>CAWDRH010000001.1:0-604722 GCA_963804695.1 uncultured Gammaproteobacteria bacterium
CCTTGGCATGAGGTTCGAAGGCAGCGCGTCCCTCTCAAACTCTTAGTGTTGTCATCCCGACCGGAGCGTCAGCGCTTTTTGCTGACGCGCAGTGGAGGGACCTCTCTTCTCTTTTTCACCTTCTCGTATATAATCTCTCCGCTATCCCACCCATGGTTTACCACATCTATATCATGGCCAGCGCCTCCGGCGTCCTCTACACCGGCGTGACCAGCCACCTCGAAACCCGCGTCGTGCAGCACAAACAAAAATTCTTCGCCGGCTTCAGCGCCAAATACAACACCACCAAACTCGTCTACTTCGAGCCCTTCTCCGACGTGCGCAACGCCATAGCCCGCGAAAAACAGCTCAAGCGCTGGCGCCGCGAGAAAAAAGTCTTTCTAATCGAACGCGCCAACCCCACCTGGCGCGACCTCAGCGACGACTTTCCCCGCTAACCCGCATCACCCCCCAAAAAAGAATAAGAGAAAATAAAAACCTGTCATTCTCCCGACCGGAGCGTCAGCGCTTCTTCCATTTTCTCTTGTCTCGTCATCCCGACCGCAGTGGAGGGACCTCTCTTCTTCCAACATCCAACTACGAACATCCGACCTCTGCTCTTTCCAGCGATCATGCCGCGAGGGTCACACCCGTCCCCATCCCGCTATTAAAAAGGCCGAAGAAGAAGCGACGCTCGACAGGCCAGGCCCGCTTGCGCTCAGTCGGAGGTCCCGATTTTTCTCAATCTTTCGACGTACGCCGCGTCGAGGCCGAAGTGCTCAGCACCACGTATGTAAAGGGCAAGATAATCTTTCGCAGGAGCATAGTGTCTCGGGGGAGTATCCTGTGGCACTGCAAAATACGTCCATGGTTCGATCTCCTTACCTTCTTGGGTCTTCACGACCAAGCGCTCACGGTAATAAGCGTTGGTGAATACGCCTTCTCGTGTATCGAGTCTCTTGAGATCTAGGGAGGTCACGATATGACAGACAATGCCCCACACCAGTTCTCCTGGGGCACGAATAATGCTGCCTACTCCGCCTTCCCTGTGGCCACTATATCGCGGGAAGCAGAGCTTCCACCCCTCAGCTTTGGCTACAACGGGGTCCAATCGATCCTTGGAATCTGGGTAGCGCTCTCGCATCTGAGCAATGTCCATGTTGGAGCCATACGCGAAAACTAACTGACCCTCTGACATAAACTTGACCTCCTCTACGAACTGTGAGTTGCCTCGGCTCGCATGGGACGAAGCACAACGACCGAAATCGCCAAGACAAGGAGCGCAAGAAAATCAAACCAGCGCCACTGGGCACGGCGGATGTAAATAGGGATTAGAGGATTAAACAGAACAGCGAGTCCCCCGAGCATCCAAGCCAGAGGAACTTTCCGCAATTGATATGCTTCGACACCCAACCAGATCGCCGTCCCGCAAACCACGATGCGAAGAAAAGTATAAAAGCCGTATGGCCAGCGGGAGATAAGTGCAAGCACCAACAGAACAATCGAAACAATTGCTGCGACTTTACTGGGCTGAAACATCATTGGTCCGACCGACTTGGAAGGAAAATAATCGGAGTTCTCGAAACCCCGATGAACTCTGTTGTCGTACCGGACCTTCGTCCACACACCGTAACGGTACCGGAATGTTACCACCATACCGTATATTTATGGAGAATAAGGGCAGGGTCTAATAGGATTCAACAGGCGCAATCAGGATCGGTACCGCGGCACGAGATCGGGAAACTGTGTTGAAGTGCGAGCGACCACTGTCGGATTCTTGATAGAACGCTGAAGCACTATGGGAGGTGAGGCCCGGAAAATGATCGGAGATCTTGGTTTTCGACCTAAGCCAGAAGAAGAAGAACTGAAGCTGAAAAAGCAGGAGCTTCAGGGCCTTGAAAGCAAGCTGATCGAGCTTGAGCTTCAGCTCGTAGGCCTGAGGGGAGAATTGAGTGCGTTCGAAAGGCACTACCTCAAGAGAGTCGGCGTCCTCTATGCAGAACTTGATGAAATCGAAGCTCAAATTGCCGAGCTTCTGGCTCGGCGTGACCCGGGCAACGCGAAAGCACAAGGAACGGCAAAAGAAGCCCGCGCTCGGGTCGACGAATCGCGCACAGGTGCTGCCGACATAGTCGGCAAGCAAACGACCCGATTCATTCCGTCGTCATCGCTCAAAAGCCTGTACCGCGAAGTGGCGAGAAGAATCCACCCGGACCTGGCGGTGGATGATTCTGATCGTGCAAAACGCCAAAAATTAATGGCTGAGGCAAATCTCGCTTATGAAAATGGCGATGAGGCAAAGCTCCGGACAATCTTAGAGGAATATGAAAGCAGTCCTGAATCGGTTTTCGGACAAGGGGCAGGCGTCGAGCTTGTGAGGGTGATTCGGAAAATCGCTCAAGTCAAGAGAAGACTAGCCGACATCCAGTCAGAGACGGAAGGAATCAGGGCATCTGATCTTTTCGAACTGAAGAAGAAGGTTGATGAAGGAACAAAGCAGGAGCGTGATGTCCTGAACGAAATGGCTTCGGCGGTACAGTCACAGATTGCACTGCGCGAGGTTGAGTTAAAAAAAGCTCGCGAGCATGGGAAGACGTGAACGAAGGAAACGACAAGAACGGAATTGTCCCTAGCACTCCTAATAGCCTTGCCACACGGAGCGTGGGGTTGGTGCGACGAGGCTTGCAAGACTTGCCCGTGTTGACACCAAAGGTTGGTAAACGGATTCTCGTGGCCGACGACCAGGAGGCGATCAACGAGGTGATTGCTGAGATTCTGACTTCGGCTGGCTATGAGGTTAGAACAACTACGCACCCATCTGAAGTTGCCGCCCTTGTAGCTGATTTCCGAGCGGAAGTGGCTTTGATCGGGCTCATTGCGCCAGAGATCGATGGAGTGAAACTCAGCCAAGAACTAACAGCACGTTTTCCAAATCTCAAGGTCGTTCTTACAGGAGAGGAGGTAGAGGAAAGGATACTGCGATACCTGCTCGATAGGGGCGTTGCATGCGACACTTTGGACACACCCTTTGAACGGGAGGATCTGCTCGAATTGATGAGCACATGGGTGTCAGGGTCAGATCACATCGACCCAGCAACTCATCTGCGCGATGCGAAGCACTATCAAATGGGATTGTTTAGAAGTGGTGGCGTCGACAACTCCAAGAATCTTGGCTTCGTGAATTCCTCAGGGCCGTTAATCATTTATGTCGAACTCGTTCGACGCGGGTCCTCTCTTTTGGTTCTGGAAAATCAAATTTCTTTTCTCCGTGGCCTAGGGGCTCTTTTAGCGCGTTACGCCAGAGATGGCTCTGCTTATCGGTATGGCGAGACTCAGTTCGCCATTATCCTGCCTCACGCAAGCAGAGGCGAAGGATTTACCTCGTCCAAATGGTTGATGCAGGAGCTCAAGTCCCTACTCAGCGACGACAACCTTAGTGACGACTATACTCCCCGCGTCAGCCTCGTATCGCTTCCGGACGACGAACTGTCAACGGAAAAGGTTGTAGAAACCTGGCGCGAACTGGTTGCGCAAGGCAAAAACACTGACGCAGACTCATTAGTTGAACAGATTATTAAAGATACGTGGACTGGACTCTACACTGAACGATTTTTTATGGAGGCGCTCCACGCCGAGTGGAAACGTTCAGAGCGAAATAAGCGCACCTTTTCACTCATCGATATCGATCTCGGAGACCTCGACGCGCTTCTGGGGAAAGCGAGGGACTGGCTGACCCCTCTGCTTGGTCAGATGGGCGATACGATTGATAAGACTTGTCGACGGAGCGATGTGTGCTGCCATTACAATCTGGGTGAGTTTTTTATCCTTCTCCCCGAGACGTCAACCGATACAGCTTGCGGTTTGGCACAACAACTACATACCCGCTTAAAAGATGCCGCAGCGTATGTGCTATCAGGTTATCGAGCACCTCTGACCGTCAGCGTTGCCACATATCCATTTGACGGCAATACACCGCTTGATTTGGTCCATAGTCTGGACGAAGCGATGCTCCTTTTGAAGAATTCGACGCGTGATGGAGTGGCGTCGGCGAGCAAGGGATTCTTATCGCCTCTTTAGTTCGGGAGACAGGGACAGACGGGACGTAATCTGTCTCACCAAACTCTCAAATTCCCGCCAACTCCTTCCAACCACTCCACTTCCCCGTCTCACGTTCGAATGATAAAACTACAGTACTGTATCTTGACAGTAATTTAAATCCATGCTACCATCCTCTATGATTCGGCGCCGTTCCACGCCCCGGCATTCCTTCTATTCACGATTCACTGCCCACCGTCCACGATCTTTCTCTGCGTACACGCAGGAACAGCCGCAACCTCAATCCCCTCAAACGTTTACTTCACAACTCGCGGACACCCAGGGTGGGGGTCAGTGGCACAGGCGGAATTTATCCCGACCCGGTCAGGAGCCTGTGCTCTTTCATCGCTTCAGCCAAAATCCACCCACGCCTCCGCCTCGCCCGACCAGTCCGGCACTCGTCTCCGTCCGCTCACACCTATCTCTTTTAGAATGCGCACTTACGGAAAACCACCCCGTAACCTCTTCCGAATGAGCAGTTTCAAAACGCAGGACTTAAAATTCTTTAGAATGAACAGTTTCGAGAAAAGGGGGCCTGATCGCGGCGGGCCACTATGCAAGGCGAGGAGGCGCGACCGTTCCGCCAAAGAGTTTGTCCGTTACGTTTTCTTCGAACTTCTTCTTTATTTTTTCTTCGATCGCTTTCACTTGTGGCACGGCGTCGGCAACCATATCGTAAATTCCCGCGAGGTTGGTGGCCCCGTCAGACACAACGCCAGCCACATCTTTAGCGCTGGAAAGATTCGGAGGAGAGACGCCATAGCCCGCTGCGGTCAGCGCGGCATCGGTGACGAAGCTGATGATTTTGTTGTACCAGTCCACGCCCTGGCTGCGGCCGGCCTTAAGCTCCTCAATCGCCTTAGCCACTTGCTCCTGGGCTGCGAGTCCGCTTTCGGCGTCCTCGTACGATTTTTGGATTGTCACTCGCCTGCCCATGCTTGGAACGATAAACCCCTCGGTGAGTAGTTTGTTGATATCGGCCTGGAAGCCCCTTAGCGCCGCCAGCTTTCTCTTGGAATCCGGGTCGGCACTGAGCTGGGTCGCGAGTTTGTCCGAATTTACGAGGAGCTCGTTCAGCTCTTCCGATAGTTCGTGAGCGAGAAAACGAAGATGTGTGAGTTTGCCACGCCACAGCTTGTTGTCGTCTTCTAACGTCGCAACGTTGGTGAGAGCACCTCCGGACAGTTTGTTGATGACGGCCACCGGCGCTTCCTTGAGCAGAGCGTTGGCGGTGCTCGCAACCACTTCGCGGGCTACTCCCGATTTCTGACCTTGGGCGTAGGAGTCGCGCAGCTTCTTCAGGCCAGTTTCAACTCTCTTCTGCACGCCATCGGCGTCCTTCGCACAATCCCAAAGCGTCTTTATCACCGTCCTGTTCGAAGCCCGAGCAGGAGCAACCGGAGTGATCGACGTGGCGTTATTGAGTGTGATCCGGCGTTGGCATTTTCGCGAAGGGGTATCGGTTCGCGAGATCGCGCGACGCACGAAGTTGTCCCGCAATACCATTGCCAAGTATCTGGCCAACGGCGTGGTGCAACCGCGCTACGTGCGCCGCACCAGTCCGAGCAAGCTCGATGCGTTCGCCGCCCAGCTGCGCACGTGGCTCACCGATAACGCGCGGCAAGGCCGCAAGAGCCGGCGCACGGTCAAACAGATGCACGCATCCCTACGGCAACTGGGATTCGCGGGATCCTATGTCCGGGTATGCGCGTTCGCACGGCGCTGGCGGGAGCAGCAACAGGAACTCGCACGCACCGCCGGACGCGGCACCTTCGTGCCGCTGCGGTTTGCACCGGGCGAAGCGTTCCAGTTCGACTGGAGCGAGGACTGCGCCGTCATCGGCGGCGAGCGCACGAAGCTGCAGATCGCGCAGTTCAAGCTCAGCCACAGCCGGGCGTTCTTGCTGCGCGCCTATCCGCTGCAGACCCACGAGATGCTGTTCGATGCGCACAACCACGCCTTCGCGGTGTGGGGCGGCGTGCCTCGCCGCGGCATCTACGACAACATGAAGACCGCCGTGGACAAGGTGCAGTCGGGCAAGGTGCGCGACGTCAACGCGCGCTTTGCGCGCAATGGTCAGCCACTACCTGTTCGAGCCGAGTTCTGCAATCCGGCCTCCGGCTGGGAGAAGGGCCAGATCGAGAAGAACGTCCAGGATGCACGCCGACGGATCTGGCCGACGTTGCCGGCGCTTCGCATCGCTCGAGGCGCTCAACGCACTGGCTGCCAGAACGCTGCGTCGCGCTTGTGGCACGAGATTGCGCATCCCGAGCACCGCGCACGCACCATCGCGTCGATGTCTGTCGAGGAGGAACGCCCGCACCTGATGCCGGTGCGCGGCCGTTCGATGGCTTTGTCGAAGTCGGCAAGCGCGTGACGCCCACGTGCCTGGTGCATTTCGAGCGCAACCGCTACAGCGTGCCGGCGACCTTTGCGCAACCGGCCGATCAGCGTGCGCATCTATGCCGAGCGGATCGTGGTGGCCGCCGAAGGACAGGTCATTGCCGAGCACGTGCGGACCTATCGATCGATTGCATACCAGCGGTCGCACCATCTACGACTGGCGTCATTATCTAAGTGTCGTGCAGCGCAAACCCGGCGCGTTGCGCAACGGCGCACCGTTTGCCGATTTGCCGGAGGGCTTCAAGCGCCTGCAGGCCATCCTGCTCAAGCGCCCCGGTGGCGATCGCGAGATGGTCGAGATCCTGGCGTTGGTGCTGCAGCACGATGAGCAGGCCGTGCTCGACGGCCGTCGAGCTGGCACTGGAGGCCGGTGTGCCGTCCAAGCCGCACGTGCTTAACCTCTTAGCCGCCTGCTCGGCGAAGCGCCGCCCGGCCACCGATGAGCGCGCCGCCGGCATTGGCATTGCGCGTGGAACCGCAGGCCAACGTGGAACGCTATGACGATCTGCGGGAGGACGCGCGCATGCAGCCTGACGCCATGGTCGTAACGCTCAAGTCGCTGAAGCTGCACGGCATGGCGCAAGCGTTGGGTGAACTCGCCGAGCAAGGCTCGCCGGTGTATCAGAGACGCACAGCCGGTGCTCGACGCACTGATCAAAGCCGAGGTGGCCGAGCGCGAGGTACGTTCAGTCGCCTATCAGATGAAGAGTCGCACGCTTCCCGATCTATCGCGACATTGCCGGCTTCGACTTCACGCAAAGCCCGGTCGATGAGGCGCTGGTGCGTCAGCTGCACAGCGGTGACTTCATGGATCAAGCGCAAAACATCGTGCTGGTCGGTGGACCCGGCACCGGCAAGACACACCTGGCCACCGCCATCGGCGTGCACGCCATCGAACATCTGCGACGTCGCGTGCGCTTCTTCTCAACGATCGAACTGGTCAACGCACTCGAACGGAGAAGGCGATCGGCAAATCCGGCACCCTGGCCTATGCGCCTGTTGCACACCGATCTGGTGATTCTCGATGAGCTGGGCTATTTACCCTTCAGCCAAGCCGGCGGTGCGTTGCTGTTCCACCTGCTCGGCAAACTCTACGAGCACACCAGTCTCATCATCACCACCAACCTGAGCTTCGCCGAATGGGCCAGCGTCTTCGGCGATGCCAAGATGACTACCGCACTGCTCGATCGTCTGACCCATCACTGCCACATCCTGGAAACCGGCAACGACAGCTATCGCTTCAAGAGCAGCTCAACACAGAATCGAAAGGAGAAGAGTCGCAAAACAACCAAAACCTAAGGCATACTGCAAAAAAGGGTGGCTCACTTTTCAGTGAAAATCCTGGCTCACTATTCAGTGCAAATCAACATCGCACAGCCCATCACCGTCACTACCGCCCATGCGAAAGCATCTTTGCTATGGCTTCAGCGCGACCCACCCGCTGTGACTGAAGCTTGCAAAGGAACGGAAAAAATCATCGAAGCCGGCGCCCTTGCCTCTGAAATCATCGGTCGTCTGCGATCGTTGTACAAGAAGGCTCCTCCCAAACGGGAGTTAGTCGCGATAAATGAGGCCATCGGCGAGATGGTTGAGATGATGGGAGGCGAGGCCAGAGGGCATGGAGTATCGATCCGTACCGATCTGAGAGACGATCTTCCAATGACCGTGGCGGACCGAGTGCAACTTCAGCAGGTGCTCATGAACCTCATGCTCAATGGCATCGAGGCGATGAAGGAAACGGGCGGCGTGCTCACGGTGAAGTCGCAACTGGGTGAGGACGGTAAGATCCACGTTTCTATTCATGACACAGGGCCTGGGCTGCCCCCGGGCAAGGCCGACCAACTATTCGACGCATTCTTTACGACGAAGCCGCAAGGCAGTGGCATGGGTCTGGCAATCAGCAAGTCGATCATCGAATCGCAAGGTGGACGAATCTGGGCCGACAGCGACAGCGATGGCGAGCGCGGCGCGACATTCCGCTTCACTTTGGCGGCGGCTCCCGCGGTAACATCGCAACAACGACCAGGTATCTTGCCTCCCCAATCAGGGGATATAGGCACCTAGGCCATTGGCTCAGTATTCCGAACACGCCTTCGCAGATGACAAATTAACAAATGAGGCGTGAAGCGCTCAGGCGCTGCCTCATGAGCGGCCGTTTCGCGCACGATCGCGTTCGCGATCCCAAAACTCAGCGGCATCTCGCAAGTCAATTGAGCCATTGGGCATGACCGGCACAGGAAAGTCACCAATAGAGCGCCGGTTTTGTCCCGTCTTTAAGGCTACGCCGAGGAAGTCGTGGCAGAATTCTTCGAGCGAAATCGCGTGGCGATTGTACCGCGCAAGAAGAATCAGCAGAGTATTCATTTCTATCCCTGGTATGCGTTTGATCGAGATCAGAAGCGGAGATTTATGTGCCGCCATTGCGCGAGCGCGTACGGGCGCTTATGTCGACATAAGTTCGCTAGTCACCCATCCGCCACAGCAGTTCCATGGCTGTGTAAATAGTGGTCTAATATGTATAGTTGGTCTACTAAATAACATTGAAATCCCAACGGCTTCGCGGTTACATGCATTGCAAGAGTATTTATTGCGAGCTAGCGCTCAGTTCATTTCAGACGCCATGGCTAAAATCTGGCATGGAAATATCGAGCTGGTTATTGCGATGGCGTGTGTTCAAACACAGTCGTTTACCCTTCAATTCGCTCTGGTTCTAGCGACATGGTGCTTACTCGTGAAAAGGTTTGCGTGGCATAACGCGTTGTGCACAAAACTGGCGTGGGACTCGCCGTCGAGCTCGACGCCGTCTTGGGATGCGGACCAATCGTTTTGCACCGAAGTCCATTGGATGACGTCGGCGGCGAGATGAACCGCATTGTCATAAGCGATATGTAGGGTTATGCGATTTGGCGCGGTGGGCGTGTAGATAAAGGTGAGTGGTCGCAACACAATGGTGTCGCGTCGCATGCATTGAACCAGCAGTCTTGGGCAACGCAGTTCATGGCCGTTGACTTGGATCGTCGCGGCGCCGGCTTCAATCACGCTCTGCGATACCACATCGACGGTCGTGCGATAAAAGCGGGAGATACGGGTAAGTGATGCCAGCAAATGGGCGACGGTATCGCTGTCCTGAGCTTTCATGCGCGTGACGGCAGCCAAAGATTGACGAAGCAAGCTATCCAGCGTTGATCGAACGGGGGATGTGTTTTTCATGGACATGACCAGGGTTTCCAATGACGGAACAGAAGAATTCGGGGATCGTCGGACTCGATCTGGATTTCCTGTATGCGGTAACGCAAAGCCAGAGTGCCGACGACTTGGGTGCATCGGCGACAAAATTTTGCCAGTCGCATGACTTTTCGCGATGGATCTTTGGCATGGCCGGCCCGGACAAGGTCCTGACCAACTATCCCGACGCTTGGCTTGCGTCGTATGCAAAGAACCGCTGGCATATCGGGCACGATCCGGTGATCAATGCGATGAATCAGCGGCGCCGTGCGATAACGTGGGACGCGCGCAAGTCCCAGCCGTTTGGCCAGCCGCTGGGCGCGGTGGAAAAGGCGGTTGTGGCCGAGCGCTGGGAGGTGGGTGCACGCGCTGGGGTCACCGCACCGGTGTATGACCGTCCCGGCCATTCGATCGACTTTGCCGTCGTGGCATTTTCGCGGGAGACGCCGTTGAGCGATGCGGAACAGCGTCACCACGAGCCTAGCGTCCAACTGTTCGCGACGTATTTTCACAGTGTCGCATCGATTGTAATGCTGACGGTCCGACCAGCGGACGGCGCCTGCACCTGTGGCTCTTTCCCCACGCGAACACGACTGCCTGAGCTGGGCGGCGAAAGGAAAATCCAGTTGGGAGATCGGTCAGCTGCTGACAATCAGCATCGCGACGGTCAACTTCCACCTCACGAACGCTTCCAGAAAGCTCGGTGTGCGCGGTCGTACGCGTGCAATCGCGCGCGCGGTCCGTCTGGGATTGATCAATCCGCTGTAGGCGGCGACTAGGCTTTGGACCGCTTGCCGGGTGTTGCCCGATCGCTTGGTCTCTGCGTCCTGGAGCTTGTCGAGGTCGATCTTGTTGAGTTTTTCCCAGCCGCGGATGTAGTCGGTACTGAGGGTTTCGATGAGGTCGAATAGACGCATGCTCTTGAAGCCAGCGACGAGTTTGAGGCGGCCGCGCGTCTGCTGCGACATGAGCACGTAGACTTTTTGCAGTTTTTTCCGACTGCGCGTTGCTGGATGGTCCACGGCCTCGACTCCCTCTGAATTAACGCCCGGGTTAGCGATCGATCTATGGGCGCTATTTTGCTGCGCCTTTGTACCGTTATGTGGTCGGGGAGGCAAGGGGGCATTTGTAAATTACCGGGATGTCTTCGTGGTCTTATTGGTCGAATTGACTTTTCCCAGCTCACGTTGCAACTCATCGCGGAGACGCTCCATCTCGCGGGGAAGCTCCTTTACGATTCGAGCGCTATACACGCGTGCAATTCCGCGCGCCACCAGCGGGGGGTTCGGAAAGTGGGCGAGTAAGGCTTCCAAAGCGATGGCGCGGGCAGACTGTCGAGTAGCAGACATGGGACTCCGTCAAGGGGTTGTTGCCGTGCATCAATTTTCCCGAGAATTGCGTGCGTTGTGCAGCTAGCAAAGTCGCTAGGGGTTGGTCTAATTGGTGTTTTGCTGAGTCCGCTACGATGAAATCGTTTACATGAATGCTGCTGGGCAATTGCCAACCAAGATATAAATATACAAATAAACTAGACAATCCATGACAATCAAGCGGTCATCGATTGCGAAGACCGTTCGCCATTTCCGAGCGCATACGGAAATCTCTTGGGACAGCGGTAAAAAACACGGTTGCGCCGACAATGCCGATGAGAAGAGCCCAAGCCGGATGCCCACATGCGGTGAGCGCAAGATCAGACCAGAGGGTCACAATCGCGATCAGTGCTTTGAAGCTACGCGGCAGGCGGCTCATCCGCTCAACGACAATGCGGTCGATATTCATGTCGTCGATCCATCGGATGCCGAGGCGGGGTTTTTTCTGACATCCGCTGACGGCTTGCGCGACTGTCGTGGCAGCATCGTCTTGCTGCGCACGTGCTGGTTGAATCCGGTGTCGCGATCCAGAAAGTTTTCAAGCAACGCGACAATGGTGTCCGCGTCGCTAGGCGCTTGCGACGGTCCTAGACCTTGTTGTTCCGTGTAATACGCGATGTAAGCGCGCAGTTTGGTTTCCAGCGGCGGCGTGATGTTCAATACCTTGCGGATCAGGGTGTGTTTCACCGGAATGGCCGGCAACGCTCTGGAGGATCGGGGCATGATGGGTAGTCCTTGGTGAGTGTGCGACTCAGCCTTGATACGGTGGCAAGTCGATGTCTTTCGTCACGAACACCGCGACGCGTTGGCCCGGTCGAATGACGAGCGTCGGCTGTATCTGCAGATCCTTCTGGACGATCTGTTGTCCGGCGCTGTTGATGTTCTGCGCAGCACCGGCGGAAGCGAGCTGTCCGAGCGACGGATTGGCCGTGCTGATTCCGCCACCATAGGATTCCTGAGCGGCCGCGCCGAGCAGCGAGCCGAGCACAACGCCCTGTGCGAGCTTCCACCAATGGTTGTCCACTTGGTCACGGACTCCAGCGAATCCGGACAAGTCGGTACCCGGCATACCTACAAGGCTAATGCTATTGCCATTGGGAAAGCGGATACGTGTCCATACGAACAGCACACGCTCCTGACCATACGTAACGCGACTATCGTATTCGCCAATGAGCGTCGAACCTTGCGGGATCAGGACATGGCTGCCCGGTCACTGTGTCGTACACGGTCTCGGCAACCTGGGCCGTGATGATGCCGGGAAGGTCACTGTTGATGCCGGTAACAACAGTGCAGAGATCAACGTGCCTGCACCGAGATAACAATTGTTGCGTGGTACGAGCACGCCTTCGTGCAAGTACGGATCAGTCGGCGTCCCGTGCACTGGCGAACTCGCGCTTATCGTCTTGGCGATTGTCTTGGTCTCGCAGTGAAGTTGAGACGCACTGCCGGCTGTCGGCGCGGCGGCGGAGGTCGCGCCCCGTGCGCTCCGTCGCGTCGTCGCCATGGCGTTCGGACTGTGATCGGCGAATTCCGGCTTGGCGTCACGCGCCGCCGCACGTCGTTTCAGTCGCGCGAGCGCAAGGTCCGCGAGCGCTTTGCCGATCGGATCGTCGGCGCGTCCCAGCACGTGCGGCCAATTCGTTTTGCGTCTGCAACTGCGCCGCACCGAACTCGCCGCTGATCGGGTTCCCCAGTTTTGGTACGTCACGTCGGCGCTGCGCCGCGGCTGTCGCGTAGTCGCCCGGAATATCGTTGAGCGCATCCGAAGGCAAGACGAGCTGTGTGCTCGTCTTGTTCTGCACTGGCGTCTTGGCCGGTTCTCGCAACGCGGCCAGCAACGCGAATGCGATCAATATGCCCAGACCTGCCACGACCGAACCGATCGCCACACGGTTCAGGCGCTTGACACGCGGTTTGGGCGCGCGCAGATCAATGGGTGACGTGTCATTCGGCGGCTTATAGCCACTGCTCTGGTTTGCTGTCGTGCTCATGGGCAGTCCTCAGCGACAGAACCAGGCGTGTTCGGTACAGCGCTCGACGTCGATCGTCTGCTTCGCGCCGACACGAAGTTGCGCGGTATCGAACAGCCGATCCACGATGTACAAGCGATCCTTGACGCGATAGTTGACGAGTAACGGCTGGCCGTTCTCCATCACGAACAGCGCGGGAGCGTCGCTCGTTGCCATGCCATCCGGCATCTTCAGGAACACCTTCGCGCCGTCATCAAAAACCTGCGTGGGCTTCCACGGCACATCCCGGCCTTTGATCTTGTAGCGGAAGTTCAAATGCTCCGGCGAAACGGCAAGCGCTTCGCTGCTGTTGGTCTTTGCCTGATCCTCTAAGCCCTTCTTTACCACCGCTGCAGCATCCTCATCGGGATAGAACCAGCGCACGGCGGGCATGTACCAATCCGGTTTGGCGCGCAGATCCAGCTGATAAACACGCTTCGTGGTTGGCACGATCAAATTGGTCTGGATGCCTTCATCGCGCGGCTTGACGACGATGTGGGTCAGCAGCGGACGAGCCGCTGCCGCTGGTGAACTGCGCCTTGATCCAGCCTTCGGTGTCCCCGGCGACCGGATCGGCCGTAAGAGTTTCACCGGGTTGCAGCTCAATGTCTGTCAGCCGATCCAAGCCCGCATATACAAGATAGATCTGCCCGTCGCGATAGCTGTATACGGTTGCGCTGCCTGTGCTATGCGCATTGGTCGGGCGCTGCGTGGCGTTGCCAATATATTCGGCAATGCGTGCTCGTTGTTTCAGATCGTATGCGTCCTTTTCTTCATCGAACGCTTTGTCAGCAGCGATTTCGCGAGGCGATTTCGCATGCGAAATGGGCGGCGCCAGATCGGCAGGGAGGAGCGGCGAAGCCCACGGCGGGGACTGTTCCGTTGCGGCGGCACCGCGTCCGTTGGCGCTGCAAGCGAAAATGGCGGCGCGGGACGCGTGACCGTCACGGTCGGAAGGACCGTGGGCGCGATGAGATCGCGAATGGACGGAACGATCGGTTTGGTGTCGGCAGCGTAAGCGACACTGACAGACGCGACGGAAAGTGCGCAGGCAAGAATAGAGCGCATGAAAACTCCTCAGTCGAAGGGAAACGGTGCAGTCGGAGAAAATCAGTGTTGCGAAGGCACCAGGTCCCGATGCCACTCGAAATCTTTGACGTAGATGCCGAGCGGATTGATCGCGATAGCGTCTTCGGTCGTGGGCGGCTCGAAATTCGAGCGTGAAGGTCGGCAGTCCACGTTGCGGTGTCCTTGAGCACGCCTTCGCGCTGGTAGGTCGATTGCGACCAGCGCAACTCGTACGTGTCGCCAGCAATGGGCAGCACGCTTTGCAGCTGCAGCGTGGTCGGTTTCCTGGCCAACTTTCGTCAATGGACTGTCGGGCAAGACGTGCCCAGTCGTTGAGCTTGGTTGCTGCCGACTGGCGCATGAAACGATAGGCCTCGTTCCACTGCGATCGCACGATCACCGGATCGAGCGGCACGGTGCGTAGCAGCCGGATCAAGTGGCCGAGGAAGTAGCTGATCTCGTTTTGCTGCGGTGTGTATTTTTGCTCGGAGGGTTTGCCAACGACATTGGTGACGCCGGTGTTCTTGTCCACCGTGATGACGACCGGCTCGACCAGTGAACGCGTCATCGCATAGAGAATCCCGCCGGTCAGTGAGAGCGTGGCGAACAAGAGGCCAAAGAATCCCAGGCGCCAGTGCTTGGCATTCATCACGACGGTGCCAAGGCGATCGTCCCATTGCCGACGCGCCGTAGCGTAGGGCGTGATCGGCGCGCGTTCGGGTTTGCGACCCATCGATTCGTTCAACAGTTCTTGTGCGAGCGACATGCAAGGATTCCCTAGTTGTCTTTCTTGGTAGCAGCGCCGCGCGGCTGTGCTGGCGCGGGCGGTGGCTGCGGTTCCGCAACACGCCCGATCGGTTCGATCATGTCGTCTTGCAGTGGTTTGTCGCCGTCATCGCTCGCCTGCGCCGCGCGCTCGGTCGCCTCGGTGGCGCCTTCGGGTGCGGCCGCATCGCGATGCAGACTCGAACCAAGATTCGGGCGCAAGCCGCCGCCAATCGCGTCATCAATGCGTCGCTGTCCTGTGGTGATACGCGCAGCGTCCAACGTGTCGGGCGACGCTGGCGCGCGGGGTGCCGGCGCATCACCCGCCATACGCGCGACTTCCGCGGGCGTATCGCCGTGGCGAGCGTGAGCAATCGTGGACGCGGCGTGCGTCGATGGTGCCTCGCTCGACGGTGCCTTGCGTTGTCGTCGAACGGGTGCGTGATGCACTGGCACTGGATTCACTGGCGTCGGATGACGCCGACGCATTACCCGAAGAGGACGCAGCGGACGACGGGGATCGACGTCGGGGGGGCCGTCGATCCGTTACCGTCGCCCGCTGCGGGGGAACCTGTGTTCGTAGGTGTCGAAGTTGTTGGCGCGTTGCCACCGGGGGACGGTGCTGACGGCGCCAATGGAATCTCATGCGCGTCAAATCCCGCGAGTTGCCCATCACTCACCCGTTTGCGCATGCGCTCGGCGAGCGCGGTCAGCGGCATTGTTGCGACCTTCGCAGCACCGGCGACGGCGCCCATCGCCTGTCCGGCCGGCCCCGCCCCGGCCTCGGCCGCGCGAGCAACGCCGATGTCGGCGCCGGTCTTGAGCGCAGAAGCAGCTTCGATCGTCGCACCCGCGCCGCCGATTGCCGCACGACCCGCTGCGGCAACACCGGCCGCGCCCAATAGGACAGCACCACCTGACCTCCAGCGCGCCGCCGACAGCCTGCCCTGCACTCAGCGTCGGCGAACCAGCCAGTAGTCCCGCTGCCATCGACGGTGCGTGCCAAGCGAGAAAACAAATCGTCATCGACGCAAGCAGCGTGCACCACGCATCGCGTAGCGAGAAATCCGTTGGCATCGTGATTTGCTGCAACACCGGCTGTGCAATCGCGATCACGAACGCGAGCACCATGAGCTTGACGCCGTGCGCGATGACGGCGCCGAACGCTTTCTCGGCAATGAACGCCGAATGTCGGAAGACACCAAAAGGCAGCAGGATCAGCGAGAGAACCGCGACGATGTAGAACTCGATGTAGACAAGAAAACATTGGATCCCGAGCAGAAAGAATGCGAACAGGATGCCGATCATCGCGAGCCCAAGCTGCATGATCGTTCCCAGATTCTTGAGTGCGGTCCACGTTCCTTGCGTGAGCGCATCGACTTTGTCGCTCAAGGGCTGCATCGCATTGAAGCCTTCGTCGACAATGGTCGACGGATCGCTCAGTCCGTTGAGACCACCCGGCGTATCCGCCGCGCCGCCGGCAACAGCGCCGGCGCGCGCAAACGACTGCAAGGTTGTCGTCGTCAACATCTGCCACTGCTGGATGAAGAAGAAAAAGACACCGATGACAAGAATCTTCTGAACGAGGCTCTTGACCGCATCGTTGCCGCTCATGGCCCACCACAGGCCAGACAGCGTCAGCTCCAGTCCAACCAGAATGCCGAACAGTGACATGGCCTTAGGTTGGAGCGCGCTGAAGCCACCATTGAAAACGGCGAGAAACGCGTTAAGCAAGTGAGTCAGTATTCCGGTATCAGGTGCCATACCCCGTCCTATTTGTAGTCCGTCGCGAGTGTCGCTACGCCAGGATCAGTACCGTGGATCGCGCGCCGGTGACGGTGCGTAGCGGTCGCCGTCATGCGCGTGCAATTGCTTGCGCATCGACTCGGCCGCATCGTTCTCCGATTGCTCGCGCGCCATCTTTTCCAGCACGACGTTGTTGAACGTGGCGACTTGCGTATTCAGGCGCTGCAGGTCGTCGTTGACCCGCATCGTCAACTGGTTGCCGGCCTGGATCGCCTGCAGTGCGCCTTTGCCCGCTTGGCTGCTCGACGTCATGAATTGCGTGTCACCCACGGCTGCTTGAATGTCCTTCAAGATGCCCGCGCCTTGCTGCAACGCCTGCAAGAGGTTCTGCCGATGCTGGTCACCCCAATTGGCTTGCATCGTGAACATGTCGGTCGTTCCGACGGGTGACGTGCTCAGGTTCGGATAGCGCGTGTTGAAGTTGAGCGTGAGGTTGTCGTAGTTGCCCACGAGCTGCGTCAGTCGCTGGATGTCATTCAAGATGTGCTGGAAGCGCGAGACGTAAGAGTTGATGATTTCTTGCGGCAGGTTCGCCAGATTGAGAAGCTCATCCGCGATCATCTGGGCTTCGTTGAGATTCGATTGCAACGTGCGCGCGGCGGTCAGCACTTCCTGTGCACCGTTGAAATAGTTCTGCGTCAGGTTGGCCGCATCAATGACGGCAAACTGCGCGTGCAAATTCTGGGTGCCGACCCCAGCGACCAGTAGCGTGGTGATGGCGATAGTGATTCGGCGGCGATGAGAAAGAGTCATGGTCAACTCCGTTGGTTAGGATCGTCTTGCACGGTTGGCTGCACCTAAGCCCCGGATGAAATCCAGCGCCCATTCCACGGGCTGCCGGCGTTCGGCCGACGGGTCATCTAGCCGAGCATTCAAGTAGCGCGGATTGAAATCGTCCGGATTGTCGCGATAGATCGCCTTGGCAAGCGCCTGCAGTTCGGCGCTGGTGGCTGCGCAATAGGTCAGGGCAAGCGGCCCGAGCCCCAAGTCAAACAACCGGTTGCCGTCCGGTGAGGTGAGGTAGTAGTCCTTGCGCGGACGTGCATGCTGCAGGATGCGCAGTTGCCGGTCGTTCAGTCCGAACTTCTTGTAGACCGTCGCGATGTCGTCATTGAGCGCGCTCGCGTTTGGCAGGTAGACTTTGGTGAGGCAGGCTTCCTTGATCGTCGCAACGATCGGCGACGCATCGACGTCGGCAAGTGATTGCGTCGCAAAGACAACAGACACGTTTTTCTTGCGCAGCACTTTGAGCCATTCGCGGATCTTCGCGGCGAACGCCCGGTGATCCAGAAACAACCAGGCTTCATCGAGTACCAGCAGCGTAGGCACCGCAGAACTAAACCGCTGCTCGAGCCGATGGAACAGATATGACAGAACAGGCATGACCGCGCCCTTGGTCTGCATCAGCTCTTCCATCTCGAACGCGAGCCAACGTCCGAGGCTCAACGTGTCGTGTTTGGCATCGAGCAGCACGCCGTGCGCGCCCTGAATCGTGTAGGGGTGCAGTGCGCGTTTGATCTCGGCGTCTTGCACCATGATCGACAAGCCCGTCATGGTGCGATGTGTGGGTGGACTCTCAGCGAGTGTCGACAGCCCCTCCCACAGCGCCTTCTTGGTTGCCGACGTGATTGCGACGTTCTCGGCGAGGAGCAGGTCGAGCAGCCACTCGCTCGCCCAGGTGCGTTCGCTCAGCTGATGAATATTGCCGAGTGGCTGAAACGCGAGACCACCGGTCTGGCCGCCGATGTCGTAAAACGTGCCGCCAACGCCATGCGTAACGATGCGCGAGCTGCCGCCTTTGTCGAAGATGTAGACCTGTGCATTCGGATAGCGCAGGAACTGCGCCTCCATGAGATTCAGCAGCACGCTCTTGCCGGCGCCGGTCGGTCCGAGCACCAGTGTGTGGCCGACGTCGCCGACGAAATTCGTAAACCGAAACGGCGTGGTGCCATTCGTAACTGCGACCAGCAAGGGTGGCGAGTTCGCCGGAAACAGATCGTTCGGACAGGTGCGTGGTCCAGCCCACACGGCCGACAACGGCATCATGTGCGAAAGATTCAGGGTATTGACCACCGGGTGACGGACATTGTGGTTGCAGTTACCAGGAATGCTCCCGAGCCACGCATCCAGCGCATTCAAGTTGTCGAGTTCGTTGGCGGTGACGAAGCCGCGGCCGTTGATTTCGCGTTCGAGGACGAGGAGCTTCTTTTCCAAGCTGGAATAGTCCGTGTCGAACACGACAACGGATTGCGTGAAATAGCCGTAGCGCACCGCGTCGGCGGAAAGTTCCTGCTTGGCGGCATCGGCATCCTGTGCCTTGTTGATCGCGTCGCTGTCTTCCATCGCGCTCTGCGCGTTGCTGACGATCTCCTTCACCAGCGTCGAGAGATTCTTGCGCTTGGAGAACCACTTGCGCTTGTAGGAATCGATCTCGCGCTCGGCCTGCGACTTGTCCAGGCACACGAACCGCGTCACCCAGCGATAGGCGAAGCCAAGCCGGTTGAGTGCATCGAGAATGCCGGGGTAACTCTGGTTCGGGAACGACTTGATCGACAGGACGCCGATGTAATGGCGGCCAAGTTTTGGTTTGCCGCCACCCGTGAGAGGTTCATCGCAGAGCAACGCATCCAGGCAATCCGGTACCTCGGGAACAGCGATCGGATGCAGCTTCGTTGAAACTGTCGAATGCAGATACGACAGGGTCTCAGCATCGTTTAACGGTGCGACACTCGGAAATATTCCAGCGAACTGCGCGATCAGACGGTTGCGTTCGCTAAGGAATGACGCGAGGTATTCCGCCGCGACGCTATCGGCACGCAACCGGCCAACCTCGCGCCGACTCAACTCACTTGGCTCAGCATCGTCGTCGAAGAACAACGCTTCGGCGGCGGCCTCAATCAGGGCCGGCGGCATCCAGATCAGCGTGCAGTAGTAACTGCTCTCGAAGTGCTCGCCGCCCTCGAATCCCGCGCGTCGTTCTTCGTCGATCAGGCTGCTGATCTGATCCGGAAAGCGCGATCGCGGATAGCTGCTCGTCTCTCGACGCACGGCGTCGGTGTAGATCGCCCATCCGTCGCCCAAGCGCCGATAGATGTTATTCAGGCGCGCGCACGTACTTACGAGTTCGGATTCTGTTGAACTGTCAAGGTCCGGACCGCGATAGTGAAAGGTCGTCTGGAAACTGCCGTTCTTGCACAGCACCACGCCTGGCGCGACGACTGCGGTCCATTTGACGAGGTCGGCCAACGTATTCGGGACGTCACCGCGACGGGACTTGAACTGGCGGCCAACTTCGAACGCGAGCCCCCCGGCGATGCAGAGCGCGGCGGTGCCGGCGACGCCAACGAAAGCGGGCAGCAATAAGGATGACAAGGTCATGGGCAATTTCGCATGCGAAATGAATTCAGGCCCGGTAGAAAATCCGGAAACGGACGTTGCGACGGAGCACATCGAAGAACTGGTCGTCGCGCCGCGTCAGGCGTGTCGCGACCCAGTGAATGGCAACACCAACGGGCAGCGCGTACCAGAACTGCAGCCCAAGCACGAACGCGGCCGTGAACGTCGCGTTGAGCAGCGCGAACTCGCGCGGCACACCGGCAACCAGCAATCGATCGGTCAGACTGCGGTGAACCGGAATCTCGAAACCGGGAAGATGATCGGGCGGCGCTTGCATCGAACTTCTCCGCGGATCAGAACGTGACGCCGCCGGCAAAGCCCAGGAAGTTCAGGAAGAAACTCGTCGCGGTAAACGCAATCGACAGTCCAAAAGCAACCATGACCCATTTGCGCGACCCCGCGCCGCCTTCACCCGAAGCCATACCAAGCCCGGACAGGATGATCACAATCGCACCGATGATCTTCGCGACCGGGCCGGAGATCGAATCGAGCACTTTTTGCAGCCACGACTCCCAAGGCATGCCCGATCCTGAGGCATGAGCCAGCACGGGCAGTAGCATGACGAGCAGCAGAGCGGCAACGATGAAATGGGTGCGGCAACGCGGCATGGGATTCCCCTTTAGGAGAGCAGTGCACCGCCCGATTAGCGGCGCGAGGAATCTAGCATAGATTGTCTAATTGGTCGATTACGCAAACAGCTGGCTCTTCAACACTAGCGTGGCAGGCAGACGGCTCAAGATGCGCGCGCCTGCAGTCATCCTGCGCCGAAAAGAATATATCGGGGCGGAAGCATTTCAGCCTGCAGACGTAACTCGCAGCGAGCGTTTTGTCGTCGAGGATGCCCTTAGATGTCCCAGGATTTACTGATAGAGCCAGGGAGGCAAAATCGAACAACTCGACGCTTCGGTCAGGTCAGGCCATCCATTTTTCTAGCCGTGCAGTCACTTCACCCTTGGGAAGACGACATCTGGGGTGTGCTGCGATTTGGACAAGTGCTGCATGTAAGGTCTCTACACCGAACCTGCCGGACGCCTCGATTTGGTCCAGAGTCCACAGCAGACCCCGTACCGTAATCTCCCGCCCCTCAGCTGTCGCACGAAGGGCAGCATCACCTGCCATAAGAATGTGATCTGCGCGCTGCGCACATACCAGCGCACAACTATCCGGGAAAGAGAGCTTGGACTGGGAAAATATGACCTGCGCCAAGGACATTTCTTCCGAGTTTAACGTCAGAACACCAAGTCCCAGCGTTCGAAGATATTGGCCATTGTGCTGTTCAAGCTCGGCTAGATAGAGCACGTCCGGCACCACCAGTGCCAACCCACACGTGAACATAGCCTCCAAAAGCTGCCCACGTTCGAGGTCGATCAGCACTGAGGTGTCGGACACCAATATCATGAACGCTCATGCTCCCATCGCAAGCCGACGGTCTAGGTCCCGGACACTTACCTTGAGCAGCTCTGCAGCCTTTGAGAGGGAGACAGCGCCCTCCGAAACAGCACGCAAACACAGTCGTTCCATGCGCTGGGGAAGTTCCGGCTCCAGCTTGCCTGGTTCATCAGAACCAAGCTCATTCCATCCCATTGATTTGATGTGGCCAAACAAGCGTCCGTAGGCGGCCTTAGAAATTGCACCGATTTGCGAGCAACGAACGACGATGCATGCAACGCTGACCTTGAAGATTTTCTTGAGTTCGACAAGCTCGCCGAGCGAGATGGCCGTGCGATGTCCCCCTAGTAACTTCATTAACATTTCTTTGGCCATCAGAAATGCTCCGGCAAACCGGTCCGCGGCCTTTTCTTGATCCTTGTCGCTAAGGCCAACAGTGTGCAATACGATATGCGCAAGCTCATGCGCCATCGTAAAACGTTGACGTTCTCCGTTGTGACCTTGATTGACTACGACAATTGGGATCTTTCGCTGATCGCTGACTTTGACGTAAGCCTTGGAACCCGAAACATTGCTTGGTAACTCAAGCGCGATCACCTTCACGCCTCTCTCTTCCAGCAGTTCTGCAAAATTTGGAATCGGATCGATACCCAACTCCCATTTGCATCGCAGATGATCAGCTGCCCGTTCCGCTGCTTCGATGTGGTCAATGCGGAATTCAACATCGTCAAAGTTGAGCCAGGTTGGCCCCATGTCAGGCATCAGATCCTCAAGCTCCAGATAGCGCTCGACGTGATCCAACACCACCGCGCCCACCGCCTTTTCTTCTTTGGCGCCAGCTTCGGGTGCCTTCCGGAAATCCACTCCCGATAACTCGATCTCTCGCGTACTCAGGAGGAATTCGGGCGTCACCTTTAGCGCCTTCGCCAATGCCAGGAGCACCGTCGAGCCAGGCATCATCTCGTCCCGCTCGTACTTACCGATCGCTTGTGCCGAAACCTCATTGCCTATGACTGCTTCGAGGTCTCGCAGTGAAAGCCCTGCGGCTTCTCTCGCCCTCTTCAGTCTATTTCCGATCATCTAGTTCTCCTCTCGTCGTGGTTTACAACTTGACCTTTTGCATTATAGTTTGTAAACTATGGTACGTCAAACTACAGACGACAAAACGACAGCCCTTCACGGGGCAAAACCCTGCTGATAGGGATGAGGTCGGCAGCGGATATAGCAATTCGGGCGCTTTCTGGGAGAAATTCGCGGCCGAGAGGAGGAAAACCTATGAAACGCAAATAAAAAGGGCTGGATACGAAACCGTACCCAGCCCTAGATGGAGCGAGCGGTGGAGCTACTCGTCCGGTTTGGCGACCACGATTCTCCGCAGCACTCGGCTCCGAGTCAAGTAACTCGGCTGCATTTCCACAGCCGTTCTGGCTTTGCCATGTGAATCGGAGAAATCAAATGAATGCGACGATCGAATCAGGTGAGAAGGCTAAACACGAATTTCTCATCCTCCATGTGCGCTACCTCGGTGCTCACCGCCAGTTCGTGGATGACGGTGCATTGCCTACTGAAACGCTTGCAGAACTGAAGCCCAGGGTCCTCGATTTTTTCACGTTGAGCGAGCAAGGCGGGAAGACGTACACGTTTTCCCATGATGATGTTCCGCTCACCAATATGTCGGAGACGCTAGGGAAGTTGGCTGCGGGGAAGCACGAGCTCAAGTTGAAATTAGTCGAGCAGTTCGAGCAGGGCTAGACATGCCTACCGATTTTGAACTCGCGATCTTCGAGCAGGAACTTGTTGACGTCGCGGCGTTGCCGGAGGCAGTTCGCTGGAATGTCGAGCGGGACACTGTCGTCCCGCTCGGCATTCTTGTCACTGCCAGTTCGACCAAGAATCCGGAAGAAGTCTATGTCGCTCGGCTTCGGTGGACTCAGCTATTTGATCCGCCATCCTTGAAGTTTCTGACGCTCGATACCCGAGTCGAAAGCGACGCTAGAGCGTGGCCGAAGTGCCGTGGCTTCAGGCCGGCGAACTTGGATGCGTGTGTCTCATGGACCGAAGAGGGGCACAAGCTTCATCCGGAGTGGCGCGCTTCACCTAAGACCGCATTCAAGACACCTGAAAAGCCGGTCCAATTTGCCTTACTCACGCTTCAGCACGAGCTAGACGTCTACTACAGTGGCCGGGGGCCATGACCATGATCCAATGGCAAATTCCATCAGATCTCTTGTCGATTTCGATCCGGGAGATGGAGCCCTGTGGCGCATGCGGCAATGAAGGTCTCGCCCTTTGGTTCGGCCAGCGAACTGACGAAAACGTAGTAGCTGTCGCACACGTAGTGGCGGTATACGGCTCGGGGTTCACAACGTCTCCACTCCATCTGAGTTTGTCACTTCGGGCAATGTCCGCGCTCATCGACCTCGCTGATTCGCTAGATTTATATTTGGTCGGTCAGATTCATTCGCATCCAGGGCGTTATCTGGATCTTTCTGAGCTCGACCGCGATCAAGGCATTCAAGTGCCGGACTACCTGTCCGTTGTGTGTCCTTATTACGCACAGCGCCCGGATACGAAGCTGTCCGACTGCGGAGTCCACATATTCGAGCAAGGAACATACCGACGCCTTTCTGCATCTGAAGTCGCTACTCGAATACTTCGAACCAATACTCGTGCTGAATTTGTGCGACAGGAAGTCCATCATGATTGACCTTGATAAGGCCGCGAGCCGACCGTTAGCAGTTGCGTCCGCGATGCTGGGTCAAAAAATTGACGAGCAGACCTACTTCGGGAAGCGTGTAGTACTGACCGGTGAAGCAGATGCCCTTGCAACTGAAAATGGACAGTGGTGCTACTTCGACGCGTTGATGCTATTGATCCGCGTCGTGGGCGAATTAACTATTCATCTCCCGGAAGGCGCCGCGGCGCTCGAGCCGACAGTGCGTTCGATCTGTCGGAACATGTGCTTCCGATCCACCCCTAAGGTTGTCATCGGAAACTTGGATGAGGTTTTGCCACAGGTAAGCGCGATCTTGAATGTCGGCAGGCTAGTTCGCGCCGAACTGCCTTGGATTTCGATCACTTCGGCGGGATGGATATCGCGCATCAGCACTGGAGGAGAAAACCTTCCGGGCGAAATGACACCTGCGAATCCGATTTCGTCATTGTTTTCCGCGTCGCTCGGGGCTTCAGAAGTGTTTCGCCTGCTGATTCAAGTGCCGATAGATAAGGTGCCCCCTCTGGGGTTTCTTGAAATATCTTTGTTCGACCTCGAATCCCAAGCCATCTCCAGCGGCCCCGAATTGCCAAAGGAAATCAATCTCCCCAACGCGCTTCTGATTGGAGCGGGAGCGATCGGGAGTGGCGTGGCGCTGTTAGCTTCGCAGCTCCCACTTCGGGGCTCGCTGCACATTATTGACAAGCAGGCGTATGGCGACGAGAACATGGGGACATGCGTAGTCATGGGAAACAAAGGATGGGTGGCGGCCGATAAAGCAGTCCGACTTTCGCGGTGGCTGAAGGAGAGCAGCGCACTCAACGTGACGGGAGAAAGAGCGTTTGTGGCTGACGCCATACGGGGGCGGATCTACCGAGATCTGAAGCCAACACTCGTTTTGAACGGGCTAGACGACGTGCAGGCGCGGCACGACGCACAACTGGCTTGGCCGGATATCACTATCGATGGTGGCATCAGCGAGTTTGGCGTTGCGGTCGTACAACATCGATTGGATGAAAAGGGTCTCGCGTGCCTGCGGTGTACGTTTAGTTTGCCGACGCACGACTACCAGAAGATCCAGCAAGCGGCAACGGGATTGAATGAACAATCGCTACGCGATCAAGATCGCCATCTGACAATGGATGACGTGGCGAACGCCGCACCAGAAAAGCGAGAGTGGCTGCTCGGCATGCTCAAAGAAGGAAGGAACGTATGCTCTGTTGTAAGTGAAGGGGTTCTACAACGGCTGGGCGCAAACGTGGTGGAAGATTTCCGTCCGTCTGTTCCCTTCGTTGCGACTGCGGCAACGGCGCTGATGCTTGCTGAGACGGTGAAGGCTGTTTGCTTCAAGGCAAACTATCGGCAATTGTCGACCATTCACAATCTGTTTCTCGGTCGCGAAAGCATTGGATTTCTCGATAGACCTGCAGACAAGGAGTGCCTGTGCGTAAAGCAGAGAAACACGATCGTCGCAATCCAACGCAAGCGACAGGAATGACTCAGCTTCGCTTGTCAGCGCGCGAGTACTCGCCTTCCTTCGAAGGAGCCGTTTTGTCAATTGGCGCGTTCATGGCAGAAGAAACCCAGATTGTCGAACGCAGCGCTCGTATTCAGATCAGTCGAGGGACTGGAGCAATGCTCCAACAACTGCTGTTCATTGCACGCTGACGGAAACATCTTTGGCAGGAATTTCTGAGCGCGGTGACGACGGAAACGGCCACTCTAAGGCGTATTCGTATCCCGAGTCTGTTGCCCGCACGCCGGATACGCGCACGATATCGCGCAGGCGTCGCATGCTGCGTTTCCCTTCTGAGGTTTCTACCGTCACTGGCCCGATGAAAAGAACGACATTAATCGCCTTGGCGATTTGCCGGGGCACGGGTGTGTAATGGCCCTGGATAAGCAAGTCCTCCAAGCGTTCCAGTGCATCTGGCGCAGAGTTGCAATGAATCGTGGCAACACCGCCGGGATGACCCGTGTTCCATCCCTGGATCATGTCGATCGCTTCGGGACCGCGCACTTCTCCGACGATTATGCGATCTGGTGACAAGCGCAGCATGTCGCGCACGACGTCCTGCATCGTGCGGCGCACGGTGTCACCGTTCCGCACTGTGCGTTGACGAACGACTTCATCGGCTTCGATCTGCAATTCCAAAGTGTCTTCGACCGTGAGCACGCGTCCGGCCACGCGGCCGATCTCCTTCAAGATTGCGTTGGTCAGGGTGGTCTTGCCTGACCCGGTGCCGCCACCAACGAGGATATTTTCACGGTTGGCAACGGCTTCGCGGATAAATGTCGCGTGGTCGGCTGCCATAATGCCAGCCTCCACATAGTCATCGAGCGAGTAGACCTTCGTCGGCTTCTTGCGGATGACGAACGTTGGCCCGTCAGGACTCTGCGGCGGAACGATCGCGTGGAAGCGAAATCCCGATTCCGGCATTTCCGCGGGGAAGCTCGGATTATTTTCGTCGACGGTGACGTTGATGGCATGAGCGACGATGTTGATCAACTGCCGACGCGCCGCGACGGTGAGCGTCTTGCCCGTGTTCTGTCGCGAGCCTTCGCGCACACTCCACAATCGCCCGTCCGGATTGACGCGAAGCTCCTCAATCGAAGGATCGTGCAGTAGATCACCAACCGCGGCACCCATAGCTGCAGTCATCATTTCGACGAGTCGGTCTTGTGTAGTCTCGTGCGAGAACGAATCAGTCATGTGTGTCCTCCTTCTGCATCGATGAATCAGCGTCGTAGTTGACGATGGCGAGCGAAAGCACCTGCTCCATCAGCGGTTCGTTGCCCTCGATCGCGTGAACCACGGCGTCAATGAAGCGCGCATAGAACTGATCGCCTGCCAAACGGCCTTCAGCCGTTGGCGGCGTCAGTGAGGAGAACAAGTTCTTGACCAAGAGCGCCAACGCTTCGAACAGAACCTTGTTTCCCGCAGCGACGTGCGTGACCTCACGCCGCAATGTCTTGAGTTCGCGGATCACCAACTGCTTGTCATTCGTCGCCCGCTCGGGATCGTAGCGATCACGCAGCGCGGCCTCGAGGATGCCGCGAAGCGTGATCCCGCGTTCTGACGCTTCGCGCAGTACCGCGCGCTTCAGCTTTGCGGACAAGTGCGTGTGGATGTGATCGACTGCGCCACCATCTTCAACACGCTTCATGTGGGCAGGTTCCAGTCGAGGTCATTGCCGTCGTCGTGGCGGACGTGCCTCTCCTCATCGAGACTGAAAAGGCCACTTCGTCGCGCACCCGCTGCGGGATCTCCCGGGGATGCGGGCATTGGATCGCCAGCAACATCCGCATCGGTGTCCTTGCCATCAAGATCAGCGTCAAAGGTTTGCTCTCGTCCTACAGAATGGGCTGTAGGCCGTTGCGCACCAGTTGCCGATTTCGCATGCGAAATGCGCCACGCGGGTTCTGGCGCCGATGGGCCATAGCGATACGGCCGCTCCGCCAAGTCTCGTCGGCGGATTCAAGGGATGATCGACCACCGCCAGACGGCCTTTGGGATCGGTCGGTGGCACGCACGCCTTGAACGTCGGACTCCGCGTGGAACCGAAGCTTCTTCGCGCGGATCGGCGGCAGGCCGGCCACGATGACGAGTTCGTCGGTCGACGGCAGCTCGCGCACCTCGCCCGGCGTGAGCAGCGCACGTGCGCTCTGCTGACGCGACACCATGATGTGTCCGAGCCACGGCGCAAGGCGGTGTCCGGCGAAGTTTTCCTGCGTATGGATTTCCGTTTTCGTGCCGAGCACGTCGGAGATCTTCTTGGCGGTTTCTTCCGTGTTCGGCGCGTAGTACACGTGCACGTGCGCACCGTCCATGACTGTGTTGTGCGGTCCGTAGTACTTCACAATTTGGTTGACGCTCTGATTGATCATCAGGCACTTCAAACCGTAGCCAGCCACAAAGCCCAAGGCATCCTCGAAGAAATCGAGCTTGCCCAGCGAGGGAAATTCGTCGAGCAGCAGGAGTAGCCTTCGACGGTTCGCAGGCGGATTGAGCGTCTCGGTCAGACGTCGACAGAATTGATTCAAGAGCATCCGAAAGAGTGGCCGCAGGCGCGACTTGTCGCTCGGCGGCGAGATGAGATACAGGCTTAAGGGATGTTCCGCTTGCATCAAGTCTGCAATCCGGAAATCGCTCTCGCTCACCGCGGCAGCAACCACGGGATCGAGGTACAAGCTGAAGAACGAACGCGCAGTCGAATGCACACCACTGCGCTCGTTGGCGCTCTTGTTCAACATCGCGCGTGCACCGATCGCCACGACCGCGTGCGGGCCGGTCGGCAGATGCGGCGTCGACAGCATGGCGATCAGAAGATCGTGAACGGTCCGCTCTGGATCGTTGAGGAACCGCGCGATGCCGCCAAGGGTCTTATCTGGTTCCGCATAGAGCACGTGCAGGATGACGGCCAGAAGCCAAGCGTCGGCCTCCTTGCTCCAGTGATCCGGCTTTCCCTTGCCATCCGGGTCCACGATCATGTCGCAGACGTTCTGTGCATCGCGTACCTCGAAGTCGCCGGGCCGGATTTCCATCAGCGGATTGAAGCGGCACGTTTCGCGGCTCGACGGATTGAACGCGAGCACATAGCTGAAGCGACGGCGATAACCGGACGTGAGCGTCCAGTTCTCGCCCTTGATGTCGTTGGCGACGACTGAACCCGGCCACGATAAGAGAGTCGGGATCACGATGCCAACACCTTTGCCCGATCGACTCGGTGCAGTCACTTCAATATGTTCCGGCCCGTCGTGTGTCAGGAACTGCCCGCTCTCGGTACGGCCGAGCACCACGCCGCCGTGCGCGATCAGGCCGCTTTGTTCCACGTCGACTCGATCGGCCCAACGCGCCGAGCCATACGTCGTCGCGACGGTATGTCCGCGTGAGCGCCATACGTTGTAGAGGATCGCGACGAAAATGCCGGCGAGCACCGCGCCGTAGAGCCAGAACAATGCAAGATCGAAACGATGCGGCGCGTAGGCATTCCAGCGATTGAGCCAGACGAAATACGCGAACGGGTGATAGATGGCATGACCGCCAAACCAGCACAGTGGCTTCCCAAGTTCCGGCTGATCGGCAAACCCTTCGGCGACGTACTCGGTGGCGAGCCAGCAGCCAATCACCGACGCGATCGAGATGATAGCCAGAGGTGCGAGCACCAGGCCACCTGGAATTCTGGACCTATCGGGCTTCGTCATCGTCATCGTCCAAGCGAAGGGCCAAGCGAAGGAGATAAATGCATGGCGCCGAGCACGCGGAAACGGATACGAGCCTTCTCGTACTCGGGTCCGCGGCCATCGGCCATCGACAAGGAAATATCTTTGCCGACGAGCTTGGCGAGACCACGCTCAGCAGGAACCAGCGTGAATTGCTCGCCGCTCACGACGACCGCGTGAGGACCGTTCGTGAGCGATTCGATGGTGGCAACGCGCCCTTGAAATCGGCTCGCGTCCGCGAGCTCGACATACGTTCCAAATTGCTCGGCTTAGTCGGGCGGCGGCACCATCGCGCTCAAGCCGCGCCAGCTTGCCGCGCAGGTCGGGATCCAGCCGTAAGCCTTCGCCGTCGAAAGTGGCGAACCCGAGCTGCACCAGCCGTCGCGCGCGCTGGTCCGCGGCGTCAATCAGTTCGTCTTGAAACCGGTTGCGCACGGCGACTTGGCGCACCTGCTGCGGCACACCTGCGACGAGTTGTTCGTCCAGCCAGGTGAAGGCGCGCGCGTCCGACTGGACAAGAAGATCTCGCCCACAGCGTTCAACCAATACGAACGCACTGTCGCGCGCCGCCGCAGGATCGACTTCGAGTCGCTCAATAATATCGAGCTGTACACGGTATCGACCGTCCGACTCCACCATCACGATCCCACGGCTCGCGAGGCCTTCAAGGCGGCGCACGTGCGCCTCGACGAAGCGCTCCGGTGTTGCCCTATGTGGAAGCCGTGTGTCACGAATATCAGCCAGATGTTGGCGAGGATCGTAGATGCCGTCATGTCGGTCGGCGAGGGCTACGATGTTCCGATCCGCTTGCCCCGTCGGACTCGATATCACCCGGCTGAGCGTTACGATGTCACCGCGCCGAACGCTTTCCGCAAGGTGACGTTCTGAGTGACTCGACAGCGCCGTGTAATAAGTCTTGCCGTCAATTCCCGAAACAACGAGATAGTGCGTACCCGACAGCTCGTTCGCGAGTCCGCGGCCAAGCACGCGACCCGTGATCGGGATGGTGAGTTGCGCCTTGTCGATGATCTCGACAGGTCCCGTGCGGCCGCCCGGTTCCACGTGTCGCTCGACCTGCTGTTGAATGGCACGGTGCTGTGTATGGCTGCGGAGTCGGTCAATGGCGTCTGGTTCGATGTGCCAGACGCCGCGCACAATTTCACCAGCGAGGCCCATGTCACGAAGGTGCGCCAGCCGGCCGAGATAAAGCCGCCGTTGCAGTGCCGCGCGGGGATCGCTGGGCGTCACGCGCAGATCGATCCGGCCTTTCGGATCGCGCTTAGCTAGTGTCTGAAGGCGACGGTCCAAAGCGGTGTACCGGTCGGCTCCAAGGTCTCGCGCCAAGCTCTGAAGGACGTCGAGGTCGGTGCGATACCCGAGCGTGTTCGTGGCGAGCTCCATCGCGCGAGACCGCATGCCGTTGCCAATGTAGTCGCGGCTAATCACGAGGTCGCCACCCCGCTCATCTCGTCCGTTGACGACGATGTGGACGTGCGGCTGATCGGTGTCGTGGTGTGCGCAGGCGACATAGTCGAGCTGCGAGCCGACATCGTGCTCCATACGACGCATGAGATCACGCGTGAAGCGTTCCAAGTCAAGGTCGCCGCCGCGTTCTGGTGAGGCGATGAAACGAAACTGGTGTCGACAGGAAACACCGCGATCAGCGAAAGCGTCGACCTCCGAACGATCGAGTTCTCCGGTCGCATTGAACAGTCGCCCCGGCCGCCTTCGCGATTGACGCCGTCACGCTCGATGTAGGCGAGGTGCTTGCGCATTGCCGCGGCCGGTGACTTGCCGCGGGTCGGCATCACACGTGCTTTGATGACGACGCGCTGCGCGTGTTTGCCCGCACCGCGAACGCCCGCGCCACGTGGGTTACGAAAGCGTCGCGATGCGGCCTTCGCGCCACCGCGCGCTGCTGCACGAATTGCTGCTTTGATCGCCGATTTCGGGCTTGGCGAAAGTTGCCCTCGCGCCACCTGTAGCATGTGGCTGGTTGCGCTGCCGGCTTTGCCGTCGAGGAGTCGCAGACCGCGCGCGAGAAGCTGGCTACCCGACGTTTGAACGCGAGTTTCCAACGCTCCGCGAGAAGCGGAGTCGGAAGGCTTTCGGCGTGTCATCTGGCGGATTCGTCGTCACGTCGTCAATTCAACGGGTTAGAAAACGTGTTCAGCGGGATTTCGCATGCGAAATAGGTCTCGCAACGTTTCTGGTGCGATCTCGACGGACGATGTTCAGTGGAACGCCTAGTGCTATCTGATGTACCGTTCCTCGATGAACACACACTTTTATCTTGCCGTCCTGTAGTTGCGCTTGGTGTGAGTGATGCTACACCACTAATTGTCTAGTGCAAATAGACCAACTAGTGCGGCAATCGAAAGAATGATTTTGGAGATAGGGAGAGGGTCAATGTCAGCTAATTTGTTTTCATTTTTTCGTGATGAACTCAAGTTGAGCGGTCACACAGTGCTCACGTTATCGGACGTCAGCGCACTCGCCGCTATCGAAACCTTTTGCAACGGTTTGAAGCAGTATGACGACACGGCCTGTCAGGCCGCCGCGGTCGCAATCACGTTTCCGCACGCGGACTTGGGTCGTCTAGAAAAGGCACTTGGGAAACGCGTGGCCGATATCGTTCGCCGACTGCGGGAGGGTCCGAGGGGTGGGACAATGGATCTCATTTACCACGCCGCTCGCATAGTAAGAGACGAAGGTCTTGGGAGTGCTGCTGCCGCCGCGCTGGCCGCCGTCGCCGGAGAACTGGTAATCGTGCCGGACCGGTCGGCGACGCTAAAAATCATTGCGGATGCGGAGCTTACGATCGAGAAAATACCGGAGGCATATCGCGAAGCGTTCGGTGCGGCTACACGCGAGAATGGCCCAAATGGCGAAGCGAAAGACAACCCGCAGGAACAGAAATGGATTGTGTCGATTTCAATCGACATCGCTCGGTCCACCGAAGCCAAAACGAGAATGCTCGCGCTAGCACCTGACGAGACGCATCGGCAAGGCATCTATCAGCGTTTCTATCGCGCATTTCTAAACAAGGAAGACCGGTACTATCAAAAGTTATTTGCAAAGAAGCGTCCCGACGGGTCACCCTCCATCGACTGGCGCCGTCTGTTCGTCGTTAAGGGAATTGGCGATGAGATTTGGCTGCTGTATGAGTTGCCGGCGAAAGTAGAGGAGCTGCAACATGGACTAGCGGGGCTTCTCGAAGCAGCACTCTGGCAAGTGACCGAAACTGTGGACTGGAGCGAAACGGAAAAGGACAACGGGCCTGGATTCGATTCCGCTACTGAAGAAGCCCAGCGTGCGGATGGTATGCGCTTACCGTTCAAATTCCACATGGACCTAATTGAAGACGCGGCCGAAATATCGCAGCTTCGGGCGACTGAGATCACCAAGAATGTGCGCAACTATCTGTCCGATCCGTCGTTCGGGCCAGATCATGTGCTGCTATCCAATCGGTTGGCCGGCGGCTTTGTCGAAACGTCGGGCCGCGCGACGCGGATCGCTTGGCGTACCGACTATATCGGCCACGACGTAGATCGCTTTTTCCGCACATCCAAGGCGGCGCTTCCCGCAATCGTTACCATAGGAGAAAGCCTGTTCAAGCGTGCAGGTATTTTGAGCGAATTGGCCGCGCATCCCGGGCTTTTCAGCGCCAAGATTGAATGCGAACCCGGGCTCGCTTCGTCGTTGCGGGGTATGTTCTACTTGCAACACGACATTCCGTCCGATGAACTGAAGGGCATCGGCTATTCGTACCGTGTTTACCACTTCACGACCCGGTATGTGCTCAATGGCCTCCACCATGACACCTTCGCTTCTCCGGAGGTCATTGAGCCCACGCGAGCACGCTTTCCCGACTCGTATCGAAAATCGTTACAGACGCTGGCTGAGCGCCAACGAGAGCACGAGGAGCGCGATGTTGAAGATGGTGCGACTGCCTCGCTAGAACCGCATGCCGACGTTTGAAACGCGGAGGATGACTATCGGTTCAGCACCCGTAGTGCGTAGTTATATCCAGAGGTTTCCGATCCGCTGTGATATGTCGAGAGTGCAGCGACTAGGGTTTGTAGCAACGTCTTTCCCGGTCGCGAAGCAGCCGCAAAATTCGTCGCTAAAATCGCGGCGCCAACGCGCACGTTGAAGCATGGATCGAGGAACTGATCTGGCCGTATGTGGAGTCGACTGATCCATTGCGAATTGATCTGCATCAGGCCAATGTCGACACTGCTTTCTCTTCGCAGCGCTTGCGCTAGGTAGACAGTCGCTTGCACTTTTGTGGACGCATAGAAAAGAGCCGTGAGGCGTTCCGATCGCCCACGGCTGGCCCCCGCTCTCAACCTCTACGACCGCGGCAATCGTATCCGGATGAACCCAGGGGCCACAGTGAGCATAGAAATCGGCGAGCGGCATGGTCAGAACATCAGCAGCGGAAACCCGGTCCCTATCACGTTCGCGATGGGCACCGCGCTCATGTAGCGACCGTCGAAACTACGTTCTATGTACGACGACACCGGCAAGAACTCTCCGTGCCTTACATGCCGACAGCCAGCAAATTGCGGGAGAGGAAGCCCTTGCGAATCGAGCAAGAACACCGGCCCCGCATTTGCGCCATTGACAATGAAATGCCCGTCCTTCAGGCAATAGGTGTCGCCATCCAAACCGCCAACAGGTTTCAAGAGTGGCATGCCGTTTGGGAGCCATCCTCGTCCGTAAATCAGTGCGGCGACCAAATCGGTTGGCGCGAACATGACGTATTCGCCGCGGCTGACCGGCGCGATGCCGAGCCGTATCCAGTAGAGACCCCTCGGCACGCTCGGCGAATCGTTGAAGACAAGCTCATGGCCGCTAAAACGAATCAAGCCACCAGTGACGTATGCGAGTGTGACGGTTGCTGACGCGAACGCAAAAAAGCGTATGGCCTTCAATCGTTCCTCGAAACTCACAGGCGCCCCGCAGCGTAGCTTTTCAGGCGCGCGAGCGGCGCATTGGCGATGCGAAAGCCTGCATCGGTAAAAGCGTGGTCCGGCAGCGAAGGGGCATCACCAGACTTAACATAGCCCGAAAGCCAGTGCAGTGCTGCCTTGGCCCGTGTTGCACCAGAGACATCAAGCAAGACACGCGCGCCAGGTCGTACCTGCGGGACGCGCGTGCCGGTCTCACCAGTGCGCAACGCTCGGCAGACGAAAACGCGCCAACGCGTCGTCCCGTAGTCGTTCGCTTCCCATAGCGCGAGACCGAAACGGTCGCCCGGCCGGAAGAATGCAATGCGCCCACCGGGGGGATGCGGCTGATCCATCGCGACCACGTCGAACGGGGCGCCGAATAGCAGGCGATATCGTCGATTCGAGCGGTATTCAAGATGCACTTCTGTCAGAAGTGGCTCGACCGTCGAAGCAGCGCTGGACGCCTCGACACCGAAGCCGCTCATGGTTTCATTACCGTCAGCGCCCATGGGACTTGTCCGTCTCGTACACGGCATCGAGGATGCGCAGCGTGTCGGCGCGGAATGGCTCGCTATGGTTGTCCCCGAATTCGACCAACACGCATCCTGACTGCGTCGTCGTCGCAACCAGCGACAGGCGCGCGCGACCATGCTCTCGGGACAGCTTGTTCCACTGCGCACGCTGTCCTTCGGGACCGTCGCACGCAAGCAGCACAACGAGCTTCGGCTCTGCAGGTTTCGGTTTGCGGCCGCCACTGCCGCGGCCTTCGGCGAAATCGCGTGCCGCGAAGCCATGGCTGTGTTCGTCCGTCGCATCGTCCGCGCTACGAATCGCTTTGCCCTTCGCCGTACGTGCCGCTTCCTGCGCTTCTTTGCGCGTAATTTTGCCTCTGGCGATCGCGTCCGCGACCAACCCTTCGGCTGCGGCCGGATCGTGTTTCTGCACCTCCACGACGGCGCCGATCGTGTCCGCATCTTTGGTAATGCCGCTGTCGCGCAGCTCGGCGGCGGCACCGTCCGCACGCAACGTCTTTACGATATTCAGGATGCGCGGCACGCTGAGACCGATTGCGTCGCTGACAGACGCAGCTGAGCCGAGCGCATCGAGGCGCGATTGCAGATAGCGCGCCTGGTCGATGAGCGCCATCGCGTCGCGATGGAAGTTCGCGGCGAACTGCCGGTCACGCACGTCATCCGGCGTGCCGGGCTCGAGTTTGAGCAGTGCACGCAACTTCGTCAATCGAACGTGCTGGGCAGCTCGCCAGCGGCGCTCACCATCGATCAGCACATAGCGATCGCCGGCTTCGCGCACTTCGACCGGGTGGATTTGCCCGAGCCGACGCAGACTGTCGGCGAGCTCGGTCAGCGTGGCTTCGCTGAACTCCTTGCGCGGCTGCTCCGGGTCAGGATCGATGCGATCGATGGGGAGTTCCAGCACCAGCTCTTGGCTGTCGACGCGGCTCAATTGATCGAGCGCACTCAGGCGGAAATCGGCGCTTGGTGCGTCGTTGCGAGCCGACTTCTTGGCAAGTGCGGTGACGTTGCTCGGCTTCATAGCCCGACTCCTGCCAGTACTTCCGCGCACATGGCGCGCATTTCGCGGGCGGCACGCGTGTTCACGCTGCCGCGCGGCCCACGCCACACGGGAGTGCGCCGTCCGAGCGAATCCTGCACGGCCACACGCTCCCGCAAGACAGTAGGTAGGAGGCGCAATTTCTTGGAACTGAAATGCCTCAACAGTTCGCCATGCGACGCGGCGCGGCTGTTAAATCGATTCACTACGAAGCCGATGTGAATCAATTTCGGGTTGTAGTGAGCACGCACGCGCTGAATCGCCTGCGTCAGGCGCACCGCTCCCGAGATACCGTAGGCGTCCATCTGCACAGGTGAGATGGCACCATCAGCTGCAGCAAGCCCGCTCAGGTAGCAGACCGGTGCGTTGGTCGGCGTGTCGATGACGATGACATCGAAACCGGCGATGCCGCGAAGATGATTGCGCACGCGATTGACGAACGAAGCACGGTCGCCAGCGATTTCTGCAAGCGCATCAAGGCGATGATCGGCCGGCATTAGCCACAGACGCTCGTCCGATTCGGCGAGTTTCAATTTCGCATGCGAAAAACTGGCATCGAACAGTTCGGCTGAGCTCGTGTAAACATCCTTGGTCGCTTCGGGAAGCAGCGAGTCGGTGAGATTCGCCTGCGGATCGAGGTCGACAGCGAGTGTTTTCAACCCCCTCGACGCCGCGTGATAGGCGATGTGCCGGGCAACGGTGGTCTTGCCTTCGCCGCCTTTGAGGTTTGCGCAGGTGATGATGCGCATCACGGCTCGAACCCGTTTGCGAAAATGAAGTCAGGCGCCGCGACCGCGCCATCGCATACGATGTCGTCGGTCATGCTGGTCATCGCGAGAGCGCAATATTCAAGCTTGGCATCGCCGTAGCAGGCGTAAGAACTCCCAGCGCTCAGATTCAGATAGACGATATTGAGATTGGGTCCGTAGAACAGCGCAAACGACGAATATTGCTGAACGTCATTGTTCCGCCGGTTGCAGGACGCCATCGTCGTGTCCGTGACTACCCAGGTATCAGTCGTGTATTCGATCGTGCCGCCGGGCGGCACGGAGTAGTACGTCCCATCGAGTTCGAGATAGAACGGTACCGACGTAGCGTCGGTCGAATTCGATAACAGACTCGCCGTAAGCAACCACCGCAGCATGAGTTCGCTTCCTCGCGATCCACGTGAAACCAATTAGACCAACTATACCAAGTTAACAGCAAAACACAAACCCACAGAGTTTTGCGATTTATCCACAGTCGCCCGATGACAACTACAGGGCTATAGCGGAGCTACAGGAAAAGAACTACAGGTAATACAGGGAGAAAAATTTGCTTTGTGAACAATTGACTTAGCGCATTATTTGGGAGTGAAGCGGCGCGGTTTTGGGAGTGAAGCGGCGTGCTTTGCTGGAATTTTGGGAGTGAAGCGGCGTGATCTTGGGAGTGAAGCGGCGCACGTTTGGGAGTCAAGCGGCGTGGATAAGTCGTGCCACGCACTGGCTTATCCACAGGCCTTTTCAGATGACGAATACGAGACCGTGTGCTTTGGCGCGCAGACGTGTGCAGGCACCGCCGGAAGTGATTGCTACGTCTTCGTGACCGACCTGCCCCTGCGCGGACGCACATGGGGCAAGCTCTGCAGTAGCGTGAGCGTGTCGCCCTCGTCGCGGAGTTGCGCCGCTGGGTACACGCTCAGGACACGCTGACAGGCAAGGTGGAAGGCTTTCTTGAAATCTGCCCGGCCACGACTGTGCAATGGATAGTCGGCACCGAACTGCACCTGCAGCGCTGCCCAAGGAACCCTCGCGGCGGCTCGGCCGCCGTTCTGCATCACGAAGTTCCTGTGTGTTAGCCAGGTGTAGATGTCGAGCGCAAGCGGCGAACGCTTAATCGCGCGCAGCGCGCGAAGATCGACGGGAACAGGACTGCGGATGACATGCTCGTAAAAGGGTTCGCTGACACGCACGCTCGAAGGGAAAAACTGTGAGTCGTGCGCGTTCCACCACAACTGCATGCCGTCGCCAATCGGCAGCAGTTCTGTACTTTCGCCATTGGCATTCGTCAGATTTTGAAGGATGAAGCGCGCGCCGAACAGGCTGACAATTTGCCGCTTGAGGCGGAGTATCGTACCGGCGCTGTGCGACCTGCTGCCGTCGTCAGGTCTGGCGGCTCGGCCCCGTCCGCCACTGTTGTGCAGGCCTAACCCTTTGAGGAACTGAGTCATCGACGGACCGATTTCCAGTTCGCGCTGCTTGGTGCGCACAATCTCTGTGGATAGCCACGACAGCAGCAGACGCGGGTAGCTTCCGAAAGGCAGGCCCGCTCCCGGTAACGCTTGCACAACGAGACGATAGCCTCCATTCGTGCGCTCGTAATGGTCGCCGGGCTGCGCGCGGTGCGGCAGCGTGGCAATAGTCATGATGCGCGCGGTGTAGCCCAAGCTGCGCGCATCGCGCGACTCGATGTCCTGAATCGCGAGCGCCTGCTCAATGAAGCGTGCACCATCGCGGGTGAGCCTGCGAACGCGTTGGTCGGTCATCCAGCATTGGTATAGTTTGTCTATACAAATTAGACCACATTTATTTGCGAGATCGATAGAGTGCCCTGGGGAACAACGAGAAAAGGATCGCTCAGACTGAAAAATACGCAAACAAAAACGGGGCCCGAAGGCCCCGTTGTTGCAACGTTGGTGGATTATTCCGCAGTGGGCTCCTTAGGCTTGGCCACCCGCAGCGTCACCACGCCATCCAGCGGCAGGGCATGGAGAAGAACGCGAAACCCTTCGCCATCCTGGTGCGGCCAAGCGGAACCGATTCGGGACCAGTCGCTGCGTGATTCGCCGGCGACTTCGTAGTCGCGCACCGAAAACGCATCGAAGCGGACCGTTTCACCGTCGGATTTCTTCGTAGACTTGGTTGTCTTGCTCATTGTTGCTTCCTCATTGGGTTAGCGCGGAATGCGCGAGCCCAGAGCAGTGCGGTGATCGAGCAACAGCAGCACCGGAAGCGAACGGCTGTGCCGGGCGCGGACGGGCGGAACACCGTGGAGCAGTCCGTAGCGACTTGCGCTGATGCGCGCCGCGCCATCGTGGGTCGCATTGGCATCCGCGCCCAAGGAGGATTGGACAAGTCTGACCCACTGTGAGAATCCGGTGGGGTGCTTGGCGCGTCGTGGTATCGCTGGGGCGCGTGGCGGATGGTCGCGCGCGCTCAGGCTAGTGCCCGTCCCCTGAAGCCTTGGGCAACTCGCCGACCGCTTGGGGAGCTTGAGCCTTGTACCGGTTCTTGTCGTCTCGGTGAAGGTTGCGCGCTATCGCATCTGCGCGGGCTGCGACCGCCGTATCCTCGGCTGCGTTAACAGTGATAGCGGGTCTCTCGGCAGTCGCAGGCTGACGAAACGCCATCGCGGCAACGACAATGACAAGAAGAATCGCGGCACCTGCGACCAAGAAAATGATTCGTTGGTTCATTTGAGCACTCGTTGCAATGGTCGCGCTAAGGATACCAATCTCGACACATTCCTTCCACGGGTTGCGACGGACGCCGCCGCGTTGCCGCGGCGTCGTATTTGCGCGAGTTTTGCGAAAGGGACTTAAAGAAGTCCCTGTTCGGCAAATGAGAGTGCGCGTGTGCCGCCGACGATGAAGTGATCGAGCACCCGGACCTCAACGAGGGTCAGCGCGCTCTTGAGCTGGCTGGTGATTGAGCGATCGGCTGCGCTGGGCTCGGGATTTCCAGATGGATGATTGTGCGCGAAAGATGACGGCCGCTGCGTTGTGATGGAGCGCTCGCTTGACGACTTCGCGTGGGTAGACGGAAGCGCCGTCGATCGTGCCGGTGAAGAGGATTTCGAAGGCGAGCACCGCGTGTCGGTTGTCGAGGAAGATGGCGACGAAGACTTCGTGCTGGAGCATCGCCAGTTTTGCGACGAGGTAGTCGCGTGTTGCTGAAGGGCTTTGCAACGCCGCTTCGCGGTAAAAGTGTGCTTCGCGGATGCGCTCAGCTACGCTGAGTATTGTCGCTTCGTCCACCGGTCCGGTGAAGTGGTAGTTTCCGAGTAGATCGAGTTGGTATTGCATGAAGGCCTCCGTTGCGGGTGTGTGCCGCCACGGAAAGCGCTTGTGATCGCGCGGAAAGGGCGCGCCAGCGCTCGTCTCGACCCTTGTAGCGCATAGAGCGCAAGCGCCAGACTGGTGGCCTTGAACACACGCGAGGTCGTCATGTAATGCTGAGTGATTTTGGAAACGCGGGTACCGGACTAGTGGAGTGGAGGTAACGATCTGAGCTTTCTGCCGCCGTGCCGTGTGACTCGCGAGATCTTCCGGGTGCGCGAAATCAGTCGCTGCAAGTTAGCTCGTGCGACGGCATGAATGCATTACAGTGCTTAAGACAGACGCACTCTTACTCAGGAACGCGGCTGCTTGCCCGCAGAGAGCCGAAATCCGCACGCGACGAAAGCAAAAGCGATTCGGGCGCGATCGTTAGCCGTGCTGTGTCGAGATAGATCTAGTTCATGGCCTGAGCACCAGCAGACCGTCCGCAGAACGCGACACCCATGCTCGATCGCTGCCGGTGGGCAGCTTTGTTGAATCGAGCTTCTTGATCCACGGTAGTGAAAGCTCGCGTCCGAGTTGAAGGCATAGCCGGACAGTCTTGACGCTGCTGCAACGCTTGAGCAACTCGTGCAACACGTCGGCGCGCAGGCTGTGAGTGCTTTCCATGAGTTCGCGCGCCTCCTGTAGTGCCTGACGCACGCCGACTTCACTGAGCAGTTCCAATAGGGCACGCTCGGGCGCAGATACCTGCGGTGCGCTCGGCTGATTTTCAAACGGAGCAACGTGCAGCATTTTGCTTGGCTGCTCTTTGAAAAGCCGTTTGCGGTGATACTCGGCGTGAAAGCGCTGCAAGAACCAATCCGGCAGTCGTGCGGCCGTCCATCCGTACAGATGGAGCATTGGCTGCTGCGATACGTATTGGCGTAGGCCGTACCACTCCAGGGCAGACTTGCCGCCGACATGTAGACCCTCGACGTTTCTTTGCAACAGGAGCAAGCTGGAACGCTGTGACAGTGTCTCACCGGGACGGCAATAGACGCCGCGAGCTAGCCGAGTCAACCAGCGTGAGCGGGCATAATGAACCGCGAGATCGGCCGATATGCCGAGGGCTGCTAGGTCTCCCGATGTCAGCGCAGTACCCGGTGCCAGTTGGGCGTAAAGCGAATTTAGTTTATTTCGATTAGTCGTAGTCATACTACGATTATATAGATAATATCAAACTTAAGCAGGGAACGCCGGATGCGAAGCAAGCGACTAGCAAGCGACAGAACAGACTGCGTACAGCGTTGTGCGCTTGTCAAATAATGCTATATGCGCGTAGGCTCCGCGCTGACTGCGATGTCGAAGCGCATTGTTCAGATGACGGACGCAATGATCAGGGAGACAACCTTGCGCGAGCTTGTCGAGGCAAACTCGATTAGGTCGGCGTCCGTGGTTGGTCGGCGCGGGGGCTTCGCGGTTAAGGTCTGCTACGGTGTCACCGAGCGGATGCTTGGCAATACTCGTGGCTGCGTTCGGCTATTTCCAAACCTCACGACGCTTGCCGCTTTCCTGCGTCGACTCGGCGTCTCACGTTTTGAGGTTGATACCGCACACTATGAACCTGGCCTAGTGCGTCCGGCACGACCCGATAGGGCTGAAGCGCTACGACGAACGCGCACACGTCCAATGCAAGGAGCATTGCTTCCGTGAACTTAACAACGAGACTCGACGCCTTTACAGAAAGCTTAGGGGTTGGAGAGCCGATGTCTCTTCCTCTTGAACGGGGGGCTGATCGTTGTCTTGACGTAGGCGACCTTACCGACCATCAGACTGCGCTGCCGAGGATAGCCAAAGATGCGAAACTCATAGCAAAGATAGAGGCGTCTTTAAAGCTGCGCAAAACCCATCACGCGCTCCACCGCAAAGATTCGCGCGAGATGGCGTTTCTCCCCAAGAACTCGGTCCATTTGATCGTCACCTCACCGCCCTATTGGACGCTCAAAGAATATCGAGACACCAAGGGGCAGCTCGGACACATTAAGGATTACGCGGCCTTTATGAGCGCGATCGAGTCCGTATGGGGACATTGCTACCGTGCGCTTGTACCTGGGGGACGCATCGTATGCGTAGTCGGAGACGTGTGTCTTTCGCGCCGCAAGAATAAAGGCGAGCACACTGTCATCCCGTTGCACGCCAGCATTCAGGAGATGAGCCGCCGGATTGGCTTCTCCAACCTCACGCCGATCATCTGGCACAAGATCGCGAACGCAAAGTATGAAGCCCAAGGTAACGGCGGAGGGTTTCTGGGAAAACCGTACGAGCCCAACGCAGTCATCAAGAACGATATCGAGTTCATCCTCATGTTTCGAAAACCTGGGGGCTACCGCAGTCCGAGCGTGGAAACTCGAGTGCTGAGTGTAATCAGCGGCGAGAATCATAAACGTTGGTTCCAACAAATCTGGACCGGTGTCACAGGCGCGTCGACACGAGAGCACCCGGCGCCGTATCCCGTCGAGCTCGCTGAACGATTGGTGCGGATGTTCAGCTTCGTGGGCGACACTGTGCTTGATCCGTTCATGGGCACGGGTACGACCAGTTTAGCGGCCGCCAATTGGGGACGAAACAGCATTGGTGTAGAGATTGATGAACACTACTTCGGCTTGACGTTGGATCGTCTACGAAAAGCCATTGCTAAATTGCCAGGCGCTATTGTCGAAAGGATTTCGGATGCTTGACCTTGAAACCGGCCTTCGCGAAGCTGTAAAGCACTTCTGGAGCGCGCGCCAAAAACAAGGCGAGAACCAAGGAGGTGCAGAAGGCGACAAGGACCGCGGCAATCGATCGTCGGTAACCGGTGGAAAGCAGCTGCACGGGTTTGCGAATTTGGTTCGGGATATATTGCTCGATGCGGGCTTACGCGATGCGGAAATCCATACCAGGCGAAACGAGCTGCCTGGATATTTTCGCGCGACAAAGGATTGGGATCTCGTTGCTGTCGTGGGCGAGCATTTGCTTGCCAGCGTCGAATTCAAGAGCCAATGCGGACCGAGCTATGGAAACAATTTTAATAACCGCACGGAAGAAGCTCTTGGGAATGCGCTCGACCTGAAGAAGGCATATGAACACGGAGCATTCAAACCATCGGCGCGACCATGGGTTGGATATCTTATGTTGCTAGAGCAAGAGCCGAGATCCACTACACCGGTGCGCGTGGTCGAGTCGCACTTCAAGGTTTTCCCAGAGTTCCACTCCGCCTCTTACGCTAAACGTTACGAACTACTCTGCGAGCGTTTAGTGCGAGAACAGCTTTACGACTCGGCGTGCTTCTTGATGTCAGCTCGTACTGCGGTGGAGACCGGTGATTACATCACCCCAAACGAGGAATTAGGATTTAAGGCGTTTGCGGCGGCGCTAGCGGGACATGCATTCGCATATGGGCGCTTGCGCAATTCTTGAAGAGAGGCGTAATGGGAATTATCGATGATGTTGAAAGGCAACGAACCGACGTGCATTTTGACACGTACACAACTACGTGGCGCGAGGTTCTCGGCCAGTTCAAAGATGATGAACTGCGCATCGATCCTGAGTATCAACGACTTTTTCGCTGGTCAGTTGATCAGCAGACCCAATACATCGAGTCCTTGTTGCTAGGTATCCCTTCACCTCCATTGTTCTTCGCTGAGAACAATGACAGTAAGTTCGAGGTGATTGATGGCCTACAGCGTGTTTCAACACTGGTGAAGCTTTTCGCGAAAGAGATTTTCGGAGAAGTGGCCAGTCCGGGGTCCGACGAAAATCAAGAGGAGGAAGTGAACAATATCCGCGTTCCGTCCAAGCTTGCTGGCGGACCCATCGTGCCTTCACTTGAAGGGTTCACCGCAGAATCCCTACCGGAGGCTTTGATTCGCACCATCAAGTACGCACGCATCTCCGTAATCTTGATAGAGAAGAAGTCATCGGTTCGCGCGCGTTATGAAGTGTTCCGTCGACTGAACACTTTTGGTTCAAAGCTTAGCGATCAAGAGATTCGGAACTGCACTGCCCGCTTGTTGGGAAAAGAGTTTCCCGCGCAACTTAGAAAGTTGGCGAATGTGCAAACCATCCGTGAAGCACTTTCGCTCACAGAAGATGCAAAGAAAGCGATGGGTGTAGAGGAGGCACTCCTACGGTTACTTGCTTTTAATTTTGGTGAGAAGCCACTTAGACATGCTGTTGGCGAGTATCTAGATGAGTTCATGGCTTCAGCGTCGGAAGGAAAGTTTAGGCTAACGGCGCAGATTGAAGAACAGATTCAAAGAACGTTCGCGCTTGTCAATACGGCTTTGCCTGAAGGCGATGCTTTCCGTTTTCGAAGAGGGGGGTTCAGTACAAATCTCTTCGACATCGTCGCGACGGGGGTATTTCACAACGAGTCGAACTTGTCGCCAGAAACCATTAGAACGAAATTCGAAGCTCTTCTGGAAAGCCCTACTCTCAAAGAACTGACTGGCGCTGGCTCGAACACTCGGAAGAAATTAGAGGGGCGAATCGCTCTCGGTAGAGAATGGTTCAGGCAGTAAGCCAAAGCGATGACGCAACCAGCTGACTCGATCAACGAGGTTGAAGCGGTCAAGATCGACTGTTTGGGATTGCTGACAGCGATGAGTGCGCTTTGTCCTGCGACACCGCGACCGGATGCGTTTCGCCTAATGGCAATTCCGATGCTGTATGCGGTATGGGAACGATGCTTCGTTCTGTGCCATTCTATTGGACTTAAGCTTCTCCGCGATTTGACAACACATACGCATGCTCTTTCGCCTAGTCAACGCGCGCTCTGGCTACAGAAAGCGTCCTTCTATGAAAGCTACCGCATGAAGCTCCAACAAACCGCTAGAAGCAGTAAGAGCAAACCGGGAAAAGGATCATTTGCGCCGCTCTGCGAGTTCCTTGAAGAGCTTGAAAAATGGGAACAGCAACCGATCAGTCAATCGCAGGACGTCGGTGAGCTAGTCATGACGTTTTCCAATGTGAACCCGGAAGTCGTGAGCGTCAATGCGGAAACGCTTGGTATCGCAACTGACAGTAAGTTTCAGAGCCTCAACCTGGGGCGATTAAATGACCTTGTTGGTCGGCGGAACGATATCGGCCACGGTGGACTTGTCACTCCGCCGGGAGAGCGCGACTTTGCTAGTCTTTGGAAGTATACGGAAGAACTTGTAACTGACTACTGCGACGCGTTTATTTCATGGATTGCAACTACAGCAGCCAATAGCCAGATTACCGTGCCGGGCATACAGTCAGCATCGACGCCAATAGTGACTGCGGGTCAAACGGGAACGTTTGCGACTGCGCACGCAGCAATGCCAGTACCGCCAATGTTACCCGCAACAAAAGCAGCGTCACTAAATTGGTTACAAAAGTTAGCCGCTTGGCTAACCCGATAAGCAAAGATATATTTTGCGCGTAGCAATTGCGATATGACCAACACGAAAAATACGGGCAGCTATCGCGGCTACCTCGGCGCTTGTGAGCCTTGCCGCGGGCATACGGGCTGTAACCGGCGGCGGCATTCCACGCTATGCTAGATGCGCCTAGTTAGCGGCGCCAACAAGACGCACAATGCTTGGCCGCCACGATTGTTTCCTCGCATGGCTGATTAGTTCCGATTGCGCTTGATCCTGGTAAGTGATTTTGCAGCATGGTGACTATGGAGGCTCTCGGGCCGCAAATTTGTATACCTTTTTAATGACTTCCAATCCCGATGTCCGGTCACGAGCGCTACTTCCTGAATCTGATACCCGGCTTCAAACAGTCGGGAAGTTCCTTCGTGTCGAAGGTCATGGAATCTCAGGTCCTCGATCTCGCAGGCTTCGCATGCCCGCAGAAACGCCCGGCTGATGGCATCTCCGTTATATGGAAAGAGCCGTTCGCTCTTTGGTTGCCGCTTTGCAATCGTCCAGGCTTCTCCTAGTAGAGGAATCCATTGGTTGTTCCCGTCCTTACGTTGAGGATCTTTACGATCGCGAATAAGCACCAGTCGTTTCTCCACGTCCATGTCCGACTGCTTGAGCGCGACGATCTCCCCGAGACGCATGGCCGAAGAGATCGCAAAACCCACGATGTCACGCATGGGAAGCTCGTAGCCTCGCGGATATTTCCAATAGGCGTAAAGGTTCTCAAGTTCCGCGGCGGACGGTCGCCGATCTCGTTCCTTCGGCTTGGCAATTAGCCGAAGCTTTCGAAGCATCGGGCGCGCTAGTCCGACCGGATTGCCTATGGGCAGCTTGAGTCTGCCAAATGCGAGCACGTCCTCCAAGAAGCCTATCTCCATATTCATGCTGGCTGCGCCTGCCGTGCGCTTCTTCACGTGATTCAAAATATCTTCGGCGGTGAGCTCGATCGCCGACTTGTCGCCGAGGCCACCACGTAACATTTTTAGGGCGCTTCTGCGCGTACCTGTCAGACGTCCGTGTTCGGATAGCTCGCGCTCATAGTCGTCGATTAGCATCCCAGCGGTGACAGATTTCGCCAACTTTGATTGGTACTCACCGCGATCGACTTCGGCCTCGGTTTTCGCAGCCCACAGCTTCGCAGCGCTCTTCGATAGGAAGGTCTGCGTCGCGGTGATACCCTTTCGTCGAACAAGGACGCGAAAGCTTCCACTTCGTTCTTGAATGGCTGCCACTGTACCAAACCTCCTCTGTGAGATGGGTCGATGGCTATGGTACACCAATGGTACAGTTGTTTTGGGAAAACACGGGAAAACACGGGAATCGATGGGAACGCTGCAGGCCGCACAAAACCTAGGAAATCCGCACGGTGCCTTGTTTTCAGCCAATTGGAAACTATGCGTCGCGCCGATGATGGATTGGACCGACCGCCATTGCCGGTTCTTCCATCGTCTGCTTAGCCCCCATGCGCGTTTGTATACCGAGATGGTGACGACCGGGGCGTTGCTGCACGGCGATCGTGCGCGCCTGCTCGGTTTCGACGCGGCTGAGCATCCGCTGGCGCTGCAGCTGGGCGGTCACGAGCCGGCGGATCTGGCGGCGGCGGCGCGCATCGGCGTGGATTTCGGTTACGACGAGATCAATCTCAACGTCGGCTGCCCATCGGACCGCGTGCAGTCGGGCCGCTTCGGCGCTTGCCTGATGCGTGAGCCGGACCTGGTCGCTGATTGCGTTGCGGCGATGCGCGCGGCGGTCGATGTCCCGGTGACGGTGAAGTGCCGCATCGGCGTGGATGATCAGGATGACTACGCGGGCCTGCACCGCTTCGCCGAAATTTTGATCGGCGCAGGACTGCAAGTGCTGATCGTGCATGCGCGCAAGGCGTGGCTGCACGGCTTGAGCCCGAAGGAAAACCGTGAGATTCCGCCGCTCAACTACCCGCGCGTCTATCAGCTCAAGCACGAGTTTCCGGAGCTGACGATCGTCATCAACGGCGGCATCGTCGCGCCGGATGCGGCGAAACTCCAACTGCAACATGTCGATGGGGTAATGCTCGGTCGCGCGGCGTATCACGATCCCTACGTGCTCGCGCGGATCGAGCACGCGCTGTTCGGCACGCCGCTGCCGGCGCGCGATCAGATTCTCGCGCAACTCGCGCCATATATTGCCAATCAAATCGCACGCGGCGAAGCGCTGCATCACATCGCCCGGCATGTGCTTGGCTTGTATCTGGGAGAGCCGGGTGCGCGTGCTTTCCGTCGCTATCTGAGCGAGCATATGCGTGCTGCTGGCACGGGTTTCGGCGTTCTTGCCGATGCGACAGCGGCGATGCGCGAACACGCGCACGCAACGTGATTTGTGCCATTGTCCCTATTGGTAAAATCAAGAAGCCGCCATTTCGACCCACACTTCTCGCGTATGGATCAATCCCGTGATCGTAACTTCGCCTGCCGAATTTCTCGCCGCGTATTCGCCTGAGCGCTTCCCCTTGCAGGCCGCGGCAACTGCGCGCGCGGCATTCCTGGTCGCACCGCACGGTTTCTCGCTGGCGGCGGAATCGGCGACTGACAATCGCTACATGCAGATGAGCGGCGAACCCGATCCGGCGCGCTCGCTCGCCCAGCACGCCGCGCTGGCAGCAGCGCTGCGCTCATGCTTGCCGACTATTGTGTTTCCCGGTGACCCGTCCACGCCGGACGCGGTGTTTCCGAATAATGTCTTCGCCAGTGCGCCGGGACGGTTGATCGTCGGTGCCATGCGCCACGCGGTGCGCCGGCGCGAAGCCACGCGTGCCGATATCCGTGGATTCTTCCGGGACCTGTTAGGTTGCGAACTTGTGGATTTGTCCACGCAATCGATCGTCGCCGAGCTGACCGGCGCTCTGGCGATCGACCGTGCGCGCGGCATTGGTTTTTGTGGGCTGTCGGAACGCTGCGATCTGGATGGCGCCTATGCGATGCACGAGGCATTCGGGCTCAAGCTGACGTTTTGCTTCCGGTTGGCGCGTGGTGAATACCACACCAATGTCGTGCTTGCGTTGCTCGCTTCGCGCGCGGCGATTATCGCTCCGGAGGGATTTGCCGATCCGGCCGTCGTGGAGGCCATAGCCACAGTCTACGCACCGCGCGTGCTACGCCTGGACGCGGTGCAGAAGGCCGCGTTCGCCGGTAACGCGATCACGCTGTCTCCTGACACGGTATGGATGAGCGCGCGCGCGGCCGAATCGCTGCGCCCCGAACAATGCGCCGCGTTGGCCGACTGGGGTTTCGCCCTGCGCAGTGTGAACCTGGATGAAATCGAGAAGGCCGGCGGCAGTCTGCGCTGTTGTGTGGGCGAGATTTTCTAGCTTCGATTCAGGCGCAATTAAAGCGCCGTCGTCATAGTATGCATCTGGCGCGCGGTACATGGTGGTCACGGTCGTGTCCGCAGCCGTCGCGCAAGCTATGATGATGCGAATGAAACTTGGTCCTGCCATTGCCTGTCTCTCGCTGGTCTTGCTGTGCGCGAGCGCGGCGGCGGCGACGTTGACCATGCAGCAGGCGGTCGCCAAGGTCGAGCGCGAAACGCACGGCAAGGTGCTGTCGGCGGAAACCAAGCACAACGGCAAGCGCAGCGTTTATCGTATCAAGGTGTTGACCCGCGACGGGCAGGTGCGGGTGATCGAGGTGCCGGCGGACGACAGCCGGCCGGAGTAAGTGGGCGCAACGTACAGGAAGGAGCGAAGTCATGCGCATATTGCTGGTCGAAGATGAAGCGCCGCTGCGTGAAACCCTCGCTGCGCGTCTGAAGCGGGAAGGTTTCGCGGTGGATGCCGCCGCCGATGGCGAAGAGGGGCTGTATCTGGGCCGCGAAGTACCATTCGATGTGGCCATCATCGATCTGGGCCTGCCGAAAAAATCCGGCATGGAACTGATCCAGGAATTGCGCGCGCTCGGCCAGCGTTGCCCGATCCTGATTCTCACTGCACGCAGCAGTTGGCAGGACAAGGTGCAAGGTCTCAAGCACGGCGCCGACGATTATCTGGTCAAGCCTTTTCATGTCGAGGAATTGCTGGCGCGATTGAATGCACTGGTGCGCCGCGCCAGCGGCTGGACCCGGCCCACGCTCGAATGCGGCCCGGTGGTGCTCGACACCACGGCGCAGACCGTGCACGTCGCCGGTCAACCCGCCGATCTGACCAGTTACGAATACAAGGTGCTGGAATATCTGATGCTGCACGCCGGCGAGCTGGTATCCAAGGCGGACTTGACCGAACACATCTATCAGCAGGATTTCGACCGCGACTCCAACGTGCTCGAAGTATTCATAGGGCGCCTGCGCCGCAAGCTCGACCCGGACAACACACTCAAGCCGATCGAAACCGTGCGCGGCCGCGGCTATCGCTTCGCCATTGCCCGCAGCGAGGCCGGCATGGACGCGGCGGATTCGGATACCCGGAATACGCCGGACGCATCGGCTGCTGACGAATAAGTCGAAGAAATAAGTATAATAATCCACCATGGCGCATCGCCCGCTGTCGCTGCAAGCGCGCTCGCTGCTGGCGGCAGGAATCGCTTTGGCGGCGTTTCTCGGTCTGGCCGGATTCGCGCTCGATCAGGCCATCTACGAAACCCTGCGCAGCGCATTGCGCGATCGCTTGCAAAGCTATGTCTACGGTTATCTGGCCGCGTCCGATGTCGCGCGCTCGAAGCGTTGGATACCGCCGGATGTCGGCCCTGATCCACGTTTCGATCGTCCGGATGGCAGTCTCTACGCCGGCGTCGCCGGGCCGGTGGAAACCGATGCCGGTCAGGCCGAGCATTGGCGCTCACCTTCTGCCTTAAGTGCGGACCTGCCGTTCGATACCACGCTACCGCCAGGTGCGGTAACGTTTACCGGCCCGGTCAAAGGCGCCGGTGGAAACGTCTACCTGTTCAACCAGGGCGTCTCCTGGGAAGTGCCGAACCGCGGCAGCGTGAACCTGACCCTGCATGTCGCCGAGGATGCGCGCCTGCTCGACGATCAGCGTGAGGTATTCCGCCGCAGCCTGCTGACCTATCTCGGCGGTCTCGGCGTGCTGCTTCTATTGTTGCTTCTGGCGACTTTGCGCTGGAGTCTGCGTCCATTGCGCAGCGTGGCGGCGGATCTGACCCGGGTTGAACGCGGCGAACGCGAACGCCTGTCCAGCGATTATCCGTACGAGATCTCGCGCCTGGCCACCAACCTCAACGAATTCATCGACAGCGAACGCGAACGCTTGCAGCGCAACCGCAATACGCTGTCGGATCTTGCCCACAGCCTGAAGACACCGCTGGCGGTGATGCGCGGCCAGCTCGAATCCGGCGCTGGCGGCGACGAACTGCGCTGGACGGTGCTGGAGCAGGTCGGCCGCATGGATCAGATCGTTGCCTACCAGCTTTCGCGCGCGGCGGCGTCAGGGCACAGCACGTTTGCTGTGCCGATTCCGATCGCGCCGCATGCCGAGGAGATCGTTGCCAGTCTGGAAAAAGTATACGCTTCCAAAAAGGTGCTTTGTGAATTCGAGATCGACCCGCAAGCGCGCTTCCATGGCGAACAGGGCGATCTACTCGAACTGCTCGGCAATCTGCTCGAAAACGCATTCAAGTGGGCGCAACACCAGGTGCTGCTGACGGCGCGCGCGCAAACCGCGCCTGGCGCACGGCGCAGCAGTCTGGAACTGGTCGTCGAGGACGATGGCCCCGGCATTCCCGCGGACCAGGTCGAGCATTTGATCCAGCGCGGCGTGCGTGGTGACGAACGCGTGCAGGGCCATGGTATTGGTCTGGCCATTGTGCAGGATCTGCTACGCGCTTATCGCGGCAGCCTCGCGGTATCGCGCTCGGAGACACTCGGCGGTGCGGCGTTCACGGTCCGGATCAGCGCGAGCTAGGGGGCCACGGTGACGGATTCGATCGGCTGAATTCCGAATGCGCGCGCGGCACTGATGTCGATCACGGCATAGTCCGGGCGATGACGGCCATCGAGCTTGCGTGCGACCCGGACGTAGTGCGCGTGGCCGGCATCCAGCGCAGCCGCAAAGCTCGCCAGACTGGTGCGATGTGCTTGCGTCGGCACAATGCTGGTGGCGAAGTCCGGCAGTTTCGCCGGGGTGGTCACGCTGGCGCCGAGCAGGGTGGTTTCCAGATACGCCGCGTGCTGAGCGTCGGCGTCGGTGTAGAAGCCGACGAAGGCGTGACCGGGTACCAGCACCAGGAAACTGCGCAGGCCGACGCGTTGCAATACCGATGCGAGCAGTACGCTGCCATCGATACAGTTGGCCGAACGATCGCCCCAGATGTCGGCGAGGAAGCGAACGCGCTGGCTGAAAATGTGCGGCCCGCGCTCGATTGCTGGATCCGCGCTGGAATAGTGGATTCCATGTTCGATCAAGGCTTGCCAGATGGCCCCAACCTGGCGATACACGAGGTCAGGATTCGGGCTGGCGTAACCATCGAATTTGTCCTCAATGCCGCTTTTTTGCGCGGCATCGAGAATGCGATCGACCACCGCCGCGTGTTCGTCGACGTAGGCGGCGAAAATCCACGACAGATCCACGCTGTCGCGACCGTCGCGGACGAAATACAGCGCTTCGTCGAGTGGACGCAGGCTGACGGCGACCTCACGCGTACCGGCGTTGGAGCCGTCACGATCCAGCGCAAAGTCCAGTTGCGTCGCCAACGGCGTGGCTAGCGCGAGCAGACGCGGCGTATCCCAATCCAGTGGTGGATGCAATTCGTAAACGACTCCGGCTTGCGGCAGGTCGGCGGCGAAGCGCTCGGTCAGACCAAGCCCGGGTGCAACGACCTGCATGATCACGCGCTCGCCTGCATGGTGCGCAGGCACACGTACGGCGATCAGTCCGCTGCCGTTGCCGAGTACATGGTCGCTCGCGGGTGCCGCAACGCTGCGCCGCGCCTGCGATCGCTCCAGTGCCGGAAACACCTCGTTGAACGGCGTGACGCGCACGCTCCAGTCCGTTTCGGTCGCCGCGTCGCAGATACTGCTGCACAGAAGGCTCAGCAGGCAGATGACGGATCGCAAACTCATGCCGGCATTGTCCCGCATGCCGCCGGTGGAAAGTCAACCAGCCACGGCGATTGCGCCAGCTGCGCGCTGCCGCTATCGTTCACCTGCGCCAATGCACCTATTCGTCTTTCCGGAGTTGTCCGTGTCGTTCAATCGTTTCGCCGTCCCGCCCTTCGTTGCCCTGTGTGTCGCCGCTCCGCTCGTGTGCTTGTTGTGGTGCGGTGAAGTGATCGGAGCGACCACTGCGCCGGCCGCCGTTTGCGGCAGTCAGAGCAAGGTTGCGCCCGACCAGCGCTTGAGCAACACCGCGCACTGGACCACCGCCAGCGAGGAAGAAAATTTCGGCTACGACGTTTATCGTGGCGACAGCGAGAAGGGTCCGTTCGTCAAACTGACCAGGCAGCCGATCCTCGGCAACGGCACCACCGATGAGACGCATCAATACAAATACGTCGACGACAGCATCGATCCATGCAAGGACTACTGGTACTACGTCGAATCCATCAACACCGATGGCACGCGCGAAAAGTTCACGCCGGTGTTCCACGCACCAGCCAAACGCCATGCGTCAGACAAGATGCCGGGTGTTGCGACGAAGTCCGAAGCCCATTGATGCAACACGGTTTCGCAAAGCGCGAATTGGCGTGATCAGGTTATGCGCCTGCATTATCTCGAACTGACCCTGTTTTCCACTTACGCCGAACTGCGCGCCGAGCGTTCGCGCTCGTATCTCGGCTTGCTGTGGTGGATCATCGAGCCGGCGATGAACATGGCGACGTATTATTTCGTTTTCGCCATCGTACTGAGAACCGCACAGCAGGATTACGTGCCGTTCCTGCTCGTTGGCTTGACCTTATGGCAATGGTTCAAGTCTTGCGTGAGCCACGGCGGATATTCGATCTGGGGGCAACTCGCGCTGATCCGTCAGGTCAAGCTGCCGTCGCAGGTGTTTCCGAGCGTGCAGATCCTCGCCGATACGGTGAAGTTTATTTTTATACTCCTGCTCCTGTTCGTCATCCTGTGGTGCAGTGGTTATCCGCCCAACATTGCCTATCTCGCGCTGCTGCCGGTGTTGCTGGTCGAGCTGGTGTTTGCCGCAGGCGCGGCCTATGTCGTTGCCGCAGTCATGCCCCTGGTGCCGGATCTGCGTTTCGTGATCGAGCAGATTCTGCAAGTAATGATGTTCGTGTCCGGTGTGGTGTTCTCGCTCGATGGGATACCGGAATCGATGCGGCGATGGCTCGTGCTCAATCCGATCGTGGAACTGGTCGAAGCGGGCCGCGGCATCCTGATGCATGCGCGCTGGCCGGATTGGTTTGCGTTAGGCCGTACGGCGATGATTTCGCTCGCGCTGTATGCGTTTGGCGCTTTCCTGATCCAGCGGCTGACGCCGCGCTACGTCAAATTGCCAACGTGAAATGAACGACACGATCATCAGCCTGGAAAATGTCGGCGTCGCTTTCAACGCACAACTGCGCATGGGCAGTCCGCGTTTCTGGGCGCTGGAAGATGTGAGCCTTGAACTCGTGCGTGGCGCGCGGCTGGGCGTGATCGGCCGCAACGGCGCCGGGAAAAGTACACTTTTGCGCACCATCGCCGGCATCATCACGCCGGACCGCGGTCACGTAAAGCGCGCGCCGGTTTCGTGCCAGTTGCTGTCGCTGGCGCTGGGTTTTGTGCCACATTTGTCCGGTCGCGACAATGCCATCCTGTCGGGTTTGATGCTGGGGCTGCGTCGTCGCGAAATCGTGCAGCGCTTGCCGGCGATCCTCGAATTCTCCGAATTGGGCGATTTCTTCGCGCAGCCAATTTCAAGTTACTCCACCGGCATGCTGATGCGCCTGGGTTTTTCGGTGGCGATGCAGGTGGAACCCGATGTCTTGCTGATCGATGAGGTACTTGCGGTCGGTGATGCCGAATTCCAGGAAAAATCCGGCGCCGCCCTGCGCGAGCGCATTCACAACGGCACGACCGTGGTATTCGTCTCGCATGGCGACAAGCAGATTCGCGATGTCTGCGACAGCGCGTTGTGGATCGAACACGGCCGCAGTGTGATGCAGGACAGTGTCGACAAGGTGCTGCACGCCTACCACGCCGCGTTCGTCACCGTGCCCCCCGACGACATGGCGACGACCGCCGATTCGATTTGCCGCGCCATCTGGCTCGATTGGGATGGCTGCCGTCTACGCTGGCGACTGGACGCGGCGCCGGCACATTGCGCAGAAGTGGAATTGCGCATCGATGGCATCGTGTTCGAGCGCATCGCACCTGCCACTGCCGTGTTCGAACGCGAGTTCGTGCTGTCGCCGAGCGGCTGCGAGGAAATCGAGTTCTCGTTGCATGCCATCGATGTCGGCCTTGTCGCGCCGGTCTGGCGCGTTCGCATGGGTTCGCCGGCGCGCCTCGACCGAGACGATTGGAACGGGCCAACCCGAACAATGCAGCCGCTGGTCGATGCGCCATTGCCGTCCACCGGCAAGTGGACGAGCGCGCCTGCAGTGGCGATCGTCGTGCCGATTTATAATTCGCCGCAATGTGTACAACGCTGCATCGCCGCACTGCTGCGCTGGACTCAGGGGCCGGCACGTTTGATCCTGATCGACGATGCCAGCGATGATCCTGACGTCGCGCCGCTTCTGGCGCATCACGCAGGACGCGCAGGCATTGCCGTCGTGCGCAATTCGCACAACCTTGGCTACACACGCAGCACGAATCTTGGTATCGAACTTGCCGGCACGGACGACGTCGTGTTGCTCAACAGCGACACTGAAGTCGGGCCGCGCTGGCTTGATCGATTGCGGCTGACGGCTTACGCCACTCCCGACGTCGGCACCGTGACCGCAGTGTCTGACAACGCCGGTGCGTTCAGCGTGCCGGAGCTGGAACGGTATTGCCCGATTCCAGCGTGCTGGACGCTGCCGCAGACGCAGCGCGCCTTGTTGCAGCACGCCGGTGGTTGCCTGCCGGAACTGCCAACGGGGAATGGCTTCTGCATGTACGTCAAGCGCGCCTTGCTCGATCGCGTTGGAGTGCTGGATGCGCAAGCGTTTCCGTTCGGCTATGGCGAAGAGAACGATCTGTGCCAGCGGGCTGAACATGCCGGCTTTCGCCACCTCATCGCCGGCGATGTGCTGGTGCATCACGAACGCAGCGTGAGTTTCGGCGATGCGCGCCGTGCCGCACTTGGGGTGCAGGGCATGGCCGTACTGCGCGTACGCTATCCCGATTACGAAGCGAAGGTCGGTGCAACATTGTATAGTTTTCAGCGGCGCGTGCTCGACTATCGTGTGCGCCGGATCTATGCCGACCGCGATGGCATTTACGCGGACTTGCCGCCGCGTCCACGCGTGCTTCTGGTCTGTGCCGGAATGGATACCACGCTTGCGCTTGCCATGACCCTGCGGGCGCAATACGAAGGTTTCATCCTGCATGCCGAGCACGGCAAGGTGCAGCTGTACCGCGACGCGCCCGGCGGTCTGGTCCAGGTAGAGGAATCCGTGCAGGCAGCGGATATCGCGGACCGCCTGCGCGCGTGGCTGGTGCGGCACGCAATCGAGCTGGTGCATGTGCTGGATAGAGATGGGCAGGGTGCGGTCCTGCATGCCATCGCCGCATCTGTCGGCGTGCCGGTAGCTGATTCGCCCGACGCGGCACAAGTCGGTGCGCTGTCGAGTGGCCGGTTTCCCGAAAAACCGGAACCGGCGGCGGCCACCGGACTCGCCCGCCTTTGCGAATCCGCATATCGCGCGAGCTGGCGCAGGTGCGCAAGTTTTGCCGACGTTGGCGCCACGCTTGTGCAGTGACGCCGCATCGCTGTGGCCCGGTCAGTGCGAGACCAGCGCCGTCGCCTGATCCAGCCGCGCGCTGTAGGCATCCAGTGCGGACGCGACGATGACGATGTATTTCTCCGCCACGTCCCAGTGCTTCTGCTCGATCGCCTCGCGCACGCCAGGCACGGTTTTCACGCCGTAGCCGGTGTACAGACCAGGCGCGTAGATCATGTGTTCGTACCAGCTGCGGCCGGGCAGACCGTCGTTGCGCGTCAGCGTCTGCTCGAGTCCCTGCAACAGCAGGTCGAGTTTCCCCGCCGTCGCTGGGTCGAAGCCGTTGCCGGAACCAATGCGCTTGGCCAGTGCCTGATCGTACGCTGTCGCGCTGGCCTTGAGTTTGACGATGGAATTGTCGAGCGGCGCAAAATTCACGAAGGGAACCGCTGCGGGTGTCGGCGGTGGCAGCAGGGTTTGCGTGGGATCTGCGGCCAGTTGGTAGGCATGATCGGTGAGCAGGCGCTGCGTTTTCTCGGCGGTCTTGCGCTCGTTGTCGATGAGCTGGTGCAACTGCTGATCGTAGTGCGCGACGGTTTCGGCAAAATTGCCGGCATGCAGTGGCAGCACATCGGCGTCGGCGAATCGCAGCACGGTATGGCCGACGGTTTTCGCCAGGGCGATGCCGTACTCGAATTTCGGATCGCCGAAGCGTACGTAGTGATCGAACGAATCGTAGGCCGAATGGTAGTCGCCGCCGCGGTCCTCGCCGCCGTAACCGAAATCGACCGAGGCGATGCCCAAATGCTGCAGGAACGGTGTGTAGTCGGAACCGGAGCCGAGGGCCTCGATCGGGAAATCGCGATGCGGATCGAGCGCGTCTTTCGCCAGTTCCTGCATCTCGGCATTCGCGCCGGGAGCGCTGCCGGCAACCGCGTCGCGCGCGCGCCGGCGCGCGAGCACGCTGACGTGGGTTTCCGGATCGTCGATGCCGCCGGTGATCTGATCCAGCGCGTGTTCCAGCGAATGCGAGCCGCCCATTTCGAGGAAGCCGCGACCGTTGTTGTCGGAGTTCACATACAGCACGGCCTTCTTCTTCAGTTCGTCGGCGTGGGTTTCAGCCCATTCGGTCGAACCGAGCAGGCCGGGTTCTTCACCGTCCCAGCTGAGGTATACAATGCTGCGTTTTGGTTTCCAGCCACTTTTGACCATTGTCCCGAGCACACGCGCTTCTTCGAGCAGCGCGACCTGGCCGGACAATGGATCGGCAGCGCCGAATACCCAGGCATCGCGGTGGTTGCCGCGCAGCACCCATTCGTCGGGATGCTCGCTGCCGCGCAGGGTGGCGACGACGTCGTAGGCCGGTGTCTGTTTCCAGTCGAAAACAAGTTTCAGATGCACCTTCGCCGGGCCGGCGCCCAGGTGATAGGTGATCGGTAGCGCACCGCGCCAGGATTCCGGCGCGACCGGACCGGTCATGGCCTTGAGCAGCGGTAGCGCGTCGCCCCAGGAAATCGGCAGTACCGGAATCTTCAACAGATCCGGCGCGTCCTCGCGCTTCAGGCGCTTGGCATTCTTGGTGGCGCCGACGCCGGGTGTAAGCGGATCGCCGGAATAGATCGGGATATCCGCGACCGAGCCGCGCTGCGCGCCCTGTTCTCCGCGGAACGGGCCCTGCGGGTAGGCATCGCCCTGGAAATAACCGTCGTCGCGCGGATCGGAGTAAATGATGCAGCCGATCGCGCCATGTTCCTGGGCGACTTTCGGCTTGATCCCGCGCCAGGAATGACCGTAGCGCGCGATCGCAATCTTGCCCTTGACGCTGATGCCGCGGCGATCGAGTTCCTTGTAGTCGTCAGGCACGCCATAGTTGACATACACGAGTTCGGCAGTGACATCGCCATCGGCGGAATAGACGTTGAATGGCGGCAACATGTGATCGCGCACACTCGAAGTCGAGTCTTCGGGAATTGTCGGTTCGTCGAGTGCCGCCTTGAACTGCGTTGGCGCGACGAGTTCAAGCACGCGTTCCTTCGGTGTTGCGTAGAGCACATCGAAGGTTTCGATGTGCGCATCCCAACCCCAATCCTTGAATTGCTGCAGCACGAAGTCGGCATTGATCTTGTCGTGCGGCGAGCCGAGTTGATTCGCTTGCGAGGACATCTGCTTGAGCCACTCGCGCAGATGCGCCGGATCCAGCGCAGCGTCGAAGCGTTGTTCCAGCGCTGCTTCGCTGTTGGCTGTTGCGTCAGAGTACCCGAACATTGGTGTGGACTCCGGTGCTGCGCCGGCGCCGAAGCAAAGCAAGGTCAGCGCGACGGAAGCAGTGGCGACCAGACAAGGGTGTTTGGACATGGCGGCAGTATCCCGGTGGCAGGACGAAAGGCGCAGTATATGCGTCCCCGCGTGATCAGGGGCAACGCAGCCGTGGTCGCGGTTTCATTGCATTGGCGCGGCGCGTTTTGTAGTATTCCGTGCGCTGCCGATGGAGACCGGCCCGCCGTGTGCCAGTGCCTCGCGCGCATTCCCGCTTTGGCCTGTCCCCGGCGGACGAATCCGATTCGCTCCCCGCGCCCACCGTATTCCATTCCGATCGGATCATGATGTTTCGTTCCTTGTCGCAGGTCGCAGTTTTCGGCCTGATCCTGTTCCTCCTGCTGATGGCAACGCGCGCAGATGCGTGCTCGGGGCGCTTGCATATCGAGGTGGCGAATTCTGGAGTGTATGCGCTGGATTACGCTGCGATCGTCGCCACTCAGCCCGGCATGAAGGATTGCGCGGAAGGCGACTTTGTCCTGCTCAATCACGGCAAGGAACTGCCGATCCGGATCAGCAATGCCGGCGACGGCCGCTTCGGTCCCGGCAGCCATATCGAATGGGTCGGTGAAGCGCTGCATGGCCCGCAAAGCTGGTACGACCCGTACTCGACGGTCAATGTATACATTCTCGCCACCGCGCCGGGCACGCATGCACGTATGCGCGAGCTGCCGGTCCCGGCCGGAGCGAAATCCGCGCTGTTGTTCCGGCGTCTGCATTTCGAGCAGGAAAACCTGATGCTGCGGCTGAGTGGCGACGAGATGAAGCCCGGCGACGAACCCGACGTCTGGCAATGGGCCAAGCTCACGCCGATCGACCCGCAGCCGTTCACGTTCGCGTTCGATTTGCCCGATGCGGATTTGCGCGCGTCAAAGGATGCAGCGAGGGTGCTTGCCGTGGACTTTCGCGGCGTATCCAACGTCCTTGCAGTGAAGGGAGCCGTAAAACCGGCAGATCACCAGGTTGAAGTGTCGATCAACGGCAAGCCGCTGCAAATTCTGGACTGGGACGGGCGCGGCGAAGTGCGCAGGCAGCTGCGCGTGCCCGCGGCGCTGCTCAGGAACAAGGCCAATGTCCTCGGCCTGCGCGTGCCGCGACGCGACTCGCCGGGCGATCCGGAGAACTTCATCGTCGATGTGGTGATGTTCAACTGGATGGAAGTGTCGTATCCGATTCGCGGCGAGGTTTCCGCCGGTGCAGCGGCTTTCACGGCGGCATCGGACGCGCCGATCGAAATGGATTATGCCGGCGCCGAAACACCGCAACTCTTCGGCACCGACGGCATTTACCGACCGCTGACGGCGCTCGGCAATGGCCGTTATCGCGCCGCAGGGGCCGGCAACAAAGTGGATTTGTATCCCACCGTCGAAGGACATGGAACGCCCCCTGCGTTGGTTCGCGCGGTGTCCGATCGCGATTTGCGCTCTGCCGACCCAGGTTACGACTATCTTATCGTCGCACATCCGAGCCTGCTCGAGGCGATCCAGCCCTTGGCGCAATATCACCGTGAGCACGGTCATACGGTCGATGTCGTGAATGTCGATGACATCTATGATCAGTTCAACGACGGCATTGCGCATCCCGTGGCAATCCGCGATCTGGTGGCCTGGGGCACGCAGCACTGGAAGGTCAAGCCGCGCTATCTGCTGCTGGCGGGCGGCGCCAGCACGGATATCCACCACGACCAACGCAATGGGCATCTGAGCGGATCTTCCTACCTGATGACACCGGAGCCACCACCTGCGGAGATTTTGCCGGGTGCCGGTTTCGGCGGCATGCGCAGCTATGCCTACCCGGATGCAGGGAATCGGGTATCCACGCGCAACCTGATTCCCACCTGGCAATTTCCGACCGGCGAGGGCCAGGCCGCCAGCGACAACGATTTCGTCACGATGAAGACTGGCGATTTCCACCCTGCGCTGGCAGTCGGACGTTTCCCGGTCGTCACGCCGGGCGAGGCCAGGGCGATTGTAGACAAGACGCTTGCCTATCTGTCCAAACCTGCGTCGGGCGGCTGGCGCCGTGAAGTGACCTTCATCAGCACCAGCGAAGTGGCCTCGTTCAAGCAGGAATCGGACAAGATCGCCGCGAGCCTGGATCGCCAGGGATTCGCCACCACCAGCATCTACACCGATTTCAACGACCGGGACAAGGCGCATTACGAACAGGCGCGCACGACCTTGCGCAAGGATCTGGATGCGGGCAATCTGCTGGTGCATTTTCTTGGTCACGGTGGCTCGTACATCTGGCGCGTGGGACCGATGGGGGACCTGTTTTCGCTCAACGATGTGAGTGAGCTGAGCAATGCCGGGCGTTATCCCATGGTGCTGGCGATGACCTGCTTCTCTGCGCCGTTCGACAACCCGACGGACGATTCGATCGGCGAACGTTTCCTGCGCGAAGCGAACAAGGGCGCAGTGGCGGTATTTGCCGCGTCGTGGAAAAATTCGCCGAATCCGGAATATTCCCGAAGCCTGATTGCGGAATTGCTGAAACCGGGCAATACCATCGGCAACGCGATCGTGACAGCGAAGGCGAAAATAGCGGATCGCGATTTTGTGGAAATGTATAACCTGCTTGGCGATCCGGCGCTGGTATTGGCGCGCCCGCAAGGCGAATTGCAAATGATGCGCACACGTGATCGCTGGAATCCCCAGGTGCTGGTGCGTATTCCCGTGAGCAGCTTCGGTGGCGATGTTTACGCGACCTGGACCGATGCGGAGGGCAAAACCCTGTTGTCGCGTCACTATCAGGCACGCGATACCCGGTTCGCGCTGGCCCCGCTGGAAAAAGCGGTGACGCTCAGTGTTTACGTCATCGACGGCCGCAACGGCTATACCGCCGCCGCTGGCGTGAGTCTGCTCGATCCACCGAAACCCGTTGCGTCACAGAAGCCAAAACCGGTGATTGCACGAGCTGCCGGGCCGGTCAGGCCGCATCCGAAAAACCCGCCGCGCAACGCGCACGACATCATCGCCAGCATGGATTTCGACGCGCCCGCCGCGAAGCCATCGGCAGCGGCCGGTTCGCCGTAATTCGGTCGCCATGCCAAGCCGACGTTTCCATCGTGCATTTGTCATCGGCGCCTATCTGCCCAACGGCGGTACGTGGATGGCCTATCATCTCGGCCGCATCCTCGAACGCGACTTCGGTATTCCCGCCATAGCCGTGCGCGTTGGCGAGGAGACACCCGATCACGGTATCCATGATTACGATCTGCGCATGCCGCAGATATCGCTGGCGCAGATGGAAAGCGATATCCGCGCCGACGATATCCTGATCGTCAATCCGAGTTTTTCGGATCATTGCTTCGGCTGGCGGGTGCCGGGCTACAAGATCAGCTATGTGCAGGGCTTCAGTACCTATTCCCTGCTGGATCTGAAGTTCGATCATTACGTCGCGGTCAGCGGCTTCGTTGCCGATTACTTGCATGCGGTGTACGCGGTCGAGGCGCCGGTGATTCCCGCGTTTGTCGACACGGATCGCCTGCCGCGAACGCCGGAGTGGTCGCAGCGGCCGGAGAGTCTGGTACAGCCTTATCGCAAGGGCATGCCGGAAATCTGGGATCAATCGTTCCGCCGCCTGCGCGAGATCGTCGCGCAGCGTGCACCGCACATCACCCTGGCCGAACCGATTCCGGGTAGCGGGATTCCGCAGCCGCAGTTGCTTGCGCAGATCGGTGCCGCGCGCTATTTCCTTACCTTGTCGGCCGCCGAAGGTTTCGGCCTGGTGCCGCTCGAGGCAATGGCGATGGGTTGTACCGTGATCGGCTATGACGGTTTTGGCGGGCGGCAGTATATGCGGCCAGATGAGAATTGCCTGGTTGCGCCGTATCCGCAGATCGAGCGCGTGGCAGAACTGCTGATCGCAGCCGTGAACGATCCCGCGCGCAGCGCGGAATTGGCCCGTTGCGGTCGGGACACAGCCACTTATTACACTTACGCCGCATTTCGTCAGGCATGGATCAAGGAATTCAGCACGATCCCGGGGATGTCGTCACTTACGCAATGAACAATGTTCGCAACGTCGTTGTTACTGGCATTCCACGCTCGGGTACAACGCTGACCGCTGCCTTGATCGACAGCCTGGACGATGCCGTCTGCCTGAGCGAGCCGGCCTGGCAAGATTCCTGGCCGCGTGAAATGGCCGGCCGGCACACCTACGCCAAACGCGTGTGCGACGACTTCGAACGTGTCCGCGGGATACTACAGTCCGGAGGCGCGGTTCCCGACCGGCGACGACGCGATGGCAGCGCGGTCTGCAACTATTTCCCGCGCGATTCGGCCGAGGGCGATTCGGGGGCGTACGCAATTTCGCCGTTCTCGCGCAGCGGGTTGAGCGGGAATTTCCTGCTCGGCATGAAGCACAACGCACATTACGCCTGCATCCTTTGCGAACTGGTCGAACAACCCGCTTTTGCAGTGGTGGCAGTGATCCGCCATCCGGTTCCGACGATCCTGTCGTGGCGTTCACTTGATCTGCCTGTCAGCCAGGGGCGCATGCCTGCAGGCGAGCGGTTCTGGCCCGAATTGGCTGCTGTCCCTGAATCGACCGATGACATTCTTCTGCGTCAGGTACTGATCTACCGTTTGTTCTGCGAGCGTTTTTTATTACTGCGCCCGCGAATCAAACTCTTGCGCTATGAGGATATCGTTGCCGATCCATCGATTCTCGGTAATTCATTCGGGCGGGGCTACGTGCGCAAGATCGAGATCGAGCGGCGCGAGCCGACCTTTACCGACGATACGCAAACTCAGCAGATTCGCGCGTATCTGCGCCGATACTGCCAGATTGCGTGGGAGCTTTATCCGGACCTTGACGATCCCGCGCTGGACACAGCTTTGCGCTGAATGCCGATGACGACGCGGTTTATTTCATCACGCCCGGCAGCAGCGATTGCCAGGTGGCGCTGGTGTGGTTCTTGTGGGTCGCAGGATTGGCGCTTGCGGCATCGGTGCCGACGGCCGGATGGGCACGGTCGGTACGCACGCCGGTGGCGGATGTGCTATCCGGGTGGCTGGCGTGTGCGGCGATTCCAGCAGGAGAGGTGTGCGTCGGTGCGGTCTCGTGCAGCGGGCCGTCAGGACTGATGTCGTCCTGCATCGGCTCGGCGGTGGATTGGATCGCGTCGGCGCTGGTATGGCTGACCGCGATCGTAGCATCCTCCGGCATCGACATGGCCTGGGCAGCCGCAGCCGGTGCGCCGTAGGCGATGGCGCCGGATACAATGGCAGTAATGGCGAGGAGCTTGAACATGGAATCTCCCGGACGCGACGTGGGGGCGTTGCGGGCTGCGCATACTCGCACGTCCGCATGCTTGCCGCCAGTAACCACGATGCCGTCAGCAGTATTCGTGCCATCCGCAGCAGACTCGCGCTGGCGCTGGGTTGTTGCGGTTGGCACGTGTCCGCGGACACGCCGCGGTCAACGCGCGGACACTGCGGTAGCGCACCGGCGACGTGCGGGCATCCTGCGGTTTGCGTTGCGCGCAGATGTTCGACGACATGTTCTCGCCGCGGACCACGCCTGTCCGAATCTGCCGTGATGAGGGTGCAATGAGCATCCAGCCGGCGGCGTTATTGGCCGAACTTGCCGATCGGCGCAGGGTTTCTGGCAGCGAGCTGGCGTTGCGCCTGGGTGTGACCCGCGCGGCGGTGTGGAAGCAGATTGAAGTCTTGCGGGCGCTGGGCGCACCGATCGAAGCCACCGCCGGTCGCGGTTATCGGCTGACGTGGCCACTGGAAATGCTGGATGCCGTGCTGCTTCGCAGCGAAATCGAGCCTGCGTTACGCCAGCGGCTGAGTGATATCGACGTGCGCTGGCAAGTCGATTCCACCAGTGCGGCGTTGCTGCGGCGCGCTGGCGAGAATGCCAGCGATCTTTGCGTCTGTGTTGCCGAAACCCAGAGTGCCGGTCGCGGCCGCCGCGGTCGCGACTGGCAGTCGCCGCTGGGTGGAAATATATACTTTTCGCTGTTGAAGCGATTTTCCCGGGGCATGGGCTCGCTGTCGGGTTTGAGTCTCGCCGTGGGCGTCGCTCTGGTCGAGGCGCTGGCAGATTGCGGTGTCGCCGGGATCGGTCTGAAATGGCCGAACGATGTGCTTGCCAACGGTCGCAAGCTCGCCGGTATCCTGGTCGAACTCGGTGGCGAATTTCTCGGTCCCTGCCACGCCGTGATCGGCATCGGTATCAACCTGCGCCTGCCACCCGATCTGTCGATCGAGCAGCCGTACGTCGATCTGGCGAGCTTTTGCGCGGGTTCACCACCATCGCGGCATCGTCTGCTCGGCCGTCTGCTGACACGCCTGGTTGTGGCGCTGGATCGTTTCGCCGACGGCGGCTTCCCGGAATTCCGCGGCGAATACGCACGCCACGACCTGCTGGCTGGTCATGCCGTATGCGTTCACACCGGCGCCGGCCAGCGCAACGGCATCGCCGACGGTGTGGATGAGCGCGGAGCTTTGCGCGTACGTCACGACGCCTCCGTTGCACTGTACGACAGCGCCGAAGTCACGGTTCGCAGCACATGAAACTTCTGATCGATCTCGGCAACACGCGCCTGAAATGGGCATTATGGGATCGAACCGGATTGCAGCCCAGCGTCGCCGTGGTCACCGCTGCGGTGAACGACGACGACGGCGTTCTCGATCGTCTCGATGCATTGTGGAAAGATATACCTGGCATCGATTCGATCTGGATCGCCTCCGTTGCCGCTCCGGCGCTGGAACAGGCATTGGCGCATCGGGCACTCGCGCGATTCGGCGTGGATGCGCAGTTTGTGCGCAGCTGTGCGCAAGCCGGCGGCGTACGCAATGCCTACGCGCAACCCGAGCGCTTGGGCGTGGATCGCTTCCTCGGCCTGATCGCCGCACACGCCCAGGCGCAGGAACCGACCGTGATCGCGAACTGCGGCACGGCGCTGGCACTCGACGCGCTGGCCGCCGACGGAACCCATCTCGGCGGTTTGATCGCCCCGAGTCCAGCCTTGATGCAAATCGCATTGCACACAGGTACCGCCCGGCTGGGCGAACGAGGCAGGGCGCATATCGTCGAACTCGCCGACAACACCGCCGATGCAGTCGAATCCGGCACTTGGCTTGCGGCTGTGGCGCTGATCGAGCGGTTTTTTGCGCGCTCCGCAGAACGACTGAATAGTGCGCCAGCGCTGATTCTCGCCGGCGGCGCCGCACCGCGCCTGGCGGAACTCGTCGCGTTGCCATATCGAATCGATGCCGAGCTGGTATTGCGCGGCCTGGCGCGGTTCGCCGAATCCGGCACATAAACTGCGGCGTACGCGCGTCGGCTCGGCTAGAATCCACACTTCCGAACCGGCGATTTTTCGCCCCTCATCTAGATTATTGCGCATGCTCGCCCGTGTGTTGTTCCTGCTTCTGCTCGCGCTCAATATCGGCGTTGGCTGCTGGCTGTATTTCGCGCCGCAGCCGCAGACACTGGCATTCACCGCCACCGACCCTGGTGTGACCAAGCTGGTGTTGCTGTCCGAACGCGAGCATTCCGGTGAAGCCAATGCCGCCGAGCTTGCCAGCGCACCCGAGGCCACGGCCGATCTGCGCAACGATACCTGCGCCAGCATCGGGCCGTTTCCTACCCAGGCCGACATGCGCGCTGCGCTCAATGCGTTGACACCCGTCGTTTCGCGTATCCAGTATCGCGAAGCCCATGCCACCGAAACTCGCGGTTACTGGGTTTATCTGCCGGCACTGGCCAGCCGCGAACAGGCGCTGACCGCGGCGCGCCAGCTCTCGTCGAAAGGTGTGCGCGACTACTACGTCGTCACCGCCGGCGATCAACAGAACACGATTTCACTCGGTCTGTTCCACGACCAGGCCAACGCCGAGAAGCGGCGCAACGAAATCGCCGTACTCGGATTCCAGCCTGAGCTCATCGCGCGTACGGAAGAACTGCCGGTGTATTGGGTCGACTTCGCCCAGGATTCGCATAATCCCGTGGACTGGCGCAGCCGCGTTGCCAACCAGCCCGACCTGCGCCAGCAGGCGGTTACCTGCTTCTGACGCAAATTCCATCTTTATACAATTCGCAACGGCAGGAGATTGTCATGACCGATCGAATCCGCGCCTGGGCCGTAAACGCGCCCAAAGCTGCACTCACCGTTATCGACTATGCGCCCGGTGTGCTCGGTGCCGAGCAGGTGGAAATCGCCGTATCCCACTGCGGCATCTGCCATTCCGACCTGTCGATGCTGGACAACGAATGGGGCAACTCACGCTATCCGCTGGTCGCCGGCCACGAAATCATCGGCACGATCACCGGACTGGGCTCCCACACGAAAGGCCTGCGCGTCGGTCAGCGCGTCGGCCTTGGTTGGTATGCCGGGAGCTGCATGCACTGCACACAATGCATGTCCGGCCATCACAATCTGTGCCGCGAAGGCGAACAGACTATCGTCGGCCGCCACGGCGGATTCGCCGAGCGCGTGCGCTGTCACTGGTCGTGGGCGATCCCCTTGCCTGACGCACTCGACGTGCGCGCGGCAGGACCGTTGTTTTGCGGTGGCCTCACGGTATTTTCTCCGATCGTGGAATTCGGCATCCGGCCCACCGATCGCGTCGGCGTGGTCGGCATCGGCGGACTCGGTCACATGGCGTTGAAGTTCCTGCGTGCCTGGGGTTGTGATGTCACTGCGTTCACCTCGAACGCAGGCAAGGCCGACGAGGCGCGCGGATTCGGCGCGCATCATGTCGTCGCCACGAATGATTCCGCCGCGCTGAAAAAAATTGCCGGCACGCTGGATTTCATCCTGGTAACGGTCAATGTGAGTCTGGACTGGAACGCATTGCTCGCCGCGCTGGCACCGATGGGCCGACTGCATTTCGTCGGAGCGGTACTCGAACCGATTCCGGTGCCGGCCTTTGCCCTGATCGGCGGACGCAAATCGGTTTCGGGTTCCCCGCTCGGCAGTCCGGCAATGGCGGTGCAGATGCTCGATTTCTGCGTCCGTCACGCGATCGCGCCGCAAGTGGAAATGTTCCCGATGTCGCGGATCAACGACGCCATCACGCACCAGCGTGCGGGAAAGGCGCGTTATCGTGTCGTCGTCGAGAATGATTTCCGCTGAAGCCGGGTTCGTGCGAAAATCGCCACCGCACCAAAATACCGCGCATTGCCGGCATAGCTCAGTTGGTAGAGCAACTGATTTGTAATCAGTAGGTCACGGGTTCGACTCCTGTTGCCGGCACCAATAAAATCAAAGGCTTAGCCAGTTTCGCCATATCCGCACTTGCGGTGTAGGGACACTACAGGGACAATCGCTCTCGATAATTGGCAATTCTGAGGGCTTGGCCGTGGCGACAATCGAGAAGCGTGAACGGGAAGCTGGAACTGCCTACCGGGTCAAGATTCGCCTGCGCGGATATCCACCGGCAGATGCCACCTTCGACCGAATCACTGATGCCAAGCGATGGGCAGCTGAAACCGAAACCTCCATCCGCGCCGGACGCTGGTTCCAGCACGTCGAAGCCAAGCGCAACACCTTGGCTGATCTGATTCGCCGGTATCGAGCCGAACACTTGCCGACCGCTGGCCTGCGATCCACGCACGATAGAACCGAATATCTGAGGTTTTGGGATGACCAGCTAGGCAAGCTCACGCTCGCCGAGGTGACACCCGCGAAAATCGTCGAAGTCCGCAACAAGCTGTCCGCAGGCATCACAAGGCGCGGGCGCAAGCTCGCACCGGCGAGCGTCAACCGCTACCTATCGGCACTGCGGCACTGCCTGAATATCGGTGTGCGCGACTTCGGATTGCTGGACGACAGCCCAATGCGCAAGGTGAGGCAGTTGACCGAGCCGCGCGGTCGCGTGCGATTCCTGAGCGTCGCCGAGCGCGACGCACTGCTGATCGAATGCAAGGCGCACAGCGCGGCCCTGCATACAATCGTTGTCCTCGCGCTGTCCACAGGCGCGCGCCGTGGCGAAATTCTCGGCCTGCGCTGGCCTGACGTGGATATGCAGCGCGGTATGCTGACCTTCCACCAGACGAAGAACGGGGAACGCCGCTCAACCCCGCTGGTGAGCTTTGCGGCAGAACGGATGCGTGAGCATGCCAAGGTGCGGCGGCTTGATACCGATCTGGTTTTCCCCGGCACCAAGGGCCGCCCGCTGGAAATAGGCAAGATGTTCGCCGAGGCGCTCGCCCGCGCCGGCATCACGGACTTCCACTTTCACGACTTGCGCCACACGGCGGCATCGTACCTTGCGATGAACGGTGCGACCTTAGCTGAGATTGCCGAAGTACTCGGTCACAAGACGCTGGCGATGGTGAAGCGGTATGCGCACCTGACCGAAGGACACACGCGCGGCGTGGTGGGCCGCATGAATCAAGCGATGTTTGGATAAAACGCGATGCCAGTTTTCCGCCAGAAGACTTCCGGATTGCTCAATAGCGCGCAGCCGACTGCATCTTCAAAATTCGCTGAGTACATTGCCGAAGCACATTTGATATCGACAAATACGGATGTACCTCAATCAAGTGCAGAATTTGCTCGCCGCGCAAGAGCTTCGTTTGTCTTGGCTCTCATGCATCTGGAGAAAATTACAGACCGGCAGGCCCGCGACTGCGCCGATAGCGCGATCCTTGAAACATTCTTCGGCATGGAAACTATGCGAAGCATCGAACTTGAAAATCTTGCAGGTACTGTCTATCCCCTCGCTATCGATCGATTAGCGAGTCGCGAAAGGAGGCAAACATCAAGAGCAAAGAAACTGGCAATCGATCCTAAACAAGTCGCCAAGGCGAAAGCCAAGGAAATGTGGCAAAAACGATGCGACGCTAAGCACGGAAAGCGGAAAACAAACCTTCAGTTTGCATTGGAAGTCCAGAGCCACTTCCCAGTCCTACAAAACATTAACGTGATTTTGGGCTGGTGCACAAAATGGGAAAAAGAGCGAAGAGCGGAAAAACCATCCAACTAGTTCACTAGCCATCATGCTAATTCGCTGGCATTCGATGGGTTTTTTTGCTTCAGGCTAACCGTCACAAGGCCGCACAACACTTGGCGGCAGGAGGTTAGCAAAATGAACAATTCGCAATTTTACACAGTCGTCCAATTCGCAAGTAAGTATCCCGCCTTTACACCTTCCAGCTTGCGCTGGCTGCTATTCAATCGCGCCACAAACGGGCTTGACGCCGCCGTCGTCCAGCTCGGACGCCGCGTACTGATCGACGAAGCCGCTTTCGTCGCGTGGCTGCGCGATCACCGGCAGGCCGCGTGATGACTGCGCTACTTTCGGCCAGCCCAAACGACACGCTGCGCGCGCGTGTTGCTTCGAATCAGCCGCGCAAAGCCCCGTGGCACGATGAAATCGTCGCGGCATTGCATGCCGGCAAACACCCGAATGTGCGATTGTTTGCCACGCCGGATTCCTGGGCGCGTGCACGACAGCACCGTGAAGGTTTCGGGCCGGCAACCACGCTGTGCCTGCCGCCGAACGAGTCGCCGCTCAGCTATCGTTGGCCACCACTTCGCGATCTGATTGCGGTCATTGACGGCCTGGACGGTCAACATGCACGCGAGCTGGCACAAGCCCTGATCCGCGATGGTGCGCTGCTGGTTTATCTGCTGGATTCCACGGATTCGAGCCGCAATTTTCGCGCTATCCGCAAACGCTCGGACGAATCAAGGGCGGCGCGATAATGGCGAACCCAATTCCAACCTACGAAGTCGATACGCCCGGTGACACAGTTTCGGTGAAGCTTTTTTGCGCGGCAGATGTTAAATGCTCGCCATTCCGCTGGTTATGGCGGCAATGGATCGCCCGAGGAAAACTCCACGTCCTCGCTGGTACGCCTGGCACCGGCAAGACCACCTTGGCCATTACGATTGCTACGGCGATCACAGTTGGGGGAACGTTCCCCGACGACACCAAGGCAGCTATCGGGAACGTGTTGATCTGGTCGGGTGAAGACGACTGGGCCGATACACTAGCACCGCGACTCAAGGCCGCTGGCGCTGATCTATCGCGGGTGTTCTTTGTTGGCGACACCACAGGCATAGACGAACCGCGGCCATTTGACCCTGCACGTGACTTGGACGCGCTTGAGACCGCCGCTGGGCGAGTAGGGAATATCGCACTTCTGATCGCCGACCCGGTTGTGTCCATTGTAACTGGCGACAGTCATAAGAACACGGAAGTACGCCGGGCGCTCCAACCCATCGTTTATCTAGCGCAGCGACTTAATTGCGCAGTCCTTGGAATAAGCCATTTCAGCAAGGGCACCGCAGGGCGGGAACCACTGGAGCGTGTAACAGGTTCGGTCGCATTCGGCGCACTAGCGCGAGTTGTCCTGGTGGCAGCAAAGGGCGCTGAGGGGCAATCGAGATTGCTCGCTCGTGCCAAATCGAACATTGGACCCGATGGTGGTGGCTTCGCGTATGACCTGAAACAAGTGCAGTGTGATGGCATTGAAACTTGCGTAGCCGAATGGGGCACGGCGCTCGAAGGTACGGCGCGAGAACTGCTCGGTGACGTCGAAGTCGTTGCCGATTCACCTCGTGATGATGCATCCGCCTGGCTCGAAGAGATGCTTGCAAACGGGCCGGTTCCAGTTAAAGCCATCAAAGCTGAGGCTAGCGCGGCTGGCGTGGCATGGCGAACCGTGGAACGTGCAAAAACCGAGCTTAAGGTGATCGCCGAGCGCGAAAGTACCGGCAATGCAGGGAATGGGCGCTGGCAATGGCGAATGCGCAACACCGCCAACCTCACCACAAATTCTGGCGGCCTTGCGGAGAGTAAAGCGCCACAAGGGTTTCAAGGGGCGCAAGGAGCGCAAGACCGCCAATGTCACGGTGATGATCTTGTTGACGGTCTTGCAGTTCTGCGTCCGCTTGTGACTTGTGGCGAATGTCAGCACTTTATCCGCGACACGATCAATCCCGATGGTGGCATGGGAATTTGCAAGGTTGGCTGCGATCCGTCAAGGCCGCTTCCGTACCCGCATGCGCAACGGCAATGCAAACAGTACGGACCGGCGAACGCAAATGATCCGTCAAAAACCAAACTGTAAATTAGTGATAGATACAGCCACAAGGAAGATCCCTGCCGGATTGACGCGGGCCGGCATGGGTCGTCCCAAGGGCGCGATGAACAAAACGACCTTGGCAGCAAAAGAAGCGTTCCGGATGGCGTTCGAGGGGACAGGTGGCGTCCCTGCCCTGATTGCATGGGGGAAAGAAAATCGTGGCGAACTTTACAAGCTCTATGCCCGATTGATCCCGACAGAAGTCACCGGGAAAGATGGTGGTGCAATTCAATTGCAGCATCTCGATGATGCACAGATCAATGCCCGTCTTGCGGTGCTGATGGCCGACGAGAAGCTGATGCAATCGATCACCACAACGCGGAAGTCAAAGTAAGCCTGGGTGCGAACGCAAATCTCGGTCAGTATGTCCAAATTCTTGGATTCGCGACAGCGGCTGCGTTAACGCGGGGTCATCTCCCGCCACCGCTTCGGGCGCAGATTCACTGCCGAGGCTGCGTAGTCTAGCCAGTACAGCGGATTGTTCTTCTGGCGTTGCGCGTAGAACGGTATCGCCGAGTATGCCTCTTCCGATGCTTCGGCGGCCAGCAGTAATCGTTCGCGGTAATCCAGCTCGCTCTCGGGCTTCCAGTTCAGCACGCGAGGCAGTGGCTTGTCTTTGGACGGCGGCCATTCGGTCAAGATCGTCATGATTCACCATGCAGCTAGCCAAGGGAGCTAGTTGAAAATCTCCATGCGCGAAACCCACGCTGCGCATCCCTCATAGAACGATTTCCGATTTTCACCTCGGTAGCACTGTTCTTTCACTTCCGGCAGATTTTCCTTCGCCCATTCGTATCCTGCGACATGCCCTTGGCACTTGACCTTACACGTGTAACCATAAAAGGTGTACGTTTTTGCTGCTGGATCATAAGCCGGATATGGAATGCGCAATGTCCAGAAAGTGAACGCAAACAACGCAACGACTGCGATTCCCACGACAAATGTGCCAACAATTTCCCGCATGTAATTTCTAATCGGTGTGGAAATGAACCATACTCCTTTGCCAAGAGAATTGTCGTTTGCGTCAATCACTAAAAGCACTATATCGCAATCACATATCCATGGATCAGCAACTCAATAAGTGGCAAAGCTGGCTTGAGACCATCGAGAGTGAAGTTACCGACCTCACGATGGCAAAGTACATGTTTGGCGGAGTTCGCTCCCTAATCGAAAGCAATCCGCTGCTCCACCAGCCAAGTTCCTTTTACGACTATCTGGCGCAGACCTATGTATCGCACGTGGTCATTGGGATCCGACGCCAAACCAAGGTACAGTCGGAGAGCATTTCTATGGCTCGCCTGTTTAAAGAAATGATCGAAGCCCCTCAGGTTCTGACGCGAGCACACTTCGTTGACATGTACAAAGGCATTCCAATGAAGAGGGGGGCGGATGGCGACTTCGACATGTTTTCGGTGCCCGGAGATCCTCACATTGACCCCTTACGAGTAAGGACAGATCTAGCAAGGCTCAAAGATGCCCTGAAACGCTGTGAGGATTTTGCCGATAAGCGTATCGCTCATCGCGATATGAGAGAGCCAACTCAACCACCAACGTTGAGAGAGATTGACGCGTGCGTCGAGCTACTGGATCAGCTCTGCGTCCGGTACATACTGTTATTCCGCGCCACCTTCATGGATACACTACTTCCTACGTGGCAATACGACTGGGCAGCGATTTTCAAGGTACCGTGGATTCCATCCGAGGCAGTTCGCCAATGACAAGACAGCCGACGAAGTGACTATGACAAACATCACACATCTGTATAAGTATGGAAGGTTCAACAAGTACTCGAAGTCGCTTTTCTCCACAGCGAAAATCTATCTCTGCGCCGCCGATAAACTGAACGACCCTTTTGAGTGTCGTCCCCTCCATTCCTTCGGAGGAACCAAAGAGCAAATCATCGAACACTTGACGCGTGGCGCACTGGTGCAAAACCAGATGTTTACGAAAGCCAGGGCAATTGCCGAAGCAACGAGATTGTATATGGAAGGGAAGCACAAAGCCCCGGCGATGCTCGCTAAACTCGAACGTGAATTCACGGATATGAGTACACAAAAGGTTGGAATTTATTGCCTATCGGAGGTCGCAAACAGCATCTTGATGTGGTCCCATTACGCTGCTGGACATGAGGGATATTGCATCGAGTTTGAAGCGTCGGATTCAACTCCCGTGTTCGGCGAGGCCCAGCAAGTCAACTATTCACCACAGTATCCTATGGTTGAGATGTTTCGCATGACTGGTCGTCAGAAAGCAGATTTAACGTTTCTAACAAAACATCGAGGTTGGCGATACGAAAGGGAATGGAGAATCATTGCGAATGAAACGGGGCCAGGTCACTACCCCTACCCGAGTCAATTGATGAATCGCGTGATCTTTGGCCTTAGCACCTCAACAAAAATCAAGAAAAAAATCCGAGAGTATGCGAGTTCCCGTGAAACTCCAGTGCGCTTCGCGCAAGCAACCAGGCACCCCCATAGGTTCGCAATCGAAATCCAGCCGTTGGATTGAAAGCTCAGAGAAATGAGGATATCGGAAAAGGAAGCGACAATACTTGATGACTCCCGCCTTTTGCGAACCGAAGATGCTCAGCGGGTTTAGTGCGCATGCTGCTGGTATCCATTGACGAGATGCTAGCCCGCCATAGTCACTTCGCGACACCGCCACGATGTGAACATGTGCCTTGCCGGCTAAGGGTGACGATGCGGAGACAATAGTGCAGCGCTTCGTCGTATCAACATCAAGCAAGAGGAATATCCTCTGCTCGCGTCGTGTAACGCGACGATAGTGCCCGCTGACGCATTTCCCGCTCAGGATGCACTTGCCAGCCGGTAGCGCCGATACACAGCGTGCGCAACGTTAGCGCACCGCGCGACGTTTGAACCCTTCTACTCGTCTGGTCTATTGCATCCGTTACTCCCCTGGCGGATGCGGTTGGGCGCGCCGCGTGCACCCACGCACGCGTGCGCGCCGCTTTCATCGGGGTTGGCCGGCTCGTTTGGTTTGAGCGAGTTAGCCGCTGCTGCCTTTCCTCGCACAGTCACTCAATGTCGTCTTTCGATCGTACTAGGTTGTGTCGTTGACGATGTGGCCGTCTTTGATTTGGCCGCTACAACGCAGTGGTCGGCTCAATGAATTGTTACGTGCGCTATACCCAGACATCATTTTGAGCCGTGTATGCACCGCCTGAGTCTCCGGTGTTGACTACGCCGCGTGGCTCCACAAGCATGACACAGCACTCTTGGGTCGCAACAGGCCGATGCTCCACACCTTTGGGTACGACGTACAACTCACCGGATGAAAGTGGGACTGTTTTGTCACGGAACTCCAAAGTCATGGTGCCGTCCAGCACGATAAAGACCTCATCCGTGTCCTTGTGCGAGTGCCAGACGAACTCACCCAGGATTTTGACAAGCTTGAACTGATAGTCGTTCATCTCGGCGATCACGCGTGGTGACCAATGATCCGAGAATTTGGCGAGTTTGTTGCGGAAATTGATGGCGTCGTCGCCCATGCGTACCTAACGCCTGAATTTAGAGGCCATGCGGAGCGTGGTCCGCTGGAATGACGTGTTAGGTCCTTGGCTTGCCCGACTTGGGTAAGCTCATCGCGTGCAATGCGGCATCAACAGCCGCTTGCTCAGCAGGCGTGAGCAATCCACGAACTGCCCGAAAAGTGTAGGCGCTTCCTATAGACTCCAAAGCGAAAACACGAGACGGCCCGGATGTCGCCGGTGCCGCGATGAACAGCGGATAGCCTGCTTTCACGACCGCCGTGTCAGTCAGCGCCGGAACGGGCGATGACCTGGCACACATGACACTTGCAACATCCTTCGGTGCGTCTGCAGGGAGAGTGAAAGCACCGGTTGAGACGCCTTGCTGAAGAACTTTAAGCGTTTTGGACGGCACAATCTTGAAGCCGCCCTCTGGCGCAGCAACCATGAATGCACACTCGGACTCGCTTAGCGGCTCGCTGCCGCGAACCGCCATAGAGACGACCAGAAAAAAGCAGGAGATGGCGACGCGGAGCATAGACAACCCAACCTTTGATTAGCCGCACCCCGACGTCCGACTATACATTGTGGAGGAAGATGCCGCCGAGGTAGCAAAGCCTTCGATTGAACTCGATCATATCGCCGCGACGTCCGGCTAACAACGAGCGCGGAAATCAGCGCGCCCGACGAAGACTGTCACGTAAACGCTGTTCAGTGGTGCGCGCGTGCCACAATGAACAACAGGATGACTGCGACAAGCGGTGCCACACCCATTGCTACCGCAACGAGCCAGCGATTGGTTTGTGGCCGGGCACCACAATGCGGGCACATCCATGCGGTCGTGCTGATTTGTCCGCCGCATTCAGGACATTTTTGTAAGGCCATACCCCTGGTTCCTTTGTGCTTAAGCCGAGCGGTCATACCGCGAAAAGTTTCGATCCAGCGCAACCGACCCGCAGCGGTCCGCTTGCGCAATTAGCTAGGCGCTGCTTGCAGACTTGGTGCCGGCTGCTGCAGTGGCGGAACGCAGCACGGCGTTGACTTAGACGACTCTTCTCCTTATAGACCGCCATAGAAGCGCCCAAAGGTGAGCGAGGCCATCAGCGCCATCGCCAGACCGCCCGCGCCTGCGACAATGATATGAAGCCAACGGCGAAACTCAAAGTTCCCAACCCGCGCCAGGAGCAAGTACGCGAATACAAAGTTCGTCGAGCCCCACAAGACGTTGACCCACGCCGGTGATAATCCTTCGCCTGGCGGCGTTGCGAACGGGCTCTGAAACGGATGTCCAGTGACTCCGCTCACGAAATGTGGAATCGCGTTCACCAGAAACGCACCACCGAAAAAGTACGCAACGTAGTGGTACCAACGCATTCGCAGTTCCTCCAAAACGCTAGAATTCAGCCTCCAGCCGCTGGACACGAAGCGACTAGTGGACGGTCGGCTGGAATGACTTGTTGGGCCCCAGCGCGCGTGGTAACAAAGTGGCCACGCGTATCTAGGTCCGCTGCGCTGGCGACCAGATGACCAGATAGATCATTAGCAACGCGCCCCCAAGCACACCAAAAGCCGACATAGCTAAGATAGGGTCGAGTACGTCCTGAAAGAGCCCGCCGTAGAACAACAATAGGCCGATCGCCATGACCAAAGTCGAAGCTTGATGTAGATAGAACTGCACAGCCGCCACAGTGCGTTTGGTGGTGCCAAGCCAAAGCTTATGTATTAGGCCGTAGATGAACGACACCACGAAGCCTACAAGCAAGATGTGCGCATGCGCGACGAACTCGCCGTGGTTCTTCGAGGCTGCCATATAGATGCCATGACCTGAGACGAATCTTGTAGCCATTTGAATGGTGAGTTCTCTTAACCTATTGGTCAAGGAGAACTCCATGAAGAAGCGACACAGCGAAGAGCAGATCATTCGGATACTGCGCGAAGCGGAAGCTCACGAAGTGCCGATCCGCGACGTCTGCAAGCAGCACAACATCACCGAGCAAACTTTTTATCGTTGGCGCAACAAGTACGGCGGCATGGATGTCGCTGAGTCACGTCGCCTGAAGGAACTCGAATCCGAGAATGCCAAGCTCAAGCGCATGGTGGCAGAGCAAATGCTGGTGATCGATGGGCTGAAGGAGTTCAGCCGAAAAAAATGAGTACCCCGTCGGGACGGCGCGCAGCAGTCGAACATCTGACTCGTCGGGGAATATCGCAACGCAAAGCTTGCCGATACCTGGGTCTGAGCCGCCGTGTGGCGTGCTATGCGTTGAAGCAGCCGGGCAAGGATCGCGCGGTTGGTGATCGACTGATTACCGCTTCGCAGGATGTGCCGCGATTTGGCTATCGACGCATGGCGGCTTGGCTCTCACTGAGCGAATCGCGGGTGCGCCGGATGTGGCGCTCTCTAGGCTTGAACATTCCTCGCCGGCGTCCGCGCCGCCGCCGTTCTGGCAGCGACATCCGCTTGCCCGGTGCGGTGCAACCTAATGCGGTATGGAGCTACGACTTCGTTCACGACCAACTGGTTGACGGCAAGGTGCTCAAGTTGTTGTGCGTGGTCGACGAGTACACACGTGAGTGCCTGGCGATCGAGTCTGGTGCCAGCCTGCGTTCGCAGGATGTGATCCTGACGTTGTCGCGTTTGATGCGGTTATATGGCAAGCCGACCTATGTTCGCTCCGACAATGGCGCCGAGTTCACCGCGGCTAGAGTGATGCGCTGGCTGCGCGACAACGCTATCGGCCCTACCTTCATCGCACCGGGTAGCCCGTGGCAGAACGGTTTTGTCGAAAGCTTCAACGGCAAGTTGCGCGATGAATTGCTCAACCGCGAATGGTTCCGCAGTCGTGCCGAGGCCAAGGCGCTGATTGAGTCGTGGCGGCAGTTTTACAACGAACGACGACCACACAGCGCACATCGCTATCAACCTCCGGCAATCGTTCGCCGGAACTGGCTGGAAAACGGTAACATCACCCAGAGACTCACTGCTTGATTGGCTACAAAAAACCGTCTCAGGTCAATACCGTGCTGCGCCCGTCGAGGCGAGGGTTACTGATCGAGCGATTACGACCGGCATTGCGCCAGATGACCCCGTCCATTGCGAAGTCATGCCGATGCCTGACCGCAACATAGTTATCCCGATAGGAGTCCATCGTGCTGTAGGAGGGCTACACGACGCACCGACACCAGGTGATTTGCTCTGTGCGGCGTTGGCTTCCTGCATGGACTCGACACTTAGAATGGTGGCCAACCTGTTGTGTGTTGAGCTTGAGGTCTTGACTGTTGAAGTGACGGCTGATGTTGACGTGCGCGGCACGCTAACTATGGATCAAACAGTGCCGGTTGGCTTTCAGGCGATGCGGTGCCTTGTGACGCTGAGAGCCAAATCTGGAACTGATTTGGAAAAACTGGAGAAGCTCAAAGTGATCGCCGAGCATTGCTGCATTGTCCGCCAGACGTTGGCTAATGGTGTGCCGATTGAACTGGCGTTTGAAGGGCCCTAGACGCTGGAAATAAGCGGCTTGCTGGTTAGTGCGAAGTGTCAACTGAAACGGGTCAGGCTCCCCGTCCGCTTGACCGAGTTATGTGCCACTTGCTCATGGCCGATTTGAGCAAGCTGAGACACGCTTCACCCTCAAGCCACCGGCCTTGCTCAAGAGGTAACCGGTGGTTATGTAATCACCCCAAGACTCGAACTTGCCGTATAACTCTGCGCAGGCGAGGTCGCGCAGCCGAGGTATGCAACGATGGCTGCAGAGCAGCGCGTTCCAGTAGTAAGATATTACGTCGGCAATATTCTCTCGCGAGCTGATCCTGAGCGCGCGAAGAGTCAAAGCGTCGGCGTTCTCGCCCGATGCAGCCGCGACAACTGATAAGCAACTCTTGCAAGGGGAAATACCGTGAACTCAATGCGCAAGTCTCTCCTGATTCTTGTCGTGCTTTCGCTGAATTTTCTTTTCGTGGGGCAAGCTCTGGCGAGTACCCCCTACAGCTACTCGGGCGGCTCCGTTACGGTGTCGTTCAATCTGACGATAGCGCCGGCGAATATAGGCGCGGGAACAAATGTAACGAGCGACGTCACTTCCTTCTCCATGACTTACCCACCTCCGTCACAAGATAACGCCGGGTTCCCTCTAGGGTCAGGGATCTCAATATTCATACTTCACTCTGTCGACCATCGATATCGGAACCAATTCGGGAGGCAACATCACTTCGTGGAGCATTCAGCGGGTCGCAGTTCGCCTCCTATCCTGCCGTCAGCGGGGAAAATCCGACTGATTTCTATTGCGTATACAGTGTGACGTTCACGAATACCGGCGGCATAGGGACACTAACGACAGACAATGATGCTGGCTTCTGCCCCTCAACGGCTAACAATCTCGCTAACGGGTCATGGAGCGGCGGTACCCTGCAGTCGCAGACTATTTCGTTCACGTCATCCGCGCCGGCCGGAGTAGTTGATGGGCCAACGTACACGCCGACTGCGACGGCTACCTCGGGTCTGCCGGTGACGTTGACAATCGACGCGTCGTCGAGCTCGGTGTGCTCGATGTCCGCCGGGGTGGTGTCATTTATCAGCACCGGTAGCTGCGTGATCGATGCCAATCAGGCTGGTAACGGCACCTATGGCTCGGCAGCGCAGGTGCAACAGTCTGTTCGGTCAGTCCGTCACCAACCACGACGGCACTTTCAACGGCCTGTGAGACCACGTTTGTCGAGAACCAGCCATTCACGCTGATGGCAATCGTGACTGGCGCAAGCCCATCTGGAACCGTGTCGTTCGCAGATACCAGCGGCGCGCTTTGCAGCAACGTTTCACTGTCCGCAGGCAGCGCTAGCTGCACGACGAGTACCTTAGCGACAACGGGCAACGACACGCAGGACACCTACAATCTGAGCGCGACTTACAGCGGCGACGCGAACAACACGTCAAGCACGTCCAACACGCTTTCAATCCGTGTGCTCAGTGCCGCCGACGTGATTTTCCGGAACGGATTCGAAGTCGAATCGGCATCCTGTCCTATCGAGTGAAACACGTGGGAAATCGCGGCAAGGGGGCAGCACACTCTGTCCCCCTTTTTGTCGCGGTGACAAGCCCTGGTCTTTTCCGGAGACTGGTCGGTTTGAATCATGCCGCCTTTGATATCTGCATATTGCATTTCGCCGGCTCAGCCGGGAGTTAAGTTGTGGCATACCGGTTGCTCGCGAACGCCATCGAAAGCCGTCACATCGCCAGGGACACTACAGGGACAGTTCGCCGTGACAAACGACAAATGCCGGCAAACCTTGGCAGCAAGAAACCTAGATAAGCTCTATTGGTAGTTGTTGTGCGGCATTGTGGATTTTTGCGCAAAAGCGGTTTGTAATCAGTAGGTCACGGGTTCGACTCCTGTTGCCGGCACCATGCCTCAGTGCCAGCTTTGGCAAATGCGACGGCTGACACAAAGCTTTTGTGTTTGCCATCACCAATTCTTGCGCGCCCGAATGCTAACGTGTGCCCGTTGCCGAGGGATACGATTATGCCGAACTCGAAGGCGGCGCAGAAGCAAAAGCGCGTCTTGTGCGCGATTGCGTTTGTTTCCGGTCTGATCATTGCGGGCGCGACGTCTGCGCAGCAGCTCAGCCACTTCCCTGATCCGTTGTTTCACGACAGTTTCGAGGGCCTCACGGCAGGGCCGTTCAACGATTCGGACGCCTCGCGTTTCCTCGCGCAGGCGACCTTCGGGCCGACCGATGCAGACATCGCAAACCTGCGTTCGCTTGGCTATCAGGGTTGGCTCAATCAGCAGTTCAGCGCGACGCCGACCTACGAGATGAACTATCTCAACTGGATCTCGAATACGCTCGGCGAAGACATCGGTCAGAACAATCGCCAGGAGGCGTGGTTCCTGGGCGCGCTGGGCGGGCCGGATCCGCAGAACAATTCGCTTATCCACAGCGACCAATTACGTCAGCGCGTTGCTTTCGCGCTGAGCGAGATTCTTGTCATCTCCGACCAGAACACGACGCTCGACGGTTTCCCGCAGGGCATGGCCTGGATGTACGACATTCTGACCAAGGATGCTTTCGGCAACTATCTGACTTTGCTGCACGACGTCAGCCTGAGTCCGGCAATGGGCGTGTATCTGAACATGATGGGCAATCAGCGCACCAATTCCGCGCTGAACATTCATCCCGATGAAAACTACGCGCGCGAGATCAACCAGCTTTTCAGCATCGGTCTGGTCATGCTGAATATCGACGGCACACAGCAATTGTCCGGTGGCGAGACGATCCCGACGTACACCCAAAGTACCGTGACGAATTTCGCGCATGTATTTACCGGATGGAACTGGTCCGACTGTGACGCCGATGGTTACGATAATTTCCAGTATTGCGGTCCCGACTACGGCGGCACGGGCAACCCCCCGTACGGCGCCAACTTCCTCACACCAATGGTCGCTTACGATCAAACCAACTCGGTAATGATCCGCCCAAGATGTGCCGAGCTATCACGACAACGGCACGAACCTGCCCGATGATATCTCGAACAAGCAACTGTTGAGTTACACCGGGGCCGCAAGCGGCGGCGTGCTCGCAAACGGCGGCACGGCCGCGAGCGATCTGGCGTTCGCGCTGAGCAATATCTTCAATCATCCCAATGTCGGCCCGTTCATCAGCAAGCAGTTGATCATGCGCTTGGTCACGAGCAATCCGAGTCCGGCCTACGTGCAGCGTGTGGCGACGGTGTTCAACAGCAACCGCAGCAGCTCGACCCAGTTACAAGCCGTGGTGCAGGCAATTCTGCTCGATCCCGAGGCGCGCTACGGTCAATGGCAAAACCCGAGCACGTTCGGCAAATTGCGCGAGCCGTTGCTGACCTTGACCCATTTCTGGCGGGCGATGGGTGCGCAGCACATCTGCGGGCAGAACGTCGCAGCCTCCGCGAACAGTGCGGCGACCAACTATGCCAACCAGCCGTATCGCTACGCCGGGTACAGCACGGCGTGGAACACAAACGGCACACAATATGGCGGCGTTGATCAGGCTTCGCTGGATGCGTTTACGGTGTTCAATTTTTTCAAACCCAGCTATATGCCGCCCGGCGAGATGACCACACTCGGTCTGGTCGGACCGGAATTCCAGATCAGCACTGACAGCATCATTGCAAATACCACAAACACGTTTTCCTATTATGCATACGATTCGACGTCAGCGATTCATGCAGTGACGATGACGATGTGCAATTCGGCGACGTGAAGATCAACCACGTGCAGGACGTCGCACTGGCCGGAAGCGCTTCTGGCGGCCCGAGCGATCCGGCGACGGCACTCGTCACCGAGTACAACAAACGTTTCATGTCCGGGCAAATGTCGCCATTCATGCAGCAGCAGTTGCTCAGCTATCTGAATACGGTGGATTCGACGGTGGTCTACCCTCCGGGCTCTTCGGATTGGCGGTTGTGGCGCATCTACCCTGCGCTGTACCTGATTTTCATCTCGCCCGAATACATGATCCAGAAATAGGAAGCCGCCATGCGTCCCGATCGTCGCAAATTCATCAAAGACACGCTGTATGCAGCGCTGGGCGGTGCGAGTGTGTATTCTGCGCTGGGCCAGATGCAACTGTTGCAGGCCGCGGCGCGAGCCAATTATTCATTTCGGCGACTACAAAGCGCTTGTGTGTGTATTTCTATACGGTGGCAACGACAGCTTCAATACCGTTGTGCCGTACTCGATCGCTGGAAACCTAAGCAATGCCACGCCCTTCAAAGCGTTTTACGGCACCAACGGGGTACGGCCGGCATTGGCGTTGACTCGCTCGCAGATGACGAACACGGTGCTCAATGCTGCGACGAGCGGTGCAGGAAGCCCGGGAGATGGCAACACATACGCCCTGCATCCTGCCATGGCCCCGCAGCTGATCACCGGGACGACGTACAGCGCGGATCTGGCGACCACGTGCAACGCGGGGAATGCGGCGATCATCGCCAATGTCGGCACCTTGGTCGGGCCAGTGATGCAGAGCGACTATCAGGCTGGCAGCGTCGCTTTGCCGCCGCAGTTGTATTCGCATGCTGATCAGCAGGAGTACTGGCAATCGTCGCCGCCCACCAATCAGCCGGTCACCGGCTGGGGCGGACGCATCGCGGATCTGGTCGCCAGCGCCAATTCCTCGAACATCCCCATCCTGACCGGACTCAATGGCCAGGACGCGTTCATGCGCGGGCAGAACGTCAACGGCTATGTCATGAACTCGAATGGCGCGTCGACGTTGCAGGTGCCATACGATCCCGCCTCTGACGGTACCGGTTTGCAAAACGTATTCAATGCCTTGTTCGCTGCAGGCACGCAAGCCAATGTGCTGGAGCAAACCAACGCCGCAACCATGAACCATTCGATCGCCACAGCCGGACTCATCAACACGGCCATCGGCGGTGCGCCGCACTTTCGATGCGGCAAATCAATTCCCGACGGCTCTTTCGACAGGCTACGATATCGATGTTCAATTGCAGACGGTCGCGCAGCTGATCTGGGCGGCGAATCAAGGCGAGACGGTGGGGCTGACGCGCCAGGTATTCTTCGTCACCACGGGTGGCTATGACACGCACAACGACGAACTCGCCACGCACGGTTCTCCGGGGTCGCCGGGAATACTGTCGCTGTTGTCCCGGTCATTGGCCGGCTTTTACAACGCGCTAAGAGTGTCGGGCTTGCCGGTGTGGCCACCGCGTTCACCTGTTCGGATTTCGGCCGCACCATGACCAGCAACAGCGGCGGCACCGATCACGGCTGGGGTTCGCATCACTTCGTTGTCGGCGGCGCGGTTACCGGCAAGAAGTTCTACGGCAACGGTTGCGGGTTCGCGGGGCAAGCATCCGACTACGGATTGGTTATGCCCAGTCTGCTCAATCCGACACCAGCGCAGGGGGTATACAACTCTTCGCCAAATCTCAACGATTCCGGCGATGGCGTTGGACGCATCATTCCGACCACCTCGGTCGATCAATATGCCGCGACGCTGGCGAACTGGTTCGGTTTGACTGCGAGCGACATCAACCTGATCTTCCCGAACCTGAGCAATTTCTCGAACCCTTCAAACTACCTGGGGTTCCTCGGCGCCTAGTCGGCGCAATGGCGTCGTCAGGTACGCTGATGGCGCCTCATGTGGAACATGGCCGCAAGCGCCAACGCACACGCGAGCAGGAAGTAGAGCGCCGTCTCACCGCCAGGCACGGCAGGCGGCGGACCGTTTACGTTGATCGTGCCATACATGCCCGCGCCAGGCTGGCCGTGAATTTCGCAGTAGTAGCCGACGGTGCCAGCCTTGGCGAAGGTCACACTGGCAATCCAATTGGACGAACTCGGGTTGCCGTTGCCGCCTTTGCCGTCACCATCGCAGCCTCGCGCGCAACGGAATGAGCCGTCGTTGGCTCTGGCATTGTGGTAACCGCCCTTGTTGACGAAGGTCACGGTGTCGCCGACCTTGATCGAGATCGTTTGCGGCGAGAACGAAAGGTTTGCCCCGCCAACATTGACGATGGAAGTGCCAGCGAGCGCCCAAGGCGCGAATGCGAGAAGCAGGCACGCAGACAGCCATCGTCTCATTTGTCTTGCCCCAAAGACAGAACACGGCAACGCGGCCGCATCGGTACAGCGTACTTTTTGCGCCACGCCCGGTCCGGGGCGTGGCGCACAGATCGAGCAATATCTAACTAAATCTCAGTGGTGCGTGAACGCGCCCAACAAGCCACCGGCGCCCTGCAGCAGGCCGGACAGGCCGCCGCTGCTACCGAGTACGCTGTTGAGCAGGCCGCCGGCCGAGCCGCCTTGCTGCAGGATCTGCTGGCCTTCCTGGGCGAGCATGCCACCGAGACCGCCGGCATTGAGTCCCTGACCTTGCGCATGGTTGGCGAGCGCGCCCATCACCATCGGCGCCAGAATGGACAGCAATTGCCCGGCATTCTGCTGACCCAGACCGGTGGCTTGACCCAGACCCTGACTCGCTGCGGCCTGATTGCCACCGAAAATGTGGCCGAGAATTGCGCCGCCCGCACCCGATGCCGCACCATCGCTGAGCGCGCTGCTGAGCACGCTGGAAATATCCGCACCGGCATGCGCGCCGAGCGCATCGTTGAGTGCGCTGGCACCCTGCGGTGTGCTCGCATTCTGTGCCATGCCACCGACGATCAGCGGCAGTGCGTGCTCGATCGCGTTGCGTGCCTGTGCCGGGTCGGTGCCCAGTTTCGCCGCGATGGCGTTGACCTGATCGTCGCCCAGATTTGACATCACGTTATCGACTAATCCGCTCACGTTGTTCTCCTTAGTAGACATTGGCCGAGGAATTCCGCGCGGCGAAGATAGTCGGGCGGGATTCGGATTGTAATCCTCAGACCTGTGTTTGCGCAGGTAGTTCGGGCTGGCCGCGATGTGCGGCAGACGTTATGCTGAACATCGCGGCCAGCCGGCAGGCGGTCGTTTCGCAGTATTTGGACTCTGCAAACTCATGAGATATTCCCCGCTTATTTCCCTGATTGGCGCGCCCAGCGATATCGGTGCCGGTGACCGCGGCGCCTCGATGGGTCCGGAAGCGTTGCGCGTGGCCGGCATTGCCGAAGCCCTGCACGCGCGCGGACTCGATGTTGCCGATCGCGGCAATCTGTTCGGGCCGCTTAATCCGTGGCTGCCGCCACGCGCCGGATACCGACACCTGACTCAGGTTGTGGAATGGAACCGCGAGGTCATGCGTGCGGTGAGCGCAGAACTCGAAGCGAAGCGGTTGCCGATCCTGCTCGGTGGCGATCATTGCCTGGCGATCGGCTCGATCACCGCCGTGGCCAACCATTGTCGTCGGCAAGGCAAGAAACTGCGCGTGCTCTGGCTCGACGCCCATGCCGACTTCAATACCTCGGAGCTCACGCCGTCGGGCAACATCCACGGCATGCCGGTCGCCTGCCTGTGCGGTTACGGGCCGCAGGAGCTGACCGAACTCGGCGGCAGTACGCCGGCGATCGCAGCCGACTGCATCCGTCAGATCGGCATTCGTTCTGTCGATGCCGGCGAGAAGCGTCTGGTGCGCGATGTCGGTCTGGATATTTACGATATGCGGTATATCGACGAGATCGGCATGAAACGCGTAATGGAGGAAGCACTCGAAGGCGTGGGTGCCGATACGCATCTGCATGTCAGTTTCGACGTCGATTTCCTCGATCCCGACATTGCGCCCGGCGTCGGCACCACGATTCCCGGTGGACCGAATTACCGCGAAGCGCAACTGGTGATGGAAATGATCGCCGACAACGGCTGTATGGGTTCACTCGACATCATGGAACTCAATCCCGCACTGGACAATCGCAACCAGACCGCCAAGGTCGCCGTCGATCTTGTCGAAAGCCTGTTCGGCAAATCGACGCTGATGCGCGAGTAGCGCATCAACGTCGTCCCGGCCAGGGAATGGCCGAGACCCAGTACCAGGGAAGGGAAAGTTCGTGCGCGAATAGCGCATCAACGTCGTCACTTTCGGAATACGACTGGACGCTGGCTGCGGCGATTGTCAGCCTGCCGGATCCGGCACGAAATGGTTCGGGAACGGTTGCGGTTCGATGGCAATCGGTCGAGTTGCCGGAATCACGCCGCGCGCGACCAGATTGCGCATGCTGTCGTACCAGATTGAGACGACTTCATTAGGTTGCGAACTCTCGCGCTCAAAGCTGGTGTAGCTTGCGTATGATGACTCGCGCGCACCGTGGCCTGTGCCCAGCGATTCCTCGCGTATCGCTGGCCGCTGCGTCGTCTCGGCGGCGCGCGCGTCGGTATTCCCGGCGCGCGCTTTCGACATCGGCACGGCGCGTTGGGTACTGGCAACTGGCGGCGGCGGCACGGCTGCAGGCGCGTTATCCGATCTTGCCGCGGACATCGGACTGGCGCTGCCGATGCGATCGTTATGCCATGGCGGTCGTTGTTTCTCGCGGAACACGGCGACGCCGATCACGCCGACATTCTGCGGCCGTCCGGTGCGCGCAGCGTAGCTGTTCTCCAGCGCGGTGAAATTGAACTGCGCGATTTCGGACAGATTCTTGCGCCAGCCATCCACTTCGGTGCTCTGATACGCATCGAGCACGTAGCCGGATTGGTTCGGGTCCGCAGTTTCGCCGGTCACCGCATTGACGCCATCGATCGAGAGCACGACGAGAACACGTGTGCCAGTGCGATTGTCGATGCGCACGGCATAGCGATGCCCGGGCATGCCGGCAACATAGAACTTGCCGTCATGCGGGTAGGTGGGCAGCGTGATTCCGCTGTCGCGATCGATCACGCCGATGTCGACCAGATTTCCGGCGCGCGCAGCGGAAGAACAGGAAAGCGCGGCAGCAACCAGTACAGCAAGCAGGGATTTCATGGGCACTCCTTCGTTGGCAGGTGGACGATGGAACGAAGAAGAACTTTTGCCGGGGTTAAAGCCGTGCAAGTCGCACCAATACAGCGTCCGCAAGTCGTATCGCGTACACTTCGCGCCTACGAATCCACACGTTTCGCCGCATGAACAGCCAGCGCAGAATCCTCACCGGCATCACCACCACCGGTACGCCGCATCTGGGCAATTACGTCGGCGCGATCCGCCCGGCTATCGCCGCCAGCCGCAATCCTGATGCGACCTCGTTCTATTTTCTTGCCGATTACCATGCGCTGGTGAAGTGCGATGATCCGGCGCGCGTGCAGCGCTCTACCCTGGAGATTGCTGCAAGCTGGCTGGCCTGCGGACTCGATCCGGGAAAAGTATATTTCTACCGTCAGTCCGATATTCCCGAGATTCCCGAGTTGACCTGGCTGCTGACTTGCGTCACCGCCAAGGGGCTGCTCAATCGCGCGCATGCATACAAGGCGGCGACGGACGCCAACCGCGAGAAAGGCGAAGACCCGGATGCCGGCGTCACCGCGGGTCTGTACATGTACCCGGTGCTTATGGCCGCGGATATTCTTGCGTTCAACGCGACCCATGTTCCAGTGGGCCGCGACCAGGTCCAGCATATCGAAATGGCGCGCGATATCGGCCAGCGCTTCAATCACCTTTATGGCGGCGATTTCTTCACCCTGCCGGAAGCAGTGATCGAAGAAAACGTCGCCACGTTGCCGGGCACCGATGGCCGCAAGATGAGCAAGAGCTACAACAACACAATTTCGTTGTGGTTGCCGGAAAAGGATCTGCGCAAGGCGATCCTCGGCGTCGTTACCAACTCGCTTGCTCCGGGGGAGCCGAAGAATCCGGACGACTCGAACATCTTCAGCATCTACCAGGCGTTCGCGAGTGCGGACGAAACCGCAGCCATGCGGCGCGCGTTCGCCGATGGTATCGGCTGGGGCGATGCGAAACAGAAACTGTTCGAGCGCATCAATGTGGAACTCACACCAATGCGCGCGCACTACGATGCACTGATTGCGAAACCCGGCGAGATCGAGGAGGCGTTGCAGGCCGGGGCGAAGAGGGCGCGTGCGTTGGCACAGCCGCTCATCGCGCGCCTGCGTGAGGCCGTTGGCTTGCGTGATCTAACGCACACGTCTACTCGTTACGTCGCCAAACTTGGAGCGCGCGCAACGGCTGGTGCCTCTGTTGTGCCACCGGATTTGGAGATTGCTAAGCGACCTGCTTTTCAGCCCGTGGTGTTCCGCGATGCCAATTCGTTTGCGTTCAAAGTACTCGACGCGAATAAAACAGTTCTGGCTGAACAGAGCGGGTTTGTCGATCCAAAAGCTGCAATGGCCGCGGCGCAGGAAGCGATGGAGCGTTTGCAAGTGCACTGATTTGTCATCCCGGCAGGGAGTGCCGGGATCCAGAATACAAGGATGTGAATGTCTGGAATGTCTGCCATCCATGGCACCTGGATGACCAACTCGGCTGTTGAAAAACCGGCAATCCATACCTGGATGACGGCTCCAGAAAATCAATCCCATGTGCTCGTATGCGGGCCGAATTCAGCGCGCTGCTTGCGCACCACGCAGAAGCGGTGGCCACTCGGCGCCTGCATCACCCACCAGCGTTTGACGAAGGCCACGCGTGTCGCGCCGAGCGCTTCCAGGCGTGCGACTTCGGCGTCGAGATCGTCGGTTTCGATATCCAGATGAATGCGCGGTTCGTGCTCGACTTTCTGCAGTAGCAGAAAGGGTTCATCCGCGTCGGTTTTCAGTTCCGCGTATTTGCCGTCGCCATCCTGATCCGGGTTTGCGATGGCGCGACCTAGCGCCTTGCTCCAGAATTCGGTCGCCGTCGCCAGATCATCGACTTTGCAGTCGAGTACGAACGCGCTCACTCTGCTGTGGTGCATCGGGATCCCTTTCGACAAACGTCAGGCTTTCACTTTGTGCGAAACTCGTTTTGACAATGGTGTGCGCGTGACTGTCGTTTGCGGTTTCAGTCGAAAGCCGCCAGGCAACAAGTCGCGCATGTGAGCGACGCGACTGTCGCCGCGCAGATTCGCCAGGATTACGCGCAGGCCAGGGCCGCCGCACTCGAACAGGACCTGGCGACAGGCGCCGCAGGGCGACGCGGGTTCCGGTGTATCGACAACCACGGCAATGGCCGTCATGGGTTTGCGCGCGGCGCCGTTGGCGAACGCGGCGAAGACGGCAGTGCGCTCGGCGCAGTTGGTCAGGCCGTACACGTCGAATTCGATATTGCAGCCCTTGACGATCTGGTTGCCAAACCTGGCAGCGGCGCCGACCTTGAATTGCGACCACGGCGCGTGCGCGCGTTGGCGTGCGGCAATGGCGGCGTTGACAAGCGCACGGTCGCCGGGTGCAAGCTTGGCAAACCCTGCCTTTTTCTGCGCCATCTGCGTGCTGCTCAACGCGGCAGGGCCAGATCGTCGAGCAATGCCTTGAGGAAGCGCGCCGCTTCCCCGCCCGTGGTGGCGCGATGGTCGAAGGTCAGCGAGATCGGCATGCGCCGATGCACCTCGATGCCGCCCATGACGGCGACCACGTCGTGGCACAGTTTGCCGGCACCGATAATGGCGACGCATGGCGGCACCACGACCGGCGTGGCGTAGCGTCCGGCGAACATGCCGAAATTGGAAAGCGAAATGGTGTAGCCCTTCAGTTCTTCGGCTGGGATGCTGCGGTTTTTCACCTGCTCGCGGATGCGGTTGATGGCCTCGCGTACGCCCACCGGATCGAGAATGTCGGCGTTGCGCAGCGCTGGCACGAACAGCCCGTCATCGGTGTCGACCGCAATGCCTACATCCACATGCGGGTGCAGCGTACGGGTCAGATTCTCGCCATCGAACCAGGCGTTCAATGCCGGCACGGCCTTGCACGCGGTGACGATGGCACGGATCAGGCGTCCGGTAATGTCCTGTTTGCCGGACCAGGCATGCAGGTCGGCGTCATCGCACAGTGTCGTCGGCACAACCCTGGCGTGTGCGTCGGCCATCACCCGCGCCATGTTGCGACGCACGCCCTTGAGCTGATCCGGCTGGCCGATGAGATTCTGCGAGGGCGGCGATGTGCGCATCGGCTGACCCGAGGCAGAGAACGCCGTGCGCGCCGGCACGGCCGCTGGTGCCGCGGTCTGCACCGCGGTCGCACGAGATGGTGTGGAGACTGGCGGACCCGCTTTTGCGGTTCCCGCAGCAGCGGCAGTCTTGACGTCCTGCAATGTGACCACGCTACCTGTGCCACTGGGTATAACTTTGGACAAATCCACATTAAGCTTTTTCGCCAGCGCGCGCACGGCCGGAACCGCTTTCACGCCACCCACGGCGACCGCCGCTTCGTTCACCACACGATCGCTCGCTTCCATCGCACCGACCACAGTGCCGGAATCTTCGCGCAGCGTTTCCACGCGCGTTACCGGGGCTGCGGCAGGCGCGGCCGGTGCCGGCGCCGCAGCCTTTGGCGGCGGCGCGTGGTGGTGTCCGGTACTTTCCGCTTCCGCGCGCTGCGGCAGCTTGGGATCGATTTCGACATCGATCAGGGCCGCGCCGGTGTCGATCACATCGCCATTCTTGCCATATAGTTTCGTCACCTTGCCCGAATACGGTGCCGGCACTTCGACGACCGCTTTGGCGGTTTCCATCGATACCAGCGGCGCATCGAGTTTCACGATGTCGCCTTCCTTGACCAGCCATTCGACGATGGTCGCGTCCGGCAGGCCTTCGCCGAGGTCGGGGAGGTGGAAAGTTTTCGTTTCAGCCATGGCGATCATCCGTTCGTTGTCAACTTGCCGCGAGCGTGCACTTTGCCGCCGCGGCGATGCGTTCCACGCTCGGCAGATATTTCATTTCCAGACGGAACAGCGGGATGTGGGTATCGTAGCCAGTGACGCGTTCGACCGGCGCGACCAGGTCGTACATCGCGTGTTCGGCCAGGCGTGCGGCGATCTCGGCGCCGAAACCCGCCGTGCGCGGTGCCTCATGCACGATTACGCAGCGACCGGTCTTGCGCACCGATTCGTGGATGGTGTCGAAGTCCAGCGGCTTGAGCGTGGCGACATCAATCACTTCGGCGCTGATGCCGTCCTTCGCCAGCAAATCCGCGGCTTCCAGAGTTTCCTTGACCTGTGCACCCCAAGTCACGAGCGTGACGTCGCTGCCATCGCGCAACACGAAGCAGACATCCAGCGGCAACGCTTCGCCGTCGTCGGGCACTTCTTCCTTGTACTGGCGATAGATGCGCTTGGGCTCGTAGAAGATCACCGGGTCCGGATCGCGGATCGCTGCGAGCAGCAGGCCATAGGCGCGGCTCGGCGAGGACGGCAGCACCACGCGCAAACCGGGTATATTTGTGAACAAATGCTCGTTTGCCTCGGAATGGTGTTCCGGCGCGCGGATGCCGCCGCCCCAGGGCGCGCGGAACACGGCCGGGCAGGTCAGGCGTCCGCGCGTGCGCGTGCGCATGCGCGCGGCATGGCACGCGATATGCTCCATCATCGGATAGATGAAACCCTCGAACTGCGCTTCGGCAACCGGCTTCATGCCCTGAGCGGCCAGGCCGACGGTAAGGCCGGCGATCGTGGTTTCGTCGAGCGGTGTGTCGATGACACGATCGGCACCGAATTTTTCCTGCAGGCCGGCAGTGGCACGGAACACGCCGCCGTTGACGCCGACATCTTCGCCGAGCACGACGACGCTGGCGTCGTGTTTCATCTCATAAGCCAGTGCCTGGGTGACGCCTTCGATCAAAGTGATTTGCGCCATGACTTATTCCTTGGCCGCGTCGAGTGCGAGGGCCTGCTCGCGCTGCTGTGCCAGATCCGTCGGCAATTCGGCGTAGACGAAGTCGAACATCGCGGTCAGCGGTTGGGATTTGGTTTCGAGATAGGCGTTCACTTCGATATCGACGCGTGCACCGCAATCCTCCTTCCAGGCAGCCTCGTCCTTTTCGCTCCAGGCTTTCTGCGCGATCAGATAGGCTTTCAGGCGCTTGAGCGGCTCGCGTGTCCAGGCGTCTTTCACTTCGGCATCGGGACGATAACGGCGCGCATCGTCGGCAGTAGTGTGATCCGACAGGCGATAGGTCACGGCCTCGATCACGCTGCCGCCGTGGCCGTGGCGCGCGCGTTTGATCGCGTGATCCATTGCCGCGCGCATCGCGATCAAGTCGTTGCCATCCACTTGTATACTGTCGAGGCCGGCAGCGATGCCTTTCTGCGCCAGCGTCTTGGCGCCGGTCTGCGCCGATCGTGGCACCGAGATCGCCCATTGATTGTTGACGATCACGGTGACCAGCGGCAGGGTCATCGCGCCGGCGACATTGATTGCGCCATAGAAATCGCCTTTCGACGAACCACCGTCGCCGACCACGGTGACGGCCACGCGTGGTTCCTTGCGGATCTTGAATGCGAGCGCGGCGCCAGCTGCGTGCAGGCACTGCGTGGCGATCGGCACCGACCAGGCGAAATCATGCGCGGGGCCGGAGAAATCGTTGCCGCGTTCATCGCCGCCCCAGTACATCAGCACTTCGCGTGGTTTCACGCCGCGAAAAAACTGGGCGCCGTATTCGCGATACATCGGTGCGAACACATCGTCTTCGGCCATCGCCGATCCGATGGCGATATGCGCGGCCTCCATGCCCAGACAGGAAGCGTACGTTCCCAGCTTGCCGGTGCGCTGCAGGGCCACGGCCTTGCTGTCGAACACGCGCACGAAGCTCATCAACTTGTACAGTTCGAGCAGTTGCTTGATGTCCTTGGCAAACTCGGGCAGATCGTTGCGGATGAGCTTGCCCTCGGCGTCGAGGTATTGCAGATATTCGATTTCGAATGTGGCGGCGACGGGCACGATGAACTCCGGTAAAGACCACTTAGTTAACCGCGATGATGCGGGATTGGCAAGGCGGGGCGCAATAAGGCCGGTCGGGGATGGGTGATGCATGATTCCGTTTTACTTCCGCATTCGCCATGACGCGACGCTCGGCTTACCATCGGCATCCCGCAAGTCACATTCCGGCGCCATCTCATGACCGATGCAAATCAACGTCCCCTCGAATCCGGCATCCAGGTCGATCTGCGCGATCGGCTGACCTACGCCGGCTATTTGCAACTCGACCGGTTGCTGTCGGCGCAAAAGCCGTTATCGAATCCGCCGCATCACGACGAGATGTTGTTCATCATCCAGCATCAGACTTCTGAATTGTGGATGAAGCTGATCGTGCACGAACTGCACTCGGCGATTGCGCATCTGCGACGCGACGAGGTCAACGCGTGCTTGAAGATCCTCGCGCGGGTCAAGCAGATCCAGCGCCAGTTGTTCGAACAGTGGGCCGTGCTGGCAACACTGACACCGAGCGAGTACATGCAGTTCCGCGATGTGCTGGGGCCGGCTTCGGGATTCCAGTCATTGCAGTATCGCCTGGTCGAATTCCTGCTCGGCAACAAGAACGCCGACATGATTGCCGTGTTCGGCCACGATCCGTTGCAGCAGCAGGAGTTGCGCGAGGCGTTGAACACACCGAGTCTGTACGACGAATTCCTGCGCCATCTTGCCCGCGCTGGCCACGGCGTTCCGCCGGCTTGCCTCGAACGTGACTGGTCCGTGCCACATCGAAATACGCCCGAGCTGATCCCGGTGCTGCGGCGCATCTACGAAAATCCGGATGAGTTCTGGGCCGACTACCATTTGTGTGAACAACTGGTCGATGTCGAGGAAAGTTTCCAGCTCTGGCGTTTCCGCCACATGAAAACCGTCGAACGCATCATTGGCCACAAGCGCGGCACCGGCGGATCGTCGGGTGTTGAATTTCTGAGAAAAGCGCTCGATCTGACGTTTTTCCCGGAATTGCTTGAAGTGCGCACAGTGATTGGCACGGGGTAAGTCAGCCTCACACCAGCTTTCGTCTTACAATAAACGTTTGCGGTGCATGCAGCACCGCGCTTCATGATGGAGGTGCTCCATGAACGCACAACCCAATATCGGCATGCAGCCGGTGCAGTTCGACAACCCCATGGGGGTGGATGGATTCCAGTTCGTGGAATTCGCCGCACCGCACCCGGCGCAGTTGCATGAGCTGTTCGGCAAACTCGGCTTCACCGCAGTGTTGCGTCACAAGACGCGGGCGATCACCGTATATCGTCAGGGCGAATGCGATTTTCTCGTCAACGAGGAACCAGATTCCTTTGCCGCAGATTTCGCCGCCAAGCACGGCCCCTCGGCCTGCGGTTTTGCGATCCGCGTCAGCAAACCCGCCAAATGGGCACGCGAACAGGCGCTGAAAAACGGGGGTGAAGCGATCACCGACAAGGAAGCGAGCAAGGCCGTCGCCGCACCCGTGATCAAGGGCATCGGTGACTGCATGCTGTATCTGGTCGATCGTTATGGCGACCAGGGCAGTGTCTACGATGCCGACTATGAGTGGTTGCCGGGTGTCGAGCGCAATCCGAAAGGCTTCGGGCTGACCTTCATCGATCACCTGACGCACAATTTATACTTTGGCAACATGGCCAAATGGTCCGATTACTACGAACGTCTGTTCAACTTCCGCGAGATCCGCTATTTCGACATCAAGGGCGCCAAGACCGGCCTTGTTTCCAAGGCGATGACCGCACCCGATGGCATGGTGCGCATTCCGCTCAACGAGTCGTCTGATCCGAAAAGCCAGATCAATGAATATCTGGATGAATACCACGGTGAAGGCATCCAGCACATCGCCTGTTTCACCGACAACATCTATGCAACGATCGAGGCGATGCGCAAGTCTGGCGTCGAATTTCTCGACACGCCGAAAGCCTATTACGAGGTGATCGATGCGCGCATTCCGAACCACGGCGAAGATGTGGCACGCATGCGCGCAAACAAGATCCTGATCGACGCCGACGCGGAAACCAAGAAGAAGCTGCTGCTGCAGATCTTCACCCAGAACGCGATCGGCCCGATCTTCTTCGAGATCATCCAGCGCAAGGGCAACCTCGGTTTCGGCGAAGGCAACTTCCAGGCGCTGTTCGAGTCGATCGAGCGCGAGCAGATGCGGCGTGGAGTGTTGTGAGCAAGCTTCATTACCAGTCCGGCTTCGGCAACGAATTCGCCACTGAAGCCGTCGCCGGCACCTTGCCGGTCGGGCGTAATTCGCCACAGCAGGTAGCGCACGGCCTTTACGCGGAGCAGCTTTCCGGCACGGCGTTCACCGCGCCACGTCATGCCAATCGGCGCAGCTGGCTGTATCGCATCCGCCCCGCGGCGATGCATCGACCGTTCGAGTCGATGCAAAGTGGAAAATTCCACAATGACTTCGATGCGGTGCCGACGTCGCCGAACCAATTGCGTTGGGATCCGTTGCCGCTGCCGCAAGTGCCGACGGATTTCGTCGATGGCATGGTGACGATGGCGGGCAACGGCAGCGCGGCGGTGCAGAGCGGCTGCGGCATCCACGTCTACGCGGCAACTCGCTCGATGTGCGGCCGCTATTTCTACGATGCCGATGGCGAATTGCTGATCGTGCCGCAGCTGGGACGATTGCGGATCGCGAGCGAGCTTGGCGTCATCGACGTCGAGCCGCAGGAAATCGCCGTGATCCCACGCGGCGTGCGTTTCCGCGTGGAGCTTCCGGATGGCGAGGCGCGCGGCTACGTCGCCGAGAATTTCGGTGCGCTGTTGCGTCTACCCGAACTTGGGCCGATCGGATCGAACGGGCTGGCGAATTCGCGTGATTTTCTGACGCCGACGGCGGCTTATGAAGATGTCGATGGTGATTTAGAACTGATCGCCAAATTCCAGGGCCGGCTGTGGTCGGCGCGCATCGATCATTCGCCGCTGGATGTGGTCGGCTGGCACGGTAATTACGTGCCGTACAAATACGATCTGCGCCGCTTCAATACCATTGGATCGATCAGCTACGACCATCCCGATCCGTCGATCTTCACCGTGCTGACCTCGGTGTCGGATACGCCAGGTGTGCCGAATATGGATTTCGTGATTTTTCCGCCGCGCTGGCTGGTCGCCGAAAACACGTTCCGGCCGCCATGGTTTCATCGCAATGTCGCCAGCGAGTTCATGGGTCTGGTACATGGCGCCTACGATGCCAAGGCCGGCGGCTTCGTGCCCGGCAGCGCCAGCCTGCACAATTGCATGAGCGGACACGGACCGGATGCAGCGAGTTTCGACAAGGCGAGCAACGCGGATACAACCAAGCCTGACCATATCATCGACACGATGGCTTTCATGTTCGAGACGCGTTGGGTGATCCACCCGACCAAGCAGGCATTGGAATCGCCGCAACTTCAGCGCGATTACCATGAATGCTGGCAAGGCTTGCGCAAACGTTTTCGTGCAGATGGCGAACGCTAGGATGCCAGCGAATCCGACAGAACCCGATTCGTCGGCCACGTTCTATCAAGGCTATTCCGACTGGAAAGGCTGGCAGGGCGATTTCGCTGCTCGCGATCGCGATGGGCGCTACTTCGCCGCAGAATTGTGCGATGTGCCGCTGACCGGGAAGCGTGTGCTGGAAATCGGATTTGGCAACGGCAGCTTTCTCGCCTGGGCGAAGGCACAGGGTGCGCAGGTTGCCGGTACCGAGATCGATGCCGCGATGATCTCGCAAGCGCGCGCGAAGGGCTTCGAAGCGCATCCGGCGGCGCTCGATGCGCTGGTTGCCACGGGTGCGCGGTTCGATCTGGTCGTGGCGTTCGATGTGTTCGAGCATTGGGACGCCGAAGCCCTGATCGCGAGTCTTCGGCATATTGCTGGCCTGCTGGATAACGGCGGCCTGCTCGTCGCACGTTTTCCGAATGGCCACAGCCCGTTCGGGCGCGTATTTCAATATGGCGACATCACTCATCGGACGGTGTTGTCAAAATCCAGCATTGAACAAGTCGCGAATATGACGGGATTTGAGGTGGTTCGCGTGGACAACGCCCGGCGCGTTCCGGCACGGCGCGACATCTGGACCGTGATCAAGCATCATTGGCGCCGGTTTCGGCGCGCACGCATCGAGCGCACGCTCGGTAAACTCTACGGTTTCGGCCGGCTTCCACTGGATCCGAATCTGACCGCGGTATTGCGCAAGGCGGGTTGATGACCCGATCCGCGCAACGACGAATGGGAATATCCAGGGACTCCGACACATGAAACTGGCAAGTCTCAAAGCGGGCGGCCGCGACGGAACGCTGATCGTCGCCAGCCGCGATTTGACCAAAGCCGTGCGCGCCACGGATATCGCACGCAGCTTGCAGGCGGCGCTCGATGATTGGAGCAATGCCGCGCCGCGGCTGAATCGCGTTTACGAGCTGCTCAATGCCAGCCACGCCGAAACCATCAACGGTGAAGCCGTCTTTGCACTCGATCCGGCCGCCTTGGCTGCGCCGCTGCCGCGCGCGTACGAATTCGTCGATGGCAGCGCGTATCTGCCTCACGTCGAGCGCGTACGGCGCGCGCGGGGGGCCGAAGTACCGGCGAGTTTCTACACCGATCCACTGATGTATCAGGCGACCAGCGCCGGTTTCTGCGGGCCGCGCGACCCGGTGTTGGTGACCAGCGAGGATTACGGTATCGACCTGGAAGCCGAAGTCGTAATCGTCACCGACGATGTGCCCATGGCGGTCACGCCGGTGCAGGCGGCAGGACATGTCCAACTGATCGGCTTGGTCAACGATGTGTCGCTGCGCAACCTGATTCCGAATGAGCTGGCCAAGGGTTTCGGCTTCCTCCAATCCAAGCCGCGCTCGGCGCTGTCGCCGGTGTTCGTCACGGCGGATGAGCTCGGGCCGGCGTGGCATGACGCAAAGCTGCATTTGCCGATGCGCACCTGGATTAACGATGCGTGGTTTGGCGCAGCCGAATGCGGCGTCGATATGCAATTCAATTTTGCGCAACTCGTCGCTCACGCGGCGAAGACACGTCCTTTGGCCGCCGGAACCATTGTCGGTTCCGGCACGATCGCCAATCAGGACACCAGCAAGGGCGCGTCCTGCCTGGCCGAGCAGCGGACGGTGGAAACCTTGCGCGACGGCAAGCCGTCGACGCCGTTTCTCAAATTTGGCGATCGCGTGCGCATCGAGATGCTGGATGGCGACGGCAAGAGTATTTTCGGTGCCATCGAGCAGGCGATTCAGCATGTCCCGATGCCCGTTTAGCCGGCGCCGGCGCCGCGGGCTTTGATTTTCCCCGGCCAGACGCTAGGCTGCACATACCGACAGGCGGGGGGAGAGGCAAAATGGTCGCCGAACGCATCAAGCTCTACAGTTATTGGCGCTCCAGTGCGTCGTATCGCGTACGTATCGCGCTGAATCTGAAAGGATTGGATTACGATCTGGTGCCCGTGCATCTGACCAGTGGCGGTGGCGAGCAGCATCGCGACGAGTTTCATGCCCTCAATCCGCAGGCGCTGATACCGGTCCTGGTCGATGGCGAACGCATCATCCGCCAGTCGATGGCGATCGTCGAATATCTGGATGAGGCTTACGAAGGCGAGCGTAAATTATTGCCGACCACGGTACGCGAGCGCGCGCGCGCGCGCGCGCTGGCGCAGATCGTGGCCTGCGACATCCATCCGCTCGGCAATCTGCGTGTGCTCCAGTATCTGGAACGCGAATTCAATACGCCACAGGTCGAACGCGAACGCTGGGCGCAGCACTGGATCAGCGAGGGGTTCATGGCGTTCGAGAGTCTGCTTGCGGACAACCCTTCGACCGGCCTGTTCTGCGAAGGCGACGAACCCACGCTCGCCGATATCTGTCTTGTGCCACAAGTATACAATGCGCAACGCTGGTCGATCGACCTGAAGCCGTTTCCGTTGATCCGCCGCATCAGCGCCGAATGCCTGAAACTGGCAGCATTCGAGCGTGCGCGTCCGGAAAACCAGCCGGACGCGCCGAAGAGTTAGCGCGGTTTTGTCGCGTGCGCATTACACACGCCACAAATCAGCACGCCACGAATCAGAACGTGGTCGCGTCGTAAGGATCGTGCACCGGCGAATCGCCGCCCTCGCTGAGGCGGATCTTCAGCGCCAGGCCATCGCGCGAGTCGGCCTTCGAGAGTGCTTCCTCCAGTTCGATCGTGCCGGATTTGTACAGTGTCATCAGCGCCTGATCGAAGGTCTGCATGCCTTCCTGCAGGCTGCGATCCATCGCTTCCTTGATTTCGTGAATCTGGCCACGGCGGATCATGTCGCGGATCAGTGGCGTGTTCAGCAGCACTTCGACTGCCGGCAAACGGCGGCCGTCCTTGCCGATCACCAGGCGCTGACCGATCACGGCGCGCAGGTTCAGCGCCAGGTTCATGAGGATGTTGCGGTGCGCCGATTCAGGGAAGAAATTGAGCACGCGCTCCAGGGTTTGGTCGGCGTTGTTCGAGTGCAGCGTCGCCAGGCACAGATGTCCGGTTTCGGAAAATGCGATCGCCGCCTCCATCGTTTCCTGATCGCGGATCTCGCCGATCATGATGACGTCCGGCGCCTCACGCATCGCGTTCTTCAAGGCTTCGTGGTAGCTGTGCGTGTCCAGGCCGACTTCGCGCTGGTTGACCACCGACTTCTTGTGCCGATGCAGGTATTCGATCGGGTCCTCGACGGTGAGGATGTGCCCGGATACATTCTGGTTGCGGTAATCGATCATCGAAGCCAGTGTGGTCGATTTGCCGGAACCGGTGGCACCGACCAGCAGGATCAACCCGCGCGGATCCATGATCAGTTCCTTGAACAGCACCGGCAGGCGCAACTGCTCGACCGACGGAATATCGCTCTTGATCGCGCGGATCACCATGCCGACTTCGCCGCGCTGCTTGAACACATTGATGCGGAAACGCCCGGCATCCTTCACCGCGATGGCCAGATTCAGTTCCAGTGCGCGCTCGAACTGCGGTACCTGGCCCTCATCCATCAGCGAATAGGCGATTTTCTTGACCATGCCGCCCGGCAGGCCGGTGTTGCCCAGCGGGTAGAGCTTGCCTTCGACCTTGATATTGACCGGTGCGCCTGTGGTCAGGAACATGTCCGACGCGCCTTTTTCGGTCATGAGTTTGAGGAAATAGCCGATATCCATACATGCCTCTGCTGCTTGTCTTGCGCCACCGGGCGGCGCGGCCATCGGAATTTCGGTTACGCTGTCGGCTGGCGGCGATTGCCTTGCGCCGCCGGTTTTCCCACAATAGCGCTGCCGCTATTCCACCCCTGTTTGCGACCTGGATGTTATGACACCAAATCGGCTAAAAATCCATGGTGTGTTCGTCATTGTCTCGATTGCGCTGGCCGGATGCACCCCGACCAAGCCGCCCACGAGTGCATTGGACGATGCGGCGAGTGCGCTGGAAGCGGCACGCAATGCCGGTGCGTCGACCTATGCGCCGCTGGAATTGCGCACCGCCGAGGATCATCTCAGTCAGGCACGCGCGCGCATGGACAAGCGCGATTACGAGCCGGCGCTATACCTGGCCCAGGAATCCCAGGTCGACAGCGAACTGGCCGCCGTCAAGGCGCACCTGGGCAAGACCCGCGAAAAGGTCGACGCGCGCACCAGTGAAAACGCGCAGTTGCGCCAGGAACTGGCCAATGGCACCGGCACCACGCCGCCGGGAGCACAACCATGAGCCGATTCCTGAGTCTGGGCTTGTGTGCGCTGCTGGCCTGTGTGGCCAGCGTAGCCGTCGCGGCCAAGCAGGATCTGGACTATGAGCGTCTGCGCGCCAGTCTCAATGAGCTGTCCGCCGACCCGGTGCTCGGCAGTCTCGCGTCGGCCGAGCGCGCCTTGGCCGAACAGGCGGTGCAGGCGTTGGTTGCCGACACCTCCGGTGGCAAAGCCGCGCGCGCGCATCGGGTCTATATCGCCGAACGCCGGGTCGATATCGCTTATGCCGCGGCCCAGGCCGCCAGTCAGGACAACAAGCTTCAGCAACTGGATCGCGAGCACGATCGCATCTTGCTCGAAGCCAGCCGGCGCGATGCCGAACAGGCGCGAACCGAGGCGGAAAAACAACGCCTGCAGCGCATGATTCAGGCCGAGGAATCCGATCGCCTGCGCGCCCAAGGCGAGCAGAGCGCGCAGGAAGCGCAGGCTGCCCTCGCCCAAGCCGAACAGACCCAGCGTCTGGCCGATGCCCAGGCCAAGGAAGCTGAATTGTCGCGCAAGGAGGCGCAGTTGGCCGAAGCGGCGGCGACTGACCTGCGCGGACGCTTGCAGAACCTGCACGCCACGCGGGTGGCGCACGGCATGCAGATGACCCTGGACGATATCGCCTTTGCCCCCGGGCAAGCCGGCTTGCGTCCGGAAGCCAGGACGAGTCTGGGAAAACTCGTCGCCTTCGTCGATCACGATCCCTCCAAACCGATCCACATCGAAGGCCACAGCGACAGTCGCGGCAATCCCAACGCCAACCAGTTGCTGTCGCAAAAGCGCGCGGATTCGGTACGCGACGCGTTGATTGCCGCGGGCGTCGCCGCCAGCCGCATCACCAGTATCGGCTTGGGCGACAGCCAGCCGGTCGCATCCAACGACACGCCCGAAGGTCGTGCCAGAAATCGCCGCGTGGACGTGATTCTGGAAGATCAGCCGAACTAGGACTGGGACACGCGCGGCTCGCAGGGAGATACCGGATTTTTCCTTTTTATACAGCTACTTGCATTGGCGTGACAATCCGGTTGCAGCGCCTGCATCAAAGGAGTAGGGTCGAGGTGTCGCGGAAACCTTCCGGTCGTCCCCGCGGCAAATGTCGAGCCCATGATTGCAGCCATCGCGAAAGACCCAGCGTCCGTCTCACCCGCCGGGTGGGTCGCGCCGGTGGATATCCCGCAGGGCTCGTCGATACCTTGGTTGTATTGTAAACCGCGCAAGCTTCCGTCGCAGCATGCTCATTACGGCTGCAACGGGGTCGGTGCGTTTGCGCTTGCATAAAGAAGGAGGTCGGCTGATGTTCGAGAACCAGCAGAAAGACGTCGATGTTCTGATAAAGAGCGATTCGGAATTCCGCAGCCTTTACCGGAGGCACCAGGAACTGGACAGCAAGGTCCGCGATGCGGAATTGGGCGTGTTGCCGATGGACGACACGACCCTGCACAACATGAAGAAGGAAAAGTTGCACGCCAAGGACAAGCTTCTGCACTTGTGGGAGCGGTACCGCAGTACGACCCAATGATTCTGCGCTGCCGGCGCGTCGTTCAACGATGCGCCGGCAGCCGCTTGATGTATCATTGGCGTCCCCGTTATGTGCCCGGCGCGTCCGCGCCGCGGGTCGACACGATTCCAGAAATCAGGCCGGGCACCGCCCGACAGCCGGGAAAAACCGCATGGCCATCCAGCAAAGCGTGCTCGAACTGATCGGCAATACGCCGATCGTCAAGGCGCAACGGCTGGCTTGTGGAAAATGCGAGATCTTCTTCAAGCTTGAGAATGCCAATCCGGGCGGATCGATCAAGGATCGCATCGGTCTGTCGATGATCGAGGGCGCCGAGCGCGCCGGCAAGATCAAGCCTGGCGATACCCTGGTCGAGGGCACCGCCGGCAATACCGGAATCGGCCTGGCCCTGGTTGCCCAGCAGAAGGGTTATCGCCTGATCCTGGTCGTGCCCGACAAGATGAGCCGCGAGAAGATCTTCAATCTCAAGGCGATGGGTGCCGAGGTCGTGCTGACGCGCTCGGATGTCGCAAAGGGTCATCCGCAGTATTACCAGGATCTGGCGGCCGAGATCGCGCGCACCACGCCCGGCGCCTACTTCATCAATCAGTTCGGCAATCCGGACAACCCCAAAGCCCATGAGGATGGCACCGGGCCGGAAATCCTGGCGCAAATGGATGGCAAGCTCGATGCCATCGTGTTCGGCTGCGGTTCGTCGGGCACGATGACCGGATTGTCGCGTTATTTCTCCAGGGCCGCGCCGAATGTGGAACTGGTTCTGGCCGATCCTGTCGGCAGCATCCTCGCGCAGTACATCAACGAAGGCACGCTATCGACGAAGTCCGCCTCGTGGATGGTCGAAGGCATCGGCGAGGATTTCCTGCCGAGCATTTCCGATTTCACCCGGGTGAAAAAAGCCTACGCGATCAGCGACAAGGAAAGTTTCCTCGCCGGCCGTGATTTGCTGGCAAAGGAAGGCATTCTCGGTGGTTCGTCCACCGGCACCCTGCTTGCCGCTGCATTGAAATATTGCCGCGAGCAAACCACGCCGAAGCGCGTGCTGGTCTTCGTCTGCGATACCGGCAACAAGTACCTGTCGAAGATGTACAACGATTACTGGATGCTCGACAACGGCTTCCTCGAGCGCGAGCACTTCGGCGACCTGCGGGATTTGATCCTGCGCCCGTATTCGCAGCGCGACACTGTCGTCGTCGGTCCGGCCGAGCCGTTGACCACGGCGTACCAGCGCATGAAGCTCTATGACGTTTCGCAACTGCCGGTGATGGATGGCGACAAGATCGTCGGCATCGTCGACGAATCCGACGTGCTGCTGCACGTCTACGGCGACGAGTCGAAATTCCGCGATTCGGTGTCCACCGCGATGGTCAGCCGCCTGGAGATGCTCGACGTCAAATCGCCGATCGAATCGCTGCTGAAGATTTTCGAGGCCGGCCGCGTCGCCATCGTCATGGATGGCGACAAGTTTCTTGGCCTGATCACGCGCATCGATCTGCTCAATTATCTGCGCCGGCGCGTACAATAGCGATGCCGGAGGAAGCGATCATGGATTCGCAACTGAAGATTGTTTACTGGAAAAGCGAGCAGCATTGGCTCGGCAAGTTTATCGATCACCCGGAAATCATGTCGCAGGGTGAAACGCTTAGCGAGCTTGAAGAAAATCTGCGTGATGCCTACCGCGAACTGCTGCTCGAAGATGTCCCGCCGGCTTACCAGGTGAAGGACATCGCTTTGTGAATCGTGAGGATCTGGTGCGCCGATTGTCGGCGGCCGGTTGCGTTCTCGTGCGGCACGGTGGCCGCCACGACATCTTCGTCAATCCTCATACGGGCCAGAAACAGCCGGTTCCGCGGCATCGCGAAATCGACAATATGCTCGCTAGACATATCCTCAAATTTCTTGGATTACCTTCGCCATGAGAAATTCACAACAACTCGGCCTCGGCACCCGCGCCATCCACGCCGGCCAGAGTCCCGATCCTTCGACCGGCGCGATCATGACGCCGATCTACGCGACCTCGACCTACGTCCAGAAAAGTCCTGGCGTGCATCAGGGTTACGAGTACAGCCGCACACAGAATCCCACGCGCATGGCTTACGAACGCTGCATCGCCGATCTGGAAGGCGGGCGCGCGGGATTTGCCTTCGCGTCGGGTTTGGCTGCGGCGGCGACCGTGCTCGATCTGCTGGATTCGGGCAGCCACGTCATTGCGATGGACGACTTGTACGGCGGAACGTTCCGCCTGTTCGAGCGTGTGCGCCGGCGCAGCGCGGGGCTGGATTTCAGTTTCATCGACTTGAACGATGCCGGCGCGCTGAAAGCGGCATTGAAACCGAACACGCGCATGATCTGGGCGGAGACGCCGACGAATCCGATGCTGAAACTGGTCAACCTGGCCAAGGTCGGCGCGTTCGCGCGCAAGCATGGCTTGATCCTGGTCGTCGACAACACGTTCTGTTCGCCGATGTTGCAGCGTCCGCTCGAACACGGCGCGCATCTCGTCCTGCATTCGGCGACCAAGTATCTCAACGGTCATTCCGACATGGTCGGCGGCGTCGTGGTCGCCGGCGACGACGCCGAGCTGGTCGAGAAAATGGGCTTCCTGCAGAACTCGGTCGGCGCGGTGGCCGGGCCGTTCGATTCCTTCCTCGCGATGCGTGGATTGAAGACCCTGCATCTGCGCATGAAGGCGCATTGTGCGAGCGCGATGGAACTTGCGCCAGTGGCTGGAGAAACATCGCGCAGTCGAACGCGTGATCTATCCCGGCCTGAAATCGCATCCGCAGCACGCGCTGGCGAAGCGGCAGATGGATGGCTCCGGCGGCATCATCACGCATTGTGCGTCAAAGGCGGCCTGCGCAGGCGCGCGCGATGACTGGAGCGCTGCCACCTGTTCGCTCTGGCCGAATCGCTCGGCGGCGTGGAAAGCCTGATCGAGCATCCGGCGATCATGACCCATGCCTCGGTGCCGCCTGCGAACCGCAAGCGGCTCGGTATCAGCGATGGCCTGATCCGGCTTTCCGTTGGCGTCGAGGATATCGCGGATCTGCGCGCGGAACTTGATGCGGCCCTGCGCTGAGCCTACTGCATCTTTTTCGCCGGAACCCAAAGCTCGCGCCACGCACGGCGCACGTAATCGCGTTCGTAGAAATGCGGCTCGACCCATGTACGGAATTCGCTCGCCGGCACACGGCGCATTTTGCGGATGAGCGCGCGTTTTCTCCACATTGCCGGTGATTCCTTGATAGCATCGCGATACAGCCGCCACAGCACGCGCGCGCGACCGCGACGCAGATGGCGGGCGACGATCCCACAATGCAGCACGATGAACCAGGGCAGCGAGCGCAATAGCCAGCCTGTGGGAGCGTCCTTCACCAGCCACCACAGCGAATTGCGGATGCCGTGGTAGAGCACGAAATCGTTTTCCGGGCCGCCGGACGACAATGAGCCCGTGTGCTGCACGATGGCATCTGCCGCGTAAGCTGGGCGGTAGCCGAGCCAGCGTGCGCGGATAGCAAGATCGGTGTCCTCGGCATAGCAGAAAAACGACTCGTCGAACCATTCGCCGTGAGTGGCGTGCAAATCCTCGAGTAGTCGCCGCGTCAGCAATGCACAGCCGCCCGATGGGCCGAGCAGGATTTCCTCTTCGCGCTTGCGGTTCGACGCCAGCGTCGAGCGATACAGTGCGATACCGAGACTATCAACGGCGCCATCCTCGCGGATCATCCGCGCCGCGACCATCTCGGTGCGTGTCGCCGGATCGAGTTTCGCCTGCATTGCGGCGATGAAACCCGTGTGCGGTACGGTATCGCTGTTGAGCAGCAGGATTTGATCGACACTCGTGTCGGCCAGTACCCGTTCAATCAACAGGTTCATGCCGCCGGCGAAGCCGAGGTTGACATCGCTGGCGATGAAATGGATGCGCGGCGACTGCGCCTCGGCATAGGCTTGTAGTTGCGGGGCCTGCGCCGTGCCGGAGTCGTTGTCGAGCAGGAAGATGCGCAGCCCGTCGCGGGTTTCTACGCGTAATGCGGCGAGGCAGGCGAGCGTCGCATCGAGCGTGCGGTAGTTGACGATCGCTATAGCGAGCATTGCTTTGGTAGCGACGAGGTGTTGTTCACCGACGTCACCGTGGCAGCTGGCCGATGTAGCCGGCATCGGGCTGGAAATTCTGAGGGCCGCCGGCGAGCGACAGGTTGACGTTGTAGTAAGGGTCGCCGGAGCGAATGATGTCGGCGTGGCGCTTCTGCATGTAGGCGACTTCCGAATCGAAGCGCGCCAGTTTTTCGGGTGTATTCTCAAGACCGCGCGATTTAGATTCGTAGTGGTACAGGTAGGCGTAGGGCGTGTACACGATGAGATAGCCGGCTTCGCGCGTGCGCAGGCAGAAATCGACGTCGTTGAAGGCGACCTTCACGTCGTGCTCGTTCAGTCCGCCGAGGCGGTCAAACACCTCCCGCCGCACCATCGCGCAGGCGAACGTGACGGCGCTGAGATTCTGTATCAGCTGGGCGCGGGCGAAATAGCCGGGGTGGTCACTCTGCGTGAAGAGATGGGCATGACCCGCCACACCGCCGAGGGCGACGATCACGCCGGCGTGCTGGATCGTGTCGTCCGCATAAAGCAGCTTGGCACCGACAACGCCCACCTCGGGACGTTGCGCGTGTTCGAGCATGGCTTCGATCCATTCGGCGCCGATCACCTCTGTATCGTTGTTGAGCAGCAGTAGGTACTCGCCTGACGCTTGCCTTGCGGCGAAGTTGTTGATCGTGGAGTAGTTGAACGGCTTGTCGTAATGCACGACGCGAACGCGGGCATCGCGCTGTAGCAGCCGCTGCAGCAGGTCGGTCGTGGCTTGTTCGACGCTGCCGTTGTCGACGCAGAGGATTTCGTAGTTGCCGTAGCTGCTCCTGTCGAGGATGGAGTACACGCAGGTCTTCAACAATTCCGGCTTGTCGCGGAACGGAATGACGATGCTGACTAGAGGGTTGCCATGAATCGCGCGCTTCACCCGGAACGTGTTCGGATAGGGGCCGGTCAAGGCGACGGCGTCGATGCCGCGGCGACGCAACGATTCGTCGAGCGCACGGAGGCCGGCGTCGCTGGTCTGCGGCTTGGCCGCGCTGTCCGCCGAAGTGGAACCGGGAATCTTGCGCCAGTGATACAGTACCAGTGGAATGTGCGCGACGTTCTGCGTGTGCTCAGTGACGCGCAGGATCAGGTCGTAGTCCTGCGCGCCGTCGAATCCGGGCCGGAATCCGCCAACGCGCTCGAGCAGGCTGCGCCGGATCACACTGAAATGGCAGATGTAGTTGTTGGAAAAAAGATAGTCGGGGCTGAAATCCGGCTTGAAGTGCGCTTCGACGTGGCTACCGTCGGTCTCAATCTTGTCCTCGTCGGAATAGATCAGGTCCGGCGCGTCCTTCACAATGCGGCACGCCATTTCCAACAGTGCGTCACGCGTCAATTCGTCGTCGTTGTCGAGCAGGCCGACATATTCACCGCCGGCCATTTCCAGCGCCGCATTCGAAGCGCTCGCGATGCCCAGGTTCCGCGGCAGGTTGCGAACGCGCACGCGCGGGTCGCCAAGCGCTGCGATTTCTCGCAGGGCTTGCTTCGTCTCCGCGTATGTCGAGGCGTCGTTGGCGATGCACAGTTCCCAATGCGGATAAAACTGGTCGCGCACCGAATTCACAGCGGTCAGCAGCCAGCACCGCTCCACATTGTAGACGGGCATCACGATGGAGATTCGCGGCGGTTCCGGCATCGTCGCGATCAATGCCGCCGCGCGTTCGACGTCCATGCGCTGCACGCCCTCGAGTTCCGCGCGCGACGCGATGTGCCGGCGTTGAAATTCCCGAGCCTGTTCGTAAAGCCGATATGACAATGTGTGCCGCGTAAGCCAAGGCATGTGCGTATGCAGCCACAGGATCAGTGCGCGCTTGCGCATTGGGTTCAATCCCGGAATCGAATAATAAAGACGATACAGGCGCTGTTCGGCAATGAAATGGGGGCGGAAATGGAACAGCCAGCCGATCCAGCGCAGCGGAGTGCTCAGTTTCCATGACCACGAACTACGCAACGCGTGCACGCAAGCTTCGAGCGCTACCACGTGCCGGCTGAGGTGCGCGATGTGCTGGTTCAGGCCGGCAATCTCGGCGCCACATTGCTGTGCCTGCGCGCTGGCGGCCTCAAGCTGGTGCTGCGTTTCCGCGAGTGCGATCGTCAGTCCGGTCGCTTCTTGTCGAGACTGCTCCAACCGCGTGGCTTGCGCCGTCCGTTCCGCGCGCCAGTGCTCGCGCTCGAGATGATATTCGTCGGCCAGCCTCTTGCGCTCTTGATAGTGTTCTTCGGTCAGTCGCTTGCGTTCGACGGCGTCTTCCTCGGCCAGTCGCTTGCGTTCGGCGGCATCTTCGGCGGCCGACTGCTGGTGTTCGGCAAGCAGTTCTGCAAGCCGGGTTTCGATCCCTACCAGTCGCTCGCTGCTTTCGGCAAGGGCCAACGCGCGGCCATGTGCGAGGTGATAGTCGAACGCGGCCTCGAATTCCACCAGTTCGGCGTCTGGCGAGGCAGCTTGCGGAAATCCCGACACCGTGATCGCGCCCGTTACTGCACAGCAGCCGAGCAGCCACCGGTACAGTTCATCTTGCGCGGCAGTGAGCCGCACGTGCGCCTGCGAGACGCTGCGTTTGAGGCGTGGATCGAGAAAGGCGTCGACTTCCTGCGACGCGGGCTGATGCAGACCGGTGACGCCAAGACCCTTCAGGCCGCGCAGCAGGCGTGCGCTTTGGGCCGCTGGATCGGCAAGCATGTCCGCGTAGGATACGAACATCGCCTTCCGGCCGACGAGGTCGGCGAGCAGTGTGCGCAGGTATTTCTCCCACAGCGCGATCACGAAGGACGAGGTGAAGGTGCCGCGTGGACCGTTGCCCAGCGAAGCGGCGATCTCTCGCGGATCGCGCACCACTACCACGCATGCAGGATCGTTCAGCAAGGGCAACCAGCGCGAGAGCAACAGGCACAGGCGTGGATCCTTGGCCAGCCAAGGCTTGCCGTCCGCATTCATGCGATCGACGAGTTGCCGGAGTTGCCGTGTGTGCGGATCGCATGCCTCGCTGTCCAGTTGGGCGGGATCGAAGGCTGCCACCCGGTCCCAGCTATGGCCGGTCGTCGCCAGCATGTGCTCGTGGACGGCATTGATTTCCGCGCGTTCCCAGTAGCCGGTGGGGTTATCCGTCGGATGTGGGGGCAGCAGCTCGTCGTCCTCGCCAATCTGTGCGCCCATCAGGCCGAGTACCCGCGCGAGCGCCGAGGTACCGGAGCGGTGCATGCCGAGGACGAGGATGGAGTGATTATGGGTCATCAAGGGGATCTGTCAGGTTGACATGAAATTATCGCGCGTTTACAGGTTCCGGAGAAGGCGATCAGCGCGACGGGACATGTGCTTGCGGGATATGATGCAATGACACGGTGTGAAGAGCCGCCCGATTACGGCACGTTTACACGAATATGGAAGGCGAGGTTCAGTCGAATACGGGGCTTGGCCCTGCGGTGAAATTTCCAAGGACAATATCAACACATTGCGTATGATTCTCCCGCCAGAGTTCGACACCCACGTATACCGGAACAACTATCCCGATCTTCGGCATTTAGACGACGTCGGGCTGGAAGCACACTATCGCGAATACGGCAAGCATGAAGGCCGGAGTGGTTCGCACATCGACAACCGCTCAGTATTTTTCGACCTGTTGGATAAGCATAGTACGATCCTCGAAATCGGCCCACTTGCGAACCCCTCAGTGCGCGGAAGCAACGTGAAGTATTTCGACGTGGTCGGCACCGATGCGCTCAAGGTCAAGGCGCGTGCGAATGGCCTCAACCCCGACACTTGTCCGAATATCGACTACATGTCAGAGACGGGTGATCTAAGGGTGATCGACGAGCAGTTCGACGTGGTCGTCAGCAGCCATGCGATCGAACACCAGCCTGATCTCATTCGACATCTGCATGGAGTGGCGCGGATTCTGAAACAGCATGGTTGCTACTTCCTCGCGATTCCCGACAAGCGCTACTGCTTCGATCATTTCATTCCGGAGAGTGGTATAGCCGAGGTATTGGGCGCCTACGCGCGCGAAGCGCGGCTGCATGATGCCCAGAACATCATCCGCCACCTCACTTCGACCACGCACAACGATGCCATGCGGCACTGGTGCGGAGATCACGGCACACCGGCCTGGAAGTCGAATCCGCAACTCATCGACTTGGCGTTGACTCATGTTGCGCGGACGGCCGGCACATACAGCGATACGCATGCTTGGCAGTTCACGCCCGATTCGTTCCGCGAGCTAATGCAAGTGCTGTCGGACATTGGCCTGTCGCATTTCGGCGTGCAGCGCGTTTACTCCACGATTCGTGGTGCGCTCGAATTTTACGCGGTACTGGAAAAGGTCCGCGAAAACCTCGCGGACAATCACGCCGATCTTCCCGAAGATTTCGACGAACGCTTTTACCTGCTGGCCAATCCCGACGTCGCCCGTGCTGGAGTGAATGCGAAGCGGCATTACATCGAATACGGCAAGCGCGAAGGCCGCAAGCTGCGACCTTAGCTTCATTGTGTGGCCGGCGCGAGAGTCGTCACCGCAGCGATTTTGTGGTGGCGTAGCATGGACAAGGCGAGCAACAGCAAGGCAGCGAAAAAACACCACCAGCCTAGCACGCGGCCCGGAGGAGAATACTGCAGTTGCAGGGTGTGTTTGCCCGCCGGGATCAGTGCGGCCGTGAGGCCGTAATCGGCTTGGAACAAATCCACGGCAGCACCATCGAGCAATGCGCTCCAGCCGCGGTCAAACGGCATCGAGAGCAGCAATAGCGACGCGTCTGGCGTTTCGATCTTCCCGGCAAGTTCGTCGTCACGAATCTTGCGAATATCGGCATGTTGGTGCAGGTTGGGAACGGTTGGGCTCGAGCCCAGCGCTGTGAGTCCAGCGGTGACAGCCGCGGGATTCTTGACAACGACACTGTCGAGCAAGAACGCGTCTTTCTGCGGTGCCGGAAGTGCATCAACCCGGGTTTCCGGAACAATCGACGAGTAAAACGTGCCGAACGCGTGCGCCGTCGTGTTGCGGTAGATATTGACGTTGGCGACCGTGTCCACATAGACCATGTCGCGTGCAGCATCCGGCTTGCGATCCAGCGACAGCAGGTATCGGACTCCGAGGAGGTCCAGCATATCGCGCCGGTTCGACATCGAGCTGACGTAGTTTGGCGATGGCGTGATGCGGTCCAGATTCATGCGATCGACGAAACGCGTGATCGATGAGGCATGAAAAAAGTAGGACGCAGTACCGGGGTAGTTTTGGACCAGCGCGTCATCGAGAAAGACTGAGTAATAGGTCTTGTCGATGCGGTAAAAATCGTCGTTGCCGGAGAATTGATGATGATACTGGCGCACATAGTCCAACGCCTGATCGGTGCCATCGTGATAACCAGACGTATCGAGATTTACGGCATCGCGTTGTACGACAGCCGGAGCGGCGAAAAGCAGCAGTTCGCAGGTGACGACCGGGATTAACAGAACAAAGGCATTTGCGCGCGACGAGTCGTTCGCGGTCATCCGCCAGACGATGGCGGCGTAGGCGCAACCGAATCCGGCTAGGCGCAATAGCTGCCCAGAGTCGATCTTGTCGGGAATCGTCAATGCACCGATGAATGGCAGCCCGAGCACTAGCAAGAGCGCCAATGCGATACCCGGCTGCCAGACGCCGGATGTCAGGATGCGTCGCAGTCCCGCCAAGCCAAGAACGAGCAGTAAAGCCGATATCCACAACGTGGAAAAACGGAACGTCGGCTCGCCAAAGCCATAGACCGCCGCGCGCAGGGCAGGAAACACGAAATACAAGGCGATGCCGGTCAAACCGATAATGCAGAGCATACGTTCGGCTCGCGACGCGCGCGCGCCGAGCAACTGCGGAATACACAACAACGGAAGAATGCCGATATAGAACCCGGGGCCTTCGAAGTAATTCCCCCAACCGGCATAGTGCGTGTCGGAGCCGAGCAGGTCCTTGCCGAACAGGCCGGCGACCTCGGACGCCAGCGTGGCGCGATTGTTGATCTGGAAAATCTGCTGCAGCGCGTCGTGCAACAACGAATAGTTGCCGCTCACGCGCGGATTTTCGAACAGGTAGTAGAGCGCCGGGAAAAGCAGTGGAGCGGCAATCAGCAGGCCGGGAATGCACCAGACTGCGAACGCAAGTGTATAGCGGACATGGCTCCAACGCATTTCGGGAGCAACAGCGACGAGGCGCGCAAACGCGTAGATCAGACCGAACAAGCCGAACATGTACAGGCCCATGGGGTGACCTAGCCCGATAACGAACCCTGCTGCTATCGGCGCCCATCGGGTTCGTGTCGCGAGATATTTCTCGAACAGGAACAGGAACGCGGAAAATTGCACGAACTCGGTGCCGTGCATCACTTCCCATTGCGCATTGAGCATGCCGTATGACGAGAACGCATAGCCAAGCGCGCCAAGTATCGCGATCCGCGGATCGAAATGGATCAGGCGCAGATAGCCGTAAAAAAACGCGCCGGCCGCGATTGCGCGAAATGCGAACATCGGCAGTCGAGACGCCAGTTGCCAGGATTCCGGCAGCCACCCCGTCAGCAACAAAAGCGGGTCGAACTGGCTGCCGATGTATCCACCCAGGTTGAGATCGAAGGACCAGGTTATGGAATGCAAGGTATGAAGTTCCCGGCTGACGGCTACTTGCAGCGGGTAAAAACAGAAGAAGGTGTCACAGCCGACATCCACGAATGCAAATCCTTTCACGCGCACCATGTAGTAGATGCCCAGCAACAACAACATCGCCGAGGCCGTGAGCAAATACAGACCGAGGCCGTGGATGCGAGGCTTGCTTGCATCGCGGGAATTGGATGGATCGTTGTGCATCATTTGGATGGCTCGATCGAAAAAGACGATGTAAGAAGACAACCGCAAAAACTCATCGATCGCGATCTCAGCGTGTGCAAACAAACAGCCCGAGCCCGATCAACGCAATGCCGAACCATTGGGTTGTCGATATGTGCTCTCCTAAAATCAGGTAGGAAAGCAGAATGATGCTGACGTACTGCAGCGAGACGACGATCTGCGCCGTGTGCAGGTCGAACTGCTTGAGTGCCCATGCATAGGCGAGCAGACCACATCCGAAACTCGCTATACCGGCGATAGTTTGCCAGGCTACGAGACCGAAAAGCACATGGCCCGCGACGGATGCTTGAGCACCCAACTTGAGCAGCACATTGCCCAATGAACTGCCGAGGATGACCACGCCAAGGGCGGCGAAACCCAATAGCCGTTGTTCTCGGGCAAACCATTCCGTCGGGATCATGCTTTTCTCGGGTGTTTGGTGGATGGGTTGCCGGTAAGATTACCAGCTTGGCCCAAGTCAGTGATCCTGACTCGATATGAAGAGCACTACATGAAGAGCACTACTTACGCGATCGAAGCCGAAGTCGAGGCCACGCATTGGTGGTTTACCGAACGGCGGCGCCTGTTTGGGCGCATGATCGCCCGAATGGGATTGCTGCGAGATGCCCGGATCCTCGACATCGGCACCAGCACAGGTACCAACCTGCGCATGCTGCGGGATCTGGGGTTCACCAATTTCGAGGGGTTGGACCAGAGCGAGGAGGCGATCCGCTGGTGCGCCGACAAGGGCCTAGGCAAGGTGACGGCAGGGGACGTATGCAAGCTGCCGTTTGCCGACGAGAGTTTCGATCTGGTGCTCGCCACCGACATCATCGAACACGTGGACGACGACGTTGGGGCGCTGCGCGAAATCCGGCGTATTCTCAAGCCGCAAGGGCGCGCACTCATCACCGTGCCCGCGTTCAGGATGCTGTGGGGTCTGCAAGACGATGTCTCGCACCACAAGCGGCGTTACCGCGCGCATGAATTGCTGGAGCGGATAGCTGCCGTCGATCTACGCGCGGGCCAGCGCTTCTACTTCAATTACCTTTTGTTTTTGCCAATCCTGTGTGTGCGCACCGTGGTTCGATGGGCCGGGATCAAGTTGCAGAGCGAGAATCAACTCAACACCGGAATGCTCAATCGCATTTTCCAGTGGATTTTCCGTGCCGATGTTTCGACGGCCCCTTACCTGCACCCGCCGTTCGGGGTTTCGTATCTGGTGCTGGCCAATCGGAGGTAAAGACCATGATGCCGATATGTCGAGTTGCATTCTGGGGTAGCTGCGTTTTCCTGCTGGTTACGGTGTGGACAAGAACGGCGGTCGCCGCGACGCCCGAGAGCACGTGCCCTAGCCAGGTGATAGACGATCAGATAATCCACATTCAGACTCCTGCGGATGCTGAACAAGTGCGCACCAACCTGCTCGATTACATTTGGGGGCAGGATACCTTGCCAACGGATTTCGACGAACTCACGGTGACGCCGAATGTGACGAGTCCGTTCAATTGCGACGTCAACCTGGCACAGGTCGACCAGATCAACCTGGCGATGGGGCCGGCGCAGAACGGCACCATGATCAATGGCTGGGCCTGGCATTTCACGCCGGTGAATCGGATCGACAAGCTTGCCATCGTGCACGACGGGCACATGGCCTGCAATACGTTTACCGATGATGAAAGCGGTCTTTCGGGTTCCGCATTGGGTATCCAGATGACCGTGAATGCGCTGCTGCAGGACGGTTACGACGTGTTGTTCGTCCTGATGCCGCTTTATGTGCCCGACCAATGTCTGGAAAATCATCCATTGCTGTTCACATCGGCATACGCGCCGCCGGTCGGCAGTCCGATCCGATATTTTCTCGACACGACGCTGCAAAGCCTGAATTATCTCGAATCACTGAATACGTTCAGCGAAGTCGACATGATCGGCCTGTCCGGCGGTGGTTGGACGACCACGCTTTATTCGGCAATCGATCCGCGAATCGTGCGGAGTTTTCCGGTGGCCGGATCGATCCCGCTCTACCTTCGTGGCACGGTGATTTCTGCCCCAAGCCCGGACGCATCCTTTCTGGGTGTTTCTGCCGACAGCAGTACTGCGTGCAATAACCTGGGCGATGAAGAACAGTATTTTCCGGATCTCTACAGTATTGCCGGGTATCCGGATCTTTATGTATTGGGATCCTATGGTGCGGGGCGCGAACAAGTGCAGATCCTGAATCGCAACGACAGTTGCTGTTTTGGTCAAGGCGAGGAAGCCGATTCGGCCGATTACGATAGCGATATTCGCACCTACGAATTCAGTGTCCGCGATGCGATGCAGTCGCTGGGTCCAGGGCACTTCCGGCTGGAAGTGGATGAGGCCTCGACCCATCATCAGATTTCGCGAAATGCCTTGCATGGCGTGATTCTGGCGGAACTCAACCAGTCGCGTGCCGGAACTGGCGCCGCATCCGGCACTTATGCGTTCCAGAGAGGCGACAATGGACGTCTGTGGGAAAGCGGCGACTCCGGATGGCAGGATCTCGGCTTTCGCGTTGTTGGCGTGCCGGCGGTTCTGGAGAATGCGACATATCCCGTGCAGATGGCCGTGCGCGACGCACAGAACGAACCGGAATTCATCTACAACGACGGCACGCAATGGCATTCCCTGCTGCTGCCGAGTTCCGGCTTGCCCAATCTGCCGTACGGCCAAGGAAAGATCGTTGCCGATCCCGTGGTCGTTTCCTCCGGCGACGGTTCGAGCGATGTCGTTGCGCAAGGCGTCGATTTCAATTTCTATCACTGGAATATCAGCGCATCCGGTGTGACGTTTGACCTAGCCGGCGGAAGTACGTACAGCGTGGGCATGCCGGCTCTTGCGACGACGGACGCAGGCACGCTCGGCCTGACCTACCGCAGCGGCGAGTTGGTGAATTCCGGCAGCTGCATTGAGCAGCCCGATGTGTTGTATCAGTTGATGCAGAATTCTGGCGGAACGTGGCAGCAGGAGCAACGCATCGATGGCCTGACGCAGACATTTCCGTCGATGGACTATTATGCGGGTGAACTGCAGTCCTATGTATTGGGAGATGACAACGGGCTGTGGGAATCCACGACTGACGACAGTCAATGGCAGCAGATCGTTTATGGGCCGACGGTTTTTGCCGGCAGTCCCGGCGCATCCGTCACATTAGCTGGCGGAGCGGGCCTGTATATGCGTACAAGCGACAACGATCTTGCCCAGATCGTGTACAACGGGTCGTGGAGCTACACGACGCTGGGACTGAATCCCGGGGACGACGGCGCGCCGCAAAGCGTCGTCGACTCCCCGCTCGACACTCCCGACGGCGTCTACTGGATGGGGCAGGATCGACAAATCCGCTTCTACGACGGCATCAACGTCAACACGCTGAATGCCGTCGATACGATTTTCCGCGAGGATTTCGAGGGCGTGCTCAGTCCTTGATCGTCGCTTCGTTCGCGGCCGGCGCCCTCAAGTGCGACGCCTGGAGTATCCACTCCGCCCACAACGCCAGACGTTGATCCGAATGTTGTGAGCGGTGGAGCGCCATCGTTTTGTCCCAGAAGGCGCGGTTGATTGCCGGATGCGCGGACGGCAGCAGTCCGTCGCGCAGCCATTGCCCGAGCGGTACCGCAAACCCCTGCTTGCTGCGCGTCAGCACTTCGTGCGGCAGCAGCGACTTCGCGCTTTCGCGCAGAATCCACTTTGTCGTACCGCCACGCAATTTCATCTTTGTCGGCAGGCGGCGCAGGAAATCGACCAGTTCGATGTCGAGAAACGGCGCGCGCACTTCCAGCGAATTGAGCATGCTGGCGCGGTCGACTTTGACGAGGATATCGTCCTGCAAGTACAGGCGGATGTAGAACGCGATGGTACGCTCGACCGGATCGCTCGACGCGCAGTTGTCCCACTCGTCGATGGCTTCGCTGTAGACGTCGTCGAGATCGACCGGCGCCTGAAATAAATCATCCAGTTCCAATGGCGCGAGCGGGGCCATCCACGCCGGTAACCACATATGTGCGGGGTGATCCAGGCCACGCAGGGTGCGTTTCAGGCGGAAGTCGAAACTCATGTAGCGATGCGACACCGGCAACCGTGCCACCGCCAACGAAATGCCTCGATGCAAAGGCTTCGGTATCAGCTTTTCGTACCAACGCGCATAGCGCAGTGCACGAAACGGATCGTAGCCGGCGAGTAGTTCATCGGCACCGTCGCCGCCGAGCGCCACGGTCACCTGCTTGCGCGCATGCTGGCACAGCAGATACGTCGGCAGCATCGAGGAATCGGCGATGGGCTCGTCCCAGCGCGCAGCGATGTCGGGCAGGATCTCGAGCGCACGTTGCGCCAACAGAGTTTCGATCTGGTGATCCGCACCGACGTGATCGGCAACCAGTCGCGCATAGCGCGTTTCATCGAATGTGGCTCCGTCGAAGCCGATCGAGAATGCCTTGATGCGGGCACGTCCTGCGTGGCGCATCGCAAGTGCAGTCACGGCTGAGGAATCGATGCCGCCGGACAGGAAACAGCCTACCGGTACGTCGGCGATGAGCCGGCGTGCCACAGCCGCATCGAGCTTGTCGCGGAACTCCTCTATCCACTGCGATTCCATCGCGGCGGTGGATTCTGCGGATGGCTCCGGGACATAGCGCCAGTAGCATTCGACGTGGTGTTGCAGGGTCGCAAGATCGAGCGTCATCGAATGCCCGGCCGGCAGTTTCGATACGCCCTGCAGAAAGGTCAGCGGCGCTGGCACGTAGCCATAGGCAAAATACTTGCGCAGTGCGATTTCGTTGAGTGTCGCCGGAATTGCGGGATGTTCGCGCAGTGCCGTCAGCTCGGAAGCGAAAACGAAAGTATTCTTGCCCGGATAAAAGAACAGCGGCTTCTTGCCGAAGCGGTCGCGCGAAAAAAATGCTTCGCGCTTGCGCCGGTCGTAGATCACGAACGCCCACATGCCGTTCAGCCGATCCGGCAAATTCTTGCCCCAATGCCGCCAGCCGTGAAGCAGCACTTCGGTATCGGAGTGATCCGTACGGAATTGTGCGCCGAGCTTTTCGAGTTCCGTGCGCAGTTCCCTGAAATTGTATATTTCTCCATTGAAGACGATGCTGAGCTGCCCATCTGCCGTAGTCATCGGCTGCTGGCCGCCAGCGATGTCGAGGATGGCCAGACGCCGGAAGCCAAGGAAGACGCCGTTATCGGCTTCGGTCAGATGGCCTTCGTCGTCCGGACCGCGATGGACGATGCGATCCGTCATGCGCTGCAGAACGCTGCGGTCACCCGCACCAAAAAAGCCGGCAATCCCGCACATGTCTCAACTGTCCGCGTTCGCGCGTGTAACACGACTGATGCGGTACACCGGTTTGTCTTGCGATTCGTGGTAGGTGCGATTGAGCATTTCCGCGAGCAGGCCCATCAGGATACTCAAGACGCCGACGGCGCCGAGAAAGACCGTCAGCAACGGCAGTGGCGTCTGGATCAGCGAAACGCCGGCAAAAAGTTTGAGCGCCAGCGCCCAGATGCCCGCGAGTGCGCCGGTGGTGATGCTCAGCAGGCCGAAACCACCAAAGACGTAGATCGGCTTGCTCGCGTAGCGGAACAGGAATTTCACCACGAGTAGATCAAGCACCACCTTGACGATGCGTTCCAGACCGTATTTGGATTGCCCGTGCAGGCGTGGGTGGTGAGTCACTTCCATTTCAGTGACGCGCGCACCGTTCCACGCGGCGTAGATCGGTACGAAACGGTGCATCTCGCCGTACAGTTTTACATCCTGCAGCATGCCGCGCCGATACGCTTTGAGCGAGCAGCCGTAGTCGTGCAGGCGCACACCCGAAACACGCGAAATGATGCCGTTGGCGATACGGCTGGGCAGGTTGCGCCTGATTGCCGCGTCCTTGCGATCCTTGCGCCAGCCGGAGACCACATCGAAACCTTCGTCGAGCTTGGCGAGCAGCTTTGCGATGTCGTCGGGGTCGTTTTGCAGATCACCGTCCATCGGCACGATGATCGCTCCGCGCGCGTAGTCCAACCCCGCCATGAATGCGGCGGTCTGGCCATAATTGCGACGGAAGTGTACAGCGGTAACGCGAGCATCGGTGACGGCGATGTGGTCGAGCAGCGCGGTGGAACCATCGCTGCTGCCATCGTTGACCAGCACCAGTTCCCAGGTTTTTCCAAGCGCCTCAAGCGCAGCTTTCACGCGCGAGTATAAAATGGGAATATTCTCTTCTTCGTTGTAAAGCGGAATGGTCACCGTGATGTCGATGCCGGCCGCGGGCGCAACTCCGCCTGTTGTGGGCTGGCGCATTGGATTGAGCATGCGGTGAAGGTCCCGGTATTCCGTATCACGATTCTAGCGCACTGTGGCGGGCTTGCCGTCGTTCAATCACGCAATTCCGCGCGATTGCGGAATTGCTCCAGCGCCTGTGGATTCGCCAGCGCATCGGTATTCTTCACCGGCCGACCGTGAATCGCTTCACGTACAGCAAGTTCAGTGATCTTGCCGGAAATCGTGCGCGGAATGTCGGTGACCTGAAGGATCCTTGCTGGTACGTGGCGTGGCGTCGTGTTGTCGCGGATCTGCTTCTTGATGCGGTCGCGCAGGGCATCATCGAGTTTGATGCCCTCGCGCAGACGCACGAACAGGATCACGCGGACGTCGTGGTCCCAGTCCTGGCCGACGGCGATGGATTCGAGGACCTCGGGAAGTTGTTCGACCTGGCGATAGATTTCCGCGGTGCCGATGCGCACGCCGCCGGGATTGAGCACGGCATCTGAACGGCCATAGATGACGATGCCATCGTGTTCGGTCAGCAGGGCATGGTCGCCGTGGCACCAGACATTGGGAATTTTGGAAAAATACGCATTGTGGTATTTTTCACCATTCGGATCATTCCAGAAACTCACCGGCATGCACGGGAATGGCGCAGTGCAGGCCAGTTCGCCCTTTTCCCCGCGCACCGGTTCGCCGGCGTCATTGAGGATTTCAACCTTGAGTCCGAGCCCGCGGCATTGCAGTTCGCCGCGATACACTGGCAGCAGTGGATTGCCGAGAGCGAAGCACGAAACGATATCGGTGCCGCCGGAAATCGACGACAGCATCAAGCGTTCCTTCACATCGCGATAGACGTAGTCGAAGCTCTCATCCGCCAATGGCGAGCCGGTCGAGAGGATCGTTTTCAGCGTCAGCAGCTTGTGCGATTCGCGCGGCTTGATGCCGGCCTTCTCGACGGCGGCAATCCACTTCGCACTGGTGCCGAAGATGCTGATGCCGACTTCGTCGACCAGGTTCCACAGCACATTGCCGTCGGGATGAAACGGCGAACCGTCGTAAAGTACGACCGTGGCGCCGACCGCCAAGCTCGATACCAGCCAGTTCCACATCATCCAGCCGCAAGTGGTGTAGTAGAAAATCTTGTCTTCGCGCTTCACGTCGGAATGCAGCACCAGCTCTTTCAGGTGCTGGATCAGGGTGCCGCCAGCACCGTGGACGATGCATTTCGGCACGCCGGTGGTACCCGAGGAATACATGATGTAGAGCGGATGGTCGAATGGTGTCGGCGCGAACTCGGGTATGTGTTCTTCGCTACCGAGAAAGTCGAGCCAGGCAATCGCATGGGTGATGCCATCCAGTTTGAGCGCGTCGCCGCTGTAAGGAATCACGACGACTTTTTCCACCGCGGGAATTTTCTGCAACACTTCGCGCACCTTGCCCAGGCAGTCGAAGCGCTTGCCGCCGTAGCTGTAGGCGTCGGCGGTGAATAATACTTTTGGTCCGATCTGGCCGAAGCGGTCGACCACGCCATTCGTGCCGAAATCCGGTGAACACGACGACCAGGTCGCACCGAGTGATGCGGTGGCCAGCATCGCAATTACCGTTTCCGGGATGTTTGGCAGGAAGCCGGCGACGCGGTCACCGGTGGTGACGCCGGCAGCGCGCAGCGCATGCGCGAGCTTGCCGACTTCGACGTGCAGGTCCGCATAGCTGAACTCGCGCTTGTGTCCCCACTCGTTGCGCGCGATCAGGGCAATGCGGTCGTCCCTATAGCGCAGCAGATTCTGGGCGAAATTCAGGCGCACGTTGGGAAACCACGTCGCACCCGGCATCTTGTCGCCGTTGACCAGAACCTCATCGAAATCGCCGGTGGCGCGGATGCCGCAGAATTCCCAGACCAGTTTCCAGAACTTTTCCGGACTGCGGATCGATAAGTCGTACAGTGGCGAGTAACGGCGGATATCCTCGTTGCCGCTCTGCTCGCGCACGAAGCGCATGAAGCGATTGATGTTGGAGCTTTCAGCCCGCTCCTTGCCCGGTTCCCAGATGGGTTTCGATACAGTCAGCATCGCAGTTCTTCCTTGCTTACCCGTGCGTTTTGGTTCAGCCAAGCGCCGCTTCCAGTTCCGGTATGATCTTGAACAAATCGCCGACCAGACCGATGTCGGCGACCTCGAAAATTGGTGCCTCGCCATCCTTGTTGATCGCGACAATGGTGCCGGCATCCTTGATCCCGGTCAAATGCTGGATGGCGCCGGAAATGCCGATGGCCATGTACAGTTCCGGGGCGATGATCTTGCCGGTCTGGCCGACCTGCATGTCGCTCGGCACGTAACCGGCATCGACCGCGGCACGCGAGGCGCCGACTGCAGCGTCGAGTTTGTCGGCGAGCTTGAAGATGATGGCAAAATTCTCCGCCGAGCCGACACCGCGCCCGCCGGAGACGACGCGACTGGCGCTTTGTAGATCGGGGCGATCGCTCTTGCCTTGCGCCAGCTCGACGAAGCGCGTGTGATTCGGCAATTCGACAGTCAGATTCAATGACTCGACCGGCGCGGCCGCCGAGCCGTTGCCTGCGGCCGCATAAGACGCGGTGCGCACGGTCGCGGTCAGAACCTGATCCTGCGGCGCCTGCACAGTTACGATCGCATTGCCGGCATAGATCGGACGCTGAAAAGTATACGCATCCACGACGTTCATGACATCGGACACCTGGGCGACACCGAGCAGTGCGGCCACGCGTGGCATCAGGTCCTTGCCAAACGTGGTCGACGGTGCCAACACGTGCGAGTAACCGTTCTTCGCCACCGCCACGATCTGTGGCGCGTATACCGCCGCGAGTGCATGCGCGTTGGCCGCATTGGCCACCTTGACGACTTTGGAGACGCCATCGATTTTTGCCGCATCGACGGCGATGGCGTCCGGTGCATCGGCCAGTACCAGCACGTCGATGACTTCGGGTTTCAGGTCGCGCGCGCAGGTCACGCAGCGCGCGGTCGAGGAATTCAATTTGCCGTTCAGGTGTTCGGCGACGATTAGAATCTTGCTCATTGCGTTCTCCATTTGTAGAGCGTCGAGGCGCGCTTTACAGCAGTCCCTTCGCCTTCAGTGCCGCGACCAGCTCCGCCGCATCCTTCACCATCACGCCCTTGCTGCGCTTGGGCGGCGGCGCATAGTGCGTGGTCTTGAGGTGATCGCCGGATTCGACGCCGAGACTGGTGAAGTCGATGGTTTCCATCGGCTTGGACTTGGCCTTCATGATGTCCGGCAGCTTGATGAAGCGTGGTTCATTCAGGCGCAAATCGGTGGTGATCACGGCGGGCAGGTCGACTTCGATCGTTTCCAGGCCGGCATCGACTTCCCGCGTCACGCGCGCGACGTTGCCAGCGATTTCCACTTTCGACGCGAACGTGGCCTGTGGCCGGCCCCACAGTGCAGCCAGCATCTGGCCAGTCTGGTTGCAGTCGTCGTCGATGGCCTGTTTGCCCAGGATCACCAGTTGCGGCTGCTCCTTTTCGATCAGTTTGAGCAACATGCGTGCGGCCGTGAGCGGCTGGATAGCCTCGGCGGTGACGACATGGATCGCCCGATTCGCGCCCATGGCGAGGCCGTTGCGCAGATGCGCCTGGGCGTCGGCCGGCGCGATCGTGGCGACGACGACTTCGGTCGCGATGCCTTTCTCGCGCAACCGCAGCGCTTCTTCCAGCGCGATATCGTCAAATGGGTTTGCCGAAAGTTTTACGCCTTCGGTGACTACGCCCGACCCATCCGGCTTGACCTGGATGCGGACGTTGTAGTCGACAACGCGTTTGTAGCCCACCAGAATTTTCATCGGTCGTGGTTCCCGCTGGCCACCCCGCAGGGTGGCGGAAAGAAAAGATAAGGAAACTGAATTCTACCGCGAGCGGGCGGATCCTGACACGGCGGACAAAAAAAGGGCCGCTTGCGCGGCCCGGTAAATCGGGGGAGCTGACTTCAGTTAGAAGTGTTAGTTATTGGTATCGTTCAATTGCCCGATGGGACGGGCTGGCTGCGCTGCGCCCAGTGGTGCATGGGCATCTCATTGGCTTCGATGAAACCGTCGCCATTCGTATCGAGTTTGGCGAAACGCGCCTTGGCCGCAGTCAGGTATTGAGCCTGGGAAATGCTGCTGCTGCCGTCGGTGCCGCCGAGATGACGGATTTCGCGGCGCGCGGCAAACTCGTCGCGCCGGAGCGTCTGCGGCGATGCGGCGATTTCCTGTGCGGTCACGTGGCCGTTGCCCTGGGTATCGAGTTTCTTGAATTGCGCAGCCGCGCCGGCGAGATATTCGTCCTGGGTGACGACGCCGTCGTGGTTCGTGTCGAGCTTGTCGAAAACCCTCTGCGCTCTTTTTTGCGCGAACTGCGCGTGCTGGCCGTTGGTGGTTGTCTGCAGCGCCATCGCCTGCATCGCTGCATGACCCGCAAGGCCCCAGCCCCGCGCGGTCAACTCGCTGGCCGTGAGTTCGCCGGTACCGGTCTTGTCGAGCTTGGCGAAACGCGTCTTGGCAGCGGCAAGGAATTCATCCTGCGTGATGTAACCGTTGCCTGCAGTATCGAAATGCTTGACCATGAATTCGGCCATTTTCTGATCGCGCTGCACGACTTCCGGCGAGGCAGCGATATCGGCGGCATTGATGCTGCCTTTGTTTTGCGTATCGATGCTCTTGAAACGCGCGCTGGCGGCGGCGACGTATTCGTCGAGCGAAATCTTGCCGTCGCCATTCGTGTCCATCGTCTGCAGCATGTGCTGGAAGAACGAGGGATGAGAACCTGAAGCCGGTGCCGCGCTCTGCGCGAGCGCACTGATCGACATCAGGCTGATCGACAGCGTGCCTATCGACAGCAGGCCCGCTGACAGCAGCGCAACAGGCAGTGCGGCGAGCTTGATGGTGCGAGACATATATCCTCCAAATCCGTAGGTGGCGGTGGGCCACGGCGATATTAACGCGGAGGGTGTGGGGCTGGTTACCCGTTTTGGGTAAAAGATCGTAAGCGCGGTGTAAATCCTGTTCCGGTGCGGTTTCCGTCAGCCGGAAACCGCTTCCGCGCGGCGCAGGATCGCTGCGGCGAAACGCTCGGCGGAACCGGCTGCATGAGCGAAGAAGAGCGAAGGTTCGGTCAATTCCAGTTCCAACACGCACGGCGCGCTTTCGGCATCGCCGCCCAGATCGGCATGCAACAGGTCGACGCGGGCGTACAGCAGCGCAGGCGTGAACGGGATCGCCGCCAGCGTGCGTTCGGCGATGCGCATTTCCTTGGCAGATGGCGTGCGTGGCGTAATGTGCTCGGCGGCGAACAGCGCGCGCGTCGGCCCTTCGCCACGGCGCAGCAGCGGGCCTTTGCGGATGCCATGGCTGAATTTGCCATCGAAGAAAATCAGCGCGGTTTCACCGTGTTTGTCGACGCGGTCCAGATAGGGTTGCAGCAGTACACTCCGGTTTGCGTCGAGCAGACGCTGCACATGCACCAGCGCATTTGCGAGTTCATCGCGACCATAGCGTTGTGCATCGCGCGATCCTGCACCAATCGCGGGTTTGACCACGAACTCCGCCGCGGCGTGTGCATGTAAAAAATCCGCCAGCGCCGTGCTTGCCTCTTCGCCCGGCTCGATGAAGACACTCGGTACCACCGGCACGCCGGCTGCCGCCAGTTCGGCCAGGTAATGCTTGTCGGTATTCCAGCGGATCATCGGCAGCGGATTGAGCAGTTCCGTCGCCTGGCTCGCGCGTTGCGCCCAGGCGAGGAATTCGGTCAGTCGCAATGTGTAGTCCCAAGTCGAGCGCACCAACGCGACATCGAATTGCGACCAATCCATCGCCGGATCGTCCCAGTTGACGGTTTGCAAATTTGCACCACTGGCGCGCAATGCGTTTTCCAACGGTGGCAGATCCTCATCCAGATCCCGCGCGACGCTGGCAGTGACCAGGGCGATGGAAGTATTTTTCATGGGTGTGCTGGCAGATGTTTTTTCAGCATGGCCGAGTCCGGTTATTTTCGTGCTCTGCGGTACCGCAACTGGAAATTTCTTGATACTTCATCAAGTTGCGGCTATTTTGCCGCGATTCAAAGAAGCCCGGTATGATCGGCTTACCGTGTCGCCGAATGCGCCATGGTGTGCATTGACACTTGAACCAAGGAGAGAGCTTATGACATTGCGTACCACAGCGTTATGCATCGTATTGGGATTCGCCGCCGCCGCGCCGATGGCTGCCAGCGCACGAGTTTTCGTCGATATCGACGTCGCACCGCCCGCACCCCAAGTGGAAGTCGTTCCCGCAGCGCGTGTTGGATTTGTCTGGGCGCCAGGATACTGGAACTGGGATGGCCACCGGCACGTCTGGGTCGGCGGCCACTATATCCGCGAACGTCGTGGCCATGTGTGGGTTGCCGATAGCTGGGAACAGCGCAATGGGCACTGGCATCACGTGGCGGGACATTGGCATTGATTTGTTTTGATGTTGATTGTTGATTCACGTTTACTGAAGGCCGGGCGCCAAAAGCGCCCGGCTTTTTTTCGCGCACCATTCCAGCTATTTCTTTTTGAAACTGATTTAGAGGCAGAGCTTCCGCTCGCCGCGGGCGAGCGTGTGGCTTTTCTTTGCTTGTGCAAAGAAAAGTCACCAAAAGAAACACACCCCGGTGCCGCGCTCTCCGGGGTTCGTTGAATGTACGTCCGTGTACATGCAGCGAACTGGCGCGCATCGTGCGCGCCACTCTACGAGCTTTCCTACGTGCGCTCGCCGCGGCACAAGGGCCACGTTTAGAGCGTCGTGCGCGGGACTGCTTCGCAACTAGACCTCTATCGCAGCTGCCCGGTTTAAGGCCTCGGTCGCAAGATCAACCGAGCCACTCATTGCGAATATCTCAAACGCTGCGGCAAGGCTCCACGCGTGAGTAAATGCTGCAACTTCAACTATCTCCTCGTCCTTAAATTGAGGACCTATCTCACCTTCGCCAATTCGACGAACGGCCTGCAGAAAACCGCCGTGACAATAGCTGCACATGGGGCGGTAGAAGCGCTTGTGGATTCGTGTCAGCGCACCACCGACTGCGTCTAGATAAATCTCGACTTCGGCTACTAGCTCACGAAAATGAAGATCAGAACGATCACCTTTGAATTGTTCCAGTTGATCGTTAGTTGCTCTGTGCAACAGCCAGCATCCGCGCAGATAGGTTTCAAATAAAGAACGCACAAGTGCAAACGCAGACCCACTGAAACCTTGTTTTAGTAGTTCGCATATTGCAAATTGATGCTCAATAACGAGATGAAAGAGCGCCGCCGCGAGCCGTGTGCGATCGTCCGTAGGAAGCCAAAGTGACTCGGCGTGCTCGTCCATCCAGACTGCACTTTGTTTCGATGCAGCTATGGCGCTTTGAACTGTCATCGTTACAAATTCTGATAATTCGGCCCCGACCCGCCTTCCGGCGTCACCCACGTAATGATCTGGTACGGGTCCTTGATGTCGCAGGTCTTGCAGTGCACGCAGTTGGCGGCGTTGATCTGCAGGCGCTTGTCGGCGCCTTCGCCGAGGATCTCGTAGACGCCGGCGGGGCAGAAGCGCGTGCAGGGATTGTCGTACTCGACCGCGCACTTGGTGATGCAGATGTTGGTGTCGGCGACGTGCAGGTGGATGGGTTGGTCTTCGTCGTGTTCGGTTGCGGCGAAGTATACTTCTGCCAGGCGGTCGCGCGGCGGCAGGGTGCGATCGACGTAGTCGTGTTTGGGTTCTTCGTACTTGCCGATTTTTCCAGCGACGACCAGTCGGCGTGGTTTTTCAGCGTCCACGGCGAGAGGCCGGCCGTGATCGTTTCCCAGCCGGCGTTGGCCAGGCCCATCCAGAAACCCTTGTGGAAACCGGGACGGATATTGCGCACCTTGCGCAGTTCTTTCATGACCGACCGAGGCGCGCAGTTTCGCGTCCCAGCCTTCCGTTTTGTTGCGTGGCGGCAAGTGTTCGGCGGCGAGCATGCCGGAGCGGATCGCCTGATGCGTGCCCTTGATCTTGGGCACGTTGAGCAGGCCGGCGGTGTCGCCGATCAGCAGCGCGCCGGGCATCTCGCAGTTCGGTAGCGATTGATAACCGCCTTCGGCCAGCGCGCGCGCGCCGGCGGAGAGGATCGTGCCCGCCTTCGAGCAACGGCTTGATCCGCGGATGATGCTTGACCTGCTGGAAGGCTTCGAACGGCGACAGCATCGGGATCTTCGTAATCGAGTCCGGTGACAAAGCCGATGGCGACGCGATCCTTGTCCAGGTGATACAGGAAACTGCCGCCGTAGGTGCGGTTGTCCATCGGCCAGCCGATGGTGTGCATGACCTTGCCGGCCTCGGCGCGACCGGCAGGCAATTGCCACAGTTCCTTGATGCCGATGCCGTAGGTTTGCGGATCGGAATTCTTGTCGAGCTGGTATTTCGCGATCAGCTGCTTGGTCAGGCTGCCGCGGCAGCCTTCGGCCAGCACCGTGATCGGCGCCTTGATGTCGATGCCTTGCGTGTAGCCGGATTTGTGCGAACCATCCTTGGCCACGCCCATGTCGCCGATGCGCACGCCGCCGACCGAGCCGTCGGCGTTGAAGAACGGTTCGGCGGCGGCGAAGCCGGGATAGATTTCCACGCCGAGCGCTTCGGCCTGCGGCGCCAGCCACGCGCACAGCGCGCCGAGCGAGACGATGAAGTTGCCGTGGTTGTGCATTTGCGGCGGCGTCGGCAATTTCATCGAGCGCGCGTGATCGCGCAGCCACCAGAATTCGTCGTGGGTCACCGGCACGCAGATCGGCGGCGGGTTCTTGCCCCATTCCGGCAACAGTTCGTTCAGCGCTTGTGGTTCGATCACCGCGCCGGACAGGATTTGCGCGCCGATGGTCGATGCCTTCTCGATCACGCAGACACGGATGTCAGGCTTGAGCTGCTTGAGCCGGATCGCGAACGCGAGGCCGGCCGGCCCGGCGCCGACGGTGACGACGTCGTATTCCATCGATTCGCGCATGATTGAATCGGGCTGGGTTGAATCGGACTCAGTCATCGTGCACTCCGTTGTTTGCCCTTGGCCATGATTGTCCGGTTTTGCGTAACGCCGGGCTAGATGCGCGTGCCGGGATCGCTGCGCTCATAGCGCATGTGATAACTGAACAGGTGGCCGGGATGCAGGGTTACCGCGACCATGATCAGGCGGCCCTTGATGTCGAAATAGTGACGCACACTGCGGAACCCGGGTGTAGTTATCGGCACTTTGAGATCATGTGCCTCATCCTCGCTCAGTGCGACAGCACTCAGGGACTGTTCCACGCGGCCGATGTGTTCCTGGAATTTTTCCTCGATCATATAGCGCAGTGCCTCTTCCATGCGCGCAAAACCCTGCGGCAGGCCTTGCCAGGTGGCACGGCGGTAAACTTCGCCGAGACAGTACGGTTGCTGGGTGCGGCGATGGTGGCGAATGCCGTGCAGGTGAATGCATTCCGCGCCGACGCGCACGTTAAGCCAGCCGGCGAGTACCGAATCCGCGTGCACGCGATCGGTAAACAGGAATTGAAAACCGCTGGCCTGGGAGTACTGCAGCAGATCGTTGATCGAACGAATATGCTGATCGAAACCGACCTGGGTTTCGGATCGGCGCACAGTCGTGCCGGAACCGCGCTGGCGCGAAATCAGGCCAAGATCCTCGATCAGACGCAAGGCCGCACGTGCGGTATAGCGGCTGACACCGAAACGCTTGCACAGCACGGCTTCGGTGGGTAACTGCCGGCCGACCGGATAGTCGCCGCGGCGGATTTCCAGACGCAGGGTTTCGGCGATATGCAGGTAGCGCGGTTTGCGCGAGGAGCGCAGTCCGCGACTGTGACCCAGGTCGTCATCAACAGGAGCCGGCGCTTGGGTCATAATCGGCAGGCAAGCAGGGGAGACAGCATGACGTACACCATAGCAAACCCGCCGGGCGCAAGTGAATTGCGTAGCGCGACCTTGTGCCAGACGTTGCACGGGCTTGCGGCTGGCCGATTCAGCGCGGAACAGCTGACACAGGCCTGCCTGGAGGCGATCGCGCGTATCAATCCGCGACTGAACGCTTGTTTTGCGCCGGATGCCGCATACGCCGCACAGACTGTGGCCCAGGCGCAGGCGTCGGATCGCCGCCGTCGCGTCCATGCACCGATCGGCCGCCTCGATGGCGTGCCGATCACGATCAAGGACAATATCGATGTCGCCGGTCTGCCGACGACCTGCGGCCTGCCCGGGCGCACCGCACCGGCAACGCGCGATGCGCATGTCGTCGAGCGCCTGCGCGGTGCCGGTGCGATGATTCTGGGCAAGACCAAACTTGACGAAGGTCCCGGCGCCACCGGCAGCAATCCGCATTACGGCGACGTGCAGAATCCCTGGCGACCGGGCTTTTCGCCCGGCGGGTCCTCGGCCGGCGCCGCAGCCGCCGTTGCAGCGGGTTTGTGCGCGGCGGCGATCGGCTCGGATAGTCTGGGCTCGATCCGCATTCCGGCGAGCTATTGCGGCGTTTACGCCTTGAAACCCACGTCCGGTGAACTATCCACGCGCGGCTTGTGGCCCGCCGCGCGGCGTCTGGACAGCATCGGTTTGCTGGCGCGCGGCGTCGATGATCTGGGCGTGCTGCTGCACGTGCTCGCCGAGTACGATGCCGACGATGCGCGTTCGCGTCGGCGCCGTGTCGAGCTGGCCCTGCCGGACTGGGAGCCGGGAAAATTGCGCGTCGGCGTGCTGCCCGATCTGGCTGCATTTGGCACCGATGCGGGAGTCGCCTCGCTGTTCGCGCGCGCACTGGAAACCTTGCAGCACGAACTTCCGGATCGCCACATTGTGGATTTTGCGGATTTTTCCATTCCGCAGGCGCGGCGCGCGGCGCTGTTCCTGATCGAAGCGGAAATGCTGACGACGTATGCGGACGTGCTGAACGACCCGGCGCATCCGCTCTCGCCGCCACTGACACAAATGCTCGACTATGCGCGTGGCAAATCTGCGGCGGATTACGCGGTCGCCGATCGCGTTCTCGACGCCGCGGTGCTCAAGGCGCGTCGTCTTTTCGCGCAGGCCGATGTGCTGGTCACGCCAACCACGCCGCAGACGGCATTCGCGCACTCGGCACCGGCACCCGTGAATCAGGCGGATTTCACCTGTTTCGCCAATCTCGCCGGTTGCCCGGCACTGAGCTTGCCGATGGGCATCACGGCCGATGGCTTGCCCGCCGGCCTGCAATTTGTCGGTCCGCCGGGATCGGATCTGCGTCTGATCGAACTCGCCGAAGTCTGCGCCTCGGCGCTCGATGCCACGCCTGCTTACCCGATCGGCGGCTGAAGCCGATCGTGCCATGTTACCGTCGTTGCGCTGGCAACGCTTTGATCTTCCGGTGCCGAAGTGTGTCTGGCGCAGTTCTGCGACGTGGAGACCGCGCAGCACTGGTTTGCGCAGCTGCACGCAGAAATTCCGTGGCAGCGACACCGGCTGCGGCTGTTCGGTCGCGACATCGATGCGCCGCGGCTGTCATGCTGGATCGGCGATGCCGAAGCCGCCTATACCTATTCGCGAACACGCTTCGAACCGCAGCCGTGGACACCGGCACTCGTGGCGCTGCGCGCTGCGCTGGATGCGCAGTGCGGGGAAAACTTCAACAGCGTGTTGTGCAATTTTTATCGCAACGGTCGAGACACGATGGGCTGGCACAGCGACGACGAGCCCGAGCTGGGTTCGCAGCCGGTAATCGCCTCATTGAGTTTCGGTGCGCCCCGGCGTTTTCGCCTCCGACATCGGCACGATTCGGCACTACGCCTGGAGCTGACGCTGGAATCGGGCGATCTGTTGCTCATGGCCGGCGCAACGCAACGCAATTACCGCCATGATCTGCCGCGCACCGCGCGCAGGGTCGAATCGCGCATCAATCTGACCTTCCGGCGGATACTCCCGATGGTCTGAGCGTTTGCGTTTCGCTACATCGGTTTTCGGCCGCCAGTTTGTAGATAATGGCGTCTTCAAAACATGGCCCCTTCGCATCGATGAATCCCGCCAGCCCGACCACTCGCATGGAATTCGTCGTGCTACTCGCCCGCCGCCTGCATCAATATGGCGCCTCAGCACCACGCTTGGAAGCAGCGCTCGACAGCGTCAGCGCACGTCTGGACCTGAATTGCATCAGCCTGTCCACGCCGACTTCGATCCTGCTCTCGTTCACGGATCGCGCGCATGGCGACGATGCGCTCGCCGAAGTCACCCAGGTGATTCGCATGTCGCCGGCGAGGTCAATCTGCGTCTGATGTGCGAAGTGGACGCGATCGCGGATCAGGTGATTGCCGGTACGCTCGACATCGACACCGGATCACGGCGTCTGCGCGCCATCCGTCAACAGCGCGATGCGCGCAATCGTATCCTTACCGCGCTCAGTTACGGCATTGCCTCGGCTGCAGTGGCGGCGATCCTGCATGCGGCTTGGGCGGATATGGTGGTTGCCGGAGCGATCGGCGTCGTGATCGGAGCGCTGATCCTGTTCAGCGAGGGCAGGCCGCGGCTCGGAGCGAGTGTCGAAGCCCTGTCGGCACTGCTCGCCACCATGATCGCAACCGCCGCGAGTATCTGGTGGCAGCCCCTCGGACTGAAGTCGGTCGTGCTGGCGAGTCTGATCGTGCTTCTGCCCGGCATGAGCCTGACCACCGCCGTGCGCGAGTTGTCGACCCAGCATCTGGCGTCCGGCGTTTCCCGCCTGGCCGGCGCGGTGATGACCCTGCTCAAACTCGGTTTCGGCACCGTCGCCGCTACGCAGTTATGCAAGGCGCTGCACATGATTCCCGTCAATGCAGTGATGAGTCCGGTGCCCGGCTGGGTCGAGTGGGTGGCGCTGGGATTCGGCTGTTTTTCATTCGCTGTGCTGTTCCAGAGCGCGCGCCGCGACTATCCGCTGGTGATGGCCTCGGCCGCGCTCGGTTACGTCATCACCTTTTACTGCAGTTCGGCTTCCAGCCCTGAATTCGGCGTATTCCTCGCCGGCTTGGCCATCGGCGCACTCGGCAATCTTTACGCGCGTGTCGCCCAGCGTCCGGGCGCGCTGGTGCGCGAACCGGGCATCATCCTGCTGGTGCCCGGCAGTATTGGATTTCGCACCCTGTCATTCATGTTCGAACGCGATGTGTTCCTGGGCGTGGATATGGCATTTACCCTGACCGCCATCCTGGTAGCACTTGTGGCCGGATTGCTGTTCGGCGACCTGTTGATTGCACCGCGCCGGAGTCTGTGATCGCTCAATAAACCGGCAAAAAATAAAAATGCCGACGTGCGCCGGCATTTTTGGTCCACGACCAAGGCTTCAAACCAGCAGATCTTTTTCCTTTTTGCCTGCAGCCAGCGCCGCGTTGTACCAGCGCGGACGCTTGCCACGGCCCGACCAGGTTTGCGCATGATCGGCCGGATTGCGGTATTTCGCCTTGGCTTTCTGACGTGTCTTCTTGCGGCCACGCCCGCCGAACAATTCTTCAATGGTGAAGCCTTCGCCTTTCGCGAAAGCCACAACTTTCGCACGGATCCTGACAATGCGCTCGCTGTGCAATTCGTGCTTGCGCGATTCGACCCGCTTGGCCAGTTCGTCGAGCTGATTTTGATTCAAATTCTTGATATCGATAGCCATTGCATTCCTCGTCAACTGTCGGATTTTAACAGTCGCCAGATACTAGCACGGTCGAAACCGGCGGTAAAATCAGAACGGCGGCAGAAATACAAGCAATGTGCCGATCGGAAAGCGCTGCCGCCCAGCCGAGCCGGCGCGAAAACCCTTGCGCGCGGAGCGTACGCGGACTAACTTAGTGGAATAAGCGATCAACGCGGCGGCGCCGCGTTTCGGGGAATCCGGTAGCATCAGGATGAGCGTACCGACAGGTTTTTCGCAGCAACGGTGCAGGATCGCGGTTACTGCGCAGGGGTGAACTGCCGTGGGATTGCTTGACGAACTCGAACAAGAAGCGGAAAAGCGCAAGGCCAGCGCCGACGATGCCGGAAAGCGCAAGGCCGAGCGCGAAGAAGTCTTTCGTACCCAGCTCGATCCGGGCATGACGGCGCTGTACGAATACCTGACCAAGCTCGTCGCCAGCCTGAAAGTATTGCAACCGAAAAAACAGTTGCGCTACTCGCTCAACGGTTATGGCGACATCGTCGGTTATGTCGAGCACGAATACGAACTGAAGGTCAGCCAGCAGCCCGGATCGAAGGAGATCACGCTCGGCTTTCCGTGCCTGATCGCCAGCGACGAATGTCCGACCGTTGAAGTCCTCGGCGGCAGCAAGGTGCGGACGGTGGCCGGCGCATTCCAGCGCTATCACCTCGGCGGCTTGATGGAACCAAAGAAAGACGCCGGAGGTGAGGTGATTTCCGCGCGTTTCAATGCCAAGGGCCGCATCACTCTCACGGCGACGTTCGCTGCAGATGCCGACAGCGCCCTGGTCAAGATGACCTTCGTCAATTTCGATGCGCTCGGCACCGCGACCAAGAACGTGGCGCCCGCCCAGGTCAACGATACGCTGTTCGACGACATCGGCCGCTATCTGACGCGTGAGCCGAACAACTTGTTCCAGGAAGCCCTGCCGGATTCGTATCGCACGCAACTGCGCACCAAGGTGCAGCAGGATCAGATCAAGAGACGCTGGGAATCCAAGATGAGCGCGCAGCAGCAGGCCGAGTTGGCGCAAATGAAACGCGATCAGAGCCTCACCGGAAAGCTCGGCAAGCTGGTGACCAAGGACAAACCTGCCGACAAGCCCGCCGACAGCTCATGGCTTGGCAGGCTCAAGGGACTGGTGAAAAAGGACCACTGAACGCGGCGCCTGCATTCCTGCGCAATTCAGCCGTGTAGTAGCGCAAACAATTCCTCGCGCGCGAGATTCCGGCTTTCGTTGTCGTGACGTGCGCGGTACTCGAACGTACCGGCGGCCAGACCGCGTTCGGACACCACCACGCGATGCGGAATGCCGATCAGTTCGATGTCGGCAAACATTGCGCCGGGACGCAGGCCGCGGTCGTCGAGAACGACGTCGATACCTTTCGCGCCAAGATCCGCGTACAGGCTTTCCGCTGCGGCGTTTACCTTGGCGTCGTTCTTCGGGTTGATCACGCAAATCGCCACGCGCCATGGCGCGATGGACTCCGGCCAGATGATGCCGGCGTCATCATGGCATTGTTCGATCACGGCGCCGACGGTGCGGGTTACTCCGATGCCGTAGCAGCCGGCGGTCGGCGTGAGTTCCTTGCCGGCCTCGTCCAGCACGGTCACGCCGAGCGCTTTTGTATATAAAGGTCCATTCTGGAAAATCTGGCCAACCTCGATGCCACGGACGAGCCTGAGTTTGCCGCGGCCGTCGGGACTGGCATCGCCTTCGACGACATTGCGCAGATCGGCGGTCTCGGGTTCAGATGCATCGCGGCCCCAGTTTGCACCGGTCAGATGGAATCCAGCCGCGTTCGCGCCGCAGACAAAATCTGCAAGCACGGCAGCGGCGTAATCCGCGACGATGGGCACCTTCGTGCCGATCGGGCCGAGGAAGCCCGGTTCGGTGCCGAACGCGGCGCGGATTTCGGCTTCGGTTGCCAGCGTCAGTGGCGCGGCGACGCGCGGATGCCGGGCGGCCTTGACCGCATTCAGCGCGTGATCGCCGCGCAGGGCTAACCCAACCAAGCCGCCGTCGCGGCCTTTCACCACGATCAGCTTCAGCGTCGTATCGAGCGGAATCCCGAGCAGGGCGGCAACCTCCTCGCAGGTCTTCTGCGTCGGCGTCGACACTTTTTCCAATGTGGATTTTGCTGCAGGACGCGCGCCCACGGGTTTCGTTTCGGCCACTTCGATGTTCGCGGCGTAGTCCGAGGTGTCGGACACGGCCAGTTGATCCTCGCCCGATTGCGCCAGCACCTGGAATTCCTCGCTGCGGTCGCCGCCGATCGCGCCGGTATCAGCCTTGACGATGCGGAAATCCACGCCCATGCGCGTGAAAATGCGCTTGTAGGTCTCACGCATGTTCTGGTATTCGCGTTCCAGGTCGGCATCGTCCAGATGAAAGCTGTAGGAATCCTTCATCAGGAATTCGCGCCCGCGCATCACGCCGAAGCGCGGGCGGATCTCGTCGCGAAACTTGGTCTGAATCTGATACAAATTGATCGGCAACTGGCGATAGCTCTTGATGTCACGGCGCACCAGATCGGTGATCACTTCCTCATGCGTCGGCCCGAGGACGAAATCGCGCTGGTGCCGATCCTTCAGACGCAGCAGTTCCGGGCCGTATTTGTTGTAGCGGCCCGATTCCTGCCACAGTTCGGCCGGCACCACCATCGACGCCAGCACTTCCTGTGCGCCGGCTCGATCCATTTCCGCGCGCACGATGGCCTCGACTTTCCGCAGCACGCGCAGTCCCAGCGGCAGCCAGGTGTAGATGCCGGCCGCGAGCTTGCGAATCATGCCCGCGCGCAGCATCAGCCGGTGACTCGCGATCTCGGCGTCGGCGGGAACTTCCTTGAGGGTGGCGAGGTGGAATCGGGACAGGCGCATGCGCGGTTCGCAATGAGGAAAAAGGACGCCGATTGTAGCGGTTGCGGCAATCGCCACCAAACCGCGTTGCGGGGCGATCCGCTGTGGCGATGAGGCGGACTACGGTTGCTGCCGGGTTGGCGGAGGCACCACCGTCGGCACGACGTTGACGTTGGGGTCGTAGCGTACGGCTTCGTAAGGTCGATCTGTCGGCGGCGTATCCGTCACGTGCAGGCCACCCTTGGCGTCGTGCCATTTGTACAAGGTCGGCGCGGATTTCGGCGACGGCGGCAACTGCGCCTTGACAAAGGCAGGCAGGGTCTCAGATGCGTAGTACCACCATGCGATTGCTCCCGCGGCCACGGCAAGCAGGAAGAGCAGCCAGGGGATCGCACGACCATGGACGACACGTCGCATCGGCCACGGATAGACAGCGCAGCGCGGCATTAGCCCGCGGCGACGCATGCGCTTACTGGCAATACAGCGCTATCTGGGCGTTGGCGCTGGCAACCTGCGCGGCACGTGCCTTGTCGTCCAGCGCCTGGGCGCTGCCGTCCGCGGTTTTTACGGATACCGGAAATTTGCTTTGCAACAGTTCCAGATTGTTATGTGCGCTTTGGCATTCCTTGGCGCGGTTCTCCGGGGAATCAGTCATGTTGGTAGTCGGTGGCGCCGCATTGCTTGGCGCAGGATTTTTCCCGGCTTCGTCATTGTCGACGGGTACCGCATGCGGACGGTCGCCGCCACTGACGCGCACGGTCTGCACATTGAGGGTGCCGCGCGGAGGCGGTGCGTCGGAAAAATGCACCACGCCGGCAGCGTCGGTCCATTTGTACACTTGTTCCTGGGCGGCCTGAGCCACACCCACACAGCCCAGCAGGGCAAGCAGCAACAGCGTGTTGCGGTTCATCGGTAGTTCTCCTGCTCCGGGCGTGGCCGGTGCGTCGAATGGTCTGCCCCCTGTCGGCAGATGCTTGGATAACACTTGTCAGGCCGGGAAACAAGCCTTTGGCCGGAAAAATCACAGCAAAACCGCGTTGTGGATGCATGGCTTGGGGTACACTGATGACATCCCGCTTTAGCTTCGGAACCGGATGGATACCCACGCTCCCAGCCCGCCGAAACCGCGCCGTGGCATTTATCTGCTGCCGAATCTGCTCACCACCGGAGCGATGTTTGCCGGATTTTACGCGATCATCGCTGCCATTTCTGGGCAATATATCGACGCGGTGGTGGCGATCTTCGTCGCTGGCCTGCTCGATGGGCTGGATGGCCGCGTCGCACGCCTGACCAACACCCAGAGCGAGTTCGGCGTGCAGTACGACTCGCTGTCGGACCTGGTCAGTTTCGGCGTGGCGCCTGCACTGGTGCTCTACATCTGGTCGCTGGAGTCGCTCAAGGCTTACGGTCCGGCCTGGGGCAAGCTCGGTTGGGCTGCGGCCTTCATCTATGCCGCCTGCGGTGCCCTGCGCCTGGCACGGTTCAATACCCAGGTGGGCGTCGCCGACAAGCGCTATTTCCAGGGCCTGGCGATTCCGGCCGCAGCGGGTCTGGCGATGTCCTTCGTCTGGACGACGCTGGATTTTGGCTGGACCGGGCAGGAAGTTCAGTTCATCACCCCGATCATCGCCATTGTCGCCGGTTTGCTCATGGTCAGCCGCTTTCGTTACTTCAGCTTCAAGGCCTGGCCACGCTCGGACAAGGTGCCGTTCTTCTGGATTCCTTTGGTGGTGTTGATCCTGGTCGCGCTGGCAATGAATCCGGCGCGCGTTCTGTTCGGCATTGCGGCGCTGTATGCGCTGTCCGGGCCGGTACTCACGCTGTGGGGCCTTTGGCGTGTCCGTGGCCGGCGTGAGCCACGCAGTCCGGAGCCGCGCGCGCCGTGAACACGTCGCCGCTGGCTGCGGCCGGCGCACACGAGCGGCGTGCGCTCGGATTTCTTGCGGATCTGAGTCAGGCTCTCACGCAATCGCTGGATCTCGGTCATACCCTGCAACTGGCGCTGACGAGCATCGCCGATTTCATGCAGGCCGAGGCCTCGTCGCTGTTTCTGCTCGACCATGCCGGTGTACTCGAATGCCGTATCTGCGTTGGTCCGGTCAACATCACCGGTCTGAAGGTGGCCGTTGGTCAGGGCGTAGTCGGGCGCACGGTGGCCGAGAATGCGACGCAAATCGTACGGGATGCGAGCACCGATGCGCGCGTGAACGCCAGCGTGGATGCGGAAACCGGATTCGTGACACGCTCGATCCTGTGCGCTCCCTTGTCCACGGCGCGTGGTGCAATCGGTGCGCTGGAGGTCATCAATCGTCGCGATGGCAGCCTGTTCGATGATGCTGATGCCGAAGTTCTGCGCGTGATAGCGGCGCCGGCAGCGCTGGCGATTCACAACGCGCAACTCGCGCACAATCTGGTCGAACAGCAGCGCATCAAGCGCGAGCTCGAACTGGCCCGCAAGATCCAGAAATCGATGCTGCCCAAGCGCCGCCGCGGCGGGTTCCCGTTGCTCGGCGTTAATCTGCCGGCACACGAGATTTCCGGCGATTTTTACGATTACTTCGATCTGCCGGATGGCCGCCTGGCCTTTATCATCGGTGACGTTTCCGGCAAGGGCCTGGACGCGGCATTCCTGATGGTGCGAGTCGCCAGCCTGCTGCGCTGGGCGGGCAAGCACGCGCCTGCGCCCGCGGCCTGGCTGGCCGAGGCCAATGCGGAAATGTGTAAAACGCTGCAAGATGGACGTTTCGTCTGCGCGGTGGTCGGTCAATACGATCACGTCTCGCGCAGCGTGACGTTTGCCAGTGCCGGATTTCCGCCCGCGCTGCTGCACGACGGCAAAAAGTCGGATGGGCTGGATGCCGGGGACATCGGGCGCATCGGGCACTTCGAGGAATTGCTCGCCGACGGGCCGCCGCTGGGAATTCTGGCCGAAGCGCAGTACAGCGAGCGCCGAATCGAACTCGGCACGCGTGCGCTGTATCTGTTTTCCGACGGCGCCACCGATGTGCGCGATGCGGCGCACAACACGTTGGGCAGCGAAGGTTTGCGCGAACTGATCATGCGACACGCCGCGCTCGCGCCCGAACCGCGCCTGCGCGCGCTGCTCGGCGATCTCAAGCGCCTGCATCTGGTCGACGACACCACCCTGTTGCTGCTGCAGGAGCCCTGCGGCAAGGCCGCGCACAGCCTGCTCGATCTCGAATTTCCGGCGCGTCCCGAGCGGATGCGTGAGGTCCGTGCCGCATTGCGCACCGCGCTCGATCGCCAGGATGTGGCGCCGGAACTGCGCGATACGCTGGTGCTGGCCGTGGACGAGGCCTGTACCAATATCATCCGCCACGCCTACCGTGGCGCCTGCGACCAGACCATCGCGCTGCATCTGGCGCGCGAGCAGGATATGCTGGTGTTCGAATTGCGCGACGCGGCCCCGGCAGTCGATCCGGCGCGACTGAAAATGCGCGATCTGTCGGAATGCAAGCCAGGCGGACTTGGGGTGGCGCTGATCAATGCCTTGATGGACGACTGGAAGCTGGAACCGTTGGCGGGTGGAAAGGGGAATGTCTTGCGCATGCGCAAGCGGCTGGCATTTGCGGGAGAACACGAATGAGTGCAGTGGATAACGATTGCGTCAGTGAAACCCTGGGCGATTATGTGCTGGTGCGACTACGCGGCGAGGTCGACCTGTCGTGGTCGCAGCAGGTGCGGCACGCAATCCTCGATGCCCTCGATGCCGTCGGCAAGGTCGGCGTGGAACTGTCGCAGGTCAGCTATATCGATTCCTCCGGCATTGCAGCGCTGGTCGAAGGATTCCAGAACGCGCGGGGCAAGGGCCGGCAGTTCGGCTTGGTCGCGGCCAGCAAACCGGTCATGGCGGTGCTGCAACTGGCGCGGCTGGATCGCGTATTCCCGATGTTTCCGGATTTGGACACGGCGCGGGTCGGCTGAGTGAACACGATCACGCGCCCTCTGGCAAATCTCGGTCAGGCGACGATCGCCTCGGTGGCCGGGATCGGTTATGCGGGGATGTTGCTACTGGAAAGCCTCTACTTCGCTGCGGTCGGCTGGCGTATTGGCCAACCCTTGCGGCCACGCGCGATCCTCGAGCAGATGCGTCAGATCGGTGTCGATGCGCTGCCGATCGTCACCCTGCTGGCGCTGACCATCGGCATCATGCTGGGCATCCAGTTCATCGCCGCCTTGTCCGAATTCGGCGCGCAGTCGCAGGTCGTGGTCGCCGTGGCGAAATCGGTGACGCGCGAATTCGGTGCGCTGATCACCGCTATCCTGGTCGCCGGACGATCCGGTTCTGCACTCGCCGCCCGCATCGGTTCGATGAGCGTATCCCAGGAAGTCGATGCGCTGGCAACAATGGGCATCGAACCCGTACGTTACCTCGCCGCACCGGCGTTGATCGCCATGCTGATCATGCTGCCGGTACTGACAATTTTTGCCGATGCGGTGGCGATCTGCGGCGCCGCACTGTACTGCTCGCCAGCGCTCAATGTCACGCCCACCGCATACTTGATGCAGACGCTGTCGCTGTTGACCCCCGGCGATGTCTGGCAAGGTCTTGCCAAGGCCGGCGTGTTTGCCGTGCTGATCACCCTGATCGGCGTCAGCACCGGTTTTGCCGTGAGCGGCGGCGCCGAAGGCGTCGGCCGCGCCACGACTCGTTCGGTGGTGCTGGCGATCTGCTACATCATCGTCGCCGACATGATTTTCAGTTTCTTTTTAAATCGATGAGGGTCGCCATGCTGATCTTTCTCGTCATCCCGGCAGGGATTGCCGGGATCCAGACTGCATGGATGCAATCGAAGGTTACAAAGCTGAAAGCTTGCCATCCCTGGCTGCTGGATTCCCCTCCGCCACTGCCGCGGTTTCGACCCTGCCGGAATGACAATTCGTGAATATTGCCGCGCCCCTGATCGAAGTCGAAAAACTCGAAGCCTGGTACGGGCGGCGGCGAATTCTGCATGGTGTCGATTTCAACGTGAATTCTGGCGAGATTCGCGTGATCATGGGCGGATCGGGCTCCGGTAAAAGTACACTTCTGCGGCATCTTCTGGGTCTGCACAAACCGCGCAGCGGCACGATACGTCTGCTCGGCGTCGACATCGGCAATGCGACGGAGCGCGAGATGCTGGCCGTGCGGCGCCAGATCGGCGTGTCGTTTCAGGGCGGTGCGCTGTTGACTTCGATGAGCGTCGGCGAGAACGTCTGCCTGCCGCTGCGCGAACACACGAAGCTCGACGAGAACACCATCCGCATCATGAGCCGGCTCAAGCTCGAAGTAGTCAATCTTGGCGGTTTCCAGGATCTGATGCCGAGTCAGCTTTCCGGCGGCATGGTCAAGCGCGCGGCACTCGCGCGCGCGATCGCGATGGACCCGAAGCTGCTGTTTTTCGACGAGCCTTCCGCGGGACTCGACCCGGTGGTGTCGGCCGAACTCGATGAGCTGATTCTGCGCCTGCGTGATGCGATGCGCATGACCATCGTCGTGGTTACGCACGAACTCGAAAGCGCGTTCAAGATTGCGGATACCATAACCATGCTGGATGAGGGCAGTATCCTGATGACCGGCACGGTCGATGCGGTGCGCCACGCCGACAACGAGCGCATCCAGGATTTGCTCAACCGGCGGCCGCGCGAAATCCAGGTCGATGCGGATGCCTACCTGAAGCGTCTGACCGAAGAACAAGCCGCGTAGATGATGGGGAAGCACAAATGAAACGCGACAATGTGAACTATGTGCTGGTCGGCGCGGTGGTGGTGATCGCCTTCGTGCTGCTGATCGTCGCACTGGCGATGATTACCGGCCGCGGCGGCGCCAGTACCGCCTATTTCACCCATTACCGCAATGTCGCCGGTCTGCGCTACGGCGCGCCGGTGTTCTATCAGGGCTATCGCATCGGCCAGGTCGGCACGATTGCGCCCGAGCGCGACGCCAACATCAATGGCGTGCGTGGCACGCGCTACAAGGTCGAACTCGATGTGCGCCGCGACTGGCCGATCCCGAAAGACAGTCTGGCGCGCATGACCTCGACCGGTCTGCTCGCCGACGTCGCCATCGGCATCAGCGAAGGTTCGAGCAAGGACATGGCTGCGCCCGGCAGCGAGCTTGCCGGAGCCGAAAGCGCCGACATCTTCAGCGCGATGAACGAACTCGCCGGTCAGCTGACCGAGCTGACCCGCGGCCAGATCGCACCGCTGATCCAGACCCTGTCGAAACGCGTCGATTCGATCAGCAGCAACATCGACAAGAACACGCCGCAATTGCTGGAACAGACGAATGCGTTGCTGGCGCGTTTGAATCACGCTTCGGATTCGCTCAACGACGTGCTCAAACCTGATAACCGCGCCGCGATCGCGGCGATCCTGGCCAATGCGCGCGATGTCAGCAAGGAATTGCGCGGCACCCAGGAGAAGCTTGACGACGCGATGGATCAGCTCGACAGCATCGCCAAGGAAAACCGGCCCGGTGTCCGCGATTCCGTGGACAATCTGCGTTCGATTCTCGCGGCGCTGTCGGGACGCATCGATTCGATCACGCAGCATCTGGATGTTGCCAGTCGCAACTTCGATGAATTCAGCCGCGAGATACGCAAGAGTCCCAACCGTCTGTTGCTGTCGCCGAAAGCGGACAAGGTCGAGGAAATAGACCAATGAGAATTGTTGCCACGCTGTTCGCAATGTTGTTGCTTGCTGCCTGCTCGCCGGCGAGCGTGCCGGATGTCACTTATTTTCGCCTGCCGCCGCCAGCACCGCTGCCGCATGCGGACAAACCGCTGTCGTCGCTGCCGATTGAAGTTGAAGTATTCGGTGGCGATGGCATCTATGCCGAGGAGGCGCTGATCTATGCGACGACTCCCGATGCGCGCGCGCTGCGCACTTATCACTATCAGTTGTGGAGCGATCCACCGTCGCGCGCGTTGCAGGCGCGCCTGACGACGATGTTGCGCGATTCGGGCATCGCGCCGCTGGTGACCGATCGCCTGCCGGCAAGCGATCAGGCGCTGCGTGTGCACGGCAGCATCCTGCACTACGAGCGGATCAAGCGCGAGTCGGGATATGTCGTCGAAGTCGCCTTCGGCATGCGCGTGGAACAGGACAATGGCGAGCCGGTGATCGAGCAGACGTACGGCGCGCAAGTGCCCGCCGATGACGCCAGCATTGCCGCCAGCGTTCGCGCGTTCGGTGTCGCGATCGATCAGGCATTCGCAAAGTTCTATACCGACCTGGCGGCGCTGAGCAAGGATTCGCATGCTGGCTGACATGCACATGGAAGCCCAACGACTGGCGATGCTTGAAGCCATGGGCATCGACGTTTACGTCTTGCGCACGCATGCTGATATGCCCGTCGTCACTGCCTCCGAAACTGCACAGGCTTCGAGCGAAGGTGCCGATCTGGTTGTCGTCTGCGCGCGCGCGGCGAAGGGTGATGCGCACGTCGCACGTCTGCGTGCCTGTCTGCCGCAGGCTATCGGACTGGTGCCGTCGCGCATCCTCTGGATCGAACCCGACGCGGTCGGTGAACTGACCGCGCCACCACCGGCCCGTGCCTATCTTTTGCTTGGTGGCGCGTTGACGCGTGCGCTCGGCCTGCATTTATCCACAACGCAGCAAAATACCCCCGTGATTGCGGTAGCCGACGAACCCGCAGCGAGCCTGCGTGACGGTCTGTCCAAACGTGCGTTGTGGCAGGCGCTGAAGCCCGTCGCCCGGACATTGCGGACGGGAGCCTGAATCGCGTGGTCGCCATACTCAAGGAGCCGTTTCCGCTGTTGCGGCCGATGCAAGCCGACGATCTGGATCAGGTCACGGCAATCGAGATCGCCGCCTACGAATATCCGTGGACGCACACGATCTTCCGCGATTGCCTGCGCGCCGGTTACAACTGCTGGGTGCTGGCGCAGTCTGTGGAAGTGATCGGTTACGGCGTGCTCAGCGTTGCCGCCAATGAAGCCCACGTGCTGAATGTCTGCGTCGCACGCGCGCAGCAGGGCGCAGGTCACGGTCGGCATCTGATGCGGCGTCTGATCGATCTGGCGCGCTGGCACCACGCCGAGCGCATCTTTCTCGAAGTTCGGCCTTCGAACGTGCACGCCGTCGCGCTGTATCACGATCTGGGCTTCAACGAGATCGGCAAACGCCCGAACTATTATCCGAGCAAACGCGGCCGCGAGGACGCAATCGTGATGGCGTTGGAATTGTTGCCGCCGGAGTAAAGAATTTCGTCATTCCGGCATGGATTGCCGGAATCCAGACCGCAAGGACGCCACGTTGCGACAAGACTCAAGTTTGCCGTCCATGGCTTCTGGATCCCCCCTCAGCCGCTGTCGCGGCTTCGACCATGCCGGGGTGATGAACTTTCAAACTGCGCTATTCAACCGCTGCGCCTGTTCACTCAGACCATTCATCGTTGCGCTGAAATCTGCGACGCGTTGTTTCTCCTGCTCGACCACGGCCTGCGGCGTTTTCGCACCGAAGTTGGCGAGCTTGGCGTTGCTCTTGGCGATTTCAGCTTCCAGACGTTTGATCTCCTTGTCCAGGCGGAGTTTTTCTGCGCCAAGATCAATCAGGCCAGCGAGCGGAATCAGCAGTTTCATCTCACCGACGATCGCCGCGGCAGACGGCGGTTCGGTTTCGCAGGGTTCAAGCCAGCGTTGCGATTCGGTGCGGGCAAGGAAGGCGATCTGCGAGGAGAACTTCGCCGCGCGCGCGCGATCGCTGTCGCTGCCGTTCACGAACAACAAGGGAATCGTCTTGCCGGGCGCGATATTCATTTCGCTGCGGATGCGGCGAATCTGTGTAACGATTGATTTGAGCCAATCAATTTCAGTCTCAGCACTAGCATAGATATGCTCGAGTTCTCGCTCGGGGTAGGGTGCGGAACTTATACCGTCACCCTTTATATCAAGCTCCGGCGCCAGATGTTGCCAGATTTCTTCGGTAACGAATGGAATGATCGGATGCAGTAGGCGCAGAGAACTTTCCAATACTTGAAGCGCAGTTTGAACAACGAAATCCTTCCTATCGACGTTCTCGTCCAGAAAGTATGGCTTGCTGAGCTCAATGAACCAGTCGCAATAGTCGTTCCATATAAATTCATATAGAACTTGCGCTGCCAAATCGAAACGATAGGCGTCTAAGTGCTGATGAACGTGTTCGATTGTTCGTTGCAGGCGGCTAACGATCCATTCATTGATGAGCAAACCGCCGGTTGAGAAAGTACGATTTGCGGCCTTCCACTTACGATTTTCAAGCGGAACTCGTTCGAGGCTCATCAACACAAACCGCGCCGCGTTCCACAGCTTGTTGCAGAAGTTCTTGTAGCCATCGGCACGCTTGAGGTCGAAGTTGATCGTGCGGCCGTAGGTGGCCAGTGCGGCAAACGTGAAACGCAGCGCATCGGTGCCGACGGCAGCAATGCCATCCGGATAATCCTTGCGGATGCGCTTTTCCACTTTTTCGCGCACTTGCGGAATCAGCAGCGACGCGGTCGATTTTTTCACCAGCGTCGTCGAGCGCGATGCCATCGATCAGATCCAGCGGATCGATCGTGTTGCCCTTGGACTTCGACATCTTCTGGCCTTCGGCGTCGCGCACGATGGCATTGATGTAGACCTCGCGGAACGGCACCTTGCCGGTGAAATACTGCGTCGCCATGACCATGCGCGCGACCCAGAAGAAGATGATGTCGAAGCCGGTGACGAGTACGGCGCTTGGCAGGAACGCTTGATCCTGTGGCCAGTTTGCGACGACTTTGCCGTTCTCGCTAACGGGTTCGTTCGACGGCCAGCCCATGGTGGAGAATGGCCACAGCGCGGACGAAAACCAGGTGTCGAGCACGTCTTCGTCCTGGCGCAGCGCGCCGACTGGCGTGGTCGTCGCATGCACGCGCGCATCGGCTTCGTTCTCTCCGACGAAGATGTTGCCGGCTTCGTCGTACCAAGCGGGAATGCGATGGCCCCACCAGAGCTGGCGGCTGACGCACCAGTCCTGGATGTTTTCGAGCCACTGGTTGTACGTCGTCGACCAGTTTTCCGGCACGAACTTGATTTCGCCGGACTTCACCGCGTTCAACGCAGGCTCGGTGATCGCGTTCTTGCCGCCGGGGCCCGGCTTGCCGTCGACGCGTGTTTCCGATGTCAGATCAAGGAACCACTGGTCGGTCAGCATCGGTTCGATCACCGCATCGGTGCGCTGGCTGATCGGTACCTGTAGTTTGTGCTTCTTCGTTTCGACGAGCAGGCCCAGTGCTTCCAGATCGGCGAGCACGGCCTTGCGGGCGGCGAAACGGTCGAGACCGCGATATTTCTCCGGCGCGTTCTCGTTGATCTTCGCGTCGAGCGTGAGAATGACGCGTGGCGTGAGCTTGTGGCGTGCGCCGATCTGCCAGTCATTGAAATCGTGCGCCGGCGTGATTTTCACTGCGCCGGTGCCGAACTCGCGCTCGACGTAGTCGTCGGCGATCACCGGAATCTCACGGTCGGTCAGCGGCAATTTCAGCGTCTTGCCGATCAGCGCCTGATAACGCTCATCCTCGGGATGCACGGCCACGGCGACGTCGCCGAGCATCGTCTCCGGCCGCGTCGTCGCCACGACCAGACCTTCGCCGCCATCACTGGCCGGATAGCGGATCGACCACAGCGAGCCGTCCTTCTCCTCGTTGTTCACTTCCAGGTCCGACACCGCGGTCATCAGCACAGGATCCCAATGCACCAGCCGCTTGCCGCGATAGAGCAAGCCAGCGCGATACCATTCCACGAAGACTTTTTTTACCGCCGCGGACAAACCCTCGTCCATTGTGAAGCGTTCGCGCGACCAATCGACCGAGGCGCCGAGCCGGCGCATCTGGTTGCCGATGGTCGAGCCGGATTCACCTTTCCATTCCCACACACGCTCGATGAACTTTTCGCGACCCAGATCGTGGCGCGTCTTGCCCTGCGCCGCAAGCTGGTTCTCGACGATCTTCTGCGTGGCGATGCCAGCATGGTCGGTGCCCCCCTGCCACAGCGTGCGGAATCCACGCATGCGGTGATAGCGCGTCAACGCATCCATGATGGTCTGCTGGAACGCGTGGCCCATGTGCAGCGTGCCGGTCACGTTTGGCGGCGGCAGCAGGATGCAGTAGGGTTCGCCGTTACCGTGTGGCGCGAAAGTGCCGGCGGCTTCCCAACGTGCGTACCACTTGGATTCCAGAGTTTTCGGATCGAAACTTTTTTCCATGGCACTCACATATCAAATTTCTTCAGCTCAAATCCCGCGTGCTGATACGTCTTCCAGCGTGAGCGCGATCCCGCACGTTGCGCTTCATCCGCCGGTACCACTTCCAGCACGCGTTCGAACAATCCCGGTGCGGGATCGTCGCGCAGGTTGATCACCAGCGCACGATCCGCCTTGGAGGCATCCGGCGGCACAATCAATACCGGCGTGATCGCATCGTCTTCGTCGCCGGCAATCTGGTGCGGAATGAAGGCGGTTTCGTCGAACTCCCACAATTTTTCATCAAGCTGTTCGGCCTGCTCGAACGATCGCGCCAGGATCAGGGTCGATTGACCGCTGTCGAACGCTTTCTTCGCCAGCTCGCAGACCAGCAAGAGCGGATCGTCGCGAAAGCGTGGTTTGTCGATAAGGTAAAAATCGGCGCGAGGCATATTCGTTGATCCGTCATCCCGGCAGGGAATGCCGGGATCCAGACTACAAGGATGTCATGTTGCGATGTGGACAGGTAACGTCCATGTCGCTGGATTCCGGCATTCCCTGCCGGAATGACAACATTGATTTGCACGTATTTCAGATGGTGACCCGATCGATCAGGTATTGCACCAGCATCGGTACCGGACGTCCGGTCGCCGAACCCTTGCGGCCTTCTTCCCAGGCGGTGCCGGCGATATCCAGGTGCGCCCAACGGAAACCCTCGGTGAAGCGTGCGAGAAAGCAGCCGGCCGTGATCGCGCCGGCGTACTTGCCGCCGATGTTGGCGATGTCCGCGTAACCGGTGTCGAGCTGACCCTGATAGTCGTCCCACAGCGGCAGGCGCCAGGCGCGGTCGTGCATGGCGTTGCCGGCGGCGAGCAACTCGTCGGCCAGCGCATCGTCCTTGGTCATCAGGCCGCTGGCGTGCTTGCCGAGCGCGACGACGCAGGCGCCGGTGAGCGTTGCCGCATCGATGATGACCTGCGGATTATACTTTTGCACAAAGGTCAGCGCATCGCAGAGGATCAGGCGTCCCTCGGCGTCGGTATTGAGGATTTCCACGGTCTGGCCGGACATGGTCGTGACCACGTCGCTCGGCCGTTGGGCGTTGCCGTCCGGCATGTTCTCCACGGCTGGCACAACGCAGATGAGGTTGAGCTTGATCTTCAACTTCACTGCGGCGAGGAACGTACCGAGCATGCCGCCGCCGCCGCACATGTCGAATTTCATTTCCTCCATGCCGGCGCCGGGCTTGAGCGAGATGCCGCCGCTGTCGAAGGTGATGCCCTTGCCGACCAGGGCGTAGGGTTTGTCGCTCTCGCCGGCACCGCGCCATTGCAGGACGACGAGCTTGGGCGCATTGGTCGAGCCTTGCGAGACGCCGAGCAGGGCGCCCATGCCGAGCTTGCGCATGTCGGCCTCTTCGAGGATCTCGCAGCTCACGCCGGCATGGCCCACTGCCAGTTTCTGCGCTTGTTGGGCGATGTAGGCGGGATTGCAGATGTTCGGTGGCAGGTTGCCCAGTTCGCGGGCGAAGCGCACGCCTTCCGCGATCGCCGTGGCTTCGACCAAGGCGGGCGCCGCCTCGTTGCCAGCGGCGAGGGCCAGGGCGCCGAATTCGGGTATTCCGGATTTCTCGCGCGGTTTGAAGGTTGCCGTATATTTGTACGCTTGAGCGTCGGCTGCCAGTGCGGCAGTGCGAACCTTCCACGCGGTATCCTTGCCCGTCACGTCGATTTCGGTCAGGTACGAAACGGCGCTGTCGAGCGGCAGGGATTTGAGGTTGCGCGCGGCTTCGCCACAGGCGCGATTGAAACGCGCCGCATCGAACTTGTTCTTCTCGCCCAAGCCGACCACCAGCACGCGTGGCGCGGCGATGCCGGGCAGGGTGAACAGCAGATTGGCGCTGCCGGATTTGCCGGAAATGTCGCCTGAGGCGATCAGGCGCTTGATCGCGCCAGCGGATTTTTCGTCGATGCGCGCGGCCGCGGCAGTGAGCAGGCCTTCCTCGAACACGCCGACGACAACGCAGGCGGCGGGGCAGGTTTCGGGCGACTGCTGGCTCAGGCTGAACTGAATGGTCATGGAATTTTCCGGACAATGAAAAAAGAACACCGCGACGTGGCGGCAGCGTCCCCGCTAAACTGGCGGCTGTTGCGTTAAGGTGATTTGAACCTGGAGTGGCATGAAATCACACATGCGAAGTTTACTGGATTGCCGGCTGTGATGCTGCGAATCGTTGATCGTTATCTTGCGCGCGAACTGCTGGCGAGCTTTACCGCTGCCGTATTGATCCTGCTGCTGGTCACGGTCGGAGCCACCGTGGCCGACCTGCTGGCCAAGATCGCGCGTGGACGTGTCGCTGCGGATCTGTTGCTGGCGCTGATCGGCCTGCGCACCGTGGATACGCTGACCTTGCTAGTCCCGCTCGCGGCGTTTCTCGGCGTGCAGATCGCCTATGGTCGCCTGTACCGCGAAAGCGAAATGGCGGTGTTCGCCGCTTCGGGTCTGCCGGTGACCGGGCTGCTGCGGCCGCTGTTGCTGTTCGCGGTGCCGCTGGCGATCGTGATGTCGTTTGTCTCGTTCTGGCTCGCGCCCGCTTCGGTGCGCCAGGCGCAAACTCTGCAGGAGTTGGCCAGTCGTTCGCTGATCCTGGCCGGACTCGAGCCTGGCCGTTTCGTCGCGCTGCCGAACAACGACGGTGTGATGTATGTCGAAGCGATGAATTCCGATGGCACCAAGTTCAAGAAGATGTTCGTCGCCAGCGAGCGCACCAATGCGAACGACGCCACCACCAGTCTCAACGTCATCACCGCCGATAACGGCGAGCTGTATCACGACGCCAACGGCACCGAGCGCTTTCTCGGCCTGAACGACGGCTACCGTGTCGAGGGCGTGCTCGGCCAGGACAATTTCCGCTTGATGCGCTACAAGCGCAACGACATCGAGTTGCAGGACAGTGGCGACGACTCCACACCGGACTCGGTCAAACGCAGTGCACCGTTCACCGATCTGCTGTCGAGTACCGACCTGGTCGAGCGCACCGAACTGCAATGGCGGTTGTCGGCGCCGATATCGGTGCTGGTGCTGGTGCTGCTGGGGTTGCCGCTGGCCAAGTCCAGCCCGCGTGAACCGCGTTATGCACGGTTGCTGATTGCCCTGCTTGCCTGGTTCATCTACTACAACTGCCTGGCCATCGGCCGCTCCTGGATGAGCCAGGGCAAGTTCGATCCAGACCTTGGTTTCTGGTTGGTGCAGATCCCGACCGCCATGCTCGCTGCCTTCCTGCTCTGGCGCAGCCAGCAATTGCCGAAGCCGCGCGCGGCGAAAATCCGGCCACTGGCGGGGATCGCCTGATGCGCATGCCACGCGTGAAGAAGGTCGACAAACTGGTCGCCCTCTCGGTGCTCGGCGCGGTGTTGCTGGCCTGGGGCTTTCTGGTCGGATTCGACGCCTTCCGCGCCTTCATCGTCGAGATCAACGATGTGGGCACCGGTCAGTACACGCTGAGCAAGGCGGTCGCCTACACGCTAATGACCATACCCCGGCGCGGCTATCAATTCTTCGGCTACGCGGCGCTGATCGGCGGACTGCTCGGCATGGGTGGCCTGGCTACCAGCGGCGAATTGACCGCACTGCGTGCGGCGGGGCTGTCCAAACTGCGCATTTGCGTGTCGGTGATCCTGGCGCTGACCGTGCTCACCGCCTTGGTGATGCTGATGGGCGAGACCATCGGCCCGGTCGGCGAGCAGAAGGCCGAGGCCTTGGCATTGAGCGCGAAATCGAAGGACATCACCATCGGCAAGGGCGGCAGTCTGTGGGCGCGCGACGGCGAAAGCGTGGTCAACGCCAAGCATGGCCGCACGCACAACGGTCCTGATGGCCCAAGCGTGGAGCTGCAGGATGTGCGCGTCTTCGAATTCGCTCCGGACGGGCGCCTCACGGTGTTGTCACAGGCCAAGACCGCGACCCACGCTGGTGGCGAGTGGACCCTGCACGACGTGCGCCGCACCGAATTCCAGGGCAGTTCCGCGGTAAGTACCACGCGTGAGCAGACGCAATGGCGTTCGGCGCTGGACCCCAACGTGCTGGCGGTATCGATGATTCATCCGGAATATCTGTCCGCGCGTGATCTGTCGCGCAATATCGACTATATGCAACGCAACCGTCAGGATGCGTCGAGCTACCAGCGCGCCTACTGGGGGCGCGTGTTCTATCCGCTCAACGTGCTGGTGCTGGCTTTCTGCGCGGTGCCGTTCGCCTTCGGTGCGCTGCGCACCGGCGGCCTCGGCAAACGTTTGTTCATCGGCATTGCATTGGCGGTCACTTATTATTTTTTCCAGAGCGCAGTGGTCAGCATGAGCGCGGTATACAATTTCAATCCGGCCATTGCCAATGCGTTGCCATCCTTGCTGCTGGCGGTAGCGGCATTTGTATACTTCAGGCGGCATGCGTGAAAACCTGGTGTCTGCATCGGTTTTCGATGCGTGCTTCAGCCACCGGCATTTTGCATTTTCAGCATGACCGAACCGGTGGCCAGGTCGTGCCATGTACGTCGCTGCGGGTCGATCAGCGCCCACCAGAATCCCGCACCCAAGGCCGCAAGTGAAACCAGTGCGATGCCGAAGCGCAGCAGCGCGCGCGCCGCGCTCAGGCGCGATCCGTCCGTACGCACGACACGCAATCGCCACGCGCGCATGCCGATGGTCTGGCCGCCGCGCGTCCAGGAAATCACGAAATACGCTGCGGTCAGCATCAGCACCAAGACCTGTACCAGCAGCTTGTGCGCGCCGTGGTGCGGGTCTAGCGTGCCGCCGGTGAGCGCGAGCGCGAGCAGGCCGGCGAGAAACCACAGGCCGAGCAGGGGTAGCAGGTCGTAGAGGCCGGCGAGCAGGCGCAAGCCGAGTGGCGTGGGCGTGGCGGAAGCGGATATGGCAGCGTTCATCGAGTTTTTCGTCAAGGGTGACGGCGCAAGCCTCGCGGTTTAGGCTTGCCGGTGCAAGTCCGACGCGAGCGCCATGAGCCAGTCCCGAATCACTCCCCAAATTGTGAGCGCGGCCGATCGTGCGGCCATCGATGTATTCCTCGAACGCGCCTGGTCCGAACAGGGGTTGGCGGAGAATAGTCTGGCCGCCTATCGGCGCGATCTGGAAAGTCTGGCGCGCTGGCTCGGCGCGCGTGGCGAATCCCTGCCTGCGTGCACGCGAGAATCGCTGTACCGCTATCTTGCCGAACGTTCGACGCATGGCGGTGTGCGCGGCAGCGGCTACAGTGCACGCAGCAATGCGCGACTTTTGTCCACATTGCGGCATTTTTATCGTTCGTGCCTGCGCCTGGGCGTGATCACGGAAGACCCCACCTTGTTGCTGGATGCTCCGAAATTGCCACGGCCGTTGCCCAAGGCGTTGTCTGAGGCGCAGGTCGAGGCGCTGATCCGCGCGCCGGATGTGGAGTCGCCGCTGGGCCTGCGCGATCGCGCCATGTTCGAGCTGATCTACGCCGCCGGTTTGCGCGTGAGCGAACTGGTCGGTTTGCGCACCGAACAGGTGAATCTGCGCCAAGGCGTGCTGCGCGTCACCGGCAAGGGCGCCAAGGAGCGGCTGGTGCCGCTCGGCGAACAGGCGCAGGACTGGCTGGAACGTTACTACGCGCAATCGCGCCCGTCACTGCTGCACGGCCGCGCCGTGGATGCGGTGTTCGTGACCAACCGCCGTGCGGGAATGACGCGGCAGATGTTCTGGACCATGGTCAAGCGCCATGCCGTCGTCGCCGGCATTGATGCCAAACGCATTTCGCCACATGTATTGCGGCACTGCTTCGCGACGCATCTGCTCAATCACGGCGCCGATCTGCGTGCACTGCAGATGCTGCTCGGCCACAGTTCGCTGTCGACCACGCAGATCTACACCCTGGTCGCGCGCGAAGGATTGAAGCGCCTGCACGAGAAGCATCATCCTCGCGGGTGATTGCTGCAGGGATGATTGCGGTTTCTATCATCCCGCCAGCGTGAGACAATGCAATCCTTTCCCCGCCGAGCCGGTCTGTTGCGGGCGACTTTGTTCATTTTGAGGTTAGGTTCATGTCGATGAAATGGTTCGCCGCCGCTGCGTTGGCGTGCTCCGCGTTTTCGGTGTGGGCGGCGGACAGCGCAACCCAGGTGGCTGTCGATGCGTTGCACAAGCTCGCGCCGACGGCGAAAATCCAGTCGGTGGCGGCGTCATCGTTGCCGGGCTTTTATGCGGTCGTGGCCGATGGTCACGTCGTGTACATCAGCACCGACGGCAAATATCTGATCGAAGGCCGCGTCTACAACATCGATGCGCACCGCGATCTGTCTGACGAAAGCCTGGCCGGTGTGCGCCGCGAAGCACTGGCGAAGATTCCGGCCAGCAAGCGCCTGATCTTTGCGCCGCCAAATCCGAAATACACCGTCACCATTTTCACCGACGTCGATTGCCCGTACTGCCGCGAATTTCACAAGCAGATTACGGAATACAACAAACTCGGTATCGCTGTCGATTACGTCCTGTTCCCGCTGTCGATCCACCCGGGGTCAGACAAGAAAGCCGAAACGGTGTGGTGTTCCAAGGATCGTAATGCGGCTTATACCGAGGCGATGGATGGCAAGGTACTGGCGCCCAAGACTTGCGACACGCCGATTGCCGAAATCAGCAATATCGCCATGACAATCGGCGTGAATGGCACGCCGGGAATTTTCGCCGACGACGGCACCCAGCTTGGTGGTTATTTGGCGCCGGCACAGTTGGCGCAGCAGCTAGAACAGCTTGCCCACCCAACCGCGCCCGCTGCTGCCAAGCCTGCTGACGCAAAGTGAACCAACCCGGCAATGGCGCGGTCTGAACGCGGCCCCCTTGCACCTACACGAATGAGAACGTCATGTTGAAGAAACTCCTGTCCACTCTTGCACTCATCGGCGTCGCCACTGTCGTTGCTGGCGCGCACGCTGCCGACACTACTGCCGTGAACAATCCGGAAAAAACCGTCCGCGACGCGATGCATTCGCTGTTGCCGATGACGCAGATCGACCGCGTCGTCAAATCCGACCTGCCCGGCTTCTATGAAGTCATCGTCAGCGGTCAGGTGGTCTACGTCACCGCCGACGGCAAATACCTGCTGCAGGGAAATTTATACAATGTCCCACAGAAGAAGGACCTGACGGCTGCGCGCCTTGCTGTCTTGCGCGAGCAGGCGGTGCAGCAGTTGCCGGCATCGAAGATGATCGTGTTCGCACCAGCTCATCCGAAGCACACGGTAACCGTGTTCACCGATGTCGACTGCCCGTACTGCCGTCAGTTCCACAAGCAAATCGCGGAATACAACAAGGCCGGTATCGCGGTGAATTATGTACTGCTTCCGCTCGACCAGATCCATCCGGGCGCCGACAAGAAGGCCGAAGCGGTGTGGTGCTCGAAGGATCGCAATGCGGCGTACACGGCGGCGATGAACGGACAGGATCCGGGCAACGACACCAGTTGCGCCAATCCGGTGGCGGAAACCAAGGCGCTCGGCACGTCGCTGGGCATCAATGCCACGCCGACCGTGCTGGCCGAAGATGGCAGCCAGGTCGATCTGGGCAAGGCCAACTCGCCGACGCTGCTGGCGGCCGAGCTCGATCGCCTGCTGCCGCCGCGAGCAAAGCTGGCGCTACGCCGGTCGCCGCGCGCTGAAGCCGCGGCCAAGCGCCGCCATCGCGCGGGTCTGCTAAAATACGCGTTCCTTACCGAACGCGCAGCCGCGCTCGCCATGATTGTTCTCGACGGGCTACCGGCCCTTTCTCCATTCCGCCTGGAGCGGCTCAACCGCGATTTGAACCACGTTCTGCCGCGAACCCGGCTGAGCGCGGCTTGGTATGTGTACTTTGTCGCCACGACCGCCGATGGCATAGCGCCGGATTCCGCGAGGCTGTGTGAGGTTCTGCGTGCGGGTCCCGCGGCGCCCAAACCGGCGACGTTGTGGGTCGTGCCGCGGCTGGGCACGATTTCGCCGTGGTCGAGAAGGCTACCGACATCCTGCATGGTTGCGGCTTCGCGGTGCGACCGGGTCGAGCGCGGGTCTGGCGTGCCGCATCGACAACGCGCCGACACCCGCAGCGCGCCTGGCAGCGGCTGATCGGACCCTGCACGACCCGATGACGCAGTCGGTGCTGGCCGGCCTGGATCAGGTCGAGGCCTGTTCCGCGCCGGCGCGCCCGGGCGATCTGGTGCACATCGCGCTCGGCAGCGATGCGCGTGCCGCACTGGCCGAGGCGAATCAGCGACTGGGTCTGGCGCTGGCCGATGGACGAGATCGACTATCTGGCCGAGTGTTATGCCGAACTGGGCCGCGATCCGACCGACGCCGAACTGATGATGTTCGCGCAGGCCAATTCCGAACATTGCCGGCACAAGGTGTTCAACGCCAGCTGGACGCATCGACGGCGACGCGCAGGACAAGATCGCTGTTCGCGATGATCAGCAACACCCACGCGCGTGTCGCCGGCAGCATCACCCTGTCGGCCTACACGCGACAACGCCGCAGTGATCGAGGGCGGCGTCGGCAGGCGCTTCTTCGCGATCCGGACGATGGCGAGATACGCGCATTGTGGAAGAACGCATCGCGTATCGCGATCAAGGTCGAGACGCATAACCATCCGACCGCGATTGCGCCGTGTCCCGGCGCCGCCACTGGCGCCGGCGGCGAGATCCGCGACGAGGGCGCGACCGGCCGCGGCGGCAAGCCGAAAGCCGGGTTGACCGGTTTCAGCGGTGTCGCATCTGCGCATTCCCGGTCTGCCGCGGCCGTGGGAAATAACCGCGTCCGCTTGCCGCCGCGCATGGCCAGCGCGTTCGAGATCATGCGCGATGGCCCGCTCGGCGCCGCCGCGTTCAACAACGAATTCGGCCGGCCCATGTCTGGGCGGCTATTTCCGCACCTACGAGCACGAAGCGCCGAAGCCGGCGCTGCGCCGCGGCTACGACAAGCCGATCATGCTCGCCGGCGGCATCGCCAATCTGCGCTCCAGCATGTGGAAAAGCGCGCATGTGCAGCCGGGCGACGCGGTGATCGTGCTCGGTGGCCCGGCCATGCTGATCGGTCTGGGCGGCGGCGCGGCGTCGTCGGTGGCGTCCGGTGGCGACCAGTTCGCGGAACTGGATTTCGCTTCGGTGCAGCGCGACAACGCCGAGATGGAACGGCGCTGCCAGGAAGTCATCGACGCGCTGCTGGGCGCGGGCGCGGACAATCCGATCGTCAGCATCCACGACGTCGGCGCCGGTGGCCTGTCCAATGCGATTCCGGAAATTGCTCAACGATGCCGGCGTCGGCGGCGTATCGACCTGCGCAAGATTCCCTCGCGACGATCCGCAACTTTCGCCGATGCAGATCTGGTGCAACGAAGTCGCAGGAGCGCTATGTGCTCGGCGATCGCCCAGACAACCTGGCCGCATTCGAGGCGATTTGCGCGCGCGAGCGTTGCCCGTATGCGGTGGTCGGCGACGCCACCGCGGAGCGCGTGCTGCTGCTGGCCGATCCGCTGCTCGGCGAGCTAACCGCGATCGACCTGCCGATGGATGTGCTGTTCGGCAAGCCGCCGCGGATGCATCGCGATGCGAAACGCGAATCGCAGCCGCGCGTGGATCTGATTCCGGATCTCGACGGCATCGTGCATGGAAGAGGCGATGCATGCGCGTGCTGCGGCTGCCGACCGTTGGCAGCAAATCGTTTCTGGTCACGATCGGCGATCGCACCGTCGGTGGTTTGAGTGCGCGCGATCCGATGGTCGGGCCGTGGCAGGTGCCGGTGGCCGATTGCGCGGTGACTTTGTCCGATTTCGACGGCTATGCCGGCGAGGCGATGGCGATGGCCGAGCGCGCGCCGGTGGCGTTGCTGCAGCAGCGCGCGATGCGGCGCGCATGGCGGTTGGCGAGGCGATTACCAATCTTGCCGCCGCGCCGATCGCCAAGCTTGAGCGAAATCACGCTGTCGGCGAACTGGATGGCGGCGGTCGGACATCCCGGCGAAGACGCCGCGTTGTTCGATGCGGTGCAAGCCGTCGGCATGGAGCTGTGTCCCGCAACTGGACATCTCCATTCCGGTCGGCAAGGATTCGCTGTCGATGCAGACCGTGTGGCAGGAGGACGGCAAGCAGCAACGCACGGTGGCGCCGGTGTCGCTGGTCGATCACCGGCATTCGCGCGCGTCGACCGACGTGCGCCGCACCTTGACGCCGCAACTGCGGCTTGATCGAGGCAACTCCGAACTGTGGCTGATCGATCTTGGCGCCGGCAAGCAATCGCCTCGGCGGTTCGGCGCTGGCGCAGGTGTTCAATCGTAGCCGGCGGTGTGCCGCCGGATCTGGATGACGCCAGGCAGGCTCGAAGGCGTTCTTCGCCGCGGTGCAGGCCGCGAATGCGGCGGGACTGCTGCTGGCCTATCACGACCGCTCCGACGGCGGTGCCATCGTCACCCTGATCGAAATGGCGTTCGCCGCGTCACTGCGGTCTCGATATCGAGCTCACGGCTTGGGCCGAGAACGACGCTGCGCGCGCTGTTCACCGAGGAACTCGGCGCCGTGGTGCAGGTGGCGTCGACCGATCGCGAAGCGTTCCAGGCGCTGCTGGTCAAGCATGGTCTTGGCGGCATGCGCCTGCTCGCATCGGCAGTCCGCGCACGCGCAAGCCGGCGTCAAGCTTTGCTCGGCGGCGACAATTGTTCACGCTGGAACTGGAGCGATGTTCATGGCTGTGTGGTAGGAAACCAGCCAGGCGATGCAGCGCCTGCGTGACAATCCGGACAGCGCCGAGGCCGAACAGGCGTGGCGTTGCGATGACGACGATCCCGGCATCACGCCGAAACTCGGCTTCGATCCGGCCGAGGATATTGCCGCGCCTTACATCGCCAAGCGGCGCGCGTCCGACGCGTCGCGATCCTGCGCGAGCAGGGCGTCAACGGCCAGATCGAGATGGCCGCGGCGTTCACGCGCGCCGGTTTCGATGCGTTCGATGTGCACATGTCCGACCTGCAGAGCGGCCGCTATCGTGCTGGACGAATTCAAGGGCTTCGCCGCCTGCGGCGGATTCTCCTACGGCGACGTGCTTGGCGCGGGCCGCGGCTGGGCGACCTCGATTCTGTTCAACCAAAGCTGCGCGAGCAGTTCGCTGCGTTCTTCGCCGATCCGACAAAGTTCGCGCTCGGCGTCTGCAACGGCTGTCAGATGATGGCGCAGCTGAAGCAGATCATCCCGGGTGCGGAACACTGGCCGAGGTTCCTGCGCAACGCGTCCGAACAATACGAGGCGCGCCTGGTCACGCTGGAAGTGCTCGAATCGCCATCGATCCTGTCTTCAAGGGCATGGCCGGCTCGCGCATTCCGGTTGCCGTAGCGCATGGCGAGGGCCGCGCCGCATTCACCGCATGCCGCCGACATCAAGACAGCATCGGCCTGCGCTGCGTTTCGTCGACAATCGCGGCAAGCCGACCGAAGCGTTCCCGCTCAATCCGAACGGTTCGCCCGAAGGCATGACCGGCTTGACCGCTGCCGATGGCCGCGTGACGGTGCTGATGCCGCATCCGGAACGCGTATTCCGCAGCGTGCAGCTGAGCATGGGCGTCCGCGCGAATGGGGTGAGGATTCGCCGTGGATGCGCATGTTCCGCAATGCGCGCGTTTGGGTCGGTTGAATGCGCTTGTCGCCACTCAAGGACTTCATGCTTGCCGCCGTGTTGTGGCTGCCGCTGGCGTTTTTCCTGTGGTTCTGGTTTGCCGGCCCGCTGGTCTGGCCGGTAATCCAACTGAGCAAACTGGTGCTGCTGCATGCGTGGCCGAGCCTGTTCACGGCGGTAAGCCAGGGCGCGGACCTGCTTGATGCGCAGGGCCGCGTGCTCACGCACTCGGGTTATCTGATGCAGTTGTCGAGCGGCGTACTGGTGAATGCGGCGCCGGTGGGCACGCCGCCGAGATTCGGGTTTCTCGAACCGGTGGTCAATCCGATGATCTACGGCTATGCGCTGCCCTTGTTCGCGGGCCTGGTTTTGGCCACACCGCTGACGCGCTGGCAACGCGCCGGCCAGATCATTGCCGGTGGCCTGATCATCTGGCTGGCGCAGACCTTTGGCGTAGTCGCGGAAAGTCTCAAAACCATCGGCATGGATTCCGGGCCGGAAGGCGTTGCCGCCGTGCAGCGTGCGGGCCTGCCGCTGGATTTGATTGCGCTTTGCTACCAGTTCGGGTATCTGATCCTGCCGGCTTTGGTGCCAGCGGTGCTGTGGATCGTGTTCAATCGCGGTTTTATCGAAGGCCTGATCCGGCCCGAACCAATGGAACCTGCGGCAGCGGCTGGGGTCGAAACGCCACACAGTGGGGATAAGTAGACGATGTCGGCTGTACTGAACCAGGACAATGTACCGCTGACTGCGGTGCCGGAATCTCTCGACGAACGCATCTGCGAGCATCTCGTCGCGCGCGGGCGGCTCAAGGAAGCCGACCTTGCGCGTGCGCGCCGCTTGCACGAGGAAAGCGGCGAGGGCAACATCGTGCCGCTGCTCACGCGGCTGGGGCTGGTGTCCGAGCGCGAGATGGCCGACGCGCTGTCCGAAGTGCTCGACCTGCCGCTGCTCAGCGCCAAGGAATGCCCGGAATCGCCGCCGCCGAACGTGCAGATGTCGCTGCGCTTCCTCAAGCAGCATCACGTCGTGCCGATCGGCGAAGACCGACGACTTCGTCGATCTGCTGGTGGCCGATCCAGCCGATCCGCTATCCGCTGCAGGCGGTCGAGCTGGCCACCGGCCAGACGGTCGCGGCTGCAGGATCGGCTTGCGCTCGGAAATCGACGATCTGATCGAACGCTATTACGGCAGCGGCCGTTCGGCGATGGGCACCATCGTCGAGAATCTCGACGGCAGCGCCGCGCGAGCGAAGACGACGTCGAGCATCTGCGCGACCTGGCCTCCGAAGCGCCGGTCATCCGGCTGGTCAACCTGGTGATCCAGCGCGCGGTCGAGCAGCGCGCCTCGGACATCCATATCGAGCCGTTCGAGAACCGGCTGAAGGTGCGTTACCGCATCGACGGCGTGCTGCATGAAGTCGAATCGCCGCCGGCCAGCGTCCACCGCGGCGGTGATCTCGCGCGTGAAGATCATGGCGCAAGCTCAACATCGCCGAGCGCCGCCTGCCGCAGGACGGCCGCATCCAGCTGCGCGTGCAGGGCAAGGAACTCGACCTGCGCGTGTCCACCGTGCCGACCAGCTTCGGCGAGTCGGTGGTGATGCGTATCCTCGACCGCGAATCGATCGTGTTCGATTTCGCACTCGCTCGGCTTCACCGACGAACTTCCTGCCGCAGTTCATCGAAGGTGCTGGAACGCCCGCACGGCATCCTGCTGGTCACCGGTCCGACGGGTTCGGGCAAGACCACCACGCTGTACACCGCGCTGTCGCAGACTCAATACCGCCGACGTGAAGATCATCACGGTCGAGGACCCGGTCGAATACCAGATCGAGGGCATCAACCAGATCCAGGTGAAGCCGCAGATCGGGCTGGATTTCTCGCACGCCCTGCGCTCGATCGTGCGCCAGGATCCGGACATCATCATGATCGGCGAAATGCGCGATCTGGAAACCGCGCACATCGCGATCCAGTCGGCGCTCACCGGCCACCTGGTGCTGTCCACCTGCACACCAACAACGCCGCCGGCGGCATCACCCGCCTGCTCGACATGGGCGTGGAGGATTACCTGCTCACCTCCACCGTCAACGGCATTCTCGCGCAGCGCCTGGTGCGCCGGCTGGAACCAACGCACGCACAACGCTACGAAGCGTTGCCCGAGGTGGTCGAGGAATTCGATCTGCGCAGTTTCCATCCGCAGGGCAGAGTCGGAATTGTGGAAACCGATGCCGTCGGCGTTCGCCCCGTCCGGCTATCACGGCCGTACCACGATCATGGAATTCCTGGTCATGACCGAACCGCTGCGGCGCACTGGTCATGCAGCGCGCCGACATGGGCGAGATCGAGGAACGGCGCGCAGCGAAGGCATGCGCACCATGTACGAGGACGGTCTGGTCAAGGCGCTCGATGGCACGACCACGATCGAGGAAGTGCTGCGGGTAACGCAGGAAACCTGATGGCGCTCTATCGCTACAAGGCTGTCACCACTGCCGGCGAGATTCTCGAAGGCCAGATGGATGTCGCTTCCAACGACGAGGCGATCGCCAAGATCCAGGATGCCGGCAATATTCCGCTCGATGTGCGCGAAGCCGGCGAAGCCGGCGGTGGCAGTGCATTCGGCAGCTTTGTTCAAGCGCGCGGCGCTTAGTCCCGCGCAGGTGCTGCAGTTCACCCAGCAGTTGGCGACCCTGCTCGGTGCCGGCCAGGCGCTGGACCGCGCCTTGCAGATTCTGCTGGAGCTGCCGGAGAGCGAGAAAGCGCGGCACGTCGTCGAACGCATCCGCGATCACGTGCGCAGTGGTGCGCCGTTGTCGGACGGTCTGGAGGCCGAACCCGGCGTGTTCTCGAAGCTGTACGTGAACATGGTGCGCGCCGGTGAAGTCGGCGGCGCGATGGATACCACGCTGGCGCGGCTGGCGACATATCTGGAGCGCGCCAAGGCGCTCAAGGAAAGCGTGATCAACGCCTTGATCTATCCGGCCATCCTGGTCGTGATGGTGTTCGCCGCGTTGTTCGTCCTGCTGGTGTTCGTGGTGCCGCAGTTTGCGCCGATGTTCAAGGATATGGGCGTCGAGCTGCCGCTGGTCACGCGAATCGTCCTGTTCGTCGGCAACACCCTGCGCGATGGCTGGTGGGCGATCGCGGCCGTCGTTGTCGTCGGCATCTGGCTGGCGCGGCGGCAGCTGGCCAATCCGCCGACCCGGCTCAGATTCGATGCGCGCGTGCTGACCATGCGCGTGGTCGGCTCGCTCGTTGCCAAGCTTGAAACCGCCCGTCTGGCGCGGACCTTGGGAACTTTGCTCAAGAATGGCGTTCCCTTATTGACCGCGCTCGGCATCGGCCGCAACGTTCTAGGCAATACGGCGCTGGCCGAGGCGGTCGACAAGGCGACCGAGGAAGTGAAAACCGGCGGCGGCCTGGCGTTCGCACTCGGCGTCAGCAAACGCTTTCCGAAACTGGCGCTGCAGATGATCGGCGTGGGCGAGGAATCCGGCGCGCTCGACGACATGTTGCTGAAGGTGGCCGATACCTTCGATGTGGAAGCCAAGAATACCGTGGACCGCATGCTCGCCGCCCTGGTGCCGCTGGTGACCGTGCTGATGACCGGCGTAGTCGCGGTCATCATGATGGCGATCCTGTTGCCGATCCTGAATATCACCAGCTCGTTACAGTGAGATCAACCATGAAAATGTATACATTGTCTTCATCCGTCGCGCGCGCCGCAGGCCGCAACGCGTTCGGCGCGCGCACGCACAGCGCAGGTTTCACCCTGATCGAAATGATCGCCGTGCTGGTACTGATCGGCATCGTCATGACCATCGTCGGCGGCAAGGTGATGCAGAATTTCCAGAACGGCGAATACAAGGCCGGCGTAGCCGGCGTGCATTCGCTGGAGATGAAGGTCGAGGCGTACATGCTAGACAACGGTTCGCCGCCGCAGAGTCTGAACGATCTGATCGTGCGTCCGGGTAATGCGGAAAACTGGAATGGCCCGTACGCCAAGGAATCCGACATCAAGGATCCGTTCCAGCATCCCTATCAGTACAAGGCGCCGGGCGATCACGGCGATTTCGACATCATCTTCCTGGGCAAGGACGGCCAGCCCGGTGGCGATGGCCTGAACAAGGATTTCGGCAACTGGCAGTGATCGCAGCGGCTCACGCCGGAAATAGAACATGCGTCACGTGCATCAAGTCCGTTGTGGACAGCAGGGCTTCACCCTGATCGAACTGGTAGCAGTCATCGTGCTGATCGGCATTGCCATCAGCGTGGTATCGCTGTCGTTTTCCAAAAGCCTGAGCAATGCTCAGGTGCAGGCTGCCAGCCGCGACCTGGTAGCTGCGCTGCGCTATACCCGCGGTCAGGCAATCGTGCGCGGCCAGCAGGAGGCGCTGGATCTGGACATCCAGAGCAACACTTATCAGGCGCCGGGCAAGGCGCCGGTGAAATTGCCCAAGGAAATGCACATGACCCTGCTCACTGCCGACAGCGAACAGACCAGCGCGACCTCCGGCCGTATCCGCTTCTTTCCGGACGGCGCCTCGACCGGCGGACATATCTCGGTGTTCATGGGCAGCCGCGAGTGGCGCGTCAACGTGAGCTGGCTCACCGGCCGCGTCGAGCGTGAAGAAATCGCGTCGCGCTAGCGACATTGTCCCATTGTATATTCCTGTACTTTCGACTCCATTCATGCCGACCTTGCGCACGCCAATCCGGATGCCGTCGCCGCGCCAGCGCGGCTTCACCCTGATCGAGATGGTCGCGGCGTTCGTGATTTTTGCGATCGGATTCGGCGTGCTGCTGCAAATTCTCAGCGCCTGTCTGCACATGACGGCGCAATCTGCCGACTACACCCGCGCGGCATTGTGGGCGCAGTCGCTGCTGGATACCCAGGGCATCGGCGCGCCGTTGCAGGAGGGCAACGCCAGTGGCCGGTTCGACGACAAGTACAGCTGGCAGTTGAACGTTGCCAAGATCCAGCCGCCGGAACCGCCGCCACCGGTTGCCGCGGCCGGCAATGCCAACGCGGCCGGCCCGAACATCACCACGCTGGGCAACACCATCGATCTGTACCAGCTCGAACTGGTGGTGAGCTGGGGCAGCTTTTACCTCACCCACAACGCACGCTTCGTGACCTTGCGCGCGCAAAGCGTCAACGCCGGTAACGCCGCTGGCAACACCCCCGGCAATCAGATGCCGCCGACACGGGGCCAGCCATGAGCATAGGTCGCATGCCGCAGCGCAGGCCGGCGCAGGGGTTCACCTTGCTCGAAGTTCTGCTCGCGGTGATCCTGCTGGCCTTGCTCATGGCCGGCGCCTACAGCGGGATACACGCATCGGCCAATGCGATGCGCGCCGGCGAGTCCGCGATCGACCGCACCGATCGCCTGCGTACGGCGCAGGAATTCCTGCGCCGCCAGCTTGAGGACATCCTGCCGCTGGCCTACGCACGCGACGACAGCTCCAACAGCAACTTCGTGTTCGAAGGCAGTGCGCAGCGCATGATCTTCGTCGCGCCGATGCCGGGCTATCTCAGTCGCGGTGGCCCGTACGTGCAGACGCTGGAACTCGTGCGCGGCAACGGTGGTCTGCAATTGCAATTCTCTGACGCAATGCTCAATGGCTACGATGCGCAAAAATCCGACGACAGCGACAACGAACCGGTGGTGCTGCTCGATCGCATCGCTGGCGGCCAGTTCGAATACCGCACGCTCGACGATCAGGGTCAGCTCACCGACTGGAGCAGCGTCTGGCGCGATCCGAGCGTCACGCCACTGATGGTGCGCATCGATCTGACCATGCAGCCGGGAGTGCAGATTCCCTGGCCGATGCTGGACGTGGCGATGATGCTCAATGCCGGGGCGTTGCAGCCGGGGGCAGGGGCGGGATTTATCCCGACAACTGGGCCGGGCATGATCACCCATCCGGTAGTACCGCAGCAATGATGCGCGGCAGAGCAGGTCAGCGTGGCGTGGCCCTGATCCTGGTGGTCTGGGTGATCGCCTTGATGGCGGTGCTGCTGGGCAGCTTTGCCCTCATCGCGCGCACCGAAAGCCTGGAGTCGCGCCATCTGTTCGACAGCACCACGGCACGTTACGCGGCACAGGCCGGGATCGAGCGCGCGGTCTATGAATTGAGCAATCCGGATCAGTCCACCCGTTGGGTCGGCGACGGTCGACCGTACGGGTTCACCTTCGACAACGCCGATATCGAAGTTGAACTGACGGACGAGTCCGGCAAGATCGACATCAATAGTGCCGACGATGCCATGTTGCAATCGCTGTTCGTGACCGTGGGCGTCAGTCCGGATCAGGCCGAGGCCTTGTCCGAAGCGATCCAGAACTGGCGCAGTCCGGCCCTCAACGCCCTGCCGAATGGCGCGCAGTTGGCTGATTACAAGGCGGCCGGGTTGTCCTACGGGCCGCGCAATGCGCCGTTCCAGACTGTCTCGGAAGTGCAGCAGGTACTGGGCATGAACTACGACCTGTACACGCGGATCGAGCCGGCCATCACCATTTATTCCGGCGGATCGTCGCCGAATCCGGCATACGCGCCGCTGGAGGTGCTGCTCACCCTGCCGGGCATGACCGAGGCCTTGGCGCAGCAGATCATCGCCGCACGTCAGCAGATTCAGCCGGGACAGCCTGCGGCCGCGGGCCTGACCTTGCCCGACGGCACCCCGATCGTGGCCAATGGCGGTGGGAACACGTACACTATCAAATCCCGTGCCACACTCGCCAACGGCGCCAGTACCCTGCTCGACGCCAGTATTCGTCTGGGCGGCGTCGGCGCGTCGGGGCGCCCGTACACCGTATTGCGCTGGCGCGACGACGAAATATCCCGATGAGTATCACCCAAACGCTCGAAATTCAGCTTGCCCGACTGCGCATGCGCTACGCGCGAACTCCGCTGCCGCGATTTTTCGCCTGGTGGGGCCGTGAACTGGCGGCATTGCTGCCGGCGCGTTGGCGTGCGTTGCTGGCCGAGCGCGCCGATGCGCTGCTGATCGCGGCCCGTGCTGGCGAGCTGGTGCTCTGGCGGCAATCGGGTGAAAGCAGTGCCGAGATGGGCCGGATTGCGCTGGATCAGCCGGCCGAAGAGCAGAAAGCCGGATTCGCACGCTTGCGCGGCGCACTCGACGATCCGAATCTACGCCGGATTTACTGCATCGGCGCCGAACGCACGCTGCGCCGCGCGATCGTGCTGCCGGCGGCGGCCGAGGACAACCTTCGCCAGGTGCTGGCCTTCGAAATGGACCGGCAAACGCCGTTCAAGGCCGATCAGGTGTATTACGATTATCGCGTTGCCGATCGCACTGCGGCCGAGCGCAATCTGCATATCGAGCTAGTCGTGGTACCGCGTGCCCAGCTCGATGCCGAACTGGCTGCGGTGAGCGCCATCGGTGCCGAGCTCGACGGCGTGGATTGCTGGCGTGACGGTGCCGGCAGCCAGCGCACCGGTCTCAATCTGCTGCCGGCGGAGCGGCGCTTCAAGCGCAAGAACCTGCGCCTGCGCATGAATCTGCTGCTTGCAGGAGCAGCCTTGGTGCTGCTGGTCACCTGCATGCTGCTGCTGCTGGCGAATCGCGAATCCGCGCTCGCGGCCATGGGTACAGAAGTGGACAAAGCGCAAAACGAAGCGAAACAAGTCGCCGTCTTGCGTAAGACCCTGACGGATACCATCGACTCGGCGAATTTTCTCAGTCGCAAGAAACGCGAAACGCCACTGATGGTCGATCTGCTCAATGACCTGACCGAACGCCTGCCGGACGATACCTATCTGGAACGCCTCAACGTCGACGACAAGAACAAGATCGAACTGCAAGGCCTGAGCAACGACGCGTCGAAGCTGATCGGCCTGTTGCAGAAATCCGAAGTGCTGACGAATCCCAGCGTGCAGGGCACGATCCAGCCGGATCCGCGCACGAAGAAGGATCGCTTCAACATCACTCTGGAGTTCCGCGAGTTGGTCGATTCGGAAACGACGAAGGACAAACCCGCACCGTCCGGCAGCCGGACCAGTGACAAACCGACCGGAGGCAAACATGCGCCTGGCGCCTGATGCCCGCAATGGCCGCTTCCTGGCGATCGTGCTGCTGCTGATTGTCGTACTGCTGGTGTACGTGGTCTTTGTGCATTGGTGGTTTGTCGCACCGGAACTGGCGATGTCCGCGCAGATGAACGATCTGCGCGAGCAACAGCAGCGTTTCGCGCAGATGGCTGCCGAACGCACGCCGATCGAAAAGCATCTGGCCGAGGTGCGTGCCTTCGAGCAGAACAATCAGGCTTTCCTTGCTGATACCGACGCCAACAGCGCGTTTTCCGACATCACCCAGCGCCTCAAACAGACGATTGCCGCTCGTGCCAAGAACGAAGCGCGTTGTTCGATCGTGAGCAATTCCAACTTCAAGGGTGGCGAGGAAGAAACCTACGAACGCGTCACCATCCAGGTGCGCATGCGTTGCGATCTGGAGCCGTTCGCCGGCATCCTCTACGATCTGGAAAACAGCAACCCCTATCTGTTTGTGGACCAGTTGATGATCTACCGGCAAGTAGGCGGCTACTTCGCACCCGGACAGCAACAAAAGGCCGTGAGTGCGCTGGATATCCGCTTCAATCTTTCCGGCTATCTGCGCAAAGCCGGGAAGGCGGCCAAATGAGCGTGAACGGTTCCCGCCTGCTGACCCTTGTGCTGGCCGGCCTGTGCGGCCTGTTCCTGCTGCTGGCCCTGGCCCTGCAGATTGGACTCGGCCGCGGTTACACCTGGCTGCTGCCGGATGCGGACGCCAATGCCGCGCACGCCCTCGGCGGCATCGATCGCGAACCGTTCAAACTGCCGCCGGAGACGAAATTCGCCGCCACCGATGCACGACCGCTGTTCAACGAAGATCGCAAACCGACGCCGGATGTGCCGGACGATGATGCGCCACCGGCAGCGCCACCGGTACCCCTGAATATCGCCCTGACCGGCGTTATCCTGACCCCGCAGTTGCACGTGGCGATGGTTCACGACAAGGCCAAGAATACGTCGGTCGCGCTCAAGGAAGGCATGCCTCTGCCGGGCGATCAGGGCGGTTGGACCCTGACCCAGGTCAAGCCGCGCAGCGCCGTTTTCAAGGAATCGTCTGGCGATGAGGTCGAAGTGGAACTGTCGACCGCCGTTGCCAGTCCAAAGGGAAATGCGGCGCAGCGGTCAGGGCCGGAGCGGCCCGGCGCGCCGCCGGCGCCCGGTTCGAAACCGCCGATGCCGCCCGGGGGGCCGGACACTGCCCAGGCGCAAGCTTTGCAGCACCGTATTGAAGAACGCCGCGCACAGATGCGCGACGAGGCCACACGCCTGAAACAGCGACAAAACCCGCCGCAACATTGAGCGAACCGTACCGGAGTGCATCACGTGTCCCTACGCCCATCCAGCCTCATCGCCACGCTGCTCGCCGTTGTGCTTGCCGGCTGTGCCACATCGCCTGCGCACCAAGGTGCCAGTTCCGACAAGGATCTGATGACGACGACGTCCGTCACGACCACGATGCCGGTCGAAACCGTCAACGACGAAGGCCCAATCAAGGTCAAGACTAGCGATGCGCATTCCCAGGCCAAGGCCGAGGTCGAAAAAGGCAGCGGCCAATTCGTCAACACCCAAGCGGCCAGCGCGCCGATCGTCGCGCCGCTGGCACCCGAAGGGCAGATCACGTTCAATTTCGAAAACCAGCCTATACAGGCCGTGGTCCAGGCGATCCTGGGTTCGCTGCTCAAGGAAAACTACACGATTGCGCCGAACGTAACCGGCAACGTGACTTTTTCCACGTCGCGACCGATCACGCCTGAACAGGCCATGCCGATCCTGCAAATGCTGCTGGGCTGGACCAACAACACCCTGGTCCGCAAGGAAGGCCGTTACGAAGTGCTTCCGGTCAAGGATGCCATCCCCGGCAATCTGACCCCGCGCATCGCGCCGCCGAACATTGCCAAAGGCTACGAAGTGCGCGTGTTCCCGCTGCGTTACGTCTCGGCCAGTCAGATGCAGAAACTGCTCAAGCCCTTTGCCAAGGCCGATGCCGTGGTATCGGCTGACGACGCGCGCAGCATGATCGTGATGGCCGGCACTGCATCGGAACTGGCCAACTACCAGCGCACCGTCGATGTGTTCGATGTCGACTGGCTCAAGGGCATGTCGATCGGCGTTTACGGGTTGCGCAACGTGGATGTGGAAAAGATCATGCCCGATCTGGACAAGATCTTCGGCACCACCGGCGATTCGCCGCTGGCCGGCATGTTCCGCTTCATTCCTATGGAAACCACCAATTCCATCGTTGTCATCACGCCGCAGCCGGACTATCTGCACCAAGCTGAAACCTGGCTTGAGCGGCTGGATACCGGCGTCGGCGAGAACGGTACCCAGCTTTATGTATACGACGTGAAAAACGTCAAGGCGGTGGATTTGTCCGATCACCTCAATGCCATCTATACCGGCCAGGTCAGCCAGAAGTCGAGCAGTTCCGGCAACGTTGCTCCAGGCATGAAGGCGGTCAGCATCGGCCAGTTCAACAGCGGCGGCACGAGTGGCGTGGGTGGCTTGAGTGGCGGCACCAGCAGTTACTCGTCGCAGGCACAATCCAGGACGTCCACGGGCACGGCGAATCGTAGCGGTTCGGGCCTGACCACCACCGGTACCGGCACGCCGAATTCCAGCACGACGCAGAAGCCCACCGACATCCGCATCACTCCGATCGAGGAAAACAACCAGTTGCTGGTGATGGCTACGCCGGGCGAGTGGGATTCGATCCTCGCCGCCATCCATCGGCTGGATATTTCGCCGCTGCAGGTGCAGATCGAGGCGAAAATCCTTGATGTATCGTTGCAAGGCGAACTTCAGTATGGCGTGCAGTGGTGGTTGGCCGGCTTGATCAACAGCAATACTGGCACCAACCCGTCGGCCACTGGCTTTACCTACGGGCGCCAGCCAACGTATTCCGAGAATTTTACTGGCAACCCGTCCGATCGCCATCGCGCCTCGCTGGGCGGATCAAGCCCGCCATCGCCGGCGGGCGGCAACGGGTTGTTCTATTCATTTCTGAACAAGAATTTCCAGGTGGCGCTCAACGCGCTGCAGACCAACGGCACAACCAAGGTGCTGTCCACGCCGTCGCTGGTGGTCATGAACAACCAGCAAGCCTCGATCACGGTGGGTATCCAGGTTCCAGTAATCTCGACCTCGATCGTCGGCGTGACCGGTCTTACCGGAACCACCAGTACTACCGCCAGCGAATATAGCAATACTGGAATCGGCCAGTCGTCGTATATCAGCACCGGCGTGACGCTCAACGTCACCCCGCGGGTGAATCCCGGCGGACTGGTGTATATGGATATCGATCAGGAAGACAGCACCCCAGGCACGGCTTCGAGCGGCAATCCGAATCCGCCGATCAATCAGCGCAATCTGCAAACCCAGGTTGCCGTGCAAAGCGGGCAAACCGTGCTGCTCGGCGGCATGATTCAGGATCAGGAAATCGATAGCAAAAGCGGCGTACCGTTTCTGAGCAGTATTCCGCTTGTCGGTGGCCTGTTTGGCAATACAGATAAAAATCACTCGCGCACTGAGTTGCTCGTGCTGATCACACCGACCGTCATCACCAATTCCGAGGAAGCGCGCGAGATGACGCAGGAATACGAGAACAAGTTCGAATCGCTCAAGCCGCTGCGCGCGAAGGATGCCAAGGGCCAGCCGGCCGCTGCACCGGCGACGGCGCCCCAACCCGCGCCCGCGCAGCCAACGGCATTGCCGCCAGCCGCATCGCCGTCCAAGCTTGAGCCGCTTGCACCAGCACAACCACCGAAAGCCCAAGAGGATGGACCAAGTGAAAAGTAAAAAAGTATATTTTGTCCAGACCGGCATCCTGTTCGCGCTACTCGCGCTGGCCGGCTGCATGCCTGGAGTAAAAAAGGGTGAAGACGCTTCGGTAATCAAGGATCGCGCCGTGCAGCGCTGGGATTTCCTCATCGCCCATCAGGCCGAAAAAGCCTACGATTTCCTCACTCCGGGTTATCGCAGCACCAAGACCCGTGAGGCCTACGCCAAGGAAATGAACAGTCGCGGTATCCGCTGGAGCGAGGTTCACTACACCTCGCAAACTTGCGAAGCCGATGTGTGCAAAGTGCATCTGACCGTGGATTACGCCGTGAATCTGGGCGGTATGTCCGGTAACGTCAAATCCCAGGGCTTCGTGGTGGAAACCTGGATTAAAGCGGACGGCCACTGGTATTACCTGCCGAACCAGCTCCAGCCCAAACTGGGAGCCGATGCCGACAAGAAGGGTTAGAGGCCCGGATTCCTGTGATTTATGCCGGGATTGCATTGCCTTTGGCTTTGACTTAGGATAGATTCGCTGTTGCCCACCCTGTTTCCCGTGGCTTAGGGGCCTTATGGCTTGCCCGAACAGGTTGGCGAAAAAGCAAAAAGCCCTGTGGTCAAATTAGGAGTGTTGTGATGAAAAGAACTACCTTGACGACTGCCGTCATTGCCGGTATCGCCGGCGTTGCGGGCATCGCCAATATGGCGAGTGCCGTCAACCTGAACCCCGATGGTCTGGGTCAGGCCCTGTTGTATCCTTATTACACCGTCAACGCGCAGCAGCAGACGCTGCTGTCGGTGGTCAACACCACCAGCATTGCCAAGGCGGTCAAAGTGCGCTTCCTCGAAGGCTATAACAGCCGCGAAGTGCTCGACTTCAACTTGTTCCTGTCGCCGTTCGACGTCTGGACTGCCGGCGTATTCGCGTTGGCCGATGCCGGCGTTGGTACCGCGGGTGCTGGTATCTTGACCTACGACAATTCGTGCACGGCTCCGGCGCTTACCGAGAGCACGTTGCCGAGTGGCGAGGGTTATGTTGCGTTCCGCAACTACCTGTTCACCGGCAAATACACCGATAGCGGCCCGACCACCATCGACCGCACCGACGAAGGCCACTTCGAGATGATCTCGATGGGCGATATCACCGGTGCCGCGTTGCTCACGGACATCACCCACGTCAACGGCGTTCCGCCGAAGTGCGCGAGTGCCGAAACCGACTTCGAAGCGACTAACTTCGCCAGTGTCGTTGCCCCGACCTCCGGCCTGTTCGGCGCGGCCTCGGTCGTCAACGTCTCCCAAGGCACCTACTATGCCTACAATGCTGACGCGATCGACGGCTTTACGGGCATCGCGTTGCCTTCGCAGACGGGCAGCTTGAACCCGAACTTCACGTATGCGAATGACGGCAACGGCACCACCGCTACCTCGTACGTCTTCAACGATGGCACGCTGATCACGTCGCCGTACTCGATCACTGGTGGGCAAGCGATTGACGCCGTCAGCTCGGTGTTCGCTTCGAACAATGTCTACAACGAATGGCAGTCCGCTGCCGATGGCAGTGCGGGTTCGGATTGGGTGGTTACCTTCCCGACCAAGCGCTTCTACGTCGATCCGCTCTACACCAGCTCGACTTCGGCAATTGCGCCGTTCGCCGAGGTTTTCGGTGGTCTTGAGTGCGGCGCCAGTGGCTGTACGTATACCGATCCGGGCAATTCCTGCGACAGTATCGGTGTCACCTTGTACAACCGCGAAGAAGGCAGCAGCGTTCCGGCCGGTTGCACGTTCTCGCCGTGTCCTCCGGGCCAGCCGGGTTCGGCGCTTTGCAAGGAAACCAACGTCATCAGCTTCCTGGCTGATGGTACGGCTACAGATATCCTCAGTTCCAATCTGCGCGTGAACCTGACGCCGTACGGTGCCAATGGCTGGATGGGCCTGAGCTTCACCGACGCCAGTGCAGAAATGCGCCCGGCGACTAACGGTAACGTGTTCATCGGTCTGCCGGTCACGGGCTTTGAGGCAGAGGACTTCGTCAACGGTAGCGTTGGCGGTGTGCTTGCGAACTACAGTGGCGTGTATCGTCACCGTAATTCACGTAGTTGCACGAACGGTGGTGATCAGTGCACCGCCGCCGCCTCCTGATCGTTCGGCTTCAACTGCAGTAGTATCGACGAGGGGCCCGCAAGGGCCCTTCGTTTTTTGGCCCATTCCTAAATTGGCGAGTTTCCAATTGGCCGGCTCCCAATTGGCCCCGCTCCTAATTGGCCCGCTGCTCCTAATTGGCATGTTCCTAACGCAAAACTAGCGCCGATTTTCTGTTTCTCCATTACAATTGGCCGATTAACCGATCAGGATTTGATTCGCATGGCTGCTTTGTCCCGCCCCACTTTCCTGCTTTCCGGTCTGCTGCTGTTTGCAAGCACTGTGTCAGCACAAACGATCATCGACCTGACCACGAGTGCCGGCCAGTGCACATACACGACGCCGGGCGCGGTCACGGCCAACCCGGCCAACGGTCACTTGACGGCTAGTCAAAGCGGCACGCTGAGCGGCACAGGCTGCCCCACCGCATCGTCGGTTCCCGCAGTCAGCTTCGGCCCCGCGGCACTGCTGAGCGCGAGTCCGACGTCGCTGTCCGGCGGCACCGCCGTCGGCACGACCTTCGCTTTCCTGCCGCTGTATGCCACCTCGTGCACGGGATCCATCGCCACCACGGCCGGAAGTGGAAGCGGCAGCTTCACCGGTGGCAGCACGTTGTGCAATAGCGTCGCCGCCTGTGCACCCGGCGCGCCCTTGAGCGCCCCGGCAACTTTCACCAATACAAGCACCACCGCATCGAGCACCTATAAAGTGTCGGTCACCTGTAACGCCGCAACGGGTGCCAGCCCGGCAACGACGACCTCGAACGCGGTAACGATCAGTCAGGCGGCGCTGAGCAGCGGCGGCACGCCGTCGGCGAATTTCACCTTTGCCACGAGTGGGCTGACGGCGAATTTCACCGATACCTCAACCGATTCGGGCGGCACGATCAATGCGTGGTCGTGGACCTTCGGCGATGGCGGCACGTCGACGCAGCAGAATCCGAGCCATACCTACGCGGCGGCTGGTAACTACAGCGTGACCGAAACCGTGACCGACAGCGGTTCCAGCCACACGCAGAGCTCCAAAACGCAATCGGTGACGGTGTCCAGTGCCAGCGGCAGTTGCGCGACGATTGGCAGCTCCACTTCGGGCATCACCAGTTATACCCGGCTTACCAAAACTCAGTCTGTCAGCTATCAGGGCGGTTTCGGCGGTGTGCCTCAAAGTGTCGACCCCACCCAGTTTTCCTCGGTGTACCAGGCGCCGTGGCCAGGAAACGAGTACACCCCTGACTTTGGCCTGCCGATCACCAATTATCTCTCTGAGGTATTTACAGTGCCCGCCAATTTCCTGCCACCATTGAATTCGCCGAATCCGTTCTACGGTAGCTATATTGTGAGCCAAACCGGATTCAGCACTCGAGTAAGCCTGACGATCAGCACGTCCTGCGGCGATTTCAGCAATCCCACGGCCAGCGGAAGCACCGTGCTGCCGGGTTGCTATGCCAATGCCGTCAACTCAGTTGGTGGCCAAATAGAATGGAACAGTTCCGGTGCTGCCGGAACATGCTTGCTGAGTAACGGCACCACGTATTATTTGAATATCATCAGTGCCAATATTGCCAATGTCACGCCGGGCGGCGGCACGGCGGCATCGACCAGTACCCCGCAGAAATGCGGTGGTGGCGTGTGCTCGGTGGCAATCTACAATCTTGGTACCTGGTAATAGCTAACGCCGAACTGGCGGCGTGGTGTTCGCCGGGTCGAACTTTAATGTCAATTCACAGTCTGATGCGGGCCGCCACGTGGCGGCCCGTTTTTTTCCGCAACGAGGAAACCATGGTCGCATTCGGCAACATCAAGCATTTTTGCGCAGGCGGGATAGCGCTCGCACTGCTGATCTTATCCACCTCCATCGCCTGCGCGCAGGATGCCGCCGGTAGCCTGCCGCCAGGCATCGTTGCCACACAGGGTGGGGTGCAAGTCACTCTGCAGGATATCGATGCCTTCGCCCAGAAAATTCCGGAAAAGGATCGTGGCGGATTCTTCGACAGTCCCAAACGCATCGAAAGTACGATCATGACACTATTGCTGCAAAAGCAACTGGCGGCCGAGGCGCGCAAGGCTAAACTCGACGCCGATCCGGACGTGCAAGCCCAGATCAATCAGGCCACGGACGACACCCTGGCCCGCGTCAACCTGGAGCATTACCGCAAGGGTCTGAAACTTCCGGATTTCGACGAACTGGCGCACGAGTATTATCTTTCCCACCCCGACAAGTTCGTCGTTCCCGGCGAAGTGGATGTGAAGCATGTGCTGGTATCGACCAAGGATCGCAGTGCGGACGAGGCCCAGGCACGCATTGGCGAGGTTGAAGCTGCGGCACAGGCGCACCCGGACCAGTTCGATGCGCTGGTGGAAAAATATTCCGATGATCCGAGCAAAGTCGATAACCACGGCCTGATCGAAAATGCAACGTCGGGCAAGATGGTTGGTCCGTTTGCCAAGGCTGCCGAAGCGCTGAAAACGCCAGGTGAAATCTCGCCGATCGTCAAGAGCTCATTTGGTTACCACGTACTCAAGCTCATAAGCCGCAAACCCGATACCCATCGCAGCTTCGATGATGCGCGCCCGGCCCTGGTTGCGAAACTGCGCAACGACTGGATCGACCAGCAAGTCACCGAATATACCGGACAGATGCGCGGCAACAAGCTCGACGCCAATCCCGATCTGGTCGCTTCGCTGCGCACGCGCTACCTGAAGCCGGGCGAGTCGACTCCCACACAAGCGCAGAAGGCGGCGGACGAGAAAGCGGCCACACAGGGCGACGCCAAGGACGACCAGCCGCAACACTGATTAGCTGACGACACATAGCGCTGCACTAGTAGATGGACATGGCAGGCAGAGTAACTTGGCGACGCGGACCCGGGCTGACGGTAGTAGCCCGAAAAGCCAAGTAATTTGGTGGTGGGAGACGGTAAACGTCAAGCGAGCGGACAAGCTTATGCCTGTCCGTTCGCCGATAAACCATTACGTTCTCTCAACAACTAGTGCGCGCAAACAGTCCCCACGCCGTAGGAAGCCCCACCGGAGACACCAGCGCTACTATTCCCTGCAGTCGAGATGTTCGAATAACACGAGTTGGCACTCATATTGAAGCCATACCCTCCATTATTAGAACTCAGCGTATTTATTGCGCCGCCACCGCCACCACCACCAATTCCACCAGAAGAGAAATCCACGCCGTCGTTTACGTTGCCCGAAGCAGTGGAATTCAACACTTGCGAGTCTAACGCTGTGAATCCAACCGAGTTGGCAACACTCACGTCATTCGAGGCAATTCCAAAGTAGACAAAAAAACCGGCGCTGCTGTTGTATTCGGCTGTGGATGAAGTGATAAGTCCGCCTGTGAATACCTCAAGTCCGGCTATATTGTTGGATGAGGCGTCCGAGCCAGAAATCGATCCAGATTCTGCAGCTATACCATCCCCTGAATTATTTGACGCAGTCACATTGACGATCACGGCGCTTGCACCTGCGTACACGCCTTCTCCTTGATTGTCATGCACCTGAAGATCTTTAAGGTGCGTATTTGTCGAGCCCTCGATTCCATCACCATTAATGTTGTGAACACTCCCGTTCTTGACAGTCACGTTCGTGCCAGAAATTGATATGCCGAATAGAGTACCCGGTGCTGTGTGACATGAATTCCCAGGCGAGGGAACATTGGGCGAGCAATTGGGGCCGGTTCCATACACGTTGAAACCACCGAGATCGAGAGTGATATTGTTCCCGACAATGTCGATACCGTCAGTTCCGAGGCTAGCACTGATATTGCCGCCTAAAATGTAGGAGCCGTTAATGTTGCCAGTTGATGAGCAAAGAACAATGGGTGGGCCTGTATGCGAGCCACCAGGGCAACCGGCTGCTGTAACATAACTCTGTGTGATCACGGTTTGAGCACTTGCTTCTCCGAGACTACTGATGCCGATCAATGCTATGACCAAAAGCGCAAACTTTTTCATTGGAAATTCCTTTAGACGGTTTCCCCTGCCATTTGAGCCTAGGGGATTTCTGAGGACTTTTTTGTCAACGCAATCACAGCGTGCCATCAGTGAGCACTTGGGCAGCGAGCAAAGTCTTTGCCACAGCAATAAAAAGTCGCCGTAACCGATTTACAGCAAGCCGGGGCGGACACGCCGCCCCGGCTTTGCGATAATCCGCAACCCGCCTTTCCCGACCCCGTGCCCATGCCTGCGCTCCGTTTGGCGCTCCATTTCATCCGCCGCGAACTGCGTAACCGCTATCTGGGCAGTTTCAGCGGCGGTCTGTGGGCGCTGTTCCAGCCGCTGATCCAGCTTGCGGTTTACAGCTTCGTCTTCGTCTACGTGTTCAAGGCCAAGGTGCCGGGCGCCAATGCGCCGGGCTATGTGCCCTTCCTGGTAATGGGCATGTGGCCGTGGAATGCGTTTGCGGAAAGTCTGGCGCGGGCGACCACCTCGATCCAGGACAATGCCGCGCTGATCGGCAAGGTGGCGTTGCCGCGCGAGGTGCTGGTGCTCTCTGCGGTCGCAGCGAACTTTCTGCTGCAAGGCATCGGTTTCTGCGCGATCGTCATCGCGCTGCGTCTGTTCGGCGTACCGGTCGATCTGCTCGCCTTGCCGTTGGCGCTGCTGGGATACCTGCAATTATTCATCCTGGCGCTCGGCTTTGCCTTCCTGTTTGCCGCGATCCAGGTGTTTGTGCGCGATCTGTCGTCGGCGCTGCCGCAGTTGCTGATGTTGTGGATGTTCGCTTCGCCGGTGTTCTACGCGCGCGCTTCCCTGCCGGAACGTTATCAAGGATTCATGGGCCTGAATCCGTTCACCCATTACGTCGAGTTTTTCCGGGCGGTCTTGCTGCACTCCGGCGAGATCAGTCTGTATTCGCAGGCGATCTCGCTCATCGTGGCAGTGATTGTGCTGGCGATCGGCTACGCAGTATTCCTTCGCCTCGGACCGCACTTCGAGGATTTCCTGTGACCGCCGCCCTGCTCGTGGAAACCCGGGGTCTGGGAAAATCCTACCCGCTGGTGTTCCGTTCGCGCGATCGTCTGCGCACCCTGTGGCAGCTTTTGTTCGGACGCGGTCGCGTGGATTCGATTCCGGTGCTGCAGGACGTGAACCTGCGCGTGCGCCGCGGTGAATCGCTGGGTCTGATCGGCGAAAACGGCGCCGGAAAATCGACCTTGCTGAAACTGCTCACCGGCGTGCTCACGCCGACCACGGGCAGTGTCGCGGTGTCCGGGCGTGTTGGCGCGCTGCTCGAGCTGGGCGCAGGGTTTCACCCCGAGTATACGGGCCGCGACAATATCGCCATGTCTGCGGCTCTGTACGGACTCGATGCCGAGGAGACCCGTGCCAAGCTGCCGGAAATCATCGCGTTCGCCGATATTGGCCGTTACATCGACGAGCCGGTCAAGCATTATTCCTCGGGCATGGTGGTTCGTTTGGGATTCGCCATCGTCGCTGCGTTGCGACCGGATTTGTTGATCACCGATGAAGTATTGGCGGTAGGCGACGAATCGTTCCAGAAAAAATGCGTGCGCTGGATGGAAGAATATCTGGAGGGCGGCGGCACCCTGATCCTGGTTTCGCACAGCATGTATCACGTGCAGAAGTTGTGTCGCCAGGCCTGCTGGATCAAGCACGGCAAGGTGGCGGCCAGTGGTGACGTCTATGCCGTAACCCAGGCGTATTTGGCCTATCAGGAAAGCAAATCCGCTCAGTCGGTGCCGGCGACGCGCGAAAACATCAGCGGCCAGAACCTGGAATTTTATCTGCTCGACCTGGCTGTGAACGGCGATACCGCCGACACTCCAACCCTGCTGGCACAGGGCGACAGCTTGCGAGTGCGTGCGCGCGTGCACGCGCGCGACGGCCGTGTGCCGGTGGTGGTGGTCGGCATCGTCCGCGCCGATGGCACGCCGGTCTACGGGGTCAGTACCGAGATGGACGGCGTTTCGCCACGGCGCGAAAGCGAAAATGTATACTCGGTGGATGTCACGTTCGACAAGCTGGCGCTGCTGCCAGGTTCCTACGTGCTCAAGGCGCATCCATTGGATTCCGAAGGCGTACGCCTGTTCGATACGCTGGAACGCGGACTCACCATTCGCGGCGAATCGCGCGAATTCGGTCTGGTGCGTCTGAGCCACACCTGGAACGCGCCATGAGCGATGTGCCTGCGCTGCCATTCACCGGTGAACGCTTCACCCCGGAATGCGTGCGTGAAATCTGGTACGAGCACTGGCATCGCTACGTGTTCGCACAGCCGTTCGCGCAGGCCAGGCGCGTGCTCGATGCGGCCTGCGGCGAAGGTTATGGCAGTGCGTTGCTGGCGGATGCGGCTGCCAGTGTCGTTGGGGTCGACATCGCGGAGGATGCGGTCGCGCATGCACGATCGCGCTATCCGGACCGAGCCAATCTGCGTTTCGAACGCGGCGACTGTACGGCTCTGGCCGCGGCGGATGCGAGTTTCGATCTGGTGGTTTCGTTCGAAACGCTGGAACATGTCGCCGCGCAGGAAGCACTGATTGCCGGATTCGCGCGCGTGCTGACGCAGGACGGTGTCCTGATCGTGTCGTCGCCCGACAAGCGCGTCTACAGCGACGTCAGCGGTTTCCGCAACGAATTCCACGTGCGCGAACTGTATCGTGACGAATTGCTGGCCTTGCTCAAGCCACATTTTCCCTTTGTCCGCTTGTATGGCCAGAAACTGCTGTTCCAGTCTGCGATCTGGAATTTGGATGGCACGCCGCCGCGCCATGTCGCAACCGCGAGCGCCAGCAGCGATGCACACGCACCCAAGCCGGGGTTGGACTACGAGCCCTTGTATTTTCTCGCCGTGTGTTCGCGTCAACCGTTGCCGGAGGTGTTGCCTGATCTGGCGCTGTTCGGCGACCACGAAGAATCCGTCTACGCGCATTACAATGGCGAAGTCCGCAAGAACATGGCCGCCGGAGCGCGCCTGGCCGAACTCGAAGCGCGGGTGGCGGCGCTGAGCAGTGTACAGGTTCAGATGGCGCCACCGCGGCAATCCTGGTGGAAGCGCTTGTTCGGACGCGACCCGCGTTGACACGACCCACACGAATCAAGACCGGAACACCGATGGCCCACACCCTGAACTATCAGATGAATTACACGCCGCCCGTGATCGCAGCGGCGCCCAAGCCCGATCCGGACGCGCCCCTGTTCGCCTCCGAAGATGGCCTGGTTGCGTCGCTGTCGAGCCAGGAATGCATTTTCCAGATCAAACGCACCGGCGACACGCACGTGATGACGTTCCAGGTGCTGCAGGCGCTGGATCAATGCCGCGAGTTCCGCAGTCTGGACGAGCATGTTGCCCGGATCGAGTCGACCATCGCGGGCCTGGCCGGCAAGCGCGACGATGTCAAGCGCGTGCTCGAAAATCTGGTCCAGCGTGGATTGCTGGTGGAGGATCGGGACTTCATCGAGCGCCTGGCCAGCGCGCCGAAACTTGCGCCGGCCGATCTGCGCGCAGTTTTCATTCGTGCCTGCGATCGCCCGCAGCAACTGGAACATCTGCTGACCACACTCATCGAATACGAACGCCGCCATCGCGCCGGGCGACGCTACGTGGTGCTGGACGATTCCTCGCTGCCCGCCAGCATGAACGCCCAGCGCGACCTGTTGCGCGAGTTCGCACGCACGACCGGCTGCAAGGCCAGCTATATCGGCCGCACCGAATGCGCGAAGATCGCCGACAAGTTCGCCCGGGCGCAGCCGCAGGCGAAGTCCACCATCGCGCAATTGCTGTTGCGCGACGCGCATCCACTGGCCCAACGCTTCGGTGGCGGGCGTGGCCGCAACCTGGCCTTGCTGCTATCGGCCGGCGCGCGACTACTTCTGCTCGACGACGATCTGTGTCTGCCATTCCGGCGCGATGAGGTTTCGCCCGGCCTGGATCCGAATCCCAATTCACGCGTGCGCGTGCGCTTTCCGTCGAGCATGGACGAAGCCTTTGCCTGCGGTGAAGAAGTCAGCGATGATCCGTTCACATTGCATCTGGAAAATTGCGGCCAGTCGCTGGGTGCGCTGTTGCAGTCGCGCTACCCGATCGAACGCACGACCCTGCGCGGCCTGAATCTGGGACGGCTGGATTTGCTGGCAGGCGACGCCCGCATCATTGCGACCCAGTGCGGCAGTTACGGCAGTACGCGTACAGGCAATGGCGCGTGGCTCTATTCCCATCTCGATGCCGAAAGCCGCGCCGATTTCTGGCGCGATCGTGCCAGTTATCAGCGCAACGTCGAAGGTCAGCATCTGTGGTACGCGGTGGCCGAGGCGCGCGTTCTGCCGATCTGGGGATTCACCCCGTTCGCTCTCGACAACAGCCAACTGTTGCCGTGCACGAATCCGGTCGGGCGCGGCGAAGACAGTCTGGCCGGTGCCTTGACCCGCTACTGCCATCCGAACGCGCTGACGCTTGAGATGCCGGAGGCGATCGGCCACGTGCAGGAAACCGCGCGCAAACGATCCGAAGCAACTCTGGCCGCTCACCCGGCCCAGGTGAATTATTTCCTGCGTGACTTCGTGCAACGCCAGTTTGGATTGTTCAGCGCGGCCGATCCGGCGCAGCGGATGCGCCTGCTGGGCGACGTGCTGCGCGATCTGGCCGGAGCCAGCGTCGCAGGCCGCATCGCGCATCTGCGCGAATACCTGAGCTACGCACGTGCCAACCTCATCGATCGCGTGCAGCATCAGATCGAGGCCGTACCCGACGCACCGGTCTACTGGCAGGCCGATGCGCGCGCCATCGTGCAGGCCAATGCCAAGGCTCTACTCGCGAAGGCGCCGCCGCGGCTCGGCGACTGGCCGGAAGACATCGACGATGCCGGTTGCGCGAAGGCGCTTGCCACCGAGTTGGGTTGGCTTGCCGATGCCTGCGAGCACTGGCCCGGTCTGTGGCAACATGCGGCCGAGCAGGGCGAAAAACTGCTCTCGGCTGTGTGATCGGTCCAACGACCGCGTGGGAAACGCCATTACTCCGGGTCTGACCAGCGTCATCATCGTTGCCGCCGATAGTGGCGCTGACCTGGAAGACTGCATTCAGCGCGTGCTTGCCAGTCCGGTGCCGGTCGAAATCGTCGTCAGCGACAATGCCTCGTCCGATGATTCGGTAAGCGTAGTTGCGAAGCGCTGGATCGGCGACGCGCGTCTGCGCATTGTCCACAATGGGAAAAATCTCGGATTCGGTACCGGTTGCAATCGCGCTGCGGCGGTCGCTGGCGGCGATGCGCTGCTGTTGCTCAATCCGGACTGCCGGATCGAGGCGGATACGCTGGCAAAATTGCGTGTGAAAGCGGCGAGCGATGCGCACATCGGCCTGGTCGGAGCGAGTATCGTCAACGCCGATGGCAGTCAGGAGCCTGCCAGCCGTCGACGCGATCCGTTGTTGCGGCATGCCTTGATGAGCGTCACCGGGCTGGCCCGGCTCGAATCGCGCTGGCCGGCGCTGGCGGGTGTGGATTTGCCATTGCCTGCAAATCCGGAATCGCTGCAAGATGTCGACATAGTGTCCGGTGCGCTGATGTATCTGCCACGCGCCGTGTTCGAGCGTCTTGGCGGTTTCGATGAAAGCTATTTCCTGCATTGCGAAGATATTGATCTGTGCCGGCGCGTGCGTGACGCGGGCCTGCGTGTCGTCTGTGCCAACGACGTGCGGATCGTGCATCTCAAGGGCACGTCGAGCCGTGTGCGGCCGATCTTCGTCGCGCGCCACAAACATCGCGGCATGTGGCACTGGTTCGTGAAGTTCGATCCGGCGGCACGCAATCCGCTGCTGCGTGCCCTGGTGTGGTGCGGACTATGGGCGCACTTCGCCGTGCTGATGCCGCGCTATGCGTGGCTGGGGCTGCGGGCGAAACCTCAGCGGTAGCGATTGATCTCGTCGCGCAGCGCCAAGGTGGCGTTACGCGCAGCAGCGGCGAAGTCCACGCCGGCGCTGGAGTAGAGGATCGCGCGCGAGGAGCTGACGATCAGCCCGGCGCCGGCGGAATTTTTTCCATTGTGGACAACTGCCGCCGCATCCCCGCCTTGTGCGCCGATGCCGGGGATCAGCAGTGGCATGTCGTCACCGACGAGACGGCGCACATCGGCCAGTTCCTGCGGATAGGTCGCGCCCACAACCAGCGTGCAATTGCCATTCGCGTTCCAGTCGCGCGCGACGAGTTGCGCCACATGCTGATAGAGCTTGCGACTGACGCCGATCTGATCGGACACGACGAGGTCCTGGAGGTCTTTCGCGCCAGGATTGGAGGTATGACAGAGAATCACCGCGCCCCTGTCGGCGCGATCGAGAAACGGCTGCAGCGCATCGCGACCCAGATAAGGATTCAGCGTCACCGCATCGGCGGCATAACGATCGAAAGCTTCCGTGGCGTAATGATTGGCCGTGCTGCCGATATCGCCGCGCTTGGCATCGAGAATCACCGGGACGCCCGGATGCTGCGCATGGATATGCGCGATCAATCGTTCCAGTGCGTCTTCGGCGCGAAGCGCGGCGAAGTGGGCGATCTGCGGCTTGAAGCAGCAGACGAGATCCGCCGTGGCATCAACGATGGCGCAGCAGAATTCGAATACCGCGTCAGGATGCTCACGCAGCGTCGCCGGAAAGCGCGACGGCTCCGGGTCGAGGCCGACGCAGACCAGCGAATGGTTGCGTTTCCAGGCCTGTGCGAGCTGCTGCGTGAAGTTCATGGCGATCACACCAGCTTGCGATACTTGATCCGGTGCGGTTTCGCTGCTTCCTCACCCAGGCGCGATTTCTTGTCGGCTTCGTATTCGTGGAAGTTGCCGGCGAAGAATTCGACGTGCGAATCTCCCTCGAACGACAGGATATGCGTGGCGATGCGATCGAGAAACCAGCGGTCGTGCGAGATGACCAGCGCGCAGCCGGGGAATTCGAGCATAGCTTCTTCGAGCGCACGCAGGGTTTCGATGTCCAGGTCATTCGATGGCTCATCGAGCAGCAGCACGTTGCCGCCATCCATCAGCGTTTTTGCCAGATGCAGGCGTCCGCGTTCGCCGCCGGATAACTGACCAACGATCTTCTGCTGGTCGGCGCCCTTGAAGTTGAATCGGCCGATGTAGGCGCGCGACGGCGTTTCGTATTTGCCGACCGTGATCATGTCGGCGCCGCCGGAGATTTCCTGCCAGACGTTCTTCGAGCTGTCGAGCGAATCGCGCGATTGGTCGACGTAGGCCAGCTTCACCGTCTGGCCGATGACGATCTCGCCGGAGTCCGGTTGTTCCTTGCCCGTGATCATCTTGAACAAGGTGGATTTGCCCGCGCCATTCGGACCGATGATGCCGACGATCGCGCCGGGTGGAATCTTGAAACTCAAGTCGTCGATCAGCAGCCGGTCGCCGAAGGCTTTCGATACATGCTTGAATTCGATCACGTTGTCGCCCAGGCGCTCGCCCGGCGGGATGTAGATTTCGTTGGTTTCGTTGCGCTTCTGGTATTCGACCGAGTTCAGTTCCTCGAAACGGTTCAGGCGCGCCTTGCCCTTGGACTGGCGCCCCTTGGCGCCCTGACGCACCCATTCGAGTTCGCGCTGAATTGCCTTGCGCCGCGCTTTCTCGCCGGATTCTTCCTGTTTCAGACGCTCGTCTTTCTGTTCCAGCCACGACGAGTAATTTCCCTTCCACGGAATTCCGCGACCGCGATCGAGTTCCAGAATCCACTCTGCCGCATTGTCCAGAAAGTAGCGATCATGGGTTACCGCGACAACCGTTCCGGTGAATTTCTGCAGGAACTGCTCCAGCCACTCCACTGATTCAGCGTCGAGATGGTTGGTCGGTTCGTCCAGCAACAGCATGTCCGGCTTGGACAGCAGCAGCCGACACAGCGCAACGCGGCGCTTTTCGCCGCCGGACAGCGTCTTGATCTGCGTATCCCATGCCGGCAGGCGCAGCGCGTCGGCGGCCACATCGAGCGTGCGATCCAGTGTGTGGCCGTCATTGGTCGCGATGATCGCTTCCAAACGTTGCTGCTCGATGGCGAGCTTGTCGAAGTCCGCGCCTTCTTCGGCATAAGCGGCGTAGATGGCATCGAGCTGGGTCTGCGCGTCGGTGATTTCGGACACGCCTTCCTCGACGCTTTCACGCACGGTCTTCTCGGGATCGAGCTGCGGCTCCTGCGCCAGATAGCCGATCTTGATGCCCGGCTGCGGCCGGGCCTCGCCGTTGAATTCGGTGTCAACGCCGGCCATGATTCTGAGTACGGTCGATTTGCCCGCGCCATTGAGGCCGAGCAGGCCAATCTTGGCGCCGGGGAAAAACGACAGCGAGATATCCTTGATGATCTCGCGCTTCGGGGGCACGACCTTGCTTACCCCGATCATGGTGTAGATGTACTGCATCGTTTGCTCCGTGAAGGCGGCGCTCGACGCTTGAGGTCGGACCGCAAAGAGGTGGAATTATCGCCGAAACCGCGCCGCTACGCCATTGCAGCGGTGGGTCGTGCCGACGCAAACCGTTACAATCGGCGTGCGACATCGCGCTTCACCAACAGACAAAGCGTCATGAATACAATGTTGCCACCGGCGTCTTCCAGGCGCGCCCAGCCATGAGCGCGATCGAGTCCGCACTGACTGTCGCGCTCACCTTGCAGCGGCGCGGCGAGCTGGCGGCTGCGGAAAGCGCCTATCGCGATTTGCTGCAGCGCTTCGGTCCGAATCCGGATGCAGAGCATATGCTGGGTCTGGCCCTGCACGCGCAAGGGCGCAGCGAAGAATCCCTGGCATGGTTCGAGCGCGCATCGGCGGCACGCGGCGACGCGATGTTGTGGAGCAATCATGCCGCCGCGTTACTCGCGGTCGGACGTGCGGCCGACGCCGCGGTGCTGGCGCGGCGCGCGACGCAGGCGGATCCACGCCATATCGGTGCCTGGCTCAATCTGGGGCTGGCCAGCGAAATCCAGAATGCGCCAGGCGAGGCGATTGCGGCTTTCGAAACCGTGCTCAGGATAGCGCCAGGTCAGACCGTGGCGCGGCGGGCCTTGGCTCGTTGCCGCGTGCATATCGGCGAATTCAACGCGGCGCTGGCGGTACTGGCCGCGTTTCCGGCAGGCAGCGATCCGGCAGCCGATCTGCTGCGGTGCGAAGCCTGGATCGGGCTGGGCGAAATCGCGATGGCCGCGGAGTGGCTCGATCGTTTGACGAGCGCGGACCCGACCAACAAGGCCGCGCTGCTGCTGCAGGCGAAGATTGCCTCCGAACGCAGCGATAGCGCGGCTGCACTCGACCTGCTCGAGCGTGTGCTGCGAATCGACCCCGACAACCGCCAGGCGATTGTGCGTACGGCGCTGATCCGCATCAATCGTCTGGACTTGGAAACGGGATTGAGCCAGTTGCGCGACTGGCTCGATCGGCATCCGGAGGACCAGTCAACCGCAAGCAATTATCTGATCGCATGCAACTACAGCGAGCGCTTCGATGCAGCCGCATTGTTGGCCGAGTACCGCAGTTTGCGTCCCACCGTGCCGCCAGTCGACTCGTGGCCCGGCAACTGGCGGGCACCGCCGTCCGGAGCGAAGCTGCGTATCGGCTGGGCATCATCGGCGTTCAGCGTCGGCCCCATGGAAATTTTCTTCGCCGATGTCCTGCGGGCGTTCGCCGAGGTGGCGCCGGACATCGAACATGTGTTGTACGCCGTGGGTGGCGAATCGACCTCAGCGCCGGCATCGGCATCCTGGGCAGCGCACGCGCGCGACGTAAGCGCCATGAGCGATCGCCGGCTGGTCGAGCTGATTCGCGCCGACGGGATCGATGTTCTGGTCGACATGATCGGCCGCGCCGCTGGTAACCGCCTGCCGGTATTCGCGGCACGCGCGGCTCCGGTGCAGGTGGGTTGGCTCGATGCCTTCTATTCGAGCGGCGTCGATAGCATGGACTATCTGATCACCGACCCCTGGCTGAGCCCACCTGGAGCCGATGGATATTTCTCCGAGAAGCTGCTGCGTCTGCCGCATGGCAGGTTGGCGTACCGCCCGCCACCGGCCGACCCGGTGCGATCCGACGGCGCCGATAGCAAGCGGTTTGTCTCGTTGAACCGATTTTCCAAGATCAACGATGCGGTAATTGCAGTCTGGGCAACAATCTTGCGCGAGTTGCCGGATTGGACCTTGCTGCTGAAAGCAATGGGTGGCGATGACGCGACTCTGGCGGACATACTCCGCGCCCGCTTCAAAGGACATGGTATCGCCGAAAAGCGCATCGAGATTGCCGGCAGCGGTCCCTATGCCGAAGCGATGGAGGCCTATCAAGGCACTGCCATCGCCTTGGACCCCTTTCCGTTCAGCGGCTGCTCGACCTCATGCGACGCGCTCTGGATGGGTTTGCCGGTGATTACCTGGCCGCGCGATACCATCGCCAGCCGCCAGACAGCTGCGCTATTGCAATCGGCCGGTCGATCCGACTGGATTGCACGCGACGCCGAGTCCTATGTCGCCAGCGCGGTGCGCATCGCACGTGACGTCACAGCGCGCCACGAATGGCGCTTGCGAAGCCGCGATATCGTGTGTCCCGCTTTTTGTGATGCGCGACGGTGTGCGCAGGAATTGCTGGTGGCTTTGCGTGGTGCCGCGCTGCCGCGGGCATAGGAAGTAGGTTTTGCCTGCGCGAGCCGATAAGATGGACCTCCAATCTCCCACATTGAGCGTGCCATGTTCGCCAAGAACCTGCGTATTGAAGGCTACGACCCCGAACTCGCCGCTGCGATTGCGGCCGAGAACCAGCGTCAGGAAGATCACATCGAACTGATCGCCTCGGAGAACTACGCCAGCCCACGGGTCATGCAGGCGCAGGGTTCGCAGCTCACCAACAAGTATGCGGAGGGTTATCCCGGCAAGCGCTATTACGGCGGTTGCGAATTCGTGGATGTCGCGGAAAGGCTGGCCATCCAGCGCGTCAAGCAGTTGTTCGATTGCGACTACGCCAATGTGCAGCCGCATTCGGGTTCGCAGGCCAACCAGGCCGTGTATTTCGCCCTGCTCAGTCCGGGCGACACGATTCTCGGCATGTCGCTGGCGCACGGCGGCCATCTCACCCACGGCGCCAAGGTGAACCTGTCCGGCAAGCTGTTCAACGCTGTGCAGTACGGCGTGAACGAGAAAGGCCTGGTCGATTACGACGAAGTCGAGAAGCTTGCGCTCGAACACAAACCGAAGATGGTCGTTGCCGGTTTCTCCGCCTATTCGCAGATCATGGATTGGGCGCGTTTCCGTGCCATCGCCGACAGGGTCGGCGCGTATCTGTTCGTCGACATGGCGCATGTCGCTGGACTCGTCGCCGCCGGCGTGTATCCGAGTCCGCTGCCGCATGCGCATGTGGTTACGTCGACCACGCACAAGACCCTGCGCGGCCCGCGTGGCGGCATCATCGTCGCCAAACATTCTGCAATGGGGCTGGCAGACGAGGAGATCGAGAAGAAGTTGCAATCCATCGTCTTCCCGGGCATCCAGGGCGGCCCGCTGATGCACGTGATCGCCGCGAAGGCAGTCGCGTTCAAGGAAGCCTTGGAGCCGGAATTCAAGACCTACCAGCAACAAGTGGTGAAGAACGCGCAGGCGATGGCGAAGACGTTCATCGCGCGCGGCTACAAGATCGTTTCCGGCGGCACCGAGAATCATCTGTTCCTGGTCGACCTGATCGGCAGCAAGGTCACCGGCAAGGATGCGGAAGCCGCGCTCGGCAAGGCGCATATCACGGTCAACAAGAATGCCGTGCCGAATGATCCGCAGAAACCTTTTGTCACCTCGGGTTTGCGCATCGGCACGCCGGCAGTCACGACGCGCGGCTACGTTGAATCGGACTGTGCCGAACTCGCGGGATGGATCTGCGATGTGCTCGACGCATCCACCGACGATGCCGTGATCGCGCAGGTTCGCACCAAGGCAACTGCGCAATGCGCCAAGTTTCCGGTGTATCGATAGGCGCGGCGGCACGAGGCTCACGCCCAGCGGCTCATGCACTGCCCCTTTTGCCAGCACGAAGATACTCGCGTGATCGATTCGCGCGTGGCCGAGGATGGCAACACGATCCGGCGCCGGCGCGAGTGCGAGCAGTGCGGCGAGCGTTTCAATACCTTCGAGACGGTCGAGATCAAGCTGCCGGCGATCGTCAAGAGCGACGGCCGCCGCGAGGCTTTCGACGAGCACAAGCTGCGCAGCGGCGTCGAACGCGCGTTGCAGAAACGTCCCGTGGCCAGCGATGCGATCGACACCGTCGTACGCGAAATCGTGCGCCAGTTGCGCTCGGTCAGCGAACGCGAGGTGTTTTCGCGCCTGATCGGCGAGTGGGTGATGGCCGAACTCAAGCGCCTGGACCAGGTCGCTTACGTGCGTTTCGCCTCGGTCTACCGGCGCTTCGAGGACGTGCAGGCGTTCCGCGAGGAAATCGAAAAACTCGAACGCGATCTGCCGGAACTGGAAGGCTTGCAGTTGCCCTTGCTGGGCGTAGTGCGGCCGGGCAAGAAGGCGCAATGAATTCATTTGCGGCGGTCGATCACGCGCATATGGCGCGCGCTCTGCGTCTGGCCGAACTCGGTCTGTATACGACGCAACCGAATCCGCGTGTGGGCTGCGTGATCGCGCGAGGCGATGAAGTCGTCGGCACGCGGTTGGCATCAACGAGCCGGCGAACCGCATGCGGAAGTCTTTGCGTTATGCCAGGCCGGCGAACGCGCGCGCGGTGCGACGGCGTACGTGACGCTCGAACCTTGTGCGCATTTCGGCAAGACACCGCCGTGTGCCGATGCGCTGATCGCTGCAGGCATCGCGCGCGTGGTGGCCGCCTGCGAGGATCCCAACCCGCGTGTCGCGGGCGGCGGCTTCGCCAAGCTGCGTGCGGCTGGCATCGCGGTAGAAACCGGATTGATGCGCGACCCGGCTCGCGAACTCAATCGCGGATTCCTGTCGCGCATCGAACGCGGCCGGCCTTGGCTGCGGGTCAAGCTGGCGATGAGTCTGGATGGTCGCACGGCGCTGGCCAATGGCGAATCCCATTGGATTACCGGCGAAGCTGCGCGCGCCGACGTGCAACACTGGCGCGCGCGCAGTTCGGCGATCATGACCGGTAACGGGACGATACGCGCAGACAATCCGCGACTGACGGCACGACTGACGAACGACGCGGCTTTCGTTCCGCCCCTGCGCGTCATACTCGATCGCCAGTTGCAGACTTCGCAAAAAGCGAATGTTCTGGACGGCAGCGCGCCTACGCTGGTCTTTCACGCCCACGCTGCCAAACCGTCCGATGGGTACGGGCGCGTCGAATGCGCTGTCGTGGATATGTCCGCGGGTCGTCTTGATCTGGCGAAAGTGTTGCGCCTGCTGGCCGAACGCGGCATCAACGAGCTGCAAGTCGAAGCGGGTCCGACGCTGTGCGGTACCTTGTTTTCGGGTGGATTTGTGGACGAATTGCTTTTGTATATTGCGCCGGTTCTGCTTGGGAATGAGGCACAGCCGTTGCTGAAGCTACCGGGCATCGACGAGATCGCGGCGGGGCGCCGCTTGCGCATGATCGATCAGCGTCAGATTGGTGATGATTTACGTTTGTTGTTGCGGGAGTGAGGCAGTGTTCACCGGAATCATCCAGGCCATTGGCGAAATCGCACGCGTCGAACCGCGTGGCGGTGACGTGCGCCTGGCCATCGACGCCGCGGCGCTGAATCTGGCGGACGTTGCCATCGGCGACAGTATTTGTGTGTCCGGCGTCTGCCTGACCGTGGTCGAACTCGAAGCGAGGAAGTTTGCGGCGGATGTTTCAGTAGAAACACTGTCGTGCACGACACTCGGCACGCTGAAAACTGGCGATGGCGTCAATCTGGAAAAATCGTTGCGGCTCGCCGATCGTCTCGGCGGCCATCTGGTATCCGGCCACGTCGATGGCGTCGGTCGTGTGATTTCGGTGGAGGTCGAAGCGCGCTCGCAACGCTGGCGTTTTGCCGTGCCGGTGGCGTTGTCGCGTTATATCGCGGCGAAGGGTTCGGTCTGCATCGACGGCGTCAGCCTGACCGTGAACGACATCGCCGACGACAGTTTCGGCGTCAACCTGATTCCGCACACGATCGAAGTGACGACGTTCCGGTCGAACTGCGTGGGTGATGCCGTGAACATCGAAGTTGATATCATTGCGCGTTATGTCGAGCGGCTGAATTCGTGCGATCGTCCCTGATCACACAGATTGATCGGCGGTCATCTTTGGCAACACTTTTCAAGAAAGGGTCATCCCGGTGAGTTTTGCCTCCATTCCCGAGATCGTCGCCGACATTCGCGCCGGACGCATGGTCGTGATCGTGGATGACGAAGATCGCGAGAACGAGGGCGACCTGATCATGGCTGCGGAAAAGGTGCGGCCGGAGGACATCAACTTCATGGCGCGCGAGGCGCGCGGTCTGATCTGCCTCTCGCTGACCCGGCAGCGTTGCGAACAATTGCGTCTGCCGCCGATGGTCAGCGACAACGCTTCGCGTCACCACACCAACTTCACCGTCTCGATCGAGGCCGCCGAAGGCGTGACCACGGGAATTTCCGCACAGGATCGAGCGCACACGATCCGCACCGCGGTGCGCACCGACGCCGCCGCGGACGATCTGGTGCAGCCCGGCCATATCTTTCCACTCGCCGCGCAGCCGGGCGGCGTGTTGACCCGCGCAGGCCATACCGAAGCGGCGAGCGATCTGGCCGCTCTCGCGAGACTGGAGCCGGCAGGCGTGTTGGTCGAAATTCTCGATCACGACGGCACGATGGCGCGGCGTCCACAATTGGAGAAGTTCGCAAAATTGCACGGTCTGAAGATTGGCAGCATCGCCGATCTGATCCAGCATCGCCTGCAGACCGAAAAAACGATCGTGCGCGTTTTCGATCGCAACGTCGAAACGGAATTCGGCGCATTCCGCCTGGTCGGCTATCGCGATGCGCTGACGGAGTTGCCGCATTTCGCCCTGGTGCGCGGCACGATCGACGACGACACACCGGTGCTTGCGCGCGTGCATGTGCGCGATACGCTCGCCGACGCATTGCAACTGGCGCGAGCCGATCATGGCGTCACTCTGGCCGCTGCGTTGCGCCGTGTCGCGCAGGCCGGGCGCGGTGTTGTCGTGGTGCTGACCGATCCGGATGAAGCTGCGACCGCACTCGATCGCGTCATGCAGCCCGCTTCGCCGCGCGCGCACGACCCGGCACAGGAATGGCGCCGACACGGCGTCGGCGCGCAGATTCTTGCCGACCTTGGCGTGCGCCGGCTGATCGTGCTCGGCACAAAGCGCCGGTTCTCCGGACTGTCGGGATTCGGTCTCGAAGTGACCGGATACGAGCAGGCAGAATAGCCGTGCCGGCCCGTCCGCGGGGTATTCGCTACTACGGTGCCGGCGACGTGAGCGGCTACGGTCAGGCCACGATCGCCTACGTGCGCGCCTTGGTCAATGCTGGCGTTCCGGTACAGTGGATTCCGCTGAATTGGACGCCGGAACGCATGGTCGCCAGTTCGTGGACGTGGCCGGACGGACGCCGTCGCCGTGTACTCGAACAATGCGGGACGCAAGGTCATCTGGCGGATTTACCCGCACTGGTGGAACACACGTCAGCGGCGGTCCTACACGATGTGGTCATCGTGCACGCGCCGCCGGAATCCTGGCCGCAGCTGTTCGAGCCTGGCAAACGCAACATCGGCACGACGGTCTGGGAAACTGATCGCGCTCCCGCACACTGGCTGCCGCTGATGCGTCAGGCCGACCGTGTGATCGTGCCTTGCGCGTTCGACCGTGAGGTATTCACGCGTGCTGGTTTGGACAAGCCAATCCACCTTGTGCCGCACATCCGCCGTCATCTTTGGCGCGAATTTTCGCCGTACGACCTCGCCACTGCACGCACGCGGCTCGGCATCGCACCGGACAATCGCGTGTTTTACACGATCAACGCCTGGGATCCGCGCAAGAACCTGCCGGCCCTGATTCGCGCGTTCGCGCGCGCCTTCGAGGCCGGCGACGCGGTGACGCTGCTGATCAAGTCCGGCGCGAAGGGACACGGCGACGGGCCTTTCTATCCCGATTTGCCCACGCGCGCGCTGACCGAACAGGCGACGCGGGCTGCTGGCGCCGAAACCGGCCGGCAGAGTCCGCAAATCGTTCTCGTCGATGCGGAACTGGACGGCGATACCATTGATCTGGTTCATGCGCTGGGTGATGTCTACGTTTCGCTCACGCATGGAGAAGGTTGGGGTCTGGGCGCGTTCGAGGCGGCCACGCTCGGCAAACCCGTGGTGATGACGGCCTGGGGCGGGCACTGCGAATTTCTCGGCCACGACTGGCCCGGCGCGGTGCCGTATATGTTAGAGACTGTGCCGCTGTGGCCGCCATACCGGCCCACGTATTTCCCGAGCCAGCGTTGGGCCAGCCCTGATCTGAATGCCGCCGCTGCACTGATGCGAAGCGCCGTGGAGAATCCGGAACCCATGCTCGCGGCTGCGCGTGCGATCCGTGAGCGCATCGTGCGCGACTATGCCGAACCGGTCGTCGTCGAAAGGCTGTTCGAGGCCATGGCGTGAGCGTGCGGCGCGACTTCCATTTCGTCTTCGGTCTGCGCGAGCAGCGCGAGCCGTTCCACATCCTGCATTATCTGTGTCTGGCTTCCTGTCATGCGGTGAACCGGCCGGATTCGCTGAATTTTCATTATCGCCATGAGCCGTTCGGGCCGTGGTGGGACAGGATCAAGCCGTATCTTCACCTGGTGTGTGCGCCCGACGTGGTGGCGGGCTTTGCGCCGGCGCGCTACGCCGACAGCGCGGAAGGGCGTTTCATCGAGCGGCTGGGTTTGAGCTACGCGCACGAGGCGGATTTTCTGCGTCTGGATGTGCTGATCGCCCACGGTGGCGTCTACGCCGACATGGATACACTGTTCGTGCGGCCGTATCCGGACGATTGGTTTGCCGAGGACTTCGTTATTGGTGAAGAAGCCGCACCGCACGAGCCGGGGCGGATCATTCGTCCGACCCTGTGCAACGCCGTGATGTTCGCACAACCGGCATCGCGCTTCGCGCGCGTCTGGCGCGAGCGCATGGCCGCGGTGTTCGACGGCAGCTGGAGCAATCATTCGTGTCACGAGGCCGCGCGTCTGTGGCAACACATGCCGGACGCGCTGCGCGTATTGCCGCGCGAATATTTCTATCGTTACGGCAGCACCATCGCCGGTTTGCACACCTTGCTGGACGAATGCGACCGCGACCACGCCGATCTGTACAGCGTGCATCAGTGGGCGCATTTGTGGTGGCAGGCGGCGCGCACGGATTTTTCCATAGTGCACGCCGGCGAAATCGACGAAGCCTGGATTCGCTCGCGCGATTGCACGCTGGCACGCCTGGCGCGACGCTTTCTCGATTAACCAGCAATTTCCAGCGCGCCGTCCTCATGCGGCATGCGCACGGCGCTGAGCGGTGGCGCGTATTCGGCAAGGCGCCGGCGCAGCAGGTGCTGGCGTTGCAGCAGCACAGCGTGACCGAGCGCCTTGGCGCGCGCGATCGCGGCATGATGCGCGGCGCCGAAGGTGTTGCCGCCGTGGTAGACGTAAATCGAACTCCAGCCGGCATCGCGTACGCGCGCGATGGCGCTGCCCTGACGCAGGATCTTGAGCAGCACGTCGGTATCTTCGCCGCGCGCCAGTGCGGCGTAGCGCGGCATAAGTTCGCGCCGGCCGAGCAGCGTGCCCTGCACCACGTTCAGCGGATACGCTTCGCGGTTCCAGTCGTCCCAGTACAGTTCGCCGCGTGCGGGAAACCAATGCAACTGGTCGCACAGGCAACTGAAATCCGCCTTCACCTCGCACAACGCTCGCCACTGCAAGGCGAGACGTTCCGGATGATAACGATCGTCGTCGTCCCATTGGCATACGAACTCGCCTGATGCCTCGTCGACGGACGCATTGCGCAAGGTCCCTAGAACGTCTCCCGGCGGCCGGCGCAGCACACGCACCGGAGCCCCGTGTACCGCCGTTGCAAGAGCGGCCAGTTCGGCGTGAAATGCGTCGCCACTGTCGTGCACGATCATGAGTTCGCGCTCGGCATGCGTCTGTGCCGCGAAATCGTCGATCGCCAGCCGCGCCAGCGCCAGGCGCGAGGCTTGGGTTATCATCAGGCAACTGATCATTGCGCCCGATTGTAATGGAGGTGCGGTAGTGGACGGATGCAAAAAATCGACTACATCCTGACCTGGCGTGATGGCGAAGACCCGAGCCGCCGTACCAACCTGCACGCGGTGCTGACGTGGCTGGCGGGCCATCCGCAATTCGAGCCGATTCTCGTGGGACAGGATTCCGTGCCGCGTCTGGACGGCGGCCTGCCGCATCCGGGCTGCAAGCATGTATTCGCCTACAATCCGGGGCCGTTCAACAAGAGCTGGGGTTTGAATGTCGGCTTCCGCCGCAGTCAACACGCCTGGTTGGCTTTCGCGGATGCGGATGTCGTGCTCGGCGACGCCCTGGTGGGGGCGCTCGAGCATCTGGGCTTGGGGTATCAGGCGCTCAAACCCTACCGTCGCCTGATCGATCTCACTGAAGCCGAAAGCGCGCGCGTGCGCGGCGGCGAATTCGACTTTATTCCAGATCGCAGCGGCACAGCGCCGAATCGCGAAGGCGTCGGCGAGCGTATCGTCTTCGCCGGCGGCATGTTTCTGATCACGCGCGCCGCGTTCGTCCGTCTGGGCGGTTGGGACGAACGCTTCCGCGGCTGGGGCGGCGAGGATGATGCGTTCAGCTATCGCCTCGAACGTGCGCGGTTGCCCGCGCTCGAACTCGACGCGCGTCCCGCCGCACACCTGGCGCATCCGCGTTCGCGCGAAACCACTTTCGACCAGCCGCGTTACGCCGCCAACTGCGCGTTGCTGGAAAGCTATCGGCGCCTCGAAGACCCGCAGCTGGAACGGTTCTCGGAAATCCAGGCGCAGATCATCGGCAACCGCGACAAGTATCGTCCCGAATGAATGCGCCCGCACCACGCCTGCTGATCGGTACGCCGGCCTACGGCGGCATGATGCACAGCGATTGCGTCAGTGCGCTGCTGCAATACCAGCGCGCCGGCATCGACTTCGCGCTGATGAGTATCAGCAACGAAAGCCTGATCACACGGGCGCGCAACACGATCCTGTCCGAATTCCACGCGCGCACGGAGTTCAGCCAAATGCTGTTTCTGGATGCCGACGTGTTGCTGCCGGCGGCCGGTCTGCGACGCATGCTGGATGCGGGCCGCGACGTGATCGGCGCGGCGGTCGCGCTCAAGGGCCGCAATCCCGCCGGAGGCCGCATCTTCAACATCGGCGCGTTGCGCGGCGAAGACGGTGCCTTGTACGAAGTCGAGCGCGTCGGCACCGCCGCGCTGTTGCTTTCGCGCGCTGCGGTCGGCGCGCTCGTCGACGATGCGCGCCGCGATGGCCGCGTGTATTCGCGGGGCTATCATCTGCGTGGCATCGAATTGCGCGCGAGCGTGCAGTACGACGTGTTCCGCACCGGCGTGGTCGGCGACGAATACCTGTCCGAGGATTACTGGGTCTGCCGCGAGTTGCGCCGGCTCGGATTTCCGGTTTATCTGGATCCGACCATCGTCACGCGCCATTCCGGGATGATGGAGGCGTGAATACACCGGTTGTGCCGCGTCGCGTCGAACTTTTCCAGGTCCGCGCACCGAATGTGCCGCCGTTCGTACTGGCGCTGGAAACCCAGGCCGACAGCATCATCGCGCCACACATCCGCGCCCATGGCCTGTGGGAAACGGCGGAAACGGCGCTGTGTCAGCGCCTGCTGAGGCCAGGCCTGCGCGTCGTGGACGTCGGTGCGCACGCCGGGTACTACAGCGTGCTGTTTTCGCATCTGGTCGGCGCTTCCGGCAGCGTCATCGCCTTCGAACCGGAACCCGCGAATTACCGGATGCTGCTCGCCAATCTGCTGCTCAACGATTGCGGCAACGTCGAGGCACGGTCGCTGGCGCTGGCCGAGCGCAGCGGCAGCGAATGGTTGCATCTGTGCGCGGACAATCCCGGCGATCATCGCCTCGCGTCAGTGCCGGGACGCGCGCGGGTCGCGGTCGAGACCACCGACCTGGATTCGACGCTGGCCGGCACCGGGGTGGATTTCATCAAGATCGACGCGCAAGGCGCCGAGCCTCGCATCCTGGCCGGCATGCACGCGACCGTGTCCGCCAACCGCGAGCGCCTGGCCTGCATGATGGAATTCGCGCCCGGATTGCTGCAACTCGCCGGTGTTTCGCTCGACCGCTTCGCCGAGCAACTGGCTGGTCTGGATGCGCGAATTTTCGCCATCGCCTTGCGCGATCACGAGTTGAATCTGCAGCGATTGGTTTCGCTGCGCAACGGTCTGGACGTGCTCGCCGAACAGCTCGCGCAATATCGCCGAATCGACGCTTCCTGTGACGTGTTCGCGGTTTTTGGCGATGCCGCGGAAAAGTCGTGGCTTGCGCGTTTTCTGGATGGAGCGGTCGGGTAAACTACACGCGCGGCGCCTGCCGTGAAGAGGAAACGTCCGTGCCGGAATTCGCCGGCGAGTTGCGCGCCCACGCGGACACTCGCTTCGCCATCGTTGCCAGCCGCTGGAATCCGCGCATCGTCGATGCGCTGATCGACGGCGCACGGCGTGCGTTCGCGGCGCATGGCGTAGACGCTGCCGCGGTCGATCTGGTTCGCGTGCCGGGGGCGTGGGAGATTCCGGTAGCTGCCGCAAAGCTTGCGCGCGACGGGCGCTACAATGCCATCGTCGTGCTTGGTTGCGTGGTGCGCGGCGATACGCGGCATTACGAACACATTGCCGATGGTTGCGCGCAGGGTCTGATGCGCGTTGCTCTTGATCACGGCGTGCCCGTACTCAATGGCGTGCTCGCGGTGGAATTGCATGCCGACGCCGAAGCACGAGCTGGTGGCGCGCACGGCAACAAGGGTGAGGAAGCCGCGCTTGCCGCCATTGAAATGGTGGACTTGTACAAAAAACTTGATAGTGCGGACACGTATGGCCGCTTTTCGACTCTCGCGATCAAGGACGATCGTAAAGGTAAATCATGACCCAGCATCGTCGTTCCGATGGTATCGATCTCGCCGCGCGCTCGCGCGCTCGCCGCCGCGCGACGCAAGCCGTCTACGCCTGGCAGATGAGCGGCAATACCATGAACAGCGTGATCGAGGAATTCCGTCACGAGCAGGATATGGAAATTGCCGATCTCGGCTACTTCGAGGATCTGCTGCGCGGCGTGGAAAAGCACTGCGCCGATCTCGACGCTGCTCTTGCGCCCTTCCTCGACCGCGACGTGGCCCAGGTCGATCCGATCGAGCGTGCCGTATTGCGCCTGGCCGCCTACGAACTCCGCCATCGTCCCGATGTGCCGTATCGCGTCGTCATCAACGAGGCGATCGAGGTTTCCAAGCGTTTCAGCGCCGAGCACGGCCACACCTACGTCAACGGTGTGCTCGACAAGGCGGCGCGCGAGTGGCGAGCGGCGGAATTGCGCGGCAGTTGATCCGATGCTTTCCCCGCAGACTGCCAGAAAGCTCGCCCTGTCATTGCCCGAAGCGGAAGAGCGCGATCACTTCGGCAGTCCATCGTTTCGCATAGGCGGAAAGATCTTCGCCCAGATTTCGGCAGGGAAAGCGGGTGAAAAACGCGCGATTCTCAAGCTTTCGCTTGCGGACCAGACTGCGCTGGCGATGTCCGATCCGGATACGTTCGCATCGGTGCCGCAGTGGGGACGGCACGGCTGGACTTATGTGTCGCTCCAATCCGTCGTGCCCGCCGTGTTCGAGGATCTGCTGCGCAAATCGTGGCGGCATGTCGCGCCGAAAAAGCTGGCAACCATGCTCGCGGCAGCAAACCGATGATCGAACTGCAGCGTTCCGCCGTGCATGGCTGAATTCGACCTCATTGCCCTGATTCGCGCACGTTGCGCAATCGCCCGTGAGGATGTGCGCCTGGGCATCGGCGACGATGCCGCATTGCTCGCGGTGCCGGCGGGGCAGTTGCTCGCCGTCAGCACCGACGCGCTGATCGCGGGTGTGCATTTTCCACAAAGTACAAAAGCCTGCGACGTCGGCTGGAAGGCGCTGGCGGTGAACCTGTCCGATCTTGCCGCGATGGGCGCCACGCCGGCCTGGGCCACGCTGGCGCTGACTCTACCGCAAGCCGACACGCGCTGGGTTGGAGAATTCGCCGACGGTTTCGCCACACTAGCTCGTGAATTCAAGCTGGCCCTGGTCGGCGGCGACACGACGCAGGGACCGCTCAGCATCACGGTGACCGTGCACGGTTTCGTTCCCGAAGATGCGGCGTTGCTGCGCAGCGGCGCGCGTGTCGGCGATGTCGTCTTCGTCACCGGCATGCTCGGCGATGCGGCAGCGGCCCTGCGCTGTCTCGACAAGAAAGATGCGGAAGCGAATCGTTTATTGACTGCACCGGCGGGCACACGCGAGATGTTGATCGAGCGCCTCAACCGGCCGACACCACGCATCGCACAAGGCTTGCTGCTACGCGGTCGCGCGAGCGCGTGCATCGACGTTTCCGACGGACTCGCCGCCGATCTCGGCCATATCTGTGTGGCCAGCGGCGTTGGTGCGGAGATCGACACCGATGCGCTGCCGGCATCGTCCGCCTTGCTTGCGATGTTCCCCGCGGACGTGCAGCGCACGTTCCAGCTTGCCGGTGGCGACGACTACGAACTGTGCTTCACCGCGCCGGAAGCCGACGCGACGGCGCTGCTCGGCGATCTGGCGCGCAGCGGCTGTGGCGCGACACGCATCGGCCGCATCATTGCTGAGCCTGGCGTGCATGTGCGCGATGGCGCAGGCAATCGAGTAACGATCGCGCGATCCGGTTGGGAGCACTTCGCCTGATGCGTTTGAACGCAGACCAGCGCCACGCCTTGTTGCGCCGTCCGGCTGGCTGGATCGCCACCGGTTTCGGCTCGGGCCTGAGTCCATTCGCGCCCGGCACGGCCGGTTCGCTGGCGGCCTTGCTGCCGTGGCTGGCATTGCGCGAATTGCCGCCGACTTGTTACGCCATCGCCGTCGTGCTCGCATTCGCGTTGGGTCTGTGGGTCTGCGACTGGGCGGTGAAAACCTTGCGCATCGCCGATCCCGGCGCGGTGGTCTGGGATGAATTCGTCGGTCTGTGGATCGCGCTCGCGCCGTTGCTGTGGCTTCAAGCTGGATGGCTGTGGGTCGCCGGTGGATTTATACTTTTCCGCATTTTTGATATCGCCAAACCGTGGCCGGTGTCGTGGGCGGATCGCAAGGTCGGCGGCGGCCTGGGCGTGATGCTGGACGATGTTTTCGCTGGCGCCTACGCCGGCATTGCGCTGACAATCCTGCATCGATGGATCTGACCGCGGTGAACTCCGCGTGCCTGTCAGGGTCGGATTAGCCATCCTCGATTTGACGTGCCGGACACGGCGCGTGACTTTCACACCACGGAGAAACCCATGACCGCCGACGAAGTCCGTCAACGCGCCTTTGCCATGCCCATCGACAATCCGGCATATCCGCCGGGGCCGTATCTGTTTGTCGATCGCGAATATCTGGTCATCACGTACCGTACCGATCCCGATGCTTTGCGTCGCTGCATTCCCGAGCCGTTGCAGTTCACCCAGCCGCTGGTCAAGTACGAATTCATCCGCATGCCCGATTCGACCGGCTTCGGCGATTACACAGAATCGGGACAGGTGATACCGGTCAGTTTCCGCGGCGAGCAGGGCGGTTACGTGCGCATGATGTATCTGAACGACCATCCGCCCACCGCTGGCGGACGCGAGCTGTGGGGCTTTCCGAAAAAGATTGCCGAGCCCAGTCTCACGGTGCACAAGGACACCCTGGTCGGCACGCTCAGCTATTCCGGCACGCGCGTGGCGGTCGGCACGATGGGCTACAAGCACCGGGAAATCCCGGAGGCCGACGCAGTGGCGTCAATGCAGGCGCCGAGCTATCTGCTCAAGATCATTCCGCACGTCGACGGCAAGCCGCGCATTTGCGAGATCGTGCGCTACGCCATGCAATGCCGTAAATTCAAGGGCGCGTGGAGTGGCCCCGGCGCGCTGGAACTGTTCTCGCACGCGCTGGCGCCGATTGCCGACCTGCCCGTGCTCGAAGTGAAATCCGCTGTGCATCTGAAGGCCGATATGCTGCTGCCTCTGGGTGAGGTGGTGCACGATTACCTTGCCTGACGCGTGCGGTCACAACAATTCATGCACGCGCTCGCGCAATACCGGCAGCAAATCCTGCGCAAACCACGAATGGCGTTTGAGCCAGCCTTGATTGCGCGGACTTGGGTGCACGGTGGGAAGGTATTCCGGCAGATAGTCAGTGAATGCGCGCACCGTCTCGGTTAGCGAACCTTGGCATCGTTCGCGCAGGAAATACGTCTGCGCGTACTGGCCAATCAGCAGAGTCAGTCGCACGTTCTTGAGCAATGGGATGAGGTGCGGATGCCAGGTGCGCCCGCACTCCAGTCGCGGCGGATTGTCGCCGCCCTTGCCGCGACCCGGATAGCAGAAGCCCATCGGCACGATCGCGATGCGCGATTCGTCGTAAAACGTGTTGCGGTCCACACCCATCCATTCGCGCAGGCGCTCGCCGCTGGCGTCGTTCCATGGGATTCCGCTGGCGTGAACCTTGGTGCCCGGCGCCTGGCCGACGACGAGAATACGTGCACTCGCGCTGGCGCGGAGTACCGGCTGCGGGCCGAGCGGCAGATGTGCCTCGCAGATACGGCACGCGCGGATTTCTCCGAGCAGGTTGTCGAGTTTCGAGGGCGCGTTCACGATTCCGAATTCACGAATTTCGGATCAGGGCAACAATTTTCCCGGATTCAGGATGCCGTCCGGATCGAACTGCGCCTTGATCCGATGCATGATGATCAGCGCAGCAGGATCGAGCGCCTTGACCAGGAAATCGCGTTTGGCCAAGCCGATGCCGTGCTCTCCGGACAGCGTGCCGTCGAGCGCCAGTACCAGATCGAACACGGCCGCAAGGCAAGCCGGTGCGTTCGCCGACTGTGTCGCATCTTCCGGTCGATACAGCAGATTGACATGGATATTGCCGTTGCCGGCGTGGCCGAAACCGACGATGGGTATTGTATACTTTGTCGAAATATCGCGTAGACCATCGATCAGTTCCGGCAGGCGGCTGACTGGAACTACCACATCTTCGTTGATCTTGTTCGGCGCGAGCGTGCGTAGCGCCGGCGATAGCGCCCGGCGCGCGGCCCACAGCGATTCGACCTCGGTGACGCTGGTTGCAATGCGCAGATCGAGCAAGCCGTTGCCGCGAGCGGCATGCGCGATCGCATCCGCAGCCCGCGGCAAATTTTCCGCGTCGCCATCGACTTCGACGATCAGCAGCGCGCCGGCATTCGGGATCTTTTCGCCGCCGTGTGCGCGTGCGAGCTTCAGCGATTCGCTGTCGAGAAATTCCAGTGCGCAGGGCGTGACCGGTTGCGCCATGATCCGTGCAACCGCGGCGGCGGCGGAACGGACATCGGCGTAGCTCGCGCTCAGCGTGCGCTTTGCGGCGGGTTTTGGTGCGAGCTTCAGCGTGGCTTCGGTAATCAGCGCCAGCGTGCCTTCGGCGCCGATCAGCAGGCGCGTGAGGTCGTAGCCGACCGCGCCCTTGGTCGTATAGACGCCGCAGCGGAATTCTTCGCCCGTGCCGGTGACCGCGCGCAGGCCCAGCGTGTTTTCGCGGCAGCTACCGTACTTCACTGCGCGCGGCCCGGCGGCGTTGCAGGCGAGGTTGCCGCCGATCGTGCAGTACGGACTCGACGTGGGATCGGGCGGCCAGAAAAATCCCTGCGCCGCCAGCGCGGACTGCAAATCGCCATTGAGCACGCCTGGCTCGACGATCGCGTAGCGGTTGTCCACATCGATGCGCAGGATGCGGTTCATGCGCTCGAAGCTGACGCCACGATGCCGCCAGCGATGGGAACGGTCGCGCCCGTCGTATTCGTGCCGCGGCCACGTGCGATCAGCGGCACGCGTGCAGCGCGGCAGGCGCGCACGAGGCGAACGACTTGTTCGTGCTGTCGTCGGGAACACCACGGCATCGGGTTGTGCCTGACGGCGCGAATTGTCGTAGCCGTAGGCCAGGCACTCGGCGGGGTCGAAGCTGAGTGCACCGCCGAAAATGTCGCGCAGCGCGCCGGTCAGGGGAGGGGAAAGCGGCATGCCGCAGTTTACGCCGGCGGCATTGGCTTATCAGTCTGCGCGTCTTCGCTTGCGCAGCCCGAACAGGGCGAGCAACCCGCCCAGCGCAAGCATGGCCCAGCGCGATAGCGCCGGGGTCGGTGTCACCGTCACAGCGGCAGGCACCCCAGTCTCGATCGAGCCCACGTCAAGCGAGCCATTGATCACGCGCGCATAGCCCGTGCCACGCTGGTCGGTAGTGACGCCGGCGGGAATCAGGCCGATATTCCCCGCGCCCAAGGCCGGGCTGCTCGGCTGCGGCATCATGGTCAACGTCGGTCCGCCATTGTTGACCAGTGCGCCGAGTCCGGGATTATCGTTGAACACATTGCCATTGCCGGCGTACGTGGAAGACAGCTCCGAACCCATCAGGTTGAACTGGGCAATGACGTTGGAACTGTAGACGCCCAAGTCCGCTTGCGTGCCGGTATTGCCGGAGAGAATCGTATTGGTCAAGGTCAAAATCGCGCTTTCGTCTGCGCCGACCAGTATGCCGCCTGCTGCCGCATTGGCTGTCGTGGTGGTATTGCCGGTGATGGTGCTGTCGTATACGCCTGCTGATCCATTGCTGATCGACATGCCGCCGGCACTGTAATTCCCGCTCGCGACCATATTGCCGGAGATGGTGGAGTTGGTAATCGTTACCGCGCTGTCCCAGACGTAGATTCCACCACTCAGATAAGAGTATTTCCCGGAAACGCTGTTGCCGGAAATCGTCGAGTCGGAAATGGTGACACTCGATCCCTGGGTGATGTAGATGCCGCCGGCACCGTAATTTCCCGAGGCGTTGAGCGTATTGCCGGAAACGGTGGATTGATTGATGGCCACGGTGGCGTTGCCGATGTACAGGCCGGCGGCTTCGTTGCCGCTGGAATTGCCACTGATCGTGACCTGGCTCAGCGTCACGTTCGGGCCCGTTGGCAATGCGGCCGGGATCGCATCACGATGCGAATGCGGTGACGGCTTGCTCTCTACCTGCTGCGAGCAGCCGCCGGCGTCGCCGATCGAAAGACCGCCGCCGGCTGCACTGGCGCAATAACCATTGGTCAGCGTAAGGCCAGTCAAATTGACTGTGGTTACAGTGTTGCCGTTGTCGAGAACGGCCATGACCCGGTAATTGGACTCGGCGGCGATGGTCTGGCCGCTGCCGCTGAGAGTCAGGCTGCTGGTGATATCGAGTTCGCCGTCGGCCAGCGTAATCGTGGAATTGGCCAAGCCGGGCGCGAACACGATGGTGTCGGTGCCGTTGCCGGCCGTGCAGGTGCTGCCTGACGCCGAATCGATATTCGCCGAAACGATGGCCTGGCGCAGCGTGCAGGTGCTGTTCGTCCCGGCGTCGCCGCTGTCTGTGACGGTGATGGTCGCTGCATGCGCGCCGCCCGCGGCAAGCGCCAAGGCCACGGCCTGAGTCAAGGGACGCAACAGTTTGGATTCCACGGCACACCCCTGCAAGGAACAGAAGACCGCGCGAGTCTACTCCCGATCCGGGCGGAATGTGAAGGGCGTCACATTCGGGTCGAGCGGCGCTGTCACTCGGTATACTCGAACAGCTTCACCACTTTTTCCACGCCCGGGGTATCGCGCGCGATGTCGGTTGCCGCATCAGCTTCTTCATGGCTGACCATGCCCATCAGATAGACGACATGATGTGCGGTGGTGACATTGATGCGAGTGGGATCGAATCCCGGCATGCTGGTGAGATCGAGAAATCCGGTTTTCACCCGCGCGGTCAGGGCATTGTCTTCGCGCCGGCGCCAGAAACCCTGCGGGGTGTCGGTGACTTCGATTTCGTTCACCAGACGCTCGACGCCGTTGAAACCCTCGGCGGACGATTGCGCCAGGTGCTTCAGTTCTTCGCTGCGCACTTGGCCGCACAGCAGCATCACGCCGTTGTACACCACCACCTTGACGTTGTTGTCGTCGCGCACCAGCGTCTTGTTGCGGTTGATTGCATCCATGGCGCTGAGCTGAATATTGCGGTCGCTCAGCACCGTGCCGACAGCGCGGCGGTCGTGCACTGTGCCGGCTCCGGCCACGGCGCCGCCGGCAACGACGGCGAAGCAGCCGTGCAGCAGAGGCAGGGTGAGCAACAAAAGCATCTTTGTATACATTGTGCGTTGCATGGGATTTCCTTCAGCAGGCGTCAAAAGCGGCGCGGATCCAGTCGAACACCGGATCCGCTGGTGTCCCGCTACACGCGACGACATCGAAACGGCAGGGCGAGTCCGGCCAGCCGCGGTTGGGTTTGCAGGTAGACCGCGGCGGCGCGGATGAGTTTCGTGCGCTTGGACGCGCCGACCGAGGCCGCGCCGTCGCCGCGTGCGGCAGACCCACGATAGCGCACTTCGACGAAAACGAGGCAATCGGACTCGCGCCCGCTTCGGTCAAGCCCGCTTTTATCAAGCCGGCCTTTATCAGGCCGGCCTTTGTCAAGCCGGCCTTTGTCAAGCATGATCAGATCGATCTCGCCATAGCGGCAGCTGTAATTGCGTGCGATGAGCTCGAGTCCGGTGCGTTGCAGATGGTCCGATGCTGCATTTTCCCAAAGTATACCTATGCTGCGCATGGCATCATTGCGGCGCGGTGCTCATCGACAGTGCGCCATTGATGGGGCGTGCTGCGCCGTTGTCGAACTGTGCCCAGATCAGTAGGCGCTGGATGCGGCCGAGATTGTCTTCGGCAAGCTGTCCGGTCGCGCCGGGCAGATAGCTGTCGTGGTGTTGCGCCATCCAGTCCATGTACGGCAACAGTGCGTAGGCGTCCAGACCCATCGCGAACAGACGGCCGCCCGCACCACGCGCGGTGTCGAGCGCGCGCGTTATATCGCTGCGTTTGGGCAGGCCGGGTGTGGCATCGAACAACCACGGGGCATCGCAGAACTGGACGCCATCCAGATCGCGGTCGAGGCCCGGATTGTAGTCACCAGCGTAGATATGCGAGGTGGCGAATACCGGCAGGCCGCTGTAGCCGGCGAGCTTGAGCTGCGGCAACAACAGTCGCGCCTGTTGCGGACGCATGCTGATGAACACGCCGGTATCGGCCGGAGCCGCGTTGGCATCGGTCGAGGCGGTCGCGGCGCCGGGCAAGGCCGGTGCGGACTTGCTGGTGGCGACGCCGGCGAGCACTTGCCGGATGATGTCGGCGTAGTTGACTTCGCCGTCCTGGATGCGGGCTTCGTTGAGTACCTGACCGTTCCGGCTCTCGAACTGCGCGCGGAATGCCAGTGCGGCGCGTTCGGCCCAATCCTCGGTAGCGGTGATGACGACCGCATGCGTGATGCCGAGCTGGAGCATGTGTTCGGCGGCCTGTGCAGCTTCCGGGTCCGGGGTCAGGCCAAACGCGGCGCTGCCCGGCGGTGGCGTTTCGCCGTGCTCGGGCTGGTTCAGCGCCAGCACCGGCACCGGCAGATTGCCTTGCGCGAAGACCGCCGACACTGCATCGCGCGCAAGCGGGCCGACGATGCGGTCGGCACCATCGGCAACGGCTTTCTGATACGCCACGACGGCATCTTGCGGAGTACCGCCGGAATCGTAGATGGTGATGTCCGGACGCTGCGGATTCGTGTCGGCGAAATGTGCAGCGAAGAATCCGTCGCGCACCGGCTGCGACACCGCCCTGAGCGGGCCGCTGTCCGGCAGCAGCAGACCGACGCGGTGGGCCTGCTCGTAACCTTCGCGTTCGCGCTGCATGCCATTGTTTTGTTCCGGCATGAACGTGCCGACCGGCTGGCCCGGGCGCAGCACGACCAACGGCAGCGACTGGCCGCTCGCGTGCAATGCCTGGTCGAGCCACGGTCGCAGCGCATCGCCCGGTTGCAGCGACTCGGCCCGTTGTTTGAGTGCGTCTGGTCCCAATGCCTGCAAGGTGGCGATGATCTGTGCCTCGTTCTGGCTGCGGTCGGCGCCACCCAACCAGCGGTCGAGGTCGGCGCGGGTACGCGCGCTGCCCAACGCGTCCCCGTTGGCGGATTGGGCGCGGGCACGCAGTTCCAAAGTGCGCGTGCGCAGCGGCAGTGGCAGGTCAGCATCGTCGAACATGAGCTGCTGCAGCGCTTGTGCCGGGGCGTGCCGCGAGAGATCGACTTGCGCTTCCAGAAGGTCGTAGCGAATCGTTTCCTCGTCGCTCAGGCGGCGCGGTTTGATCCCGTCCAGTGCCTGTGCGGTGTTGTCGAGCTCGCCGTTTTCGCTGTAGGCCTCGGCCGCGCGCAGACGATAATGGGCGCGATCGCGGGAGTGCGCGTCGGCCAGGTCCAGAAACGCCTGCGCTGCGTTGTCGAAGTCGCCCTGACGGTAAAGTTGTTCGGCCTGCGCAGCATCGGCTTCGGGTGGCACTTCGCGCTGAGCGCCAAATTCGACACAGCCGCTGATGAGTGCGCACAGTGGAACTACGCAGCACAACAGCAGGCAGCGCAACCGCAGGCGTGACAGGCGAAGTGCATTCATGGCGCCATTCCGGACGAAACCATTCCAATGATACCGGATCAAGGCCTGATACTGGATCAAAGCCAGTCGGCGCCGCGCGCGTTAAGCTAACCGGATAACGGGAGATGACCATGACGCAGCGCGGGCCGGGCAGACTCTGGGTAGTGGCTACGCCGATCGGCAATCTGGAGGATCTGTCGCCGCGTGCGCAGGACGTGTTGCGCACCGTCGACTTGGTTGCTGCCGAGGATACGCGTCACAGTGCGGCCTTGCTCAAGCACTTCGGTATCGCCACGCGTTGCGTCGCCGTGCACGAACACAACGAGCGCGGAGCGAGTGATGAACTCGTGCGCCGCATGGCCAACGGTGAACAGATTGCGCTGATCAGCGACGCCGGCACGCCCTTGATCAGCGATCCGGGATTCCGCCTCGTGCGTGCGGCACGTGCGGTCGGGATCGCGGTCAGTCCGGTGCCGGGGCCGTGCGCGGCGATTGCGGCATTGTCGGTGGCTGGATTGCCCTCCGATCGATTTGTGTTCGAAGGTTTTCTGCCGGCGAAATCCGCTGCGCGGCGCACCCATCTGCAAGCGTTGTGCAATGAAACGCGCACGCTGATCTTCTACGAATCCAGCCACCGCATCGTCGAGTCACTGACCGATATGGCGCAGGTTTTCGGCACCGCGCGACATGCCGTACTTGCGCGCGAGTTGACCAAGTTGTTCGAGACCGTGCTCGACGACACGCTGGCCGAACTCCTTGCGCGCGTTGCCAGGGATAGCAATCAGCAGCGTGGCGAATTCGTGCTGCTGATTGCTGGCACCAGCGACGAAGCCGATGCAGTGCGTCTGGCCGAAGGTCGACGTGTGTTCGAACTGCTCCGTCTGGAATTGCCGCCTAGCCGCGCCGCGAAACTTGCTGCGGAAATTACCGGTGCACCGCGCAAGGCCTTGTACGCGCAAAGTGTCGAAGGGTGATGCGTACCGGAACGCTACGCAACGTCACCCCGGCGGAGTAGTGTAAGCACGCCCATTGGGGTACATCCGGATTGGGGAAGGTAGTCATGCACACACTATTGCAAGATGCTGCCATCCGCGCCAGCGCGTACCTGCAAGGATTGGCTGAACGCAAGGTCGCGCCCGATCCGGACGCGGTCGCTGCGCTCGATGCGCTCGACGGTGCACTGCCCGAGACGTTCTGCGATCCGCACGAAGTTGTGGCATTGCTCGATCGCTACGGCTCGCCGGCGACGATCGCCGAAGCCGGCCCGCGCTTTTTCGGCTTCGTCATGGGCGGCGCGTTGCCGGTCGCACTCGCCGCGAACTGGCTGGCCTCGGCTTGGGACCAGAACACCGGCTTATACAACATCACGCCGGCCACGGCGCGGCTCGAACAGACCGCGTTGCGCTGGCTGCTCGAACTGCTCGATCTGCCACGCAACTGCGGTGGCGCGTTCGTCACCGGTGCCACAGTCGCGAATTTCGTCGCGCTGGCAGCGGCGCGGCATGCTGTGCTCGCGCGTGCAGGCTGGAAGGTCGAGGCCGACGGCTTGTTCGGTGCGCCGCCGATCACGGTCGTCATCGGCGAGGAAGCGCACCCGACCCTGATCAAATCGCTGGGCTTGCTTGGGCTCGGGCGCTCGCGCGTGCTGCGGGTGCCTGTGGATGGACAGGGACGCATGCGCGTCGAGGCCATGCCACAAGTCGTGGCGCCGATGATAATTTGTACACAAGTGGGCAATGTAAACACTGGTGCATGCGACGCGGTTGCGGCGGTGCGCGAACGTGTTGGGCCGGACGCGTGGCTCCACGTCGACGGCGCGTTCGGTCTGTGGGCCCGCGCGGCACCCACGCGCAGCGACCTCGTGCGCGGCATCGAGGCGGCCGATTCCTGGGCGACCGATGCGCACAAATGGCTCAACGTGCCGTACGACGGCGGTCTCGCCTTTGTGCGCGATGCCGATGCGTTGCGCGCGGCGATGGCGATCACCGCGGAATATTTGCCGACGACGAGTCCGTGGCGCAACCCTTCCGACTACACGCCGGAGCTGTCGCGCCGCGCGCGTGGCGTGGATGTGTGGGCGGCACTGCGCAGTCTTGGCCGCGCTGGCGTCACCGAGATGGTCGAGCGCAATTGCCGCCAGGCGTGGCGTTTCGCCGAAGCTCTGTCGGCGGGCGGATTCGAGGTACTCAACGAGGTCGTGCTGAATCAGGTGCTGGTCGCCTTCGGCACTGCGGATCGCACGCAACGTGTGATCGCCGCGTTGCAGTCCGACGGCACCTGCTGGTGCGGCGGCACGGTCTGGCAGGGGCGCACCGCGATGCGCATCAGTGTCTGCTCATGGGCGACGACCGATGCCGACGTTGAACGCAGCATCGTGGCAATGATTCGTGTCGCAAAAATCACCGTCTGATTGCAAGTTGCGACTTGTCCGGCCCGGTTCGCGCTAAACTGCGCCCGGAGTCGGCCAGACAGCCGCGTCAGTGCGCAAGTGCTTCGAGGAAAGTCCGGGCTCCACAGGGCAAGGTGCCAGGTAACGCCTGGGCGGCGCGAGCCGACGGACAGTGCAACAGAAAACAGACCGCCGAATGGCTCTCGCAAGGTGCGTCGGTAAGGGTGAAACGGTGCGGTAAGAGCGCACCGCGTGCGGGGATAACGCCGCACGGCACGGCAAACCCCACCTGGAGCAAGACCAAATAGGGGAGCGTATGGCGCGGCCCGCGCTGCTCCCGGGTAGGTTGCTTGAGCCTGGCGGTGACGTCAGGCCTAGAGGAATGACTGTCCACGACAGAACCCGGCTTACCGGCCGACTCTTTCTTTTTCTTTCGTTTCAAGTGGAGCGGAACTTCTTCCGGTTTCTGGAAAGGTTCCGCGCACATCCACAACCCCCGCGAAACGCTTGCGTGACAAGCGTTTCGCGCCCCCTTGACTCAAGGGAACGGAAAGAGTCGCTTCGCATTTTCGCTGCTTTCCGCTTTATCCCATTTTATACTTTGCTGTGTTGTGGATAATTACCCACAGATTTTCGTTGCGCGCTGCAACATGAGTTTGGATACGATCGCGGCCGCATGATTTTCGCAAAAAATCCTGCTAATTCAAGCAGCTTTTCCGCATACCTGACAAGTCACGCGAGATTTAACAAAATCGCGGCTTTCTCCTTGATCCACAAGCGGATTTTCCCTTGACAGAGCGTGTGCCCGGGGCTACTGTTCGCCAATAGTGGGAATTAGTGGTTTTTTGTGGGAAACCTATGTTTCAGGGTGAAACCGCCATCACGCTGGACGACAAGGGCCGCCTGGCTCTGCCAACCGCCTATCGCGAACTGATCGCGACCCAGTGCGGCAATCGTCTGGTGTTTACGTACAACCCGTTCGAGCCGGGTTGTCTGTGGCTGTTTCCGCATGCGGAATGGGAAGCGGTGCGCGACCAGGTGAATGCGCTGTCGAGCGTCAAGCGCGTGCACCGCGATCTGCAACTCAAGCTCGTCGGCGCCGCCGCGATCGTTGAACCCGATGGCAATGCACGTGTGCTGGTTCCGGCCAGCCAGCGCAACGCGGCCGGCATCGAAAAGAAAGCGGTCTTGCTGGGTATGAACGCCAAGTTCGAGTTGTGGAGCGAGCAGGCGCATCTGAAGAAGATTCAGCAGACCATCGAAGAACGCGAGCTCAGCGACGAGATGTTGGGTCTGAAGTTGTGAGTGCGGCACGCGCGCACGTAGGGACGATGGACATGACCAGCGACACGCACATCGCCGTGATGTTGGCGCAGGTAGTGGACGGGTTGCGAGTGCGCGCCGACGGCACCTATCTGGACGGCACGTTCGGACGCGGCGGTCATGCGCGTGCGGTGCTCGACAAGCTGGGGACGGACGGACGTCTGCTGCTGATGGATCGCGACCCCGTGGCGCTGGCAGTGGCCCGCGCAGAATTTGGCGGCGACGTGCGCGTGGCGATGCGTCACGGCAGCTTTGCGGATCTGGCTGATTGGGATGCGACTCGCGCCGGGTTGGATGGCGTACTGCTGGATTTGGGCGTGTCGTCGCCGCAACTGGATGACGCGGCACGCGGCTTCAGTTTTCGCGCCGATGCGCCGCTGGATATGCGCATGGATCCGGGCAGTGGCGAAAGCGCGGCGGAGTTTTTGGCACGCGCGAACGAGGCGGAGATCGCGGGCGTGCTTTGGAAGTTCGGCGAAGAACGCATGGGCCGGCGCATTGCGCACGCGATCGTGGAACGCCGTGCGACCGCGCCAATCACGCGTACACTCGAGTTGGCCGAACTGGTGGCGCGTGTCGTCGGCCGTGGCGAGCCGGGCAAACATCCGGCGACGCGCAGTTTCCAGGCGCTGCGCATCGCCATCAATGGCGAGACCGATGCGCTCGAACGCGGACTGCGCGCCGCGCTGGATCGACTCAAGACCGGTGGGCGCTTGGTTGTGATCAGTTTCCACTCGCTGGAAGATCGCCCGGTCAAACAGTTCATGCGCGACGAGTCGCAAGCGCCGGCCGCAAAGCGCGGCCTGCCGCCGCTGCCGCCGTCTGCTCCTTTGCGTCTGAAGCTGATTGGTGCGGCGCAGTTCCCGGACAGCGCCGAGTTGGCCCACAACCCACGCGCACGCAGCGCGGTCTTGCGTGTGGCGGAGCGGATCGCATGAAGCGCATCGGCGCCGCGGTCGTGCTATTGCTGTTGATCGCCGTGATCGGCAGCGCACTGGGTGTGATTTATGCGCGCCAGCAGAACCGCATCTTGTTTGGCGAACTGACCCGGCTGGCCCACGAACGCGACGATCTGAATACCGAATTTGGCCGTCTCGAACTGGAACAGGCGACCTGGGCGGAGACCAATCGCATCGACCAGGTCGCGCGCGGCCAGCTCGGCATGATCAATCCGGGCGCGGCCGAAACCGTGGTGGTGAAACGCTGATGGCCGACGGCGAACACAGATCAGGCGAAGGCACACGCGCATTGCGCAAAAGCGTGGCGCCACCGCTGCCGCTGCGTACCGAAGGTGCGCGCATCAAGCCGCGCCCGCATCCGGTCAACACCCGCGCACGCTTGTACGTCGTGTTGATGGTGCTCGCTCTCGGCTCGACCGCGCTGATCGTGCGCGCGGTGGATTTGCAGGTCGTGCGCAAGGATTTCTATCAGGAGCAGGGCGACGCACGCTTCCTGCGCGAGATGCCGATTCCGGTGTCGCGCGGCAGCATTCTCGATCGCAACGGCGAGCCGCTGGCCGTGTCCACGCCGGTCGAATCGATCTGGGCCAATCCGGAACAGGTGCTGGATCAGCCCGACCGGCTGCGCGAGCTGGCCGCTGCGCTTGGCATTGATCCCGGAGCGTTGCAGCAAAAGCTTGAACAGCACAAGGACAAGGAATTTTTCTACCTCAAGCGGCAACTCAATCCGGACGATGCCGCCGAAATAATGAGGCTCGGCATCGCTGGCGTCTCCAGTCAGCGCGAGTACCGCCGTTACTATCCGAGCGGCGAAGTGATGGCGCACATACTCGGCGTCACCAATATCGACGACCGCGGCCAGGAAGGTCTGGAACTGGCGTTCGACGATTGGCTTTCCGGCAAACCCGGTGCGGAACGCGTCATCCGCGACAACAAGGGTCACACCGTCGAGGACGTGGAACTGGTGCACGAACCCAAGCCGGGACGCGACATCACCCTGTCGATCGATCGCCGGATCCAGTATCTGGCCTATCGCGAACTCAAGAGTGCGATCATCGATCATCACGCCAAATCCGGTTCGATGGTGGTGCTTGACGTCGCCACTGGTGAAATCCTGGCGATGGTCAATCAACCCTCGTTCAATCCGAACGCGCGCGAAAGCGCTGACCCCGCATACCGGCGCAATCGTGCGTTGACCGACGTGGTCGAACCCGGTTCGACGATGAAAGCATTCACCATCGCCACGGCGCTGGAAAGTGGCAAATGGACACCGGATTCCAAGGTTGACACTTCGCCCGGGTCTTACCAGATCGGCAATTACACGATTCACGATGTACGCGACCACGGTATGCTCACGCTGGCGGGAGTGATCACCAAGTCCAGCAACATCGGCGCGGCCAAGGTGGCCGAGAGCCTGTCGCGGGACAGCCTTTACGACATGTTCCATCGCTTCGGCTTCGGCGAATCGACTGGCAGCGGTTTTCCCGGCGAGTCGCCGGGCTTTCTGCCCGTCGTCACCGCCTGGGGTCCGGTGGAGAAGGCGACGATCGCCTACGGTTACGGCCTCAACGTGACGTCGCTGCAGCTTGCGCAGGCTTATGCCGCGCTGGCCAACGACGGCCGGTTGCGTTCGCCGACCTTCGTCAAGGGTGCGCGCAATCCGGATAACGCGGTCATCGATCCGCAGATAGCGCACAGCATCCTGCGCATGCTGGAAACGGTGGTGATGCCCGGCGGCACGGCCTATCCCCAGGCCGTGATAAACAATTACCTCGTCGCCGGCAAGACTGGCACTGCGCGCATGGCGCATGCCGGAAGCTATGAGAGCCGCTACATCTCGCTGTTCGCCGGCATCGTGCCGGCGAGCGCGCCACGCCTGGTCGGAGTCGTCGTGATTCACGATGCGCAAGGAGCTTATTACGGCGGCACGGTATCGGCGCCGGTGTTCAGCAAGGTGATGAGCGGTGCCCTGCGTCTGCTCGATGTGCCGCCGGACAATGTGCAGCGCTGGTTTGCCGCCGGTCCGACGGCGCCCGTGCCGTCGTCTGCGCCCGCGGATGCGAACAACGACGATGCGGCAGAGGAGGTGCCATGAGTGCCGCCGTCCACCGTTGCCGTATTTCGGATTTGCTCGCCGGCATCGCTGCGCCTTCGGTCGCTGGCGACATCGTCGTGAGCGGCTTGAGCATCGATTCGCGCAAGGTTCATCGCGGCGATGCTTTCATTGCGCTGCGCGGAAGTCACACACATGGCATCACGTTTGCCCCGGCGGTGTTGGCGTCGGGCGCTTCGGTGATTCTTGCCGAAGCCCCGGCGCCCACCGTTTTCGATGCCCGCACCGACACGCCAGTCGTCTGGATCGAAGCGCTGCGCGAGCACGTCGGCGAAATCGCCGCGCGTTTCTTCGGCCGTCCCTCCGCTGCGCTGCACATGATCGGCGTCACCGGCACGAATGGAAAAACTTCCATTGTGCAATTGTTGGCATCGGCACTGGAAAGCCTTGGCGCGCGTGCGGCAACCATCGGCACGCTCGGCGCCGGGATGGCTGGTGCGGTCGAAGCCGGCGAGCGCACCACACCGGACGCCGTCAGCGTGCAGGCGCTGCTAGCAGAGTTCCGCGCTGCAGGTGCCACGCATACGGCGATGGAAGTCTCCTCGCATGCGCTCGATCAGGGCCGCGTCAACGCGGTCGCATTCGAGGTTGCGGTATTCACCAATCTGACCCGCGATCATCTGGATTACCACGGCACGATGCAGGCCTACGGCGCGGCCAAGGCCAAACTGTTTACGTGGCCGGGACTGCACAGTGCCGTGATCAATCTCGACGATGCTTTCGGTCGCGAACTGGCGGCGCGGTTGCCGGCAAGCGTGCGGCGGTTGAGTTACGGCATCGACAACACGCAGGCCGAGGTGGCGGCACACACCGTGCGCAGCAACGCCGGCGGACTCGGCTTCGAGTTGCGCACGCCCTGGGGCGAGGGCACGGTGGAATCGACCTTGCTCGGACGCTTCAATGTCTACAACCTGCTCGCGATTGCCGCCTGCCTGGGTGCGCTCGGGTATACGTTTGCACAAATCCAGAATGCGCTGATGCACCTGCAGCCGGTGGCCGGACGCATGCAGCGGCTTGGCGGTGGTGCGCATGCGCCCTTGGTCGTGATCGACTACGCTCATACACCCGATGCGCTGGAACAGGCGCTGACCAGCCTGCGGGCACATTGTTCCGGCGAGCTGGTCTGCGTCTTCGGCTGCGGCGGCGAGCGCGATCAGGGCAAGCGTCCGCAGATGGGCGCAATTGCCGAACGTCTGGCCGATCGCAGCATCGTCACCGACGACAATCCGCGCGGCGAAGACGGTGACGTCATCGTGGCGCAGATCGTTGCCGGCTTTTCGAACCCGCACGCGGCCGTGGTGCAACGCGACCGCGCTGCCGCAATCGCGCTGGCTTTGCGTGACACGCAATCCGGCGATGTCGTGCTGATTGCCGGCAAGGGCCACGAACCCTATCAAGAGATTGGCGGAATCAAGCGCGCGTTCGATGACATGGATGTGGCGCGGCACGCGCTGGAGGCTCGCTCATGCTGACGCTGCGGTTGGCCGATGTCGCCTTGTGGACCAAGGGCAGTCTGCACGGCGCCGATGTTGAAGTGCACGGCGTCTTCACCGATACGCGCGCGCCGCAACCGGGCGGCCTGTTTGTCGCCCTCGCCGGCGAGCACTACGATGCGCACGAATTCGTTGCTGCGGCGAAACAGGCGGGTGCGGCGGCGGCCCTGGTCGCGCGGCCGGTCGCGGTCGATCTACCCCAGGTCGTGACGATCGACACCACGCTGGCACTCGGCGATCTGGCCAGCGCGATCCGCGCCCAGCGGCGTGCGCGCGTCGTCGGCATCACCGGTTCCAACGGCAAGACCACGGTGAAGACCCTGGTCGCCTCGATTCTGGCCTTGCATGGTCGGACCCACGTCAACGCCGGCAATTTCAACAACGAAATCGGCCTGCCGCTGTCGATTGCTCGCCATGCCCGAGGATGCCGACTACGCGGTACTCGAAATGGGTGCCGGCAAGCCGGGAGACATCGCCTATCTGGCCGCCATCGCGCGGCCCGAAATCGGCCTCGTCAACAACATTGCGCCGGCCCATCTTGAGCGCATGGGCACGCTCGAAGGCATCGCCGAAACCAAAGGTGCATTGTATACATCCTTGCCGGCGCATGGGATCGCGCTGATCAATGTGGACGATGCGTTCGCCGGCGTGTTTGCCGTTCTCGCCGGCAGCCGGCGCGTGCTGCGCTTCGGGCTCGATGGCGCTGCCGATGTGTATGGCAAGATCCTCACACTCACCGAGCAATCGCGGTTCACGCTGATTACGCCCACCGGACACGCCGAGATCACGCTGCCGCTGGCCGGTCGCCACAACGTACTCAATGCGCTCGCCGCGGCGGCGATCGCGCTCGCGCTCGACGTGCCGCTCGAGACAATCCGGTGCGGTCTGGAATCCGCGCCGGCCGTGGAAGGACGTTTGCAGCAACATGCGCTGGCTGCTGGCTGGACCTTGATCGACGACAGTTACAACGCGAATCCCGGCTCCACCGCCGCCGCGATCGCCACGCTCACCGCCGCGCCGGGCGAACGCTTGGCTGGTGCTCGGGGATATGCGCGAACTCGGTTCGGCCGCGTCGGCGTTGCATGCCCAGATCGGCGCGTTGGCACGCGAACACGGTGTTGCGCGTTTGTATACCGTCGGCGAGCTTTCCGGACATGCGGCGAAAGCGTTTGGTCAGGGCGCGGCGCACTTCGCCACTCAAACAGATCTGGCCGCCGCGATCGCGCGCGACGTGCATGCGGGTGTGCGTGTGCTGGTGAAGGGATCGCGCGGTTCGGCGATGGAGCATGTGGTGCACCTGCTTCTGGGCAGCACGGGCGGCAACAAGGAAAGGAGCGCGCGTCATGCTGCTTGAACTGGCCGACTTGTTGCGTGGACAAATCAGCGTGTTCCACCTGTTCCAGTACATCACCTTCCGCACCATCATGAGTGCGCTGACGGCGCTGGCGGTGCGCTGTTGCTTGGCCCGGACCTGATCCGCAAGCTGGCGGCAGTCAAGGCCGGGCAGGTGATCCGCAGCGACGGCCCGCAATCGCATTTGTCCAAGGCCGGTACGCCGACCATGGGCGGTGCACTGATACTGCTCGCGGTCGCGATCGCGACCCTGCTATGGGCCGATCTGCGCAATCGTTACATGTGGATCACGCTTGGGCACGATGCTGGCGTTCGGCGTGATCGGTTTCTACGACGATTACCGCAAGCTCGTGTTCAAGGACAGCCGTGGCCTGCCGGCGCGCTGGAAGTATTTCTGGCAATCGGTGTGCGGACTCGCCGCCGCGTCCGCGCTGTATCACGTGCTGGGTCAGGATTCGCCGGCGGCGATTGCGTTGTATGTGCCGCTGTTCAAGCAAGTGGCGATACCGCTGGGCATCGTGTTCGTCGTGATCGGTTATTTCATGATCGTCGGTTTTTCCAATGCGGTGAATCTGACCGATGGCCTCGATGGGTTGGCGATCATGCCGACGGTGCTCGTTGCGTCGGCGCTCGGCGTGTTCGCGTACGCCGCCGGTCAACAATGTGTTTTCCGACGTATCTGCAAATTCCGGCGGTACCCGGTGCGGGAGAGCTGTGCATTTTCTGCGGTGCGTTGGCCGGTGCAGGGCTTGGGTTTCTGTGGTTCAACACTTATCCCGCGCAGGTGTTCATGGGCGATGTCGGCGCGCTTGCGGTCGGCGCTGCGCTCGGCACCGTGGCCGTGATCGTGCGTCAGGAAATCGTGCTGCTGATCATGGGCGGCGTGTTCGTGATGGAAACCGCCGTCGGTGATTTTGCAGGTGGCCAGCTTCAAGCTCACCGGCAAGCGCATCTTCCGCATGGCGCCGATCCATCACCACTTCGAACTGAAAGGTTGGCCGGAGCCGCGCGTGATCGTGCGTTTCTGGATCATCAGCGTCGTGCTGGTGCTGATCGGTCTTGCGACCCTGAAGGTGCGCTGATGTTCGGACTTGGTCAACAAGCCAAACGCCGCGACGAGACTGCAGGTCGTTACGATCTCGGCCTCGCTCTTGCGGCGATTGCGCTGGCGAGTCTGGGTGTGATCATGGTGGCGTCGAGTTCGATCGCGATCGCCGATGGCCAGCAGGTTGGACCGTTCTATTACTTGATCCGGCATCTGGTGTTTCTCGGCCTCGGCATTGCCTTGTGCGGCGTGATGATGCGCATCGAGCTGGATTGGTTCGAGCGCAATGCCTTCATCCTGCTGCTGTTCGCGATCATCCTGCTGCTGCTGGTATTCGTGCCGGGACTCGGCCTGCGCATCAACGGCGCGCGGCGCTGGATTCGATTGGGTGTCGCCGGCTTCCAGTCGGTCGAGGCGGTCAAGCTGTTGTTCGTTGTCTATCTGGCCAGCTATCTGGTCCGCCGGCGCGACAACCTGCAGCACAGCTTGTTCGGCGTGCTCAAACCGCTCGGTGTCGCGGCAGTGCTGATCGGATTACTGCTGTTGCAACCGGATTTCGGCAGCGCGGCGCTGATCCTTGCCGTCACCATCGGCATGGTCTGGCTGGGCGGCGCACGCATGCGCAACTTGATGTATCTGGCGATCCCGCTGATGCCCGCTATCGCCTGGGCTGCGTTGACCTCGGATTATCGCGTCAAACGCCTGACTTCGTTCCTGAATCCCTGGGAACATCCGTTCGACGATGGCTTCCAGCTCACCCAGGCGCTGATCGCGGTGGGTCGTGGCGAATGGTTCGGCGTGGGTCTTGGCGCCAGCGTGCAGAAGCTTTTTTATCTGCCGGAAGCGCATACCGATTTCATCCTCGCTGTGATCGCCGAGGAACTCGGCTTCGCCGGTATACTTCTGGTCTTGGCGTTGTTTGCTGCCCTGGTCGGACGTGCCTTCATGCTCGGGTTGCACGCGATCGAGCGCGGCCAGCGCTTCGCTGGTTATTGCGCGTTCGGCATCGGGTTGTGGCTGAGCATGCAGACCCTGGTATCGATAGGGGTGAATCTCGGCGTGCTGCCGACCAAGGGCCTGACCCTGCCGCTGATCAGCTCCGGCGGCTCGAGCGTATTGATGACCTGTGCGGCGATCGGTCTGCTGCTGCGAATCAGCTACGAAGTTTCCCGCCCGCCGGCAACGGACGTCCAGACGGCCATTGCAGCTGAGCCGGTACGCGGAGCACGCGCATGACGACGACCTCCATGCAGCCTGTGTTGATCATGGCCGGCGGCACCGGTGGCCATATCTTCCCCGGCATCGCCGTGGCCCAAGAGCTGCGCGCGCGCGATGTGCCGGTGTTGTGGCTCGGCAGCGCCGGCGGACTGGAAACGCGTCTGGTGCCGCAGGCCGGTTTGCCGCTCGAAACCCTGGATATCTCCGCAGTACGCGGCAAGGGCGCGCTTGCCACGCTGATGGCGCCATTGCGCATCCTGCGCGCCTTGGTCGCGGCCTGGCATTTGCTCGGCCGCACGCGTCCGCGCAGTGCGCTGGCGCTCGGTGGATTCGCCGCCGGGCCCGGCGGCATCGCCGCGTGGCTGCGCGGCGTGCCACTGCTGGTGCACGAGCAGAATCGCGTGCCCGGCGTCACCAATCGAATTTTGTCGCTTTTTGCCAAAAAGCTGCTTTGTGGATTCGACGGCGCATTGCAACATGCCGAATGGGTCGGCAATCCGGTGCGCCGCGAAATCGCGATATTGCCGCCGCCGCGCGAACGCTTCACCGGGCGGACCGGTGCGGTACGTCTGCTGGTGCTCGGCGGCAGCCAGGGCGCGCGTGCATTGAATGCGCGCGTGCCCGAAGCGCTCGCGCTGATGTCGCCGGATCGGCGCCCCGTCGTGCGTCACCAGTGCGGCGCAAAGCTTGCTGATGCGGCACGCGCTGCGTATGCGCAGTCCAAGGTCGAAGCCAGTATCGAACCCTTCATTGACGACATGGCGGCGGCCTACGCGTGGGCGGATGTCGTCGTCTGCCGTGCCGGTGCACTGACCCTGACCGAACTTGCCGCCGCCGGCGTCGGTGCGGTGCTGGTACCGTTCCCGTTCGCAGTCGACGATCACCAGACCGCAAATGCGCAGGCGCTGGTGCACGTCGGCGCCGCGATACTGCTGCCGGAAAGTGTCGCGAGCGCCGAACGCATCGCCGTGCAGCTTGGCGAGCTGCACGACGATCGCGCACGCCTGCTGGCAATGGCCGTTGCTGCGCGCACGCTGGCCAAGCCCGAAGCCGCGGCCCGCATCGCCGAAGCTTGTCTCGGAGCCGCCGCATGACCTCGCGCCTCGCCATCCATGGCAATGTCGCATCCGATCTGGTCGGCCAGGATTTCCGACGCGTGCATTTCGTCGGCATCGGCGGCGCCGGCATGAGCGGCATTGCCGAGGTACTGCACAATCTTGGTTACGCGGTATCCGGTTCGGACAATGCCGATTCCGCCGTCACCCGGCATTTGGCCGGACTCGGAATAAAAGTATACAAAGGCCATGCCGCGGCACAGGTTGCTGACGCCGACGCACTGGTCGTATCCGGCGCGATCAGGTCGGACAATCCCGAACTGGTCGCCGCGCGCGAACGCCGTCTGCCGGTGGTGCCGCGTGCGGAAATGCTGGGCGAGCTGATGCGATTCCGGCGTGGCATCGCGGTGGCTGGCACGCATGGCAAGACCACCACTACCAGCCTCGTCGCCAGTGTGCTCGCCGAGGGTGGTCTGGATCCGACCTTCGTGATCGGTGGCCAGTTGCTCGCCGCGGGCACCCACGCGCGACTTGGCACCGGCGAGTATCTGGTCGCCGAAGCCGACGAATCCGATGGCTCATTTCTGCTGCTCAATCCGGTCATCGCCATTGTTACGAATATCGATGCCGATCATCTGGAAAACTATGGCGGTGACTACGCGCTGGTGAAAAAAGCCTTCGCCGATTTTCTGCACCGGCTGCCGTTTTATGGTCTGGCCGTGCTGTGCACGGACGACGCCGAAGTGGCGGAACTGGTGCGCAGCACGACACGTCGCACCATAACTTATGCGGTTCACGCCAGCGCCGACGTGCACGCCAGCGATGTGCGCCAGGAAGGCGCGCGTACGCATTTTTCGTTGCATCTGCCGGATCGTGCGACCGCGTTGCCGGTGACGTTGAATCTTCCCGGCGTACACAATGTGCAAAATGCATTGGCCGCGGCCGCGGTCGGTTGGCAGCTCGGCGTCACTGGCGACGCCATCGTGCGTGCGCTGGCTGAATTCCAGGGCGTCGGCCGGCGTTTCCAGATCCGCGGTGAGATCGTGTTGGATCACGGCAGTGCGCTGCTGGTGGACGACTACGGTCATCATCCGCGCGAACTGGCCGCGGTATTCGCCGCCGCGCGCCTGGGCTGGCCGGAACGCCGCCTGGTGATCGCGTTCCAGCCGCATCGCTACACGCGCACGCGCGACCTGATCGACGATTTCGCCAACGTGCTCGCCGACGTCGATGTGCTGGTGCTGACCGAGGTTTATCCCGCCGGCGAGGCGCCGATTGCCGGCGCCGACGGGCGCGCCCTGGCGCGTGCGGTGCGCGCGCGCGGCAAGATTGACCCGGTGCTGATCGAGCATCCGCGTGAACTCGCAGCAACCTTGCCTGCATTGTTGCGTGATGGCGATCTGTTGCTCGTCATGGGCGCCGGTGACATCGGTGCGGCCGCGAATGCGCTGGCTGTGGCCGGCGCAGCAAAAATGCCAAAGGTGGAAAAGTGAGCATCGAGCACGCGAGCGTCGACTCCACCTATGGCGTCAATCCCCGCCAGTTCGGACGGGTCGCCGTGGTGATGGGCGGCAGTTCGGCCGAACGCGAGGTGTCGCTCGATTCCGGGCGCAACGTGCTGGCGGCGCTGAAAACGCGCGGCATCGATGCGCATGCGGTCGATGGCATTCCGGCTCTACTTGATGCGCTGCGTGCCGGTCACTTCGCGCGTGTGTTCAATATCCTGCACGGCCAGCACGGCGGCGGCGAGGATGGTGTGCTGCAGGGGGCGCTGCAATCGCTCGGCGTGCCGTATACCGGCTCCGGCGTACTCGGCTCGGCGCTGAGCATGGACAAGATCCGCACCAAGCAAGTGTGGACGGCGTTGGCGTTGCCGACGCCGCGCTTCGTTCCGCTCGAGCGTGGCGGTGACGTGCATGCGGCGGTCGCGCAACTGGGCTTGCCGGTGATCGTCAAGCCGGCATGTGAAGGATCGAGCGTCGGCATCACCCGTGTGCTGGCGGAAAAAGATATCCGCTCCGCCGTGGAGCTGGCGACACGCTATCCAGGCGATCTGCTGGTCGAGGAATTGATCGACGGCGACGAATTCACCGTGAGCGTGCTCGGACGCAGGGCGCTGCCATCGATCCGCATCGTGCCCAAGGGCGAGTTTTACGACTATCACGCGAAATACGTCGCCGAGGATACAAAGTACATTTGTCCAGGATTGGACGAGGCCGGCGAGCGCGATCTGGGTGCGCTGGCGCTGAGCGCGTTTGATGCAGTCGGCTGCTCCGGCTGGGGCCGGGTCGACATCATGCGTGACACAGTCAGGAAGTTTTTCCTGCTTGAAGTGAACACGGCACCCGGCATGACCAGCCATTCGCTGGTGCCAAAGGCTGCAGCGGCGGTCGGCATCGGCTTCGAGGAGCTGTGCTGGCGGATTCTGGAAACCTCGCTCGCGCAGGTGACGCCGTGAACAGCCGCCTCCTGCTCAAGATCATTGCCTGGACTCTGGCGCTTTGTCTGGTCGCGTTGCCGGTAGTGGGTGTACTCAATGGCTGGTTCGCCGTCGATCGCTGGCCAGTGCGCTACCTCCAGGTCGAGGCCGAGTACGGCCATGTCAGCGCCGAGCAGATCCGCGCGGCGGCCGACGCGCATCTGGGCACGGGATTCTTTGCGCTCAAGCTCGAGGATGTGCGTGCTGCGGTCGCGGCCCTGCCGTGGGTGGAAAGTGTCGAGGCGCGCAAGCGCTGGCCGGACACGATCGAGCTGCGCGTGCGCGAGCGCCAGCCGTTCGCGCGCTGGGGCGAGCGGCGGCTGATCGGGCGCGACGGTTCGCTATTCGACGCTCCCGGCGGCGATGCATTGCAGGGATTGCCGTCGCTCGATGGCCCCGATGACGCGCTGGGCCAGGTTGTGGATTTTTATACCAGTACCCAGCACGCGCTGTCCGGCAGTGGTTTGATCCTGACTGGCGTGAGTCTGAGCAACCGTGGCAGTTGGGCGCTCACGCTCGCCAATGGCGCACAAATCCTGCTCGGGCACAAACACCCCGACCAGCGTTTGCAGCGATTCCTGGCGGTGTATCCACACCTGAGCGGCGATCACGCCAGCGGTTTCCAGCGCGCCGACCTGCGCTACACCAACGGGTTTGCGATTTTGTGGGCCAGTCCACCGCCGCCACTCGTTCCCCCGACTCCCGGCACCACCACAGGCGCGCCGCCGGCCGCCGAGGCACATACATGAAAGTCAAAGGCGAAAAGTCGCTGATCGTCGGCCTCGACATCGGCACCTCCAAGATCGTGGCGATCGTCGGCGAATACACACCGGGCGACCCGGTCGAGGTGATTGGCATCGGCTCGCACGCCTCGCACGGGCTCAAGCGCGGCGTCGTGGTGGACATCGAATCGACCGTGCAGTCGATCCAGCGCGCGATCGAGGAAGCCGAGCTCATGGCCGGTTGCGAGATCCGTTCGGTCTTCGCCGGAATTTCCGGCAGCCATATTCTCGGCCGCAATTCGCACGGCACCGCGCCGATCCGCGATCGCGAAGTCACTTCGGCCGACATCGAACACGTTCTCGACGCCGCTTGCGCCGTGGCCATTCCGGCTGATCAGCGCGTGCTCTACAAGGAGCCGCAGGAATACATCATCGATGGCCAGGAAGACATCCGCCACCCAGTTGGCATGAGCGGCGTGCGTCTGGAAGCCAACGTGCATATCGTCACCGGTGCGGTGAGCTCGGCACAGAACATCACCAAGTGCGTCAATCGCTGCGGCTTGCAGGTGGATGACCTGATTCCCGCAGCGATCGCCTCGAGCAAGGCGATCCTGGTGCAGGACGAACGCGAACTGGGGGTTTGTCTGGTCGATATCGGCGCCGGCACCACGGATATCTCGATCTTCACCCAGGGTGCGATCCGGCACACCGCGTCGCTGCCGATCGGCGGCGACCAGGTGACCAACGACATTGCCCAGGGTTTTCGCACGCCGACTGCCCATGCCGAAGAAATCAAGGTCAAGTACGCCTGTGCGCTGGCGCAACTGGCGCATGCCGAGGAAACGATTCAGGTGCCCAGCGTCGGCGATCGTCCTCCACGACGTCTTGCGCGCCAGACCCTGGCCGAATGGGTGCAGCCGCGCTACGAGGAACTGTTCAGTATGGTGCAGGCGGAATTGCGCCGCTCCGGCTACGAAAGTCTGGTTGCAGCCGGCATTGTGCTGACCGGTGGCGCGTCGAAGATGGAAGGCGTGGTCGAACTGGCCGAGGAAGTCTTCCATCTGCCGGTGCGCGTCGGGCTGCCGCAGCACGTCACCGGCTTGTCCGACGTGGTCAGCAATCCGATTCATGCAACGGGCGTGGGCCTGCTGCTGTACGGCAGCAGGCAGGACAGCGCCCGCAGCACAGTCGCGGCGCCTGGCATCGGCGGCATGGGCACGGCCTGGGAGCGGGTGCTGCATTGGTTTAAAGGTGAGTTCTAGTCTGATGGCCGGGTATCGGGCAGCCCTGCCCGAATCAGGCACGGCAAGTCCGCAGCATGGCTCGCAGCTGAGTTTGATGTCGCGCAGGGAAGCGCGGCAGGGTCCGAAACGGATCCATGCTCGACGAGGGCAAACGCGGTGGGCATACGCCTGCTTGCCGCAACCGGTGGCGCGAGGATGCGCCAGCGGCGAACGATAACGATAAGTGGTACTACCTAGCGGAGGTTGGCAATCATGTTTGAACTGGTCGAAAAACTCGCACCCAATGCGGTGATCAAGGTGATCGGTGTTGGCGGTGGCGGTGGCAACGCTGTCGCACACATGGTCAATTCGCACATCGATGGCGTGGATTTTGTCTGCGCCAACACCGATGCGCAGGCGTTGAAGAACAGCGGCGCCAAACTAACGCTGCAACTCGGCAGCAACGTCACCAAGGGACTCGGCGCCGGTGCCAATCCCGAGGTGGGTCGCCAGGCCGCGCTCGAGGATCGCGAGCGCATCGTGGAACTCCTCAACGGCACCGACATGGTCTTCATCACGGCCGGCATGGGCGGCGGCACCGGCACCGGTGCGGCGCCCGTGGTGGCGCAACTGGCCAAGGAAATGGGCATCCTGACCGTGGCCATTGTCACCAAGCCGTTCCCGTTCGAGGGTCGTCGGCGCATGCAGGTCGCGCTCAAGGGCATCGAAGACCTGTCGCAGCATGTGGATTCGCTGATTACCGTGCCGAACGAGAAGCTGCTGACCGTACTCGGCCGCGAAGTCACCCTGCTGTCGGCGTTCAAGTCGGCCAACGACGTGCTGCTCGGCGCGGTGCAGGGCATTGCCGATCTGATTACCCGTCCGGGTCTGATCAACGTAGATTTTGCGGACGTGCGTACGGTGATGGCGGAAATGGGCATGGCAATGATGGGTTCCGGCAGTGCGCGCGGCGACGACCGCGCCGTGGCCGCGGCCGAAGCGGCGATCAACAATCCGCTGCTGGAGGATGTGAACCTGTCCGGTGCCTGCGGCATCCTGGTCAACGTCACCGCCGGACCGAACCTGACCATGCGCGAATTCGACGAGATCGGTCAGGTGATCCATCAGCTGTCGTCCGAGGATGCGACCGTGGTGGTCGGCACCGCGCTCGACCCGGAGCTGCAGGACGATGTGCGCGTCACCGTGGTGGCTACCGGCCTGAACCGTGGGGCGGTGCGCCAGAGCGCACGGCGCGACGAGGTGAATGTCGTGCGCCGGCCGCAACTGGTCGCGCGCACCGGCACCGACGACATGCCGGTGGACTATCTGCCCCCGGCGCGCACCCCGGCCGCGCGTGCGGCGGCCGAGCCGGTCAAGGTGAAAACCTCCAGCAGCGAACCGCAGATCGACTATCTGGATATTCCGGCTTTCCTGCGCAAGCAGGCCGATTGAAGGTCCGGCAACTAGGTAGGTGTCAATCTGGCGCGGTGGCGTAGCCGCGCCTGTTCTTTGTATCGACGGCGGTCGTCCGCAGAGTCCGCCGTCTTTTTCGTCCCTGGCCGCGTGCCAGCACCCTAACCGTTGTATTCTTGCAACACCTGTTGGGGGAATTACACCCGTTTACTTCTCTGATGGTTTCCCCTGTGCTACGATTCGGCGCGTTTTGCAAGCTCCCGCCCCTGGGGAACCATAAAAAAATGATCAGACAACGTACACTCAAGAATGTGATACGTGCGACCGGCGTGGGTCTTCACACCGGTGAAAAAGTCTACATGACCTTGCGCCCGTCGGCCGTGGATACGGGTATCGTGTTTCGTCGTGTGGACATGGAAACGCCGGTCGATATCCTCGCACGCGCCGAAAATGTCGGCGACACCAGCCTGTCCAGCACCCTCGTCAAGGATGGCGTGCGGGTGGCGACCGTGGAGCATCTGCTCTCGGCCATCGCCGGACTCGGCATCGACAACGCCTACGTGGACCTGTCCGCACCGGAAGTCCCGATCATGGATGGCAGCGCCGGTCCGTTTGTGTTCCTGCTGCAATCGGCCGGAATCGAGGAACAGGCCGCACCCAAGCGTTTCGTCCGCATCAAGAAGCCGGTGACCGTGCGCGACGGCGACAAATGGGCCCGCTTCGAGCCGTTTGACGGTTTCAAGGTCGGTTTCTCGATTGATTTCGACCATCCGATCTTCACCCGTCGCACCTCAAGCGCCGAAATCGATTTCTCGACCACCTCCTTCGTCAAGGAAGTCTCGCGCGCCCGCACCTTCGGCTTCATGCGCGATATCGAGATGCTGCGCGAGAAGAACCTCGCGCTTGGCGGATCGATGGACAACGCCATCGTGCTCGACGATTACCGTGTGCTCAACGAAGACGGCCTGCGTTACGAGGACGAGTTCGTCAAGCACAAGATTCTCGACGCGATCGGCGATCTGTACCTGCTCGGACACAGCCTGATCGGTGCGTTCTATGGTCACAAGTCCGGTCACGAATTGAACAACAAGCTGCTGCGTGCACTGATTGCCGACGCCAAGGCCTGGGAAGAGGTCAGCTTCGACGATCCGGCCAAGGCACCGATCTCCTACGCGCATCCTGCCCAGGCGATGTAGGAAGCACCACCGCCGTCACGGAAACGGCCAGCCGCCGCGCGCATCATTTGCGCGTCGGCCCGGAAGAAGAATCATCGGCAAGGGATGCCAACCGGAGGTACACGGCCTGAAGTTCCGGGTCGGCGAGGGAGTGTGCTGCTGCTTTAAGATGTTCCGCAGCGGCTTTTGAAAGAGGTCTACGCCTGGTCTGCTCCGGGGGAACGGGGGGCAGGGGTGCCACTTTCACGGCGAATTTTTCGACCTGCAGGCCCGAGACTACCCGGGCCTCGGCCATCAATGCGATCTGATAGAACCGCAGCTTGGCCGCCCAGACCGAGGAAGACGCCAGAAAGACGAGCCGTCCGGCACGCAGATCCGCCAGGCAACACTGGCGGCGCAGCGTGTCCGGCAACGGTTGGCGCAGTTTTCGATCCAGCGCATCCAACGCGCGCGCGCGCGCTACCAGCGCGGCGACGGGGGGGCACTCTCCGACTGATTGGGTCGCAGAGCGCTTCTTGGAGTGATCGGACGAAGACGGCACGGTGCAACCCTTGAACCCAGGTAAGAGATGAACATCATAATCGTCGCCAAGCCTCATGCGACACCGATCGCACTGGATCTGAAGAGTTGGCGTATCCGCGCCGCGCTGTCCTGTGTGGTGGTGGGTTGTCTGCTCCTGTTCGCCGGCATCGGCTCGGCCGTTGCCATGTTGTTGGCCAATCCGCGTGATCACGCCTTGCACGAATTGCAATCGCTGCGGGCGCAGGTCGTGTTGCAAGAACACAGCGTGGACACGCTGGAATCCTCGTCCCGGCGCGACATGGATGCCCTGGCCGTACAGCTCGGACAACTACAGGCGCGGGCCTTGCGTCTGGATGCGCTCGGTCAGCGCCTGGCCCAGATTGGCAAGCTCGACGAAAGCGAATTCGATTTCGGCACTACGCCGGCAATGGGTGGCCCGGAAGATCCCGCCGCGGTGCCGCAGGCACTGAACGCCAGCCTTGCCGGCAATATCTCCGCCTTGCGCGACCAGTTCGAGCACGACGAAACGCGCTTGAGCGTGCTTGAGGAACTGTTGCTGGACCGCCGCGTCGACAACGCCCTGCTGCCCAGCGGCTATCCGGTCGCGGAGGGCTATATCGGCTCGGGCTTCGGCACCCGCACCGATCCGATCAATGGCAGTGTGGAGCATCATCTGGGCCTGGACTTCGATGCTCCGCTCGGCAGTGCCATCCATGCCGTTGCAGATGGCGTCGTAACCTTCGTCGGCGAACGCAGCGGTTACGGCAACGTGGTCGAGATCGATCATGGCAACGGTTACATGACCCGATACGCGCACAACCGCGAGAATGTCGCCAGTGTCGGCGAGCGCGTGCACGCCGGACAGATCATTGCACGCGTCGGCATGACCGGGCGTTCGACCGGGCCGCATTGCCATTTCGAGGTCTGGCTGCGCGGCCGTGCCGTCAATCCGCTCACCTATGTCAACCGGACCGTCAAGAAAGCTTGAAATCCGGCGTTCCGGTCCCAACAATCCCTTGTAATGTGCGGAGGCCGCCGTATCATTCGGCGGCCTTTGGCGTTTGCGTCGCCGCCGCGTGGCTGCCGCACCGTAAAACTCCCATCCCAAACTTTTTCTGACTCATGTTCAATCGTATTTTGACCGGCATTTTCGGCAGCCGTAACGAGCGTCTGCTGCGCCAGATGAACAAGACGGTGGCCAAGATCAATGCCCACGAGCCTGCGCTCAAGGCCTTGTCCGATGCGGATCTGCGCGCGAAGACCGATGCCTTCAAGCAACGCCTTGCGGCGGGGCAGACACTGGATCAGATTCTGCCCGAAGCCTTCGCGGTGGTGCGCGAAACCTCGCGCCGGGTACTCGGTCTGCGCCATTACGACGTGCAGCTGATCGGTGGCATGGTCCTGCATGCCGGCAAGATTGCCGAGATGCGTACTGGTGAGGGCAAGACCTTGGTCGCCACCTTGCCGGTGTACCTGAACGCGCTCGAAGGCAAGGGCGTGCATGTGATCACGGTCAACGACTACCTGGCCCGACGCGACTCGGCTTGGATGGGCAAGGTCTACAGCTTCCTCGGCATGCGTGTCGGTGTGGTGTATCCCGGCATGGAACACGCCGACAAGGCTCAGGCTTACGCCGCCGACATTACTTACGGCACCAACAACGAATACGGTTTCGACTACCTGCGCGACAACATGGCGTTGTCGAAGGAACAGCGTTACCAGCGCGGCCTGCATTTCGCCATCGTCGACGAAGTCGATTCGATCCTGATCGACGAAGCGCGCACACCGCTGATCATTTCCGGACCGTCCGACGATTCGCCGCAGTTGTACGTCCGCATCAACCGCATTGTGCCCAAGCTGATCCGCCAGGAAACCGAAGAAGGCGCCGGCGATTACTGGGTCGATGAAAAGCAGAAGCAGGTGCATCTGTCCGAAACGGGCATGGAACACGCCGAGCAGATTCTGCGCGACGAAGGCATCCTTGGTGCAGACGATGGGTTGTACGATCCCAAACACCTGGCTGTAGTGCATCACCTGAATGCCGGCCTGCGCGCGAATGCGTTGTACCGCCGCGACTCAGGAATACATCGTGCGCGACGGCGAAGTCATCATCGTCGACGAATTCACCGGCCGCACCCTGCAGGGCCGGCGCTGGTCGGACGGCCTGCATCAGGCGGTCGAGGCCAAGGAAGGCGTGCCGATCCAGCGTGAGAACCAGACCCTGGCCTCGATCACCTTCCAGAACCTGTTCCGCATGTACAAGAAGCTGTCCGGCATGACCGGCACGGCCGACACCGAAGCCTACGAATTCCAGCAGATCTACGGACTGGAAGTGGTCGTGATCCCGACCCACCAGCCGATGGTGCGCAAGGACAACCAGGATCTCGTCTTCCTAAAGCAGAACTTCAAGTTCGGCGCCGTTGCCGAAGACATCAAGGATTGCTACGCGCGTGGCCAGCCGGTACTGGTCGGCACGACCTCGATCGAGACGTCGGAGATGCTGTCCGACATGCTCAAGAAAATGAAGCCGCCGGTTCCGCATGAAGTGCTCAATGCCAAACAGCATGAGCGCGAAGCGCACATCGTCGCCCAGGCCGGACGCCCCGCCGCGGTGACCATCGCCACCAACATGGCAGGCCGCGGCACCGACATCGTGCTCGGCGGTTCGCTCGAGGCCGAACTCGCCGCGCTGCCGCCGGAGGCCACCGAGGCCGAGCGCGAGCAGGTCAAGGCCGAATGGCAGAAGCGCCACGACGCGGTGCTTGCCGCTGGCGGCCTGCACATCGTCGGCACCGAGCGCCATGAATCGCGCCGCATCGACAACCAGTTGCGCGGCCGTTCCGGGCGCCAGGGCGATGCCGGATCGAGCCGTTTCTATCTGTCGCTCGACGACAATCTGATGCGCATCTTCGCGCCGGACTGGGTCACGCGCTGGATGCAATTGTTCGGCATGAAGGAGCACGAGGCGCTGGAAGACCGCATGATCACGCGCGTGATCGAGAAGTCGCAGCGCAAGGTCGAAGCGCACAACTTCGACATCCGCAAACAGTTGCTGGAGTTCGACGATACGGCCAACGACCAGCGCAAGGTGATCTACGAACAGCGCAACGAGTTGCTCGATTCCGACAACGTCGCCGACAACATCGTCAATATCCGTTATGACGTGTTCACCGATCTTTGCCGCCGCTATGTTCCGGCCGCCAGTGTGGATGAACAATGGGATATCGCCGGCCTGGATCGCGCGCTGGAATCCGACTACGGTTTCAAGTTCGACCTCAAGCACTGGGTCGAACAGCAGCACGATCTGGATGCCGATGACATTCGCGATCACGTGATCGCGGAAGTCGAGCGCTTCTTCCGCGAGAAGGAGACGATGTACGGCTCCGAGATCATGCGTGCGGCAGAAAAATTCTTCCTGCTGCAGGTGGTCGATCAGCACTGGAAGGAACATCTGGCCGCAATGGATTACCTGCGTCAGGGCATCTATCTGCGCGGTTACGCGCAGCAGCAACCGAAGCAGGCGTTCAAGAGGGAGGCGTTCATTCTTTTCCAGGCCATGCTTGAACAGGTCAAGGCCGAGGTCGTGTCACGCCTCGCGCGCATCCGCATCCAGAGCGAAGCCGATGTGGCGGCGATGGAAGAACAACAGCGGCGCGATGCCGAACGCCGTGCACTCGAATTCCAGCATGCCGAGGCCGCATCCATCGCCGCCACTTCGGCCGTTGCGCAGAGTGATGGCGCGGAAGCCGCGTCGCCGCAATCACCAGTCACTCGCGATGAGCCCAAGGTGGGTCGCAACGATCCGTGTCCTTGCGGTTCGGGCAAGAAATACAAGCAGTGCCACGGCAAGCTGGCGTGATCGTGCCGGTGCAGTGAAACCAGCGCTCGTCCACGTCGTCGCAGGTGTCATCAGCGACGCGCGTGGACGTATCCTGCTGACGCAGCGGCCATCCGGCAAGCATCTGGCCGGACTCTGGGAATTTCCCGGCGGAAAATGCGAGCCCGGTGAATCGGCCATGACCGCGCTGGAGCGCGAATTACACGAAGAACTCGGCATTGAAACCCGCGCCGTCGAAAAGCTCATCGCCGTTCCGTGGCGCTACGCAGAAAAATCCATTCTTCTCGACATATACCGCGTTCTCACGCATACCGGCGAACCGCATGGCCGCGAAAGTCAGGCCTTGCGTTGGGTGACACTGGACGAATTGGACGGCATTCCTATAACGCCGGCCGATGGGCCTGTTATCGCCGCATTGCGCTTGCCAGGCCAGTACGTCATTACCCCGGAGCCAGTCGATGATCCGACGGATTTTCTGCGCCAGTTAGCACGTGTGCTGGATTCCGGCGCGAAGCTCGTGCAGTTGCGCAGCAAGCGATTGGCGTTGCCGCAATTGCGTTTTCTTGCGCAGGCCGCGCAGGAACTTGCTGCACGTGCCGGCGCGCAGCTATTGCTCAACGGTCACGTTGAACTGGCCCAGGAATTGGCCCTCGAAGGCGTACACTTGCCCGCTGCCGAGCTCATGCGCTTGCACGCGCGTCCGCTCGATAACAAGTGCTCGGTTGCCGCGTCGTGTCATGATGAACGCGAACTCGAACACGCAGCTGCGATCGGCGTCGATTTCGCCGTGCTCGGTCCCGTGAAACCGACCACGAGTCATCCGGACACCGCTCCACTCGGCTGGGTCGGATTCGCCAAGTTGTGCGCCGTTGCGCCGTTTCCGGTTTATGCCCTCGGCGGTCTCGGATCGGATGACATCGCAGCCGCCCGTGACGCCGGTGCACAAGGCATCGCCGGAATCTCCGCGTTCTGGTCACGATAATTACGCGTGGGTCGTTGCGTCCGCTGTCCGGCAATTTGGTCGCGTGAGGTAATGCTGGTGCAAGCGCATCACCACCGCGTCGAGTGCCGACAAGGGTCCGGTGTTGTCGATGATGTCATCGGCCAACGCCAGACGCTGATCACTCGGCACCTGCGCATCCAGCATGCGTTCGGCCGTGCTCTGATCGATGCCGGGGCGATGCATCAGCCGCTGCAATTGCAGCGCACGCGGCGCATCGGTGACCAGCACGCGATCCACCCAGGCATAGTCGTCGCGGCATTCGACCAGCAGCGGAATCGCGAGGATGCAATACGCCGCCGTGCACGACTGCGCACGCGCCAAAAGACTGGCACGAATGCGCGGATGCAGAATGGCTTCGAGGCGCCGTCGCGCAGAGACATCAGCGAACACCTGCCGACGCAAGGCCGCGCGATCGAGTTCGCCCGCGGCTGTCAGCAGCTGAGCGCCAAATGCAGCGACAATTTCAGCCAATGCGGGTTGGCCCGGCGCGACCAGCTCGCGCGCAGCCACATCGGCATCGAAGATCGGCACGCCGAGTCGCGCGAAGCGATCAGTCATCGCGGTCTTGCCTGAGGCGATACCGCCGGTGAGGGCGATGGTGAGGCGTGTTTGCAAAACTGCCGCCATAGGTTTTTGGAATCCAACTAATGTCTAGTCTCAGCCTTGCGGCGGCAACAGCAGATCGCAACGTTTGCTGCGATCTGCTTTGTCGATGTCGATGGACGCAATGCCGGTCACCAAACGCGGACGATAACGCCATTGTGCACTGAACAGACTCATGCTGCGGTCGTGACTCGCGAAATCCAGCCCAGCCATATCGATCAATGATTCAAATGTGTTCGCGCTCATAACGCGCTTGTCCGCGTTCATGCGCAATGCGGCGAGCTGCTGAGGGAAATTGGCCGCATACGCGTCGGAATACCAGAACAGCGCAGGAATCTCGAAGTCGTGAGACGTGCCATTGCCGTGGCCGTCCAAGGTGCATGTGGGCGTTGGCAGATCCTCGCCATGATCGGATTCGTACCAAAGTGCGGCGACGACTTGCGTTGTGCGTAGCGTGTCAATGATTTGTGCGAGCACATGATCGGTGTACAGGATGGTGTTGTCGTAGCTGTTTCGGCGCAGCTCGAACTTGGACGTGCTTGCGTCGTCGTCGAACAACGTCGGTTGGAAGCGTTTGTACGATTCGGGATAGCGAAAGTCGTAATTTCCGTGGCTGCCCATCATGTGCAGCACGATAAACAAGTCGTTGCCAGAGTCGTGTAGCGCGTCACGCAACGGTTGTAGCAAATCCCCGTCGTAGCTGCCCGGCGATTTCCACGACACATGGTTGAGAAACTCCACGTGCATCGCCTCAAGCGCGTAAGTTGACACGGGCGAATCGAATACTCCTATGGACATCTGGTTTGAAATCCAGTACGTATCGAACCCGGCTTCCTGCATCGCACGCAGGATGGATGCTTCCTTCCAGATAAGATCGCGATCGGTCGGTGGCTTGCGTGTGAGAAGCATCGGAATTGCCATGACCGACGCTGGCCAGGAAGAGGTCAAATCGGGAATGGGCACGAGGTTGGGTATCTTCGTCAGTTCCGGATTGGTCACACGTGGGTAGCCGAACAACTGCCAATGATCGCGCCTGCTGCTTTCGCCGATCACCAGCACATAGACTTGGCGCTGGTGCACTGAATCGATGCGCTGGGCGCGGAAACGAAAGGTTTCGAGCCGGGCGGCGCTGGCACGCATTGCGTGCCACTCACGGCGGTATTCCGCGATGCGCGTGAACACGCCAAATGGAAAACTCGCCTCGATCGGGTCGGTCAATCCGTGCAGAGTTCCGACACCCGCGCGTGCGCGTACCGCAAGGCTGCCAGACGTCGTAATGGCGCCTATTGCGAAGACGACGATTGAAAACGTCATAGCGCCGGCAAGCACCCATGTGCGCGACCGTTGATGCCAGCACAAGCCGGAACGTGCACACCACCATGTGGCCACCACGGCGAGCGCGAGGCCGGCAAGCATGGACAGGGCAATGAGAAACAGCGTCGCACCGAGATATTCCCACACTTCGCGCAGGTTGGTCGCGACGACCGTCGCCAGAATCTGCGCCGTACTCGGATGCCCATAGGCACCGACGTAGAACGCTTCCACCGGAGCAAGCACGGCGAATGGCGACAAGAGCAGACAGCACAACCATAACCGGCTCCCGAGGATTGCAAAGAGCACCAGCAACAATATGCCCGGCACGATCAGGGCGCTGATCCAGACAACGGCTCCACTACCCATCCATAGCCAGACCAGATTGGGCAGCATCACCCATACGATCAGCGCGGCCAGCGCAATCCTGGCGCGAAGCGATCGCGGCATCACGGTAACTGGTGTCATGAACGGTTTGGTGTGTTCACGCAAAGCCGAATATGGAGCGATACAGATTGAGCAACGGTTCGGTATACACAAACCACAACCAACCTGCGGCGGCGATAAACGGTCCGAATGGAATCGGCGTGGCGTGATCGTGGCCACGTACTGCTAGATAGGTACCGCCGACGATGGCGCCGATCAGTGATGACAGCAGCACGACTGGCAGCAGGGCGAACGGACCCATCCAGGCGCCGAGTGCGGCGAGCAGTTTGAAATCGCCGTAACCCATACCTTCCTTGCCGGTGGCGAGCTTGAACAGCCAGTACACCGACCACAGGCTGAGATAACCGATAGAGGCGCCGACAATGCTTGCGTGGCTACCAACAAAAAGTGGAAGAAGCGACAAAAGCAAACCAAGCCAGAGCAACGGCAAGGTCATCTGATCCGGCAGCAATTGTGTGCGTACATCGATGCCGGCCAGCGCGATCAGTGTCCATGTCAACAGCAATCCAGCACCAGCCTGCCAGTCGAAGCCGAAATGCCAGACGACAGCCGCGGAGCACAGTCCGGTAAGCAACTCGACCAGCGGATATTGAATCGAGATTGGCGCGTGGCAATGCCGACAACGGCCGCGCAGTGCCAGCCAGCTCAACAGCGGAATGTTTTCCAGTACGCCCAGCGGATGTTTGCAGTGCGGGCAATGCGATGGCTCACGCACGATTCCCGGTGGGGCCACGGCATCCTCCTCATCCGGAAGCTCCAGCAGTTCCCGGCTTTGCAGACGCCAAGCGTGCATCAGCCGAGTAGGTAAACGCAGGATGACGACATTCAGGAAGCTGCCAACAATCACGCCGAGCAGCCCGGCGAGCGCGGCTGCAGCGCCGGGAGTGCCGATAAAATCAATCACGTTCGTAATGCGATCGATCGCTCAGCCGACCACAGCGCCGAGTTTGAAGATCGGCAGGTACATGGCGATTACCAGGCTGCCGACAATGACGCCGATGATGATCATGATGAACGGCTCCAGCAGACTGGATAGTGCATCAACGGCATTGCTGACTTCCTGTTCGTAGAACTCGGCGATCTTGAACAGCATCTTGTCCAGGGCGCCGGATTCCTCGCCGATTCCGACCATTTGCACGACCATATTCGGAAACAGGCCGGTCTGACGCATGGCCAATTGGAGTTGATGGCCGACGGCAACGTCTTCACGGACGCGCTTGACCGCATCGTTGTAGATCGGACTACCGGTGGCGCCGGAAACGGAATCCAGCGCTTCGACCAGGGGTACGCCGGCGGCAAACGTCACGCCCAAGCGTACGCGCAAAACGCGCGATAGCCGAGTTATGCAGGATCTGGCCGACCACGGGCAATTTCAGTACAGCACGCGCCATGAAATGAGCGAAGCGCGGCGAGCGTTTGTAGGCAAAAATCAGCCCGGCAATGACTCCAACGATCCAGATCAACATTATTAACCAGTGGCCGGTCAGAAAGCGCGAGAAGTTGATCACCATCTGCGTGAACGCAGGCAGCGAAGCGCCAAAATTGGCGAACACGGTTTCGAACTGCGGCACCACGAAGATCAGCAAGATCGCCGATACAAGGATCGCCACAGCAAAAACCATGGCCGGATAGAACATGGCCTTCTTGATCTTGCCTTTTATCGACTCGATGTTTTCCTTGTAGGTTGCGATCGTGTCCAGAACGGTATCGAGCACACCTGCCGATTCGCCGGCTTTCACCAGATTGCAGAACAATTCGTCGAACTGCACCGGATATCTGCCCAATGCCTCCGCCAGGGTTGAGCCACCCTCGATATTGGTCTTGATGTCGATCAGCATGTTTTTCATGCGTACATTGGTTTGCCCGGCGGCGACGATGTCGAAGGACTGCACCATGGGCACGCCGGCCGCCATCATCACCGCGATCTGGCGGCTGAATATGGCGATGTCGCGGGTCTTGATCGTTTTCCCGGCAGATCCGAACAACGGCTTGGCCTTGGCCTTGACCGTCTGCGGATTGATACCCTGACGCCGCAATTCCGCCTTGACCAAGGTGGCGTTCTTGGAGCTGTACTCCCCTTTCAACTTGACGCCGCGCTTGTCAATGCCAACCCACGTGTAGGTCTCCAACTTGCTTATTTGCGCGCGGGAACTGCCCCGTTGCGCTGCGGTTGTCTTGCTGTTGGCGGTAGCAGTAGCGGTTGCCATGGTTAATCCTTGGTAACGCGATTTATTTCCGCGAGGCTGGTGATGCCGTTCTTGGCCTTGAGCAAAGCTGATTTCCGCAGATCGTTAACGCCGGATACACGCGCGGCCTCGGCGATCTGGAGGGCGTTGGCGCCCGCCAGGATGATCTTCTGGATTTCCTCGCTCATCGGCATTACTTGATAGATGCCGGTGCGTCCCTTGTAGCCTTCGTTGCAGCCCGAGCAGCCGACGGCATCGAACAGGTTCAGTTTGGCGTCAATCTCGGCCTGGGTGAAGCCTTCGGCCAGCAGCGCCGTGGCCGGCAACGGCGCCATCGGTTTCTTGCAGTCATGCAGGCGGCGCGCCAGACGCTGCGCGATCACCAAGGTGACCGACGAAGTGATGTTGAACGGCGCGATGCCCATGTTCATCAGACGCGCGATGGTCTGCGGCGCATCGTTGGTGTGCAGGGTTGAAAGAACCATGTGGCCGGTCTGAGCAGCCTTGATCGCAATTTCGGCCGTTTCCAGATCGCGGATTTCGCCGACCATGATCACGTCCGGATCCTGGCGCAGGAACGAACGCAACGCGGCGGCAAACGTCATCCCGCGCTTCTGGTTCTGCGCCACCTGATTGACGCCGTTCAGACGGATTTCAACCGGATCTTCCACGGTTGAAATGTTGCGGCCTTCGACGTTGAGAATATTCAACGCGGTATACAGGGACACGGTTTTACCGGAGCCGGTCGGGCCGGTCACCAACACCATGCCGTAGGGTTTTTCAATGGCATCCAGGAACAGTTTCTGTTGATCTTCCTCGTAGCCGAGTTTGTCGATGCCAAGTTTGGCGGCGGATCCGTCGAGGATACGCAACACCACTTTTTCGCCGAAGAGCGTAGGGCAGGTACTGACGCGGAAATCGATCGACTTGGTCTTGGATAGATTCAGCTTGATGCGGCCGTCCTGCGGCACACGCCGCTCGGCGATATCCAGTCCGGACATCACTTTCAAGCGTGAGGAGATGCGTGGGGTCAATTTCACCGGCGGCGCCGCCACCGAACGCAAAATGCCATCCATGCGCAGGCGCACGCGGTAATTCGATTCGTAGGGTTCGAAATGGATATCCGAGGCACCGCGCTTGATCGCATCCACCAACACCTTGTTGACGAACTTCACCACCGGCGCATCGTCCTTGCCGGTTGCGTCGATACCGCCGTTGGACTCGTCGCCCTCCAATCCGTCGCCCAAGTCGAGGTTTTCCAGACCCTCGGTGTCGTCCATGCCGTCGATCGTGGTGCCAACCACGTTGAGCGCCAACTCGATCGCGCGGTCGAGTTGTTCCTCGTTGATCAGGATCGGTTCGATCGTGTGATTGGACTGGAACTTGATTTCGTCCAGACCGCGCAGGTTGGTCGGATCGGACACGCCTACGAATAGGCGATTGCCGCGCTTGAACAGCGGCAGGGCCTTGTGTTGAGTGATGAGCTTTTCACTGACCAGCTTGGTCGGCGCCTGGGAAAGATCCAGTGCCTCGGCATCGAACAGAGGTACGCCGAATTCCGCCGAGGCCGCCATGGCAACTTGAGCGCCATTTGCCAGCGCGTGCTCGATCAGATAGGTGCCCAGCGGAATTTTCTGCTTGGCCGAAGATTCAACCGCCCGACGCGCATCGGTATCGGTCAGCGTGCCCTCGACCACCAGACGCCGTACGACACCGGAAAGGCCCGCCAAGGCAGTGGGATTCAACTGTGTTGCCATAAGAATCCGTCGTAAATCCCCGAAACTACGGTGGAATGTACCGCAAAACCGGCTCCGAAAGAATCCCTTTCATCGTGCTGGCGCCGGCAAGGGCTTCTGAGTACGCTTGGCTGGCGGCTGTCAAATCCGGCCAGCTTGCCCAAAGCAGAACTTTAATCCAGAGACCGGTCTACAAAGCGTGATCAGCATCGTACTCCCGGCAAAGAATGAAGCTCCGGCACTGGCTGGTCTATTGCCGCGCCTGCGCGCCGCCCAGCCCGAAGCCGAAATCCTCGTCGTTGACGACGGTTCCACCGATAATATCGCCGCTGTATGCGCCACAGTCGGCGTGGTTGTCGTGCGCCAGACTTACTCGATGGGCAATGGCGCAGCGATCAAGCGCGGGGCGCGTGCGGCCAAGGGCGACATCCTCGTGTTCATGGATGCCGATGGCCAGCATGATCCAGCCGATATCGCGCCCTTGCTGGCAAAACTCGACGAAGGTTTCGACATGGTGGTCGGCGCGCGCGACTGGAATAGCCAGGCCGGCATCGGCCGCGGTCTGGCCAACACGCTGTACAACTGGCTGGCCTCACGCATGACCGGCCACGCCATCGCCGATCTCACGTCGGGCTTTCGTGCCGTGCGCGCCGACAAGTTCCGTGAATTCATCCACCTTTTGCCGAATGGGTTTTCCTATCCGACCACCAGCACGATGGCGTTCTTCCGCAGCGCTTACGCCGTGGCCTACGTGCCGATCAAGGCCGCCCAGCGCGTCGGCAAAAGTCACATCAAACCCATACGCGACGGTCTGCGCTTTCTGCTGATCATCTTCAAGATCGCCACGCTGTATTCGCCACTCAAGTTATTCGTGCCTGTGAGTATCGTATTCTTCGTGCTTGGTTTGGCGCACTACCTTTATAGTTTCTTCACCATCCACCGTTTCACCAACATGAGCCTGCTGCTGTTTTCCGCGGCAGTCATCGTGTTTTTGATCGGGCTGATCTCCGAGCAGATCACGGCATTGACGTACCGGCGCGATGAGTGACAATCGGCGGTCGACCACGGTCAGGGGTTCTCTGAAAAACACCCGTTCGTCCTGGGCATGTCGAACGGTTGTTCAGAGGTTCCGTGCGTGAAAAATTTTCTCGACGCGCTGCTGAAAACCGTGTTCGGCACCTTCTTCGTGCTGACCTCAGTCTATTGCTTGCTTGCGTATCTACCATATACCTATTACGCAGTGATCAAGGCACCGACGTATTCGTGGCTTCCTGGGTTCGCGCAGCATCATGGCCTGTTGTTCTGGATGACGTCATTTGCCGGCGCCGTAGCGTATCGAGATCGGAAAAAATCAGTAGCCTATGTTGCTTGTTTCGGTGTACTGGGTTGCTTGGGTATTTTTCTGTCGCTGCATCCTTTACTGGTTCATATTGAAAACAATCAATCGGCGTATTGGGAGGCAATTGCCGCGCTGTGGATCGTCATTCTGGTAGTTTCGTGTTGCAGTATAAAAGCCGGAAAAACGTCAATCGGCGAAACCACGAGCGATGCATCAGTTTCCTTCATCGTCGGGTTGGTCGCAGCGATTGGCTTGGCCCTGCTCAATATTGTGGCGGCGCAGTCTCCGTTGCATGCGAAATCAAGCGCGCCGGAGTTGTCCAACATCACCATTTCCCTGACGACATGGAGCGTGGCCTGTCATGTGCTTATCGCGCTTGTTCTCGTGGCCATCATCAATCTGGTTTGCATGGCGAGCGCCAAGGTCAGGCATCCACGCGCCGCACGGCAGATGGCATTCGGCCTTCTTGTATTCGGTTCGCTATGGGGGCTGTCGGTACGCTTTCTGGCAAGTGCACTGAGTCTGGATGGTTGGCAAGCGCATCTGTATGCCGTCTCGCTGGCGGCGACGCTCACCTTGCTTGGATTCTCGGTACTGCGACCATTCCTTGCACGCACCGGTCTTCCGTCCCGGGCGATGATCGCGTGGCAGAAGATAGCGTCGCTTGTCGTGCTCGTGGCGCTGGCCTTCGTTACCGTCAAATTGCCGCGGTGGGTGGGAACGGAAGATTGGAATGGATTTATCCACGGAACCGTTACCTTGGCAATCTGGTTTGCCGCAAGCGCATGCCTGTTCCATCTGTTGCCGCGCACCGGAAAGTATTCGGTAAAACTTATTTTTGAAACCGTTTTATTGGGATTCCTGGCGTACGGTACCCTCGTGTCAACGGATCTGGTTTGGTCCTGGCCGCTGGGCGACACGAATGCCGACATTCAGCAATCGCTCGAAACCTACGCCGAGCGCGACCCTTCATTCAACCTGGCTTACCGTCTACGCGGACAGAAAGTCGGCGAATCGTGCAGCGTGTTTTGCCAGACCTTGAGGCAATACTCGAATATCCGTGACGCAAGCGCCCGCTTCGACGTGAAGCTGGTCGATCCGCTGGTTCCCGTGCATGGCTACCGCCCAAACATTTTCTTCTTTGTCATCGATTCCATGCGTCCGGACTATCTGGGTGCCTACAACCCCAAGGCGAACTTCACGCCAAACATGGATGCACTCGCACGCGATAGCGTCGTCCTGCACAACGTCTACACACCGTACGCGGGAACGTCGCTGTCCGAGCCGGCCATCTGGGCGGGTACGCTGCTGCTGCACGCGCATTACATGCGCCCGTTCGCGCGCGTAAACGGGCTGGAAAAATTGGTGACGGCTGATGATTACCAAATGGTAGTGAGCTACGACGATATTCTGCGCGAGATACTTTCGCCTTCCGATGACATGATCAAGCTGGATACCGAAGAACCGAAATGGACGCAACAAGAACTTTGTTCGACGGTACAGCAAGCCGAAAAGACCATTGGTCAACGCGCGGACCCGACGCGGCCGATTTTTTTCTATACGCAACCGAAAAACGTGCATCAAATGGCGGATAACGACTTGCCAAAAAACGGCGGGGCGAACTTTTCCGTACCTCCAGTATTCCTTTATGAGATCGCGCTCAAAGTACATCAAGTAGACACCTGTCTCGGGGGATTCATCGGCTGGCTGAAGTCCCGCAATCTGTACGACAACAGCATCCTCATCGTCACCTCGGATCACGGTCAGGCAACGGGCCAGTACGGACGAGCAGGCCACTCGCTGATCATCTATCCGCAGGATATGCGCGTGCCGTTGATCGTGCATCTACCGAAATCGATGCAGGGCAAATATGTTTATGACGATAGTCGCGTCGGCACACTGATCGACATCACACCGTCGCTTTATTATCTGCTGGGCCATCGGCCGATCATCAAGAATCCACTTTTCGGCCGCCCGTTGTTTGCGCAGACGCAGGACGAGTTGGATGGCTATCCGCGCAAGGATCTCTTCATGGCGTCGGATGTGCTCGCCGCGTATGGGATACTCGCGGATAACGGCCGTCATTTCTATGCGGCCTACGATTCGCCGGCAAAGAGTTATCTCTACGATCTTGAGCGCGATCCTGACGGCACGCATGACATTCTGACGGACGCCTTGAAGAAACAGTACGAGGAACGCGTGATCGAGCACCTGCATCAGATTGCAGATTTTTATGGATACGTGCCTGGAGAGGACATGTCACGGACGCCGTCGTCGACGAACTGATTGCCGAGCGTGAGCAATACGGCGGCCTTTACGTCTGGTACGCTATATTCAAGTACAGGATTCCTGCCGGATGAAACAGATTCGCTCAGCCAGCGACCTCGCCGTCAACGGCGCCCCGGCAGCGTTTGCCGAGCCGCTGCACGTCGGCCGCCCAAACATTGGCAATCGCGAAGTCTTCCTGCAAAAAGTCGGGCAGATTCTCGACAGTCACCGGCTGACCAACAACGGCCCGATGGTGCAGGAATTCGAGCGACGCATTGCGCAGTATCTTGGCGTGAAACATTGCGTGGCAATGTGCAACGGCACGATCGCGCTGGAAATCGCCATCCGCGCGCTCGGGCTGGAAGGCGAGGTCATCGTGCCGTCGTGGACCTTCGTTGCCACTGCGCACGCGCTGTACTGGCAAGGCATCACGCCAGTGTTCGCCGACATCGATCCACAAACCCACAACCTTGATCCCGATGCCGTGCGTCGCATGATCACGCCGCGCACCACCGGCATCATCGGTGTGCACCTGTGGGGTCGCGCCGCGCCGGTCGATGAACTGCAAACCATCGCCGACGAACATGGTTTGAAATTGATGTTCGACGCGGCGCACGCGTTCGGCAGTACATACAAAGGCCAGACCATCGGCCGCTTCGGTGCCTGCGAAGTGTTGAGCTTCCACGCGACCAAGGCTTTCAACACGATGGAAGGCGGTGCGGTTGTTACTAATGACGACGAGTTAGCCGAAGCGATGCGCTTGATGCGCAACTTCGGATTCAAGGGTTACGACAACGTCATCCACCCCGGCACCAATGGCAAGATGATCGAAGTCTGCGCGGCGATGGGGCTAGCAAACCTCGACACGTTCGATGAGGTCGTGCAAAGCAATCGCCGGCACCATGCCGCGTACACTGTCGCGTTTGCCAATGTGACCGGGATTTCAGTGCTTGCGTACGATCCGAACGAACGCAACAGCTATCACTATGTCGTCATCGAAGTGGATGGAGATTTCCCGGTGTCGCGCGACCACATCGTCGCCGCGCTGCATGCCGAGAATATTCTCGCCCGCAAATATTTCTGGCCGGGGTGCCACAAGATGAAGCCGTATCGTGACTTGTATCCGCATGCGGGATCGGCGCTGGATCACACCCGCGCGGTAGCCGAACGTGTAATTGTCCTTCCCAATGGCACAACGATTTCTCCAGATGCGCTGGACACAGTCTGTGCCGTCATCCGCGCGCTCATCGCATCATGACCAGCAGTTCGGATTCGCCACACCCACTCACGGCGACGCCGCCCACACACGGTGAGCAGGTCTCGGGCAGGCGCGGTGCTGGTGTTTCCAGCCGGCACTGAGATTGGCCTTGAAATTCACGCCGCGCTCTGCGGATACCACGACATTGAACTTTTCGGAGCTGGCGAACCCGTTTCGAACCATGCTCGTCTTCGTATTTCCCGAATACCACGAAATATCGAGCGTGCACGCGCAAGATTGGCTCGAACAACTCGTCGGACTCTGCAGAAAACTCCGGATTCAATATATCTTCCCGGCCCACGATGACGTCGTTGTTGCCCTTAGCAGTGCACGGGCGCATATCGCCACAGTCGTAACTTCCAGTGACGACGTATGCCAGACGACGCGATCCAAGTCGGCAACCTATAGGCGCCTAGCCGGGAATCGTTCCCGTTCCTCGCCTTTACCTTTCCGTCGATGAAGTGGGAGCGCTACCCGGTCTTAGTGAAACCAGACCGTGGGCAAGGCTCATCAGATGTCCAGCGCGTTGACAATGCCGAGCAATTGGCAATCGCGCTTCGCCGGATTGCCGATCCGATCATCTGCGAATACCTGCCGGGTGACGAATACACTGTGGACTGTTTTTCCAGCGCAAACGAGGGCCTTCTTTTCGCAGGGGCCCGTCGCAGAAATCGCACGCGTAACGGAATCTCCGTCAATACCGACACACTGGACCTCCCCGAAGGCACGTGCTTGCCACTGCAATTGACGGCAAAGTGAAGCCGCGCGGCACATGGTTCTTCCAGCTCAAACGCAGCTCCGGGAATGTCCTTACCTTGCTTGAGGTGGCTCCACGGATCGCCGGCGCCATGGCAGCACACCGAATGACTGGCGTGAATTTCCCTCGGTTGAGCTTGCTTGATGCCGAGCATCAACACATCCGTATATTGACCAATCCGGGAGTGGTGGAGCTAGATCGGGCACTGAGCAACCGCTATCGATCACCTATCAGGTTTGATGCACTCTACATCGACCTCGAAGACACATTGCTTCGCGGCACGACTCTCGACGAGATTGTCATGCGGCTGATCTGCAGATGTCTCAACGAGGAAATACGTCTTGTACTGCTCACAGAGCATGGACTTGATCCAACAACCGCCATATGTACAGAACACACATCCCTTTTCGACGAAGTTGTGCAAGCCGACTGAGCAGAGGTCCGCTTTCATGAGCAAGACCTCCACGATTTACGTAGATAATAATTTCAGACGGCGGCTGGAAGTGAGCCGGTCCAAGAACATCCCGACGTTTGATGTAAGCATGATTGATCTGTTGCACTGCTGTGAGGAACCGTCAAGTTGAAGGGGCAAGCAAAATGAGTGCAAACGGAAGCCATACTAAGGAGGAGCTAGGAACCTCCCTAGGTACAACGACGACGCGGAAACATTCAGCCTACCAATCGTTGCCGACCCGGCTCGCGGTTTCATAGGTCCCCATGATGCGCAAATAAAGCCCAAATATGAACGCGAGCGGTTCGAGTATATCGTGTCGAAGATCGACTTGCAGGGAAAAACTGCCCTCGATATCGGTAGCGATACCAGCTACTTAGCCTCGAGCTGCTCGACACTGGGTTTCAAATAAAGTAACCGCGTACGAAGGCGGGGATATCCATTGCGAGTTCCTGAACTCGCGGCCAAGGCTCTTGGCGACGAAGCACGGGTGTCAGTACGACACGAATACTTCGATTTTCATCGCGAAATAGTGAAGCATGACGTTGCACTGCTGCTCAATGTCGTTCACCACACCGGTGACGACTACGGGGACGCGTGCGGAAACATCGACGACGCTAAGGCATTGATGCTCCAGCAACTGAATCACTGGCGCTATGCCGATATGCTTATTTTCCGATGGGCTTCAACTGGAAAGGTGACATCCACTGCTGCCTTTTCACAAACGGAACCAAGACCGAGATGATAGAGGTTTCCGGTGGCACTGCGGATCATTGGGAAATAGAGCATATTGGAATAGCGGAAAGATTTTTCGGCGGAATCAGATATGTTGACGTCGACAATACCAACATCGTACGAGACGACTCTCTAGGGGAGTTCCTGAACCGTCCTCTTTTTATCATGCGAGCGAAACCGGCTATACGAGCGTGGTGAACCGCGGAGGTCCGGTATTCCGAGACGCGAACGGTGCGCAGCAGGGACGCCGATCATGCGCGGATTGGCGGTGTCGTTAAGGGGGCAGGATGTTGCGAACAAATGAAGAACAAACAGCCACGCAGATGCCAGCCCCGTCTTCGCAAACCGCAGTTGTGCTCAGCCAGGAGATTCGGATCATTCTCGCAGCTTGGTTTGCCGTACTCTGCATTGCCTTGATCCTCGCGACATTGAAGGGCGTGCCATCTCCGTTGCCTGCCCTGTTCCATGAGGTAGTCGACAACGTGAACAGGAATTGGTATTGGGTGGGCGCGGTGTTGCCGGCCAATCTTGTTGCAATTGCCTGTGCGAATGATCAAGGCGAAAGACGGCGACTGGTCATTGCGGCAGCCATCGTCGCATTGGTTGCGTCTGCGTGGCTTCGCTGATGTATGACTTCAAGACTGCCATCTATATCGGTACGAAAGGCTGTGCATTTTTTGGAGTTGCTGCGCTGCTTTGGCAGGTCAAGCAGCCGGGCGGATTCGAACGATTACTCATTGTGGTGATGTTTGCCACTTATTTGGCAATACGCCTTTCGTCTTCTGTCTGTCACCGATTTGGTTCGCCCGGATACCTTTGATTTGTATGCTTACGCATTCGATAATTCTCTTGGATTAAATCGCCGCGTGGCTGTTTTCCGAGTATCGCAGGTTCCATCTGGTAGCAGCGGTGCTCAATTCGGTATACGTCTTTGTCCTGATGTTGCCATTAGCCTGTATGCGGCGCAGGTTTATCGGCCTGATGTACAGACCGCGTCCATGCTGCGTGTTTTTATAATCGCTACGGTGCTGGGTTTTTTTTGCTACCTGATTTTCCCCGTCAGTGGGCCGCTTTATTTTCTTGGCCCCGGGGGCATTCCGCATCACCTACTGATGGATGCGCCACACATTGTTGATTTTCATGCGTCATGGCGCAATGGCATGCCTTCCATCCATCTAGCCGTCGCGCTGCTCATGGCACTCAATGTGCCGAGAAGCCTACGTTTGGTCAGTCGGCCTTCGTCGCCTATTGCGTTTTGACAGCAATAGCTACCATGGCCAATGGCGAACACTATTTCGTGGATTTGCTGGCTGCGCTGCCCTTCGTTTGCATGGTTCAAAATTTCTGTCTATGGTTGAACGCGCCCGAAGGGGGTAATCATCTGATTGCAGGCGTGCGTTCGGCCGCGATCTTCATCGGTTTTCTGGTTTTCCTCGTGGCAGCCCCATCCTGGATGCGCACGTTGCCGTGTTCCTGGCTGGTGAGCGGCTTCCTTGTCGGGCATTTCCTATTGGAGATGAGACTCTGGGAGAAACAGGGCAACGTCGTTTTGCTAACGCAGCCCGGTTGACGCGCGGAGCGCCAAACAAATGAAATCCCTAACCCACCGCGCAGCTCACGCTACTTGGTGGAGTGCGCTGGAAATCGCCGCACGGTACGGCGTGCAATTTGCGTGATGGTCGTGCTGGCGCGGCTGCTCACGCCCATGGACTTCGGCCTGATTGCAATGCTGCTGGTATTCACCACGATCGGTGCGTTGCTGGTCGATTCCGGTTTCGGCACGGCGCTGGTGCAAAAGCAGCGCACCAGCGACGACGACGAAACCACCGTGTTTGTATCGGGCATGGCGATCAGCGTGGTCGTCGCGATAATCCTGTGGCTCACTCCGCCGGCAATCGCACGGTTCTATTCGCAGCCCGTATTGGTGACGTTGACCCGGTTGCTGCTGTTCGTGTTGCCATTGAGCGCGCTGGCCGCCGTGCCCGATGCGCTGCTGACCCAGCGCCTCGACTTCAAGGCACGCGCGAAAGCGGAGATCGTCGCATCGGTTTGCTCAGGCATCCTGGCTGTATTTCTTGCATGGCGCGGCTTCGGCGTGTTCAGCCTCGCCTGGCAGGCAATCATTGCGATGGGCATGCGCGCGGCGCTGCTATGGCGGTATTCCGGCTGGCGTCCACACGGGCGTTTTAGCCGACAGTCCTTTCGCAGCTTGTTCGGCTTTGGTGGTTACATGTTGCTGGCCAACCTGCTCAACGTCATTTCGCTGCGTTTGCAGTCGCTGCTGATAGGCAAGTTGTTCGACTCGCGCTTGCTCGGTTATTACACTCTCGCCCAGAACACGCAACAGGTTCCCACGCAATTTATGAGCGGCGTACTCAGCCGCGTGGGATTGCCGATATTTTCCACGGTTGCCGATCAACGCGAAAAACTGGTCGGCGCATTGCGCTTGTCATTGCGCATCTCGGTCTTCGTGTTTGTGCCTGGCATGCTAGGCATCGCGGTAGTCGCAAAGCCGCTAGTCGTCTTGTTGTATGGCATGCGCTGGGCACCGGCTGCACCTTTGCTGGCTGTACTCAGCGTGGGCGCGATGTTCTGGCCCCTGCATGTGTTGAATCTGGCAGCGATCGGCGCGCAAGGACGCTCCAACCTGATCTTTCGACTCGAGATCATCAAACGGATCGTGTCGATTGGCCTGATTTCGGTGTGCAGCGTCTATGGCGCGATGGCAATCGCCGGGGCAGTATTGTTCTCGGGCGTGTTCGCCGTTGCGGTCAATACCTGGTACTCGGAAAAGCTGCTGGGTTACGGCGCACTTGCACAATTTCGCGACCAGTTCGCGACGTTGGTACTGTCGGCCGCTGCGGCTTGTGTCGCGTGGCTTGCGTCGCATTGGCTGGTGCCCGGTGCGTTCTCGTTGGCCGTTGCGGTCGCGACGGCAGTTGTAACCTATCTGGGTGGCGCGACCCTGTGCAGGGTAGCGGCATGGAAGGATATCCTCGATCTGTTTCGTGCATTGCGCGTAGCAAGTGCAGTGCAGATCGATACTGTCGGTGGCGAATCATGAACGCACCACGCCATGAGGTTTCGGTGTGCATTCCCACGTGCAATCACGGCCGCTATATCCGGCAGTGTCTGGAGAGCGTGCTGGCACAGACGCAAGATGCCAGAGTGCAGATACTCGTAGGCGACGACTGCTCGGAAGATCGTGCCAGCCAAATCATTGCCGAAATCGCAGCAGCGTATCCGGATTGCATCACGCATCTGCGCCATGCACCAAGGGTGGGGCCGACCCGCAACATGCAAGCATTGATGTCCCGCTGTACCGGCGATTACATTGCGCGCATGGATGGCGATGATTACTGGCTGCCGGGCAAGTTGAAGAGGCAGATTGCATACCTTGATGCGCATCCAGAATGCGCCGCCGTGTATACAAATACCTTGACCGTCGATGAGGCGGGGAATCTGGTTGGCCTGTTCAATGATGTCGGCGATGCGCGTTTCGATCTGGCAGCGATGTTGCGACGGGGCAACTTCCTTAACAACAGTTCGGTGTTGTTCAGGGCTCCGGGAAAGATGGCGTGGTTGTCCGCGGATAAGACGGTGCTCGATTACTATGCGCACCTCTGGCATGCGCGCAGCGGTTTCCTTGCACAACTGGCAGAGCCGCTGACCGTCTATCGGATCAACGCGCAGGGCTCGATGGTCGCCACGATGAATGCGCAAGTGCGGCAACTTTACTGGGACGCCATCCTGAGCGTGCCGCGCGAGTTGGTATCCGACAGCGATTTCGCGCACGGCATCACCGATTTCCTCAGGCGCGTGGTGTACCGAGCGCTGCACACAGGTCAGTGGGAGCTCGTGCGCGAATGGATGCCGCGCGTGTTAGCGGCATCGCCGTACGGTAAGGCTAGTACCGCGTTTCTGACCGTCGGATCGATTCTCAGGATCGCGTTGAAGGAAGTGATGGGTAGAATTCGTCGCGAACCCGATGGTCGCCGCATCGCCGTGCTTTATCGTCGTTGACTCGCAACAAGGTGCTGCGATGAATCCAATAAAGCTCGTGAAGTACGTGATGGCAGGCTGGACTTTGGGGGGGCGATGCCATTGCATCATGTGCGGCCATCGCGTTTGGCGCTTCATGCCTTATCGGGGGGGCTTGGCGGGCGCTCCATCTTTGATGCGTGTGCTGGATATTGTAGGAAGCAATCGAGATCATTTCGAATGTCCGCGTTGCGGCGCACACGACCGCGAGCGGCATTTGCTGATGTACATGCACGCGACCGGATTGCTGCCCTCTATGCAAGGCAAGGAAGTGTGCATTTCGCGCCGGAGCGACGGTTGTCCAAACGGATTGCCGCCAGCAATCCATCCCGTTACGTCAGGTGCGACCTGTATCCGCAATCGGCCGACGTGATCCATGTAGACATGCTGGCGATCCCGTTCGATAACGAATCTTTCGATTTCGTGATCGCCAATCATGTACTCGAACACGTTGATGATGATTTGAAGGCGCTCGCCGAGATTCGCCGTGTGTTGAGGATCGGTGGGTACGCGATTCTGCAAACCCCCTACAGCAACAAGCTCCATCATACATGGCAGGACGCTGGTGTCGCCGATGACCAGTCACGTCTGCAGGTGTATGGCCAGGAGGATCATGTCCGGCTGTTCGGGCGCGACATCTTCCAGCGGTTCGAATGGCAGGTTTGGTGTCGCATGTGCGCCAGCATGCCGATGTGCTTGCAGATGTCGATGCGGCGCAATCGGGGATCAATCCAGCCGAGCCATTTTTTCTGTTCCAGCGCGCACCTGCAACGGAATAACCAGATATTCCCTAACTGAGCCCGAAGAGACGAGCAATCCTGATGGATTGTCGTTTTATGACCGATGATATTTTCCTGCCGTTGCTGGGCGGGCCAACTTTGCTCCTCGTCGACCCTCTAGTCCAGGATTCCTCGATAGAAATCCGTTGAAAGGACTCTTTCCTTGCTGCCTTTCAGTGCAACCAGGGCTATTCGGTGAAGAGGGGATATCATTCCATGCCGGATACTGGCACTCGTAAACTGAATTGAACCCCGCATCAGCGATGGCATTGATCAGCGAGGGCTTCGATCACCAGAAGCTTCGCAAGTTTCCGATCGATGCCCATTTGCGATCTCCATTTCCCCTGGAGTAGGCTCACGGAAATTTGCCTGTATCTGCAGCCCGCGTACCGATGCCCTTTGTACGTGACAGCCTCATCGCGTCGGAAGCTGACGTGAGTGTCGATAATTGCGGCGCCAGAACATACTTCCGCTATCGTTTCAGCAATTTGAACGGTCCGGCGCATCCAGGTGATAGAGAATTCCGAGGCAGAGAACGACATCGAAATCCCCATATTTTTCACGGCATATATTTCTTACATCGTCCTGTACAAATCTGAGATTGGGAAACGAATGCCGTGCCGTTGCGCGCTCGATATTCGTACGCCGTCCTTCGATGCCAAGCACTTCAGCACCTCTGAGCGCAAACTCGGCCGAAAACCTGCCTTCCAGTGAAGCCAGATCAAGGATTCGTAATTCGGAAAGGGGTTTGCGAGCGGAGTCGCTCACCATCTGGACAATCCGCGCCAAGCGTCTCATCTATTGCGTTTCCACAGCGATGGTACGCATGGATGTTACTAAACTTTTTCAAGTGTAACGCGCTCGTGCACAACGTCGGAACGCCGTGACGCAACAGCATGATCAGCTTGCGTGGCAGTGACAGATGCGCGGATATAACGACCGAGCGAAGCATGCCGTACAGCCTGGACTTCTAACCTGCGGTGCATAAGCATGCTGCGTTCCGACCACAGTTGGCTAAAGGCAGCGCCGTAGATTTCCTTCCAGATATTCGGCTGGTGCCTTACCACACGAGCACAAGCGCCTCGATCAACAGGATGGTTGCATGCAAAATCAGCAGTGGCCAGATCATCCGGTAGGAGTGCAAATGAGCATTACGGATGTTTTGTTTCGCTCGCTCAATTCACGGCGCCGGAATGTCGTTTGCAATAGTCCAGAGGTGGCACGATTGCCACCAAAGCTGGCACCTTGCCGATGCTTGTAGCCGCTACCTGATGTGACTTGTACGGGTGCATCGCGCAGCCGTGCGTTGCAGCACAGGTACATATCTTCGGCGAGCGACCCCATCCATTCCGGCAAGCCTCCGAGTTCATTCCACAGCGTACGTGCGATCCACAGACACGCACCGATCGCCATCGCCACATCGGTACGGACCGGATCAAGATTTGGCACCGGGTTGTAGAATGGGTCGAGCAGGCAGCCGCGATCGACCAGATCGACGAGTTTCCCAATCGTACTGGGCAGAAGCTCAGGATTCCTGGCGATACTTGATTGCGCGCAGCTGTTAGCAGGATCGTGAGTGCATCGGGATAAAGCGCTGCATCGTTGTTGAGCAGCAAGATGAACTCGCCATGTGCCGAATCCACCATACGGTTATTGCTGATACAAAAGCCTACATTCTCGCGGCTGGCAAGCACTTCGACTTGCGGGTATTCCTCACGTAGCAGTTTGATCGAGTCATCGGTCGAAGCATCGTCATGCACGATGATTTCAACGCTGATATCTCCCTGCTGCGCGAGAACAGACTTCAACAATCGTCCAGCAGGGTGCTGCCGTTGTAATTGGCGATGCAGACCGAACAGACCGGCGCGGCCGGCCGTCTCAGTGCCGGGTAGTGGTCAACCAATCCCATGTTTGTCTCAGGCCATCGTGCAGCGGCGTTGTCGCCGACCAACCGTATCGCTGTCTCGCCAAGGAGGAATCCATCACCACGCACCTTGAATCCACAGCATTACCGATTTCGTAACTGCGCCGCAATCGTCGGCCCGTCACCTTCTCCACTGTTGCAAATAATTCGTTCAGGCTGGTGCCGATGCCACTCGACGCGTTGATGGTGCTCATGCCGGTTATGGCAGGCGCCGCAAGAATGCGCATGCAGAGGGTCACAAAATCATCGATATACAAATAGTCGCGAATTGAGGAGCCGTCACCACGGACGGACAATGTTTCTTCGCGCAGAAGCTTTCCGAACGCGGTCGGAATAATGGCAAATCCTGCGCGCTCGTTCTGGCCGGGGCCGTAAATATTGGATGGACGCAGCACCGTGACCGCCGACGGATACTGGGCGCACCATGCCGAAATAAAGTGTTCAGCGCTCACTTTGCCGGCTCCGTGATAGGAACGCGGGGCAACGTGCGCGCTTTCGTTCGCGGATTCACCGTTGGCGGCCGAATAAAGACTGCCACCCGAGGACAGATAAATCAGTGGTGTTTCTGGCCGGCTCTGCAGAGCCTGTAACAGTGCAAGGGTCGGGTAGAGATTGCCCTGTAGCTCGGTGAGCGGTTGACCGGCACTGCTGGTGGGCGTGGAGGTCGACGCGAGATGCACCACCGCGCGGCTACGGACGACCAGAGGAAGATAATTTCGGGTTCGCGCAGTTCGCCAATATGCATTTCGACATTGGGTAACTTAAAATCGACTAGGCTTCGGTTGATTGCAATGACCCGGTGTCCTTGCTGCGCAAGCGTGCGCACCAAATGCCGGCCAATAAAACCGCCCGCTCCGATAATCAGGGTCGCGTCAGTCACCGGCTTCGGCTCCCAACAGTTGTCGATAGATCTGCGCATAACGATTTGCGCAATCGTCCCAGGTGCCGATTTCCTGTTTCATCCGATCGCGAGCCACCATGCCAAAGCGACAATTGACTTCGCGATCCTCCAGCATTTGCAATGCGGCACAAACGACTCGGACGAGTCGCAGAGGTTGCCAGTCACGCCATCCCGCACGAGGCTGGCGTGTGCTGGAATTCCGGATGCAATGACAGGCAATCCAGCCGCCATCGCCTCCAGCATGACTTGCGGCCGCCCTTCGGCGTGCTGGCTCAGGGTAATCAGGCCGCATGCCCGCGGAAACCAATGGGCGGCGAGCTGTTCCGGTGTCGCGGCGCCGTGGTAATGAACCCAATCCGGAACAACGAGATGCTCCTGCATCGGACCGAATAGGTGTAATTCGCGATTGTGATTGCGGAATAGTGGCTCCGACCACTCGAACAGAGGGCCGAGCTTGGTGCGAGTCAAGCGCGTGATCACAAGCCAAACGGGGTTGGTCCACGACGAGTCGCGATTGATGCCGTACCAAACGGGGTCGATGCCGAACGATACCGGTATCACCTGCGCGATGTCGCCGAATGCGCTTTCAAGCGGCGATTGCATCCAGTCTGCGTTCGGACAAATCGCGATCTTCCGATGCCGCATCGCGCGTCGCAGCAGCGATTTCATGAAGGGTAGGCGCAGCAGCTTCAGATCGTTGCCCAGCACGTTAATGACCGCGGGTACGCCATTGTTCGGCAGCGGAATGGCGCATTGCAGCCAGTTGATGTGGTAGATCTCGGTAGCTTGGCGATGATACGCCGCGGCAAGCATATGCAGCAGCGTCACCGGGGCGAATAACGTGGACCAGTGCCAGTGCCGCATCAGGTGCGAAATGCCACCGGACGCCATCAACCGAGCCAGCCACAGGGCATCATGCGGCGATGTTACTGCGGTGACTCCGTCCGGTAGTTCTCCAGGAGGCGCCCACAGATCAAGCTGGATATCGGCGCGACGCGCGAGTGCGGCGGCCAGGTGTCGAATGAAGATGCCGTGCCAGTCCGCTGCATCGCGTGGATACGAGGTACTTACCATCAGCACGTGCATCGTTGTGGTATCCCCGGAAAGCGACCGATGGAAAAATCACTGCGCCATTTGTCGCTGCATCTCGCCGATTTCCTTGTCGTATTGTCCGATCCTGTTGAGCTGCTGTGCCGCCTGCAGATACTCATGCGCCTTGCTCGGTTGCCCGAGCGCCAGCGCTATCCTGGCCAGACGGATTTGAAAATATGGATTTTTCGGATCTTCTGCCGCTGCTGCCAGCGTCAGACTAATGGCGTTCTGGGCGTCATGGACGACAGAGAGCTGGTACGCGCCGTAGTCGTTCATGATCATCGCGCGAACGTAATACGGAAAGTGCGGGTTCGCCAGCGCGGCTTGGGTCAGTGTAGAAATATCGGCGGGCGTCAGCTTGAGGTTCAGCATCGTGGCATTGTTCAACAGATCCATGAACGGATTGGCCTGCACATAGGAAGGCGTGTTACGCAGCCGATCGGCCAGATCCGTAATCGCGATGGGCGCAATTGTTTGCGTGCGCGCCAGTATCAGCATCAAATTGCTGGCGGCATAGACGCTATCCTTGTCGAGCAGGGCGGAGTGCGCGAAATAGGGGATGGCTTTCTGTTCGGCCGCGAGCCGTTCGTTTCTTGAGGCGCCGTCGATAATGATAGCGCGCCCGGCCTCATACTGATCCCGCGAGGAATCCGGATGATGCCGCGCGTCATCGAGCGCCATCGTCAGTGGACTGCCCCAGCTCGTGGCGCGCACCGTCGTGATGCCGGCCAAACCCAGCAATGGCACGACGCAGCACAGACCCACCGCGCGCATCCGCGAGCGTGCGGGAATCAGTGGCGCCAGCGCGCAAACGGTACCGAGCAGCAGTCCGGCCATCGGCAGGTAATTGCGATGCTCGAACACCAGTTCCAGTGGCAGTATCGTCGATTCCATGCAATGACCGATCAGGAACCACGCTACCGCGAACGCAAAGCCGGGACTGCGCCGCCGCAATTTCCAGGCCGACACGATCAACGCGGCAAGAAAGACGATCGCGAACACGGTCGAAATCGGGTTGAATAGGCCAGTCGATGCGGCGATATCGTCGTGATAAAGCCCCATCCACGCAGGATTCGGCACGAAGATCCACAACAGGTAATCGCACAGGATTCGTGCCTCTGACAGCACGCGCTCGTATAGCGTGAAATCGCGCCCGGCGTAGCTACCGGTCAGCCAATGAGGGTGCATGGCGAGAAATATCGCGAACAGCGCCACAGGCAACCCGACGCTGAGCCAGAAGAAGCCCTGGATGATGCGGCGCTGACTTGCCGACGATGCTTCAAATCGGTAGCAGATCGCTTCGATCACCAAGGCGTAAGCGACGATCAGCGCGCCGTTTTCCTTGCTGAAAACGGCGAGCAGCCCGAACAGGCACACCGCGGCAAGCGCCGACAGAAGCGCCGGTTCGCCTGCCAGCGTTCTTTCGCGACCGTCGACGTAGCACAGCAATCCGCACAGCGTGAACAAGGTGGCCAGTTCGTTCATGCGTTGCACGATGTAGACCACGCCGCTCACGTTGAGTGGATGCAGCAGCCACAAGCCGGCGGCCAGCAGGGCGAGCATTTCCGGTTTGATCGCCGTGGAAGTTGTCGAACCGGTCAGGCGTGCCGCGATGCGGCAGCCGATGGCGTAGATCAGCACGCCGTTGAGAAGATGGATACCGAGATTGACCAGCTTGAACGCGACCGGACTCATGCCGAAGGCGATCACGTTCAGACCGAAGGTCAGCATGCTGATCGGCCGGCGCAGCATGCCCGATCCTGACGACAGCGCTACGAACAGCCAGTGATGCGTACTGGTCATCAGCCCGCGCAGTGCGTCGTTGTTGACGATATTCTGGAAATCGTCGAACTGAAAACCGCCGGACAATCCGCCCAGATAAGCGATGGCGCAAATCGCGCAAAGCACCAGCAGCAGCCAGGGCGCGCGCGACGGACGCGGAGGGGTGGGCAAGGTGTTCATGGTGCGGTGCTCGTCGCCTGAAAAAAGATTGTGGAATCTACTGTGGAAGTGCAACGAACGGATTGCAGATCCGCAGTTGACGCTCGACCAGCAGACCATGATTCATATCTTCCGAATACAGCGTTTTGCAGCCGGCGAGCAACGCGGATGCCACGATCATGGCATCGTAGACCGACAAGCCGTAACGTTCGGCCACCTGTCGCCCTCGATCATGCGTCTCAACAGTCAGCGGTATGACTGGGCAGAGCGACTGCAGCAGAACAGTGACCTCGTTCGTTTCCTTCCATGACATGTTCAGCTTGCGACGCATCACGTTCGTCACTTCGTTCAGTATTTGCACACTGATCGTGCCGCCGGCGCCAACGATCGATTCTGCGGTGTCCGCTTTTCCGGCATCGGCCGACAACAGATAAAGCAGAACGTTGCTGTCGATGAACGCACTAGCGGCGGTCATTGGCCGCATCGCGCTCGAACACGAAATCGGCGGGAAGCTTGCCGCGGAACGTTCGCAATCGGCTGAGAAAATCACGCGATCCGGGTTTCTTCCTCACTTCGAATTGCCGGGCGGAGGCTATCTGTACTTCGATATCGTCGCCGTCGCGCAGTTGCAGCGCTTCGACCACGGCGACGGGCAAGCGGATAGCCAGACTATTGCCCCATTTGGCGACTTGCATCGGACGACTCCGTTACGATATACAATTGATTGTGTATATCCTGCGCGCAATCGCAGGCGCAGTCAAATGCAATCAAAACCCCCCAAACAAAGACGCCGCCCGAAGGCGGCGTCGTCAAACATTAGCCAACGGAAGTATCAGCGGCAAATTGCCGGCAAGTACTTTGGCGGGATGGTGGAGGCGGTGCAGACCCACGTGATAAGGGGCTCAGTGGTGGAGGTGGCGGCGGCGGTCGAGCCTGCAAGGACGTAAGTTTGACCTTGCACCGCGCCTGGCAGCGCCGGGTCCGTGCTCGCTGTGACGGTGATCGTGCCGGCCAGGCCACCGCCGGCCACGGCTAGGCTGGCGACTTCACGCGAGGACGAGGGGTTGCAACCCGCGCTCAGGGTAGTAGCAGGAAAATTGCCCAATGACTCATAGAACTCGGTGACCGAGTTCTTGCAGGCGTCGCCGGCAACAACCATTTCGGAAACGCGGGCGCGGACGGTGTAATCCTGATACGCCGGCAGCGCGATGGCCGCCAGGATGGCGATGATCGCGATGACGATCATCAACTCGATCAGGGTAAAGCCTTTCTGCATCTTGTTCATGAGAGTTCCTCTGATTTGACTGTTAGCTAACGTACGGTGTAGCCCCTTGAGCACCGGCGCGGACCTCAGCCTCATGCCTGCACATCCGTGGCCGTGTTGCATGAGGCCAAGGCAGTTCCGAAACGGCTCCCGGATTCTACAGCAGCTTCTGTGCCAGCAGGCTGATTCTGCGAAAAAGCCAGACAAAACGGCAACATGGGGAAGAATTGAGTGATGGCCGTCGCTTAACACGCGAGGTAGCGTGATGGCGATCACACAAAGTCCATGAGCGGCGATGTTGCTTCGCACAAATTGTCCAAGCGTGAACCGCCTGAACGCGTCACCAAGTGACAAAAAATGTCAGTCGCCCCCGTGCCTACCACGGATCCACCGCAAGGGCGGCCAAGGGCTGATGGGTCTTGGTCGACACCACCATTGTGTACGAAGTCAGCCGGCCCTTGAGTGGGAGATACGCCAGATCCGCCATGTTCTCGCCACTGTGCGCCACAAAGCGTTCGATCAGGCTGGCTTGAGCAGTCTGCTTCTTGATCAGGGTTGCCAACGGATGCGAGTGTGCCATCAGCCCATCGGCCACCTGCGCGTAAGGCACGTAGTATTTCGGAAACTTGTCCACATCCTTGCCCCCTGATGCGGTTATGGCAAGGCCGACAACATCCGCACCTTGCTTGGGCACAATCACCCCCACCAGCCGCGGCCCGGTCCACGAGCGCGTGGAGAATTGCGGTTGCTTGGCTTCGCGCAGGTCCTTGTCGTCCACTTCATCGGCGGCCACCACCACAAAGCGATCCACCTCGGCCACGACAAACACCGGCCGCGCCCCGGCGATTACATGAATGCCGTAGCAAAACGCGGCGATTTGCAGCATGGCGATCACCGCCAAATCGAACTTGAGTCCTTTCTTGCCGGCCTTGAACACGGTCAAGGTGAGAAACGGCCCGATCACCACGTCGACGCTCATGATCAACGGCATCAGGGTGCTGCCGCCGGCAATCTGGAAATACGGTGGCGGATACCAGACGAAATAGATCAGCGATCCGGTGAGAGCCGCAATAACAACACTGATAAGCAGGTGCAGGCCGGCGGCTTTCCAGCGCGACAGGGGTTTTACGTTAGACATGGACATCGACATGCGCAAGGTTTCGAAACGCACATGATAATGCCACTTGAGCGATTGCAAAAACGCTTGCTTGTGATATCAATTTACGATAGCGTGTGCGGCGTGAATTCAACCCACCGCAAGACCCTCGCCGCGATTTTTTCCAAGCCGACCGCGCGCACGCTGGAATGGTCTCGAATCGAATCATTGTTGGTGGCCATCGGTGCGCGTGCGATTGAGGGGCGCGGCTCGCGCGTCAGGTTCGAGTTGCGCGGCGCGATTGCAACCTTCCATCGTCCGCATCCGGCCAAGGAACCCAAGCCGTACCAAGTGGAAGACGTGCGCGCATTTTTGATTGTTTCGGGAGTAAAGCCATGAACACTATGACGCACAAGGGCTTCGCGGCCCGCATCGAATTCGACGAACGCGACAACCTTTTTGTCGGCCATTTGGCGGGCATACGCGATAGTGTCGGATTCCACGCCGATACCGTGGCCAAATTGCGTGCAGCATTTCTCGATGCGGTGGATGACTATATCGAAGCGTGCGCGAAAATCGGCAAAGAACCCCAGCGTTCTGCCAGTGGAAAGCTGATGTTGCGGATGCCGCCGGAATCGCATGCCGCCGCGCTGCGCGCCGCTGAACTGGCCGGCAAGAGCTTGAACCAATGGGCGGGTGACGTGCTGCGCAAGGCGTCCCACGGCTGAGTTCACAATGTCGTCTTCGGTACCGGGCCGACACCGATCGCGGCGGTACCCATTTCGACCGTAGACCCGTCCTCAATCCGATCTCAGTCGATGCCCAGTTTCTTCAACTTGTAGCGCAGCGCGCGAAACGTGATGCCGAGTTTTTTCGCGGCGGCGGTCTTGTTGTAGCGGGTTTCCTGCAAGGCCTTTTCGATGGCTTCGCGTTCGAGGTTGCTGATGTAGCTATCCAGACCGCCGTTACTGGCATCGCCATCGTCGCCGTCGTCATCTTCGGGCTCGGGAGCAGTCGTTCGTGCGCTGGCCAATTGCGCCGGAGCCAGACGCAGATCGTCGGGTTTGATCGTATTGTTCTCACACAGGGCGACGGCGCGTTCGAGCACGTTTTCCAGTTCGCGCACATTGCCGGGAAATGGATAGGCAAGCAGGGCGGCGAGCGCATCCGGCGTAAGTTTCGCGGGCGGCTGGCCGCTGTCGTTGGCCAGCCGTTCCAGCACACGTCCGGCGAGCTTTGGCACATCCTCGCGGCGTTCGCGCAGCGGCGGCACGCGCAGTTCGATGACGTTGATGCGGTAGTACAGATCCTGGCGGAACTGGTTGGCTTCGACGAGCTTGCCGAGATTCTTGTGGGTGGCTGACAGAATGCGCACGTCCACCGGCACTTCGGCGCGGCCACCGATCGGGCGCACGGCTTTTTCCTGGATCACGCGCAGCAGTTTCACCTGCATCTGGATCGGCAGTTCGGCGACTTCATCCAGAAACAAGCGTGCCGCCGTTGGCGGCCTGGAACAGGCCATCCTTGTCGGCCTGGGCACCGGTGAAGCTGCCTTTCTTGTGGCCGAAGAATTCCGATTCCATCAGTTCCGACGGGATCGCGCCGCAGTTGACCGGCGTGAACGGGCCGGTGCGCGGGCCTTGTTCGTGGATCAGGCGCGCGACCAGTTCCTTGCCGACGCCGGATTCGCCGCTGATGTAGACCGGCGCCTGGCTGCGCGCGAGCTTGACGATGGTGCCGCGCAATTCCTGGATCGCCGGCGAATCGCCGAGCATCTTGGCCGCGCCGGCGCTGGGCGGTTCGGATTTCTTTTCCTCGGCCAGTCGCATCGCAGTCTGCACCAGCCGGCGCAGCATGTTGATATCGACCGGCTTGGAAACGAAATCGAAGGCGCCGGCCTTGAGCGCATTTACCGCCGCATCGACATTGCCGTAGGCGGTGATCATCGCCACCGGCGTATCCGGCATATTTCGCCGCGATCAACTCGATGATTTCCTGGCCCGATCCGTCGGGTAGACGCATGTCGGTGAAGCACAGTGCGTAGCGGTGTTCGGCCAGCCGCTGCTTGGCTTCGCCACATTGCTCGCGCGTTTCGACCATCAAGACCCATGCGCCCAAGCGTGATCGTGAGCAGCTCGCGGATATCGCGCTCGTCGTCGATGACCAGGACGGTGGGTTTGTTCATGAGCTTAGGCGTATCCGTAATGATTGCGACATTATTGCAAAACGCGGCGCTTGGAACGACGGCCTCATCGCGCCGCTACCGTGACCGGCGGCGCAGGCAGGGTGATGCGGAAGCAACTGCCGCCGCCGGCGACGGGTACGTATTCGAGCGTGGCCTGGTTGGCCTCGCACATGGTGCGCGCCAGATACAGGCCAAGGCCAGTGCCGTATTCGTGGGTGGTGAAGAACGGCTCGAATATCTGTGCGGCGACTTTGGCCGGAATGCCGGGGCCGCGGTCGATCACTTCGATCAGCGGCGGCGCCTTTTTCCGTCGCCAGACGCGGCACCACCGACACGCGCGCCGGTTCGTCCGGCAGGCGGCCATAGCGCAGCGCGTTCTGCACCAGATTCCATACCACCTGCTGCATCTGCTGCGGATCGGCCAGCGCCTCGACATGACGCGCCTGGGTCACGGCACGCAACTGATCCTGGCCGATGTCGTTGCCGGTTTTATACTCTTCCACAAAGTGCACGGCCCAGAGCGACAGATCCAGGCTTTCCGGCCGCGAACGTTCGCGCCGCGACAGTTGCAGGATGTTCTCGACGATCTCGTTCACGCGGCTGCAATGATTGTTGATGATCTCGACCATGCGCTTGTCCGCGTCGCTCAGTTCTTCGGATTCGGCCAGCAGTTGCGCCGAATAGCTGATCGCGGCCAGCGGATTGCGGATCTCGTGCGCGATCGACGCCGACAACCGTCCCAAAGACGACAGTGTGAGTTCTTCGGCACGACGCGACACCAGCGAAGTGTCGTCGAGAAAGATCAGCACGTTGTTGTCGTCGCTGGAGGTCAGCCGGGTAAAACGCGGAATCACCTCGGGCGCGCCTTCGGCCAGCGCCACGGCGGTGTTGTCGAGCTTGCCGGTGGTGCGCCAATGGTAGAGCCGGCGCGAGAGTTCCGGCGCCACGCTGCCCAGGTCGCGTACGCCGGGTTTCGGATTGCCCATCAGCGCCCAGGCCGATTCGTTCCAGCGGTGTACACGGTTGGCATCGTCGACGACGAGCACGCCGGTCTTCATGCGCCGGATGATCAGCTCGTTGATCTGCGCGAGATTGGCCAGGTCAATGCCGCGCTGTTCGGCCAGCGCCTCGGTTTCGCGCATCTGCTTGCCGAGCACGATGCATAGTGTCGCCGTGGCGAAATAGCTCAATCCGTACAGGCCGGCTTCCAGCAAGTTGCGGTCCTGATGCTCGATCAGACGCCCGTAGACGCATTGGCCGAGCACGCCGAGTGCGGCCAGTGCGGCGAAGAATCCGGCGATGCGCGGCGGCAGCAACAGCGCGCCGGCACCAACATTCACCAGCAGCAGCATGGCGATGGCCGTGGGCGGATTGCTGAACGAGAACAGCGCAATCGTGGTGATGGCGATATCCAGGGTCAGCGCCGTGGCGACCTTGAGCTGAACATTGCTGCGCCAGTGTTCGGTCTGCAGCAGGGCGTAACCGGCGAGCAGCAGATAAATCAGGGCGCTGCTGCGCCCGAGCAGACGGATGATCCAGGTCGACCCAGTCGACCACCAGCGGACTGAACACCAGGCCGACGATGACGAACGCCTGGAATACGCGGAACAGATTGAAGAAATACAGCTCGCGCCGGCTGATTTCGCTGAGCGCGGGATCGGAGCGGGAGTGGGCGTCGTTGGTCGTAGTCACGGCGGTGGGAAGTGGTTTGCACGAGTATACCAACCGCACGCGGTCGCGCCAGCGGTTTGCGCTGCGACCCTTTTAATTGGCGCAGGCTTTCTTCACAATACGCGACTCCGCGCAAATCCCGCGCTGCGCCGCCGCGACGGCGACGTTTCCCCGCTCTTCAAGGTTCGAGTCAAGGTGCGAGCATGAATTTCCACGAATACCAGGCCAAGGAGTTGTTCGCCGAGTACGGCATTCCGGTGCCGCCGGGCAAGATCGCAACGACCCCGGATCAGGCCGTCGAAGCTGCGCGAGCGCTCGGCGGCGACGAATGGGTGGTCAAGGCCCAGATTCATGCCGGTGGCCGCGGCAAGGCCGGCGGCGTCAAGTCTGGTCAAGACGCCTCGACGAAGTGAAGGCCGCCGCGGCAAGAGATGCTCGGCAGCCGCATGGACCACCTACCAGTCCGGCGGCCGTGCGCTGCCGGTGAATCTGGTGCTGATCTGCCGAAGCGACCGACGATCGCCAAGGAACTGTATCTGTCGATACTGGTCGACCGCGACACGCAAGGCGGTCTCCTTCATCGCCTCCGGCGCGCGGCGGTGTCGACATCGAGCAGGTCGCCGAGGAAACGCCGGAAGACATCCACACCTCGAGGTGGACTTCATCGAGGGCCTGCAGCCGTACCAGTGCCGCCAGCTCGGCGTTCGCGATGGGCCTGAACGCGAAGCAGGTCAACCAGCTGACCAAGATCATGCTGGGCCTGTACAAGCTGTTCAACGAGCAGGACCTGGCCCTGGTCGAGCTCAACCCGCTGGCGATCGTCGAATCCGGCGACCTGTCGCACTCGACGGCAAGGTCAACTCCGACGACAACGCCGAGTTCCGTCATCCCAAGCTCGCGGCGATGCGCGACGAGTCGCAGGAAGACCACGCTGAAGCGGCCGCGGTGCAAGCACAATCTCAACTACGTGACGATGGACGGCAATATCGGCTGCATGGTCAACGGCGCCGGCCTGGCCATGGCGACCATGGACGTGATCAAGCTGGCCGGCGGCGAGCCGGCGAACTTCCTCGACGTCGGCGGCGGCGCCACCAAGGAGCGCGTGACCGAGGCGTTCAAGCTGATCCTGTCGTCGGACAAGGTGCGCTGCATCCTGATCAACATCTTCGGCGGCATCGTGCGCTGCGACATGATCGCCGAGGGCATCATCGCCGCGGTGAAGGAAGTGGGCTGAAGATTCCGGTCGTCGTGCGCCTGCAGGGCACCAATGTGGAAAAGGGCCGCGAGCTGCTGGCGAATTCCGGACTGGCGATCACGCCGGCGCTGACGATCTCGAACGACGCGCGCGAAGAAAGCGGTTGCCGCCGTCCGCGCCGTGAGAAATTTAAGGAATCTCCATGAGCGTTCTCGTCAACAAGAACACAAAGGTCATCTGCAGGGCTTCACCGGCCAGCAGGGCACCTTCCATGCCGAGCAGGCGCTCGACTACGGCACCAAGCTGGTCGGCGGCGTGACTCCGGGCAAGGGCGGTTCGCAGCACATCGGCCTGCCGGTCTTCAACACGGTGCAGGATGCGGTCGACGAAACCGGCGCCGACGCCACGATGATCTTCGTGCCGCCGCCGTTCGCGGCCGACGCGATCCTGGAGGCCGCCGATGCCGGCATCCGCGTGATCGTGACCATCACCGAGGGCATTCCGGTGCTGGACATGCTGCGCGTGAAGAACGTGCTGCAAGCAGTATCCGGACACCGTGCTGATCGGGCCGAACTGCCCCGGCATCATCACGCCCGGCGAGTGCAAGATCGGCATCATGCCCGGCCACATCCACAAGCCCGGCAAGATCGGCATCGTTTCGCGCTCCGGCACGCTGACCTATGAAGCCGTGTTCCAGACCACCAACGCAGGCCTCGGCCAGAGCACCTGTCATCGGCATCGGCGGCGATCCGATCAACGGCCTGAACTTCATCGATTGCCTGAAGCTGTTCCAGGACGATGCGCAGACCCAGGGCATCATCATGGTCGGCGAGATCGGCGGCAGCGCCGAGGAAGATGCAGCGGAATTCATCGGCGAATACGTAACCAAGCCGGTGGTGTCGTTCATCGCCGGCGCCAGCGCGCCCGCGGGCAAGCGCATGGGCCATGCCGGCGCGATCATCTCCGGCGGCAAGGGCACGGCGGCAGCCAAGTTCGCCGCGCTGGAGAAAGCCGGCGTGACCACGGTGAAATCGCCGGCGGATCTGGGCGCGGCGATCGCGGCGCGGCTGAAGAAATAGGACGACCCGCAGGGGGTTTATGCGACTCAATACGAGGCCGTCATCCCGGCGCAAGCCGGGATCCATCTTGATCGTGCACTGCCGGAAGCAAATGGATTCCGGCTTCGCTGGAATGACGAGCAAAGCATGCCGACAGGCTAGCGAATTCGCCCTTGCCCAATTCGATTTCGCCGTCGGCGCCGTCGCGCGCAACGGCGAGCGCGTGCGCGAGTTGATGGCGCAGGCGCGCGATCAGCATGGTGCTCAGTTGATTGCCTTTCCGGAACTCACGCTGTCGGGCTATCCGCCCGAGGACCTGCTGCTGCGGCCGAGTTTCCTCGCCGCCTGTGAGCGCGAGTTGGCCGCGGTCGCGGCGGTGGCGCGAGGTATCGCCGCGTATGTCGGGCATCCGCACACGCTTGGCGAAGTATACAATGCGGCAAGTCTGCTGATGGATGGTCATGTTGCGTTGGTCACGCACAAGCAGGCGTTGCCGAATTACACGGTGTTCGACGAAAAACGCTATTTCCGGCCGGGCCATGAATCAGCGGTCAGCGATTTTCGCGGTGTGCGCGTCGGCTGGCTGGTGTGCGAGGACATCTGGGAACCCGAACCTGCCGCGTACGCTGCGGCGCAGGGCGCGGAACTGCTGATGGTGATCAACGCCTCGCCGTTCGATGTCGGCAAGGCCGCGCAGCGCGACGAACTGCTGGTCGCGGCGGGCGCGCGAGAACGACGTCGCCATCGCTTACCTGAACCTGATTGGCGGCCAGGACGATCTGTTGTTTGACGGCGGCTCCTTGCTGGTCGAAGCGGATGGCCGCATCGCGGCGCGTGCGCCGGCCTTTGTCGATGCCTTGCTGATTGCCGAGTACGACAGTGGCACGCGGCGTTTTCGCGCCGAAGACTGGCCGGTCGAGACCGATGCGTCGCGCGAAGCACGTGTATACGCAGGACTGGTGCGCGGAATTCGCGATTACGTCGAGAAGAATCACTTCCCGGGTGTGCTGTTGGGATTGTCCGGTGGCATCGATTCGGCGTTGACTCTGGCGTTGGCGGTCGATGCGCTGGGCGCCGACAAGGTCACCGCGGTGATGTTGCCGACACGGTACACGGCCGATCTGAGTCTGCGTGAGGCCAAATCGCAGGCGCAAATGCTGGGCGTCGACTATCACGTGTTGCCGATCGAGCCGCCGTTTCAATCGTTTCTGGATACGCTGGCGGCGGCCTTCGTCGGCCGCGCCGCAGACGTCACTGAAGAGAACCTGCAATCGCGTTGCCGCGGCGTGATCCTGATGGCGATGTCGAACAAGTTTGGCAGGATGTTGCTGTCGACCGGCAACAAGAGCGAAATGGCGGTCGGTTACGCGACAATTTACGGCGACATGTGCGGCGGTTATGCGCCGCTGAAGGATTGCTACAAACAACTCGTATATGCGCTCGCGCGCTGGCGCAACGGCCACGGCGAAGCGATTCCGCAGGCCGTGATCGACCGTGCGCCGTCAGCCGAGCTGCGCGACAACCAGACCGATCAGGATTCATTGCCACCGTACGAAGTGCTCGACGCGATTCTGGAGCGCTTCATCGAAGGCGAACAGTCGCAGGCGGAAATCATCGCCGCCGGATTTGACGCAACCACCGTTCGTCGCGTGTCGCGGCTGGTGTTGGCCAGCGAACACAAGCGCCGCCAGTCGGCGCCGGGACCGAAGGTTTCCACTCGTGCTTTCGGCCGCGACCGGCGTTATCCGATCAGCTCTGGGTGGAATTGAGCAAAAAACGGCCTGATACGTGTCGAGTTCCAATCGGTAGAGAGAATTGTCATTCCGGCAGGGAATGCCGGAATCCAGTTGCCATGGAAGGCAGACATTCCCTATGCTCACATCCTTGTGTTCTGGATCCCGGCAATCCCTGCCTGGATGACAGCAGACTGTTCGACTTCTGTCCGCTCCTCAACTCCGGAAAGGAATCATCCGATTCCACCAGTGCCCGTAGGTTGGCCAGTGGCCCTTGAAGTAGGGGTGATCCGGGTAATTGAGTTTGAGCACGCGCTCGCTGTCGGCGGAGAGTTTGTCCTGACCCAGCGCCTTGTACGAAATCACCATGATGGCAAGCGCGTCGCCGGCTGCTGGCGTGCGCTGATATTTTTCCACCACATCCTTGGCACGGTTGGCCGCTGCGACATAGGCGTCCTCGTGCAGGTAGAACTTGGCGATGTTGACCTGTGCGTGCGCCAGATTGTCGCGCAGGTAGATCATGCGCTGACGTGCGTCCGCCGCATAGCGGCTGTCCGGGTAGCGCGTCACCAGCTCATTGAGGTCCTCGAACGACTGCAAGGTGTGGGCCTGGTCGCGCTTGGTCATGTCCTGATTGGCGTAGTGATCCAGGAAGCCCCGGTCACGGTCGAAATTGATTACGCCGCGCAGGTAGAAGGCATAATCGACGTGCTTGTGCGTGGGGTAGGTCTTGATGAAACGGTTGACCGTGGAATAGGCGTCTTCGGGTTTGCCGGTCTTGTATTGCGCGTAGGCCAGATCCAGCGTGGCCTGCTCGGTGTACGCTCCGAACGGAAAGCGCGAAATCAGACGCTGATCGTATTTGATCGCCTTGCCCAGGTTGCCGGCTTCCAGTGCCGTTTTGGCCACTTTGTACATCTGGTCGACCGGCAGAACTTCGGCATCGTCCTGTTTCTTGGAGTGGTGGCAGCCGACGAGGGCAACGACAAGCAACAACAGAAAAAGCTTGAGCAACGGGGAAACTCGCATGAGGGGACACGCAATCGATGAATGAACCCCCATAATAGCGGAAATTTCCCGTCCACTCATTAAACACACGGGCCGGCGGCCAGACGGCATTCAGCATGGACACAACCGAACCCATCCAGACCGCTTGCATACCGCCGGATGCCGCCGGGCGTCGTTTCGACCAGGTGCTGGCCGAGCTGTTCCCGGACTTTTCGCGCTCGCGACTGTCGGCCTGGATCAAATCCGGCGACGCGCTGCTGGATGGAGAAACGGTGTTGCCGCGCCATATCGTGCGCGGTGGCGAGGCCGTCATCCTGCGCGCCGCGCCGAACCAGGAAGTGCCGCTGGCGCCCGAGGCGATTGCCCTGGATATCCGTTACAAAGACGCTGAAGTGCTGGTGATCAACAAGCCGGCCGGACTGGTCGTGCATCCGGGCGCCGGCCAGTCTGCAGGAACCTTGCAGAATGCACTGCTGCATTACGATCCGAAACTGACGGAAATCCCACGCGCCGGCATCGTGCATCGGCTGGACAAGGACACTTCGGGCCTGATGGTGGTCGCGCGCACGCTGCGTGCCCATGCGGCCTTGGTCGAGCAATTGCAGGCGCGCAGCGTACATCGCCAGTACCAGGCGGTGGTCTATGGCGCGATGATCGCCGGCGGCAGCGTCGATGCGCCGATTGGCAGGCATCCGCACGATCGCCTGCGCCAGGCGGTGGTCACGGAACCCTCCGGCAAACCCGCGGTCACTCACTACCGGGTGCGTGAACGTTTCCGCGCACATACGTTGATCGAATGTCGCCTGGAAACCGGGCGCACCCACCAGATTCGTGTGCACCTGGCGCATCTGCGCCATCCGCTAGTTGGCGACGCGACCTATGGTGGACTGAAGCTGCCCAAGGGCGCCGGGCCGGAATTGACCGAGACCCTGCGCGGCTTCCGGCGCCAGGCGCTGCATGCCGAGAAGCTCGAATTCGCGCATCCGGCCAGTGGCGATAACATCAGTGTCGCCGCCGAGTCGCCGGCGGATATGCGAGCACTGATTGCCGCGCTGCGTACCGATGCGGTCAAGAACGCACAGGTGGCCGCGCCGCGGAGACGGCGTTGACGCCAGTTCCAGTCGATGCTGCTGCCAGCCCGGGTGCGTGGGTCGTGCCGTCATGGCCGGCGCCGAATTCGATCCACGCCTTGACGACGACGCGGCAGTTGCCCGGTCTGTCCCTGCCGCCGTTCGATGCGTTCAATCTTGGTTTGCGCAGCGGCGAAGATCCCGGCACCGTGCTGGCCAATCGCGCCCTGCTCAGTCGCGCCTGTGCGTTGCCATCCGCGCCACGCTGGTTGCGCCAGCACCACGGCAACCGCAGTCTGCGCATGACGGTTGAAGTTCCTGAAGACGAGCTTGAAGCAGACGCGGCATTTACCGCGCAACGCGGTGTAGTGCTCGCGATCCTCACAGCGGATTGCCTGCCGGTCCTGGTTTGTGCGGAAGACGGAACAGAAATCGCGGCGATTCACGCCGGTTGGCGTGGACTTGCTGCGGGCGTCATCGAGCAGTGCGTCGGCAATCTGCGCACGCCGCGCGAAAGGCTGCTGGCTTGGCTGGGACCTGCGATCGGGCCGGCATCCTACGAAGTCGGCGCGGAAGTGCGCGCTGCGTTCGCATCGCACGATGCGGATGCAGCATCGGCGTTTGGCGAAACGCGCCCCGGCCACTGGCATTGCGACCTCTACGCACTCGCGCGCCGGCGCTTGAACGCGCTTGGAGTGAAGCAGATTTCCGGCGACGGATTTGACACGTTTTCCGACCCGCGTTTCTATTCGTACCGCCGCGACGGCGGCCGCGGCGGGCGCATGGCGAGCTTGATCTGGATTGATCCGGCCGCGCCCGGAGCTTGAAGCACGCGTCGTCCGGCCGCATCTGAGAACGATTCGCGGCTGCATGCTGCCGTCGTTTTCCGGAGACTACCCATGCGAATGGACAAACTCACTTCCCGTTTCCAGCAGGCGCTCGCCGACGCGCAGAGCCTGGCGGTCGGGCGCGACAACAATATGCTCGAGCCGGCGCATCTGGCGAGCGCTTTGCTGGAGCAGCAAGGTGGCTCCACCGTGCCTTTGCTGGCACAGGCGGGCGTCAATGTGCCGTTACTGCGTCAGCGTATCGGCGAGGCACTGGAGCGCCTGCCGCGGGTCGCCGGGCAGGAAGGCAATATCAATGTTTCAAATGATCTGACGCGGTTGTTGAATGTCACCGACAAGTTCGCGCAGCAGCGTGGCGACGCCTTCGTCGCCAGCGAATTGTTCCTGCTCGCCGCACTCGACGACAAAGGCGACGTCGGCCACGCGCTGAAAGCCGCTGGCGCAACGAAAACAAAACTCGAAGCGGCGATCGAAAAAATGCGCGGAGGTGAAAAAGTGGAAAACGAGAACGCCGAGGATCAGCGTCAGGCGCTGGAAAAATACACGATCGACCTGACCGCGCGCGCCGAGAAGTCAAAACTCGATCCGGTAATTGGCCGCGACGAGGAAATCCGCCGCGTGATCCAGGTACTGCAGCGGCGCACGAAGAACAATCCCGTGTTGATCGGCGAGCCGGGCGTGGGCAAGACCGCGATCGTCGAAGGGCTCGCGCAACGCATCGTCAATCATGAAGTTCCCGAAGGCCTGCGCAACCGGCGCGTGCTGTCGCTGGACATGGGGGCGCTCATCGCCGGTGCAAAATTCCGCGGCGAGTTCGAGGAACGGTTGAAGGCCGTGCTCAAGGACTTGGCCAAGGAAGAGGGCAATGTCATCCTGTTCATCGACGAGCTGCACACGATGGTCGGTGCGGGCAAGGCGGAAGGTTCGATGGACGCTGGCAATATGCTCAAGCCGGCGCTCGCTCGTGGCGAACTGCACTGTGTTGGCGCGACCACGCTCGATGAGTACCGCAAGTACATTGAAAAGGACGCCGCGCTGGAGCGCCGCTTCCAGAAAGTTTTCGTCGGCGAACCCAGTGTCGAGGACACCATCGCCATCCTGCGCGGTTTGAAGGAACGTTACGCCGTGCATCATGGTGTCGAGATCACCGACCCGGCCATCGTGGCGGCAGCGACGCTTTCCAACCGCTATATCGCCGACCGCCAGTTACCGGACAAGGCCATCGATCTGATGGACGAGGCGGCCTCGCGTATCCGCATGGAGATCGATTCCAAGCCGGAGGAACTCGATCGGCTCGAACGGCGCCTGATCCAGCTCAAGATCCAGCGCGAGGCGCTGAAAAAGGAAAAGGACAAGGAGTCGAAACAACGGCTCGCCGATCTGGAAACCGATATCGCCAAGCTCGATCGTGAATTTTCCGATTTGAACGAAGTATGGAAGGCGGAAAAAGCTGCGGTGCAGGGTACCTCGAAACTCAAGGAACAGATCGAGCAGGCGCGTGCCGATATCGAAACTGCACAGCGTCACGGCGATCTGGCCAAGGTTGCAGAAATCCAGTATGGGAAAATTCCACAATTGGAGAAACAGCTTGCTTCCGCGCAGGAAGCCGAGGCGAAAGGTTTCAAGTTGTTGCAGCAGCGGGTAACGGCCGAGGAAATCGCCGAGGTCGTGTCGCGCTGGACCGGTATTCCCGTGGCCAAGATGCTCGAAGGCGAGCGTGACAAGCTGCTGCGCATGGAAGACGCATTGCATCACCGTGTAGTTGGCCAGGACGAAGCCGTGCATGCCGTTGCCGATGCCATCCGGCGCTCGCGTGCGGGCTTGTCCGATCCGAACAGGCCAAATGGCTCATTCCTGTTTCTCGGCCCCACCGGTGTCGGCAAGACCGAGCTGTGCAAAGCGCTGGCGGAGTTTCTGTTCGATTCGACCGAAGCGCTGGTGCGTATCGACATGAGCGAGTTCATGGAGAAACATTCCGTGAGCCGTCTGATCGGCGCGCCACCGGGTTACGTCGGCTACGAGGAAGGCGGTTATCTCACCGAGGCGGTGAGGCGGCGTCCGTACAGCGTCATCCTTCTGGACGAAGTGGAAAAAGCGCACCACGATGTATTCAATGTACTGCTGCAGGTACTCGACGACGGCCGCCTGACCGACGGCCAGGGCCGCACGGTGGACTTCCGCAATACCGTGATCGTGATGACGTCGAACCTTGGGTCGCAGTTCATTCAGGAAATCAACGGCGACACCGAGGAAAAGTATACTGAAATGAAGGCTGCGGTGATGGGCGTCGTGCAGGCGCATTTCCGGCCGGAATTCATCAATCGCCTCGATGAAATCGTCGTGTTCCGGTCACTGGACAAGGCGCAGATCCGCCAGATCGCGCGCATCCAGGTCGAGTATCTGGCCAAACGTCTGGCCGAGCGTCAGCTCGTACTGCGCCTGTCCGACAAGGCGCTCGATCTGCTCGGCAATATCGGCTTCGATCCGGTCTACGGCGCGCGGCCGCTCAAGCGCGCGATCCAGCAGCAACTGGAAAATCCGCTGGCGAAGGAAATTCTCGCGGGCAAATTCGCGCCCGGCGATATCGTTCAGGTCGACGCGCGCGAAGGGCGTCTGGCGTTCCAGAAGCGCTGATTTTCAAAAGCCCTGCTCTCCTTCGGGAGCGGGGCGTATCAGGAAGTGAACGGACTCACGCCGACGGCATCGCTCGATTGCATCGGCACGCCAATGAATGCCGCGATTCGGATGGCTTCGAGCCGCAGCGGCAATGATTCAATGAGCGCACCAATAATGCCGCTCACGTTCATGATCTGTGTCGCCGTGCCGATATGAATGCGCTGAGCGGTTTTGGTCAGCAGGAAAATGTTCGCGGTGACCTTGGTTTGCTCGCGTACGCTGCCGTCCCCGTCTTTTACGTTACTGTGGATTTCGCTGGTGGCCAGCAGGACGGACGAGACCTCGGCGAGGGAAAACGCCTCGGATTTGGAGGCGCTGAACAGCGTCTTCGATGACACGCTGCTTTCGCCGGTCTTGGCGAGCACGATGTGCGTACTCCGGGAAAGCGCGACGAAGAGGGCTCCAGCCAACGCGAGAGCCAGTCCAATACCCATCGCGACAGGAACATGCTTGACGATTCCGTAAATGCCAATCGCCACTCCGGCGATACCGAGAATTGCGCCGACAGCAACAGTCGTGATCAACGAATTGTCGATGACCATCTGATCTTGCGTCTGTTGAATTTTCATTGCGTATGCCTCTTTGCAGACAATCGCCGGAACCCGCTCGACAAACCAGAGCAACGTACTTTTGGACTCGAAGCAGAATTGTATCTTCAACTTGACGGCGATGTGGCGTCCGCTGTGCACGCAAGTCGCTCATAACCGCTCCGGGCCTTGCAATTGCGCCACAGTGCCGCATAGTGACTCTCGATCTCCAATTCCCAACCGCCCATGCCCATCTACGAATTCGAATGCAATACCTGCGGCACGCATTTCGATCGCCTGCAGAAACTCTCCGATCCAGATCCGGACAAATGTCCGGAATGCGGCAAGCCGACGATCCGGCGTTGTGTGACGGCGCCTTCCTTTCGTCTGGCTGGTAGCGGCTGGTACGAAACCGATTTCAAGAAGGATGGCGACAAGAAGCGCAATCTCGTCGGCAAGGACGAGACGGCCAAATCCGAGGCGAAGCCCGAGGCAAAGACGGATTCAAAGTCCGATCCTGGCAAGTCGTCCGCAGTGGAAACGAAGCCTGCTGAGAAACCTGCGACCACGAAGGAAGCCAAGCCCGCTGCGGCGAAATCGGGCGAGGCCGGCTGAACCGCGACAAGACAGCCTGCGCGCCGAAACGCGCCAGATAGCAGTGGGTTCGATACACTCGACTGGGGGTTCAAAAAAGAAGGAGGTGCTGTAATGATGTTCCGCTCATTCGCAATGGGTTTGGTTTTGACACTGTGCGCGCTGCCCGTGACTGCGCCGCGCGCGCAAGGCTACGGTGGCCCGGGTCCGGGTCCTGGCGGCGGCGCCGTGGATTGCAGGAGCAGTGGGTACGGCCAGCAACGCTGTCCGGTGCCGTGGCGCGATGCCCGTCTGATCCGTCAGCTATCGGATACTCAATGCCGGCGTGGCCAGAACTGGGGCATCGATCGCGGCGGCCTGTGGGTCGATCGCGGTTGCGCGGGACGTTTTGTTTCCGCGGATGGTCCGGGTGGCGGCGGCGCCTGGCAGCCGGGTCCCGGCTGGAACCGTCGCTTCGATTTCAGTTGTGGCAGCCCGCAGTTCCAGCGTTATTTCTGTCAGGTCGATGTTGGCGGCGCTGGGCGCGTATATCTGGCGCAGCAGACTTCGAAAGCTGCCTGCATCGAAGGCCGTACCTGGGGCTGGAATCGTGCCGGCGTCTGGGTGGATCAGGGTTGTGGTGCCGTGTTCACGGTCGATCGACGTTGGCGCTGAGGGTTAATTGCTGCCATCGCTGACGATGGACCGGAAGGGAAACGCCCGCCGCTCGGCGGGCGTTTTGTTTGCAGCGCAGCAAAATCCTTCGTAGGATGCCGCCTTGGTTTTGCGCGGCAGGTCCGCGTAAGTCAGACATCGGCCATCTGCAGCCGGACTTTTCAACTCGGGAAACTTCGCATGCGTTCTCATTACTGTGGTCTCGTCGGCGAGGCTCTGATCGGTCACGATGTCAGCCTGTGTGGTTGGGTGGATACGCGCCGCGACCATGGCGGCGTGATCTTCATCGATCTGCGCGACCACGAGGGCATCGTCCAGGTCGTCATCGAGCCGGACAATGCGGCTGCCTTCGCCGCCGCCGAGCACGTGCGCTACGAGTATTGTTTGCGCATAAGTGGAAAAGTGCGCAATCGCCCGTCAAGCCAGGTGAACGATCGTCTGCGTACCGGCAAGGTCGAAGTGCTGGCCGCGACCGTGGAAGTGCTCAACGCATCCGCACCGCTGCCCTTCATGCTCGACGATGCCGCGGGCGACGAAGCGCGTCTGCGTTGGCGCTATCTCGATCTGCGCCGGCCGGACATGCAGCGCAAGTTGCGCCTGCGCACGAAACTCGTCTCTGCGCTGCGTCATCATCTGGATGCGCGCGGTTTCCAGGATATCGAGACGCCGATCCTGACCCGCGCCACGCCCGAGGGCGCACGCGATTTCCTGGTGCCGTCGCGAGTGCGCCCCGGTGAGTTTTACGCGTTGCCGCAATCGCCGCAGTTGTTCAAGCAGATCCTGATGATGGCGGGCTTCGATCGCTACTACCAGATTGCGCGCTGTTTCCGCGATGAAGCGCTGCGCGCCGACCGCCAGCTCGAGTTCACCCAGCTCGACATGGAATTCGCCTTCGTCGAGGAACGCGAGGTGCAGGACACCGTCGAGGCGATGATTCGGGACATCTTCAATGAAGTCGTCGGCGTCGATCTGGGCGAGCCGTTCCCACGCATGACTTATGCCGAGGCGATGCGCCGCTACGGTTCGGACAAGCCCGATCTGCGTATACAAATGGAACTTGTGGATATCGCGGACAAGGTCAGGCACGTCGAGTTCAAGGTATTCAGCGGCCCCGCCAACGATCCGGGCGGTCGTGTCGCGGCGCTGCGTTTGCCGAACAGTGCGAGCCAATCGCGCAAATACCTCGATGATCTGGCTCCCTATGTCGCTCAATACGGAGCCAAAGGTCTGGCCTGGATCCGCATCGACGATCTCGCAAAACACCGTGAGGGCATGACCTCGCCGATACTCAAGTTCCTCGACGATGCAGCGCTCGACGGCATTCTTGCCGTGGTCGGCGCGCAAAGTGGCGACGTGATTTTCTTTGGCGCCGGTCCGTACAAGACGGTGTCGGATTTCATGGGCGCACTGCGATTGAAAGTCGCGCACGACAACGGGCTGGTGGAAAACGGCTGGAAACCGCTATGGGTTACGGATTTTCCGATGTTCGAATATGACCACGAAGCCAAACGCTACGTCGCCCTGCATCACCCGTTTACCGCGCCGAAGGTGGACGACATCGCCGAACTCAAGGCCGACCCGGCCAACGCTGTCAGCCGCGGCTACGACATGGTACTCAATGGCAACGAAATCGGTGGTGGCTCGATCCGTATCCATCGTCCGGAGATGCAGAGCGCCGTGTTCGCGCTGCTCGGCATCGGTGCCGACGAGGCCCAGGCCAAGTTCGGATTTCTGCTCGAAGCGCTCAAGTACGGCGCGCCGCCGCATGGCGGCATCGCCTTCGGCATCGACCGCATCGCCGCGCTAATGGCGGGTACCGATTCGATCCGCGAGGTGATCGCGTTCCCGAAAACCACCGGCGCGCAGTGCCTGATGACTGATGCGCCCTCCGCCGTTCCCGAAGCGCAGTTGCAGGAGTTGCATGTGCGCGTGGTGAAGCCGCAGAAAGCCTGACTCAGCACTGTGTAATGACCGACCACGTCATCCTCCTCCACGGCCTGTGGATGCGCGGCTTTACTCTGGCTGCGCTGCGGCAGCGGCTCGAACAGGAAGGTTACACAGTGCAGTTGTACGATTACGCGAGCGTGCTGCGTGGGTCGGAGGTTGGCGTCGAACGATTGCTGGACTGCGCACGTTCGGTTAAAAGTAAAAAAATCCACTTTGTCGGTCACAGTCTCGGCGGATTGATTGCCTTGCAGGCACTGCAACGTGCGCCGGAGTTTGCGCGTAGCCGCGTCGTCTGTTTGGGCTCGCCACTGCGCGGCAGTGCGGTCGCGCGCAGCGTGGCACGGTTGCCGGGTGGCGCCATCGTCGTTGGCAAGAATCTCGACATCCTGCGCAGTGGTATCGAACGCTGGGAAGGTCCGCAGGCGGTCGGTGCAATCGCCGGCCGGTTGCCGATCGGATTCGGTTTCGGAATGGGTGCGCTGACTTCGCCGCACGACGGCACCGTGAGCGTCGCCGAGACCGAGTTGCCGGGCCTGACCGATCACTGCATCGTTCCAGCTACCCATACCGGCCTGCTGTTTTCGGAAGAAGCCGCCGTGCAGACGCTTGCGTTTCTGCGCAGTGCATGCTTCGCGCGCTTTGCCTGAGTCGGTTGGTTTGGCGGCACGTGGTAGAATCTGGCGCTCGGCAAGGTGATTTCGGGGACGCATGGCTGCTCGATTTCCACACGTTCGTCCGGATTCCGCTGTTGTGCCCGAGGCTTCGCAAACATGATCGTGATGCGGCAGCTGACAATTTCCGAGTCGCGGCCGCTCACGGGAGGCACGCGCATTCTCGGCATCGATCCTGGCTCGCAGCGTACCGGCGTGGGCGTCATCGATACCGATGCGGCCGGAAATCTGCGCCATGTGTTCCATTGCGCGGTTGCACTCCTCGACAACGAAACCTTTCCGTTGCGGCTGAAGCAGATTTTCGACGAGTTGTGCGCACTGATCGACGAGCATCGTCCCGATGAAGTCGCGATAGAGCGCGTGTTCATGGCGCGCAATCCCGATTCGGCGCTAAAGCTGGGCCAGGCGCGCGGTGCGGCAATCTGCGCGGCCGTACACAAGGGCTTGACCGTGACCGAATATGCCGCCAAGGAAATCAAGCAGGCGGTGGTCGGCGGCGGCGGCGCGGACAAGACCCAGATTCAGCATATGGTGGGTATACTCCTGAATATTTCCCAAAAGATACAATCCGATGCGGCTGACGCACTTGCGGTCGCGCTCACGCATGCGCATACGCGCGCGAGCACCGAGCGACTCGGAATACCGCGCACCGCATGGAGGCGCCGTCGATGATCGGACGGCTGAAAGGAATCCTGGTTTCGAAGCAGCCGCCATGGCTGGTGGTGGATGTTGGCGGCGTTGGCTACGAACTCGAAGCGCCGTTGTCGACGATTTTCGATCTGCCGGCGACCGGCCACGAAGTCGCCTTGTTCACGCATTACGCGGTCAAGGAAGACACGGTCGCGCTCTACGGTTTCCTGCATGAGAGCGAACGCCTGCTGTTCCGCACCTTGCAGAAGGTCAGCGGCATCGGTGCAAAGATCGCGCTGGCGGTGCTGTCGGGTGCTTCTGCGGACGAATTTGCGCGCCAGGTCCAGACCGGTGATATTGCTGCATTGACACGGATTCCAGGCATTGGCAAGAAGACCGCCGAACGCATTGTCGTGGAGTTGCGTGATCGCGTCGATGGCATCGCCCAATCGGTGCCCGGGTTCGGCATGCGGCGGCCAGGTGCCGAAGGACCCACAATCCGAAGCCGCGGTCGCATTGCAGCAGCTCGGTTACAAGCCGGCCGAAGTCGCACGCCTGGTGCAAAGAAGCCGCGCAACCGGGCGATGATGCCGAAGCCATCATCCGCAAGGCGCTGACGGCCGCATTGCGCTAAAGGGAAAGCCAGCATGACAGGAATGACCAGTTCCGCTTCGCCCGCTACGCGCAAGGCATTTGCCGGCCTCGCGCTAGGTGCGCTCGGCGTGGTTTATGGCGATATCGGTACCAGTCCGCTGTATACCGTGCAGACAACGTTCGGCGAGCAAGGGATTCCGGCCAGCCCGGATAATGTTCTGGGTGCGCTGTCGCTGATTTTCTGGTCCCTGGTTCTGGTGGTATCGCTCAAGTACGTCGTGTTCATCATGCGCGCCGACAACAAGGGCGAAGGCGGCATGATGGCCCTGATGGCGCTGGCCCAGCGCAGTGCGCGCGGCAATGTGCGCTTGCGTTGGTGGATCATGATCCTGGGATTGCTGGGCGCATCGTTGTTTTACGGCGATGGCGTGATCACGCCGGCGATTTCGGTGTTGTCGGCGGTCGAGGGTCTCAAGGTCGCGGCGCCTGGATTATCCAAGATGGTGGTGCCGATCACGGTGCTTATCATCATTGTCCTGTTCGTGCTGCAGCGCCGTGGCAGTGCAAAAGTCGGCGCGGTGTTCGGGCCGATCATGTTGCTGTGGTTCGCCACCATCGCCGTGCTTGGCCTAGCAGCCATCGTGCATCAGCCGCAGGTATTGTGGGCGCTGAATCCGTGGCATGGTTACATATTCTTCCGCGACAACGGCGGTCACGCCTTCCTTGCCCTCGGCGGCGTGGTGCTGGCGTTGACGGGTGCGGAAGCGCTGTACGCGGACATGGGGCATTTCGGCAAGAATCCGATCCGCTTCGCCTGGTTCAGCTATGTGTCGCCAGCGTTGGTGCTCAATTATTTCGGTCAGGGTGCGTTGCTGCTGAGCGATCCGAAGGCGGTGTCGAATCCGTTCTATCTGCTGGTCCCGGATTCGCTGTTGTATCCGATGATTGCCCTGGCCACGGTGGCTACGGTGATCGCCTCGCAGGCGGTGATTTCCGGCGCGTTCTCGATGACGCGTGAGGCGATCCAGCTCGGCTATTCGCCTCGGATGGAAGTGGTGCATACCTCGAAACAGATGCTCGGCCAGATTTACCTGCCGTGGGTCAATCGCGCCCTGCTGGTGCTGATCGTCGGCGCAGTAGTTGGTTTCCGTTCGTCCGACAATCTGGCGGCGGCCTATGGCATTGCAGTGACCGGCACGATGGTGATCACCACTTGCCTGGCGCTGATCGTCGCACGCCGGCAGTGGGGCTGGAGCCTGCTGCCGGTGGGCTTGGCGGGTATCGTGTTTCTGACCATCGACATTTCGTATTTCAGTGCCAACGCCATCAAGATCGAACACGGTGGCTGGTTCCCGCTGGTACTCGGCCTGATCGTGTTCGTGATAATGACAACCTGGCGCCGCGGCCGCGAACTGGTGATGCGCGAACTCAAGCAAAGCGGTCTGGCGCTGGATCCGTTCATCGCCAGCGTGATCGCGCATCCGCCGTTGCGCGTGCCCGGTACGGCGATCTTCCTGACCGCCAATGTCCATGCCGTGCCGAATGCGTTGTTGCACAACCTCAAGCACAACAAGGTGCTGCACGATCGCAACATCCTGCTGACCGTGGAAGTTCTCGAAGCGCCCAGCGCCGAATACAACGAGCGCACCGAAATCACCGCGCTCGGGCACGAATTCTTCCGGCTGATCCTGCGCTTCGGTTTTGCCGAGGATCCGGATATTCCCGCGGCACTGCAGAGCTGCTCGGTGAAGGGTCTGGGATTCGACATGATGGATACCACCTTCTTCGTCAGTCGCGAAACCGTGGTCGCCACCGATCGCCACGGCATGCCGTTGTGGCGCGACTCGCTGTTCGCCTTCCTGGCACGCAATGCCAGCTCGGCGACCGCATTCTTCCGCATTCCCGGCAATCGTCTGATCGAGTTGGGGACTCAGAGAGATTTGACCAGGGAGACTTGAGTGAAGGGACTCGGTCCTGTCATAATCGCCCGCGCATGATCACACCCCCATACTTACGCCATGAACGACACCGCGTGATATCCGCCGCATCGACCCGCGAGGACGACGTGCTCGAAGCCAGCATCCGGCCTTCGAGTCTTGGTGAATATCTCGGCCAGCAGGCGGTGCGCGAGCAACTGGCGATTTATATCGAGGCCGCACGGCGGCGCGGCGAGGCACTCGATCACGTGTTGATCTTCGGGCCGCCGGGACTCGGCAAAACCACGCTCGCGCACGTCATCGCCAACGAACTCGGCGTGAATCTGCGCGCGACCTCCGGCCCGGTGATCGAGCGCGCGGGCGATCTCGCCGCCTTGCTGACCAATTTGCAGCCGCGCGACGTATTGTTCGTCGACGAGATCCATCGGCTGTCGCCGGTGGTCGAGGAAATTCTCTATCCGGCGATGGAGGATTGCCAGATTGACCTCATGATCGGCGAAGGTCCGGCTGCGCGTTCGATCAAGCTCGATCTGCCGCCGTTCACCCTGGTCGGCGCGACCACGCGCGCGGGTCTGCTGACCAGCCCGCTGCGCGATCGCTTCGGCATTGTGCAGCGCCTGGAATTTTATACTCCTGACGAACTTGCTGCGATCGTGCGGCGTTCGGCGAAGATTCTCGGCATCGCCTGCGCCGATGATGGCGCCGCAGAAATTGCCAATCGTGCGCGTGGAACACCCCGCATCGCCAATCGCCTGTTGCGTCGCGTACGCGACTTCGCGCAGATCAAGGCCGATGGCATCATCACCCGCGCGGTTGCGATCGGTGCGATGCAGATGCTGAAAGTCGACGCCGAAGGCTTCGACGCACTCGACCGGCGCCTGCTGACGCTGATTGTCGAACATTTCGACGGTGGCCCGGTCGGTGTCGAGTCGCTCGCCGCGGCGCTGTCGGAAGAGCGCGGCACGATCGAGGATGTGCTGGAACCGTTTCTGATCCAGCAGGGATTCCTGATGCGTACCGCGCGCGGTCGCATGGTCACGAACAAGGCCTACCGGCATCTGGGGCTGAAGGCACCGAAGCGTGCGGTTGCCGCGGAGGATTTGTTCGACGCGGCTGGAGATGTCTGAGGTGCAGCGCGACGCAGCCTCCGTTTTCGCGTGGCCCGTTCGCGTCTACTGGGAAGATACCGACGCCGGTGGCGTGGTCTATCACGCCAGCTACCTGCGTTTTCTCGAGCGCGCACGCACGGAATGGCTGCGCGCCAAAGGCATCAGTCAGCAGCGCGTGCGCGAGGATCACGGTATCTTGTTCGTGGTCCGTGACATCAGCATCCAGTTTCTGATGCCGGCGCGCCTCGACGACGAATTGCGTGTCAGCGTCGAATCGTTCACGCGCCGTTCGGCCTCGATCGCCTTCGCGCAATGTATACTCCGTCCTGCGGATGGCGCTACCTTGGTCAGCGCACGCGTGCGCGCGGCGTGCATCGATGCGGCCAGCTATCCGGCCGTGCCGCATTCCCGATCTTTTGCTTCCGGAGACCCACAACGCATGAACGGCGGTATCGATGTCCTGCAGCTAGTGCTCAACGCCAGCCTGTTCGTCAAGATCGTGATCTTGATCCTGGTGGTGTTCTCGTTCCTGTCGTGGGTGATCATCTTCCGCAAGATGAACCTGCTCAATCGCGCGATGAAAGGCGCGGACGATTTCGAGGAGCGCTTCTGGTCCGGCGCGGATCTGGCTGGCCTGTTCCGCGACGTCACCGCCAGCGGCGATCAGGTCACCGGCATCGAGAGCATCTTCGAGGCTGGTTTCCGCGAATTCGCACGTCTGCGCCAGCGCCGGCACATGGATCAGCGCACGATCCTCGAGGGCGCCCAGCGCGGCATGCGCGTGGCCTTGACCCGCGAGCTGGACCGGCTCGAACAGAATCTGGAGTTTCTCGCCAACGTCGGCTCGATCAGTCCTTACGTCGGCCTGCTCGGCACCGTGGCCGGCATCATGGTGGCGTTCGTCGGCCTGGCGAACGTCAAGGAAGCGACCATCGCGATGGTCGCGCCCGGCATTTCCGAAGCGTTGATCGCTACGGCGATGGGCCTGATTGCGGCGATTCCGGCGGTCTGGGCCTACAACCGCTATTCCACCAAGGTCGAACGCATCAGCACGCGCTACGACACCTTCGTCGAGGAATTTTCCTCGATCCTGCAGCGTCAGACGCATCTCGACGACGCCGGCTGAACCCTGCGTCAACCCGCTTCACGTTAGAGCCGACATCATGCAAGTCACCGGACGTACCCGCAAGCGCCGCAAGGTCATCGCCGAGATCAACGTCGTGCCGTACATCGACGTAATGCTGGTGTTGCTGATCATCTTCATGGTCACCGCACCGCTGCTCAATCTCGGTGTTGACATCCAGTTGCCGCAATCCACCGCCAAGGCGGTGCAGGCGGACAAGGAACCGATCGTCATCAGCGTGGACGAAAACGGCAAACTTTTTCTGACCTTGGGCACCGCGCCGCGCGAGGCCATCGATGCCGACTCCCTGGTCAAGAAAGTTTCAGCTTTCGTGCGCCAGAATCCGCAGGTGCCGGTGTTGCTGGCGGGCGATAATCGTGCGAGCTACGGCCAGGTCTACGAAATTCTTCCCGGTCTGCAGCAGGCAGGCGTGACCAAAGTCGGATTGATGAGCGCACCGGCGCAGGAAACGAAGCGTTGAGTTCCCGAGACTGACGATGGAAAGTTTCGGCGACAAGGCCCGGGCATGCATCTACGCGCTGCTGGTGCATGTGTTCTGTGTGGCGGTGTTGCTTGCGGGCCTGCTGTGGACGCAGACGACGCGGCCGATCAGTCTGCCCGGCCCGGTGATCGAGGCCGAACTGGTCGGCATCAGCGCGGCGCCGAAACCGCATGCGGTTTCGCGACCGAAACCGGCGCCGCGGAAACCTGTCGAGCCACCGCCGCCGACTCCCGTGGAGCCGCCCAAGCCACCTGAACCTGTGCCCGAACCGCCGAGCCAGCCGCAGCACAACGATCAGGTCGAACGCGAGAAAATTGCTGAACTCGCGCAGCAGAAAGCGGATGAGGCGCAACGTGCGCAGGAAGAGCGCCATCGTCAGGAACAGGTATTGCTCGAACAGCAGCAGCGTGAGGAACGCGATCGTCTGCAGCAGCTCAAGGACATCCAGCGCCAGCGCGAAGCCGCGGCAAAGCAGGTGAAGCTGGCGAAAGAAAAGTTGGAGCAAATGCAGGATCTGCAAAAGCAGGCCAAGCCGGCGCCGGCACAGCCGGTACCCGAAGCGGATGAGGCGAAGACGGGAACCAATGGTCAGGATAGCAGTCTGCAAGCCCAGTACTTTGCCGCGATCCAGAATGCGGTGACCAACAACTGGTTGCGTCCGGATAACGCGCAGCCCGGATTGCGCTGTACGATCCGGATCGTGCAGATTCCCGGCGGCGATGTCATCGGTGTCGAGATCGGTAATCCCTGCAATGCCGATCCGCTGACGCGCAGTTCGATCGAACAGGCGGTCAAGCGCGCGGCGCCGCTGCCGTACAAAGGTTACGAAAAAGCGTTTCAGCGCGAGATCAATTTCAATTTCACCTACGACGGATGAAGACGGAAACCGACATGCCAAACAAGATCATCGCCAAATTCCTTGCCGTGTTGACCCTGGCATTCGTCGCCGGCGCCGCGTTCGCGCAGGGCCTGAGCAGTGACGTGCCGACCATTGATATCAAGAACGGTACGGCGACCGCGACGCCGATCACGGTAGTGCCATTCGCGTTCGAAGGCGCGGGCCTGCCGCCGGATACCGACGTGGCCGATGTCATCCGCAACGACATGAACCGTTGCGGCCAGTTCCGCGCATTGGCGAAGAACGACATCATCGAATTCCCCACACGCGGCAGCGAGATCAAGTTTGCCACCTGGAACATGCTCAAGCAGGCCTACATCGTGGTCGGGCGCGAAATCGAAAGCTCCACGGGAGATATCCGCGTCGAATTCGAGTTGTATGACGTCGCCAAGCAACAGCAGTTGCTTGCGCCTGGCGATCACCGGCCAGCGCACCGGCTTGCGTGATGTTGCCCACCAGATTGCCGATCTGGTCTACGAAAAGATCACCGGCGTGCGCGGGGCGTTCTGGACCCGCATTGCCTACATCACCTCGACCGGTACCGGCAACAATATCCAGTACGCGCTGATGGTGGCCGATTCCGACGGTTTCAATCCGCAGACCGTGGTGCACTCGCGCGAGCCGTTGCTGTCGCCGGCATGGTCGCCGGACGGCCGCAAATTGGCCTATGTGTCGTTCGAGCGCGGCAATTCCTCGATTTACATTCAGGAGATTGCCACCGGCTCGCGCGAAGTGGTGTCGGCGAACAAGGGCATCAACGGCGCACCGGCGTTTTCCCCGGACGGCAGCAAGTTGGCGCTGACTTTGTCATATGGCGGCAATCCCGACATTTACATAATGGACTTGGCCAGCCGTCATTTGACCCAGATCACCAAGCACTTCGCCATCGATACCGAAGCGAAGTGGATGCCGGACGGACAAAGCCTGATCTTCACTTCCGATCGTTCCGGCAAGCCGCAGTTGTATCAGTCCGCAGCGACGGGAGGTGACGCCACCCGGATCACCTTCCAGGGAGAGTACAATGCCGATGCGTCGATTTCCTACGATGGCAAGTACATTGCTATGGTGCAAGGCACCGGAAATGTGTATCGTATTGCGGTTCTGAACAAGTCGACAGGCGAATCTAGGGCAATTTCGCCCGGAAATCTGGACGATCATCCCAGTTTCGCCCCGAATGCCAGCATGATTCTGTACGCCGCTACGGAAGGTCCGCGTGGCGTGCTTTATGCGGTATCGGCAGATGGGAGGGTTCGCCAGCGTCTGGTTTTGGCTGATGGCGATGTGCGCGAGCCTTCCTGGTCACCTTACCGCCAGCGTGGACAGTAATTCTGCCTTCACAAGCGGATGTGATGATTTTCGTACAACTCCCGAGCAAATGAGGACAAAAAAATGAAACTCCCGATTCGTGTCATCTTGACTGCGGTTGCAGCCAGCGCGGCATTGGCCGCTTGTGCCAGCAAGAATACCAAGCCGGCCGCCGCTCCGGCGAGCCCGCCTGAAGCTGCCGCTACTACGACCCAGACCACCAGCGGCAAGTACACCGTTGACAGTCTGGACAGCGACTCCTGCCTGCGCCAGCGCGTGGTCTACTTCGATTTCGACAAGAGCGAAATCCGTCCGGAATTCCAGGCTGCCGTCGCCTGTCACGCCGCCTACCTGCAGCAGTTCCCGGGTGCGCGCGTGACTCTTGAAGGCAACGCGGACGAGCGCGGTACGCGCGAGTACAACCTCGGTCTCGGCGAGCGCCGCGGCAATGCCGTCGACAGCGCATTGAGTGCGGCCGGTGCGTCCGCCAGCCAGCTCAATGTCGTCAGCTATGGCGAAGAGCGCCCGGTGTGCAAGGAACACAACGAAGGTTGCTGGCAGAAGAACCGCCGCGTTGAAATCGTCTACACGTCGAAGCAGTAATACGAGCACCCTGCGTTCACGCGATGCGCTGATGTGCATCGCGTGAACCGCATGAGGGTGAGACAAAGAGTGGGACAGGATGTCGATCGTTGCGCCTGCTACGGATGGTCTTCTGAAGGCTCAGGCAATGTCACCACAGTCGATTAAATTCATTTGTGCGGCGGCCCTGCTGGCCGCCGTCGCGTTTGCCGCGCCGGCACAGGCGCAGCGGTTGAGTCTGGCCGAGCGCGTCGCCAAGCTGGAACAGCAGGTGCAGGGGCAGAACAATGCCCAGGGCAATATCGCGCTGGTCAACCAGATCAATGCCCTGCAATCGCAGGTGCAGACGCTGCAAGGTCAGGTAGAAGAACTGCGCCATCAACTCGATGAGATGAAAGGCCGCAGCAAGGATCAATACATCGATCTGGATTCGCGCATTGGCCGGCTGGAGGGACGCAGTCCCGGCGCAGCGCCTGCTGCTGCCGTACCGGGCAATGGCCAGTTGCAGGATGTGCCCCTGGGTTCACCGGTGACTGCGCCGCAAGCCCCGCCGCCGCAATCCGCACCTGTCGATACCGGCGCCAACCCGACAGACATGAATGCTCCCGGCGAGACCGGAATGGCGCCACCGCCGGCGGGTCCCGGCGATGCAAAGTCGGCGTACGATCAGGCGTTCAACGCCCTGAAAGACGGCCGTTATGCCGAATCGGCACGTCAGTTCCAGGCCTTCATCGGCCAGTATCCGAACGACGAACTCACGCCGAATGCCTATTACTGGCTGGGCGAGTCGTATTACGTCACCCAGAACTATCCGATTTCCCTGGATACCTTCCGCAAACTTCTGGCGCAGTACCCGGATAGCCAGAAGGCGCCGGATGCGCTGCTCAAGGTCGGCTATTGCCAGTACGAAATGAAACAGTGGGACCAGGCCGAGGCGACGCTGAACGAAGTCTTGCAGAAGTATCCGAATACCACGGTCGCCAATTTGGCGCAGGGACGCCTGCGCGCGCTGCGGCTGGAAGACCACCGCTAGCCATATCCCACCCGTACGCGCTGTTCGGCGCCGTTCGTGGAAATCATGTCCGAATACTACGCGCCGCGTTTGCGCATCAGCGAGATATTCCATTCCCTCCAGGGCGAGGCCCGCGATGTCGGCCGTCCCACCGTTTTCGTGCGCCTGACCGGTTGTCCGCTGCGCTGCATCTGGTGCGATACCGAATACGCCTTCCACGGTGGACAGTGGCGCGATATCGACGTCATCGCCACTGAAGTCGCCACATTCCAGACGCGGCATGTATGCGTGACCGGTGGCGAGCCGCTGGCGCAGAAGCGCTGCCTCGATTTGCTCAAGCGTCTGTGCGATGACGGTTACGCTGTATCGCTGGAAACCTCAGGTGCGCTGGATGTGGCCGCTGTCGATCCACGCGTGAGCAAGGTGATGGATCTGAAGGCGCCGGGTTCCGGCGAGGCCTTGCGCAACCTGTGGAGCAATCTGGATGCGCTCGGTGAACACGATCAGGTCAAGTTCGTGCTCGCCGATCGCGCCGATTACGACTGGGCCTGCGCTGTGCTGGACGAGCAAGGTCTGGTCGCAGCGCTGCGAGATGCTGTTCTCACCCGTCTACGGCAAGCTGGCGCCGCGGGATCTGGCCGAGTGGATTCTGGCCGACCGCCTGCAAGTGCGGATGCAGGTGCAATTGCACAAGCTGCTGTGGGGCGAAGCACCGGGGCATTGAGGATGGGAATCGGCAAAATGACTTCAACGAATGCCGCACCACGGAAAGCTGTCGTGCTTGTCTCCGGTGGCATGGATTCCGCGGTTACCCTGGCGCTGGCACGCGAGCAGGGGTTTGTCTGTCGCGCGCTGAGCGTGGCCTACGGCCAACGTCATGCGTCCGAACTGGCGGCCGCAGCTCGCATTGCGGGGATGCTTGGCGCGATCGAGCACAAATGTGTACAAGTGGATTTGCGCAGCATCGGCGGCTCGGCCCTGACTGCCGATATCGCCGTCCCGGAACAGGGCGGCAACGGTATTCCCGTCACCTATGTGCCGGCGCGCAACACCATCATGCTGGCGATTGCGCTGGGTTGGGCCGAGGCACTGGGTGCGGCCGACATCTTCTGCGGCGTCAATGCGGTCGATTATTCCGGTTATCCGGACTGCCGCCCCGAATTCATCGCGCAATTCGAGCGCCTGGCGAATTTGGCGACCAAGGCCGGCGTCGAAGGCGCATCGATCCGTGTCCACGCTCCCTTGATCCATTTGAGCAAGGCCGAAATTGTCAGTGCAGGCATGCGTCTGGGTGTCGATTTTGCCGCGACCGTGTCCTGCTATCAGGCCGATGCGGACGGCCGCGCCTGCGGTCACTGCGACGCCTGTCGTTTACGTGCACAAGGTTTTGCCGAGGCAGGCGTGGGCGATCCCACGCGCTATCGTTGATACCCATGGTCGGTGCAGCGGATGCGAATTTGCCCTTGCCCGGCGTGGCGCCTGCCCCTAAACTGCGCGTCCTTTTGCTCGCATGGCCGCACGTGGCCGCAGCAAGGGCGGTGATCCTTGTTCTGCGCGTGAGACAATTATCCGGTTGAAGCAGGGCCGTTAGCTCAGTTGGTAGAGCAGCGGACTTTTAATCCGTTGGTCGCTGGTTCAAATCCAGCACGGCCCACCAATCGAATCAGCTACTTACCGTTGTGCGGAGCGATGAAAACCGCGTCAACCTAAAACTCCACCTAAAATTACCCATCTTTCCTTACTCCCCAGCGGGCTTAACTGACGGCACAGAATAGTCGTAGATGTCGAGCATCGCCTCAGCCTTGTGACCGCTCGCGAGTTGCTTCTCTCCACGAGTGCCGGGCGTGTCTGTGATGCCCTTACGCTTCAAGTCGTGCAGTCCGAAGCGTTGTGCTGACTGAATTGTGCCGGTCTTGATCGCGCTGCGAATCAATCGTTGCCACGCTGAATTGAGTCCATCGTTGGAAAGCGGTGCGCCATCTTGGGTAACGATCAGGCGTCGATCTTCCGGCCGAATCGGCACCGGCTGGCCGGCTGACTGCTTCTCGCGCAACGAACTTGCCGCATCAATTGCCGCGCGCAGGCGTGGCGTCCACAAGACTAGACTGTCTCGACTTCCCTTGCGCCGATTGGTCAGCAGCCCGTCGCGTTGCACGTTTGCATCCGTGAGCGTAAGCGTTTCAATGGGGCGCAAGCGGCACAGGTAGCCGATCTCGATCATGATCCATAAATAGGGAGAGCACGATCCTTCGGAGTGTGCCGGCAACCCTCCACGCTCGCGTGCAAATATAGTTAGCGCTAACACGGCTTCTGGATCGGGCCGACGCCTGCGTTTACGTTCCTTTGCCTGTTCAACGCCCTGACAAGGGTTGTTATCGCACTCGCCGCGCTGGATGCCCCACTTGAACGTGCGACGCCAGTAACGTAACAGGTGATTTGCTTTTGTCGGCGTCTTAACCGCAATCGCGTCGATAATCCTCTGCATCACTTGCACAGTGAGGCGCGACACGACGAGTGTATCAAGCGTCCCGGTTCTCGCTTTGATCGTCCCTGAGAGCTCGCGCTGATATTCGTAGTCATCACGCGTGCGTGGGGAAAGCTTCTTAAACGTTTCGCTCTTGTGGAACTCGTCGAGCACACGTCCGACAGTGCCGCGCTGAATGCCGCCAATGTCTTCGAGAATACGATGTAGGTCCGCGAGCGTAGCTTTTGCGTCCGCAATCCGCTGCCATCGTTGCTTTGGTTCGATGTGGATCGTGTACCAGCATGACGCGCGCTTATCCCAATAGCAGCCCTTCGGCAGACGGTGTATATCAATGTGAGCAGGAAAATTCTCGGCCAGTCTTCGAGGACGTCCGGGTTTCATTGGCAGATGTCCGGCGGGTATGGAGCGTTGTCGCTGTTTGCCATCGGATTCAAGCCGCCGGCTTGGTTTATCAGGTCGATTGTTGTCCACGGCGCCCCTCCTTTGCCGTGGAAGTATCGTATCCCTTGCTGGCGCAGGCAACGCTCGACTTGTCCGGCGTGTTCGTAGCCGAGGATTTCGACCAGATCAGCGAGTTTTAGGATCGCTGCGTTCACGTCTTCTCACTCACGACAGGCAGAGGTAGCGAGACAGGGTTTTTGCAGGCTGCCTGTGACGGTAGTCAATCGCATGTAGGATGTTCCGTTATCCAAAGAACTTCGCGATTCGTCAATGGTAAGGGGCAGCGCGCTCGGATTGGAGAGCTAGAGCGCCAGCGGCTCCAACGACATTGCATGCGAAGAAAATAGTTTTGTTTGGCCCAAGGCGTGCCGCACAAAACTGGCGTGCGACTCACCATTAAGCTCCGTACCGTCATCAGAAATGCACCAGTCGCCCTTCGAGATCAGGCACTGAATGCTGTGCGGTGCTTCACACACGCAAGTGTCGTAAGCGATGTTTAATGCGATCCGGTTCGCATGCGTCGGCGTGTAGATGAATGTGAGCGGGCACGGCAAGATGGTGTCACGCCGCGTGCACTGCACCAGTAACCGGGGACAGCGTAGGGGATGGCCATCGACGTCGATGGTTGCTGCGGCGGGTTCAATGACGCTCTGTGAAACGACATCGACAGTCGTGCGGTAAAAGCGCGCGATGCGGGTAAGTGCGGCAAGGACGTGGGATAGCACGTCGCTGTCCAGAGTGCGCGTCCGCATGACGGCGGCGAGCGATTGGCGAAGCACGCTATCCAGCGTCGAGACAACGGGGGAAGTATTTTTCATGGAAGTGACCGGGGTTGGCAATGACGGACAAGAATGGCGAGACCGTGCGACTCGATCTGGACCTGTTGTATGCAGTAACGCAGAGTCAAAGTACGAACGACCTGTGTGCGGCGGCGGAGCGCTTTTGCGCCGCGCAAGAATTTAAGTTCTGGATTTATGGATTGGCCAGTCCGGACAAGGCCCTGACTAACTACCCGGCGGCTTTGGTCGCGTCCTACACCAAGAACGGCTGGCATCGTGGATGCGATCCGGTGATCAATGCCATGAATCGCCAGCGCCGATCGGTATCGTGGGATGTGGGCGAGGCGCCATTGTGCGATGAGCGACGGGGTGCCGGAGCATGTGCCGGAGTCAGTGCGCCCGTATGTGGCCGTGGTCGTGATTTGTTCGACTAAGCCGTCGTATCGTTTTCGCGAGAATACCCGTTGAGTTCGTTGGAACAGCGTCACCTTGAACCGCGAGTTCAGTTGCTCGCGGCCTACTTTCAGAGCGTTGGCCCAGTCCTGCTGCTTGAAGATCGCTGCGGCGAGCAACCGCCAACAAAGCAGTTGTCGCCGCGTGAGCGGGATTGCTTGTCCTGGGCGGCCAAGGGCAAATCGAATTGGGAGATCGGTCAGCTGCTGACGATCAGCGTCGGCACAGTCAAATTCCACCTGACCAACGCGTCGCGCAAGCTCGACGCGAACGGCCGTGCACTGACGATTGCTCGCGCTATCCGCTTGGGATTGATCAATCCCTCGTAGGCAAGGGTTATGCCTTGGACCGGGTGGATTTGCGGGGTTGTTTGCTTTCGGTTTCGCGCAGCTTGTCGATATCGATTTTGTGGAGCTTTTCCCACCCGCGCACGTAGTCGTTGCAGATCGTTTCGAGAGCGTCGAACAGCAATAGACCCTTAAAGGCGGCAACCACCTTGAGACGTTCGCGCGTGTCCTCGCTGATATGGACGTAGACCCGGCGTTTCTTCTTTGGACTGCTGTGCGTTGTCTCCACGTGCCCGTCTCCCTGTCGAAAAATGCCGCCGATAACGGCAGGCTAACGATCACTGTCGTTCGGGCACGTTTTACCTGCATGCGGGCTGGGAGGCAAGGGGTCATGGGCGATCATTGCTCAGGTTGTGTGGTATTTCCTGTAAAGGTGATACGGCGCAGCTCGCTCTCCAGTTCGGCACGCAGCGCAGCCAGCGAACTGGGAAGCTCTCGCGGGCGATCTCGTCGCCGTAGACATCCTCGATGCCGAGTGCCAAGAACGACACGTTCGGAAAGTGCGCAAGCAGCACTTCCAGTGCAGCAGCGCGAGCAGTCTTTTCAGCAGGCATAGCGTCTCCATTGGCGGTGATCATTCACAAGCTAATGGTGCGAAAGTTTGCTTGTCTGCGCAGCTAGCCAATCGACTAGGGGTGTGGGATATATGGTATTTATCATATGTGCGGAAACTGAAAACGTTTACGTGACTACCGCTGAAACACCTTCGTAACCGCCCCATCACAATTGCACCCGGCGCAATGGGCTGCGCAGGCCAGGAAATCGGGGTATTGCGTAGGCGGGCACGTAGCTAACCGGGTGCGGTGCCAAAGGCTGTTGGCGTCACTTTCTTTTTCGGGTCCGTAGGCGCCGCGTGCAACGCGATCTTGCTCCGCATGTAGCGATTGAAGCCGCTATCACGAGCAAGGAAGCTCTCGATGAGCGCGACGATCGTATCGGTGTCGCTCGGCGCCTGTTTGGGTTCCAGCCCCTGCTGCTCGGTGTAGTAGGCAATGTAGGCACGCAGCTTCGCTTCCAGCGGTGGCGCAATGTTCAACACCTTGCGGATCGGGACGTGCTTCACTGGAATCGCCGGCAACGGTCGCGAGGATCGAGACATGGATGGTCCTTTTTCTGAGATTGGCTCAGCCGCGATAAGGCGGCAGTTCGATGTCTTTGGTCACGAACACGGCCACGCGTTGGCCGGGTCGGATGACCAGTGTGGGCTGCACCTGCAAATCCTTCTGAACGAGTTGCTGTCCGGCGCTATTGATGTTTTGCGCAGCACCAGCGGAGGCGAGTTGGCCCAATGAGGGATTCGCGGTGCTGATGCCGCCGCCATAGGACTCCTGTGCGGCCGCACCAAGTAGCGACCCGAGCACGACGCCTTGGGCAAGCTTCCACCAGTGGTTGTCCACCTGGTCCTTCACGCCCGCAAAACCGGACAAGTCGGCACCGGGCATGCCTTCAAGACTCACACTGCTCCCATTCGGAAACCGTACCCGTGTCCACACGAACAACACACGCTCCTGGCCGTAGGTGACACGGCTGTCGTATTCGCCAATGAGTGTCGAGCCCTGCGGAATCAGGACGTGCCTCCCGCTCACGGTGTCGAAGACCGTCTCGGCAACTTGCGCCGTAATCATGCCGGGCAAGTCGCTATTGATCCCGGTCAACAGCACCGCAGAAATCAGCGAACCGGCACCGAGATAGATCGTGTTCGACGGCGTCAGCACCGCTTGGTCGAGATACGGATCGGTGGTGTGCCGTGCACTCGCGAACTCGCGCTTGTCGTCTTGTCGGTTGTCCTGGTCGCGTGGCGACCGCGTCGCCGAGTCGTTCGTTGCTGCCGGGCGGAGTTTCCGCCGAACGCTCGGCCGCGGCCGTCATCGTTGGCGATGTCGGACTGTGGTCGCCAAACTCGGGTTTTGCATCGCGCGCCGCCGCGCGTCGTTTCAACCGCGTCAGCGCCATGTCTGCCAGCGTCTTTCCGATGGGATCGTCGGCGGAGGTTCCGGTACGTGCGGCCGCTTCGTTCTGCACTTCAACTTGTGCGGCACCAAATTCGCCGGGGATTGGCGCCCCGAGCTTAGGGACGTCTCGTCGCCGCTGTGCTGCCGCCGCGGCGTAGTCGCCCGGGATGTCGTTCAGCGCATCCGACGGCAAGATGAGTTGCGTACTCGCCTTGTTTTGTATCGGCGACTTATCGGGCGTGCGCAACGCCGCAGCAAGTGCGAAGGCGATCAGGATGCCCAAGCCTGCCACGACGGATGCGATCGCGATGCGGTTCAAGCGTTTCACGCGCGGCGTCGGCGCACGCAAGTCGATCGGCGGCGCACTCTCGGGCGGCACGTAGCCGGTTTCGTTCGATGTTGTCATGGCAGTCCTTTAGCGGCAGAACCAGGCGTGTGCGGTGCAACGCTCGACATCGACAGTCTGTTTGGCACCGACACGTAACTGCGCGGTGTCGAACAGACGATCCACGATGTAGAGCCGGTCCTTGACGCGGTAGTTGACGAGCAACGGCTTGCCGTCTTCCATTACGAAGAGCGCTGGCGCATCGCTTGTCGCCATGCTGTCCGGCATCTTCAAGTACACCTTCGTGCCGTCGTCAAAGACCTGGGCCGGTTTCCAGGGCACGTCGCGACCCTTGATCTTGTAACGGAAGTTCAAGTGCTCCGGCGAGACGGCCAACGCTTCGCTGCTGTCTTGCTTGGCCTGTTCTGCGATCTCTTTCTTCACTAGAGCGGCAGCATCTTCGTCCGGATAGAACCAGCGCACGGCCGGCATGTACCAGTCGGCCTTGGCGCGAAGATCCAGCTGGTAGACACGCTTCGTTGTCGGCACGATCAGGTTCGTCTCGATGCCCTCGTCGCGCGGCTTGACGACGATGTGCGTCCGCGAGGCCGCACCACTGCCGCTCGTGAACTGCGCCTTGATCCATCCTTCGGTGTCGCCGGCCACTGGATCGGCAGTCAGGCTTTCACCCGGTTCGAGTTGGATGTCGGTCAGGCGATCGAGCCCCGCATAGAGCAGATATATTTCCCCGTCGCGGTAGCCGTAGACGGTGGCGATGCCAGCGCTGTGCGCGCCAACCGGTCGCTGGGTCGCGCTGCCGATGTATTCGGCGATTCGGGCGCGCTGCTTGACGTCGAAGGTGTCTTTTTCTTCTTCGAATGCCTTATCGGCGGCGATCTCCTGGGGCGATTTCGCATGCGAAATAGGTGCCGCGAGGTCCGCTGGCAGCCACGGCGTCGCCCACGCCGGCGTCGGCTCGGCGGTTGTCAGCGATGACTCGGGAGCTTTGAGATACAACGGCGGTGCCTTGCCCGTCACTGTGATCGTCGGCAGCGTCGGCACGACGTCTCGGATAGAAGGCACGATTGGTTTGTCAGCGTCCGCGTGCGCGGCGGCAGCCAAGCTCAGGAACAGCGAGAGGGACAGGATGGTACGCATAAGACTCCTTCGAATTGACGAGGTGGAAATTGCTGGAAGTGAGAAAAATCAGTGCGTGGCCGACACCAGGTCGCGGTGCCACTCAAAATCCTTCACGTAAATGCCGAGGGGATTGACCGCGATGACTTCTTCGGTCGTCGGTGCTTCAAATTCGAGGGTGAAGGTCGCCGTCCAGGTCGACGCCTCCTTGAGCACGCCTTCGCGCTGGTACGTCGATTGCGCCCAGCGCAGTTCGTAGGTGTCGCCATTGAGTGGCAGTACGCTTTGCAGTTGCAGCGTGGTCGTCTCTTGGCCGACGCGGCTCAAGGGACTCTCCGGTTGGCGCGCCCAGTCGTTGAGTTTCGTTGCCGCCGACTGACGCATGAAGCGATAGGCTTCATTCCACTGCGTGCGCACGATGACCGGATCAAGCGGCACCGTGCGCAACAGTCGGATAAGGTGACCGAGGAAGTAGCTGATCTCGTTTTGCTGCGGCGTATATTTATTGTCAGACGCCTTGCCGACCACGTTCGTGATGCCGGTGTCCTTCTCGACCGTGATGACGACCGGCTCGACCAGCGAGCGAGTCATCGCATAGAGGATCCCGCCGGTGAGCGCGAGCGTGGCGAACAGCAGGCCAAAGAATCCCAGGCGCCAGTGTTTTGCGTTCGTCACGACGTTGCCGAGGCGATCGTCCCATTGCCGACGTGCAGCGGTGTACGGCGTGACCGGCGCGCGGTCCGGTTTGCGGCCCATCGGTTCGTGCAACAGCTCATTCGCAGCGGACATGCGTCGTCATTCCTTGGGCGTCGGGGGCGTTTCTGAGGAGGGCGCGGCCGGCGTTTCCTCGGCATCAGAAGCGGTATCGGGGACTTCGGCGTAGGGCGGCTCCTCGTCGATGTCGGCCGCACGTGCCGCGCGGCGAGTCGCCAGCGTCGCGCCCTCGCGCGCCGCCGCATCGCGATACAAACTGGCGCCGAGATTCGGGCGCAGGCCCGTATCGATCGCATCGTCGGTGCGCCGCTGACCTGGGGTGATCTGCGCGGCCTGCAACGTCTCCGGCGATGCCGGCGCACGCGGCGGTGGCGGATCGCCGCTCATGCGCGCCACGTCGTCACTACTCTTGCTGTGCGCTGGCGAGACCTGTTGCTGTCGACGCCGCTTCGGGTGCACTACTGCTTGTGTTGGTTGAACTCGTACTGGCGGAGGAAGAAGACGCAGCGGACGACGGCGTTGACGTGGGAGGGGAGGGGCCGCCGTCGCCCGCTGCGGGGGAACCGGTGTGGGTAGTTGAATTCGTTGGAGCACTGCTGCCGTGCGACGGCTTCGATGGCGCGGGCGGAATGCCGTGCGCCGCGATTCCGGCCAGCTTTCCATCGCCGACGCGTTGAGCCATGCGTTCGGCGAGCGCGGTGAGCGGCGTGGCTGCGACCTTCGCTGCACCGGCGACGGCGCCCATCGCTTGACCGATCGGGCCGGCACCGGTTTCGGCGGCGCGACGTCGCACCCACACTCGCGCCGGTCTTGAGTGCGGAGGCGGCTTGCATCGTCGCGCCAACACCGCTTGCCGCAGCGCGACCCGCCGCCGCAATGCCGGCGGCACCCAACAACGCCGCACCGCCGGTTTCCAAGGCGGCGCCCGTGGCTTGGCCTGCGCTAAGGGTTGGTGATCCGGCGAGCAGTCCGGCGGCCATCGATGGTGCATGCCAGGCGAGGAAACAGATCGTCATGGCCGCAAGCAGCGTGCACCAGGCATCACGCAAGGAAAAATCGGTCGGCATCGTGATCTGCTGCAACACCGGTTGCGCAATTGCGATGACGAACGCGAGTACCATCAGCTTGATCCCGTGCGCGATCACAGCACCAAAGGCTTTCTCGGCGATGAAGGCCGTCGGCTTGAAGACGCCGAACGGCAGCAGGATCAGCGAAAGCACCGCGACGATGTAGAACTCCAGGTACACGAGAAAACACTGGATGCCGAGCAGGAAGAACGCGAACAAAATGCCGATCATGGCGAGGCCCAGCTGCATGATCGTTCCGAGGTTCTTGAGCGCCGTCCAAGTCCCTTGCGTCATCGCATCCACCTTGTCGCTCAAGGGCTGAATCACGTTCAGGCCTTCGGCGACGATGGCCGATGGATCACTCAAGCCCGTGAGGCTGCCCGGTGAACTCGATGCGCCGCCGGCCGTCGCACCGACACGGGCAAACGACTGCAAAGTTGTCGTCGTCAGCATTTGCCATTGCTGGATGAAAAAGAAAAACAGGCCAATGACGAGGAGCTTCTGGATCAGGCCCTTCACGGCGTCGTTGCCGCTCATCGCCCACCACAGACCCGATAGCGTCAGTTCCAATCCGACGAGGATGCCGAACAACGACATCGCGCTGGGTTGCAGCGCACTCCATCCGCCGTTGAATACGGTCAGGAACGCTTGAAGGATCTGCGTGAGAATGCCGGCATTGGGCGTCATCGAAGGGTCCTTAGCTATCGTCGTGGGTTCGATCAGTAGCGCGGATCGCGCGCCGGCGACCCGTTGTATTGATCGCGATCGTGCGAATGCAGTTGGTTGCGGATGGAATCGGTCGCGTCGTTCTCGGCCTGCTCGCGCGCCATCTTCTCCAGCACGACGTTGTTGAACGTCGCGACCTGCGTGTTCAATCGCTGCAAGTCATCGTTGACGCGCATCGTCAGCTGGTTACCGGCTTGCAGCGCCTGCAAGGCGCCTTTGCCGGCCTGGCTGCTGGATGCCATGAACTGCGTATCGCCGACGGCCGCTTGCAGGTCTTTGACGATGCCCGCGCCTTGCTGCAAGGCCTGTAACAGGTTCTGCCGGTGCTGATCGCCCCATTGCGCCTGCATGGTGAAGATGTCGGTTGTCCCGACCGGCGATGTGCTCAGGTTCGGATAGCGCGAATTGAAGTTGAGCGTGAGGTTGTCGTAGTTGCCAATAAGCTGCGTCAGGTGCTGGATGTCGTTCAGGATGTGCTGAAAACGCATCACGTAGGAACTGATGATCTGCTGCGGCAGGTTCGCCAGATTCAGCAGCTGATTGACGATCATCTGCGCTTCATTGAGGTTCGACTGCAGCGTGCGCGCCGCCGTGAGCACTTCCTGGGCGCCGTTCAAATAGTTCTGCGACAAGTTGGCCGCATCGATCACGGCGAACTGCGCGCGCGATTCCTGGACCGGCAACCCAGCGACGATGACAGTCGCGATGGCGACGAACAGGCGCTGACGATGGAGCGATGACATGGGATTCTCCTTAACTCGTGATGGGAGGCGACGAAGATTGTTGCCGCAGGAACGTCACGGCCCACTCGACGGGCAGTTGCCGTTCCAGTGACGGATCGCGCAGACGGGCGGTCAGGTACCGCACGTTGAAATCGTCCGGATGCTCGCGATGGATCGCCTTGGCGAGGGTTTGCACTTCCATGCTGGTCGCCGCGCAATAGGCGAGCGCGAGTGGCCCCAGGCCCAGATCAAACAGGCGGTTACCCTCGGGTGAAGTCAGGTAATAGTCTTTGCGCGGACGAGAGTGTTGCAGGATGCGCAATTGGCGGTCGTTCAAGCCGAACTTGCGGTAGACGGCCGCGATGTCATCGTTCAATGCGCTGGCATTGGGCAGATAAATCTTGGTCAGGCACGCTTCCTTGATCGTGGCCACGATCGGTGAGGCGTCCACGTCGGCGAGCGATTGCGTGGCGAAGATGACGGAGACGCTTTTCTTGCGCAGGACCTTCAGCCATTCGCGAATCTTCGCGGCGAAGGCCGGGTGATCCAGAAACAGCCACGCCTCATCGAGCACCAGCAGCGTCGGCACCGCGGCGTTGAACCGTTGTTCAAGCCGATGGAACAGGTACGACAGTACGGGCATGACCGCACCCTTGGTCTGCATCAACTCTTCCATCTCGAACGCGAGCCAGCGGCCGAGACTCAAGCTGTCGTGCTTGGCATCGAGCAACGCGCCGTGCGCGCCCTGGATCGTGTAGGGATGCAGCGCGCGTTTGATCTGCGCGTCCTGCACCATGATCGACAAGCCCGTGAGCGTGCGGTGCGCGGGCGGACTTTCCGCGAGCGTGCACAGCCCTTCCCAGAGCGCTTTCTTCGTCGAGACCGTGACAGCGACGTTCTCAGCGACGAGAAGATCGAGCAGCCATTCGCTGGCCCACGTGCGCTCCGTAGCAAGATGGATGTTGGCCAGTGGCTGGAAGGCGAGGCTGCCGCCTTCGCCGCCGATGTCGTAAAACGTGCCGCCGACACCGTGCGTGACGATGCGCGAACTGCCGCCTTTATCGAAGATATAGACCTGCGCATTCGGATAGCGCAGGAATTGCGCCTCGATGAGATTGAGCAGCACGCTCTTGCCGGCGCCGGTGCGGCCCGAGCACCAGCGTATGGCCGACGTCGCCGACAAAGTTGGTAAACCGGAACGGTGTCGTGCCGTTGGTGACGGCCGTGAGCAGGGGTGGCGAGTTCGGTGGAAACAGGTCGTTCGGACAGGTGCGCGGTCCGGCCCACACGGCCGATACCGGCATCATGTGCGCGAGGTTCAGCGTATTGACGACCGGGTGGCGGACATTGTGGTTGCAGTTGCCGGGAATGCTGCCCAGCCACGCATCCAGCGCATTGAGGTTGTCGAGTTCGTTGGCCGTCACAAACCCGCGGCCGGTGATCTCGCGTTCGAGCAGCAGCAGTTTCTTCTCCAGTGCGGAGAAATCCGTATCGAAGACGACGACGCACTGGGTGAAGTAGCCATAGCGCACGGCGTCGGCAGCGAGTTCCTGCTTGGCCGCATCGGCGTCCTGCGCCTTGTTGATCGCGTCGGAATCCTCCATCGCGCTCTGCGTGTTGGCGACGACCTCCTTCAACAGCGTGGAGAGGTTCTTGCGCTTGGCAAACCACTTGCGCTTGTACGCGTCGATCTGGCGCTCGGCGTCGGACTTGTCGAGGCAGATAAACCGCGTCACCCAGCGATAGGCAAAGCCCAGTCGATTGAGCGCATCGAGAATGCCGGGAACGCTTTCGTTCGGAAACGATTTGATCGACAGCACGCCGAGGTAGTGGCGGCCGAGCTTGGGTTTGCCGCCACCAGTGAGCGGTTCGTCGGTCAGCAGCGCATCGAGACAATCGGGGACATCAGGAACGGCGACGGGATGCAGCTTGGTCGAAACGGTCGAATGCAGATAGGACAGCGTCTCGGCATCGTTCAGCGGTACAACGCTGGGAAAGATGCTCGCGAATTGCGCGATGAGGCGGTTGCGTTCGCTGACGAAGGACGCGAGGTATTCCGCCGCCGCCGTGTCGGCGCGCAGGCGACCCACGGTCGACGGCGGCTCAACTCGTTGGGCTCGGCATCGTCGTCGAAAAACAGTGCTTCGGCCGCTGCCTCGATCAAGGGCGGCGGCATCCAGACCAAGGTGCAGTAGTAGGCACTCTCGAAATGTTCGCCGCTCTCGAAACTCGCGCGGCGTTCTTCATCGAGCAGTGCGCTGATCGAATCGGGAAAGCGCGAGCGCGGATACGCGGTCGTCTCGCGGCGTACGGCATCGGTATAGATCGCCCAGCCGCCACCGAGGCGGCGCGTGATGTTGTTCAAGCGCGCGCAGGTGCTGACGAGTTCGGATTCCGTCGAGCTGTCCAGATCCGGGCCGCGATAGCGGAACGTCGTCTGGAAGCTGCCGTTCTTGTTCAACACGACGCCGGGCGCGACCAGCGCGGCCCATTTGACGAGGTCGGCAAGCGTGTTCGGCACGTCGGCACGGCGCGATCGGAACTGGCGAGCGACCTCGAAAGCCAGCCCACCGGCTAGGCCGAGTGAGGCGGCGCCGGTGACGCCGATGAAGGCGGGCAGGAGAACGGACGATACGGTCATGGGGAATTTCGCATGCGAAATGATCAGGCCCGGTAGAACACGCGGAAGCGGACGGTGCGCCGGAGCACATCGAAGAATTGATCGTCGCGACGGGTCAGCCGAATGGCGAGCCAATGCAGGCCGATGCCGACCGGCAGGGCGTACCAGCACTGCAACCCGAAAACGAACGCCGCCGTGAACGTCGCATTGAGCAGTGCCGCTTCACGCGGCACGCCGGCGACCAGGATGCGTTCGGTCAGGCTGCGGTGGATCGGGATTTCAAAGCCGGGCAGATGATCGGGTGTGGATTGCATTGGCGGCTCCCGATCAAAACGCGACGCCGCCGGAGAAGCCGAGGAAGTTCAGGAAGAAGCTCGTCGCCGTGAACGCGATCGACAGACCGAACGCGACCATGACCCATTTGCGCGAGCCGGCTCCGCCTTCGCCGGAGGCCATACCGAGGCCGGAGAGGATGATCACGATCGCGCCGATGATCTTGGCGACCGGACCGGAAATCGAGTCGAGCACCTTCTGAAGCCAGGATTCCCACGGCATACCGGAACCGGAGGCATGCGCGAGCACGGGCAGCACCAGGACAAGCAGCAGTGAGGCGAGAACGATTCGACGGCGGGAGCTCGGCATAGAAATCCTCTCGGTGGTGATGGCAACGCCGGAGTGGCGTGGCGAGGAATCTATGCCATGAATTATATATTGTAAATACCATAAAGTATACAAATGGAATATATGGAGAATTGACCTGAGGCGGAACATGTAGCCACTTAGGATGTGCTACGGGCGGCGGATCGGGAACTCGCACATGGTGCGCGGCCGCGGGGCGAGCAAGTATGCGCCGAACTCGGACGCGACAGTCCCGCGCGTGGGCCAGTTGCTCAGCAGCGTGGGACGCCCACGCAAAACGGCCCGATGGAGAAACACAATTACCCGAGATGCCGGCCGGATTTCTGCGTCGCCAGCTTCTTGCGGCACATCAAGTTATCTGCGTAAAGGTTTGGCCCCTGGCCTTCCCGGTTTATGCCGTGGCATCTGAGCAACGAGCGTCGAGGCACCCTTTGAATCAACCTGGTCAAGCGACAACAACCCGAGTCGCACAACCTCACTGCGGTTAAGCAAAACCCCCTGCGAAGCGAAATGTAGGCGCAGTCGCTCGATGCGCTTGTTATCGTCTGCCGACAGCGAAAATGTAGAAACTGCCTGCTTCACGACGCTTGCATGTTGTTGCTAATTCGTATCATACGTATATTATATATCATAACAAGGTTTGCCGCCCCTCTGCTGGGTTACTCTTCATCAATTTGGCCAGACCCATCGAGATACCCGACTAGTCATGATCGATTCTCAGCCCCAACTCCGAGTGGCGGAGCACGTATTGTCCGTACTTGGACTGCCAGACGCAGCAGGCCTCTTTCTGGACCGCTGCCAGGTTGACACACCGCTTAGCCTAGTCCGTCAGGTGTGGCAAACCGTGGCGGAGGCACGCCCTAGGGTTGGTTCTGTGGTGGATTTCGGTGCAGGCGATGGACGGTTTGCTGAATACGGCCGGTATACCAAGTACATCGGCTACGAGATCGATCCTTCGCGCTCCGGCTCGCGCAAGCTACCTCCAAACGCACGGATCGTTAACGCCTGTGCTTTTTCGAAAGACGTTTCCGGCGCCACGGTTGCAATCGGCAATCCGCCCTTCGTACGAAACCAGGATCTGCCCGAAGGGTGGCGGCAGCAGGCCGCGGAGAAAATCCAACGGCGATTGGGCATCAAAGTCTCTGGGCTTGCGAATGCGTGGCAGTACTTTTTTCTGCTATCGCTCGCGAGCACGGTACCTGATGGACTCGTCGTATTGGTCCTACCGTACGAATGGGTTTCGCGCCCGTCGTCCAAGGCGCTTCGAGATTTCATTCGTCGGAAGCGATGGGCCGTAAAAGTATACCGGCTGGACGACGAGACATTTGATCACGTGCTCACGACGTCCTCAATAACCGTAGTCGACAAGGCGACCGGAGACGGATCGTGGCAATACTTCCGGGAAGGGCGCGACGGCTTCGCGCGGATGCGTTCGCCCACTGGCGGAAAGCACAAGTTGCTTCCCTATCTGCGTTCAAAGCAAGCGCTGTTCAGAGCAAGGCGAGGCTTAAGTCCTGGCACGCAGATACCTCGTGTTGACAGAGTACGAGCGCGCACGATGTGGTCTGCGAATCGGAACCGATGTCGTTCGGTGCGTCACCAGTCTGCGTGGTACACCTTCTTCCGGCCTGGAGCTGGACGAGCACATATTCAAGTCAGATTTTCTGATGCGGCCGGAAGTGCTGGCTGATTCGAACCGATAGAAAACCGTCGGATCGCCTGATGCGCTACCTTAAGGGTGTTCCGTCCGAAGGACGCGCGACCAGTACGTGTCTCAATCGCGATGTCTGGTGGAAATTCACAATGCCCACACCGCCTGAACTACTGATGGCCACCGGCTTTCGAGAACGTCCTAAAATTTTGGTGAATCGTGTGGGTGCGATCGCGGTCGGTAGTGTTTGCGGAATTTCCGGCGGTTCATTGGCCCAATCTCGTGGTATTGCGCGCGCCTTACGTGATGCGGACTACGGTGGTCGCGTGGTTTCTCATTCGAATGGTTTGCGGAAGCTTGAGATCAACCAGATCAATGCACTCATCGCCGCTGTGATGCAGCCGTGAATAGCCTCAGGCGATCCACTGCTAGCAAGGAGCAAGTCCTGGAAACGGGACAAGAGTCCTTCAGCATCGAGAGCAGAATAATCCGCGAATTCGGCGAGCGGCTCGTCAAACACCCGGAAGTTGCTCTGCTTGAGCTGATCAAGAACGCCTCGATGCTGATGCAGAGACCTGCAAGATTGAGCATCGTTTTCCCGAGCGAATTAGCGTGATCGACTCGGGTCACGGAATGACCCTTCGGGAATTCAAGCGTGGATGATGCGCATCGGGACAAGCTCGAAGGCGCTGAACGCGGAAAGTAGAAAACTATCCCGAGGAATCGTGGGCGAAAAAGGAATCGGCCGGTTCGCGGTCCGCTACTTAGGGCGGCACCTTCAGCTGTTGAGCGTGGCCTACGACGCTGGTCGCGACTGCCTTACTCGGCTGGAGGCAACCTTCGATTGGCCAAAGTTTGATAAGGACGAAGACCTCGGAATCGTCAAGGTGCCTTACCGCCTCGTGAAAGAGGTCGAAGGTACCGCGACGGGAACCACGCTGACGATTACCGAGCTTCGTGCCAATACCAACGCGATCGATTTCCGAGAGGTCCTAACCGGATCGCTCGAATCCTTTCCCCTTACCATGCGTTGCTTCGTAAGAGCGAAAACGAAGAACAGGCCGACTTACGACCTCCCGACATTGCGGATCCGATCCGGGCTTCAACGTGCTCATCGACTCGCCGAATACTCTGGAGATGAGTCTGCTTCGGCTTCCATCCTGAAGCATTTCGTCTTTCGATGCGTCGTGTCGATCGCTGAAGGGCGCATCAAGTTGCGTCTGTACCGCCGCCGGGGAAAGGAAGCCGTGGTTGCGGATCAATGACCGCTACAAGAACGAGCTCGGCAGCTGTACGCTGACCTGCGCTTCTTCCCTCGACGCAAAGGAACTTATTCGAACCTTCCTGTTGATGGACGTCTCGCGCGAACGTGGGTGAAGAGCAATTCGGGAATTGCGGTATTCGACAAGAATTTTCGGGTCCTACCGTATGGCACTCAGGGTGACGATTGGCTTTCACTCGCCTCGGACACCGCCAGGAACTGCGCAACCCTCGATCGTCCGTGGCGCAGCGCCACTTTCCGATGGACGAAGAGACGCGAAAGTCCACCCAGCTCAACTACATGCTGAGGTTGCCCTATCCGGACCAGCTTGTGGGCGCGGTGCAGGTTTTTGGTGCGAACAAGCGAGCAGTCTGACGACGACGAAGGCCTTGTCGCTACAGCAGATCGCCAGGGGTTCGTAGACAACCAAGCCTATAGACAGCTCTTCGACATCATCCGAGGCGCTGCAGAAGCCATCGCGTACGGCGATCGTGAGTTGCAGCGGGAAGAGGAAGCAAAAGCTGCTGCAGACGCAGCGAAGGTCGCGCAAGATGAAACGCGTCAAGCAATTGCACAGGTCAAGGCGAACCCCAACCTTACCAGCGAAGACAAGAGCAACCTCGTCAAGCATCTTGTCAGCGCGCAAGAGGCAACGAAACGCTATGAGGATATCTCCAAGACACGGGAGTCTGCTCTTGAAATCATGAGCCTCCTCGGTGTTGTCGCCGGTTTCATGACGCACGAATTTGGAACCGCGATCACCAGACTTGAGCGTTCACACTCCATCCTACGTCGACTCGCCAAGCATCGCGACGGGCTCGACGCGGAAGCAGAGGCAATCGCGAAACACATCCGCGAACTGAAAGAATTTGTCACCTACTCGAAAGGCTATGTCAAGGGAGCTTCGATTGTTCCGCAGCGTGGCGTGCCGGCGCGACCACGAATCCTGCAGGTAACACGAACGTTTGGGAAGTACGCGGGCGACAGGCACATCAAGGTGTCAGTCGACGTGGCGCAAGATGTCGCGACGCCTCGCGTCCCGATATCGCTGTACAGTGGAATCGTTCTCAACCTTTACACAAACGCGTTGAAAGCAGTCACAGCGAAAGCGACTCGAGGTGCACGCGAAATTGCGATACGTGCATGGAACAAGCAGAACATGCACATACTCCAGGTTTCGGATACGGGTGTCGGCATTCCGACCGCGCTCGAAAAGAGAATCTTTGATCCGTTATTTACTACGACCTCGAGCAATCGAGACCCGCTCGGCTCTGGAATGGGGCTCGGTCTGTCTCTAGTACAGCGCGGTGCCAAGGCCTATGACGGAACGGTTCAGGTTGTGAAACCGCCGCCGGGATTTACAACATGCTTCGAGGCACGGTTTCCCTTGCAGGAGAATGAATGATGTCGGGAATTCTTCTGATCGACGACAAGAACGACGAACTCAACGCACTCGCTGGGGCATTGCGCAAAGAACTCGCCGGCGTCCAAGCCGATGTCGATACATGGGTTCCGCAGGAGTCTGACAATCCGATCGAGGTATTCCAAGAGCGCCTTAAGGCGAAAGATATTCGGCTTGTGGTCACGGATTACGACCTCACCGAACAGGGCAGCTCGGCTTCTTTGGGGCCACTGTCGTCGACTGGTGCCAAAACCGAGCAATTCCTGTGGGCGATTTCTCCCGTGGCAATACTGACATTCTTGCAAGCGAGCCGAACCTATTTGAACTGCGCGTGCCGGTCGAATCCGCTGAATCTGCGGCCCGGTACATTGCCGTAGTGTTTCGCGGCTTTGAAGAGATCCACCAATCCATCGCGCGGGACGAAAACCTGTTGAAGCAACGCAGTCCGGGGGCGGCGCTAGCCCTACTTCTTGGCACAAAGGAACTCGAAAGCCAGTTTTCTCAATACGGCACGCGATACGGCAGCGCCAACGGTGCGCTAATGAGCCTGTTTGCTTCGGATGCAGCTGATCCCGAGCGTGCACCGACGGCACAGGATAGAGCTGCGATGCTCGCCTACATCATTGGTCATGTTCTCGTAAACGCCGTTCTTAAATTCCCCGGCCCGATTCTCGATCGAGAAGGCCTTGCAGCGTTCCTTGCAGTCGAGGCATCAGAGGTCGAACGCGCTTGCGGACCAATTCTCGTCGGCGAGCTACAAGGGTCCATTTGCTGGGCTCAGTAGTTACTATTGGACTGGGGGAATCGAAAAAATACTGAGTGCGTTCGAAGAGAATGTCCCGGCCGACCAGGAATTTGAAAGCACTGGTGAACACAATCGGGCTCTGCTGGAGCTCGCGCTTGGACGAGCCACGAAACGTCCTGCCGGATGTGGGCGATGCAACGGGAAGAATGGCGGCTTCTTGTGCCCATTCACTCGACGCACGGTCTGCCAGCGAGCGGACTGCTCCGTCGCTTCGAACGTTTGGATCCCTGCAGGCGCTCGACTCGCTCGCATCGAGAGAGACTTCTACGACGAGTGGGCTCCCATTCTGGGAATGTAAAGCTGATGAATAGGCACGAACAGACTGCACAGAAACTATTAGTAGAGCAGTGGAATGCGATCCACACTCAACTCGGTCGACTGAGTTTGCCCGCTGCGCGTCCGAACGATGCTTATCGAATATTTTCTCTGATTGAAGATCAGAAAGTCGAAGGGCAAGTTGGCTTTGAAATTAACCCCGTCACCTTCCACGTGCCGGAACGCGCAAATCAGACTGCAAATCTCTACATTGTGGCGAGAGGGCGAATTTACCTTGACATCGCTGAACTGGAACACCAGAAGGTAAAAACCGTGCAGTTCGGAACCGAAGTCGGTTATTTCCGCAAGAAGGACAAGACGCTGGAACACGTCTTCGGCGCGCACTACGATCTTGCAGCGAGTGAGATCGGGCACCCCCTGTTTCATGCTCAGATGCGTAGCTACAGCGAACGTGGCGCAGTCGCGGCGGAGGAATTTCAGCTTGACTGCACACCAAGCGACTTAGTGAAGGGCGTCTTGAGGACGATTCGCCTTCCGATTGCACAGATGGATTTCTTCTCGCTTGTACTTCAAATCACGGCCGATCATTTGATGAGCCGAGACTCAGGTGAAGAGGAAAAGCAGGCCTTCGCACAAATGCGTCGCCTAAATCAGACCATGCAAGGAGCTGGGCATTTGTGGCCCTCACTCGCTTCGGCACCACCGTGCATGCGATCTTTTCACTGGTACGGGTAAGCGAAAGCTCATGCGTTACATCCGTCAGTACAACAAATCGCCGCGCACCGTGAAGTGGAAATATGCCGATCCCTCACGCCACATCAGTACACAATCAGTTGGTACAGGCCACTAGTGGCGGAAAAGAATTTCATTTCTCCTGCTCGCCAGGCCAGTCTCACGCGAAATACAACATCTCGCTAGATACGAAAGTTGAAGAGCTCCTTGAGGCACTGCAATAACAAGGGTATACACGCACAATTCACAAAACGGCGTCAGCGATAGCAGCTGCCCTAAACGGCCGCTCCAGCACATATTCGTGACCGGCGTCCGTTGCATCGCACACCAGTCACTTTCACCACCTCCTGCAACCGCCGTTGGGCGCGAATTCCCTGCGGCGTCTCTGATGGATACCGGCCCAACAAACAAAATGACGTTGATCGCTTTCGCGAGCTGTCGTGGCACGGGCGTATAACCACCCTGAATCAATAGATCCTCCAGACGTTCCATTGCGTCGGGCGCGGAGTTGCAATGGATCGTGGCAACGCCGCCGGGATGCCCTGTATTCCAGCCCTGGATCATGTCGATGGCTTCGGGGCCACGGACTTCGCCGACAATGATTCGATCGGGCGAGAGCCGCAGCATGTCGCGAACGACGTCCTGCATGCTTCGCTGGATGACATTGCCATTCCGGACCGTTCGCTGCCGAACGACCTCGTCGGCCTCGATCTGCAATTCCAGCGTGTCTTCGACGGTCAGCACGCGTCCGGCGACGCGGCCAATCTCCTTCAGGATGGCATTCGTCAGCGTGGTCTTGCCCGAACCTGTGCCGCCGCCAACCAGGATATTTTCACGGTTGGCGACCGCCTCGCGAATGAACGCCGCATGCTCGGCCTCCATGATCCCTGCCGTCACATAGTCATCGAGCGAGAAGACCTTCGTCGGCTTCTTGCGGATAACAAACGTCGGACCGTCCGGACTCTGCGGCGGAACGATGGCATGAAACCGATATCCCGATTCGGGCATTTCAGCGGGGAAGCTCGGATTGTTCTCGTCCACGGTGACGTTGACCGCATGCGCGACGATATTGATCAATTGTCGGCGCGCCGCCGTGCCCAGCGTTTTTCCGGTGTTGTGGCGCATCCCTTCGCGCACGCACCACAGCCGCCCATCAGGATTGGCGCGCAGCTCTTCCACAGCCGGATCGTGCAACAAGTCGCCGACTGCGGCGCCCATCGCGGCCGTCATCATGTCGATGAGGCGATCTTGCGTGGTTTCAGGTTCGATCATTGGTTTCGACTCCTTCGGGCGTGTGGGATGCGCCGTCATAGTTGACGATGGCGAGGGAAAGCACCTGGTCCATCAGCGGCTCATTGCCTTCGATGGCGTGAACCACCGCGTCGATAAAACGGGCATAGAACTGGTCACCGGCAAGACGGCCTTCGGCAGTGGGCGGTGTGAGCGAGGAAAACAGGTTCTTGACCAGCAGCGCCATGGCCTCGAACAGCACTTTGTTGCCGGCAGCTACGTGAGTGACTTCGCGCCGCAAGGTTTTGAGTTCACGGATCGCGAGCTGCTTGTCATTGGCCGCGCGCTCCGGGTCGTAGCGATCGCGCAATGCCGCTTCAAGAACGCCGCGCACCGTGATTCGACGTTCCGCGGCTTCGCGCATCACGGCGCGTTTGAGCTGTGCCGACAAACGCAGATGCAAGTGAGCGACCGGTTCCCGACGCGTCATAGGTCATCCGGGCAGATTCCAGCCGAGATCAGGATCGGCGTTCGCGTGATGGTCTCGATCATCGAAGCCAAACACGCCCTTTCGTGTCTCAGCGCTGGCGTCATGCGGATCGGTGGCTTTATCCGTGTTGGATAACTCGATCGCGTCGGCGTCGAGTTCCGCGGCAGCGGTGATCGCCGGTTCCAGGGCATCGGATTCGGCATTGTCCTGCACCGTGGACGCTGACACTTTCGCATGCGAAATGCGCCATGCCGGCGCGGGCGCCGGCGGTCCATACAGATAAGGTCGCGCGGCCAGGTTGCCGGGAGAATTGAGCGGGTGACCAGGCATCGTCGGCCGGCCCTGAGCATCCGTCGGCGGCACGTGATCCTTGAACGTGGCGTCTGCATAGAATTGAATCTTCCTGGCGCGGATGGGCGGCAGGCCGGCGACGATCGCTATCTCGTCGCTCGGGGGCAAGTTCGCGAACTTCGCCAGGGGTCAGCAGCGCACGCGCCGTCTGCTGGCGCGACACCATGATGTGGCCGAGCCACGGCGCGAGACGATGACCGGCGAAGTTCTCCTGCGTATGAACTTCTGTCTTCGTGCCGAGCAAGTCGGAGATCTTCTTCGCCGTTTCCTCGGTATTCGGCGCGTAGTAGACATGCACGTGCGCGCCGTCCATGACAGTGTTGTTCGGTCCGTAGTATTTGAATGATTTGGTTCACGCTCTGATTGATCATCAGTGCCTTCAGGCCGTAGCCGGCAACAAAGCCCAGGGCGTCCTCGAAGAATTCGAGTTTTCCGAGCGACGGAAACTCATCGAGCAGCAGCAAGAGCCGACGACGGTTCGCGGGTGGATTCAGTTCTTCGGTCAGACGCCGGCAGAACTGATTCAGCAGCAAGCGGAACAACGGCCGCAGTCGCGATTTGTCGCTCGGTGGCGAAATCAGATACAGGCTCAACGGATGCTCGGCCTGCATCAGGTCGGCGATCCGAAAATCGCTCTCGCTCACCGCTGAGGCGACGATCGGATCGAGATACAGGCTGAAGAACGAACGTGCCGTCGAGTGCACGCCGCTGCGCTCGTTCGCGCTCTTGTTCAACATCGCGCGCGCGCCGATCGCGACCACCGGATGCGCGCCGCTTGGCAGATGCGGCGTCGCCAGCATGGCCAGTAGCATGTCGTGAACGGTGCGGCTCGGATCATTGAGAAATCGTGCGATGCCGCCGAGCGTCTTGTCGGGCTCCGCATAGAGCACGTGCAGGAAGACGGCGAGCAGCCAGGCATCGGCTTCCTTGCTCCAGTGGTCTGGCTTTCCCTTGCCGTCCGGGTCGACGATCATGTCGCAGACGTTCTGCGCGTCGCGCACTTCATAGTCGCCGGGCCGAATCTCCATCAGCGGATTGAAGCGGCAGGTTTCACGGCTGGACGGGTTGAACGCGAGCACGTAGCCGAATCGGCGACGGTACCCTGACGTGAGCGTCCAGTTCTCGCCCTTGATGTCGTTCACGATCACGGAACCGCGCCACGACAGTAGCGTCGGCACCACGATGCCGACGCCCTTGCCCGATCGGCTCGGAGCGGTAACCTCGATGTGCTCAGGACCGTCGTGGGTGAGGTACTCGCCACGCTCGGTCTTGCCGAGCACCACGCCGCCGCGACCGAGCAATCCGCTGCGCATGATATCGTCGCGATCGGCCCAGCGTGCCGACCCATAGGTGGTCGCGACCTTCATCCCCCGCGAACGCCAGACGTTGAAGAGAATGGCGACGACAATGCCCGCAAGCACGGCGCCATACAGCCAGAACAACGCCACGTCGAATCGATGTGGCGCATAAGCGTTCCAGCGATTGAGCCACACGAAATACGCGAACGGCTGGTAAACCGCGTGGCCGTGAAACCAGAACAGCGGCGTCCCAAGTTCCGGCTGGTCGGCAAAGCCTTCCGCGACATACTGCGTCGCGAGCCAGCAGCCGATCACGATCGCGAACGACACGATGCCGAGAGGCGCGAGAACCAGACCACCTGGAATCCGGGATTTATCACTTCGTGTCATTGATCAACGTCCTAGTGAAGGTCCAAGCGACGGCGATAGCTCCACCGCATCGAGAACGCGGAAACGCACCCGCGTCTGTTGCGCGTCGTCCGCTGCGCGATCCGGCGTGACCGACAGTGCGACGTCTTTGCCGACGAGCTGCGCCAGGCCATGCCCAGCCGGCGCAAGTGCGAAGTGTTGGCCGCTGACGACCACCGCGTGAGGGCCACTCGACAACGATTCGATCGCGACGACGCGGCCTCTGAATTGTCGAATCTGATCGAGATCGGTGTAGTTGCCATAGTCATGGCTCAAGCGGGTTGCTATGGCATCGAGTTCGAGTCGCGCGAGTTTGCCTCGAAGCTGCGGATCCAGTCGCACGCCTTCGCCCTCAAACGTCGCCAATCCGAGTTGCACGAGACGGCGCGCGCGCTGGTCAGCCGTCTCGATCACGTCATCCTGAAAGCGTGTACGGACAGCGGTCTTATGCAATCGTTGCGGCAGGCCTGCGACGAGTTGGTCGTCCAGCCAGGTCGGTGCTATCGCGTGGGTCTGATCCCGGAGGGGCTGGCGCGAGCGCAACTCCACTTTGATGAACGCATCATCGCGTCCCGGAACGGCCTCACTGGCGATGCGATTGAGCAGGTCGGACGGCACACGGTAGGTGCCGTCAGCTTGTCGCACGACATGACCGCGGCTTGCCAGTGCATCGAGCCGGGAGACGTGTGCGGCGACGAACCGCTCAGGCGTCGCATTGAACGGCAATCGCGCCGTCTGAGTGCGCAAATGGACTAGGTGGCGTTCGGGGTCGTAGACGCCGTTGTTGCGTGCAGCGATAGCGACGACATTGCGGTCCGCCTGACCGGTGGGTCGTGCGATCTCCCCGCACAGCGTCACGATGTCGCCGCGCCGAACACCCTCTGCCAGGTGCTGTTCGGAATGAATGGATAGTGCGGTGTAGTGTGTCTTGCCGTCGAGGCCGGCAACGACGAGGTAGTGTGTTCCGGACAATTCATTAGCGAGGCCGCGTCCGAGCACCTTGCCAGTGATCGGCACGGCGAGTTTCGCCTTGTCGATGATCTCACCGAACCGGCGCGATCCGCCGATTCCACATGCCGTTCAACGTGCCGCTGAATCTCGCGGTGCTGCGTGTGTCCGCGTAGCCGTTCGATCGCGTCCGGCGCCAAGCGCCAGACGCCACGTGCGAGTTCGTCGGCTAAGCCCGCATCGCGCAGCCAGGCAAGGCGTCCCAAATGCAAGCGCCGTTGCAGGATGGCACGCGGTGCAGACGGCGTCGCACGCAGGTCGATGAGTCCGCGCGGGTCGCGTTCCTGCAGCGTTTGCAGACGGCGGTCGATCGCCGTGAATCGATCGGCGTGAACATCCCGCGCCAAGCTCTGGAACAGGTCGAGGTCGGTACGAAACCCCAATTCATTCGTCGCCAGTTCCATCGCCCGATGCCGCAGGCCATTGCCGATGTAGTCGCGGCTGATGACGAGATCGCCGCCGCGATGATCGGTGCCGTTCACAACAACGTGGACGTGCGGTTGGTCAGTGTCGTGGTGGACGCACGCGACATAGTCGAGAGTCGTTCCGACATCGTGCTCCATGCGTCGCATCAGGTCGCGCGTGAACCGTTCAAGATCCAGGTCGCCGCCGCGTTCGGGCGACACAATGAAACGGAATTGGTGGCGGCTTGCCGCGCCGCGTTCGGCGAAAGCTTCCACCTGGTTCCGGTCGAGTTCGGCGGTACTGTCGAATATCCGGCCGGGACCGCCGCTACGATCGACGCCGTCGCGCTCGATATAAGTCAGGTGCTGTCGGATGGCTTTGACGGCATTCTTCCCGCGGGTCGGCGCGATTCGCGCTTTGACGACTACACGTTGCGCGTGTCGACCAATGCCGCGAACTCCGGCGCCGCGAGAATTGAGATGACGCCGTGGTGCCCTGTTCTGTCCGCGTCCGGCGGCCGCTCGGATGATGGAAGCGATCGCTGATTTAGGCGAACGCACGAGCTGTCCGCGCGCGATCCGAAACACGCGATTGGCGGTACCACCGGGCTTGCCTTCGAGCACGCGAAGACCGCGCGTGAGGAGCACCTGGCCGTGTGTCTGAGCGCGGTCGTTTCGTGCGCGCGAAAGGCGAGGTCGGAAGCGATTGGGCTGGTCGTCGGGTGGCTGCTCGCTCATGGCGCAGAATCAAGAGGTTGCATTGGCGGTTCCGCGGAATTTCGCATGCGAAATGACTTCGGCGCCGTTGTGGAACCGCGTTGCCGAGCGCGGTTCCGCGGAAACCGTTGCGGCAGTTGGCTTCCAAGAGGACGCGGAACACACCCTTTTATCTTGCTGTGTCGTTTTTCGCATGGCCGTGTCTGATGCTATGCCGCTTTGTGGACTATATCAACAGTATGGTATTTACCATATAAAAACCGAACAGGACTGTACGAATCAGCCACTAGCTTGGTCGCTCGCACAGCGGGCAGAAAGGATCAAGTGTGCTGGGTCTATTGGCATGCGTCTGCGGGCCGCGAATGACGCTATCGAGGGATGCGGCCGGCGCGCGATGCGAGCCGCCTTTGCAGCGCTTACTGTGCTGTGAGCACCTTTACCGCATACGACGTCGCGGCGGGTTCTGACCCGCTGTGATACGTGGAGAGGGCAGCGACCAGCGTTTGCAGCAGCGTCCTGCCGGGTCGCGCGGCGGCGACAAAATTCGTCGCGAGAATCGCTGCGCCCACGCGCACATTGAAGCAGGGATCAAGCAGCTCTTCGGGTTTCACATGCAGCCGGCCGACCCACTGCGAATTGATTTGCATGAGGCCGATATCGACACTGGTTTCCGTCCGCAACGCCTTAAACAAAACCACTGTCGCGTCGTCTCTGGTACTTGCATAGAACGCACCGTGAGGCGTGCCGATTGCCCACGGTCGCCCACCGCTTTCGACGGCGACGACGGCCGCAATCGTGTCGGGGTGAACCCACGGCCCGCAGGCGGCGTAGAAGTCGGCGAGTGGCGCCATCAGAACGTCAACAGTGGGACGCCGGTGCCGAGCACGTTCGCGACTGGTACGGCGCCCATGTACCGGCCATCGAAGCTGCGGTCGATGTGCGATGAGAGTGGCAAGAATTCCTCGCGACCGACACGGTGACCGCCGCCGATCTGAGGCAGCGGGAGTCCTTGCGCATCGAGTAGGAACACCGGTCCGACATCCACCCCGTCAACAAGGAAGCGGCCGGCCCTGACGCAATACGTGTCACCCTCCAGGCCGCCTACCGGTTTCAACAGGGGCATGCTGTTTGGCAGCCATCCGCGCCCGTAAATCAGTGCGGCAGCAGAATCAGGCGGAACAAACACGACGTAGTCACCGCGTTGCACCGGGGTCGCCCGAGCCGAATCCAATAGAGTCCGCGTGGAACACTCGGCGAGTAGTTCAGAACGAGTTCATGGCCGCTCCGGCGAATCGCGGCGCCTGCTGCAACGGTGAACATGATGATCGCTAGTGCGAGCGCGAAAAGCGCGCCGCTTTCCACCATTGTTGCGACGTCATAGGCGGCCCGCCCACGTAGCTCTTGAGACGTGCGAGTGGCGTGTTCTTGAGCCGGAATTCGGTCTCGACGAATGTTGCATCCGGCAGCGATGCGGCATCGCCGAATTGCACATACGGCGAAAGCCAATGCAACGCTGCCTTGGCACGCGTTGCGCCTTCGATATCGAGCAGGACAAACGCGCCGGGTCGCACTTGCGGCACACGTGTGCCGGTCTCACCGGCGCGCAGCGCACGGCAAACCAGGACACGCCAATGTGTCGTGCCGAAGTCGTTGGCCTCCCACAGAGCGAGACCAAAGCGATCGCCTGGGCGGAAGAACGCAATGCGCCCACCCGGCGGATGCGGCTGGTCCATCGCCATCACGTCGAACGGGGCGCCGAACAGCAGGCGATATCGCCGGTTCGTGCGGTACTCAAGGTGCACTTCGGTGAACAGCAATTCCTCGGTTGAATTCGCACGTGTCGCGTCGCCTTCAACACCGGGGCGCGTTTCGTTGCCGTCAGCGGTCATGGGGCTTGTCCGTTTCGTAGAGGGCATCAAGGATGCGCAGCGTGTTCGCTGGAAAGGGCTCGCTGTGCTCGCCGAATTCGACGAGCACGCAGCCCGGATTGGTCGTCGTCGCGACGAGCGACAGGTGCGCGCGGCCGTGCTGCCGCGACAACTTGTTCCAGTGCGCGCGCTGCACGTCGGAACCCTCGCACGCGAGAAGCACGACCAGCTTTGGTTCGGCGGGTTTTGGCTTGCGCCCACCACCGCGGCCCTCGCTGAAATCACGCTGCGCCGGAGCCGCGTCCGGCTACGTTGTTGTCATCGTCTGCTCGCGACGCATGTGCGTCCTTGCCTTTGGCGAAGCGCGCCGCCGCCTGGGCGTCTTTCGGGTCAGTTTGCCTTGCTCTATCGCTGCCGCGACCAGCGCCTCGGCTGCGGCCGGATCATGCTTCTGCACTTCGACGACGGCGCCGATTGTGTCGGCATCCTTGGTGAGGCCGCTGTCGCGCAACTCGGCCGCTGCGCCGTCCGCGCGTAGCGTCTTTACGATATTGAGGATGCGCGGCACGCTCAGGCCAATCGCTTCGCTCAAGGCCGCTGCGGAGCCCAAGCGGTCGAGCCGCGATTGCAGGTAGCGCGCCTGGTCAACCAAGGCCATCGCGTCGCGATGGAAGTTCGCAGCAAATTGTCGATCCAGCACGTCATCGGGCGTTCCTGGATCGAGCCGCAGCAATGCGCGCAACGTCGTCATCGAAATCCGTTGTGCGGCGCGCCAGCGGCGCTCGCCGTCGATCAGCACATAGCGGTCGCCGGCCTCGCGCACTTCCACAGGATGAATCTGCCCGAGGCGACGCAGATTGTCCGCCAGCTCCTGCAGCGTGGCCTCGCTGAATTCCTTTCGTGGCTGGTCCGGATCGGGCTCGATGCGGTCCAGCGGTAGCTCCAGAATCAGTTCCTGCTGGTCGACAGTTGATAGCCGATCAAGCGCGCTCAGCCGAAAATCGGACGCGGCGTCGGTAGCGGAGCGTTTCTGAAGCTTCGTGACTTTGCCAGCGTTCATAGCCCGACTCCGGCGAGCACTTCGGCGCACATGGCGCGCATCTCGCGCGCCGCGCGGGTGTTCACGCGACCGCGTGGCCCGCGCCACACCGGCGTGCGCCGACCGAGTGCGTCCTGTACTGCAACGCGCTCACGCAGAACGGTCGGCAGCAGGCGCAGTTGCTTAGCTTGGAACTGCGAGAGCAGTTCACTGTGCGATGCCGCGCGACTGTTGAAGCGGTTTACGACAAAGCCGATGTGGATGAGCTTCGGGTTGTAGTGCGCACGTACGCGCTGGATCGCCTGCGTCAAGCGCACCGCCCCAGAGATCCCATAGGCATCCATTTGCACCGGCGAGACGGCGCCATCGGCGACGGCCAGGCCGCTCAAATAGCAAATGGGTGCGTTGGTCGGTGTGTCGACCACGATGACGTCAAAGCCCGATACCGAGCGAAGATTCGCGCGCACGCGCCTCACAAACGTCGCGCGATCACCGGGAATCTCCGCAAGCGCATCGAGCCGCGCATCGGCCGGCATCAGCCATAGATTCTCGTCGGATTTTGCGAGGCGCAGGTTCGCGTGGGAAAACTCCGCGTCGAATAGCTCCGCCGATGGCGTGTATCCCTGCGTGTCAGGCAGCAGTGAGTCCGTGAGATTGCCTTGCGGGTCGAGATCGACCGCCAGCGTCTTCAGTCCTTTCGAGGCCGCGTGGTAGGCAATATGGCGCGCGACCGTGGTTTTTCCTTCGCCACCCTTGAGGTTGGCGCAGGCAATGATGCGTGTCATGGGATGCTCCCTGGAGATATGAAATCGGCCCGATTCACGGGCCGTCGAAACCGTTGGCAAAGATCGGGTCGGGCGCCGAGACAGCACCACTGCACTCGATGTCCCCGGTCGTGCTGACCATCGACAGCACACAGGCCTCGACCGCCGTTGTGCCAAGGCAGGTGTATGAACTTCCTCCAGCCAGGCTCAGGTAGACGACGTCGAGATTGGGACCGTAGAACAGCGCGAAATTCGAAAACTGCTGGAGTTGGTCATTGCGGCGGTTGCAGCTGGCCATGGATGTTTCCGTAACCACCCAAGCATCGCCGATGTACTCGATCGTGCCGCCCGCAGGGACGGAGTAGTACCCGCCGTCTAGCTCCAGATAGAACGGCACGGTGGTCGATGCCGCGAGCAAGTTCAACAGCGCTCCCACAACCGGTTGCCACAGCAGCATGTGTCTTCTCCTTCAACGGATGATGTCGTTATAAATACCATATTTACCATATCTAGATTATTTACAATATAGCCAAACGTGCGCGCCTTTTTGCTTCACTTATCCACACAGTTGTCGCGTCAACTACAGGTCACTATTGGCACTACAGGAAAAGAAATACAGGAAATACAGGCGGAAAATTTTGCTTGAAGATCAGAGCGATGCCCGATGGTTTTGGGAGTGAAGCGGCGTGGTTTTGGGAGTCAAGCGGCGTGGATAACTTGAGTTTTGGGAGTGAAGCGGCGTGATCCTGGGAGTGAAGCGGCGAACACTTGGGAGTGAAGCGGCGTGGATAAGTGATGCCAATCCACAGGCTTATCCACAGGGTTTTTTTGCGCCAACGAAAATCGCGCAATCGCGCCCGCGCCCGCGCGCCATCAGCGCGAACGATCAACAAGAAAAGATCAGCAACGCCTATTGCGAGCGATGGACGCGTCTACGTGGGCGAACATGCGGAAGGCTCGGAACGAGCGTTACCGCGTCGCCTTCATCGCGGATGTTCGCGGCGGGATAGACTGACTTGACCCGCCGATAGGCAACGTAGAAGGCCTTCTTGAAATCCGCGCGCCCACGGCTGTGTAGCGGATAGTCGGCACCGAACTGTACCTGCAGCGCCGACCACGGGATCGCTGTCGCGGCCCGGCCACCGTTCTGCATCACGAAGTTGCGGTGTGTGAGCCACGTGTAGACATCAAGTGCCAACGGTGAGCGCTTGATCGCACGCAGTGCGCGCAGATCGACCGGTACGGGTCCACGCAAGACGTGTTCGTAGAATGGTTCGCTGACTCGAACCGTTGACGGGAACGTGCGTTGGTGGGCGGAGTCCGGATTCCACCACAACTGCATGCCGTCGCTGATCGGCAGAAGCTCAGCCCCTTCGCCATGCGCATTGCCCAGGTGGTGAAGAATGAAGCGCGAACCGAACAGACTCACAATTTGTCGCTTCATGCGGACGATCGTGCCGGCGCTGTGCGGCTTTTCAAGGCTGGCAATATCGGCTGCACGGCCCCTGCCACCGCTCGTGTGCAGTCCAAGTCCCTTGAGAAACTGCGCCATTGAGGGGCCAATCTCCAGTTCGCGCTGCCGGGTGCGGACGATTTCGGTCGAAAGCCACGACAGCAGCAGACGTGGATAGCTGCCGAACGGCAGTCCGGACCCTGGCATAGCCTGGACAATGAGCCGATAGCCGCCGTTCGAGCGCTCGTAATGGTCACCCGGCTGGGCGCGGTGCGGCAGTGTTGCAATCGTCAGAATGCGCGCCGTGTAGCCGAGGCTGCGCGCGTCGCGCGGGTCGACGTCCTGAATTGCCAGGGCCTGTTCGATGAAGCGTGCATCTGACTGACTCAGGCCGCTGCGTCGGCGATCGTGCATAGGGAGACTTACTACGTGGTATTTACCATATAGTACATAAAAGTCACAACTGCACAATGTTCCACGTGGAAACTTGCGACATCCTGGAGCGCGGAGCCCGAAGGCTCCGCAGGCGCAAGGTGCGGAACATCAGAGCATTCCGCGCTCGGCAAAACTCACCGCTTGGGTGCCGCCCACAACGAAGTGATCGAGCACCCGGACGTCAATCAGCGCCAGTGCGTTCTTGAGCTGTTGCGTGATCGCACGATCTGCGGCGCTGGGTTCGGGATTTCCCGAGGGATGATTGTGGACCAGGACGGCAGCGCTAGCGTTGTGCTCCAATGTCCGCTTAACCACTTCGCGCGGATGGACGGATGCTCCGTCGATCGTGCCGGTAAATAGAATGTCGAATGCCAGGACCGCGTGTCGCGAGTCAAGGAAGATCATGGCGAATACTTCTGATTCCAGCAGCGCCAGTTTCGCGATCAGGTAGTTGCGCGTCGTGGTGGGATCGCTCATTACTGCTTCGCGATAAAAGCGGGCTTCGCGGATCCGTTCGGCGACGCTCAGGATTGTCGCTTCGTCCACGGGTCCCGTGAAGTGGTAGTTTCCGAGCAAGTCGAGCTGGTATTGCATGATGGCCTCCATTGGCGGGTGTGTGCCGCCACGGAAAGCGCTTGTGATCGCGCGGAAAGGGCGCGCCAGCGCTCGTCTCGACCCTTGTAGCGCATAGAGCGCGAGCGCCATGCTGGCGGTCTTGAACACCCTGGAGGTTTGATTACGAGAGTGATGGTAGGGAGCCGACGTGAATCGCTGCGAATTGGGAAAGGGTCCTGATGTCGCCGGCCAGAATGAGCATTGCTAATGCAGGAAGTGCGTCGCAGATTTTTCATGCGCACGACTTAAACTTAAGTGCAACGCCGCAATCTAGTGAGAGGAACCACGCCGATTGCATGCGAATCGGACGACCGACGCGCGCAGACAACAAATGAAGATCGCCGCATACGCTCAGGGGAGTTGTGCCAATGAAAAGGATTGACGAGGACGATGGAATCGAACCACACCCTGAGGCTCGGGCAAGTTGATTTGGAATTGCTGCATCGTGTTGTGGACAGCGAAAATGTCCTTGGACTGCAAAACATCGCGACAGCCTTCTGCGACAGGTTTGGATTTACGCGATGGATCTACGGCGTGGCGGGGCCGGACGCGGTTTTGACCAACTATCCGCAGGAATGGATTAACGCGTACGTCAGCAACCGGTGGCATCGCGGCACGGACCCCGTTGTCGACGCGGTCACTGAGCGCCGACGTGCGCTGCATTGGGATTTGCGGCGCGCACAACCCTTAGGGAAACCCCTCGATCCCCTTCAGAAAAAGATCGTCGCCGACCGCTGGCACGTTGGCGCGCGGCACGGCGTCACAGCTCCAGTGTTCGATGGTGAAAGTCGGCCGTTCGACTTTGGCGTGCTGTCGTTCTCTCGCACAGTGCCGCTCACGACCATCGAACAGCAACATCATGGACCGCGCGTTCAATTGTTCGCAACGTATTTCCACAGTGTCGCGCCTGCGCTGCTGCTCCCGAAATCTGAAAGGCATTTTGCGCACGTCGCGCCACCCAAACTCACGCCTCGGGAGTACGACTGCCTGAGTTGGGCGGCGAAGGGTAAATCGCATTGGGAAATCGGCCGGCTACTAAACGTCAGTAGGCCGACCGTCGCGTTTCATCTTTCGAATGCGGCCCGCAAGCTCGATGTGCGTGGAAAAACCGCTGCGATCGCGAAAGCTATCCGGTTAAGGCTCATCAATCCAATGTAGACAGCCACGTGCTCCAGGGTTAGGCCGCAGGGGATCAAGCAACTAGCCAAACGCATAGGTATTCATCGAACGTCGTGCCTATATCATTGCGCATTCCGCTTGTCATGCCGCTCGCCGGATGATCGGAGGACACGATGTCGATGTCGGATCAGTCGCGTCCGACTTTCTAACGCGTCAAGATCACTTCCACCGCAGGCGAAAGCGACGAGAAATTCATATGCATAAGTCACTCTGCGAAAACAGGGATCCCATCGGCCTGGATACAGAATTGTTGCACGCGGTCGTCCGGAGCGAGACCAAGGAGGAATTGTCGGCCACTGCCACGAACTTCTGTGCGGCTCACGATCTGGAGCGATGGATTTACGGGATGATGGGACCCGACATCTCGCTCGCCAGTTACTCCGCCACCTGGCTCGAATACTATGCAAAGCATCGCTGCCATCACGGCCGCGATCCTTTCATCAACACCGTCCGCGCCCGCAGGCACGCCGTCGCTTGGGACATTGATAAGAATCCGCCCTGGAAAGGTCCATTGGACCACGTCCAGAAGATGCTCGTCGATGCGAAATGGGATGCGGGCGTCCGTTCCGGCGTCATGGCCCCTGTGTTTGGCCAATCGCATCACCCCTTTGAGTCTGCGGTGATTTCGTTCTCTCGCGAAAAGCCGCTCACGAATACAGAAAAACGCTACCTGGAGCCGTGGGTGCAGGTCTTTGCAACGTACTTTCAGAGTGTTGCACCGTCTATTCTTCTTGCAAAACCAGAGCGACACCAAACCTCTGTCGTCCTGTCGCAGCGAGAACGCGACTGTCTGAGCTGGGCAGCGGCCGGAAAATCGACCTGGCAGATTGGCGAAGTGCTGGCGATAAGCGCGGCGACCGTGAAATTCCATCTCGCCAACGCGGCTGCAAAGCTGGGTACGCGAGGCCGCGTGTACTCCATTTCAAAAGCAATTCGGATGGATCTCATAAACCCGGCATGACATATCTCTACATGACTGCTGAATCTCTGGGACTGCTTTCACCTATCGTCGGCCGCCTCCGGTACCGCTGATGGCGATTCTGGACGCCGACGGCACCGTTCGAAGCACGTTCACCGTCCGTTGATCCGGTCCTCTAGTCTTTCGCAAGACAATCATTGATCACCGTCGCGCTGCCCGCGGAAACGACGCTCACCCTCTCAGCCTCGGTGAACACAATTTGTCCCAAGACTGAATATCCCGGGCCAGTCCATTGCCCCTCGCTGGCACGCGTGCGGGCAGCAACATTTGTGGGGCCACATCTGGGGGCACGCGCTCGAAGAGTCACGTGAGCGCGACTGCCTTCGTCTGGCTGCTGCGGGACTCGGCACGAAGGATATCGCTGACAAGCTCGCGATTGCCGAGCTCACGGTGAAATTCCATTTCAACAATGCCGCGATCAAGCTCAACGCGCGCGGGCGAGTTCAAGCCGTGGCAAAAGCCGTGAAGCTGAGAGCTATCTGACCTTTACGCTGCTCCACGGCCAGCGAATCGCATGCGTGAACGTCGGGAGATTTTGCTAAGGCGATGGGAATTCCACATGGGAGAAACGCAACTCTCCCCTTTGGCAATCGGTTCCGCGAAGAACGGAACCGGGCACAATAATCATGTCGCGCGTAACAGCGTGCGACTCATTTGGACGGACCCTTGGCGGGTTCTGCGTTCGCCGGTTTCGGCGCATCTCCAAGCGGAGACGGCGCGGGATGCGGAACGTACTGGTCGTGATCGTGCGCATGCAATTGCTTCACTGCGGCGTCGACCCTGGCGTCCGCCGTCGCATCGTAAGGCGTGCACACCGAATTGGGGATCGCAGCCTGCGCGTGCATGAAAAGACCGGCGCCGGCGAAACCAATGATCAAGCCACTAGAAGCAGCGGCCAGTGCGACAAGACGTTTCTCCATCTGCAACACTCCTGTTGTTGGAAGTCCGTGTTTTTATCACAGCCGATCGTTGGTGCCGAGACGGTCGAATGCGCGCCGCTCACGGCCCCTTCAAAAAAGAGGGGCCTTCCGGCCCCTCAATGCGGAGGAAATCTATTCTTCGCCGGGATACATCAGCGTCACGACGGGTTCCGCGTCGTCGCCAGGGCCGATGTGGACGAGTGCCGTCGTTGGAATTCCGGAGAACCGGGACAGCGGTAGTTCGATGCGGTCTGTGTCGCGGCCCCTCGGGGCTGCCCGGATCATTTCGCATGCGAAACACAGCACGCGCCGCACGAAGCGATCGGCGGTGTATTCGTTCCCGCTGCGCGCCGTCTCTTTCGCCCAGCGCTCGCAATCGGCAAACAGTGTCGCGGTCATCACCGTGTGGGTGACGAATCCGCATTCGCGGGCCTGCGCACTCACGTCCACCAACACGCCATCGGCAATCGCCTGCGCGCGCGTATATGTGTGGATTACCTCGAAACCAGCCCAGGGACCGGTTGCTATTTCATTTGACATACTTCCTCCGTTGGTCATGGGGCTGATGCCCTCGTGGTATCTCGGCCAGTAGCGGCCGCGATGTGCCATCGCGGTCGATGGCGACCGGAGGCCGCGCAGTGAGGCGCGGTCAAGGAAGGTGAGCGAAGCGAACAGCGAGGCCTTGGCGCGGCCCGCAGCCGAAGGCGAGGACACGGGGCCGAGCGGCCCTTGACCGAGGAAGCCGAATGAAGCGGCGTTTTGATCTGGATTCTGCTTTCGACGAAGTCGGCGTTTTACTACAGCGTGCCAGGTGGCTGCCGATGCACGTCAGTCCGGAAATCCGAATCAATCCAAGCACTCGAAAGCCCTGCCGCTCTGGGAGCACTATGCAGGCGAGGGATCGCTTAGCTTTGTCGAGTCGGCGTGCGCAGTACGCCCTTGTGCAGCGCGAATGCGCGCTGCATGAGTCGTGGCAAAAAAGAACCGGCGCCACGCGGGCGCCGGTGATCGAACCAAGCCTCAGGATTATTCCTGCGCTGCTTCTTCCTTCGGCTCGTACAAGCGCACGACGACTTTGCCGTCGATCGGAACCGCGTGCAGGATCAAGTTGAACCCCTTGCCGTCGTCGTTTGGAAACGCCACTCCAATGCGCATCCAGTCGTGTTCGGTCGCACCGTTGCGCTCGAAATCGCGAACCGTGTAGGCATTGAAGCGCTTGGTTTCCGGTGTGGGTTTGTTGGTGTTCTTAGCCATGATGTTTCCTCCGATTGGGTTGATGCGCGGGTGCGCGGGGATCACGTTCGGCGGGGATGAAGGGGTGGGGCGCAAGGGAGCGCGAAGCGCAACGCGGTCTGGCGCGGGCTGGAGCGCAGCGACGACACGGGGCCGCGTGGCCCTTGCGTTACAGTCCGCCCCGCCCAGGATTCCCCGTGTAAAGCACCCGTCCAACACAACGGAGGCGATGGTGTGCAACAGACCTGCGCTAGCAGGCGAGACATACGAGTTCGCGATCAGCAACGGTAACGGCCGATGGATGTACGAGAGTTCCGAAGGAAGACGGCAACAGGTTCACTCTGCGGGGGTCCCGACTGAGCCGGTGATCTGCGCAGTGCCTTGAGCAAGCCGAAGGAAAACGCACGGCGATACGAGGATCGTCGATGACCGGTGCCGGCAGCGTGTCTACTCGACGCCGCGATGTTCCGTACTCTGGACGAGCGATTGACGCCGCATGGGCGAGACAGGCACCGCCTGGCTCGCGGCGCAGCCCGAAAGCGCGGCCCCGATTTTTCGGGGCGACCTGTATACGCCCTCTTCAGCACCAAAATGAGGGCTGAGTGGGCTTGCTTAGATCGCTCTGGCGCACGAATCAGACGGCGCGCGAGAGTTTCTGCCTACCATTATCGCCGCAAGCGCTTGTAAACGACGTCGCGTTTTTCGACCAAGGCGACAATCACGTTGCTGTTGCCGAAGCTGTACACCACTCGATGGTCGCCGATGCGGATGCGAAGGAAACCGCTCCCTTTTAAATGCTTGGCATCATGCGGCACCGGATCGTCTGCTAGAGCGAGGATTCGGTTGCTGATTCTTTCCGCGACTTTCGGTTGAAGTTTTTCGAGAAATCTTCTTGCGTCCTTTGACAGCTGTAGCGTTCGCATTGCTCAGACCTTTGAGAAAGGCTAGCGATTGCGCTCCGCTCAGCATCCCGCCGTCGACCGCCGCTTGGGCGCGCACGATCAAATCGGCGTCCTCCAGCTGCATCAACCGCTCGAAGAGATTCACTGACACCAGGTACACGCAACGCCGGCCATGATTGGTAATGAGGACCGGCGAGTTCCTGGCAGTGTCCAGGAGCAGACCGGCATGGCTTTTCAATTTGGTGGCCGGGAACGTCTGGAACGTTTCGGCCTCTACGGTCATGTTCATAGTTGGCTAGAGTTTCGTGTCTGAGGTCTTCGGTCTGTGTTGTCTTCGTGTCGTAGTGTCTTCGCTAAAGGTTTGTCTTGGAGAGTCAGTTGAGTAATTGCATCCATAGTCTGTGATGGATGAACTGCACCATATTAGCCAAATTGGTCCAATTTGGCAAATTTCAGGATTTCCTTCCCCTCCTTCGAGCGACAGCTGTTTCTGAGGAGCGTAAGAGGTTTGTCGGTGCCGGGAATCGCTCAAGGTCGAACCAATGTGTCGCACTCGGCTTACGTGCGTGTGCCGAAGCTTATGGTGCAGAGGGAGAGTGGGTCGCCAAGTCGATGGCCATTGCAAAGTTATCGGCGAAATGCAGTTGCAAGCCATCCGGTCGAAGATTCATCTGCGTCAGAATCGCCAGCGGCTGTTCGCGCAATCCTGACAGGATCACGCGCGTAGCGTTGCGCTGACAGCGTTTGATCATCTGACGAAGCGCCGTCACGCCGCTTGCTATCTATCATTGGTACCAATCGCATGCGCAGGATGAACACTCGCGGCGGCGTCTGGAACTGGTTCGAGCACGTCGTCAAGACGATTCGCCACAGCGAAAAACAGCGGCCCGGAGATCTGGAATGCCTCAACTCCCGGCGGCAGCTGCGCACGCTGATCGGGTTCGTTGAGCGCGTCCGAAGTCGTCCTGATCCTCTTCCAGCAAGGACACATGCGATTCCATCGCCACGACTTCGCTCATGCGATGCATGAACAGGAAGCTCGCCAGCACCAGCCCGACCTCGATGGCCACGGTGAGGTCGAAGGCCACGGTCAACGCGAACGTCAGCAGCAGGACGACGCGGTCGCCAATCGGACCGCTCATCAGATGCCGGAAGCTCTCGATCTCGGCCATGTTCCAGGCGACCATCACCAGCACGGCTGCCAACACGGCCAGCGGCACATAGCTCATCAACGGCGCCAGCGCCAGCACGAACAGCAGCAGGAATAGTGCATGTGCGATCCCTGCGATCGGCGATCGCGCGCCGGAACGGATATTGGTCGCGGTGCGCGCAATCGCGCCCGTCGCCGGCAATCCACCGAACAATGCCGAACCGATATTCGCAACGCCCTGAGCGACCAGTTCGCAGTTCGATCGATGGTGGCCGCCGATCATGCCGTCGGCAACGACGGCCGACAGCAGCGATTCCACGGCGGCAAGAAACGCAATCGTGAATGCACTGGGGAACAGTTCGCGAGTGCGCTCCAACGGGATATGCGGAAAATTGAACTGCGGCAGTGTCGCGGGAATTCCACCGAAGCGCGTGCCGATCGTGTCGACTGGCACATGCATCAAGGTGATGGCCATGGCGCCAGCAATCACCGCGATCAGGAACCCCGGCCAGTTGGGCCGATAGCGGCGGATCAGTACGATCATTGTCAGACTGCCGAGTGCGAGCGCAACAGTTGCACCGCTGAAGCTCGACCAGTGAGCGAAATAGGCACTCCAGCGCGCGAAAAAATCCGCAGGTACTTTGTCGATTTGCAAGCCAAATAAATCTTTCACCTGGCTCGAGAAAATGCTGACCGCGATGCCGGAAGTAAATCCGGTGATGACCGGTTGCGGAATATATTTCAGCAACGTGCCGATGCGCAGCACGCCCGCTGCGATCAGCATGATGCCGGCGAGCAGGGTGCACAGGATCAGGCCGCCGTAGCCAAACTTGTCGATCACGTTGAATACGACCGGGATGAACGCGGCAGTCGGTCCGCCGATCTGCACACGCGAACCGCCGAGCAGCGAGATCAGGAATCCGGCGATGATCGCCGTATGCAGCCCCTTGTCGGGCGTCGCACCCGACGCAATTGCGAGTGCCATCGCCAAGGGAAGCGCGACGATCGAGACGGTCAGCCCGGCGATCAGATCGTGGCGCAGATCGCCAAGGGTGTAGCCCTGGCGCAGCACAACGAACAATTTCGGCACGTACAAGTGCCAGGTTGACGCGTTCAACGAATTGGAGTTCGCCACGTGGCCCCTTTGCATAAACGTGGAAGCGCGTCACCGCTCATGGCGTGGTGCAATCGAATGGCAGCCAATGCGGGTGCAAACCGCTGTGTGCTACGAGCCATGGGCCGCCGGCAGTAAGTACCGCAAACAATAGCAGTGCGATCGCAACGGTCGAACGCATTCCGGAGCGACCGATAAATCCGATACTTTTCCCCACGCCATACGCGCCAGCAAGCACTGCAGGCAGTGTGCCTAGGCCAAACATCAGCATGATCGCGGCGCTGCGTAGCGGGTCCATGCTCAGCCATGCGATGAACAGTACTGAATAGACTAGGCCACACGGCATCCAACCCCACACTGCGCCGAAGGCAAGCGCTTGCGGAAGATGCCGAACGGGCAAGAAGCGCCGACCGAACGGTGCAAGTCGGCTCCATACGTGTTTACCCAAGCCGAAGTCAAACCCACGGCCACGGCCAAGCAGGCTCAGTCCGATCAGCGCAAACAGTGTGGCACTGATCCAGCGCAGCGCCAGCCGCACGTGATCTTGATCGACGAACTGCACCAGTGCAGCGCCGATACCGGCCAAACTAAGTCCGGCGAGCATATAGCTGGCAATCCGCCCGAATTGATAGCCGAGCAGCAGATCCAGGCGCGGTCGACCGTTTGCATTCAGTGGGGTTGCGAGCGCCAGTGCGCCGGTAATGCCGCCACACATCAGCAGACAATGACCACTCGCGATCAGGCCGAGCAGAAATGCACCTGCCAGGCTCAGTCCGCCGCTCACGAAGATTCCTCGGGGTCGTCGCTGTCTTTTACCTCGTTCTGTTTTACCGGGAGCGGATCGTCGCTCAACGGCATCAGCGCGGGTGTTTCGAGGTCGTCGAACTGGGCGTGATTGACGCCCCAGAAGAACGCCCATACTCCGGCGGCGAGCAGCAAGAGGCTTAGAGGAATCAGCACCAGGATGATATTCATGCAGGCACCGGTTTCGTTGTTGTCGACATGTCCACTGTGAAGTCCGCAACGCGAGGTGGATTGTGCGGGATGGCAATGCGCAATGCATTGAGTATGACGAACACGGAGCTTGTCGACATGCCGATTGCGGCAAGCCATGGTGAAATCCAGCCGATGGCGGCAAGTGGAACTAATGTAAAGTTATACCCCGCAGCCCAGTAAATATTTTGCCGCAGAATTCGTAGCGTTCTGCGCGCAAGAACGCGTGCATCAGTCAATGCGCCAGACGATCGCCGGCCAGCACGATATCGGCACTGGATTGCGCAAGCTGTGCGCCACCGCCGAGCGCGATGGCAACGTCGGCACCTGCCAATACGGGTGCATCGTTGATACCGTCGCCGACCATGGCGATGACGGCGCCTGCGCCACGCAACGACTCCAGACGTTCAAGTTTTTCTCCAGGACCCACGCGTGCGCGAAAGTCGGAAATACCCAGCCGCATGGCAAGGCTCGCCACGCGCGATAGGTTATCGCCGCTCAATATCTCCAGCGTAGCGCCTTCGGCTCGCAGCGCCGCAAGCGTTGCCATGGCGTCATCGCGCAACGTTTCACGAAACGCGAATCGCGCGAGCACGCCGCTGGTATCCGAGAGCACGACATCCTCGTCGGCAACGCGGGTCGGCGCTTTGGCCAGTGCGGTGGCAAAGCTTGAGCGGCCGAGGCGGTAGGTACGTCCATCGATTTCGCCTTCAACGCCCTCTCCCGGAATGTTGCGCAACGATGTCGCTTGTGCGTCATGTGCAGCAACGGTTGCGGCGCGGATAGCCAGGGCAATCGGGTGCGTGTTGGATTGTTCCAACTGCGCAGCAAGATGCAGACACGCATCGGCGGATCGGTCCGATAGCGCTGTGATTCCGGCCAATTCGACCCGGTTGTAGGTCAACGTGCCCGTCTTGTCGAATACGAAGTGATTCGCGCGCACGAGTTTTTCCAGCGCATCGGGTTTGAGCACGAGCACGCCTTGGCGCGCAAGAACAGCCATCGCGCGCGTGAGCGCAGTCGGTGCTGACAGCGCGAAGGCGCAGGGGCACGAAACGACAAGCACTGCCAGCGTCGCGGCGAAAGCGCGTGACGGGTCAATCAATAACCAGGCGCCAGCAGTTGCCAAGGCCAAAATAAGGATGCCAACCACGAAACGCGCGGCGAAGCGATCGCCGAGTTGGGCCCAGTGCGGGCGCTGCTGTTGTGCACGCGTCGCCAGGCGCACGATCGACGACAGTACCGTCTCGGCGCCAATATGGACGACACGCAACTGAATCGGGCCACTACGCGCGATGCTGCCCGCGATCAAGAGTTCACCGCGTTGGCGTTGGCGCGATGTGGATTCGCCGGTCAGCAACGATTCGTCGACCAGGCAGCTTGGGCTGAGCAACGTGCCGTCAGCCGGAATCGCGGCGCCATCGGCGATGACAACGGTATCGCCGGTTTCCAATTCGTGCACACCGATCGTTTCGAGTGCTCCGCTGGAATCGCACCGTTGCGCCAGGGCCGGTTGCAGGCGGGCCAGAGCATCCACGACATCCGCAGCGCGATGGCGCGCATGCATTTCCACGTAACGGCCGCTCAGCAGCAGAAACACGAACATGCTCGCGGAGTCGAAGTACACCTGTGAACCGCCGCGCACCGTTTCAAACACACTGGCGACATAGACCAACCCGAGCGCGAGTGCGACCGGCGTATCCATGCCAAATTGCCGCGCGCGCCATTCGCGCCAGGCGCCGACGAAGAACACCGGTGCGGCGTAGATCATTACTGGCGTCGTAACGAGCAAACCGATCCAACGAAAGAAATCGCGCGTCGCCGGATTCATGCCTTCGAATGCGCCTGCATACAAGGCCACCGCGTACATCATCGCCTGCATGGTTCCCAACCCTGCGACGACCAGACGTTTGAGCGCTGCCCGTTCTTCGCGTTGACCGAGCGCGTCCAGCGCTTCGGCACCTATCGGGTGGGGTTCATAGCCCAAGCGCGCGAGCCGGATCAGAATTGCGCTCAGTGCAATCGTATCGGGTGCCCATACGATCCGCAGGCGCTTGGCTGCAGGATTGACGCCCACATCTCGCACGCCGGGGACGTCGCGCAGCGCGCGTTCTATCAACCAGCTACATGCCGCGCAACGCAGTCCTTCGACCAGAACGCAAGTTTCGGCGCTGCCATCGTCATGCCGGCGTACATGCAATCGCTGGACTTGCGCACGATCCCACGCCGAATAGTCATCGACCGGCACGGCGCGATCGGCTGGCGTATCGCGCAAACGATAGTAGTCTTGCAGACCCAATGTTGCGATCCATTCGACGGCCGCCCGACAGCCGATACAGCACACGGGATGCTCGCGTTCGCCAATGCGCGCGCGCAACCGCATGCCTGCCGGGATGGGCTCACCGCAATGGAAGCAGCACGCGCTCGACATGGGTGTTTACGGCGTCGCCTCATCCGCCGGACGCGTTGGCGCGCTTGGCGGCAGAGGGACTGGCAATAGACTGGGGCGTCGTCGGCAGTTCATCGGTGTGGCGATAGGCTGTCACAACGAGCGCCAGCGACCCGACCACCATGCCGCCGAGTAACACGAGGACAAGCCACATTTCAGGTACGCGGTACCAGGCGTTCAGATGAGCGTTCATTTGACCTCCGGTGCAAAAAACTGCGCAGTTTGTTTGGCTGCGATCGTGGTGTCGCCGCCATTGGCATTGAGAGTGATCGAACTCATCCCATGAAGCGCCCCGCGAGGAGCGCGCAGGGTCAGCGGCACGCTCGCCACGTCGCCCGCCTGAACAATGACGTCGCTTTGGCCGATGATCAGTACCTGGGTCGCGGCAGCGACACTCAGATGAAGATGCTGGGGCACGGATGTCTTATTGACCAGCTTGACCGTATAGCTGTTTTCAATCGCGCCGTCGGCAGCCTCGCGATACAGTGCATTGCGATCGCGCAATACTTCAACAATGAGTGGCGAACGGTGCAGTACGCCCCAGCCGAACGTCGTCACCAGCAGCAGCAAGAGTCCGCCATAGATGACCGTGCGAGTCCGAAGCACGCGTCGTGGTTTGCCGGCCAGCATGTTTTCCGTGGTGTACCGGATCAGTCCGCGCGGGTACTGCATTTTGTCCATCACGCCATCGCAGGCATCGATGCACGCGGCACAGGCGATACATTCAATCTGCAGACCATTGCGAATATCGATGCCAGTCGGACAGACCTGCACACACGCCTCGCATGAGATGCAATCGCCTAAGCCAAGCGACCGCGGATCGGCACTTTTCTTGCGCGCGCCGCGCGGTTCGCCGCGCGGTCCATCGTAAGAAATGATCAGTGTGTCATAGTCGAACATCGCGCTTTGAAAACGCGCGTAGGGGCACATGTACTTGCACACCTGTTCGCGCAGATAGCCGGCGTTGCCATAAGTCGCGAAGCCGTAGAACACGATCCAGAACGTCTCCCAGCCACTGAGCGAGGCGCTGAACACCTCGCGCCCCAGTTCGATGACGGGGGTGAAGAAGCCGACAAAGGTGAATCCCGTCCACAAAGAAAAAAGTATCCAAAGCGATTGTTTGGCTGCCTTGCGCAGCAGTTTTTCTTGCGTCCACGGTCCTGCGTCGAGTTTCATGCGTTGGTTGCGGGTACCCTCGCAGGCGCGTTCCAGCCAAAGGAAGACCTCGGTCCATACCGTTTGCGGGCAGGCGTAGCCGCACCACAGACGTCCGGCAAGTGCCGTGAAAAAAAACAAGCTCAAAGCCGCAATGATCAGCAGCCATGTGAGCCAGAAGAAATCCTGTGGCCAGAACGTCAACCCGAAAATATAGAATTTGCGTGCCGGCAGGTCGAACAGCACGGCCTGATGGCCGTCCCAACTGAGCCAGGGGAACGCGTAGAAAATGCCGAGCAACACAAACACCACGAGCAGACGCATACGAGCGAAGCGACCACTGATTTCGCGCGGATAGACCTTCTTCTCTGCCGCATACAGCGAGTCGCCAGAGGAAGCCACAAGCGTTGCTGCGATCGGCTTCACACCTGTTCTCGCGTGGGCATTGCCCTGTCACCGCGTTCGATGTGCGCGCGCGGCGGCCGCAATAGGAGTGCGGTGAAAAAGCTCGCACCGAACGTGCAACTCCAGAACATGAAGAAACCGATGGTGTAGCCGAGTTCGCGGGACACGCGAACGTGTGGCCAAGCGACATCAGCAAGATCCACGGGATCAATAATCGCGAAGAACACCATCGTGGCTACGCCGGCGGCAAAAAAAGACGGCCATAGAACCGGTCCGATTCGCGCGCTCCAACGATCCGCGAACAGCCGATCGGTGTGATCATCGATCGGTTGGTAGGCGGTTCCGGTCACGGCTTGTGCTCGGTCTCGTCGGCGCGTCGTGACTGTGCCAGCACCCACGCGGCGACAAGACGCACACGATCTTTGCCGATAACCGGCTCCCAAGCGGGCATCTGTCCACTGCGACCGTTCTTGATGGACGCTTTGACATCGTCGAGGCTGCCTCCATAGAGCCAAATATTGTCGGTCAGATTCGGCGCCCCCATGATGGGATTGCCTTTGCCTTCAGGACCGTGGCACGCGATGCAGATCGTCATAAAGCGCACCTTGCCAGCCTGCGCGAGCGCCGCGTCGGTCTTTTGTCCGGAGAGACTCAACACGTAGTTTGCAACTTCGTCGACGCCCTGGTCGCCAAGTGCCGCGCCCAGTGGTGGCATCACCCCGTGGCGTCCCTTGAGAATCGTCGTGAGCACCGTATCGGGTTGGCCGCCATACAACCAGTCCTCATCGGTGAGGTTGGGATAGCCCTTGGCGCCACGAGCATCGGACCCATGACACGCTGCGCAATTGTTCACAAATACGTTGTGGCCAAGCGTCAGCGCCTGGGGGTCGCGCACGAGCTCGTCCAGCGGCTGGTCGCGAAACTTCGAAAACACCGCGTCGAGCTTGCGATTGTTCTCAGCAAGATCGGCGGAAACCTCCTGGCCGGAACTCCAACCGAGGGTGCCCTTGTTGGCACCGAGGCCAGGGTAAAACACGAGATAGCACGCAGCAAACAACACGGTGAGCAGGAACAGCCAAAGCCACCAACGCGGCAGCGGATTGTTGTATTCGGTCAGATCCTCGTCCCAGGTGTGACCCGTGGTGCTCTCTTGGATTTCGCTCGCCTTGGTGCGCGCCGTAACGATCAGTAACCAGACGATCGCGACAATACTCAAGATCGTGAGCGTGGTGATGAAAATGCTCCAGAACGTGCTCATCGGGCTGACCCCGGTTGATCGTCCTTCAGTGGCAAGCTTGCCGCGGCCTCGAAGTCGGTTGAACGCTGCGCGCTATACGCCCAGGCCACGATGCCCAGAAATAACACGATCAGCAATGCAGTGATGACGCCCATGATCATGGCTGTGTCTCCTTCGGTCCAAATTTGCCGAGACCCTGCAAGTAGGCGATTAGCGCATCCATTTCGGTCTTGCCGTCGACGGCTGCGGGGATGGATGCGAAGTCCGCATCGGTGTACGGATCGCCGAGCCGCGCCAGGCCGCGCATGTGCGCCTCAACTTCCGTGGCGGATATTTTGGGTTGGATAAGCCATGGGAAAGCGGGCATGTTGGATTCCGGCACAACATTGCGCGGATTGGTCAGATGCACGCGGTGCCAGTCGTCGCTGTAGCGTCCACCGACGCGCGCCAGATCCGGACCGGTGCGCTTGCTGCCCCATTGGAACGGTCGGTCGTACACCGATTCGCCGGCCACAGAGTACGGACCGTAGCGCTGTACCTCGGACGCCAGCGAACGGATCATCTGCGAATGGCAGTTGTAACAACCCTCGCGGATATAGATATCGCGGCCGGCAAGCTCCAGCGGCGGATAGGGTTTGAGCCCCGGCACTGGCTGGATCACCTGCGCCTGAAACATCAAAGGCACGATCTCTACCAAACCCCCGATGCTGATGACGATGGCGATCAATACGGACATCAGGCCGATGTTTTTTTCGATCAGAGCGTGATTCATGAAGGCATCTCCCTACGCGGCCACGACAGTGGGAATCGGAACAGCGATCCGAGTACTCGCGGACGCCCAGGTCTTCCATACGTTGTAAGCCATGATGAGCGAGCCGCTGAGAACCAGCAGTCCTCCCAGCAACCGGGTCACGTAGAACGGATAGGTTTGTGCGAGCGATTCGATGAAGGTATACGTGAGCGTGCCGTCCGGATTGGTTGCACGCCACATCAATCCTTGCATCACGCCAGCAATCCACATCGATGTGATGTAAACAACGACACCGATCGTCGCGACCCAGAAGTGCAAGTCGATGAGCTTGGTCGAGTACATGCGTTCGAGGCCAAGCAGGCGCGGGATCATGCAGTAAAACGATCCAAAGGTGATGAAGGCGACCCAGCCCAGCGCGCCGGAATGCACATGACCAATGGTCCAGTCCGTGTAATGCGATAGCGCGTTGACGGTCTTGATCGACATCATCGGCCCCTCGAAGGTCGCCATGCCGTAGAACGCCAAGGCGACAATCATGAACTTCAGGATCGGATCGGTGCGCAATTTGTGCCAGGCACCGGACAACGTCATCATGCCGTTGATCATGCCGCCCCACGAAGGCGCCAGCAGGATCAGCGAGAACACCATGCCGAGCGACTGTGCCCAGTCGGGCAGCGCGGTGTAGTGAAGGTGATGCGGGCCGGCCCACATATAGACCGAGATCAAAGCCCAAAAATGCACGACGGAAAGGCGGTACGAGTAGATCGGGCGCTGCGCCTGCTTGGGCACGAAGTAGTACATCATGCCGAGGAAGCCGGCGGTTAGGAAAAAGCCGACCGCGTTATGGCCATACCACCATTGCACCATGGCATCGACGGCGCCGGAGTAGATCGGGTAGGACTTCCACAGCGACACGGGAATCGCCAGATTGTTGACAATATGCAAGACCGCCACGGTGATGATCATAGGCGCCGTAGAACCAATTGGCGACGTAGATATGCTTCACGCGCCGCTTGACGATGGTGCCGAAGAACACGACGCCGTAACGCAACCCAGACGATCGCGATCAGGAGATCGATCGGCCATTCCGGTTCGGCGTATTCCTTGCGCTTGCGTGATGCCCAGCGGCAGGGTGATGGCGACCGCGACGATCACCAACTGCCAGCCCCAGAACACGAAAGCGGCCAGCTTGTCGCTGAACAACCGCACCTGGCAGGTGCGCTGCACGACGTAGAATGACGTCGCCATCAGCGCGCATCCCCCGAACGCGAAGATCACCGCATTGGTATGCAGCGGACGCAAGCGTCCGTAGCTCAGATAGGGGATGTCGAAATCGAGCCAAGGCCATGCGAGCTCGGCGGCGATGAATGCGCCAACAAGCATGCCGACGATGCCCCAGACGATGGTGGCAATCGTAAACTGCCGTACCACCTTGTCGTTGTAGGTTAATGAGATATCCATGCGCGCTCCCTTGGCTGCCAAGCACGGGGAGTCTCGCTAAGTGGCCTTGTGCGACCATTGATCCAAGTCAATTTGACCGCGATTATTTGCGCGTCAAGTGATTTGGTGTACCTGCCACAAATTGATCCAGGTCAGATTCGCGTTCGCCACGACTGGCTAGACTGGACGTAGAATCGCCATTGCGTTTACGCGACATCGCGGTTGTTCAGATTTCACAGCCCAGGGAGATCAGCTATGAGCAAGACCATCATCAATCCACGCCGCCAGTTCCTCAAATTGTCCGGTGCCTCTGCAGGACTCGGCATTTTCGTGATGGCGTTGCCGCGCCATGCACGCGCCGACGATTTGCCGCATGTGCCCGAAACCGATCCGACTGCTTCTGCCCTCGGCTACAAGGAGGATGCAACCAAGATCGATGATGCAAAGTATCCGACTCACAAAGCCGGACTGGTATGTTCAAACTGTCAATTCTTTGGTGGCACGGACAAGACGCCGTGGGCAGCGTGCCAGTTGTTCCCGGGCAAGTCAGTTTCCGCGAAAGGCTGGTGCAGTGGTTACAATGCAAAGAAGTGACTGCGCGTGCCGGTGATTTGTCGTCGCGGTGTATTGAATCCATGCGAATCTGTGGAACATGAGCGCTACGCCGATTCCCGTTCGTGACGAGGTGGCTGTGCCCGATGCGTCAACGCATCCCCGGGGGCACGGCTGCTATGGGCGGCTACTCGCCGCATGCAAGCGATTGCCGCCGGCACGCATGGCGGTGGTCCATCCGTGCAGCGCGGAGTCATTGGAAGCGACGATCGAGGCACGCGATGAGGGACTGATCGTGCCGGTGCTGGTCGGCCCCGAACAGCGCATCCGAACACTAGCGGCCGAGCATTCGATCGATCTGGCTGGCATCGAGATCATTGGCACCGAGTACAGTCACGCGTCAGCCGACGCCGCGGTAGCGCTGGCGCGCAGTGGACATGTCACTGCGCTCATGAAGGGAAGTCTGCACACCGACGAGCTGCTGCATGCCGTGCTCGCCAAGGACTCTGGCCTGCGTACCGAGCGTCGCCTGAGCCACGTGTTCGTGATGGATATATCGACCTATCCTCGCCGCTTGATGATCACGGATGCCGTCGTCAATATCTACCCGAAGCTCGCCGAGAAACGCGACATTGTGCAAAATGCGATCAATCTCGCGCATCGTATTGGAATACGCGAGCCGCGCGTGGCGATCTTGTCTGCTGTTGAGACGGTCAATCCTGAGATGGTGTCCACAATAGACGCAGCGGCGCTGTGCAAGATGGCCGAGCGTGGCCAGATCACCGGCGGCAAACTCGACGGCCCACTCGCGTTCGACAATGCGATCGATCCGCATGCGGCGCAAATCAAGGGCATCGTCTCAGAGGTGGCGGGACGCGCCGACATTCTCGTCGTTCCTGACGTTGAAGCTGGCAACATGCTGGTCAAGCAATTGACGTTTCTGGCCGATGCGGATTCGGCTGGCATCGTGTTGGGAGCGCGCGTCCCCATCGTGCTGACGAGCCGTGCGGACAGCGTGCGCAATCGCCTGGCTTCGGTGGCGCTTGGCGTGCTGTTGACGCAACCGCAGGTTCCCAGTGAACTCGCTGCATCGCCATGAACCCCGCAATTTTCGTCGTCAACGCGGGTTCGTCGAGCCTCAAATTCGCATTGTTTTCGGACCGGCCAACGCTTGAGCTGCTGGCCAAAGGTGAAGTTTCCGGGCTCGGAAAATCGGCGCACTTGCGGGCGCAACGAATGCAGCCGATGGCTCCCGCAATGGAGCGGGAACTGAGTCACGTGGCTAACGCTGCCGATGCACTGAGTGTGGCCACGGACTGGATCGAGGACAATTTTCCGCAGGTGTCATTTTCGGCCATTGGCCATCGCGTCGTTCATGGCGGCAGCCGATTCCACGCACCAATCCTTGTCGACGAGCCCACCTTGCAGGAACTGGAATCGCTCGACCCGCTTGCACCACTGCATCAACCCTACAACCTGGCTGCGATCCGAGCGCTGCGTGAGCGCTATCCGCACGCGGCACAGATCGCCTGCTTCGACACTGCGTTTCACGCGGACTGGGAGGATCGGGCGCGACGCATCGCGCTACCGCGCAAGTTTTTCGATACCGGCGTCCGGCGGTATGGCTTTCACGGTTTGTCGTTCGAGTTTTTAAGTGAACGTGTGCAAGCGCTCATGCCCGGCGCGCAGCGCGTTGTGCTGGCGCATCTTGGTAGCGGCGCCAGCATTTGCGGCGTTCGTGACGGCCACAGCGTCGATTCCACTATGGGGTTCTCCGTGCTTGACGGTCTACCGATGGCGACACGTTGCGGCGCGATTGATCCTGGAGTGATCTTTCACCTGCATCGTTCTCACGCGATGGATTTCGATCAGATCGAGCACATGCTCTACTACGACAGCGGACTCAAAGGTGCATCGGGTATCAGCGCCGACATGCGTGATCTTCTCGCGAGTCCTGCGGTCGAGGCGGCACAGACGGTCGAGTTGTTCGTGCATCATTGCGTCCGTTCGATCGGAGCGCTGACCGCTGTTCTGGGAGGAATCGATGTCCTGGTGTTTAGTGGCGGCATTGGTTGGCACGCGCCGATCATCCGTGCGCTGATTTGCGAACGCCTCGGATTTCTTGGAATCCGGATTGACGCTGCGTTCAACGCAGCCAATGCCGAGCGCATTTCTGCAGACGGAGCTGGTGTCTGTGCATTTGCGATTGAAACGAACGAAGAAGTCGTCATCGCCAGACACTGTCACTTGGTTCTCGCGAGCCGGGAAGGACTCAAGAATTAGAGCTGTCATAGAAGTTGGCGCCTCCTGCGCACAGCATCGAATCGGAACGATGTAATTCTTCGTAGCTACAGGACTGCACTATCTCTATATATAACATTATAGAAACAGTTTATTTGGCTTTACCGCCCAAGTTCCTAGCGCGGGCTGCTATGACGACCGATGAACTACAACTTTGCCTAGGACGCGTGAGGCGGTACTACCGCCGAAGGGGGGCTACAGCCTGACGCTCAATCGAACGCCGCGCTCGATGCTAACGAATGGAAGAATCATTGCCGCGACCTCTTTCAAACGCCGGGACGGTCTGATTAGTCAATTCGCCAGTGACAGGAGCAGATCGCGGATGAGTCGACCATAACAAGCGTCACTATCAGCCGCAAGACTGTTCCAAGCACTCACAACAAGCTATGATTTATGAATTCACCACCCACAGCATTCTATTTGTCAATTGGACGCTAACAATTATTACTGTCTGCGACCCAGAGGAATGGCGGGGACGATTATTTTACCCACTATGTCGTCACGTTCTCGGTTCCATAAGCCGGTGCCATACGCGCCGGCTGTAAACATCACCGCGAGATCGAGTTCAGGCACGACGACCAGCAACTGTCCGCCGTTGCCGTTGGCGTGAAATGCGGGATACGCGCGATCCGTCGACTTGACGTCAATCAGGTGCCAGGCCCAACCCTCACCGACTTCGTAATAGAATTCGCGAAACGCGTCGCCGCTCAGCCCGGTAGTCGCAGGCGAAATTCTTGCTTGCTCGGTTACGGCTTGATGTGCCCATTCGGGGCTGGCAATTCGATGCCCGTTCCAAATGCCGCCATCCATGTATGCTTGCCCGATTTTTAGAAAGTCCCGTGGTCGCACAAACACGCCACCGCCCAGATAACCCTCGCCGTTAGGCTGCAGGTTCCAGAAATAGCGTCCGAACTCGAGCGGCTGTGCAACCATGCGATCGAACAAAGCGGGTAGCCATTCGCCGGTTGTCTGACTCAACATCGCGCCTGCCAGATTGATGTTCATCGAGCAGTAGGCGTAATGAGTACCAGGCTCGAACGCGATCGGCAGATTTAGCGTGCGCTGGGTCCAGTCGGGTTGCGAGCGATCCGACTCAATCATGTCCTCGTCTCCCGGTGAGTCGGGACAGCAGAATCTCTCCTGTATTCAGTGACGCATGAAAATAGGAAGCTTCCCGTGCTCCAGCACATGGCGCGTCGCGCCACCGAATACCCACTCGCTAAATCGCGCCCTACCGTAAGCGCCCATTACCAGCATATCGGCACGCACCTCCCAAGCGGCGGTGAGAAGTTCCGCGCCGACAAGCTCGTCCGCGACCGTCATCGCGCGCTTACTGAATTCAAGACCATGATGCTTGAGATGGTTTTCAATGTTCAGCGGTGGCTTCCAGTCGATGAGCGAATAGGGTTCAGGTCTCTCGCCATGAATGAGGACAATGCGCTTGGCGCGCTTTAGGAAGGGCATAGCGGCGTGGATTGCGCGGATGGATTCCACGGAACCATTCCACGCAACAGCGACCGTATCCACGGAAGCACGCTTGGTGTAGGAGTCGGGAACCACGAGACACGGTGCTCCACACGCCAGGAGTACCGCACCGAGTGCACCGATGGAACTCCACGGCGCTTTTATCCCCGATTCCAGGACCAAGAGGTCATGCCAATTTGCCGCATAGGCGAGCACGGGCGAAAGATGCCCTTCTGCAACTAGCCATCGGTTTCGCTTCACTCCTCGCTCGCTCGCCCATTTGCAAAATGCGGGTTCCGCTTGCTGTGCCGATTTCACCACCTCGGCGGCGATCATATAGATCTCCGGAAATGGCAACGGCATCCCCATGGTCGGCAACGGAAGAACCGGCTCGGAAACGAAGATTCCGCTCAGCGATGCATCGAGCAACGTCGCCATGTCTGCCGCATAGTGAAGACTATGGGTCCAGTTTTCGTAGTTGTTTGCGTGAACAAGGATGTCTTGCACGGTGTTGGTCCTTCTATGATCCTTCATCGACCAGTCAAATCTAGTACCAACTAGAAGACGCCTATTGACCCAGATCAATCACCCAAGAAATAGCCGCGAGGTATCACAATTACACCTGTCGACGAGGCAGGCGGTGACGACTCAGAGAGCGCCTGCTTCTATGAAAACGCAGCGCCATGATTTACCAAAAATCGATCAGTACGCCGTCGTCGAGAAGGCAAAAGCAGTTCGAGAGCCCGGGAGTTATTGATCCAGGTCAGCAATCCGAGGCTGGGGTGCAACATACGCTGCCCCCAAGCCTGTGGTTCCATCAAGGCGACACTATGCGCAATCCACGCTGTGCGGGTTCAGGAGTCAGCCAATGAAAATCCAGTTCCTCGGTGCTGCCGGCACGGTGACCGGTTCAAAATACCTGGTGACCGCGGATGATAGCCGTATCCTGGTTGATTGCGGGTTGTTCCAGGGTTTGAAGCAATTGCGCCTGCGCAATTGGGCGCCGCTGCCATCGACCCGGCAACGCTATCTGCGGTCGTTCTTACCCACGCACACCTGGATCACAGTGGATACGTGCCATTACTGGTCAAGCAGGGATTTCGTGGTCGCATCTATTGCACGGAAGCGACGTTGGAATTGTGCAAATTGCTATTGCCCGACAGCGGGCATCTGCAGGAAGAGGATGCCGAGTACGCAAACCGCCACGGATTCTCCAAACACAAGCCAGCACTGCCTTTGTATACGGAAGAAGAGGCGGAGAAATCGCTGAAGTATTTTCATCCCGTTGCTTACGATCAATGGATCGATCTGGGTCATGATCTTCGCGCAACACTCGCCCCATCGGGGCATATCCTTGGTTCGGCATTCATCACGCTGACGGACGGCATTCGCAGCGTCGTATTCTCCGGCGATCTGGGTCGTCCTCGCGATCCGATCATGGTCGCGCCACGAGCGCTTGATAAAACCGACTATCTTCTGATCGAATCTACTTATGGCGATCGCCTGCATGCGCGTGCCGATCCCTGGGACGAACTTGAGCCTGTCGTCACGCGCACGATTCGCCGTGGCGGCGTCGTTGTCGTGCCGTCGTTCGCGGTCGGTCGCGCTCAGACTCTGTTGTACTGCATTCATCGCTTGAAGACGCAAGGGCGAATTCCAGCGGATCTGCCTGTGTACTTGAACAGTCCGATGGCCGTTGATGTGACGCAGCTCTACAAGCGATTCAAGAGCGAACATCGCCTGGACCCCAAGGAATGCGACGCAATGTGTAATGCGGCGAAATATGTCAATAGCGTGGAGGAATCCAAGCATCTCAATACGCTGCGTGAGCCAATGATCATTGTTGCGGCCAGTGGAATGGCCACTGGTGGCCGCGTCGTGCATCACTTAAAGGCCTTCGCTCCGGACGCGCGCAACACCATTTTGTTTTCCGGCTTTCAGGCAGCCGGCACTCGCGGTGCGGTAATGCTTGCCGGCGCCCAGGATGTCCGAATCCACGGACAGGATATTCCGGTTCGCGCGGAAATCGCCACGCTGTCCACATTGTCTGCGCACGCCGACTATGCCGAGACGCTGGAATGGCTCAAGAATTTCAAGGTGAAACCGAGCACGACATTTATTACTCACGGTGAGCCAGTGGCGGCTGACGCTTTGCGACAGCGCATCGAGCGCCAACTGCACTGGGCGACGCACATACCCGAATATCGCGAAAGCGCCGAGCTCGGCGCGAAAGGCGGACAGGCGTAGCGTTATGGCCGCAACTCCTCAGATGGCAACACAGGCCACTAGTGCGCTGACCGAACATCCACTACGCATTCGCCGCCTCGGTATCGATACGTATCAAGAGCCAGTCGTGTTCCTGCGCGAAGATTCCCATGTATGCCGGTCAGAAGGCTTTGAATCGCAGTCGCGCGTGGAATTGCGTCGCGGCGACAAACGCATTATCGCAACCCTAAATGTGGTGCGAGCGGGTGGACTGATTGAACTGGCCGAGGACCAGGCTGGATTGTCAGAGGCTGCCTGGAGGTCGATTGGCGCAGCCGAGCAAGATAGCGTCTGCATCGGTCACCCAGCACCGGTGGAATCATTCTCGCATGTGCGCGCCAAGGTATTCGGGCACGAATTTACAGCGCCTGCATTAGAACAGGTGATCGATGACATCGGCGCCGGTCGCTATTCAAATATCGAGATGGCGGCCTTCATCACTGCATGCGCCGCGGACCGGCTCAACACGCAGGAAACCATTGCACTGACACAGGCGATGGTGGCGACTGGTTCACGGCTTACCTGGTCACAACGTCCCATTGTGGATAAACACTGCGTGGGCGGTCTTCCTGGAAACAGGACGACGCTGATTGTTGTGCCGATTATCGCAGCCCTTGGCTTGACAATTCCCAAGACTTCCTCGCGTGCGATTACGTCGCCGGCTGGGACAGCCGATACGATGGAGACGCTGGCGCCTGTGGCACTTGACGTGCCATTGATGCGTCGCGTCGTGGAACGGGAAGGCGGTTGCATCATCTGGGGCGGCGCAGTCGCGTTGAGTCCCGTGGACGATGTATTGATCCGTGTCGAACGCCCTTTGGATCTGGACGGTGATGCTCAGCTTGTCGCATCCGTGATGTCGAAGAAGGCTGCTGCGGGATCCACTCATGTGCTTATCGATGTGCCGGTCGGGCCAACGGCGAAAGTTCGTTCGGAAAGCGCAGGTCACACCTTGGCGTGGCGGTTGATTGAGGTGGGTCGTGCGCTGGGTTTGCAAGTCGACGTCGTGCTCACCGACGGTACCCAACCGGTTGGGTATGGGATTGGTCCTGCGTTGGAGGCGCGGGACGTCCTCGCGGTGTTGCGCAATGAGGCGGCTGCGCCCGGCGATCTACGCGATCGTGCCGTCATGCTTGCGGGTCGCATCGTGGAGCTGGCGCAATTGCGCCGCCAAACTCTGGCGCCGCGCTTGCAGCCGAGGTGTTGGCCGACGGACGCGCGTGGGCGAAATTCCAAGCGATCGCCGAAGCGCAAGGCGGTCTTCGCGTTCCACCGATTGCACGCGAGCATCACGTCATCTCGGCGACCCAATCGGGCGACGTTTTGCGCATCGACAACCGGCGATTGGCCCGTGTCGCGAAATTGGCGGGAGCACCGTTGGTCCCCGCGGCCGGCCTGGACTTGCACGTCAAAGTGGGTACCCGGGTTGAGAGAGGGCAACCTCTCTACACGATTCACGCTCAGTCGCTTGGCGAATTGCACTATGCGCTCGACTACGCGCAGGGACAACACGACGTGATCGCGTTGGGAACGACCCTATGAAGCCCGTGATATATGCGCTGCCTGGCAACGAAGCGCTGGCGGCAGAGCTAGTCCGAGAACTCGAAGGTGAGCGTGGGGAGCTCATGGTGCGCAGGTTTCCGGATGGCGAGACCTACGTTCGGCTGCTGACCTCACCCGTCGCAAGACCGGCACTTTTCGTGTGTGGCCTGGATCATCCCAACGACAAGGTCATGGATTTATACTTTGCTGCGTCCACTGCGCGCGAGTTGTGCGCCACGAGCGTTGGTCTCGTGGCACCGTACCTGGCCTATATGCGCCAGGATGCTCGCTTCAACGATGGCGAGGCGATCACATCGACGCGATTCGCGCACTGGCTGTCGCAATATGTCGATTGGTTGGTTACTGTTGACCCTCATTTGCATCGTCACCCGACTCTGGCAAGCATCTACTCGATTCCTACGGCGGTCACGTCATCGGCTGCAGCCATATCGCGCTGGATAGGCGACAATGTTCGTGATCCGTTGATCGTGGGCCCCGATGCCGAAAGTGCGCAATGGGCGCAGGATGTGGCGAAGAGAGTGGACTGCCCCGTCATCGTATTGAACAAACAGCGTCACGGCGATCGCGACGTCGAAGTGTCGTTGCCGGACACAACAGCGTGGAAGTCGCGAACACCAGTACTGATCGACGACATCATATCGACCGCGCGAACGATGGTTGCCGCGGTGGCAAAATTGGGCGCGGCAGGAATGCATCCGCCGGTTTGCGTCGGTGTGCACGCCTTGTTCGCCGAGGACGCCTACAACATGCTGATGGCTGCCGGCGCCAATAAAATTGTTACGTGCAATGCGGTCAAACATCCCACGAATGCGATCGACGTGTTTCCCGATATCGCCAATACAGTCCGTACGATATTCGCTGCGAATTGGGCGGGCAAATGATCGGCGTCATTGACGAGGAACGTGCGGCACGAAAATGAACTGCAGGCACTTGAAAAGAGGACAGCGCTCGACCTTGCGACAGCTCAGCCTTACCTCGAACAGTCTCGCCGCCAATCTGGTCAGAATTGATTGAAGTCAATACCTAGGGAAGGGCAAGAGCGCAACGTAGCATCCACCGGAATCAATAGGTCGATGCCATGCAAACCCACAATCGCTGCATATCTGCCGAGTCCACGCCGCTTCCCAAGCACGTAGTCAATGACGATGGCTGCGGTTCCGCCAACACGCAATGGAAGGAAAAGCTGCGTAACGGGACGACGGTCTTGATCCGGCAAATCTGTGCCGACGATGTCGAGCTGGAACGCCGCTTTATCGAAGAACTGTCGCCTCGGTCGCGGCGGTTCCGCTTCCTCGGTGAAATCAAGAGTCCGAGTCCGAGCTTGCTCAAGCAGCTGACGCAATTGGATGCGACTCATGACGTTGCGTATGTCGCCCTGATTTTCGCCGACGGCGCGGACAAGCGCGAACTCGGCGTCGCCCGATTCAGCGCGCGTCCAGACGGGCTGACCTGCGAATGCGCGGTCACTGTGAGCGACGCATGGCACAACCAGGGTCTTGCGACGATTCTTATGCAGCACTTGATCGACGTGGCGCGCCAGCGTGGCATCGAGTGCATGTATTCAGTCGATGCAGCAGGGAACGACGCAATGCGCGAACTTGCCGAGCACCTTGGCTTTGTGCGCAAGCCGGATCCCAACGATGCCACGCAGGTGCTGCATACCCTGGACTTGAAAGCCGCGACGGTCTAACCCGTGGCTATGGCGGGCCGTCCACGACACGCATTTTGGAAGCACCAAGAAGAATGAAACCCGCAATTGTGGCGAACAATCTGGTGAAGTGGTTCGGCGAAGGTCAGGCGCGCACGGTCGCTGTCAAGGGCGCAAGCTTCGAGATGCGATTTGGCGAGATGCTTTATCTCGTCGGTCCCTCGGGTAGCGGCAAGACAACGCTCCTCAGCATGCTATCGGGAATTCTGCGACCGAATTCGGGCAACGTCTTGGTCAAGGACGTCGATATCTGGAAGCTCGACGACGATGCGATTGCTGATTTCCGCCTGAATTCGATCGGCTTCGTATTCCAGGACTTCCACCTATTCCCGCGCCTGACGACGGTCGAGAACGTCGCAATTCCTTTGATCCTCAAACACGGCGACTGGAACGATGCGATCGAACAAGCGCGGCAGTGCCTTGACGTCGTGGGACTGAAGGATCGCGCCGACTTGCCACCAGTGAAGCTCAGCGGTGGCGAGCAGCAACGCGTCGCGATCGCGCGAGCGATCGTCAGCAAGCCTGAGCTTCTAGTACTCGACGAACCGACCGCGTCGCTCGACGGCGATACCGGTAAACGGATCGTCGCTTTTGTCAAAGACCATATTCTCAATGAGAACCGGGCCATCCTGACGGTGACCCATGACGCGCGCATTTTTGAATACGCCGATCGCATCATGCACATGGAAGACGGGAAGATCACTGGATTCGAAAAGGAGGCAGCGTGAAAATTCGTCCAATTTTCCTTCTTTCCGGAGCGGGATTCCTGATCGCGTTGGGTTGTGCTTATTTGCTGGCTAAACAGGGCAAGCCGGAAGCCCCTGTTTTCCCGCCATCGGTGAATCCTTATGCGCAAGGAATCTACGCCAATGGCATTATCGAGAGCGACCAGACAAGCGGCGCCAACATCGATGTGTATCCGGAAGTTGCCGGTCCGGTGATACAGGTCTTGGTGACTGAAGGGCAGGTTGTAGCCAAAGGAGCGCCACTGCTGACGATCGACGACTCCGTGCCTCGTGCCACAGCCGAGCAGCAGTCGCTGCAGGCTGAAGCGGCGCGCGCGACGCTCGACGAATTGAAAGCTCAGCCGCGCAAGGAGTCGCTTGATGTTGCCAAGGCGCAACTAGACCTAGCTCAGGCGAATTTAAAGACTGCACAGGACCAATACAGCAAGCAGAAGCATCTGGCCGACATCAATCCCACGTTGGTTAGCAAGGACGTCCTTGACAATGCCGCAGACGCGGTCAAGGTCAACGAAGCGAACGTCGCGCTGGCAAGTCGTCAATATGATTTGGCCAAGGCGGGTGCATGGTCGTTCGATGTCGACAGCCAGGACAAGCAATACCGGGCTTTGGCAAAGGCCGCACAGTCCTCCTCGGCGACCTTGGCAAAGTATACTTTACACGCTCCGTCGGATGGAGTCGTGCTTGCGCTTAATACCGCCGCCGGTAGTTATGTCTCGTCGCAGGGGGCATACGATACCTACACCCAAGGGTTCGGACCGATCATCGTGCTCGGGGCGCCGCAATCGTCGTTGTCTGTTCGTTGTTATATCGACGAAATTCTGATCAACCGCTTGCCATCGCCAGCGAAGATGCATGCCGAAATGGCGGTTCGTGGCAGCAGCGAGCGTATTCCGTTGGAATTCGTACGCGTGCAACCTTATGTGTCGCCGAAGATCGAGCTGACCGATCAGCGCCAGGAGCGTGTCGACCAGCGCGTGCTTCCGGTGGTTTTTCGCTTTGCTGTCTCACCGAAAGTGAAAGTATACCCGGGCCAGCTCGTCGACGTTTATATCGGTGCACAGTGAACCGAGCACAGCCATGAACGGCAGTCTGCGCATTGCCTACAAACTGCTGGTCAACGACCGCGGTAAATTTTCAGCACTACTGATCGGCATCACCTTTGCGGTGTTCCTGATGGTGCAGATGACCTCGATGTTTGCCGGCATCCTCGATCGGTCGTCCGCGATGGTGACCAACATCGGCGCGAGCATATGGGTGATGGACCCGGCGGTGAACAATGCCTCCAGCACGATTCCGCTACCGGATTATCTGCTCGACGCTTTGCGCAGCGCGGATGGCGTCCGCTTTGCTGTGCCGTTGTATACGGGTGGCGCGCTGGTCAAACTCAAGGACGGTACTTATCAGCCGGTAAGCATCATCGGTCTCGATGATACGAGTCTGTTTGGGCGGCCGAAACTGGAGAAGGGCAACATCCAGGATCTGTTCGGCGAAAACGCATTCCTTGTCGTCCACGATGCGGAGTATTCCAAGCTAGGCAGTCCAGGCATTGGCACGGAATTCGAACTCAATGATCACCGTGGCATTATCGTTGGCGTGGCCGATGTCGCATCGAATGGTCTTTTCGGAGTGCCGACTCTTTACACGACCTACAATCGCGCGATCCAATACGTGCCGACCACGCGCTTTACGACGTCCTTCGTCCTGGTCGAACCCAAAGGCCCCGAAGCAATTGCCGGAATCAAGCAGCAAGTTGCCGGTCTTGGTTATCTTGCCTTGACCAAGGATGAATTTAATCAGCGTATTGCCGACTTCTACAAGTACCAGACTGGCGTCGGTACGAATATCCTAATGATGACCATCATCAGCTTCATCGTCGGATTGTCGATTTCTGGCCAGACGTTTTACACGTTCATTCTGGAGAATCTGGACAAATTCGGCGCACTCAAGGCGATTGGCGCCCGCGGCCGTGTGCTCGTGGGCATGATTCTGTTTCAAGCGACGTTCACCGCACTCACGGGTTATGGACTCGGCGTCGGCTTGTGCGCGGTATTGATCACGCTTGTGCGATTGAGGATTCCAGATTACGCGGCGCTCATCACCTACGGCAACCTGACATTGGCGTTTGGCATGGTCCTGCTGATTGCGGCAATTTCGAGCTACATCGGCGTGCGTCGCGTGTTGCGGATCGAGCCTTTCGAGATTTTCAGGGGCTGAGTGCACCAACGGCGCCCGAATCGTCTCGTCGCGGCTTGTTCTGGCTCGAACTTGATCGGGATCAATGTGCACCCTATGGAGGCGCGCTATTTATTGATCATGAATTGCAGCGCGCGCGAGGCGCAAGACAATGGAACTCATTGAGGCAATCACCGGCCGGCGCGCGGTACGCGAATACACGGAGCAGGCTATAGACGAGCGAACAATTCGCCGCCTGATCGATGCCGCCATACATGCTCCGAACGCGGTAAACCAGCAACCGTGGGCATTCACGGTCGTGCGCGACCAGAACTTGCTTGACCGGATATCAAGTGAGGCGAAGTCTCAAATGTTGGCGACGATGCCCGAGACCACTCATGCCGATCACTTCCACGCGCAACTCAACGACCCGAATTTTCAGATCTTTTATCACGCACCCGTGCTCATCTTGATTTCCGCAATTGCGCAAGGGCCCTGGATCGTAGAAGACTGCGCGCTGGCTGCCGAAAATCTCATGCTCGCTGCCTACGCCAACGGATTAGGTACCTGCTGGATAGGATTTGCGCAGAGCTTCCTGAACACTTTGGGTGGCAAGAATACGCTCGGTCTTCCCGCTGTTTGGGTATCCGTCGCACCGATCATCGTTGGACACGCAAAGACCGTTCCACCGCCGGTGCTGCGCAAGGAACCGAATGTTCGCTGGATTGGCTGAGTGCTTGGGTATAGAGCACAGTTAAGAGGAGGAGAAATGAATTTTTCGGATGAGTCCCTTGTATTTCTCGCCATTGCCTTGGCGTTGCCGATGGCCGTATTGGCGGCCTTGAACTGGATTTTCCGAAAGCGCGGTGGCGTGGCCAAAGGTTGGGCCGGAGCCGTGTTTATCGGTATCTGCTGGGTGGCTGCGATGGCTATTGTCATCCAAAGAGTCTCGTGACGGCGCCAGTCGCGTACGAACTCGCTTACGTTCGCGACGTCGCATTGCGCGGACCTTCGCGTCGCGCTATGGATGGCTTCGCGTCTCTTGTGAACATCGACCACGTAGACGCGTGCGTTAGACGGGCGCGCGTAGAGCGACGCATTCGCTCCCATGAATCCCTCCGCATTGCATGCGGCGAATCCTTTGAAACATCTCGAAATTGATCGACGTCAAGATGGAGGTGCCGTCAGTTCCGATAATGCTGAAAACGGCGAGGCTTTGTGCTGCAATGAATGTTAGCGATGTGATGACGCGCAACGCGATCACGATTCAGGCTGATGCCGGAGTTGTTGATGCAATGCGACTGATGCTCGACAACAAAATCAGCGGCCTTCCGGTGGTCGATTCGGAGGGGTCGCTGATCGGAATGCTTACGGAGGGCGACTTCCTTCGCCGTGCGGAGATCGATACAGAGCGGCGGCATCCCCGCTGGATCGAGTTCCTGCTTGGGCCCGGTCGCCTAGCCAGCGAGTATGTTGCCGCACATGGACGCAAGGTTGAGGAAGTCATGACGCACGATGTTCTGACGGTTACCGAAGATATGCCTTTGGCCGATGCTGTGCGGATGATGGAAGATCGGCACGTAAAACGCCTTCCGGTTGTCAATGAGCGCCGGCTCACGGGAATCGTGAGTCGCTCGGACCTAATGCGAGCCTTTGTGGCTGAGGCGACAATCGTTTCAGCCGAAAGGACATCAGACGATGCGATTCGCGAGTGCATCGCTGAGGAAATCGACCGGCAACATTGGAGCCCGCAAGCTGCGATGGGTATTGGTGTCAAGGACGGGACGGTTGAGCTATGCGGCATCGTCACCGACGAGCGCGAACGCACGGCGCTGCGGATCCTCGCGGAGAACGTACCTGGCGTCAGACGCGTCCACGATCAGCTGACCACGATTGAACCCATGACCGGCACGGTAGTTCGGTCGCCTTCCGAAACAAATTGATTCGGGGGCAAATCACTGACAAGCATCATCGTTCGCTTTAGTCGATCGCAGTTGATTGCACTCGACCAATTCACTCGACCAGAGAAGACAGATCATGCGCATCGCCGATATTTGTACACGCCATGTCATTCATATTCCATCGAACATTTCCTTGCGCGAAGCGGCCAGCACGATGCGCTCGCAGCAAGTTGGAGCTCTGATAGTCGTCGAACAAAGCGATGGAAAATGCAAACCAGTAGGTATTATTACTGATCGCGACATCGTAGTCGCCGCGATCGCCGAAGGCCTAAATCCCGATAGCTTGACCGTTGCAGATGTCATGGCGACCTCTCTTGTTTGCTGTAGCGAAAATGCTGATCTATTCGAAATCATCGCCCTCATGCGTCTGCGCGGAATCCGGCGCATCCCGGTCTTAGACGCAGACGACTCCTTAGCCGGCTTGGTGACTGCGGACGATATTATTGGCGCAGTCGCGGAGCATCTAAGTGAGCTGGCGCGTGCAGTGGTCAGCGAAGAAGCGATCGAGTCACGTCTCCGCCACGAATAGGTAGCAATCTAGGACAGAAAGTTAACGATTGTTGTGCGACAAGTAGTTGAAAAAATCAGGCAGCTAAAACTTGTACGTCGACCTTCGCATGGCCTTGCGCCGCGCTGCGGAACATTGATCCTTGCTTGGAGCGCTCAAAAGCGGTCAAAGAGACGATGACAATTCGCGATGCAGACAGCACGGCGGGCACGTTGGTCGATCCCGCTGGAATGGGAGGCTCAAGACCCGCGGGGCCGTCGGCTCGTCCGAACGAGCCGCCGATTCCAAGCAAGGCGAAAAGCCAGAATATTCGTGTTTCGCCTGCCGTCCTCGACGCTGCCCGGAAGGATGGCGAAGAACTGTTCCGCGTCTTGCGAACGTCTCCGGCTGGACTGACGCAATCTGCGGCTGAAGAACGAGCACGCACGACGGGTCCGAATGAGGTCGCACAAGAGCGCAAGCAAGGCTGGCTCGTACGCATTCTGAAAATCGTTCGCAATCCTCTAGTGATCCTGCTGACGATTTTGTCGACAGTTTCCTTCCTAACGGGCGACGCGCGCGCCGGCTCTGTGATGGCGATGATGGTGGCGCTGAGTGTGGGACTCCGGTTCTGGCAGGAAGCCAGAGCCGACACCGCTGCACAGAAGCTCAAGGCCATGATCCACGTCACCGCCACGGTCGTTCGAGATGGCGCGGCGAGGGAGATACCACTTCGGGACTTGGTGCCGGGTGACATTGTGAAGCTGGCGGCTGGCGACATGATTCCAGGCGACGTGCGGCTGCTGTCTGCGAAAGACCTCTTCGTGAGCCAAGGCAGCCTCACCGGTGAATCGCTCCCGGTTGAGAAGTTCCACGATCCCGAAATCGCAGAGGAGAGTTCCCCCACCGAACTCAAGAACACGTGCTTCATGGGAACGAGCGTCCAGAGTGGCACGGCGACGGCAGCCGTGGTCACGACAGGGGCGCAAACCTACCTCGGAAGTATGGCCCACTCGATCACTGGGGAACGTGCTCCGACGAGCTTCGACCAGGGCCTCAATCGCTTCACATGGCTAATGATGCAATTTATGGCCGTGATGGTGCCACTGGTTTTCTTCATCAACGGATTAACCAAGCACGATTGGAAGGGGGCTGCCCTTTTCGCAATGGCTGTGGCCGTCGGTCTCACTCCCGAAATGCTGCCGATGATCGTCTCGGTCTGCCTCTCCAAGGGCGCGCTCGCCATGAGCCGCAAGAGAGTGATCGTCAAGCGGCTCAACTCCATTCAGAACTTCGGGGCCATGGACGTGCTGTGCACCGACAAGACCGGCACGCTTACTGAAGACCGGGTCGTCCTCATGCGACATTGCAATGTCGCCGGACGGGAAACAGATGAAGTGCTCCTGGATGGATACCTCATCAGCTATTTCCAGACAGGCCTAAAAAACCTGCTGGACCGCGCCATTCTGGACAGTCCTGACTTCCATGGAAAGGCAATTATCGAGAAGTATAAGAAGCTCGATGAAATCCCGTTCGACTTCACTCGACGCATGATGTCGGTCCTCGTGGAGGACGCCGAAGGTAAGGCAATCCTCCTCACCAAAGGGGCCCCGGAAGAAGTTTTCCAGCGATGCTCGCATTTTGAACTTGAGGGCAAGTTATCCGAAATGGAACCGGCTCTGATGGTCGGACTCAAGCAAGAGTACGAAAGTCTCAGTAACGACGGCTTCCGCGTTCTCGCAGTGGCAACCAAGGAACTGGCCGGAAAGCAAATTTGCGCGAAGGATGATGAATGCGAACTCGTACTCAAAGGTTACGTCGCGTTCTTGGATCCGCCCAAGGACACCGCGAGCCGCGCCCTGGCCGCCCTAAACAAGCATGGTGTGGCGGTAAAAATCCTGACTGGGGATAACCATCTCATCAGCCGCAAAGTGTGTAAAGACGTTGGCCTCTTAGCCGACCCGATGCTGCTAGGCGGCGACGTTGAGAAAATGTCCGACGCCGAACTGGCCGAGGCAGCTGAGAAGGCGACGCTGTTCGCCCGCCTGTCTCCCGCGCATAAAGAGCGAGTCATCCGTGCCCTCCGAGGTAAGGGGCACGTCGTTGGATTCATGGGCGACGGCATCAACGACGCCCCGGCCTTGCGAGCAGCAGATGTCGGCATCTCGGTGGACACTGCCACTGATATCGCCAAGGAGTCCGCGGACCTGATTTTGCTTGAGAAGGATCTCATGGTGTTGGAAGGGGGTGTTATCGAAGGTCGAAAGGTTTTCGCGAACATCGTCAAGTACATTCGGATGGGAGCGAGTTCGAATTTCGGGAATATGTTCAGCGTGCTCGGGGCAAGTGCCTTCCTTCCCTATTTGCCGATGGCCCCGATTCAGGTGTTGACGAACAATCTCCTTTACGACTTTTCGCAAGTGCCGATCCCGGCGGACGCCGTGGACGACGAGCAAGTTGCTCGGCCGCGGCCCTGGAACATCGGGGAAATAAAGCGGTTCATTCTTTACATTGGCCCCATCAGTTCAATCTTCGACTATACGACTTTCTTCGTCATGCTCTGGGTATTCAACTGTTGGGATCCATCCCGATCGTCGCTATTTCAGACAGGGTGGTTCGTCGAGTCCTTAATGACGCAGACACTCATCATTCACGTCATTCGCACAAACAAGATTCCATTTCTGCAGAGCCGAGCGAGTTGGTCGCTGCTGGCCACAACTTTGTCCGTCATGGCTCTGGGAATGTTGCTGCCGTATTCCCCACTGGCCTCTGCGCTTGGTTTCACGCAGCTTCCGCCGATGTACTGGCCAATCCTGATGCTCACGCTGCTCGGCTACATGGCTCTTACGCAGATCATCAAAATGTGGCTGCTGCGAAAGCAATGGATCTGAACCTGCACTCCTCAGGTGCGGATGGCGGCACGAACACGAGAGAGTACTGAGAGTGTACGATGGCGAACGTGGCGCAGTTGCGAGTGATCGTCCCCATGAGCCAAACACATCGATTCGAGATGCTTGGCGACGTAGGAATATTTCGGGTTCTCGGAGACATGCCCTTTGCTACAGCGATGCAATCGGTCACCGCGGCAATTGTATCTGCTCAGGCTCAGCGCATCGGCAAGTTCATGATTGTCACGCTGGAATTGTCGAAGGTAGAGCCGCCAAGTATTGCGATGAGACACTTTCTCGCCAGAGAATGGGCTACTGCTGCGGGTACCGCGATGCGCGTTGCGATCGTTGCGAAGCCAGAGATGATCGATCCACACAAGGTGGGAGTGATTGTCGCGAGAAACTTTGGCGCAACTGCAGATGTGTTCACATCGGAGTCGGATGCAATCGCGTGGCTTACGAGTGACGATCTATGATTCGCGACACGACCGTTGCGTGCGCCAGCGGACCCAATTTGCCATTGGCTCCAACTCAACTGAGTGATCGTCAATCGCGGGTGGCGGTTCATGTTGCAAGCCGGCACGGGTATTGCGCTACAAAGTGGTTGACGACTGTTTGGCTCGTGACTGCTACTGGCCCAGGTTTGTCGCCAAACGACTGGCCATAGTGCAGTCCATGCCAGGCCGCCCTTAGTGCAGGGCGCTCGTTAGCTGCGCGATTGCTCCCTGCTACCGTTGTTCCGTGCTTCCTGATGATCGCGAGGCCACGTACCTGTTGATCGTAGAATTTCAAATGCGCCGATTGATTCGCGCGTTCCTGCACTGAGTCGCTTTGGCCGACGTTAATAGCGCTGAGTCCCCGCAACAATTCGAAATTCCATGGATCTCGTCCTTGAGGGAGCATTTGACTTGGATCAACACCCGCAACACATAGAACAACTAGTCTGCCGCAACCGCAAGAGACGCTGTTGGAAGAGTGCTTGCGACCATGTCGAACTTCAAATGAGGAGAATGCAAATGTTTCGTCGGAGCATCATGTTCGCCGCAATTGCGACAGTAGGTTTTGTTTTCCTACCTACGCTTCACGCACGCGCCGAAAGCGCAGACCTTGAGTGCAAACTGAAATTCTCTTTGACCGAATGGTCCGTGATTTACAAGCATGCAGAAGGAAAGGGCGAGGTTACCTGCAAGAATGGCGAGTCTATAAAAGTAGCTATCACCGCGGTCGGCGCCGGCGCGACTATCGGCAAGTTCCAAATCGATGATGGCAAGGGCAAGTTCACCAATGTGCACGACATCGGCGATGTCCTGGGTGGATATGTTTCGGGAGAGGCCGATGTTGGCGTTGTGAAGTCCGGGGAGTTCCAGTTGTTGACAAAGGGAACTGTATCGCTGGCTTTGGCTGGTAAAGGCGAAGGCATTACTCTCGGTGTCGATGTGAGTAAGTTCACCCTGAAAGCAATCAAGTAGTCGCCGTCGTTAAGCCGCGAGGTTTCAGCCGGCGAACACGTTCGTCGGCTGTGTTAAGCATTGCTTCTATGCCAAGTTGAATGTAATTTTTCCCGGATTCGCTCCGCCGAGTTTTCATGGTCACCACCGGCGATGCGCAGATTGCGTTGACACGCGCCGATCTACGCGCCTTCGCTTCAAAGTAGGAAAGTTCGAATTCGAGCACGCGGTCCTGGGTCGACATCGGAGGAGGAATGTGCGTCTGCTGCGTTACGTACTGGGCGAGCGCGCAAATCCATTGATCTACGTCAATACTGCAATTCGGAACCTGTCCGATATTGATCAAGTATTGTGGAAGTACTCGCCACCAATTGCGGATTTTGAAAGAGACTATCTATGAAAAATATCGCAAAGTTTGTTGCTCTTTTCTTTGTTTTTCTCGTTGGAGCGTTCGCACAATCCGACCCGTCTTCTGAAGGCAACCCGGCATTTGTACAAGCCGAACTCGATCAGATGTTGGCGCCAGTTGCGCTATATCCGGACGCGTTACTCTCGCAGGTCCTGATGGCCGCAACATATCCGCTGGAAGTTGTTGAAGCCGAGCGCTGGCTGCAGGCGAATCCGGGGTTGAAAGGCGACGCCGCTGTGCAGGCGGCAGCTGATCAGCAGTGGGACCCAAGCGTGAAGTCATTGGTCGCGTTTCCACACGTACTCGAGACGATGGATCAGAAGATTGACTGGACGCAACGTCTGGGCGATGCGTTTCTCGCGCAACAGTCGCAGGTGATGGACACGATCCAGAGTCTGCGCACGAAGGCTCAGCAGGCAGGAAATTTGAGTTCCAATTCCCAGATCGAAGTAAAGCAGGACGACGGAGCGATCGATATCGAGCCGGCCAATCCAGAAGTCGTTTACGTGCCGTACTACGATCCAGCAGCAATTTACGGAACGTGGTGGTGGCCGGATTACCCGCCGATATTCTGGGCTCCGTGGCCCGACTACGGATGGGATGGCGGTTTCGCATGGGGATTTGGCTTCGGGATCGGCATTGACTTTTTCTATGGCGGGTGGGATTGGCATCACCATCATGTTTTTGGCGGTCATCCACCCGGGCAGCATCCGCCTCCGTGGAGACATGATCCGGGGCATCGGCACGGCGTGCCATATCGAAACGCCTCCTTAAACCAGCAATTTGGCCGTGGGGTTTCACCGGCAGATGGACGTCAGGAATTTCGCGGTCACCCATCCCCGGCTAATGGTCCCGAAACACATGTAGCTCCCATGCCGCGTATGGAAGATCGATCTCCTGTCGCTCCAAACGCACACGCGTTTGAGGGCGTTGGACATGGCCCCGACGTACGCGGTTACAGCGAGCGGGGGCATCAAAGCACCCAAAGCGCTCCAGCCCGGTCCGCGGCTCCTTCGGGACGGCATCACTAGTTGGCCAATTCAAACGACAGCATTCCAAACGTAGCTCGATTCGCGAAAGGTCCATGTTTTGAATTGAACCGGCCGCGCTGAGCGACATTAAGACGAGGATATGACGATGAATAGTGTGATCAAGCGAAACTCGCGCATTGCCGGTCCGAAGCGCGCCGCGCATTTTGTTGCGCCGACGGTCGGACTTGCGCTGATTCTTTCGATGGCGATTGCGAGTGCCGCAACGCAACAGACGTTTGACTCGCCACAAGCCGGCGTAGATGCGCTGGTACGAGCCGTGAGTGCCAATGACGAGACAACGCTGCACACCATATTCGGCCCGGGCTCCGACAAGCTGCTCAGTTCCGGCGACAAGACTGAGGACATTCACAATCGCAGCGTCTTCAATAAGGCTTACCAGGACGCTCATCGCCTTGATGTCGTCGATAACGCGCTCGCGACGCTCGTCATCGGTAAGGACGAATGGCCTATGCCGATACCATTGGTGAAGGAAGGTGGACATTGGCGTTTCGACACGAAAAAAGGTGCAGATGAAATCCTGGCACGCCGAGTCGGTCGCAACGAGCTATCGACGATGAAAGTCTGTCTGGCCATCGTCGATGCAGAGCGCGAATATGCAACGCGTAATCTCGATGCCGATGGCGTGCCGCACTACACGTCGCATTTCGTAAGTCATCAAGGAAAGCGCGATGGGCTATATTGGCCGACCGTGGCAAACGCGCCGTTGAGTCCGCTGGGCGCGCTGCTCGCCGCCGCTGCGGACGAGGGCTATTCGCAGCCAGGTACGAACACGCTTGAGCCCTATCATGGCTACTACTATCGAATCCTGACTCGGCAGGGGAAAGATGCTCCGGGCGGAGCGCGGGATTACCAAATCAAGGGAAAACTTATCGGCGGATTCGCATTACTAGCCTATCCGGCGCGTTACGGTGATTCCGGGATCATGAGCTTCATCGTAAACCACGACGGCGTGCTTTACGAACAGAACCTCGGTCCTGACACTGGGACTGCCACCAAGGGAATTACCGTTTTCGATCCGGACTCAAACTGGAAGAAAGTCGATTCGGCGCAATAATGCGCGAGGCGTTGTCAGCTCCGTGGCCCAATTGAATTGAATAAGGATGGAACGGCTCCAAGATATTTGTTGACCTAAGTCAGTAGGTTCAGCGCGATTTGGCGCCAAGCTGTGCGTGTCCAAGAAGATATTCGTTGGCACAACGCTATGTCGACCGCAGCTTTCCTCGAGATGACTCGCGACACCGCAGGATTGCATCTGCTTGTTGGTGGCGATTGGATACTCGCGAATGCTGCCGAATTGGAATCGGCGTTGATCTCCGCGACAAAGCCGATACAAAACGCCGGCCGCTGGACGGTCCAGGCGAAATCGTTGACTGCGCTTGATACGACCGGCGCGTTGTTGCTGATTCGCACTCTGGGGGCACGCGGCGCGTTGCTGACCGAGCATCAAATCGAAGGTATGAACGCAGCTGATCTTGCGCTGTTACGCTTGGTTGCCGCACGTCTTGATGCACCGCTACCGCCGGCTGAAGTACACGCCAGTTTCCAGCGCATGCTTGAGCGCATCGGTGCGTCGATCGCGGGTCTTTGGCTGCAGACGCGCGAGTTGCTTGGCTTCGTCGGCTTGATGCTGGTAACGCTACTCCAGGTGCTATTACGACGGAAGAAACTACGCGTCACGGCCACGGTATTCCACATGGAGCAAACCGGTCTTGATGCCGTTCCGATCGTTGCACTGCTATCGTTCCTGGTAGGCGCAGTGGTTGCCTTTCTCGGCGCCACAGTGCTGCGCGATTTCGGCGCGGCGATCTTCACGGTAGAACTGGTTTCATATTCGTTCCTGCGCGAGTTCGGCGTGCTACTGACGGCGATTCTGCTGGCCGGTCGATCCGGAAGTGCATTCACGGCGCAAATCGGCTCGATGAAAAGCCGCGAGGAGCTCGATGCGATCCAGGCACTTGGTCTGGATTCGATCGAGTTGCTGGTGATTCCGCGTTTGCTCGCACTGCTGGTCATGCTGCCAGTACTCACTTTCATCGCAATGATTGCCGGAATCATCGGCGGTGGCCTCGTCGGTTCAATGTCGCTGGACATCACGCCGGGCATGTTCCTGGCGCGCCTGCATGAAATGACGGGCATGAGGCATTTTTGGGTCGGGATGGCGAAGGCGCCGGTGTTCGCCTTCCTCATCTCCGCGGTCGGTTGCCTGGAAGGCTTCAAGGTGGAAGGCAGCGCCGAATCGGTCGGCCGCCATACTACGGCCTCCGTCGTGCAGTCCATCTTCCTGGTCATTGTCTTCGATGCGTTGTTCGCGATGTTCTTCATGAAACTCCACGTATGAACGACGCACGCGAAATCGTCATCAGAGTACGCGGGTTGCGAAATGCGTTCGGTACCCAGGTCGTACACGAAGGACTCGATCTGGACGTCTATCGAGGTGAGGTGTTAGGCGTGATCGGCGGCTCAGGCGCCGGAAAGTCCGTATTGCTACGCTCGATCGTCGGCTTGAAAGACCCCGATGGCGGAGAGATTACGTTTCTCGGAAAAGACACTACGCATTTGCGAGCCGAGGATCGGCGATCGATCGAACGACGCTTTGGCTTGATGTTCCAGGATGGTGCGCTGTTTTCGTCGCTGACCGTGCTGGAGAACGTCAAAGTACCTCTCATCGAGTACTACCAATTGTCCGCAGAGTTGGTTGATGAGATTGCGCTTCTGAAAATTCGCTTGACCGGACTTCCGGCTGATGCTGCGGGCAAGTATCCGGGACAACTTTCCGGCGGCATGCGCAAACGCGCGGGTTTGGCGCGCGCTTTGGCGCTGGATCCTGAAATCTTGTTCCTGGATGAACCTACTTCTGGACTCGATCCCGTCGGGGCTGCTGCGTTTGATGAACTAATTGCAACGTTGAAGAACGCGCTCAATCTGACGGTGTTTCTGGTGACGCACGATCTCGACAGCCTGTATGCGATCTGCGACCGCGTTGCCGTGCTCTCAGACCATCACGTCGTCGCGGCCGACCGCGTGGCTGTCGTTGAACGCAATGCCGATCCCTGGATTCGTGAATGCTTTCGGGGCCCGCGCGCGCGTAGCGCGCAAACGCACCGACCGTTGTCAGCGCCAGGCGTGCCGATCTGAAGGATTATTTATGGAAACACGTGCGAGCTACGTACTGATTGGAGCCTTTACCCTGGCGGTAATCCTGTCCGCATTCCTTTTCGTGCTATGGATCGGGAAACTTTCGCTTGAGCGCGAATGGGACGACTACGACGTCGTATTCTCCGAGGCAGTAACCGGTCTTACTGTCGGCGGTTCTGTTCAGTACAACGGAATTCAGGTCGGCGAGGTGCGCAAGCTATCGTTGGCGCCAGACGATCCGCGCGAAGTCATCGCCCACGTGCGCTTGAATGGCGGCACGCCGGTGAAAACAGACACAAAGGCCAGACTGGCACTACTAGGCATTACTGGCGTAACCGTGATTCAGCTTTCTGGCGGGACGCCCGGTGCACCGCGGTTAACTGCCAAGGGTGGCGAAACAGCGCCGCGCATCATTGCTGACGAATCGGCGATGGGCGCGTTGCTGGCTTCGGGTCAGGATATTGCTGCCAGCGCGAACGATGCTCTCATGCGCGTTGGCAAACTGTTGTCGGACGAAAACATGAATCACGTTGCGAGCGCGCTCGAACATATCGACCAGGTGACAGCTTCGATCGCCGATCAGAGAGAGGATTTGCGTACGCTGGTCGTCCAACTCAATGCCGCCAGTTCGCAGCTCAAGGGCACATTGAACAAGCTGGATGCGCTAACTGTTTCGACCAACCAGCTCGTCAATCATCAAGCCCGACATCTGATTGATTCCGCGAATACCTGGTTGGATTCGGCCCAACGCGGAGCCCACACCGCCGCGCGATCCGCCCAAGCGCGAAGCACTGCCCGAGCACCTGCTGCGTATCGAGACCCGCATCGAGCCGCAGTCCTGCGAGTGCGCCGCCTGCGGTGCCGCGCTGACGCTGATCGGCGAAGATGTCACCGAACTGCTCGACTGCGAACCGATCCGCTTCTTCGTGCGCAAGCAGGTACGGCCAAAATATGCCTGCCGCCGCTGCCAGACGATCACGACCGCACCGGTGCCGCCGGCAATCATTGACCGCGGCCGCCCGGCGCCGGGCCTGTTGGCCCAGGTACTGGTCGCCAAGTACGCCGATCACCTTCCCCTGTATCGCCAGGAGCAGATCTATCAGCGCAGCGGTGTGGGGCTGGCGCGTTCTACTTTGGCCGGTTGGGTCGGTGCCTGTGGTGTGGCGCTGATGCCGCTGGTCGCAGCGATGAAGGCGGAACTGCTGGGCGTATCGGTGCTGCATGCCGACGAGACGCCGGTCGCACAGCTGGATCCGGGTGCTGGCAAGACCCATCGCGCGTATCTGTTCGCGTATCGCAGTGCTGATCCGCAGTCCGATATCACGATCTTCGATTACTGCTCCACGCGCAGTGGTGAACACACCAGGCGTTTCCTCGGCGACTGGCGCGGCGCGCTGATGGTCGACGACTTCGGCGGTTACAAGGCCCTGTTCCCGCAGATCACGGAGTTGGCCTGCTGGGCGCATGCGCGACGCAAGTTCTTCGACCTGGCCGAATCCAAGGCCAGCACGCGCGCGCATGAAGTGCTCGCACCCATCGCCCAGCTCTACCAGATCGAGGCCGATGCGCGGGGACTGGATCCTCCACAACGCTGCGCCTACCGCCAACTCCACGCGGCACCGATCCTCGAACGCATCCGCCAATGGATGGCGGACCTGCGACCGTGTGTGGCCGACGGCACTGGTCTGGCCAAAGCCATCGACTACACCCGCAAACGCTGGGTCGCGCTCACGCGTTATCTGGATGACGGGCGGTATCCGATCGACAACAATCCTGTCGAGAACGCGATCCGGCCGATCGCCCTGGGCAGGAAAAACTGGTTGTTCACCGGTTCCGAACTCGCCGGCCAACGCGCCGCGGCGATCATGAGCCTGATCGCCACGGCCAAGAATAGCGGTCACGATCCGCACGCCTACCTGCGCGATGTGTTCACGCGGCTCCCGACGCATCCGGACCGACGCATCGCCGAACTATTCCCGCATCGCTGGCAACCGGCGACCGCGTAACACCGCCTCACCGAAAGAATCAAGGTGGAGTCGCCGGACGCTTACGACCGATACGGCGAACGCCATTCTCGAACAGAACCGTGTACCTATTGCGAATTTCAGCAGCGAGGGGTTGGCACAGATCGGTCCGGCAGTCGTCGAGTTGCGTGCTACCTTGCAGTCGCTGCGGGCGATTACCGCGCATTTGCAGAACGACCCGGCGGACTATTTGCTTGGCCGTGAACAGACAAAGGAGTTCGTGCCGCAATGATTGGTTTCCGAAGACTGATCGCACTTGTCGCCGGGACACTGGCACTTTCCGCATGTTCGCTCGTAGGCAGGCAAGAGGATCTCACGGTATATGCTCCCACGATCGCGCACCCGACGCTGATGCCATCTTCGCCGAGTCCTCGTGCATGGCAATTGATCGTAGCCGAACCACAGGCGATCGGCCCATTGAATGGGACGCGAATTGTGGTTTTTCCGCAGCCTGGCGTGGTCCAGTTCTATAAGGGCGCTCGGTGGCACGATAGCTCGCCGATTCTGATTCAGGAATTGCTGCTGCAAGCGTTTCAGGATTCTACGAACCTCGCTGGTACTGGCACGGCGACAACCGGTCTGCACGCCGATTTCGTGCTGCAGTCTGACTTGCAGGAATTCCAGGCCGAGTATCGTGGCGCCCAGGTACCGACGGTCGTAGTTCGGTTGGCGGTACAGCTAGTGGACAACTCCAGCAATCGCTCTCTGGCCACACAAACGTTTACCGTCGAACAACCCTGTGCTAGCACCAGCCTGCCAAGCGTATTTGCAGCATTCCAAGTGGCGTTGGGCCAGATGCTGCCGCAAATTGTCGATTGGACCATCAAAATCGGTGACTTGAACTCGCGAGCAAGATCGCTCGGAACGCCTAATGGGTAGATATGAGGTCCGGTCGTTATTGGCTGCAAACCCGATGGGCAGCGAGTGCGGATTGCGGTATTCGGGCGATCTGGCCGTGCAGCAGCGCAACGCTGGCGAACTTCACTACGCATGGAGCATCGACCGATCTGCGTGGGCCCGCATTTTGCCGCTTTATGAGGGCGAGCGTTGTTTCTCGTCTATGGGAAATTGAGCTGCGTGCTGGAAGACGCTAGATGGGTAGTCATCGCGATGGCCGCTCTCGTGGTCGTTACGCCATGCGTTACCCTCTCGCTGCAGTCGCGAATAAACGCGGAATTGCGAAGCCAGGTCTGGTCGGGGTAATACGCGACGACGAGCGAGCCCTCTCGAATCGTATCGATAAGCGCACGTGCAATCGCTGGACGGACAGCCGGACAACCGAAGCTGCGGCCTATGCGTCCTTGCGACATCGCGAGCGCCGCATCCACATAGGGAGCGCCGTGCATGACGATGGCGCGGTCGAACGCATTGTCGTTGAAGCCAGGATCGAGGCCTCGCAACTGCAAAGAATAGCCATTGTGGCCAATATATGTGTCGCCGGTCAGAAACACACCGATGCTCGACATGAGGCTACTTGGCGCGTTTGAAAATCGTACAGCGGTATTCTCTCCAGTGTTTCGGCCGTGCGCGACCAGTTCTTCGAACAGCAAGCGTCGTTGCATCAAATCGAATACCCAAAGACGCTGCTGCGTCGAGGGGCGTGAGTAGTCGATGACGCTCAACGTTCGGGTGTTGCGCACGAGTTCCGACTGGTTGGCGCAAGCCAATGCCTCGGTCGCAAGGGCAATCACATTTGGGTCCGCGTGCGGCGCGGCCGAGGCCAGGTCTGCGCTGAGCTCAATGAACTGCGGTGCAGCGGTGGGAGTTTGAGACGATGCAGTAGCGAGCAACAGCATCAAGAAAAGCGCAACACAAGCGCGAAGTGATGAAGATGAATTGTGCTTCATTGCTCGTCCAGATCAGCGCAGTTCAGTTACCCCGCGATTGCGAGCTACCCGACGACTCCAGTACTCGTACCGTAGCATTGATACTCGTCGCACGGATCGCCGGCAAATCAGTGATAAGCACCGTCGTTCCAGGTACTAGGATATCGTAAATTCGGCGAGCAAATTCGTCCGGAACGCGAATCGTTGCCGAGACGTCGACGATTGGACTTGGGTCCGCTCGTGTGGCAATTGGATATACAGTCCAATGATGCTTGGGGCGTGTGGGATCGAGGAGGCTTGGCTCATATTCCATGGTTTCGCCCATCACATATAGTACAGAACCACCAATCCTTGCGGGTTCGGCAACGCTAAGTCTGGCCGTGGCTACTTGGATTCCGTTGCGGAAGACAAAGACGGTGCGATCTGCAGTGCTCACGAGAATGCTGATCGGGCCATTGGACGCAATCGTGTCATCCCAGGTATAGCTTTGGTCTTGCGCCACAGCCGATTGCGGCTGGCCAGCCGAGGTCACGGGTGCGAGCATTGCCGGATGAACGATGCTGCTCGGCGAGGTTTTCGCGCTCGCAACCACGACCGTGATACCTCGACTTGTGACGTCGAACAGATCTTGCGCGAATGCCTGTGGCAGACGAATGCAACCGTGGGATGCCGGATACCCCGGAAGCGTTCCGCCGTGAAGGGCGACACCATCCCAGGTGAGCCGCTCCATATAGGGCATCGGAGCGTCATTGTATTTGTCTGAAAAGTGTATTTTTGCCTTTTGCAATATTGTAAATACTCCCGTAGGCGTTTCGTGTCCTTTTTTTCCGGAGCTAATCGTGCTAACGCCAATGCCGACGCCATTGCGATAGACATAAGCGCGTTGCTCATCGAGACTGACGACGACAACGACTGGACCGTCCGGCGCGATCTCCGGATGCCAAATATATTCGCCGCGCTTGAGTGCGACCGGATCCGGGTCAACCGCCCATGCGGACAACACCTGCAAGGCGAACACGATGCCGATGGCGAGCATCCTGCGAATGACATCAGTAACTCTCATTGCAAATTCACCAGTATTCCCTGGCTTTAGTTGGGCAACGCCCCTGACGATAGTTTGCATTCGCGTGGCCCATGTGTGTTGACCTCGATCAACATGCAGCCTTTTCGGACCCAACGAGGACCGATCGCTAGTCAAATGACTGAGATGCACGAATGCTGCCGCCTCACGGGTTCAGTGGACGTGCGGGGAATCAATGCTCTAGTTAAGGTGCAGCTGGATTTTCAATGTACAAGCAATCAGCCGATCAAAGGTTGAACTGTGGCGAGCGACAGGGTTGACATACGTCAATGCTTCAATCATCACCTTTCCATAGGATGTGAATACTCAAACAAAGTCTGCGGGCAAATGGACACTTCTTCTGCAATCTCACGGGCTTCGACTATGCGCATCCGTTGGCAAGATTGGGCAAACATGGGACTCGGTGTGTGGCTGGGCGTCTCACCCTACGTGATGGGCTACACGCTCAACAGATCCGCGACTGGAAACGCCTGTGGTCTGGGAATAAGCATTGTTGTTTTCAATTTGATTATTGCTTGCAGACTTGAAGACAAAGGCGAGGAAATCCTCAACATCATGCTGGGTTTGTGGCTTGTGCTATCGCCATTCTCGTTGGGCTTTTTCGGGGAAACCGATGTTGCCACCAACGCTATAGCCGTGGGGATGATGCTTATTGCGCTGGCGGTCTGGCAAATCATTACCACCGTCAGGGGTAACCGATGAAGTGATCAGAAAGTGGTTGGCCTGGAAAGGGTCCGCCGCACTCATGCTGCCCTCTAACGCAGGGCATCGGGTAAGCGGGTGCATCAAGCAAGACTCATGGTAGCCGCCTGTGCGCAAGTGACCTCAGCCACTGCCGACCGATCATAAGATGAGTGGCCAAAGCGAGCACGCCGTTAATCAACAGCGCCTGTCTCACGCCAAATAAGCTGACCGTTAGACCCGTCAGCAGCCCTCCGAGTGCTAGACCGCCGCGCATCGCGAGCATATACAGGCTGACCGTCTGGCCGCGCAGGAGCGGATCGGCGGTGGTCAGTAGTACCGTATTTGCCGAGGTATTGCTGACGTTCATCGCCAAGCCAGCTAGCATCAGCAGTAGCGGCAGGGTCCAGAACCATTGGGTGAGCGCGGCAAGCACGACGATGAAACCGTAGGCCGCCGCGAACCATGTGCTCAAACGTCGCCGGTCGCTTCCCTCATCGATGGAAAGAAGCCCCATCGCACCCAGAAGGCCGCCGAGACCAAATGCGCCGATGGCGGCGCTGAATTGCGCGGCGCCGCCATCGAACCCGGTCTTCACGAGGACCGGACAGAAGGTTACCAGGGGTCCGCACAGAGCGCTGGTTGCAAGCACGGTCAACAAGGCTCCACGTATCGGACGGTTCCCGACGATTCCGCGCACACCAGTAAATAGCTGACGAGTTGCAATTGCATCTTTTCCCGCCGGTGCCGGACTTTGCCGCGGGAGTATCCAGAGTGCAATCAGGATAAAGGGCAGATACGACAACGCGCTGGTGACGTAGCAGGCGATGACACCCATGCTGGTGATCAGCACACCGGCCAATGCCGGCCCGAGAATGCGTGAGAGATTGAATTGCGTCGAATTGAGCGCGAGGCCAGAACCAATCTGCCCGCGTTTCACAATCGATGGCACGATTGTTTGAAATGACGGCATCGACAGCGCATCCGTGATGCCAATGATCAGCGACAACGCGATGACCATCCAGGGTTGCAACGCGGGAATCAGTAACAGCACCACGATCAAGATCGGACACAGCATCTGGACCGACTGACATAGCGTGATAACGCGTCGACGGTCTGCGCGGTCTGCAAGCACGCCTCCAATCAGTGTCAACACCCAGACCGGCGCGTCCATTGCAAACTCGTCCAGTCCCAGCAGAAAGGGCGATGCGCCAAGACTCAGCAGCAGCCAGGGCTGAGCGACTTGCTGCGCCCACGTACCGATATTCGACAGCAGGCTGGCAAACCAGAAGGTGCCGAAGCGACGGGTGCGCAGAAGCGAGAGCGACTGGCGCAAGGTACCTAAAGCGTTGGCCCATTCTGCCATTCGTCGATCTCTTTCTTGCTACCAACACCAGTGGAAGTTAGCGTAGGTATGTAGTTGCCAATTCGATGGGACACAATAGACGTCTCTAGCTATGCTGTCGGGTTCCGTCGCCCGTCGTAGCCATGAAATGTCCCATTAGAAAAACGTAAGCAATAAAGACGAATGGACTCAAAGGACTATTCCGTCTGGTGCCCGCGAAGCGCTTAACGCGTATTGCCCTCTCGGGCATGTAACGCCATCGCGATTAGTGCTGCACCGCCGAACACCATATTGATGCCGACGAGCAACCCGAGCGCCCAGGCCGCAGTACCGGGCAGGCCGGCGAGAATGATAGCGGCCATGATCAGGTCGACAACACCGCTCGTGAGCATCCAGCCCCATCGTCCAGACAGCTCGCGCTTGTGTTCAAGCGCGAACATCGTCGTGGCAACCCCTTCGATCAGGAAGAACACGATGAGAACCAGAGTTAGCGAGAAGACGCCACTAAACGGCCACATCAGCAACACCATACCGGCAGCAATTCCCAGCCCAGCCGAGACAAGCGACCACGCGAATCCCGGCGATTGGCGCATACGGAGCGTGGTGATCAAGCCAGCAATCCCACTGATCAGAAAAACCCAGCCAAACAGCATCTCAACCGCAAGCGTAGCGATCGGCGGGATGACCATCGCGGCGAGACCAAGGACGACTAGAACAATTCCCTCGCACAGAACGATGCGCCAATGTTCATTCAGTGATACTGCCACCGCACGTTGAAATTCCTTGATTTCGGTTTTGTTCATCGACATGACAGATCTCCTTGGATGTTGTTGCTGAAACGCGTCGGCGCCTGCGATTGTCGTCGCTACCGCTGATTCCAAGAACCCCGTTTACGCACTATCATTACTGTTGCCCGCAGTCTTTTTGGTAGCGTCTGGGTCTCTTCGTATACTCGTCCACAATGCCCCCAGGAGTGCTGGCATCAGCGGCGATTGCACCAGCCGCGCGCTACTACTGAAGAAGATGGCGCCGAAGCGCGCCCAGTGCTTTGGTGCGACAGTAGCAAGTGCGAACCCGCTCAGCAAACCGCTCCCGATCAGCAATGAAGTGTGGTGGTGACGCAGACGCTCGCGCCATGGTCGCCAGCTCGACTCAAGCGCGCGCTCGGCGGCTTCAAGTTCGACGCTGGCTTCATGCACCCGTTTTCGCGCGCCAACCTTGCTCATGACGTGCGCTCCAACACGCGGCTTATGGCAGCGCGACTTTGCGGCAGAGTGAGATCGCGGGACCATCGGCGCAAAAGCCGCAGCAGCAGCAATATCAGTAGTACCTGCACTATCGTGACAACCAGCGAAGCGAACAGCCAACTGCCGCTGAAAATGTGAACTGCGTTTGCGAATAGCGCGACGAGGGCAAGCCAAGCGCTGAGCGCCAGCACCGGAAAAAACAATGCGCCGATAAGCAATGCGCGCAGGCTGTTACGCGCGAGCGCCATTTCTGCCGCAAAAAGTGCGCGTGAGTGATGCGCCAACTCCAGCGCGCTTTGTGCGACCGCAGTCAGTGTTGTATCGGGCACCGATGTTTTCACGCCGGCCTTTGATGCAGCCGATTGCGATGTTGAGTCCATGGCGATCCAGGGCTAACGCCGCAGAACACGAGCGACGATCAAGCCGGCCGCGAAAGCTACACCGAATGTCGCCAGTGGGTGCAGCCGCGCTTGCTTCGCTATCTCATCTGACATGCCCTTGGTACCGTCGCGCAAGCGCTGTGCAATATCTTCGATACCACTTTTTAGAGCGTCACATTTGCGGACAGTTGTCTCGGCGCCGTTGGCTAACTGTTCAGCGGCGGCCTCGACCCCACGTTCAATTTCCTCGGCACCTTTGTGGATTTTCGCCTTAATGTGTTCGGATTTCATAGCTTTCACCTTTGCCAGTATGGCTTCTTGGAATCGAATTGCGTCGCCTACTCGATAGGATTCGCTCGCTCGTGAGTGAGCAATCAAAAGCTCCACTATCAAGCTCGGGCACCACCGTACCAATCGTTGACGACACGACGTTGATCTGGCGCAAGTTCACGTCGATTCGTACTTCCAAGGCGCTATCGAATTGACCGGCGTAGGTGACGACAGTACGAATGCGCTCAGCGTAACGAATTGGCAGATAGCTCAGACGGGCGAAATTGCTACTGTGAAGTCTCTTGCAAGAGAATAGAGTTCACCCAAGACCATTGAAAAGTGCCCATCATGCGCGCCCAAGTCTTTCTCCAGGCAAGGCAACTACTTCACGAAGTCGAGTTGGTCACTCCCGTGCCCGAACGCCATCAGGTGTTGTTGTCGGTAAGCGCGTGCGGCGTATGCCGAACTGACTTGCACGTAGTCGACGGAGAATTGTCAAAACCCAAGTTACCGCTTGTGCTGGGGCACGAAATCGTCGGCCGAGTTGTCGGCCTAGGCTCGGATGTCAACAATTTTGCGGTCGGGGACCGAGTTGGAGTGCCATGGCTCGGATGGACCTGTGGTGAATGTGTCTATTGTCGCCGTGGTCAGGAAAACCTGTGTACATTCGCGCGTTTCACAGGCTACCAAATCGATGGGGGCTACGCTTCACATACCGTGGCGGACGCACGCTACTGCTTCGGAATCCCGCGCATCTATTCTGACGTCGAGGCCGCGCCGCTGCTGTGCGCTGGACTGATCGGTTATAGAGCCTTGCGCATGGCCGGAAATGCTCACCGCATAGGCTTCTACGGTTTCGGTGCGGCCGCGCATATTCTGGCGCAACTGTGCGTCCAGGAGGGACGCGAGGTCTACGCATTTGTGCGTCCTGGTGATGAGCAAGCGCGTTCGTTTGCGTTGAAACTCGGTGTCGTGTGGTGCGGAAATTCAAACGAGCTGCCGCTGCAACCATTGGATGCAGCTCTGATCTTCGCGCCGGCGGGAGAGCTAGTTCCAGCAGCGCTACGCGCGGTCGACAAGGGCGGAGCCGTCGTTTGCGCGGGCATCCACATGAGCGATATCCCCGCGTTTGCCTATGATTTGTTGTGGGGCGAGCGCGTACTTCGCTCGGTAGCCAATCTGACGCGCGCCGATGGTGAAGCCTTCTTTGCCGCGATTTCCAAACATCCTGTGCGGACGGAAGTGCATACCTATGCATTGTCCGATGCCAATCGCGCGTTGAGTGACTTGCGTGCAGGCCGTTTCAGTGGTGCAGCGGTTTTGACGCCTACCAGTTGAGTCCACGGAAGAGTTGCCGGCCTGATCGTAATCAAACGACGCTAGTCGCCTATGTTGAGCACAACGCGCCCCTCAATCGTACCCGCGCGCATACGTTCGAAAACACCATTGATATTTTCAAGGCGATCGAGCGTGTAGTGCGCCTTGACTTTGCCCTCGGCAGCGAATTGGAGTGCTTCGCGCAGATCCAAGCGGGTACCAACGATTGAGCCGCGCACGGTCTTGCGCGAAAGCACAACGTCGAAAATCGGTAGGCCGAATTCGCCCGGTGGCAAACCGACAAGGCTCATCGTGCCTCGCGGTCGCAGCATTGCAAGCGTCTGCGAAAAAGCCACAGGAGAGACCGCTGTTACCACCGCGCCGTGAACTCCGCCAAGTTGTTTCTTGACTTCTGAGGCTGCATCGTGCGTCGCCGCATTGATGCATACGTCAGCGCCGAGCCGGCGCGCGAGGTCGAGCTGCATGTCATGCACATCCACCGCAACAACATGCAAGCCCATCGCTTTGGCATATTGCACGGCCAGATGACCCAGGCCACCAATGCCAGATATGACTACCCAGTCGCCCGGCCGCGCTTCGGTTTCTTTCAATCCTTTGTACACGGTGACACCAGCGCATAAGATTGGCGCAGCAGACGCAAAATCCAGAGTGCTCGGAATGACACCAACGTAAGCAGCATCGCCTACCGCATATTGCGCAAACCCACCCTGGACTGCGTAGCCTGTGTTCTGAACCGACCCACAAACCGTTTCCCAGCCGGCAAGACAATGATCGCAGTGCCCGCAGGCAGAATGCAGCCAAGGCACGCCAACGCGATCGCCTTCGCGCAAGTGTTTGACGTCGGCGCCGACGTCAACAATGTAACCTGCGCCCTCGTGCCCGGGAATTAATGGCAGCGTCGGCTTGATCGGCCAGTCGCCACTGACTGCATGCAAATCAGTGTGACACACGCCGCACGCGGCGATCTTCACCAACACCTCGTGACCGCGAAGCGCTGGGACAGGCCATTCTTCGATCGTCAACGGTGCGCCGAATTGGCGTGCGACTGCGGCCTTCATAGTTTTTGGATACATGGGTACCTTCAAATTTGGTGATGCACGGGTGAAGCGGCGACGCTGCATAGCTGTTTCATAGGGCGATTTCAGGAGCGTTCGCGTCGCCGCTTAGCGGTGGCTTCCGATTCTTGAGGACTCGCCGAGTAGCTCACGCAGTCTCGCCGTTGTCACCGCTGCGTGCGCGGCAGCAAGTCGAGGCATCCGATGTCCGGCGAATTTAAGTATGTGCCCGAGCGTTGAGGGAAAGCCGGAGCCGTCTTCAGGTGTAGGCTTGCGATTGAGTCGGTTTCGAAAGATGGTTGCAATGGCTCGCACCAAGCGATCTTCAAGACGTACGCTCTCCGTCAGTGCATCGCCCTGTGCTGCGCTTTGTATCTCTGCCACAGCACCTGCGATGTCTTCGAGCGGTTCCACCAGCAGGGAGAGATCGTTGGTCACACGTCTGCGAGCACCGTCGGACAGCAGATGCAGATCGATCAGCATCGCAACGTCGGCTGGCAACCCGTACAACGACCCGCGCAACTGCGCTGCCGTGTGCACTATTGTCGAAAGATGCTGAGCGATCTCGTCGGGTAGGCCGCCGGAGATGCTGCTGGTTGCCGCATAGTCAAAAGCCTGTAGACATGCTTCAACGTCATCGATGAATCCAACCGAGGCGACATCGCTACGCCCGACATCGGCCAGAATTTGTGCGCGTTCATTTGGTGCGAAAACAAATACCGAGCCCCTTGCGATCATTACCTGTCTCCCGCTCCGGTGGAATGTGGCAAGCGGCGACGAATCTTCGTCACGCCAATAACAACCAAGACTACGTCGGATACAAGCATTCGACATTGACGAAGGTCAATTCGGCGTTACGGCGGACACTTCCATCGTATTGCCACGAGGTCAATCGCAAGACGATCTCATGGACGCTGTATTGTCGATTTGCGGAGCCTCGATCTTGTTGATCTACGTCAAGAAGGCCGAGCGATTTTGGATCTAAAGTAAATCCACGCGAACCTAGACCTTTGCACAACGACGTGGATTCGCGGCCACGTCGACTTCTTCAGGAGAGCACTATGTTCAAGCACATTCTGTTGCCCACTGACGGCTCCAAGCTTTCTGAGAAATCGGTCAAGGAAGGCATTCGAATGGCCAAAGCGCTCGGTGCGAGTGTCACCGCTTTGCACGTTGTCCCTAAATTTCATGTGTTCGCATACCACGTAGAGATGGTTGAGAGCAGCCGGGATGAGTATTCTGCGACGGCAGCTAATCGCGCGAATGAATATCTGAGCTTCGTGAAGAAAGTTGCCAAGAGCGCGGGAGTCACCTGCGATGTCTTGCATGCCATGAGCGACCAACCATTCAAGGAAATCATCAAGGCAGCAAAGAAACATCAGTGCGATCTGATCCTGATGGCATCGCATGGCCGGCACGGAATTGAAGGATTTCTGCTGGGCAGCGAGACACAGAAAGTCCTGACGCATAGTCAGATTCCAGTGCTTGTCTATCGCTAATGCGTGGAGCTTTTTGGGAGCGCTTCCTAGGTGCAACTGGCAGAATGTCGATCCGCTTGCTTGATCCGTGGGGGTGGCGCCGCAACCGCAGTGCTGGACTTTGAAACACAGTGACTGAGCGTTCCGGCGGGTGACACGTCCTGTGCTGTTGCCTTAACGACACCGTAGGACGATACGCAGCCACCAAACTATTGGTCAGCGATGAATGCAACAAATGATTCGCAGCTACGGCACTGGGCGAGCTACGCCAGCATCGTTGTTGCCATCTTGCTAGTTATTGCGAAAGCCTCTGCGTGGCTCCTCACAGACTCTTTGAGTCTGCTCGCTTCCTTAGTCGACGCTGTCGTTGACGTGACCGCTGCACTCGTGACGGTACTTGGTGTGCACTATGCAGCCAGGCCTGCGGACGCGATGCACCGGTTCGGCCATGGCAAGGCGGAGGCGCTGGCGGCGCTGATCCAGGCTTTGCTACTTGCTGGCGCGGCATCCGTACTGATCTTCGAGGGACTCCATCGACTCATCGTGCCAGGCGTTGTAGCGCAACTGAACCTGGGCTTGAGTGTCATTGTTGGTAGCACGCTGCTGACCATTTTTCTGGTGAGTTTAGAAACCTATGTAATGGAGCAGACTCAATCACAGGCCATTACAGCAGATCGATCGCATCATCTTTCTGACATTGTCGCCAATCTTGCCGTGTTACTGGCGTTGGGCCTGACCAAGCTGACAGGTTGGTCGCGCTTTGATCCGCTCTTCGCGATTGCGATTGCGATTCTCTTCGGATGGAGCGCCTATGCGATCGCTCGCAGGGCTGCTGATACGCTGCTCGATCGTGAATTGCCGAGTGCAGAAAGGCACCGAATCACGCAAATCGTCCTGGCTCATTCAGAAGTACGCGGCATGCACGATCTTCGGACTCGCAGCTCAAGTCTCCAGCGATTCATAGAATTTCATCTCGAGCTCGACGGCAGCTTGTCGGTGGAGAACGCGCATGCAATCGCTGACAGAGTCGAATGTGCCCTGAAATCCGCCCTGCCGTCATCTGAGGTGATTATTCACGTTGAACCGGCGGGCATAAATGATGACCGTCTGGATCACCGCATTGAATCCGCCAGTGCGCACGGCAGGTCGAATTGATATGCGGCGATCCTATCGAGAGCAGAACAGACAAGTGACTCACCCGAAAACCTTTTGAACCCACCAAATTCACTTTGCCACACCGCGCTATCGTTCCTATTGATTTGACATCGCCTGCAGATAGTCAGCTACATTCACGATGTTCTCGTGGGAGAGGTTGTGTGCGACGGTCTTCATCAAGGTGGCCGATGGGCGGTCATTGGTTCGTTGAAAGCCTGTCAGCTGTTTGACCAGATAGTCGGCATGCTGCCCGTTGATGCGCGGGAAGGTCGCGTTACCTTTGCCATCGGGACCGTGACAACTGGCGCACGGAGGAATGCCTTTGTCCGGGATACCGCCGGTGAAAATAGCTTTACCCGCATCAATGCGCTCGGGCCTACCCTCGACAGCTTGGCGCTCGGGCGTCTGAGCGGCAAAATGCGAAGCCAGTTCCTGTATCTGCTTGTCGGTCAGGTTGTGGCTCAAGCCCCACATGTACTCGGGGCCGGGAGGATCCTGCCGGCTGTGCGTCTTGAAGTTGCTCAGTTGCGCGACGACATAAGCTTCCTGCTGTGCCGCCAGGTTGGGAAATTGCGGTGATTTTGAATTTCCAGTCGCGCCGTGGCAATTCGAACAGACTTGCAGTGCGAGCGTATCACCGGACACGTTTGGATTGGCGGTATCGCGCGAACGTGGTTCATTTGCGCAACCCGTCGCCAGGCCGACCAGGACCGCCAACATTGCCACTCTTTGTGTGTTCATGCCGCTCTCCAAGAACCAGCCAAGCACCCGGGCCACGCAATGCGCCGCAGCACCGATCAGTATGCACCCCAGACATAGAAGAACAGCGAGTTGTTGTCGCTGGCATTGCGCCCGGATCCGTCGTAGTTGTGCGCCGCGCCGTTGTACTTGTCGTATGCGGTGAATTGCAGGCCGATACGCAGGTATTGCACCGGAGTCCAAAACACCTCGGAGGTCCAGCCCCGCACCGCTGGGTTACTTGAAACGTTTCCATAGACGCGGGTGGGGTCGTACAGTGCCGAGTCGGTGGTCCCGGTCTGGTTGAAAAACCCTAGGCTGGTTCCGTATTTGGCCTCGTAGACATAGCTCGCCTTGGCACGAAGCACATTCGTCGTGTCGGTCGAATTGGTGTTGGGCAATGGATTTCCGTTAACGTCCTGGACCGGTTGGTTCGCGAGAAACGCCGGGAGGCGCTGGTGGTCGCGTATATACGCCAGCTGCAGAGTGACAGTGTGCGGATCAAGCAGATACTGATACTGAGAATCGACGCCGATATCCCGGAAATGGTGGATTGTCGTCGGATCCGAGGTATCAAGCGGATCATCGTAAATATCCGCGACCATGCCCGACGTGCCGATCATGATGTTGTGTGGCCCCCACTCGTGGGAAAGTACTGCACGCCAATACGGATTGACTCCTTGCAGCTTGGTCTTGTCGGCGTCGGCGATACCCGCGCTCATAAAGGATGCGACGCCGCTGGCGCTGCGGTAGCCGCCAGCTTCCAGATACAGCGTTTGATTCCAGAACGCGTACGCGGTGATGCCCGCGATATTACTGCCAGCGGCAAAACCAGGATACGGCGCGCTTCCGTCGATGAAGCTGCTGCTAGTGGGACTTGGCACAGGCACGTATTGCATCCATGCCGCGGCGGTGTTCCATACGTCTTGAACTGAAGGGTTGTTGTTCGCACTGACTCCCCAGATCCAATCGTGGCTGCTGTCGATCGAGCGATCAGCGTAGCGGATGTCCATATTGTCCGCGTTGGTATGTCCATGGAATTTGCCGTCGTCCGACTGGCTGGCGTAGTTATCATAGGTCACTTGCAGAAATGCGCCGAGGTTATCGGTTATCTTGCCGGCCGCAAAAACGCTTCCGGTGGCGAATATGAGCGAGCTATTTTTCTGGAAATCGGCCTTGGGATCGTCGCTCTTGGAGGTATTGCTGACACTGGAATCGCTAACGACCGCCATCCCCGCAAACGGCAGCGTGCGTTCGCCGATTGTGTAGCCCGTGAGCTTGAACATGCGACCGTATGGCGTGAGCTCCGGAAACTGGCCGCCCGCATGGCACGCTTGGCAATTCTGCCCGGTTTGGCGAGCGAATGTGGGCAGTGCAGCTACGTCGGCAGGACACAGCGTACCGGCGACGACGATCAGTACCACTGCGCGTAGCAGCGTACGCGTCAATATGCTTGGGAGGTGGACGGGAGTCGGACGCATGTGCTTACTCTCCGAAAGTGATTTGCAAAAAGTCTATGGCCGGCTTGTGCTTAGCCAAATCTGTCTAGGCCCGCTTCACCCTAGGCCGGCTTCACCATTGGTACAACGTAGCCAAAGAAAGGACGCCCCTTCTTGATTTGGATCAATTGCAATCGAAGTTTGTTACTCAGCAAGCGGTCACACTGCGTCGGTGCGCACGCATCGATCGCGTTTTTGTTGACCTACATCAATCGATGCTTGCGGCTTTGCTACTAGATTTCTTTACCGAAACGACGGCGCACTACAACTACTGGCGATTTCAAATTTAGGTCTTTAGAGCGGGTACGCATCATGTTCAATCACATACTTTTACCCACCGATGGCTCCAAGCTTTCCGAGAAATCGGTCAAACACGGTATTCGCATGGCTAAGGCGATGAACGCGAATGTCACGGCGCTTCACGTTATTCCAACGGCTCGCGCGAACAACTATCAGATCGACGTTCTCGAGAGCGAGCCGGATCGGTATTCTGAGTCCGCCGAATGTGCGCTTGAATATCTGAATTTTGTAAGGAGAGTCGCCAAAGGCGCAGGAGTGGAATGCGATCTCGTGCACGTCACCAGCGATCAACCTTTCAAAGCAATCATCAAGACGGCGCAAAACAAGAAGTGCGATCTGATTCTGATGGCATCACATGGCCGGCGCGGAATTGAAGGGTTCCTGTTGGGTAGCGAAACCCAGAAAGTTCTGACGCATAGCCAGATCCCTGTCCTCGTATACCGCTAACGTACGCGGTGGATTGAACGGAGAAAATACCAATGATTCGCCATGTTCTGATTCCGAGCGATGGCTCGAAACGTTCCGAAAATGCGATTAACCACGGTGTGAAACTGGCGAAAGTGCTCGGCGCCAAAGTTACCGGCGTGCACGTTATCCCGCCGTTTCACTCGTTCACTTATCGCTCTCAAATGTTGTTGACCTATCATGTAGCCTTGTCAGAAGACTCTGAATCCGGCTACAAGCAGGCGACGGGCGAGTGCGCAAAGAAAATCTTGCAAACTATCAAACGAGCGGCTTTGGCCGGCGGCGTGTCATGCGACACCATTACGGCGACCGATGACCAACCTTTCAGGGCAATCCTCGAAGTCGCCAAGAAAAAGGGCTGCGACCTGATCGTGATGGCGTCGCATGGTCATTCAGGCATTGGCGCAGTCTTGATTGGTAGCGAAACACAAAAAGTATTGACTCATAGTCAAATCCCCGTACTTGTCTATCGCTGATGCACGTATCGACGGGGTGGGCTGCCTGTGCCAGCGGCGGAATCTCAGAGCATATATTGGCCGCCATTCAACGCGAACGTCGCGCCGGTGATGAAGTCGTTCTCGTCTCGTGTTAAGAAGGCAACCATCCGTGCCACGTCCTCAGGGCGTCCGAGTCGACCGGCAGGTATCGCGGCGATAATCGTCTTGAGCACTTCGGGCGGCACCGCGGCAACCATATCGGTATCGCAATAGCCTGGTGCAACCGCGTTGACGGTAATTCCGTTATGCGCGCTTTCCAGCGCCAGAGCCCTAGTGAAGCCGAGAATTCCCGACTTGGTTGCGGCGTAGTTGGTCTGCCCGATCTGGCCTTTTTGGCCATTGATCGAGCTGATGTTGACAATACGCCCGAATTTCCTGGCGCGCATGCCCTCGATCACGCCGCGACACATGTTGAACAACGAGCCCAGGTTCGTTTGGATCACCTCTTGCCACTGCAGCAGACTCATGTGATGCAAAGTGACATCGCGCGTGATGCCGGCGTTGTTCACGAGTATGTCGATCTGGCCGAGATCAGCTTCCACGCGCGCAATACCGGCCTTGCAAGCCTCGAAATCGGCGACGTCCCATTTATATACCGGTATCGACGTCTCATCGCGAAACGTTGCCGCGGCCGCGTTGTTGCCGTGGTAGACGGCGGCGACACGATGACCTTCACGGAAAAGGGCGAGTGAAGTCGCGCGGCCTAAGCCGCGCGTGCCTCCGGTAACGATTGCTGTGCGTTGCATGTTGCCTCCCGGTTGATGGCGTTGCTTCGCAGCCGTAAATTTACGTCAACGGAATTACGACGGGTTGACACATAATCGTGCAAGCGCTCGCCAATACTATTGATCTTCGTCAATTCGTATACCCCGAATTGGGTGAATATCTACACTCAACGATTCTCAGGAGGGTAGAAGTCATGGCCAAATCAATTCGATCGGGACGCGCTTCTTCACGGAAGGCGGTTTCGACATCAAGCAAGCACACGATTGCTAAAACCCATTCCGCGACGGCGGCGCTTGCACGCAAGAACTCCTCGGCCAAAAAAGTTGCGAAGCCAAGCTCCGCACGCAAAGGAGCGACATCCACTGCAATCAAGAAAGCTTCGCGGACTACGGCACAACAGACGGTTCAGAAAGTCACGAAGAAACTTGCTGGCCAATTAGTGGCAATGCCGCCTTCAGTGATCGGTCTGCACTGGACGGAGAAGTTGCGCGACGGTACGCACGTGCTTGTCCGTCCGATTCACAAATCGGATGCGGCAATCGAGCGTACATTCATCGAACGCTTGTCACCGGAATCACGACACTTTCGGTTTCTTGGCTACTTCAAGAGCCCGAGTGATGAGTTGGTCAAGCGATTGACCGATATCGATTATCAGCGCGATATGGCGTTCATTGCGTTGGTTCATGATACCGGCGAAAAGAAGGAAGTCGGCGTCAGCCGCTACAGCGTCGCGCCGGATGGCACATCGTGCGAATGCGCAGTTGCAGTCGCCGACGAGTGGCACGGAAGGGGACTCGGCGCATTGCTAATGCGGCATTTGATCGAAGTCGCGCGGTCGCGCGGAATCAAGAAGATGCGCTCGATGGATTCGAGCGACAACTTAGGCATGCGCGATTTGGCCGCTTATCTGGGGTTCAAACGCCAAACGGACCCGGAAGATGCGCGCCAGGTTCTGTATACCTTGTCGTTGTAGTTTGCGGTCGCGTGATTCCAATGGCGGGTGATCTCGTTCACGCGATCTATTCGGGCTACCAACGAAGCGAAGTCGCGATTGTTAGAGCGTAGGTAAGTCGTTGGGAGCAGGCATCACGCGATTGCGTCCGTCGCGCTTTGCGGCATATAAATTTGCATCTGCTCCTGCAAGCAAGCTCGCGGCATCAGACTCCGCGGTCCATTCACTCACTCCCGCGCTGATTGTGACGCTGAGGCCTGGTATTAAGTGACTCCAGTTAAAACGCTCAATTGCACCGCGAACGCGCTCGCACAAGATCACGCCAGCCCGCAAATTTGAACCGGGAAGTGCGAGCGCGAATTCTTCGCCACCGTACCGAGCGATGATGTCGACGGCCCGACATTCCTGACGCATCAACGCGGCGATCTCGCGCAACACCGCGTCCCCAGCGGCATGGCCGAACCTATCGTTGATCCGTTTGAAATGATCCAGGTCGAACATTGCGGTCGCCAGTGGCATTCCGAAGCGCTGCGCGCGCTGGATTTCGTCGTCCAGGCGCGCATCGAAATCGCGTCGATTGGCAAGCCGTGTCAGTGGGTCCTCGCGGCTGAGTCGTTCTAGTTCCAGACGTTGCGTTTCCAGACTGGCGAGCAAACTCTCCTTTTCGCGGTTTGCGCGAGCCAACTCCGCCGTGCGCTCTTCGACGCGGTATTCGAGCTCTTCGGCAGCCCGCTGGACCTCGGCCTCCAGCTGCTTACGCTCCGAAATATCCACAACGGTAATAATTACAAACTGGCTATCGTCCATCTGGATCGGATTCAGGCCGATTTCGAGCGGCAATTCGGTTCCATCCTTGCGCAACCCTCGGAACTCGTTTCCGACGCCCATTCGCCTGACTATCGGCGTGGCGAAGAAGCGTTCACGCGTGTCTGGATCGCGCGTGCGCAACGCTTCCGGAACCAGCAAATCAACAGCGCGTCCGATCAGTTCGGCGCGCGTGTATCCGTATAGTTTTTCCGCTTCGCGGTTGACGAGCAAGATCTGTCCACGTTGATCGACCATAAACATCGCGATTGGAGCCGCTTCGACGGCGACTTCGAAGCGCTGTTCCAGACGCCGACGTTCACTGATGTCGACCACCACCGCGAGTACGAACCTTCCATGGATTGTCGCCAATGGCTTCAATGCAATTTCGACGGAGATCAGGCTTCCGTTCTTGTGCAGTCCATGTAGGTTGCGACCAGCTCCCATCGGGCGAGCGCTAGGGGCGGCGAAAAACGCACTGCGCGTCTCGATATGATTGCTTCGCGCTGATTCGGGAATGAGTGGCTCGATCGGCTCGCCGAGCAGTTCCTTGAGGGCATAGCCGAATAGTGTTTGCGCCTCTTGGTTGGCGAAGACAATTCGGCCGTTCTCATCTACGATGAGCATCGCGACCGGCGCAGATTCGACCATCGCAGCGAGCAGCTCGCTCCGAACGGGGTCTCCCCCCACGGGGAGTTCGACATCGTGATCTTGGTCTTGTACGGCGAGAATCACCATCGTTCAAATTGTTCCATTTGGTGCTCGCCATCTTGACTGCGGCGGCACGCGCTATTTCCAATCCGCTTGATGAAATGGTGCGGCGGTCGGAAGCATTTTTCTACTTTGTTCAAGAAAGCTGGCGATGAGATCGCACAGACTCTGGCTATGGTAGAACCCTAAGCTCACGGCGCGGCAATGCGCTGCAGCCATGTATATATTGCGCTTTAACTTCCTTTGGTTATTGACTTGAGTCAATTTCTTTTTTTCATTAGCAGCGATTATCGCTCGTAACAACAACGCAGTTGAATAGGCATCCGGAGAGCACGCGCAATAATGAAGAGGGCACGGACCACAATGATGGAAAAGCCGCTATCGCCTGAACTGCTGCGAAAAATGGACGCGTATTGGCGAGCTGCCAATTACTTATCCGTCGGTCAGATTTACCTGTACGACAACGCGTTGTTGAAGCAGCCGTTGAGCTTGCAACACATCAAGCCCCGTCTGCTCGGCCACTGGGGGACCACGCCAGGCCTGAACTTCGTGTATGTGCATCTGAATCGAATCATCAAGGAACAGAATCTGAACATGATCTATGTCGCCGGTCCGGGTCACGGCGGCCCCGGGATGGTGGCCAACACATACCTGGAGGGAACGTACAGCGAGGTGTATCCCAATATTTCGCAGGATGAGGCGGGCATGAAACGCCTGTTCACCCAGTTTTCCTTTCCGGGGGGGATTCCAAGTCATGTGGCGCCCGAGACCCCGGGTTCCATCAATGAAGGCGGCGAGCTCGGCTATTCGCTATCGCACGCATACGGTGCGGCCTTCGACAACCCCGACCTGGTCGTGGCCTGCGTGGTCGGTGATGGCGAAGCCGGAAACGGGATCCTTGGCCACGAGCTGGCATTCGAACAAGTTTCTGAACCCGGTACATGACGGCGCGGTGCTGCCGATTCTGCATTTGAATGGATACAAGATTGCAGGCCCCACGGTCCTCGCGCGTATTCCACACGACGAGCTCGAATCGCTATTTCGAGGTTACGGCTATTCCCCGTACTTCGTTGAGGGCGATGACCCGGAGACTATGCATCAGCTGATGGCGGCGACGGTCGATAAGGTGTTTGCAGAGATCGGCAAGATTCAGCGCGACGCGCGCAAACACGGGTTCACGAAGCGTCGGCGCTGGCCGATGATCATCTTGCGCTCGTTGAAAGGTTGGACCGGTCCGAAGAAGGTCGATGGCAAACCGGTGGAGGGCACATTCCGTGCGCATCAGGTGCCGGTAGCCGAATTTGCCGAGCATCCCGGTCATGTGAGGATTCTCGAACAATGGATGAAAAGCTATCGCCCGGAAGAGCTGTTCGACTCCGGGGGACGGCTCCGGGCGGAGTTGGCCGAACTGGCGCCCACGGGCAATCGGCGCATGGGCGCGAATCCGCATGCCAATGGCGGCATGTTGCTGCGCGATCTGAAGATGCCGGACTTCCGCGACTATGCCGTGACTGTGTCCAGTCCGGGTACCGTACGCGCCGCGGCCACGCGCGTGCAGGGCGAACTCATTCGCGACGTTCTCAAGCTCAACGCCGACGCACGCAACTTCCGTGTTTTCAGCCCCGATGAAACCGCATCCAACCGGTGGAACGCCGTGTTTGAAGTGACGAACCGCTGTTCAACCGCCGAACTGATTGCCATTGATGATCACGTTGCGCCAGATGGCCGCATCATGGAAATGCTGAGCGAACATCAGTGCGAAGGTTGGCTGGAAGGCTATTTGCTTACGGGTCGCCACGGGTTCTTCTCGTGCTACGAGGCATTCATCCACATTGTCGATGCCATGTTCAATCAGCACGCCAAGTGGCTCGACGTGGCGCGCCGCGTTGCGTGGCGGCGGCCGATTGCGTCGCTGAACTACCTGCTGTCCTCGCATGTATGGCGACAGGACCACAACGGATTCAGCCACCAGGACCCCGGGTTCATCGATCATGTGATGACCAAGAAGGCCGATATCATTCGCGTATATCTGCCGCCGGACGCTAACACTCTGCTATCCGTGACCGATCACTGTTTGCGCAGTCGCAGCTACATCAATGTAATCGTGTCAGGCAAGCAGCCAGAGTGGCAGTGGCTGGACATGGATGCCGCCACCAAGCATTGCGCAGCCGGCATTGGTATCTGGGAATGGGCCAGCAACGATGAGGGCGGCGAACCCGATGTGGTCATGGCGTGCTGTGGAGATGTCCCGACCTTGGAAACACTGGCGGCGGTGAAGCTTTTGCGAGGGCAGTTCCCGGATCTGAAGATCCGCGTCATCAACGTTGTCGACTTGATGAAGCTCCAGCCGCAAAGCGAGCATCCGCACGGATTGAGCGACAAGGATTTCGACGTGCTATTTACCAAAGACAAGCCTGTCATTTTTGCCTACCACGGGTATCCGTGGCTGATTCACCGCCTCACGTATCGTCGGACCAATCACGATCAAATACACGTGCGTGGCTACAAGGAAAATGGAACCACTACGACTCCCTTCGACATGGTGGTGCTCAATGACATCGATCGCTTCCATCTAGCGGGTGATGTCATCGATCGCGTACAGCGTCTGAGTTCTCGCGCTGCGTACGCCAAGCAGCATTTACGCGACCAGCTCATGAATCACAGGCAATACATCTGCAAGCACGGAGAAGACCTTCCAGAGATCCGCAATTGGCAATGGAGCGATCAAGGCACGCCGATGGCCGAAAGTTGATGCGTTGTGCCTCTTGGCAGCCGACTGCGGCGGTCGGTTCGTTCTGCAAGCTGGTCACGCCATATGGCTATCTGGGCTGCAGATTAGTGGCTGGATGAAATGCCTGAAGTGCGGCCGAAATAGTCGGGTCGTCGCCACCGGGCTTTTGGCAATCCGAGGTCTGTGGCCATCGCATTCCATTGCTCCGAATCGCGTTCGCTCGGTTCGCCCTCTACGAGCAGGGGATAGTCAATCGCTTCATCGACACAGCTGCACATCGCGGCGCGGAGTTTCAATTGCGCCGCCACCGATGCGGTGCAATCGGTGCCCGATCTTTGCTTTGGGAAAGTTGATTGGTACTTCGGCGCGGCCGCGTGACTACTAGTCGAGGCCACGCGCTGTAAGTCGCGTGCTATGACATGGTCCACTATTGCGTGGTCGAAAAATGGATCCAGCGCATCGGAAACATTGTTCGCGAACAGTGCAAGTCTTGGTTGGGAAGTAATTGCTGTCAAACGGTTATGCCGGATACCTTTCTTCGCGGCTTCGACAACAATTTCTGGCTCAACCTCCTGCGTTCGAGCGCGAGTCCGCCACTCTCGGGTGCAAGGTGACGTCGCGCCGCGCTCGCGTGCGAGTTGAGAGGACCCGCGATAACAACCGCGCGCGAGAGATCGCCCAACCAGCGCCGCCAGCGCGCAACTTTCCGCTCCATCGTAGGCAAGGCCGAGCAGAACGATGGCATTGGCTAGACCAATGATCCCGATCCTGAGGTGATTGTCGACGGGCGCATGAATTCTGCCCAATAAAGCTGCATTGTCGAGTGCCCGCACGGCGAGCGCCGCGAAGTCTTCGAACGCCGCCTGGTCAAACGATGATCGAGGTGTCATGGGGGCCCGCACAAACTGGGACACGTTCAAGGCGGCCGAAAGGCTACCGCCGCTCCACGCATTTTCTCCCGTTCCGGCAGTCGCGAGAATGCGTTCATCGAGTAGAAGCCGCCAGTTTCCGAACGCGTCCGTGAAACGACGCTTCCACATCACGACAGAATCAGGCGACTCGACTGACGCAAGCGCCGTCGCGATGCGGTCCCAGGTCGCATCGATCGTAAGATCTTGCAAAACTCCATGATCGCGCCAGCGGAACCACGCGTCCCAGGCATCAACCGCTGCGGATTCAGTGAACGGTGAATCACCACCGCGCGCACCGACGCCGTGGCCAGGGTTATTGAGGTTGTTCATGGGCGAAGTATCGCGATCGCGACTTCTGCCGATGTTGAGCAAGATCAACTTGGTGCTGAGTATTTCTCCAAGAGCGCTGTTACACACTGTTACAGTTCGTTTCATCCACGTTGTTGGCGAGTCATGCGTGCGGATTAGCTTAGCGCCACGTTTTCGCACAATCGCGCCTGTCAACAAACTTGGAGCAGCTCAATGAACGCCACAGCCGTCAGAATGAACACATCTTCTGCAACCACTGCTAAGCCGACCACGCAGACGGACATCGGCAGCCTGATCAATTTCGAAGAATTGAGCGCTCATGTATCGGTGGTGCGGCGCAAACTTGAGGCTGGGCAGTATCTGTATCGCGCCGGCCAGCCATTCAATGCATTATTTCTGGTGCACGCCGGGTTCCTCAAGACGAGTCTTGTGGCCGAAGATGGTCGCGAGCAGATCACCGGGTTTCGGATGCGAGGGGATTTGCTTGGGGTCGAATCGATCGGGATGAAGACGCATGCCTGCGACGTAATTGCGTTGGACACGAGTGGCGTCTGGGAACTGCCCTATCCAGCAGTGCTGAACGCCTGCTCGCGGCTTCCCGAGATGCAGGCTCAGCTCACAGCAGCGCTAGCTGCAGAGATCCGTAACGATCGCACTTGGATGCTCGCCCTCGGAACGTTAAGTGCTGAGCAGCGCGTAGCAACGTTCTTGCTCGATCTTGCGGCGCGCCATGAGGCGCTGGGCTTCAGCAACAAGCATTTCGTGCTGCGCATGAGCCGCGCGGATATTGGAAGTTTTCTTGCGCTCAAGCATGAGACCGTGACACGCGCGCTGACGCGCTTGAGTGCGCAGGGTTGCATTTCCGTGGAATGGCGCGAGGTTCGCGTTCTCGATGCGGCGCGTCTGCGCAGCACGATTGGCATGGACGCACGCGTGCACTAAGACCCGCGACTATCGATTGACTTGGTGGTGATCGAGTGACTTGCGCACTGCGGCAACAAGATTTTCGCGAGTATAGGGTTTTTGCAGCAGCTCCAGTTCACTCGGCATCGAAGTGCCTTCGTCGAGTGCGAAGTGCTCGTATCCAGACGTGAGCAGAATTTTGAGCCCTGGTAACCTCCGCATGGCCTCATGTGCGAGCTCGATGCCCGTCATGCCGCTGCCGAGTACTACGTCTGAGAATACCAGTGCGATGTCTTGGTTCGCTGCAAGCTGCATTAGGGCTACTTCGGCATTTTCCGCCGACAAGACGGAGTAACCGGCGGAGCGTAAGAACGTGATCGCGATTCCGCGTACGTCGGGCTCGTCTTCGACGACGAGGATAGTCTCGCTACCGCGGGAATCCGACATGGCCTCAGGCTCAGCATTCTTACCTTCGGCAGACTTCACGACCGGCAGATGAATCTCGACGCGCGTGCCGTAGCCGAGCTGGCTATCCGCGGCTAGATACCCTTCGGACTGCTTGACGAATCCGTACACCATACTCAGCCCGAGACCACTTCCTTTGCCGAGCTCCTTTGTCGTAAAAAACGGCTCGAATGCGCGCGCGAGTACCTCCGGAGACATGCCGCAACCGGTGTCGCGGACAGCGAACACGACGTAGTTGCCGGGTTTCAGTTCGTCGTTGGCACGCGATTCGTCTTGGTGGCGGGTTTCGGCGGTTATGCTGAGTCGTCCACCGCGTGGCATCGCGTCACGCGCATTGAGTGCCAGGTTCACCAGGGCGGCCTCGAGTTGCCCCGCGTCGGCAAACACGGCTGGCATGTCGTCGGGGCAGGTAATTTCCAGCGCAATCGTTTCACCGAGCGTGCGCTTGAGCATGCCGTCCAGATCGCGCAACAATCGTCCCGGATCGCAGGCACTGGGCGACAAGCGCTGGCGCCGCGCGAATGCAAGCAGCTTGCGTGTCAGTTCCGCACCGCGCCCAACGGCACGCAGCGCGCTACTGATTACGTCTCGCGTCTGGGGCCGGTCGCTCAGCTCAGATTCGAGAATCTGCAAATTGCCAGAGATGACCGTGAGCAAATTGTTGAAGTCGTGGGCAATACCGCCAGTCAACTGGCCGACTGCCTCCAGTCGTTGCGCATGCGAGAGTTGCTCCTCCATCCGTATGCGCTGCATCGCGGCGCCGAGCAGATTTGCTACCGACTGGAGAAAATAGACAGAATCGTGATCGAACCGCCGGGTTTTGCTTGATAGCGCGACCAGCATTCCCATCGACTCGCCTTGGTCATTCAAAGGAACCAATACTGCGCTTTCGAAACCCAATGTGGCGAAAAGTGTAACGTCGACCGGCGCGGCGCTGCCTGCGCAGTCTTCGACAATCAAGGGTCGATCAGTCGCTAGCAGATGTCCAGGTGCATCCGCGAGCGACAAGATCGATGGTAGGGCATCGATCAAGTCATCCGGCAAACCGACCGCGGCGCTGACCTGCGGTGTTCGTCGCTGCGCGTGCCGGAACACAATTGCTACACCAGCAATGTCCAATGCATTGGCGATAAGTTCAGAAAGTTGTTCCGCAATTGCATCAAGCTCCGGTGCGGCGAGCGCCAGTTGGCCGATTTGCGAAACGAACGCGTCGTAGCGCGCGCGGGCGAGAGCCTGCCGCGCGCGCTGAGTGTCCGAAATGTCGCGGACGGACGCGATTATCATCTGACCTTCGGGCGTATTGATCGGACTAAGCGCAATTTCGACGGGAAATTCCTCACCGTTGCGCTTGAGCCCCGTCAGCTGTTGGCCAGCGCCCATAGGCCGCACGTGAGGGCTAGAGACGTACCCACTACGGTGATGCACGTGGTTAGGGCGGGCATGTTCGGGTATAAGAATCTCGATCGCCGCACCGTGCAACTCCTCTTCGGCATAGCCGAACAGGCGCACGGCTTGCGCGTTGGCACGCACGATGTGACCGTCATGATTGACCGCGACCATCGCGTCGGGAGCAGCATCGAACAATTCTCGGAACATCGAATTCTCTATCGTCGAAGCGTCATCCGCGTTGCACCCGCGCGGAAAATTGATAGCCGGCACCGCGGACCGATTTAATCAGCTCTGGCTTTGCCGGGTCGCGTTCAATCTTGCGGCGCAGACGTCCAATTTGAACATCGATCGCTCGATCAAACGGCCCGGCATCGCGCCCGTGTATAAATCCCATGAGTTGATCCCGCGACAGCACTCGATTCGGGTGATCCAAAAACACACAAAGCAGCTCGAATTCGCCGGTCGTCAACGGTATTTCGCTGTCCTCTGGTCCAAGCAGCACGCGCGCGTCGGGATCCAGTCGATAGCCAGCAAACTCGATTGCCGTTCGATCCGAGGCGCCCTGTTCTGCCGCGGCAGGCGCTGCCCTACGCAGGACGCTACGCACGCGCGCGAGTAATTCGCGCAAATCGAATGGCTTCGTGACGTAGTCGTCGGCGCCCAGTTCCAAGCCGACGACCCGGTCAACGGACTCGCCGCGACCCGTGACAATGATGATCGCGCCGCCCCAATGTTCGCGCAGGTAGCGCGTGAGATCGAACCCATCTTCGCGAGGCAAACCCAAATCCAGCAGCACGATGTCTACCGAGTGGCTCTGGATGGCTCCCCGCATTGCGGTGCCGTTGATCGCGGTGGTGACGCGAAAGCCCTGACCACCGAAATAGCGCTCGATTAGTGCAAGAATCTCCGCATCATCGTCAACGACGAGAAGGTGCGGTTGGTCCGATTCCGATTGGGTCGTGCGCGCTTTTGGTCCCATAGGCCCTGTTCGGCACAGGAACGTGACGTTCTTTGCTTCGCAACAGCGATTGTACTCGCTTCGTGCTACGGGTACTGGCGTTTTTGGCTTCCTGCAATGCCGGTCCGCGCGGCGGGCTAGGCGTGCTGGGCGAAGCCGGCACCGGGCGCAGTAAGGCTTTGACGTACGCTGCTTCGCGTCATCGGGGCCTTGCCGCCGCGACGGCCACTGCTACGTGGTAGGGCATAAATAGCATCACTGCGCTTGATCTGCGATCTCGTCAACGAAACCGAATCCCTTATCCTTCGGGTACGTGACGACAAGCTTCACGTATGCATGCGGAAGTTGCAGTTCCACCTCAAAAAAAGAGCCGTCGCTTGCCTGGCACTCAACTACCATGCACAAATAGTGTCCGGAGGCATTTGTCCTCAGGCAATAGACGCTTTTTCCGAGAGGCCCTTCGTTGACGAACTGTTTCAAGATCGCGCCGCACTCCGCGTAAGCCTGCGCGTGCAACAGAACCTTGCAAGAATTCTTGCTCCTTGTGATAAGCGTGCTAGTCATGGTTCAGTGTGGCCATCAGGACTTCACCGCAGCGGTCGCGGTCTTGCCTATCCCTTTCAGCCCTTGTTGGGAAATATCGCTGAACAGCGCAAAAAATGTCGCACTTTCCTGCGAATAGTCCGCTACCAGATCGGTCAGCAGTTCCGATTGCAATGCTAAGAAATCCTCCGGCTTCTTGCACTCGGCAAAACGCGAAATCATTTTCACATCCTTGTTGTACCGATCGTTGATGAAGCGGATTGCTTCTGCTTGCATTTGACTCGCGTTACGAAGCCATTCGGAATAGGCGTTGGTCACAACGTCGAATGATACTTTGGTCGTTGAAGAAACCGCTTCGAGCCCATTCGATATGGCCGAGGATGCATTTTCTTGCTTGGACATGAATATTCTCCTCTGATGTATTTGGATCACAGGCGCTGGTTGCTTCACGGCGATGTGCGGCATGGTCGCAGCCAACAGACCAAGCATATGCAGTCTTGTCGAGCTGATGTTGATAAAGGTCAATTGCGCTCAAAGAAAATGACCGACCTCACCTGACCAGATGCGCATCAAGGTCCCCAAACGCGGATTTCGAGTTCAATCGACTTATTGGGAGGTGTCCGTACGTTTCGTGTCTGGGAAGGCCATCTCAGCGCGTCCCAGTCCGTTCCGCTGGCGTCTCGCGGAATTCTGAAGCTTTGCGTTTTGTCGAACCGACGTCCAGGCCCAGTCGCTTGTGCATGATGGGGCTGGTCGTCGTGTACTGCAGGTGCACCTTTTCGCCCGGTGCGAGAAATTCGCGCACACCAAACGCAGCGAGCGCAGCTTCGTGAAAGCCGCTAAGGATGAGCTTCTTCTTGCCGCGGTAAGTGTTGATGTCGCCCACGGCGAAAATACCGGGGATATTGGTAGCGAAGTTGCTCGTATCCACTTCAATCTGGTTCTTGTCCAAATTCAGTCCCCAACTTGTGATCGGCCCCAGCTTTGGATGCAGCCCCCAGAAGACCAGGACATGATCAGCGTCGACACGGTTAGTAAGCCCACTCTTGCTTCGAACGAACGTTGCATTGAGTCTGTCATCCACGATATCCAGGCCAGTGATCTCACCCTCCAGGAACTGCATCTTTTGATCGAAGCACAATTGTTCCATTTGTCGGACTTTGCTGGGTGCGGCACGAAACTCTCGCGTTCGATGTACAAGCACGAGGCTATTTACTTTGTCGTACAGTGCCAGCGCCCAATCCAAAGCCGAATCTCCTGCACCGGCAATGATGATGTCCTTGCCGGTGAATATTGCCGGATCACGAACACTGTAATGGAGCTGACTGGCCCTCGATCCGCTCTGTCCCCGTTACCGGAAGCAGGCGCGGTCTGAATGAGCCCACGCCACCGGCCACGATGACGGCCGCCGCATCGAACAGGGTGCCCGCGTTTGTGCGCACCAGGAATCGTCCGGATTTCTGGCGTTGCACCTCGGTGACTTCCTCGCCCAGATGGAATTGCGGGGCGAACGGCCTGATCTGCTCCATCAGACGATCTACCAATTCGTGCGCATTGCACACGGGGATCGCTGGAATATCGTAGATCGGTTTGTCGGGATACAGCTCGATGCATTGGCCGCCCACTTGCGGCATGCTGTCGATGACATGTCGCGCTAAGATCAAGCAGGCCCAGTTCGAATACCTGGAACAGGCCCACGGGGCCGGCGCCAACAACAACTACATCAGTGAAGATCATTTGCATCATCCGATTGCGGGCCCAACGTGCTGGGGCTGGGTAAATGGCCAGTCAACATAAATGAGCGTACCGGTGCGGATGTTTGGCTCATTGACTTTGATCAAGTTCGACTCAAAGTCCTCATCGGTCGCGCCAGAAGCGCTCCATTTCCAGAAACGTGAACGAGGCGGACCAAGTAATCAACACCAGGCCGGTCAATGCTTCGGTGCCGACCAGAAATCGGATCGGGCCGCTCAAATACGCTTCACCCGCGCCGACGGTTGTGAACGTCATCGAGGACACGTAGACACTATCAAGTATCCCTCCGGCGAAACCATGTGCGGTGCCGAACGTCGCCGATAGCAGCAGCAACGTGCAAGCCAAGGCAAAAATCCAGATTTCCACGATGTGGACTGAAAGCACGCCGAAAATCGCGAATAGAACGCGCCTTCGATGTTGTCCTCCACGCCGGGCGAGCCATCGTGATAGAAAACTTAGTGCTTCATAGTGTAATAGTACACAAATGCAAACCACGATTGCCGTAACCGCAACCACCACGAAATTAGCGCCCCAGTTGTCGTAGCCTGTCGCCGATAGCTGCTGCGCCCAAGTCGCGACGGGAAAAAGCGCGAATATCGCGGCAAGCACGTTGGTAGCACACGCGTAAGTTCGTTTATTGAAGTACATGCAGAATGACCAGTTGACTAAGGGTGAAGCTCATTCGGATGCGTGAGCAACAATGCCTGAGTCGAGCGGCTGAGTGTTTGATCTTTGTCAATTCAGAGGTCGTGACGCAAGCGATGTATGCACGATGGCGTCGAGCACAGTAGGCTCAGGCAGGGTCGCAATCCGTGCACTGCAGAACTGATCGCGCTCCTTCGTGAATATATCCCTGGGCCGGTGACGCTGCCCCAGCCGGTGCAGAGAAGCGCGTATTCGCTGACCGTGGGTTAGGGAAGCGCAAGCGCGTTGTGTAGAGCCGCGACAAAGTCTGGATCCAAGGCACCAATCTTGTCCGTTCGCGCGACGATGCGGCCATCGCCATCGAGCAGCACTAGCGCGGTGGAGTGGTTGATGTCGCGGTTAGCTAGCAAGCGATACTGGATGTCGAGCACTGCGGCGAGTTTGCGCACGTCGGGCGCGTTGGTGCGCGCCAGCGTCCAACTGGCGACATCGAGTTTACGCTGCGCGAATATCTCCTTGAGCCGCGTCGGCGTGTCGCGCTCGGGATCGAAGCTGACGAGCAGGACCTGAAGCCTCGAACTTTCAGTTTCCGATAGCGCACGCTGGGTCTTCTGCAGGGTGTCGATAATCAGCGGGCAAACGTACTGGCACGAGGTATAGAACATACTCACAAGCTGAGGTTTGCCATGTCGTTCCGCGAATTGAAAGCTGCGGCCATCCTGATCCGTCAGCGTGATCGGCAAGCGATAGATCGAGTCCCCTGGCAGTTCTGCCAGCGCCGGTGCGGCGGTCGACAGAACCAGCAGCAGCGCCAGCAGCAAGTCACGTGCGAATCGGGGGAACGAATTCATCGCATTTCCTCAGCCGACCGGCTTCGCGCAGCGAAAGCCGAGATTGGCGGTGGTGTCGGCCGCCTTGAGCGACGACAACATCGCGATGCGCATCAGCACGGCATAGTTGTCACGATCGCGCAGATTCAACGCGCCAGCACCGCAGAACTTGAGGCGATCCGGATCGTTTTGGTCACGGCTGTCGCTGGCCACGAGCAGTGCGTTGAAGTCGTCCACCCATTCCCAGACGAGCCCGTGCAGATCGTGCACGCCGTAAGCATTGGCTGCGCCACCGATTGCCGCAAGCGGCGCATTCGATGGGTGCGAATACCAGGACAGGATTTTCTCGCGCCATGCCGGGTCGCTGCGCGCGTCCGCGCGCGTGGCATCGGCGGCGGCGGCGAATTCCCATTCGTTCCAGGTCGGCAGGCGTGCCCCTTCGTTCTCGCAAAACGCCTGTGCCGCAAACCAACTCACCTGCGTGACCGGCTGGTCCGGCAACGCGCCAGCGCCAAGCGCATCGGCCGATTGCCATTGCGAAAGATAGCGCGGCTCGGCGAACACGGCCGGAGTTTGGTCGCGGCGCCAGTCCGGATGCGCTTTCACAAAGACCAGGAATTCGGCATTCGTCACTGGCTCTGCGCGCAGGCGGAACGGAGCGACCATGACATCGGCATCTTTCACATCGGCGGGCAGCACGCTGGCAAATCTTCCGCCCGGCAGCGTCGCGTAGTCGGCGGCAATGGCCGGTGCGGCGAACAGGGCGATCGCGATGACAGCGGCGCGGTGCATTCCCACACTCCTTAATGACCTGCTGCTGCAGCCGGCGCCGGCTCCGCACGCGCCTTGGCCACTTCCTCGGTCGCGATGCGACCGCCGGGGTTGCCCCAGCTGTTGAGCACGAACGTGATGATGTTGGCCATTTCGTCGTCGTTGAGCTGGCTCATCGGCGGCATGACCGAGTTGTATTCCTTGTCATTGACAGTGACCTTTCCGGTGAGCCCGTGCAGCAGGATCTGGATTGGCCGCTTCGGATCGGCGGCGATGATGCTGGACTTGGCCAGCGGCGGAAACACGCCAGGCAGACCCTCGCCGTTAACTTGATGGCAGACCGAGCAGGTGCCGGTGAACAACTGCTGCCCGGCCTTGATCTGGTCTTCCTTGGTCAGGTTGCCAGCGGTAGCCGCTTTGGTCGCGTGCGTCACCGCAGCCAGGTTCGGCTCCGAACGGTCACCCAGGTATACCGAGTCCACTTCCTTGCCCGAGTAGATCGATTTGTTTTCCGGACCATCCACTTTGAGGATCGCTAGCGCACCCTTGTTGAATGCGCGGAAGATCGAGTGATCCACCAGCACATAGCTGCCCGGCACTTCAGTATGGAATTGCACGATCGCTGCACCACCGGCGGGGATCAGTGTGGTCTGTACGTTCTCCTGCGGATGCGTGCCGCCTTCCTGCTGCACGCGATCGAAGATTTCGCCGATGATGTGGAAACTCGACACCAGGTTCGGGCCGCCGTTGCCAACGAAAATGCGCACGGTTTCTCCGGTCTTGGCCGTCAGCGCCTTGTCGCCGGTGAGTGAGCCTTCAGCACCGTTGAACAGGACATAGGTGGGTCTCTCATCGATGGCCTTTTCCATGTCGAACGGCTGCAGTCCCTTCTCGCGGTATTTTCCCGTTGTATAAAAATCCCCCTGCATCACGTAGTACTCATGATCGACCGGCGGCAGGCCTTCCGGCGGCTCAATCAGGATCAGGCCATACATGCCGTTGGCGATGTGCATACCGACCGGCGCAGTGGCGCAGTGATAGACATAGATGCCCTGATTCAGCGCCTTGAACGTGAATTGCGATTCGTGGCCGGGCGCTGTGAACGTTGACGCGGCACCGCCGCCAGGTCCGGTGACGCCGTGCAGATCGATGTTGTGCGGCATTTTGTTGTTCGGATTGTTCTTCAGGTGCAATTCCACGGTATCGCCTTGACGCACTCGGATGAATTTGCCCGGCACCGTGCCACCGAAGGTCCAGAATGTATAGGTCACGCCTTCGGAAATCTGCATTTCTTTTTCGATCACTTCCAATTCAACGATGACCTTGGCCGGATAGTTGCGAAAAGTTGGCGCAGGTACGTTGGGAGGATTAGTCAAGACCGCGTGGATTGGATCGCCACGGGGCGGGCCGAAATCTCCGTGGACATAGTTGTTGCTATCGACCGCCGCGGCCAAGGCATCGGTCGCATTAACGACACGGCCGGCTGCGGCCGACAGGGCGAAGACAGCGAGTGCGAGCAGTAGGCGATTCATGTGGTTCCCCGTTCGATCTGATTCATTGTCCGATGGGGCAATTCTGCGCGTCGCCGACAGCGGCAACAATGATCTAGATCAAGAGCCGACCTATGCGAACCAACCGCGTGGATCGTGCGCGATCGCAACGCCGATGATGAAGGCGAACACCGCTAGCGCGGCCACGAAGAAGCCGGCGCGATGCGCGCGTGTGCGCCCACGACGCAGCGCGAACACGCCCAGCGCGATGTACACGACCAGCAGCAGCACCTTGACCGTCAGCCAGGCCTGCACGAAGGGATACTGGTGCAGAATCGCTACCAGCATCAGGGCCGCGGTCAGCAGCGTAGAGTCGATCGCATAGGACAGATAGCGCAGTGCCGCATGATTGGCAAAACGTGAACCTGCCAGCATCAGCAGTCCGCGCAGTGCGAACACGCTGCCGGAGGCGATCACCGCCGCGACGTGGACGAACTTGATCTGTGCGTAGAACTCGATCATGGACAACTCGCAGACGATTGCTGCGATGCTCGCACACTGTCGCCTAACCTGGCATGCCGTCGATCCGTGGTGTCAGATAGATCCATAGCGAACGCAGTACCCAAGGCGCGAACGCGATGAGCCAGCCGAAAGCCGCCATAACCAGCCACAACGACATGTCCGACGCGATCTCGGCGCCGATGCGCGTCAGCGCCACCAGCTGAAGTAGGCCAAACGTGATCCACGGGATCGTTCCCATCCGCAGCGGCCGACCGGAATGACCTTGGGTCACGCGCGTGACCATCGCCACCATCATCGAACCGAAAAATCCCACCGTCAGCGCGTGCACCGGCGCACGGCCGAGGACGAATGCGCCGCTGAAATAGAAAATCAGACTTTGCGCAACGAATAACGAGAATGCAATCGGCAGCCACGCGAACGCCAGGTACAGCGCGGCGAGCAAGCCGGGGCGCAGGCATTTCCACGGTTGCCACGCCAGCCAGTGCACAAGGAAAAACACGGCCAGCGGTGTGTCGGCCAGCCACAGCCATGCGAAGGTATGCGACAGCTCCATACTCAGATGTACGAGCAGCAGCGTCCATAGCAGCGGCAGGCTCCATCCCGGCTTGAACGCGTGATAGCCGACGCCGACCACGTTCGCACTGAAAAATGGAATCATGCGATGGCACACCGTGAAGAAAATCGGCAGCAGCAGACCGAATGTGCCGAGCTTGATCGCAACGAAAGCGAACTGCCACGGTGCACCGAGCACGAACGCGGCAAACGCAGCGAGGCCGAATGTGCCAAATACGAGAGCGATGTAGCATGACAGTGCGTGCCGATCGCGCCCGCCGTTGCGCCACAACACGCTGCCGAGTGCAGCCAACGTGGCGATCCAGCCTGCGAGCATCAACGCAAGACCAGCGATCAACAACGGTTTGAGATCAAGCAGGCCGATGTGTGCCAGTAGATAGCCGCCAAATACACCGACGAACACCGGCACATAATGCGCTTTCGCCAGCGCTGGCTGGCCCATCCAGCGTGGAATCACAGTAAGCAAAAATCCAAAAATAAACAAAGGCAACATGCCGTACTGGGTCAGCGCTGCGTGCGCCCAACCCGCCGGTACCGGCGACGCCGGAAAAGCACGATTGAAGTACCCCGCAGCGAGAAAGCATGCCCACCACAGCATCGACGCGATCACCGCCGTTGCTCCGGCAAAGAACATCATGCGATGCGGAGCCGCGGCGAAAATTCTTGGCAGATCGGCCAGGGCGGGCATGGCCCCCACGGAGGATTCGGATCGTACGCGACTATCCATAGGTGCAAACCTCATTTACCAATAGCCGTGCCGCAAGGTTGTTGCCCAACAGCAGGACAACGGCGATCCAAGGGTGCCAGCCCATGGACATGATGCAGCTCCCAGACGATCTGACTGAAGCGATAGTGCCGGGCGCTTGCGCCCTGCGCTCTGACGCAAGTCAAGTGGACTCGGGATGAGTCGCTACGACGCTCAGTCGTGAAGAATGCTGCGTGCGAGGAGGCGCAGAGCAGGCACATCGAGCAGCTCGACGTCGCGGCCGTCAACCCGGATCAGGCCCTGATCCTGAAAGCGCCGCAGTACGCGGCTTACCGTTTCAGCAGCCAGACGCAGGTAGTTGGCGATGTCTGCGCGCGCCATGGTCAAGCGAAATGCGGAGGGCGAAAAACCGCGTGCCCCGTAGCGCCCGGCGAGACCGAGCACAAAGGCGGCGAGACGCTCGTCGGCGGAGTGGTCCCCCGCCAGTTGTGCGGCTTTCCCGATGTCAGCGCTAAGCAGGCGGAACAGTTTATCTTGCACGTCCGGGATTTTCGTTGCCAAGGTAGTCAGCGCGGGGAATGAAAAGCGACAGACATACACAGTATCCAGTGCGATCGCGTCGCAAGGGTATTTCTCCGGGTGGATCGCGTTGAGACCAACCATCTCGCCGGGCAGGTGGAAACCGAGCACTTGCTCACGGCCGGCGTCGTCGATCACGCGCGTCTTCATCATGCCAGCACGAACCGCGTAGATGGCGCTGAATCGCTGTCCACTGCGGAAGATATCGTCGCCAGCATGGAACGGACCGATGTGCTCGACCAGCATGTGCAGTTCGCGCAATGCGCTCTTATCCACGCCCCCCGGCAGGCACACCGAACCGAAGGCGCAGGTTGAGCAAAAATGCAGATCGTCGCCATCGTCGGAGATTGGATTCGGAGCGGGCAGTTTGCCGGCCGGCGAAGGTTTGCTCATACAAATACTCCGCCCGATGCGGAGTATCGGGCTACAAAGCTCGGGAATAGCGCACTTCGGCTGCTTGCGCCATGGGCAGATGGACGTCGAAGCACATCGCGATGATACGCAGCAGGAAGCGGCCGCGTGAACTTACTAAGAGGCGGGTTGGTTCGATGGAGATCAGGCCGTCACGGGCAAGTTCGCGCAACCGTCCAAGTTCGGCCGCGAAGTACACGCTGAAATCGAGCCAGTGACGCGCCTCGAATGCGGGAATATCCAGCTCGCCGTGGCACATCAGCCGCTGAATGGCATCTGCGCGAATTAAATCGTCATCGTTGAGAACAAGGCCGCGCACGACCGGCAAGTGGCCGGCATCCAGCGCAGTGTAATAACCGACGAGATCGCGCGCGTTCTGACTGAAGCTCGCACCGATATGCGAGATCGAACTCATGCCGAGGCCAATTAGATCGCAATCGGCATGCGTGGAATAGCCCTGGAAATTGCGCTGCAGCGTGCCTGCGTCCTGCGCGCGCGCGAGGTCGTCTTCGGGACGCGCGAAATGATCCATGCCGATGTAGCGATAGCCTGCGGCGGTTAAAGTTTCCACCGTGAGGCCTAGAAGGGCCAGACGCGTTGCCGCACCGGGTAGGTCTGCGGCATCGATCTGGCGCTGCGCCTTGAATCGTTCTGGCAGGTGCGCGTAACCATAAGCCGCGATGCGATCGGGTGCCAACGCCATCACCTGATCGAGGGTTCGAGCGAATCCATCAAGCGTTTGTCTTGGCAGGCCGTAGATCAGATCCACGCTGGTCGAGCGAAAGCCAGAGTCGCGCGCGGCATCAAGGATCGCGCGGGTCTGCTCGACACTCTGAATACGATTGACTGCGGCCTGCACGGCGGGATCAAAATCCTGGATTCCGACCGAGACGCGGTTGAAACCGAGCTTGGCCAGCATTCGCACGTAGCCCGGCTCACTCCAACGCGGATCCAATTCGATGCCAAATTCACGTTCCGCTTCGTGGCTGAACGCGAAGTGCCGAGCGAGCGATTCGAGCAGTTCGCTCATCTGCGAAGTGTCGAGAAAGTTCGGTGTACCACCACCGAAATGCAATTGCACCAGCGAGCGGTCGCGGTCGAACAGCGGAGCGACGAGTTCCAACTCGCGATACAGATGATCCAGATAGACACTTGCTTTGCCAGGCTCGCGCGTGATGATACGCGTGCAACCGCAATAGAAACACGGGCTTAAGCAGAAGGGCACATGCACGTACAGCGAAAGCGGGCGCGGGATCGGATCCTCATTGGAGGAACGGGCCATCGAGCGAAGGTCCGCCTCGCGAAAACCAGTATGAAACTGCGGTGCGGCTGGATACGATGTGTAGCGCGGTCCGGCGATGTCGTAGCGCGCGATGAGCTCTGGATCGAATTGTGGCGTTGCCTTTTGCATATGGGCAATCGTGAGGCAGGCGACACTTCTATTCATTGATCTACGTCAACCCGCAGTCAATGTGTCAACCGCTAGGTGCTTGGTGACTCGTCTGTGGAGAACGGCCGATCGCTGCGAGTCGGCTCAGTATAAGATCACGGCCGGACCTCATCGGGCGCGAGGGATTTCCGTTCTTGAAGGCTTCGATCTTCGGTGAGCAAGTCGGGAAACAACTTAAAACCATCACAGGGGCATCCGCGCCAAAGTCCTCGCCATGAATCAATGCGGCGGTCGCGTATGAACACAACGGTAGTTGTATTGGTGTGACGCCACGGAGCGAGTGATGAACGCGGCTGCAGTTGTAGTAGACCTGACCGCAGACTCACCTAAAAATACTCAGCCCTGTCGAGCAAAATCAGGCACATAAAAGGGTGCAAAACCTAAAATTATCTGAGTCAAGTGCTTGATTGCCATGCTAGAACGGTTTGCACAAAATCAATAGCTTAGCGTTTTCTTCTCGCCTGCGCTTGCACCTCAGGGACATGACAGGGACATCTTCTAATAATTGGGATTTGAGAGGATTGGTCATGGCGACAATCGAAAAACGCGTACGGGACACCGCAACCGTCTACCGGGTCAAGATTCGCATGCGGCATACCCGGCTGCCTATGCAACCTTTGATCGGTGACCGATGCGAAACGTTGGGAGCCGAAACCGAAACCGCAATTCGCGCGGGGCGCTGGTTTCAGCACGTCGAGTCCAAGCGCAACACCCTGAGCGATCTGATTGGACGCTACTGTGCCGAATACCTACCGCATGCTGGCCCCCGCTCAACTGCGCGCCTCAATATTTGCCGTTCTGGCAAAAAGAGCTTGGTGCTTTACACTCGCGGAAATTACGGCAGCCAAGATTGTCGAGGCGCGCAACAAACTAGCTGCTGGTACATCCAAGCGCAAGCGACCGCGCGCAGCAGCGACCGTCGAACCGGTGATCGCTTGGATTTGGCGCACTGCCTGAATATTGGTGTGCGCGAATTTGAGTTGTTGGACGACAACCCCATGCGCAAAATCGGAAGCTGGCCGAGCCGCGCGGCGTGTCCGGTTCCTTTTCCGCATGCTAGAGCGTGAAGACTGAACGATTTAAGGTGCATAGTGACGCTTTGCACCTGATTGTTGTTGTCGCGCTATCCACAGGCGCGGGCACGTGGCGAATTTGGGCCTGCGCTGGCCGGACGTGGATATGCAGAGTGGCATGCTGACCTTTCACATCACGAAAAACGGGGAACGCCGGTCACCCCTCGGTGAACTTCGCGGCAGAACGGATGGCGAGCATGCCAAGGTTCGGCGGCTAGATTCCGATCTGGTTTTCCCCGGTGTAAACGGGCACCCCTCGGAAATCAGCAAGATGTTTCGCGAGGCGATGATGCGCGCCGAAATCAAGGATTTTCGTTTCCATGATCTGCGCCACACAGCGGCCTCTTACCTTGCAATGAATGGCGCGACCTTGGCTGAGATTGCGGAGGTGCTAGGTCACAAGACGCTGGCGATGGTGAAGCGGTACGCGCACCTGACCGAAGGCCACACGCGCGGGGTTGTAGGTCGAATGAATCAGGCGATGTTTGGATAGTAGTAGGCACGCTATGGCGTCCCAAAAGCATCCAAAATCGCAAGGTAGCTTCCAATCGACCAAGGTGGATTTACCGGAGGCTGAACGTAGGAAGCTCGCTGCGTTACTCGGAATTGATGATTGGGGTGGTCATACGGAATTGTGGAAAAGACTCGAACGTGGGCTGAGCAACGCAGTGAGTTGTCGCGTCAATGCAGGAAAAGTTTATTTACGCTCAGATATGACTGCTGTGATACGTGATCTTGCGACTGTGGCGCGCGAGTTTCAGAAACGGCTTGCCGATGCCGTCACGGTGCTCGGCGGGATTCTCGATGAGATTTGGGGAATCGATCATGATTTCTTGAATGCGCAGTGCGAACTCATTCAAAAGAAACACAACGAGCGCAAAGCGAAAGGAAGCATGCGCGGTGGCGAAAAGCGATCGTATAGAAAAATAGTCGATACCAGACAGAAGAATGCCCAAATAGACTTTTTCGAACACTGGGCAAAGCGTGCAGGTAGAACGAACGCCAAATACGCCCAGGATCGGAAAAAGTTTATTGGTTTGTGTCGTCAGATTGTCGCGAACAAATTGCCCGATGAAAACGGGTAGAAATTTCCCCTATTCGCGCGGGACACAAACGCTCGAATTTTGTTGGAATGACGCTTCGCAACGCCGCACCACACCCGGCCAATCGGAGCTAGCAGCGTGGACAATTCGCAATTCTACACAGTAGAACAGTTCGCACAGAAATACCCTGCCTTCACTCCGTCAAGTTTGCGCTGGTTGCTTTTCAACCGCGCGACCAATGGGCTTGATGCTGCCGTTGTCCAGCTAGGACGCCGCGTGTTAATCGACGAAGCGGCGTTCGTCGCATGGCTGCGCGAGCATCGGGAGGCCGCATGAACGCGCCTAAGCTGACCGGCAACCGCTGCCAGTGCACAGCATGCGGCGACTACTTCAACCGCGAACGGGTTTTCGACCGTCACCGGATTGGCGAGCCGGGTAACCGGCGATGCTTGAGCGCCGTAGAACTGACCGCGCGTGGCTGGAGTCGCAACGTTGCCGGGTTCTGGATCATGGATGCGTTGGATAGCGCCGGCCAAACGCGAATCAGGCCGGATCGCACCCGACCCGTACTGGCTCCTTGCCGAAGGCAAAAGCCTGCGATTGGCAGATGCCGGCACGTTTGCCATGAATGCGCGACCGCATTGGCAGCCTTCGCCGGTGATGCTGAAAGATTCCTTTCGCTGCTGGGCGGACAGTTCACGTTCCAGACCTTCGGCGAATCGAGCCGCAAAGATACGAGCTTGCGGCACATCTTGCACGGCACACTGGCCGAGCACGCCGCCACGCTCGTCGGATTGAACGCGCGCGGCGCTGGCGTGTTTGTCATGGTGAACACAGGCAATGGCAAGGGCCGCTGCAATGCGAACGTGCAACACATCCGCGCGTACTTTGCCGATCTTGACGGCGCGCCGCTAGAACCGATCCGATCGGCACCGCTGGCACCGCATATCGTTATTGAATCATCGCCAGGCCGCTGGCATGCGTATTGGCTGGTGAACGATGCACCGCTGGCAACATTCAAATGCGTGCAGGTGGCAATTGCAAAACGCTTCGCCAGTGACGTTAGCGTTAACGATCTTTGCCGCGTCATGCGTCTGCCCGGTTTCGATCATCGTAAAGGCCAGCCGTTCCGAACGCGCATCATCGACGTGCGCGATGTGTCGCATTACACACACGCGCAGTTTGTCGAAGCCTTCGCCATTGACCTGCGCGCCGAAACCGGACACGCAACAGTAACGCCACCGGCGACCGCCACGCACCGCAAGCGCACACTGCCCGACGTTATCCCAACCGGCGAACGCAACGCCACGCTTTTTAGTCTCGCGTGTGGACTGGTGCGGCAAGGTTTCGATGCGCCAGCCGTCAACGATCGGCTACAGCGAATCAATACCGAACGCTGTGCTCCGCCGCTAGGTGCCGATGAAGTGGACACGATCGCCGCGCGCGCCGTGGCCTACGGATCGGATGGCTTCGCCACCTTGCCGCACAGGCTGCTGGATTCTCCGGAATGGAAAGCCTTACCGCCTGCCGCGCATGACGTTATCCTGCTGGCGTTCCGGCGCTTCGACGGTTTCAATAACGGTAATATCGCACTGACTTTCGCCGACTTCGCAGGGCGCGACGGTTTCGCAAAGCCGGACACGTTCCGCGAGCATCGCAAAGCTGCTGTGCACTCCGGCATCCTGTTGCAAACCCGCCTACCGCGTAACACGCAAAGAGGCCGAAAGCCGGGTTTGTATGCAATTGCAGAGCGTTGGATTGCAGTCGATTCTGCCAGGCCCAATAAAAGGGTTTTGCGCCAGACCCAAAAAGGGAACACCTACATAGATAAACAGTCTTTCGGCGATGTTGCCTCTGCTATAGAGAATGCCCGAATAAAACCGAAAAGGAACGCAGCATGAAACGCACACTGCTACCCGATGACGTTTTGCGCGCATTGGCGGACACAATCCGCACGCCCGGTTGGAACAATCGCCCCCGCGACGTGCGCCAGTTTGTCATTGCCGGTGACTACTCGCGCGGTTGCACGCTGTACGTTGTCCCCTTCCGTCGTTGGGCGTATCGGCGCATCGAACGCCAAGCTGCCGACTACTGGTGCGCGAAGGGTAGACCTGAAGGTACGGCAGCGTGAGCGGCAGAGGTTTGCGGCATGGGTAGCTGTGGCGCTGGGTGCGATCCGGCGCAGCCTTTGTCCTATCCGCACGCCAAGCGGTCGTGTGCGACATGGCGACCGAGTTTCGCGAGCAGTGCTCGCGCCCGCGAATGACTCCGAGCCTACCCGTAACCCGGCGCGGGGTGCCTTTGTCGTATGACGGCAGTGACCCTGCACTGTGCAATGCGCGAACGCAACGCGGTCACCCCTGCCGTGCGCTCGGTATCGGGAAAGGCGGACGCTGCAAATGGCACGGCGGGATGAGTACCGGCCCGCGAACGCCGGAAGGCCGCAAACAGTCCGCGCGCAATGCCGAAAAGGCACGGGCTGCACGGATGAAAAAAGCGTTGCAGTGCAGCGTCGAAAGATGGCTGAAGACCGGGAATTAATGCAGGACTACACGCGCGGGCGAGTGACTTGCAAGCGGCATGGAGTGAATTTTCCACCCTGAAAAGCGCGCGAATGACTCGGAGGTGCGGGCTTCGTTAGCGGCACACGCCGCTACGTCTTGCGCTTCATTCGCGTAGCGACGCTCTTGTAGCATGGATTTTAACGCTTGGGCAGCGGCGCAACGTGACCGATTGCGTAAGAAAATACCCACTCACTTTGCTCTGACCGTTCTTGCGCCGCCTAACGCTTGAGTTAACGCGCCGCGCGGTGTGGCAGGAAATCGCGGCAACCCGTCACGGTCGCGTTGGACGAATAGTTAGGCACGCGCTTTAAGCTCAACTTGCAGAGCCGAAACCTCGGATTGGAGCGCGAGAATTTGCTTGCGCATTGAATACATTGCGCTGCAAGCGAAAAAGAAACAAATGGGCAGAAAGCTAAATACGCCCATGAACCGCCCCGGTTTTCGTGGAGGCTGTTTGGTTTAAGTCATGCTGCCATAGGGACTGCACGACCGACGAGTTGCCGATAGTAGTTCGCTTCCGCTTCGGCAGGCGGAATATAACCGATGGGTTCGAGCAAGCGGTGGTGGTTGAACCAGGCTACCCATTCTAGGGTGGCGAGCTCCACGGCCTCCCGGGTCTTCCACGGTGCGCGACGATGGATCAGCTCGGTCTTGTAGAGGCCGTTGATGGTTTCGGCAAGCGCGTTGTCGTAGCTGTCGCCCTTGCTGCCAACCGAGGGCTCGACGCCGGCTTCGGCCAGACGCTCGCTGTATCGAATGGACACATACTGCGATCCACGATCGCGATGATGAATCAAGCGCGCTGTCACGTTCGGGCTGGCGCGCGTACAGGGCTTGCTCCAGCGCATCGAGTACGAAGTCGGTCCGCATCGAAGTACTGACGCGCCAGCCCACGATGCGCCTGGCGAATACGTCGATGACGAAAGCCACGTAGAGCCAGCCCTGCCAGGTCGAGACGTAGGTGAAATCCGAGACCCACAGCTGGTTCGGACGCTCGGCACGGAACTGCCGATTGACCCGGTCCCGCGGGCACGGTGCCCTGCTGTCACTGATCGTGGTACGCACCACCTTGCCACGCATCACACCGCGCAAGCCTTGCCGCCGCATCAATCGTTCGACGGTACAACGCGCCACCGTCATCCCCTCGCGCGCCAGCTGCCGCCATACCTTGTCAGCTCCGTAGACCTGCATGTTGACCTTCCAGACACGCTCGATCTGCGGCACCAGCTACTTCGTCGCGCTTGGCTCGGGCACAGCGTCGTTGCGGATCGCGCTGAAGCGCCGCATGGCGTCGATACCCCGACGGGGCGATCTGCAGAATCTTGCAGATCGGCTCGACCCCGTGGATATCGCGGTGTTGCGTCAATGAAGTCCCTCAGGACTTGAGTCGGCGGTCGAGCTCCGCCTGGGCGAAAAACGCGCTGGCCAGCTTCAGGATCTCGTTGGCCCGACGCAGCTCCTTGACCTCGCGCTCGAGCTCCTTGACGCGGCGTGCTTCGGCGGTGGACACACCGTCACGCACACCGCTGTCGACTTCGTGGCGCTTGCACCCACGCCAACAACGTCTGTGGTACACAGCCAATCTTCGGTGCAATCGAATCTACCGCAGCCCACAGCGACGGATACTCGCCACGGTGTTCCTGCACCATTCGTACTGCACGCTCACGGACCTCAGGGGAAAACTTGTTCGACTTGTTCATGGCTCCATCCTCTCAAGAGGTTGGAGCCTCCTCAAATCCCAGGGCGGTTCACCATCAATTGCGACGTGTGGATATAGCTAAGGTTGAGCAAGACGATGAGGCCGCAAAAGATTGCAGGGGACCACTGCTGTAAGAACTGTTGAAACGACGACATATTGACTCCTGACGTGGTTAGTTCTCTGAGTGCCTAACGCCTGAATTTAGCGGCGCGCGCAGCGCGTCCGCTGGAATGATTAGTTAGAGCGCTCACGGTGCATCCGCAAGCTCTGCAGGTGAGGCCAATTCTCCACCACGCTCCCAGTAGAACTGCCAACCGTCCTCTGCGAAGTGGCTAACACGCGTAGCCGCGAAACGCATGGCCAGACTGACGGCTTGCCACGCATCAATGCCAGCAATGTTGTGAATGTGCGATTCCAGCGTGCCGAGCGAAACGGGAGCACGCCATTCACCGCCAGACTGAAGCGTAGGTACGCTGATGCGGAGTACGACTTCATGCTCGGAACCATCAGGAGCGACGGCAAACCAAGTCCTTTCCGCAGCGATGACTATGCCTGACATAAGCGCTCTAACGCTTGAGCTAAGTGGCCGCTGCCACGAGTGAGTTGGAGTTTACCGCAGCCGACCCGCAGCGGTCCGCTTGAGCGAGTACAAAGAGACTTCTCCGTCCCGGCGCGGCATCGCCGCTCGGCATCAATGTGCCAGGATTGTGATTTTGAGGGTCAACAATCAAACGAGAGGAGAAGTCTCCAAATGAATACTACAACGGTCGGCGTGGATCTCGCAAAGTACTTGTTTTCGGTTTGCATTCTTGATGGCCATGGTCGCGTGCAGTTGCGCCGAGAGTTTCGGCGCGATGCGTTTGCGGCGTGGCTGGCGCAATTGCCCGCCGGCACGATCGTGGCGATGGAGGCGTGCAGCGGTGCACATTTCTGGGCCCGGCGTTGCCTTGAGCTGGGGCTGCAACCGTGCCTGATCGCCGCCCAGTTCGTGAAGCCGTTTCGCAAGAGCCAGCGCAGCAAGAATGATCGCAACGATGCGGAGGCGATTGCCACTGCGGCACGCCAGGGCAACATGCGCTTTGTGGCCATCAAGAGCGTCGATCAGCAAGCCCGGTTGTCCTGGCACCGGGTGCGGGAAGGCTACAAGGAGGAGAATCTCAAGGTGATGAACCGTATCCGCGGCCTGTTGGCTGAGTTCGGCATCGTCATCGCGAAATCCGAGATGGCGCTGCGCCGCGCCTTGGCAGAAATCCTTGAGCGCCAGGAGCTGCCGCGGGAATTCGTCGAACTGCTGCAGGATCTGCGCGAGCATTGGCAGCAGATCCAGACGCGTCGGCAACAATGCACTCAGCGCATTGAAACCCATGCCCAGGCGGATGAACGCTGCGGTCGTATTCGCGCGCAGATCGGTATTGGCTCGCTTACCTCCGATGCCGTGGTCGCCAGCGTCGGCGATGGCCGCGATTTCAAGCATGGCCGACAGATGGCGGCATGGATTGGACTGGTGCCACGGCAGAATTCCAGTGGGGGACATCAACGCTTGGGCCCCATCAGTCGCAGTGGCGATGCGTACTTACGCACCTTGCTGATCCAGGGTGCACGCAGCAGTGTGTTGCAACCCTCTCGGGCGCCTCCGGATAAGGCCACGCCGGAGCAGGTCTGGATCAATCAACTGGCCACACGCATGCCCTTCGGCAAACTGCTGGTGGCGGTTGCCAACAAACATGCCCGCCAGATATGGGCGATGCTCGCGCGCGGCGAGGCCTACGATCCCAACGCCTGGCTCCGCCACCCGATGGTGCAACGAAATGCATCGCGCAAGAACAGGGTGGCGGCCGCCGCTTGATCCCAACTCACTTTCGAGGAAAAACGTAATTCAGTAATTCCAGTTCACCGTCAGAGCGACACCTGTAGCAAACGGTTCAGACCGACCGGGAGAGAGCCTGTCTAACTATACGGTTGCCACCACGCGCTTGGGTTGATCTCCGGACGCGGGCAAACCCGATGAGCGAGCGAGGCCTCCGGGTGCGGTTTATACAGCGGTCCGGACAATCAACATATGTCCCACAAGACCGATTACGGAAATGCAGTCTGACAACCGATTGAACGATGCCGCCCTGACGAAAGTGCGTTAATGTATACAAAGTGTAAAAAGCAACGCGGCTATCGCCGCGTCATGGCTTCGCTTTGCCGGGGCTTGACGGGAAGTCTCTTACGGAATTGTTAGGCGTATCTTGAGGCGAGGTAACCTAGACAAGGTAGGCTAGCGCCCAAGAATACGGCCACGAATATAGATTTGGCCAGATGCAAAAAAGTATAAAAGCTCCGATTGCGATTGCGCCATACATGGACGTGCCTCGGCGAGTGTTGTTGGCTTCTGCAGCGTTTTCAGCAGCAGCAACCTCTTGACTCGCCAGGTAGCCAAGTGGGGCCGTGCAACACATGAAGGCAATGACGTAGTAAACCCAGTGATAGGAAACTTCTGGTAGGGCAGAAAATTTGGCCGCCGTGGCGCAGCAAAAGGCAGCCCACAGACCCCAGAAATAAATTTGCAAAGCACCGCCTAAAATTGCCACTACTACAGCCACGGGTATTGCGGCCCGTTCTTTGCGAGCCGCGAGAAGAAGTGGCGACATGATTGCCACGACTAAAAGTGAAAAAGCGATCGTGCACACAAAGTCTGCGACGATCATTGTGATGATGAACTTCCAGAACATATCGAGCTCCAGATACGCCTAACGCTAAGTAGACCCCGAAAGCGGGGTGTTGCACGGGATGTTCAGTTATGGCGCGTGCGCCGTCAAGCCGATTTCCTGCACTCAATCACCGCGATAACCGGAAAGTGCGGAATTACTCTTCATCGAAAAATGGCCTGCAATGTCCCGGAATCGAGGGCGTATAAATTACAGGATCGAAAGTGGGGGCGTAATAGCCACCGCGTGGATTGGTCGTTGCAGCCGCATTTCGACGACGTTCGCCGCTGATCGAGGCTCCGACACAACAGTTTTGAACATGGCAGTGAGTATCGTGAGCGGACGCGCCGTTCAGTTCTTTTGAGCTTCCCGTTTCGCCGCTAGACCCAAGGTAAGCGTACCAACTGTCCGGCGGGCAGGCGAAGTGGATGACACCCAGTTGCCCCATCCGGCGGCTTTGCCCCGTGATTGTTGGGGTTTTTTTCGATGCGCCAGGGACACTACAGGGACAGTTCGCCCTGACAAACGACTATACTCCGCGACAGCCGGCGACTAGAAACCTAGATAAACTCTATTGCTTAGCGTTGCACTGTATTGTGGTTTTTTGCGCATTTGCGCCTTTTAATCCGTTGGTCGCTGGTTCGAATCCAGCACGGCCCACCAACTGTTCAAGAACCTGGCTGGCTCCAGGTTGCGATGGGCCGCCTTCGATTGCGTTCCGCAATTCTCCATTTTATTCGCTCGACGATGTCGCTTTCCGCTTGGCGCTGGGTGAAAATGAATACGTTGATTGCCGACATGGGTGTTGCGTGATGATCCCGCCGATTTCCACGTCCAGTGACTCCGGCAAAGCGGAGCCGCGTGCGACTGCGCTAGCGCGCAAAGCATTGCTTGCGTTTGTCCTCACGTTCATCGCTTCGCGCACGGTCGTTTTGTTGATCATGTCGGACCGCATACCCAACCTGTATTTTTTCCTCAAGGGTACGCACGTTCATCACCTCAACTACGGCATCTTCCTGCTCGCTGGTGTCGGCGCCTATCTGCTGTTCCGCGCGCCGCAGGGCGCCGCCGCGAACCGCGCGGCCTTCGTCTACGGCATTGCGATGGCGCTGACATTCGACGAATTCGGCATGTGGCTGCATTTGGGCGGAAGTTACTGGCAGCGCGCCAGTGTCGATGCGGCGATTGTCGTCGCCGCACTGCTTGCCCTGATCGCGTTCGCGCCATCGTGGAAGGAATACGAATCACACCACTTCTGGGCGTCCATTGCGCTTCTCGTTGCCGTTCTCGTCTTTGGCGCCGCGCTGTTCGATGCTTATATGCATATCGGTCATCTGCTCGGTCCGCAACTGCGGGAGCTGGAGCTGGAGTCGTCGCCGTAGGACTGGTGGCTGATTAGTGGCTTGCCTGACCACCGATCCAGGTTTGCGTAACCACCAGGTTTTCATCGAGTACAACCAGGTCAGCCATGTAGCCGGTCGCAATGCGGCCATGCGTGTGATCGAGGTCAAGAAATGCTGCCGGATAGGTCGACGCCATGCGCAAGGCCTCCACAAGTGGAATATGCAGCATGGCAACGGCATTGCGCACGGCAGCAGCCATGTCGAGCGCGGAGCCAGCCAGAATGCCTTGGACATTCGTGCACAGGCCATCGCGGCAGGTAATGGTTTCGCCGTTGAGTTGAAAATCGGACCGTTCCGCGCCAACTGGCGGCATCGCATCCGAGACCAGGAATATCTTGCCTTGCGGCTTGGCCGCGAGTGCAACGCGCAATGTGGCTGGATGCACATGATACCCGTCGACAATGATGCCGCACCAGCTCGCAGCGTCCTCGAGCGCCGCACCAACCACGCCTGGCTCGCGACTGCCGAGCGGCGACATCGCATTGTATAAATGGGTAAAACCGCGCAAACCGGCATCTAGTGCGGTGCGCGTCTGCGCATAGGTGGCGGCAGTGTGGCCGGCCGCGAGCACGACGCCGCGTGAGGCAAGTTCGCGCAAAGTTTCCGGTGTCACTTCTTCCGGCGCGAGCGTCAGCAGCGTTTTTCCTGTGCTCAGTGAGGCGGCCAGATCGATATCCGCAGCGTTAGGTGCATGGAATTTTGCCGGATTGTGGATTCCCTTGCGCTGTGGTGAAAGGAAAGGGCCTTCCAGATGAATGCCGAGGATGCCGGGCACGCCTTGCTCGATCGCGGCGGCAACTGCGCGAATGGCTGTGCGCATCACCTCCACATCGTCGCTGATCAGGGTAGGTAGCAAACCTGTGGTGCCGAAGCGGCGATGCGCTGCCGCAATGCGTTGCAGCGTCTCAACGGTGGGTGCATCGTTGAACAGCACGCCGCCACCGCCGTTGACCTGACAATCGATGAAGCCCGGCGCGAGCAGGTGGCCGTGAAGATCGACTTCGTGCACGGCACGAACGCGCGCGTCGGCGCGTGCCACGACATCGACGATTTGCGATCCATCGATTACTACGGCCAGATCGTCCGCGAACCCGTGATCGGTCAACACGCGGCCATTGATGAGTGTCGTGCGCATCAGACGGTCTGCGTCACTTTAAGCAGATGCGGAGGAACGTCCGGATTGCGGCCGCGTTTGATCGACAGTGCATTTGCCGCACGGTAAAAACTCTGGATAGCCAGCAGTGGCGTGCAGGCCGGATGCGGTGTTTCGATGATGCGCAACGGGTCCGCATCCACACCGGGCGCTGCGACCCAGACGCGCGCACCGCGTTGGCGGAATTCCTGCGCCAGTTCCAGCGTGCCGTCCCAGGTGTCGTCGCGCTGCGCGAAGAACAGCACCGGGAAATCCTTGCCAACGATTGCCATTGGTCCGTGCCGGACTTCGGCCGAGCTGAAGGCTTCTGCGTGCAGGCCGCAGGTTTCCTTGAACTTCAGTGCTGCTTCCAGCGCCGCGCCGAAGCCGAAACCACGCCCGATCACGAACAGATTGCGCGCATCGACCAGACCCTCGACGAGCGACGACCAGTCGAGTGGCCAGCCCGCGTGCAACGCAGCAGGAATCGCAAACAGGGCATCGAGCAATACGGCATCCTCGCGCCAACGTGCCGCAATGTGGAGAATTGCCGAAAGCGAACAAATATAACTTTTCGTGGCGGCCACGCTGATTTCCGGCCCGGCATGCAGCGGGATCACCGCGTCGGCAACTCCGGCAAGCGGGGAATCGGCATCGTTCACCAGCGCGATCACGCGGGCGCCGGCCAGCTTCGCCGATTGCGCGTGACGCACGAGATCGGGACTTTTCCCGGATTGCGAGATCGCTAGGTACAGGGCGCCCTCCAGATTCTGACGCGCGGCATAGATCGAAGTCACCGATGGCGACGCCGATGCCGTGAACAAGCCGATCTGGGTCTCGAAGACGTATTTGGCGAAGGTTGCGGCGTGATCGGAACTGCCGCGGGCGCTGGTGACGATGAAGCGCGGCGGGTTTTGGCGCAGCGTCGCCGCCAGCCGCGTGACTGCGTCATCGTTGGCTGCGAGTTGGCGCGCGACGGCGGCCTGCGACTCGTGTGCCTCGTTGAACATGTGCGTCGCGTCGACGGCAATTTCGGTGCGGGTTTTCGTTTCGGTCATGGCTTGGAATCGGCTTGCAGTTCGGCGACAAAATCGTAGGCGTCGCCACGATAGAGCGACGAGGTGAATTCGACCACGCGGCCGTCATCGAGGAAGGCGCGACGTTCGATCGCCAGCGCGGGACTGCCGATCGGCAAATGCAGCAACCTGGCTTGCGCAGCGTCGAGCGCGACGGCACGCAGACGCTGCAGCGCGCGCGTGGGCCGGCAGCCCAGACGTTCGAGGGCCGTGTATAACGACAGCTTCACCGCATCCGGATCGCGCAGGATCGATTGCGGCACCACGCTATCTTCCAGCGCCAGCGGTTTGTCGCCGGCGAAACGCAAGCGCCGCAGCCGCACCACGCGTGCGCCGGGCGACAGGTGCAGGGCCAGCGCTTCTTCGGGTGACACTTCGCCTACGCTGCGTTCAAGAAACTTGGCCCGCGGTTTCAGACCGCGCGCGCGCAGATCGTCAGTGAAACCGGTCAGCTTGGAGAACGATTTGACGATGCGATCGGCGACGAAGGTGCCTGCGCCGTGGCGTTGCGTCAGCAAGCCATCGTCGGCGAGTCCGGCGATGGCCTTGCGCACGGTGACGCGCGAAAGTGAAAGCAATTTCGCCAGCTCGCGCTCGCTCGGCAGGGCGTGGCCCGGCGCGAGACCGCCGTTTTCGATCAGTTTCTGCAAGGAACGGCGCAGGCGCAGGTAAACGAGCGAACGCGCGCCGCCCTTGTCATTGCCGAGCCTGTGAAATTCGGTGACCAGATTGGCGTGCATGCAGAAAAGATACCAGTGAAATACCAGTAGTGCAAGACGCGTGCAATCTATTGGCGTAAATCCCATGAAATACTCGGCATTGGTAAATTTTGGTATTAAAGTGGTATTGTTATAGAGCGTCCGCTCCGGGCGCGTAATTCGTCGAGGTGCGAGGTGAATGGATCAGTTCAGCCGGTCGAGGTGTTCGATCTGGTGATCTTCGGCGGCACCGGCGATCTGGCCTTGCGCAAGCTGTTGCCGGCCCTGTTTCATCGCTTCGCCGATGGCCAGATCACGGCCGGCAGCCGCGTCATCGGCATCGCTCGCGATCCATTGAGCGAAACCGAATACCGGGCGCGGGTGCGCGCAGCACTGGAACGCGCGCTCGCAGGCGAATCCTGCCCGGCCGCGACGCTGGAACAATTCCTCGAATTGCTCTCCTATCGTGCGCTCGACGCTACACAGGAGAAAGGCTGGAGCGAACTCGCGGCGACACTCGCAACAGGGGATGAGCGCGTGCGCGTGTTTTATCTGGCCACCGCGGCCGATGTGTTCGTCGCCATCTGCGAGCGTCTGCGCCAGCTGGGTCTGACCCAAGGCAATGTACGCGTGGTGATCGAGAAGCCGATCGGCCACGATCTGCAAAGTGCCGCGGCGATCAACGATGCCGTGGGGCGCGCGTTCGCCGAGCGCCAGACCTTCCGCATCGATCATTATCTCGGCAAGGAAACGGTGCAGAACCTGATCGCGCTGCGTTTCGGCAACGCCTTGTTCGAGCCACTGTGGCGCGCCGAGCATATCGATCATGTGCAGATTACCGTGGCTGAAAATATCGGTGTCGAACGCCGTGCTGCTTACTACGCAGGCGCCGGCGCGCTGCGCGACATGGTGCAGAACCACCTGCTGCAATTGCTGTGCATGGTGGCGATGGAGCCGCCGGCGTCGCTTGAGCCGGACGCCGTGCGTGACGAAAAACTCAAGGTCCTGCGAGCGCTGCGTCCGATCGATGCCGGCAATGCGGATCAAGTCACCGTGCGCGGACAATATCGTGCCGGTGCATCGGCGACGGGTCCGGTGCCAGGTTACCTTGAGGAGTCCGGACGTGACGATGCGCACACCGACACCTTTGTCGCGATCAAGGCCGAAGTCGCCAACTGGCGCTGGTCCGGCGTGCCGTTTTACCTGCGCACGGGCAAGCGTCTGGCTCAGCGCGTTTCGGAAATCGTGATCGCTTTCCGTGCCATTCCGCATTCGATCTTCGCGCCTGCCGCCGGACCGATCGCGCCGAACAAGCTGGTACTGCGCCTGCAGCCGGACGAAGGCGTGAAACTGTGGCTGATGATCAAGCATCCCGGCCCCGGCGGCCTGCGCCTGCGCCGGGTACCGCTGGACATGAGTTTTGCCGAGACGTTCGGCGTGCGCAATTCCGACGCCTATGAGCGTCTGCTGATGGATGTGGTGCGCGGCAACCCAACCTTGTTCATGCGCCGCGATGAAGTCGAGGCCGCATGGCAGTGGATCGATCCGATCCTGAGCGCGTGGGCGGATAGCGATGATCTGCCCAAGCCGTATACCGCTGGTACCTGGGGACCGAGTGCCGCTGTCGCCTTGATCGAGCGCGACGGACACACCTGGCATGAGGACGAAATTTAGCTTCTCGTTTCGCGCTGAACTACGTCAATTCGGCCATGTCAATTCGATGCTGCGCGCACGCGCGCGGTTGAATCGCGAATCACGAGTTGCGGACTGAAGCCCTTGCTCTGTACCGGCGCTGTACCGTCGGTGTCGGTTCCATGTTCCAGCGCGGCGAGCAGGAGCAAGGTGGCGTGGCGTGCAATTTCCTCGGTGGCCTGCTTGGCTGTGGTCAAGGCCGGCCACGATTGCTTGGAGAACGGGCTGTCCTCGAAACCGGCGATGGATAAATCGTATGGCACGTCCATGCCGCCGGCCTTCGCGGCCGCGAGCACGCCGGCCGCAATTTCGTCGTTCGAGCCGAAGATGGCGGTCGGCCGTTCTTTCAGTGCAAATAGTTTACGCGCCCCCCGGAAACCGTCGTCGAATGAGTAGTCGCCCGGCACGATCAGCTTCTTGTCCAGCGCGATGCCGTAATCCTTGAGCGCGCTTTCGTAACCCTTGAAGCGCTCGGGGCTCGATCGGTGCGATTCGCCACCCCACAGAAATCCGATGCGCTCGTGACCGAGCTGGATCAGATGCTCGGTGATGTCGTAGGCAGCATCGCGGTCGTCCACAAATACACAGGGGAACCCGTCCTGCGGATCGGCTGCAGCAGAGATAATGCGCACGAACTTGATATTGTTCGCAGCGAGGAATTCGATCAGCTCCTTGCGTTCCGACATCGGCGGCGCCAGCACCAGTCCTGCCAGCCGCGCGTGCCGCACCAGAGCGAGCAATTCCTCGGCCAGGCGTGGCGATGACGAATTGCAGGGGTGAATCTGCAAGCCGAATCCGGTTTCGCGGCACACCGAGAGCACGCCGCTTTGCACGCTGATGACGTAGTAGGGATTCGGGTTGTCGTAGACCAGTCCCAGCGCATACGACTTTGCGCTGCGCAGGCTGCGTGCGGATACGTCGGGTTGATAATTCAATTCCGCCACGGCGCGCAGCACCTTGTTGCGCGTGCGTTCAAGGACGGAGGCTTCGTTGTTGATGACACGCGACACCGTCTTCAGCGATACCTTTGATCGCTTGGCGACGTCTTTGATCGTGGGTTTGCGCATCCTTACCGTCCCCGTAGCGTCCATCTGGCAGGTGTCGATTCTGCTTGGTATCGAGCGCTTGCGCCAGCCTGCCGTGCCAGCCGACTGCGCTGCGCCTCAGGCCCGCACGGCTGTTTCAGACGATTTCGCCCCGCCGGCCCAGTGTCCGCGCACCGCGTAGTAAAAAATATACAAATAACAAGGCACCATGATGGTGCAGAACACGGCCTGGAAATTCTCCGGATTCTTCAGATGGGCGAAAATTTGTGGAATGACGGCACCACCGGCAATGCCCATGATCAACAGCGCCGAACCAAGTTCAGTGAAGCGACCCAAGCCGCGGATCGCCAGCGGGAAAATCGCCGGCCACATCATCGCGTTGGCGAAACCGAGTGCAGCGACGAAGCCTACCGAAACATAGCCGTGGGAAACGAAGGCGGCGACGCTGAAGGTGACGCCGAGTACGGCGGAAATGCCGAGATAGCGTTCCTGCGAAATGAATTTCGGAATGGCGATCAGGCCGACGAGATAGCCGAGCAACATCGCCGCCAAGGTGAACGCGGTGAAGAATTTTGTTTCGTCGAGCGGCAGACGGAAACCCTGGCCATAGGTGCCGATGGCATCGCCTGCCATCACTTCGACGCCGACATAGAGAAACAGACAGAGCACGCCCAGCCACAGATGGGGAAAGTGGAAAATGCTGCGTTTTTCATCCACACGTTCGCGGTCCGCCGCGTTCGCCTCGTCCGCTTGGACTTCCGGCAGCGTCGAGCGCAGTACCCAGACGGCGAGCAGCGCGAGCAGGCCGGCCATGATCATGTACGGCAGATGGATCTTCGCGGCGAACTCGTTGAGCAGTGCCTGCCTGGTCGCTGCGTCGGCGATGGCGACTTTGCTGGCGAGATCGCCGATTCCGCTCAGTACCAGCGCACCAAGTACGATGGGCGCGAGGATTCCCGCGGACTTGTTGCAGATGCCCATCACCGCGATGCGCTGTGCGGCACTTTCGATCGGGCCGAGGATGCTGATGTAGGGATTGACCGCCGTCTGCAGCAGTGCCAGACCTGCGCCGATCACGAACAGGCCGGTGAGTGCGCCGGGATAGATGCGCATGGTCGCGAACTGACCGAATACGATCGCACCGATGGCCATGACAAACAGCCCAAGAGCCATGCCTTTTTTCATGCCGGTGCGCCGGAGAATCCACGACGATGGCAGGGCGAGGAAGAAATACGACAGGTAGAACGCCATCGGCACCAGGAAGGCATTGATGTCATCAAGGTCGAACGCGAGCTTGACGAAAGTGATCAGCGGGCCATTGAGCCAGGTGACGAAACCGAAGATGAAGAACAGCACGCCGACGGTGACAATGGCGGCGAGGTTGCCGGATCGCAGCGCGGCTGCGGAGTTCGCAGGGGTCATGGTTGTATCCCGGAGAAAAATACGGAGGCGTCAAGTAAGAAATTTATCCACATGTTCATCTTTATACCTTTGCCGTGTCGCGATTCCCAGTCCATGACCGACACGAGTCAATATTTGTATAACGTTGTCATATCTTGCCCGTAAACAGCGCGTCATGCACGCTCAGGCGGCCAGATTCGTGGCAACCTATCGAGCCAATGATGATGCTGCTCCGCAACATTTAACGTCAAAAAAATGCCTGTTATCAAGTTGGATTCTCGAATGGATGCCGCAAGCCAATGGCTACTTTCATGCCGCACTGCGGCAGTAATGAGTACGTAATTATTTGTGCTTGACAACGTTGTCATGAAATTCCAGACTCGCGCCGCCTAACAAAGCGGGAACTCTGCCCGCAGACCGACGAGAAGGGAAACGACGTGGCTCAAGTCGCCTGTCGAAAAATCGTTGAAACACCGCGTGCCGCGGATGGGCTGTTGCTTGCCGCCGACGTCGGTGGCACCTATGCGCGGGTTGGTCTGGTAAAGGTCGGCGGCAGTGCGCCTACCGTATTGAGTTACCACAAATACCGCTGCGCCGATTATCCGAACCTGACTGCCATCCTCACGCATTTCCTCGCCGGCGTCGAACCGGCGCGGATCGATCGTGGCGCCATTGCCTGCGCCGGTTACGCGCTCGACGATGTGGTCATCAACGCCAATCTGCCCTGGCCGGTATCGTTGGCCGATATCCGCCGCGTGCTCGGTCTCGACGATCTGCTGCTGGTCAACGATTTTACTGCCATTGCCTTTGCGACAAGCTATGTGGCCGAGCACGATACGACCTGTATCGCCACCACGGTCGAGCCACTGGATGGACCGATCTTGGTGGTGGGGCCTGGCACCGGATTGGGTGCGGCGGTGCGGATTCCCGGTGCGCAGCCGACGCTGATCCTGTCGACCGAGGCTGGCCAGTCGGCATTGACGCCATCGACGGATTTCGAAGTCGAGATCCTGCGCGAATTGCTGCGCCACTCCACCCACGTTCCGGTCGAGCATGTGCTTTCCGGACCTGGGCTCGCGAACCTGCACGCCGCGATTGGCAGGTTGCGCGGGGAGAAGGCGGCGGCGCTGACACCCACCCAGATCACCGTGGCTGCACTTGCAGGCAACGACCCGCTCGCGCTGGAGTCCCTGCGTGTATTTTGCGGCTGGCTGGGCAGCGTGATCGGCAACCTGGTTCTGCTCTATGGCGCGCAGGGTGGCGTTTATCTCGCTGGCGGGATTCTGCCGCAAATCAGGGAATTTTTGTTGCGCAGCGATTTTGTCGCCCGCTTCCGCGACAAAGGACCGATGCGGGCACTGTTGGAGCGCGTGCCGGTAAGTCTGATCGAACACGGCCAACTTGGCGTGCTTGGTGCGGCCGGATGGTATCTGAATCAGTGTCGTGAGCAATGACGCACGGAAATAATAAAGATAGAAATAATAAAGAAGTCATGGACATGAACTTAATGGTTACGAAGTCAATGGTTACGAAGTAAATCGATTTTTTAGATAAGTGGAAAAAGATAAATAAGGTAAAAGTACCAAGCAAAAGTCCGGCTGCGGCGACTACACCTGTTTCCTCGGCCACAACACACACAAGTCCCGGAGGGGAGAGCCATGAACTATCGCAAGAAAATCCTGACCGCAAGCATCACCACCTGCCTGTGCGTTGCCTTTGCTGCGAATGCCCAGGACAGCGCGGTGCAAACATCCGCACCCGGGTCCTTGCCGGCCACCCAACTGGCCCTGGCGCAAACCGACACCCAAGGCCAGAATTCCGGCTCGTCGGAAAACGCACAGGAACTCGGCACGGTGGTCGTCACTGGTATCCGCGAAAGCCTGAAAAGATCGCTGGAGAAGAAAAAGGATTCCGACGATTTCATCGAGGCTATTACCGCCGAGGACATCGGCAAGTTCCCCGCGACCAACGTGGCCGAGGCGCTGGCCCAGGTACCCGGTGTAACCATCGACCGGATTCTCGGTGCTGAGCAACGCGTCAGTATCGACGGCACCGATCCGAGTCTGAATCTGAGTTTCCTCGACGGCCATCCGGTCGCGCAGGCAATCTGGCTGTACGGCGATTCGCCGAATCGTGGCTTCAACTTCTCCCAGCTGGCCCCGGAAGCGCTCGGTTCGCTGGAAATCTACAAGACGCCGGAAGCCAGTCTGCCGGAAGGCAGTCTCGGCGGCACGATCATGATGCACACGGTCGAGCCGCTCGATGTGGCTTCCAACACGATCAGCGGTTCGGTCGGTTACAACTACAACGACATGGTGAGCAAGGGCAAACCCGACGCCTCGTTTTTCTACAGTTGGAAGAGTGACGACAACACCTTCGGTATCGACATCGCCTTGCAGCATTACGAGCAAATCACGAATCGCGAGGGCGAAGAGATCTTCGGCTACAACCCGGTATCGTTCTATGCAGCGTCCAATCCTGCAATTGCCGCAGAAGTCGCTGCTGGCACGGTCAAGAGTACGGATCTGGTGCCCAATGAGTTGAACTTTGCGAATTTCGAGCAAACCGAGAAGCGCGACAGCGGATTCAGCAATATCCAGTGGAAGCCCACGGACCAGCTCGAATTCAATCTCGGCCTGATGGATATGCGCGACAATCTCAACAACTACAACCAGTCGATGTATCCGTTCTGGGCTTGGACCAATGGCACGGTTGCGGGTGTGCAAAGCTTCACCCCAGGTCCGGGCGGCGTCGTCAGCGGGGGTACCAATTGCGATCCGCACACCACAGCCACCTGTCCGGGCGTCGCGGCAACGGTTTTCGACAACAACGCGCGCACTGCGACGGTCGAGACCCGGGGTGCGGACTTCAAGGGCACCTACAAGGGCGAGGGCTGGAAGCTGAGCATGCAGACGGGCGTGAGCACTTCGCATGACGACATCACCCAGGCCTTCATCGAGCCGGTATATTTCGGCGGCTATTCCTGGACCACCAGAGGCGGCGTCACTTACACCAACCCGTCCGCAGCCGAGAACCCGTCAAACTGGTCTGGTTACTACTTCAACGGCAACTACGCGAGCATTCCGTATAACGCGAAGGACAACTACACGCAGTTCGACTTCACCAAGGACCTGGGCGGCTTCTTCAATGCACTGAAGCTCGGCGTGCGGTTCGCCAAGCACAATGAAAGCCAGCCCCAATACGACGTGTGGACCGGCGGCGTGCAAGGTGGCAGCCTCGCGGACGTTGGTGCGGGGCCTCTGACCAACCTGACCGGTTTGGCCGATCTTGGCTTTGGGCCAGGTTCGACGATGCACGTACAGCCGATCAACGGGCAGACCGTCCTCAACTGGGTGCTTGGCAGTCCGAACCTGTACGCACCAGGAACGCTCTACGAGCCCTATCTGTATGAAGACAGCTTCTGGGTCGCACAAAGCAGCGATGCGGCGTATGCGCAACTGGATTTTGGCAACGACGACCTGCGTGGCAATTTCGGCGTTCGCTTCGTGCATACATCGATCGATGAAACGGGATTCATCATCAACAACACCGACTTCAACCTGAGCCAACTGGAGACGATCGACAATACACACAACAACGCCCTGCCATCCTTCAATCTTGCGTATAACCTGTCGCCCGATGTGATCTTGCGCGCAGCGGCTTCCCAAGTGATTGCGTGGGCGCCATACAACCAGGAAACGCCGTATGTCGTGACCAACGACTCAGTGCTGACCGGTTCGGGCGGCAATCCGTATCTCGATCCGTACAAGTCGAACAACTTCAACCTTGGTGCCGAGTGGTATTTCGCTCCGGAATCGGTGCTGGCGGCTTCGTTCTTCTACAAGGACATCCTGAATTACATCGTCCAGGGTACGAGTGTCGAGCGCCTGTACAACTCCTTGTTCGTGACGAACCCGACGGTTTACGCGGGGTTGAGCAGTGGCGATTGCGACTCGACGGGCCTTTGCAACTACAGCATTACCAGTCCGGTAAACGGCGGCAAAGCGACGGCGAAGGGTGTCACCCTCAGTTACCAGCAGCCCTTCGCTGATACCGGTTTCGGTCTCCGCGCCAATTACACCTACTCCGATGCCAGCACCAAGAGCGGTGGCGCGTTGCCGTACAACTCGAAGGACGCGGTCAACGTGACGCCGTACTACGACAAGGGTCAATGGTCGAGCAGCATTTCCTACGGCTACCGCAGCAGCTACCTGGCGGGTGGCTACGTCGCCGGCGCACCGTCGGAAACGATCAACGGGTACAAGGAGCTCGATGCGAACGTCGCCTGGCGCTTCACCAACTATCTCTCGGTGAGCCTGGACGGACTGAATCTGCTCAATTCGACCTACCTGGGCTATCTCGGTACCAAGTACGAGCCGGTGGCGATGTACAAGTCAGGACGGGAATACATGGCCACTCTGCACTTCAAGTTCTAAAGCGTCTCGTTTCACGGTTCTCCAACCGATTGCGGGCCCGGAGCGATCTTGGCCCGCCTTTTTTTGAGAAACTTGACAGCATGCGATCCCGCGCAAAAGAACGACGAATCGCGATGTGCGCCAATGGCGTTACGAGTTTTTTTCGATACTGTGCCGCAATCGGGGCATTGGCTGCGATCGCATTTCTGCTCGTGTCGTGCCAGTCCATGTCGCTGCGTCGCCATACGGCAGCAGTCTCGCTAATTCCGGCACCCGTGCTCGTTGAATCAACTCCCGGGTTTTTCACCCTGCGCGAGGGCGCGGTATTGAACCTGCGTTCCGGCAACGCCGAGGCGATCGGCGTTGCACGCTATTTCACCGACTTGCTCGCGCGTACGCGCGGCCTGCATCTGGATTTGAAGCCATTCGGCAACGCGGATAGTGCAAGCGGCATTGTCTTCGTCCTCGATCCACGCCTGCTGATACGCGGTGACAATGGCGACGAAGGCTACGAATTGAATGTGTCGTCGCGGCGGATCACGCTGGCTGCGCGCACGCCCCACGGCCTGTTCAATGGCAGCGTCACCCTCTGGCAAATGCTGAGCCAGGACACGGCGCACAAGGTGAACCTCGACGTGCCCTGCGTACACATCGAGGATTACCCGCGTTTCGCCTGGCGTGGCCTGATGCTCGACTCTGCCCGCCACTTCCAGTCGCCGGAGTACATCAAGCGTCTGCTTGATGAGATGGCATTGCACAAACTCGATGTGTTCCACTGGCATCTCACCGACGATCAGGGTTGGCGTATAGAAATCAAGAAGTATCCGGAATTGACCCGGATCGGCGCCTGGCGCATTCCCGCATCGGTGGCCGGTACTCCTACACCGCTGCGCTACGGTGGCTTTTATACCCAGGAACAGATTCGCGACATCGTGCGCTATGCCGCGCAACGCTACATAACGATCGTGCCCGAGATCGAAATGCCCGGTCATGCGCAGGCGGCGATTGCCGCGTATCCGGAATTGGGCGTCACCGGCAAGCGGCCTCCGGTGTCTCCCGACTGGGGTGTGCATACCTATTTATACAATGTGGACGATTCCACTTTTACCTTCCTGGAAAGCGTGCTGACCGAAGTGATGGATCTGTTTCCGGGGCCGTACATCCATGTCGGTGGCGACGAAGCGGCAAAGGATCAATGGCAAGCGTCGCCGCACGTGCAGCAACGCATGCGCGAACTGGGTATCAAGGACGAAGACGCGCTGCAAAGCTGGTTCATCGCCCGCATCGAGAAATTCCTGGATGCCCACGGGCGCAGGCTGATCGGCTGGGACGAAATCCTGCAAGGTGGCCTGCCGCGCCGCGCAACGGTGATGTCGTGGCAGGGCACCCAAGGCGGCATCGAAGCCGCGCACCAAGGCCACGATGTGGTGATGGCGCCATCGCCGCTGATGTATTTCGATCATGTGCAAAGCACGCGGCACGACGAACCGCCCGGCCGGCCGGACGTGGTTTCGCTGGCCGACGTGTATGCCTATGAACCGGTGCCGAGCACGCTCGATCCGGCTGCGTCGAGGCATATTCTTGGCGCGCAGGCGAATCTGTGGACGGAATACATGGGCTCGCCGCAGCGCGTCGAGCACGCCGCGTTTCCACGCGTGGCCGCGCTCGCGGAAGTGCTCTGGTCGCCGCAAAAGAGCCGGAACTGGCAGGATTTCCTCACGCGTCTGCCGGCGCAATTCGACCGTTACCGCGAACTCGGTGTCGATTTTGCCGACAGCGCATTCGCTACCGACATCGAGGCCGAGCACGTTGCCGGCGACAACCAAGCCAGCGTGAGCCTGTCAGATCAGGTGCACTATGGCGTGGTGCATTACAGCCTGGACGACAGCGACCCGACACGGCAATCGCCGATCTATCGAAGTCCGTTGCCGCTGGCGTTGCCGGCGCATGTAGGTGCGAACGTGTTTATCCAAGGTCACGCGATGGCAGCGGCGCGAACGCGAGTCGTCGATGATTTGTCGCTGCTGCGCAAGAACAGCGACGAGTTGCAGGCGTGCAAGCCCGGACAGGGCTTGCCGCTACGCCTGCCCGGACCCGCCATCGACGGTGGCCGCACGGTTTATCACGTCGACATCTTCGATCCCTGCTGGGTCTACCCGCGCGCCGATCTTGATGCCGTTGGCCGGATCGCGGTTGCCGCTGCGGAGCTGCCGTACAATTACCAACTTTGGCACGACGCGGACAAAGTTCTGATTCGCAAACCCGAGAACGCGGGTGGTGAACTCGAGGTTCGGCTGGACACCTGCGACGGCGCGAATATCGCGACGATCGCGCTCGCCGGCGCCGCAAAAGCGGATGGCACGGCAATGCTGGAGACGGCATTGCCGCGGCAGCACGGCATGCATGATCTGTGCTTCTACTTCACTCGGCCATCGCTGGATCCGATGTGGGCGATCGACACGGTGCAATTGCTTCCCGTAACCAGCCATTGACGCGTCTCGGGTGCAAGAGTGCGTAGCGCGAGAGCCAGGCTGCGCCGATCTACTTCACACTGATCTACTTCAAAGGTTTGACCATGCGGATCGTCTCATCGCCATAGCCGTGATGTGCGTACAGCTTGCGCGCGCGTTCGTTGCCGGGAAACACGGCCAGGGTGACATGGCGGCAACGGTGTTCCCTGGCCCATCGTTCGGCGTAATGCAGCAGCGCACTGCCGATGCCTTTGCCGTCGTGCTCCGGCGCGATGACCAGGTCCGAGATGTGGCAGTTCAGTACGCCGGTGAAAAAATCCTTTTGTGTCTGCAGGTGCAGAAAGCCGAGGCGCTGACCATCGTCGTCTTCGGCGACAAAGAGATGCGAAGCAGGTGGTAGTTCACGCAGATGGCGTGCAATGTCGTCGCGGATGCCGTTGAGCGTTTCGCCGCGCTTGCGCCATGGCGGCAGGTCGAAGGCGACGAAGCGATCGGCCAGTTGCAGGATGAATTCGTCGTCATCGGCGTGGGCAAGACGAATGTGTGGGTCAGATGACGATACTGGTGCGCTCATCGGGTGTTATGAATGTTTTATTTTATACAAATGCACAGGAATCGGTTCAGCCAAAGAGGGCATCCGGCATCGTCATCAAACTGTCCGCGCCGACGCGAAGAGTTGCGGCGCAGGTTTGCGTGCGCGGCAGAATGCGCGCGAAATAGAAACGCGCAGTCAGTCGCTTGGCCTGTTTGAAATCGGCCGATTGCGCGGATGCGTCTGCCGCCGCCACGCTGCGCGCCCAGAAGTAGGCGAGGGCGACATAGCCGGAATAGAACAGATAGTCCACCGCCGCGACACCGACTTCTTCGGGATTGGCCAGCGCGCGTTTGCCGATCGCCTGAGTCAGGTCCGCCCAGTCTTTCGCGGCAATGGCGAGCGGCGCGACGAATTCAGCCAGCGCCGCATTTTGCGCATTGCTCTGGCAGAACGCGCTGATTTCCTCAAGGAAATGTTTCAGGCCCACGCCCTGGGTCTGCATGATCTTGCGACCGAGCAGATCCAGTGCCTGGATCTGGGTTGTACCTTCGTAGATCGTGGTGATGCGTGCATCGCGGGCAAGCTGCTCGACGCCGGTTTCATGAATGTAGCCGTGACCGCCGAAAATCTGCACGGCATTGTAAGTGCATTCGATCGCCGCTTCGGTCAGCAGGCCCTTGACGATGGGAATGATGAACGACAGCAGTTCGTCGGCGCGTTTGCGTTCGTCCGCGTCGGGCGAGCGCTCGACCAGATCGACCAGGGTGGCGGCGTAGTAGGCGAGTGCGCGGCCGCCTTCGGCGAAGGCCTTCTGGGTCAGCAGCATGCGTCGGATATCGGGATGAACGATCAGCGGATCGGCAGGCTTGTCGGGAAATTTCGCTCCGGATAACGAACGCATCTGCAAACGTTCGCGCGCGTAAACGCGCGACATCTGATACGCAGTTTCGGTCAAACCCAACCCCTGCACGCCGACGCCGAGGCGCGCGCTGTTCATCATGGTGAACATGGCATTGAGCCCGCGGTGCGGCTGACCGATCAGCCAGCCTTCAGCGGCATCGAAGTTCATGACGCAGGTGGACGAACCGCGGATGCCCATCTTGTGTTCGATCGCGCCGCAGATCACCGAGTTGCGCGCGCCCATTTTTCCATCTTTGCCGGTTTTATACTTTGGCACGATGAACAGCGAGATGCCCTTGACTCCGGCTGGCGCATCCGGAAGACGCGCCAGCACCAGGTGCACGATGTTTTCGGTCAGATCGTGTTCGCCGGCGGAGATGAAGATCTTGGTGCCGCTGATCCGATGGCTGCCGTAATGCTGGCTGGCATCCGGGTTCGGTTCGGCACGGGTTTTCAGCAGACCCAGGTCACTGCCGCAATGCGGCTCGGTCAGGCACATGGTGCCGGACCATTGGCAAGCGACAATCGGTTTCAGGAATACTTCGCGCTGCCATTCTTCGCCATGATGGACAAGCGCCGCCGTGGCGCCCTTTGATAGCAGCGGATACATGCTCCACGCCAGGTTGGCGGAAACGAACATCTCTTCAAGCGGCGTGCCGACCGATTCCGGCAGATGCTGACCGCCGTATTTTTCCTCGGACGTCAGTCCACCCCAGCCACCGCCGGCGAAAGACGCATAGGCGGCCTTGAACCCGTTCGGCGTGGTTACGCTGGCAGTCGCCTTGTCGAACTGGCAACCTTCTTCATCGCCGACCGCGTTGATCGGCACCAGCATCTGCTCCGCGAACTTTGCCGCCTCGTCGAGGATTGCGTCGAGTACATCGCGCGTTGCCGCCTCGCCACCGGGCAGGCGCGCGTAGTGCGTATCCACTTTGAGCAGATCGAACAGCACGAAACGCATATCGGTTAGCGGCGTTGTATATTTGCTCATGGTGAATTGCTCATGGCGGTTCCAATGGTGGAAAGTGCTGTACAGCTCAACGGTATTCGTTGGCTATGCCAGGCACCGGCGACAGTCGGCTCTTGTGTTCGAACTTGAAGTCCTTGCTGGCGGCGGGAATGTTGATCGTGCCCTTGAGTTCGTAAGGCGCGCCACCCGGTTGCTTGATACCGGCAACAAAGGCCTTGTTCGCATCGGCTGACGGCGTCAGTGTAGTCTCGACGATGTCGGCGTTTTCGCCAGGTATATCCATGTCAGGATTCAGCGCGATGTCCGCCACCGCGACATCGCCCATCTTCAGTGTGGCCTTGAACGTAGTGTAGTGCACGGTCTTGTCGCTGAAGTTTTCCAGACGGATTTGCAGCTTCCAGCGTCCATCGGGAAGCACATCCAGTTGCTGGATGCTGGCGTTGGGCGGATTGATCGGATGCAAGGGTGGGCCGCAGCCGGCAAGTGCGGACAACGCGATCGTCACGACGAAAAAACGCAGGCTACGGATCATGGCGGCAGGCTCGCAGTAACTTGAGACCCCTACATTAGCCAAAAGCCATGCCGGGAGGAAGCGGCGCCGATCTTTGTTAGCATGCACCGATGACTTCGCCTGCCCTGGACGTTCTGCGCCGCGTGTTCGGCTACGCCGCGTTTCGCGGCGAACAGCAGGCGGTGATCGAGCAGATTGCCGGTGGTGGCGATGCTTTGGTGTTGATGCCGACCGGTGCGGGCAAGTCGTTGTGTTACCAGATTCCGGCGTTGTTGCGCGCGGGCACGGCCATTGTGGTTTCGCCGCTGATTGCGTTGATGCAGGATCAGGTGGCGGCGTTGCGGCAGCTCGGCATCACTGCGGAATTTCTCAACTCGAGCCAGGATGCGGCAACCCAGCGTGAAGTCGAGCGACGGCTTGCGGAGGGCGAATTGAGCTTGCTGTATGTGGCCCCCGAACGTCTTCTGACCGAACGATGTCTGGACCAGCTTGCGCGAGTGCCGCTGGCCTTGTTCGCCATCGACGAGGCGCATTGCGTGTCGCAGTGGGGTCACGATTTCCGTCCCGAATACCGGCAGTTGACGGTATTGCACGAGCGGTTTCCGAACGTGCCGCGTATCGCCCTGACCGCCACGGCCGACATGCCGACGCGCAAAGAGATCGTCGAGCGTCTGAATCTTTCCTCCGCACGCCAGTTCGTTTCCAGTTTCGACCGGCCGAATATACTTTATCGCGTTGTGGAAAAAGACAATGCACGGCGCCAGCTTGCGGATTTTCTTGGCGGGCATGCCGGCGAGCCGGGCATCGTCTATTGCCTGTCGCGCAAGAAGGTCGAGGAAACGGCCGATTGGCTGGTCACACAGGGGATGACGGCATTGCCGTATCACGCCGGCATGGATGCTACTTCGCGCTCACGCAACCAGGAACGTTTCCTGCGCGAGGATGGCATCGTCATGACTGCCACCATCGCCTTCGGCATGGGCATCGACAAGCCCGATGTGCGTTTCGTTGCGCATCTGGATCTTCCGAAAAGTCTCGAAGGTTATTACCAGGAAACCGGCCGCGCCGGTCGCGATGGCCTGCCGGCAGAGGCATGGCTGTGCTACGGGCTGGGCGATGTTGTCGCACTGAACCGGTTTATCGCGCAATCGGAGTCCGGCGACGAACGCAAACGTGTGGAACGCGCCAAGCTCGACGCGTTGCTCGCCTATGCCGAAACCATTGGCTGTCGGCGCCAGCGCCTGCTTGCCTACTTCGGCGAGACTTTCGCCGCGCCCTGCGGTAACTGCGACAATTGCACAAATCCACCTTTATCCTTCGATGGCAGCGTGCTCGCGCAGAAAGCGCTGTCGTGCGTGTTTCGCACCGGCCAGCGATATGGCGTCGGTCACCTCGTCAACATACTGCGTGGCGAAGACGACGAGCGCGTGCGTGCCTTGGGTCACACAGGTCTCAGCACGTTCGGTGTCGGTGCCGATCTCGATGCACGTCAGTGGCGCGGCGTATTTCGGCAACTCGTGGCGATGAACCTGCTGGCCACCGACTCCGATGGCTACGGCGTCTTGCGCCTGACATCAGCGAGTCGTGGAGTCTTGCGCGGCGAAGTGCCGGTGACGCTGCGGCGTCAGGCAGACCGCAGCGAACGCCGCAGTGCGAGAAAGTCGCAACGTGGCGAACGCGCGCATCAAAGCTTGCAAATTGCACCGCACGAGACGGTGTTGTGGGAGGCGTTGCGCGCGACCCGGGCACGGCTTGCGCGCGAGCAGGGCGTGCCGGCCTACGTGATTTTTCACGATGCGACGCTATTGCAGATGTTGCGAGAACAGCCTCAGGCGCAGGCCGAGCTTGGCGCTATAAGCGGCGTCGGCATGGCCAAGCTCGCACGTTATGGCGAAGTGTTTCTCGATGTATTGAGAGCAGGGAAGTCGTGAATCAGCCGTCGTCTCGGTCCGCACCGGGATGACGCTTTGTGCTGCGGTTTCCTACAAGCTGCATCCTTCCGGCGTGGGTCCGGTCCGAACCAGATTGATGGTGCCGTGCTGGCCTTGATTGGTTCCACCGGTGAACGTGTAGGTCAGGGTCATCGCGTTGCAGCTCTGGAAGGCGATATTGGCACTGCCGACCTGCACTGTCGTTGCCGTCGCCGGGTTGTTGAAGATGCCCCCGGTCGTCTCTCCGATCGGAATGTTGTTCAAGCTCGTCAGGCCGGCCGTGAACGGACCCGCGCCGGTCACGATCGTGTACCAGCTCTGGCTGGCCCCGCCTCCGGTCTGCTGTCCGTCCGGCAGGAACGTGTACCAGGCAGCGAAGAGCAGCGATTGAGCTGGATTGATATCGAAAATCAGTCCCTGACCGCTGGTGCTGGGGTCGTACCAGTCGCCGGACAGCAAATAATCCGAGGGCGCAGTACCGTTGTTCGTGCCGCTGGCCCCGCAGGTGATGTTCGTGGTCAGACGCGCAAGCGGTATCGTGCCGCTGCGGCCGCTGCCATCGGTAAACGTGTAGGTCAAGCTGGCATCGTTGCAATCGCTGAACTGGAGCGTGGCCTGGCCGACCGCGGTCGCACCCACCGCCGGCAACGCATTGAAGTTGCCGCCATCCACCGCACCGATCGTCAGTTGGGCCGACGAACTGGTATTGCTGACATTGCCGCTCAAGGCATACCAGCGCTTGCCGCCCGCCGCTGTCACGTCAAAGGTGAACCAACCCGCAAACAGCAGTCCCTGTCCCGGAGCGACCAGATCCGGATACACCTCCATCTCGATACCCTGGCCACTCGTCGCCGGGTTGTACCAGGATCCCGTCAGACCGTGTTGGTCGAGGTTGACCGGAACCGAACCTGTGCCGGCACTGCTCCATTGCGCCAGCAGGTTGGCCACATTGATCGAACCGAGACCCGTGACCTCATCGTAACCGGTGCCGACGGCATAGCCTGCGAGGCCTCCGCTCAAGCCGCTGGCTCCCGGCGTCGAATTGTTGCAAAGGCTGGGCGTCGACAGCGCGCAATTGGAAACACTGCTCGATGCCGCGGTCACATCGTGGAATACACCGTTGGCGGAATTGGTGGCAAGCGAGTACAGCCGCGGATTCAGATTGCCCTGCGCACTGCCGATCTTCTGATTGAGCAGCGCAGTAATGCCGGCCATGCTCGGCGTCGATGCGGACGTGCCGCCGGCCGCGATGAAGTTGAATTCATCGTTCGATCCGACGACGCACGATCCACCGCCTGCCGCGAAGCAGGCGAAATAGGGCACGTTGATCGATGCGGCAAACGACACATCCGGCGTGTAGCGGCCCTGGGTACCGGGAACGCCGGTGCCGGTTTGCCATGAAGGTGTGGGTATATAGACACTGACGCCGCCGCCGCTGGCGGAGAATTGGGGGCTGCCATTGGCGTCAAGCGGATCGTTCCAGGCGCCTTCGGGGATGTAACCGAGCGCGGATAGATAATTCGTACTGTCGGAAGCCGCCCAATACGCACTGGGGTCAGCACTGTCCGCAAATTCGGTGCCGCCGACACAGGTCACGGAGCCGGACGAACATATCGCGTTGATGCTCAGCGTCTGGTTTGCGCCCGGTGTCGACGTTCCGCCTTCGCAACCGGCCGCGCCGGCATCACCCGAAGCAACGAACACGGAAATGCCTTCGGCAGCGGCTTGCTGGAACAGTTGATTCTCGGCTTCGGTGCCGGCGCTGCCGTTTGCCGACTCGCACGAGCCGAAGCTGATGCTGAGAATCCTGGCCGGTACGGGATTGGTGTCAATGGCGTAGTTGGTGGCGAGTGCGCTGCCGTCAGCCAGCAGGGTGCCACTGGACGAGTTGATGTCCGCACTGACGATCAGGGTAATGGCCGCGCCTGGGGCTACGCTGCCGGCGCGCTCGACATCGAGTGTAGCCTCGGACTGATTGCCCACCGCATCGGTGGGATTGTCGCAAGTATCCGGGTTTGCCATCGAACAAGTTGTCGCGGGAGCGCCCGGGTCGCTGCCGCCGGGCGGCACGATCACCGTCGGCGCGGCGAACGTCACTCCGGCAAATTGCTCGAAGTTCGTCAGATCGGTGTTGTAGACGCGCGCCTTGCCCACGATCGCGATGGTCTGTCCGCTACCGGTGATGCCTTGAGCCGTGAGTGAACTCGCGCCATAGATTTTTGCAAAATCGGCAGGGAAGATCGTGTACTGGCAGGTTCCGCCCGATGGGCAGTAGGTTTCTTCGGGCCGCTCCGAACTCGCCTTCAACGCAGATTGCGGGCGCGGGACCATCAGGTTTTGCGGACGCTGCCTGCTGACGTACAGGCCGTGGACCGATTGCACGATGTTGGCCAATGCTGCGGGAATCTGCGGGTCGCCTGCATTCGCGATACGGGTTTCGCCGCCGACCTGGTAATAGTGCATTGACGTGGCCAACGCGTTTGCGACTGTGGCGGCAGCGCCGCTGAATACGATGCGGGTACGGCTGTTGGCAACGCTGTCGACATGCAGACCCTGCGTGCTCAGCCAGTCCGAAACCGCATCGATATCCGGCTGCGAAGCGCCGAATTGTTCGCCGACCTCGACCGGCGTGAGCCAGTGATGATAGTCCGGCGATGCCGGATCCTGCTGATCCTTAAGCAACTGCTGGAAGGCCTGTTCGCGTTCGGGCGTGCGCTTGAGTTCGATGGTCAACTGCGGCAGCGGCAGATCGTTCGCTACTGCGCCGGCGTCATTCTGCGACGTGGCCCAGAGCGCATGCTGTCCGGCGAGGACATGGCGCTGGTTAGTGTCGACCGATGCAGTGACAAGATTACGCGCTGGCACAGCCGATGCCGCGTCCGCGGATATGGCGAAGACGCTCGACAACACCGCGCTTGAGAAAATCAGGCCTGACAGAATCAGGCTCGTCAACGAACCCGGTCTTGCCCACGCGGCAACGTCGGAAAGAGTTGAAGAGAAGAAACGGTTCCCTGTTTTCATTGGGGCCTCGGTTGGCTGGCTTCAGGGCGGCTCCTCACCGACCTTGGCTAGAATGCAGGTCAGCGCTGACGCCCACCTGAATAAAGGATTCGTTTACGTTGATTAACCGATCGTGCTTCAGGTCGCGGCCGTGGATGCCGGGTTGCTTACCTGCGTGTATTGCGGCGGCGAGCGATCGAGGAATCCGAGCGCGTGGCAATAGCCCATGACGTGCACGCCGGCGGCCTGCTGCTGGGCGCGGATCTGATCGCGCAATGCAATCATCTGCGTCCAGTGCACCTTGGGCCGGTAGTGGTGCTCGGCATGGAAACCGTTGTACAGCCAAGTCCAATTGTATACTTTGTTGTACGTACTCACGCCCCAGGCGATCGGCGCATCCGGATTGCCCTTGAAATGCTCGTAGTAGCCGTTCAGCGACGACAGGGAATGGCCGAAATAATAGAATGGCACCAGCGCCAGAAACGCACGCCAGTCCCAGGCGAGGCAGGCCAGATACAGGCCGACAACGATATAGATCTCGCGCCAGATCCAGCGGGCCTTGTCCGGAAATTTCTCCTTCACGCGCTTGTACACCTCTCCGATATCGTCGCGGAAGTAACTGTAAAAAGTATACGTCCACGGGCTTTCCGGCTTGCCGTCCTTGCCATGACGCCAGATCGACAGCGGATCGATCGTGGTGCCGTTGGCGCCGATGCGATCCATATTGCCGACGTGATGGCGCAAATGGACATGGTGGTAGAACTCCTGTGAAAAACCGTCGGTGACCGAGAGGATCACGCTGTAAATGCGGTTCAGCAGCGGCGAGCGGAAAAACGGGTTGTGGATGAAATTGTGGCTGGTGGAGTTGATGCTCCAGGAAATACTGATGGAATACACCAGCGCCAGCGGAATCCACAGCGCCCACGACATCGCATGGAAGCCAAAGAAAAGGGTAGCGACAAAGACAAGGTGGCCCAGCCCCATCAGGACGGGCAAGAGATCCCACGGCGTATAGGCGAAAAATGTGGTGCGGCTCGACATGCGAATACTGATCGGTGAAAATGTACCGATATTTTGCCAGAAAGCGCTTGTCACCGCGTTAAGACGCCCCTAAATTCCCCGCAGCAGTGCTGCGCGGGTCAGGTTTCTTTAATCAATTATTGCGACAATGACGCGCTTGAGGCATGACCTTGCAGGAAAACACCGTGTCCGACTGGACCATACTTTGCGATTTCGACGGCACTGTTGCCGTTGACGATACTACCGATACCCTGCTCGAGCGCTTTGGCCGTCCCGGCTGGGAAGTGCTGGAAAGCGGCTGGCGCGCCGGTCGTATCAATTCGCACGATTGCATGGCCGGCCAAGTGGCCCTGCTCGATATGGATCATGCGGAGTTCGATGCGCATCTGGCCGAACGAGCGCTCGATCCGGCATTCGCGGATTTCGTCACTGCTGCGCAAAACCTCGGTGTACCCATCGAAATACTGAGCGATGGTCTCGATTACGCGATCCACAACATCCTGCGACGCGCGGGCCTGGATTTCCTGCCGGTCACGTCGAATCGTCTGCAACAGGTTGCGGACCGCGAATGGAGCTTGGAATTTCCGAACGCGAGCGCGGCCTGTCGTGTCGCCAGCGGCACCTGCAAATGCCTGCGTGCCGCGCTGGCGCAGGACGCGCGCAAACGCAGCTTGCTGATCGGCGACGGCGCATCGGATTTCTGCGTCGCCGAAACGGCGGACTTCGTTTTCGCCAAGGGCAAACTCATCGCGCACTGCATCGCGAAGAATATTCCGCATGCGGCAATCGACGGTTTCGCCGACGCGCTTGCGCTGTTGCCGGCACTCGTTTCCGGGAAGCTTGTCGCCACGCCGCGTGCGGTGCCTATGCAGAACGTAGTCACAGCGTAAACTTCCTATCCACTCCAGTGTCATCCCGGCATGGATTGCCGGGATCCAGACTCCAGGGAGGACAATCGAGCGTGCGTCTGCTTCTTGCAGCGGCATCCATGCAGCCTGGATGACCAGCTCCGCTGTTAGGAGCGACCGGCAATCCATGTCGGAATGACGAGCAAAGACATTTCACTTCGAGGTCAATCCATGTCCAACACCCAACTCATCGCCGGCATCAACACGGCCGGCAGCGCCAATTTGTTCGAGGCCGCATGCAAGGTCATTCCAGGCGGTGTCAATAGCACGGCGCGTGCGACATGGTCGGGCTGGACCCCGTATCCGTTGTTCGTGAAGAGCGGACAAGGCTCGCGCCTTACCGACGTGGATGGCAACGAATACATTGATTATTTGCTCGGTCTGGGCCCAATGATTTTCGGTCACCGCCCACCGCGCGTGACCCAGGCCGTGGTCGATTTCATCCAGCAGCGCGGCACCGTGTTCGCGCTGCCGACTGCCGACGAGGCGCGTCTCGCGGAAAAGATCATCGCCGCCGTGCCCAGTGTGGATCAGGTACGTCTGTGCAACACCGGCACCGAAGCGGTGCTGTATGCCACGCGCCTGGCGCGCGCCTTCACCAAGCGCAGCAAGATCATCCGCTTCGAGGGCATGTACCACGGCTTCTCGGATGGTGTGTACTGGAGCAAGCACCCCGCTATCGACAAGGCTGGTCCAGATAATCGCCCCGTTCCCGTGCCGCAGGGCCCGGGTATGCCGAAGGGTGTGGAAGAGAATCTGATCATCCTGCCGTGGAACGATGCGGATGTGCTTGCCGACGTGATCAAGCGCGAGGGCGACAATATTGCCGCCGTGCTTACCGAGCCGGTGATGTGCAACACGGGCTGCATTCTGCCGAAGCCGGGTTATCTGGAAGTCATGCGCGAGCTGACGCAGAAACACGGCATCGTGCTGATTTTCGACGAAGTCATCACCGGCTTTCGCCTCGGCCTGGCAGGCGCGCAGGGACGCTTGGGCATCAAGCCTGACTTGTCCGTGTTTGCGAAAGGCATCGGCGGCGGTTTTCCGGTCGCGGCGATGGGTGGACGCGCCGACATCATGGCGCTGGTCGCGAACGGCATGGTGTCGATGGCGGGCACCTACAGCGCCAACGGCATTGCAATCTCGGCGGCAAATGCCGCACTTGACGAACTGAACACACCGGGCTTGTACCAGAAGCTCGATGCGGTTTCCGACGAGTTGCGCATTGGACTCGGCAAGCTGCTGCGCGACGCGGGTTTGCCCGCCTACGTGGTCGGTTTGGGGCCGCTGATGCAGGTGTGGTTCGCCAAGGATGAAATCCACAACTACCGCGACGCCGAGCGTCACGCCGATCAAAAAATATTCCGGAGCTGGTGGGAAGGAATGCTCGCACGCGGGGTGTTGTTCCATCCGGGCGCGTACGAGAACCTGTTCGTCTCCACAGCGCACACGCACGCCGACGTGGCAGCGACGCTTGGTGCGGCAAAACAGGTGGCTGCGGCGCTTGCGCGTAACCTCTGAGCACCGAATCCTCTCCGCACCGGTTTGGCGGAAGGATGCTTGCTTATTCCCAGATCAACGTGCCGTCGATGACGGTACGTGTTTGCCCACCAACCCAGACAGCGCCATCGGCGTCGATCCGGATCGCGATGGCGGCATCGTGGTCCCATCTCACGGCCCTGACTGACACGATAACCGCGCGCGAGTTTGCCTAGCGGTTCGCTCTGCGCGATATAGGCAGCGATCAAACCGTTCGCAGCACCCGAGGCCGGATCTTCGACAATGCCGACGCCAGCGGGAAACGCACGCACGACCAGATCGCAGTCGTCGGCCACGCAACGTGCGAACACACACAGTCCCAGACAGCCATCGGCCTTCGCCAGCGCTCCGATCGCAGCGTGATCGGGATGCCATGTGCGCACCGCATTTTCGTCGGCGAGTTCGGCGAGCCACCAACGACGACCACCTTCGACAAAGGCAGGCGGCAGCAGACCGAGAGTACGATCGCCTAGCGCGCTGCACAGGCTCGGCGAAGCGTCGATCCCCTCGCGCAGCACGCGCGCGCGCGGCGCCTGCACGAACAGTTTTCGCGATGCGCCGCTGCCATCGATGCGGATCGGCAACAAGCCCGCATTGCATTCTTGGATCAACAGCCCATCGCGAGCCTGCGCGAAGCCGGTATCGAGCAGGGCGTGCGCGCTGCCGATGCTCGGGTGCCCGGCGAAGGCGATTTCGGCAGTCGGTGTAAAAATGCGCAAACGGTAACTTGCGGCTGCATCACGCGGCGATAGCAGAAATGTGGTTTCGACCAGATTCGTCCAGGCCGCGAAACGCTGCATCTCCGTATCGCTCCAGCCACGCGCGTCGATCACCACGCCAAGTGGGTTGCCACCGCCGGGTCGCGCGGGGAAAACGTCGAGTTGCAGATAGCGGAATGTCGGCATGCGATCAGGTCGTAGAGAAGGTCGCGGATGATAGCGGATGCAGCGGACTCTCCGTCATCCCGGCAGGGAGTGCCGGGATCCAGACTGCATGGATGCTGATCGTGCGAACAATCCAGCATCGACTCAGACCCATCCTTGGCAACTGGATTCCGGCACTCCCTGCCGGAATGACGGCTACTCAGCGCGTTTCAGCGCAACGACCGCGTTCAAGCCGCCGAACGCAAACGAATTCGACAGCGCTGCACGCACATTCTTTTCTCGCGCCGTGTTCGGTACGTAATCCAGATCACATTCGGGATCGGCGTCGAGAAAATTCGCAGTCGGCGGGATCACGCCTTCGCACAATGCACCGATCGCGGCGACGAGTTCGATCGCACCGGCGGCACCTAGCGCGTGTCCGTGCATGGATTTGGTCGAGGACACCGCGAGCGCGTCCGCGTGCGCGCCGAACACGCGGCGGATCGCCTTGGATTCGGTGGGATCATTGGCTGGCGTACCTGTGCCGTGCGCGTTGATGTAGTCAACGTCCTGCGGTGCGAGTTGCGCATCCGCAAGTGCACTGGCAAGTGCCTTGGCCGCGCCATCGACGGATGGCAACACGATATCGCCGGCATCGGCAGACATGCCTGCGCCGGCGAATTCGGCGAGGATGGCCGCTCCACGCTTGCGCGCGTGTTCGTATTCCTCGAGCACAAAAATCCCGGCGCCTTCGCCGAGCACCATGCCGCGACGCTGCTTGCAGAATGGCCGGCAAGTGTCGTCCGCAGTTACACGTACAGCTTCCCACGCCTTGACCGTTGGCACTGTGATGCAGGCTTCGCTGCCGCCGGTGACGGCAAAATCCACTTTTCCACTTCTCACCATCTCGAACGCCTGGGCCATCGCGTGATTGGCCGAGGCACAAGCGCTGACCACGGCGAACGACGGGCCGGTGATGCCGTATTCCATCGTGACCTGGCAGGCCGGTGCATTCGCCATCAGACGCACGATGGTGAGTGGATGCACGCGCGGATTCTTGTCGCCGTAGAAGCGGCGCGATTGTTCGTCGTGCGTATTCTCGCCGCCGATGCCGGTACCGATGATGCAGGCCGTGCGTTCGCCGTCACCGTTGTCGCGGAAGTTCAGCCCGGATTGTGCCACCGCTTCGCGCGCGGCGATCAGCGCGAACTGCGAAACGCGGTCGAGAAACACCAGTTTCTTCGAATCGAAATGTGCGGCCGGATCGTAGCCGCGCACTTCTGCAGCGATCTTGACGTTGAGCAGATCGGTCGGAATATTGGCGATCGGGCCGATGCCCGAACGTCCTTCGCGCATGGCTTGCCAGGTGGTGCTGGCTGTATGCCCGAGCGCGCTGATTGCGCCCATTCCGGTGATGACTACGCGCCGCATGAGATGACTGGGATGCAAGTGGTCGGTATCGGAATCAGCCCTGCGCGGCGGGAGCCGCAGCCTTTTCTGCCAGCAGTTTGTCGACTGCATCCACCAGACCTTTGACCGACTCGGTATCGAAATTCGGATCGCGGTCGGGCAGGGTAATCTTGTAGTGATCCTCGATCTCGAAAATGATCTGCACCGCGTCGAGCGACTGGATTTCCAGTTCTTTCAGGGTGGAATCGGGAGTGATCTTGGCGATATCGATGCCGGCTTCCTTGGAGATGATGTCAAAAATCGTTTCCTGCACGCTGCTCATTGAGTCTCTCCGCGGTGGGGGTGTCGAAGGCATGGTCATCGGGGCGCTAGATTAACCCGAGCCGGGCGTGCGGTCGATGGCATCATCGTCACCGATGGCCAGAATGCCGGCGACGATGATCGCGGCGCCGAGCAATTGCAGCCAGCTCAAGTGTTCGCCGAAGACCAGATACGACGCGAACATCACGGCGACGAACACGATCGCACTCATGGTGAATGCTGCCGCAAGAGTGGTCTTGCGCAGGATCGTCATCCACGCCAGAAAAGCGCCGACATAGCAGCCGATGGCGACCCACAGCCAGGGCGTGGACAGGGCATGGCGAAACGCGGCGATGGAAAAATCGAACGCACCGGTTTCGCGCCCGGCGAACTTGAGCGAGATCTGGCACAGGGTCTCGAAGCCGAGCAGCAAACTCCAGGCGAACCAGGCTCTGGCTGGGCGTCGCGTCACGCTTGTGTATCCTTGATCAGCGCGGCCAATTCCGGATCGTGACGATCCAGCCGAGCCAGGCGTTCGATCATGGCCAGCAGCGCGTCGAGCACGCGATTGCGGTGGCGATACCAAAGCCAGTTCGCGCTCAAGCGGCTGCCGAGGCGCAATTTCTCGCGGTGCAAACCCTGTCCGCTTTGGTACAGCGGCAGGCCGTGCTCGATGCAATAGCGCACGTTTTCCATCCACGAGAAGAAGTATAAATTGTAGTCCCGGGCGACTGCGTAATCCATGCCGAGAAATTTGTCGAGCAGGCGACTGCCGTCGTGCAGCACCAGGTTGAACGCCAGCAGCCGTTCGCCCTTCCAATAAGTCACGCAACTTGCACGGCCGTCCAGTTCGCGTAACACGCCGACGAAATATTGCGGCGTGAGTTCCTCGAAATTCAATTCGGCATTGGCGTAGGTTGCGCGGTACAGGCGCATCACTTCGTCGCCGATGCCGTCGATGCCATCGCGCCACTCCACCCGCAACCCGGCACTGGCTTTGAGCTTGCGCCGCAGGTCCTTGCGTGTGGCCTTGCTCAGCGAACCGAGGTAGTCGTCGAGGTTCGCAAAACGCATGTCCAGATATGCAGTCGGCAGGCCTGGCTGCCGGCGGAGCCCATGGCCGCGTGCGGCCGCGGCCCAGATGGCATCCTGCGCGGCGGCAGTATCCTTTGCCGCGATCATGCCGATACGCTGTTGTTTTGCACTGGCTTCGAGCTGATCCAGGATCGCATCGAGCAAACGCCGCTGCGTGTCGGTATCGAGTCCTGGTTCGAAACCGAGATGACATATTTCCGCAACCGGCGATCCAAGCGACAAAAGGCGCATGCGCAGCAGACGCGGAAACACGCGCTTGATCGCGTTGGTAACGTGACGCAACGGGCCGGTGATCGTGGTGTCGAGGCAGTATTCGGTGACGAAGGCAGGCACGGCGGCGCGCAGACGGCCATCCTCGCGCACGCCGAAATAGAGCCAGCTGAATTCCGGCAGGTCAGCATTTTCGACCGCGCGGTAGTACGCCCAGTCTTCCGGTTCATGGGGAAACAATCGGTTCCATTCATCGCGGCCGAAGCCTTCGATGGAACTCGCAACGATGATTTCCATCAATCGATGGCGGCCGTGACCTGTGCCTGTTCAGTCGTCGGCATGGCCGGCATGTGCACGAAGCGCGTCGCGGCGACGCCGTTGAAGAACCGCACCGAACGGTCGATGACATGGGCGCGTTCCTGGTCTACCGTGATCATGTGATAGCTGTTTTCCAGCAACACGGTTTCGACCGGACCGCTGACGCCACGTACGACTGTGCGCACATTGCGCAGACTGGCGACGTCGTCTTCGGTGGCATGCACGACCAGGCACGGTGTGCGGATGCTGGCCAGCTGCTGGCGCACGCGGAACGACAGTCGATAGAACTCGGCCAGCGACGGCCACGGATTGCCCGGCAAACCAGCGGCTGCGCTGTCGCCGCTGAGCATGCTGTTGGCGATGCGCTGGCGGATGCGCTCATCCTTGATGCCGTAGGGGAAACATTCGTGGAATTTGCGTTTCCGGCCGAAACCCAGGCTCACCACCAGCGGCAGCAGAAACGACAGTTTGCCGATCCAGGGAATGGTCCAGCCGTCGTAGACAAAAGTGGTGCCGTACAGACCCACGCCGTCGACCTGTTCCGGGCGGTCAGCGGCGAGCTTGAGCGCAAGCAACGCACCCATCGACAGGCCGGCGACGAACATGTGATCGACGTCCTTGCGCAACCGGTCGGCGGCCTCGCCAACGCTGCGATACCAGTCGTGCCAGCCGGTTTTGAGCAGGTCTTCCTCGTCGCCGCAGTGTCCAGCCAGCTGCATGCCATAGACGGTAAAACCGGCGCGGTTCAGACCCTTGGCGACGAAGCGCATCTCCGTCGGCGTGCCGGTCAGGCCGTGAATCAACAGGACTCCGGAACGGCCGCCCGGAAGGTAGTAATCGGTAGGTTTGATCATTGTGGTTGCTTGAACTTCGATTTCTTCAGGGGACTATTGTACTTAACAAAAGTTTACGAATACCTAAAAAAGGCTCTGGCGCAGGCGGCTTACGGCCAGCAGACCATGGTCACGCCCACGACCACGGCGAAGGTTCCCAGCCAGCGTCGCCTGGATACACGCTCGCCGAGGATGCAGCGGCTGGCGACTACGACGCCGCAATATGACAGCGCCATGAACGGAAATGCCACGCTCAATGGTGTCAGGCTCAGCGCCGCGAACCACAGCGTGAACTCGACCACGTACACCAGCACTCCGGTCACGATCCAGCGCGAGCGCGCCAGGCCGAGCAAGAATCCGCGAATTCCAACAAAGGGCTCGGGGCCGGTTTCGTGGCCGACGCCCAGCTTGAAGCTCACTTGGCCGCAGACGTCGCACAGTACCGTGCCCATCAGCAGCGCAAATACAATCCAGGATTGATTCGACATGCCGGATCAACCCGTCCGCGACGCTTGTTCGATCGCCACCAGCAACTCCCGGTTCGTGCCTTCGTTGCGCGCCAGCAAGGTGGCATCCGGCGCCTCGTGTTGCGGCTGATCCTTGCGTGCTTCCCAGCGCTTGAACAGGTTGCGGTGTTGCGGTGGGGAAAACTCGCCGCAGATATCCGCCCCCACGATGCGCTTGTGCGTGCCCAGAACCCGGATAGTTTCCAGCACCGCCGCCAAGGGCATTTGGCCCTGATCCCAGTTGGTCAGCGCTTCAGTGGCTGGCAGCACGTCCTTGTCGATGCTGAACCAGATGGCTTCAGTAGTAATCAGCGAAATTATAGCATCCAGACCCTGTCCGATGCCGGACTCCGCCAGATTACGCCAGACCAGATGGCCGTTTTCGTAGCGATGGCCGGGGCCGTCGGCGATCCGGCGCCAGACGCGCGACGGCGCATGTTGCCAGGGAAACAGGGCGATCCTGCCGCTGGCGAGGGCGCGCAAGTTGCCGCCTTTGCGGTCTGGATGAACCAGATCGTCGCTGCATACGCCCAGCGTGATTACCTTCGCCACCTGCGGCAGTTTCAGCGCCTGATTTACCCACGATCCGCAATGCCAGCGTGGCGCCAGCCACACCCAATCCGGGTGGTTGTCGATGTGGATCACCGTGATTGGCTCTGACGCCTGCTCCATCAGCAGCACAGCCAGATGGTGGAAATCGCCCGATCCGAGCAGGGAAATCGTCGAGCCCGCGCGCGCAGGCAGGCGTTCGCGCGCCGCCCGGATGCTGCGGTCGCGACTCCACAGGCGCAACCGCGGACCGAGGTCGCGTAGCGGCAGTGTGCGGATCGATGTCCACGGCGCCACCGTGGACAGGGAGGTTTGCGTTTGCAGCGAACCATCCAGATCGAGGATTTGCAGATGCATGGCAATATTATGCGGCCGGAACGGACCAGAACCATGGCGCCTGGAGTCCGCAGTCTGCCGTGGTTCATGACACGACAACGCGCACGCGCCGGTTCAGGCGACTGCCGCGCGGGCCAGTCATCATGCTGTCACATCGCGCTCATCGGCACGCAATACAGCGCCGGTACCGTGGCGTCGCCGCCCGGAGTCGCTCATGCGTGTGAGTATTGTCACCGAGACCTATCCACCAGAAATCAACGGTGTGGCGCTCACCGTGCGCGGGCTGGCGCATGGGCTGGCGGAGCGTGGGCACGCGGTGCAGGTTGTGCGTCCACGTCAGCACGCCGACGTGCACGAGCCCGGCATCGCCACGCTGGAAGTGCGTGGTATCGGTCTGCCACGCTATCCGGGACTGCGCCTTGGGCTGCCTGCCGGTGGGCGCCTGCGGCGCGAGTGGGCCGAATTGCGTCCCGACGTCTTGTACATCGCCACTGAGGGTCCGCTGGGCAGTTCCGCAATGACCGCGGCACGCCGACACGGAATTCCCGTTTGCACCGGCTTTCATACCCGTTTCGACGATTACGCCTGGCATTACGGTCTGGGTTTTGCGACACCGCTGGTCCGTGCTTATCTGCGCCGCTTCCACTGTCGTGCCGCGGCCACGCTGGTACCGACACGCGAGCTTGCCGACGAGTTGCAGGCCATGGGTATCGACAACGCCCGGTTGCTGCGGCGCGCTGTCGATACCGCGCTGTTCCATCCCAGCCGCCGCGATCATGCGCTACGAACGGCGTGGGGTGTGGGTGAGAACGATCCGGTCGTGCTGTATGTCGGCCGCATCGCCGCGGAAAAAAACCTCGACCTTGCCGTGCGTGCGTTCCGCGAACTCCAGGTGCGCGTTCCGGCCGCACGCTATGTCTGGGTGGGCGACGGTCCGGCGCGGGCGGGCCTTGCCGCGGCGAATCCGGATTTCATCTTCGTCGGAATGCGGCAGGGCGAGAATCTGGCACGGCACTACGCCAGCGCCGATTTGTTTCTTTTCCCGAGCCTCACCGAAACCTTCGGCAATGTGACGCTCGAAGCGATGGCCAGCGGTCTGGCGGTCGTCGCTTTCGATCGCGGCGCCGCACGCGAGCATCTGGCGGACGGAATTTGCGGCATGCGCGTACCGGCACGCGACGCGCAAGGGTTCGCATCGGCCGCGTTCGCGCTGGCCACGGATGCAGTCCTGCGCGACATGATGCGTGCCAATGCGCGCACCGCGGTCGCGACGCTTGCGCCGGATGTGGTCATCACCGAATTCGAAAGCTTGCTGACAAATCTTGCTGCGGAGTGGCGCCATGGCCGACACGTACTCGCTGCCCAGGTTTGATCGTTTCCTGTGCATTGCCGCCAATCGCTGGGGCGCACGCCGCGCAGCCTTGTTGATCTTCGGAACAGTCAGCCGGCTCGGCGACGGCATGTTCTGGTATGCACTGATGGCCGCGCTCGTCGCCTTCGGCGGGCTGCGCGGTGTGCTGGCGGCGTTGCATATGGCCGCGACGGGGATTGTCGCGCTGACGCTCTACCGCAGCCTTAAAAGCTGGACGCGCCGGCCACGGCCATTCCGTGCCTGCAACGGCGTCGTCGCGCACGTCGCACCGCTCGACGAATTCAGTTTTCCTTCCGGTCACACGCTTCACGCCGTCAGTTTCAGCGTGGTCGCATTGACCTACTTCCCCGTACTCGCTGCCTTGGTATTGCCCTTCACCGCCCTGGTCGCGGTTTCGCGAGTCGTTCTGGGTCTGCATTATCCCAGCGACGTACTCGCCGCCGTGGCGATAGGCGTCGGCCTTGGCGGCACGTCGATATGGCTGGCAGCGGACATCATGCGGTTCATTTGATGCAGGGCGAAGTGCCGAAGCAAGCCACCGGCAGCAAACAGGATGAAGCGGGGCCAGGGATGGCTTTGGCGCGTATGGATTGGAATGTGTATGAACAGCGAAGCTGGTTCTGAGCGCAGCGAAACCTGTGCCGCTGGATAGGCGAGTCAGAGAAACATCAGCACGCGCGCTGATTGAGCGCATACTGGTCAATCTTTCCGCTGGCGAATTCAAACGTGTCCCACCATATCGTGATGTTCCGATTTCGCCTGAGCAACAACCAGACAATCGGCCCGGTCCTGTTGCGCAAATTATGGTCGGCGGCCTGCCATAGCGATAATGTCCAGGTAAGTCGAGTGCCCTCAGGCGCCGGCTACGGCGACCGGGGGTATGTCTATTCGCTCTGGGCCGCGCCAAATACTCCCAACCTTCACGCAGTAGAAGTGCAGTTGCAGCGACTGCTCACTGAGACGATACCGGCAGCCACGATCCAGTTGACGTATCTGCGCTGATCTGTGGAACAGCGGTGTGTCTCAAGGTGCGCAAACATCAAAACAGCTTGCCTTGATCCTTTTTCCCCAAATCCACTTTTGCCTTTTTGAACGTGTGGCCGCCACGTGAAAGGTCGGGGTAACGCGCGCTTTGGCTACCATCGAGCAAACCCGCAATCGTAAGAATCTGGATGCGCGGGAACTCTGTGCCCGTGTCGGGTGAGCTGTAGAAACCTTCCTTCACCGCCTCGGTCGTCATTGGCTTGCTCGGATCAGCCAGCGTCACGAACAAGCCGATCTCAGCTTTCTCGCGCGCGACCACGTGCGCGAGGTCGCGCACCATCGCCACGTTGACGTTGTCGCCGCCCTTCACCGACACCACGATCTTTTTCGCCGCGCCCTTGTCGTCCTGGAAAAAAATCAGGCCGTCGATGCCGCCGTCGGCGCCTTTCTTCTTGCCCTGATACGGCTGCGCGTTGACCAGCGAACACGCCCACCACTGGAACTGGTACTTGTCGCGCTCGGCCAGGTTGCGTGCGCCGTCGAGATCTTCCGGCGTGCCGACCACCTCGAACGTCTGCAAGTACCCGGCGCCGCATCGGCAACGCCGACCGTCGCCGTCTCGTTTTTTCCGCCTTGCTGCGATTCAGATACGGAAAGGCGATCTTTCAAACGCTTCTCGATCAGCGACACCGCCAGATGCGTGATGTCGATACCGATCCAGCGCCGCCCGAGCTTCTGCGCCGCATCCAATGACTCGCCGTCGGATCGCAGTGCAGATGCAGACTGCCGGTCGGCTTGAGCACGCGATGCAGTTCCAGCAGACGGTTCGCCATCATCACGAGATACGCCATCATGTCGTTCTCGCCGAGGAACGTGCGCAGCGCGGGCATCAGCTCGGCGACGTCGGTATTCGGCTGGTGCAGGATTTCGTTGAACTCGCGCTCGGCCTGCTCGCCCCAATGCCAGGAATCCTCGAACGCGGTGATCTGCGCGTCGCGACTCGTGGCCCTTCGGCGTCTTGAAGAGCAGGTAGTAGTCGCGCTTGGAATTGAACGGCGGATCGAGATAGATCAGGTCGACCGACGCATCCGCGATGTGTTCGTGCAGAATATCGAGGTTGTCGCCGAAGTAGAGCCGGTTCACGACGTCCCCTGGATGCCGATTCGAGAGTTGGTTGAATATCGTGCCCGGCGCTGCTTGTCAACGAGCTTGGGCGTAAGTGGAGTGGCGGGGACGCTACCACATTTATGCTATAACATATTGTTATTGTTAGTTTTTTATTCGTAGAATTTGGAGTGATACCCCCAAAGTTACCCCCGACGCAATCACTATCGGCAGCGGAACGAAGGGGTTAAACGTCAGCTGGCGAGCTTTCGGGCGGAGGTATCTGAACTTGCGCTATGGGCACTATCCAGATTCCAACGGAATCATCCATCACAAATTCAAATTTCAAATCGCCAGCGCTAACGATTGGCATTCCGCCAAATCGAGCCGTGAACTTAGTTCTCATTTTGCCTTCAAAATCGACACTCACCGCTTGGGTGGCCACTTCCAATTCCCCCAAAGTGACTCTGAGTCTTGCGACGACGAGAACAGGGTCGTCTTCGGCACGCTCCAAGAAGACTATGAATGCAAACGCGGGAATAAATACAGGAAAAGAAACTACGCTCCATCCTTCCACGATTTGAATCAAAGAAACCGTTCGCCGCTCGAAGTCATGAATGGCCTGCTCGCAACAAGTGGCAAACAGAACTCTAATCATAGTCTCATCTGCCGATTTCGATGGTCACACTATTTCGTGCCGATGGGAATGGTGCCTCCGCGACATTGCTCGGAAGTGCAGACCCCTTTTGCTCGAACGTAAAAATCGTGGGGGAAGCATTTTTGGTTGCAGCAAAGCCAAGCGCGATGAGCGGCCTAAACCAGGCGAGATTCTCAATCTTCTTTCCCGAGAGAGCCTCAACTACCTCAGATTGTGGACGGAATGATAGGGCAGTCGTATAGGCATAAGCCAACGCTACTCCGGTAGGGGTCTTTCGGCTCGAATCAATCTCTTCGACGAGACGAACAAGCTCATCGCTATTTGATCGCTCGGCCAAACCGCGGACAGCTGGGAGTGCCCTCATCCTGTCGAACAAGTAAGCCGGTGTATTGGCGAACATGTATTCAGGCAGTAATGTGGCCGGGTCCAGTTGGCCGCTACTCTGGCTTGACACGGTAGTAGACTGCGCGTTGGAAATCATAAGGACACATGGTAGCTCGGTGGGTGGCTTCAAAGTGCAGGCCCCATTTGCTGAGAACAAGCGGAACATTGAGGGACTTTGGATCAGGGGGGGCGAGCACAATCGCGGAATGAGAAGGGTCACCGCTCTCTGCCCAATAGATTACTACGTCCCCCGCTTGTACCGTCTCTTGGGGAATGATGTCGTATTCATCTTCTTTGAGAATGCGTTTGATCACGTCCGCGTCATATATTGTCGTCCGACGACCGGCAAAGGTCATTCCATGACAGTTGTAGCGTGCGCAGGATTTGGACCGAAGTCTGAAGTCAATGTGTTTGGTGTACTTGTCGTAGTCGCCACAAATCGCCACGCTTTGCGCCAGCTCAAACTCCGATGCCCAATCATCGTTTTGCCAATTTGTCAGGTGAACGCCAGTCGAACTGTCTAGCTTGAGTTCTCGCGGCATCGACTTGGGTTCCGCACGGTTTGGGTTAGGCTCCACCCTATCTTGGCAGGATAGCACTGAGCTGTTTCTTGCGCGAGCGGGTGGTGCGGTAACGCGGATTGGATCACCCTTTTGGCCGCGGTTCGGACAGCCAGCAAACCTAAATCCATTGGCTAACTGCTTGTTTGCGCGGCGCGGCCCCGCCGTCCCGCTAGAGCCCGATTGTGGCGGGAAGAAACCCGAACTCCGTCAACTTAGGCCGCAACTTGTCCCTCAAAGCGTCATGCGCGTCTTTAACTGCCACCAACTCCGTTTTACCAAGGTCGCGCTCTTTCAAGGCGCTTCGTACCTGCCACCAGCCGGCATCCCAAGTGTCGATCTTGAATTTGCCGGTGCGAAGCTGGTGCAACTCGGCGAAATACGTCCGATATGCAACCTCGCCTGCTTGGAACAGCGTAAGGGCTTCGGCTGAAAGTGATCGCGCCATAACCCACACAGCCACGAAGCGTTCTTGAGCTGTGGACAATTGCATCGTGATGTCGCCGTCGCTAATGGGTAAACCTCGTATGGCGCGCAGCGGCAGCGGGAAAAAGTGATTCGGCACTTGATAAGTCACGCCCTCGTAGACGACATCCTTCATCGCAACGGTGTGATTGCTCTTGTGAAACAGATTCCACACCGTGCAGTCCGTGATGAATTCTTCCGGCAAAGGCGCATTTGGCCGCATGAATTGGTCGCGGTCGTTGTGCCACTCGGCTTTGGGTAGTCGCCGAACCGCGTGCACCACCATTGCACGCTCAAAGTTGTCAGGCGTGATGCTGTGACCTCCGGCGCTTGCGTAGGGGCCGGAATACAGGGCAGTAGAATTCGAATGTTGAATATCATTACCAGCACACATAAGCGAACCCAAGAAATTCGCGCTGATGCGATCGCGAATGTCCGGGCCGCTTGTCTTTATCGAAATCGCCGATGAAAACGGCGGAAAGATCGCTACGCCATCCGGGCGGTCAATCCACTTTGAAAGGAATTGGTCACGATGCACGCTCACCAAGCGTTTGCGTGCAATCTTTTGCACGCTTGTATCGAAAACGTCCACTTCGATAGCTTGATCTTCTAAGGGTTCGTCATGCGCCAGGTTCCACAGAAGGTGGCCGACAGGAAAGGGGCTGGCTGCGGACGTACCGTCAAAATTGACGGACGAAAATATGAAGCCGCGTTCAAAGCCGAAGCGAAATACGTTGCCGAGTAGCAAATTGAAGCGATCCACTCGCCGTCGCGTGTCCATTGCCATATGCCGGACGTGGATGAGTTCAGGCGCAGCGCGCGATCCCGAATCAGTGCGACAAGATCGAGACATCGTGCCCCTTCAATATGTGGACGCCAGCCGTCGCGGCTCATAGTTTATTCGGCTCCAGTCCGCGTCTGCCGTTTTGAATTGCAGCAGAATGCGGTAAATTTTGTATGAAAAAGAGGGATGACGGATTCCGAGCGGACACGGGTTCAGGGCGCGAAAGCCCGCCCCCGTTCGCGCCAATAGGCGGCGGTTGCCAGTTCCTGTCGGCGATACGCCCAGCGGCGAAAGGGCACTACGTACAGCGTGCAGGCTTGCCCGAAGTTTCCCGCCACGTCGAAACGGCGCACGTCAGGGCTGCGATTATTCCAGCCCGGTGTGCGGTCAGCGGCGTCCAACGCCCGCAATACGTCATCCGACAATTTCGGTTTCATGGTCATGCGGCCTTTCGTGTTTTCCTGCGACTGCGGACAAGGGGAACAGCAACAGCGTCTAAAGACTGTATATCTATATAAGGCTGCCGGTTTGTGCAGGTTGCGCTAGCTGCGGATTGTGCAAGTTGCGACTGGTGCCGGAACCGTTCGGCGATGGTGTATAGCGTGGGAGTGATGCCCTGTTGTGTGTGCATGCCCTTGCGGACAACAATCAAGATTCCAGCCTGCACAGCGGCGGCGCGGTGACGTAAGAACACGCCTTCATTCCGGAAACCATCGCGAGTATTAAAGTCATCCCAAGTCAGCGCGAACGTGGGGCTATTCCTTTCGTCGAATCGACGATACGCAACAACGATAATGCATTGCGTCGGCGGCGGTAGCGCCTTCCATTCTGCCGAATCCTGCAGCTTGTGCGGCAGAATCGTGAACCCGTCCGAACCATAGCCGCTAGCACTCGCCGAGATGGTATCTACTTCGGTTGCGCACAACGGCGGCTTGCAGCGCTCAGCGTTAATGCGCTGCAGACGATCAATCACCGCAGGCGCGTCGAAGCCCTTGCGCACCAGTCCCGCAGCGAGACTAAACAGCGTCGAATTGCGCTCGCCTTCGGGTATCACGTCCGGCAGTGCGCGTTTCGTCTTGGGTTGCGCGGTTGCGGGTCGCAGGTTGAAACCCTGCACTAGCTCGGCGACGGTGTACGGCACGCGTTCACACAGTGCGACAACGTGCGACAGGAACGGCTCGCGCTCTTCGGTGCTCGAATCCCGGCAGGCGCATGACGCGGGAAAGGTCTTTCACCACGCCGTCACCATTGAAGCGTGCGGCGAGTGCCGATTGCAGCGGCGTGAATTGATCTAGCCGACAATCGGAAACAAGCCAGTACACATGCCAGCGGCCCGGCGATGATTCCACGATGCAATGCGCCGGCAGCGGCGCGGTTTGCACGGGTTCCAGCGGTGCGCCGTCAAGGTCAATGAAGAGTGCTCGCACGCGCTGCACGTTCGTTGCCTTGCGGCCCTTGCCGTCGCCTTCGTTGACCATGACAAACACGCCCGCGCCGCGCGCGTTCAATCCTGCAAGCGTTTCGGCGTGTTCGGCCAGTGTTCCGTGCAGGGTGCGCGTCAATCGCGGTTTGCCCTTCGCGCCGCCCTCTCCGAAGGTCAGGAACGTGTGCCGCATGCCCAGCAGCGTCAGGAATCGCGCCGCACTCATGCGATGGCAGCACTGATATGATCGGTGGTTTCCGCGAGCCGGTGGCGGTAGGCGTCGGGGTTCATGCCGCATCCTTTCCAGCATCGCCTGAAATGAATGCTGCTAAGTCGGCGCGGTGATAACGCACGAGGCGTAGACCAATCTTGCGATAGCGCGGGCCTTCGCCACGCCAGCGCCAGTTGCGCAGCGTTTGAACGCATGCACCAAGGATTGCGGCCGCTTCGTTTTCGTCAACGAGGTCGCCTGGGAGAAGCGGGGTGTCAAAGTTCATCGCAAGTCTCTCGCGGAAATTGAGGGATGCTGCGACGAAAAATAATCTCTGTCTTTGCTATTTACGAGGAATAAAAAGGCCGTTATTTTTCCGGCGTTACCAAGGGCAAAAACTTTCGGCTTCGGAAGATTCGCAGAATGCTTTCAGGTTCCAGCTTGCCTCCAAACTGTGCCGACACCGCTTCGGCTGCTTGGGTTCGGCTAACTCCTTTGCTTATCAGACCGTCGAAAATCCATCGCATAGCCATGCGCTCAAACCGCGCGCCATTCCGCTTGGCGTAGTTACCTGACTTTTGCCGACTGTTCCCAAAAAAAGCTTGCTCCAAACTTATATGTCCGTAGCCTGCTTGATAGGTGTCCCAGCAGTCGTGAAGTGCCAGTAGGAGTTCCGGCGGAGGGTAAAACCCCATATCGATGAAATAGAAAAGCGTCGAAAGGGGTGAATTGGAGACGTGCCTTAGTTTCTCACCGCGCTCAATAGTCTTCTTGCCGTAGAGATCGTAGATCGGCTCAAGCGTATTCCACGCCGCATTCATCCCTTCTAAGACAGGGGTACTCTCTAACTTGATCGTCATCAAGAAATGCGTGCCAATCTACGACTTGTTTCCATTGTTCAGCGACGGAAAAAGGTCGGGGCAATCCATTTTTTCCAATCCTGTCCATCCGGACAGTAGCTGGATGGCGTTGTTTCTGATTGTTGAGCATGCGCGCACCTTCCAGCGCCCTTCAAAGAATCGCCACGGCAACGCGGTGAAGGAGTCCGTGCGTTCGGCTGGCCGGCCTAGCCGTGGCGGTTTCGATTATCCAGCTCTGCGCTTGATAGCGACTACTTTTCCGGGTGATTCGCGCAGGCTATCCAGATAGTCAGCCCAAGCCTGCATCATCTTGCGCCGTTCCGGCAGGTGTTCGGCGTAGTTGTAGGCAGCACGTACCGCGTCGCGCTCGGCGTGCGCGCAAGCCGCCGCTCGATGGCATCACGGTGCCATCCCTGTTCGTTTAGCAGCGTGCTCGCCATGCTGCGGAAGCCGTGGCCTGTCATGTCGTCGCTCATGTATGCCCAAGACGCCGCAGCGCCGCAGTTGACGGTGTTCTCGCTCATTGGCCGTTCGCGTGTGCGCACGCTCGGGAACAACAATCTGCCTTTGCCGCTCAGCGTGAGCGAACTCTTGCAAGACCGCCAATAGCTTGACGCGACAGCGGCACGATATGCAAGGCGTGCGCATCTTCATGCGCTCGGCGGGTATCCGCCACTCGGCCTTGTCCAGATTGAACTCAGCCGATTGAGCCGTGCGCAGTTCGCCCGGTCGCACGAATGCCAGTGGTGTCGAGCTTCAACGCGGCTGCGGGTCGACGAAGTATACCTGTGTATCCCTCAATCGCACGCAACAGTTCACCTATGCGGTCCGGATCAGTGATTGATACGCGAAGAATGTTCGCTTTTCGACTGGCGGAATCGCGCCGCGCAGGTCGCCGCATGGGTCACGCTCAGCGCAGCCTGTTGCGACGGCATAGCGGAACACTTGGCTCCGCAGTTCTGGTGTGCACGATGCGCGGTTTCTAACCGCGCCGCGTGATTCGATTCGGCGAAGCATTGTCAAGATTTCCGGTGCCGTCAGTTCCCCCGATCGCGCGCGAACCGATCCACGGTGAATACATCGCGTTCCAGTCGGCGGATGATCTTGTCGGCATGCCCCTTCGCCCACTTTGGGGGAGAATTTTGCAAACCATTCCACGCGCCATCAGCTTCAAACGTGTCGGCTGTCCGCGGCCCGCTCAGCCTTGCAGCTTAGTGCCGGGGTCTATACCATCCGCCAGCAGCTTACGCGCCTCGTCGCGGCGCTCACGCGCTTGTCGGAGCGATACATCGGGGAACGTGCCGAGTGATAGCAAGTTTTCCTTGCGCGTGTCGGGGCGGCGATATTTCATTCGCGAATACTTGGCGCCGGTCGGTTGTACCAGCACGAACATGCCGCGTTCGTCAGTCAGCTTTGTACGGCTTCGCTTTTGGCTTCGCGTTTTGAACTGCGGAAGGGGTTAGGGACATTTGGGGGTAAACTCTCGTCAACCGTGGGGGTATCGACTTCGAGCGATGGTGCGTTACCCCAAACGTTACCCCCGAAATTGGGGGTAACGCAAGTGAATCGAGAGACATTGCAGGTATGGGGTTACCACGGGAAAGCCCTGTATAGCGTGCTTTCAGGGGTGTCCGGGGATGTAGCGGGAGGGAAATGTGGTGGCCGGGGACGGAATCGAACCGCCGACACGGGGATTTTCAATCCCCTGCTCTACCAACTGAGCTACCCGGCCTGGAGTCTGGCGATGTCCGGAAGACGGACGTCGCGGAGGGGCGCGTATTAAATCGGCTTGGACGGGGCGAGTCAAGGAAAAACACCGGGCCGCTTGCGACGAAAGCGGTTGCGTGGCCGTCATTATCGGACAGACACTGATGAAGGAGCCAGACATGCGGTCTACAATCTTGTTTGCTGTTTTGGGCCTGTTCGTTGCCGGTTTCGCCCGTGCGGATACCGCGGCCTATCAGGCGCAGCAGCTGGCGCGCTATCAGAAATACGCCGGCGCGCCGGTGAGCGAATTCACGATGGTGGACATGTATCAGTGGCAGGTCGTCGGGCCGGAAAAACTGGTGGTTTGGCCAACGATCAACACTGCGTATTTGCTTACCGTGGACAAGCCGTGCGTTCGGTTGCAGTGGACGAATGGCCTGGCGCTGACGCAACAAATGAGAATGAAAGTGACGAACAAGTTCGATTTCGTGCAATTCGAGCATCAGGATTGCAAAATCGTCGAAATCCGCCCGATCGACTACAAGGCGATGCTCAAGGACGACCGCGAAGGGAAGTCCGAAAAACCCGCTAAGGGCCAGGCCTGAGGTCCATCACTCCTGCGGCGCCACGAAGCCCGGCGGCGCTGCAGAACCTTCCCCGAACAGGAATTTTTCCATCTCTGCCTCGAGGAACTTGCGCGCTTTCGGGTCCAGCGGCGAGAGCCTGTTTTCGTTGATCAGCATGGTCTGGTGCGCCAGCCATTGCGACCACGCCTGTTTGGACACGCCGACGTAAATGCGCTTGCCGAGTTCGCCGGGGTAAGGTGCGAAGGCGAGGCCTTCAGCCTCGCACTGAAGTTTGACGCAGAAAACGGTGCGGGCCATCAGGATTCCTCCGCAAGATGGTTGATGAGCTTGCGCACTGGTGCCGGCAATCCGAGTGCGGCAGCTTCGAGTGGATGCAGCCAACGCGAATCCGGCGCATCGGCAACGTGCGTGGGCGTGGTGATGTCGAGCATCAGCGGTGTGACCTCGAGCCGGTAATGACTGAACGTGTGCATGAAGGGCGCGAGTGGGCGAAACGCGATCTCTCCGCTGCGCAAACCATGTCTGCGTGCGACGCCACGCCGCGCAGCTTGCACATCGTCGGCTTCGGGCAGACTCCACAGTCCCGCCCAGACGCCGGTTGGCGGTCGGCGTTGCAGCAGCAAGCGTCCGCCGCCGTCGCGCAGGATCAGCATGACCGTTTGCCGCGTCGGCAACGTGCGCGCTGGTTTGCGTTCCGGCAATTGTGCGGTGAGGCCGTCACGATGGGCGATGCAATCGACATGCCAACGGGCACGATGCGCATTGCGGTCGCGTGCGCCTGCAAACGGTGGCGCCCAGATCCATGATCGCCTGCGAGTAGTCGGCAAGCCGCGACTGCGGTAGATGCAATTGTGCAAATTTCCACAATTGTTTTTCGACTGCCGCCGATCCCGGCCAGCCGCGCAGTCGGTGGAAGCGCGTCAGCACACGCTTGACGTTGCCGTCGAGGATGGCAAAACGCAGCCCGTGCGCCTGCGCCAGGATCGCGCCGGCGGTCGAGCGACCGATGCCGGGCAGGGCGGCCAGTTCATCGATATCCTGCGGTAGTTCGCCGCCGTGGCGTTCGACGCAGGCTTGTGCGGCGCGCTGCAGGTTGCGTGCACGACTGTAGTAGCCGAGTCCGGACCACGCCGCGAGCACGTCGTCCTCTGGCGCCGACGCCAGCGCCAGCAGTGAGGGAAATTTTTCCACAAAGCGCAAAAAGTATGGAATGACCGTTGCGACCCGGGTCTGTTGCAGCATGACCTCGGACAGCCACGCGCGATAGGGCGTACGCGGGTCCTGCCAGGGAAGATCGCGGCGCCCGTGACGATCGAACCAGCGCAGCAGGCGTGCGGCGAAGGTGTCAGGTTTGTGCATCGCCGAGACTTGCCGGCAGCAGGCCGTCGACGAAGGCGGCAGGGTCGAATTCGCGCAAGTCTTCGGCGCTTTCGCCCAAGCCGACGTAACGGATCGGCAGGCCGAATTCCTTCGCCAGGGCAAACATCACGCCGCCTTTCGCGGTGCCGTCGAGCTTGGTCACGACCAGACCAGTCACGCCGATCGCGGCGCGGAACTGGCGTACCTGATTGATTGCATTCTGGCCGGTAGTACCGTCGATCACCAGCAGCACTTCATGTGGTGCGGCGGGATCGATTTTGCCGAGCACACGCCGGATCTTGGTCAACTCATCCATCAATCCACTCTGGGTGTGCAGACGGCCGGCGGTATCGGCGATCAGGATATCGATCTCGCGCGAGCGCGCCGATTGCAGGGCGTCGAAGATGACACTGGCCGAATCCGCGCCGGAACCCTGCGCGATCACTGGCACGTTGTTGCGCTCGCCCCAGCTTCTGAGTTGTTCGACCGCGGCGGCGCGAAAGGTATCGCCGGCAGCGAGTACGACGCTGCTGCCATTTTGCTGAAACCTTCGTGCCAGTTTGCCGATGGTCGTGGTCTTGCCGACTCCATTGACGCCAACCATGAGTATCACAAAGGGGATTTGTTCACATTGCGGCAAAAGCGGCAGCGCGACCGGTTGCAGCAGCGTCACCAGATCGGCGCGCAGTGCCGCAAGCAGGGCATCGGCGTCGGAGAATTCGCGCCTGTGCATGCGTTTGCGCAGCGACTCGACCAGTTCAGTGCTTGCGGCGACGCCGACATCCGCGCCGATCAGCGTGGTTTCGAGTTCATCGAGCAGGGCTTCGTCGAGCTTGGCATGGCGCGCGAACAGCTCGCGGATATCGCGATTGAGACAGCTGCCGGCCAGGCGCTCGCGCCAATTGCGTTTGGGTCCGGATGCTGGCGTGGTGGTGGTTTGCGGCACCTCGACGGTTGCTGGTGAAGTGTCGATATCTGCCGGCGCATGCAAACGTTGCGGCCGGCGGTAAAGTTGGTTCCACCTCTTTCTTTTTCCAGAACTTGAGCATTGCGGATCGACTTGAACGACAATGCGCGCATGCTATCACTCGCACCGGTAAATATTCGTGGCACGCGCCTGATTCCGCGCCGGGAAGGCTGCGCATCATCGGCGGCAGCCTGCGCGGATCGCGCCTGGACGTGGCGGATGTTCCGGGCCTGCGGCCAACGCCGGATCGTGTGCGCGAAACCCTGTTCAACTGGTTAATGCCGGTTATCGCTGGCGCGCAATGCCTGGATCTTTTCGCTGGCACCGGTGCGCTCGGGATCGAGGCCTTGTCGCGCGGTGCAGTGCAGGTCGATTTCATCGAGGCCGATGCGCGGCTGGCAGATCTGTTGCGCGCGAATCTGCTGCGCCTCAAGCAGGCGCCAAGCGTGCATCGTGCGGACGCAATGCGCTATCTGGTCGAAACGGGAACACGCTACGACGTGGTCTTTCTCGATCCGCCGTTCGCTGCCGATGCGTGGACGGCGGCGGCGCAGGCTCTGGAAAACCATGCGCGGCTCGCGGCGCAGGCGTGGATTTACGTCGAATCGCCGGTCGGCAAAATTCCAGCGCTGCCCGCGAATTGGACTCTGCACCGCGAGGGCCGTGCCGGCGCAGTCCGCCATGCACTCTACCGCCGCGCGGAGGCATCCGTTAAGCTGTAGCGGGTTTTCTCGATGACACGCAATGCCAAGCCAGCAAGCCAATCCAGTTCGCGCGCGAGTGGCGGTTTATCCCGGCACGTTTGACCCGATCACCAACGGTCACATCGACCTGGTCAGTCGTGCCGCGCCGCTGTTCGACCGGCTGGTCGTCGGCATCGCCGAAAGTCCGGGCAAAAGCCCGAGTTTCAATCTCGACGAGCGCATTTCGCTGGCGCGTCTGGCACTGGCCGGGATCGACAATGTCGAAGTGCGGGGATTCGACTCGCTGCTTGCGCATTTCGTGCACGAAATCAACGCTGGCGTGATCCTGCGTGGCCTGCGCGCGGTGTCGGATTTCGAATACGAATTCCAGCTGGCAAGCATGAACCGGCATTTGATTCCCGAGGCCGAAACCCTGTTCCTGACGCCGGCGGAGCAGTACAGTTTCATTTCTTCCTCGCTGGTGCGCGAGATCGCACGACTGGGCGGAGACGTTTCCGGGTTCGTCCATCCGGCGGTGCAACAGGCGCTCAGACAGCGTTGGCGCAATTCCTGAAGTCCAGAAAAGGTGACATTATGAAAAACTTTATTCGTATACTTTCGTTCGCGGCGTTCACTGCGCTTGCGCTTTGCGCCTGTGGTCCGAGTGAAGAGGAAAAGGCAAAGGCCGCCGCTGCTGCTGCTGCTGCCGAAGCAGCAAAACCCGTACCGCTGCCGGCGCCAAACGCGGACAAGACCGCTTGGCAGAAGTACCTGGTTTCCGTGGTGACGCACAACATGCAGGGCGTGAAGTCCAGTCATCCGTACATGTATTTCGTGCCCAGCGGCGATGGCGCGGATGTGGTGGATGCGCGCAAGCAGCAACTCGACAACGTCGACGTCACCGTGCAGCGCGGCGTGTTGCCGGGCAACATGATGGCGTTCGGCGGGCCGGATTCGACGCTCACAGCCGATCTCATCAGCGAGGCCTTCAAGGACGCGCAAGACGGCTCGTTCAAGGGCGTGATCGTATTGTTTGTCGGCGCGGCCGCCGATCAGGATCGGGTCAAGGATGCGGTGGCCAAGAGCGGTGCGGAATTCCGTTTCGTCGAGATGAAGTGACATTGCCAACGTTTTCGGAGGCAATGCCATCTCGGCGTAGATTGCCGGGATCCAGATGCCAGGGATGGCGGCACGAACCCGCATCCATGCCTCCTGGATTCCGGCAGTCCATGCCGGAATGACGAGCAGAAGATGGCGCTGAAAATCACCGAAGCTTGCGTCAACTGCGACGTCTGCGAGCCGGTGTGCCCGAACAAGGCGATCGCGCAGGGCGCGGTCGTCTACGAGATCGACGCGAATCGCTGCACCGAATGCGTTGGCCACTTCGACGCGCCGCAATGCGTCGAAGTGTGTCCGGTCGAATGCATTTTCGTCGATCTGGCGAATGCCGAGACGCCGGAACAACTGCTGGCGAAATATCGCCAGCTGACAGGCGAGGGTAAAAAGTGAAAAAAAGTATTTTTGCCGCATTGTTTTTTGTTGTTTGCGCATGCGCAGCGCATGCCGATGCCGCGCTCAAGCCCGGTCACGCAGCCATCGCCAGCGCGCACAAGCTCGCTACCGCGGCCGGCTTCGAAGTATTGGCCGAAGGCGGCAATGCCTTCGATGCGGCGGTCGCGGTCGCGGCGGCTTTGTCCGTGGTCGAACCGCAAAGTTCCGGCATCGGCGGCGGTGGCCTGTTCCTGCTGCATCGGGCAGCGGATGGCAAGGCGGATTCAGGTAAAGATGTAATGGTCGATGCGCGCGAGACGGCGCCCGCGTCTGTCGACGCGAAGAAATATCTGGATGCAAAAGGTGATCTGGACCAGGACAAATCGTGGAATGGTCCGCTGGCTGCGGCGATTCCCGGCGAAGCCGCCGGCATGGTCTGGATTTCGCAGCATTATGGAAAATTACCCTTGTCCACATCGCTGGCGCCTGCGATCCGCATCGCCCGCGATGGCTTCCAGCCTGACTCGCGCTTTCTCGGTGAACTCGCCCGGCGCGCTGAAGTAATCAAGCGTTATCCCGCGGCTGCGGCGTTGCTGCTGGAAGACGGCATGGCGCCGAAGGCCGGTTGGACGTTCAAGAATCCCGATCTGGCACACACGCTGGAACTGATTGCGGCGAAAGGCGACGACGGGTTTTATCGCGGCGAACTCGCGCAGAAAATGGTGGACGGTGTGAACGCAGCCGGTGGTGACTGGTCGCTGGCCGATCTGGATGGCTATCGTGCCAAGGAACGGACACCCATCGCATTCGATTATCGCGGCTACCGCATCGTCACCGCGTCGCCGCCATCGTCCGGCGGCATCGTTCTGGCCGAGATGCTGAATATCCTTTCCGGCTACGATCTGGCCAAGTACGATTCCGTACACCGTATACATTTCATCGTCGAGGCGATGCGTCGTGCCTATCGCGACCGCGCCGAATATCTGGGCGATCCGGATTACGTGAAGATGCCGATCGCAGCGCCTGACCAGCATGAAATACGCGGACAAGCTGCGCGCTGTCGATCCAGCCGGACAAGGCAACGCCGAGCAGTTCGCTGCCGGGCTACATGAATCGGCACGAGAGTATGCACACCACGCATTTCTCGATCATCGACGCCGACGGCAACATGGCTGCGGTGACCCAGACCGTGAACCTGCCGTTCGGCAACGGCATGGTCGTCGCCGGCACCGGCTTCCTGCTCAACAACGAGATGGACGACTTCGCGCTCAAGGCTGGCACGGCGAATGCGTTCGGCCTGGTCGGCAACGATGCCAACGCGCCCAAGGCCGGGCATCGTCCATTGTCGTCGATGACGCCAAGTTTCGTCATCGGCAAGGATCGCCTCGCGGTGATTGGCACGCCCGGCGGCAGTCGCGCATCATCACGATGGTGCTCGAAGGCATTCTTGCCTTTGTCGACGGCGAACTGCCGGAGCAGATCGTCGCCAATCCACGCTATCCACCACCAGTATCTGCCCGACGTGATTTCCGCCGAACCGCACGCATTCAGCCCTGATGAGGTCAGGGCGCTGGAGAAGATGGGGTACATCGTCAACGAAGGTGAGCGTACCTGGGGATTCATGAACATGGTGAGCTGGGATCGCAAAAGTGGAAAGATGTACGCAGGCTCCGATCCGCGCGGAACTTCGGGCAGCGGCGAGGTCAAATAGTCATGCGTAGCGAATCGCGAACAGCATGAAACTCTGGTCCATCCTGGGTAATTCCCAACGCCTCGACGGCGGCGCGATGTTCGGCAACGTGCCGAAAGGCATGTGGGAGAAGTGGATCACGCCGGATGCCGACAACCGCATTCCGCTGGCCTGCCGCGCGCTGCTGGTCGAAGGTCTCGACGGCAAGACCGTGCTGTTCGAGACCGGCATCGGTGCCTTCTTCGAGCCGAAGCTGAAAGAGCGCTACGGCGTGGTCGAACCCGAGCATGTGTTGCTGGATTCGCTGGTCAAGGCCGGCTTTCGCGACGAAGATATCGACACGGTCGTGCTGTCGCACCTGCATTTCGACCACGCCGGTGGCCTGCTTTCGAAATGGGAGGCCGACAAGCCGGCGAGGCTGCTGTTTCCGAATGCGCGCTACATCATCGGCAAGCGCTGCTGGGAGCGCGCGTTGCATCCGCATCCACGCGACCGCGCCTCGTTCATTCCGGAATTGCAGCCGTTGCTGGAACAGTCCGGTCGCACGGAACTTGTGGACAATGCGCACTCGTTCACATTGGGCAAAAGTGTCCGTTTTTCCTTCAGTGATGGCCACACCCCCGGACTGATGCTGGCCGAAGTCGTCGCTCCCGGCGGCGGTGTAGTGTTTTGTGCGGATCTGATTCCTGGCCGGCCATGGGTGCATCTGCCGGTGACGATGGGCTACGACCGTTATCCTGAACTGCTGATCGAGGAAAAGCGCACTTTCCTCGACGACAAGCTGGCGCGCGGCGTGCGTCTGTTCTTCACCCACGATGTCGAGTGCGCACTGGCGCGTCCGCTGCGCGATGCCAAAGGGCGTTACGGCACGACGGACGAGATGCCGGAATTGATCGGCATGGCGGCCTGAACCATGGTCCGGCGCAAGCAAGCACCACGAACACGCTATGCAATCTTCATTCTTGCGCTTGCGGTCATTGCTGCGGCAGCATGGTTCGGCTTTCCGCATCTGAGCAGTCAACTTGATAAAGTTGTCGCTGACGGGATTGCGCCTGTCAACGTTCCCGCTGACCGCATCGATCCGGCCAACGAGGGCCGCCGGCTGAGCATCACCGGCAATCTGACCGTGGACAAACCGCCGCGCGATCCGCAACTCGGGATCGGTGCGGATACGCCGGTACTTTTCCGCCTTGTGGAAATGTACCAATGGCGCGAACAGTGCGACGGCGGCGGCTGCCGCTACGCCATGGCTTGGTCGGCGCAACCGATCGATTCAAGCAAATTCCGTACGCCAATGGGGCACGAAAACCCTGCGGCGCCTTTCGTAGCCGCCCATTTTGCCGCTGGCGAAATCCACCTCGGTGCGTTCAATATCGATTCCGAACTGACGACCGCGCAACTGCACGCGATCGCTTTTCCGGTGCAGGCGGTTTTACTGCCACCGAATCTGGCCGCGAGCTTTCACGATGTCGACGGCATCCTTTATGCCGGCGGCGATCCGGCGCAACCCGTGGTCGGTACCTTGCGCGTGAGTTATCGCGTGCTGCCCATCGGCGCTGTCACCTTGACCGGTGTGCAGCACGGAACGAAACTGCAAGTTCACTGAAGTTCGGTCAATTCGAAGCGAACAATTCCGCGGCGTGATCGAGAAAATACAGGCCCGCGAACAATTTCGGATCGATCGAATAACCCTCGTGCAGCTTGTCCAGCAGCCAGCGCGCGGCTTCGGCGCGTGGAACCTCGTGCACGCGGATATCTTCGGTCGCATCGCCGCCACCGGCATGCACGCGCACGAGGTCGTAGGCACGCACGAAGGCGATCAGTTCGTTGCTCATCCCCGCCGAAGAGGGGCCGACCATCAGGAATTCGACGCGGCCGGCGCGATAACCGGTTTCCTCAGTCAACTCGCGCATGGCTGCAGCCACCGCGGATTCTCCTGCGCTGCCGGCCAGATCGCCGACCAGCCCGGCCGGCATTTCGATCGTCTTGCTGCGCACTGCCTCGCGCCACTGTTCGACGAACACGATGCGGTCGTCCCGGGTTACAGCGATGATGATCACGCCGCCGCCGGGATTGGTGCGTTCGGCATATTCCCAGCGGCCGCGCCGCATCAGGCGCAGCCAGCGGCCGGCAAACAGGGTTTCGGTGTCCGTCGTGGCCGCAGTCATGGCAAAGAGTCGCAATGGGAATTGTGAAATAATAACGGTTCTGACCCGGCTGTATCAGCGCCACTTCGTTTGCACATGGCGAAACTTCGCCACCGGCTCGTTGTCTTACCCCGTTCTGTCACCTTCAAGGTCATCCACATGAAAATTCAATCCTGGGTTCTGGCCGGTGTGCTGGCGTCGGTTTGCGCCGTGGCCGTCGCGCAGGAAAAGCCCGCTGCGGGCCCTGCCATTTCGCTGCAGGATGCGCAGGCGCAGAAGGCCGAGGCACTCACCGAGGCGCAGATCAAGCAATCGCACGATATGCCGGCACTCAGCCGGCTTGCGCAATTGTATAACTCGCGCCATGACATGCAGCGGTTTACCTGGGTATTGGAGCGCGTTAGCGAATTGATGCCGAATTCCGGCGATCTGAAACTGCAACTGGCGATGGCCTATGCCATGCAGGACGACAAGACCCGCGCTTACGACACGCTGATTCGCATGCAGGTGCAGGGCTTCGGCTACGACATCGCCAAGGATCCGCGTTTCGATCCAATCCACGGCAACAAGGTGTGGGATTACATCGTCGCGAATCTTGGCGTCAACTCCAAGCAATTCGGTGAAGGCAAGGTCGCGTTTGATCTGCCCAAGGGCGATCACCTGTACGACGCGCTGGCCTGGGATGCCAAGCGTGGCGAGCTGCTGGTTGGCAGCATGCGCGACGGCACAATCCAGCTTGCCGACGAGCATGGCAAGCTCACCGGGTTCATCGCTGCGGACGCCGCCAACGGTTTGTGGGGCGTCAATGCGCTGGCAGTGGATGCGGCCCACGGGAAACTCTACGTCGCCAGCACGGCGTCGCCGCTGTTCCATGGCTTCGATGCCGACAATGCCGGGGCGTCCGCAATATTCGAATTCGATCTGGCGACCGGCAAGCTGCTGCATAAGTACACATTTCCTCAAAATAGCGGAAAACATGTGCTGACCAGCATCGTGGCTGGCAAGGATGGCCAGGTTTACGCCGCCGACAGCGCGCGCAAGCAGGTGGTCAAAATCGACGATGGCAAGCTGCGGATGATCATCGAAAATCCGCACCTGACCAGCATCAGTGCGCTGGCGCTATCCGACGATGGCCGTACTCTGTATCTGTCCGATTTTGCCTTGGGAATTTTCGGTTTCGATCTCGGTAAATCCGCGGCGTTCGAGCCGGCCTATGACATGGCCAAACTGGTACTCGGCGGCATCGTCGGCATGCACTGGTACGACGGCACCTTGATCATCGTCGAGAACGGCATGGTGCCGAAGCGGGTGATGCGGCTGACGCTGTCGGCCGATGGCCGCAGCATCAAGGGTGCGATGCCGCTGGATGTGGCCCAGCCGGCATTCGCGGCGCTCGGGCCGGGTGCGGTGGCCGGTGACAAATTATACTTTATTGCCAATCGTGAAGATGCCTTGTATGACGACAACGGCGTGCTGACCGAAGCCGACAAACTCGCCCCGACGCAAATATTCCGCAGCAGTTTGCGCTTTGCCTGGGGTCAGAGCGGCGCTGGCAGTGGTCCGGCACCGTTCGACATTGGCAAGGGCTCGGCATCCCCGTCGAAGCCGGCCACCGCCACCGCGCCAGTTTCGGATGGCACCAAGCATTGACGCGCGTGTCAGCCCGCGCCCGCAAGGGCGCGGCAGCGCGAGCGCGTAAGAGGCCCGAAGCGGAGTTGTTCCAGTAGTGCATCGAGATCAGCGAAGTCCGGTGCTGACCACACCAGATCGGCTGTCGTCGCCGGCACCGGCGCATCCAGCGCGATGCCAGTCAGCGCCCGCGACAGCATCGCCTGCTCGCGGTATTGCTTGAGCCGCACATAGGCCTGACCGGCGCCGCGCAGGCGCAGATACGGCACTTCCTCTATACGTTGGTAGAGCGCTTCGAGCCTACTGAAATGTGCGAGCAGACTCGCCGCCGTCTTTGCACCGATGCCTGGCACACCGGGGATATTGTCGATGGCGTCACCAGTCAGTGCCAGAAAATCGGCCACCTGATCCGGACGCACGCCGAGGCGCTTACGCACGCCGTTTTCGTCCCAGCGCAGGTCGCGGGAAAAATCCCATTGCTCGTCGTGCGCGCCGAGCATCTGGCCGAAATCCTTGTCGGCCGAGACGATGACCGCGCGGAAACCCTGCGCACGCGAAGTCATCACGGCACTGCCGATCAGGTCGTCGGCTTCGTAATGCGCGTCGGCAAGCACGCACAGACCGAGTGCACGGGCGACACGCTTGCAGTAATCGAATTGCACTTTCAGTTCCGCCGGCGGCAGTTCGCGATTGGCCTTGTATTCGGGATAGATCGCGTTGCGGAACGAACTGGTCAGGGATTCGTCGAACGCAGCCAGGGCGTGCGAGGGCCGCACGCGTTCGAGGAAATCGCACAGAAACCGGGTGAAACCGTACACGGCATTGACCGGCGCTCCTTCGCGGTCGTGAAATTCCGCCGGCACCGAATGCCAGGCGCGGAATACGTACAGGCTGGAATCGATCAGATGCAGCGTCGGTTTCACGCGTCCAGCTCGCTCACGATTTGATCGAGTGCCGGACGGGCGCGTTCGGGTACCGATTCCCGCGCCGTGCCAATGTGTACAAAAGCCACAATGCGCTCTTGTGGATTCAGGCCCAGCAGAGTCGCGGCGTCGCGGTCGTACGCGGCCCATCCGGTGAGCCATTGCGCAGCAAAGCCGAGCGCGTGCGCGCCCAGCAACAGGTTGTGGGCAACGCAGCCGGCCGAAAGAATCTGTTCCTGCTCGGGCACCTTGGGATGGTTCGCCTCGACACGAGCGATCACGGCGACGATCAGCGGCGCGAAATTGAAACGTTCGCGATCCTTGGTCAACACCGCCGATGGAACCTCTGGTTCGTGACGCAAGTGAATGGCGGCCAGCCGTTCGCCCAGTCGTGCGCGCGCACTGCCGTGAATCAGCAGCAGTCGCCACGGCTCGAGCTTGCCGTGATCGGGTACCCGGATCGCGGCGGTGAGCAGCCGTTGCAGTTGTTCGTTGTCAGGTCCGGGTTCGCCGAGCTGGCGTGCCGGGATGGAACGGCGGGTGTTGAGAAAGTCCAGGGAATCCATGCGCGACAGAACCGGCGGCAATTTGCGGGACAGACAGCATAACAGTAGCGATTGCAACCAAGCTCGGCTAGCATCGCCTTTCCTGTATCGCAGGATCGGAGGGGTTCATGGCGATTACCGTAGGCGTGGTGCGCGAAACCGTTGCCGGCGAGCGGCGCGTTGCGCTGACGCCCGATGTGGCGAAGAAGCTCAAGGCCAAAGGTGTCGGCCTGTTGATCGAACACGGTGCAGGCAATGCCGCAAGTTTCGCCGATGCCACGTACAAGGACACCGAAGTTGCCGCGGACGCGCACAACGTGCTCGGTCGCGTCGACGTACTGCTCACGGTGCAGCCGCCATCACTGGACGAGATCGCCGCGCTGAAGGAAGGCGCGGTAACGGTCGGTTACCTTTCGCCGCATCTCGCACCCGAGCGTATCAAGGCGTTGCGTGACCGCAAGATCACGAGTTTTGCGATGGAGCTGCTGCCGCGTACCACGCGTGCACAGGCGATGGACGTCCTGTCTTCGCAGGCTGGCGTCGCCGGCTACAAGGCGGTGCTGATTGCCGCGGAGGCCTCGCCGAAATTCTTCCCGATGCTCACGACTGCCGCCGGCACGATCCGGCCGAGCAAGGTGCTGGTCATCGGCGCCGGCGTGGCCGGCCTGCAGGCAATCGCGACTGCGCGCCGTCTTGGCGGCCAGGTCGAAGGCTTCGATGTGCGTCCGGAAACGAAGGAGCAGATCCAGTCGCTCGGTGCAAAATACGTCGAACTCGGCGTGAGCGCTGCGGGCACCGGCGGCTACGCGCGCGAGTTGACACCCGAAGAACGCGCGCAACAGCAGGCTGCATTGGCCGAACACATCAAAGGTGTGGATGTCATCATTACCACGGCCGCCGTACCGGGCCGCAAGGCGCCACGTATCATTACCAAGACAATGGTTGAAGGCATGAAGGCTGGCGCAGTCATCGTCGACATCGCCGCCGAGACCGGCGGCAACTGCGAAGTCACCGAAGCCGGCAAGACGATCGTGACGGCGAACGGCGTGACCGTGATCGGTCCGGTGAATCTGGCCGCGACCACGCCGATCCACGCCAGCGAAATGTACGCGAAGAATCTGTACAACTTCCTCGAATTGAGCATCAAGGACGGAGCGCTGAACCTGGACTGGGACGACGAGCTGATCGCAAAAACCTGCGTGACCCACGCCGGCCAGATCAAGCACGAGGCGACGAAGGCACTGGTCGAAGGAGCACAGCCATGATCGACGGGTTTCTCGCACTCTACATCTTCATGCTCGCCGCCTTTACCGGGCACGAGATCATTTCGCGCGTGCCGGTGATCCTGCACACGCCGCTGATGTCCGGCTCGAACTTCGTGCACGGCATCGTGCTGGTCGGCGCGATGATCGCGCTCGGCGAGGCGACCACGCCGCTGGAGCAGACGATCGGATTCATCGGCGTATTCCTCGGCGCCGGCAACGCGGCCGGCGGCTATGTCGTCACCGAGCGCATGCTGCAAATGTTCAAGTCCAGCAAGAAGCCTGATGCCGGTTCACAGGGGGCAAACCATGAACGCCTGCCCACTTCGTCGATCTGGGAATCCAGGCGATCTATTTCGTCGCTGCCGTGTTGCTCATCATGGGCATCAAGCGCATGTCTTCGCCGGTGACCGCGCGCAGCGGCATCCAGTGGGCCGGCGTCGGCGTGCTGGTTGCAGTCATCGCCACGTTCTTCCATCGCGGTCCACATAACCCATCGGTGTTGATCGAAAACGCAGCGCTGATTTTCATCGCGATTGCGATCAGTACCGCGCTCGCCTGGTACACCGGGCGCAGGGTGGCGATGACCGCAATGCCGCAGATGGTTGCTTTGTACAACGGCATGGGCGGCGGTTCCGCGGCGGCCATCGGCGCCAGCGCCTTGCTCGGTTTCGCCAGTCTCGCCGCGCCGCAGTTCGTCCCGGACATGCCGCATGTGAACCAGTCGCAGGTCATCCTCGCCGTGGTCGGCGCCTTGATCGGCTCGATTTCGTTCACCGGTTCGCTGATCGCGTTCGCCAAGCTGCAGGGCTGGATGGACAAGACCTTCCGCTTCAAGGGTCAGCAAGCCGTCAACGGCTTGTGCTTTCTCGCCGCGGCCGCGCTGGGCGCAATGGTCGTGATGCACTCGAGCACGCACGCGATCGTGCTGTTCTTCGCCGCAGCCCTGCTGTTCGGCATCCTGATGACGCTGCCGATCGGCGGCGCCGACATGCCGGTGGTGATCTCGCTGTTCAACGCTTTCACCGGCCTGGCGGTTGGTTTTGAGGGTTACGTGCAGCACAACCCGCTGCTGATCATCGCCGGCATCGTGGTCGGTGCCGCAGGCACCTTGCTCACGCGACTGATGGCCAAGGCAATGAACCGTTCGATCAGCAATGTGCTGTTCTCGAACTTCGGCAGCGGCGGCGGCACCGCGGCGGAGATCAAGGGGTCGCTGAAACCCATCGAGGCCGACGACGCGGCGTCGCTGCTGTATCTGGCGGACAAGATCATCATCGTGCCTGGTTACGGCATGGCTGTGGCGCAGGCCCAGCACAAGATCTGGGAGCTTTGCGCAGCAATTGATCAAGCGCGACAAGAGCGTGAAGTTCGCGATCCATCCGGTTGCTGGACGCATGCCTGGCCACATGAACGTATTGCTCGCCGAGGCCGGCGTGCCCTACGACCTGATCGCCGACATGGACGAGGTCAATCCGGAATTCCCGAACTGCGACGTCGCCATCGTCATCGGCGCGAACGACGTGGTGAATCCGGTCGCCAAGACCGACAAGTCATCGCCGATCTACGGCATGCCGATCCTCGACGTCGCCAAAGCCAAGCAAGTGATCGTGATCAAGCGCGGCAAGGGAACGGGTTTTGCCGGCATAGAGAACGCGCTGTTCTACCAGGACAACTGCCGCATGCTATATGCCGACGGACAGGAGGCTGCGAACAAGCTGATCGCGGGGCTGAAGGCGATGGATGGGGGTGGGGATTGAAGTTCAGCGCTATTCTATCCAGGATCGTTGACGGGTGTGTTGGATTGGCAGCATGGAGGATTGACGAATGTTCTTCCGTCTTACCTTTGCTATAGCCATCTTTTGTGCATGCCCACTCAGTTCGCTTGCACTGGAAGCATCCGACTTCACAGGTATGGAGGGTTGGCGTATATATGCGGTTACGGAGGTTGATGGCGATTTCGATGGCTGTTCCAGCGGTCATCACATCGACTACACAAATGGCATGTCAACTGTTTGCGACGAAGAGAACCCATCAGCGTCAGTAAGTCCGGCAGCCGTAATATTCGTAAAACAAATAAAAGACACAAATGGATATTTATACTATATAAAGGTTCTCATAGATGATGAATTTTATGATATGAGGCCAAAAAAAGTCCGAGCAAAGACACCTTGAATAGACTTGTTTCAGCCCGGTAGGTTGGGGTGAGCGTGCGAACCCCAACGCCAACGCGCGCAGAGATACCTCATGTTGGGGTTCGTTCCTCACCCCAACCTACGAAATTGCCGCAGCATCACCCACGCCGCAACCAGGCAACCCAGCGCGAGCCAGCCAAAATCCCAGGCGCCGAGATTTGCGCGAACTCACCTGCCAGCCCAGCGCAAAATCCATCTTGAACAAAACGCTGCGTAGTGGAAATCCAAGCATCTGGGCAACGCGCACGGCGGCGAGCAGATATTGCGCGTAGACGAAGGCGAGCAGGGTCGCGGCGATGGTGGAGATCGTGCCTTGGCTTCCGCGCAGACCCTGCCAACGCAGGAATGCGCCAAGCCCGGCGGCGAGTGGCACGATCAGGAAGGTTGTGTCGTAATCCGTCGCCAGCGACAACAGGCACCACACGGCGCCTGCGGCGAGTCCGCCAAGCAGTACACTGGCGAGCATGGTGAGCAAGTTGACGCGGCCGCAAGGATTGGGCACGACAGAGACTGGCTGGGACAAGATCAGCACTCCATTGAAGAGCGCAAATCTTACGCTATTGCCCGGATTTCAAAAAAACCGTCATTCCGGCAGGGATTGCCGGAAACCAGACTGCATGGATGCGACTTTACGAAAGCTCATTCGCCGGCCCTGACACCGGCTCTGCCTTCCTTGGCCACCGGACTCCGACAATCCCTACCGGAATGACGGCTTGAGCGATTGCCGCGCGATCCCTCGGCGCTAGCTCAGCGCACACATTCATCAGCGCGCAACATCCAGGCCTGCGGAAAATGCTGAAAGCCGATGTGCGGGTAATATTTTTCCGCAGCTGGCGCTGCGAGTAATAGAAGTTTCGCCTGTGGTGCCGCGGCCTGCGTGCGTCGGATCAGTTCCCTGCCGATACCGCGGCGCTGGTGCGTAGCGTGTACCGCAAGGTCGGCGAGATAAGTCGTCCAGACGAAGTCGGTTACGCAGCGCGAAATTCCCACGAGCAAATCGCCATCCCATGCCGTGATGATGAGATTCGCGTGTTCGAGCATTGCGGCGAAACGCGCGCGGTCGTCGATGGGCCGGCGCTCGCCCAGCGTTGAAGCCCGATACAGCTCCAGCGCTTGCTCGAATTCGGGCCGCACATCATCGCGATAGCCAATCATGTCGGCGCCCGCTGCAACAGGCGCCGTACCGATTCTGGCAGTGCAGCGTGACAGTCCGGTTCGGGCTGCGGTGCCGAATAGCCGGATTTTATCGGCACTACACCGGCCCAATACGGCAGGCTCAAGTCGGCCTTGTCGTCTTTTGCGCCGACGTCGCGGATTTTTGCAGAAATATCCACAATGTTAAAATGCAGCACCGTGGTCGCGGCAAGCTCGTTGCGATCCGGTGCGCGCGATTCGGCGGTACGGCCGGGCAGCATTGCTTCGACGAAATGTGCCAGCGCGGCAACCTTGCGTTCGGCATCGATGATTGCGGTCGCGTGGCCGAATGCGACCACGGAGCGATAATTCACCGCATGATTGAAGTGCGAACGCGCCAGTACCAGGCCATCGACGATGGTCACGTTGACGCAGGTTTCCACACCCTCGCCGAGTTTCAGCACCAACCGGCTGGCGATCGATCCATGCAGCAGCAGAGTGTCGCCATCGCGTGCGTACATCATCGGAATCACAAACGGCTGGCCATCGACGCAGAAACCGACGTGGGCCAGGAAGGCCGCATCGAGGATCGCGTAAGCAATTTCGCGATCGTAGCGGCCGCGATCCTTGATGCGCTGGACTTGATAACGCGGGCGGGGTTTCATTGTTGGCGGACTCCGGCACTTGACGGGTTCAGGTTAAACCCTCAGATTGGCCCTATCGAGAACCAGTTTTCCAACATTCCATAGGGCCACTATGTTCGTGCAACTGGACGACCACGGGCCGCGCTATCTGCAACTGGCGCGGGCGCTGAAACAGGCGATCCTCGATGGCCGCTGCGCACCGTCCTCGCGCCTGCCTGCCACACGCGTTTTCGCGCGTGACCTCGGCCTGTCGCGCAACACGGTGCTGGCAGCCTACGAGCAACTCGCTGCCGAAGGTTTCATCGAAGGCCGCGTCGGGTCGGGCTGCTATGTCGCCGCGTTTGCCGCGACCAAAGCCGCTCCGCCGTCCTCGCCACCCTCGCGTCGGAGTGCGTCGAAACTGCGACTTTCGCGCCGCGGCCGGCTCGCAATGGGTCTCCATGATCGCGCCATCCCCGGTCGCCAGTACCGTGGCTTGCGCTACAACCTGCAGTACGGTCTGCCGATGACGAATCCGCAACTGGCCAGTGCCTGGCGGCGTGAACTCAACCAGGCCGCCGCGCACGCCGAGATGGACTATCCCGATCCGCAAGGCCTCATTGGCTTGCGGCACCAGGTGTGCGCGTACCTGGCACGCCGCCGCGGCATCGTCGCCGCGCCCGAGGATGTACTGATCGTCAGCGGTACGCAGCAGGCGTTTGCGCTGGCGGCCGATGTGCTGCTTGACGAAGGCGATAGCGTCTTGTTCGAAGATCCGCAATACCGTGGTGCACGCCAGTTGCTGCAGGTGCGGGGCGCGGATGTGCGTGGCTGCCGCGTCGATGGCGATGGCTTGGTCACGGCGGAACTGCCGCGTGGCAAGTCGACGCGGCTGGCCGTGGTTACGCCGTCGCATCAGTTTCCCACCGGCGCGGTGTTGAGTCTGCCGCGGCGCATGCATTTGCTGGATTGGGCGCAGCGCAGCGATTGCTGGCTGATCGAGGACGATTACGATGGCGAGTTCCGCTACGACGCGCGGCCGCTGGCGGCACTGAAGTCGCTGGATCGCACCGACCGCGTTATATACATTGGTACATTTTCCAAAGTTCTCTTTCCCTCATTGCGCCTGGGCTACATGGTACTGCCGCCAGGATTACGCCAGGCATTTGTCGCCGCGAAGTGGCTGACGGACCGCGGCTGTCCGGCGATCGAGCAGGCGGCGCTGGCGGGACTGATCGCCAGCGGTGCATTCGAACGCCATCTGCGTCAGGCTGCCAAGGCACTGAAAGCGCGCCGTACCGCACTGCTGGCTGCGCTTGTGCGCTATGCCGGCGATGCCGTCGAAGTTGCCGATTCGAGTGCAGGCATGCACATCCTGGCGTGGCTGCCACGTCTGAGCCACGCGCAATCACGTGTGCTGGTCGAGCGTGCACAAAAGCGTGGATTGGGGCTTTATCTGGTCGCGCCGTATTGTTTGAAGCCGCTGCCGCGGCCGGGGCTGTTGCTGGGCTATGCGGATCTTCCGCCATCCGATTTGCAAGCGGCGATGCGCATCTTCGGCGAGTGCCTGAAGTAAAGTGGGGGCGTTGGGCCACGTTTATTCGGACGAAGCTCGACGAACCAGACGTAGATGTGAGGAATCGTTCGGCCGCAACCAACGCAGTGCCGCAGACTCGATCAGAGCATCGATCTGCAGCACGCCCGGCGCGGTGAGGGCCGCCGTCGCAGCTGGGTTTGCGATCAGTCCGGCGCAACCATTACGACCCCATTGCTTGACCCGGTATAGAGCAGCGTCGGCCAGTTCCATGCTCAGGGTCCAATCGACGCTGGCACGCAATTCCGGCGTGGGCGGATACATGGCGAAACCGATCGAACCGGTCAGCCGCAGCTCGCGGCCATCGCCGAGGCGGAACGAGTGTGTGGCAAGACGCAGACGAATGCGCTCGGCGGTTTCCAGCGCCTGAGCGGGTTGCACGTGCCGCAGCAGAATCAGGAATTCCTCGCCGCCCCAGCGCAGCAGCCGATCATCGGTGCGCGCTATGCTTTGCAGCAAATGGGAAAGTTGCACAAGTACACTATCTCCGGCGGCATGGCCGAAGTCGTCGTTGACGCGCTTGAACATGTCCAGGTCGAGCAGCAGGAACGCGAGCGCACTGCCATCGCCGTTTTCGTCGTCGAGCATTTGCTGGATATGCTCGAGCAGGTAGCGGCGGTTGTGCAAGCCAGTCAGCGGGTCGGTCCGGCTCTCCTGAGCGAGAGTCAGGTTGGCGTCGCGCAGACGCTCGTTGGCGTGGCTGAGCGCGTGCGTGCGCTCGGCTACGAGCAGTTCCAGCCGGTGCTGTTGTGTGCGGTACCGGCGCAATCTCAATAGCACCAGAAACGCCACCAGACCGACGCCGCCGCAGGCAAGCACGAGGCGCACCAAGGGTCGTTCGTACCACCGCGGCGGCAGAACGAAGCCAAGGCTGGAGTCGTGGCTGCTGACGGTCCCGTCGGGCAGAGAAGCTTGTACCCGAAAGCGATAATCGCCGGGAGGCAGATTTGTATAAAATGCGGCGCGACGCGTGCCGGCGTCGATCCAGTCCTGATCGTAGCCCTCCAGACGATAATGGAAGCGCACGCTCTGCGGGTCGCGGAAACTCAAACCGGTGTAATCGATTTCGACATCGCGGCCGCGTCCTTCCAGCGTCGGCAACGCATCCGCTGGATACCAGCGCCCGGCGTAATGCATGCCTTCAACCACCACGTTTGGCGGCAGTTGCGAGTTCACGATCGCGCGCGTATCCAGGCGCAAGGCGCCGGAAATCGTCGGCAGCCACAAACTGTCGCCATCCACCGCGCTGCGTGCAAGCGCGCCGCCGTTGCAGCAGCGCACGCGCTGACTGCCGGGTTCGCGCCCGCTGGCGCTGAGCACCATCTCCGGAGCGACCTTGAACGCTGCGCCCTGTGCCGGCGGCTTCATCTGTGACGGATCCGGCAGTGCATCCACTGGCAGGCGCCACACACCTTCAATGCCGGCGGCGTAGATGTGTCCGTCGATTATGCGGAAAGTCCATGCATTGTTGCTGGGCAAGCCTTGCGCTGTGGTGAGCATCAATAAATGGTCGCCCGCCAGCAAGCCGAAACCGGCGTCGAGTGTCGTGATGCCGAGCAGGCCCGGACTGATCGGTGCGATATCGCTCACGAACCTGCCTTCGAGCGGCTGCGCCCAGACTGGCGTTTCCATCTGGCCGTTGCGCACCCGGCGCACACCGGCTTCGGTGCCGATCAGCAAATCATCCGCAGCGAGTACATAAATTGAGCGCACTCGCGCACCCGCGCCGCCGGGGGCAGGGCCAATGCGCTCAAGCACGCCGCCGCGATAGCGATATAGACCACCCGTGGTGCCGATCCAGTAGTCGTCGTCACCGGCTTGGACAATCGCATCGATTTGCCAGGGATCGAGGGCGGTCAGTGCCGGCGGTCTTTCCACTTTTCCATTCGTATAAATTGCGATACCACCGCGTGTGCCTATCCACAGGCGTTGCTGGTGGTCGTAAAACAGTTCGTAGGCCGATGGGTTGGGCAACTGCTTGCCGGACACAAGCTGTTCGGCGCCGTGCGCGCCGATGGTCACCACGTTCGAGTTGGTGCCGAGCACAATGCGCCCCTGCGGATCGCGCACAACGCTCCACACGAACGGATCGACCAGGCCATCTTGCTCGGAGATGCGCCGCGCCCAGCCGTTCCATAGCCGAAACAGGCTTTCAGTCTGGCTGCCGATCCATAGATTGCGTTCGCGATCTTCGTAGATCGCCAGCACCCACGAGTCGCGCACGAAATCTGCGGCGTCGATGCGCTCGGCGTTGTTATCCGGGCGTATCCGGAATAACGCCGGTGGGGTGCCGATCCACAAGTTGCCGTCGCCGTCGCGAAACAGGCTTTCGATGCTGACGTGATCCAGTCCGGGTTCGATTCCGGCGTCGGCGATATTCCCGTTGTCCCAGCGATACAGCCCGGCGCTGGTACCGAGCCACAGCCCGTCGGCATTTGCAACCAGATGCGCGATGCGCGCGTGCGATAATGCTGCCGGCAAGTCGTAGCGACTGATGCCGCGAGCGTCGATGCGGACCAGCGTGCCGACCGTGCCGATCCACAACGTATCATCCTTGCGCAGCAGGCTATAGCAGGGTTCGCCATCGAGCAGCGTGGTTTCGAGGCGGCCATCCCGATAGCGCATCACGCCGAGCGTGGTTGCAAACAACAGATTGCCGTCGGCGCCTTCCTCGATGTCCTGCACGGCGGCATCTTCCTGGCCGGCGCGCAGCAGCGTGAATTTTCCCTTTGCATAGTGCAACGCACCGTGCGGGGTACCAAACCAGGGATCGCCGTTGCGATCGGTGAAAGCAACCGTCGCCATCGTCGTGTCGACACCGCTGTTGCTGCGGTCGAAGACGACGAAACGTGCGCCATCAAAACGGGCAATGGCATTCTGGGTGCCAATCCACAGGTAACCGGTGCGGTCCTGGGTGATACTGAGCACCGAAATCTGCGGCACACCGTTTTCGATATTCCAGTTATCGCGAACGTAGTCGTGGAAACGCGCCTGCGGATCCAGCGCGAACGCGTTCGTACTCCAAAGCAAGCTACCTGCGCCCCACAGCGTCAACAGGAGCAACAGGCAATGTGCCAGGCAGGCGAATCGCCTGCATATGGTGTCGGCTTGCAATTGCTCGTTCACGACTTTATTTAGGTTTCCGGGGTTCTGGATACATGCAACTGCTGGCTTAGCTGCAATAATGATACAGATTCGCCCACCTACCGACATGAACAAGCGCAGGAATTCCGATGGCCGGCTATAGCCAGACCTCCGAACCGATCGTGTTCGCGCGCGATTGCGCCGCGGTGATGGTGCCGCAGGGCCAGCAGGTGACTCTGCCGGCAGGGCAGAACGGCTACATCACCCAGGCGCTCGGCGGCAGCTTCACCGTGTTCGTGGACGGCAATCTGTTTCGCATTGACGGTGCGGATGCCGATGCCATTGGCAAACAGCCACCCGAGCCGCTGACCCTGGACGAACACGCCGACGACGATGAGGTCGAGAAACTGGTCTGGCAGCAATTGCGCACTTGCTTCGATCCGGAAATCCCGGTGAATATCGTCGAACTCGGGCTGGTATACGAATGCACATTGGAAAAAATGGATGACGCACAGCGACGGGTCAGGATCCGCTTGACGCTGACTGCGCCTGGTTGCGGCATGGGCGATATCCTGGTCGATGATGTGCGCAGCAAGGTCGAATCCATTCCCACCATTGCCGAGTCCGATATCGAGATCACCTTCGATCCGCCGTGGAATTACACGATGATGTCGGACGCAGCGAAGCTGGAAACGGGGATGATGTAAAAAGATGAAGTCTGTGAGCCGGCATTTTACAAATGGGAGGATTCATGAAATTTCTGCGCAGTCTTTTCCTCGTGATGTGCTGCATTTTTGGCATTAATTCTGCCGGCGTTTGCTGCCACGTCAGCGCCGATGCTGCAACTGGACGACCTGCGCCGATTCACAAGCCTGCACGATGCGCAGATTTCCCCGGATGGCAAACACATCGCCGTGATCGTGTCGACGCCGGACTGGAAAACGGACAAGCCAAAACAGGAAATCGACCTCGTCGACGTGGCCACCGGTGCGCGCCGCAGCATTACCTGGCACCGCACCGGGATTTCCTCGCCGCGCTGGTCCCCGGATGGCATGCGGCTGGCCTTCATCGCCAAGGACTCCGCACCAGACGCCGAGGCAGAGTCAGAGTCAGGCAAGGACGACGAGAAAGCGGCGGAGAAACCCGAAGCGCAGATCTTCGTCATGTCACTGCAGGGCGGCGATCCCGATGCGGATCACCGAAGCCAAGCATGGCGTCAGCGAATTCACCTGGAGTCCCGACGGTCAGCACATCGCCTTCCTCACCCAGGACGAGCCAGTCAACGCAAAGGCGATCAAGGCGCACGACGATGCGTTCGAGGTGACCGACAACAATTTCCTGATCCGCGCGGCGCTGACGCCCTGGCATCTGTGGGTGGTGCCGAGTGCGGGCGGCGCGGCCAAGCGGCTGACACAAGGCGCGTTCAGTCTGCAGACCGACCAGCAGGATCCGCCGCCGCTGGTCTGGAGCCGCGATGGCCAACGCATCGTCTTCACCCGTTTCCCGAGTCCGTACTGGGGGCCGTCGTTCCGCTCGACGATCGCCGCGGTGAGTGTGGATGGTGGCGACCCGCAGACACTGGTTTCTGCAGAAGGCGCCAGCAATTTCGCTTACGCACCGGACGGCGATGCCTTTGCATTCGCGCGTTCACGCGATGGCGACCAGAACAACGGCAATGCGGTGTATGTCGATGCCAACGGCAATACCCGCGATGCCACGAAGACCTTGGCGCGCAACTTCAACGCCTATGTCTGGTTGCCGGACGGCAAGGCATTACTGCTGGCGAGCGAAGACGGCACGCATTCGGTGTTGTGGCAACAGCCGTTGACGGGCGCGGCGCACAAGCTCGATCTCGGCGGCGTGGAAGCCAGCCCGCAACCGAGCTGTGTCGAACAATGGCGTCGTCGCCTTCATCGGCAGCACGGCGATGCATCCGGATGAACTCTACGTCATGGATTCCTTGGGCAACGAAACCGCGGCGGCTCACGAACGTGAATGCGTTCGTGGACGGGCTGGCGCTTGGCCGCACGGCAAACAGTAGAGTGGCAAGGGGCCGGACGGATTCGACGAGGACGGCGTGCTCGATTTACCCGCCGAGCTACGCGGCAGGTGGCAAATATCCTTTGGTGCTGGTGATCCATGGCGGACCCGAAGCCGCGACCACCGAACGCTTCTCGCCGTTGACGCAATTGCTGGCCGCCGCGGGTTTTCTCGTGTTCGAGCCCAATTATCGCGGCAGCACGAATCTTGGCGATGACTACCAGCATGCCATCTTCCGCGATACCGGAGACGGCCCGGGCAAGGACGTGATGGCGGGACTGGCAGCGGTGGAGAAGCGCGGGATCGTCGACACCGATCGCATCGGCGTCTCCGGCTGGTCCTACGGCGGTTACATGACCGACATGGCTCAGCGGTCATTACCCGGGATGGAAAGCCGCGGTGTCGGGCGCGGCGCTCACCGATTGGATGATGGACTACACCGTCTCTTACTATCAGGAAGGCGACACCTATTTCTTCGGCGGCTCGCCGTGGATGGCGCAGTACGCGAAAATCTGGCGTGAGCAGTCGCCGATCGCCAACGCGCGAACACGTCACCGCGCCGACCCTCATCATGGGCGATGTCGGCGATCCGAACGTGCCCTTGGTGAACAGTTACGAGTGGTATCACGCGCTGCGCGATCATGGCGTGACCGTGGAGTTCTACGCCTATCCGGTCGATACGCATTTCCCCGGCGACATCGTGCGTTCCACTGACGTGTACCGGCGCTGGGTGGCGTGGATGACGCAGCACCTGAAATAGCGTTTGCGCGCCTGCGGCGGCTACCAGAGCGGCCGGTTGAAATCGAAATCCGGCTGCGGCTGCGGGCGCGAAAATGCCGGACCGACGCCGTAGTCGACGCCGAGACGCAGCAGCAGATGCGCGCGCTGCAGGCTGTCCACCTCGGGCGCAATGACGGCGACGCCGGCGCCGTGCGCCTTGCGCACCAGCGCAAGCAGGGTGTCGCTGATCGATTTGGCGTTGCCCAGTTCAGCAACCAGAGCTTCAGACAGGCGCACAAAATCTACATTGAGATTTTTCAGCGCGTGTACCGCGGCCCAGTCGCGGCCGTAATCGACCAGACAGAAGCGCACGCCGTGCTGATGCAAGGCCTTGAGTTGATCGATGCCGCGCGCGCCGGCGTCGATCAGCGCCGAGCAGGCCAGTTCGATGGTCAGTCCGGTGCCGGAAAGGTGGCGCGCCTTGAGTTCCCGTTCCAGCCACCAGGCGAATTCCGGTTCCATCGCGCTGGCGACCGCTTGCGGCACGAACAGACGCAGTTGGCGACCACGGCGGAGTTGATCCTCGCGCACTTCGAGTGCGTGTTGCAGCAGCCAGCGATCAAGCGTGCCGATCTGGTTGCTTTCGGCGGCCACGAGTGCGAGATCGGCGTACGCGACGGTCGTCCCGGGGTGCTGCACGCTGCGCACCTTGAAGCCGAGTTCGTATTGCCCGGAAAGTTTTCCGGACAGGCGCGCAATCGGCTGGAACTCGAATTGGGTCTGCTCCGGCGTCAGCGGGCGGCTCAGTACCGCGCGCACCGCGAGCAGCGGATCGATCGGCAACAGCGCGGCTTCCTTGGCCTCGAACCAGAGCACGCGGTTGCCTCCCATGTGCGCGGCAGCGAGTTGCGCGGCCTGGGCGTTGGTCACGATGGTATCGACGCTGACGTTTTCGCCACCGAGCATGGCCATGCCCAAGCTCGCGCTGAGCGTGTAGGCACGGCCGTTGAACTGCCAGGGCTGTTCGCCGAGCGCGGCGCGGAGGCGCTCGGCGGTCGCCGTCACTTCGCCGCGGCTGCGACGATGCAGCAAAGTGAAATAGTGGAAATCCTGGTATTGCGCAGACAAGTCCATTTCGTCGAGCTGGCTGCGCAGCAGGTTGCCGATATGCGCGTCGAGCGCCGCCAGTCCGGTCAGACCGATCTGCTCGCGCAGTTGTCCGGCGCGATCCAGAGCAACATACATCAGCGCCGCCGAGCGGTCGCCGAGCGCGGCTTCGAGTTTTTCGATCAAGGTGGTGCGCGAATACAGGCCGGTGCGCGAATCGCGCCCGCCCGGCGTGCCGATGATTTCGCGCAGCCAATGCGCGCGTTGCGCGCGAGCCAGCACCGCGCTCAACAAATGCCGGGCTTTCACCGGCTTGAGCAGAAACTCGTCGCCGCCGGCGGCGATCGCGTCGAAGCGCTGGCCGATGTCGGCGCTGTCCGCGGCATAGATGATCGGCACGGCGGCATGTTCCGGCTGCTGGCGAATCAACTGGATCAATTCGATTCCGCGCAGGTCCGGAAGCTCGCTGTCGAGCACGATGACGTCCGGCCGGAAATCGGACAATGCGGCCAATGCAGACTGGCCGTTGCCGGCCAGCCGGGCAGTCATGCCGCGTTCTGCCAGACAACGCGCGGCTTCCGAGCCCTGGGCACGGTTCGCATCGACGATCAGGACTCGCCATTCGGGTTGTTCGCCCTGGGCCAGCAATTCATCGAGCTTGCCGACAACGCGCAGCGAATCCACTGGAGCGTTGAACAGCGCGCTGGCTCCGGCTCGCATCGCCAGCAAGCGATGGCCGAGATCGCCGTCGGGCGAGATGGCGATCATCGTGGGCAGACGCGTGTCGTTCAGACCGAGCTGGGCATAGAGGACGCTGACGCGCGCCATGACGCGCAACTTGCGCGCGTCCATCAGCAGGGCGCCGGGAATTGCATGACCAAGGAAATCGAGCAGGGCTTCGCTTTCGGCAAATTCCCGCACGTCGTATCCGCGCTCGTGCAAGCCGGCGACGAGTCCCGGCACGGCGCCGGCTGCCAGACCGACCAGGCAGACCGCACGCGGAAGGTGTGTCGGCCGTGCGCTTTGGCTGGGCGTCGCCTCAGCATCTGGTTGTGGTGAAGCAACGCTATCTGCGGGCCCGGCCACCGGACTGCGCTGAGCAGCAGGCTCCGCTTTAAGTGCGGATGGTTCGGCATGCGCATCCTCTGCGCCCTCTGCGCCGGCGCGCATCCCGGGCAGGGCGTGTACCTCGGCGGTAGCGGTGGCGGACAGATCGGTGAGCACGTTGCCGAGCCGGTTGACCATGTCGGCAAGCCGCGACAGATCGCGAGTGTTGGGCAATAGATGATCGTCGACGAAGGAGCACAGGTAGGCTTCGAGCTCCAGCGCGGAACTGTTGACGTCCTCAAGCCCCATGCGTTCGCTGGTGATGGCGATCTGGTCGACTTCCTCGCCAAGCCGGCGTGCGGCGGCGTGATCCCAGCCGCCCTGTGCCAAGGGTTGCCAGCGCCGCACCAAGGTCAGGCAACGCTCACGCAACTCTTCGCGCGCGTGCTGCAAGCCGTCGACCGTCGTGGTGTCCTGACCGATCATCGTGTTTTCAATCACCTCTGTCAGGCGGCCAGAGTGTAGCGCCACCGGCTGGAAGAATGCAGGATATTTAGGCATTTGGGCGTGCTTGGGCTCACACTTCCAGCCTTGGCCGTAATGACCTTGCTGTGTTCGGCCCGGATTGGAGTTAGCATCGGATGGCTGCCGGAGATAGTCCATGAACAAGCGTTTGCACGTATGGGTCACCCTGTTGTTTGTGATGACCCTGGCCTTTGAAATAATTGTCTGGGGTGCGGCGGCACGCCTGCCCGATGTGGGTGCGAAATTGCTGGTTTCGGCGCAGCGCGAAGCGCCGCTGGTTTATTTCTACATGCGTGCCGGCGGAATCCTGGATGCGGCCGTGCCGGAGCTGGACCGTTGGGGTGCCGATTACGCCAATGGCGCTTTGAGCGAGGGTTTCGAACGTATCAAGAGTGAGCCCTTGGTAGCAATGGATCTGATTCTTTCGCAGACCTGGAATGCCCACCACGCCTTGCTCAAGTACTTGCGATGGGGCGCGCCAGTGCTGGGCGTGCTTGCATTGCTGCTGTGGTCGCGCCGGCCGAAGACGGTTCGCCTCATGGGTACGCGGAGGCGTTGATCCAGTCGAATTGACCGCACGGAACTCAACTGCGCCGAGGTCGATCGTGCGGAATTTGTTTATTCCTCCACAATAACAATAAGTATACGAGTGCCGCAATAGCACCCGCGGCCAGCGGCTGCGGCATTTGCAGATTCCGTGCGTAACCGCGCAGCCCAGTAGTGACGCCGGATTCATGACTTTCGGCACGGTCCGGAATCGTCTCCGGCAATTTCCCTTCTATCCGTCTGGACGTCCAATCGTCCGCAAAACGATGCCTTGTTGTTGTCCGGACAACTTTGCTGCTACGCAATAAATAATGTTTGCAGTCAATAGGTTATGTGACGGATTTCATTGACAGCGCCTCGCCATGACGTTAACGTCCGCGCGCTCCGCACCGAATCAAAAGGGCGGAGTGCTCGAATCCACGGCATCCAAGTACGTTCAATTCCTTAAAGGGACAAGTGCCTGTCGCAGGCAATTCTCAGGTCCGCCAGGACCTAGGAGTTGTTGTGGCGATACTTATGGAACGGGAAGGATCGAGACGATGAAATCCCGCGGCCGCGCAAGCGGCTTCACAATTTCACCAATTCGGTGGGGAGTCACTCTCATGATAGGTTCAAAGCTCACGGCCTGGCGCCGAAAAGCGTCAGGTTTCACTATAGCGTTGCTCGGATTGATCGTTGTTTGTTCCGTTGCCGTTGCCTCAGGCAGCGTCAGCGGCCCAGCCGCACGCTACAACCTGCAAGCTCTGCACGTGCCCAAGGCGATTACGTCAGGCCAAGCAGGATTTGTGGCGGCGTTGCCGGCCAGCCAACACCTCAAACTGGCGATCAATTTGCCAGTGCGCAATCAGGCCGATCTGGATGATCTCCTGCAACAACTGCAGGATCCCAATAGTCCGAATTTCCACAAGTACTTGAGTGTGGATGAATACACGGAGCGCTTCGGGCCGACCCAGGCCGACTACAACGAAGTGGTCAGCTGGGCCCAGGAGAAGGGATTCACAGTGACCAATGTGGCTCCCAACCGGCGCCTCGTGGACGTCGATGGCACGGTGGACGTGATCAATCATGCGTTCAACCTGAACATGGGTTCGTATCAGCATCCGACCGAGAACCGTCAGTTCTTTGCGCCGGATCGTGAGCCTACAGTCGACTTGACCGTTCCCATGCTTCAGGTCACGGGCCTCGACAACTACACGCTGCCGCACCGGCACCTGCAGCTTGGAAGCATCGCGCAAATCCTGCACGGCATCGCGCACGCTTCTGGTTCGGGTCCCTCCGGTGAGTATCTGCCGAGCGACATTCGCGCGGCGTACTATGGTTCCGGTTCGCTCAACGGTGCCGGCCAGTCGATCGGCATCTTCTCGTTCGACGGTTATCTTGCTGCCGACATTTCGGTCTACGAGAGCAACACCGGGATGAGCATCAGCGTGCCGATCACGAATGTGCTCGTAGACAGTTATAACGGCAAGTGCAGTGCGGATGGCACGGGTTCGGGTACCTGCGACGACGGCGAGCAGATTCTCGATATCGTCAATTCGATCGGCATGGCCCCGGGAATGGCCAATCTTTATTTCTACGAAGGCACGAGCGATACTGACGTCCTGAACCAGATGGCGACGGACAACAAGGCCAAGGTACTCAGTTCCTCGTGGGGCTGGAGCCCAGCCGACGCCAGCAGCGATGATCCGATCTTCCAGGAGTTCCAGACTCAAGGTCAGACTTTCTGCAACGCGACTGGCGACAGTGGCGCGTTCAATAGCAGTACCTATGATTTCCCCTCGGTCGATCCCTATATCACCCAGGTCGGCGGTACTGACCTGACGACATCTGGCCCGGGCGGCTCCTGGGTATCCGAGACCGGCTGGGCGGACAGTGGCGGCGGCTACGTCAGCGGCACGTCGATTCCTGCCTATCAGCAGCTTGCGGGCGTTATCACCAGCACGAACAAGGGCTCGACGACCTTGCGCAATTCGCCAGACATCGCGGCGGAAGCGAACTTCGACAACCCGACCGTTGTGAATGGCGCTTTCTCCACAGGTTACGGCGGCACCAGCTTTGCCACGCCGCGCTGGGCCGGCTATTTCGTCCTGGCCAATCAGCAATCGGTAGCCAACGGTCACAGCACGGTAGGCTTCGTCAACACGTCGCTGTACAACTACGGCATCAGTTCGAGCTACGACACCGATTTCCACGACATCACCAGCGGTACCAACAAGGCTTCGTCGGGTTCCGGCTCGTTCAGCGCCACCACCGGCTACGATCTGGTCACCGGTTGGGGCAGCCCGAATGGTGCGGCTTTGATCAACGCCTTGGCCGGCGGTTCGACTGCCACGGCCGACTTCTCGCTGTCGGCTTCGCCGACCAGCCTGAGCGTTGCCCAGGGGTCGAATGGCTCGAGCACGATTTCGGTGAGCGATCTGAATGGCTTCAGCGGCAGTGTTGCGTTGACCGCCTCGGGTCTGCCGTCCGGTGTGACCGCCGCCTTCAGTCCGGCGAGCACGACCAGCACGAGCACGCTGACCTTGACCGCCAGCAGCACGGCGACCACGGGCACGTCGACCGTGACGATCACCGGCACGTCCGGCTCGTTGACGCATACGACGACAGTAAGCTTGACCGTAACCGCCACGGCGACGGCGAACTTCTCGCTTTCCGCCTCACCGAGCACGCTGAGCATCGTTCAGGGTGCGAGCGGCACCAGCACGCTCACCGTAACGCCGTCGAATGGCTTTACCGGTAGCGTAACCTTGGCGGCGTCTGGCTTGCCGTCTGGCGTGACCGCCGCGTTCGGCACCAACCCGGCGACCAGCACCAGCGTACTCACGCTGACCGCGAGCAGCACGGCGACTGCCGGCACGGCAACCGTGACCGTGACAGGTACGTCCGGTTCGTTGAGTCATACGGCGACAGTCAGCTTGACTGTAACGGCTTCGGGCGGCACGCCGACGCAGTTGCTGGTCAACACCGGCTTCGAAACAGGCAAGGCCACTCCATGGACCATGAGCTCGGGCACGTTGTGCGACATCAGCAGCTCGTCGTCCAGCTACTGCGGCAGCGGCGAGACCTCACACGCGGGTTCCTGGTTTGCGTGGCTTGACGGTTATGGCACCTCGCACACCGATACGGTGTCGCAGTCGGTGGCGATCCCGAGCGGCAAGACGGTTGCGACCTTGCAGTATTACCTGCATATCGACACGACCAAGACCACCGCAGTCGACACCTTGACAGTACAAGTGTTGAATTCGTCGGGCACCGTCTTGGCGACGGTTGGTTCATTCACCAATTTGAACAAGAACACCGGGTATGCGGTGGAAACCGCCAATCTGGCCGCGTATATCGGTCAGACGGTCACCATCAAGTTCACCGGCAAGGAAACTTCGTCTTCGGGCAACACTGATTTCACGCTCGACGACATCACCTTGACCGTGCAGTAAGCGAAATCAAGGGAATGGGGCGCAGGACGCGCCCCGGTTTCTTCGCAAGTCAATCCAAGGGCCGCGCAATGCGGCCCTTCTTTTTGAGGCTATTTTGCCGGGCAATGCAGGCTCTTTTTATGGCGGCTGCCTCGCGACGCCGATCGCGATGGTTCAACCAATAATCACGAGCCCTACAACGCCTCGAACCGGTTGGCTTCACGATTCTTGCGCACGCGTGCGGGATCCCAGACGCGTCCATTCATGGCGATGTAGACGCCGTCGGGCAGGGCTTGCATCGCGCCGACCGCGCAGCCAATGTTGAACACCGCGTCGGATCCCTGGAAGCGTGCCGGGTTGAGCGCGCCAGTCAGTACGATCACCTTGCCCGTCACGCCGGCGAGCACGCGCGCGGTTTCGACCATCGTGTCGGTGCCGTGGGTCACCAGCACATGCCGGTGCGGTTGCGCCTCGATGGTGCGCCGAATCAGATTGCGGTCGGCATCATCCATGTGCAGGCTGTCCTTGCGCATCAACGCGATCACGTCGAAGGCGAAGGCCACGCCGAGCGCGGTCAGGATATCGCCGATCTGCGGCGCACCGATCTGGAAGGCGGATTTGTCGTCGAAGTATATTTTGTCGATGGTGCCGCCGGTGGCGACGATGGTCAGGTGCTGAAGCATGGGTTGACGTCCGCGTAACGTATGCCAGAGTTTAGCAAGGGTTGAATGCCGAGCGCCGAAGTGATGATAGACGTCATCCCGGCAAGGAATGCCGGGAACCAGACTGCATGGATGCGATGTTGCCGAGGCGTCAGAGATTGGCATCCCTGGCTACTGGATTCCGGCACTCCTTGCCGGAATGACGGGTTGGAATACCAAGCGTATGCAACATTCTCATCCTTACGCTCAGTAGCTGTCGCTCGCCAGCATCTGCGAGTCCGCCAGGCCATTCGACTTCAGCCGCAAGAGGCCGTGCTCGGCAAAGCGCCGCGCAGCGGCAACGGGGCGTGGATCGTTCTCCGCGCGCAGCGACCATTCGGCGTGGCGTGCGAGCAGGCTCAGGGCAAGGGTACGCGCCAGGCCGATCGCGATTTCACGAGCTCCAGCTTCGATGCGATCACGTTCTCCTGCGGATGCCTTCTGCAGCCATTCGGTGATTTTCGTCGCGCCCTCGCGGGCGACGCGCACACAGGATTCGAGCTCGCTCGCCTGCACCTGTGACAGGATCGCGCGCTGTGCGCTGAGCAAGGGTTGCAGTCCGCCGGTGCCACGGAACGCACGCAGGAAATCCAGCGCCTGCACGTTGCTGGTGCCTTCCCAGATCGACCACACCTGGGCGTCGCGCAGTAATTGTGGGATGCCGGTATCTTCAAGATAACCCATGCCGCCAAAACATTCGCAGGCTTCAGAGGCGATCGCCGTGGCGAGCTTGCCGGTCCACAGTTTCACCAGCGGCGTGAGCAGACGCAGCAGATTCTGTTGGGCCTCGTCGGCTTGGCCGCTCTGCACGCGGCCGAGCAGTTCGGTGACGTAGAACGTCAAATGGAATGCGGCCTCGAACTCGGCCTGCATGCCGGCCAGGGTATCCTGATGCAGCGGCTGTTCTGCCAATGGACGGCCGAATACGATACGACGATTGGCGTAGTCACGCGCCAACGCGATGCCGCGGCGCATGGTGCCGAGCGCGCCGATCGCATTCCAGGTGCGGGTGATATTGAGCATCGGTGCAATCTGGCGCACACCATGCTTGGCTAGGCCGACGAGTTCGGCCGGGGCGCCATCGAGATGGATTTCCGCGGTCGGCAATTCGCGTGTACCGAGTTTGTCCTTGAGCCGGTCGAGCACGATATTGCGCCAGCGGCCATCGGGTTTTTGCGGTTCGAGATAGAACAGGGCCAGACTGTCTGAACCGGGCGCTGACCCAGCCGGTCGCGCCAGGGCCAGCGCGGTTTGCGCATTGATCGCCGAGGTGAACCATTTGCGTCCGTACAGGCGCCAGCGGCCATTTTCCTCGCGCGCAATGGTTTCCGTGCCGGCGACATCCGAGCCGCCGGCGTTCTCGGTCATCCATTGCCCGGAAATCCAGAATTGCTCCGGATCGCGGCTTAGATAGTGCGGCAGCGCGCGGCCGATCAACAACTGGTTTCCGGAGGCCTTCAGGGCGGTCGCCGCGCCGTCGGTCATCGCCAGCGGACAGGTGTAGAACTCGCTGGCACAATGGAACAAGTATACCATTGCAAATTGATGCACCCGAGCCGATGCGCCATGAGTGATTTCGTGACCGGCTGCGACCAAGCCATGGCGTGCGGCCAGCGGTTGTGCCGCCTGCCACGCCGGAGTCAGTTCGATCCGGTCGACACGCTCGCCCCAGGCATTCCAGTGCGTGAGCTTCGGTTCGCAGCGTTCGCGCAGGCGCGCTTGTGCCCAGGCGCTGGAAGCATATTCGCCGAGATCGGTCAGATCGCCTTCGATGGCCGTCAGCGTCGGCGGTGGCAACACGCGGCGCAGATACGAGCGCAGCACGCGATCGTCGAGATACTGATTGCTCAGCATCGGTGCGGCTTGCTGGAAGGACATGGGCGAATCCCGGGTGTGACTTTGCGACGTTACACGTATACTAAAAAATCGACAAGCTTCACTTTGGCTTGCGTTTGTAATGCCGCGCATCCCAGCCCAGCGCACCGATCACGATCAAGGTGAGCGCGATTTCGATCAAGGCGGACAAGCGTGCGGCGCGGTCACTCCAGGCAATGGCGATCCCGTGACAGAAGTAGAACAGGCAGACGATGCCGCCGACAAGGACGCCGCGCCGCAGGTTGCGTCGGCAGATCCACAGCCCCGGCAGCAAGGGAAGGATAGTCAGCGCTGGCAACATCCAGCGTTGAGTACCAGGTAGCGGTTGCAGCCAGCCGTTCCAGACGATTTGCAAAAGAGCCAAGGCGGCGAGTGCGGCGGCGCCGAGATGCAAGATGTTGAATCGCGGCGTTCTCATCGTGCGTGGCTCATCGCGCGAGTTTTGCGGCGATCGTGGCGACACGGCGTCCGAGTGCGCGCGCCAGGGTGCGCTCGTCGTCGCTGATCGAGCGACTGCCGTCGGTGCCGGAGACATGACTGGCGCCATAGGGTGTACCACCACTCGTGGTCGCGTTCAATGCGACTTCGGTATACGGAATGCCGACAATCAGCGCGCCGTGATGCAGCAGCGGCAGCATCATCGAGACCAGCGTCGTTTCCTGGCCGCCGTGCAGGGTGGCGGTCGAGGTGAACGCCGCCGCGGGTTTGCCGACCAGCGTACCCGAAGCCCATTCGGAAGCGGTTGAATCCAGATAGTGCTTCAGCGGCGCGGCCATGTTGCCAAAGCGTGTCGGGCTGCCGAGGATCAGGCCGGCGCATTCGCGCAAATCTTCCAGCGTGGCGTAGGGCGCGCCATCGTCGGGCACCGGCGACTGCGCGGTCGCCGTGACGGTGGCCACCGGCGGCACACTGCGCAATCGCGCCTGCATGCCGGGTACTTCCTCGACACCGCGCGCAATAAGGCGCGCAAGCTGCGCCACGCTGCCATTGCGGCTGTAGTAGACGATCAAAATGTCGGACATCGGCTTCGTCCTGAAAGGTTAGGTATTATCTTCGCATGCCACACCTCGATCGCCACCGTATCATCACCTTTGCGCATTTTTCCTGGCGGAGATTCCTCGAGGAAAATTGTCTGCAAACCGCCGGCGCGCTGGCGTACACCACCTTGTTCGCCCTGGTGCCGCTGATTGCGGTACTGCTCGGTATCCTCGCTGCGTTTCCGGTGTTCGCGCAATGGCGCGAGCAGATCACGCAATTCGTGTTCTCGAATTTCGTGCCGGCGACCGGCGATGTCGTGAGTAGTTATCTGACCCAATTTGCCGACAACGCGAGCAAGGCGACCGCGATCGGCATTCTGCTGCTTCTGTTCAGTGCGGTGATGCTGATGTTGAGCATCGAGGACGCGTTCAATCGTATCTGGCGTGTGCGCAGCGGCCGGCCGACCGCCACGCGCCTGATCGCACACTGGGCGGTGCTGACCCTGGGCCCGCTGCTGGTCGTCGCTGCCGTGGTGGTCAGTTCGTACCTGCTGGCACTGCCATTGCTCGATGCCGTGGATGCAGAATTTTCGCTCAAGGCGCATCTGCTCGGCTGGCTGCCATTTCTGATCCAGTGGGTGGTACTCGCGCTCGCCTATACGCTGATTCCGCATCGTCAGGTGCGTGTGCGCGATGCAATGATCGGTGCCTTGATCGCGGCGTTGTTGTTCGAGGCAGCCAAGCGTGGATTCGCGGCCTACGTGACGCATGGGACGAATTACCAGCAAGTCTACGGCGCACTCGCGATCATTCCGATCTTCATCGCCTGGATTTATTTGTCGTGGGTGCTGGTCCTGCTTGGGGCGTCGCTGACCGCGGCGTTCGCCGCATTCGACTATCACCCGCACGCGACGCGTCTGGCGCCGGGCGAGGAATTCCGCGGATTGATCCGGGTACTCGCGCATTTCGCTGTCGCGCATCGTGCGAGCAGCGCAATGGCGAGCAGCGAATTAAGCGAGCGCGAACCGTTCCTGACCGATGATTTGATCCAGCGCCATCTCGGCGATCTGGAACGCACCGGTTTTATTCAGCGCACCGAAAAAGGCGATTGGGTGTTGACGCGCGACCTGGCGTCGATCAGCCTGTTCGACCTTTACGCCGCGAGTGGATACCGTTTGCCGCTGGGAGCGCCGTTGCCGGGCGGCACTGCTCTGGATGCGAAAGCAACGGACTTGCTTGCCGCTGCCGCACAGCAATTGCGTATCGCTTTGCGCAGTCCGCTGACCGAAATTTTTCCGGCGCCGGTGCGGTCTGACAAAGATGAAGTGTCCGAATCCATCGAGGAGAAACCATGAACCGCCTGCTGATCTTGTTTTTATTGAGCTTCACAGCATTGGTCACGCATGCCGCCACCGCGTCAAAACCCGCGCTGGCCGTGACCACGCTCGACGGCCAGAGCTTCGAGCTATCAAAACAAAGTGGAAAATGGGTCATTGTGAACTTTTGGGCAACATGGTGTTCACCGTGCCTGAAGGAGCTGCCGGACATTTCCGCTTTCGTCGGCGCGCACAAGAATACAGTTGCCGCGATCGGGCTCGATTTCGAGGACACAGACAAATCCGATGTGGAGAAATTCCTGAAGACGCATCCGCTGAGCTACCCGGTCGCGCAGGTCGATATCGATAACCCGCCGAAAGATTTCGACACACCAAAAGGTTTGCCGAACACGTATGTGATCGCACCCGATGGCCATGTAGCCAAGGTCTTCCTCGGTCCGGTGACGACGAAGGATCTGGACGCGGTGATCACCGGCAAATAAGTCCGCCGCCGTCATGGCCAACGTGAAGTTCATCGTCAGCGGCAAGGTACAGGGCGTGTTCTTTCGTGCCTCCACCCGCAATGAGGCGCTGCGTCTGGGCCTGACCGGCTACGCAAAGAACTTGCTGGATGGCAAGGTCGAAGTTCTGGCCTGCGGCGAGGAGTCCGCAATAGCGGAGCTTGAACATTGGTTACAGATCGGGCCACCGGCGGCGCAGGTGCAGTTGGTACAACGCATGGCGGTGGATGTTGCGCTGGCCTCGGGATTTCGTGTTGTCTAGGAAACTCTGAACATGTTCAGAGTTTCCGCGAGGCAGGATGCCTCGCCTGCAAATCGAACACGCATGGGTTTGATTTGTTGAAGCCCAGTCCGGACTTATTCAGTCCGTTCTAGAACCTTTCCTCGACCCACAGCGACTTGTCCGGCAATTCTTCCACACCCGGATCACCCTTCAGCTTCGGCAGCCGGAGAGGTTTGACCGCGATCTTGCGGTCCGGCAAATGATCGAGCAGATGCCGGATCAGGTTGAGCCGGCCGCGATGCTGATCATTGAAATTGACCACATACCAGGGTGCGTGTTTGCTGTTCGTGTGTTGCAGCATCACATCGCGCGCTGTGCTATAGGCCTGATATTGGTTGCGTGCGGCCAGATCGACCGGCGACATTTTCCAGCGCTTGAGCGGGTCGCTGGCGCGATCGGCGAAACGCGCTTCCTGTTCTTCCTGGTCGACCGCCAGCCAGTACTTGAACAGCATGATGCCGTCGTCGACCAGGCCGCGTTCGAATACCGGGCATTGCGCGAGAAAGCGCTGATATTCGGCATCGCTGCAGAAATCCATTACACGCTCGACGCCGGCGCGGTTGTACCAGCTGCGATCGAACAGTGCGATTTCGCCAGCGGACGGCAGATGCTCGACATAACGCTGGAAGTACCATTGTGTACTTTCGCGCGAATCGGGCTTGCCCAGCGCGACGATGCGGTAGTGCCGCGTATCCAGGTATTCGCTGATTGCCTTGATCACACCCCCCTTGCCGGCGGCATCGCGACCTTCGAACAGCACGACGACGCGCTTGCCGTTCTGAATCAGCCAGCGCTGAAGCTCGACCAGTTCGACCGCAATTGCTTTCAAGTGATGTTCGTATTTGTGCTTCTTCATTGGTTCATTGGTATCAACGCTCGTGCAGCCGCGGCATCAATCCAGCCAGGTTGCACGGTTTGGTGCGCGCATCGAGCTGGTGACAAATCAGTTTTTCCCAGGCCGTGCGGCAGGCGGAAGTCGAACCCGGGAGGCAGAAAATGAATTTGTCGTTGGCCAGACCGGCGAACGCGCGCGATTGCAAAGTCGAGGTGCCGATCTCGTCGTAGCTGAGGACGCGGAACATTTCGCCGAAACCGGGCATGTCCTTGTCGAGCAAGGGGCGAATGGCTTCGGGTGTGGAATCGCGGCCGGTAAAGCCGGTGCCGCCGGTGACAATGATGCCGTTAACCAGCGTGTCGGCAATCCAGCCTGAGACGATCGCGCGCATGGCGTAACGATCGTCGCGCACGATCGCGCGCGCGCGCAGACGATGGCCGGCCGTGGCCAGCGCTGTGCACAGATAATCCCCGGAGCTGTCGTTCGCGGCGGTACGCGTATCCGACACCGTGAGTATACAAAGCGACAAGGCGACAAATTCGTTGCTGGCCGTCATCGTGGTACCTCGAAATCTGCTGGCTCGTGACCGCGCTCGAAGTGGCGGAACATCAGCGTCAGTGCGGTTTCGAAATCATGGGAGAAGCCGGCCATGTCGAACAGGCCAGAGTTGCCGCGGGCATTTTCCACGCGCTCGCGCAGCGTGCGCAGTGCGGCCGGATCCTGCGCCAGGCGCACAGCGACTTCGACGTAGGCTTGATCCGATGCTGCATTCATGTCGTCCAGACCCAGTTGATGGTTGAGGCTGCCGGCGACGCGCGAGGCAAACGTCGCGCCGGGTTGGGTCAGCACTGGACAGCCGGCCCACAGCGCATCGCTGGCCGTGGTGTGTGCGTTGTAGGGATTGGTGTCCAGAAACAGATCGACATGGCGATAGCGTGCCAGATGTTCGGCGTGCGCCACGTGCAACGCGAACACGATACGCTGCGGATCGATCCCGGCGGCATGCGCGGCGCTGCGCAGATGCGCGTCCGCGTCGCTGCCGGGCGGACCGGCGAGCAGCCAGAGCACTGCATTCGGCGCCGCATTCAGGATTCTCGCCCAGCGCGCAAAACTGTGCAAAGTATACTTCCACGAATGATTGAAGCACGCCAGCACGATGCCGTTCGCGGGCAGGCCAAGGCGCGTGCGCGACGGCGCCTCGGCGAGTGTGCGCGTGGTATCGGAAGGTTGATAACAGCGTGGCAGCAAGACGATGCGCTCGCTGTAGTGAGCACGTTGTTCCGGCGGAATCAGGAAGCGGTCGGCGATCAGATAATCGCACCACGGTGCGCCCAGCGTGCCGGGATACGCCAGCCAGTTCACCTGCAGTGGCGCCGGACGCAACGCGAACAATTCCGGATGCGAGCCTTCGCAATAGCCGTCCAGATCGATCAGGATATCGGGCTGGTCGTAGCGCAGCTTGCGCAACATTGCTTCCAGCGACAGGGCGGAGAGATCATGAAACTCATGGAACGCGGTCGTCAGCCGCTTGCGCAGCACACCGCCATCGTCGACCGTGGTCGCATAGCCCAGCGTATGCAGCGATGAACTGCGCAGCCGTTCGATCAGCTCGGCAATCAGCAGGGCCGTAGGATGTTCGCCGAAGCCGGCGGCGAGAAAACCGACCCGGATCGGCCCGTCGCGGCGCGCGCGTGGACGCGGCGCCAGGCGCGCCTCCAACGGCTCGACCTGCGCCTGGCGCGCGGCGGCGAAATGACGCGCACAAACCAGTTGCTGCGCCGGCGTGGAATCCTCCACCAGGAGAGAAAACGGCGTGATTCCCGCAGCACCTCCATCCACTCCGGCAAGCAGACGTTTGCTCAACGCCGGCAAGGCATGCCAGTCGCACAGGCGTCGACGCAGGAAGACCAGTTGCGACAATGCCGGCCAGTATTCCGGGTCGATGCGCAAGCAGGTTTCGAACGCATTCAATGCCGCGACTAAATGGCCGTTCTGATCCAGCGCCAAGCCGAGCTGGTAAGCGAAATTGGAATTACCCGGCGCAAGCCGCACCGCTTCGCGATAGGCGTCCAGCGCGCCGCCCTTGCCGGGCGATGTGGAAAGAATATTGCCGAGCACGAAATAGGTATCGGCCCACTGCGGCGCGAGCTGAATCGCCCGTCGCGCACTGGCCTCGGCACGGTCGGTCTGGCGCACAGCGAGCAGGGCGGTGGCCTGGTTGAGCCAGGCCCGCGCATAGTCGGGTTTCTGTTTGATCGCGCGGGCGAAGCAATCGGCCGCACCGTGATAATCGCCGCGAGCGTCGAGCAGACTGCCGAGATTGTTCAGCGCGCCCGCGTGATGCGGCGCCAGCGCGAGCGCGCGACGCAGCGCGCGCTCGGCGTCGTCGAGCCGACCGCGTGCCGTATAGACGCTGGCCACGTTGCACCAGGATTCGACCGAATTCGGCGCCAGTTCCAGCGCCCGGTTCAGCGCCTGCTGCGCGGCTTCAAGCTCGCCCTGCTGCAAGGCGCAGATTGCCGACAATCGCCACAACTCGGCCTGTTCCGGATAGCGCTGCAGCAATTCCTCCGCGCGCTGTCGTGCGCGCACCAGATCGCCGTGCGAGATCAGGCCGATCAGCTCGGTGAGTGACGTGCCAAGGGCGGGATCGAAATTCAAGAAAGAGATGCTCCGCAACGCGAGCGCGCATCGTGCCACAGTGCGGGCGGAGGGCCTAGAGTTTGGAGGGCGGTTTTCGACCCTGAGGCGACGGTCGCGAACGGCAGCAATCGCAAGACTAAAGTAATGGCACCGTAGTAGTCGGTTGTTGAGCGCGCGCTTTCCTGCACGTTTTCCTGGCTATCTGTGCCGTTTCCTCTAAGCTGCGGGAATCTGTTGGTTGACGACTGGGGGAGTGCGCATGTTCTGTCGTCTGAAATTCTGCTGGCTGCTGCTGGTCTGCGTGTCCCTCGGGGCGCAGGCAACGACGTACACGGTCACGTCCAACGCGGACGGCGGCGGAACGTGCCCGGATGCGGCCAACTGCACTCTGCGTGCCGCCATCGCTACGGCCACCAGCGGCAGCGACATCATCGTGTTCAATGGCGACATGACGATCACCCTGGCTAGCACACTGACGTTGACTAACAGTGTGACGATCGATGCCACCGGGAACACCGTGGCGGTGAGTGGCAACAACGCCGTCACCGTGTTCCAGGTCGATGCCGGTGCAACGGTGCAGATCGCCTGGCTGACGATCCAGAACGGCGTGAGCGACGCGGGCGGCGGTATCTACAACCAAGGCACACTGACGCTGACCGACAGCACGCTGTCGAACAACAATGCCACCGGCGCTCCCGGCGCTCCCGGCGCTCCCGGCGCCACCAATGCAGCCCCGGCGGCAACGGTGGTAGCGGCAACTACGGCCAGGGCGGCGGTATCTACAATTCCGGCACACTGACGCTGACCAACAGCACGCTGTCGAACAACGATGCCACCGGCGCTCCCGGCGGTTTCGGCGCTTACGGCTACAACGGCGCCGACCCCAGCATTAACGGTACCGCCGGCAACGGCGGCAGCGGCGGCAGCAGCCAGGGCGGCGGTATCTACAATTCCGGCACGCTGATGCTGACCAACAGTACGCTGTCGGGCAATACCGGCGGCAACGGCGGCAGTGGCGGCAATGGCGGCAATGGCGGCATCGGCGGCAGCGCCGGCACCTTCCTAGGAGACAGCAACGTCGAAGGCTGGGGCGGCTACAGCGGCAACGGTGGTGCCAGTTTTGGCGGCGGCGTCTACAATTCCGGCACGCTGATGCTGACCAACAGTACGCTGTCGGGCAATACCGGCGGCAACGGCGGCAGTGGCGGCAATGGCGGCATCGGCGGCAGCGCCGGCACCTTCCTAGGAGACAGCAACGTCGAAGGCTGGGGCGGCTACAGCGGCAACGGTGGTGCCAGTTTTGGCGGCGGCATCTACAATTCCGGCACGCTGATGCTGACCAACAGCACGCTGTCGGGCAATACCGGCGGCGCCGCCACCGCCCCCCCTTCGGCTGCCCAGTCGGCAACGGTAGCAACGGTAGCAACGGCATTAACGGCACGAACGGCGCAGGCGGCGTGAACACAACGGGTGGCACCGTCACATTCACCAACACCATCGTCGCGGATGGCTGTGCGGGAACCCAAACCGATGGCGGCGGCAACATCGATACCGGATCGAGCTGCGGTTTCGGCGGCGGCTCGCAAAATAACGTTACCAACCTCAATCTGGGTGCGCTGACAAACAACGGTGGCCCGACGCAGACGATGCTGCCAGGCGCGGGCAGCGCAGCCATCAACGCCATCGCGTGCACCAATGCGCCGCTCACCGACCAGCGCAACTACCTGCGCCCGGATCCGTCAAGCATTGGCCTCGCCACCCCGTGCGATGTTGGCGCAGTGGAAGCGAACTCAATGCCGTCGGATCGCATCTTCGCCGATGGCTTTGGCCTGCCCCCGATTTACAAGTAACGACTGCTCCGCAGCGATCATTTCGAGTGGTCTTGAGCGCGCAGTGGGCCGCAAGCAAACGGGCCGAGTTGGAAATTTCCGGGCGTTGCGCTTTGGTTGAAGCGTTGACACTGACTGGCATTGGTGACCGGCACCCAACCGTCAGGACTGGCCTGATTCCCCCGCAATCGCCGTCATCTGATCCGCCTGGAATTCCTGGGTCAGCGGTTCGATCAGCGCATCGAGATTGCCGTCGAGGACTTCCGGCAGACGGTACAGGGTGAGACTGATGCGGTGGTCAGTGATGCGGCCTTGTGGAAAATTATACGTGCGGATGCGCTGACTGCGATCGCCGGAACCGACCTGAAGTTTTCGCGATTCCGCCTGCGCGGCCTGCTGCTTGCTGCGCTCCTCGTCAAGCAGTCGCGCCTTGAGCAGCGACATGGCGCGGGCACGGTTCTTGTGCTGGCTGCGCTCGTCCTGACATTCGACCACAATGCCACTCGGCAGATGGGTGATGCGGATTGCCGAATCGGTCTTGTTGACGTGCTGGCCGCCGGCGCCCGAGGCGCGGAACGTATCCACCTTCAAATCAGCGGCGCTGATGTCCACGGCTTCCACTTCATCGACTTCCGGCAGGATTGCCACCGTCGCGGCCGAGGTGTGGATGCGGCCCTGCGCTTCGGTTTCCGGCACGCGCTGCACGCGATGCGTACCGGATTCGAATTTCAGTTTCGAGAACGCGCCCTTGCCCTCGACACGCGCGATGACTTCCTTGAAACCGCCGTGCTCACCGGGACTCGCAGACAGGATTTCCACATGCCAGCGCTGGTGCTCGGCGTAGCGGCTGTACATGCGGAACAGGTCGCCGGCGAAGATCGCCGCTTCGTCGCCGCCGGTGCCGGCGCGGACTTCGAGAAAGATGTTGGCGTCGTCGCGCGCGTCTTTCGGCAACAGCAACAGATTGAGTTCACGGTCTAGCGCGTCGCGACGCGCATCGAGTTCGGCAATCTCGCCAGCCGCCAGTTCGCGCATACCTGGTTCATTGGAGAACTGGGGATCGCCGAGCAGTTCCTGCGCTGCCGCGAGTGCACGACCGGCGTCGTCGTAGGCCTTGAGCGATGCGGTGAGCGGTGCAAGCTGCGCGAATTCCTTGCTCAGATCGCGGAAGCGTGACGGGTTGTCGAGTGCGTCGGGCTGTGCCAGCAACAGCGCAATTTCCTGATGACGTTCGGCGAGTTCGGCAAGCTTTCTGCGGATCGAGGGCGTCATGCGTCCTTGCCCGCAGTTTCGCTGCTGTCCTTGCCTGCTGGCGCGTCGGTGCCGGTGTCGTACAGGCGCTCGGCGGCGCGCAGCAGATCGGCATCGCCGCGCTCGGCCGCGGCGCGCAGATTCGCGCTGGGCGCGTGCAGCAGCTTGTTGGTCAAGGTGTGGGCGAGGAAATCGAGTGCTTGCTCCGGCGTGCGGCCGTTGACGAGCAATTGTCGCGCACGCACGAGCACGGCGTCGCGCTGGGCTTCGGCATCGCGGCGCAGGCCGGTCAGCGGATTGTGGGTCAGCAGGGCACGGCGCCAGGCGAGGTAATGTTCGACTTGCAGATCGATCAGCGCATCAGCTTCGCGTGCGGCGGCCTGGCGCGAACGCAGGTTGTCGTCGATCACCTGCTTGAGATCGTCGATGGTATACAAAAACACATCGTCCACTTCTGCGACATCCGGCGCGATGTCGCGCGGTACGGCGATGTCGACCAGGAACATCGGCCGGCGCCGGCGCGCATGGATTGCGCTTTCGACCAACTCACGGCTCAATACTGGCTCGCGGCTGGCGGTCGAACTGATGACGATATCGGCTTCGGCCAGGTGTTGCGGCAGGTCGGTCAGCGCGATGGCATAACCGGAAAAACGCTGCGCGAGCGACTGCGGCATTTTCGCGCGTGCGGTTGGCGACGATCAGGCGACGCACGCGCGATTCGGCCAGATGCCGCGCGGCCAGCTCGATGGTTTCGCCGGCGCCGATAAGCAGGACGCAGGCCTGGCTCAGGTCCGCGAACAGGCGTTCTGCCAGACGCACGGCGGTGAATGCGACCGACACCGGATTGGCGCCGATGCGGGTGTCGGTGCGCACACGCTTGGCCACGGCAAAGGTTTGCTGCAGCAGGCGTTCCATCGGCGCATGCAAAGTACCGGCGCCGCGCGCGGCCTGATAGGCATCCTTGACCTGGCCGAGAATCTGCGGCTCGCCGAGCACCATCGAATCCAGCCCGGTAGCCACGCGAAACAGGTGGCGGACGGCGGCATCATCGGTGTGCCGGTAAAGGAACTCATCGAGCCGGCGCTCGGTCAATCCATGGTGGCGGAGCAGCCAATGCTGCGCGGCGGCCTCCGCACCGGATTCGACTTCGACGTAAAGTTCGGTGCGGTTGCAGGTGGAAAGGATCAGCGCCTCGTTCACGCCGGGTTGGCGCGCCAGGTCGGACAATGCCGATGGCGTCGCTTCCGGCGCAAACGTGACTCTTTCGCGCAATTCCAGTGGCGCGGTCAGATGATTCAATCCAAGTGCGATAAGGGCCATGCGTGCGACAATCGGCTAAGCTACGGCAGCGACAGACAAATCCGTGCCAATTGGAAATTGTGCGGTGCGCCCGTCACGTTGGCAAGCTGAGTCGGTGACACGGTGATTTCAGCAACGCCCGCGAGAATTGCGGAAAAGTATCAATGACGACATGGTATTCCTCGTTGTACCGGTGTATTGCGGCTATGGGCTTGGCTGTGGTGGCGGCCGCGTTGCTTGGTGGTTGCGCCGAATTGCCAGCGGGCCGCAGCATGACAGCCGCACCCGCGCAACCCTTGCAGCGCCTGAATCTGCCACCGATGGCGCCCGATCGCGATGCGCTGACGCCCTTGCTGGCTGCGGAGTTCGCCTTGGCCGATGGCGATCTGGATACCGCTGCGAGCGAATACGCGAAAGCAGCCCGGGTCAGCGACGACCCGGCAGTTGCCGCGCAGGCAACCCGCATGGCGATCGCGGCAAAGCAGTGGCCGCAGGCGCAGGCCTCGCTGTTGCGCTGGCAGAGTCTTGCGGCTGAGGATTCCGGCATCTGGCAGGCGCGTGCAATCCTGGCCATGCACGATGGCAAATTCGATGCGGCGTATGTCGATCTGTCGCGGCTCGCACGCCAGGGTGACGATGCGGGCTGGCGCGACATCGCGCAGGCGTTGCTGAGCGCGTCCGACAAAAAGCAGGCCGCCGCCCTGCTCGAACGCTTGGCCACGCCGGAAACGCTGGGCGCCAAGGCGGACACCTGGGTTGCGGTCAGCGAACTGGCTTCGCATCTGGGTAACGATGCGCTGGCGCAGTCGCTGGCCCAGAACGCCGTGGCGAAGTTCGGCAGTGCCGTCACTTATACCTGGGCCGCGCAACTCAAGTTTCAGGCCGGCGACAAGTCGGGTGCGCGCGCACTGTTCGCCGATGCGCTCAAACGCGATGGTAAAAATACACATTTACGCATTGCTTACGCCAACCTGCTGGGCAAGCTGGGCGACAACGCAGAAGCGGAACGCGTGCTCGCGCAGGGTCCGCAGGATGATTACACCTACGCCGCGCGCGCCGCCTATGCCGCGCGTACCGATGACAAGAAGCTGATCGAACCACTGTACCGCGAACTCAAGGCTCAGCCGGGACCGCGATCCGGGCAGCGACTGAATCTGCTCGGTGAACTGGCTGAATTGCTCGAACGCAATACCGAAGCGCTGGTCTGGTACCAGCAGGTTCCGACGGACGATGAACACTGGTTCGAGGCGCAACTGCGCAGTGCACTGCTGCTCGACGGCGACGGCAAGATCGCGCAGGCTTTGACCATGATCCACCAATTGCAGGCGCACTCCGGCGACGATACCAAGCAGCTCGGCGACGCTTTTCTGCTCGAGGCCGAAATGCTGAACCGGCATCAACGCGGTGAAGACGCGGTCGCGGTCTACGATCGCGGGCTTGAGGCGCTGCCGGACGATACCCGCTCTGCTGTACGCGCGCGCGCTGCTCAACGACGATCTCGATCACGTGGATGCGGCGGTGCGTGATCTGCGCCGCCTCCTGGTACTCAGACCCAACGATGCCGATGCGCTCAATGCGCTCGGCTACACCCTGGCCGATCACACGGAGCACAGGAGCGAAGCTCTGGAGCTGATCCAGAAAGCCTTGGTGCTCAAACCGGGCGAACCAGCGATCATCGACAGTCTGGGCTGGGCGCAATATCGGCTAGGTCATTTGGACGAAGCGGTAAAGCAGTTGCGCATCGCTTACGCGAAACAGCCCGATCCCGAGATCGCCGCGCATCTGGGTGAGGTGTTGTGGGTATCCGGGCACAAGGACGAGGCGAAGGAGATCTGGGCGCAGGGCCGCAAGAAAGACGCCAAGGACAAGGTACTGCTGGAAACGATCAAGCGGCTCGGCGCCTGATGCGGTATCCATTTGCACAATTACAGCGCTGCCATTTGCGCGCTGTCGCTTTCTCCGCCGTGCTGGTTGTGCTCGCCGCCTGCGCACCCGTGCGCGTGCATGAGACGCCTGCGGCATTGAGCGCGCAAACGGCGCGCGAGACGGAACTGGCGCCGCGCAGTCATTGGATCATCACCGCGCACCTTGGTGTTTCCGATGGCAAGGATGGCGGCAGTGGTGAACTGGAATGGCGCCAGGATGGCGATCACTACACGTTCACCGTGCACGCCCCGGTGACAGGACGGACCTGGAAACTTTCTGGCGATGCCGGCCACGCCGTGCTCGAAGGGGTCGATCCGCAGCTGACGACCGGCAACGATCCAGAACGCCTGCTGCGCGAACGTCTGGGCTGGGACGTGCCGCTGGCCGATCTCAGCGCCTGGATTCGCGGTCTGCGTGCGCCGGGTGTGCACGCCGACGTCCAATACGATGCCCGGAACCTTCCTGCCGTGATCGAGCAGGCCGGCTGGAAAGTCGAATATCGCGACTGGTTCGACGACCGTAATCCGCCGCTGCCGCGCAAGGTCTACGCCAGCCGCGGCAACGCACGCGTACGCGTGGCGATCGAAAGCTGGAGCTTCGATTGAGGCGTCATTGGCTTGACTGTAAGTGATGTAAAACATAGTATTACGCGATGATCAAGACCATTACCAAAGTCGGCAATTCGCAAGGACTGATCTTCGACGCGGCCCTGCTGGAACTGGCGCATTTGAAAGCTGGCGACAAGATCAACGTGGAAGTGCACGCAGGCGGCACGCTCACGCTCACACCGATCTGTCCGCGCCCGTCGCGTGAAGAGGTGACCCGCGTCATCAAGGCCACGATTAAGGATTACGCACGGACAATGAAAAAACTGGCGTGAAGGCCTCGCCGCTCGACTGCTTTAACCTGAGCGTGGATATCGTGTGCGAAATCCACGCTCAGGCGATCGATGCGTTTGGCGGTTCAAAGGGCACGCGCGATATCGCCCTGCTCGAATCGGCGGTGGCCGCGCCGCAAGCGACGTTCGGCGGCGTCTCGCCGTTCAGGAATCTGGTGGAAGTCGCCGCTGCCTATCTGTTCTATCTGTGCCGCAATCATCCCTTCATAGACGGTAACAAGCGTACTGCGCTGGGTGCTTGCATCGTCTTTCTGCGCCTCAACGAGATTGAGCCGAAACGCGACGGGCAGGAATGGGAAGACTTGACGCTGGCGATCGCCACCAGCGCTATCGACCGTGATGAGGCCACCGCACGGCTCCGTAGACTGCTTTCGAAACGCACATGAACGCCACAACTTCAGCAATAGCCGCACATGAGCACACCGCACCCGCGAATAGTTTGCCGTGACAACTGACCCTTGGACCACCTGGCCGGCACCGGCCAAGCTGAATCTGTTCCTGCATATCGTTGGCCGTCGCGACGACGGCTATCACCTGCTGCAGACGATGTTTCATCTGCTCGACTGGGGCGATAGCGTGCGCTTGCGCCTGCGTGCCGATGGCGCCATCGTGCGGACTGCCGGACTAGGCCAGGTATTGCCGGAAGACGATCTGGGCGTGCGCGCCGCACGTGCCTTGCGCGCACGCACGAAAACGCGTTTGGGTGCAGATATCGAGGTGGCGAAACACATTCCCGTGGGTGCCGGTCTCGGTGGCGGAAGTTCGGATGCGGCCACGGTGCTGGTCGCGCTGAACGAACTGTGGCGGACCGGGTTGTCGCTCGATGAACTGGCCGGGTTGGGGCTGACCCTGGGCGCCGACGTGCCGGTGTTTGTGCGTGGCCATTCGGCCTGGGCTGAGGGTGTGGGTGAGCGACTTACACCCGTCGAATTGCCAAAGCGTTACTACGTGATCGTCGACCCCGGCGTTCCTGTGTCAACGGCAGCTTTGTTCCAAGCGCCTGAATTGACACGAAACTCTGCGCCGACGACAATATCCAGCTTTCTCAAAGGATCGGGCAGGGCGAATGCGTTCGCGCCGGTAGTGCGCGCGCGTTATCCGCAGGTCGCGGCGGCAATGGAATGGCTGGACCAGTATGGCGAGGCACGGCTGTCCGGAAGCGGTGGTTGTGTGTTTGCCGCGCTGGATACGGTCGAACAAGTCGAAGCGGTTGTCTGCTCCTGTCCAGCACAATTCAAAGCATATCGTGCGGCTGGCGTGAATCAGTCGCCGCTGCATGAGGCGCTGGAAGCGTATAGAGCTGCCTGCTGATCGAGTGGTCGAACGAAAGTTTTGGCGCAAGATGCCGGGAGGCGCAAAAGACTTTGTTGCAGGACGCATCAACGCGACGCGCATAGCGCGGCGCGGGAGCGTAGCCCGAATTCACTTCGGGTTAGCGATGTGAAAGTTGCGGCATGGATGCTCAATCTTTCACATAAGTATTGGGACGTCGCCAAGTTGGTAAGGCACGGGGTTTTGATCCCCGCATTCGCAGGTTCGAGTCCTGCCGTCCCAGCCATGTTTTGCGGTACGGTTTGCGCATTGCCAGTCGGGAGCACAGTGTGAATACGGCGAACACGGTGGGCTATGCGGCGGGCTCGTACTCGCGCGAACGCGAGGAGCGTGGGTTGCTGGTATTTACCGGCAACGCCAATCGCGCGTTGGCAACTGCGGTATGCCATCAGATGAATGTGCCGCTGGGCAAGGCGCTGGTCGGCCGTTTTTCCGATGGCGAGGTGCAGGTCGAAATCGAGGAAAACGTGCGCCGCCAGGAAGTGTTCGTGATGCAGTCGACGTCAGCGCCGACCGCGGACAACTTCATGGAACTGCTGGTGCTGATCGACGCGCTCAAGCGCGCATCGGCGGCCAGCGTCACCGCGGTGATTCCGTATTTTGGCTATGCGCGCCAGGACCGGCGGCCGCGCTCGGCGCGGGTGCCGATCACGGCCAAGGTGGCGGCGAAGATGATCGGCGCGGTGGGCACCGATCGGGTTTTGACGGTGGATCTGCATGCGGATCAGATCCAGGGATTTTTCGACATGCCGGTGGACAACGTATACTCCTCGCCGGTGCTGCTTGCCGATATCTGGCGTTATCACGGCGGCAGGGACTTGATCGTGGTGAGTCCGGACGTGGGTGGTGTGGTACGTGCACGCGCGATCGCCAAACGCCTGGACGATGCGGATCTGGCGATCATCGACAAACGCCGGCCGCGGCCGAACGAAGCCACGGTGATGAATATCATCGGCGAGGTAAAGGACAAGATTTGCGTGCTGGTCGACGATATCGTCGATACCGCCGGCACCTTGTGTACAGCGGCGGCAGCGCTGAAGAAGAACGGCGCGCGCAAGGTCGTCGCCTATTGCACGCATCCGGTATTGTCGGGCGCGGCGTTGCAGAATCTTGCCGGCTCGCAGCTCGACGAACTGGTGGTAACTGACACGGTACCGCTGTCGGATGCTGCCAGTGCTTGCAGCAAGATTCGTCAGCTCAGCGTCGCCGAACTGCTAGGCGAAACGATTCGCCGCATCGCCTTCGGCGAGTCGGTGAGTTCGTTGTATGTCGACTGAGAAGAAACCGGCAACCCTACATCGGTAGCCGGAGGCAGAAACCTGCTCTCCTGGTCGCGGGAGAGCGCAAACACCGTCGCGAGGCGGTCAATCACAACCGAGGCAACAACCATGGCAACTATTCATGAAATTCCGGCCGAGAACCGCAAGGACGAGGGGAAAGGTGCGAGCCGCCGCCTGCGTCATGCGGGCAAGGTGCCGGCCATCGTTTACGGCAGTAGCGAATCGCCTGCCAATATCCAGCTTGAACACAACACGGTCTGGCTGGCGTCGCAGAACGAGTGGTTCTATTCGTCCATTCTCGATCTGAAGCTCGACGGCAAGGCCCAGAAAGTTCTGTTGCGCGATATGCAACGGCATCCGTTCAAGGCGCAGTTGCTGCATCTGGATTTCCAGCGTGTCGACGAGAACAAGGCGATCCGCATCCGCGTGCCGCTGCACTTCATCAATCAGGAAAAATCGCCGGCCGGCAAGATGGCGGGCGTGCTGATCTCGCACGCGATCACGGATATCGAAATTGCCTGTTTGCCGAAGGATTTGCCGGAGTCCGTGTCGGTCGATCTGGGCGAGCTGAAGCTTGGCGATATCGTCCATATGTCGGATCTGAAACTTCCGGCAGGTGTGGAATTGCCGCAACTGCGTCTGGGCAAGGAGCACGATTCGGCTGTGGTTACGGCGCAGGAACTCAGGCAGGAAGTCGAAGTCGCACCCGTGGTCGAAGGCGACGCGGCGGCTGTCGGCGCGACCGGAGCGACTGGCGCAACTGCAGCGGCTGCCGGCGCGACCGCTGCCGCACCTACGGCAAAGAAAGAAGAGAAGAAGTAATTCCCGTTTCTCCCTCTCCCGTCCGCGGGAGAGGGTTGGGTTGAGGGAGAGCTTGCGCAAGCATGGACGGATTACGTCTACTCGTCGGCCTGGGCAACCCCGGTGCCGAACACCTGCGAACCCGGCACAATGCCGGGTTCTGGTTTATTGACGCTTTGGCAAGGAGCGAGGACGCACGCTTCGGTGTGGAATCGAAACTGCACGGCGAAACCGCGAAGATCGTGCTCGACGGTCGGCCGCTGTGGCTGTTCAAACCGACCACCTTCATGAATAAAAGCGGGATTGCGGTGGCGTCGGCGCTGCACTACTGGAAGATCGCGCCGGAAGAAATGCTCGTTGCCCACGACGATCTGGATTTGCCGCCGGGCGCGGCACGGTTGAAGTTCGATGGTGGCCACGGTGGCCAGAACGGATTGCGCGACATCTTTGCGCATCTGGGTCATGGCCGGTTTCACCGTTTACGGCTGGGCATCGGTCATCCCGGGCACAAGGATCGGGTCACGCCGTGGGTGTTGGGCCGGCCGGGTGTGGCGGATGAGGACGCGATCCTCGGCGCGGTTGCTGCGTCGCTGAATGTTCTGCCGTTGGCAGTCGCTGGCGAGTTCAACGAGGCGATGAAGCGCTTGCATACCGAAAAGGCCGGGGATTGAGAGCAGCTTCGTATTTTGCGATTTGATTTACTCGACCACAGGCTTTTCGGCTTGGGTTTCTGGAGTCTGAATGGGCATCAAATGCGGCATCGTCGGACTGCCGAACGTCGGCAAGTCCACGCTTTTCAACGCGCTCACCAAGGCGGGCATCGCCGCCGCGAATTTCCCGTTCTGCACGATCGATCCGAATATCGGCGTGGTGCCGGTGCCGGATCCACGGCTGGAACAATTGGCCGTGATCGCCAAACCCTTGAAGATCATTCCGACGTCGATGGAATTCGTTGATATCGCCGGCTTGGTTGCGGGCGCGTCCAAGGGCGAAGGGCTAGGCAACAAATTCCTCGCGCATATCCGCGAAGTCGATGCGATCGCGCATGTGGTGCGCTGCTTCGATCATCCGGATATCGTCCATGTCGCTGGCAAGATCGATCCACTCTCGGATATCGAAACCATCGACACCGAGCTGGCGCTGGCCGATCTGGAAGCGGTGGAAAAAGCCTTGAACAAGGCCGAGCGTGCGGCCAAGGCCAACGACAAGGAAGCGATGGCAAAGCGTCCCGTGCTGCAAAGGCTGGCCACGGCGCTCAACGCTGGCCAGTCGGCGCGATCGGCGGGGTTGGATGCGGAAGAAAAGGCACTAGTGCGCGATCTGTTTCTGCTTACCCTCAAGCCCTTGATGTACATCGCCAATGTGCTGGAAAACGGCTTCAACAATAATCCGCACCTGGACAAAGTGAAGCAACGCGCATTGGCAGAAGGCGCCGAAGTGGTGCCGGTGTGTGCAGCAATCGAGGAAGAACTGTCCCAGCTTGAGGATGCCGACAAACTGGCGTTTCTCGCCGACATGGGTCTGGACGAACCCGGTTTGAACCGGGTGATCCGCGCCGGCTACAAACTGCTCGGCCTGCAGACGTATTTCACCGCAGGCGAGAAAGAGGTGCGTGCCTGGCAGGTCAAGATCGGAGCAACGGCGCCACAGGCTGCGGGAGTGATCCACACGGATTTCGAGCGCGGCTTCATCCGCGCCGAAACCATCGCTTACGACGACTACATCAAGTACAAGGGCGAGGCCGGTGCACGCGAGGCCGGACGGCTGCGCCTGGAAGGCAAGGATTACGTGGTCAAAGAAGGCGATGTTCTGCACTTCCGATTCAACGTCTGAGCTGAATCTTCAGTTGAAGTTAGACGTTTTCTAGTACGCAATTAGAGTTAACGAGGCAGCGATGAATGCTTTTTCCAATCATCTTCGCTCTCCGGAAACTTTCAATAATTAACCTTTCTTCATACTATCTTGCGGTTATCAAAACATTCGTTTGCTACTCTCTGGTCTGCTTATCCCCGATCGAGGGTATTGCCATAACCTGGACGAAGCGATTTGCGGAGGTTGTGTGAGCGCTACGCCAACAACAAAGCGATCCGGGCGAAGCCTGCGCTGGATTTTGATACTGGCAGCGGTGATTCTGATTGCCGTTGTGCTCATGCATCTGTTTGGCCAGAAGGCAACCCCGCACGGTGCGCCGCCGCAGGTCGTCACGGTGGCACAGGCTGTTCAAGGCGATATGCCGGAAATCTTGAGCGAGTTAGGTACTGTGACGCCGATTGCCACGGTCAACGTGTTGCCGCAGCTGAGCGGTTACCTGACGGCGGTGGGCTATCAGGAAGGCCAGGACGTGACGAAGGGGCAATTCCTCGCCCAGATCGATCCGCGCCAATACGAGATCGACAAGCAGCAGGCCCAGGCCCAACTGGCCAAGGATCATGCGAGCCTGGCCCAGGCCCGTTCCGACCTTGCTCGCTACGCGCAGTTGAACCAGCAAAAGTCGATTGCCCAGCAAACCTACGTCGACCAGCAGTTCACGGTCCAGCAGGATGAGGCTGCGGTCAAGGCCGACGAGGCGAATATCGCGCAGTACGATCTCGACCTTGTCTATTGCCACATCACCGCGCCTGTCGCCGGGCGAGTCGGCCTGCGTCTGGTCGATCCGGGCAATTACGTTACCGCGTCGACCTCGCCGGGTATCGTGACCATCACCACGATGAAGCCGACCACGGTGCAATTCACGATACCGCAGAACTCGCTGGCCAAGGTGCTGCACCGATTCAACAGCGCCAACGCGAAGCTGGCGGTCACGGTCTATAACAGCGACAACAGCAAGCAGATCGCCACCGGCACGCTGTACGCACTCAGCAATCAGATGGCCACCAATACCGGTACGGTGACCTTGCGCGCGACGTTCCCCAATGACGACGAGGCGCTGTTCCCAAGCGAGTTCGTCAACGTCAGGCTGCTGGTCGATACGTTGCAAAAAGCAGTGCTGGTGCCAACGCCGGCGGTACAGAGCGGTGCACCTGGTGATTATGTCTATCTGGTCAACGCCGACCAGAGCGTCTCCGTGCACAAGGTGACCCAAGGCCCCAGCGACGGCAAGAATACGGTCATCCTGTCAGGCCTCACGGCGGGTCAAACTGTGGTCACCGACGGCATGGATCGTTTGAGCGACGGCGCCAAGATCAAGGTGGGCTCGGCGAAATCGGGGAAACCGGCAGAAGGCGGCGGCGCCCCGACGCCTGCTACGCCTGCAGCAGGCGCGCAGCCGCAGAGCGGAAAGCAGGCGCACGGTACTGCATCAGCCACACAAGCTTCGTAAGAGCGGCGGCGATGATCAGATGAACATTTCCCGCCTGTTCGTGCTCAGGCCGGTGGCAACGTCGCTACTGATGATCGCCCTTGTGCTGGTAGGCCTGGTAGCGGTGCGTTTCCTGCCGGTTTCATCCTTGCCCAGTGTCGACTACCCGACGATCCAGGTGCAGACCTTCTATCCGGGCGCCAGCCCTGATGTGATGGCGACCACCGTGACCGCGCCGCTCGAAGTGCAGCTGGGCGAAATTCCCGGCCTGCAACAGATGACTTCGAACAGTTCTGCGGGGGCATCGATCATCACCCTGCAGTTTGATCTCTCGCTCAACCTCGACGTGGCCGAGCAGAACGTCCAGGAAGCGATCAACGCGGCGAACAGTCTGTTGCCCAGCGGCCTGCCGGCGCCGCCGACCTATGCCAAGGTGAATCCAGCGGATCAGCCGATCCTCACCCTGGCGGTGACTTCCAACTCGATGTCGCTGCCGCAGTTGCAGGACGTTGCCAATAACCGGCTCGGCGCGAAGATTTCCGAAGTACCCGGCGTCGGTCTGGTCACACCGGCCGGCGGCAACGTGCCTGCGGTCAGGGTCGAGGCAGACCCGCAGAAGCTGGCCGCCTACGGACTCAATATCGACGATCTGCGCTCGCTGATCGCAAACGTCAACGTCAGCCAGCCCAAGGGCAATTTCGACGGCCCGAAACTGGATTACACGATCAACGGCAACGACCAGATCGAAAATCCCAACGATTACCTGAACACGGTGATCTCCTACCAGAACGGTGCGCCGGTGTTCCTGCGCGACGTCGCCCGCGTCACCCAGTCCGCGCAGAACACCGAGCTAGGTGCCTGGTACGACAAGACCCAGGCGATCGTGCTCAACGTGCAGCGCCAGCCGGGCGCGAACGTGATCGCCACGGTCGACCAGATCAAGAAAGAGCTACCCGAGCTGGAGTCCACCTTGCCAGCCGGCATGAAGGTCGAGATAGTTTCCGACAGCACCGGCGTGATCCGTTCGTCGGTGTCGGATGCCGCGTTCGAACTGTTCCTGGCGGTTGCGCTGGTTGTGCTGGTGATCTTCGTGTTCCTGCGCAACCTGCCGGCCACCCTCATCCCGAGCATTTCCGTGCCGGTGTCGCTGATCGGCACGCTGGCCATGATGTACCAGTTGAACTACTCGATCGACAACCTCTCGTTGATGGCGTTGATCATCGCTACCGGTTTCGTCGTCGACGACTCGATCGTGATGATCGAAAACATCGTGCGCTATCTGGAGCAGGGCAAGACGCCACTGGAAGCCGCTCTCGAAGGCGCCGGGCAGATCGGCTTCACCATCCTTTCCCTTACCGTTTCGCTGATCGCCGTGTTGATCCCGCTGCTGTTCATGGGCGGCGTGATCGGCCGTCTTTTCAGCGAATTCGCGGTCACGCTCGCGGTCACCATCGTGCTCTCGGGTATCGTCTCGCTGACCCTGGTGCCGATGCTGTGCGCGCGCATTCTGCGGGCGCAGGCCGAGCGGCATCCGAGTCGCTTCGAGCGGATCAGCGAAGGCCTGTTCAACAAGACCCTGGCTGCCTACGAGCGTGGACTACGCTTCGTCATGGCTCGCCAGACGCTGACGCTGATCGTTTTCCTTGCGACTCTGGCGCTGACCATCATCCTGTACATCACGATCCCCAAGGGCCTGTTCCCGACGCAGGACGTGGGGGTGATCCAGGGCATCAGCGTCGCCGACAACTCGGTGTCCTACGGTGCGATGGTGGAACGTCAGATGGCTCTGGCGGACGCGATCCTGAAGGATGCCGATGTGACCGGATTGACCTCGTATGTCGGAATTGACGGTACCAACGCCACGCTCAACAACGGCCGTTTCCTGATCAACCTCAAGGCGCGCGACGATCGTTCGGAGTCCGCGGCCGAAATCGCCCGACGCCTGCAGACCGAAGTGACAAACGTCCCGGGCATCAAGCTTTACCTGCAACCCGAACAGGATCTCACCCTCGATACCACAGTCTCGCCGAACCAGTACCAGTTCGTGCTGCGGGGGCCGAGCCAGCAGGCCTTCATGAAATACGTGCCCGAACTAATCGAGCGCATGAAGAAGATCAGCTCGATCACCGACGTTACCAGCGATCTGAACAACGACGGCCTCAGCGTGAACGTCGAGGTCAATCGTCAACTGGCCGCACGCTACGGCATCACCGCGGCGACGATCGACAACGCGCTGTACGATGCACTGGGCCAGCGCATCGTGTCGACGATCTTCGATCAATCCAGCCAGTACCGCGTGATTCTGGTCGCCAAGCCCGAGAGTCTGCCGACGCTCGAGTCGCTCGGCAACCTGTACCTGCCTAGCCAGACCAGCAGCAGCGGCCAGGTGCCGCTGAAAGGTATCGCCACGATCAAGGTCACCCAGTCGCCGCTGGTGGTCAGCCATCTGGCGCAGTTCCCTGCGGTCACCATCTCGTTCAACCTGGCCAAGGACGCATCGCTGAGCAAGGCGGTGGACGAGGTCAATCAAGCCGAGCAGGCGGTGCATCTGCCGCCCTCGATCACTTCCTCGTTCCAGGGCGCCGCGCAGGCCTTCCAGGATTCGCTGTCCAGCGAGGTGTACCTGCTGATCGCCGCACTGATCGCCGTCTACATCGTGCTCGGCGTGCTGTATGAAAGCTTCATCCACCCGGTGACGATCCTCTCGACCTTGCCCTCGGCCGGCATCGGTGCGTTGCTGGCATTGATGATCGCCGGCAACGATCTGGACGTGATCGGCATCATCGGCATCGTGCTGCTGATCGGCATCGTCAAGAAGAACGCGATCATGATCGTGGACTTCGCGCTCGAGGCCGAGCGCCAGCACGGCAAGCCGCCGGAAGAAGCGATCTTCGAGGCCTCGCTGCTGCGTTTTCGACCGATCCTGATGACCACGCTGGCGGCGATGCTCGGTGCATTGCCGATGCTGCTGGGCACCGGCACCGGTTCGGAGCTGCGCCGGCCACTCGGTCTCGCCATCATCGGCGGCCTGGCCTTGAGCCAACTGCTGACGCTGTTCACCACGCCAGTGATCTACCTGTTCTTTGACCGCCTGGCGCTGCGCTTCCAGCGCAAGCGTCCTGAGCAGGCGACGTCCGAGCCCGCGCCGTGAGCATCCCGGGGCTATTCATCCAGCGGCCGGTGGCGACCACCTTGCTGGCGGTCGCCATCTTGCTGTCCGGGGTGCTGGCGTATTTCCACCTGCCGGTCGCACCGCTGCCGAACATCACCTATCCGGTCGTCGTGGTCCAGGCCAGCATGGCGGGCGCCAGCCCGGACATCATGGCATCCACCGTGGCCGCGCCGCTGGAGCGGCGCCTGGGCACGATCGCCGACGTCAGCGAACTGACCTCCACCAGCTCGGTCGGCTCGGCGCAGATCGTCATCCAGTTCGGCTTGAGCCGGGATATCAATGGCGCGGCCCGCGACGTGCAGGCGGCGATTCAGGCCTCGCGCGCGGACCTGCCGTCCACGTTGCGCAACAACCCGACCTATCGCGAGTACAACCCGGCCGATTCGCCGATCATGGTGCTGGCGCTGACCTCGAACACGCTAACCCGCGCGCAGCTCTACGATTCGGCCGATTCGGTGATCCAGCAGCAACTGTCGCAGGTCGACGGCGTGGGCCAGATCACCCTGGGCGGCAGCGCGCTGCCGTCGGTGCGGGTGGAATTGCAGCCCGATCAGCTCAACAGCTACGGCATCGGCCTGGAAGATGTGCGCGCCGCGATCAGCTCGGCCAATGCCGACAGCGCCAAGGGTCATATCGACCAGGGCGACCAGCGCTTCGAAGTCACCTCGAACGACCAGATCAACAAGGCCGCGCCGTACCGCGATCTGGTGGTAGCCTATCGCAACAATGCGCCGGTGCTGCTGCGCGACGTCGCCGACGTCGAGGACTCCGCGGAAAACATCCGTAACATGGGACTCTACAACGGCAAGGAAGCGGTGCTCGTCATCGTCTATCCGCTGCCCGGCGGCAACATCGTCAAGACCGTCGCGCAGATCCGCAAGGTGTTGCCGTCGATCGAGGCCACCCTGCCGCACAATGTCCATATCGGCATCGCCGTCGACCGCTCGCAATCGGTAAACGCCGCGGTGAACGATACCGAACGCACCTTGTTTATCGCCGTGCTGCTGGTCATCGGCGTGGTCTTCGTGTTCCTGCAGTCGCCACGGGCGATCCTGGTGCCGGCGGTGGCACTGCCGCTGTCGATCATCGGCACGTTCGGGCCGATGTATCTGCTCGGCTACAGCATCGACAATCTCTCGCTGATGGCGCTGACGATCGGCACCGGCTTCGTGGTCGACGATGCGGTGGTGGTGCTGGAGAACATCGTGCGCCACGTCGAATCCGGCATGGACGTGCGCGAGGCGGCCCTGCGCGGCAGCACCGAGGTCAGTTTCACGGTGATCTCGATGAGCCTGTCGCTGATCGCGGTGTTCCTGCCGATCCTGCTGATGCCGGGCATCATCGGCCTGCTGTTCCATGAATTCGCGGTGACGCTCTCGATCGCGATCCTGATCTCACTGGTGATTTCGCTCACGGTCACGCCGACCATGGCGGCCTACGTGCTCAACCGCGACGTACTGCATTCCAAGGCACGCTGGGCACTGTGGTACGAGCGGCAGTTCGAGCGCTTCAAGAATGCCTACGCACGCTCGCTCACCACTGTGCTCGATCACGCGCTGCTGGTCGGGTTGACCCTGATCGGCCTGATCGTGCTCAACGTCTTCCTGATCAGGCTGGTGCCCTCGACCTTCTTTCCGGAGCAGGACAACGGAATCCTGATCGGCCAGATCATCGCCGACCAGAGCATCTCGTTCCAGGCAATGGAACAGAAGCTTGCACAGTTGCAGGGCATCGTGCAGGAGGATCCTGCAGTCGCCTCGGTGGCAGGCTTCACCGGCGGCCGCGCGCTCAACAGCGCCAATGTGTTCATTGAACTCAAACCGCTCGCCGAACGCAATCTGTCGGCGGCGCAGGTGGTCGATCGCCTGCGCCCCAAGCTCAATGCCGTTGTCCGGCGCCAAATTGTTTCTGCAGGCCGCACAGGATCTGCATATCGGTGGTCGGTCATCGGCGGCCGAATATCAGTACACGCTGACCAGCGACGATCCCGACGCGCTGTTCAAGTGGGTGCCCGAGCTGGTGACCGCGTTGGGCAAGCATCAGAGCCAGATGACCGACGTGAATTCGGACCTGCAGCAGAACGGCTTGCAGATCTACGTCAACTTCGATCGCGCCATGTCCGCGCGCTACGGCTTTGCGCCGAACCAGATCGATAACGTGCTCTACGATGCGTTCGGCCAACGCACGGTGTCGACCGTCTACAACGCAGCTCAACCAGTACTACGTCGTGATGGAGGTGGCACCGAAGTATTGGCAGTATCCGCAGATGCTCGATCGCATGCGTTTCAGCACCGCGGCAGGCAATCCGAGCAGGGACCCAGCAGACGCAGATGCCGGGCAGCCTCGTTACGCCAGTCACGTCGGTGTCGGCGGTGACTGCGGCACCGGGCACGGCGTCCACGACCAATGCGCTTAACGCCAACGCCGAAGCCAACCAGCTCACCAACGCGATCTCCAATGCCAAGGGCGGCAGCTCCAGCGGCAGCGCGGACAGTACGGCGGCCGAAACCCTGGTGCCGTTTCCCGCGCTGGCGTCGTATGTCAGCAATCACACCGCCACTCAGGTCAGCCATCAGGGCGGCTTGGTGGCCGCCACGATTTCGTTCAACCTGCCGCCCGGCGGCTCGCTGAGCAAGGCGACGGATGCGATCAACCAGGCATCGCAGGAGCTGGGCCTGCCAGCCTCCATCCACGGCAGCTTCGCGGGTGCCGCGCAGGTCTACGCGCAGTCGATGTCGACCATGCCGCTGCTGATCCTCGCTGCGCTGGCGGCCGTCTACATCGTGCTCGGCATGCTCTACGAGAACACCGTGCATCCGATCACCATTCTTGTCCACCCTGCCATCGGCGGGTATCGGCGCCACCCTGGCGCTGCTGATCTTCGGCACGCCGTTCTCGGTGATCGCGATGATCGGCATCATCCTGTTGATCGGCATCGTCAAGAAGAACGCGATCATGATGATCGACGTCGCCATTCACCTGCAGCGCGACGAAGGCTATGAGCCGCAGAAGGCCATCCACGATGCGGCGGTGGTGCGCCTGCGCCCGATCATGATGACCACCGCCGCCGCCGTGCTCGGCGCGGTGCCGTTGGCGATCGGCATCGGCCAGGGCGCGTCGCTGCGCCAGCCGCTGGGCATCACCGTCATGGGCGGCTTGATTTTCAGCCAGGTCTTCACTCTGTACACGACGCCGGTGATCTACCTCTACCTCGACCGCTTGCGCGCCAGGCTGGCCCGGTGGTCCGCCACGCTTGCCGTGGAACAGATCGGACGCGAGCGCATGAACATGAAAATTCCCACGCGATCCTCGGCTGCCTCGCTGGCGCTGTTGCTCGGCGGCTGCATGGTCGGCCCCGACTATCACCGCCCGCAGGTGGCGACACCGCCGCCAATACAAGGAGCTGCACGGCTGGACCGCGGCGGCGCCCGCGGCCGAAGCACCGAAGGGCGACTGGTGGACCGGCTTCAACGATCCGTTGCTCGACGAGCTCGAACCGATGGTGTCGGTCTCCAACCAGACCGTGCGTCAGGACTACGCCAACTACCAGGCCGCGCTGGCCGAAGTGCAGGTGGCACGCAGCGCCTTGTTCCCGACCATCGGCATCAGCGGCTCGGCAACCAGGCAGCGAAGCGCGGCCAGCAACCTCGGCGGAAGCATGGCGAACGTTCGGCCGATCAGCAGTGCGGGCTCGCTCGAAGGCAATGTCAGCTGGGCGCCCGATCTGTGGGGCAAGGTCCGCCGCACCATCGAGGAGAACAAGGCGACCGCGCAGGCCAGCGCAGGCGACCCTGGCCAACGCCACGCTGTCCGAGCAGACCGCTCTGGCCACGGCCGTCATCGAACTGCGCGTGACCGACGCCAACATCGACCTGTTGCAGCAGACCGTCGACGCCTACAAGGAATACCTGCGCGTGGTCGGCAACCAGGGCGAGGCCGGTACCACGCCGCCTTCCGATGTCATCGCCGCGCGAACCCAGTTGGAGAACGCACAGTCCAGCCTGATTGCGCTGGGTGTCGCCCGCGCGCAATACGCCCACGCCATTGCCGTGCTGGTCGGCAAGAATCCGGAAGACCTCGATATTCCGCACAGCACGTCGCTGCCGACGCTGCCCTCGGTCCCGGCCGGCGTGCCCTCGACCCTGCTGCAACGCCGGCCGGATATCGCCGTCGCCGAGCGCCAGATGGCCGCCGCAGAATGCGGCGATCGGCGTCGCCGTCGCGGCCTATTACCCGAGTCTTTCGCTGTCGGCGGCGGATGGTTTTTCGCAGTCGCCGCTGGCGGGATTGCTGCACATCGCCAACCATGTCTGGTCGCTGGGCGCCGATGCGAGCGAAACCGTGTTCGACTTCGGCTGCACGCCATGGCGAAGTTGCTGCCGCCAAGGCGACCTACGAGGCGGCGGTCGCCAATTATCGCGGCACCGTGCTCGACGGCGTTCCAGAATGTGGAGGACGAACTTTCCGGCCTGCGCATTCTTGCCCGAGCAAGGCGAAGTGCTGGACTGCCGCCGTGCGCGACGCCACCCGCGGATCCGAAATTGCGTTCAACGAATACCAGGCGGGCACCGTCGACTACACCACTGCGGCCACCGCGCAGGCGACGCAGTTGAGCACGCAGAGACCGCACTGAGCGTGCAGCAGCAGCGCCTGCTCGATACGGTGTCGTTGATCGGCGATCTGGGCGGCGGCTGGTCTGATGCACAACTCGGCGACCCGCTTCATCCCGGGCCGTTGGTTTCAGGAGCTTCGAGTACGAAGCACGATTGAATGTGTTGTGCAGATCAATCCATCGCAGGTCTGTATACTTCGTTGCCATCTCACATTTCTCGTCTAACTTCCAAGGAAGATTGCTCCATGTCCGGCCACGATCGTGAAGTCAAATTGTGTTTCCTGGCCCAGCCGACCGATGTGAATTTTTCCGGCAAGGTGCATGGCGGCTTTGTGATGAAGTGGATCGATCAGGCCGGTTACGCCTGCGCGGTCGGCTGGAGCGGCATGGTATTGCGTCACAGTGGCCGTAGGCGGTATCCGGTTCGTACACCCTATTTGCATCGGTGACATGGTGACTTTGCACTGCCAGCTCATCTACACAGGCAATACCAGCATGCATTTCAGTGTGGATGTGATTGCGCGCAATCTCACGACCGGGGCGGAGGTTCTGGCCGACCCATTGCGTGATCGTGATGGTGGCCACGGATGCCAGCGGCAAGCCGACGCCGGTGCCCAAATGGGAGCCGATCAGTGACGACGACAAGGCGCTTGCCGCCTATGCGCAAAAGCTGATGGAACTGGACAAGAACATCGAGCAGGAAATCGCCCGTTATCGCGAAGCCGCACATATCCCCAGCCCTGGCTAGCATTGTTCCATGCCGCCTTGACAAGTGGGTAGGCCTGAAAGGACAATACGCGGCTCTGTGCGGAGGGATACCCAAGCGGCCAACGGGGGCAGACTGTAAATCTGCTGGCTCATGCCTTCGGTGGTTCGAATCCACCTCCCTCCACCAAATTTGAATGCATGATGGCGTTTCACGGAGGTGGGTGAGAACCACCGAAAACGAAATGCAGGTTCGACGGAATCGCCGGCAGCGATTCCGAACGCGACGCGAAACGGCGCGGCCCCGGAGGGGCGGAGGGCAGGATGCCCGGAGTAATCCACCTCCCTCCACCAAGAAATTTTGAGGTCTTTTGCTATACGAAGAATTAAGTGCGGGAGTAGTTCAATGGTAGAACTGTCAGCCTTCCAAGCTGACTAGTGCGGGTTCGATTCCCGTCTCCCGCTCCATTGCACTGCATCGCAAAGTTACCATGCTCATGTAGCTCAGTCGGTAGAGCACTTCCTTGGTAAGGAGGAGGTCACTGGTTCGATTCCAGTAGTGAGCACCATCCGTTGTTAGTCAGTGCCAGCTTGATATCGCCTAACAATACATTTCATCATCAACTCCATTGACTCCCGGGGTTTAGCGCGCATGGCAAAGGGAAAATTCGAACGCACCAAGCCGCACGTGAACGTGGGGACGATTGGCCACGTGGATCACGGCAAGACGACGCTGACGGCGGCGCTGACGAAGGTCGGCGCAGAACGGTTTGGCGGCGAGTTCAAGGCCTATGACCAGATCGACGCGGCGCCGGAAGAGAAGGCGCGCGGCATCACGATCTCGACGGCGCACGTGGAATACGAGATCGCCGAACCGCCACTACGCGCACGTGGATTGCCCGGGCCACGCCGACTACGTGAAGAACATGATCACGGGTGCGGCGCAGATGGACGGCGCGATCCTGGTGTGCTCGGCCGCCGACGGCCCGATGCCGCAGACGCGCGAGCACATCCTGCTGGCGCGCCAGGTGGGCGTGCCGTACATCGTGGTGTACCTGAACAAGTGCGACATGGTGGACGACGCGGAACTGCTCGAACTGGTCGAGATGGAAGTGCGCGAGCTGCTGACCAAGTACGAATTCCCGGGCGACGAGACCCCGATCATCCACGGTTCGGCGCTGAAGGCGCTGGAAGGCGATCAGAGCGGAGATCGGCGTGCCGAGCGATCATCAAGCTGGTGGATGCGCTGGACAGCTACATCCCGGAGCCGGTGCGCGTGATGGACAAGCCGTTCCTGATGCCGGTGGAAGACGTGTTCTCGATCTCCGGCCGCGGCACGGTGGTGACCGGTCGTATCGAGCGCGGCATCATCAAGGTGGGCGACGAAGTCGAGATCGTGGGCATCCGGCCACGGTGAAGACGACGTGCACGGGCGTGGAGATGTTCCGCAAGCTGCTGGACGAGGGCCAGGCAGGCGACAACGTCGGTCTGCTGCTGCGCGGCACCAAGCGCGAAGACGTGGAGCGCGGCCAGGTGCTGTGCAAGCCGGGCACGATCACCCCGCACACCGACTTCGAGGCGGAAGTGTATGTGCTGATCGAAGGAAGAAGGCGGCCGTCATACGCCGTTCTTCAAGGGCTACCGTCCGCAGTTTTACTTCCGCACGACAGACGTGACGGGCGCGGTGCGAGCTGCCGGAAGGCGTGGAGATGGTGATGCCGGGCGACAACATCAAGATGGTGGTGAGTCTGATTCACCCGATCGCGATGGAAGAAGGCCTGCGCTTCGCGATTCGCGAAGGTGGCCGCACCGTCGGCGCTGGCGTGGTGGCGAAAATTATCAAGTAATAGATAAACAAGTAACGGACTGAACACACGCCAGTAGCTCAATTGGCAGAGCAGCGGTCTCCAAAACCGCAGGTTGGGGGTTCAAGTCCCTCCTGGCGTGCCATTCCGGATGCCGGGCATTGAACCGGTTTGAAGCAAAGGGTTTATGAACGCAAAAGTCGAACAAGCAGGCGGTACTTACATCGCCGATATTGCCAAGCTCACGCTGGCAGTCTTGATCCTGGCGGCGGGCGTGGTCGGCTATTACTGGTACAACGAACTGTCATCGGTGACGCGATTGCTGATGCTGCTGGGCGGCATCGTGCTGGGCTGCGCGGTCGGCTATTTCACCCGGTCCGGACGCGCCTTGCAGGAATATTTCAGCGAGTCGATTTTCGAACTGCGCAAGGTGGTGTGGCCGACGCGTCAGGAAACCCTCCAGACCACCCTGGTGATTATCGTCGTGGTAATCGTTCTCAGCATCCTGCTCGGCGTGATCGATCTGGTTCTGAACTGGGCGATTCTGCAACATTTACTGAGCTCGGGAAGCGGAACATGACGGCTGCGGCGAAACGTTGGTACGTCGTTCACGCCTACTCGGGCTTCGAGAATCAGGTGGCGCGCGCGCTGAAAGAACGCATCGCGCGCGCCGGCATGCAGGACAAGTTCGGTGATGTGCTGGTGCCGACCGAAGAAGTGATCGAAATGCGCGGCGGCCAGAAACGCCGCAGCGAGCGCAAGTTCTTTCCCGGCTACGTGCTGGTGCAGATCGAGACGCAGGATGAGCGGCAAGTCGTCGAGGATCGACGACGAATCCTGGCATCTGATCAAGGAAACACCCGAAGGTGATGGGCTTCATTGGCGGCACCGCCGACAGACCGTTGCCGATCAAGGACAGCGAAGCCGATGCGATCCTGCAGCCGCGTGCAGGATGGCGTCGAGAAGCCACGTCCGAAGGTGTTGTTCGAGCCGGGCGAGATGGTGCGCGTCACCGACGGCCCGTTCAACGATTTCAACGGCGTGGTCGAGGAAGTCAATTACGAAAAGAGCCGCCTGCGCGTGGCGGTGTTGATTTTCGGACGTTCGACGCCGGTCGAGCTGGAATTCGGTCAGGTCGAGAAAGCGTAAGGCAAGGTCTGGCTGGACGCGGGCTTGAGAAGCCCTCTCTGATCTCACGTCTGATCTCGAAGTTGAACAGCGAGGAGCCTGACAACAGGCGCCAGCACTCGCAGGAGTAAAAGCTAATGGCAAAGAAAGTCGTAGGTTACATCAAGCTGCAGGTCAAGGCCGGTCAGGCCAATCCGTCGCCGCCGGTGGGCCCTGCCCTCGGCCAGCGCGGTCTGAACATCATGGAATTCTGCAAGGCGTTCAATGCCGCTACGCAGAAGGTCGAACCCGGCCTGCCGATTCCGGTGATCATCACCGCCTATTCGGATCGCAGCTTCACCTTCATCACGAAGACGCCGCCGGCGTCGATCCTGCTGAAGAAGGCGGCCGGTATCGAGTCCGGCAGCAAGCGTCCGAACACCGAGAAGGTCGGCAAGGTATCGCGCAAGCAGCTTGAAGAAATCGCCAAGACCAAGATAGCCGACCTCACGGCGGCCGATATGGACGCTGCGGTGCGTACCATCGCCGGTAGCGCGCGCAGCATGGGCCTGGTGACGGAGATTTGACCATGGCAAAGATCAGCAAACGTTACAAGGCAATCCAGTCCGAGGTCGCGCCGGGCAAGATCTATGGCGTCGACGAGGCGCTGAAGATCTCAAGGACAACGCCAAGACCAAGTTCGTCGAATCGGTCGATGTCGCGATCCGTCTGGGCATCGATGCGAAGAAATCCGATCAGGGCGTGCGTGGTTCGACCCTGCTGCCGCATGGCACCGGCAAGACCGTGCGCGTCGCGGTGTTCTGTCCGGCCGGCGAGAAGGCCGAGGCCGCCAGGCCGCCGGTGCGGATGCCGTGGGCATGGAGGATCTCGCCGAGAAGATGCAGGCCGGCGACTTGAATTTCGGTCGCATCATCGCCACGCCTGATGCCATGCGCGTCGTCGGCAAGCTCGGCCAGTTGCTCGGTCCGCGCGGTTTGATGCCGAACCCGAAGGATGGCTCGGTTACTGCCGATGTCGTCACTGCGGTCAAGAATGCGAAGGCTGGTCAGGTCAAGTACCGCAACGACAAGGCCGGCATCGTGCATTGCTCGATCGGCAAGGTGAACTTCGAAGTCGCCGCGCTCAAGGACAACCTGCATGCCTTGCTGGCCGATCTGATGAAGTCGAAGCCGGCTTCGTCGAAAGGCATGTTCCTGCAGAAAGTGTCGCTGTCCAGCACGATGGGCGTCGGCGTTCTCGTGGATCAGTCCACGCTGCCGGTGTAATTGAATTGAAAGTCCGGTCACGGATGGCCGGTTTGTGATCTTCGCGATCAGGGATGAGCGCAGAAATAACGAATTTGAGGGCATCCGCTGTCAGCAAGACAGCGGGCGCCGTCAAAGACCGCAGGTGGTAGCGCGGTACGTGGCATGGAGCACTCGCAATGCAGGAGCGTCGTCAGCGAGCGGCGCAAGACCTTAATCGGCAGGGAAACCAGCCTGCGCAGATGGTGTAGCCCGACAGGATATTTCTGGACGGCCACCAGAACAGGCATCGCAAGGTGCCGGCGAATCCAGCAGGGATCGGGATTTGCGTGATCGTTGGTCCGGATGCGCGCATGAAGCGCGATGCCGGGTCCAGTTCGGAGGAATGCAATGGCGCTCAATCTGTGAGCAAAAGAAAGTCGTCGTTGCCGAACTGGCGAATGTGGCTGCCAAGGCTCACTCCCTGGTCGCCGCCGAGTACGCCGGTCTTACCGTCGGACAGCTCACCGAGCTGCGCAAGAAGGCCCGTCAATCCAAGGTATTCGTGAAAGTCGCGAAGAACACCTTGGTATCGCGCGCGGTTGAGGGTACCGATTACGCGTGCGTCAAGGACGCACTGGTCGGCCCGATGCTGTATGCCTTCTCCCAGGAAGATCCGGGTGCTGCGGGCAGGTTGATCAAGGAGTTCGCCAAGGCGAACGAAAAGCTGGTTGCCAAGGTCGTCGCGATCGGTGGGCAAGATGTATCCGGGTTCTCATGTCGAGAAGCTCGCATCGCTGCCGACCCGCGAACAGGCCCTGGCCATGTTGCTCGGCGTGATGATGGCGCCGATCACCAAGCTGGTTCGCACGCTGGCCGAACCCGCCGCCAAGACGGCGCGCGCGGTGGCTGCGGTACGCGACCAGAAGGCCGCTTGACGTTTAGCTTGCGCATTTGCTGATTTGGCTACTTTTAAACTTTTCAGAGGTAAATCGAAATGTCCGTTTCCAACGAAGAAATCCTGGATGCAATTGGCGACATGAGCCTCATCGACGTCATGGATCTGGTGAAGATGATGGAAGACAAGTTCGGCGTGTCCGCTGCCGCTCCGGTGGCCGTGGCTGCTGCCGGCGCCGCTGCTGCGGCTCCGGTCGAGGAGAAGACCGAATTCACCGTCGCGCTGAAGGCTGCCGGCGAGAAGAAGGTCGAAGTGATCAAGGCGGTTCGCGCGATCACTGGTCTGGGCTTGAAGGAAGCCAAGGATCTGGTCGAGTCCGCTCCCGCCAATGTCAAGGAAGGCGTGAACAAGGACGACGCCGCGAAGTTCAAGAAGGAACTCGAAGCCGCTGGCGCGACTGTCGAAGTCAAGTAAGCGGAACTTGCGACGCTTGGCTTGATCAAGCGTCCACAAAGCCTGGGGGCGAAAGCTCCCGGGCTTTGTCCGTTGTCGCGAAACGTGAGCCGTGAATGGTGAACGGTAAGCAGAAAACAGCGCCGTGTTTCGCGCTGCCGACTCACCGTTGACCATTCGCGATTCATTCCTCCACGGCTGCCGTTCGCGCGTCGGCCACGCAAAATCCAGGTGGTGCTCACCATGAGCTTATTCCTTCACCGAAAAGAAGCGTATCCGCAAGAGTTTCGGCAAGCGTCCGCAAGTGCTCGACGTGCCGCCGCTGCTCGCGATCCAGGTCGATTCGTATCGCGATTTTCTGCAGGAAGACAAGGCACTTGAGTCAGCGTGCCGATCGCGGCCTGCATGCGGCCTTGAAGTCGGTATTCCCGATCTCGAGTTATTCCGGCAATGCCGCGCTCGAGTACGTCGAGCTACCGCCTCGGCGAACCGCCGTTCGATGAGCGCGAGTGCCGTTCGCGTGGCATGAGCTATGGCGCGCCGCTGCGTGTGCTGGTGCGTCTGGTTATCTACGACAAGGACAGCCCGGCCAGCAACAAGGCAGTGAAATACGTGAAGGAACAGGAAGTCTACATGGGCGAATTGCCGCTCATGACCGACACCGGCACCTTCATCATCAACGGCACCGAGCGTGTCATCGTCTCGCAGTTGCATCGTTCGCCCGGCGTGTTCTTCGATCACGACCGCGGCAAGACGCACAGCTCCGGCAAACTGCTGTACTCCGCGCGCATCATTCCTTACCGCGGCTCCTGGCTGGATTTCGAATTCGATCCAAAGGACGCGCTGTTTACCCGCATCGATCGCCGCCGCAAGCTGCCGGTGACGATGTTGCTGCGCGCGCTCGGCTACAACAACGAACAGATGCTGGACATCTTCTTCGAGAAGAACGTCTTCCATCTGGGCAAGAATGGCACCGCCAAGCTTGAGTTGATCGCCGAACGCCTGCGTGGCGAAACCCTCAACTTCGATCTGCGTGCTGGCGACAAAGTCGTTGTCGAGGCCGGCAAGCGCATCACTTCGCGCCATGTGCGCGACTTGCAGGCGACGCGGATCAAGAACCTGGAAGTGCCCGACGAGTATCTTGTCGGCCGCATCCTCGCGCACGATATCGTCGACAAGAAGACCGGCGAAGTGCTGGCTGCGGCGAATACCGAGATCGATCTGGCGCACCTGGAGAATTTCCGCAACGCCGGCGTGGATCAAATCGGCACGTTGTACGTCAACGATCTGGACCGCGGCCCGTACATTTCCAACACCTTGCGCATCGATCCGACCAAGTCACCGCTCGAAGCGCTGGTGGAAATCTATCGCATGATGCGTCCGGGTGAACCGCCGACCAAGGAAGCGGCGCAGAACCTGTTCTACAACCTGTTTTTCACCTTCGAGCGCTACGATCTTTCCGCCGTCGGCCGGATGAAGTTCAACCGCCGTGTTGGCCGCAAGGACATCCTCGGCCCGGGCGTGCTGTACGACTCGAAATATTTCGGCGTGCGCAACGATGAAGAGTCGAAGTCGCTGGTCAAGAAACTCGGCCAGACTTCCGACATCCTCGACGTGCTCAAGGTGCTGATCGAGATCCGCAATGGCCGTGGCACGGTCGACGACATCGATCATCTCGGCAATCGTCGCGTGCGTTCGGTCGGCGAAATGGCCGAGAACGTGTTCCGCATCGGTCTGGTGCGCGTCGAGCGCGCGGTCAAGGAGCGTCTGTCGCTGGCGGAAGCCGAAGGCCTGACGCCGCAGGATCTGATCAATGCCAAACCCGTGGCCGCGGCGATCAAGGAATTCTTCGGCTCGTCGCAGTTGTCGCAGTTCATGGATCAGAACAATCCGCTGTCGGAAGTCACCCACAAGCGCCGTGTCTCGGCGCTGGGTCCGGGTGGTTTGACCCGTGAGCGTGCCGGCTTCGAAGTGCGCGACGTGCATCCGACCCACTACGGTCGCGTCTGCACGATCGAGACACCGGAAGGTCCGAACATCGGCCTGATCAATTCACTGGCGGTCTACGCACGCACCAATTCCTACGGTTTCCTCGAGACGCCGTACCGCAAGGTGCACAACGGCAAGGTAACTGACAAGGTCGAATTCCTGTCCGCAATCGAAGAAGGCGATCATGTGATCGCGCAGGCGAACTCTTCGCTGAACAAGGATGGCAGTTTCGGCGAGGACCTCGTTGCCTGCCGATTCCGCGGCGAATCCGAATTGCGTCCATCCAGCGACATCAATTACATGGACGTGTCGCCGATGCAGACCGTGTCGGTTGCCGCGGCGTTGGTGCCGTTCCTCGAACACGATGATGCCAATCGCGCCTTGATGGGCGCGAACATGCAGCGTCAGGCGGTACCGACGCTGCGTTCGCAGACGCCGCTGGTGGGCACCGGCATCGAGCGCCCGGTTGCGCGCGATTCCGGCGTGACCGCCGTTGCGCGCCGCGGTGGCGTGATCGACCAGGTCGATGCCGGCCGTATTGTGGTGCGTGCGCACGAGAAGGAAATCGGCGATGACGACGCCGGCGTGGATATTTATACCCTGACCAAATACACGCGCTCGAACCAGAACACCTGCATGAACCAGCGTCCGCTGGTCAACGTGGGCGACAAGGTTGAGAAGGGCGACGTCCTCGCCGATGGTCCGTCGACGGATCTGGGCGAGCTTGCGCTCGGCCAGAACATGCTGGTCGCGTTCATGCCCTGGAACGGCTACAACTTCGAAGACTCGATCCTGATCTCCGAACGCGTCGTCCAGGAAGATCGCTATACCACGATTCACATCGAGGAATTGACTTGCGCCGCGCGCGACACCAAGCTCGGGCCGGAAGAAATCACCGCCGATATTCCGAACGTCAACGAACAGGCACTGGCGCGGCTGGACGAATCTGGTGTCGTCTACATCGGCGCTGAAGTGAAGGCCGGCGACATCCTGGTCGGCAAGGTCACGCCAAAGGGCGAGTCGCAGCTGACCCCGGAAGAAAAGCTGCTGCGCGCGATCTTCGGCGAGAAGGCGTCCGACGTGAAGGATTCGTCGCTTGCGCGTGCCGCCGGGCATGGACGGTACCGTCATCGACGTCACCGTGTTCACCCGCGACGGTATCGAGAAGGACAAGCGTGCGCTGCAGATCGAGCAGATGGAGATCAAGCGCATCAAGAAGGACTTCGACGATCAGTTTCGCATTCTCGAAGGCGCGATCTACCAGCGCCTGCGCATGCAGTTGATCGGCAAAACCGTTAGTGGCGGTCCGCACGGCATCAAGAAAGGTGCGGCTATCACGGCGGAATACCTCGACTCGCTGAAGAAAGACGAGTGGTTCGCCCTGCGCATGAAGGACGAAGACAAGTCGCCGAACTGCTGGAGCAGCGCGCAGCTTCAGGTCGCCGCGCAGCGGGCCGAGTTCGACAAGCGCTTCAAAAGCAAGCAGGCCAAGATCACTGCCGGCGACGATCTCGCGCCCGGCATGCTGAAAATGGTAAAGGTATACTTGGCAGTCAAGCGCCGCATGCAGCCGGGCGACAAGATGGCCGGCCGTCACGGCAACAAGGGCGTGGTGTCGATGATTCGTGCCGGTCGAGGATATGCCGTTCATGGCCGATGGCAAGCCGATCGACATCGTGCTGAATCCGCTGGGCGTGCCGTCGCGCATGAACATCGGCCAGATTCTCGAAGTGCATCTGGGCTGGGCTGCAAAGGGCCTGGGCGAGAAGATCCAGCGCATGATCGAAGCGCAGCGCGAAGGTAGCTAGAGCTGCGCAAGTTCCTCGACCAGATCTACAACACCAACAAGGAAGGTGTCGGTGCAGCACGTCGAATCTGAAGTCACTCACCGATGCCGAGATCTGCTGACGCTTGCGCACAACCTGCAGGATGGCGTGCCGATGGCCACGCCGGTGTTCGATGGTGCCGAGGAGGCCGAGATCAAGGCGATGCTGAAGCTGGCGGATCTGCCCGAATCCGGACAGACCACGCTGTTCGACGGTCGCACCGGTGAAGCGTTCGACCGCCAGGTTACGGTGGGCTACATGCACATGCTCAAGCTTAACCACCTGGTCGACGACAAGATGCATGCGCGTTCGACCGGTCCGTACTCGCTGGTTACCCAGCAGCCACTGGGCGGCAAGGCGCAGTTCGGCGGCCAGCGCTTCGGCGAGATGGAAGTCTGGGCGCTGGAAGCTTACGGCGCGGCGTATACCTTGCAGGAAATGCTCACGGTCAAGTCCGACGACGTGCAGGGCCGTAACCAGATGTACAAGAACATCGTCGACGGCAACCACGAGATGGCTGCGGGCATGCCGGAATCCTTCAACGTGCTGGTCAAGGAAATCCGCTCGCTCGCGATCAACATGGAGCTGGAAGAACACTGAGTCAAAAGCAGCTGATCGTCGTTCCCGCTGAGGTGGGAACACCAGTGACTTTGCTCTCATTCGTTTCAGGAGAAACCCATGAAAGACTTACTCAATCTGTTCAACCAGCAGCGCCAGTCGCTCGATTTCGACGCGATCAAGATCGCGCTGGCCTCGCCGGAGCTGATCCGTTCGTGGTCGTTCGGCGAAGTGAAGAAGCCCGAAACGATCAACTACCGCACCTTCAAGCCCGAACGCGACGGCCTGTTCTGCGCCGCCATCTTCGGGCCGGTCAAGGACTACGAGTGCCTGTGCGGCAAGTACAAGCGCATGAAGCACCGCGGCGTGGTCTGCGAGAAGTGCGGCACCGAAGTGACACTGGCCAAGGTGCGCCGCGAGCGCATGGGCCATATCGAACTGGCCAGCCCGACTGCGCACATCTGGTTCCTGAAGTCGCTGCCGTCGCGCATCGGCCTGATGCTCGACATGACGCTGCGTGACATCGAGCGCATCCTGTACTTCGAAGCCTATCGTCGTGATCGATCCGGGCCTGACGCCGCTTGACGCGCGGCCAGCTGCTCAACGAAGACCAGTATCTCCAAGCGGTCGAGGAACACGGCGACGAGTTCGACGCGCGCATGGGCGCCGAGGCCGTCTACGAGCTGCTCAAGACGATCGACCTGCCGGGCCGAACTGATCCGTCTGCGCGAGGAAATCAGCTCCACCAACTCCGAGACCAAGCTCAAGCGCTTGACCAAGCGCGATCAAGCTGGTCGAGGCGTTCCTGGAATCCGGCAACAAGCCGGAATGGATGGTGATGACCGTGCTGCCGGTGCTGCCGCCGGATCTGCGTCCGCTGGTGCCGCTCGAAGGCGGCCGTTTCGCGACCTCGGATCTGAACGATCTGTACCGCCGCGTCATCAACCGCAACAACCGCCTCAAGCGCCTGCTCGAACTCAATGCGCCGGACATCATCGTGCGCAACGAAAAGCGCATGCTGCAGGAATCGGTCGATGCGCTGATGGACAACGGCCGTCGTGGCCGTGCCATCACCGGCACCAACAAGCGTCCGCTCAAGTCGCTCGCCGACATGATCAAGGGCAAGCAGGGCCGTTTCCGCCAGAACCTGCTCGGCAAGCGCGTGGACTACTCCGGTCGTTCGGTGATCGTGGTCGGTCCGACCCTGAAGTCTGCACGAGTGCGGCCTGCCGAAGAAGATGGCGCTGGAACTGTTCAAGCCGTTCATCTTCTCCAAGCTGCAGACGCCGCGGCGTCGCTACCACGATCAAGGCAGCAAAGAAGCTGGTCGAGCGCGAGAAGCGCCGAAGTCTGGGACATCCTCGAAGAAGTGATCCGCGAGCATCCGGTGCTGCTGAACCGTGCGCCGACCCTGCATCGTCTCGGCATCCAGGCGTTCGAGCCAGTGCTGGTCGAAGGCAAGGCGATCCAGTTGCATCCGCTGGTGTGTACCGCGTTCAACGCCGACTTCGACGGCGATCAGATGGCCGTCCATGTGCCGCTGTCGCTCGAAGCCCAGCTCGAAGCGCGCGCGCTGATGATGTCGTCGAACAACATCCTGTCGCCGGCCAACGGCGATCCGATCATCGTGCCGACCCAGGACGTCGTGCTCGGCCTGTACTACATGACGCGCGAACTGATCAACGTGAAAGGCGAAGGCATGGTGTTTGCCAAGCATCGCCGAAGTGAATCGCGCCTATCGAGAATCGTGCGGTCGAATTGCACGCCAAGGTCAAGGTGCGCATCGATGAGGTCGTGATCGACGAACAGAAGCAACCGCAGTGAGAAGACGTCGATCATCGAGACCACGGTCGGACGTGCATTGCTGGCGGAAATCCTGCCGGTCGGTCTGCCGTTCGCGCTGATCAACATCGAGCTGACGAAGAAGGCGATTTCGCGGCTTGATCAACGCCTGCTATCGTCGCCTCGGTCTGAAAGACACGGTCGTGTTCGCCGACCAATTGATGTACATGGGATTCCACTACGCGACTCGTGCCGGCATCTCGATCGGCATCGACGACATGAAGATTCCGGGCGAGAAGAAGGCCATCCTCGATATCGCCGAAAAGGACGTCAAGGAAATCCAGGAGCAGTTCGCCTCGGGACTGGTCACAGCCGGCGAGCGCTACAACAAGGTGGTCGATATCTGGTCGCGCACCAACGAACAGGTGGCCGAGTGCGATGATGAAAGGCATCGGCTTCGACAAGGTCAAGGATGCCAAGGGCGAAGTGGTCGAACAAAAGTCGATGAACTCGCTGTTCATCATGGCCGACTCCGGCGCGCGCGGTTCTGCCGCGCAGATCCGTCAGCTGGCCGGCATGCGCGGACTGATGGCGCGTCCGGACGGCTCGATCATCGAAACGCCGATCAAGGCCAACTTCCGTGAAGGCCTCGACGTGTTGCAGTACTTCAACTCCACCCACGGCGCGCGCAAGGGTTTGGCCGATACCGCGCTGAAGACGGCGAACTCGGGTTATCTCACCCGGCGTCTGGTCGACGTAGCGCAGGACGTGGTCGTCACCGAACCGGATTGCGGTACTGTGCATGGATTGACCATGACACCGATCGTGGAAGGCGGCGACGTTGTCGAGCCCTTGCGTGATCGTGTGCTCGGTCGCGTCGTCGCGGCCGACGTGTACGCGCCGGGCAACGAAGATGCACCGCTCGATGACGCGCAATACCCTACTTAACGAAAAACTGGTGGAGAAACTTGAAACCGCCGGTGTGCAATCGATCCTGGTGCGTTCGCCGATCACCTGCGAGTCGAGCTTCGGCGTTTGCGCGCATTGCTATGGACGCGATCTGGCGCGCGGTCACTTGGTTAATATGGGCGAAGCGGTCGGCGTCATCGCGGCGCAATCGATCGGCGAACCTGGCACGCAGTTGACCATGCGCACGTTCCATATCGGCGGTGCGGCATCGCGTGCGGCTGCCGTGGACAATGTGCAGGTCAAGACGGCGGGTTCGCTCAAGTTCAACAATCTGAAGACCGTGCACCACTCGCAGGGACATCTGGTTGCGGTGTCGCGCTCCGGCGAACTGTCGGTGATGGATGTGAACGGCCGCGAACGTGAGCGTTACAAGGTGCCTTACGGTGCGACCATCGCGGTCAAGGACGGCGGCGCCATCAAAGCCGGTCAGATCGTCGCGAACTGGGATCCGCATACCCATCCGATCGTCTCGGAAGTTGCCGGTCGCATTCGCTTCATCGACTTCATCGATGGCGTTACCGTGCAGGCGCAGACCGACGAACTCACCGGTCTGGAAAGTTCGGTCGTCACCGATCCCAAGCGCCGTGGCACCCAGGCCAAGGATCTGCGGCCGACGGTCAAGCTCGAGGACAAGAAGGGCAAGGAACTCAAATTGCCGGGCACCGACATTCCAGCGGCCTACTTCTTGCCGGCTGGTGCGATTATCTCCTTGCAGGATGGCGCCGAAGTCGGCGTCGGCGACGTGGTGGCGCGTATCCCGCAGGAAACCTCCAAGACCCGCGACATCACCGGCGGTCTGCCGCGCGTGGCGGATCTGTTCGAAGCGCGCAAGCCAAAGGAACCGGCGATTCTGGCCGAGGTGTCGGGCATTGTCAGCTTCGGCAAGGACACCAAGGGCAAGCAGCGTCTGGTCATCAAAGATGCCGATGGCAACGATCACGAGGAGCTGATCCCGAAGTGGCGTCAGGTCATCGTGTTCGAAGGCGAACACGTGGAGAAAGGCGAAACCGTGGTCGATGGCGAGCCGAATCCGCACGATATCCTGCGTCTGAAGGGAGTCGAGGAACTGGCCGCCTATCTGGTCAAGGAAATCCAGGACGTTTATCGTCTGCAAGGCGTACGCATCAACGATAAGCACATCGAGACGATCATTCGCCAGATGTTGCGCAAGGTCGAAGTGACCGCGCCGGGCGATACCCGTTATCTGCGCGGCGAGCAGGCCGATCGGGTGCGGGTGGTCGAGGAGAATGCGCGGGCCAGGACGCGCGACGAGCACGAAGCCGAATTCGGGCCGGTGCTGCTCGGCATTACCAAGGCATCGCTGGCAACGGAATCCTTCATTTCCGCAGCGTCGTTCCAGGAAACCACGCGAGTTCTGACCGAAGCTGCGGTGCGCGGCACGCGCGATACTTTGCGCGGGCTGAAAGAAAATGTTATTGTCGGCCGCTTGATTCCTGCGGGTACCGGACTTGCCTATCACAGCAAGCGTCGGCGCAAGCCCGGTGACCTGACGGATTCTGAGCTCGAAACATTGCGTGGCGGCGTCACCGAGTTTGTCGGTGAGGCCTTGTCGGAAGACGGCAAGGCCTGAAGCGCCGGTCACATGACCTCGAAATGAGGCGCAGGATGCGCCTCGTGTTCGACGAAAGGATGCATGACGGCGGAGGAACCCTTGACGGTTTCTCGAAACGCCAGCTATACTCTCACGTCTCGGCAGACCGGGTTTCCCGTGTCTGTCTTTTGCTTCTTTAGGGCTTGAAGAATGTCAACTGTCAATCAGCTGGTGCGCAAGCCGCGCAGTCCGAAGACATACAAGAGCGCGTCGCCCGCGCTGGAAAATTGTCCTCAGCGCCGCGGCGTTTGCACGCGTGTATACACGACCACGCCGAAGAAGCCGAACTCGGCTCTGCGCAAGGTTGCCAAGGTGCGTTTGACCAACGGTTTCGAAGTCATCAGCTATATCGGCGGCGAAGGTCACAACTTGCAGGAGCATTCGGTCGTGCTTATCCGTGGCGGCCGCGTCAAGGATCTGCCAGGTGTGCGTTACCACACCGTGCGCGGCAGTCTGGATGCCGCCGGTGTCGCCAAGCGCCGTCAGAGCCGTTCCAAGTACGGCGCCAAGCGGCCAAAAGGTTCCTGATATAAAAATGGGTTCCTGAAATAAAAGTATACGAATAACGCGGGCCATGCAGGTCCGCCGCAAACCGGCCGCATCCTGGCCGGTTTGCAGGAGTCGAGGCCGCGCATGTGCCGGATCGACGAGTCCGACGAAGTCCAGGATGGACACAGTCAGGCAATCAAGAATTATTCAAGGCATCTATCATGTCGAGAAAAGGCAATACCCCAACACGCGAGCTGCTGCCCGACCCAAAACACGGCAGCCAGCTGATTTCCCGCTTCATCAACATGGTGATGCAAAGCGGCAAGAAGTCGGTGGCCGAAGGCATCGTCTATGGCGCTATCGATCAGATCGGCCAGAAGCACGCCACGCCGATTGAAGTTGTCGAGAAGGCGCTCGGCAATGTCGCGCCCGCAGTTGAGGTGAAATCCCGTCGTGTCGGCGGCGCCACCTATCAGGTACCGGTCGAAGTGCGTTCGTCGCGGCGCATGGCACTGGCAATGCGCTGGGTGATCGAGGCTGCGCGCAAGCGCAGCGAAAACTCGATGCCGCGCAAGCTTGCGGCCGAATTGCTCGAGGCTGCCGAAAATCGCGGCGGCGCAGTCAAGAAGCGCGAAGAAACACATCGCATGGCCGAGGCCAACAAGGCCTTCTCGCATTACCGCTGGTAATTTATTCATGGCTCGTAATACTCCAATCGACCGCTACCGTAACTTCGGCATCATGGCCCACATCGATGCGGGCAAGACGACGACTACGGAACGCATCCTTTTCTACACCGGCGTCAATCACAAGATTGGCGAGGTGCATGAGGGTGCTGCGACCATGGACTGGATGGAGCAGGAACAGGAGCGCGGCATCACGATTACGTCCGCCGCGACGACTTGCTTCTGGACTGGCATGGATCGTTCGTTCCCGCAGCATCGCTTCAACATCATCGACACTCCCGGGCACGTCGACTTCACCATCGAAGTCGAGCGTTCGCTGCGCGTGCTCGACGGCGCCGTGTTCGTACTGTGTGCGGTCGGTGGCGTGCAGCCACAATCCGAAACCGTCTGGCGTCAGGCCAACAAATACGGCGTGCCGCGCGTGGCCTTCGTCAACAAGATGGATCGCGCCGGTGCGGATTTCGACAAGGTTGTAGGTCAGCTCAAGTCGCGTCTGGGCGCCAATCCGGTGCCGATGCAATTGCCGATCGGCGCCGAGGATCATTTCGAAGGCGTGATCGACCTGCTCAAGATGAAGGCCATTCACTGGGATATGGAATCCCAGGGTATGGAATTCGAATATCGCGACATTCCCGCCAATCTGCTCGACAAGGCCAAGAAGGCGCGCGAGCACATGGTCGAGTCGGCAGCCGAGACCTCTGAGGACTTGATGAACAAGTATCTCGATGGCCAGGAACTGAGCGAAGCGGAAGTCATCAACGGCATCCGTCTCGGTACGGTGGCGAACAAGATGATTCCGGTTTTCTGCGGCTCGGCGTTCAAGAACAAAGGCGTGCAGGCGATGCTCGATGGCGTGATCCGCTATCTGCCGGCGCCGTCGGATCGCCCGCCGGTCAAAGGTATCGACGAGGACGACAAGGAAGACGCACGTCATGCGGATGATGGCGAGGCGTTCTCCGCGCTCGCGTTCAAGATCGCAACCGACCCATATGTGGGCTCGCTGACCTTCTTCCGCGTCTATTCCGGTACGTTGAATTCGGGCGACACGGTGTTCAACCCGATCAAGGGCAAGAAGGAACGCATCGGTCGTCTATTGCAGATGCACGCGAACAATCGCGACGAAATCAAGGAAGTCCGCGCCGGAGACATTGCAGCAGCGGTGGGATTGAAAGATGTCACCACCGGCGACACGCTGTGCGCGACGGACAACGTGATCATGCTGGAAAAGATGATATTCCCCGAGCCCGTCATTGCGATGGCGATCGAACCCAAGACCAAGAGCGACCAGGAAAAAATGGGCGTTGCCCTGTCGCGTCTGGCGCAGGAGGATCCGTCCTTCCGCGTGCGCAGTGACGAAGAATCCGGCCAGACCATCATTGCCGGCATGGGCGAGTTGCATCTGGACATCATCGTCGACCGCATGAAGCGCGAATTCAGCGTCGAAGCGAACGTCGGCAAACCGCAGGTCGCGTATCGCGAAACGATTCGCAAGGCGGTCAAGCAGGAAGGCAAGTTCGTGCGCCAGTCTGGTGGCCGCGGCCAGTACGGTCATGTGGTCATCGAAATGGGTCCGCGTGAACGCGGCGCCGGCTTCGAATTCGAGAATGGCATCGTCGGTGGCTCGATTCCGAAAGAGTACATTCCGGCAGTCGAGAAGGGCATTCGCGAACAGCTCGGCAATGGCGTGCTGGCGGGTTTCCCGGTCGTCGACGTCAGCGTGCGCTTGATCGACGGTTCGTATCATGAAGTCGACTCGAACGAAATGGCGTTCAAGATCGCCGGTTCGATGGCATTCAAGGAAGGCTTTGCCAAGGCCAGCCCGGTTCTTCTCGAGCCGATCATGAAGATCGAAGTGGTTACGCCCGAGGATTACATGGGCGACGTGATGGGCGACCTGAGCCGTCGGCGTGGTGTATTGCAGGGACAGGACGATGGTCCCTCCGGCAAGACCATCGACGCGCAGGTGCCGCTCGGCGAAATGTTCGGTTACGCGACCAGCCTGCGCTCAATGAGCCAGGGTCGTGCCACCTTCACCATGGAATTCGATCATTACGCCGAAGCGCCGACGAATATCGCCGAAGCCGTGATCAAGAAATCGTAAATTTCAAGAAGTCCTGATCTGCACATTTGTATACAACTTATTGTTTGACTGATTTAAGGTAGATAAGCCATGGCTAAGGGAAAATTCGAACGCACCAAGCCGCACGTGAACGTGGGGACGATTGGCCACGTGGATCACGGCAAGACGACGCTGACGGCGGCGTTGACGAAGGTCGGCGCAGAACGGTTTGGCGGCGAGTTCAAGGCCTATGATCAGATCGACGCGGCGCCGGAAGAGAAGGCGCGCGGGATCACGATCTCGACGGCGCACGTGGAATACGAGAGCCCGAACCGGCACTACGCACACGTGGATTGCCCGGGCCATGCCGATTACGTGAAGAACATGATCACGGGTGCGGCGCAGATGGACGGCGCGATCCTGGTGTGCTCGGCCGCCGACGGCCCGATGCCGCAGACGCGCGAGCACATCCTGCTGGCGCGCCAGGTCGGTGTGCCGTATGTGCTGGTGTACCTGAACAAGTGCGACATGGTCGACGACGCCGAACTGCTCGAACTGGTCGAGATGGAAGTGCGCGACCTGCTGACCAAGTACGAATTCCCGGGCGACAAGACCCCGATCATTCACGGATCGGCGCTCAAGGCGCTGGAAGGCGATCAATCGGAGATTGGCGTACCGAGCATCATCAAGCTGGTGGATGCGCTGGACAGCTACATTCCGGAGCCGATACGCGTGCTGGATAAACCCTTCTTGTTGCCGGTGGAAGACGTGTTCTCGATCTCCGGACGCGGCACGGTGGTGACCGGTCGTATCGAGCGCGGCATCATCAAGGTGGGTGACGAAGTCGAGATCGTGGGCATTAAGCCGACGGTGAAGACGACATGCACGGGCGTGGAGATGTTCCGCAAGCTGCTGGACGAAGGCCGGGCAGGCGACAACACCGGTATTCTGCTGCGCGGCACCAAGCGCGAAGACGTGGAACGCGGCCAGGTGCTGTGCAAGCCAGGCAGTATCACCCCCCACACCGACTTCGAGTCGGAAGTGTATGTACTGAGCAAGGAAGAAGGCGGCCGACATACGCCGTTCTTCAAGGGCTACCGTCCACAGTTTTACTTCCGCACGACGGACGTGACGGGCTCGTGTGGAACTGCCGGAAGGCGTGGAGATGGTCATGCCGGGCGACAACATCAAGATGGTGATCAGTCTGATTCACCCGATTGCGATGGAAGAGGGCCTGCGCTTCGCGATTCGCGAAGGTGGCCGCACCGTCGGCGCTGGTGTGGTAGCGAAAATTATCAAGTGATCTGAAGGCTCACTTGCGAGATGCGTTGAAGCGCATCTCGCAAGACTTCAGATCGGTGAGGCAGGATGCCGAATGTGGAAGCGCTCCAGGGATGGATCGAAAATTAAGCGGCAGGCCGGAAACGACCTGCAAACAAATAAAGTTCTTTGAGGTATACGGCAATGGCGGACCAGAAGATTCGGATTCGGCTCAAGGCGTACGATCATCGCTTGATCGACCGTTCGGCGAGCGAAATCGTGGAAACGGCCAAGCGCACAGGTGCGCAGGTGCATGGCCCGATTCCACTGCCGACCAAGATTGAGCGCTACACGATTCTGGTGTCGCCGCATGCCGACAAGGATGCGCGCGATCAGTACGAGACACGCACGCACAAGCGCGTTCTGGACATCATCGATCCGAACGACAAGACCGTGGACGCCTTGATGAAGCTCGACCTCGCTGCGGGCGTGGACGTGCAGATCAAACTGTACTAAGGCTACGAAAATGAGTATCGGACTGGTAGGAAAAAAATGCGGCATGACGCGAATCTTCACCGATGCCGGTGAATCGATTCCCGTGACTCTGATCGAGGCGACGCCGAACCGCATCACCCAGGTGAAGACGGTCGAGAGCGACGGCTATAGCGCCGTGCAGGTCACGGTCGGCACCAAACGTGCGGCGCTGGTGAACAAGCCGCTGAGCGGGCATTACGCCAAGGCCAAGGTAGAAGGCGGCCGCGGTCTGTGGGAATTTCGCGTCGATGCGAAGGAACTGGGCAACTACAGCGTCGGCGGCGAACTGAAGGCAGATGAAGTCTTCAAGACCGGCCAGATCGTCGATGTTGCGGGCGTTACCAAGGGCAAGGGCTTTCAGGGCACGATCAAGCGCTGGAACTTCACTATGGGCGATGCCACACACGGCAACTCGCTGTCGCACCGCGCGCCGGGTTCCATCGGTCAGCGCCAGACTCCGGGCCGCGTATTCCCCGGCAAGAAGATGTCCGGTCACATGGGCAACACGCGTCGGTCGATGATGAATCTCGAGGTGGTCAAGGATCGACGCCGCACGTCATCTGATTGCGATCCGTGGCTCGGTACCCGGTGCGCCTGGCGGCAATGTCATCATCCGCCCGGCGGCGAAGGCTTGAGGATCTAATCATGGAACTGCAAATCGTAGGCGCCAAGAAACCTTTGTCGGTCTCTGACGACGATCTTCGGCCGCGAATATTCAGAAGGTTTGGTGCATCAGGTCGTGGTCGCGTATCGCAACGCGGGCCGCGCCGGCACCAAGGCGCAGAAGTCGCGTTCGGACATGTCCGGCACGACCAAGAAATTCAAGAAGCAGAAGGGCGGTGGTGCACGTCACGGCGATTATCGCGCTCCTATCTTTGTCGGTGGTGGGCGCACGTTTGCCGCGCGTCCGCGTGATTTCTCGCAGAAGGTCAACAAGAAGATGTATCGCGGTGCGATCCAGGCGATCCTGTCTGAGTTGAATCGCCAGGGGCGTCTGAAAATCGTCGAGGCGTTCGGCGTGGACAAGCCGAGCACCAAGAGCCTGCTCAGCGCGCTCAAGGATTATGCAGGCCGCACTCTGATCGTTACCGAAAACGTCGATCCGAATCTGTATCTGTCCGCGCGCAATCTGGCGCATGTTGCGGTGGTGGATGTCGCGGCAATGGATCCGGTCAGTCTGATCGATGCCGAACATGTGATCATGACCGTCGATTCGGTCAAGAAGATCGAGGAGTGGCTGGCATGAGCAGCGTGAACGAGCAGTTGTACAACGTGCTGCGCGCGCCGCATATTTCGGAAAAAAGCGCGCGCCTGCAGGAACATAACCAATATGTATTTGAGGTGGCTCCTGGTGCGGACAAGAAGTTGGTCAAGGCTGCAGTCGAGGCCATGTTCAACGTCAAGGTCGAGTCGGTCAACTTGGTCAACGTGAAGGGCAAGGTCAAGTCGTTTCGTCAGCGCAGCGGCAGTCGCAGCGGTTGGCGCAAAGCCTACGTGCGTTTGCACGAAGGCCAGAGCATCGACATTGCAGCCAAGCCCTGAACACAACGAATAGAGAGAATTATGTGCGCGTCTCGCGTACGTAAAAATCGGGAACGAACATGGCACTGATTACATTGAAGCCAACTTCTGCCGGACGCCGCGCGATGGTGCGCGTGTCGACGCCAGGCCTGCACAAGGGCGATCCGTATGGTCCGCTCGTCGAGGCTCAGGCGAAGACCGGTGGACGCAACCACTATGGTCGCATCACCACGCGGCACAAGGGTGGCGGCTCGAAGCAGCATTACCGCATCGTCGACTTCAAGCGCGACAAGGAAGGCATTGCCTGCCGCGTCGAGCGCATCGAATACGATCCGAACCGCACCGCGCATATCGCGTTGCTGTGCTACGCCGATGGCGAGCGCCGCTACATCATCGCGCCGAAGGGCGTGGCTGTCGGCGATCAGCTGATGGCTGGCCGCGAAGCGCCGATCAAGGCGGGCAACACCTTGCCGCTGCGCAATATCCCGATCGGTGCCACCGTGCATTGCGTCGAGATGAAGCCGGGCAAGGGTGCGCAGATTGCGCGCAGCGCCGGCGCCTCGGTGCAGTTGGTGGCACGCGAAGGCACCTACGCCACGTTGCGTCTGCGTTCCGGCGAAATGCGCAAGGTGCCGGCCGATTGTCACGCCACGATTGGTGAAGTCGGCAATTCCGAACACAACCTGCGCAAGCTCGGCAAGGCTGGCGCGAAGCGCTGGCGGGGTATTCGCCCGACCGTTCGCGGCGCGGCGATGAATCCGGTCGATCATCCGCATGGCGGCGGCGAAGGCCGTGCCGGACAGGGCAATCCGCATCCGGTTTCGCCGTGGGGTCAGCCGTCCAAGGGTTACAAGACCCGCAAGAACAAGCGTACCGCATCAGTTCATCGTGCGCGATCGTCGAGGTTGATGTCGCGTCTCGGTGCGACATCAAAATAATAGGTAGGAAAAATGGCACGTTCGCTGAAGAAAGGACCATTCGTCGACCTGCACCTGCTCAAGAAGGTGGAGTCGGCGGTTTCCACGAATACGAAACGTCCGATCAAGACCTGGTCGCGGCGCTCGATGATCCTGCCGGAAATGGTCGGTCTGACCATTGCCATGCACAACGGCAAGGCGCATGTGCCGGTGCTGGTCAACGAGAACATGGTCGGGCACAAGCTCGGCGAATTCGCTGCCACGCGCACCTTCAAGGGCCATTCCGGCGACAAGAAGGCCGCCGAGGCCAAGAAGTAAGAGCGCAGAAATTTAGAGGTTATGACGATGCAAGCCAAAGCCATGCAAGCCAGTGCGCCGCAAGCAAAAGCGATTTTGCGTGGCGTGCGCATCTCTCCGCAGAAAGCGCGTCTGGTTGCCGATCAGGTGCGCGGTCTGCCGGTCGGGCGCGCCACCAATCTGCTCGCCTTCAGCGACAAGAAGGCAGCGCATCTGGTCAAGAAAGTATTGTTGTCGGCGGTGGCGAATGCCGAAAACAATCTTGGCGCTGATGTTGACGAATTGAAAATCGCCACGATCACCGTCGATGAAGGTCCGAGCCTGAAGCGCATGCATGCCCGCGCCAAGGGTCGCGGTTCGCAGATTCTCAAGCGCACCAGTCATATCACCGTGGTCGTTGGTAGTTAACTAGGAAACGAACGATGGGTCACAAAGTTCATCCAACCGGAATTCGCCTTGGTATTTCCAAGGACTGGAACTCCAAGTGGTTCGCCAACAAGCGCGAGTACGCGCAGTATCTGATCGCCGATCTGAAGGTGCGCGAGATGCTGCGCAAGAAACTGGCGCAGGCGGGCATCTCGCGGATCCAGATCGAGCGTCCGGCCAAAACCGCGCGCATCACCATTCACACGGCGCGTCCGGGCGTGGTGATCGGCAAGAAAGGCGAGGACATCGAAAAGCTGCGCAAGGAATGCAGCGACGCTGATGGGCGTTCCCGCGCACATCAACGTGACCGAAGTGCGCAAGCCCGAGATCGATGCGCAGCTGGTCGCCGAATCGATCGCCCAGCAGCTGGAGCGCCGCATCATGTTCCGCCGCGCGATGAAGCGCGCCGTCGGCAATGCGATGCGCCTGGGCGCGCTGGGAATCAAGGTCAATGTGGGCGGACGTTTGAACGGCGCCGAAATCGCACGATCGGAATGGTACCGTGAAGGCCGCGTGCCGCTGCACACGCTGCGCGCCGACATCGACTACGGTTTCGCCGAGGCCAAGACGACTTACGGCATCATCGGTATCAAGGTGTGGGTGTACAAGGGCGAAATCTTCGACTTGCATGCCGCTGCTGCAGGAAACCAAGGAAGAGGGCCGTGATGCCGCTCCCTCGCGTGAACGCCGCGAGCCGCGTGAGCATCGTGAACACCGTGAGCCGCGCGAACCACGTCAAGCCGCGAAATAAATCGAGAAGTGCCGCCAGGACGACGGCTCATAGATCTTCGCGATCAGGGATGATCGCAAAAGCAGGATAAGATCATGTTGCAACCCAAACGCACCAAATATCGCAAAGTACACAAAGGCCGCAACCGACGGGCTGGCCTTCGTCAGCAACAAGGTCAGCTTCGGCGAGTACGGTCTGAAGGCAACGACACATGGCCACCTGACTTCGCGTCAGATCGAGGCCGCGCGCCGCTGCGTCACCCGTTTCGTCAAGCGTGGCGGCAAGCTGTGGATTCGCGTGTTCCCGGACAAGCCGATTACCAAGAAGCCGATCGAAGTGCGCATGGGCAACGGCAAGGGCAACGTCGAATTCTGGGTGGCGGTGGTGCAGCCCGGTCGCATGTTGTACGAAATCGAAGGCGTGACGAAGTCGACGCGCGCGAAGCGTTCCGTCTGGCGGCAGCCAAACTGTCGGTGCAGACCCAATTCGTGAACCGGACGGTGCTGTGATGGAACTCAAAGAACTACGCAAACAATCCGCGGACGAGCTGGGCGAGCAACTGCATCGAGCTTGCGCAAGCGAGCAGTTCAACCTGCGCATGCAGAAGGGCGCCGGGCAGCTCAGACTCAGCCGCACCAATTCAAGCCGCGTCCGGCGCGAAATCGCGCAGATCAAGACAGTGCTCGGTCAAGACAAATCGAGCACGAAGCATAAGGGCAGCGGCAATGAGCGAACAGACGAATAATGCTGGACAAAAGATGGCTGGACAAAAGACGCAGCGTACGCTGGAGGGTCGTGTCGTCAGCAACAAGATGCAGAAGACGGTGACCGTGCTGCTCGAGCGCCAGGTGCAGCATCCGCTGTATGGCAAGATCGTACGCCGTTCGACCAAGGTGCATGCGCACGACGAGAAGAGCGAAGCAAGGAAGGTGATCTGGTTCGCATCGCCGAATGCCGGCCATTGTCGAAAACGAAAAACTGGCGCGTCGTGGAAATCGTCACGCGCGCTGCGCAGTAACGTGGGGCTAAGGAGAAAATCACCATGATCCAGATGCAGACCACGCTTGGCCGCGGCGGACAACAGCGGCGCGAAGGAACTGATGTGCATCAAGGTGCTCGGCGGCTCCAAGCGCCGTTACGCCGGCATCGGTGACGTCATCAAGGTGTCATCCGCGAAGCGATTCCGCGCGGCAAGGTAAAGAAGGGCGAGGTCTACGACGCCGTGGTCGTGCGTACCGCAAGGGTGTGCGCCGCGCCGATGGTTCGCTGATCCGTTTCGACGGCAATGCCGCCGTGCTGTTGAACAACAAGCTCGAGCCGATCGGTACCCGTATCTTCGGGCCGGTCACGCGCGAGCTGCGCAGCGAGAAGTTTCATGAAGATCGTTTCGCTCGCGCCTGAAGTGCTCTAAGTGTTTTCAGCCCCCTTAAGTTAAGGGGGCGACCCGAGCGAAGCGAGGGTCAGGGTTGTGGAAGTGCAACAGCGTGGGTCGAAGTCAACAACGATCCGGGCTTCACTGAAATAAAGGGTTAAGTTATGAATCGTATACGCAAAGGTGATCACGTCGTCGTGATCACCGGCAAATACAAGGGCCAGAAGGGCGAAGTGCTGCGCGTCGCAGAAGATCGCGTCGTGCGTGCAGAACATCAATCTGGTCAAGCGCCACACCAAGCCGAATCCGCAGGCCAATCAGCCTGGCGGCATCGTCGAGCGTGAGGCGCCGATCCATATCTCCAATGTGATGCTGTTCAACCGCGCCTCGGGCAAGGGTGAGCGCGTCGGTTACAAGACCCTCGACGATGGACGCAAGGTACGCATGTACCGCGTCGAGCGGCGAAGTGGTCGACGCCTGAGGACACGATCATGGTGCGTCTGGAAAAATTCTACAAAGATGAAGTTGTGCCGAAGCTGATGAAGCGTTTCGGCTACAAGAACGTCATGCAGGTGCCGCGTCTGACCAAGGTCACGCTCAACATGGGCGTGGGTGAAGCGGCCGCGAACAAGAAGGTGCTCGAGAACGCGATCGCCGACATGAACAAGATCGCCGGCCAGAAAGCCGATCGCTACCTTGTCGAAAAAGTCGATCGCCACGTTCAAGATCCGCGACAACTGGCCGATCGGCTGCAAGGTGACGTTGCGCCGGGCGAAGATGTACGAGTTTGTCGATCGCCTGGTCAATATCGCGCTGCCGCGCGTGCGCGACTTCCGCGGCGTGTCCGGTCGCGCATTCGACGGCCGCGGCAACTACAACATGGGCATCAAGGAACAGATCATCTTCCCGGAAATCGACTTCGACCAGGTAGATGCGATGCGCGGCATGGATATCGCCATAACCACCACGGCGCGCAGCGACGAAGAAGCCAAGGCGCTGCTGGAAGCCTTCAGCTTCCCGTTCCGCAACTAACGCAAGCGAGAGATCAGGCATGGCCAAGACAAGCATGGTGGAGCGCGAGAAGAAGCGCACCAAAATCGTGAAGAAATATGCGGTCCGAGCGCAAGGAGCTGAAGGCAATCGTGCTCAGCCCGAAGTCGTCGTACGACGAAAAGATGGCAGCGCAGACCAAGCTGCAAAAGTTGCCGCGCGATGCCAGTCCGACACGCCAGCGCAATCGCTGCGAGTTGACCGGCCGTTCGCGCGGGGTCTACCGCAAGTTCGTCGCTCGGCCGTCACAAGCTGCGCGAAGCGACCATGCGCGGCGACGTACCCGGTCTGCGTAAGGCAAGCTGGTGAATGTTTGATTTGAAGAAAGTCCGAAGGTGGACTTTCGTGGAATTGTTGAGTTATCCATTTCGGATATCGATGCCAAAGCTAGTTACAGGAAGAAGTTAAATGAGCATGACTGATCCCATCGCCGATATGTTCACGCGCATCCGCAACGCCCAGGCTGCGGCCAAGGCGACCGTGAGCATGCCGTCATCCAAGGCCAAGGCCGCCATCGTCAAGGTGCTGAAGGACGAGGGTTATGTGCGTGATTTTCAGGTGGTCAAGGCCGAGAACAACAAGTCGATACTCGAGATCGCGTTGAAGTACTTCGAGGGCCGTCCGGCGATCGAGCGCATTGTTCGCGTCAGCCGTTCCGGACTGCGTGTTTATCGCGGCAAGGACGAACTGCCGAAAGTGATGGGCGGCCTCGGCGTCGCCATCATCTCGACCCCGGCTGGCATCATGACCGATGTGCAGGCGCGTGCGCAGGGCGTCGGTGGCGAAGTCATCGGCACCGTTGCCTAATTCTGGAGAAAAGCGATGTCCCGTGTAGCGAAAAAACCGGTTGCGCTCCCCAAAGGGGTTGAGTGCACCGTTGCCAAGGATATGGTCACCGTCAAGGGTCCGAAGGGTACGCTCAAGCTTGCGGCGATGGCCGGCGTCGAAGTCGGCGTGACAACGGCTCCGAAATCCGCCTGGTGTCGACCGAGGTGGGTCCCATGCAAGATGGCCGGAACGGCCCGTGCCTTGATCGCGAACATGATCAAGGGCGTGAGCGAAGGTTACCAGCGCAAGCTCGAGCTGGTCGGCGTCGGTTACCGTGCCGCCTTGCAGGGCAAGGAGCTCAATCTGACCCTGGGTTTTTCGCATCCCGTCGTGTTCAAGACACCGGATGGCATCACTATTACCGTACCGACGCAGACCGAAATCCTGATCACCGGCAACGACAAGCAGCGCGTTGGCGAAGTCGCGGCGAAGATTCGTCGGCTTCCGTCCGCCGGAACCCTACAAGGGCAAGGGCGTGCGTTACTCGGGCGAGAAGATCACCTTGAAGGAAGCCAAGAAGGCTTAAAGAGCTTCGATCGCGGATCCTTCCGCACAAGAACAGCTTTCAGCTTCCCGGAGAACGAAGATGGACAAGAACATTTCAAGACTGCGCCGCGCCAAAGCCACGCGCATGCACATTCGCAAACTGGCCGTGCCGCGCCTGTCCGTGCATCGCACTGGTCAGCATCTCTACGCTCAGGTCATCTCCGCCGCAGGCGACAAGGTGCTGGCAGCTGCGTCGACTGTGCAGAAAGCGGTTGCAGACGGGCTCAAGGGCACCAAGAACAAGGCAGCGGCAGCGGCCGTCGGCAAGGCGATCGCCGAGAAGGCGAAGGCTGCCGGCGTCGGAAAGCGTCGCGTTCGACCGTTCGGGATTCCGCTATCACGGCCGCATTGCCGCGCTGGCAGATGCGGCACGCGAAGCTGGTTTGAAATTCTAAGTTGTCGAGTAGTTGATTTAGCAGATTCATCCACAATTCTAAGCGGCACCGCCGCAAGCAAAAGTCCGTTTCGCATCCGCGAACGGCAACGAAGGTGAAACGACATGTCATCCAACAATGAACGTGAAAACAGCGACGGCATGCTGGAGAAACTGATTGCCGTCAACCGCGTGGCCAAAACGGTCAAGGGCGGTCGGCAGATGAGCTTCACTGCGCTGACCGTGGTCGGCGACGGCGACGGCAAGGTCGGCTTTGGTTACGGCAAGGCGCGCGAAGTACCAGTCGCGATCACAAAGGCGATGGAACGTGCGCGGCGCGGCATGACCAGCGTCAAGCTCAACAATGGCACGCTGTGGCATGCGGTCAAGGCCAACCACGGTGCGGCGCGCGTGTACATGCAGCCGGCGTCGGAAGGTACCGGCGTAATCGCCGGTGGTGCCATGCGTGCGGTGCTTGAAGTGGTCGGCGTGAAGAACGTGCTGGCCAAGGCGCAGGGTTCGCGCAATCCGATCAATCTGGTGCGCGCCACGATCAAGGGTCTGCAGGCCATGGCCACGCCCGAGCGTATCGCTGCCAAGCGCGGCAAGAAAGTCGAAGAGGTGGGCGGTTATGGTCAAGGCTAAGGCGAGCAAGGCCGGCACGGTCCGCGTGCGCCTGTTCAAGAGCATGAGCAGTTGCCAGTGGAAACATCGTCTGAGCGTCAAGGCGCTCGGGCTGAACAAGATCAATGATGTGCGCGAGTTGAAGGATAGTCCGCAGGTTCGCGGTCTGATCAACAAGGTCAACTACCTGGTGCGCGTCGAGGAGTAGGGTAGCGCGCGGCAACGCTGCCGCAACTGCTGTCCCCCGGAAGTTTTTGGAGCGATCGAATATGCGTCTCAATACACTCAAACCAGCCAAAGGCTCGCGCAAAGATGCGCGTGCGCGTTGGTCGCGGTATCGGTTCGGGCCTCGGCAAGACCGCGGGCCGTGGCCACAAGGGCCAGTACGCGCGTAGCGGCAAGGGCAAGGTCAAGCCGGGTTTCGAAGGCGGCCAGATGCCGATGCAGCGCCGTTTGCCGAAAGTAGGCTTCCGCTCGAAAATGAAGCGCGACGTGTGCGAAGTGCTGCTGTACCAGCTCGAATCGCTCAAGGCAGACACCATCGATTTCGCCACGCTGAAAAGCGCCGGCTTGATCCAAACCCGTGCCGTGCGCGCCAAGATCGTGAAGAAGGGCGAGCTCAAGCGCGCGGTCAAACTCAAGGGTCTGGGAGTCACTGCCGGTGCCAAGGCTGCGATTGAAGCAGCCGGCGGCAGCGTGGAGTAGCCTCGTGGCGGCGCCCCAGACCAACATGCTCGCAGGACTCGGCAAGTTGACCGAGCTCAAGCAGCGCATCCTGTTCGTGATCGGCGCGCTGGTCGTTTATCGGCTCGGTTCATTCATTCCCGTACCGGGCGTGAACTCCGATGCCATGACCAAGCTGATCCAGGAACAGGGCGGCGGCATCGTCGGCATGTTCAACATGTTCTCCGGTGGCGCGCTGGCGCGTTTTTCCCTGTTCGCGCTCGGCGTAGTGCCTTACATTTCCGCATCGATCATCGTGCAGATGTTCGGCTCGGTGATTCCGAGCTGGCAGGCGATGCGCAAGGAAGGCGAATCCGGCCGGCGCAAGCTGACCCAATACACGCGTTTCGGTACAGTTGGCCTGTCGGCGTTCCAGGCATTCGGCATTTCCACGATGCTGCAGCACCAGCCTGGCGTGGTGTATGCAGCAGGCCCCGGTTTCGTCTTTACCGCTGTCGTCGGCCTGACGGCGGGTTCCATGTTCCTGATGTGGGTCGGCGAGCAGATTACCGAACGCGGCATCGGCAACGGTATTTCGTTGCTGATTTTTGCCGGTATCGTGGCCGGCTTGCCCGGTGCGGTCGTTCGCACCCTGCAGATGTCGCAGCAGGGTGAGCTGAGTCCGTTGAAAGTATTGACAATTCTTGTCCTGATTCTGGGGGTCACCGCGTTCGTTGTTTTCGTCGAACGGGGTCAGCGCCGAATCACGGTAAATTACGCGCGGCGGCAAGGTGGCTCGCGGGCCTACATGAACCAGAGTTCGCATCTGCCGCTCAAGCTCAACATGTCCGGCGTGATTCCGGCGATTTTCGCTTCGTCGCTGATCATGTTCCCGGCCACCGCTTCGAAATGGTTTGCCAGCGGCACCGACATTCGCTGGTTGCAGCAAATCACGGCGGCGCTCAGCCCGGGCGAGCCGTTGTACGAGATTCTTTATGCGGTACTGATCATCGTGTTCGCGTTCTTCTATACCGCTCTCGTGTTCAATTCCGGCGAAACGGCGGATAACCTGAAGAAATCCGGTGCGCTGATACCGGGCATCCGGCCCGGGCGCGTCTACGGCTGAATACATCGATGCGGTCCTGACGCGCCTGACCGGCGCAGGCGCGATCTACCTGGTGCTGGTCTGTCTGGTGCCGACCTTCCTGCAGCAGGACTGGCATGTGCCGTTCTACTTCGGCGGCACGTCGCTGCTGATCGTGGTGGTGGTGGTGATGGATTTCACGGCGCAGGTGCAGGCGCACCTGGTATCGCACCAGTACGAAAGTTTGCTGAAGAAGGCAAATCTAAAGGGATATGGACGCGGCAGCGGACAGCGCTGAGCGGTCGCGGACAACAAAGCATGCGGTTTTCCGACATTAGTCGCCCCAAGGGCTTCTAGTCCGGATCAAATCGAGCTATAATTTACAGTTCACTGCGCTTACAGTTTGATCGGAGAAGAGTCCTATGGCGCGCATTGCAGGTGTCAACCTGCCGGTCCAGAAACACGTCTGGATCGGTCTGCAAAGCATATTTGGATCGGCCGTATCGCGGTCGAAGAAGGTCTGCGTCGCGGCCGGCGTGGATCCTGCCACCAAGATCAAGTCGCTGACTGAGGCCGAGGTCGACAAGCTGCGCCAGGAAGTCGGCGAAGTTCGTCGTTGAGGGCGACCTGCGTCGCGAAGTCGGTATCAGCATCAAGCGCCTGATCGATCTCGGCATGCTATCGCGGCATGCGTCATCGCCGTGGCTTGCCGGTGCGCGGCCAGCGTACGCGTACCAATGCGCGCACCCGCAAGGGTCCGCGGCGCGCGATCAAGAAAAATTAAAATCGACCGATTTCCGGAATCGATACTCATGGATAAACCGGTCGCTGCCAAGACCAAGAAGAAGATCAAGCGCGTTGTCACTGATGCCATCGCGCACGTGCAGGCTTCGTTCAACAACACCGATGGTCACGATCACCGATCGCCAGGGCAATGCGCTGTCATGGGCGACTGCCGGTGGCGCCGGTTTCCGCGGCTCGCGCAAGTCGACCCCGTTCGCTGCCCAGGTCGCAGCGGAGAAGGCCGGCACGCGCGGCGGCGCGAATACGGCGTGAAGACGCTGGAAGTGCGCATCAAGGGCCCCGGCCCGGGCCGCGAATCCGCCGTGCGTTCGCTCAAAGCGCTCGGCTAGAAGGTGATGAACATCATCGACGTGACGCCGATTCCGCATAACGGCTGCCGTCCGCCCAAGCGCCGTAGAGTTTAATTGAGAACATAACATGGCACGTTACATCGGACCCACCTGCAAGCTCGCCCGTCGCGAAGGCGCTGACCTGAGCCTGAAGAGCCCGGCGCGCGCGATCGATTCCAAGTGCAAGCTCGAGAACAAGCCCGGCCAGCACGGCGCCGCTGGCGGCGCGCAAGGGCGCGCTGTCCGACTACGCCACCCAGCTGCGCGAGAAGCAGAAGGTCAAGCGCATCTACGGCGTGCTCGAGCGCCAGTTCAGCAACTACTACAGCAAGGCTTCGCACGCTCAAGGGCAACACCGGCGAGAACCTGTTGCGCATGCTCGAAATGCGCCTCGACAACATCGTCTACCGCATGGGCTTCGCCGTCACCCGCGCCGCAGGCGCGCCAGCTGGTTTCGCACAAGGCGATCGCTGGTGAACGGCAAGAAGGTCAACCTGCCGTCGTACCAGGTCAAGGCCGGTGACGCGATCTCGCTGACCGAGACGCGCGCGCAACCAGCTTGCGCGTGCAGGAAGCGCTGACCGTTCTCGCAGCAGATGGATCTGGCGCCGGGCTGGATGGAAGTCGACGCCAAGAAGTTCAGCGGCATGTTCAAGTGCGTTGCCGGAGCGCTCCGATCTGCCGTCCGACATCAACGAAGCGCTGATCGTCGAGCTTTACTCGAAGTAATCCGCCGTGCCGCGCTTGCGATTCGCGGCAGGATTGCCGGGAATCGCAAAAATGTATTCTTACATTTTTGGAGTGCGTGAATCATGGCACGGTCGCCGACTATCATGCTGCGTCCGCGCGGCTCACACGTCGAACGCATCGGCACGAATCGCGCCAAGGTCGTGGTCGAGCCGCTCGAGCGTGGCTTCGGCCACACCCTGGGCAACGCGCTGCGTCGCGTGCTGCTGTCGTCGATTCCCGGCTAGTGCCGATCATCGAGGTCGAGATCGACGGCGTGCTGCACGAGTACACGACGCTCGAAGGCCTGCAGGAAGACGTCATCGAAGTCCTGCTCAACCTCAAGGACGTGGCGATCCGGCATGCACAACGTGCGACGAAGCACGCTCACCCTGACCAAGCAGGGCAAGGGCGTGGTCACTGCCGGCGACATCAAGGTCGACCACAACGTCGAGATCCTCAATCCCGACCACGTGATCTGCCACCTGACCAAGGACATCGCGCTCAACATGCGCCTGAAGGTCGAGCGCGGCTTCGGCTACCAGCCGGCCACCGCGCGCCGCAAGCCGGACGAGGAAGCCCGTCCGATCGGCCGCCTGCAGCTCGACGCCTCGTTCTGCCCGGTCCCCCGCGTCGCCTACGAAGTGGAAGCCGCGCGTGTCGAGCAGCGCACCGACCTCGACAAGCTCGTTCTCGACATCGAGACCAACGGCACGATCGATGCCGAGGAAGCGATGCGCAAGGCCGCCGACATCCTCACCGATCAGCTGTCGCGTGTTCGGCGATTTCACCCGCCGCGAGAGCGCAGACGACGAAGGCCGAGAAGGGCGGTGTGGATCCGGTGCTGCTGCGTCCGATCGACGATCTCGAGCTGACGGTGCGTTCGGCCAACTGCCTCAAGGCCGAGAGCATCTACTACATCGGCGATCTGATGCAGAAGACCGAAGTCGAGCTGCTGAAGACGCCGAACCTCGGCAAGAAGTCGCTGACCGAGATCAAGGAAGTGCTCGGTGCGCGCGGCCTGTCGCTCGGCATGAAGCTGGAGAACTGGCCGCCGGCCGGCTTGCAGCACGGCATGCAGTTGGGTCTGATGGTAGCGCGCGATTCACTCGCGAAGCAGCGTAAAGAACGAACCGTCAGTCGCTTGGTCGGCTCTGTCAACGCCGAAAGCGCGAGCTACGATGGCGGCGATCTGGATTCAGCATAAAGCCAAAAAGCGGTTAATCCGCGGAACCCGGTCCAGGTGACCGGATTTCCATAACAAGCAGAGACAAGAGGTTATTCGCCATGCGCCACCAGAAATCCGGACGCAAACTCAACCGCACCAGCTAGCATCGCGAAGCGATGTTCAAGAACATGGCCGCGTCGCTGATCAAGCACGAGCTGATCCGCACCACCCTGCCCAAGGCCAAGGAACTGCGCCGCGTCGCCGAGCCGCTGATCACGCTGGCCAAGGTCGATGGCGTTGCCAATCGCCGTCTCGCGTTCGCGCGCCTGCGCGACAAGGAGGCCGTGGGCAAGCTGTTCGTCGAACTCGGCCCGCGTTACCGCGAGCGTCAAGGGCGGTTACCTGCGCATCCTCAAGTGCGGCCAGCGTGCCGGCGACAATGCGCCGATGGCCTATGTCGAACTGGTCGATCGCCCCCGCGTCGAAGCTGACGCTGCCGCGGAATAAACCGGCACAATGATTTGCCCACGGCCTCGGCGGGAAACTGTCGGGGCCGTGTGTTTTTCTGGGCCAGCGGTTTGGGAACACTGCCCGTTATCGGCGGTCTGTAGCGAACACCGTTCTTACTGAGGACAGCGTCTTGAATCCATTCCGATGGCAGTTCCGTGTGCAGTACGCTGCGGGTTTTCTCGTCTGCGCAGCGGTGTATGCGTATGCGTTGTACGTTCAGTTCGCGCTGGGCATCGAGCCGTGTCCGATGTGCATCTTCCAGCGCATCGCCTTCATCGCGATGGGCGTGATATTTCTGGTCGGTGCGATACACGGTCCGCAAGCGCGTGGGCGGCAGGTGTATGCGTTGCTATTGCTGCTTGCCGCATGCATCGGCATCGGCATCGCGGCTCGCCATCTGTGGGTGCAGCACCAGCCGCCGGACCTGATGGCCGGCTGCAGCCCCGGCTGGAACTACATGGTGCAAAACTTTCCCATCAGCAGGGCGTTGAAGATGGCTTTCACCGGTTCCGCAGATTGTTCGCAGGTGAACTGGACTTTCCTCGGTCTGTCGATGCCGTTCTGGTCGCTGCTGTGTTTCGTACTGCTTGGCGCTGGTGCCTTGTGGGCGGGGTTTCGCCGTTGGAAATGACGCAATCTTTCAAGATCGTGTAGATCAAAAAACCGCGGTCCGTGCGGCACTCTCCACTCGCATATTCTCAGCGACTTGCGCCGTCCGGGCACTGTGGCATGATGATCATCCCGCAGCGCAGCAAAACATGGCAATGAGGCCGGAAAAACCCCAATTGACGCCGGTACGCCAAGCACCGAACTGGTCGCCCGATTCGTGGCAGGGCAAGCCTGCTGTGCAGCAACCGGTTTATCCCGATGCCGCAAAGCTCTCGCAGGCGCTGGGTGAATTGTGCCAGCTGCCACCGCTGGTCACGTCGTGGGAGGTGCTGGCGCTCAAACGCAAGCTCGCGGAAGCGGCGGAGGGCCGATGTTTTCTCCTGCAAGGCGGCGACTGCGCCGAGAGTTTCGACGACTGCAATTCTTCGTTGATCTCGAATCGGCTCAAGGTTCTGTTGCAGATGAGCCTGGTGCTGGTGCACGGACTCAAATTGCCGGTCGTGCGCGCTCGGCCGTTTCGCCGGACAGTACGCGAAGCCGCGCTCTGCCGACACGGAGACGCGGGACGGTGTGACCTTGCCTTGCTATCGCGGCGACATCATCAATGCACCGGAATTCACACTGGCTGCGCGCACGCCCGATCCCCGGCGCCTGATCGAAGCCCATTCAAAATCGGCGCTGACGATGAATTTCGTCCGCTCGCTGATCGATGGCGGCTTCGCCGATCTCCACCACCCTGAATACTGGGACCTGGCCTGGGTCGAACATTCGCCGCTGCAGGTCGAGTACCGACGTATGGTCGACGCCATAGGCGACTCGGTACGGTTCATGGAAACCCTGACCGAGGGTCAGATCGGCAGTTTCAATCGAGTGGATTTCTATACTTCGCACGAAGCCCTGTTGTTGCATTACGAACAGGCGCAAACGCGCCAGGTGCCGCGTCACTGGGGCTGGTTCAATCTGTCCACGCATTTCCCGTGGATTGGAATGCGCACTGCCGCACTCGATGGCGCGCACGTCGAATATTGTCGTGGCATCCGCAATCCGATCGGGCTGAAGGTCGGGCCGGGAACCACGCCAGATGTGTTGCTGCGGGTGATCGACGCACTCAATCCTGACAATGAATCGGGCCGTTTGACCTTGATCCACCGCATGGGTGCGGCCCAGATCGGAGCGGCATTGCCACCGCTACTCGATGCCGTCAAGAGTGAAGGCCGACGCGTGTTGTGGTGTTGCGATCCGATGCACGGCAATGGCGAGACTCTGGGCAACGGGGTGAAGACGCGGCGATTCGAAAATATCTGTACCGAGCTCGATCTTGCGTTCGACATCCATGCCGCACGTGGCACACGGCTGGGCGGCGTGCATCTGGAACTGACTGGCGAAAACGTCACCGAGTGTCTCGGTGGCGCGCGCGATCTGACGGAAAGCGACTTGGCACGGGCGTACAAGTCCAGCGTCGATCCGCGCTTGAACTACGAACAGTCGCTGGAATTGGCCATGCTGATTGTGCGCAAGCGTGGCAGCGGCATCGCGACTTCCACATGACCGCTTCCGGATCATTGCGCCCGGTTACCTGACCGCTTATTCTGCGCTTGCTCCATTGGGGAGTAGCCAGCCGGTTCCCACCGGATTTCGCGTCAACATACTCGAGCCGTCGCTCGTGGCGCGGAAAGCGATAACGCTTGGCGAGACCTTTGGTTCGTGTGCGTGAACCCGGGCCGGGACATGCGCGCGATCCAATGCGTCCGCTTCCCGGCCCATCGGAGCGCTCGTGGAAACCTTGCTCGTTTCGCTGGTCACCGTGGCTGTCGCCGAAATCGGCGACAAGACCCAATTGCTGGCGCTGATTCTCGCCGCCCGATACCGCAAGCCCTGGCCGATCTGTGCAGGAATCTTTCTTGCCACGCTGGCCAACCATTCTCTGGCCGGTGAAGTGGGCGTTCTGCTGACCCATTGGCTATCCCCGGAAGTGATGCGCCAGCTGATCGGATTGAGTTTTCTTTCCGTCGCCGTCTGGGCGCTGTTCCCCGACGAGGCAGACGAACGCGACGCCGAGCACGCGACGCGATACGGTGTGTTCACTGCAACGGTCGTGGGCTTTTTCCTGGCCGAGATAGGCGATCGAACACAGATTGCGACCGCGATGCTCGGCGCGCATTACCAGCCGTTGTGGCGGGTGGTTGCCGGAACGACATTCGGCATGCTTATCGCCAATGTACCTGTCGTTTTTCTAGGAGGACGTTTTGCACAGCGCCTGCCGTTGCGCGCCACGCGGCTGGTCGCTGCGATTCTATTCGCAGCCTTGGGAATTTTCATCCTGCTGCAAGGCTGAGAGGCTCCGGTATACGGGTGTGATTGATTTTCATGGTGTCATGGATTCTTTAAGGAGGATTCAAATATACTATGCCCCAGTATATTCCATGATCCAAGAAAGGAGACGGCCATGCCGCATACCGTTCGCGACCGGAGGAAGTTGCTCTCGCGTATTCGCCGCATCAATGGGCAAGGCGGGGCGCTGGATCGGGCCTTGCAGAATGGAACCGACTGCGACGCGATTCTGCAGCAGATCGCGGCCATGCGGGGCGCAGTCAACGGGCTCATGGTCGAGGTATTGGAGGGTCACCTGCGCGATCATCTGGCTGCGGAAGCCTCCGCCAAGAAACGCCACCAGGATCTGGAACAGATCGTCCGCGTCGTGCGCTCGTACCTGAAATAGTTCTTGCTGCATCCTCTGCGGGGTAGAAAAATTGGCGAATTCATGGATACTCCACTCCAGTATTCACCGAGCGGCCATTTTCTTGTTGACAGCCTTTCGGCCGGGGATTACAGTGCGCGCGCCATCGGGTCTCCCGGTGGTATTGCCCACTCTATGAAACCAACAATGGACAGCTATCCAAGTACCAACGCGGCCCTGCATCTGACGATGCGGTGCGCTGCCTTGGTCAACAATCCAAGTACACCCCGCGCAACGCGGGCAAGCTTGCTCAGCCGATAGCTGATCCGCTCGCCTCGTTCCGTCGGGAATCGAGGTGAGCCATGAAACTCCAGTTCCTGCACGCCTTGCTCGTGCCCGGTAGCGACCTGCGCCGTACCCATTCCGTGCTCGTGCGGGCCCTGCCCTTTGCGGCAGTGGCCAGCAATGATTCGCTATTTGAGCGTCCCCGCCTGCGTTGTCGCTGGCTGCACAACCCTGAGAGCGGCCGCCTCGAGATGCGCTGGTCGACACACGTCTGACATCAAACTGCCACAAGCTGCGCAACCTGGCCAAGCCGGTTGCGCGCTTCGGCATCGGCAACTGCAAAGCCTAGGGATTTCCGAACGATGTCACTACCATACTTGCCGGCACGGTCGATTACCTCTACCCGACCGGATGAAGCGGGCTTCAATTCAAACGCGGGAAATCAGCTCATGTCTCGTGCCGCCACGAAAATGACCATCATCGTTCTAGCCGTTCTTGTCTGCGGACTGGCCCTCAGCGCCTGTTCCAGTCGAATGGCCGCGTCTGCGCCCACGGCTGCCGTGATCGACGACGGCGGCAAGCTGCGCGTGCCGGAATCCTCGCCGTTGCGCAAGAAACTCGTCGTGCAGGCGGTCGAGAGCAAGGACAGCGCCGCATGCACTCGTGGTGCCGGCAATAGTCGAGGCCGATCCGGCGCGCACCGTGACGATCCTGCCGCCGCTGACCGGCCGTGTCGTCGAATTGAAGGTCGGACTGGGTGATCGCGTAGTACGCGCGGCCAGACCTTGATGGTGATCGCTTCAGGCGACTCTGCGCAGGCCTACACCGATGTGGACAAGGCACGCGATGCGCTCGATCTGGCGAAGAAGCAGCTCGATCGCGCCCGCGCGGTCAAGGGCGCCGGCGGCGAGGCGACCAAGGATGTCGAAGCTGCGCAGAGTGCGTTCAATCAGGCGCAGGCGGAATTCGACCGCGCAGATTCGCGTCTCGCATCGTTCGGCGGCACGAGCGACAGGGCGGCGGCAACGGTTCCGCGCGCTCGATGACGGTCACCGCGCCGATCAGTGGCAGCATCACAGCGCTTGCCGTCGCTGTCGGCCAGTTCGTCAACGATCCCACGGCGATGGCGATGACCTGTCGAATCTCGACAACGTCTGGGTCACGGCGAACGTGCCGGAGAGACGAGATCGCCGGCGTCGTCAAGGGACTCAAGGCTGATGTCACGTTGGCTGCGTATCCCGACGAGACCCTGCATGGGACGGTGCAATTCGTCGATGCGATCCTCGCACCGGATACGCGTCGCGAACGCGTGCGCATCGCGTTCGCGAATCCTCGACGGTAAGCTCAAGCCCAACATGTACGCGACGGCAACTTTCCTGCTGCCGCAGCCGGCCCAGGTGTTCGTGCCGCAGTCGGCGATCCTGATGAACAACGACAGCACGACGGTCTTCGTCGAAGTCGCGCCGTGGACATTCGAGCGACGCACGGTCGAACTCGGCTACGACGAAGGCGACGATGCGCGCATCCTCAATGGGCTGAAATCCGGCGAGCGCGTCATCGTCAAGGGCGGAGTGTTGATCAATGATTAGCCGGATCATTGATTTCTGCCTGCGCCGGCGCATTTTTATCGTCTGCGTCACGATGCTGGTCGCGATGCTACGGCTATTACGCCTGGACGCAGATGAGCATCGAGGCCTATCCGGAATTGAGCGACGTTACGGCGCAGGTCACGACACAGGTTCCGGGGCTTGCCGCCGAGGAGATCGAACAGCAGATCACGATTCCGCTCGAGCGCGGTCTCGCCAGCACGCCGGGTCTGGTCAATATGCGTTCGAGCAGCACGTTCGGGTTGTCGTTGATCACCCTGGTGTTCCGCGAAGGTGCCGAGGATTACTGGGAACGCCAGCGCGTCATGGAGCGCATCAGCCAGGTCACCTTGCCGCCCGGCATCACGCCAGGGCTGGATCCGGTGTCCGGTCCGGCCGGCGAGATCTATCGCTACACGCTGGAATCGACAACCAGGAACCTGATGGAGCTCTCGGAGATCCAGACATGGACCGTGATCCCGGCGCTGATGCAGGTTCCCGGCGTCGCCAACGTCGACAACTTCGGCGGCTTCACCAAGGAGTTCCAGCTCGAACTCGATCCCGCGCAGCTCATGCGTTATGGCGTCGGCGTCAACGACGTCATCAATGCGATCAACAGCAACAGTGCGAATGCCGGTGGCGGCCGCATCACGCGCGGAGAGCAGTCCTACATCGTGCGCGGCATCGGCCTCGTGCGCACGCTCAAGGACATGGGCAGCATCGTCGTGACCCAGCATGGTGGCACGCCGATCCTGGTCGGTGACCTAGGCAAGCTGCAAGTACGGCCACCAGGTGCGCGAGGGCATTCTCGGCAAGGACAGCAATCCCGACACGATCGAGGGTATCGTCGATCTGCTCAAGTACGAGAATCCCTCGCGCGTGCTCGAAGGCATTCACGCGAAAGTGGCCGAACTGGCCAAGCGGCTTGGGCCGATGGATGTGCACATCGTGCCGTACATCGATCGCGATGACCTCGTGCATGCGACCGTGAGCAAGGTCTCGCATACGGTGATCGAGGGCGTCGGCCTCGTCTGCATCGTGTTGATCCTGTTCCTCGGCAGCCCGCGCAGTGCCCTCGTCGTCGCGGTGACGATTCCGCTGTCGCTGGTCACCGTGTTCATCTTGATGCAAGCCACGAAGATGCCGGCGAATCTGTTCTCGCTCGGCGCGATCGATTTCGGCGTCATCGTCGACGGCGCGATCGTGGTCACCGAGGCGATCCTGCGACGGCGCGAAGCGAATCCGACGACAGTGCTGAGTACCGAAGATGTCGCATCGGCCGCGGGCCAGGTCATGCGCCCGATCTTTTTCGCTACCCTGGTCATCATCACCGCCTACCTGCCGCTGTTCGGTTTCGAGCACGCCGAAGGCAAGCTGTTCAGACCGATGGCGTTCACTGTCGGCTACGCGCTGTTCGGCGCATTGCTGGCGACGCTGACTCTGATTCCGGGTCTTGCCTACATGGCGCTGCGTAAACCGCATCGCATGTTCGAGAACCGGCCGCTGCTGTGGCTGCAATCGGGTTATCGCAAAGTGCTCGATGCGCTGCTGACACAACCGTTGATCGCCTACATGATCGGCGGCAGCGCGATGGTTGCCGTGCTGGTTCTCGGCGCTGACCCTGGGCCGCGAATTCCTGCCGGAACTCGACGAAGGCGCGCTGTGGCTGCAGGTGCAGTTTCCCACCGGCCTGTCGCTCGACAAGGCCAGCGAGATGGCCAGCGATCTGCGGCGCACGATCCGGGAATTCCCCGAAGTCTCGTACGTCGTCACCCAGCTCGGACGCAACGACACCGGCACCGATCCGTGGACGCCCTCGCACGTCGAATCGGCGGTCGGTCTCACGCCTTACGACACCTGGCCGAACGGCGAGACCAAGGCGCAGTTTCTGCGCAAGTTCAATGCACGCATGCAGCAGATTCCCGGCGTCAGCGTCGGTATCAGTCAGCCGATCGTGGATGGCGAGAACGACATGATCGGGGGCGCCCACAGTCCGCTGGTGCTGCGCATTTACGGCGACGACTTCAAGGAATTGCGACGCATCGGTAGCGAGATTGTCGACGTGCTGCACGGCATCCGCGGCACCGCCGATGCGTCGATTTTCCAGGAACCGCCGATTCCGCAACTCGCGATCGACATCGACCGCACCACTGCCGCGCGCTACGGCATCAACGTCAGCGACATCACCAATCTGATCCAGACTGCAATTGGCGGTGCGCCGATCACCCAAGTCTACGTCGGCGATCGCGTTTACAATGTCACTGCGCGCGTGCCGCAGGCGACGGCGAACAATGTGGAGGCGATCGGCCAACTCCCGCTCACATCGACCGACGGAGCGCGTATCCCATTGTCGATGCTCGCGCATATCAAGTTGCAGAACGGCGAAAGCACGATCGCGCATGAAATGAACCATCGCGAGTTGACGATCCGCATCGATAATCGCGGCCGTGCGCTTTCGAACTATCTCGCCGATGCGCAGAAGCAAATCGACAAGAAGGTGCAGTTCGACGCGCAAAAATATCGCTTGGAATGGGCCGGCACGTTCGAGAACGAGCAGCGCGCACAGGCGCGCCTGATCATTGTCATGGCCATGGTCGTTGCGGTGATGGCGATTCTGTTGTTCGCGATGTTCGGCAAGCTGCACCAGGCCGCGCTGCTGCTCGGCGTGGTCCCCGCGGCTACGTTGGGCGGTCTTGTCGCACTGCATCTGCGTGGCGACACGCTGAATATTGCGACCGCGGTTGGCTTCATCGCGCTGTTCGGTGTCGCCGTGCAGAACGGCATCATCATGGTGGCCAACTTCAACCGCGTGCGCGAGCACGGCGTGCCGCTGCATGACGCAGTTCTGAACGGTGCGATCGAACGCTTTCGTCCGGTACTGATGACCGCGACGGTGGCCACGGTCGGCATGTTGCCAGCAGCGCTGGCGACCGGCGTCGGCACGGACGTGCAGCGTGGCCTCGCCACCGTCGTCACCGGCGGGTTGCCGGTCGCGACCCTGTTGACATTGTTCATCCTGCCGCCCGTATATCTGACCTTCGAGCGCTTCTTCGAGCGACTTGCCGCACGGCGTCAAAGCCAGGCCGCACCGACAACGGAGGCGACATGAGCATGACTTTCCGCAGGCCAATCTTCGCATTGAACGTCGCGTGCGCGCTTGCACTGGCGGGTTGCACGGCCGGACCGGATTTTCATCGTCCGGCTCCGCCCAATGCCGAGGGCTATCAACCTGAACCCCTACCGGCGAGTGCGACTACATCCGACGTCGCCAAGGGCGACAGCCAACGTCTTGTCGAGGGCAAGGACATCTCCGCGCAATGGTGGACCCTGTTCCACTCTCAGCCACTCAACGAACTGATTGAACAGGCGCTCAAGGCCAGCCCGGACGTCGTCGCGGCGCAGGCGGCGCTGCGCAACGCGCAGGAAAATGTATACGCGCAACAAGGCGCATATTTTCCGAGTGTCGACGCGAACCTCAATCCAACGCGCCAGAAGACTGCCGGTTCGCTCTCGGCGGTACCGTCCTCGGGCGCCTACATTTACAACCTGCATACGGCCCAGGTAAACGTGTCGTATGTGCCAGACGTGTTCGGCGGCAACCGGCGCCAGGTCGAATCGCTGGAAGCGCAGGCCGAAGCGCAGCGCTTCCAACTCGAAGCGACCTATCTGACCTTGACCTCGAATCTGGCCAATGCCGCGATCCAGGATGCCTCGTTGCGCGCGCAGATCGCGTCGACGCAGGACATCATCGAGGATCAGACGAAAACGCGGGCATCGTTCCATCGTCAATTTGCGGCGGGCCAGTTAGCGGAAGCCGATGTGATTGGCCAGGAAGCTGCGTTGGCACAGACGCAGGCAATCTTGCCGCCGCTGCAAAAGCAACTCGCACAGCAACGCGATCTGATCCTTGCGCTGGCCGGCCGTCTGCCAAATGAAAAATCCACGCCGGCATTCGAATTGTCGAGTCTGCAACTACCCGACGATCTTCCGCTCAGCTTGCCATCCGTCTTGGTCGAGCAACGTCCGGACATCCGTGCTGCGGAAGCGCAGATGCATTCCGCCAGTGCGCAGATCGGTGTCGCGGTCGCGAATCGGTTGCCGAACTTCTCGATCGACGCCGGCTTCGGCAGTGCCGCCGATAAGTTCAGTCAGTTGTTCGGGGCCGGCACCAGCTTCTGGAATCTCGCCGGCAATATCACCCAGCCGATCTTCGACGGTGGCACACTGCTGCATCGTCAGCGCGCGGCCGATGCAGGGTACGATCAAGCCGCAGCGCAGTATCGAAGCACCGTGATCACGGCGTTCCAGAACGTCGCCGATACCCTGCACGCGATTCAGTCCGATGCCGATGCGCTCAAAGCAGCGCTGCTGTCCGAACGCAGGGCGCTGCGTTCACTCGAGATCACGCGCCGCCGTCTGGAACTCGGCGACGCAAATTATCTGACCGTGCTGAACGCCGAGCAGACTTGGCAGCAGGCCCGGCTCAATTTAATTCAGGCACAAGCAAACCGGCTCGCCGACAGCGTCGCGCTCTTTCAGGCGCTCGGTGGCGGTTGGTGGAACCGGGCCGATTCGACCAGGACAAGTTCAAGGTGAACCGCGTGCCGTGTCTGTGGCCTTACGCCGCGTGCCTTGACGCCTTCTTGCGGTCGTTTTCAGTCAAGTGCTTCTTGCGCAGGCGGATGGCTTTCGGTGTGACTTCGACCAGTTCGTCGTCTTCGATGAACTCCAGCGCCTGTTCCAGCGACATCTTGATCGGCGGCGTCAACTGGACATTTTCGTCCTTGCCGGCGGCGCGGATGTTGGTGAGCTGCTTGGCGCGCAGGGCGTTGACGGTGAGGTCGTTGTCCTTGGCGTGGATACCGACGAGCTGGCCTTCGTAGATTTCCGCGCCTTCGTCGATCAGCAGGCGGCCGCGTTCCTGCAGGCTGACCAGCGAATACGCGGGTGCCATGCCGGTGCCGTTGGAAATCATTACACCATTCTGGCGCTTGGCGATCGCACCTTCGGAACGCGCGGCGTAGTGGTCGAACACGTGGAACAGCAGGCCGGTGCCGGCAGTGACGGTGCGGAATTCGGTCTGGAAGCCGATCAGTCCGCGCGCAGGAATCATGTATTCCAGGCGCACGCGGCCGCGTCCGTCCGGTTCCATGTTCTTGAGCTGGCCGCGGCGTGTGCCGAGGCGCTCCATCACGCCGCCCTGGAATTGTTCTTCCATGTCGACGACGAGCTGCTCGTAAGGTTCCTGGGTTTCGCCATCGACTTCCTTGAGGATCACTTCCGGACGCGAGACGGCCAGTTCGTAGCCTTCACGGCGCATTGTCTCGATCAATACGGACAAGTGCAGTTCGCCACGGCCGGAGACCTTGAACTTGTCCGGATCTTCGGTTTCTTCCACTTTCAGCGCGACGTTGTGCAGCACTTCGCGCATCAGCCGCTCGCGAATCTGGCGGCTGGTCATGAATTTGCCTTCGCGGCCGCAGAACGGTGAATTGTTCACCTGGAAGGTCATGCTGATTGTGGGTTCATCCACGGTCATCACCGGCAGGCCTTCGGGTGCATCGACGGCGCAGACCGTATCGGAAATGCTCAAGGATTCGATGCCGGAAATCGCGACGATGTCGCCGGCTTCGGCTTCGGGCACTTCGCGGCGCTCCAGACCCATGAAGCCAAGCACCTGCAGTACGCGGCCGTTGCGCTTCTTGCCGTTGCGATCGACCACGGCGACCGGCATATTCGTGCGCACCTTGCCGCGCTGGATACGGCCGATGCCGATCAGGCCGACATAGGAGTTGTAGTCGAGCTGACTCAGACGCATCTGGAACGGACCGTCAGGATCGACTACAGGTGCGTGCACATGCTTCATTATCGCTTCGTAGAGCGGGGTCATGTCACCTTCGCGGGCATCCGGGTCGAGGCTGGCGTAGCCGTGCAACGCCGAGGCGTAGACCACCGGGAAATCGAGCTGCTCGTTGGTCGCGCCGAGGCGGTCGAACAGGTCGAAGGTCTGATCGAGCACCCAGCCCGGGCGTGCGCCGGGGCGGTCGACCTTGTTGATCACGACGATGGGTTTGAAGCCCATCTGGAAAGCTTTCTGGGTGACGAAGCGCGTCTGCGGCATCGGGCCGTCCATCGCATCGACCAGCAGCAGGACCGAATCGACCATCGACAGCACACGCTCGACTTCGCCGCCGAAGTCCGCATGGCCCGGCGTATCGACGATATTGATGCGGTTGTCGCGCCAGGTAATCGCCGTATTCTTGGCCAGGATCGTGATGCCGCGTTCCTTTTCCTGGTCGTTGGAGTCCATCACGCGCTCGGCCAGCACGGTACGCTCGCTGAACGTGCCGGATTGCTTCAGCAGGCAGTCGACGAGGGTGGTTTTGCCGTGGTCGACGTGGGCGACGATGGCGATATTGCGCAGTTTTTCGATGGACATGCAGAACCGGCCCGGCTTGTCAGCCGCGACGCCTTGGAAAAAGGTAAGCCGGCAATTATACGGGACATTTTCTGCGAAAGCATGAAAAACCGAAGGCAGACTGCCTCGACAGGTATAGCCTCTGTACCATGACATCCTGGCTGCTTGCCAGACGCACGCGGCCCGCAAATCCGGAGTTTGCATGGAAACCGGTTTTATCATCAGCCCGGTACGTGTCACCGCACATCGCGGTGGCGACGATCTACTCAGCGCTGGCCTCGGTCTGGCCGGATTGCGCGGTCTGCCTGTGGTCTTTGCCGATCCACTACGGCCGACGCCCACGGAACTGCGCCGTCGTGCGATCCAGTCGAGCTGGAAGGGCATCGCCGATCTCGGCCCGCTGGGCGGATACGGCAGCCTTTACGGTGGGGTACCGAGTGTGCCGGGCAGGGAATACAGCGCGTTCGCACGCCTTCCGGACGCACGATCGCCGCACCGCGTACTGCTGCAGGCGCCGGACCATTTCGACCGCAAGGCACGCTGCCTGCTGGTCGCGCCGTCGTCCGGATCGCGCGGCATCTACGGCGCCATCGCGCTGGCCGGTGCGTGGGGTTTGCCGCGCGGTTGCGCGGTAGCCTATACCGACAAGGGCGCCGGTTCCGGTTACTTCGATACCGCCGACGGCAGCGGCATTGCCCTCGACGGAACGCGGGCCGGGAGTGGCACGGCGCAGCTTGAATTCGAGCCGAACGAGGCACCAGCCAATGCCGGCATCGCGATCAAGCATCTGCACTCCGGCGACAATCCCGAGGCCGACTGGGGCCATCACGTGCTGCAGGCCGCGCGTTTCGGGTTGACGATGCTCGATCGCGCCTATTCGGATCAGGCGCCATTCACGCCGGAAAACACCTGCATCATCGCCGCCGGATTGTCCAACGGCGGCGGTGCGGTCTTGCAGGCGGCCGGATTCGACACGGTCGGATTGCTCGATGGGGTGGTCGCACTGGAGCCGAGCATCCACATCCCCGGTCGCGGTCGCGCACTCTACGATTACGCCACCGAAGCGGCGTTGCTGATGCCGTGCGCGCTCACCACGGCGCGGTTCGCGGATACGCCACTCGCGCGCATGGGTGGCGTGCCGCCGCCTTCCTGGCCTCTGCGTTGCGCCAGCCTGCATGCGACGGGGATGCTCGATGCGGACTCGCCGGCCGCGCAGGCTGATGAAGCCCTGCAGCGTCTGCACGCCGGCGGTTGGCGCGATCAGGTCATCGCCACCGCGGCCAGCACGACCGTATTCGATGTCTGGCGCGCAATCGCCGCAGGTTATGCCTCGGCCTATCTGTGCCGCCCGGTCGGGCAGATGCCCTGCGGCTTCGGGTACCGGCCGATGAATGCCATTGGGATGCCCGGGCCGGCCGATCCGGTGCTGCGTGCGACGTGGTGGGCCGATGCCAGCGGAATCCCGCCCGGATCTGGTGTCGGTTTGTTTGGTGGCGTCGATGTTTCGGCAGACCCGGCCCTGAGCGGACTGCGCCGCCTGCGGGCACTGTGGGATGGCGACGACGCCGAGGCACACGCGCTGCAGGTATCGGTGGATTCGCTGGCCGCGCGCCTGCCGCGCGACCGTCTGCCGATCTGGATTGTGCACGGTGCCGACGACGGCCTGATCCCCACGGCATTCACTTCCGAACCGTATGTCGCCTGGCTGCGCGAAAACGGTCGCACGCCGCGTTATTGGAAGGTGCCGCATGCGCAGCATTTCGACGCCTTCCTGACCATCCCGGGATTCGGCGATGCGCATCTGCCACTGCTGCCTTATGGTTATGCCGCGCTTGATCGCATGTACGCGCATCTGGTCGATGGCGCAGTGCTGGCCGATCCGCCGACACCGGTGACGCGTCCACGCGGATCGGGCGTGCTCGACGCAGAAATGCTGGACCTGCCGCGCTGAGTTGGTGACGTCGACGTATCGCAAGCATGTCTGGCTGGCGCCCGATGCCGCATCCGGGTTACGCTCTCGCGTCCAAACCAGCCGGAGTCACCGTAATGCCCACCGCCCCGGAATTGACCGCCGAAATCGTTACCGGCCGCGGCACGATCCATTTGCGTCTGTTCGCCGAACAGACACCGCTGACGGTAGCCAATTTTGCCAATCTTGCCGTGCGCAAGTTCTACGATGGATTGGCGTTCCATCGCGTGATCCCGGATTTCATGATCCAGGGTGGCTGCCCGGAAGGTTCCGGGCGCGGTGGCCCTGGCTACAAATTCGAAGACGAGATCGTGTCCACGCTCAAGCACGACAGCGCCGGCGTATTGTCGATGGCCAACGCCGGACCGGGCACCAACGGCAGCCAGTTCTTCATCACCCACGTTGCGACGCCGTGGCTGGACGGCAAGCATACGGTGTTCGGGCATATCGTCGGTAGCGAGGATCGCGTCATCGTCGACAGCATTCGCACTGGCGAGAAGATCGGATCGATCACAATTCGCGGCGATTACGCGCCGCTGTTCGAGAAAATGCGCGGGCGCATCGAACGCTGGAATCAGACGCTCGACGCAGGCTGATCCGTCTCGACTCACGGCCGGAACAGGCTGACCAGGGTCGAGGCTTCGTCCGAGCGCAAATTCAATTCGGCATTCAGCCTATGCACGCAGGCACGCATGCTGCGCGTGCCGGTGCCGGGTAAGGCGTCGCAGTCGCAGGCATCAGCGCCCGTTATCGCGCACGATCAGGCGCAGACCGGATGTGTCGTTGACGAGTTCCAGTGATGCGCGGGGTGGTTGGGATATGATTCCGGCGGTCCATTCGTCAGGGGGAGTGCCATGTCCGGATCCAATATCTTCACGCGCGGTCTGTGCGCGTTGCCGCTGATCGTCGCCGCGAACCTGTTGGTCGGCGCATCCGGGTCCGCGTTGGCACAGACTGCCACGCCCGAAATTTATGGCGGTAAGCAAACCGCACAATGGCCCAGCGTCGGAGCGATATACATCGGCCTGAACGGCCAGTTGAGCAGTTTGTGTAGCGGAACCCTTATCGCGCCAAACTGGGTACTGACCGCGGCGCACTGTGTCGACCCTCATTTTATCGGCACTGGTAGCCAATTTGCTTTCGTCGTGGGCAGCAACGTCTCATCCTATTGGAATTCAGGCACGATGCCACCCGTCAACGTCGATCAGGGCTATTACGACACGGCATGGAACTCCAACAATCTTCCAGGAGGCCACGACACGGGCTTGCTGCATCTGACTGCCGCTCTGCCGCTGCTGCCGTTCAAGCTCAATTCGCAGCCGCTGGACGCATCGGTGCTCGGCCAATATGTGATGGCGATGGGCTATGGACTCACGACCCCCAATGGTCAAACCCCCGGCGTGAAGTATGTCGCGAATATTCCAATCGCCAGTTACACCGCGACGGACCTCACTGGGGGAGGTACATCCACCGGCACCTGCGAAGGCGATTCCGGTGGCCCGGGATTCGTTTTCGACAACGACGGGTTTCCGCTGATTCTCGGCACGACATCTTACGGCCCTAGTGGCTCTTGTGCAGGTAGCTCAGACCAGCGCGTCGATGCCGAGCTGGCCTTCATCGAAGGCGTGGTCGGCCAGGGAGTCGTCTGCATCGATGGTCAGAGCTGCGACGGCATCTTCCGCGATGGCATGGAACCGCCATATCCCGACAACCACTTCGAGGGCGTGCAGTGCGGCGGCGCACTCAATTACACCGACGTGATGATGGACGACTTCACGGGTACAACGTTGAGCGCCAACTGGACGGAGAACGACAACGGTGGCACGGCTACGGTGAACAACGGCGTGAGCCTGTCGTCGAGTGCCGCGCAATTTCCCTATATCACGTCCGCCGGATCGCCGATTCCCGCCACGGGAGATTTTTCCGTGCGCTGGAACGCCGATTACACTGACATCGCCGGCCAAGGCAGCGGCACGCTGGTGCTGTCGAACGGACTTCCCGCGAACAGCGCCGACGACGACTATGCGCTGCGCAGCGCCGATGCATGGCAGGACGACATCAACGGCTTCACAGTTCGCGTGCGCACGGACGCCAACACCTATGCCAGCGTTTATACGCAAGCGGCGTCGTCGACTGCGACACACGACATCGAATACTGCTGGATCGGCAGCAATATCGAAGTGTGGGTGGACGGCACACGCCAGTTGCAGGCGCCGAACGCCGGCCTGACGCGTCCGACATCGCTCTGGTTCGGAAATCCGGTCGTTGCCAACCCGGCGCCGTGGAGCAGTTTCACGCTCAATCACGTGTACGTGCGCAGCGTCAGCCCGTGATGGCATCGAGTGCGAAGGAGAACAGCATGGCACACAGATACTACATGCGCTGAGTCGCAGGCTTGCCGAAAGCAAAAAGGCCGCCCTGGGGCGGCCTTTTTTTATTTCGAGCGCAAGCGCATCAAATAGAGATACCTGAGTACTTCAGGATAATCAGAAGTATGACTGCGCCGACGATGGACATCAGAAACCCGGCCGGATGAAACATCGCGCCGTCTGCCGGCTTCTTGATCAGACCGCCGATGAATCCGCCGATGACGGAGCCGACAACACCGACAATGGCGGTCACCCAAAAGCCGCTGACTGCATGAACGAACAGGTGGTTTGCGATAAACCCGACGAAGAAGCCAACGATAACGGACCAGATCAGATGGATCATGTTTGTCTCCATTGATTGAAATTGCAGATTGAGTCCACTCAAAAGACTCCCCTAACGCGCGGCGAGCTTAGCAAATTCCAGTGGTGGTGGAATAGGGAAAACGGCAACGAGGTCGGACCGGCGGCGCGCGAACGCGCGCAGCGCTGTTCGCCGCGGCAGCTATGGTAGAATTTCCTGCTGATTTCGCATGTTTCGAGGAAACCCGATGCTCCAACTTGCGCAACGCATGAGCCGCGCCAAACCGAGCGCGATCATGGTTATCGCCGACCGCGCCAGACAACTCAAGGCCGCCGGCCGCGACGTCATCAATTTCTCCATCGGCGTGCCCAACTTTCTGCCAGGCGAACACGTTTATCAAGCCGCGCGCGAGGCGTTGAAAACCGATACCGGTGCCTACGGTTCGAATCGCGGCCGCGACGACTTGCTCGATGCCTTCCTCAAGCATCTGCACGAGGGCGGCTTCCAGGGTTACGAGCGCAACAATTGCGCTGTCGGCGATCGGCGCCAAGCACATGCTCTACAACCTCGCCGAAGCCCTGCTAGATCCGGGCGACGAGATCGTCTTCGCAACGCCGTACTGGACTAGTTACGTCGATATTGCCGAGATTCTCGGCGCGAAGATCACCCTGCTGCCTTGTCCGCCGGAGCAGAATTACAAGATGACGCCGGCGCAACTGGACAAGGCGCTCGCCAGCAAGCCCAAGGTGTTCCTGTTCAACAATCCGTCCAATCCGACGGGCATGGTGTACGCGAAGGACGAAATCGCCGCACTGGCCGAAGTGCTGGTGAAACATCCGGACACCTGGATCATCACCGACGACATCTACAACCGCATGGTGTTCGATGGTGTCGGCTACCACAACTTCGTGCAGGCAAAGCCCGAATTGCGCGAACGCACGGTGATTGTCGACTCGATCTCCAAGACCTACGGCATGCCCGGCTGGCGCGTCGGCTTGATGGCAGGTCCGGAGCAGATTGCGCAGGCCGTGGTCACGCTCAATTCCAATCACATCACCAGTCTGCCCGAAGTGATTACTGCCGCGGCTGTCGCCGCGTTGACCGGACCGCAGGACATTCCGGCGGAGAAGAGCCGCGATTTCGCCGCGCGCCGCGACGAAGTGTTGACCGCGCTGCTGGCGATTCCCGGCGTGAAATGCCCGCGTCCGCAAGGCGCGTTTTACGCATTTCCGGATATTTCCTGTGCCTTCGGCAAAGCGCACGATGGCAAGCGAATAAGCAACGACATCGATTTCTGCGCCGCGCTGCTGGATGCCAAAGGCGTGGCCTGCGTGCCGGGCTCGGCCTTTGGCGAACCGCGCGCGTTGCGCATTTCCTACACCTGCCCGACGCGCGCAACTCGCTGCGGGCCTCGCGCGCATGCAGGAATTTTTTGCCGAGCTGAAATAATCGCGATTGCGATCTTCACCCAGCCCTCTCTCGCGGGAGAGGGCCCGATTACAAGCCCAAGGAGTCTTCGCATGAAATCCCCCGTTCGCGTTGTCGTTACCGGCGCCGCCGGCCAGATCGGTTACGCCCTGCTGTTCCGCATCGCTGCCGGCGACATGCTGGGCACGGATCAGCCGGTGATCCTGCATCTGCTGGAAATCACGCCGGCACTGCCCGCGCTCAACGGCGTGGTGATGGAACTGAACGACTGCGCGTTCCCGACTGCTGGCCGGCATCGTCTGCACCGACGATGCGAACGTCGCCTGCAAGGACGTTGACTACGCGCTGCTGGTCGGCGCGCGTCCGCGTGGTCCGGGCATGGAGCGCAAGGACTTGCTCGAAGCCAACGGCGCGATCTTCTCCCCGCAGGGCAAGGCGCTCAATGCCCACGCCAAACGCGATGTGAAAGTGCTCGTCGTTGGCAATCCCGCGAACACGAACGCGCTGATCGCGCAGCAGAATGCGCCGGATCTCGATCCGAACTGCTTCACGGCGATGGTCCGTCTGGACCATAACCGCGCCAAATCGCAGCTCGCCGAGAAGACCGGCGCGCACAACACCGACATCGAACAGGATGACCATCTGGGGCAACCACAGCTCGACGCAGTATCCGGATATCCACCACGCCACGGTCAAAGGCAAACCGGCCATGTCGCTGGTCGATCAGGCCTGGTACGAAAAAGATTTCATTCCCACCGTACAGCAGCGCGGCGCGGCGATCATCAAGGCGCGGGGCGCGTCCTCGGCCGCGTCCGCCGCATCCGCAGCGATCGACCACATGCGCACTTGGGCGCACGGTACCGCTGAGGGTGACTGGGCATCGATGGGCATTCCATCCGATGGCAGCTATGGCATCAAGCCCGGGCGTGATCTACGGCTATCCGGTGACGGTGAAGGACGGAAAATTCAGCATCGTGCAGGGGCTCGAGATCAACACCTTCTCGCGCACGCGCATGGATGCGACCGACAAGGAATTGCGCGAGGAACGTGCCGGCGTCGAGCATTTATTCGCCAAACGCTGACGCTGTCGTTGCCGTCAAAGGCGATCTTTGCATGACTTTCGTTACGGGGCGGGCCTGGTTGCCCGGTCTATAGTCGCGCCTTCATGTTATTTCCAGTGGGGAGTGTCGTCATGACCAGAATTTCAATTCTCGTCGCCAGCCTGCTGCTGACGAGCGTTTCCGCCTATGCCGCCGAAGGCATGTGGACGCCCGACAACCTGCCGAAGCAGGAATTGCAGGCAAAGTATAAATTTTCTCCCGATGCGCAGTGGGCGGAACACGTTCAGCGCGCCGCATTGCGTCTTGCGGGTGGCTGCTCCGGTTCGTTCATTTCGCCGACTGGTCTGGTGTTGACGAATCATCACTGCGTCAATTCCTGTGTGCAGCAGCTTTCGACCGCGGAACACGACTTCATCAAATCGGGCTTCTACGCCAAGGAAGCCAAAGACGAGGTCAAGTGTCCGGAGATCGAACTGAACCGGCTCGACACGATCACCAATGTCACAGACCGGGTAAAGAAGGCCATCGCCGGCAAGAGCGGCGAGGAGTACAGCAAGGCCGAGAAGGCGGTGAAGTCGGACATCGAGTCCGAATGCGTGGGCAAGGATAGCGATAGCACACGTTGCGACGTCGTCGATCTTTACCACGGCGGCGTCTACGATGTGTACAAGTACCATCGCTACCAGGATGTGCGTCTGGTGTTCGCGCCGGAACTGGCCATGGCGTTCTTCGGTGGCGATCCGGACAACTTCAATTTCCCGCGCTATGACCTGGACATGGGCGTGCTGCGTGCGTACGAAAACGGCAAACCGGCCAAGGTGGCCGACTATTTCCCGTTCTCAAAGAATGGCGCCGAGGAAAATGAATTGACTATCGTGGTTGGCAACCCGGGTGGTACCGACCGGCAATTGACGATTGCGCAACTGGAAACCACCCGCGACGTCGACACCTTGCATGCGCTGCTGCGTTTGTCCGAGATGCGCGGCATGATCGAGCAGTTCCGTTCCGAGAGCGCCGAGCATTCGCGCATCGCACAGAACGATCTGTTCGGCATCGAGAATTCGTACAAGGCGCTCAAGGGCCGGCTCGAAGCCTTGCAGGATCCGGAAGTCTTCAACTTCAAGCGCAAGCAGGAGGCCGAGCTGCGCGATTACGTCGACGCCGATCCCGCGCGCAAGGCGAAGTACGGCGTGGCCTGGGACGAGATCGCGAAGGCCGAGCAGACCTATCGCAATATCGAGCTTCCCTATCAATTCATGGAGGGCCGCGGCAGTTTCTTCACGAAGTATTTCGGCTTTGCGCGCGCGTTGGTGCGCGGCGCCGACGAGCGCAAGAAACCCAATGCCGAGCGCCTGCGCGAATACACCGAGTCCAAGCTGCCGAGTCTTACCCAGCAATTGTTCTCCACCGCTCCGGTGTATCCGGAATACGAAAAGGTCAAACTCGCTTATTCGCTGACCAAGATGCGCGAGTGGTTGGGCGCGGATGATCCCTTCGTCAAGGAAGTGCTGGGCAAACAGTCGCCGCAGGCGCTGGCCGATCAACTCGTTGACGGCACCAAACTCGGCGATCCGGCCGTGCGCAAGCAATTGTGGGAAGGCGGCAGTGCCGCGGTGGATGCGTCGAACGATCCGTTCATCGCCCTGGCGCGCCGTATCGATCCGCAGGCGCGCGCGGTTCGCAAGCGCATGGAAGACGAAGTCGAATCCGTCGTCGACAAGAATTCCGAACTGATTGCTGCTGCGCGCTTCGAGAAGTACGGCACCAGCGTCTATCCGGACGCGACGTTTACCGAGCGTTTCTCGTTCGGCGAGGTCAAGGGCTGGGAAGAGAAAGGGCGGTGGATCAAGCCCTTCACCGACATTGCCGGCGCATTTGCGCGCGCGACGGGAATGCGAGCCATTTGCTTTGCCGCAATCGTGGCTGGATGCGAAGTCGTCGCTCAACATGAACCAGCGCCTGGATTTCGTGACCACCAACGACATCATCGGCGGCAATTCCGGCAGTCCGGTGATCAATCGCGATGGCCAAGTCGTTGGCCTGGTATTCGACGGCAATATCGAATCGCTTGGCGGCGACTTCTGGTTCGACGAACGCGTGAACCGCACCGTTGCCGTGCACAGCGGCGCCATCCTTGAAGCTTTGCACAAAGTATACAAAGCGGATCGGATCACGAAAGAGATCGAGGCTGCGCGCAAGCGTTGAAATAGTTGACGACACAAAACCGTTCACCCTAGATATCTCAGGGTGAACGGCTTTACCTTCCTGTCGCCGGGCTCAGGCCGGTTTTATTTGAGCCTTTCCACCAGTCTGTCGAGAGATCCCGACCAGCCGCCATGGTGGTCCTTGGCCAGATCTTCACTGGGCAGTCCGTCGTGCGACAGACGCAACTCGGTTCCGTTGTCGCGCGGGGTCAGTTCAATTTTCACGACGGATTCCTTGCCGCGCGATCCTTCGCTGACCCAGGTGAATTCCAGCAGCCGCGGGCTCTCCACGCGCAGGTAGCGGCCGTAATGCGGATAGATCCGCTCCTGCCATGGCATCTCGATATAGAACAGGCCATTCTCGCGTGGATCGATGGAAATTTCCTGCCCTCCGGCCAACCAGGCCCTGACGCTGGCCGGGTCGGTCCAGGCGCGGAATACCTTTTCCGGTGGCGCATCGTAGGTGCGGGGAATGGCATCGATGCTGAATTCGCCCATCGCTTTTTGATTGCGCTTAGCCATTGGTCTGCTCCTCATCGGAAGTGGAAGAAAGAAATGCGCCGAGCGCATCAAGGCGCTCGTTCCAGAAGCGTTCGTAGCGCGATGCCCATTGCTGCACCGCGCGCAGCGGCGCCGGGCGCAAGCGCAGGAAATGTTCGCGGCCAACACGCCGACGGTGCACAAGGCCCGCGCGTTCGAGTAGTTTCAGATGCTTGGATACCGCATTCAGCGACATCGCGAACGGTTGCGCCAGATCGGTTACACGGGCCTCGCCGCGGGTCAGGCGCGCGACAATGCGCCGGCGCGTAGGGTCGGCAAGAGCAGCGAAGGTGAGATCGAGTGAGTTCATGAGGGATATATTCAACCTATAAGGTTGAATATATCCGGAACCAGTTGGATCGTCAAGCGCGCCGGGTATTGCAACCCGGCGCGATGTGTTTATCTTGCTGTATTTATTTGGCCATCTCAGCGCCAATGCCCGGGAACCCAGCCATTGCCGTAGTAGCCGCCCCAATGGCCCGGCACCCAAGCGTGCCATAGTAGGCACGGGCCCGGGTAGGCGGGGGCAACAACGCAACCGCTGGCGAAGAGTGGAGCAATCATCACGGCGGTCAGCATCAATACCTTGGCGTAGCGTTTCATCGTCGTCTCCCGTTGTTGGACTGTCGACTGCAAAAAACGCGACGAGCGGCGACGGGTTTACCGAAGCGATTTTCCGATGCAGGATCGGTTCAGAAATCCGGACCGAAGCAACTCGACCTATGGATGTGTCTGCGCAGGCGATGAATCAGCTAAAATAACAATCTTTGCAAAGGTCGCATGAATCGAGGTCGCATGAATCAGAATTCTTCCGATGCGCCAGCTTCCAGTGGCGCGCGTTTCCGCGCCGCGCTTGCGGCGGAAAACCCGCTGCAAGTCATGGGCGCGATTACCGCCTATGCGGGTTTGATGGCGAAGCGCGTCGGTTACAAGGCGCTGTACCTGTCCGGCGGTGGTGTTGCAGCCAATTCGCTGGGCATACCCGATCTCGGTATCAGCACAATGGAAGATGTGCTTACCGATGCGCGCCGCATCGTCGATGCCACGCAGATGCCATTGCTGGTCGATATCGATACCGGCTGGGGCGGCGCGTTCAATATCGCCCGCACGATCCGTTCCTTCATCAAAGTTGGCGTCGCCGCGGTGCACATCGAGGATCAGGTCGGGCAGAAGCGTTGCGGCCATCGTCCGGGCAAGGAAGTGGTGTCGAAGGACGAAATGGTCGATCGCGTCAAATCGGCCGTCGATGCGCGTACCGATTCTGCGTTCGTGATCATGGCGCGCACCGATGCGGCAGCCATCGAAGGCATCGACGCAGCGATCGATCGTGCCTGCGCCTACGTCGAAGCTGGCGCCGATATGGTTTTTCCCGAAGCGATGAAAACGCTCGACGATTACCGCCGCTTCAAGGCCGCGGTGAAGGTGCCGATTCTCGCCAACCTTACCGAATTCGGCTCGACGCCGTTTTTCACCACCGATGAGTTGCGCAGCGCCGGCGTGGATATCGCGCTGTACTGCTGCGGCGCGTATCGCGCGATGAACAAGGCCGCATTGAACTTCTATGAAATCACGCGCTGCGACGGCACGCAGAAAGCCGCGGTTCCGACGATGCAGACGCGCGAGGAGCTGTACGACTTTCTCGGCTACCACGCCTACGAGCGCAAGCTCGACGAATTGTTTTCGGGCGGAAGAAAGGAGGATTGAGCGGCATGGCGGACTCGTCGCCAAATCCGGATGAGCAGGTTGCCGCTGCGGTGGAACGCGGCGTCCGTTGGGACGCGCTCGCGGCGATCATCGCCGCATTGGTCGGCTTGCTGGCGCTGTGCGTATCCGGCTACACCGCGTACATCCAGCGCGAGCAGGTGCGTGCGCAGGTGTGGCCCTATCTGCTGGCAGGCAACGACGACGGCGATCAATCCATTTACGTTTACAACAAGGGCGTCGGTCCGGCAATCGTGAAGACCGCGCAGATTTTCATCGATGGCAAGGCACAGACGGATTGGGTGCATGTGCTCACGGCGCTTGGCCTGCCGTCGCAGCGGATTCTCTCAATCCACGCTCAATCCCGATGTGCTCACCCCCGGCGAACAGGTGCGCATCATCAAGATCCCGGACAAGGATCGATGGCAGTCGTTCCGCGCCGCCGCCGTCGCACGCATGACGATGGACATCTGTTTCTGTTCGACGCTGGACGAATGCTGGATGTACAGCGACCGGCATCCGGTCGGTTACAAGGCGATCGCGCAACTGGTGCATCCGATAGAGCGCTGCCCGATTTTGCCGGACGCCGAAGTATTCAACAATTGACGAGGTTCCATCCATGAGCGAAGCCGTTCCCTTCAAGCCCAAGAAATCCGTCGCCCTGTCTGGAGTCGCCGCTGGCAACACCGCGCTGTGCACGGTCGGGCGCAGCGGCAATGATTTGCACTATCGCGGCTACGACATCCTGGATTTCGCCACCACCTGCGAGTTCGAGGAAATCGCGCATCTGTTGGTGCATGGCAAGCTGCCGAATATGGCGGAACTCAGCGCGTACAAGACCAAGCTCAAATCGTTGCGCGGCGTACCAGCGTCGGTAAAAGCCGTTCTGGAGCAGATTCCCGCGTCCGCGCATCCAATGGATGTGATGCGGACGGCGGTGTCCGCGCTCGGTTGTGCGTTGCCGGAAAAGGATGATCACAACGCGCCGGGCGCGTGCGACATCGCCGATCGCCTGATGGCTTCGCTCGGTTCGATCCTGCTGTATTGGTATCACTACGCGGTGAATGGCAAACGTATCGAAGTCGAGACCGACGATGATTCGATCGGTGGCCATTTCCTGCATCTGTTGCATGGCGAGAAACCGGATGCACTGTGGGTGCGCGCAATGCATACGTCGCTCATCCTCTACGCCGAGCACGAATTCAACGCCAGCACATTCGCCGCACGCGTGATTGCCGGCACCGGCAGCGACATGTATTCGTGCATAACCGGTGCGATCGGGGCATTGCGCGGGCCGAAGCACGGCGGCGCCAACGAGGCCGCATTCGAGATCCAGCAGCGTTACGATTCTCCGGGCGAAGCCGAGGCCGACATCCGCACGCGGGTGGAGCGCAAGGAAGTCGTGATCGGTTTCGGCCACCCGGTTTACACGACGGGCGATCCGCGCAACAAGGTGATCAAGGAAGTCGCGCGCGAGCTTTCCGCCGCACAGAAGAACATGAAGATGTTCGACATCGCCGAGCGTCTGGAGTCGACGATGTGGGACATAAAGAAAATGTTCCCGAACCTGGACTGGTTCAGCGCCGTGAGTTACCACATGATGGGCGTGCCAACGGCGATGTTCACGCCGCTGTTCGTGATCTCGCGCACTTCCGGCTGGAGTGCGCATGTGATCGAGCAACGCGTCGACGGCAAGATCATTCGCCCGAGCGCGAATTACACGGGTCCGGAAAATCTCGTCTTCGCGCCGCTTGCGAAGCGCTGAGTGATCATTGGCTACCTCGCCACGCTCACCGATTTCAGCCACTCAAGTAATTCCGCGGATGCCGGAGAGTCGTTGCTGATTCGCGCGTCGCTCACGCCGGCATCGCTGCCCAGTTCGATGTCGCGATAGCGCCCCTGGGATTCGTTGCGGATGTAGGCGTGGCACGAACTTGTTCCTGCGTCCCGCACGCCGGTGTCGGCTTGCGCAACCTTGCCTTGAGCGGCCTTGACGATCAGTGCGGATTTTTCTTCCAGTGTCTTGGCGTCGACACTGCCGACACGTTGTGCGTCGACGAACTTCGACTGTAATTCAGTTGCCTTGAGCCACTTCGCTGCATTGTCCTTTGTCAACGCCTGCAACCAGGCTTTGCCACGTTGTCCATAAGTATAAATTATTCCATCGTGGTCGATCACTTTGCCCGACAGCGTAAAGCCCCACGCGGAGTTGGTGTGAAAACAATCAAATACGGGGTCGATCGCTGCGGCGGCGCTGGTTGCCGTAGTGGCAGCAGCGGCGGTCGTTGCAAGTCCCAGCGCCAAGGTCATGGCGATACGCAGCATGATCGATCTCCTGTCGGTAGCAGCAGCACGCAACGAAGCCTGGCACACGGTGGAGTCAAATGAGCTAGCTCCGGTCAATTCAATGCAGGCGTGTGAACAAGGTCATGATGTAGATGACCAGAAGCACGATTGCGCTCAGTGACATGGTTTTGTGATACCACTCGCGTTGCGTGAATGCCGCTGTCGTCGCCATGACGATGAATGTCAGGTGGAATGCGAGGTCGGTGCGATCGGTCATATGTCCGGTGAGTACAACGGGTTTGCCGAGGCTGACGAGCAGCATCAAAACCAGCAGAAAAAAGAACCAACGCGTGTGCGCGAAGTAGTGTCGATGCAGATCGACCGGGACATCAGCCGGAAAATCCGGCAATACGATTCCGGCAAGCAGGTATTGAGCGATGGTCTGCGCCAGCACGACAGCGAACTCGGGAAACGTCCAGTTGACGATCTGGCGCAAGTTGAACATCGCCCACCAGCTTTGCACGTTGAGCAAGAGCAACATTACTGCCCATACCAGCACTGGCCAGTACATGAGTACACGCGAGCGCGACAGCACGATGCCGCGGAAACCCTGGAGAATCTGCGTGATTGCCAGGCCGATGATGATCGAGAGCAGAACCGTGAGATAACTGAATTCGTCCACGGCAACACCTTGAGGATGGCCACCGTATAATCCGGCTCTGATCGCGTTAGCGCAAGGCCCGAAAACAAATGTTCCCTCTGAGTCGATCCGATGCAACGGCGCATCGGCGTATTGGCGCGCCGACCGTGACCGGTCTGTGGATTGCGTTTGCAATGCTGGCCGGATGCTCGCTCGCACCGAGCACGGCATCGAGCGACATTCTTTTGCGCACACAGGCGTTGGCGCTATTGCAGACCTTGAATGCGGATCTGCTCAGCAACGACAGTGCAACGCTGACGCTGGAACGCTGGTGCGCCGATCACGATCTGGCCAAGCCGGCACGCGTTGTCGCGCGGCATGCGCGCGAGGCGCTTAAACCCATTCCCGACGACTTGCGTGCCCGGCTTGCGGTCGACGCAGGCGAGCCTATTGCTTATCGGCATGTGCAACTCATGTGCGGCGAGCACGCACTGTCCGAGGCCGACAACTGGTACGTGCCGAGCCGCCTGAGCGCTGAGATGAACCATCTGCTCGACACGACCGACGAATCGTTTGGCAAGGTGGTCAAGCCGCTTGGCCTCGAACGGCATACTTTGTCCGCAGTGACGCTCTGGTCGCCATTGCAAACTGGCTGGGAAATGTCCGCATCCGCTGCCGATCATGAACCGCTGAGCATCCCGTCCGCCGTGCTGCGGCATGAGGCGATTTTGTATACCTCGGCGCAAGTGCCGTTCAGCGCCGTGGTGGAAACGTATACGAATCAGTTGTTCGATTTCGGGCCGTGGGGGAAATATCGCGAAGCCGGAAGCGAGCGTTAGAGTCCTGCTGCGAGTTTCGTCCCCTGCGCAATCGCGCGCTTGGCATCGAGTTCCGCGGCAACGTCGGCGCCTCCGATCAAATGCGTCTCGATTCCGGCGGTTTTGAGTCCGTCGAATAGATCACGGCGCGGTTCCTGGCCGGCGCAGACAACGACTGTATCCACATTGAGCACTTGCGGATTTCCGTCGATGACGGCATGCAGGCCGGCATCATCGATACGTTCGTAGTTCACGCCGCCGAGCATCTTCACGTTCTTCATTTTCAATGCGGCGCGGTGCACCCAGCCGGTGGTCTTGTTCAGACGCTTGCCCGGCGTGCCGGGTGTGCGCTGCAGCAGCCAGACTTCGCGTTCGGATGGCTCGGGCGCAGGTTTGGCGAGGCCGCCGCGATTTGTATACTTTTGGTCGACGCCCCATTCATGCGACCAGCGAGCGATGTCTGTCGTTGGTGACGGTTCGGCCTGGGTCAGGTATTCGGCGGCGTCGAAACCGATGCCGCCGGCACCGATGATCGCCACGCGCTTGCCGACTGGCTTGCCAAGCAGGATCACGTCGACATAGCTCAATACATTCGCTCGATCTGCACCGGGAATCTTCAGTGCGCGCGGCGTGACACCGGTTGCGAGAATCACCGCGTCAAAGCCGCGCAGGGATTCCACCGTTGCGCGTGTGCTGAGCTTCAATTCGACGCCGGTGTCCTCAATGCGGTAACCGAAATAACGCAACGACTCGTGGAATTCCTCCTTGCCCGGAATGCATTTGGCCATATTGAACTGGCCGCCGATTTCGCTTGCCGCATCAAACAAGGTGACCGCGTGGCCGCGTTCGGCCATCGTTGTCGCGCACGCCAGGCCTGCCGGACCCGCGCCGACCACGGCGAAATTCTTGCGCGTTGTGGACTTTGCAATGACGAGTTCGGTTTCGCGGCAGGCGCGCGGATTCACCAGGCATGAGGCATGCCTGTTTTCGAACACGTGGTCCAGGCAGGCCTGGTTGCAGGCGATACAGGTGTTGATGCGGCTGCTACGCCCGGTCTTGGCCTTGTTCACCCAATCGGGATCCGCCAGCAGCGGACGTGCCATCGACACCATGTCGGCGTCGCCTTCGGCGAGTATTTTTTCGGCGACCTCGGGCATGTTGATGCGATTGGTCGTGATCAGCGGAATCTTCACCTCGCCCTTGAGTTTCTTCGTCACCCAGGCAAACGCTGCGCGCGGAACGCTGGTGACGATGGTCGGCACGCGCGCTTCGTGCCAGCCGATGCCCGTGTTGATAAGAGTCGCGCCCGCAGTCTCGATCGCCTTTGCGAGCTGCACGATTTCGTCCCAGTTCTGCGCGTTGTCCACAAGATCGAGCATCGACAGGCGATAGATGATGATGAAGTTCGTGCCGACCGCTTCGCGTGTACGCTGCACGATCTCGATTGGGAAGCGCTGGCGCTTCTCCGCGCTGCCACCCCATCGGTCGCAGCGCGTGTTGGTGCGCGCGGCGATGAACTGATTGATCAGATAGCCTTCGCTGCCCATGATCTCGACGCCGTCATAGCCGGCGTCCTGCGCCAGCTTGGCACAGGTGGCGAAATCGCGGATCGTTTTTTCCACGCCACGTGTCGATAGCGCCCGCGGCGTGAATGGCGTGATCGGCGATTTGATCTTCGAGGGCGCGACCGACAGCGGCTGATAGCCGTAGCGACCCGCGTGCAGGATCTGCAGACAGATGCGTCCACCGTCCGCATGCACGGCACGAGTCACCTTGCGATGGCGTGCGACATGCCACGGCATCGAAAGTCTTCCGGCGAATGGCTTGAGCCAGCCTGCGATATTCGGCGAGAGTCCTCCGGTCACCATCAGGCCGACGCCGCCACGCGCGCGTTCGGCAAAATACGCGGCGAGCTTTTCGTAATCGCGTGCATGGTCTTCCAGACCCGTGTGCATCGAGCCCATCAGTACGCGATTTGGCAGGGTGATGAAACCCAGATCAAGCGGCGTGAACAAATGGGGAAAATGCGGATTTGCTGTGGCGGCGTCGGTCATGGCATCGAACGGTCGTTTGAATGTGAGCAAGATGCCGTGGAAAGCGTTGGAGTACAAGTCCTTGCGATCCGGGATATTTCCGAACGTCGGTCTAGCGGGTGATCTTGAGCACGATCAGGGTTTGATCGTCGGCGCCCACGGCGTTTTCCTGATGCGCCCGCAGGGTGGCGACGATGCTGTCCCGCAGCAATTGCGGAGAATCGGGACCCGTTGCGACGAGTTCGCGCAGACGTTCCAGGCCGAACATGTGGCCTTCTGGATCACGCGCTTCGACGCAGCCGTCGGTATACAAAACCAGAATGTCGCCTGTGGTCAGACTGACTTCGTTGTTGCGATATTCGTAGTCGCGCAGCACGCCCAGCGGAATCTGGTCGCTCTCGCCAAGCAACTGTACGCTGCCACCACGCCGATGCAGCAATGGCGGATGTCCAGCGCTGAGATAACCGAGAATGCGGGTGTCGGGGCGGTACATCACCACAAACACGGTCATGAAGTGGCCGCGACTGCGGCGCGAGAAGAAATAGCGGTTGGCATAGGTCACTGCACCGGCCGGCTGCTGGCCGCCGTCGCCGGTGTAAGTGCGCAGGATCGCGTCGAACTGCACCGCTTCCATCGCCGCCGCGGCCCCATGACCGGAAACGTCGCCGATGATCACGCCCCACACATCGCCGTGCCCGGCCACGAAATCCGCCGGAGCGAATGGCGTGAGGTTGCTCACTTCGTAGTAATCGCCGGCTGCGGTAGCCGCCGGCTGCCAGTGCAAGGCGTATTCGAGCCCGTCTATTTGTGGATTATCCGGCAAAAGCAATTTCTGGATATCGGCGAGATTCTCGATTTCCAGACGCTGACGTGCGGTTTCGCGGGTCAGGGCGCGCAGCGCGATCGGCCGCACGATCAAGCTTGCGGCGAGATTGACATGCAGCAGGGTACGATCCAGATCGGCATGGTCGAAGCGCCGTGCCAGCGTGCTGCCGAAGACGAGCCAGTGCGTGCGCGCGCCGGAATTGGCGACTGGAATTGCAAGCACCGCGGCCGGAGCAAACAGCGCCTGTGCCAGTGGCAGGGCGCGTTCGGCCGGAGCGACGGCGACTACATGCGCTTCTGCATTTTCCACGATGCGGCGTGCCAGCGCATCGTCGAACAATGGCAGTTCACCATGTTCGCCAGTCGGATCGAGATTGGGCACATGTTCGGTACCGTCGGGGCCGATCAGTCCGGCGAGGCGGCAATGCCCGGATTTCTGGCTGCGAACCAGCAACAGTGCCAGCGAACAATCGGGGAAGTCCGGCGCGAAATGGGCGTGCAATGCGCGCAGCGCCGAGCGCGAATCGCCGTCGAATGCGCTGAGCGCGAGGATGCGTTCGAAGGAGGCCGCGGGCATGTGCGGATTGTGGCTGAGTGTCGCTTCGCTTGCCAGCCAGGGATCAGCGAGCAGTTTCGATTTCCGATGACGCTTCGATCGCAGAGTCTCCACGCAGCAGGCGCGTCTTCGCTGCCCATTGCGCCGCGGCATCCATCGGTTCGAGCGGCGAGAACGTGCCGGCGACAAGGGTCGCGATCGGTGCGCCGTCGCGGTACAGGATGCGGGCGCCAGTCAGGCTCGGCACGCGGTCGCCAGCAACAATGGCGCCGACGAGATTCAGCGGATCGGCGCCGCACAGGCTGACCAGTGAGCCATCGTGCGGCTTGCGGCGGATGCTGCGCAGCAGACCAACGGCTTCAGGTAGCGCGAACTGTTCACCGGACAAACCCGCGACGAAACGACCACCGCGCAGTTCGCCACGCGCTTCTAGGCGCTGGCAGACGCGCAACAGTTCGCGCCAGGGCGGCAGCCAGGCCGCTTCGCGGCCGAGCAGGCGCCAGCAGATCACGCCGTAGCGCTTGAGCAGGATGCGTACAATCTGATCGACACTTTCCGCATCAAGACTCGGCCGCATTTTTGCGATTGCCGCTGTGTCCGAACGATCCCGTCGCAGCAGCGCCCAGCGTCCGGCGTCGGCGATGCCGAGCAGGGCGGTGCGACGCCCATGCCGGCGACCCGGTGCAGGCCGCCGCGACGACGGCACCAGCAGCGCGCGCAGGCCGGCGAAGCTGTCGGAATTGATCATGCCGGCGGCCACCAGTTCGGCCAGCGCGTCTTCCAATTCAGCGTGCAGCAGGCGCGTACCCGCGCTCAGTTCATCGAAGAACGACGCGCCGTGATCGCACAGATGTTCCGCTACCGCACTTGCGCGCGAGGACAGTGCCGGGTCTGAGTTTTGAGTCGTACCGCCGAGTTTCGTCCACGTCGACATATTGCGACGCTGCAGCAGAACGATCGGCGTCGCGCGCACGGGACCGCTGCCGTGCTCGGACGATGTCTGGGGTTCGCGCAGGCGCGCCCAGACCAGACGTCCGGCAAGACACAGATCGTCGAGCCAGGAGATTTCATAGCCGGCAATCCGTGCCGGCAGGATTTCCGTTTCCCATGCCGCCGCGGCCGCTTCGTATCCCTCGAGTTGGGCAAGCACGCCGGCAAGCGCATCGGGTCCACTGACCTGCGTGCCCGGCGCCACGCGCTGCCACTCGAACAGGAAGCGCATGAAATCGCGCGGCTCGACCGGCTCGATCTCGTGCCGCAGGCGCTTGACCGTGTAACGATGAACTCGCGCCAGGAGATGCCGCTCGCACCATTCCTCGGCGTCCGCGTTCGGGGTGAAACGTCCACGCATGACGAAGCCTTCCGTTTCCAGCCGGGTCAGCGCGAGTTCGATTTCCACTTGTGGAAGATGCAGCGTTGCGGCGATATCGGCGGCGCGCACGGGACCGAGTCCGTTCAGACGTGCCCGCACGATATCGGCGAGCGCGTCTTCGTGCGTCCATTCGCGTTCGGCGAATTCGGCCGGTGCGGTGACGCCAGGATCGAATTCCGCATCGGCGAAGATCGCCTGGAATTGCGGTAGGCGTTCGGCAGGCAGATGCAGATCGGCGAAGCGCGTCGCTCGCCGTTGCGCGATCAGTGCGTAGAGCAGATCGGGCCAGGCAGGATTCGCGCGCAGTTCCGCATCGGTCAGGAAACCCAACCCCATCAATGCTTCGTGCAGTTCATCGGCGTTTCGTGCTTCCGGCCAGGCTTCTTCGCGCACGGCCGTGATCGCATCGGCATCGAGTCGGCCGAAATCATCGGTGCTGTCGATATCGCCCCAGCGCCGGCTCTGCACCGCCTGGGTGCGGCGTTCCTCGAGCGGTGCGTCGTCGAGAAAGGCATATGGACGCGCCGTCAGCACTTCGGCAGCGAGCGGCGAGGGCGCGGTCAGGTCGCGGCAGACAAGGTGAATTTCTCCACTTTCCAGTCCACGCAGCAGGCGTTCGAGCCCTTCAATGTCCATCGCCTCGTGCAGGCAGTCGTGCACGGTCTGTGCGACGAGCGGATGATCCGGGATCTGGCGTTCGCCGACGAGATTTTCCGCGCAGGCCACCTGGTCGGGGAATACGGTCGCGAGCAGATCCTCGGACTTCATCCGCTGCAACTGCGGTGGCACCTTGGAACCGCCGACGAAACGCGGCAGCGCCAGCGCCGTGGTTGCGTTCCAGCGCCAGCGCAGGCCGAACATCGGCGCATCGAGCAGGGCCTGGATCAGTACCTCGCGCACCGAGTTCGAATGCAGATAGCGCGCAACTTCCTCTAGCGGAAAACTGTGGCTGGTGGACAGCGACAGGATGATTGCGTCTTCGGTCGCCGCGGCCTGCAGCTCAAAATTGAATTTGCGACAAAAGCGTTTGCGCAGGGCCAAACCCCAGGCGCGATTGATGCGGCTGCCGAGTGGCGAGTGGATCACCAGTTGCGTGCCGCCGGATTCGTCGAAGAATCGTTCCATCGCCAGTTCGTGTCTGTGTCGGCAGCAGGCAGAGCGCGGCTTTCGCGCCGCCGAGGTAATCGACAATCTGACGTGCGCCGCTTTCGGCAAGACCCACTTCGTCGCAGAGCCAGGCCAGTGCGGCGGAAGCGTCGAGCTCGAGTTTCTCCGTGATAGTTGCACGCAGCCGCGATACGGCGAACGACAATTCGTCACTGCGTCCTGGCGCCTCGCCGAGCCAGAATGGAATCGTCGGTGGCGCGCCTTGCGCATCCTCCACGCGCACGCGGCCACGTTCGACGCGCAGGATTCGGTACGATTGATTGCCGAGCTGGAAGATGTCGCCGCTCATGCTCTCGACCGCGAAATCCTCATGCACGGTGCCGACGCGTTGTGCCTGTGGCTCCAGCATCACTTCGTAGTCAGCCGTGTCCGGAATCGCGCCGCCCGAGGTGATTGCGGTCAAACGCGCGCTGCGCCGCGCACGCAGCACGCCATTGACGGCATCGCGGTGCAGATAGGCCGCGCGCGGCCCACGTCGCGTCGTGTAACCCTCGGCGAGCATGCGCACAATCTCGCCGAAGGTATTTCTGGACAAATCCACAAAGGGATAAGCGCGCGTCACGAGAGCGAACAGTTCCGCTTCGCTCCATTCGCGGCAGGCAACTTCCGCGACGATCTGCTGGGCGAGCACATCAAGTGCATTCTTTTCGACATGCAGGGTATCGAGTTCGCCACGACGCACCGCATCGAGCAATGCCGTGCATTCGATCAGATCGTCGCGCGACTGCGGGAACAGACGCGCCTTCGGCGTGCCGTCGACGCTGTGTCCGGCACGTCCGGCGCGTTGCAGGAAAGTCGAGATCGAGCGCGGCGAGTTGAGCTGGCAGACCAGATCGACATTGCCGATATCGATGCCCAGTTCGAGCGACGCAGTCGCCACCAGTGCGCGCAGCTCGCCGCGCTTCAGGCGTTGTTCGGCGGCCAGGCGTTGCTCGCGTGCCAGACTGCCGTGATGCGAAGTTACGGCATCCTTGCCGAGCAGTTCGCTCAGATGCCGCGCCGCGCGCTCGGCCATTCGCCGCGTGTTGACGAACACCAGGGTGGTGCGATGCTGCGCGATCAGCTCGGCCAGGCGTGCGTAGACCTGTTGCCACACATCGCCCGACATCACCGCCTGCAGCGGTGCGGCGGGCACTTCGATGGCGAGATCGCGCTGGCGCGAAAAGCCGACGTCGACGATTTCACAATGCTCTGCCGGGTTCGGGCCGAGCAGGAATTTTGCAACTTCGCTGATGGGTTTTTGCGTCGCCGACAATCCGATTCGGGTCAGGCGTCGTCCGCACAAGGCTTCCAGCCGTTCCAGCGACAGCGCCAGATGCGCACCACGTTTGCTCGGCGCGAGCGCGTGGATTTCGTCGACGATGACGCTGCGCGTCGAGGCCAGCATCGCCCGGCCGGATTCGGAACCGAGCAGGATGTACAGCGACTCCGGCGTGGTCACGAGGATATGCGGCGGCCGCCGGCGCATCCGGTCGCGCTCGGATTGCGGCGTGTCGCCGGTGCGCACGCTGGTGCGGATTTCCACATCGGCGAAGCCTTGTTTTTCCAGCTCGTCGCGGATTCCCGCAAGCGGCGCTTCCAGATTGATGCGTATGTCGTTCGACAGCGCCTTCAGTGGCGAAACGTAGACGACGACGGTTTCGTCGGGCAGAGCGGCCTCGACACCACGGTGCACAAGCGCGTCGATTGCGGCGAGGAACGCGGCGAGCGTCTTGCCAGAACCGGTCGGTGCGGCGATCAGTGCATGCTGGCCGGACTGGATCGCCGGCCACGCACGCGTCTGCGCCGGTGTCGGCGCGACGAAAGCACCACGGAACCAGGCGGCGACGGCAGGGTGGAAGCTCTCTAGCGGCATGGACAGATTTTGCTCTGATTGCTTGCGCGGCGCGAATCATCGGCAGTGGGCGTCTCAACCGGCAAGACGGCGCCGAATCTGGCAAAATGCGCGCCTTTCTCCGATCCCGGAACACCCATGAGCCACCACGACATCCGTTCGGCCAAGCGGCCGGATTTCGATCAACCCATGGTCGACATCGCCAACTATGTCGCCGATTGCAAGATCGACTCGCAGGAAGCCTACGACACCGCGCGCTACATGCTGCTGGATTCGTTCGCCTGCGCGATGCTGGCGATGAAATTCCCGGAGTGCGTGAAACATCTCGGCCCACTGGTCCCCGGAGCGACGCTCGCCGGTGGCGCGCGCGTGCCGGGCACCAATTGGGAACTCGACCCGGTACAAGCGGCCTACAACATCGGTGTCCAGGTGCGCTGGCTCGATTTCAACGACACCTGGCTGGCTGCCGAGTGGGGGCATCCCTCGGACAATCTCGGCGCGATCCTGGCCGTGGCCGATTATGTTTCTCGCATAGCTATCCGCGAAGGCCGCAAACCGCTGACGATCCGCGACGTGCTGACCGCCGCGATCAAGGCGCATGAGATTCAGGGTTGCTATGCACTGAAGAACTCGTTCAACCGCGTCGGCCTGGATCACGTCATTCTGGTACGCCTGGCGTCGACGGCGGTGGCGACCCAGATGCTTGGCGGTGGCAAGGCCGAAATCGTCAACGCGGTGTCTCATAGCTGGATCGACAACGGCGCCCTGCGCACCTACCGCCATGCGCCGAATGCCGGACCGCGCAAGAGCTGGGCGGCAGGCGACGCCTGCCGTCGTGCGGTCACACATGCACTCAACGCAGTCAAGGGCTGCGTCGGCTACCCGTCGGCGCTGACGGCGAAAACCTGGGGCTTCTACGATGTCGCGTTCAAGGGCAAGCCTTTCGAGTTCGAGCGCCTGTTCGGTTCGTACGTGATGGAGAATGTACTGTTCAAGATCAGTTATCCGGCTGAATTCCACGCGCAAACGGCGGTGGAATGCGCGATGAAACTGCACGCTCAAGTCGCCGGCAAGCTTGATCGGATCGAACGCATCGAGATCGAAACCCAGGAAGCCGGTGTGCGTATCATCGACAAGACCGGGCCGCTGGCGAATTATGCTGACCGCGACCACTGTATCCAGTACATGGTCGCCGTACCGCTGATCTTCGGTCGCCTGACCGCGGACGATTACAACGATGCGACCGCCGCGGACCCGCGCATCGATGCGCTGCGCGCGAAGATGGCGGTCAGGGAAAATCCGCAATTCACCCAAGACTACTTCGATCCGGCCAAGCGCTACATCGGCAATTCGGTACAAGTGTTTTTCAGCGACGGCAGCAAGAGCGAAAAGGTTTCGATCGACTATCCGATCGGCCACCGCAAGCGCCGTGACGAGGGCATTCCCGTGCTGCTGGAGAAGTTCAAACACGCGCTCGCCGGGCACTTGCCGGCGTTTCAGGTTGAACGGATTCTGGCTGCAAGCGCCGACCCGGCCGGGCTGGAATCGTTGCCAGTCCCGCAATGGCTTGACCTTTTTGCCCTATAAAACAATGCCAAAGGGAAGCCTTGCCAAAGCTTTTCGTTCCTCGCGCAGCCGTTTTTTTGGCAGTTGTGCCTGACTGCATGCTGAATAAGGGAGGCTGGAGGTACAAATTTGATTTTGCTAGACTGGCGCAGCTCGCGTTGCCGCTGTGCTAACATATAATTAACGCGACACGGTCAGCATCGGTAAATTGGGTGCTGAGCATTCGCGCCGCGTGGGTGGAGCGGACGCCCAAAAAAACCAAGCAGAGGAGACTCCGATGAAACGTACTACCATGTTTGCGCTTATCGCCCTGGGACTGGGCGGTGCAGGCGTAGCTAATGCCCAAGACGTCAGTAGCTGGTACCTGGCTCCGCGCATCGGCGTGGACGTCCCGGACAGTGATCGTACCACCAAGGTCTCTGCTTTCGAGGGCATTGGTATCGGTACCTGGGTCAATCCCAATCTTGCTGTCGATTTCGAATACGGCATCAACAATGCCGACTTCAAGGACAATTCCCCGCGAGCCGGTCACCAATGGGAAAGTGTGCAACTTGATGTAGCTGCGCGCTATTTCTTCGGTGAAATCGGTTCCGGCTGGCGTCCATACCTGGTCGGCAGCATCGGTGCGCTGCGCCACAAGGCCTACTCCGGTTTCCTGTTGGCGGAAGACAGCTTTGCGTCGGGCGGCGGATGGGATCCGATGGTCGAGGCTGGCGTCGGCATACAGTACAACCTGTCTGACCGTCTGGCGTTCCGCGGTGAAATCGAGGCCCGTTACGATCACGACAACAACTCGCTGAATTCGGAACTGTCTGACTCCTACGGCTTCGCCCGTCATACCGGCTTCACCGATGGTATCGCCACTGTTGGCCTGACCTACAGCTTTGGCGGTGCGGCCCCGGCCCCGGCCCCGGCACAAGCGGCTCCGGCTCCGGCCGAAGCACCGCCGCCGGCACGTGAAGAGCCGACGCCTCCGAAGTCGGTTTCGATCGATCTGCGTGGTGTCGAATTCAAGTTTGATCACCCGCGCGTTGGCGAGAAACTGGTACCTTCACTGAAGGCTCCGACCGCCGATTCCGTGCAGATCCTCGACGAAGCAGTGGATACGCTCAAGCGCTATCCGGATATCCGTGTCGAAGTGGATGGCTATACCGATTCCGTCGGCAGCGCCCCCTACAACCAGAAGCTGTCGGAGCGTCGCGCCAAGGGCGTGTACGATTATCTGATGGCGCACGGTATCGACGCCAGCCGCATGGATGGCCCGAAGGGCTTTGGCAAGGACGATCCGATCGACACCAACGATACCGCGGCTGGCCGTCAGCGCAACCGTCGTACCGAGCTCAAGGTCGAGCACTGATCGATCCGGTAGTTCGCAATACGTAAGCTGAAAAAGCCCGGCGCAAGCCGGGCTTTTTCTTTGCGTGATCGCTTGAAAAATCCGCCGGGAAAATCTCCCCGGATCAAGTCAAGGCTTCGCAAACAGATAGTGTCCCACCAGCCATTCGTTGCCACGGCGATATCCAAACAGCTCTGCGCAGGCCATCCAGAACATGCGCCAGCGCTGAAGCCATAACCGCGCCTGATCGCCGTAAGCCGATTCGAGCACGCGCAGAATTTCATCGCGATTCGCATCCTGATTAGCCAACCAGGCGTTCGCGGTTTTCTGGTAATGCGTGCCGGACAAGCGCCATTGCTGTTCGATCTGCAAATCACGCTGGAACCACAGCAAGGTATCGGCCGCCGGCATCAGGCCGCCGGTGAAGAAGTAGCGACCCAGCCAATTGTCGTCACCCGTGGTTTCGAACGGATACATCAGTTCGCGGTGGCAGAAAATGTGGACGAACAGCTTGCCACGGGGGCGCAACCACGAACCGATGTGGCCGAGCAGGGTAGCGTAGTTGCGCATGTGTTCGAACATTTCGATCGAAACCACGCGGTCGAATTGGACCGGCGCAAGTTCCAGTCGGTTCGCATCCTGGGTTATGACGCGCACATTGCCCAGCCCAAGCGTGCGGCAACGTGCCTCGATAAACAGGCGCTGCGATGCAGAGTTCGACACCGCAGTAATGCGGCTTTGTGGAAAATGCTGCGCCATCCACAAGGTCAGCGAGCCCCAGCCGCAGCCCAGTTCAAGAATGTCCAGTCCATCAGCGAGTTGTGCTCGCTCGAGGTACAGCGCAAGCATCGCTTCCTCGGCCTGGTCGAGGGTCTCGGCTCCGTTCGTGAAGTAGCAGCTCGAATATTTCAGGCGTTTGCCCAGGCACAGTTCGAAGAAACGCGGTGGCAGTTCGTAGTGCTGTGCATTGGCAGCGTCCGTGTGGATCGCCACGGGACTCTCATGCAGTTCGGCGAGTTGAGCCTGAAACCGGTTCCATGCGGCGACGGCATCGCCGCTGTGTTCTTCGCGCAGGCGCTGCGCACACAGACGGCGGATGCCGAGGCGGATGATCTGGTCGGAAAGCATTCCGCGCTCGGCAAGGCCGAGCAGGCCGGTCGCCGGGTTTTCCACCTTGGTCAGGCTTGCGACTGTCTGGCTCATCGATCATGTTCTCTTTAAAAATGTTCTCTTCGGAAACCACGGAATCAGCATGCTGGTGGTACGTTGATACTCGCGGTAATCGTCACCGCGTGAGCGCAGGGCCTGCGCTTCGGTGAAGGGGATCCCGCTGATCCAGCACAGCGAAGCCAGCATCAGGACCGGCCCGAGCCAGCTCAGCAGCCATGTGGGGAACGGCGTGCCCACCGCCAACAGTACATAGGCGAACCAATGCAGCCACTCGAAAAAGTAGTTCGGATGGCGCGAATATCGCCACAGGCCGGCACGGCAGGTCGTGCCGCGGTTTTGTATATTTTTGCGAAACTGCGACAGTTGCGCATCTGCAATCGACTCGCCGGCGACGCTGATTATCCACACCAGCAGACCGCCGATGCACCAGACCGAAATGCCCTCATGCGGATTTTCCGCGACCGCATGAAACGGCAGCGAAAACAAGGCGACGATCAGTGACTGAGCCTGGAAAAAGCAGAAAAACTTGCGCTGATCGCCATGCCAGAATTCGCGCAGGTAGCGATAGCGACCGTCCTCGGGTTCGCCTAGCACGCGCGCCAGAATGTGTAGGCAAAGCCGGAAGCCCCAAATTCCACCGAGTATCGCCACCGCCGTGCGCGAAACCAGACTGCCGCTGCCAACCCACGCGTAGAACAATGCGCTGGCGCCCATGCATGCCGCCCAGATCGCATCGACAATGCCGACGTTGCGCGTGCGCAACTGGATCAGCCAGCCGATCGACATGATGATACTCGCCGCGATCCAGATATAGAGGAAATACCAGAGCGTCATTGATGGTCTCCCTGCACGGCACCCAAGGCCGTCTCGGTTCGGCATAACGCCAGGGCGAGGCGACACAGGGCCGGCGTCAGCAATGCCCAGAGCACGGCCAGCAAGATCAGGGTTGGCAGCGGCGCGTCCGGGAACGAAAGCGCGCCCCATGCGCGCGCTGCAGCGAGGTAAGCCAAAGGCGCACCGACACCGCCGAGCGCGGCTGCCAGCAACAAGTGCGACTTGAGATAGCCCAGCGAATGATTCAGCGTCAGCGCAAAACTCATCCACAGCGCAACGATCCAGATCGGCGCGAGATGCGCCCACGGCAGCGCGCTGGCATAGTGAAGCAGGCCCGTATCCGCAAACATCGAGTCAATGACAAACCCGACCGCTGCCGTGCACAGCAGCAGGATGATGTCCGCGCGGCGTTGTCTGGAAACGGCAAGCTGCCAGAAGGCAAAAACCGTCAACGCGGCCGGCCCGGCCCACCACCAGCCGCGACCGGCCCCGGCAATCGCCGTGAACCAGGTGGCCTGATAAAGAATGGCATTGATCCACAAATTCACAACGGCGCGTCCATATCCGGCAGATATTGCGGGCGCCGGCAACCGGGCTTGGTCAGCAGCATCTGCACGTCGCCGGTCGAGCGTTCGCGGAATCCGCTTTCGCAGTAAGCAAGGTAGAAATCCCACATGCGCACGAAGCGTTCGTCGTAGCCCAAAGCACGCACCTCAGGCAGATGCTGATGGAAACGCGCGCGCCAGGCGGCAAGCGTCAAGGCATAGCTCGGGCCGATGTCTTCGAGCTGAAAGAGTTTGAGATCGCTGTTGCGCGCAGCTGCGCCAAGCATCGCACTGATCGACGGAATGAAGCTGCCGGGGAAAACATATCGCTTGATGAAATCCACCGCGCGCAACGCCTGTGCGTAGCGGTGATCCTCGATGGTGATGGCCTGGATCAACGCCATGCCGTGGTCTTCCAGCAGTCCGCCAACCTTGGCGAAATAATCCTGCAGATACTGATGTCCGATGGCCTCGATCATCTCGACCGACACCAGTTTGTCGTAGCGACCGGTCAGGTCGCGGTAGTCCTCGAGCAGGACTTCGATACGATCTTCCAGCCCGGCCGCACGCACACGCTCGCGCGCCAGATCGCATTGTTCGTGCGAAATCGTCGTTGTGGTCACGCGGCAACCGTAATGTTGCGCTGCATGCAGTGCGAACCCACCCCAGCCGGTGCCGATTTCGACTATGCGGTCGTTCGCGGTCAGCGCGAGTTTGCGACAGATCCGATCGAGCTTGCGCACACTGGCGGTTTCCAGCGATTCTCCGGCGTGCGCGAAAATTGCCGACGAGTACATCAGGTTTTCGTCGAGAAACAGGTGGAAAAAGTCGTTGCCGAGATCGTAATGGGCTGCGATATTGCGGCGGCTGCCGATGCGCGTATTGCGCCGGAGCGCGTGCCAGGCACGCATCGCGATACCGCCAAACCGCGCCAGCCCGCTCTCCATCGCATCGAGCAGATCACGATTGCGCACCAGCATGCGCATCAGCGCGACCAGGTCGTCGCTGTGCCACAAGCCATCTATGTAGGCCTCGCCCGCGCCAACACTGCCGTTGGCGGCGACGTGGCGGTAAAATGCCGCATCGTATACTCGCAAAGTGGCATGCAGGGTATCGGTGGGATCCACCGCCGGCGTGCCAAGCACGATCTCGCCGAGTGCATCGACGATGCGCAACTGCGAGTCGCGCAGTGCGCTCATCTGCCGCAACAGGCGCGTGCGCAACAAGCGATCGAATGCGTTGCCGTTGGTTGGCGCGGTCAATTCGACAGTCTTGGCAAACGGTGTGCTCATGGTGGGGTTCCCCGGGACTTCGGATGGTCGTAAACCGGATTGCGCCGCAGCCAGAGTCGCAGCGCCTGCCAGTGGATGGCGATGACGATGCGCAGGGTCATGGCCGGAAAGCGCAGCAGTGCGCGTGCGAGATTCGCACCATTCAATGGCCGGCGATCCAGTACCAGGGTGGCATCGAAATCGCGCTCGCTGCCGTCGAGCACCTCCATATACACGCGCAGTGCCTCATCCGGTGCGGTGAAGCGCCAGGCGTAATCGCGCTGCATCGGCATGAATGGGGAAACGTGAAAGCCCTTGCGAAAATTCCAGCGCAATGCTCTGCCGTGGCGATCCGCACCGGCCACCGGCAGTACGTAACTATGGCGTTCCTTCCATGGAGTATTGGTGATTTCGACAACAATCGTGTCGAGCGTGATGCCGTCGTCTGCGTAGCAATAGTAAAAGCTCGCTGGATTGAAACAATGTCCACAAGTGCGCAAATGCGTCAATAGCCTGATCGGGCCGGTCGGCGTACGACCGCTGACCTCACGGATGCGCGCCCGAACGGCGACATCGAGCGGAACGGCGGGATCGCCGAGATAATCGCTGCGGCGGAACTCGGCCAGATTGCGCCGGTTCACCGACCACAGCCAGCGTCCGGCGAAGACGCGATCGATCTCCGTCAGATCCAGATACAACATGTACATCCGGTAACGGAATGCATGCGCATGTGGCGCGTAACGACGGTGGTGCACCCAGCCTTCGTAGATTGCGCTATGCAACGGTGCCGATTCAGCATGTTCGCGCCGGAACATCGAAGCATGTGGCATTGAAGCAGTAGCCGAAGGTGTGGCTGCCCCACCCTTGGATGTCCCAAGCCAAGCGGTTTGAAAAGTGTGGAGTCCGTGTTTCATGGCCAGCGCACTCCCAGCGCATCGGCCACCTCGACCGCACTGCGCATGCCGTCCTCGTGAAAACCCCAGCCCCAGTAGGCGCCGGCAAACCAGGTGCGATTCGTGCCCTGGATTTCGGCCTTGCGCCTCTGTGCGGCGACCGACGCCTGCGTGTACACCGGATGGTGATAACGCATGCGCCGCAGGATTTTTTCCGGCGCGATCTGCGCGCTGCGATTCAGGCTGACGACGATCGGTTCCGGCGCGTCGAGCGATTGCAGCAGGTTCATGCAATAGCTGACCGTGCATTGTTCGTTCTTGTCTTTCGGTATCAGCGCATTCCATGCAGCCCAGGCGCGACGATTGTGCGGCAGCAGGCTGGCGTCGATGTGCAACACGGTGTCGTTTTCCTGGTACGTCATCGCGCCAAGAATCGTTCGCTCGCCTGCGTCGGCATCGGCAAGCAAAGCCAAGGCCTCATCGCTGTGGCATGCAAGCACCACTTGATCGTAACGCTCGCTGCCGGCCGCACTGGTAACGCTCACGCCATCGGCGTCGCGGCGCACGCTGGTTGCCGCGCAGCCTGTGCGCTCGCGCACGTTCCAGCGCTTGCGCAGGCCGCGCACATAGCTTTGCGAGCCCCCCTTGACGGTTCGCCATTGTGGTCGCCCGCGCACCTGCAACATCTGATGATTGGCCATGAAGTGCGCCAGATACTTTGCCGGAAAAGATAATATCTGCGTGGACGGCGACGACCATAGCGCCGACGCCATCGGCACCAGGTGATCGTCGCGGAAAGCCGCCGAATAGCCGTGTTCGTCGAGGTAATCGCCGAGCGCGGGTCCGTCGCCTGGTAATTCCAGCAGTGCCGGCGCCTCGCGGTAGAAGCGGAAGATATCGCGCAACATGCGCAGGAAGCGCGGCGACACCAGATTGCTGCGCTGACAGAACAATCCGGAAAGATCCGTGGCGTTGTATTCGAGGCCGCTACGCTCGTTCTTCAGTGCGAAACTCATGGTGGTCGGTTGCGATTCGACACCGAGTTCGTCAAGCATTTTGCTAAAAAGTGGATAATGTGGCGGATTGAATACAATGAAGCCCGTATCCACGGAGTAGTGTCTATCGCCGATTTCGACAGCGTGCGTGTGCGTGTGTCCGCCTAGGTAATCGTTGGCTTCGTACAAGGTCACTTCGTGCTCCCGGCTGAGCAGCCATGCGCTTGCCAAACCTGCGATGCCCGATCCGATCACGGCGGTGCGCATGTTTCAGCGCGTCCGTCGCAGACCTGCAGGAACGGGTTTCAGATCCCAGACCAGACCGCACGCGGCCAGTCCGCGCAACAGATAATAAGTGAGATCGAATTCCCACCAGCGAAAGCCCTGGCGAGCGGCGCCGGGAAAATGGTGGTGATTGTTGTGCCAGCCTTCGCCAAACGTGAGCAGGGCCAGCAACCAGTTGTTGCGGCTATTGTCGGCGGTATCGTAGCGACGCGTACCGAAGCGGTGAGCGAGCGAATTGATCGTCACTGTGGCGTGAAACAGCACAACCGTGGAAACGAAGAATCCCCAGATCAGCATTTGTGCGCCGCTGGTGCCCAAACCGGGATATGTGTGTTGCAACCAGCTGCCGAAGAAGAACAGACCGATCGCAAGAAGCACCGGCACGGCGATATCGAAGCGATCGAGCAGTCGCAGTTCCGGATAACGGCGCAGATCCGGAATCGCGTTCCAGTCAGTGCGGAAGCCGCGTGGGGTCAGGAACCAGCCCATGTGGCTCCAGAGAAATCCATGTCGTAACGGCGAATGGATGTCCAATTCAGTGTCAGCATGCCGATGATGATTGCGATGATGCGCGGCCCACCACAACGGCCCGCGCTGCACGCACGCTGCACCGATCAGAGCAAAAAGGAACTGTACCGTGCGCGAGGTCTTGAATGCCTTGTGCGAGAAATAACGGTGGTAGAAACCGGTCAAGGCAAACATGCGCAATGTATACAGTGCGGCCGCTACTGCAACGGCGATCCAGGAAACCCCGACCCAGATCACGCCCACGCAGGCCAGATGCATGCCGATGAACGGAATGACCCGCAACCAGTCGATGCAGTCGGCCTGCGGTCCGTCAGGCAAGACGACGGCGTCCGCGTCGAACCATTGCATCACAGCGGCGCCCGCGGGTTTGCGCGACGACAGTGCCGTTGGAATCGAAGGGGTCGTGGTCATGCTGAATGGCGATCGGTGCGGTGGTGACGCACTATCGTCGTTTCGCGGTGATTTCATGGTGAAGGAATCCCCAGGTTCGTCTTCATCCAACGTACACATCAACATTGCTGCAAGCGCAGCCGCACGGGTGCGTCAAAGTTGCAATTCGACGACGGTTTTCACCGAATTGGCGATGAAGCAAGCGGCGTGCGCGCGGTCGTGCAGGGTTTTGTATTCATCTGCGTTCGGCTGCTTTTCGCCTGAAAACACGACCTTCGGCGCGAGTACGGCTTTGACCACGGCCATCTTGCCGTCGGCATTCTTGTCCAGCGTCGCCACAGCGTCGTCATGGTAACTGTCGATGACGTAGCCGCGATTCGCTGCCACCGCGAGAAACGTGAGCATGTGGCAGGCCGACAGCGCCGAGAGCAGCAGTTGTTCCGGATCGGCGTAGGCATCGTTACCGCCATAACCCGAGGCCGGCGAACCATGCAAGGTCTGTCCACCGGCATAGTGAATCAGGTGATCCGGCGAATAATTGCCGCGCGCGAAGGGGCCGCCATTGCGTGACCATTCAAGATCGATTCGATGTTCGGACATGACGATGCTCCTGTTTTTTTGACGCCGCGCCCGCACTGCGGCACTGTGCGCAGATGCGCAAGTCTCCCGATGCCAAGCCTACCCCAAGTGCGGGTACACGTCATCGCGCGCCGCCACTGAAAGCGGGCGCGCCGCGCCATGGCCTTGCGCGCGTATTGAGCAAACTCGGTGTGTGCTCGCGCACGCAGGCACAAGCCTTGCTGCGTGCCGGGCGCGTGCAGGTCAACGACAGAATCGTGACCGATCCCGAGTGGCCGACTGATGTAAACAGCGATCGCATCAAGCTCGATGGCGAAGCCATTGTTGCGGTCGAGAAAATCTACGTAATGCTGAACAAGCCGCGCGGCTATGTCACCACGGCCAGCGACGAGCGTGGCCGCGACACCGTGTACACTTTGTTCCAGGACGCGAAATTTCCCTGGCTGGCGCCTGTCGGTCGACTCGACAAGGCCAGCGAAGGTCTGTTGCTGTTCACCAACGACAGTGAGTGGGCGGCGCGGTTGACTGATCCGGAATCGCATCTCGACAAGACCTATCACGTGCAGATCGATGTCTTGCCCGAGGCCGATTTGCTGCAACATCTGCAAACCGGTGTCGACGAGAATGGCGAACGCCTCCTGGCGAAATCTTTGCGCGAGTTGCGCCGCGGTGAGAAGAACGCCTGGTTGGAAATCGTACTCGACGAGGGACGCAACCGGCAGATTCGGCGCTTGCTTGCGGCGTTCGATGTCGAAGTATTGCGATTGATCCGCGTGGCAATCGGGACGCTGACGCTGGGTGATTTGCAGAAAGGAAAGTGGCGAGTATTGACCAGCGAAGAGGTTGTGGCGCTCACATAACCGAGCGATCTGCGTTCCTCTGTTTAAAATAGAGTCGTCATTCCGGCATGGATTGCCGGAATCCAGTTGCTATGGATGGCAAGACTGCCAATTGACGAAATAATGTCCACACCGAAGAAAACCCATATTCATGCCTCCGACATCCGTGGCGCCGGCAAGCTGGTCATCGATGCGACGCTTGGTCTGACCAGCCTGGTCGAAACCATGCATCACAATATCCTGGGTACGCCGGGTATTCTGGGCAAGTCGACGCAGCAACCGGCACAAGGGGTTACGGGATTCGTATACAAAACCATTCGCGGAGTGACGCGTCTGGTGGGTGGCAGCATTGATGCATTGCTCGGCCGGCTTGTGCCGTTGCTTGGTAGCGGCAATTCGTCGGTGGAACGAGAAGCGGTACTGGCAGCCTTGAACGGCGTGCTTGGCGATCACTTGCATGCCAGTATGAATCCGCTTGCAATTGCGATGCAATTGCGTCGCAATGGACAGACGTTGGAACTGACGCCCAAGGCCATGCAGGAGGCGATTCCCGATGCGACCGGCAAGATTTTGCTGCTCGTCCACGGCCTGTGCATGAACGATCGGCAATGGTCGCGGAACGGACACGATCATGGCGCCGCGCTCGCGGCCGATTCGGGTTTCACGCCAATCTATTTGCATTACAACAGCGGCCTCCATATCTCTGCGAACGGTCGTGAGTTGGCCGATCGGATCGAAGGACTGCTGCGCGCGTGGCCTGTGCCTGTCGATGAGCTGGTAATCCTTGGCCACAGCATGGGCGGTTTGGTCACGCGCAGTGCCTGCCATTACGGCGAAATCGCAGGTCACGACTGGCTGCAACATTTGCGCAAAATAATTTTTCTCGGCACTCCGCATCATGGCGCTCCGCTGGAGCGCGGTGGCAACTGGGTGGATGTGATTCTGGACGCCAGTCCGTACACGACCGCGTTTGCGCGGCTGGGAAAAATCCGCAGTGCCGGAATTACCGATCTGCGTCACGGCAGCATGGTCGATGAGGATTGGAAGGGTCGCGACCGCTTCGCGCGTTCGCGCCACAAACAAGTTGCGGTGCCGTTACCGCAGAATGTGACGTGTTATGCGATCGCCGCGTCGATTGCAAAGAAAACCGGCGAGCCGACGAAAACACTGCTCGGCGATGGTCTCGTGTCAGTCGACAGCGCGCTCGGCCGGAACAAGGATGCACGCAGCAACTTGCCGCTTCCGAAAACCCGGCAGTGGATCGGCTACGGCATGAATCACATGGATTTGCTCGATCGCAAGGAAGTCTACACTCGGATCAGGCGCTGGCTCGATTGAGGAAGCGCGTACGTCTGCCCGCGGCAATCGCCCGCCGTGAATGGCGCGGCCAATCTCTGGAATTGATGAGCGAGAAACCCCGTTATGGGGTCCCGATCGACGCTATTTCGATTGAGCCAGCAACGGCGTGACTACCTGTTCCAGTCTTTCGGGTGTCCATATCGGCGCACTGTCTTTCCAGCCGTTGTCGACGAGTCGTCCATCGCGACCGATAGTGAAACTCACGGGAAGCCGCCAGATGCGGCCATAGCCGGGCGTATGCGGATCACCCAGCAAACCCACAGGGAAGCTCAGGGTACGCGCCACTGCGCGCACCTTGTCGAGTTGATCCGGGCTATCGAGACTGATCCCGAGCACGACCAGCCCTTGTTGCGCATGGTTCTGCGCATAACGCGAGAGTAACGGCAGCTCCTCCCGACACGGTTCGCACCATGTCGCCCAGAAAGCCACAATGACTACCTGACCGCGCAGATCCCGAGTGTCGATTTGTTTGCCGTCAAGCGTGGTTAACGTGATCGGCGGTGCGGTCTGGCCAACGACAAGGCTCGTTGCAGCTGCGGACGGGGAGATCGACATCGCAAGTGTCAAGGCAGCTGCGAATACGATTCGGGACCAAAACACTTTTGAGGCGAGCATCTGAAATTGCATATTTGAAATTTTGTTTGAAGCCGGAACGGACCACCACGTTGCGCCATCGCCAATTCTAGCTTGCATGCATGTTCTGGTCAGCGCGTTCAAAATGCCTTGCTGACGCCAACCGTCGCGGTCCATTGAGGAAACAATTGGTAGCCGGCGAGATGGCTGTAGACTGGCAGTTGCACGAAAGCATACATCTGGAAGCTCTTGAACACCGTCGCGCTGATCCCCGGGCTCAGATACGCCACGGTGCCGGCAGTGTCCGGTACGTCGGCGAGTGCGCCTTGATCTGCACTCTTGCGAACCAGATTAAGCTGCAACTGCGGCACCCAGTCCGCACGCGCTTCATAACGCAGACCCAAACTCATGGTTGCGGTATTACCTGGCCGATAGTCGGCGCCTGAAGTATCCAGTCGCTCGGACACGGCGACCTGGAACTGACCGTTGACGAAAGCGTCGAAATTCTGACTGACGGGTTGGTAGTAGTAGGCGCCTGCGATTAGATCCGTGCTGCCCGTGCCTGCCTGCAAGCTCGTATCGAGTGCCTGTCCTGTTCCTGGGCCGGATTTGAACAGCACCGGAGTGCCGACGAAGGTTCCATCGTCGGCCTGGCCACCATAGTTGCCCGTAGGCAGTTTCACGCCAAACTGCACGCCGAGATTGTGCGTAGGCAAAAACCCCTGATAACTGGCGAGTAGCTTGACATCACCCAAGCCTGACAGATTGGTGCTGCTGAGTTGGTCGGGCGCACTCTCAGCAGGCGTATACGGCTGCGTTTGTGTCCCGTAAGTGGAATGGTCACGCATCACATAGGGCACGATCAGGCTCAACCCCCAATCCGCATTGAAACGGTAAGCGAGTGCCATATTGACATAGCGGTTGGTCGTACCGTGCTCGATTTCACCACCATCCAGGGACGGATCAGATGGCTGATTGACGACTTGCTCGGGGCTGGCTTTGCTGCCGCCGTGACGAAGCTGATTCTGATCGATATAGGTGTAATCCACGCTGACGCGCCAGCCCGATTCGGTGGAATAGCCCGTTGCCGCATCGGTGCTCAATGTACAGCCGCAAGTTGCGCATGCGTGCGCGGAGAGCGGCAAACAAGCAAAAATCGAAGCGCCGATAACGCACGCCAAAGGCTTCAAAATCAGATGCACCGTGCACTCCCCGCACATAAAGCCGGAAGCCTACCCTCAAGCGTCCGATGAAACGATGCGGCATGATGTCGCATTCAAATACGGACACGCTTAGACGATGTCGGCCTCGGTGGATTCCCCGGTGCTATTCAAAAGTTCAACGGCATTTGCGTGCGGGATGCTTTTGTCGCGGAATCAGCGCCGAATCATTCGACGATCAGGCGCTCGTCGCTGCGTTTCGTCGTCTGCGATACAGGTTCGACCGGATAGTGACCCATGGGTTCGTACGCGGTGTAGTGCGCGAGATCGCCGCCATAGACATGCAGGGTCAGCGCCGGTTCGCTGGTCGAGGCATTGCGGCAGGAATGCGCGAATCGATGGCCGGCGAACCACGTGCCTTCGCCGGTATGCAGAACGCCATGATGGCGATGCCGCAGTTGTCGCGGAGAAAGGATGTCGTATTCGTCGATTTCCAGCGCTCCGGACACCACCACTTCGAGGCCCCACAAGCCGCCGTGATCGTGCACGGGACTGGCGTGACCCGGCGGCCAGAGGATGGCGAGCGACGAATAGCGCGGCGAAACCGAATCGGCGAGGCCGAAGCGCTGGTATTGGGTCACTGCACTCAGGTTGTTTGCTGACGCGGGTCCGGCGGGATCGCGCGCCAACGGTGCGAGTCCGTGCAGCAGCTCAGGCAGCGCGCGTTCGGTCGGTTCGGCCGTGAGGTTCTTGTTCAGGCAATCGTGCAATCGTTGAATCCAGTCTCCGCTCGTGCGCAGGCTGAGCATACGTTTTCGACAGTTGCCAAGGTGGACCTAGTCCAGCACAGCGCCGCGTAAAAATCCGTTAACCGCGGCATCGAAAGCGGAATTGATCAGGCCGTCTGCACGATCACTTCCCGAAAGAGCCGCGCGAAATTGCCGCCGAGGATTTTCTCGATGCGCGCATCCGAATGCCCACGCTGCGACAGCAACAACGCGATGCGCTCGAAACGCCGCGGAGTATTGAGGTCCGGGGCGAAAGTATATGAATCCGCACGCTCGCCCGGCGCGGAGATGCCGCGCTTCTGGCGCTCGGCGATCTCGTCGGCGAAATTGTTTCTTGAATTCCGGCGTGACGTCGACCGCCGAGATCGTGCCGTCGGTGCCGATGCCGACGTGCTCTTCGCCGCAGATCTTCACTGCGTACTCGATGTGCTTGATCACGTCTTCGGCCATCACCTGACCTTCGTTGCGCAGATACGGCATGATGTAGATGCCGATCACGCCGCCGCGGTCGGCGAGCAGACGCAGTTCCTCGTCGCGCTTGTTGCGCGGCATGTCGGCGACCGCGCGGCAGCCGGCGTGCGTGATCGCGACAGGTTTTTTCGAGGCTTCGATGCCTTCGTGCGTGGTGCGTTGTCCACAATGGGACAAATCCACCAATACGCCGCGCTCGTTCATCTTTGCGACCATGTCGCGGCCAAGTGTGCTCAGGCCCGCATTACCGGTTTCCAGACAGCCGTCGCCCATCAGGTTGCGACGGTTGTAGGTCAGTTGCACGATGCGTACGCCGAAGTCGTGGAAAACGTCGAAACGGTCGAGATTCTCGCCGTACATCGTCGTGTCCTGGAAGCCGTAGATGATTCCCAGCCGCCGGCTGCGCTTGGCTTCATCGAGCTGTGCGCCGAGGATGACTTTCATCATGACATCGGGATGTGCGGCGATCTGCGCATCCCAATACGCGATGTTCTGGATGGTTTCTTCGTAATCGTTGGTGTAGCTGCCGACGCTGCCGACGGTGAAGTTGAGTGCGGTCACGCCGGAATTGCGGATGTCGGCCAGCTCGCCGGCATCCAGCGGCGGATGGACCGGTCCGCGATTTTCTCGCCCCGGGCCGCCGCAGGCATCGATCACCATTGCGTCGTGATACCGCGGCCACTGCGTTTCGGTGGCTGTTGTCATAGCCGCGCCCAAGGCGGCAGGGAAGCACAGCTGTACTCATGATTGCACCACTTGTGGTGAGGAATTGGCGGCGTCCGACATCGATCGGCATTTGCATGGCTCTTCAGAATCGCAACGACAGGCAACTCAGCCCGCCATCCATTTTCCGGAACTCGGACATGTCGAGCGCAATCACCGGATAACCGAACGCACGCAGCGTGGATTCGAATTCCGGATAACCAGCCGGCAAGATCGACATGCGCGTTCATGCGCAGGCAATTCGCCGCGTAATTTTCTTCCGGCGCAATGCGCACAATCTCATAACCGCGAAACGCCGCGTGTTCTGCCAAGGCGTCGATCAGCACCAGGCGGTTGTCGCCAAGGTAGGCGATGCCGCTTTTCAGGTGCAGGATGCCTGGCACGCCGCGGATATCGACTTGCGTCGAAGTGAATCCTTCCTGCGCCAGAATTCCGCCAAGCTGGCGCGCGCCTTCGGCGTTCGTGCGGTCCGAGATACCGATGAAAAAATAATTTTCGATCTGACAGATATCGCCGCCGTCGACCGTGCCCGGTGCGACGATCGTGTGGATGCGCGGAAACGATTCGCGTAACGTCGGTTCCATACCAGCTACTTCGCCGGCGCGGCTCGGTGCGCCGGGGCGGGTCAGGATTGCGAAGCGATCGGTGACGATTGCGGTGTCTTCAACAAAGGTGGAATCGGGGTAGCGCGCGTCGGCTGGCAGCCGCGTCAGCGCCAAACCGCAACGCTGCAAGGCATCGCAATAACGTGCGTGCTGTTCCAGTGCCTTGGCGAAATCGGGTTTGCCGAGATCGACACTGGTCAGTCCTGCGGCGAAATTCGCGGCCGGCGGGCGAACGATGGCGCGGGTGAACATTCGTGGTTCCTCGGTTTGAAACATTCTGCGGTCGGCTCCGCCGTTGTATGCTCACGGACCAAGGCCAAGCATAATCCAACGCGATTGAATCGGCATACGAGGCGAATCCATGACGACGAACGACGCGTTCCCGATGGAAGGCGGCTGCGATTGCCGCGCGGTGCGTTATCTCATGCTGACCGCGCCGATGTTCGTGCACTGCTGCCACTGCACCTGGTGCCAGCGCGAGACTGGCACGGCGTTCGCACTGAATGCGCTGATCGAGGCGGACCGCGTCATCTTGCTGCAAGGCGAAGTCGAAGCAGTGAACACCCCTCCAACAGCGGCAAGGGTCAAAAAATCTCGCGCTGCCCGACGTGCAGGATCGCGCTGTGGAGCAATTATCCCGGCGGCGGCGAGGCCATCCGCTTCGTGCGCGTCGGTACGCTCGACGAGGCCTTCCGGATCAAGCCCGACATTCACATTTATACTTCGACCAAGCTGCCGTGGGTGATCCTGCCACCCGACATGCCTGCGGTGCCGGAATACTACGACAGCAGGAAATACTGGCCGCAGGAAAGTGTTGCACGGCGAGCGGCGGTGTTGGCGTACAAGTAGGCGCCGCGGTTTAGCTAAACTTCTACGGCTTATTTCAAAATGCCGAGACTCTTTCCCACCTTCACAAACGCCTCCACCGCGCGGTCGATCTGGGCATGCGAATGCGCTGCGCTCATCTGCGTGCGGATACGTGCCTGGCCTTGTGCGACGACGGGGAAGAAGAAGCCGATGACGTAGATGCCTTCGTCGAGCAGGTCCTTGGCGAACTGCTGGGCGAGTTTGGCGTCGTAAAGCATCACCGGCGCGATCGGGTGCGTGCCGGGACGGATGTCGAAGCCGGCGTCGGTCATGCGCTTGCGGAAATACAGGGCGTTGTCGTTGACCTTGTCGCGCAACGCCGTGCTGGCGCTGAGCATCTCGAAGACCTTGATCGAGGCGGCGACGAGCGGCGGCGGCAGGGTGTTAGAGAACAGGTAGGGCCGCGAGCGCTGGCGCAGCAGGTCGATGATCTCCTTGCGTCCGGTGGTGAAGCCGCCGGAACCGCCGCCGAGGGCCTTGCCGAGGGTCGAGGTGAAAATATCCACTTTGTCCATGACGCCGTGCAGCTCGGCCGAACCGCGTCCGCTCGGGCCGACAAAACCCGTAGCGTGCGAATCGTCGACCATCAGCAGCGCGCCGTATTTTTCCTTGAGCCTGACGATTTCATCGAGCTTGGCGATATAGCCATCCATCGAAAACACGCCATCGGTCGCGATCAGGCGCGTGCGCTTGTCCCTGGTTTCCTGCAGATGATTTTCCAGTTCGGCCATGTCGCCGTTGGCATAGCGCCGGCGCTCGGCCTTGCAAAGGCGGATGCCGTCGATGATCGAGGCATGATTCAGCGCATCGGAAATCACCGCGTCCTGTTCGCCGAGGATGGTTTCGAACAATCCGCCGTTCGCATCGAAGCAACTCGTATACAGAATCGTGTCGTCGGTGCCGAAAAACTTCGAGATCGTCGCTTCGAGCTGCTTGTGCAGATCCTGCGTGCCGCAGATAAAGCGCACGCTGGCCAGACCGAATCCATGTGTATCGAGCGCGTCCTTGGCCGCCTTGATGATCTCGGCATTGTCGGCGAGTCCGAGGTAATTGTTGGCGCAGAAGTTCAGCACTTCGCGGCCATCGACGGTCTTGATCGCAGCCGACTGTGGCGTTTGTATAACCCGCTCGGTTTTATACAAACCCTGTTCGCGGATGGAATCGAGTTCAGCGGCGAGACGGTCGCGTGCAGCGTAGTTCATGGCGTAGTCCTGAAGAGACGATCTTGCCATTGTCCGCTATTCGTTCTTCGGCGCAAACCCGCCTTGCGCATAGGCGGGGGCGCCATCGAACGGCGCGCGCAAGATCATGTTCCAGCCGCGCTGGGTAAGCGCGCGCTGGGTCAACATCGAGGCCTCGCCGCCGATCAGCACGGTTTTGTCGGTGGTCGCGAAGGCGTGTTGATCGAAGAACGTCGCGATGTTGCGGTTCCAGGTCAGGTAATCCACCGGCATCGGCAGCAGCAGTTTTCCGGCAGGCGTGCGCCAGGCGACGGCGGCGCCGGCAACGATCAGCGTACCGCCGGCGGCATCCGGTTGACGTTCGATCAGTTTGAGCGCATCGACCAGATAGCGCGCCTCGATCTCGCCGCGCGTAGTCGCACCGAGTTCGGCCAATTCGTTGCAGCCGGATTGCGGCTTGAGTTTCTCCAGCGATTGGGCAAGCGCCGTACGCAAGGTGTCGGTGAAGCCGCCGCGGCGCAGGAACTGGCGTACGCCAAAATCGTCGCTGCAGAATTTCAACAGGCGCGTGTGGTTCTCTTCGCGCAGATCTTCAGGTGTTTTCGTCAACACGTATTGATTGAGCCGGCCGCTCCAGGTAATCACGTCGGCCGCGGTGCCCACCACCTGGCCGAGTGCCTGGCCGGCGGAGAAATTTCCCCACACGGCCGCCCACGCCAGATCATTGAGCTTCTCGTCGAGGATGGGATTGGTCGAATTCGGATCGACGCCAAGCACCTTGGCCATCTCACTTCGCGCCTGGTTGTACTTGAGATAGCGCTTGGTTTCGCGCTCGGCTTCGCTGCCGGTACGCGCGTACCAGGCGCGGCTCTTCTGTTCCGGCGCCGGCGTGTCCTCGTCCGGCGGCACCTCGCGTGCTGCGGTCATCGGACCGGGCGGTGCGCGGTACGGATCGCCCTTGTTCTCGAATTCCTTCGACGATCGGTCCGCCGCGGATTGCGCGCGGCCGGTCCATGTGTCCCACTGTTTGTCGAAGTAGCGGGCCACGCCCATGGGCAGGCCGACGACTGTGTCGACCGGGTGTTCGATCACATGGAGCACGGCCACACCTGTTTTCTTGCCCCTTGCGGCGAGTGCATGGGCGAAGGCGCCGGTCTTGCTTGCACGATCAAGTGCTTCCAGCGCCGGGATTTCGGACACGCGTATCGCGAGCAGTTCCACGCTGCCGGCGCGCAGTGGCCCGAACCGGGTGTCGATCAGAAAGTTCGCCATGTATCCGCGCACCGGCACTTCCGGCACGACGCGGAAGTTCGGGCCGCTGAGCAGGGGAGCTTGCACCAGGGCCGGGGCCTGCAGCACTGGCTCGGGTTCGAAGGCATCGTCCGCGCGCGCATAGGCACACGCGAGCGACAGGCACAGGACGATGACGCGGGACGTCGCGGAAATCATTCCGACAGAGTGCCGCGGCCGACTGAATCAGTCCTGAACGCAAGAGTCGGAACTGGATCCAGTCGAATTGGATCCGGGATCAACGCACATCCATGCGCTGTCGCGGATAAAGGCACGCTGCCTTCAATTCCACGAACACACGACCTTGCCGCAATTGCCCGAATCCATCAGGTCGAAGCCTCTCTGGAAATCGTCGATGTGGACCTGGTGGGTCAGCACTTTCTGCAGCGGGAAGCCGGTCAGCACGCATTTGTGTCATCTTGTACCAGGTCTCGTACATGCGCCGGCCGTAGATGCCGTGCAGCGTCAGGCCCTTGAAGATCACCTTGTCCCAGTCGATGCCTGCGCCGTTCGGCAGGATGCCGAGCAGCGCGATCTTGCCGCCGTTGTACATGCAGTCGAGCATGTCGTTGAACGCACGCGGATTGCCGCTCATCTCCAGGCCGACGTCGAAGCCTTCCATGTGCAGGTCTTGACACGACGTCCTTCAGCGATTGCTTGGACACGTTCACCACGCGCGTCGCGCCCATGTCGGCGGCAAGCTTGAGGCGGTAGTCGTTGACATCGGTGACGACCACGTTGCGTGCGCCGATGTGCTTGCGATGCCGGCGGCGATGATGCCGATCGGGCCGGCGCCGGTGATCAGCACGTCCTCGCCGATCAGGTCGAACTCCAGCGCGCAATGCATAGTGCCATGTCAAGGATCGAATAGACCAGCTTGAAAGGAATTGATAGCAAATGGCAGCAAATTCGTAAACAACAGTGCGATGTGTGCTCAAGGCAAACACACATGGGTGCCGTGCCGATGGTGTACCAGCCGGTGTCTTGCCGAGCACCGACGATGCAGCAAGCTCACGCGCGGACCCGATATGGCCTTGACCGGAAGCACCATGGCCGATGGCATGGCACACCGGACCCAATGTGAAGGCAATAACCCGCCTGAACATGCGTCACTCCGGTGGCAGAACCCACTTGATGGCACTGCAACCCATGGTCCCATTTTCAATGTCAATATTCCTTCCACGATGGCGGTATCAGTAACCGGCACCATGGTTGAGCCCAAGTGTGGCGGAGCGGGCTTGTTAATGCCGATGCACTGACGTTCACTGACCAGGGCTCTCGCGTCGTCGATGCATGGGGAATGCTGCTGGTTTGTGGCAGCGTGCGCTCAACTGGTCGTCCTTGACTTCACGTGTAGCTCTCCTCTACCAATGCCGGTAATGCCTCCATAAGCAGCATGCACTCCACGATGCTCCTAATGATACAAGCCTCGCGCAGGCACACACTGGCATGTGCACTAGCAGCGTTTTCATATCAAATATAATAGATAATGCACTGATCTATGTGAACTCAAATCCAGCATAGCCCAAACCCAATGCACAAACCCTAGTGGTTTGATGTCACCTCAATGCAATTCACAATGAGCAGCCCTATCAGCAGCAAGATGCCGCCGGCAATGCCGCGAAATGGAAGCTAAATTTTTTTTAGCAACACATTCCTCTGCTCATCCATCACCAAACTGTTTTCCATCATCACAATGAGGAGTGTGGGGACTACAAACACAGTGCATTTGTTCACACTTAAGCGAAGAGGCTGTGGCAAAGCCCAGCATGCACCACCTCATGAATTCGATGCAGGCCACCGTGCTGAGTTCCCGGCAACACACAGCATCAGCGCACTGGAAGTGATAGCGTGGCCCAGCAAACTGCACTGACCAGCCATTGGCATCACGACAACTGGCTATGGCATCCTGGAGGCACTAATTATTCAGATGGCATCCATAATCACATCACATAGTTCAATGCAATGTTGACGCAGATTCTTACACAATAGCAACATCTCCATGATGACGATGTCCTCAGGAAGGTCCCAGCATGCAGTAGGGGTATGAATTCGCCTCAGCAACATCAGACAGTGCGATTCCGATCAGCCAGATATCAGTGATAGCGCAGTCTCCTCCCAGCTCACAGAACCCAGATGGTTTTCATTCCACAGATTCGATCACACATACTGATGCACTCACACGGGGACATGTACACTGACAAACGCGCCATGGCCACTTCAGCTGCAAGGCAGGAAGCTCAGTGCTTGTTCTCCATTAAGCACTTGAAACGTGTATGTTTCAAACACCTGAATAGAGGTCACTGACCATTCTGAACTTGGGCTGCGTCTTTTCCAAATTGTAACCAACAATTTAACAGGCATCCAAAAGATAGAGTTTGCAAATACATTTTATGAGAATGCACTCACCAACCATGCAATATGAATGTATCTGATTAAACAGCATAAATAAGATTGATGTGTGGAGTCCTCCAAATAATATGGTGGTTGTGTGTGCTCCAACACAATAACTGGGACATGGTGTCCGAGCGCGCGGTTTCCACAGTGGTTCCACCCAACATGAAGCTCCCGGCGAGAAACCGCCTGCAAATGCGGCACGGAAACTGCAACATGCACCGGAAGAATTCTAGGCTAAGGCAACAAACCATGGCGGTTTCTGAACGCCTACCAAACCGATCGCGCTGTGCTGCAAGCGCGATGAATGGGCGAACAATCCGGACATAGCAATTTGGTGAGCTGGTGCAAGTTGCAGCATCATGAGGCACCTCATCAAATCAAAAACCAACATCCAAAATGTGGTAAACCCACAACAAGGAACTGAAAGTGCTCCAAAAGCGAGTGCTCAAACAAATGCAGTATGGTCAATGGCCCTATCACGGTAAGAAACAGAACTGGAAGCGCTAACGAAGTGCATGATGCAGTGGTCCTCACCTGATACCTGCGACATGTCCGCGCCAGACACCTCCTCGCCGTTGAAAGACGACTGTGAGGTGGACTAAGACTAAAACCAA
>CAWDRH010000002.1:0-144752 GCA_963804695.1 uncultured Gammaproteobacteria bacterium
CTCAACAACATCGTGCGGCGGTTGGGCTCTGGATGGGCGGTCTATTTCGACGCCGTTCGGCGCGAGACGACGACTTATCCGCGCTCGCGTTTTCCCGATGCTGTCAGCGCACTGATCGACGAAGAGCGCCGTGCGAGCTTCGAGAGCGGTGAGCACTTCGAGAGTTCGTACTGCTGTACGTTGATCTGGATGCCTCCGCCGTTGATCGAAGCGGCGGCTGAGGCATTGTTCTTCGATGACGACGACGAACCGGCGGGATTGTCGCGGCGAGAAATTGGTCGGCGACGCGCGGATCAAGCCGCTGCGGAGTACCTCGCCGCCTTTGCCACCGAACGCAATCGTCTGATCGCGCAAGTCGCGAGCATCTTCCCGAGCGTCGTACCGCTCGACGATGCCGAGACGCTGTCCTATCTCCACTCTGACCGTTTCGACAAACTCCATCCGGTCGACCGTTCCCGCCGTGCCGGACTGCCTCGATGGGCTGTTGACTGACGAGCCGCTGACCGGCGGCGGCAAACCAAAGCTCGGGCGTCAGTACCTCGGCGTGCTGTCAGTCAAATCGTTTCCGAACGAAAGCTTCCCCGGCATTCTCGATGCGTTGAACCGACTCGGCTTCGCCTATCGCTGGGTAACGCGGTTCGTCTGCCTCGACAAATCCGATGCTGAGCGGCAGATCGACGGCTACAAGCGCAAATGGTTCGCGAAACGCAAGAATCTGTCGACACTGATCAAGGAGGTCATCGCCAATACACAAAGCGCGCTCGAAGATTCCGACGCGATCAACAAGGCACAGGATGCCGATGCGGCGCGCCAGGAACTGTCGGCCGACGCCGTGCGCTATGGTACTTCACACAATCCGTCGTCGTCCTCGACACCGACTTCGCAGCGCTCGAAAAGAAACTCCTGTTGCTCGAACGCGAGATCAATGGCCGCGGCTTCGTCACGGCCAATGAACTCGAGAACTTGAATGCACTCGACGCGTGGCTCGGCAGCTTGCCTGGTCACTGTAACCATAACGTCCGGCAGCCGATCATCAATACGCTCAATCTCTCGCACTTGATGCCGGTGTCCGCAGTATGGGCCGGCCCGCGCATATGTCCCAACGATCTTCTTCCACCGCACTCGCCGCCATTGCTGACCGCCGTGACCAATGGCACGACGCCGTTTCGCTTCACGAATTTCGTCGGTGACGTCGGTCACACGCTCGTGCTCGGACCCACCGGTGCGGGCAAGAGCGTGTTGTTGAATCTGATGGAAGCGCAGTTTCTGCGCTATCCCGACGCACAGGTTTACATCTTTGACAAGGGTGGCAGTTGCGAATCACGACGCATGGTGTCGGCGGGACGTTCTACGACTTAGGAAGCGAAGGTGGGCTCGCGTTCCAGCCGCTCGCCGACATTCATCTGGGCACTGAGCGCACCTGGGCAAGCGAATGGCTGCTTGACATTCTCACGGCGGAAAACGTTGCCATCACGACGGCGACAAAGAAAGCGCTCTGGGAGGGATTATGTGTCCTTGCAGAGAGCCCGCGCTCGCATCGCACGCTGACTGGTCTGTCGATCATGGTGCAGGACGCAGAGTTCAAGCGCGCCTCAACCGTACACGATCCAGGGCGCGCACGGCGCGCTACTCGATGCAAAGCACGACAGCCTAGATCTCGGTCGCTGGCTCGCGTTCGAAATGGAAGAGCTGATGCAGAGCAAAGGCGCGGTGATGCCGGTGCTCGCGTACTTGTTCCACCGGCTGGAGCAGCGCTTCAACGGCGCCGTACCGACATTGCTGGTGCTCGACGAAGCGTGGTTGTTCCTCGATCACCCGGCGTTCGCTGCGAAGATCCGCGAGTGGCTGAAGGTGCTGCGTAAGAAGAACGTATCCGTCGTCTTCGCGACGCAGTCGCTCGCCGATGTCGATGCCTCGCCGATCGTCGCGACGATCAAGGAAGCGTGCCTGACGAAGATTTATCTGCCGAACGCCAACGCGCTCAATGACGACATCGCCGCGATCTACCGCAAGTTCGGCTTGAACGAACGGCAGCTACGCATCCTGCAGCACGCTAGGCCGCGCAAGGACTACTACCTCACCTCGCCCGAAGGCAATCGGCTGTTTGACTTGGGTCTGGGGCCGCTCGCGCTCGCCTACTGCGGCGCGACCAACGCGGAAATTCAAATGCTCGCCAAGGGCATTCATCGCGAGAACGCGGTCGCGTTCAACGCGCGCTATCTCGCCGCGCGCGCGAGCGATCCGTCACCCGAGCGCCGGCTGCCGGTCGAGTGGGCGGTCGGTGCCCTCGATTCCCTCTCCGCACAAACCCAGTGAGGACTTCAGTATGAGTTCGACCCGCAATGCCCTGTTCGTTGCCATCGCCACCGCGTTTGTCGCGACGCTGCCGACGCGAGCGCACGCGCAATTTGCCGTGATCGACGCGGCGAATCTGTCGCAGAACTACTTGAATGGTGCCCAAGAGGTACTGACTGCGGCACGCACGCTGCAGTCGAATATCAATGAAGCCCAGATGATCGCGAATGAGATTCTCAATCTGAAGAATCTGCCGCAGCAAATCATCAACGGTTACATCTCGCGCTTCCAGCACATCCTCAACGACGTCCAGAACCTGACGCAGCTGGTCGGCAACTACAACAGTCTCTCGTACACTACGCCGCGCGTTATCCGAATCTGCGGATGTCGCCGGCGGACAACATCAACATGTTCACGCTGCAGGCGCAGTGGGGCGACCAGCACCGGCAGAACCTGTTGCAGGCGTTGCAGCAGGGGGCAGGCGTCCTGAAGGACTTGCAATACGCCGTCGGCGATACGCAGTTTATGACCTTCAGCAGCCAGGGTGGCGTGGGTGCACTGCAGGCGATCCAGGCCGGCAATCAGTTGACGATGCGCGTGAACGACGACCTGCAGCGCCTGAACACGCAGGTCGCGACGTTCAACGGCGTCGTGCTCGAAAAGATGGCACGCGAGCAATCCGAAAACGACGCTCGGAGCGATCCGCCAGCAATTGCATGCACACGACCGCGATCAATACACACCACAGCCCGCGCACGATCCACGCTACTGATCGTCGACTGTACTCGATAACGAGGACTTCGCATGACGCCCGACACCGGCACATGACGCACCTGCTCGATGCTTTCCTCACGGTATTCAATGGCGGCTGGAGCGCCCTGCAGCCCAAGGCCATGTCGCTGCTCGGCATGCTTGTCGGCATCGAGCTCACGCTGTCCGGCTTGTGGTGGGCGATGAGCGGTGACGACGCAGTGAAGGGGCTGATTCAGAGCTCCTCATGATCGGGATTTTTTTCTTCTTCATCCAACAGTGGCAGATGGTCACGACGACTACGATGCAGTCGTTCGCCCGCGTAGGTGCGAAGCGGGCGGCGCGTCCACTTCGCCAGGCAGCTTGGCGCTTAACGATCCTTCGTCGATCGTCGCCGAAGGGCTCAATGCGATCCAGCCGTTGAGCGACAAGGTCGATTCGCTGACATCGGGCACGTGGACAGCGTTGAAGATCTCGGAACGATCATGCAGATCGGCCTTGCCATGATCGGGATTCTGTTTTCGTTCTTCCTGCTCGGGATCCAGTGCTTCCTCGTTTATCTCGAGTTCTACATCGTCGCGATCCTCTCGTTGATTCTCTTGCCGTGCGGTGTGTTCCGACACACCGCGTTCTTGGCAGAGAAGGCCTTCGGCGCGGTGCTCGCACACGGCATCAAATTGATGGTGCTCGCGTTCGTGATCGCGATTGCGCAGCCGGTGCTCCAGCAGATCACGGTGCCTGCGGATTTCTCGATGCGCGATGCGTGGTGCACATTGCTTGCGGCGATGACGATCTGTTTTCTCGCTTGGCACGCGCCCGGCGTGGCAGCGGGGCTGCTTGCCGGATCGCCGTCGCTGAGTGCCGGTCACGCAACGGGTGCCGCGCTTGAAGCCGGCGGCGCGGTCGTACTCGGCGCTGCCGGAATCGCCGCCGCGGGTCGAGCCGCGGCGAGCGGTGTTGGCGCGACGGTGCAAGGTGCGTCCGCGATCAAGACCGGTGCGGGCGTCGGTGCGGCACGAGCAGCCGAAGGCGGCGCGGGTCCGATTGGTCAAGCCGCTGGCGCCGTGGGCGGCGCGGCAAGGGTGGCGTTGAGTCCTCTTGCGCGTATGGCCGAAACGATGAAGAAGCGTGTGAGCGATGGCCAGCTCACCGGCCTCGCCGCACACGGGATCGCGCCCGAGCAGGCGAGTGCGAAACCTGCTTCGGCGTCTACAAATCCGAGTTCCCCCGCAGCGGGCGGCGATGCCGCTTCCCCTCCCGGCTCCTCGACGCCGTCCGCTGCGTCTTCTTCCATTGCGGCATCGCAGAGCGCATCAACGAGTGCCGCGCCGCGAATAAATGACGCCGCACCCGCACAGAACGCAACCGGCGATAGCGTCGCGGCCGGTGAGGCGGCGGCGGTCCGGCCGCCAGCTGATGCAGCCGATGTCGCTCGCATGGCAGGTGACGCGCCCTCATCCCGTCCGCCGGCCACGGTGCACACGCTAATGCGGCACGCATCGCACCCGGTCAGCGGCGCACCGACGAGCGGCGGCGAGCAGCATGCGCCCGAACCTTGGCGCAAGTCTCCATCGCGACGCGACCGCTAGCGATGGCGCGACGCAGGCCACCGAGCAGGCCGCGAAGGCCGCACGCGTCGAAGACGAACCGCTGATCGACGAGATCGCGGAGCCCGCGTTGAAAGTAGCCGAACCGCCACCGCCCGAAACGCCCGCCGACTCTACGAACAAGGAATGAAGACGCATGTCACTTGCCGATGAACTCTTGCACGAACCAATGGGCCGCAAACCCGACCGCGCACCGATCACACCTTACGGCGCCGCGCGCCGACAATGGGATGATCGACTCGGCACCGTCGTCACGAATGCGAAGCACTGGCGCCTCGCGTTCTTCGCAATGTTGTTCGCGACACTGGCTTTGACCGGTGGAATCCTCTACGCGATGACACGCTCGCTGGTCGAGCCGGTGGTAATCACGGTCGACAAGACAACCGGCGTCACGAACGTCATCGGCAAGGCGACGGAACACACCTACACGCCACAACAAGCCGAGATCGCCTATTTCCTTAGTCATGTCGTGCGCCTGCTTCGCGCAGTGCCGCTCGATGCCGTCGTCGTCCGTGCGCAGTGGAATGAGGCATACCACTTCATGCGCCAGTCCGCCGCGAGCAAGCTCAATGATTGGGCGCGGCAGCCGGACAGTCTCTTGTCGAAAGTCGGCCAGGAGACCGTCACCCTGCAACTGCAAAGCGTGCTGCCGATCGCTGCCGACTCCTACGAGCTGCGCTGGTCACAGTCGAGCTATCAGCGCGAAGGCGCGCTGAAGGAATCCTCCACGTGGACGGCGACGTTCACGCTCGAATTTGAGCGCCATCCACCGAAGAGGAAATCGCGGTCAATCCGCTCGGAATCTTCGTGAAGGATTTCGAGTGGCACCGCGACCTCGAATCCACGTCGCACTGACCTTTCTTCTCCTCTGTTCGTCCTTCAAGGAGCGCTATGCGTACCGTCCTCGTTTTACTTTCGTGCCTGGGTTTTGCCGCTGGAGCCGTCGCTGCTGGCAACGATGCGAAGCCGATCGTCCCATCGATCAAGGAAGTCATTCCGACGTTACCCACCGTCAGCGTGACCAGTCCGGCGCCGTACCTGAAACCGCAGGTCTCGGCTTCCGAACCCGCGGCCACACTGGACGCAACACCGGCGTGGTCGGCCACCTCGTGGCTTCCGGCCGACTTGGCGTCTCCGATTTCGCATGCGAAATCGCCACACCAGGTCGCCGCCGACAAAGCATTCGATGACGAAAAGGACACGTTTGACACGAAGGAACGTGCTCGCGTCGCCGAATACGTCGGCAAGGCGACGGACCATCCGACGACGGCGCGCAGCGCGGGCAGCGCGACGGTGTACGGCTATCGCGAAAGCGACATCTACATCGTCTACGCGGGACTTAATCGGCTGACCGACATCGAGCTCGAAGCGGGCGAGAGCCTGACGGCCGAACCCGTTGCCGGCGATACCGAAGGCTGGATCAAGTCCGAGTTCACGAGCGGCAGCGGCGCGAATGCGCGCACGCACATCGTCGTGAAGCCGCGCGACGAAGGCATCGAAACGAACCTGATCGTGCCGACGACCAAGCGCGTGTACCACCTCACTCTGCGTTCGAAGCCGGACTGGTACATGCCCGCTGTTCGCTGGTTCTATCCCGACGAAGATGCCGCAGCCATCGTCAGGAAGGAAGTCGACGACCAGGCCAGGCAGGATAGCAGCGAAGCGCTGGCGGTATCGCCTGACAAGCTCAATTTCCGCTATCGCGTGAAGGGGCGCGACTTGTCGTGGAAACCGGCTCAGGTGTTTGACGATGGCGCGAAGGTCTACCTGAAGATGCCCGAGAGCATGGCAAGCGGCGATGCGCCAGCGCTGTTCGTGATCGAGGACGGAAAGCCGTTGCTCGTCAATTACCGCGTCAAGGACCGCCTCTACATCGTCGATCGGTTGTTCGCGAATGCGCAGTTGCGCGTCGGCGACAAACAGATCGATGTGGAGCGCTGTACTGCCCACGCGTGGTTCTGCCGCTGAGGAGCCGACCATGACAACGACAAATGAAGGCGGTTACGTCCCACCGGAGACCGCACCGCCGATCGATTTGCGCGCGCCGGCGCCGCGGGTGAAGCGGCTGAATCGCACCGCGATAGCGTCGGTCCTGCTCGGCCTGGGCATCTTGATCGCCTTCGCGCTTGCCGCCGCGTTGCGGCAGCCGGAGAAGCCAGCCGTGCAGACGAAATCGAGCACGCAGCTCGTGCTTCCCTCCGATGCGGTGAACGACCTGCCGAGCGACTATGCCACCGCGGCTGCACGACAGCGGCGTAATGACGTGCCGAAGCTCGGTAACCCGGTCGGTGGCGAGTTCGGCGCGGCGCAGCTCGACATGAAGAATGACGCGCTCGCACGCACCGGTACCACGGCAGACGACCCAGTCGGAAAGCTACTTGCTGACATGACGCTCGCTCGCCTCAAGCGTCGCGCCGCCGCACGTGACGCGAAGCCCGACTTTGGCGATCGCTCGACGACACCAACGTTGACGCCTGCGGCCGCATCATCGAACGCGCCGACTACGGCGTCCGACCCCGCGGCACGTTCGCCGCGCGACCAGGACAACCGGCAAGATGACAAGCACGCCTTTGAGAGCGCTCGGCATACGGCCGATCCATATCTTGATCAGACGGTTCTTACGCCGGCGAACAAGGTGTACGTCGGCGCCGGTACCGTCATCTCGGCCGTGCTGTTGACGGGGATCAATAGCGACCTACCGGGAATGATCACGGCTCAAGTCGCCGAGACCATCTACGACACCGTCACCGGCAAGCACGTACTCATTCCGCAAGGCTCGACGCTCATCGGCGAATACGACAGCCGGATCACGTACGGTCAGGAACGCGTTCTGTTCGTCTGGACACGCGTGCGATTTCCGAACGGCAGCAGCATCAGTTTGGAAGGCATGCCGGGAACCGATCTCTCCGGATTCTCCGGCGTGCGCGACAAAGTGGACAACCACTGGTGGAAGCTCGCGCAGGGTGTCGTCCTAGGGTCGTTGCTCGGCGCCGCCGCGCAGGAATCGTACGGCGGCGGTGTCAGTGCCGCGAATCCGGCGCTCGGCCAACTCGCGGCCGCCGGCGCGGCGCAGAACATCAATAGCGCCGGCCAGCAGATCGTACAGAAAGACCTTCAAGTCCAGCCGACGCTCGTCGTGCGACCGGGCCACCGCGTCGCTGTCTTCGTGACCAAAGACATCGAACTGCCGCCCGTACCGCGGCTAGTGGAGGATTTGCCGTGTCCCAGTCAAAGCTGCTTCCCGCCATTCCCGTGAAGCACGTTGCGATCCGCAAGGTGCTGAACATCACCTCGCCACTGGAAGCTAAGTTACGCGCGTACATCGCCTATTACACCGAACAGCAGGGGCTCGATCCCAAGCACGCTCCAACGGAAGCCGACACGATCATTGCACTGCTTGAGAGTTTTCTGGCCCGAGACAGCGGATTCAATCGCTATCTGCGCGAAAAAGCGCCGTCACAGCCGGAGACTCGGAAGAAAGCCGCGGTGAAAAAGGACGCGTCTGCGGCGGAAACATCGTGAAATCGTTTTCATGCCTTAAGTACCATAAACACCGTAAATGCGGTTTTTTGTTCAGACCTATGCGAGTGGATAGCTGCGCAATTCCACGAAGTTACGCACCATTCGGTTCTGAGTCGCAACTGCCGATGGAGTCCCATGTCCGTAGCAACGAATGCCCGCGCGGCGGCGCTGAAGATTCTGCTCGCGCATTTTCCAAACGTGCCGTTTCTCATGCGTGATATCGAGCGGAGCTACGAGCCCGACGTGGTTCGTGATTTGCCGACCGCAATGTCGGAACTGCGCGAGCGCCTGGAAGAAGAACTACGGCAGGCGCAAGCGCCGAACGTGGCAGATAGCGCATCTACTACAAAGGTCTGATCTATGACCCCTTGCCCTTTGCACTCCGTGCAGGTAAAACGTCCGCGAGCCGCGGCATCTCTGATGTCGCTCTCGCAAGCAGTCGGGTATCGGGAGGCAGGCACGTGGAAACCTCGCAAAGCGCTACCAAGAAAAAACGACGTACGGTCAACAGCTACGTCTACGAGGACACACGCGAACGCCTCAAGATCATCGCGGCGTTCAAGGGTATGTCCCTGTTTGATGTCATGGAAACCGTTCTCGGGGACTATATCCGCGGATGGGAGAAGCTCCACAAGGTCGACATCGAGAAGATGCGCGACACCGAAGGCAAGCCGGCTCGCAAGCCGCGCTCCAAGGCTTAAATCCACTCGTCAACGCGCCGATCAATCACTAGCGGCAGATCTCAGGCGCCCTAATTTTCTGCGCGCGCGTGGCACCGCCGCGCCCAGACCCGATCGCGCCTGCGGCGGCCGTCTGTTCTTCACTCGCTCGAACCTCTCCCTGCCTGCGGCGGGCGGAATCCATTCGATCCCACGATACCGTGGCGCCCCGTCGCGTCCGTGCGGTCTATCCGATTGCGCCCGGCTCAAGCTGAACCCCTCAACTCACGACAATTCATGACCATCCAGACCAACAATTCATCGCTGCTCGACAATCTGCTTCGCCAGTCGCTGGATGCTATTGCACGAACCGAGGTGGCAAAGGCAGAAGCAACGGCCTACTTTGTTGCCGTGCTGACGCGGATCGCATGTAATTTTCGCCTGCTCGGATCGATCGTCGTTCATACCGTAGTCGAAGCGGCTTGTGCGGAATTGCGCGTCAATGGCCAACCTGTCAGAGCACCACGACTCCTAGTGCAATGCACCTGGCGCGAAGCCGCGTTTACCTCCCCACTGACGTTCGTCTACACGCCAACAAGAACCGATTGCATCGCTCTGCAGATCACGTACGGAAACGTGACGCATCGGGCGACGGATCACATTACGTGGAGCGCGTCCTATGGGTGGCATATCCCCGCGCACGGCCTTGACTTGGGCAGCGAGACGCACGCGAAGTTCTTGCGCCGCACTCTGTATGCCGCCGGCTTGTTTAATTCATCCGCGATGGCGCTGGAGCCGATGGCGGGTCAACACCAGTGAAAACGGTCTTTCTGCTCCTAGCGCAGTTCGAATCGACGACGCTCACGCTCGAACAGGTGCGCGTGCTGCTCGGCGGCAAGGCATCGCAGACTATTCGCAACCGTGTGTCCGCTGGCAAATTCCCGCGTCCTACTGAGGATGGCGTATGGCTGATTCAGGACGTTGCGGACTATCTTGATCGCACCAGAAATGCACCAGATGGCCAGAAAGCCGCATAGCTATGCCATTTCGAATGTCGTCCAATGGGCTCGGGCGATGATACGTGGGATACGCGCTGCTCGCTTCGACCGATTTACGCCGCTAACGTGGCCTGCTACGCCATCGCAGTTGACTGGCAACTACCGGCCCACTTGAGCCGAACAGAGCCGCCAGCGGGGTGCGCGAAGCCGTCATTGGCTTCGGTACGTCAGTTCCCTCATCCGCGGAATGCGGTAACCTCGATCGTCCAATTTTGATCGGACGCTACGATTTCCAGAGGTGGCACTTCTTGAATTTCTTGCCGCTACCGCAGGGGCAGGGATCGTTGACTCCGACCTTCTTGCGAGGGACTTTCGCGGCCAACGCACCGGCTATCGACTTCGCGGGTGCGACGGGCGGAAGCAGGGTCGCGACCGCGTGGTCCATCTCCTTGGATGGCTCCCAGGGTGACCTACTGACAGCTGCAAAGCGCAACTCGCACCGAGGGTCGAGCAGAACGACAAACCATTCGTCACGCTTTTGCTGATGCTTCTTGAGTTTCCCGTGGTCGAGGGCGCGCTGCCGCGCCTTCTCGTCGATAGTGGCGTTGACGTGCACCGTGAGGCCGCTTGTCTGGAACAACGCGAGCGTGAAATCGTGTGGGCCGGGGTGGTGCAAGGCAACTTTGCACTGCCGACGAATGCCTTCGTTCAGGAGGCCCACCGTGTCCGGACCCAACCGCAGCAACAGGAAGCCGAGCTCGATCGCCGCCGGCGACTGGCTGTGTTCAAGCTGAGTGATGAGTTTCTCGAAGGGTGTTCCCGCGAACATTGTCAGGATGCCCTTGGGCGTCGCCTCGCCCGGATAACCCAGACGGCGGACCATCATGGCCGCATCAAGCTCAGCGCTAATGTCGTCTTCGAGCCAGAGGAAGTCGTTCTCGCTCAAGTGCAGGGAGAGGTTCTTTTGCAGGTGAAAGGAAAGGCAGGTGAGCTCGTGGAGCACGGCCACCCGATCCATCACTTCGGCGCGCAGATGCAGATAGCTCAGCAATCGCAGCGGGCTGGTCAACATCTCCGTCATGGCGTCGAGCAGGAAGATGTCCATCACGAACGGCGCGCGGATGACGTCGGTCACCGTCGGCGTTAGCGACGAACGAACTTGCGTGCTCAGCGACGGATAGTGATCCGCCACAAGGCAGACAGGGAATACCTCATGCACCGCCTCAGGAAGTTTGAGCGCCGTGCCGTCGGGTAACACGATGTCCACGTCGCGGGCGATCAGGTGTCGAGCGCAATCGAGCGCTTGCCCGTAGGCGACCTCCACAGCCGCCTTGAAATCCTCCTGGATCTGCAGATCGCTGCCTTTTCTCGCTTGAATCGTGAGGCTCTTGCTCTTGGCTTGCAGCACGATCAAGCGGTCGCCGAAAACGACGAGCACATCGATTTCGCCGACTTCGTCCTTGCCCTTGAACAGTTTTACGTTGGTGAAGACGCGCGCCTCACCAAAGCACCGCCGCAAACGATCCCGCGCGAATGTCTCGGTGAACGCACCGCGGTGCTCGTTCGCCGTCTCCGCGTAGGCCTTGTCCTGGCGCATCCAGAAGATCGGCGACTCATAGAGCGACTGGTAGACGCCGGCAATGTCGAACACAACAAACGCGTCGTCATCCACGGGCACGAGCGGAAACGCGTTGATCTCGTTGTAATCGTCGATGGCGTTGAAGCCAGCGTTTGGACCCTTCAGGCTGAAAGCGTCGAAGACGGCCTTCACGGTCGACAGTTCAAGATTGGCCTGGGCAGCGACTTGGGCCGGCGAGATTCGGAATCCTGGAACGAATGACGCGCTTGGATCACCCGCCTCCATGATCGCGCTGAACTGCGCTTCCACGACGGCGGCGATGGTGTCAACGACGACGCGCGCCTCATCTGCCGAAAACCCCCGGTGTTTGCGCAGCCAGTCTGCGTCCTGCGAATAGCGCAGAGGAGCGAAATCGCGAAACTGAAAAAAGTACGCCGAGAGCGGGGCGTAGAAGATAGCCTCTCTAAAGAACGCGCCTTGCTTCAGCGGGTTCTCCGCCGACTTGCCCTCAAACATTGCGCGCATGCTGGCCATGTTGGGGGCGTTGATTGCATGGTGCATTTCTTCGAGCAACGCGTAGGTTTGCGCGATCTGAGCCTCGATCGTTTGTGCATCCGGCACGCTTAGGTCCCGAGCCGATTGCGCCCAGAGACGAGTCAAGACGGAGATCTCCGTGCGAATCAAACGGGTAGGGTCAAAGCCCGGTTCAAGGTCCTTGGCGGAAAACGTCTCTCCAACGAGCAAAGCATGGTCTTGCACGCACATGAAGGCTAGTGCATGCGCATACCCCGGCTGGGCGCAAAGCTCTCGCAGCTCGGCGAAGATGACGCTCTCCGACCTAGCCGATTTGGGTTCCGAGTTCGCGGTCATTGGCTCGCAGTGACTCTGGCGGTTCAACCTATCATCAACAATCTTGCTGACTTTGCGCCGCAGCGTGGGATTTCAATCAACCTCGGGCAAAATTTGGCCGTTTCTAGCGCACGCGTGATAAATAAAGTCACTAGAACAAGGAGCAGATGCTGTGACTAGAACAACAAAAGACATTGTCGAACCCCTCTTTCGAGAGGCGAAGAAAGCGCCTTTCCGTATTGCGCCGGAGCGCGAAGAGGAGCTCTCCAGGGAAATCTTTGGCGCAAACAAGTGGGAGCTGAATAGTGCTGAGGGAGAAGCGCAGCTGTATGCCCTGCCACAAGATGGCACGGTTTCGGTATCGAACGCGGCAATGGCGAGCTTGTGGAACCTCTCATTTGCGGCGTTTCACATCATGGATGTTGCGACTCGAGCTCGAAGAGCGGAGCCCAGCGGCAAGACGTTTTTTGATGTTGGCAGGGAACTGTCTCAGCTGAATGTGCGGGCGCATGTGGATTACGCGCGCAGTCTATGCAGTGTCGACAAGGAATGGCCCGATGAACTCCCGTTGCCCAACACTAGTGCTAAGCCGAATACCGCAGAATGGGGGGTCAACAACATCTTCTACGGCGCTCTCTCATGGATCCTGCTTCATGAGATTGGCCACTTGCATCTGAAGCACGAAAAATTGATTCCTGCGGACGAAAGGATTCGTGACGAATACGCGGCAGATGAATTTGCGACAAAGTGGGTGCTGGACGATGCCGGGAACGGGTTGCTTCGAGAGTTCAGAGTCCTCATGGTTGCCGTAGCGTTCGCGTGGCTCTTTCTTAAAGAGGCGGGTCCCGGAACCGGCAAGGACCACCCACCCGCCATTGTGAGATTTAGGGAAGCGATTGAGCACTTCGAAGTGGGCGCGCGCAGCGTCGGTATCGAGTGCGCTGGATACCTATTCAAGGCGATCTTTGACCCCGCCACGCCTCCACCGGCCTTCGATACGCCGAGCGAACAGTTCGACTGGGTCAGCAGACGTCTGGAGGAATTGTTTCCCCGCTAGCGAGTACCGACTGCTCGCCAGCGCCGAACTATGCCGATTGCAGCGAAGGCAAAATGTCCCCGCCGAAAATCTGCAATGGACTTTCTCCCATCAAGACCGTTCGTAAGGTCGGCTAGGTTTTCGGCGTAATCCTTCGCTGAGGTATCTGTCCGGCATGCGCCGGCGAGAGCGACAAATACCGTTTGCGGAGCAGTGGCGACTGAGATATGAGCTGACTGGAAAGCGGTCACTCGCCACGGGCAGGTTGGGGTCGTGAGTTCGCGTTCCCGCGTCCTACCGGCGACGGAGCCTGGCAAATCGACGACAAAGCGGACAATCTTGATGCACCAGAAATGCACCATGTTGCCGGAAAGCCGCATAACTACGTAATTTCAGTCCAGTCCATCAGAGGCGCAACGCAAATGCGCCAACCCGCGCCATTGTTGGGTTTATTCAGCAGTTCAAGCGTTTGCGCGCATTCAAATGCTCCCGTCATTTCCCTTTTCTCCCAAAGATTCCCGCGTGGTCCAGAGAATTTGAGCGCGACTGTACCAAGGGCGTACCAATAGCGCAGCCAACCGGCGCGAGCATCGTTGGCGCAGGCAGGTGTTGACGCTTAGAGATACTCCGTCTGCGGCTCAGGCCTCCATCTACTTGCTGCGCGAAGGAAAGATCTAGTGAAGGCCGTTTTTAGTATCGAGTTACTCGACGAGCTAGAAAATGAATCCTGATTACGACCACAGTGCTTTGTTTATCCTTACGAGAACCTGGTTGCCGCAAAAATTGCACAATTGCTGCTTGGGTCGCAAGATTCTCCGCCGCGGGAGCGGAGGATGCCACGGACTTACGCGCCAATAATTATCAGATGTTGTATGACCGAGGTCCGTTTGCCGCAAAATTTCTACGACCAACAATGCACCGGCAAGAATAGATACAAACCCGAAAGGAGCAACCACTGGTTTTCCTCCTTCAACACTTCGCAGTTGCTTCTCACTACACAGTTGTTTGAACAAGCTGTCGTACGCCATGCCTGAGAGCCGTTGGACACCCAGACTAGGAAATTTTGCGTGTATCTGAATCGCAGCGGGTGTGGAGATTCTCTCAGTTCTCACTTCGTCAACGGACACGCCAAGATGTTCGGCTATATGCGCTTCCCGGTCGCTCTCCGCCACATCTATCTCATAAATGCAGCTCAAGCACGCATGAGAATTTGGTTCAGCGTGATGATGGATCACGATTTCTCGAATATCTGTTGTTGACGCATCGAAGACTTCGCGTGGGAACTCGTTTTGCAATTGGCGTCTTGCGCGGCGACTATCCACTGCAACAATAAGACACTCCAGCCATGGTCCATCCGTTTTTTCAGGGACTTCCTGTAACCTGCAGCTGCGCGCTGACAAGGTCAGATTTGGGAAGTCGGCTTGAGCGAGCTGAATGAGCCGTTCCGCCTTCCCCTTTCCGATATCGTCTCGAGTGAACCAAATTTGACGATTCAGATTTCCTGACGAAACAACGTCGTCGTCAACGATGATCAACTGACCACAGACATCGACGTGCCTCGCCGCCCAAAGAAATGCATTGCCGATCGCGCCGGCTCCGGCTAGGTAGGCTTTTCGAAGGTAGCAGGGGCGATTCAGAGAGCCGCGATCGAAGCCAAGCTGGTCAAAATCAATGACAAGAGGATCTGGCAACTCGACAGGCAACATGCCAGACAGCGCCCCATGAAGAGACGCTGCCGCTGCGTAGCAGGCGACAATGACGACCAGAAGGCCGTGAATGTCTGCCGTTGGGGTACCGTCAGTTGGCTTAGTACCGCTAATCGTCGCTGAGTTGGTGCCTACGGTGACATAAACAGTCGGCGCAGCAGTTCGACGCGTTGCGCCGCCGATGATCACTTCAAGTGAGGTGTTAGGCGCGATCGAATCGCTTTCGACGCTTTGTACAGTGCGACGAAGGATGTGCTGAAGTTCTTGCGACAATCGTGTGTCGGCACGCGAAGGAGTCCGAGTTATCGTTATAGCTACTTTGAGTTGCTCTGCAGCCGTACTGGCATCAATGCCGGCCGCTGCCGCCAGTGCAAGCGCATTTTCTTGCCGAGCCTCAGCGGTCAGAAAATCGTCAGACATGAACTTGCGCCTGGCTCTGCGAAAGTCTCGACCCAGCGACTGGATGGCGAAAAGGAGTAAATTTTCGTTGATTCGAGGAATGCGTTTGACGTGACGTCGACTGCGAAATGGGGCACAACCAACGACAGCGCGCCCTCGTGACGAACGATTGCCCAGCGGTCATCAGCGCTCGAATGAAAGGCCTCGCGAGGATGTGAATGAACCTGCGCCGCAACCATCAGACATGTTGAATGAAGGCCTCGCGGAATATACCGGCCGCCGGCTAAGCGGGCAGGACGACGCGACGGTCGCCGCCGCGCTCGGCGACGCGGAGAAAGGCAACGCCTACGCGCGACTCTTCGCCTTCGCGTCCGGCCCGGCCTATGGCTTCCTGCTGGACGACTACAGCAAGGATTGGCGCAAACATCTTTCGGCGCGATCCGACCTTGGCGACATGCTCGCGCACGCGGCAGATATTTCACTTCCCACCAACGTAGCGGCTACGGCGCGCAAGGCTGGCTGCCGCTACGATCTCGCGAGCGTAGAGGCGAACGAAAGAACAAGAGCGCTGGCGCACGACAAACAAGCCAAGATTTGGACCGCGGAACTTGTCAGCGGTGCGGTGTTGCACCTGCCCTCCCATCACATGAAAGCGGAGTTCAATCCGAGCATTCTTTTCCCGCTACCACCTTATGGTACCGTCTATCCGAGGGTGCAGGTCGTCACTGATTGGGGAAAGCTTAAAGTGAATGGCGCCGCTTTGATCGACGACAATTGGACAGGCGTAACCGTGGCCGCCCCCGCAAACGCGACCACGCACTCCGGCAATGGCTGGACGCTCGAACTCGCTCCGGATTGGTCAATCGTAGCGGACAAGAAGCCCGGCGATTTCACAGTGGCAAAGGGTCACTGATCGCCGTAATAGAGCCACCGTCTACTGCACTTCATAACCATTCGCAAATATCTTGTCACCTGGATACTCCACCGCGCCCGTATCCACGATGCCATCGACGATTATATAGAACCTGGTTTGATCGGTCAGAATTGGATTGGACGGGCCTTACACTGCCAAGGCGTTGCTGCCAGCATTGATGACCAGGCTGACCTTGAGGTTTCGGTCGGACCGCCGTTGTTCTGTAGCGGGCCAAGGCCCGGTGAATCGGTGAAAATGACGTGATCTGTGAGCTTGTTGTAGGGAACTACATTCACCGCAGCGCCGAGCAGACTGTAGCTGACACTTAGCGTTCCGGAGATGTTCGGTTGCCCCACGCCAATGTCCGGTGTCGGAGAGACAAGCGCTTGAGCCGTAGCGCTATTGCCAGAGACAACTGACTGGGCAGGCCAATTTTCGATGTGTCATTTCAATGATCTCTCTGTGGTAACTCAGACAGCCAAGGACGATCATTGACCAGGACGACGTCAAGTCGGGCTTGACTCGAGTCTTGAAGTGCTCGAAATTCCAAGGAACATCCACAATGCGAAAGAAGACATGAAAATAATTTTCACTGTAACGATCTTGACTGCGCTCGCGACGCCTGCGAGCGCCGATGATCGCGCGCTTCTCACGCAATATGAACAGCAACTAAGCGATGCCATAACGAACGGCACGCCCGCAGTTTGGGACAAGTATCTCGATCCCGAAGTGATCTTCGCCGAAGAGGACGACAGTTACAAAGGCAAGAACGGGATGATCAAAGAAGTCCGTCCACTTCCAAAAGATCTCGGCGGGGAAATCAAAGTCGAACTTCTCTCCTATTACGAGGACGGCGACACCGCGGTGGCGCTCTTTCGCCAGCACGAGACCGAGCGCTATTACGGGCAGACCATCCACGCGAACTATCTAACTAACACGGTGTGGAAAAGGCGCGCTGATGGTTGGAAACAGATCGAGGGGCAGGTGCTGGCCGAGAGGACTGATCCGCCATCAATCCCACTTTCCGCAAACGAGCTGCAGAAATTTGCTGGCACCTATCAACTCAAGGATTCTGAGCCGACCTATACGCTTGCAGTGAGGGACGGAAAGCTGATGGGTGAGCGTGCTGGCAAGATACCATCGGAATGGAATGCAGAGACACGCGACGTGTTCTTCATTAAGGGTGATCCGCGCATCCGCAGAATCTTCCAGTACGACGCAAACGGCAAGGTCACCGGTTTCATTGAAAGGCGGGAGAGCTGGGATATCGCGTGGAAAAAGGTGAGTGCCCTGACCGGCGCAAATTGATCCAAGATTGTTGGCGCTGCCGGCCTTAACTCGCTACAACGAGGATTGCTCAGGTTTTGCAGACGATTTACGTCAAGCCGGCTTGTGGGGTTTGAACACGATATCGAACACCGGCAGCCAGGTTTTGCCGCCATCTACCGAACGCGTCGCGGTTTCGCGCACGGCGGCATTGTCCTGCGAAATCCACACACCGCGCAGCAACGAAGGCTTGCCGTCCTCGGTCATCTGTTCGCCGGTCAGCACCATTCGGCCGTTTTGCAAACGTCCGTCCAGGAGCAAGAGCTCGCCGCGATTGGTGACCCAGCTTTGATGCCAGACGCCACGCGCCGCGTCGTAGAGGCTATAACTTTCGCCGTGATGACCGTCGTTCTGCTGGTAATCTTCGTGCACCACACAACCATCAAGGATAATGTCAACATTGTTGCGCGCGACGACCTTGTCGGGCGCACTCACATCGTACGTGTCCCAGTCGCCCGCGAAGAAATCGAATTGCCGGTATTCGGCCGTCGCGCAGGGTTTGACAAGTTTCGTAACATTGTTAGAAGTTGCCGCGCGCGCAGCGGTCACGCCAACTACAGCGGAAATCGGAAGGAGCAAGAGCATGCGGAGAGGATTCATCGACTGACCTCCTGTGGTGGACGCGTGATCTGTGCGGAAACGACCTTCCATTCGTTGGCCGATTGCACATAGACATCGGTGTAACGGCTGATGCCGGCAACGCCGTTGTTTCTCTTCCACGATCCTGACGCCCGAACCAGCGCCACGTCGCCATGAACCGCACGTCGACATAATCCAGCCGATATTCACCGAGATCCGAGCCCAAAGCGGTCAGACGTAGAAAGGCGTCCTTGAAGTGCACTGATCCATCGGATTCGATGCAGACGAATTCATCGGCCAGATGTACGCGGAACCATTCGACATCGCCGGTCAGTGACGCGTGCACGTATTGCTCGTTCAGTTGTAGCAATTCCTGCTCACGAGGCAACTTCTGGGCCATGGGAGTATTCATTGTTGTCGAAAGCATGGTGATCTCCAGCGTTTTGTTAATGGAAAGTGTGTGGCACAGCGAACGCACAACGAGGAGTCACGTCGCCGCAAAGGACTGCACGGAGCAGCCGCGCAGTCACTCTTGGCAACATCATTTGGATTGCAGCACCATCGCTGTGCGTATCAGGTCCGACGCTGATTTGAAAAGATTGGGGGTGATGGACGCGCGACTCTCAATGCTAAAACGCACTGATAACCGGATCGTCACGTCCAAGATCCGAATTTGCGACTGGCTTTTCTCGCATTGGCGGGAAACGCCGTACTGCGCGCTACGCCTCGGTCGAGGTGCCAGCTCAGCCGCCGAAATGTCCGATCGGTATCGCCTGGAACGACACTAAACTGCCGCTGGCGGAATCGAGGGCCTGCCCAGTGATCTGTCCGAGATCGTTGATGTCCTGTGCGTCCTCGATCATTCCGTTGTAGTTCGGCGTCAACGTGTTGAGATCTGTCATCACGCCGTCCTGCCACAGAAAGCCGTGGCATACGTTGCCACAAGACAGTCCTACGACTTGATCGCGGTCATTGATGCCAAGCGCTTGACTGACACTATCACCGGCATACAGCACGCCCAGATCGGTCGGTGCGCCGCCCGTATGACTCCAGAAAAAGGCGTGCAGGCTGAATCCCGGACCCGGCAACGTATTGGCAAAACCGACCACGTCACCTTGTTGATTGATTGCCATCGGCGTGTTCCACGCATTGCCGCCAATGTTGCCGAGATCGATCGGCCGACCGTCCTTCCATAGCACCATATGCGTGGCGGTGTAGCGCCCGACCGCTTGATCGCAGGTGCCGGAGATGCCAACGACTTCACCGCGATCATTGATAGCCGTGGCGGCACCGCTGTCATCGCCGGATTCCAGAGGCAAAGTCTGCATCTGGTTCGTGCCCGGCCCCCAGATCACGGGGAGGAATTGCAGTACCTGACCGCTGGTCGGATCGCAGTTTGGATCATGCACGCCATTCTCGGCCCAACCGACAGTTTGGAGACGATTGTTGGTTCCAGTGGCGAAGCTGTTGTTGCCGCCGCTCAACGGAGGCAGTGCCCGCATTTCGCCGAACGCCCAGACAAAGCCGAGGCAGGTAGTGCCAGCCCCCGAGTTGGAACCGTAGAAAAACGCCGAGCAACTCCAGGGTTCGCCAAGAGGATCTGGCTTGTTGGTTTGCGAAATGCCCGAAATCACGCCAAAGTCGTTTTTCACCGGCCACGCCACATTGCTGTTGACGCCACCGAGCGTTTTCAGATCAATCGTCGTTCCATCCAGCCACGCAATTGCGTGAGTGCTTTGATCATCCGATGTGTTGGAATAGCCGGAGATCAGCCCGAATTCATTGATGCTGTTGCCCTCGCTGTTGGTGCCACCCAACGACGAGAGATTCCTGACCGCGTATTGCGGTAGCGCATCTGCCGCAATCGCAGCTTCCACTGCAGTACCGCAACCAATCATTACCACGATCAACGCACTCAGTGTTTTCTTTTTCATGCGAGTCTCCTTCCGCTGGTATAGCGGTGCAGGAGGGAGCGTGCGGATTTTCGCAACGCGGCGGAAGCTCCACTTTCGCGATGGCAGCTAGTCCAGTGCAATGCGCAGGTTGGGCTAGAATGTTCACATGCGCAGATGGGAACTGATTATTGTGCTCGACCCCACGCGGGAGCAGCCGCTGTTCCTGCAGCTTGCGAGCGCTATTGCCGAGGACATTCGACGCGGACGGCTGAGGCCCGGCGAGGCGCTGCCCGGTTCGCGTGAGCTTGCCGAGTACTTGGGCATCAACCGCAATACGGTGATCGCCGGTTACAAGGAATTGTCGGCGGAAGGTTTGGTCGATTCCCGCATGGGCGGCGGGACCTTCGTGGCACAGCCACTCGCAGCGCCGATTACGCCAAGCAGGTTGCCGCCGGTCAACCCGACCTACGCCTTTGCATCGACCTTACCGCCCGCATATCCGATGCATCTGCCAACGCCGGGCACGCTGGTGCTGTCGCGCAGCACGCCCGATGTGCGGTTGCTGCCGGCACGTGCACTGGCGTGTGCATTCCGGCGCGCGATCGGGCAACAGGGCCGCCGGGTGCTGACCTATACCGATCCCCGTGGCCATGTGCGGTTGCGCACCGAGCTGTCGGCGATGTTGACGCGCACACGTTGCCTGTTGACGGGCGCGGACGATGTCTTGATCACGCGCAGCATCGAGCAAGGGCTGGATCTGGTTGCGCGCACCCTGATTGCGCACGGCGATAACGTGGTGGTCGAGGCCTTCGGTTATCCGCCGGCGCGCCGGATACTGAAACTCGCCGGCGCCCAGCTGCTGCCGGTGTCGGTGGACCATGACGGACTGGACGTCGACGCGCTTGAAACGCTTTTAGCGCAACATCCCATACGTGCGGTGTTGCTGACGCCGCACCATCAGTTTCCCACCACAGTGGTGATGTCCGCAGTGCGGCGAGCACGCCTGGCCCAGCTCGCGCTCGCTCACCGCTTTGCGATCATCGAAGATGATTACGATCACGAATTTCACTACGAGGGCAAACCGGTTCTGCCCATCGCAGCGGGCGCCGCACGCGCCAATGTCATCTATGTCGCGTCAATGTCGAACCTGCTGGCGCCGGGATTGAGCACGGGCTTCGTGGTCGCGCCGCCGCCGGTACTGGAACGGCTGATTGCATTGCGCGCCACCAGCGATGCGCAAGGCGATGCTGCGGTGGAGTGCGCGATCGCGGAATTGTTCGAGGACGGCGAGTTGCTGCGGCACGTGCGGCGGATGCGTCGCATCTATCGCGATCGGCGCGACGCGTTGGTTGCCGCGCTGGTGCGGCATCTGGGCAGCGCTCTCGATTTCCAGGTGCCGGAAGGCGGCATGGCGCTTTGGGCGCGCGCTGACGATGGCATCGACGTTACGGCGTGGTCGCACGCCGGCGAGCGTGAGGGTGTGTTGTTCAGTGGCGCGCTGGAGTTTGATATTCACCATCGCGAACAGCCGTACTTGCGCCTGGGTTTCAGTTATCACGACTCGACCGAGCTGGATGAAGCAGTGCGGCGCATGGCGCGCGCCTTGCTCCGCATGCGCTCGACACCCGTGACGGTGCAACCCACCGCGATCGATTCGCCTGTGCCAACAACTGCCTTGCGCGCCAAGGACAAAGCGGCGCGGCCAATTTGCCGGCGCCATTGACGAACCCGAATCTGAGAGAAGCGAACCATGACCGACCGCAGATTGCCAAGTTTGAAATTCATCGTGGCCTCCTTGATGACCGCGGCACTCTCGATGGGTGGGGATTTGTTACAGGCAGCAACCGAGAACGCGGAAAGCGCGTCGGCCACCTATGCCGCTCAGCAGCGCGACGGCTCTCACGATTTCGACTTTCTGATCGGCAACTGGAAAGCGCATGTGCGGCGGCTCCCTGAGCGTCTAAATGGCTCGAATGTCTGGGATGTCTACGATGGCATCTCGAACCACATGAAGCTGCTCGACACCAATGCGAACTTCGAGGAATTCGAGGTCAGCAGCGCCGATCGCAGGCTGCACATCAAGGGGCAGACATTACGGGTCTACAATCCCGAAACGCACCAATGGAGCATTTATTTGCTCGACCTCGACAAGGGCGAGCTGGACGTCCCGCCGGTCGTGGGCCAGTTTCACGGAAACCGCGGCGAGTTCTACAACCAGCAGACGCTTAGAGGCCGCGTGATCCTCGTGCGATATGTCTGGATGAACGTTTCGCCGAAGGCAGCGCGCATGGAGCAATCGTTCTCGCCCGACGGCGGAAAGACTTGGGAAGTAAACTGGATCTGCGAACTGTCACGGTAGATCGGTATGGTCGGACCTATACCGTCCGACGACCGACTGATTCGCGCGCGTCCCGACGGCACGCCAATGCATGGCACCGAATGGGGGGCCACCGAATTGCAGACGTTCGCGAACGACCGCTGACCGAGGATGCAACTGACTCGAACGACTACGTTGTCGACCGCGTTTCCGCCGGAACGTTCCCGCTTCCTACCAGCGACGGAGTCTGGCTAGTCGACGACATCGCGGACTATCTAGATCGCACCAGAAATGCACCCGATGGCCAGAAAGCCGCATGGTTATTCTGTTTCGGTCCAATCCATCATAGGGGCTATACAAATGGAATATGCAGCATTTTCCATAAAGATATAAAGTGTATAAAGAAACCTATAATACTTAATTAGTATACTAGACAGAGGTTCATTGGTAGCTAACGCTCGAGGTAAGTGGCCTCAGCCACGCAGCGCGCGAAGATACCGTGCCAATTCGCCGCGGTCCACTTGACTGATTGAATGGACTCCTCTCGCCGGTATATCGGCATCGAAGTGCCAAACTGAGCGTGTTGCATTTCAGTTGACCTGTCACGAGAGGAGTCCGTCATGCATGCTACGACCGTTGCTATCGATTTGGCAAAAGACGTTTTCGAATTGGCGTTCGCCGATGCGCAGAACCGGATCGTGCAGCGCACACGCTTGTCGCGTCGTGCGTTCACGCACGCCCTGGACAATCGCGGGCCACTGCGTGTGGTGATGGAAGCGTGTGGCAGCGCGCATTACTGGGCGCGGCGATTCGCCGCCCAGGGTCACACCCCGCGTTTGCTGCCCGCACGCGACGTGCGCCCGTACGTGCGCCGCAACAAGACCGATCGCACCGATGCGGCCGGTTTGCTCGAAGCCGATCGCTGCGGCCAGATCGATAGCGTGCCGATCAAGTCGCCCGAGCAGCAAGGGACATTGGCGCTACACCGGATTCGGGAACGGCTCAAGGCGCAGCGCACCGCAACGATCAACCTGGTGCGCGGCGTGCTGCGCGAGTTCGGCATCGTGATCCCGCTCGGCGCGGCGAAGGTTCGTCCGGCGGTACTGGCTGCACTCGAAGATGGCAGCAATGAGGTGCCGATGGCATTGCGCGATACGCTCAGTGAGATGCTCGAGCGGCTGGTCGATCTGACGCGAGGCATGGCGGCGATCGAACAACGGTTATCGCAGCTCGCGTGCCACGATCCGGTCAGTGCGCGTTATCAACAAGTTCCCGGCATCGGCTTGCTGACCGCGACGGCCCTGCACGCCAGCGTCGGCTCGCTCGACCGCTTTCGTAGCGGTCGCTACTTCGCCGCCTGGCTCGGCCTGACACCGCGTGAACATTCCTCCGGCAATCAACGTCGCCTCGGTCGCATCAGCAAACGCGGCGACGGCTATCTGCGCCTGCTCCTGATTCACGGTGCACGCGCAGCACTGCGAGCCGCGCGTCTACGACAACAACGTGCTCAGCCCCTGACCCAAATGCAAGCTTGGGTCCTGTCCTTGGAACAGCGTGTCGGCCACAACAAAGCCGCGGTCGCTCTGGCCAACAAGACCGCGCGTCGATTGTGGGCCATGGAGCACCACCGTGCGGCATTCGATTCCAATCACATCAGCGTGCGAACACACTGATCCCACTCGATCTCACCACCGAGTTGCCTGCGATCACAGTCATGGCGAATGTGTCGGTCCCGAATCGAATCAAGCCGATAACTTTTCTGGCTCACGAAGCCGCTTGTACCGATTGGCTTTCGATTCGCGGATTCCATGATGGCCCGAGCTCACGACGCTCACCCCAAGGCCGAATACACGACTGCAACCGATCTCATTCCCCAACGCTAGCAGCCATCCGAAAATCGATCTCTTGCGCGAGGAGTCCATACACGAACAGTTAGGCCTCAGCGATGACTGCAATGGAGACCTTCAAGCCAGGGATACGGACCGGCAACTTTGCTCCTTGGCGCGCCGGTGGATCTGCTGGAAACCATTTGAGCCATTCTTCATTTAACCCAGCGAAGTCTTCTTCTTCGAGGAGGATGACGGTTGCGCTTGCGACCTTTTCCAAGGAGCTTCCGGCCGCCTTAAGGATGGCAGAGATGTTTGTCAGGCACTGGCGTGTCTGCTCTTGAATTGTGTCGCCCTTGATCTTGCCGGTTTCTGGATCAAACGGGCCCGTTCCTGAAACGAAGATAAGGCCACCGGCTTTGACAGCCTGGCTGTAGGTGGGTGGTGACAGCGGAGCTTGATCAGTTTGTACGATGTTGCGGGACATAGCGGCTCTCTTCCGTCGGTGTGAACTCAGAACTTACTTCGTATAGCGAGTGAGCAGTAGATCGAACGGCTGGTTTTTTTCCTTAGCCAGCGCCAGCAGACGGGCGCGAACGGAAGCACCCATATTGCGGATTTGTTTAGCCATCGAGGGTCAGCGTTTCCAGATAGGGCTGCATGGCTTTCCAGACCTTGGCGTCGATGGCACGTTTCGCAATGTCCGCGGGTCTTACTTTGCGCTGCCTTAGCGCTGCGCGCATTCCTTCGACGGCGAGTGTGGTTCCGACCACCCGGCGGTAGCGGAACACGTCGACGAGTGTCTTGGCAACGCCGAATATGCGAGCTGCAGTGTTCTCGATGTTATGAAGCTCGACACCTGTTTTGAGATCGTGTTCCGAAAATCGCGCAATGCGTAGAGGCGGATAGCTCACGCGCGGCTTCCAGTCCTTGGATCCGATCGCCATCCACACCTTGGCTGGCACCTGGTCGGTGAGGTCGTGGAATGCGAGCGCGGAGACGAGACAAACGATTCCTTTTGGGACAAGTTTCGACGCCTCCGCCAGCGCGTGATGCACGTTCAGCGGCGAGTCCGTCAGCTGATACAGTCCACGCGAAAGCCGGGCAATGACCCCTTCTTGTTCGAGACGCGAAATCGTTGCGGCGGTGACGCCGAGTCGCAGAAATTCAGACAGCCTGACCATGCCACGTTGCCCCAGCAGGGAAATGGCTTTGTCGCGTTGTCGAACGGTTTTAGTGTGTGTATTTAGCATGATATAAAAGCTCGGGCGAAATCGTACCATACCCAAGGTTTTGTATCACCCCAACACCGATTTGAAACGATTTCCTCGCCACGAGGAACGGCTGACGGTTCGATTGACCCGCGCGATGCCGCTGACTATTGGGATCGCGAGCGCGAACGCGCACGAATCAACCACCGGTGACGCTCCGGTGTTGATTTTCGCTCGCAAATGAGCCAATTCATTGACGACTTTGAGTCGAATCTTGAGCCACGCTTCTTGCTCGCCGCCCATTAAGCGTGCGGGTTTTCGTGGTTCATAGTTCGGTGCAAATGGCGGCTCAAAATTCGGCGCAAATCGACAGCATGCTGTCACGATCCCCACCGTTGATTGCGCTTGCCTGTGCGGTGAATAAGGCGTATATTCTCCGCATAACGTGCGGAGAATATGACATACATTCACCTCAAGCAAGGCTGGCCCGAGTTCCATTGGGACGACCAGCGACTGTCCCGACCGCTGGCCGCTGCACGACACCGGCAGGGCCGGTTGATAGGCCGCATGGAAGCTTTAGGCTTTCCCCTGCGGGAGGAAGCGGTCCTGCATACCTTGACCGAGGACGTGCTCAGGTCAAGTGAGATCGAGGGCGAGATCCTCAACAAGGAACAGGTCCGTTCCTCCATCGCTCGCCGCCTGGGTATGGATGTGGCGGGGTTGATCCCGGCTGACCGCCACGTCGAGGGCGCCGTGCAGATGATGCTCGATGCAACGCAGAATTTTGCGGCACCCCTTACTGAAGAACGGTTGTTCGCGTGGCATGCCGCGTTGTTCCCGACGGGGCGCAGCGGTCTGTCGAAGATCACCGTGGGCGCATGGCGTAACGATGCCACCGGGCCGATGCAGGTCGTATCGGGGCCGATAGGTCGCGAGCGCGTCCATTTTGAAGCACCCGCCGCCTCTCGGCTTGCCAAGGAGATGAAGGCTTTCCTTGCCTGGTTCGAGAGCAAGAACGACATCGACCCGGTGTTGAAGGCAGCTATCGCGCACCTGTGGTTCGTGACCATCCACCCCTTCGATGATGGCAATGGACGTATCGCGCGCGCCATCGCGGACATGTCGCTGGCGCGTTCGGAGAATAGCGCGCAGCGCTTCTACAGCATGTCGGCGCAGATCCACGCCGAACGCAACGCGTACTACGACATGCTCGAAGCGACCCAGAAAAATGACCTCGACATCACGCCATGGCTGGAATGGTTCCTCGCGTGCCTCGATCATGCGTTCGATCACGCGGAAACGATCTTGGCGTCGGTCATGCGGAAGGCGCGTTTCTGGGAAACGCACGCAAAATTGCCGCTGAATGAGCGGCAGCGCGCCGTTCTCAATCGCCTTTTGAACGGCTTCGAAGGAAAGCTCACCAGCTCAAAGTGGGCGAAGCTCGCCAAGTGCTCACAGGATACGGCCCTACGCGACATCGACGATCTGGTTAAGCAGGGAGTGCTGGTCAAGGACGCCGCTGGCGGTCGTAGCACCAGCTATTCCTTGGCGCCCCAAGGATGAGTGGGAGTTAAACAAAGGCATGTATCCCTTGACAGCAAGTAAGAAATAATGGATAATTCGGCCATAGGAGATTTCACATGGCCGACAAATACACATTCCAGCAGTTCAAAAAACAGTACCCGGATGACGATGCGTGCTTGCTCGCCGTCCTCCATAGGCGCTTCGGCGACAAGCCGACATGCCCGGGCTGCGGCGTTTTTGAATCAAAATTTTCCCGCGTCACTGGTCGCCGCGCTTTCGCGTGTCAGTGGTGTGGACATCATGTCTATCCATGCGCTGGCACAGAGTTCGAACATTCAAGCACGCCGCTGACTCTATGGTTCCACGCGATCTATTTAATGACGGCGACGCGCAACGGCGTGTCAGGCAAGGAACTACAGCGCCAACTTGGCGTCACGTATAAGTGCGCATGGCGCATCGGTCATCAGCTTCGTTTGCTCATGGCCGCTAGGGCAGAGTCGCAAACACCATCACCGATGTCCGGCCATATTGAAGTTGACGAAACCTACGTTGGCGGCAAGCGTCCCGGCGTTCGCGGTCGTGGCGCTAAGGGCAAGACCATTGTGTTCGGCATGCTGGAACGCGACGGTGCGATAAAGGCTCAAGTAGTGCCGGACGTAAAGCGCAAGACGCTCGCACCGATCATTGCCGCAAACGTTGAGGCTGGCAGCACAATTAGTTCAGATGAACTCGGCACGTATCAAAGGCTCACTTCAATGGGCTACGACCACGGCACCGTTGCGCACGGCAAGAAGCAATACGTCGATGGCATCCATCACGTCAACGGGCTCGAAGGATTTTGGTCACACCTAAAGAAGGGCATCCGCAGCACGCATGTTTCGGTTAGCGGAAAGCATCTGCAAAAGTATGTTGGCGAGTTCGCCTTTCGCTACGACAATCGCAAGGAACCGGCAATTATGTTTCAGCGGATACTCGCGCAACTTACGAAGTCAGAAACCGTCGAGTGAGCAAAAGAAAAGGGCCAGCTATTAACTGGCCCTTTCGGTAGCTCCCGCCTTGCGGCGGTCGCACATCTCGTATCCAAATAATGCGGCTTGAAGTACCCCAAGTCAACCCCCAGACTAGCTCTGCCCCGGTAGCTCAATTGGACAGAGCGCACATCTCGTAAATGCAAGGTTGCGGGTTCGAATCCCGCCCGGGGTTCTTCACGGCAATAAAGTGTTACAGGGATTACAACCCTGAGAGGCCGCCTAAACAGCGGCCTTTTTATTGCCTAAAGCGTCATCCAGTAGGCGGTCAAAATCTCGCCTGTGCGTTGGGTTCGCCGAAGTATTCTGCGGCGGCTTTGTGACCCGCTTCTTTTTCTTAGAACTCGCAGCTGAAGACTTTTTAGTCTTGCTTTTTCTCATTTTTCACCCGGTTTGATCTCTCGCCGCACCTTGCCAATTATCACGTCCATCCATGCTAGAAGTTCATCTGCCGACGCTTTTGATAGAGCCGAGGGGAGCGTAAACGCCGCCTCGCCTTCTGGCAGCGGCCATACAAATCGATTCTTTCCAAGCACCGCTGGCTCTTGATCCTTGACTGTCTGAACTGGAGCTTCCGCTACTGCCTGTGGTGACATCGTATCCTCGCTTGCGATGAATTGCTTTGTCTCGCGGTACGCGCGGACAGCAGTTTCAGCCGCCGGGGGCGTGAACTTTTGCGTCAACAAGTACGAGCGTATCGCTTGATCGCTAGCATTGCCGCCATTGAATCGCAAGTCAAGCTCGACGAATAAATTGGGCTCAGTTGCCGCCTCTTTCAACGCCTCTAGGCGCTCCGGCGTTCCCGGCGGATGAGCGATGATCGTTACGGCCAAGTCTGAAACCCGCGTGTTCTCCCCGCGTCCCTCTAGCAGGTTGTACTTGAGGAGAGTGGAAAGCATCGTGAGCGACGTTCCGCTAATTCCCTTGTACCCCATGTGCCCAGCAGCAACGGCGCGAGACACCGGGTTTTGATAGTCTTCGTTGTATACAAGTGTAACTTTATCGATGGCCTCTTTTAGACCAACGGACGGGAAGCCGGGACTCCGGGACTTTGCCATAGCGTGTACTCCGCAAATTTGTTACTTGCAAAGTTACCAGCTTAGAGTTATCTTTTCAATGATTCTTACCACCGCGACATTGGAATACATGGTATTCTAGTCGCGAACAGCAAGGAGAATCACATGAAAAGGAGAGTTCAAGCCCTCGCTACCCAACGCCCACCGGGCGCGGGGGCCAGATATGACAAGGCCCAAGTCAGTTCCAATCTTTCGACGGACAGGACTGACTTGGGCCGTGGTGGGCCTCTCCAAGGGGTGTGCAGGTTGCCGTCCAGACCTCCTAAGTCATAAACGCGGGGCTCGATTCCCCGGCACTCCACCTTCCAACCAATTGCATCGAGGTGCATATCTTACAACTAAATTGGATCACGCTTCAAAGCGGGGGCTGGTGCCCCTTTCACACTGTAAACCTGACAGGCGTTACGGCGTCTGGCGTCTACATGATATGGCATTCGGGTAATCCCGGTCGTGTCGTGCGTCTCGGCAAGGGTGACATTGCCGCCCGCATCAAAGCACACCGAAACGATACCGCTGTCTGTCAGGCCGCAAAGCATGGCGACCTGTACGTTACATGGGCATCTGTGGACGCACGTCAGCAGGACGGAGTTGAACGATATTTGGCGAACACATGGCCGCCGTTAGTGGGCGATGCGTTTCCGAATGTGACTCCGATCGCTGTGAACTCTCCATGGTAGAAACGCAGCCTTGGCCGCTGGTGATGGCGTCTAAGGCTTCGACAAGCTTCATGTACTGATACCAAGCCCACGGTGGTTCCTGTCCAGTAGCGAGCTTGGCTCGTGCCCAGTCGCGCACTTCGGATAGTTGCTTCTTCACGGCCTTTCCCTCCAGACACATAGGGCTCGATTGTCTGAGCTACCTTCGTAATCTACACTGAATAAGTACGACCTTGCCAAGGTGATGTGAGTATACTTTTTCATATACTTGGCGTCAAGGGATACGTGCCTAAACAAATGACAGCTGCGCCTTACACCGCTTGGCTAAAGAAGACCGGAGCCAAACTCACGACGGCCGACGGAGTTGCAGTCACTGTCTACGAGCTCAATATCGACCACAGCAATAGCGCGGTGCTCACGAAGTGGGCAAAGCATTTTCGTGAACACTACTGCCTTGATGCACAGATCGATCGGCTGCGAAAAGGAACCAAGAAGTCGCGAGCGCAATATTTGACGGATCTGGTCTTTCCCGACAAATCCAAAGATTTCGGACCCGCTACGCGTTCCGGGGATTTCGCAGAAATTCTGATTGCCGACCTTCTTGAAACCCAGCTCGGCTTCTGGACTCCCCGAACGCGTTACGACGGCAAACTAATACGGAACGAGTCACCTAAAGGCGCCGACGTACTTGGATTCAAATTTGGTGGTGCTGGACCTTCGAAGCCGTCGAAAACGGACACGCTAGTTTCCTTCGAGTCAAAAGCGCAACTCAGCGGCAACAAGGCAAAAGCGCGCCTGCAGGATGCGGTCAATGACTCGGCCAAGGACGTATACCGAATATCAGAATCCCTTAACGCGATGAAGCGTCGCCTCATTGAGCGCGAAGATGATGAGGGCGCGAGTCGGGTGGAGCGGTTTCAGGATGGGCTTGAGGTGCCTTACGTTCGGATGTCCGGCGCCGCGGCTGTATTTTGTTCCAGCGTTTACGACGCAGGAAAAATTGCCAAAACAGACTGCACCGCCCATGAGAATGTGGACAATCTCATGCTCGTGGTGGTGCATTCGGAGTCACTGATGGAGTTCGTTCACGCGCTCTATGAGAGGGCAGCCAGTGAAGCCTGAGCGACGCACCCGCCGCGCAGCCGCCGTCACGCTCTCGAAGGGCAAGATGTATGAGTATGGCGTGCCAGAAGCAGACCACATTGCGCTTCCAGACGGATTGGACCTGGAGATGCAATTCCCCATAGCGGTCGGAACGGTGGGGGACTTTGCCTCCGAAGCAGTGGCAAAAGCTATTGGTAGAGCATACGACATGCAGACGCCGCGGGACGAGGTCATCTTTTCGGCGCGGGTCCTTGAAGCGTTCGATGAATCGCGGCTCAACCAAGATCTATCGTTCAACCTGCGCCTGCTAGCTGCGGCGGGCTTCTACTTTGGCGACGTACCGGGAAGCGCAGCCGTGCAGATATCTAAACTCGCCCATCTGGAAATTCCTAAAGACGATCCGCTTGCCCTTGCAGCAAAGGCCGTTATGGAACGGCCATGGGACCAGTCCACAGACATCGTTGGCCTTCCCCGCGCAAGAGCCATTCTTGAGGCACTGAGTGAGCACTTTAAGACCGGCGGCGGCATCGATGCAGCCATTGCGGCGATTAGGGAGCTACGCAGTTGGGCATATGCGAGCGCTTCCGCCCACGAACTGCTGATGGCTGATCTGCTCGGCGCTGTGGGGGCGACCCGCATCGCGAACTCCGCATGGTCCTTGTTGCCGCGATATAGCGCGCTGACGACCAGCAGATGGCAATCGTTCCTTGCTCGCCCTGCATCCATTAAAGAGATGTGGCCGTCGCAGCGCATGGTGGGTGATGCTGGCCTCTATAGAGGACAGTCAGGCGTCGTCCAGATGCCTACGAGTGCCGGCAAGTCGAGAGCCACCGAACTTATCATCCGTTCGGCATTCCTCTCCGCACGGACCAAACTCGCTCTTGTCATTGCACCCTTTCGTGCGCTGTGCCAGGAGATCGCGAGCGACCTCCAGCGAGCGTTCAGAGATGACGGCTATAACGTCAACCAGCTGAGCGACGCGTTACAGCCGGACATCGAAATCGACATCTTCGATGTATCGAAACAGTCACCGCCACAGGTCGTTGTACTGACGCCGGAGAAACTCCTCTACACGCTGCGCCAAGACCCGGACATCGTGCAGAAGGCCGGACTGGTGATCTATGACGAGGCGCACCAGTTTGATACCGGCGCGCGCGGCGTGACTTACGAATTGTTGCTCACGTCGATCAAGAGGTTGCTGCCGGATTCAGCGCAAAGCGTACTTATCTCCGCGGTCATTCAGAACGCAGCGGCCGTCGCCGCGTGGTTCCTTGAAGACGAATCGAAGGTAATCTTCGACAAGTCCCTGCAAGCGAGGCGCCTGATAGCGTTTGCAAGCTTTCCCAGGGGCAAGCTGGGCCAGCTTCAGTTCAATGTCGCCTCCGAAGGTGAACAGGACTTCTTCGTCCCACGCGTCATCGTTCCTGAAAAGCAACCGCGACTAGGAAAAGAAAGATCGGACCGATACTTCCCCACCAACGAGAGCGGCTCCGTCGCGTTGTACTTGGCGTTGAGCCTTGTCGGGAATGGAGGTGTCGCAATCTATGCCGGTCGTAAAGACTCTGCGGCAAAGATTGTCAGGGATGCTGTAGAGCAGACGTTTCTGCGTGGTATTTCGCTGGAACCGCCATCGGCTCGCAGTGACTCAGAAGAGCTTCGCCGTTTCGTATACCTCTATTCGGAAAACTTTGGTCCGGATGCATATCTGACCAAGGGCGCTGCTCTTGGAATTTTCGCTCATCATGGCAACACGCCGCAGGGAATACGGGTAGCGATCGAATACGCAATGCGACAAAGGTTCATTCGATTGATCGTCTGCACGTCTACCCTCGCGCAGGGGGTCAACCTCCCCATTCGGTACCTCCTTGTGACGAGCGCGATGCAGGGACGCGAGCTGATTAGGGCACGAGATTTTCACAATCTGATGGGCCGTGCCGGGCGTGCGGGAATGTACGGTGAAGGCACGGTGATCTTTACCGACCATCGCTTATACGACGAGCGAGTGACCGAATCATATCGCTGGAATAACACCGTTGACCTGATCAATCCGGACAATGCAGGTCCGACCGGAAGCACGCTCTTGTCGCTCTTCGACCCGATGCGAAACGAAACGGGCACACGAACGTTAGGCACTCCTAGCCCGGCTCAGGTTGCGACCATGATCGTGGACCAATGGGATGAACTGTATGCATTAATTGAGAATCTTCCCGCAGATATGAAAAGCAGGAAATTTTCGATCGATTCATTACGAGCCCAGCTCAATGCAAAGAAGATCATTATCGAAGCGGTCGAGAGCTTTTTGATGACTTATCGCGGCGAGGTGGACACTGAAACCTTCATCACTAACTCAAGGCAGCTCGCAAGCGAAACCTTGGCGTTTTCTCTTGCAACCCAAGAACAGAAAGCGTTGTTGCTGGACATTTTTGAATCTGTTGCCAAACGCATCGAAACTCACGTTCCCGATGTCGAAGACCAGCAGCGCTTCGGGCGTACGCTTCTGGGTATCGACCATTCCTTGGAGATTGATGCATGGGTGGTTGAGAACGAGGATGCACTCGGTGAAGCGGAATCGGGAGATGATCTTTTCGAGCTATTGTGGCCTCTCTTGACCAAGCTCTCATCTGAGAAGCGGCTCACCGATACCGTGCCCAGCAGTGCTCTTCAAGCGCTCGCCACCGGATGGCTTGCAGGACGCTCTTTCGCGCTCCTGCTAGAGGAACTGGATGATGTTGAGGCCTCCTATCCCTATGGAAAGCACAAGAGATCGTTCGATTTGGATTTGGTGGTTGATCTGTGCGAACAGACTTTCGGATTTGAATTTGCGTTGCTGATTGCTTCGGTGAAGGAATCTTTCATCGCGAGAGCGCCACGAAGAAAAGGAAAGTCCTTCGCCGCTCGTATTGATTCTCTACAGAAGCGATTGAAATACGGGCTTCCCAACCAAGACTGCGTTTCGTATTACGAGGCAGGATTCTCGGAGCGCGTAGTCGCGCAGGCTCTGGCAAACGGGATGATCTGGGGGTTCGCCGAGAACAGAGGCGATGCCCGTCGGCTCATCGAGCAAAATCCGGATGACGTGACGGCGATTTTGCGTGATTTTCCCTCGTACTTTACAGACGTACTTCGTTCCATGACGTCCTAACTCGCTAACAAGGACGATCCGCACTCGATCAAGGGCGAGACCGATCGCTTCGCCTATCGGTTCGTGAAGCCCTGACAGCTCCCGGCGCCGACCCTGCCTGGTCCGGTTGCGGATTTCCCTTCCCGAAAGCGGACACCCGTGACCGTCTCCTATATGGGGTCGACAACGACCGCCAACCGCCACGGTGCAACTGACTCGAACGACTACATTGTCGACGCGTTTCCGCCGCGACGTTCCCGCATCCTACCAGCGACGGAGTCTGGCGAATCGGCGACAAATCGGACAATCTCGATGCACCAAAAATGCACCCGATTGTCGGAAAGCCCATAAATATGGGATTTCAGTCCAGTCCATCATCGGTGCGATGCAAAGGCGCCAGGAGGCCGTTCCCACAGCCTGAAGCGGTTTTGTCGCGTTCGAAACAATCCCAGTCATGCCTGTCCGTTCCAGCGATATCCCGGCTCTCCTGGTGGCAACTGTACCAATCAAATGGTGCCTGTGGGCTACCCTGGACGGCTCAAATCCACGCCCTGTCCGGTCTCCAAGCGCGCCAACGAAGAAAGTGCGCGTAAATCCAATATAGGTATTCCTTCCGTGCAAATTGGATAGTTCTCCCGATGCGGGCAGGCGTCACGCGCGGCACGATGCTCCTCGCCTTGGCACCAAGCCAACGTTAGAGATCACCAACATGCCCCGCTATTTGATCGAACGAGACTTTCCGGACGGCCTGACCATCCCGCAAGACGATATCGGCGCGAATCTTTGCCGCACGGTCGTCGACAACAACGCCGAAGAAGGCGCTACGTGGGTCCATTCGTATGTGACGCCGGACCGCAAACGGACGTTCTGCATCTACGACGGGCCGACGCCCGAGTCCGTTCGTCGCGCAGCGACGCGCAACAAGCTGCCGATATCGCAGATCACCGAGGTTCGCGTGCTCAATCCGTACTTCTACAAATAGACGGCTAGACAGTCATGTTCTCACTCAAGGAGCTTTTCATGGTCACCCTATCGCGTTTCCTGGCATTCGCCGTTGCCTGCCTGGGCGTGTTCAGCCAGGCCCATGCCATTGACATTTGCGTCTTCGGGGTCATCCCGAAGATTTGGGTTGGTGATGTCGCGACCAATTCCCAGTGTGGCGCCGACACCATCCAGGCAGCGATCGATGCCGCCCATTGTCCTAACACGCAAATCATCATATCCGCCGGACATGTTTATAACGAGCAGAAGCTGACAATCGTCGACAAGTCTGTTGCTCTGGTTGGCAATGCCGCAGAGTGCGGGGTTGAGCCAGCCACGTCCACGCAACCGGTGCAGACCATAAGCGGCACGAATGCTCAAAGCGTGATCGCGATTGGCGGCAATAGCGACATCACGTTGCAGTACGTGGAAATCACCGGCACCAACGAAAGCGCCAACCCACAGTCCAAAGGCGGCGGCATCTTTTTTGGCGGTTCCGGTTCGCTGACGCTGGAAGCGACGACGGTCGACAACAACGCGGCTGCCTACGGGGGCGGAATCGCGATGAGCCCCTCGGGCACCGCCACGCTGACCTTGCTGGACAACACGTATGTCATCAACAACAGCGTCACATTTGACGGCGGCGGTATTCGAATCGAAGGCCAGACGCAAATGTTCATGCTCGCTGCGAACAGCGCCAGTACCGTCAGCTTCAACCATGCGCCACTCGGCTACGGCGGTGGTATCGAAATCTTGGGTGATGCGACCGCATATATCGGCGCGGCCGGAGCCGTGTTTGCCGACGCCGTCTCCTACAACACGGCAAAATTCGGCGCTGGAATTGCGCTCGTGGCAAACGGCATCGTGCCAAACGGAAATGTTTCGATCCCGATTCTCGCACTGTTCTCAACTAATTCCACGGCGCCCGTGAACATAAGCCATAACACTGCGTCGAGCCAGGGAGGTGGCATCTATATGCAAGGACACGGCTACGAACAAGGGTACGCCTACTTACAGGCCCAGGACTTTCGCATCGACGACAATGTAGCGCCGGATGGCTCTGCGATATTCGCCACCGGTGATGCTGTCGGCGATGATTCAAGTGATGCCGACTCCGTAACAGACACGGGCGTCGTGTTCAACAGCTCAGACGCCATCGTGGCTTTTTATCTCCCGACGCAGCCAGCAAGCTTGGGAGCAGTTCCGTGCGCGGCGAACATGCAATGCAACGAGATATCCGGCAATTCCGGTTTTGATTCCAACGAAAATCCAATCGGCGCCACCGTCAACATGAGCGGCTATCAGTTCCTGGTCGCCAACCGAGTGAGCCTGCGGCAAAACGCCGGCGCGCAAATTATCAGTCTCAATACCGGATTGGCGAATTACCTGCAAAATTGCTTGATCGCAGACAACCAAGCGTCGAGCGAAGTGATACTCAGCCAGCAAAGATTTGACTTGCTCGAACTGGACAACTGCACCATTGCAAATAACACGATCGACAATGGGTTTCCTGTGATATCCGCCACGTCTGGATTGAGCTTGAGCAACGATCTGTTTTTTGAAGATTTCGTTACGCTCGACTATCAGCAGGGTGACACCAGTCAGCATGAGGATTGCCCAGGAACTAGTTGTCTTGCCGTGAATTACGTCATTTCCGAAGAAATCCATTCACTTGGGCCTGATGCTAATTTCACGATACCAAGCACCACCCCGCAGTTTGTGGATGATGTCAACAGCAACATCTCACAGCGAAATTATCATTTAACGGCTTTCGTGCAAGATGGTCTTGTAACAGCGTCGCCCGCAATCGACTTCGCAACCACGTTCGTCAGCCCCGTCACGTTCGTTAGCCCCGTCGGCGATGGCAATGACCTGGACGACAATCCACGCGGCCAGGATGTCCCGCTCGTACCCAACCGGTTCGGAACAAGCGACGTCGGTGCGTACGAGATGCAGCCAATCCCCGACCGCATTTTCGCCGATGGTTTTGGCGACGCGACGTCGCTGCTCTATTGAACGCAAGCCGTAATCTCGAAACTTTTTGCAACCCACTTTGGAGACGAAAATGAAATCGCTCGTTGCACTATTCTCAATCTTTCTTCTTTCCGGTGCGTTCGCTGCAGATGCTCCCACGCAATCCACTGCGGCGTCTCAATCGAACGCTGCCACTCACCGTTACCTGATCGAGCGGACCTTTCCACCCGGCGCGCTGAAAGGTCTGGACGCCGCCACCAAGGCAAAAGTGAACGCGAACAACGCGTCGGTCGGCGTGCGCTGGGTGCAGTCTTATGCCAACGCTGACGAGACGAAGACGTTCTGCATCTACGAAGGGCCGAGTGAGGCGGCGGTGCGCAAGGCTGCGGTGCTCAACAAGCTGCCAATAGACAGCGTCACTGAAGTGCCGGTCGACCTGACATCGCACTAGATGCGTCGTTCGGGGCAGCGTCTCAGGCGTCCGATCACGCTCTTTTGTCGGCCTGCTTCCGTGCCATCGCGACCGCTTCAGCGCGCGATGGCACGCCGAGCTTGGTCAGGATCGCCGAGACGTGGTGATCCACCGTTTTCGTCGACACGAACAATTGCTTGGCGATCACCGAATTGCGCAGACCTTCTGCCAGCAGCGCAAGCACCTCGGCTTCGCGCTGCGTGAGGCCGAGTGGATTGCTCTGAGTCGATGTCCGCGAGCCACGCGGAACGCCACGGACACCGCTTGCGTGCATTTGCTTGCGCAGAGCCAACGCCGCTGGCGCGGCACCGAGCTGTTCGAAGATTGTGAGGGCCTCGCGTTGCTCGATTTCTGTTCCGTACCACGCGAGCATGCACGCGTGCTCATACGGACAACCCAGCGCTTGCCATGCACACGCTGCCCCGCGCCAATCGCCTGAGATTTCCAGCGCATAGGCTTCCGGGATGTCGGTTGGATGCTGTTCGAGGGCGCCCGCTCGCCACAGCCATGCTGCAAGCTCGCCTTGCATGCGTGGGTCGCGTTGTTGGCACACCAACGTGTATGCCGGTTGCACTTCGCTAAGAACACCGTCACGATCGCCCGCAAGCCATGCCGCTTCCGCGTGAATCGCGGCAAGCGTACCGATGCGCTGCAGTTCCGGTGTCGGGCCGCCGAGAGTTCGCGCTTCTTCGAGCGGCGAACTCGCATCCGGGTCGCCGCGCCGGATGCGCACATGCCCGAGGATCCTCAATGCCGGAATGCGGCTGACCGACGTGGTGCGTGGATGCCGCAGCACGGCTTCTGCATCGTCGCCGGCTCCATTCCAGTCGCCCTGTTCGAACCGCGATCGTGCGCTGTACGCGAGCAGGTAGAGCCGCGAGGAATCCAGGTCGTGATCTTCACAGTAGGCCAAACCTTGACTCAAGTAGCGGGACGCCTGGTGGTATTCACGGCGAGATACAGCCATCGCCGACAGGTGCGTAAAGGAGCGAGCGATTTCGTCCTGGAAGCCTCCGGCCAGCGCCAGTTTGAGACCCCGCTCCAAGTCAGCCCAACCCGCAGAGTCTCCACCGATAAGCCGCACCGTGCCCAGAGTAGGTAATGCATGACTCAAAATCTCATGATTTGCCCACGGCTCAGCAAGTGCAATGGCCCGCTGCGCCCATTCGACCGCCGAATCCGCCGCTTCATGCTCCTCCATGTCGAGATCCGCTCGACTGCAATACGCCATGGCCAACTCTGGACCCGGCGGCAGCGATTCAAGAATGGTCACGGCATCGATCGCGTACTGGCTTGCCTCTGCGGACCTGCCTGCATACCAGCTCAAACGAGACAGCCACCGCAGCGTGTCGCCTTCCTTCAAGCGTTGTCCCGATGTGCACCAGATCTCCAGCGCAGAGCGTCGCGCATCGATGGCACGCTCATGCTGGCTCGTCAGATAACATTCATACGATAGTCGTTCCTGCAGGTTTGCACGCTCCTCAGGCGGGAGACGTTCCGCATATTCGAGTGCTGCCTGATAGTGCGATGCCGCTTCACGATGTGCACCCACCGAGGCGGCCTGAGCGGCAGCATCAGGTGCAAAACGCTGTACCTGCTCCGCATCCCGCGCACCGCTGGCGTGGTGTACCAGACGCGCCGCAGGGACGCTGGATCGGGATGCAAGAATGGAAAGCACTCTCGCGTGCAGACTCCGTAGCCGCGGTTGAGCCAATGAGTCCAGAAGCGCGCGCCGAACAAGCTCGTGTCGGAAAGCTAGAGCACCGTCCTTGTCACGTAGCATGCCGATGCTGAGGCAACCCTCGATTCCTGCTTCATCCGGTCGGGCCGCTTGTTCCAGCAGCCACGACTCCGTTTTCCCGGGGACAACACAGACGAGTTCGGCGATTTCGCGTGCTGCAGGAGAAAGCCGGACCGCACGCGCCAGCACGGCATCGCGAACGGTAACCGGCACGGCATCGCCATCGGTAGCGAGTACTTCCGTTACAAACAGCGGGTTACCACCCGTCGCGTCATGCAAGCCCTTCGAGGACCGGCCGGCTCGAGAAGCAAGTTGCGCGACGGCCGATTCCGAAAGCGGCGATAGCGACATTCTGTGTGTGCTCGCGCGCGGTACATCACCGATGACGAAGCGCAGCGGATGACGCGAACCAACTTCGTCATCGCGATAGGTAACGGCGAGCATGGCGTGAGTGCGATGAATACGACGTCCCAAAAACTTGAGCAGATCGAGCGTGGCTTCATCCGCCCAATGCATGTCTTCGAATACGACCAGTACTTGTTGCTCACGTTCCAGCACGTCGAGCGCCGCGGTAAATATCGCGTCGCGGTTCGCGCCGGATTCCACCGCCGCCAACAGCGCACCTTGCGTCTGCCGCGCGATATCGTGCAACGGCGCCAGTGGCCGGGGCGTGAACAACGCATCGCATGCTCCCCATAGAACCCGCACCCCGGGGTGCCGCCTGGAAAGCTCCTGTAGCAGAGCCGTCTTGCCAATGCCTGCTTCGCCGCCGACAAGTGCGATACAGCCGCAGTCCTCCGCCGCAGCATGCAGCCATGCTGCCAAGTCCGCGAGATATCGTTCACGCTCGAGCAGTTCCATCGAATGGGCACCCGGGTGTCAGGTTCGATAACGCCATTATGTAGCTGATATACGGCTGTCGCGCAAAAGGCTGACATTTCGGAGAACGCTACGAATCCAGTCGCCCGGATTTGATATGCCGACTATGACGTTTCAAAAACGCGCACTCTCCAGCGGCCGCTCACGATGCATCAGCGCCCATTCCGAATGCTCGGCGAGCGCGGCTTCGCCAAGTTCGCGCAGGATTTCCCGCTTGTCTGCGGCAGCATGTGCTACATCAAGTTTCGCGCGTGCGTTGGCGAAGATGTCGAACATGTAGCGATACTGCTTGCTCAGTTCCTTGTCGCCCTTGCGATAGGCATAGGACTCGCGCGCTGCGGCGATGATCGCCAACACGCCCATCGCCGCCACCAGCAACGTGGTGTTGTCGGGACCGAGCCGGCTCTGAAACAGCGCAAGAAACACGCCGATGGAAAGACCTGTCCACAAACAGGCGAGCCCCAGGCGTCGCGTCAGACGATGCATCCGACTGCGGTACTCGGTCTTGCGCGCGTAGTAGTCGAGCTGGCCGCCGCATCCCGGCGCGCCGACCCAATCGCCGATGACCATCGCCAGTGCGGCATCCGATGACGGCGCGCCGTCGTCGCCGTCCAGGCTGGCTGCACGCATCACGTTGCGGATCCAGCCCAGTTCGATGTCCTGTTTGCGCAGGAAGTTGTCGTACGCGAATGCGCTGGAACCGGCTTCGACAATCCCGGCGCGGCGCCACCAGCGCTGCACGCGCAGCCCTTCGGCAAGCGCGCGGTAATCGACGTATTTGCGATGCCAGTCGCGTCGACGCGCCAGCCACGCCAGCAGCACGCCCGCTCCGAACAAGGTGATGAACACATAGATTCCGTAGAACTGGAACGGTAGATCGGTCGGCAGATCGGAATAGCAGACGAAGGCAATGCCGGTCAGCGCCGCGAGAATATGCGTGCCGCGCATCGCCCACAGCACGCGTCGCTGGAAATGGATGGCCAGACCATCTGCGGCTGAAAATAATTTGTCCAGGATATCGCCAGCGGTGGCATCGGTGTCGCTTGCGGAAGTTGTCGCACCGGACCGGATTTCATCTGCGAAGTTGTGTTGATCGAGGTTGAATTCCTGCATGCGCACGAACATGCGATGGAATTCACCCGGCATGCCCACAGCGGTTGGACACGTCTGTGTCTGGCTGATCCAGCGTGTCTGCAAGGGCGCCAGCGATTCCAGCGGCGGTTGCAACGTGCCATTCGCATCCGTACGCGAACACACAATGTGATAAGCGATGCTTTCGTCGATGCTGTCGAGCGATGCGCGCGCACCACGGCGGCGTTCGATCAGGCCCGGCATGACGCCATGCAGCGCGTAGCGGACGACTTGCGCGGTGCCGCCGAGCAGGTCCGATTCACGGCCGTCCCACAAGGTCAGCAGGATGTGGCTGTGACTGGCGACGAAGACGCCGGCCTGTGCATATTGGCGATCACGCGCTTCACCGTGGACGGCAACGGAGGCGAGCGTATTGCCGCGCACCAAGGGCAATTGCACGACTTCGGCGCGCTGGCACAGTTCGACGAACGCGGCACGACTTGGTACGTCGATGAAATCCTCGGCGTACGCGTCCTGCGCCAACGGCAATGGCGCGATCAAGCGTGCGCCGGCGGCCAGCGCTTCGCGTGCGACCAGTTGATCACCGCCTTCGGCCAGCGCGGAAAGCACAACCAGCGGCAGCTCCGGGAAATCGCGCTGGATCTGTGCGAAGAAATCGCGAACCAATTGCCGGATCGGTTCGATCTCGCTCGCGGCGAGATTGCGATGACTGGTAACGCCCACCACGAGGGGGATATCCGCAAGGCCGGTCGGCGCGTTCAATGGAAGGCTTCCTTTCGCGCGGTCGTGGCGGACGCCAGTGCTTCAGCCGTGCTTCGCCGCGCGTGCGGCGGCGATCAGGTCGGTCACGTAGCGTATGTCGGCAAGCCGCTTCGCCTCGTCCGAGGCGCCGTCGATCTGCGCCTGCGCGTCCGCCAGGTCCGTGCTGCGCTGGCTCGCGCCCGCTGGGTTCGCCGACTGCGAGATGGCATCGACGTACAGCGCATAGGCAAAGTCGTGGCGGAACGTGGTGCCCTTCGCGCCGGCATTCAGGTCCAGGCGGTACCAGTCGAGCGCGGGCTGCAGGGTCGAGCGCGCTTCGTCGAGTCGTCCCTGCGCGGCGATAGCGTGGGCCAGTGCGGCGCGGATCAGCGAGGAATGCGAACGCAGGTCGTCGTAGGAGTTCCGGTCCGGCGGCAGCGCCAGCCACTGGCGCGCGAGGGTTTCGGCTTGCGCGTAACGTCCGAGACGGATCGCTGCCGGCGTGGCGATGCCCAGGCTGCCGTCCGTGATGTTCCGCTTCATCAGCACGGCGTCAGCCTGGTCGTCCGGCACCTTGATCGCTTCGATCCGGGAAAGGACCGTGCTGGCGTTGGCGAGCGCACCCTGCGCGTCGCCCGCAGCCAGTTGCAGCAGGCTCGCCTGCGCCTGCTCGCGGGAGGAGAACAGCGTGCGCTTAAGATCGTCCGGGGCGAGCTGGGCCATGTACTCCGTGCTGTCGCGCAGGAAGCCACTCGAGGACTGCCCGGCTCCCCCCGCGTCGCCGTATTGGGCCTGCTCGATGATCAGGGGAAACCAGAGGAACCACATGACCGGTGCGATGCTCGAAGGCCGGCGCGGATCCTGCTCCAGCGCCACCATCGCGCGCAGCGTCGCGATCGACTTCGTCACATCGCCGTGCTCGAACTGCGCGATGCCCAGCGCCTGGTAGCCGATCCCCCAGCGCGCCCAAGCGCCGAGGTCGGAAGGATTGAAGCGGATCTCGTCCTCGCCGGAACGCACCGTGCGCTCGGCATAGTCGGCGGCGGCGGCATCATCGTGCTGGCGCAGCGCGATCGCGCTGAGCAATTCCGAGGCGTAGCCGCGGTCGGCCATCGAGTGCAGATCGCCGGCACGCTGGGTCAGCAGCTTGTCGGCCAGGTCGTAGACCTGCTGCTCGAGCCGGCGCGCCTCGTCGACGCGGCCGAGGGTGAGCAGGAAGCGCGCCTCTGAATCGGCGGTGTCGGCGTAGGACGCAGCGGCGTCCAGGTCTGCCAGCCGGGTGGCGCCCAAGGTCTCGAGGACCTTGCGCGCCTCGTCGCAGGTCGCCACGCCCTGTTCCAGCGGCTGGGCGTGGCTGAGGTAGTTGAGGTCGTCGCCGTACAACTGCCGGATGCGCCGCGATGCGTCCGGTTCATGCACGTAGGGCTTGAGGAGATCGGCCACGCGCTTGAGCTTGCGCGAGTCGTAGCGCCCGCCGATAGTGCCGGCGATGCCGTTGCCCTCGGTCTGCAGCACGAGGGCTAGGCCGAACACCACCGGCTCGCTGTGGTCGCCAGCGGCGTACAGTTTTTCGAAGACCGCGCGCGCCGCTTCGAGGCGCTTGACGCCGTCTTCGATGTGGCCGCTGCTGTCCAGCGCAGCGCCTTCGCGCACCAGCGCCATCGCCCGGTTGATCTGCGTTTGCGGCGTGACCAGTTCCGGCGGCAGGCTGTCGTAGTAGCCCACCGTCATGTGCGCGAGCTTGCCGAGGGTTTCCAGCCGACCGGTCGGCGCCAGTTCGTCGTAGAAATCCTCGATCAGGAAGCTGACCAGCTTCTCGGCGTCGCTGCGCGAATTCTGCGCTTCGGCTTCGGCCGCGCGTGCGCGGTGCATCGCGGCCCAGCCGAACACGGCGCTGGCAACGGCAAGGATCATCAGCACCGCGCAGACGCCCGCGATCATGCGCGCACGCAACAGCGCGCGGTGCGTGGTAGCTTCGCGCTGCTGTTGTTCGGCAAGCTCGCGTTGTGCTTCGTCGCGCGCTTCGCGCTCGTGGCGCAGGTTGCGGCTGGCCAGCACCACGCTGCACAGCACGTCGTGAGTGAGTTCGACGCGGCGCATGTCGAGGCGTTCCTCGATGCGCAACAAACGCCGATTGACCAAGGTTGCCAGTGTATCGGGCGTAGCGCCTGTGGCGGCCAGATCCTTGATCACGCGTTCTTCGGCGAGGCTTTCGCGATAACCGGACTCGGTCAGCAATTCGTCCTCGATCACGCGCCGCACGCCTGCTGGCTGGTCGGCCAGCGCGCGTTCGTAGAATTCGCTCAGGATAGTGTCGCGCGAACCCGCCAGCAGGTCGGCAGAAATCTCGCTGCGGCCTTGGGTCTGACGCACCGTGTTGAGTTCGCGGCAGACCAGGCTGAGCAGCGACGGCTCGATCTCGGCATTGGCCAGTTCCGAACCGCCGGCGACGAAGCGCACGATCGACTCGGCCACTTCCTGCGACACCAGCTTTCCACCGGGCTTGACCACGGCGCTCAAGGCTTGCGCGCCGTTCATGCGCGCCAGCCGCATCCGGTTCTGGGTGATCGAAGGCATGCTCGTCTTGACGCCTTCCAGATGCGCCAGGTAGTCCTCGCGCAACGCGATCAGGATGCGATAGTCGGCACGTGCGAAATCGAAATCTTCCGCCGCGTTGTCATCACTTTCGATTCGCGCCTCAAGCGCCGCCGGAGGACGGTTTTCAACAAGGTCGGCAAGATCTTCGAGGAACTGCTTTGCGCGCAGGCGTCCCGTGTCGTCGGCCTGACCCAAAGTAAAAATCTCCTCAAACTGGTCGAAGATCAGCAGCGGCATCAGCACGTTTCCCGCGCCATCGCGTAACAGGTCGCCGCGATGGTGCAGGAACTCCCACAGCGATTCGCCCTCGATCGCGCTGCCGGGCCGTGTCCAGTAACCTGCTTCCGAGGTGGCGCGGAGAATGGCCTGCTTGATCTGTTCCGAGGGCACCGGGGATTCGGGTGCGTAATCGATACGCACATAGACCGGGCAATAACTTTCCGCGCGCAGCCGCGGCACCAGACCAGCACGCAGCAGCGAGGTCTTGCCCAGGCCGGATTGGCCAAACAATACCGACAACAGTTTTCGCTGGACGCGGCGTGCGAGTTCGGCGGTTTCCTCGTCGCGGCCATGAAAATAGGCGCGGGTTTCCTCGGAATACGAAAACAGGCCGAGCCACGGATTTTCCGGATCGATCGTGACCGCGTCGTTGGCGCCAGCGTTTGTAGTGCTCATGCCTGTCTCCCGCTGAACAAATCCTGCAGGTGGCGCAGGAATTCCGGCGGCGGTTCGCCGCCAGGCATGCGCAGGATGTGCAGCGCCTTGAATTGTTCCGGAACGAGTGCCACGGATTCCGCCGTGTCATCGATGCACGCCGGCAGGATGAACACGGCGCCTTCAGCGATATTGCGCGAGCGATCGACCGCGTAACTCCATTCGCGGCGGAAATACGCCTCGTGCCGGCGCTGGGTGGTCGCCGAGATGATCGGCAGGAAGAAACTGCAACGCCCGATATTGGCGCGGATTTTCCGGTCGTAATCGTCACCGCCATCGAGCCGGTCGAGGTCAAACCAGGTGGTGAATCCGGCGGCGTCCAGCGCGGCCTTCAGGTGCTGCACGGCGGGCAAGTCCTCGCGCGCGTAGCTGATGAAGATCGCGTTCTCCGGCATCTCGCGCGAAGGCGGCATGAAACGCTGCGGCGCGCTGGCGCCATTCGATGGCGATGCCGGTCGCTGGCGCGCAGACCACCGCGCATGCAGTTCGGCGACGAACGCTTCGGCGCCGCCGTACACCCGGGTGCGTACGCTGACTTGCTGCAGGAATGCCACCAGTCGCCCGTCCTGCATGGTGTGGTCGTCGGCAAATACTTCACTGACATCGCGCGGATCGGAAAGTCGCTTGCGCTTGGCCATACGCAGAAAAAGCCGCGCCAGCCAGTTGGAGAAATCGCTGCCGATCAGCAGCAGATGGTTGTGCTCGAGTTCGTGAAAGAGTTTTTCCGGCGTGAGATGTTCGGACTGCAAGGCGCAGATGAACTCCAGCATGTCCTCGTCGGAGACCACATACGTTGGCGAGGCGGAGAGCCGACCGAGCAAGTGGTACACCACCGTACGCTGCAACTGGCTGCGCTCGACTGGCAGATCGGCGACGCGGTTCGGAGCGTAGGCGATAACCTCGGCTGACGGCTGGCCGCCGTAGCGTTCCTGGTTGATTGCGTTTTCGAGCAGCGGATCGAACGTGGTGGTCACGAACAGATCGAAATCGGTGATCTGCGCAAGTTGCCGCAGCGCAAGCGGTGGTTCGAACTGCACTTCGCGCAGGATCGAGCGCAGGCGCGTGTAGGCTTCTTCCCGGCGGCCGTGTTGGCCGAGGAAGCAGCACATCACGTCGTTGAGCGTGAGCGGTTGCGGCAGCCCGACGACATCTACCGACAGGCGTGTGGCGAGTTTCTCGGCCAGCCATTCGTACAGCGGACGCAGGCCTCGATCGGTCTGCACGCGCAGCAGGTCGGGTCCGATGATCGGAATGACCCGGCGCTCCTCGATGTAATTGAGCAGATCGTCCCAGGCATCTTCGTCGAAGGCCTGCAGCGAAGCGGTTGCAGCCGGAAGGGTCGTCATATTTTTCCCTGCTCAGGAAACATCGCGGTGCGCCAGTCTACAACTGGTCAGCCTAGTGTAGCGAAGCCTGAGGTCGGGTGCGCCTTGCTATCGCGCGCCCCATCCAGGCGGCGCATGCGCCGTAACGCCTCCGCGCAGGAGCGGGAATATCACATGAATTGTCTTGTCGGCCGTGCTACTCCGCCGTCGTCGGATCGATGCCCGTGATGAATTCCGAGACTCGATTGGCCGGAAAGCCGCCTTGCTTGGCATGTTCGCGAATCATTTTTTCGTTTGGCGCAATGTATACACAATAGACCTTGTCGCCGGCCACATAACTCTGCAGCTATTGGATCTGCGGACCCATCTTGCTCAGCACGCCGCAGGATTTCTGCGAAATGCCCTGAAGTTCCTGCGCTGACAATTTTCCGGCACCGGGAATATCGCGTTCGATCACATATTTCGGCATGACGTTCTCCCATCCCTTGATTTCGGGATGGGTACGATACTCGCTCAGCCTGCACTTTGCCCTTGGCCCGATCTTCACTTGGACTTGCCACAAGACGTGGGAATGATCATCGGCACCTATCAATTTCCGTCGAAGCCATCGCAAAAAATCGTATCGCTGACAGCGCAGGCGGACTGAATCTCATAGGCACCGAGATCCATCGGTCCGTATACATCGGGCACGCCCGGTAGATTCACGACGCGCGCGTTGCCGTCCAGATCCTGTGCCGTGGAACCGGCCGGCGCATAGTTGACGCCGAGCGAGCTGCGTACGAGGTGGTAGTCCTGGCTGGTCTCGTCGGCGAAGCTTGGTGCTCCCTGGAGGACACCAGTGACAATTCCGCCTGTCGTCAGCGTGCTTGAATTGTTGACAAGGTCGTATTGCGCGGTCACGTCGCCCGGCTGGCCATTGAAGAAGAGCACTTCCGCACCGGGGTCATAGATGATCGAATTCGTGATTTGAACGAAGTTGATGTCAGCGAAAATCGAGGGATAGCCGACTGTATTGTGGGCGATTGTGCAGTTGTTGACGACGAGTTGCGTGTTTTGTCCAGGTTCGCCGTTGGGGGACACGTCGATGACACTGCCGCCCTCGACATTGTCGACCATCAGACAATTGTCAAGCTCCGTGACGATTAGCCCGGTGGAGGTACCTTGCAGGGTATCGAAAAAGAAAGTGTCCACGCCCTGGTTGCGACGTGCGGCAAACCGGGACGCTTGCAGCCGACCACCTTCTTCGACATCCACGGTTTCTCCACCGCTGTTGTCGGCGATCTCGTTGCACGAAGGGCCGGTGACGCACGCGACAGAAGCGAAGGGTGACGAACCGGTCGGGCAGGCGAAGGAGTTGATGTAGACCTGTGAACCGAACCCGTTGTTCGTATCGGCATAAACCGCCGAGCCGTTGCCATTTTCCACGCTATTCGCGTCGATCGAGAAGTCCTGTGTGCAAAGGCTCGCATACGCAGTTGCCGACGACTTGATGTAGACGCCGCCGCCGTTTTGACTCGCTGTGTTGCCGTAGATGGAAACCGGCTGCGCAGCGTTCGACGAATACAGGGTGACGTTGACTGAATTATCGTCGACCGCATAGGCGGCGATGCCGCCGCCGTATTCTGCGCCGTTGAGGTCAATCGTTGAACTGATATAGGCCTGCGCGGGCGCTGCCAGCTTGATACCGCCGCCTGGCCCGTCGGACGTGTTTTCCGCGATGTAGGTGCCGCTGTCCGAGTACAGCACCGAAGGGCCGTTGAGGCGGATGCCACCGCCCTCGACCAGGGCTGTATTGGCCGACACGGTCGAGCCTTGCAGGATCAGCGTGCTGCCGCTCGTCGGATTCATCGCGATGCCGCCGCCGTATCCAGTCTGATTGTTGTGTACCCAGGTCCCGACGAGCATCAACGTGCCATCGCCGCCGTCGTAGATGCCGCCGCCCTGATGACTCGAATCCATGCTTGCGCCGAACAGCTCGAGATTCTCCATGAACACGTTGCCTGTGCCTTCGATCTCGATCACGCTGTGGCCCGACTCGCCCTGCAGTGTGGATTGGTAACCCGCGGTCGGCTCGTCGTCCGAGCACGCGGCGAAACCGCCGACGATGTCCACGTCCTGGCCGGTAATCACGACATGTTGCTGGCCGTATCGCATCGACGGCGTGCCCTGGATGAATATGTAATCCTCGCCGGGATTCGCGGCCGCCGCGTTGACGGCATCCTGGATATCCGAGAACTGACAATCGCTGTCGATTCCCACAGTGTAGACATTGAACGCGAAGGCATTCGGCGTACCGAACAGGAGTACCGCATAGAGAATGAAAATGGATAGGCGTAGAGTCGATGACATGACGGATTCCTCATATGGCCGTAAACCGGGCATTTCGAGGAACGCCGTTTTGGAACGAATCACATCATTTGCGATCATGGCGCGCAACGCTAGGCAATGTGCACGACTACTGGCCGTCGAATCCGTCGCAGAAGATCGTGTCACTCGCCAGACAGGCAGAGGCCGTCTGCACTTCGTAGGCGCCCAGGTCCATCGGGCCGAAGCGGTTCGGGATGACGCTGAGATCCACCACGCGCGGGTTGCCATCCAGATCAAAACCGTCGGTCTCGCCCGGCGCGAAGTCGACGCCCAGCGACGTGGGCTGCAAATGGTAGTCGCCGTTCGCAGCGTCGACGAACGTCGGCGTACCGCCGGCTATCGTGCCGTCCTGAATCAGCGTGCTGGTATCGTTGCTCAGCAGGTAGTGGGTTGCCAGCCCGCCGGACGGTCCCTGATAGTCGATTGTCGGATGGCCGCCCTGGTCGATGATGCTGTTCGTCAACGTGAACGATGAACTATCTCCAAGCTGAGCTTCGATGACGTAATCCGAACCAATAGTATTGTTGGCGATGGTGCAGCTATCCATCGAGATGACATTGTCGCTGCCACCGCCCGGCGTCGCTTCAATGAGGTTGCCAGTAGCCGTATTGTCGGCCAGCAGGCAATCCTGAACCTGCTCACCCATCGGCGGGAACACGCTGCCGCCTTCCTGGTCGGTGAGAAAGCGGATCAGTTCGCCGCCCTCATTTTCGCGCATGCGGAATCGGTAGCCGTAAAACGTGCCGTCGGATTGCATGAGAATCGCAGCGCCCTCCGTGGCAGTGCCATCGGTGGTCTGGGCGATATTGGCGTTGAGCTCGTTGCATGCCACACCGGCCGCGCATCCGACGATGCCGGGTGCCGACGCTTTGTTGCATACGGCGTCGGTGTCGCTGACAGGGTCGAGATTCAGATAGACATTGCCGCCGTCTCCGCCGCCGTCCACATCGGCATAGATGGCCGCGCCTTCCTGCGCGGTGTTGCCGTCGATCTGGAAATCATAAGCACAAAACAACGTGCTGTTGCGGGTCGAACCCAGAACGGGCTTGATATATATGCCGCCGCCGGTGCTTGAGGCAGAGTTGTACGACACTGAAACCGGATGGTTCGGATCCGTGCTGAACATACGGACGAGACCGTCAGCAGGGGGATTGTCAGCCCCCTCCGCCGCGATGCCGCCGCCGTATGCCGCCGCATTACCGTAGACCACCGGCAGACCAAAATATCCTGACGAACCGATGTCGGCCGTTGCTGGCGCGTTGACGATAATGCCGCCGCCATCGCCGCTGAGCGCCGTGTTGCCCTGGATCCACGTGTAGGGCGACGTGGCCTGCATGTAAGTCTGACCCTCGACGAGGATGCCGCCTCCGTTGACGGTCGCGTCGTTGTACTGGATCACCGAATACGGGTCGAGCGTCAGCGTCGCCGGTCCCGATGGACTCATGGCGATGCCCGCGCCGTAGCCGGCCTGGTTGTACTCGACGATGCTGTTCTGGATGGTCAGCGACCCGGAGCCGCCGAAATAAATGCCGCCGCCGCCCTGCTGCGGATTGAGAATCCCGCCAGTGATTTCAATGTCGTCGATCACCACGTTGCTGGTGCCGTCGATGTGCACAACGCTGTTGCCGCTGCCACCGCTGATGGTGATGAACGGCGCGCCGGTTTCCCCGGGCAGGCAGCCAACAGTCTTGCAGTAGGCGAGAAGGTTGCAGGTTACACCGCTGGGCCAGCCGCGCAGGGTCAATTTCTTGCCACTGATCGTGAGTGCCTGCGACGTGTAGGTGTGCTCTGGTGTGATATTGACAATCACCGGACAGCCGGCACCCTCGTCGTTGAGCGCAGTCTGGATGTCGTTGTACGTGCAGGCGGCATCGCTGCCCGTATCTCCCACGTAGACCTGTCTGGGCTGTCCAAGGCAAGTGAGTGCGCAGGTGGGGCTGCTTTCGAACGCGGCGGCAATGAAAACCAAAAGAACGCACAGGCGCGAGAATGACATGACGTACTCCTCGAATGCCCGTTGACCCGGGCAATTCGAGTAACGCCGTTTTGGAACGGATCACATCATTCGCGGCTCAGCGGAGCGATGCCGGATAAACGCTGGCGAGCGGAACGCACTGGGTCGAAGCGCTCAATGCCTTGTCTGCATCGATCAAGAGTGGATGCGGATTGGCGGCGAGGTTCCGGGCCAAGGCCGCCGCCGTGCGAGCGCCTTCGCGCGCTCGATCGCATCGTCCAAGTTGCGCATCGGCAACGGCAAGCCACAGGCGCGCGTCGAGCAGGTACGATTGCGCCGGGTCGACGCTGTTGCTGGCGCGGTCGATCGCACTTTGCAATCGCGAAGCCGCCCGATCGGCATGCGAATCGGCAATTTCGATGCGCGCCAGCGCAATGTGTGCCCCAAGCAGCAGCGGATTCCAACCGTAGGTGTCGTGTTCGAGTTGCTGTCGGGCCTGCTCGAACGAATCCGCATGACAATCCAGCGCTGCATGCGCTTCGTGACAGGCCAAAGCGAGCAACGCCAGACCGTAACCATGCAGATAGGCGGGATAGCCGGAACCCAACTGCTGCACACCGGTCGCAAGTTCGTGTGCAGCCTGTGCGGCGTCGCCTCCGACCAAGGCGACTTCCCCGAGCGCGATATTGCTGCGGCCCCGCCAGGCAGGTGGAGTGTCTTTCCCGAGCAGCGTGAGCGAGGATTCCAGCGCCTTGCGGGCAGCAGCGATATCCCCACTCTGCAGCGACGATATGCCGAGCAAACGCAAGGCGCGTCCCGTGTCGGCGGCTGGTGTTCCGTCGGTCTGCCGCGCGAGGTCGACTGCGCGGGCGCAGGCCGCCTGCGCTGACGCCGATCCCGTGACCAGCTCCACCAGACAATGCTGCTGTGCGAGGTCTACATATGCCGAGGGCGGCTTGCCACCGAGTTGCTCGAACACCGCCATCGCGGCGCGCAAATGCCTGCGCGCTTCGACCAGATCCCCAGCCATCATTTCGGCAGCGCCCTGCGTACCGAGGGTGACCGCGCTCAGCGCGGTCTGCGCGCCACCGTTTCGGACATACTCGGCATATACGTGGCGGTACATTTGCGCGGCTTCGGCGAACTGACCGGCGCCTTCCAGCGCATAACCGAGATTGGCGTAGCCGCCGATCGTCTTGGGGCTGGCGGGCCCGTAGGCTTTGATGCGGGCAGCCAACCCGGCGCGTTCGTGCGCCAGGGTCGCCGCTCGATCACCGCGATCGTTGCTGGTCTGGGCAAGGGCATCCTCGACAAGGATCCAGGAATCATCCTGCCTGTGCGCCGCGATCAGACGACGTTCGGCTTCCTCAAGCAGTTGCCCGGCATGCGTGACATCGTTGCGACGCAAGGCCGCGATTCCACGCGCGACCGCCGCGTCCACTGCGCGTGGATCGTCCGCGCCGAGATCGGCATCGGCAATTGCGCCGGCCTGATCGGCAAGCACCTGCATGCGATCGCCGTCGTTCAGGAAATCGTAAAGACGCGAGAACATGATCAGCAAATCCACGCGCTCGGCCGCGCCGAGTGTCGTGGTTTGCTCGACACGCGCGGCACCCTGGTCGACCAGTTCGGTCAGACTCGGCTGCTTGCCGTTGGCGACACCTTCGCGGATCGGCTCGAACATGCCTTCGACGAAATCGCGCACTGCATTTGCTCGCGCCGCCTCGCGACGAGCCTCACGAGCTTGCCACAACGCAATGCCAAGCGCTGCCAGAATCGCCAGCAGGAAGACCGCCGTGGCCGCCACACCGCCACGATGGCGGCTGATGAATTTGCGCGCGCGGTAACTGCGTGAAGGCGGATGCGCCGCGATTGGACGGCCGTCGAGCAGACACTCGATGTCGTCGGCCAACGCCCCGGCCGAAACGTAGCGGCGGTCCGGATCGGTGTCGATGGCTTTCAGCACGATATTGTCGAGATCGCCGCGCAGTTGCCGGCGCGTCGCTCGCGCCGTGGCGGGCAAGACACCGGGCTCGGTGTTCTGTTTCACATGCGACGATGGCGTGCGCACGGTGTCGCCACTCAAGCGCTGGCCGGTCATCAGCTCGCCGCAGAGGACGCCGAGCGCGTAGACATCCGTTGCGGTGGTGATGGGACCGCCGCTGCGTTGCTCCGGCGATGCGTAGGCCGGCGTGAAGGCCGGCAGACGGGTCTGCGTTTCGTCGTCCGTATCGAGCAGCTTGGCGATGCCGAAGTCGAGCAGCTTCACCTGCCCGTCTTCGGTGACGAGCACGTTGGAAGGTTTCAGGTCGCGGTGCACGATCAAGGCACGGTGCGCGGCTTCGACCGCGCGGCAGACCTGCTGGAACAGCAGCAGGCGCGCACGCAGACCCAACCGATGCTCGCGCGAGTAGTCGGTGAGTGGTTGTCCTTCGACCAGTTCGAGCGCGATATAGGCCAGTCCCGATTCGGTGACGCCACCTTCGATCAGACGTGCGATTCCGGGATGCTTGAGTTGCGCCAGCGCCTGGCGTTCGCGGCGAAACTGCCGCTGCGCATCCGCGGAATACAAACCGCGACGCAACAGCTTGAGCGCGACTTCCTGGCGCACACCCTCGATCTCCCGATACGCGCGAAACACGGTCGACGACCCGCCTTCACCCAGCACCTCTACCAGCTCGAAGGGCCCGATCCGGCTACCTGGCGGCAAGGCCTGTGCGACATCGGTTTCGCCGATCGCGCGCGCAATGACGTCGGCGCTGCGCAGAATCGGCGCATCGTCTTCCGCCGCGTCGGCGGCAAGCAGGCACTCGACCGCCGCACGCAATTCCGTATCCGGGCAGTGCGCTGCGAGAAATCCCGCGCGTTCGTCTGGCGGCAACGACAGCGCCTGCTCGAACAGGTCGCGCAATGATGACGATGATTCCGAGCCCATAGGCTGCCCCCGCGTGGATGTCAAACAACACGATGTCGAACAACACCCGGCCGGACAAAGTCCGCTCGACGTAGAACGCCGCAGTGCGACGGTTTACGTCATCGACCGATTTCCTGCCGCAGAAACGCGCGCGCAAACCGCCAGTCGCGATCGACCGTGCTCGGCGCCAGATCGAGCGTCGCCGCAATCTGCTTGACGGTCAGCCCAGCGAAGTGGCGCATCTCGAGAACCTGGGCGGCACGGGTGTCGGTTTGTTCGAGGCGATGCAACGCGTCGTCGAGTGCGATCGCGTGCTCGGCGCTTTCGATGGCAATCTGTTCGTTGCTGCCGGTCAGGATGACGCGCACCCATTCGCCGCCGGCACGCTGGCGCAACCGTTCGCGCGCGCGATCGGCGAGCAGATGGCGCATCGCGCGAGCGGCGTAAGTGAAGAACTGCGCCTGATGCGCAAAGACCAGTTCGCGGTTGGCCGACATGCGCAGGTACAACTCGTGCACGAGTGCCGTGGTTTCCAGCGTTGCATTCGAACTGCTGCGCGAACGCTGACGGCCGGCCATCGCTTTCAGGCGTGCGTAGACGTCCTCGAACAAGGAATCCATTCCCCGCGGATCGGAGCTGGCAACTTCAGTGTCGGCGGACGGTGGCTGCGGCATGGGCGTGCCTCTGTGACGATTCTAGCCGAGTCTCAAGTGCTGCGGATTCACCGCGCGACGACGCGGTTGCGGCCCTTGGACTTGGCCTTGTACAACGCCTGATCGGCGGCCTTGAGCACGTCTTCAGCGAACCGCGTCTGCGCGTCGCGTTCGGCCAGACCGATACTGACCGTGACTTGCACCTCGCTGGCATCTACGCGTTTGGTTGCCTGTCCGCGCCGTGGTTTCGCCGGCGCCGAACGCACGCGCACGCGCATTTGCTCGACCCGCTTGCGTACTTCTTCGCAGGACTGCTTCGCGTTCTGCATGCGCGCACCGGTGAACAACAGGCAGAATTCCTCGCCGCCGTAGCGGAATGCGTTGCCGCCGCGGGCACTGCGCAGTTGCTGCGCGACGGATCGCAGCACGCGATCGCCCGCATCGTGACCGTGGGTGTCGTTGAACTGCTTGAAGTGGTCGACGTCGACCATCGCCAGGGCGTAGTCGCCGGATTGACGCGCCAGCGCCTCATCGAGCGCACGCCGATTCGGCAAACCCGCCAGCGCATCGACGAAGGCCAGCCGATACGAGGCATAGAGGATGGCGGCCAAGGCCCCCGCACCGGCCAGGGCGAATGCATAACGTACCGAGTCCGGATCCATGACCGGCAGCAGTGCGAATCCGACCAGGGTGAGTACGACACTCAGGCCCGCTTCCAGCGGCGCGGCGCGCAGCACCCAGCGCAGCAGGCAGAGTCCAGCCGCGATGAACGTGAGCGTCGCCGCGACTGCGGCGCCACTCCACGGCAATAATCCGAATGGCAACGCGCCGCGCAATCCTGGCCAGACATGCACCGGCGCTGCCAAGGTCAGCCATACCGCGATCGCGAGCAGTAACAGCAGGATCAGATTGCGGCGCGCCAGCAGACGGCGCTCGGGCATCGCGGCAGCGGCCAGTAGCAGCCACGGTGCGAACATGCGCGCGGCGTCGGTGCCGCGTGCATCCTGCCCCGGAGCAACGCTATCGACCAGGGCCAGCGACGCAAGCGTCAGGATCGCCAGCACGATGATCGCGCGGTTGCGGCGAAAACCGAGCGCCAGCAACAAGGCAATACTGTTGAACAACGGCGCCGCCAGCAGCGGCCAGAGTTGCGTCGCAGTCACCGAACCCGCTACCTCTCAAACCAGGGAAAAATCGCCGCGCGGCGAAGGGCAAGCATACCCTGTCGGCGGTCGCCATATCGTCGCAAGCGCGCGCAGCAACTGCTGCGACGGCGATCACGCCGGAATCCGTTGATAAATCTGGCACGAAGCGCACGACTTGTAATTAATTAACCGTTCAATTATAAATGATCCATGGCCAACGCTCCGCGCCTGCGCAAGCCCCGCCGCCCCGGACGGCCACTCACGGACGCCGCCGATCTGCGCACCCGTATGCTCGACGCGGCAGTCGCCTGTTTCGCCGAGCGCGGTATCGCAGCGACAACCTTGCGCGCGATCGCCATGGCGGCCGAGGTCACTCCAGCCTTGCTGCACTATTATTTCCAGAGCAAGGACAAGCTGGTTCAGGTATTGCTTGAAGAGCGCGTTGCACCCTTTGTCGCTGTATCGGTAGCGCCTTTGCTGAAACCGCTGCCAAGCCCGCGCGCGACCCTGAGAAAATTCCTCGAAACGCATATGCGCAATCTGGCTGCGAATCCGTGGATGCCGCGCTTGATGGTGCGCGAGGTGCTGAGCGAAGGCGGCAGCCTGCGCGAGCACATGCAGGCGCAGTTCAGCACCGTGCTGTCGCCGAAGACGTTGATGCTGATCGTCGCGGCACAGAAAAAAGGCGAGATTCGCCCGGACCTGAGCCCCTTGTTGGTCGGCATCTCGCTGATCAGTCTCGCCGTGTTTCCGTTCGCCGCCGCGCCGGTGTGGCAAGCGGTTGCACTTTCGCTCGGCTCGGCCATGCGGCTCGGGGAGTCGACGTCGACCCTGCGCGCGTCGGCGGGCTCGCCGCCTCTGCTCCATCTGCCGGGGGCGGAAATGCTGATCAACCATACGCTCGCGCTATTCGATAGCGCGCTGGAGCCACAGCATGAAAAGAAGTAACGTTAGTCTCGTCATCATCTGCGCGACAGTCGCTCTGGCGGGCTGCGCGCGCGACAGCGGCCCGCCCGCGTTGCTCGGCACGCTGGAATGGGATCGCATTGCTGTACCGGCGGAGGTATCCGAACCGATCACTCAAATCCTGATCAACGAGGGAGATCAGGTCAAGGCAGGCCAGTTGTTGCTCACGCTCGATCCACGCCGCACCCAGGCCCAGCTCGACGCCGCGCAAGCCGATGTGCAACGCTTGAGTGCAGCGCTCGACGAATTGCAAAATGGCGCGCGGATAGAAACCATCGACGCCTCGCGTGCCGCACTCGCCCGGGCACAGACGACAGCGGCCAACGCCAGGATCGCGCGCGATCGCGCGGCAGCAATCCGCAAACAGGAACTGAACAGCCAGTCCGATCTGGACAACGCCAACACGGCGCTGAATCAGGCAGATGCCGACGTGAATGCCGCGCGCGCAAATCTGGCCGAACTGCTGCACGGCACGCGGCCGGAAGACCTGGCCCAGGGCGAAGCTTCGCTGGCTCAAGCCCGTGCAACCGTTGCGCAACTGCTAGTGACCTTGTCGCGTCTGTCTGTGCATGCGCCGCGTGCCGGCCGCGTTGACGCACTGCCGTTCAAGCTGGGCGATCAGCCGCCTGCCGGCGCCAGCGTGGTCAGCTTTCTGGTCGGCAATGCGCCCTACGCGCGAGTGTACGTACCCGAGGCGAGGCGTCCGGGCCTGCAGCAAGGCTCGCGTTTCAGTATCCATGTGGATGGTGCCGCGCAGCCATTTACAGCAACCTTGATGCGCATCCGCAGCGAGGCGAGTTTCACGCCCTACTACGCGCTTAGCGGCGACGATGCCAGTCGCCTGACCTATCGTGCCGAACTGGTGCTCGACGGCGAGGCTGCACGCAGTTTGCCCGCTGGCGTGCCTTGCCAAGCGACGGTACTCGCATCCAAATAAGATGCCCGCACAGAGCGCCACTCGCGACTCAGCCCCGCCAATGCCAGACGGCAAATTGCCTGAAGACAATGGCAGCGCCGCGATCATCGCGCGCGGATTGACACGTCGCTTCGGTAATGTCGTTGCTGTCGACCATGTGGATCTCACCGTGGCGCGTGCACAGGTTTATGGCTTTCTTGGTCCGAACGGCAGCGGCAAATCGACCACGATCCGCATGCTCTGCGGTCTGCTGCTGCCGAGCGCCGGCAATATCGAAGTGCTCGGGTATAAAATTCCACAACAGGCCGAGGCACTCAAACGCCGCATCGGCTACATGACGCAGAAATTCTCGCTCTACGACGATCTGACCGTTAACGAGAATCTCGACTTCGTCGCCGCCGTGCATGAGCTGCATCGCGCGCGCGCGCGCCAACGCATTGATGAACTGTGCGCGCGTTACCGGCTCGGCGATCTGCGCAAGCAACTCGCCGGCACCCTGTCAGGCGGACAGAAACAACGCCTCGCATTGGCCGCCGCGGTTTTGCATGAACCGGAACTACTGCTGCTCGACGAGCCGACCAGTGCCGTGGATCCGCAATCGCGCCGCGACTTCTGGGATTCATTGTTCGATCTCGTCGATGCCGGCACGACGATCCTGGTTTCCACGCATTACATGGATGAAGCCGAACGCTGTCACCGGCTGGCGATCCTCGACCACGGCCGTCTCGTCGCTGACGGCAGCCCGCAGGAACTCAAGGCTGCGCTGCCTGGTGCGACCCTGCTGGTCGCCTGCGATGCTCCGCGCCGTGCGCAGGCCGCTCTTTCCGACAATGACTTCGTCGTCGCCATGGCGCAGATCGGCGCGCATCTGCGCGTGCTTACTCGCGATGGCGGCAGCGCGCAGACTGAGATAGCGAATGTGCTGAAGAACGCCGGAATCGATGCCAAGGTGGATCCGACCGAACCGAATCTCGAGGATGTGTTCGTGAGTGTTACCCGCGCCGGTTCGCCGCGGCAACGCCAGACCGGGAATACGGCATGAACCTGCGCCGGTTGTTCTCGATCGTGATCAAGGAACTGCGCCAGTTGCGCCGCGATCGCCTCACCTTTGCGATGATCGTCGGCATCCCGACTATGCAATTGCTGCTGTTCGGCTACGCGATCAACATGGACATTCGCCATCTGGATGCGGCCGTGCTGGATCAGGCGCAGACTGCAAATTCACGCGAAGTCGTGGCGGCGTTGACGCAGACCGAGGTGATGGACTTCAAGTATCGCCTGCGAACGCCTCAGGAAATCGACACCCTGCTGCGCGCGGGCAGGATCAGCGCTGCGCTGGTGATTCCGCCGGATTTCGAGCGGCGACTGATTGAATCAAACATGGGAGAAACCGACCGGCCGCCGCTGCAGATCGTCGTCGATGGTTCCGATCAGATCGTGCAGCAGGCGGCCCGCCAGCTCGCTGCACTGCCGCTGGCATCCTTGCTCGATCCCAGCCAGTCTGCGCCGGTGGGAAATGTGGAAATTGTCAATTTCTACAATCCCGGGCGAAGCGCGCCGATGAACACGGTACCGGGACTGATCGGCGTGATCCTGACCATGACGATGGTCTTGTTCACGGCAATGGCGATCGTGCGCGAACGCGAACGCGGCAATCTGGAATTCCTGATCGCGACGCCTGTATCGCCAGCAGAATTGACGCTCGGCAAGGTGCTGCCCTTCGTCGGTATCGGCCTGATCCAGGTCACCGTCGTGCTATTGCTCGGTGTCGCGATCTTCCATGTGCCGGTGCGTGGCAGCCTTGTGGACGTCTATACCGTCGCGCTGGTCTTCATCGTCGCCTCGCTGTCGCTGGGCGTGTTCATATCGACCCTGGCGCAGACTCAATTCCAGTCGATGCAGCTCGCGTTCTTCACCTTCCTGCCGCAGATCCTGCTGTCCGGCTTCATGTTCCCCTATGCCGGCATGCCCTGGCCCGCACAGTGGCTGGCTGAAATCTTCCCGATGACGCATTTTGTGCGCCTGATTCGCGGCATCATGCTGCGCGCGTCGACCCTTCGCGACCTCTGGCCGGAACTGACCGCCCTCGGCGTTTTCATCGTCGTGATGCTTAGCGTTGCCATCGCACGGACGCGCAAACGCCTGGATTGAACGGAATCAATTGACCGGACAGGATACCCCGGCAGAGAATCGGCCGGGGTACGCGCTGACGCAGCATTACTGCGTCGCGTAAACCCGCAACGGCAATGCAGCCCAGGACGGAAGCGCCGCTTGCAGGCTGTTGCCTTCCGCGCCGGCCATAATCACTGCGCGCGTAGCCGACGCAGCGGCCAGCGCCAATCCCGCCGGCTTTGCTCCGAGCGGCATCCACGCACTGCGGGCCTCAAGACCATTCGCATCGCTGGTCACGATGCGGACAAGTATATTTTTAACGGCACGCAGAACCTCGACGCGAAATACCGCGCGGCCCTGCGCGTCCACTGCCCTAATCCATGGCGTCGGCGCAACGTCCATCAGTGGCGCCTGTGCAGGATCCAGCGCAAGCGTGACTGCGTCATCCAGGATCGAGGCCTGAGTCTGGAGCAAGGCATTGGTGGTTTCCTGCGCCCCATTGCCGCCGACCTCAAAACCGTCGCGGAAGATCACGATTTGCGTGGTCCAGGTCGCCATGTTGTTCGCCGTATTGCCATCACCGGTCGTGGCCACGCTGACCTGATTCGAGATCACGTCGTCGGCCGTCGTCTCAAGCACGGTCGCAGACAGCACGTAGGTCACACTGCCGCCTGCTGGAATCGTCGGTGTGTCGGACAGGTCGCCGTTGCCTTTGGCTGTGCCGCAACTGGCGTCTGCGGTGTTCGGGTAGCAGATCCAGGTCGCGTTTGCCAAATCCAGCTCCGGCGGCAGGTTGTCAGTGACCGCATTGCTGCTTGCTGTGGACGGCCCGTTGTTCGACACCACGATGGTGTAGTTCAAGGTCTTGCCGTATTGCACATAGGCGGGATTGACCGGCGGGAAGTTGACCGCGAGATCGAACTGCACCGTCACGGTCGCAGAGAAGGAAACCGGACTGCCTGCCAAGGCGTTGGTGACCGTCACGGTTTGCGTCGCCGCCGTACCCAGCGTCCAGCCGCCGACGGTGGCAATGCCATTGACATCCGTGGCTTGCGTTGCGCCCGACAACACGCCGGAGTTTGCACCGGTCACGAAGCTGATACTGAAACCCTGCACCGGGTTGGCGTACTGATCCGTGACGACGACCGACGGCAGTGGCGAGGCTGCACCACCGGCCGAACCGGTGACGCTGGTCGAACTCTGCGCGGCGATATTCGCCGCTGCCGCGGCATTCACCTGGACGGTCAGCGCGGAAGTGGCGTACTGCGTGTTTGTGCTCACGCCATTCACGCTCGCCGCCACCGTAACCGCACCGGAGCGGATTGATGTGAAGCGCAGTGCGGTTGTCACGTTATAGCCAACGCCCACCGGGAAGCCCGTCCCCGGCGGCCCGAAACTTCCGCACAAGTTGCTGCCGCACACGCTCAGCGGAATCGTCGCGTAAACACTGCCAGTGTTGTATTCGAGGGTTATATCCCCGGCGTTTAAACCACCCGGCCGCGACAGAACGAAATCGACCAATACGTTCTCGGTCGTCGCGCCGCCAGTGTTGGAGATCTGCGCGCTGTAGCCGGTGGTCGCCACGCCGGCAACGAGGCCAGTCTGGGGGCCCATCAGATTCAGGCTGACATTGGCCGCGGTTTGTACGACGTTGGTGATGTGGCTCGCCGCCGCGTAAATCACGGCCGTGGTGACACCGACCACACTCGCATTCGCCGTGTAATTGCTGCCACCCGAGCCGTTGGCGTAATTGAACGTGAAGCGGAACGGCGTAGTGGCATCATAGCCTTGCGGCACCGGGAAGCCTGTGCCCGGCGGCCCGTAGCTCGCGACGAGCACTCCGCCGCTCAAGCTCAGTGACAGCGGCTGATAGCTGGTGCCGTTGAAGTATTCGGCCGTCACATCGCCGGCCTGGATGCCGCCGGCGCGATCGCTGCCGATGGCAAGTTGCACGAGCACGTTCTCGCTCAATGCCGGCCCGGTATTGGTCAGCTCGGCACTGTAGTCGGTCGGCACTGTCGCTTGCACATTCGCGACCGGACCATTCAGTGCCAGCACAACGCTGGACAGGCCGTAATCGACATAGCCCAGATTCTGGTCGTCGGTGATGTCATTGGTCTGCACATGCAACTGCGCCTGCTGTACCGGCGACATCGCGCGCGGCATGGCGCCACCGAACAGGTTGTTCACCGCATAGATATTCCCGCGGAACGGACGCACCTGGGTGTTCTGCACGCTGCCGACATCGTTGTAGTCGAGGAAGGTGCATTGTGGCGCGTTGCCCGGCGGCACACGCGTGTCGCAGTTCTGATCGACCAGGTTAAAGTAGTACTTGTGATTCGGGTCGAACGTATTGGCGTTCGCCGCAGTGTTGTCGCCGAAGCTGATCGTATCGAAGCTCGCCGTCCCGTTGGCGTCGTTGTCATCGATGAACTCGGCCGCGCGACCAGCGCCATTCACCCCGCTGCCATTGAAGGTGTTGGCAAGCGCGGTGAACACCATCGGATACGGTGCTTCCGGAGGATTGTCGGTGTTGATCTCCTTGTTGCTGACGACCAGGCTGGCAAAGTCAGCCGCGCCGCTCAGCGGCGTAAAGGTGTTACCGGAAAATGTCGCATTCGGGAAATTTTCGACCAACGCGCCGCGATAACCGTTGGCGTAACCCGCGAAGGTGTTACCGCTGACCGCCACCGGCATTTTCTGGAAATTGTCGATCAGGCGCAGCACAGAGAAGTCGGCTTCCACGCTGGTCTGGGGTGCGCTCAGCGCCGGAGCGAGCAAGCTCGGCGCTTGCGCAGCCGCCGTGATCGTATTGCCGGTAATCGCGATCGGCGTGATACCGGCGTTCGGCGCATCGAATTCCAGGCCACCACCGCCGAACGTGTTGCCGCTGATCGACCAACCGTTGCCGCCACCGGAAACCGTGGTTGCGAAACGCACGATCGCGTCGTGATTCAAGCCCGCACTGGTGTTGCCGCTGATCGTGCCGACGCTACCATCGACCGCGATGCCGGCGCGGAACATGGTGGCATTCGGTGTCGTACTGCCGCTGATTGTGTTATTCGCGATCGTGACGTTCGATCCATCCACACGCGGCAGGCCCAGCGAATTGTGCTGCGAATCGATATTGATCGCGATGGCATTTGTATACTTGTAGCTCGCGGCGACTGACGTGTTCGACCAAGACTGCACGAACTGGTTGTTCCGGACCGTCAAACCATCGACGAAGCCGCTGGCCAGCAGGCCTTCGGCACCCAGGGTCTTGTCGACCGAGAAAATCAGATTGTCGATGGTGACATTCTGCGGCGCCGCACCCGGCGTGGCGAATGGCGTGCCGGCAATGACCAGCGCCGGCTGGTTCGGACCGCCGCTGGCAGCGGTGAGCGTCGGCGGATTGTTCGGATCTTCCGCAGTCAACTGCAGGCCATCCTTGCCGGTGCCGATGATGCCCATCTCGTCGAACGTGCCCTGCTCGATATAAACCGTGCCGCCCGGATTCACGGCGGCGATGCCGGCGTTGATCGAGGCGTTATTGACGGTGCACGGCACCGTGGTACATGGCCCGTAGCTGCTTCCTGGATTGCCGTAAAGATAATTCCCGGCAGCGCGCACCAATACGCTGGCAACGCCAGTGATGCCGCTGAAAGTCGCGGTCGGGGCCACGCCGGAAAGTACCAATTGATACGGCACGTTGCTGTAGGTATCGCCGGTACCGATGGTGGCAGCAGCCGAACCATTTTGTTCGTTGGTGTCTTCGATGTACACCGCACCGAGATCAATGTTGTTGAAGGCAATGTTCTGGATCAGCGCGCCAACAACCGGTCCGGTGTAGTAGCTGGCATCGGTGGCGAGGACGCCAACATCCACATTGCCCACGCTGCCACCGTCGATTGCGGTGTTCGCACTTTGCGTGCTGGTCCAGTTGTTGAGCAGATAGCCGACGGTGGTATGGCTTCCGGCCAATGCGCTGCCATCGATTATGTTGCCGCTGACGATGACCGTTTGTGCATCCTGCATCGATTCGATCTCAATGCCATTCCACTGTCCGGTCTGCCCCGCGTTCAAGGATGCGATGATGTCATTGTCGGCCAGCGTGTAGGTCGTCGCCGACTGATAGAACAGATTGTGGAAGAGTCCCGTGCGCGTGGTATGGATCTCGTTGCGCAGCACGGCCGGCGATTGCTCGCCCGGATCGGGTGCTTGATTGTTCTCGGTCTGGATGCCGACGCGCACCTGATCCATCAAGTTGTCGCTGATCTGCGCGTAGAAGTTGTAACCGGCATAAATGCCAATGCCCCAGGTTGAGGGATTGGTAATGTTCGTGAAGCGGCTGAACTGGATGAGATTGTCGCCGCCTGTTCCGGAATTCATCGTGGCGAGAATGCCGGATCCCCCTAGATTGCGGACGATCGTGTTCTGCACGGTGATCCCACTGCCCGATGCGAAGATGCCGGAATCGACATCGGGATTCGTGCCATTCAGGTTGATTGATGAAGTGAGGTTCGTGTTGTCGCCATCGATTACCACGCCATCCAGTGAAACCCCGGAAACGTTGATCGACACGTCGGCGCTTTCGCCGAGGGTATCCAGTGTGAGATTTGGATCCTCAACTCCCGGCACGATGATGGTTTCGCTCCCATCATTGACGCCGCCAACATCGCGCGTACGCGCATCCACGCCCACCTGCGCACCTTCGATTGCTACTGGGGTGTTGATGGTCAGATTCGCGCTCGAGCTGCTGCGCTCGGCATAAACGCCCGCGGCAACCTGAATCGTGTCATAGGGATTGGACTGCGTGATCGCATAAGCAATCGTCAGACAGGGATTGGCCTGCACGCTGCAATTGCTGGTGTCGCTGCCGGTGGTCGCGACATAACGGTCGTAGTCGAAACTGGTCATGAAGCCGGCGCCGACGTCCGGCGCTACGCTCATATCGTCGATATAATCGCCATGCGACTGGTAGGAGACCGAATAGGTATCGTACGGCTGCTGCGTGCCGTTGTCGGCGTTGTCCGAAACACGGAAGCCGATGTAGTCGCTGGCGATCACGCTGCCAGCACCAAGGCCGTAAGTACCATCGTAGTAGGCGGCTTCCCACGAACCGATATTGCCGGTATCGAATACGACCTTCCCGTTGCCGTCGAAAATCTGGTAGCGGATCTGGTCGTTGCCGGTATGACAGGTTGCGCCATCGGGGCATAGCGCCGGATCGGTCGTGACCGGACCGGGACCATCGACGAAGGTCGCGTCGATATGCGCTCGGTACCACACGCCGCGCGTGAGCGGCGGCGAGTAGTGATCGGCAAAGGCCGCGTCGCCATCGTCGGCGGCATCGATGCCGGAAGTGACCTCGACCGCATCGACATGAAAGCAACCGTTGTCGGTTGGACAGCCGTCGGTTGCACTGGTGCCTGAACCGGGCACCTCATCGAAGATGCCCAGGTAAGTCATGCGATCGCCGGGGGCGTCGCTGATCGTGGTGGAAATCTCGGAACCCGGATCGGGCTGCACACTTGCGCTGCGAAACCAGAATTCGTAGACGACGTGATTGGATTGCGCGTTGCCGCCAAGCGGCGCTGGATCACCGTTGGTTGCACTGGTTTCGCCGACCGAAGTGAACTGCGGGCTCAGGATCGGATTGACATAGCCGTTGTGGAACCAGTTCGACAGGCGCCAGGAATGACCGCCGCTGTGCGCGATGCCTGTCGCGATTTCCTGGTCGATGCGCGAGGCGTATACCGGAGATATCCACCATCCTCCCTGGCCGTTAATCGAGGCATTGAGCATGCGGTCGTCGCTTTGCTGCCAGCCACCTGGCGGCGCGGGCGAGGCTTGCGGACCCTCTCCTCCATTGATGTAAGGGCCGACTTCGCGGCCTTGCAGCGGCGCCGCCACGAACTGTTCGGCCTGGGCGTAGCCGCTGCATACGGCCAGAGCAACAATCGTTGCCAATGTGCGAGCCATCTTCCTGAGCGTAAAAGTCGTCGCTGACATGAAATCCCCCTCTCGAATTCGCAGCAAATCGTCCAACGCGAGATACTCTTAGCTTAAAAAAATACGCCACCAACCCGCACTGTCAAGGTATTTAGTACTTTTGCTGCCTTTGCCCAGCGTGTCGTGGGACCGGCCAGCTCACGGTGCGCTATCGTGAAAGGCCTATTGTGCCGCACCAGCGTGGCCATAAGGATCCGCAGCCCTTACACTTCGCTGGTTTGTCCAAGATACACACAGCCTTCCATGATCCGCATCTCCACTCCGTATTCCGACGTTGCCCGATGCTTGGCTGTATTCATCGCTTCGTTGGCGATCGGCGCCTGTAGCGGACGTCAACCGGCCGCGACTGCTGGAACCGTTACCGCCGGCGCTGCTGCCCACATAAGTACAGCAGACGCGATTGAAAACATGGTCGGCGACGACTCGGGCCACGGTGAAGGTTACGAATTTCATATCCACTATCCCGAACTTCAGCCGGACTGGACCGTGTTGCGACAGGCGATGCGCGACTATGCGGCGCCGTTCAAACGCGACTTTGTCGCCGCGCGTGCAGCGGAGCCCGCGCGTCCGGATCGACCGGAGTACACGCTCGATCTGACGTTCGTTGTCGCCCGCCGCACCGCCGATTTTGTCAGCGTGCTGGCCACGGGCGATTCGTATACCGGCGGCGCACATCCGGCGCCGATCGTCGCCAGCTTCAACCTGCATTCCGCGGACGCCAGACTTTTGTCCATTGTGGATTTGTTTACCGACGCCGACACTGCGCTCAAGACGCTGAGCGACGAAAGCCGGCGCCAGCTGCAGGGCCGTTACGAAGCCAGGCTGCACGAACAGACCAGTGATGCGAAATTGCTCGCGGAGCAACTCAAGAACATGCACGACATGGTCGAACAAGGCACCGCGCCCACGGCCACAAACTTCGCCGTGTTCCTGGTGGATGGCCTGGACACCAAGGCGATTGGCCTGACCTTGATCTTTCCGCCTTACCAGGTTGCTCCATACGTCGACGGCACGCAGCAGATCGAAGTGCCGGCCAAGGTGTTCTACGACCTGCTCAAGCCCGAATACCGCGACGCCTTCGCCATCGATACCGAAGCGTTGCAGCGCGGCGTGCGCTGAGCGCCGATGCAACAAACGCTATATTTTATACTTTCGGCTGCGCTGACCCTGATCGGCGTGGCCGGCGCAGTGGTACCGATCCTGCCCGGCGTGCCGCTGGTATTCGCCGGCATGTTGCTCGCCGCCTGGGCCGATCATTTCCAGCATGTGGGCGCGTTCACACTGACTTTGCTCGGCACGCTCGGCGCACTCGCCTTGCTGGTCGATTTCGTCGCCGGCCTGCTGGGCGCCCGGCGTGTCGGCGCCAGTGGGCGCGCGCTGTGGGGCGCGAGCCTCGGCACCTTCATCGGATTGTTCTTCGGCTTGCCCGGGCTGTTGCTCGGACCTTTTGCCGGCGCAGTCGCAGGTGAACTCTCGGTCGGCAGCAAAATGGAAAAAGCGGCAAAAGTCGGCATCGGCGCCTGGATCGGCCTGCTGTTCGGCACGCTGGCCAAACTGGCGCTGTGCTTCACCATGCTGGGCGTGTTTGCTTTGGCGTTCGTGCTTTAACGGGAAAGATGCGCGATCGCCGAGGTTGCCGCTTCGCGATTGGCATCATCGAATGCAGTCACGACAATTGCCTCGATCGTCGCCGGGTCGAGGCAACGTACGTTGATGTCCACGCCATCCGGATTCGAGCGCGGAATATAAAACGCCTTGATGCCGCAGATGCGGCAAAAGCGATGCTTCGCGACATCGGTGTTGAAAGTGTATTCGGTCAGGAATTGCGCGCCTTGCAGCAGACGAAAACGCGCCGCCGGAACGATCAGATGCAGGAACCCGGTCATGCGGCAAATGGAACAATTACACTCCAGCGCCTCGATCCGCGCCGGCGCGTCGACCTCGAAACGCACCTGACCGCAGTGACAGTCTCCGCGATGAACGACCAGCTCGGTCATGCCCTCGGCAGTACGTACCAGAGCACGGCGAAATACTGCAAGACGCTGCCGCCGAGTACGAACAGATGCCAGATCGCATGATGGAAGCGCAGGCTGCGCCAAACGTAGAACAGCACGCCGGCCGTGTAACTGACGCCGCCGCCGAATAACAGCCACAAGCCCGCCGCCGGCAGCGCCGCGACCATCGGTTTGAGCGCGATCACGCCAACCCAGCCCATGCCGATATACAACGCCACCATCGCTCCACGGAACCGGTGTAGCGCAGTCAGTTCGAATATCACGCCGAGTCCTGCCAGGCCCCAGGTCACGCCGAACAGTGTCCAGCCCCAGGCACCGCGCAAGGCAATCAACACGAATGGCGTATAGGTGCCGGCGATCAAGAGGAAGATCGCCACGTGATCGAGCGTGCGCAGGATGCGCTTGGGTGCGGGCAGCGAGACGCTGTGGTACAGCGTGGATGTGGTGTACAGCAGGATGAGACTGGCGCCGTAAACGGCACACGAGGCGATTTCACGTGTGCCACCGACCAGACTTGCCGCGACGATCAACACCGCCAGTCCGATCACGCTGAAAACAATCCCCGCGCCATGGGTCAAACTGTTGGCGAGTTCCTCACCGGGGGAATAGCGTGCATGCAAGACAGTCTCGGCCATGCGCTCACACTATCTGCTTTTGTGCGTCGCGACAAACGGCAGGCCGTATATCCCGCCGAACAGCAAACGGGACGCCGTGTGGCGTCCCGTTTGTAATGTCAAAGTTGCATTGCTGGCGAGTTTATCGAGCGTTGGTAATCGTGAATTTGCCGAACGAAATGCCGATATCCACGCCTTCACCCGCGCCGGCCAGTGCCAGCGAGACATTGCCCTTGGTCAGCACCTGGGCGGTACCGGATTTGACGATGCCGGCATTGGCTTCGCCCTGGGCATAGCTGCCGAAGAGTTCGTCGCTGTTGTAGACCTCCGAAAACTTGCCCTTGCCGTCTTTCACTTCGTACTTGCCGGCAGTCAGACCGCCGCCGATGGCGACGATATTGACACGGTAATGACGGCCGTTGTCACAGGTGATGGTGCCATGGCCTTCGGCGTGCTTGTAGATGGCAGCCCAGCCGGTCAAGGCGAAATGCAATTCGCAATCGGTTTTGCCAGCGGCACTGGCGTGCGCGGAATACAGGGTACCGGTGGCCAGCAACGCGGCCGCAGCTAACGAAATGATTGTGCGCATGGTTCTTCTCCTGTCGTGAATGACGCTACAGTCTGTCGCAGACTTCCTGAACATACTGCAACCGCGGCGGCAATTCCCCGAAGTCTGGCCGATGACGCCGATCAGCCGTGCTCGATAAGCACCGGTGCCGGTTTCGCCGCGTGCCGGATCAGCCAGATCAGACCCAACACCATCAGCAGTGGCAATAACAGATGGAGTATTGCAACGCCAAGCGCCAGCACAACTGCGCCACCGACAAGCAAGAACACCAGTCCAGCCGCGCCAACGACGAGTCCGCCCACGCCAATCAGAATCGCAGCGAGCAGGCGCAACACCAGCCACAACAGGGAAAACGTCAAGGCAACGGCAAATACGCCGACGCCAACGGCAATCAGACCCGGCAGCAGGACCGCGAGCGGCAACAAGACCAAGGCGCCGATCCCAAACGCGATCGATCCGATCAACAGCATCGGTAGTACGATCAGCAGCTTGAACATGACGTTCTCCTTCCGATCTGCCCATTCGGAAACTTGTCATCATGCTACGCCTGACGGCATGAGAAAGCATGTGCGGAAGGTCATCTCCATCGCGGTAAACTAGAATCGAGTCATTGCCACCGGAGGGAATCGCCATGTCGCAGCTCGATATTCTGGTGCACGTGCGCAATGCGGAGAGCGAATCGCTGGCCGCGCGCGCCGGGTTCGCCTTGGCACGGCGACTGCAGACCTACCTGTATGGTCTGTATGTGGCGCCGATGGGCGCCGTCGCCTTCAGTACCCCGGAAACCGTGGTGTTCCAGGTCCACGAAGCCGACCATCTCTACGATGAAGCCCTGGCGCGAAAAATTTGGTGGCAAGCGCGACTGGATGAGCACCAAGCCGCTGGCGAATGGCTGGTGGCGCAGGGAGAACCGGTCGAAGCGCTCTGCCATGCGGCGCGCTGGTGCGATCTGGTCATCGCCGAACGGCCGACGCTCAATCCCGATGCGCCGACCGGCTGGGGTACGGTATCGCGCACGGTGTTCGGCGCCGGCGTACCAGTGGTTGTGGTGCCGGAAACCGCCAAGGTCGCCGCACTCGGTGAACGCATTCTGATTGCATGGAATCACAGCCGTGAGGCCGTCCGCGCAATTCGTGGTGCGCTGCCATTGCTCGAATGCGCAGCGCAGGTTGTCGTGCTCGATGGCGTGCAGACCGAAGACCTGCTCGGTGCCCGTCATGTGCCGCAACTGGATCTGCCGGCATGGTTCGCGCGGCGCGGCATCGCTGCGGAATTCCGCCGCTTTGCGCCGAAAAACGATTACGGCGCCGGCATCCTTGCCGTTGCACACGACATGCAGGCCGATCTGATCGTGATGGGCGCTTGGGGACACTCGCGCATCGCCCAACTGGTGCTGGGAGGCACCACACGCTATCTGTTCCAGAACAGTGATCTGCCGCTGTTTGTGGCGCATTGATCCGGCACAAGACGGCGCCGGATCAGGTTTGCTTGCCGCCGACCAAGGGGCGACGCGTGGTCGAAGCGGGATACTTTTCCAGCAAATGAGGTGGCCGCACCGGCCGCAGCATCAGATTGCCGCCGCAGTTCGGACAGACTTCGCCCAAGCGCTGTTGCACGCAATCGGCGCAAAACGTGCATTCGAACGAACAAATCATCGCGTCGGGCGCATCTGGCGGCAGCCCCTTGCCGCAGCATTCGCAATGACAGCGCATCTCGAGCATGTGTTCACCCTCCGGCGGGTTTCATCGGCGGCAAGCCGAGTTTTGCGCGCAATGCCACCTCAACTTTTTCCGGCGCATCGCCGCCGCTGCGTTTGTATACAATGTCGCCTTTTGCATTCACGAGAAACAGGCCGGGCGTGCCTTTGACACCATACTGATCCGCAATTGCATCGCCATCGCGCACCAGGGTGAAGGTTTGCTTGCGCTTGTTCAGGGTCGCCACCGGATCGCCGTCGTCCTTGATGTCGATGGCGTAGACGTCGAGCCGGTCTTTTCCCGCCGCATCGTAAACGTGTTGCAGATACGGCATCAACGCCTCGCAATACGGGCACCAGGTCGCCCAGAACAGCAGCAGCGCCGGGCGCTGCAAATGTTGCGGATCGAAATGGATGGGCTGGCCATCCGCTCCCTTGCCTTGCCAGGCGATGGCATGCTCCTGCGCCAGCACGGGGGCGACGATCAGACAACACAACAGAACGATTATCCAAGAACGCAGGCGCATGGCGATCTCCCTTAGAATGTTTCAGAATCGACCAGAATCGATGCGGGAAACTTACGCCATGAGCGAACACATCGCCACCATCGCCTGGAACCGCGGCGACGCCTCCTTCCGCGGTGGACGCTATTCACGCGTGCACGAATGGCGCTTCGATGGAGGCGCGAACATCAGCGCTTCAGCATCACCCGACATCGTGCCCTCGCCGTGGTCGGATCCAAGCGCAGTTGATCCCGAGGAAGCCTTCGTAGCGGCGCTGTCGAGCTGCCATATGCTGTGGTTCCTGTCTCTAGCCGCGGCGCAGGGTTTTATCGTCGACAGCTACGAGGACGCAGCAATCGGTCGCATGCGCGAAATCGCGCCGGATACATTGGCCATTGCCGATGTAGTCTTGCGTCCGCGCGTCGGCTTTGATCCCGCTCATGCGGCGACGCGCGATCAGTTGAACGCGCTGCATCACGCCGCGCACAATCGCTGTTTTCTCGCCAATTCAGTAAAAACCGAAGTTCGCATCGAACCTCGTGACGTGGCGTAATGCGCCGGAGTCGAAAACAGGATTAGAATACGGCCGTTGCGGCAAGGAACGAGGGTTGCAAGATGACTATCCCGATGCGAGCAGTCATTGGTTTACCCATTGCACTGGCCATGAGCACGATCGCCACCCGTGCAGTGGCGCAGATCGCTCCGCAATTGCTGGCACAAGGCTGCACGACCTTGACCGACAACCAGCAGACACTGACGTTGACTGCGTCGGCATCTGCCGCGGCTAGCGTCCTGCTCAGCGTGGCTCTGAATTCGACGGACGCCTCCGATCTCACTGTCACTGACGACGTGGGCAACCGCTACTACGTGACCGGTGGCTATCAATACCCCGCTGCCAACCTTGCCTTGGTGACTCTACGCGCACCGCTGCAACGCACGCTCGCGTCCGGCAGTTCGGTGACAATCGATTTCGGCAATGCCAGCAGCACTACGCAGAGCTGTGCTGCGATTTATCTGGTAACGGGAGCGGGATTCAGCGGTCAGGTACTGGATACCTTCGGTGCCGCAGCGGGGCTAACGTCGACACCCGGAGTTTCTTCGAACACGTCCGCGATCGCGGTTCCGGAAATTGTGTTCGCTGCGGTCGCCAGCAACGCATCGCCGGGAACTCCGGATACCCCTGCAACGGTCGCCTCCAACCTGTGCTCGTCAGACAATACGCTGTGCCTGACGGGCGCTTACTACTTCAGCAGCGCTGGCGGTCCGGCGTCCACGAGCTTCAGCGCCAGCCCCCAGATCAACTGGGTCGGAGTCGAATCGGCAATCTACGACGACGACATCTTCGGCAACGGATTCAACTGACAGAGTCATACAACACAACAACGGCTTTGCCAGCCCTACTCCTGCGCTACGCTCGAATCCGGAGCGCCGTTGACGGTATTGCCGGAGTTGAGATTGTCGCCAAACGAGACGACCGCACCGCCGCCGCTGCTCTGCATGCCCGTCGCGTTGCCGGTGATCACCGAGTGCGATACCTGAATCTGTGCCGATGGGCCTTGCGCCAGCAAGCCTGTCTCGCCATTGCTGTTGACGTTGGCGTTGTCCAAGGTCAGGGTCACCGTGCCAGTGGCGCCCGATATCGAAATGCCGTTGCCCAGATTGCCGCCAAACACGCTGTCGCGTACGACTACCGAGGCCGGCCCATTGACCTGCAAACCGAAGCCGCTGTTGTTGACCAGGCGAACATTGTCCAGTACGACATTGGCCGAGCCGCCGGCAGTCGGTTTGATCAGGATGCCACCGGTGGTATCGACCGACGTCGCAACGCCGTTCTTGTGAACCGTGCTGTCACGCACAATCAAGGTTGCCGCGGTCGAAGGTGCGAAGTTGATGCCGACAGCGGAACCCGCCGAAAAAGCATCGATATCGCAGCGCTCGACGATCAACTGACTGCCCTGAGTAAAATTCACGCCCGCCAGCCCGGTGCCCAAGCCTTCAAAGGACATGCCGCGCAAGGTCACTACCGCGCCCACGCCGCTCACATTGATGCCGTTGGTGCCAGAAACCAGAACGCCGCCAATTGCTCCGACGTTCTCCAGCGTGATCGACTTCGTGATCGTCACAGCACCGAATCCACCCGGATCGAGCACATCGATGACGCCGCTGGTTGCTGTTTTCGAGATGGCGCCGGCAAAGGTCTTGCACGGTGCCGTGCGGCTGCAGGGATTGGCATCATCGCCCACGCCGGAAATCCAGGTGCGCGTTGCCTGCGCATGCGCTTGGCCGATAGCCAGCAAGGCAAGTAGCCACATCATCCCAAGATATTTCAGCTTCGTGAGAATGCGCATGATGCAGAACTCCGCTGTGCTATTTGATCAGACTTGCGACCGTCGAACGGGAGACGAATTCCCGGAAACTTGCCATTGCCCTACTGCAGCGCCACGTTCGAATCCGGCGCTCCGTTGAACAGATTGCCGTAGTTGCGATTGTTGCCGAATGAGATCACCGCGCCGCCGCCACTGCTCTGCATGCCTTGCGAGTTCCCGGTGATCACGGTATTGGATGCGCGGATCTGCGCCGATGCACCTTGCGCCAGCAAGCCCGTTTCGCCGTTGCCGTTGACGGTGGTCTTCTCCACGGTCAAGTTCACCGCGCCATTGCCGCCCAGTGCCCAGAGGCCGCTGCCGAGATTCTCTCCAATGACACTATTGCGTACGACGACCGCAGCCGGCCCGCTCACCTGTACGCCGAATCCGTTGTTGTTCACCACGCGCACATTGTCCAGCAGCACATTGGCCGAGCCGCCGGTCGACGCGATCAGGATTCCACCCGTGGTGTTGAGCGACGTCGCGATTCCGTTGTCGTGGATGGTAGTGTCGCGCACGATCAAGGTTGCAGCACTTGATGGCGTGAAAGAAATGCCAACGGCTGTACCCGTCGAGAAGGCATCAATGTCGCAGCGTTCAACGATTAACTGGCTGCCCTGAATAAAGGCCACGCCCACCGGCCCGCTGCCCTCGCCTTCAATCGACAGGCCACGCAAGGTCACTACCACACCGGCTCCGTTTACGATGATGCCATCCGTGCCAGTAGTACCCAGAACCCCGCCTACTTCGCCGACGTTCTCCAGCGTAATCGACTGCGTGATCGTCACGGGACCGAAGTCGCCAGGATCAAGAATGTCGATGACCCCGCTGGCCGCGGTTTTCGAGATCGCGCCGTTAAGAGTCGCGCATGGTGCTGTGCGGCTGCAGGGATTGGCGTCATCACCCACACCGGAAATCCAGGTGCGCGTTGCCTGCGCATGCGCTTGACCGATGGCCAGCAATGCAAACAGACACATCATCCCAAGATATTGCAGCTTCGTGAGATTGCGCATGATGCAGAACTCCGCCATACCGTTCGGCTAAGCGTACCACCGTCGGAACGCTTTGCGTATCCATCAAGGGGATATTCCGGAGCAACACTGTCGGGCTGCCGAGCGCTTTCGTTTAGCAGGTCACGCGTATGTGCTGGCACAAACTGCAGCCCTAGGTCATGCTATCGCCTTTGTCACCATCAGCGACCGGTTCCTGGGAACGCAGTAGCCATGCCATCTCGCACTTACCGCTACTACGATTTCATCCTCGGCGCCTTCGTCTGCACCATCCTGTGCTCGAACCTGATCGGGCCGGCGAAAGTGGCGCAGGTACACCTGCCGCTGATCGGCGAATTCACCTTCGGCGCCGGCGTGCTGTTCTTTCCGATCTCGTACGTCTTCGGCGACGTTCTCACCGAGGTCTACGGCTACGCCCGCGCGCGGCGTGTGATCTGGTCGGGGCTGGCCGCGCTGGTGTTCGCCTCGGTCATGGCGACCATCGTGGTCAAGTTGCCGCCCGCCGCCGGCTGGCACGAACAGGCCGCCTACGAAAGCATCTTCGGTCAGACTCCGCGCATCGTTCTGGCGTCGATCACCGCGTTCTTCTGCGGCGAATTCGTCAATTCGTATACCTTGGCAAAAATGAAATTGTGGACTGGTGGCAACGCGCTGTGGTCGCGCATCATCGGCTCGACCGTGTGCGGTGAAGGCGTGGATTCGATGGTGTTCTACCCCGCTGCCTTCCTCGGCGTGTGGGATACGAAGCTGGTGCTCACGGTAATGGTGTCCAACTACGTGCTCAAGGTGCTGTGGGAAATCCTCGCCACACCGCTTACTTACCGCATCGTCGCTGCACTCAAGCGTGCGGAGAATGAGGATTACTACGATCGAGACACCCGGTTTACACCGTTTTCGCTGGGGACGTGATTACGCCCGGCGGACCATCGCCGCAGGCTTTCGAGAGCGAAGCGGCAATCAGCCTATCTTGCCTGTCCCTGCTGCCTTTGCGGCAAGCCGCGCTTCGGCGGCCACAACCATCGCCTTGTATCGCGGGTCGTCACGCAGAGAGTCCAAATCCGGGTCGGCCTTCAAGTAGCGCAAGAGCGGAGCGGTGATCGCAACGAACAGTGGTTCAAGCATCTCCAGCGAAGCATCCTTATCGCTCAGATATATGTTCAGGCAGCACACGAAGTCGTAGCGCATGTCCCAATTATCGGGGTCGATCAGCAGTGCGCGGCTCATGCGCACCTTGGCGCGCTCGCTCTCTCCCAGCGCCCCGAGCGCGACGGCGCTATAAGCGATGACCCCGGAATTGTTCTGGTCATGCGCGAGGACAGCGTCCGCACGCCTGCATGCCACCTCAGCGGCGCGGAGCATGCCGGCAACATCGCCGATCGCTCTATACGAACTGACCAACATCATCACCGAATTGACATCTGAGTCCACCAGGCCCACTGATTTGTCGAATAACCGCGCCGCATCTTCAAATCGATGTAGTTGATAATTCAGACGCCCCGCAGTGCGATTCGCTTCATACGACTCTGAATCGAGTTTCAGCGCTATAGCGACTTCTGCCACCGCCGCATCCATGTCACCTTTCATCTGCAAGATGTAAGCCTTGACAGCATGCGCCTCGGCCAAATCGGGATCCAGCGTCAGCGCCCGCTCCGCGGCAACCATGCCATCGTCCAATTCCACGCCCAGTTCGCGCAAGTTTCGATAGCCCATCGCCATCAGCGCCCAGGCCTGTGCGTAATTCGGATCAATTTCGGTGGCGCGCGTGCAGGTGCGTACGATGGCCTTCGATGCGCGCTCGTCCTCGCGACTGGTCACGTAAATCTGCCGCGCCATCAGGTACAGGTCGTGGGCCTCGACACTGCTGGTGCCGCGCCGTTCGATGGCCTTCTTCTCCTCGGGCAGAAGCCGCAGCTTCAGCGCCTTGACGATCGCCTGAGATATCTCGTCCTGCAGTTCGAAGATATCGCTGGCGTCGCGGTCGTAACGTTCGGCCCAGACATGGTTGTTGACCGCGCCGTCGATCAACTGCGCGCTGATCCGCACCCGGCCCCCGGCCTTGCGCACGCTGCCCTCCAGCACATGGCTGACCTTGAGCTCACGCGCGACCTTGGGAATATCGACCTGTTTACCCTTGTACAGAAACGAGCCGTTGCGCGAGATGATCGACAGCGCCGAGATCTTGCTCAGGTCGGTGATGATGTCCTCGGTGATGCCGTCGCTGAAATACTCCTGCTCGGGATCGCCGCTCATGTTGGCAAACGGCAGCACGCAGATCGAAAAAAGCGCCGCACTTCGGCCCGCAGACGCCGCCGGCGAAGCAGTCGCGTCCTTCGCGGATTGCGCGGCCTGCGAGCGCGCGATCATCGCCGTCAGCGCGTGCAGGCACCCTTGCGCGCAAGGCGTGGAAGCGTCTTCGTGCCAATCGTCGAGGTCGGTGGTGTGGATCGCGCGCGCATCGATCGGCAACCGCGCCTGCTCGAAGCGCACCGGCACCGGGACGCCGCGCTCGGCCGCATCGCGCGCCTCGCCACGCACCCAGCGCGACACCACGGAAGTCGGCGTCCACACCACCAGCACCGCCTTGGCGGCGGCGAGCGCAGAATCGATCTGGTCATCGAACTCCTGGCCCGGGCTGATCTCGGGATCCCACCACACCGACCAGCCCTTGGCCTCGATCGCTGCCACCAGCGGCGCGACGCGCGTCTTGTCGCCGCGGGCGTAGGAGACAAAGACGTCAGCCATACCGGTCAACCCTCCTCAGGCCCTTCAAGCATAGCGCGGTACCGGCTGGAATGTGGGCCGGGTTGGGAAAGTGCGTCACGCATGACCGTCAAACAACGATCAAGCCTTTGGTGTTGCGGGCGCTTGTGCCGCCGCATCTTTTGCCCCCGCGAGCCGCGCTTCGGCGGCCGCGACCATCGCCTTGTAGCGCGGGTCGTCGCGCAAGAGGTCAAGGTCCGGGTCCACGTTGGCGTAGGACAGGAATCCATCCGAGATCGTTTCATACGCAGGACCCAGCATGTCCAGCGCAGCCTGCTTGTCTTTCAGATGCACGCTTAGCGCACAGGCGAAGTTGTACCGCGTGTTGAAGTTGTCGGGGTCGATCAGTAGGGTACGTTCCATGCGCGCCTTTGCACGCTCGCCCTCACCCAGGGCGGCCAGAGCGTACGCGCTGTAAGCGGTAACCCCGGAGTTGTACTGGTCCTGGGCGAGCAGGACCTCAGTGCGTTTGAGCGCCAGTTGCGCGGCGCGGCGCTTGCCAACTGAGTCCCCAACCACGGTATAGCAACTGATCAGCATCATCGCCGAATTAACATCGGCGTCCATCAGCTTGACCGCTTTCTCGTAATAACGAATTGCGTCTTCATGCCGCTGAAGCTGATAACTCAGGCGCCCGGCCGAGCGGTTGGTTTCGTACGATTCTGGATCCAGCGCAAGCGCGGTGGCGACTTCGGCGGCCGCCGCGTCGGCATCGCCGCGTACCAGCAACAGTTGCGCATTGATGGCATGGGCCTCGGCTAATTTGGGGTCGAGCGTCAACGCCCTTGCCGCCGCCGCCATGCCTTCGTTCGAGCGCCCGCCGTTCAACTGGTCCAGCTTGTAGTAGCCGACGGCCATCAGTGCCCAAGCCTGCGCATAGCGCGGGTCGATTTCAGTGGCACGCACGCACAACCGTACAATCGCTTCCGCGGAACGGGTATCCATCTCCTGCCCGGTGATGTAGGTCTGCCGCGCCATGAGGTACAGATTGTGGGCTTCGGCATTGTCGGTACCACGTCGCTCGATGGCCCTCTTTTCTTCCGGCAACAGGCGCAGCTTCAGTGCCTTGACGATCGCCTCGGAAATCTCGTCCTGCAGCGCGAAGATGTCGCTCGAGTCGCGATCGTAGCGCTCGGCCCAGACGTGATTGTTGGTTTCGCCATCCACCAGTTGCGCACTGATGCGCACGCGTCCGCCCGCCTTGCGCACGCTGCCTTCCAGTACATGGCTGACCTTTAGTTCGTGCGCAACCTTCGGCACGTCAACGTTCTTTCCCTTGTACATGAAGGCGCTGTTGCGCGAGATCACCGCCAGCGCCGAGACCTTGCTCAGGTCGGTGATGATGTCCTCGGTGATGCCGTCGCTGAAATACTCCTGCTCCGGATCGCCGCTCATGTTGGTGAAGGGCAGTACGCAGATCGTGAAACGCGCAGAATCCTTTTCCGCGGACGCCGATGCCGAAGCGCTGCCTGTTTTCGCAGATTGCGATGCCTGTGCGCGCGCAATCATGGCGCCGAGCGCGCGCAGACATTCCTGCGCCGGCGCACTCGCGGGATCCTCATTCCATGCGTCGAGGTCGGTGGTATGGATGGCGCGCACGTCCATCGGCAAGCGTGCCTGTTCGAATCGCACCGGGACGAGAATGCCGCGCTCGGCGGCTTCGCGCGCTTCGCCGCGCACCCAGCGCGATGCCACCGACGTCGGGGTCCAGACCACTACGACGGCCTTGGCCGCATCGATCTCGGCATCGATCTGGTCGTCGAACTCCTGACCTGGTGTGATCTCCGGATCCCACCAGACCGACCAGCCTTTCGCCTCGATCGCGGCCACCAGCGGCGCGACACGTGCCTTGTCGCTGCGGGCATAGGAAACAAAAACGTCAGCCATGCGCGTCAAACCTCGAAACGGGTCGGTCGCCGCAACCCCTCAGGCTTTCAAGCATAACCCAGCGCCGGATCGGAGAGTTAGATTACCCTCGCAAAGCCGGGGGCGTATTTGGTGTCGGCGATGCAAAGCCTCGAGGACTGCCTGTTGCGTAAAGGGACATGCCGCTGCTCGTCTCAATCCAGCGCGTACCCAAACTGCTGCCGGAACTGATCAGCGAATTCGTCATAGGTGAAGCGCTGATTCTGCGTGCCGGGATGTTCAACCTTGAGCGCACCCATCAGTGAGGCCATGCGTCCGCAGGTGGGCAGATCCATGTCTTTCATCAGGCCGTAGATCAGGCCAGCGCGATAGGCATCGCCGCAGCCGGTTGGATCGGATACGCGGCGTTCGTGCGCAGGCGGAATATCGAAGGTTTCCATGCGCGTGTGAATGAACGAGCCCTTCGGCCCACGCGTGACGATGTAGGCGTTGACGCGTTCTGCAATCTGCTTTTCGTTCCAGCCGGTACGTTGCTGCAGCAGGTTGGATTCGTAATCGTTGACGGTGACGTACTGCGCCTGCTCGATGAAGGCGCGGAATTCCTCGCCGTTGAACAGTGGCATCGCCTGACCGGGATCGAAGATAAACGGCAGCTTGCGCTCCGCGAATTCTGCCGCATGCTGCAACATCGCCTCGCGGCCATCGGGACCGACGATGCCGAATTGCACATCGGGCACGTCGCGCACATGGTTCTCGTAACTGCGCATCATTGCGCCGGGATGAAACGCGGTGATCTGGTTGTCGTCCAGATCGGTGGTGATGAAGGCCTGCGCAGTATACAAATCCTCGATCGTCTTGATCTGGCTCAAGTCGATCCCGCATTTGGTGAAGTGTTCGCGGTACGGGCCGAAATCCTGACCGACCGTGCCCATCGGCACCGGATGGCCGCCGAGCAATTGCAGGTTGTAGCTGATATTGCCCGCACAGCCACCGAATTCCTTGCGCATGCGCGGCACCAGGAAGGCGACATTGAGGATATGCACCTTGTCCGGCAGGATGTGATTCTTGAATTGGTCCTGGAACACCATGATGGTGTCGTAGGCGAGCGAACCGCAGATCAGGGCTGACATGTATACGTTTCCATAAGTTCACGAGTGGAGTTTTACGCGCAGCAGCGCATTGAGCCGTTGCGGATTGGCCTGTCCGCGCAGACGTTTCATCGCCTGGCCGACAAAGAATTGCAACAGCTTGCCGTTGCCGCCGCGATAATCGGCAAGCTGCGCGGGGAATTCGGCGAGTACCCCATCAATGGCCGCTTCGAGCGCACCGGCGTCGGAAATCTGCGTGAGTCCGCGCTTTTCGATGATTGCATCGGCATCGCCTTCGCCGGCCCACATCGCCGCAAATACGTCTTTGGCAATCTTGCCCGAGATCGTGCCATCGCGCACGCGCGCAAGCAGGCACCCAAGCGCCTGCGCAGTAACGCGCGTGGCCTCGATCGGCAGTGCGGCTTCATTCAAGGCTGCTGCGAGTTCGCCCAGAACCCAGTTCGCGCATAGTTTTACGTCGCCCTGCAGAACGGCAAGCAGGGCCTCGAAATAATCTGCGGTCGCCTTGTCCGCACACAACTGCGCGGCATCGGCTTCGGGCAGACCCAGCGCATCGATGTAGCGCGCGCGGCGCGCAGCCGGCAGTTCGGGCATGATGGCGCGGATCGCATCGATATCTGCCTCTGACACCGCCAGCGGCGGCAAATCCGGATCGGGAAAATAGCGGTAATCGTCAGCCTCTTCCTTGCTGCGCATCGGCCGCGTGTGATGATGCGTGGCATCGTACAGGCGGGTTTCCTGCAGGATACGCTCACCGTTTTCCAGCGCACGGGTCTGGCGCTCGATTTCATACTCGATCGCCTTTTCAACGAAGCGGAACGAGTTGACATTCTTGATTTCGGTGCGTGTGCCGAGCTTCGTTTCACCCAGCGGGCGCACCGACACGTTCGCATCGCAGCGGAACGAGCCTTCCTGCATATTGCCGTCGCAGATGTCGAGCCAGCGCACCAGGGTATGCACCGTGCGCATGTAGGCCACGGCGTCGGCGGCGGAATGCAGGACCGGTGCGGAAACAATCTCGAGCAAGGGCACGCCGGCGCGATTGAAGTCGATGCCGGTCGCGGCCTGAAAAGCGTCATGCAGCGATTTGCCCGCGTCTTCTTCCAGATGCGCGCGCTGGATTTCGACGTCGAGCGTGCGGCCGTCGCCAAGGCGCACCGGCAAAACACCGCTGCTCACAATCGGCAGTTCGTACTGGCTGATCTGGTAGCCTTTGGCAAGATCGGGATAAAAGTAGTTTTTGCGCGCAAATATACTTTTCCGCGCGATATGTGCATTGACTGCCAACCCGAATCGAATCGCACAATCGAGTGCCACGCGGTTCGGCACCGGCAAGGTACCGGGCAGCGCAATATCGATCCCGCTCGCCTGTGCATTCGGCTCAGCGCCGTAAGCCGTGGACGCACCGGAAAACAGCTTGCTGGCGGTGCTGAGCTGGGCATGGATTTCCAACCCGATCACGGCTTGCCACTGGCGGGAATCGCTCATGCCGCTGGTTCCCGGAGATGCCAATCGGTGCCCTGCTGCAATTGATGCCCGGCGTTGAGCAGGCGTGCCTCGGCAAACGCGGGAGCGATCAGTTGCAAACCGACCGGAAGGCTCTGGCTGAATCCGGCGGGTAACGAAATCGCCGGCAATCCGGCCAGATTCACCGCCACCGTGTTGACGTCGGCCGCGTACATCGTCAGCGGATCGTCGGCCTTCTCGCCAAGCTTGAACGCGACCGTCGGCGCGGTCGGTCCGGCGATCAGATCGACCTGTTTGAAGGCTTCCACAAAATCGTTTGCGACGACTCGCCGCGCCCGCTGTGCGCGCAGATAGTAGGCATCGTAATAGCCGGCCGACAGCGCGTACGTACCGACGAGAATGCGGCGTTGTACCTCGGTGCCAAAACCTTCGCCGCGGCTGCGCGTATACAAATCCGCCAGCGATTTCGGCTGATGGCAACGATAACCGTAACGTACGCCGTCGTAGCGCGCGAGATTGCTGCTGGCTTCCGCGGGCGCGATCACGTAGTAAGCCGGAATAGCCAGGTTCGCGTTAGGCAGCGAAATGTCAATGAGGATCGCGCCGAGCTTTTCCAACTCGCCCAACGCTTGACACGTCGCCGCGACAACTCCGTCTTCCACGCCGGCACCGAAATATTCCCGCGCCACGCCGATGCGTATACCCTTCAGCGAAGTGGACAAAGCAGCGACGTAGTCGTCGCAGGGGCAGTCGACACTGGTCGCATCGCGAGCATCGTGACCGGCGATGGCGGACAGCACCTGCGCGCAATCGGCTGCGCTGCGCGCGAGCACGCCGCCGCAATCCAGGCTCGACGCAAATGCGATCATGCCCCAGCGCGAAACGCGTCCGTAGGTAGGTTTCAGACCGGTTATGCCACAGAACGCGGCGGGCTGGCGGATTGAGCCACCAGTATCGGTGCCGGTCGCGAACGACACGATGCCGGCGGCAACCGCGGCGGCCGAACCGCCGGACGAGCCACCAGGCACCCGCGCCACGTCCCAGGGGTTGCGCACTGGACCGAAGAAACTGTTCTCGTTGGACGAACCCATGGCGAACTCGTCCATGTTCGCCTTGCCGATCAAAACCGCCTGCGCCGCGTCGAGCAACTCAGCTACAGCCGCATCGTACGGCGGCACGAAATTTTCCAGCATGCGCGATCCGCACGTGGTGCGAATTCCTTTTGTGCAGAAAATATCCTTGTGCACAAAGGGAATTCCGGTGAGCGCACTCGCACTATTCGCTGCGAGTGCCGTGTCCGCGGCTTGCGCCGCGGCCAGAGCCTGCGTTTCGCACAAACTGATCAAGGCATTGAGATCGCTACGCGCCCGCGCAACGGCCAGTGCGCGCTGCGTCAGCTCGACCGCGGAAATTTCCCGCGCGCGCAGTGCATGCGCCAGTTGCGCAATTCCCGGACTCTTCACGCGCCCTACTCGATGACCTTGGGTACGAGGTACAAGCCGCCACGCGCCTCGGGTGCCAGCGCCAGAAACGCATCCGCGCGATCGGGTTCCTTCATCTCATCGCTGCGCCAGACGAGCGTCTGCGCGTGCGGATGCGCCATCGGCTCGACGCTGGCCAGATCGGCGTCCGCCAGGCGGCCAACCATATCGAGCACGCGCGTCAGTTCGCCGGTCAGACGCGGAACGTCGGCCTCGTCGATGGCGATGTGTGCGAGGCGCGCCATGCGGCGCACAGTGGCGTGATCGATGGACATGGCAAGAGGCGAAATTCCGGGCTACGACGATAACACAGCGGTCCTGCCGCAACGAAGACAAACCGTGACGGAAACCGCGGTTTAACAGGTTTTTTCCTTGCTTACGCGGCCCCTCGTTACTACACTGTCGTGCTTTTCCCAGCTATTTTCCGGTCTGCTTCCCGCGGCCGCTTTCCCTACCCCATCGAGTGCTTCATGTTCAAACGTTTTCGCGGCATGTTTTCCAACGATCTGTCGATCGATCTCGGCACCGCCAACACCCTCATTTACGTCCGCGGTCAGGGCATCGTACTTAACGAACCCTCGGTCGTGTCGATCCGCCAGGACCGCGGTCCCGGTGGCCCGCGCTCGGTCGCGGCCGTCGGCAGCGACGCCAAGCGCATGCTCGGCCGCACACCAGGCAATATCGTCACGATCCGGCCATTGAAAGACGGCGTCATCGCCGATTTCTCGATGACCGAGGAAATGCTCAAGCAATTCATCAAGAAGGTGCATCGCACGCGCCTGTTCCGGCCGAGTCCGCGCGTGCTGGTCTGCGTACCCTGCGGCTCGACCCAGGTCGAACGCCGCGCGATCAAGGAATCGGCCGAATCCGCCGGTGCGCGCGACGTGTTCCTGATCGAGGAACCGATGGCGGCAGCGATCGGCGCCGGCATCCCGGTGCACGAGGCACGCGGCTCGATGGTGCTGGATATCGGTGGCGGCACCTCGGAAGTGGCGGTCATCTCGCTCAACGGCATCGTCTATTCGGCTTCGGTGCGTATCGGCGGCGATCGCTTCGATGAAGCTATCGTCAACTATGTGCGCCGCAATCACGGCACCCTGATCGGCGAAGCCACCGCCGAGCGCATCAAGTTCGAAGTCGGCTGTGCGTTCGCGCCAACCGAAGTCAAGGAAATGGAAGTGTCCGGACGCAATCTCGCCGAAGGTGTGCCGCGCACGTTCACGATCAATTCCAATGAAATCCTGGAAGCCCTGCATGAGCCGCTCGCCGGCATCGTCGCCGCGGTACGTTCAGCGCTGGAACAAACTCCGCCCGAGCTGTGCTCGGACGTGGCCGAACGCGGCATCGTGCTGACCGGCGGCGGCGCACTGTTGCGTGATATCGACCGCCTGATCTCCGAGGAAACCGGCCTGCACGTGCATGTGGCCGACGATCCGCTGACTTGCGTCGCCCGCGGCGGTGGACGCGCACTGGAGTTGATCGATCAGCACGGCAGCGATTTCTTCGCACCGGAGTAATGGCGGCAAACGCGAAATGCGTACAGAATTTCCGTCATTCCTGCTTTCGCCGGGATGACGAGCGAGAGTTTTTCCGTCTGCCATCGCGCCTGCAACCATGACCCGCACCGATTCCGCGCCGCTGTTCACCGAAGGCACGCTGAGCACACTGCGGCTGATCGGCTATCTCGCGGCCGCCATTGCGCTGATGGTGATCGATCATCGTGGCAACTACCTCACGCGTGTCCGCTGGAGCATGAGCACGGCGATCGAGCCGATGTACCGCATCGCGGCGGTGCCTTCGCGCTTGGCCCAGCAGGCCGGTCTGGCACTGGCCGATCGCAAAAAACTGACCGAGGATAATGCGGAACTCAGCCGGGAGCTTCTGCTGGCCGAGGCCAGCCTCAACCGTTATCGCGCCGTGCGCGAGCAGAATCAGCGGCTGCAGCAATTGCTCGAAGTGCAGCGCAGCCTCGGTATCGGTGTGCAATTGGCTAAAATTATCCATGTGGACACTGATCCGTTCCGTCATCGCGTGCTGCTCAATGTCGGTGCCGATCAGGGCGTGAGCGTGGGCCAGGCGGTAATCGACGCGCACGGCATCATGGGCCAAGTGATCGAAACCCTGCCGAACATCACGACCGTGCTGCTGATAACCGATCCCACTCACGCCATTCCGGTCACGGTCGAACGCACCGGCCTGCGCGCGATCGCGCACGGCAGCGGTGCGCTGGATTCGCTGGATGTGCCCAATATCCCGATCAGTGCCGACATCAAGGTTGGCGACAAGCTCATTACCTCGGGCCTTGGCGGCGTCTTCCCGGCCGGCTTTCCGGTGGGCGAAATTCGCTCGATCAGCAACGATGCCAGCGGCATGTTCGCCGCGGCGGTGGCAACGCCGAGTGCGGCGCTGGATCGCAGCGGCGAAGTACTGCTGCTGCACATGTTGCCGGACCCGATCGGGCCGCCGGAGGCCGCGCAGGTGGTCGGGCCGCCCGCAGCGCTGGCCGGCGATGCGCCAGCGCCCGCCAAGGATTCACCATGAACCGCTGGCGCGCCAATTCCGTGCTGTTCTGGGGCAGCCTGCTGGCCTGCTATCTGCTGCAACTGATGCCGTTGCCACAGGCATTGTTGCCGCTCAAACCCTACTGGCTGGCGCTGGTCCTGGTCTACTGGGCACTGGAATCGCCCGAGCGCGTCGGCCTCGGCCTCGCCTTTGTGCTCGGCGTGCTCGGTGATGTCGTTACCGGCGAACTGCTCGGCGAACAGGCGTTGCGACTTTGTATACTTTGCTTCATCCTGCTGCGCTTTCGTTCGCGTCTGCGATTTTTCCCGATGTGGCAGCAAGCGCTGGCAGTACTCGCCCTGTTGTTCAACGACCGCATCGTGCTGCTGATGGTGCGCGCCTGCGCCGGCGAGCCGCTGCCACCGGCGTCGTTCTGGTGGGCGCCGTTGACCGCAATGGTGGCGTGGCCCTGGCTGTTCCTGCTGCTCGACGACCTGCGCGCGCGGCTACGTGTGCGCGAAGCGTGAACGTGCTGTGAACGATCACGGCGTGAACGGGACGGCAGCGTGAGCAGACGCCCGGTCAGCGATCCGCGCCTGCGGCTCAAGGACGCGCAGCGCGAAGCGGCGCGATTCCGCGCGCGCGCGATCGCCGGCTTTCTCCTGATTGCACTGTGCCTGATCGGGCTGGGCGCACGCTTCGCGTATTTGCAGATCGCGCGCCACGACGAATTCAGCACGCGCTCGGACAACAACCGCATCTCTGTCCGCAGCATCGCTCCGACGCGCGGCCTGATCTACGACCGCAACGGCGTGCTGCTGGCCGACAACGTTGCCGCATTTCGGCTCGAAGTGGTGCCGGAACAGGTCAAGGACATGACCGCCATGCTGGCCGATCTCGGCGGCGTGGTGGCGCTGTCCGACGACGACATCGAACGCTTCGACGCGCTGCGCCGGAGCAAGCATGGATTCGAAAGCATTCCGCTGCGCTTCAAGCTTTCGGAAGACGAAATCGCACGCTTTTCCACCCAGCGCTGGCGTTTTCCCGGCGTCGATATCGTGCCTTATCTCACACGCGCGTATCCGCATGGCGAGGAGTTCGCCCATCTGGTGGGTTACGTCGGCCGCATCGATGTCGCCGACGCCGAAAAAGTCGACGCCGACCGTTACGCCGGCACCACGCATATCGGCAAGACCGGGATCGAACGCAACTATGAGGACGAATTGCACGGCGAACCCGGCTACGAACAGGTTGAAGTCAACGTTGACAAGCGTCCTTTGCGCACAATCAATCGGGTGGCTCCGACACCGGGCGAGAACCTGTATCTGAGCATCGATGCGCGCGTGCAGCGCGTGGCCGAAGACGCATTCGAAGGCCGCGCCGGCGCGGCCGTGGCGATCGATCCGCGCAACGGTGAAGTGCTGGCCCTGGTCAGCGTGCCGAGTTTCGATCCGAATCTGTTCGTCAACGGTATCGGCAAAGTGGATTATTCCACTTTGTTGAATGCGCCTGACAAACCGTTGCTCAACCGCGCCATCGCCGGCGGCTACACGCCCGGCTCGACGGTGAAACCGTTCCTCGGCCTCGGCGGCCTGGAACTGGGCCTGCGCAAACCCTCGGACACCGTACTGTCCACCGGCGAGTTCTTCATCCCTGGCCAGGCACGCGCCTACCGCGACGATGTCCGCGGCGGCCAGGGCCGCGTCGATCTGGTGCAGGCGATCGCACAATCGGTCAACACGTATTTCTATTCGCTTGCGCTCGACATGGGCATCGACCGCTTCAGCGACTGGATGGGCAAGTTCGGATTCGGCCAGGTCACTGGCATCGATCTGCCCGGAGAAAGCCCCGGCGTGCTGCCATCACGGGCGTGGAAGCGCGGGCGTTTCAACCAGGCCTTCTATCCCGGCGAAACAGTGATCGCCGGCATCGGCCAAGGCTACTGGGTGGTTACGCCAATCCAGTTGGCGCAGGCGCTGGCGACATTGGCCGATCGCGGCGTGCGCCACCCGCCGCACCTGCTGCGCGCAGCCCAGGATGGCCTGAATATGCCGCCGCAGCCGGCGCCCGAACCGCCGCCCCAGGCGAGCATTATCCACAATGCGGCAAACTGGATTCCGGTGGAACAGGGCATGAGCGCCGTGATCAACGGCGGCGGCACGGCCAAGGGGCTCGGCGACGGTTTTCCCTATGTCATCGCCGGCAAGACCGGAACAGCCGAACGCTACTCGCGTACCGACGAGGCCTGGCAGAACATCATGAGCGTATCGATCGAACGCCACGAAGTGCTGTTCGAGGCGTTTGCTCCGGCTGACGCTGCACGCATCGCCGTGGTCGTGGCGCTGCAGGCCGGTCACACCGGCGCCCACGATGCCGCACCGATCGCGCGCAAGATTCTCGATGCCTGGCTCAAGTACGACGACGCAGGGCGTACGCCATGAACCCGGATATCGCCCTGCGTCTGCGCCGCTGGCTGGTGCGCGCGCTGCGCGAACCGTATCTGGATTTCCCTCTGCTCGGTGCCTTGTCGCTTTTGGCAATTTGTGGACTTGTGACTTTGTACAGCGCAAGCGATCTCGACCAGCATCTGACGCTCAACCAGGCATTGCGCTTTGCTCTTGGCGCTGCGCTGATGCTGATCATCGCGCGGATTCCGCCGTCGACGCTGCGCAACTGGACGCCTTGGCTGTACGCGACGAGTCTGCTGCTCTTGATCGCCGTTGCCCTGCTCGGTCAGGGCCGCGGCGCAAACCGCTGGCTCAATCTGGGCGTGATGCGCTTCCAGCCGTCGGAACTGGTCAAACTGACCCTGCCGATGATGGTCGCTTGGTATTTGCAGGCACGCGAACTGCCACCGCGCTGGCTCACGCTGGCAGCGGTGGCCGTGTTGATCGGTGTGCCGGCCATGCTGATTGCCAGGCAGCCGGATCTGGGCACTGCCCTGCTGGTCGTTGCCAGCGGTGTGTTCGTGGTGTTTCTTGCCGGGCTGGCCTGGTGGCGCATCGTTGTCCTGCTTGGCGCAGTCGCGGCAGCGGCGCCCCTGGTCTGGCATTTCATGCACGAATACCAGCGCAATCGCCTGCGCATGTTTCTGGATCCGGAATCCGATCCGCTCGGCAACGGCTGGCACATCATCCAGTCCGAAATCGCAGTCGGCTCGGGCGGCTGGTTCGGCAAGGGTTGGCATCACGGCACGCAATCGCGGCTGGAATTTCTGCCCGAGCACACCACCGATTTCGTGTTCGCGGTGTTTTCCGAGGAATGGGGCCTGATCGGCGTGATCGCATTGCTGGTTTTGTATATTTTTATTGTCGGCCGTGGTCTGAGCATCGCTGCAAACGCGCGCGACACCTATTCCCGCCTGCTTGCCGGTTCCATCAGCATGGCGTTCTTCGTCTACGTGATGGTCAACGGCGGCATGATCACCGGCCTGCTGCCCGTGGTCGGCGTGCCGCTGCCACTGATTAGCTACGGCGGCACTTCAGCGGTGTCGTTGCTGGCCGGCTTCGGCGTCCTGATGTCGATCCATGCTCACCGCAAACTGCTGCCACGCTAGAACCTATCTCAAAATCGTAGCGAGCGAAGACAGATCGCGCGTCGCCGGAGCGCAGAAACCGGAGTTTACTGAGAGTAAATGAGGATTCCGAGCACCGCCGACGCGCGATATGGCGAGCGGAGTAGATTTTGAGATAGGTTCTAGTCAATCCACATGAACAAGCCCCGGCGCATGCTACCCTTTTGCAACCTTCTGCCTGCCTGGCGACTGGTTTTCGCTATGCCTCGATTTGCTGCTTTTTTCATCCTTCAGACCGCCATCCTGCTGGCGGTTGCTGGTTCCGCTGGCGCACAATCAGCCGTTCCGGATGCCGCCACCGTGGCCGCGGCCGAGCAGCAGTTCGCGCACGAGCTGGATGGTCAGAACGGACTGACCGAAAGCGCGGTTCTCGCCACCCTGGCCCAGGCGCGCTACCAGCAGAGTGTGATCGACGCGATCACGCGCCCGGCCGAGGCCAAGCCGTGGAAGGACTACCGGCCTATCTTCGTCAACGCCCGCCGTATCTCGGATGGCATCGCGTTCTACCGCGACAACGCGGCGCTGCTCAAGCGTACCGAGGCCGAAACCGGCGTGCCGGCGTCGCTCATCGTCGCCATCCTCGGTGTCGAAACCAATTACGGGCGTACGCCGACGCGCTACCGTGTGCTCGACGCCTTGACCACACTCGCGTTCTACTATCCGCCACGGCAGAAATTTTTTCGTGAGGAACTCAAACAATTGTTCCTGTTGCACGGGCCGAGTTTCCCGTATGCGCCGGAGGAACTGATGGGCTCCTACGCCGGCGCGATGGGCTGGGGCCAGTTCATGCCTTCGAGCATTGCCCAGTACGCACGCGACGGCGACGGCGACGGAAAAGTGGATTTGTGGAATTCACTGCCGGATATCTTCGCCAGCGTCGCCAATTACTTCGTTGCCCACGGCTGGCAGAAAGGCGGTCCGGTGGCGTTGCCCGCGCACGTGGCCGCGAATGCCCGCACGCTCGATCCGGCCGGACTGGCACCGGTGTATCCCTTGCAGCAACTCGGCGAATGGGGTTACAGGACGACATCAACGCTCGATCCGATGACGCCGGCCAGCCTGATCAAGCTCGATGGCGAGGATGGCGCCGAAGTCTGGATCACGTTCGAGAATTTCTACGCGATTTCGCGCTACAACAAGAGTCCGCTGTACAGCCTTGCGGTGTACCAGCTCAGCCAGGCCATCGCCGCAGAAGCGGAATCGCCGACGCCATGACGCGCGCCAACGCGCGCTTTTTCGTCGCGTTGTTATGGCTGCCATTGCTCGGCGGCTGCTTTCATCATCCCGCGACCCGGCCGAACGCAGCGTCCGCGCAGGCGCCAGAACCCGCCGCTCCATCCGGGCGCTATGCCGAGGATCGCGATTCCGGGCCGGCTGCGCCACCGGACGTCAGCAGGATTCCGGAGCCGGTGCCGAAAGTCGAAGCCTATTCGCCCTACGGCAACAAATCGCCGTATAGCGTGCTCGGCAAAACCTATCGCGTACTGCCGACGGCCAAGGGCTATGTCGAACGCGGCATTGCCTCGTGGTACGGCAACAAGTTCCACGGCTACACCACCTCGGATTTCGAGCGCTACGACATGTACGCCTACAGCGCCGCACACAAGACCCTGCCGATTCCCTGCTATGCACGCGTGACCAATCTGGAGAATGGCCGCAGCGTCATTGTGCGAGTCAATGATCGCGGCCCGTTCGCGGAAAACCGGATCATCGACCTGTCCTATGTCGCCGCGGTCAAGCTCGGCGTGTGGCCGAAAGGTACGGCCATGGTCGAAGTGCGTGCACTCGATCCGGCTCATCCCGACCACAGTGGGCTGGAACACGCCACGGAACCGATGCAGGCTACCGCGGTCACAACCCGGTCAAGCGTCAGCACGTCGCCAGAAAAAATACCCAAACCCGCGCTATACCTGCAAGTCGGAGCCTATGCCGATGCCGCCAACGCCGAGCATGCCGCTGCCCAGATCCGCACCGCACATCTGGGCGAAGTAAGCATCGTCGAGGCGCGGGTGAACGGTAAAACCCTGCGGCGCGTGCGCCTGGGTCCACTCACGGACGTGGACGAAGCCGATCGCCTGACACCCAAACTGCGCGCACTGGGATTAGGAGAGCCGCGCGTGGCAGTGGATAATTAGCCGGCCCGGTTGAACGCCGCTTCCACTGGAAGCGGGTAAACGGGGCTGCGAAGCAACGCAACTCGAAAGTCACGGAACCAAGAAATGAAACTTTTTGTACATTTTTCTTTTGCCGTATTGTTTACTTTTTGTGCCGTCGCAACAACACCGGCCGCATTCGCGCGCACAAAATCCAAGCCCGCGGCTACGCAACAAGACCAGACGCCTGCGCAAACTGCGCCTGCCGATGCCGCGACACCTCCTGCCAGCGACAAGGCGCCGGCGAATCCCAACCTGCCAACACCCAACCAAGCACCGCAACCTGGCGCGATCAACGTGCCGACGCCACCGCCACCGTCGTTGAGTGCCAAGAGCTGGGTGCTGATGGATTACGCCACCGGCCAGATCCTTGCCGAGAACAACGCAGACGAGCGCGTGGCACCGGCATCGATCACCAAGGTGATGACGGCCTATGTCGTCTCGGCGGAACTCGCTGCCGGCAAGGTGAAAATGGACGACGAGGTATTCATCAGCGAAAACGCGTGGAAAACTGGCGGCGCCAGCACCGATGGATCCACCAGTTTTCTCGCGGTCAATTCCAAGGTGCTGCTGAAGGATCTGCTCTACGGCATGATCATCCAGTCCGGCAACGATGCAGCGATCGCCCTGGCCGAGCATATCGCCGGATCGGAACCGACCTTCGCCGAACTGATGAACCAGTATGCCGCCAAGCTCGGCATGACTGGCACTCACTATGTCGATGCGACCGGGCTCGCCGCCGATGGCCACTACACCACGGCACGCGATATCGCCACGCTCGACCACGCGGTGATCCACGACTACCCCGAGGAATACAAGATCTACGCGATCAAGGAATTCCAGTGGAACGGCATCACCCAGCACAACCGCAATTCGCTGCTGTGGCGCGATGCGTCCGTCGACGGTATCAAGACCGGACACACCAAGGAAGCTGGCTACTGTCTGACCACATCGGCCAAGCGTGGCGACCAGCGCCTGATCGCGGTGGTCATGGGCACGCCCAGCGAAAAGCAGCGTGCCGACGACAATCAGTCGTTGCTCAACTACGGCTTCCGCTTTTTCGAGACCCACAAGCTATACGACGGGAACAAACCACTGACCCAACCGGAATTGTGGAAAGGTGCGCAAAATACACTCGCGCTCGGCGTCGCCGAAGATGCGCTAGTGACCCTGCCGCGTGGCCGCTACAACGACCTGAAGGCCACGTTGGATGTGCCCAACCGCCTGATCGCGCCGTACACCAAGGGTCAAAAGGTTGGCACGCTCAAAATTTCGCTAGACGGCAAGGTACTGCTCGAACGCCCGCTGGTCGCACTCGCAGATGCGCCCGAAGCCGGATTCTGGGGCCGTCTGTCGGACGGCATCATGATGTGGTTCAAGGGTGATGCGAAGAGCGATGTGCAGGCGCTTCCGAATACACAATGAAATCCCTCGATGACCTGCAACCACAGAATCCGGAACAGGGCTTCCAGTTTCCTGGCGCCTTCGAGATCACGGCGATGGGCAAAGCCCACGCCGGACTGGAGGAGCGCGTGCCGGAAATCATCGTTGGCCTGGGGATGGCGGTGCTCAACGGCAGCCTGCGCACGCGGCCATCGAACGAAGGCAACTACATTTCCGTCAGCGTGACTTTCACCTGCCCGTCGCGCGAAAAGTACGAAGCCGTGCATGCCGCCTTGCGCGCCGATCCAGCGGTGCGCTGGACATTGTGATCCATTCCATGCTGGCAACAAATTCCACTTTGCTGCATTTGTTCGTGCGGCGCTTTTCCGGATTGCAGCCTTACGAACCGGTCTGGCGCGCAATGCAGGCATTCACTGACGCGCGCGATGCGCAAACGCCGGACGAACTCTGGGTCGTCGAGCACGCACCGGTGTTCACGCTCGGCCAGGCCGGCAAGTGGGAACACGTGCTGATGCCGGGCGACATCCCGGTCGTGCCAGTCGATCGCGGCGGCCAAGTGACGTATCACGGGCCCGGCCAAATCGTGGCCTATCCGCTGATCGACCTGCGCCGGGCAGGTATCGGCGTGCGCGACTTTGTCCACCGGATCGAACAGTCGGTGATCGATACCCTGGCGGAATGGAACATCATCGCGGTGCGCAAGGACGGCGCGCCGGGCGTCTACGTGGCCGGCGCCAAGATCGGCGCACTCGGCATCCGCGTGCGCCGTGGCTGCACGTTTCACGGACTGGCCTTCAATGTGAATATGGATCTGGAACCTTTCCAGCGCATCAATCCCTGTGGATTTCAAGGATTGCAAGTGACACAGATGCTAGACTTGGGCGGCCCCTCGAGGCTAGCCGAGGTGGAAACCGTGCTGATCGCCGAACTTGCGCGACAGCTTGGTCTGAAAGCAACGCCGGCCGAACCCCCACTGACTTTTGGCGCTGGCGCCGGATTCGCAAACGGCGTTAGTGTGCAGGCATGAATACCTCACCGGATAAAATCATCCCTATCGCTGTCGTCGATGGCTCACTGTCGACCGGCACCAAACAACTCGGCGAAGACAAGATCGCGCGCAACCGTGCCAATTTTTCCGGCGCCGGCCTCGACGATGCGCCGGTGCTGCGCAAGCCGAGCTGGATCCGTGTGCGCATTCCACCCGGCAACGCGGTGGCGAAGCTGAAATCGAAACTGCGCGCCAACCGTCTGGTGACGGTCTGCGAGGAAGCCTCGTGCCCGAACATCCACGAATGTTTCGGCAAGGGCACAGCCACATTCATGATCCTCGGCGAGGTCTGCACCCGGCGCTGCTCGTTCTGCGACGTCGCGCATGGCCGGCCGAAACCGCCGGACAGCGAAGAGCCGCGCCATCTGGCCGAAACCATCCATGACATGGGCCTGCGCTACGTGGTCATCACCTCGGTTGATCGCGATGATCTGCGCGACGGCGGCGCCGGCCATTTTGCCGACTGCATCCGTGAAGTGCGCGCGCTCAGTCCCGGCATCAAGCTCGAGATCCTGACCCCCGATTTCCGCGGCAAGGGCCGCATGGAGCGCGCGCTGGAAATTCTCGCCACCGCGCCGCCGGATGTGTTCAATCACAATCTGGAAACCGTGCGGGAACTCTACCCGAATGTGCGCCCGGGCGCGGACTACGATTGGTCGTTGACGCTGCTGCAACGCTTCAAGGCGCAACATCCGCAGATTCCAACCAAATCCGGAATCATGCTGGGCCTCGGCGAAACCCTGGATCAGGTGCACGGCGCATTGAACGATCTGCGCGCCCACGCGGTCGATATGGTGACAATCGGCCAGTATCTGCAGCCTACGCCGCATCACCATCCGGTGCTGCGTTACTGGACACCGCAGGAATTCGATACGCTGGCCGATTACGGTCGCGAACTGGGTTTCGAGCACGTCGCGTCGGGACCCTTGGTGCGCTCGTCCTATCACGCCGACCAGATGGCACATGAATCCGGTCTGGTGGAAGTGGCCTGAATTCAAGAACGCAGTCATGATGACTGCTTTGTAACCTTCGCAATCCGGATGATTGCAAAAACAACGGAGAGTTTTAATGTTTAGATATCTCGCCCTGATCGCGCTGGCGTTCGCCGCCACCGTTTGGGCAAAGCCCGCGCCCGACGCTGGCGACCTGCTGCTCAAGCCCACCGCCGACCAGGCGCAGGCTGCGCTGATGGCAACGCGCTTCCTGACCCGGTTCCACTACAAGGCCGAGCCGCTCGACGCGAGCATGTCGGAGAAGATCTTCGATCGCTATCTCGATGCGCTCGATGGCGACCGCCTGTTCTTCCTGCAGACCGACGTCGACCGCTTCACGCCGCAGCGAGACAAGCTTGGCGAGGATATCTACAACGAAGACCTGTCGGTGCCCTTCGCCATCTTCAACCTCTACGAACAGCGCGTCGCAGAACGCACGGCTTATGCGCGCGAACTGCTGAAGAAGGGCTTCGATTTCAGCAAGGACGAAACCTATCAATACCAGCGCGAAAAGGCGCCTTGGGCAAGAAACACCGACGAGCTCGACGACCTCTGGCGCAAGCGCGTGAAGAATGACTGGCTGCGCCTGGCGCTGGCCGGCAAGAAGGACGCCGACATCCGCACGACGCTGGACAAGCGCTACGGCAATTATCTCGACCGCATGCGCCAGCTCAATAGCGAGGATGTGTTCCAGACCTTCATGAACGCGTATGCGATGGCGATCGACCCTCACACCAACTACCTTGGCCCGCGCGCCAGCGAGAATTTCGACATCGCGATGAAGCTTTCGCTGGAAGGCATCGGTGCCGTGCTGCAAACCAGCGACGACTACACCGCGATTCGCGAAATCGTGCCTGGCGGCCCGGCGGCGATGTCGGGCAAATTCAAGGTCGGCGATCGCATCGTCGGCGTCGGCCAGGGAACGTCCGGTTCGATTACCGATGTCGTCGGCTGGCGTCTGGACGACGTCGTCGACCTGATCCGCGGCGCCAAGGACACGACGGTGCGCCTCGAAGTCCTGCCGGCCGATGCCGGCCCCGACGGCAAACACGACCTGATCGCCCTGGTACGCAAGAAGGTCAGCATCGAGGAGCAGGCCGCCAAGAGCTCGGTGATCGAGGTCAAGCGCGGCGATGCCGATTATCACATCGGCGTGATCACGTTGCCGACATTCTACGAGGATTTCGATGCCCGCCGGCGCGGCGACAAGGATTACAAGAGCGCCACCCGCGACGTCGCGAAGCTCATTGCCGGCCTGAAACAGCAGCATGTCGACGGTATCGTCATGGATCTGCGCAACAACGGCGGCGGCTCGCTGTCGGAAGCGATCGACCTGAGCGGTCTGTTCGTTGGCAAGGGTCCGATCGTGCAGGTGCGCAATGCCAACGGGCGTATCGAAGAGGGCCGCAACACGAGTACCGACATGGCCTGGGACGGACCACTCGAAGTGCTGGTGAACCGCAACTCTGCCTCGGCCTCGGAAATTTTCGCTGGCGCGATCCAGGATTACGGCCGCGGCCTGATCGTCGGCGAACCGACGTATGGCAAGGGCACGGTGCAGAATCTGGTCGATCTAGACCAGATGGCGCAGAACGAAAAACCGACCTACGGCGAACTGAAGATGACCATCCAGCAGTTCTTCCGTGTCGATGGCGCTTCGACCCAATTGCGCGGCGTCACTCCGGACATTTCGTTTCCGGTCACGGCGGATTTCGCCCAGAACGGCGAACAGACCAACACCAATGCGCTGCCGTGGGCTTCGGTTCCGGCCGCCGACTACACGCCGACATCGGATCTGAAAACCATCGTGCCCATGCTGCAAACCCGCCACGATGAGCGCACCGCAAAGGAAAAAGACTGGCAAGCCTACGAAGCCGACATCACCGACTGGCGCAAGCTGCGCCAGGAGACAACGATCTCGCTCAACGAGCAGGTTCGCCGTCAGGAGCGTGATGAGCAGGAAAAGACACAGAAGGAACGGCATCCGGAACTCGCCGATGCAACAGAGGCATCTGCCCATTCCGCATCACCGGCAGGCAAGGACAGCGCATCAGCAACGTCGGCCACCACCAAAGCGGTCGCCGGGACCACGTCTGGCGCAGAAGCTGCGCCAAACGCGGTCAAGAACGTGAAGCAAGGTGCCACCTCGTCAGACAATCCGCACCAAGACGATGGCCTGCAGCCCGACGAGCGCAGCCTCAAGACCGATCTGGCCGACGAGCAAGCACGCAAGACCGAAAGAGACGTGGTGCTGACGGAGGCTGCGCGCATTCTCGCCGACGAAGTCAACCTGCTCCACGGCGATACCCAGCTTGCCGCGCACGTACTGCCGCATCAGGCACTGGGAAAGGATTCCGTAGACTGATAGGGCTGTCCTTCTTGCTTGGCATTCTCGATCATGTGCCGCGGCGCGTTCGCGCCGCGGCATCGCCATTCCGCCGACCGATGCGACGGGGCTTGCGATCGCACCGGCCAGCGGCTAGGCGCTACGTGTGACGCCATCCTGGCGCGGCGCGTAACGCTCGTTCAATAGCGCAAAGAACGCGCGCAGACCTTGGGCTTCACCACCTTGCGGACGGCCTGGCCGGTCAGCGTCATTCCACGCATAGACATCCACATGCATCCACGCAATGGCATCGGGCACAAAGCGCTGCAAATAAAGTGCCGCCGTGATCGCGCCCGCCTGGCGCGAACTGCCGGAATTGGCGATGTCGGCAATGCGCGAGTCGAGCATGCTGAGGTAAGGTTTCCATAGCGGCATGCGCCACAGCGGATCCTGTTCCCGCTGGCCTGCGCGCAGGACGGCATCAGCCAGCTCGTCGCGATTGGAGAACAATGCCGGCAACTCGGGACCGAGCGCGACCCGCGCCGCACCCGTGAGGGTGGCGAAATCCACGATCAGATCGGGCTTGCGCTCGACCGCATACGCCAAGGCATCGCACAGCACGAGGCGGCCTTCGGCGTCGGTATTGTCGACTTCCACCGTGATCCCGGCGCGCGTGCGAATGACTTCGCCTGGACGATAGGCATTGCCGGCCACGGAGTTTTCCACCGCGGGCACCAGCAGGCTCAGTCGCACCGGCAATTTGGCTTGCATGATCAGGCCGGCTAACGCGATGGCGTGGGCCGCCCCGCCCATGTCCTTTTTCATCCAGCGCATGCCATCGGCGGTTTTCAGATCCAGACCACCGGTGTCGAAACACACGCCTTTGCCGACCAGCACCAGATGCGGGTCGCGCGCACGACCCCAGTTCAACTCGACCAGGCGCGGCGCGTGGTGACTTGCGCGGCCGACGGCATGGATGGTCGGAAAATTGTGCTTGAGCAACGCGTCGCCCACCCATTCGCGATAGTCGGCGCGATGGATTTTCGCCAACTGTTTGATTTGTGCGGCGAGTTCGAGCGGACCCATGTCCTCGGTCGGTGTATTGACCAGGTCGCGTACGCATTCAATGGCATCCAGCTGCGGCGTCAACGCACGCAGCGTGGCACGATCAACGCAAAGTTGCGCCGGCGCGCGCGCCGGCTTGCGATAGCGCCCGAACCGGTACGCGCCCAGTTCCCAACCCAGCGCCGCACGTTGTGGATCCAACGCCGCACCTGCGGCATCGAGCCGGTAGGTGCCGAAGGGCAGTTTTTGCGGCAATGTGGACAATGCATAAATGTCGTCGCAGTGTGAAATGCCAACCAGCACCGCACGCAACTGCCCTTGCGCGTCAGGCACCAGGCAAAAGCTTCCCGGATCGCCATGGAAACCGCTGGACTGGACCCAGATCGACGCCGCTTTGCCCAACTTGCGCACCACGCCCGGCAGCGACTTGCCGTCAACCGCGATCACGGCGGCGGCAGAACTCGCGCCTCGTGGGGATTCGATGACTCCGTGCATAACCTGCTCCTTGGGACTCCGCCTTGTGGTTCAATGCGTTATGCCGACAACCTGCGGCAATACATCCATCCAAGCAGAGATTATGCCAACGCCTTGGTATTGCCTCGGTCGGCGACCAGAACATCCAGCGCATCAGCCAGCTCATGCAGATTCCGCACGCTCATATCCGGCGCCTGCGGATGGAACCAGAAACCACTCGTACGGTTGATCCAGGCACTGCGCAATCCGGCCGCCTGCGCACCAACGACATCGAGTTCCGGATCGTCGCCAACATGCAGCACAGATTCCGGCGGCAGGTTCAGTCGTGCGCACGCCGCCTGGAAAATCTCTGGCGCTGGCTTGGACATGCCGAAGTCGCGTGCGGTGATGGAAAAACGGAAGAATCGGGCCAGACCGATACGTTCCAGATCGGCATTGCCATTGCTCAGACTGACCAGCGGATACCGCGCAGCCAGACGCTCCAGCGCCGGCAGTGTATCGGCGTAGCATTCCACTTCGTTGCGCGCCGCATAGAACTCGGCGAAGGCAGCATCCACCGCCTCCTCGCCGTAACCCTGCGGTGCCAGTGCCGCGCGCAGAGACAGGCGGCGTTGTTCGGTGAAATCATGCGCAAGCTGAGGATTTTCGTCGGCAATGCGTTCACGCAACACCCGCATCGCCGGGATTGGGTAGTGCGTCGCGGCGCGCGGACAATGGGTCTTCAGCCACGCATCCAGCCGCTGCTCGGCACGCTCCAGCACCGGTTCGATCGGCCAGAGCGTGTCGTCCAGATCCAGTGTGATCGCCGCAATGTGCATTGCGCGGTGATTCAGTGTCCGCCGCTGTCCAGAACCGCCGGCAGAGTCTTGCCGTCTTTCTCCACCTTGGCCGGCGTGGCAGGATCCTTGGTTTCGGTGGCCGATGCCGACGTCGGCGTGATCGGCGGCGGCGTCTGCACGGTCGCCGTCGGTGCCGATACCGGCACATCACTGGCGACAGCAGTCTTTGTGGGTGGAAACACGTGCGCGTCAATGAAGGCGGTGCGTGCATCCTGCTTGGCGAGCAGGCCGGAGGCGTCGGCATAGGGCACCAGATCGTGCGTGCGCAGAATCGCCTTGGCGCTATCGGTCTCGGTGAAATGGATGAATTTCACCACCTCGTCGTGATGCTTGTCGTCATCGCGCGAGGCCAGATACAGCGCGGTGTACAACGGGTAGGTGCCGTCGGCAATACTGGCCGCGGAGGCGCTGTAGCCCTCGACGCTGAGCATTTTCAATTTGCGATTCTCGGCAACGCCGGACAAGGTGCTCATGCCGATACCGTGCGGATCCAGGGTCACGGCTTCCTCTAGCTTTTCGGTGTTCACGTACAGGCGCGGCACCGATACCGCCTGATCGCCGTAATGGAACAGCAGCTGGCGCGTGGAATATTCGATGCCATCCAGCGGACCGGCTACCGCGTAGAGATTGATCGGCGCATCCGGTCCGCCCAGATCCTTCCAGTTGTCGATGCGGCCCAGATACAGATCGTGCAATTGCTTCAGACTGATATTGCCGACCGGATTGTCCGGCGAGACGATCGGCACCAAGGCATCCCAGGCAACCGGGTAAAAAGTGGTGCCTTGTTCCTGCGTGCGCTCCGGCATCGCCGCGCGCGCGGTTCCGGCGAGATCGGCGGTTCCGGCGTTGACCGCATCGAGACCCGAAACGGTGCTGAACGGCTGCAGCAGGACATCGCCCTGCTTGGTCGCTTCATATTGCTTGATCAGATCCTTGAACACGCGCGCGGTACAATGATCGCCGCGCCAGATGATGCTGTCGGCCGCCGGCGCGGCGGCCGCCTTGGCGTGGTGAGTGGCGGGCGCGGCCCACACGGTGGATGCGAGCGCGAACAAACCCGCGCCCAGGCCCAGCCCGAGCAGTCGGGCAACACGTTGCTTGTTCACGGATCGTCCTGCCTGAATCAAAGAGCCGCCATTATCGCGCAGTCGAGGGCGCGCGTCGCCCCTCACTGCAACGGCACGAAGAACGCATTGCGTCCACGCACGATGGAAAGCAGCAGTTGCCGCGGATGGTGCACGAGCAGCGCTTTCAGATCGTCGATGCCGCCGATATCGGCCTGATTGACGCCAACGATCAGGTCGCCGTCCTTGAGCCCGTTGTTTGCAGCGCGGCTGCCGACATCAACCCGGATCACACTGACGCCGCGCAGACCCTGGCGGCGCACGCGCTCGTCGGGCTCGGACAACTGCGCTCCGCCCAGGCGCGCATCGAGTTTGTCACCCGCGGCCGTGTCCAGGCGCTCCGCAACCAGACGCACGTGCACGCTGAACGGCTTGTTGTCGCGCAGCAAGTTCAATTGCAGCGTCGAACCGACCTGGGCAATGCCGATGGCATTGTGCAGATCGTTTTCGCCATGCACCGGCTTGCCATCGACGGCCACGACCACATCGCCCGGCTTGATACCGGCCGCGTCGGCTGGCGAATCGGCGCGCACGCGCGTAACCACCGCGCCTGCGCCCGGTTGACTGCCGAGAATGCGCGCGATGTCCGCCGTCAGATCCTGTGCATCCAGGCCTAGCGAACCGTGGGCGACCGTGCCGGTGGCGATGAGCTGACGCATGACCTCGCTGGCCAGATCCGAAGGAATGGCGAAACCGATGCCGACATTGCCGCCGGACGGCGAGAAAATTGCCGAGTTGATGCCGACTAGTTCGCCGCGCAGATTCACCAGTGCGCCACCCGAATTGCCGGGATTGATCGAGGCGTCGGTCTGGATGAAGTTCTGGTAACCCAGGCCGCTTAGTCCGCTGCGCCCCAGCGCCGAGACGATACCCGAGGTCACGGTTTGACCCAGGCCGAAAGGATTGCCCAGAGCGACGACGAAATCGCCGACACGCAACTGATTTGAATCGGCCAACGGCAAGGCACTCAGGTTTTGCGCGGGAATCCGGATCACGGCGATATCGGTATCCGGATCGGTGCCGACCAACTGTGCCTTGAGCGTACGGCCATCGTGCAGAGTCACCGCAATATCGTCGGCGCCTTCAATCACATGGTTGTTGGTCAACACGTAGCCTTTGACCGCATCGATGATCACGCCCGAACCCAGCGCTTGCTCAATGCGCTCGCGCGGCGCGTTCTGCAGGCCGAAGAACTGGCTGAAAAACGGGTCGTCCATTAACGGATTGCGCACCCGCACGCGGGTCTTGGAATTGATGTTCACCACCGCCGGCATGACGCGTTCGAGCATCGGCGCCAGCGACGGCAGCGGCTGGCCCCCAATCGCCATCGGCAGGGTTCCTGCCAGACCGGTTGGCGAAGCGATGCAGGCGGCCGCGCCAGCCACAGCCAACAGGGCGTACAGAACACGGGACCAGGAAGTTCCAGAACGGAAAATCGGCATGCTGACCTCAAGGAAAAATGATGAGCGGCTATGCAGACCGCAATCTACGCAAACGGTTTCGTGGGTCCGGTTCGATGCTTCGAAGGCTACCGCCCAGCCGCAGCTTGGCGATTGACGGGAAAGTTCGCCCACTACCCGAATATCCCGTGCCAGTTGATTGATTATTCGCGACAAAAAAAAACTTTTGACAACGGCTTTTGCATGGCGTACTTTCCCAACGTCGCAATCACAACATCTTGTGTTTGCCCCCGGGATGAAAACCCCAATTATTGGGTTTGGCGGGCAGGGGCAAGCGTTCGGCCACGCGGGCCGGAAGCGGGAGACGACACTAACGGCAAAGATCAAGTAACACAGCGCTTTCCAGCCGGAATCGACCGGTTGAGGCGCTGGCGGATGCCTTTTCTTCTATGCAAGGCCAAGGCCATTGTCTGAAAAGCACGCGCTCTGCGCCGGGCACCACGATCGACAAACGCGGTCAAAACTAGAAATACCGTACGAACACGCAATGAAGAAATTAGGGAGGGAAACAACAACATGAGCACAGTGCGTATCGAGGCCCTCGGACGCGGTGCGGCGGAAATTCCGCTACAACCGGCGTCTTACGACATCTGGGACAAAAAATATCGCCTGAAGACCAAGCAGGGCGAACCGGTCGACACAAGCATTGACCACACCTATCAGCGCGTTGCGCATGCCCTGGCCGATGCGGAAAGCACGCCCGAGAAACAGAAATACTGGTACGAGCGCTTCCTGTGGGCGTTGCGTCGCGGAGCGATTCCGGCCGGCCGCATCACCTCCAATGCGGGCGCGCTCGAACACAAACCGGCCACCTCCACGATCAACTGCACCGTGTCGGGCACGATCGAGGATTCGATGGACGGCATCCTGGAAAAAGTCCACGAGGCAGGCCTGACCCTTAAAGCCGGCTGCGGCATCGGCTACGAATTCTCGACCCTGCGCCCGCGCGGCGCCTTCGTCGCTGGCGCCGGCGCGTACACGTCCGGGCCGATGTCGTTCATGGATATCTACGACAAGATGTGTTTCACCGTCAGCTCGGCCGGCGGCCGCCGCGGCGCGCAGATGGGCACGTTCGACGTATCGCACCCGGACGTGAAGGACTTCATCCGCGCCAAACGCGAAGACGGGCGCCTGCGCCAGTTCAATCTCAGCCTGCTGATCACCGATGGCTTCATGCAGGCGGTGGAAGACGACGCCGACTGGCCGCTGCTGTTCCCGGTCAACCTCAAGGAAAAGGACGAAGTCGCGCTCGACGATCCAGCGCAAGTCATCTGGCGCGAATGGCCAACGCACAGGAACTACGTCACCCGCGACGATGGTCTGGTGGCCTGCAAGGTGTACGGCCATATCCGCGCCAAGCATCTGTGGGACATGATCATGACCTCGACGTACGACTACGCCGAGCCGGGTTTCATCCTCATCGACCGCGTCAACGAAATGAACAACAACTGGTGGTGCGAGAACATCCGCGCGACCAATCCCTGCGGCGAACAGCCGCTGCCGCCGTACGGCTCCTGCCTGCTCGGCTCGGTGAATCTCACGACCTTCGTGCGCGATCCGTTCGGGCCGAAGGCACGTTTTGACTGGGACGAATACAAGGAAGTGGTGCGCGTGTTCACGCGCATGCTCGACAACGTGGTCGAGATCAATGGCCTGCCGCTGGAACAGCAGCGTGGAGAAATCACGCGCAAGCGTCGCCACGGCATGGGCTTTCTCGGACTTGGCTCGACGGTGACGATGCTGAAGATGAAGTACGGCTCGGCCGAATCCTGCGAGTTCACCGAACAGATTGCGCGCGACATGGCCGTGGCTGGCTGGGAAATGGCCTTGAGCCTGGCGCAGGAAAAGGGCGCCGCGCCGATCATGACCGAGCAGTTCGACGTGACCGCCGAGATGCTGCGCAAACGTCCGGAAATGGTCGCGGACGGTTACCGCGTTGGCGACAAGGTTCCCGGCCGCCTCCTGCACGCGAAATATTCGCGCTATATGCAGCGCATGGCCGAGGTCGCGCCCGAACTGGTCGCGCAGCTGGCCGAAACCGGTGCGCGCTTTACTCACCATTCGTCGATCGCCCCGACTGGCACGATTTCGCTGTCGCTCGCAAACAACGCCAGTAACGGTATTGAGCCGTCGTTTGCCCATCACTATTCGCGCAACGTGATCCGCGAAGGCAAGAAATCCAAGGAAAAGGTCGAGGTTTACAGTTACGAATTGCTCGCCTACCGCGAACTGATCAATGCCGAAGCCGTGCCGTTTTCCGACCAGCCGGAACAAAAGCTGCCCGAGTATTTCGTCTCCGCCGACGATATTTCACCGAAGGAACACGTGGATATCCAGGCCGCAGCGCAGATCTGGGTCGATTCTTCGATCTCCAAGACCGCGAACGTGCCGACCGCCTATCCCTACGCAGACTTCAAGGACATCTACCGCTATGCGCACAAACGCGGCCTGAAGGGCTGTACCACGTTCCGTTTCAATCCAGCCGCGTTCCAGGGCGTGCTGGTCAAGGAATCGGATCTGGAAAATACCCTCTACCGCTTCGAGCTGGAAGACGGTACCGTGGTCGAAGCCAAGGGCAACGAACAGATCGAATACGACGGCGAATCGCATACTGCCGCCAATCTGTTCGATGCGCTGAAAGAAGGCTACTACGGTAAATTCTGAAACTGCCGCATTGTATAATCTGCGACAAATTCAGCATTCATTCCAGATCAATGAAGAGGTCGTCGGAGGGAATATGCAAAACGAACATACGCCCATGGGCGAAGGCACCGCGAACGCGGTGGATGCGATAGTGGAAAAAGTGCAGGAAGTCGGTCAGGCCGTCGCCGACAAGGCGCAACAGGTCGGCAGCGCGGCTGTGGAAAAAGCCGGTGCGATGGTCGCGAACGCCAGGGATGCCGCAGCACAGAAGGCCACCGAAGTGAAAGCTGCCGTCATCAAGCAGGCCACGGCCACCGGTCAGGTCGTTGCCAGGAAGGCCGCGAAGGCAAAGCGCGTCGTGGTAAAAAGGGCCAAGGCCGCGAAGAAGGCTGCGTCGAAAAAGGTCAAGGCGGTTGTGAAGGGCGCGAAAAAGGCGGTTGCCGGCGCGCGCAAGAAAGTGAAGAAGTCTGCAACCAAGCCCAAAGCCAAGGCCGCGGCGAAGAAAATCGCACGCAAGGCGACGGGCGCAAAGAAATCCACACGCAAGGCAGTGAAAAAAGCCGCGCGCAAGGCCGCGCCGAAAAAGGCCGCGAAGAAAATTGCGCGCAAGAAAGCGAAAAAGAAGTAAGCCCCCCGGCGGAGCCGCCAACTGCGGCTCCGCCGACTTTAACCCTCGTTGTCATCAGCCAGCACGAACCCAGTCCATGTCCATCAAGATTTCCAAAAAGATCAAAGGTTACGGCGTTGCCAAACCCGACGACACTGCGGCACAGAATTTTGCCGGCGGCGCCAGCGCGCGCGAAGCGGTGACGGCAACGCCCAAGGCCGAAGTCATCCAGATGCACGAAAAAGTCGAGCGGCCGGAAACCCTGATCGGCGCCACCTACAAGATCAAATCACCACTGTTCGAGCACGCGCTCTACGTCACCATCAACGACATCGTGTTGAACCAGGGCACCGAATACGAATTGCGCCGCCCGTTCGAGATCTTCATCAACTCGAAAAACATGGATCACTTCCAGTGGATCGTGGCGCTCACCCGCATCATGTCGTCCGTATTCCGCAAGGGCGGCGACGTCACCTTCCTCGTGGAAGAACTCAAGGCGGTGTTCGACCCGCGTGGCGGCTACTTCAAGGCCGGCGGCGTTTATATGCCGTCCATCGTTGCGGAACTCGGCGCCATCGTCGAGCAGCATCTGAAGATGATCGGCCTGATGCACGACCCGGAACTCGATCCCGAACAGCGCAAGCTGATCGCCGAGAAGCGCGCCGCATACGAAAAGCGTGCGAATCACGACAGCGCAAAAAAAAAGTCTGAAATAAACACCCGCGGCGATAGCAATCGATCCGAAACGACTGCTGATATTTCCGCAGATCTTGCCGGCGCGATGGGCGAATCCGCCCGCCGCGATGGCGACGAATCAGCAGCTCCTGAATCCGCCAGCGCCTTCCCACCCGGCGCCACGATGTGCCACAAGTGCAACACCAACGCTGTCATCCTGATGGATGGTTGTGCGACGTGTTTGAATTGCGGGTACTCGAAGTGCGGGTAGCGTCACGCAACCGCTATTGGTTCGTTGTCTGATTTGTGGCGAAACTTCCGGCTTTCGCACGGGCGCAAATTTTTCCGGCATCAATGCCCATGGGAAGCGCCCCCACTGGCGTGACCGCCACCGGAGGAATGAAAAGCAGACCCGCCGCTTGAATGGCCGCCACGGAAATTCGACGATGGCATGCCCCCACGCTGGGCAGCATAGCCCCGACTCGGGAAAGCGTAACGCTGCCGGGACATCGCATACGCTGCGCGTGGCGTATAACCTCGCGATGTAGCGTAACCGGAAGATCGAGTACCCGCACCGCCATTGCCGCGATAGCCAGAAGCAGCGTACCCACGACTCGTCGGCATGGACGTTACCCAGTAGCGCTGGTTCTCACTGCGCGCACCGGCTACACGATCATTTGAGTTAGACGAATAGCGACTACCACGATCTGCACTGAAATTCGTGGCCGCTCGCCCCTCTGCGGACCGATAAGCCGAAGTTCCACCAGCGGCAAATCCGCTGCGCGCTGTCGCTGAGTAATACGAGGCCGATGGCAAGGCTCTACGCTGGGTTGTGTGTCCCGCGGTCGTCTGTCTCGCGCCGGTTCCGTTTGCAAGGCTGGCGTGCTGCGAACTCCGTGATCCGCGACTGGAAACGGAAGTACCTGCGCGTGCGGCATTGGCACGGCTGACGGCAGAAGTCGCGCGAGCATTGAATCCGGCGCTCGTTGCGTGACGACCGGCATACCCTGCGCCTTGTCCCCGGTTCCAGTGGTGTCCATGTCCCCAATACCGATAGGGACCAACATACCCGCCCAACCCGTAGTAACCGCCGCCGTAGTAACCGCCCCAATACGGCGCGAAGCCGAAATACGGCCAGCCAAAACCGAAGGACGCGAAACCATAGTATGGCCAGCCGAAACCGGGAGCCCAGTAGCCGTAGGGGAACAAGCTGACGCCCAAATAGAAATCCGGCCCGTAATACGCGGGCGCATCGTCGTTCGAATAGTCCCCCGGATAATAGGCAGCGTCGTCCGCTCCCTCATCTTCTCCGGGTTGAGCAATACCGGTATCGCAAGTGATGGCAGGAGAACCGTCCGCGTTGTATACACCGCTGTTGCAAGCAGAGGTATCCGCTGGCGCACCGGCGGGCACATTGGCATTCGTGACAGGACCTGCTGCTGCGGGAGTGTAGTCGACTTGCGCACTGACGGAGCCGGCCATCAAGACCGCAACCAAGAACAGACTTGTACGCAACATGACACACCTCGCGATTGGCAGAGTCATCGTGTGCCGCCGGCTCTGAATTCGGACTGAACTCTACACCTTTGCCGATCTCCAAAACACAAAACCATCCAGAACAATGATGCATCATGCCGCCTTGACTCTACGGGTTCTCTGTGGCCAGATCGATGGCCGTTCCTTTCCCACCCGGAGATCAATGGCCGAGGCTAGCGATTACCCCCCAGCTTCCAGCTTGGGTCGGTTTTCAACGCGCACCAACAAGACATACCTCCCCCCAACAAGGAAATAAACCATGTCATGGCAGTCAATCAAGAAACTGACGGCGCTGCTCACGTTGTTTCTAGCAACGGCCGCGTACGCTGGCACGCCGCACTATGCCGATCTGACGTTATCCGACAGCGAGGATGGCGACGCAATCGAATCGTTTGCGCCGGATACTGCCAAGATTTTCCTGCACGCCGGACTCGTCGATGTGGCCAGTGGAGCGAAGTTAAGCTCGGACTGGGTTGCCGAAGATACTGGCGGCGTTGCGCCGGCCAATTACAAGATTGACAGCGTTACTCTCGATAAGGGCATGTTGATCAATGTCGCGACGTTCTCGCTGAGCAAACCGACTGCGGGATGGCCCGTGGGCAAGTATCGAGTGGACTTGTTCATTGATGGCAAGCCTTCGGGCAGTGTTCACTTCAAGGTTGCAAAGAAAGCCGACAACGACGATGAGTGACGCGATGGCGCCACCACTCCAAATACTCTGATTTCAATTTTCCCGCACCTTTCAAACCGCGCTGCGGCGCGGTTTTTCTAGTCTGCGTTTCCCGCAGTCGAGCAACTGAATAGCTGAGCAATTCGGCAAACGCACTGGACAGCGCGCCCGAGTTTGGTGAAAGTACACCAGCAATCCCCCCCCTACGATAGGAATTTGCAAATGGCACTCAAGAAGATCAAAACCAAGTCAAACACCAAGCCGAGCAATAAACCGATTGCCGAAGTCTTGTCGAAATCCGCTCTCATCAAACATCTGTCTGAGCGCGCTGGTGTGGAATTAAAGAGTGCCCGTGCCGTTCTGGACGCGCTGGAAGGCGCCATTGCCGGTTCCATCCATAAGAAAGGTGTCGGCCATTTCACTCTGCCGGGTCTGTTGAAGATCACCTCGCAGTCCGTCCCGGCAAAACCGCGTCGCCATGGCGTCGATCCGTTCACGAAACAGGAACGCTGGTTCGAGGCCAAACCGGCAAGCGTGCGCGTGAAAGTTCGGGCGTTGCGCCGGCTCAAGGATGCCGCTGCCTGATTTATGTAGATGAAGCTTCGTCGACGGTGGGGCCGAACATCGGCCCTTCCGGGAAGTTACCCAAATGCGTCGAGATGCGGATTGCATGTCACGCAGCGTATGTTTATTCATACTACTTTGGCTCCAGTGTACCGTTCGGAACGTGCGCGCTTGGTCGTTTGTGAATTGGCCAACGATTATCACCGGATGATGTGCCATGCCGACACCTGCTAGAACTCAACTGACCTACAAGCTCACGGGTGCCGTAAAGACGCCGGCGAAGCTGGTCAGTTCTGCGGTCGACGATACAAAGGGCCTGCTCAGGAGCAGCGGAGGAATGAAGTTTGGCCAGGGCGTCATCGCCACGGTCATCGCGCTTTCGCTGGGTTTCCTGTGTCTACTCGGCGTACTCGCATTTCATTTTCCGCAATACCTGACAACGCCGGAATTGCGCCACGAGTATTCGGTCGATGTTCTGCGCCAGGCATTGTTCTTTGCACTGCTCATCGCCGGGGGCTTGTCGCTCGCGAATCTGATTTTGGGAAATCGCCGCAATTTGAATATTGTGGCGTTTGCCTTCGTACTTGTCGCCGTTGCGCTCGGTGGTTCTCGCGTACCGGTGGGTGATTTTCCGGATCACACGCCGTACATCGGCCTGGATTGGTTCATCCTCGACCTGCTCGGTTCCACGCTGCTATTCGTCGTCATCGAAAAAATGTTCCCGCTGTACAAGAATCAAGCGGTCTTTCGCGCCGAATGGCAGACCGATCTGAAACATTTTGCGGTCAATCATTTCCTCGTTGGCTTGATTCTGCTCACCGTGAATTTTCTCATCCACCATGTTTTCGGCTGGATGGTGCGCAGCAACTTCCAACAGGCGGTTCAGCACATCTGGTTCGTGCCGCAGCTATTGCTGTGCATACTGGTTGCTGATCTGGCGCAATACTGGACGCATCGTGCGTATCACGAGGTGCCGTACTTCTGGCGCTATCACGCAGTCCACCACAGTGCGAAGACGATGGATTGGCTAGCCGGCTCACGCCAGCACATGCTCGAACTGACCGTCACGCGCGTCCTGGTGCTGGCGCCGTTATTCGTGCTCGGATTCAGCGAAGGCGTCGTGAATGCCTACATCATCATCGTCGGCTTCCAGGCCGTATTCAATCACGCCAATGTGCATTTACCGTGGGGTCCACTCAAGTATCTGATCGTCACGCCGGACTTCCACCACTGGCACCACGCCTCGGATGACGAAGCGATTGATCGAAACTACGCAGCGCATTACGCGTTTCTCGATTACTTGTTTGGGACTGCCGTGAAAGTGCCAGCAAACAAACCGTTTCCGGATAAGTACGGCGTGGTTGGCGATTACATGCCAGACGGTTTCGTCAACCAGCAGATGTTTCCGTTCCGCGCGAAACCTACACTCCAAACATCGGAGTAGATGCGTCCATGCCTGTCGCGGCATATGAGACAGCCCCGCGTATCATGCGTGTTGCCGACATAGGATCCGACATGCTGCGAATCGACCGAAACGACCTGCCTTCGATACGTCGCCCAGTTTCTTGGTTTGTCATCGAACAGGATGACAATGATGTTCGCGTGTCCGTACTCGCGTCAACGCGCGCTTACGTAGAAGAATTTAACGCTCTCGAGACATTCACGTTGGAAAGGCGTATCGCGGCTTGGGTCAGCCAGCTTCCTTACTTTTCTGCTGGAGACACACTGTGGGTTTCAGTTTCACACGAAGTGGCTCGGCGTGCAGTTGAGGCATGCACGAGAGGGCGTCTTAGCGAGCCCATGATCAACGCCGACGCAAATTGAGGTTTTGCTGAAGACCGTGAGTATCAGACTAGCGACCAAAGAGTGGGACATGCCGCTAAATGGCTGATTGTCACCAAGTTAAACAGTCAACCCTGAACGGATTGCGGACTGGGGCCGAATTGCGGACTGGCATTGTGGAAATATGGGTTCCAGAAAAACGTAACCCCGCAATTCAGCGGGGTTTTGTTGGCTGGGGGACTAGGGCTCGAACCTAGATTAACGGTGTCAGAGACCGTTGTCCTACCATTAGACGATCCCCCAATTGGGGCTGGATCGTATCTCTGACTTGGCAACGATCCAGTGACTCGCTTGCATTGCGGCCCGAGCGGGCCGCAATGCAAATATCGATCAGCGCTTCGAGAACTGGGTGGCGCGACGGGCCTTGTGCAAACCGACTTTCTTGCGCTCGACTTCGCGCGCATCGCGGGTCATGAGTCCTGCCTTGCGCAACGGGCTCTTCAGCGTTTCGTCGTATTCGACCAGCGCACGCGCAATACCGAGACGGATCGCGCCGGCCTGGCCGGTATTGCCACCGCCTTCGACGGTGACGAGGATATCGAATTTCTCGCCGAGCTTGGTCAGCACGAGCGGCTGACGCACGATCATGCGTGAGGTTTCACGTCCGAAGAACTCATCGAGCTGGCGGCCATTGACGACGATCGCGCCCTTGCCGGGACGCAAAAACACGCGTGCAGCGGAGGATTTGCGGCGGCCGGTACCATAATTCTGTTGCGTCGTTGCCATGATGCGCTTCCTGATCTCAGGCGATGTCCAGCGCCTGAGGCTGCTGGGCGGTGTGGGGATGGTTAGGGCCGCTGTACACTTTCAACTTGCGATACATGGCACGCCCGAGCGGATTCTTCGGCAGCATGCCCTTGACCGCGATCTCGATGACGCGCTCGGGATGCTTGGCCAGCAGGTCTTTCAGCGCGATCGACTTGATATTGCCGATGTAGCCGGTGACATGGTGATAGATCTTGTCGTCCATCTTCTTGCCGGTAACCGCAATCTTCTCGGCATTGACCACGACGAGGTAATCGCCGGTATCGCAATGCGGGGTGTAGACCGGTTTGTGCTTGCCGCGCAGACGGCGGGCGAGTTCGGTCGCGAGCCGGCCCAGCGTCTTGTTGCTGGCGTCGACGATGTACCAGTCGCGCTTGACCGTCTCAGCGTTGGCGCTGATCGTTTTCATGAGGAACCCTTGGTGCCGAATACGGCCGTGGAACGAAAGACTGCGAAGTATATTTGAAGCCTGGATAGCGTGCAAGCGGGTTTGAAGATTCGCGGGATGTGGCCGAGGCCTGCTGAGGCTCTCTTAACGTAGGCAGGCACCGAGTTCGCTGCGCGTCGAAAGCAGGCGCGACACGGTCGACCCGATGGGCATGCACTCGCGATGCCGTATGGGATTTCGGGTACATGCAGACTGTTTTCACCGAGGATCGTCTACCGCCTTGATTGAGGCACCAGACAGCCAGAAAACGTCTGTATAAAAGTGGAATTAATGAACAACTCGAACGTATACGGCGTGCTGCGGCGCAGCAATCAAAGTAATAAAAATTCGTGAGATTTTCGTTGCAAACAACCGTTTGAACTACCTATGATGGCAACCGTACCGCACATTCCGATTTTTTTGGGGAAATACGTCATGCGAACCCGCTCGATCCTCACTCTGGCGCTGATTTCCGTGATGCTGGCGGCCCTTGCCGGCACCGCACAGGCGCAACTCTCGCCGCCCCCGGCGCTCAACAGCAATGGCTCGCCAGTCACGGCGGTGATCACTGCAAGTTTCAACCCGAGCACCGGTGTCGTGCCGTTCCCCACCAATCTGTTGCTATCGGGGACAACTGATCTGACCCTGAATATACCAGTCGCGGATCCGACCAATTACGGCGATCCGAAAGTCGCGTTGAATGCGCTCGACGGATTCAGCACGGTGGCGCCGTGGAGCACCACGTTTTCGACCCCGCCGGATCCGAGCACGTTGATCGGCGGACAGACCGTGCGCGTGTTCGAGGTCACCCTGACTGGCCCCGGCGGCGGCGTGACCAGCATCGTGCGCGAGCTGCAATCGCCACAGGAATTTGTGGTCGCGGTCGCACCTACCGACACCACCGGCGACACGATTGCGATCGTGCCGACCGCACCGCTGAAACAGCTCACGTCGTACATGGCCGTGCTGCTCGGCGATGGCGGCCAAGGCCTGCCTCCCGCAGCACGCGTGCCGAGCATTACCGATGCGTCCGGCAATGATGTGACCGCGGACCTGGCGTATTTTCTTGCCAAGCGCACCAGTCCATTGTGCGTGAATGGTCAATCGACGCTTTCGTTGTTGCCGGCGTCCACAAGCTGCGCGCTCGAACCGTTGCGCGAACTGGTCAACTCGCAGGAAGCCGCAGCAAGCACCGCTGGCATCAATCCTGGCCGCATCGTGCTGTCCTGGGTCGCGACCACACAGTCGACGACGGTCGTATTGCAGGCGGTCACCAGCCTAATCGAAGCTGCGCCGGATACCGCCACGATCCTCGCACCGACCGGTCTGAATCTGTCGCAGATCAACGCGGCGCTGCCGCCGGTGGCCGATATCTATATCGGCGTGCTGAATATCCCGTACTATCTGGGCGTACCTTCGGCTGCGGATCCGATTGCGCCGCTGACCGCGTTCTGGCAGGCCGCTCCGGGCGCCTATGTGCCGCCGTTCAATCAGTACGGCCTCGATCCAACCTCGACCAATGTCACTTTCGCCAATCCGTTTCCGGTGCCGAATGCGAACCTGAACATTCCGGTGCTGTTGACCGTACCCAATGCGAATTCGGGCCACACCATGCCGGCCGCCGGCTGGCCGATCGTTATCTTCCAGCACGGCATCACGCGCAGCCGCGAGGACATGCTCGCGATCGCCGGTACCCTGGCGGCGGAGGGCTTTGCAGTCGTCGCGATCGATCTGCCGCTGCACGGCATCACCAACAAGGCCGATCCGCTGTACATCAAGAACACGCCGTTCGGCGCCATCGCCAGCGAACGCACATTTGATCTTGACTTGGAGAACAACGCGACCGGTGCGCCGGGCCCGGACGGGCAGATCGATCCTTCCGGAACGTATTTCATCAATTTGACCAGCTTGCTGACCTCGCGCGACAACCTGCGCGAAGGCGTGGCCGACATGCTCGAGTTGCGCAGCGCGATTCCCAGCATGAGCCTGGATGGCGGCAAGACCACGGCGTTCGATGGCTCGCGCGTTGCCTTCGTTGGTCAATCGCTCGGCAGTATCGAGGGCACCACCTTCATGGCGCTTGCGCAGACGCCACATACCTTCGTGCAAAATGCCGTGCTTAATGTGCCGGGCGGTGGCATTACCGGTCTGTTGCTCGCTTCGCCGTCGTTCAGTCCACTCATTCTTGCCGGTTTGGCAAATGCGGGCGTACTCCCAGGCACACCAACCTTCGCTGCGTTCACCACGGCGACACAGACCGTGATCGACTCCGGTGATTCGATCAATTTCGCGTTCGCCACCGCGAACAAGAATCTCCTGGCGCAGGAAGTCGTCGGTGGAAGCCTGCCCGTTGCGGGCGACATCAGCGCTTCGGCTTGCCCGACTTGTTATGCGGCGAACGGTACTTGGTTACCGGATCAGGTGATCCCGAATTCGGCGCCGGGCGCACCGTTGTCCGGTGGTGATCCGCTGATCGCGGCACTTGGCCTGACTACGATCACCAGTACCACGCAGTCGGCGACCGGCGTGCGCGGCGTCGTGCGTTTTGTTACCGGCGTACATGGTTCCATTCTCGATCCAACGGATTCGCCGCAAGCAACTGTGGAGATGCAGACCGAAGCGGCCAGTTTCCTTGTCAGCGGCGGAACTGCGGTACTGGTGAACAATCCTTCCGTGATACGCACGCAGTAATCGGCCAAGGGGATACGCATCATGACAAGCTCAAACAACATCCGTTCTGTGCGCACTTCGATCCTGCCTGGCAGACTCGCTGCGGCGGTTGCGCTGGCGCTGGCAGCCTACGCGGCAGTGCCGGCCCAGGCATTCGAATTCGGCGATGCCGACAGCCTGCATGGCACCGTCAATACCACGCTGTCCTATGGCATCGACATTCGAACCCAGGACCCAAGTCCGGAAATCGTTGCCAAGTCCTACTACAACCCGTTCGTCGGTACCCTGACGAACGCGCAACAGCGTGCGGCCATGGGTGCATTTTCCGCCAACAACGACGATGGCGATCTGAACTACAGTGCGGGCAGTGCATTCTCCAATGCGGTCAAAGCCACCACGGAACTGCATCTGGATTACGGCAGCAACATGGGCTACTTCATGCGTGCCAGCTATTTCTACGACTTCGCCAATGCCGACAACAGCAAGCTCACCAGTCTGGCGGAGGATCAGGTTGGCAAGCGGCTACGCATCCTGGATTCGTTCGTTTATGACAACTTCGACGTCAGCGATCATCAAGCCACGGTGCGCTTCGGCAAGCAGGTATTGAACTGGGGCGAAAGCACCTTCATCCAGGGCGGCATCAATGCTTTCAATCCATTCGACGTCTCGCAGTTGCACGTCGCCGGCGCTGATCTTAAGGACGCGCTGTTGCCGGTCAACATGCTTTGGGGCTCGTTCAACGTCACCCAGAATTTCTCGGTCGAAGCCACCTATCTGCTCGAATTCGCGCAGACCAACCCGGATCCGTCCGGCACGTATTTCTCGACCAACGATTTCGCCACCATCGGCGGCACCTATGCTTCTCTACCGTTCGGCCTGGTTCCGCAGCCGGTGCTCAATCCGCAGAACTACTATTCGGTGTGCTTCGGCGGGGCGGCCAGCGACAACGGCGCGTTCGACGGCGCCAGCATCCTGGGCAGTCCCAGCAATCCGTTCGTGCAGTTGTTGCAAACCTCGTGCGCAGAAACGGTAAGGCGCGCGCCAGATCAGTACCCCGGCGAATTTGGACAATACGGCATCGCCGCGCATTATCTGGCGGATGGTTTGAACAGCACCGAATTCGGATTTTACGCCTTGAATTACAGCAGTCGTCTGCCGCTGATCAGTGGCATCGCTGCCACGAGCACGGTTCCGAACAGCGGCCAGTATTTCGTATCCTATCCGCGAGACATTCGCCTGTTTGGCGTGAGTTTCAATACCCAGTTCGAAGGCCCCGGTATCGCCCTGCAGGGCGAGATGAGCTACCGCCCGAATGAGCCGTTGCAAATCGACGCCGTGGAGTTGCTGTTCGCCGGATTGTCGCCGCTGAATGCGTTGATTCCTGCGCCGTACGACCGTTTCGTCAGTCAGCTCGGCACCTTCGCGCCTGGCGCCGTCATTCCAGGCTACACGCGCAACAAGGTGTCGCAATTGCAGTTCACCGCGACCAAGGTTCTGGGTCCGGCCAATCCGTTCCACGCCGACCAGATCATCCTGATCGGCGAAGCCGGCGCCACCAAGATATGGGATCTGCCTTCGCAGTCGGTACTGCGCTACAACGCCGATGGTACCGATACCGGTGGCGGTCCCGATGTTCTCAGCGGCAACGCGAACAACCCCGAAACCCAGCTCGACGGTTTCCCGACGTCGTTCTCGTGGGGTTATCGCGTCGCGGCGAAGGCCGACTATCACAACGTCTTCGGCACTGCGTTCACGCTGTCGCCACGTATCGCCTTCAACCAGGACGTGAACGGCACCACGCCCGGCCCCGGCGGAAATTTCATTGAAGGCCGCAAGTCGATCACGATCGGCGCCGAAGCCGATTATCTCGATCAGTGGTCGATGGATCTGAGCTATACCGACTATTTCGGCGGCGGTCAGTTCAATCTGATCAGCGACCGTGACTTCGTCGCGTTTGTCGTGAAATATTCGTTCTGATGCATCTACTGGAGGGACGGCGATGACATGGTTGAATCAAACAAGGCTCGCAACGCTTGTGGCGTGCGCAGTATTTTCCACCGGGTTGCTGGCCAAGGCGACGCCCAGTGAAGTGGCAAAACTCGGCCTGACGGGTACACCGCTCACACCTACCGGCGCCGAGCGCGCCGGCAGCAAGGACGGCGTGATTCCGGAGTGGACCGGTGGCATCACCACGCCGCCTGCCGGTTACAAGGTCGGCATGCACGAGCCGGATCCTTGGCCGGGCGACAAGATGCAATTTGCGATCACGTCGAAGAACTACCACGACTATGGCGACAAGCTGTCGGCTGGCCAGATTGCCATGTTCCAAAAGTATCCGGACTGGAAAATGGAGGTCTACCAGACCCGCCGCAGTGCCTCATACCCGCAACGCACCTACGAGATGACGATGAAGAACGCCGCCACCGGCGAACTGGTCGACGACGGCGAGGGCGTGGCGAATGTGGCTGAGGGACTGCCGTTCCCGATCCTCGACACGGATCCGGTCAAGGCCGGCATGGAAGCGATCTGGAACCACAAGCTCAAGTACAAGGGCGTGTCGTTCGCCCGCTGGAACGACCAGGCCATCCCCACCGACTCCGGCGCTTACACCCTGATCCGTTTCCGCGAGGAAGGCCTGGGCCTTTATTACAAGCCCGGCAATACGCTCGCGGATATCCACAATATTCTTCTGTACTTTTTCGAGGATGTGGTGGCGCCGCCGCGCCTGGCTGGCCAGGTGCTGCTGGTGCACGAAACCCTGGATTCGAAGAAGGAACCGCGCCAAGCCTGGATCTACAACCCCGGCCAGCGCCGTGTGCGGCGGGCGCCGAACGTCGCCTACGACAACCCCGGCACCGCGTCCGATGGTCTGCGCACCAACGACATGACCGACATGTTCAACGGTGCGCTGGACAAGTTCAACTGGAAACTGATCGGCAAGAAGGAAATGTATGTTCCCTACAATTCCTACAAGGCACACAGCGCCAACACCTTGGTCAAGGATCTGATCCAGCCGCACTTCGTCAATCCCGATCTGTTGCGGTACGAACTGCACCGGGTGTGGGTTGTCGAGGCCGATCTGAAGCCGGGACAGCGTCACATCAACCCGAAGCGTACGTTCTATCTTGATGAGGATAGCTGGCAGATCCTGGAAATCGACCATTACGACAGCCAGCTCAAACTGTGGCGCTATTCCGAGGCGCCGAGCGTGAACTATTACGAAGTGCCGGTGTTCTGGTCGACCTTGGAGTGCCACTACGACCTGAAGTCCTCGCGCTATCTGGTGCAAGGTCTGGATAACCAGGAACAGGCTTACGACTTCTCGTTCCAGGCCACGCCGGAAATGTTCTCGCCGCAATCCCTGCGTCAGCGCGGCATCGAGTAACATCGCCTTACGGGTATTCGATCGCCAGCCGCTTGCAGGCGGCTGGCGATCGGGATCGGGGTAACCGCAGTCGCAGGCGTTCCGCCGCGAGGGGGCATCGATGAGATTTCCGCATTTTCGCCGTCTGCCAGTTGCCGTGCTGATGGCGTGCATGATCCCGATTGCTGCGGCATTCGCACAGGACGCAAAAACAACCTGGGTCGATCCGGTCGAAGCGCCTGCGGAAATCCTGCCGCTGGCGTCGCAGTCCCTGCTCCTCGATATCGTACGTTCCGGCGATCGCTACGTCGCCGTGGGTGCGCGTGGCGATGTGTTGCTGTCCGCGGACGGTAAAGACTGGCAGCAGGCGCAGGTGCCCACACGTACGACATTTACCGCGGTTTGCGCGGTCGATGCGCAGTTATGGGCCGTTGGTCACGATGGCGTGATCGCCCACAGCGCCGATGGCGGCGATCACTGGCAATTGCAGCGCAAGGATCCCTGGCAGGCCCCAGCCGACGGCAGCGATGCCACACATGATCCGCGCCAGGGTGCACCGCTGCTCGGCGTGCTGTTCACCGACAGCAAGCACGGTTACGCAATCGGCGCTTACAGCCTGGCGTTGCGCAGCGACGACGGCGGCGCGACCTGGCTGCCGATGACCGTGGCCGCGCCGGTAAAACCCGATGCAGCCGGCGATGACGACGCCAACGCGGACGACGACAAGGGCACGCACGCTCAGACCTTCAGCAAAAGCGAATTGAAGACTGCCCAGGAACCCACGCCGCATCTGAATGCCATCGCACACACCGGCAGCGGCGCGCTGTTCATCGTCGGTGAACGCGGCAGCGCGTTCCGCTCGCGCGATCAGGGCGCTACCTGGCAACGTCTGCAATTGCCCTACGACGGTTCGATGTTCGGCGTCATCGGCTATGAAGGCGATCACGTACTCGCCTTCGGCTTGCGCGGTCACGTCTACGAATCCGACGACCTCGGCGAGCACTGGACCCAAGTGCAGACCGATACCGAATTGAGCCTGATGGGCGGCACGGGATTGGCCAATGACGGTGCCATCATCGTCGGCGCAAACGGCATCGTGCTGATGCGCGACAAAGCCGGCGAGCCGCTGAAAAGTTACGTCGACCAGCCCGCCGGCATCATTGATGCTGTACTGCCGCTGGGCACGAGCGGCAGCCTGCTGGTCGCCGGCGAGAACGGTATCAGCACCTATCAACCGCAGTAAGCGCGAGAACACCCGTGGCCGCCCCCAACAATCCCAACGCACAGCCCAACGCCTTTCAGCGCGCCGCCGAACGCCTGCTGTTCGGCAACCGCATTATCGTGCTGCTCATCTTCGCCGCGATTACAGTTGTGATGGCCTACTTCGCCGCGCAATTGAAGGTCGATGCCGGCTTCAAGAAGCAGATTCCGCTCCGGCACGAATATATGAAGACCTTTCTCGATTACGAGAAGGACTTCGGCGGCGCCAACCGCATCCTGATCGCGGTGGTGGACAAGAGCGGCAACATGTTCAACCAGCCGTTCTTCCAGACGATGGAAAAGATCACGCTCGACGCCGGCAAGATCGAGCACGTCGACGCCTCGCGGGTCAGTTCGATCTACACCCCGAACGTGCGCTTCGTCGAAGTCGTCGAGGACGGCTTCGCCGGCGGCAACGTGATCCCGTCGACCTTCACGCCGAATATCGAGGGCTTCCAGGCCACGCCCGAACAATTCGCCACTATCAAGGCCAATATCGAGAAGGCCAATATCGTTGGCCGCCTGGTCGCCAAGGATTTCTCCGGGGCGATGGTCTGGGTCGACTTGGTGCCGGAGGATCCGGCTCACGGCGTCACCATCGATTACAACAAGATCAACGACCAGCTCGAAGCGATCCGGCACAAATACGAAAACGATCACACCACGGTTGCCATTATCGGCTTTGCCAAGATGGTGGGCGATATCAGCAACGGTGCGAAATCGGTCATCGGCTTTTTCTTCCTCACCATCGCTTTTACCTGGCTGCTTTTGTTCATCTATTCGTCTTCGATCAAGCTCGCTTCGCTGACGGTGTTCTGCGCCCTCGTCGCGGTGGTGTGGATGCTCGGCGCGCTGCGCCTGCTCGGCTTCGGCATCGACCCGATGAACATGCTGACGCCGTTCCTGATCTTCGCCATTGCCGTGAGTCATGGCGAGCAGATGATCAACCGCTTTCGCGGCGAGATCTTCTTCGGCGGCCTTGAGGAAGGCACGATCGAGGAATTGCGCCAGCGCACCGGCGTGGATGCGCAAACCGCCGCGCGCCTATCCTTCCGCATGCTGCTGGTGCCCGGCGCGGTCGCCCTGATCGCCGGCTGCATTGGTTTTGCCACGATCCTGATCATCCCGGTGCGCATCATTTTCGAACTGGCAGTCACGGCGACTGTCGGCGTGGCCCTGATCATCTTCACCGACCTGATTCTGCTCCCAGTGCTACTGTCGTTTTGCAAATTGCGCAACCTTGAACGCAAGCGCGCCTGGCGTCTGCGCCAGTTGACCCAGTTCGACAAGCTGTGGACCGTGCTCGCCAAACTCAGCCGACCGGTGCCGGCTGCGATTGTCATTCTGATCGGCATCGCCATGTGGGCCGTCGCCGCGCATTACGGCAGCCGGGTAATGATCGGCGACGCGCAGAAGGGTGTGGCGGAGCTGCGTCCGGATTCGCGCTACAACCGCGATGCCGCCCTGATCAGCGACAAGTTTGCGCTCGGCGTAGACATCCTCAACGTCATCGCCGAAGCCGCGCCGAATTCCTGCACCACGAGCTATCCGGTGATGGAAACCATCGACCGCTTCGCCTGGAACATGCGCAACGTCGATGGTGTTGCCCAGGTGATTACCCTGCCGATGGCGGCGAAAATCGTCAACGCCGGCTGGAACGAAGGCAATATCCGCTGGCGCGTGCTGCCACGCGATAACGACGCCCTGCGTCAGGATACGCAGGGCTTCGAGACCGACTCCGGCCTGCTCAACGAAGATTGCAGCGCGATGCCGGTAATGATGTTCCTGACCGATCATCGCGCCACCACCATCGATCGCGTGATTGCGGCAGTAAAGAAATTCCGCACCGACAACCACGTCTTCGCCGGACCTGACGTCAACCTGCGTGATCAACTGGTCAAGCAATCCAGCGACGCGCAGGCGCAGGGCAAACCGTTCGTCAGCAACCAGCTCAATCTGCGCCTGGCAACAGGCAATGTTGGGGTGATGGCGGCGATCAACGATGAAGTCCGCGCGGTCGACCACACCATGCTGTATCTGCTCTACGCGGCCGTGTTCCTGATGTGCCTGCTCAGTTTCCGCAATCCGCTTGCCGCGCTGTGCATCGTGCTGCCGCTGGTGCTGGTGACCGAGCTTGGACACTCGCTGATGGTCGAACTCGACATCGGCAAAAAGGTGAATACGCTGACCGTGCTCGCCCTCGGCGTCGGCATCGGTGTGGATTACGCGATCTACATCTTCGCGCGCATGCGCGAGGCGATGAAGCAAGGCCGCCCTCTGACCGAATCCTATTTCATCGCGCTCAAGACCACCGGCATCGCCATCTTCTACACGGCACTTACGCTCGCCGTCGGCGTCGGTACCTGGGCATTCTCGGATCTGAAATTCCAGGCCGACATGGGCGTGCTGCTCACCTTCATGTTCCTGGTCAACATGATCGCCGCGATCGTGTTCCTGCCGGCACTGTGCCGCTGGTTGTTGCGGCCGCGGGAGAAATCCGCGTAATGCTCAGTACGCGACACCCAGCTTGCGCATGATCTTCGCGACAATCCAGGCGGGGCCGATCAGCAGGTAGGCCAGATCGGTCAGGAACGACGGCTTCTTGCCCTCGATCTTGTGGCCGACGAATTGTGCGATCCAGGCGGCGACAAATACCGCAATCGCCAAAAACAACAACTGCGTTGCGCCGAGCGTGCGATACAGCATTTCCGTGATCGCGCCAAGCACGATAAACGCAGCGAGCATGGCGAAACCCAACGGCCGCGACAGGCGCAGATAGAAGCTCAAGGCAAAGAACATTGCCGCGCCCGCCCACAGGCCGGCGCGGCCGAGCGCGGCCGGCACGGGTATCACCCAGAGCAGGGCGATCACCGTCCACAGGATCAGCGGGACGCAGATCCAGTGAATGAGTATATTTGTGGAATTGCGATGATCCTCGCTGTAATTGCCCAACCAGCGGTCAACTTCGCGACGCGGATCAGCGTGCTCGGATTCCGGATGGATCGCGTTCATGAGTGCTCCTCTCCTGGTCCAATGCGTCCTAGTCCAATGTGATTCCCGCCAGCCGCTGCAGCGCTTCGGCGTATTTTGCTGCCGTGCCGGCGGTGACGGACGCCGGCAGACGCGGCCCCGGCGCCGTCTTGTTCCAATCCAGCGTTTCCAGATAATCGCGCACGAACTGCTTGTCGTAGCTCGGCGGACTGATGCCGACACGGTACTGTTCGGCCGGCCAGAAGCGCGACGAGTCCGGCGTCAGCATTTCGTCCATCACGTAGAGTTTTCCGTCGTCGTCGGTACCGAATTCAAGCTTGGTATCGGCGACCAGAATGCCGCGTTGCGCTGCATAGTTTGCGGCAAAATCGTAAATAGCCAGGGTCGCATCACGCACCTGCTCCGCCAGATCGGCGCCGATTTCCGCCACCATCCTGTCGAAACCGATATTTTCGTCGTGATGCCCCGCCGCCGCCTTGGTCGAGGGCGTGAAAATCGGTTCGTGGAGTTTTTCCGCCTGGCGCAACCCTGCCGGCAACTTGATTCCGCACAGCGATCCGGTCGCCTGATAATCTTTCCAGCCCGAGCCGATCAGGTAGCCGCGCGCGATTGCCTCGATCGGCACGGGTTTGAGGCGCTTCGCGATCACGCTGCGCTTACTATACAAATCCACATCGACACCGGTCGGCAGCGCCGTGGCAATGGACTTGCCGGTCAGATGATTCGGCATCAAGTGCACGGTTTGCGCAAACCAGAAATTGGAAATCTGGCACAGCATTTCGCCCTTGCCGGGAATCGGGTCGGGCAACACCACGTCGAAAGCGGAAAGGCGGTCGGTCGCGACAATCAGCAATTCACGCGTGGACAGTGCATACACATCGCGCACCTTGCCACGATGCATGAGATTCAGGCCGGGAAGATTCGATTCATGCAGAGTGGTGGTCACGGGCAACTCCGAAGCGCGCATCCATTTTACGGGATTGCGGCGGGTGATCGCGCACCGCGAAGGGAATATTGCGACTGGAACCGGTAAAATCGCGCTTTGAAGCCATGATTTAGCCTACCGGAATGCGTCTCCCGATCATCCTCCCGCTCGTCCTCCTAGGTCTGGGCGACACCTGTGCGGTCAGTGCACAAACGCCGCCGCAACGTCTAGGCCTGTGCGCGGCCTGCCATGGCGAGCGCGGGACCGCCATCGCAAAAAATATACCGAATCTTGCCGGACAGAATCTGGAGTATCTGCGCAGCGCACTCGCGCAATACCAGTCCGGTGCGCGCGACGTCGCCGCAATGCGTGCAGCAACCGGCATGCTCAACGCCGCGGAACTCGATCGAATTCTGCAATGGTATGCAGTGCAAGCGCCAGCAAAGACCGGGAAATGAGCATCTCCGGCAAGTTGATCGGTGCACTGCTCGGATGGCTGCTGTTGCGCAATCCTCTCGGCATCTTCGTCGGCATGGTGATTGGCCATCTGTGGGATAGCGGGGCGCTGCGCATGCCACACGCGACCCGCAGCGTTCCGAATGCCTTCATCGCGCCGCTGTTCGGCCTGGCTGGCGCCATCGCCAAATCCGACGGCCGCGTCTCCGAACCGGAAATCGCCGCGACCGAAAACCTGATGGCGCGGCTGCAGCTACCGACCGAACAACGGGCAATCGCCATCGCCCAGTTCAACGCAGGCAAACAACCCGATTTCGCGACCCATCTGGCGATTGCCGATCTCAGGGCCTGGTGCCGTGGCCGCCGCGATCTGGGTTACCTGTTGCTCGACATGCTGCTCGACATCGTCTATGCCGAAGGTCCATTGGCGACCGACAAGTTCGCCATCGTGCGCAAACTGTGCTGGGCGCTGGGCGTGCACGAGCGCGAACTGGCGGCGCTCGCGGCGATGAAAGGTTATGCCTATGCAGCGTCGGACGGCGGCTATCGCTACGAGCAGTCGCGCGACACTACACGCGCAGCGCCTGCGGACAAGGATCCTCACGCCATCCTTGGCCTGGATCGCAGTGCGGATGAGCGCGCGATCAAGCGCGCCTATCGCAAGCTGATCAGCCAGTACCATCCGGACAAGCTCGGCGACTTGCCCGACGAACTCAAACGTCGCGCCGGCGAGCGTGCGCGCGAGATCAATGCGGCGTATGAACGATTACGCGTTGAGCGTGGAATCAAATAGAATTCGAAGAATCAGAAATCGGGAATCGCAATGAAGCAATCCGCCGTCATCGCTCCATCGATCCTCTCCGCCGACTTCGCCCGACTCGGCGAAGAAGTCGACAATGTCGTTGCCGCTGGCGCGGACTGGATTCACTTCGACGTGATGGACAACCATTACGTGCCGAACCTGACCATCGGCCCGCTGGTCTGCGAGGCGCTGCGCAAGCATGGCATCGCGGCACCGATCGATGTGCATCTGATGGTGAAACCCGTTGATCGCATCGTGCCGGATTTCGCCAAGGCCGGCGCCAGCCTGATCAGCTTTCATCCGGAAGCCAGCGAGCATATCGACCGCACCATCGGCCTGATCCACGAATGCGGCTGCAAAGCGGGTCTGGTCTTCAATCCGGCGACGCCGCTGGATTATCTCGAGTACGAGCTCGACAAGCTCGATCTGATCCTGATCATGTCGGTCAATCCCGGTTTCGGCGGCCAGAGTTTCATTCCCGCCGCGCTGGAAAAACTGCGCCGCGCCCGCGAGATCATCGACCGCAGCGGACGTTCGATCCGGCTGGAAATCGACGGCGGGGTAAAAGTGGACAATATCGCTGCCATCGCCAAGGCCGGTGCCGATACCTTCGTCGCCGGTTCGGCCATTTTCGGCCATCCGGATTATCGCGCAGTGATCGCGGCAATGCGCAAGGCGATGGGATAAAAAACGCGCCGGAGAACCAGCAGAGGTCGGGAGGTTCGGCTCCCCGGCGCGGACCGGAAGCTGCTTGCGTTCGTCCCTGATCGCGAAAGTCAAACAGCGACCATCCCTGGTCGCACTTTTCAACTCAGAACACACGCCAGAGTGGATCGGCACAGGCGTTTTCCGCATCGGCGTGATGCGCCTGCCGTTCATTGCAAACTTTTTCACCGTCTGCGCAGACGGTGGGCGCATCTCGCCAATCCGGCAGATCATCGCGCAAATGGTAGAAATCGGCGGGTAGATAGACGTCCATTGCAGTGTCCTCTCTAAAAGCGCAGGGTGGCAATCAGGCCGAGCAACAGCGCCAGCAAGACGAAGGTGATGCGCAGCGGCTCGAAACTGTGCATTAGTTCGGCATTCGGTTCGGTGCGTTCGTTTTTCATGGTTCACCCCATTTCGGTACAAGCACAGTATCGCCGCGATGCCGGCCTGGGCGCGGCCGCGAATGCGGCGCGGTTGCGACGATTCATGGCGAAGTTCTGACTTCCGCATCCGGGCCATTGCCCGCTGCCAGCGCGGGCCGTAAGCTCGCCGCACCATAACAAGCAAAGGCGCGAACATGGCCCGTACCATCGCCATCGTCGAAGACGAACCCGCGATCCGCGCCAATTACGTCGAAGCATTGACGCGCTTCGGCTATCAGGTACAGGGCTACGGCTCACGGCCCGAGGCCAGCCGCGCGTTCGGCCTGCGTCTGCCTGAACTCGTGATCATCGACGTCGGCCTTGGCGACGAACCCGAAGGCGGCTTCGAGCTGTGCCGCGAGCTGCGCGCGAAATCACCGATCCTGCCGATCATCTTCCTGACCGCGCGCGATTCCGATTTCGATGTGATCTCCGGCCTGCGCCTGGGCGCGGACGATTACCTGACCAAGGACGTGAGCCTGCACCATCTGGCGGCACGCATCAGCGCGTTGTTCCGACGCATGGAGGCGCTGAGCAAGCCGTCGTCGAAGGAAACCGTGGTCGAACACGGCCCGCTCAAGCTCGAAGCCGAGCGCATGCGCGTGACCTGGAACAACGTCGAAGTGCCGCTGACCGTGACCGAATTCTGGATGGTGCACACCTTGGTGCGTTTTCCCGGCCACGTGAAAAATCGCGACCAGCTCATGCGCGAGGCGCAGGTCGTGGTCGACGACGCCACTATCACTTCGCACATCAAACGCATCCGCAAGAAATTCATCGCCATCGATGCGAACTTCGATGCGATCGAGACCGTGCACGGCGTGGGTTACAGATGGCGGCCGTGATTACCCAAGTTCGTCATTCCGGGGCCGCCGAAGGCGGAGCCCGGACTGCGAAGGCGGGATGCCGAAGCGAACATTCGCGTAGCGAATGGCCCGAAGGGCGAGCCGCAGAGGCGGCGAGTAATCCAGTTCTTTGCTGTTCGGAATCAAGAACTGGATTCCCGCCTTCGCGGGAATGACGAGCAAAAAATGTCCCTGCGCTTCAAACTCCTGCTGATCGCGCTGTCCACGCTGGCGCTACCGGTCGCCGGCTGGTTGTTCGTGCGGCAGATGGAAGAATTGCTGCGCCAGGGCCAGGAACAGACCCTGATCGCTTCGGCACGCGCGCTGGCGCGCAGTCTCGGCGCACTGAAGACCGAACTGCCGCCGGTCGGCGCGGCGCTGTACGTGCACAAGGCGCCGGGGCCGATCGTGATCGACGGCTACGCCGATGATTGGGCAGCGCTCGCGCCGTATGCGCAGGCACTCGGTCCGCGTGGCGATGCGCAAAAGCTGACCTTGCTGCTGTGTGCGGATCGCGATTGGTTCTATCTGCTCGCCAGCGTACGCGATGCCACACGCCAGCGCGTCGATGCCAGCGACCCGCGTGCCGAAACCAGCGATCACCTCACCCTGACCTTGCAACGCGGCGACCTGAGCCGGCGTTATCTGCTCGCCAGCGCGGCGCCCGGGCGATTTGATGCGCTGACCTTGACCGATGCGACCGACAACGCGCTGCCGACGACACTCGACGGATTCTGGCAGGAAGACGGTTCGGGTTACCGTGTCGAGCTGCGCCTGCAGCGTGCGCAGATGCCAGACAAGCTCGCGCTCGATGTCTTCGATGCCGCGACTCCCACCGTCGAAAATGCCGACGCCATGCCGCTGTTGCGTCTGTCACCGGCCTTGTCCACCGAACTCGGACAATTCGCGCCGGAAAGTATGCGCGTGCGTCTGCTCAACGACGAAGGCTGGGTCGTCGCCGAAACGGGTGCATTGACCAGCACGACGAGCACGCCTTTGGCGCATCGACGCTGGCTGGAAAACCTGGTCTATCGCGGCCTGCTTGCGCCAAACCTGACCCAGTCCGGTGACTTTTCTCCGACATTGCCACGCCTGAGCGCCACGGAAATCTGGCAGGCTTTGTCGGGCGTGACCGCTACCGCCTGGCATCGCGCCGGCAATGACGAAAACGTGGTGCTGGCGGCGGCGGTGCCGCTGAAGAATGGCGGCGAAGTCCGCGGCGCCTTGCTGCTGGAACAGGCTGGCGACACGCTGCCGCTGCTGACCAACCGCGCCCTGCTCAGTCTGGCCGGAGCCAGTCTGCTCGCCCTGCTCATCGCCGGCAGCGTACTGTTCGCCTTCGCCAGCGTGCTCAGCCTGCGCATTCGACGTCTGCGCAACGCCGCCGAACGCGCGCTGCGCACCAGCGGAAGAATGGACAACCCGTTGCCACTGATCGGCGCACGCGACGAACTGGGCGATCTCGCCCGCAGTTTCGCACGACTGCTCGACGAAGTCGGCGCCTACACGGATTACCTGCGCACCCTGGCCAGCAAGTTGTCGCACGAATTGCAGACGCCGCTGGCGATCGTCAAATCCTCGCTCGACAACCTCGATCATCAGCTCCTGTCGCGCGAGGCGCAGCCCTACGTCGCGCGCGCGCGCGGCGGCGCCGAGCGCCTGGGCGCGATCGTACGCGCGATGAGCGAGGCCAGCCGCATGGAGCGCGCGATCGCCGCAGCCGAGGGCGAAGACTTCGATCTTGCCGCCGTGCTGCGCGGCTGCGTCGAAGGCTACCGGCCGCTGGTTGCGCCACGCCGTCTGGACGCCGACCTGCCGGAAGCATCGCTGATCATGCACGGCGCGCCCGAGCTGATCGCACAGGCCCTGGACAAACTCATCGACAACGCACGCAGTTTCGCACCCGAGTCAGGCTGGCTGCGTATCGCCTTGCAAGCGCGCGAAGACGGCGCCGAAATCGCGGTCGCCAACAGCGGCCCGCCATTGCCGCCGACCATGCAGGATCGCTTGTTCGACTCACTGGTCAGCGTGCGTTCGTCCGCTGCTGCCAAATCGATCGAGCCGATTCCGGGCCGCGCCGACGCGCCGCATCTGGGCCTTGGCCTGTATGTCGTGCGCCTGATCGCCGAAGCCCATCGCGGCGATGCGAGTGCGCACAATCTTGACGACGGCAGCGGTGTGGAATTCCGCCTGCATCTACGTGGAATGCCGCGGCGGCCGCTGGCGGGATAAAGTTGTCGTCATTCCGGCAGGGAATGCCGAAACCTTGTTGCCAAGAATGGCAACAAGGAGGTCGACATGCCGCTCAATCATATGCAAAGCCGCATCCATGCAGTCTGGATCCCGGCATTCCCTGCCGGGATGACGAGTACGCGGATGCTTGCTATCGTGCGCTCCCGACTTCTGTTGGAAGCTGCATGATCTCGCAGGACGAATTCGCCGCGCTCGCCGCGCAAGGCTACAACCGCATTCCGGTCGTGCGCGAAGTGTTTTCCGATCTGGACACGCCGCTGTCGGTGTATCTCAAGCTCGCCGATGGGCCGTACACCTATTTGCTCGAATCGGTCGAAGGTGGCGAGAACTGGGGGCGCTATTCGATCATCGGCCTGCCTTGTCAGCGAGTATACAAATTGCACGGGCAGCGGCTGAGCATCGAAGACCACGGCGTCTTGGTCGAGCAACGTGATCTGAACGATCCGCTCGCCGAGATTGAACGCATCCGCGCCATCTATAAAGTGCCACAGCTGTCGCAACTGCCGGAATTCAGCGGCGGACTGGTGGGCTATTTCGGTTTCGAGAGCATTGGCTATATCGAACCCAAGCTGTCGCACTGGGATCGTCCCGACCAGCTCGGCATTCCCGACGTCCTGCTGATGCTGGGTGAAGAAGTCGCCGTATTCGACAACCTCAAGGGCCGCCTTTACCTGATCGTCCACGCCGACCCGTCACAGCCACAGGCCTATGCGCGTGCGCACCGGCGTCTGGATGAACTCGCCTTCCGTCTGCGCCGCTCCGGCCCGAGCTATCCCGAAGTGCTCGATCCGAAGGCGCTGGAAGAAGCCGATTTCATGTCGAGCTTCACCCGCGAGCAGTACCACGGTATTGTGGAAAAGGCGAAAGAGTATATTCGCGCCGGTGACATCTTCCAGGTCGTACCATCGCAACGGCTGAGCGTGCCGTTCCGCGCGCGGCCGGTCGACGTTTACCGTGCATTGCGCGCACTGAATCCTTCGCCTTACATGTACTTCCTCGATCTCGGCGGCACGCAGATCGTCGGTTCGTCGCCGGAAATCCTGGTGCGCCTGAAGAAAGGCAAAGTCGTGCTGCGGCCGATCGCTGGCACACGCCCGCGCGGCAAGACGCGCGAGGAAGATCTCGCGCTCGAAGCCGAACTGCTGGCCGATCCCAAGGAACGTGCCGAACATCTGATGCTGATCGACCTCGGCCGCAACGACGTCGGCCGCGTCAGCAAGACCGGCAGCGTGCAGCTCACCGAAAGCTTCGTCATCGAACGCTACTCGCACGTCATGCATATCGTCTCGCAGGTGGAAGGCGACCTGCGCGACGGCCTGAGCTACATGGACGTACTCAAGGCCACCTTCCCGGCTGGTACCGTCTCCGGCGCACCGAAAATCCGCGCGCTCGAAATCATCCAGGAACTCGAACCACACAAACGCAACATCTACGCCGGCGCCATCGGCTACATCGGCTGGTGGGGCGACGCCGACACCGCCATCGCCATCCGCACCGCCGTGATTCAAGACGGCCACCTGCACGTACAGGCCGGCGGCGGCATCGTCTATGACTCCGATCCGGCGACGGAGTGGGAAGAGACGATGAACAAGGGGCGGGCGTTGTTTCGGGCGGTGGCTCAAGCCGCAAGCGGCCTTTGACGCCCATGTATTGATTTCGTCTGCCGTCCAATGGCGTCGATGTCACTGATCGCGCACAATTCACCCTTTGCGCCACATCACCGGATGCTGATGAACCAACAGACTCTTTCCGCCTTCATCTGGTCCGTGGCCGATCTGCTGCGCGGCGACTTCAAGCAGTCCGACTACGGCAAGGTGATCCTGCCGTTCACAGTACTGCGCCGCCTCGACTGCGTGCTGGAACCGACCAAGCCGGCGGTACTCGCGGAGCTTGCCGCGAAGCAGAAATCCGGCCTGAACCCCGAACCGTTTCTGCTGCGCAAATCCGGGCAGAGTTTCTACAACACCTCGCCGCTGGGCATGAAGAAGCTCGCCGGCGATCAGGACCATATCCGCGAGAACCTCTACAGCTATATCGAAGCGTTCTCGCCCGCGGTGCGCGACATCTTCGAGCGTTTCGATTTTCACACCCAGGTCGAGCGGCTGGCCAAGGCAAACCTGTTGTATCTCGTCACCGAAAAGTTTGCCCAGATCGATCTGCATCCGAGCGCGGTCGACAACCACCAGATGGGTCTGGTGTTCGAGGAACTGATCCGCAAGTTCGCGGAAATCTCCAACGAAACCGCCGGCGAACATTTCACCCCGCGTGAAGTGATCCGCCTGATGGTGAATCTGATCTTCATCGAGGACGACGACGTGCTCACCTCGGGCAATCCGGTGGTGCGCACGTTGTACGACCCGACCGCGGGCACTGGCGGCATGCTTTCGATCGCCGGCGAATACCTTGTGGAGCACAACCCGAAGGCGCGCCTCACCGTGTTCGGCCAGGAACTCAATGGCGAGTCCTACGCCATCTGCAAGGCCGACATGCTGATCAAGGGTCAGGACGTCGCCAACATCGTGTTCGGCAACACCCTCAGCGACGACGGTCATGCGCACCAGCAAGTTCGACTACATGCTGTCGAATCCGCCGTTCGGCGTGGAATGGAAAAAGGTCGAGAAGGAAGTTCGCCGCGAACACGAAACGCAGGGCTACAACGGCCGCTTCGGTCCCGGCCTGCCGCGCATCTCCGACGGCTCGATGCTGTTCCTGCTGCATCTGATCGCGAAGATGCGCCCGGTCGACCGAGGGCGGCTGCCGCTTTGGCATCGTGCTGAACGGCTCGCCGCTGTTCACCGGCGGCGCCGGCAGCGGCGAATCGGAGATCCGCCGTTACGTGCTGGAAAACGATCTGCTCGAAGCGATCGTCGGCCTGCCGACCGACATGTTCTACAACACCGGCATCAGCACCTACATGTGGATCGTCAGCAACCGCAAATCCGCGCAGCGCCGCGGCAAAGTGCAGCTGATCGACGCGAGCGGCTTCTGGCAGAAGATGCGCAAGAGCCTCGGCAGCAAGCGCAAGGAATTGTCCGACGAACATATCGACGAGATCACGCGCCTGTTCGGTGGCTTCGCGGACGCCGAACGCGACGGCAAGCCGGTCAGCCGTATCTTCCGCAACGAGGACTTCGGCTACCGCACGATCACGGTCGAGCGCCCGCTGCGCGACGCCGCCGGCAACATCGTGCTCGCGGCCAAGGGCAAGCAGAAAGGCAAGCCGCAAGCCGATGCCGACCTGCGCGACACCGAGAACGTGCCGCTGCACGAAGATGTCGACGACTACTTCAAGCGTGAAGTGCTGCCGCACGCGCCCGATGCGTGGATCGATCACGAGAAGACGAAAGTCGGCTACGAGATTCCGTTCAACCGCCACTTCTACGTGTTCACGCCGCCGCGCGCGCTCAGCGAAATCGATGCCGAGTTGAGGCAGACCACCGATCGGATTCTGAAAATGATTGCGGGGCTGACGACGTGACAAATTTGTCGGGAACAAATTTGAACAGCCGCATTGCGGCTGGCCCGCAGGATGAGGGCCAGGAAGGCCCGAGTAATTTTCGGCGGTATGCCGAATACAAGGAGAGCGGCATTCAATGGCTTGGTGAAGTGCCCAAACATTGGGAAGTGAAGGCGTTGAAACAGATCGTCGTTTCACCAATCACAGATGGACCTCACGAGACTCCGGTGTTCTTGGACGATGGAGTTCCATTTGTTTCCGCAGAGGCAGTTGCTTCCGGATGCATCAACTTCGACAAGATCAGAGGATTCATTTCGAGTGATGCCCATGCCCAATACTCTCTAAAGTATGCGCCCCAGCTCCACGACGTCTATATGGTGAAGTCCGGCGCTACGACGGGTGTAACAGCTATCGTGGAAACCGAGCGAGAGTTTAATATTTGGTCGCCGTTAGCAGCAATTCGATGCGGCAAGGACGCCAATCCGTACTTCGTGTTGAATTTTCTGCGTTCGCGAAACTTTCAGGAGGCGGTTGCGCTGAACTGGAGTTTCGGTACTCAGCAGAATATTGGAATGCGGGTAATCGAGAATCTTCCGATCGCCGTTGCTCCGCTCGTCGAACAATCTGCCATCGCAACTTTCCTCGACCGCGAGACCGCCAAGATCGACGCGCTGGTGGCGGAGCAGGAAAAGCTGATCGCGCTGCTCAAGGAAAAGCGACAGGCACTGATCTCGCACGCCGTCACCAAGGGCCTCGACCCCAACGTGCCGATGAAGGATTCCGGCATCGAGTGGTTAGGCCAAGTACCGGCGCATTGGGAAATTATTCGCCTTGGACGGCTCGCCCGTGACAGATGCGACGGGCCATATGGCTCCAGTTTGAAATCTGAGCACTATGTCGATACTGGAGTTCGGGTCGTCCGACTTCAAAACATCGTGGCGGCGCTTTCGATGACCGGCGATTCGGCATTCGTCGATTCGCATTACTACTCAGCGGAACTTAACAGAAGGTCATGACGTTCAGGAAAACGATCTGCTGATCGCAGGATTGGCGAAACGACAAGATGTCCTTGCGAAGGGCATGTGTCGGTTCCCGCAGGGATCGAACCGGCAATGGTTAAGACGGATTGCTTCGCGATTTGGTTTATTCGAGGAGCGAGGTCATTCAGGGTTTCTGTCTTGGGCGCTGACGACCGGGGCCGTCTTCGACGCGGGCATGCGGTCGTCCGGCACTACTCGATCACGTATCCCGACAGTCAGATATGGCTTCCGAAATTGCCGTTCCCGCCGATTCATGAACAAATAGACCATCTTTCAATTCATGTCGCGACAAGCAGCAGCGGGTTCGATTCGCTGTCTGTCAGCAAGCCCAACGCGCCATCGACCTCCTTAAAGAACGCCGCAGCGCCCTGATCTCCGCCGCCGTCACCGGCAAGATCGACGTGCGCGGCGAAGCCGCCGCCCTGTCCGGCGGATGAGTTGCCATCGCGTATCCACAAGGCCGATCGCAACGCCGTCTGCACAGGATCTATGGGGACTGGCGCATAAATTCGGAATATGCGTCAACTCCGATATTGACGGTTTATCGGAAATAACGCATAGTGCCGCAACAGGAGACCGCGCATGTCCGACCTTGCCCGTACCCCCACGCAGATCGGCACGACGGTCCGCCGGAATCGCAAGCGCCTGGGCTGGAGCCAGGGCGAGCTGGGCGAACGCGCGGGCTTGCGGCAGGAAACCATCTCGCTGATCGAAAACGGCAACCCGGCCGTGCGGCTGGACACGCTGCTGGCGGTGCTCGCGGCGCTGGACCTGGAGTTCCGCATCGCCGCTCGCAGCCGCAAAGCCGGCGTCGACGATCTGGTCGGATGATGGCCAGAACCCGTCGACATGCGCCGCTGCACGTTTACCAGAACGATGTGCTGGTCGGGCAGCTGCTCAAGCAGCCGAGCGCTGCGATCGAGTTCCGCTACGAGCGCAGCTGGCTGGATCGACGCACGGCCTTTCCCGTTTCGCTGTCGCTGCCGCTGCGCGAGGAGCCTTGGCGCGGCGAGCCCGTCGTCGCCGTCTTCGAGAACCTGTTGCCGGATTCGATCGCGCTGCGGCGGCGCGTGGCCGAAAAGGTCGGTGCCGCGGGTCACGACGCCTACAGCCTGCTGGCCGCGATCGGCCGCGACTGCGTTGGCGCCCTGCAATTCGTCCCCGACGACGCCACGCAACCGGACCCGGCGACGCCGCCTTTCGGCGAAGTGGTCGACGACAAGGGCATCGAAAAGCTGCTCAAGTCGCTCGCACAAACTCCGCTGGGCCTTGCCCGCGATGACGAGTTCCGGATTTCGGTGGCGGGCGCGCAGGAAAAAACCGCGTTGCTGCGGCTCAACGATCAATGGATCAAGCCGCACGGAACCACGCCCACCACACATCTGTTCAAGCCGCAGATCGGCAGGTTGCCCAACGGCATCGACCTGTCCAACAGCGTCGAGAACGAGTTCTACTGCCTGCGCTTGCTCAAGCACCTCGGTTTGCGCGTCAACGAGGCGCGGATCATGCGCTTTGGTCGAACCCGATGCCTGGTCATCGAACGGTTCGACCGCATCTGGAGCAATGGCCGCCTGATCCGCGTGCCGCAGGAGGACTGCTGCCAGGCGCTGTCCGTGCCGCCGGCGCGCAAATACCAGAGCGACGGCGGTCCCGGCATGCTGGAGATCGCGACGCTGCTCAAGGGCGCCGACTCGCCGGCGGACGACCATCGCACGCTGTTTCAGGCGCAGCTGGTGTTCTGGCTGATCGGCGCAACGGATGGCCACGCCAAGAATTTCAGCATCTTTCTGCGCCCCGGCGGAGGCTATGCGTTGGCGCCGCTCTACGATGTGCTGACCGCCCAGCCCAGCCTCGATGCGCGCCAGATCGAGCGCAAGCAGATGAAGCTCGCCCTGTCGGTCGGCGCGAGCCGTCACTACCAGATCGACGAAATCCAGACGCGGCATTTTCTCCAGACCCGCGAGGCCGCGGGCCTTTCGCGAAAACTCGTCCGGAGTGCCCTCGAAGATATCGCCGACCGGATGGATAACGCCCTTGATTCGACCGAAGCCGAACTTCCGGCCGGCTTCCCGCCCGACCTGCATGATTCCATCAGCGCAGGCGTTCGACGCCGCATGCGGGTTCTGCGCGCGGGACTCGACCCAGCGACCTGATACGATTCCTGCGCATGAGCAATACCTCCCGATTCGGCAACGCTCAAGGGGAAGTCCGCGCGTGAATCTGCACAGGGAAATCCATTTCGAGGAACCGATCTGCGCGCATCTGGCCGCGCACGGCTGGCACTACGCCGAGGGCGATGCGCAACGCTACGATCGCGCCCGCGCGCTGTTCCCTGCCGACGTGCTCGCATGGGTCCAGGCGACACAACCCGAGGCGTGGGAAACGCTGGTGCGGAATCACGCGGGCAGCGCCGAGGCCGTGCTGCTCGACCGGCTGCGCAAACAGATCGACGAGCGCGGCACGCTCGATGTGCTGCGGCATGGCATCGAACTGCTCGGCCTGCGCCGGCCACTGTCGCTGGCGCAGTTCAAGCCCGCGTTGGCGATGAATCCGGACTTGCAGGCGCGCTACGCCGGCAATCGCCTGCGCGTGGTGCGCCAGGTGCGCTATTCGCTGCACAATGAAAACGCCATCGATCTGGTGCTATTCCTCAACGGCATTGCGGTGGCAACGGTCGAATTGAAAAGCGACTTCACGCAAAGTGTCGACGATGCCGTCGATCAATACCGTTTCGATCGGCAACCGCGACCGAAAGGACAACCGGCTGCCGAACCGCTGCTGGATTTCCCGCGCGGCGCGCTCGTGCACTTCGCGGTGAGCCAAAGCGAGGTGCGCATGACGACGCGGCTCGCCGGCGCGCAGACGAATTTCCTGCCGTTCAACCAAGGCGACCACGGCGGCGCAGGCAATCCGCTGCGCGACGGCTTCCGCACCGCCTACCTGTGGGAACAGGTGTGGCAGCGCGAGAGCTGGCTGGAAATCCTCGGCCGCTATCTGGTTACACAACGCGACGACCGCAAGCAGATCACGAGCGTCATCTTTCCGCGTTACCACCAACTCGATGTGACGCGGCGGTTGGTCGCCGCGGTGCTCGCCGCCGGGCCGGGCGAGAAATACCTGATCCAGCATTCTGCCGGATCGGGCAAGACCAATTCGATTGCCTGGACCGCGCATTTTCTCGCCGATCTGCACGATGTCGAACAGAACAAGCTATTCGACACCGTGCTTGTGGTGAGCGACCGCAACGTACTCGACGCGCAATTGCAGGAAGCGATCTTCGATTTCGAGCGCACCACCGGTGTGGTCGCGGTCGTCAAGGGCGACGACGCGAGCAAGAGTGCCGAGCTGGCAACCGCGCTTTCCGGTGGCAAGAAGATCGTGGTATGCACGATCCAGACATTTCCATTTGCATTGAAGGCTGTGCAGGAACTGGCGGCAACACAGGGTAAACGATTTGCCGTGATCGCCGACGAGGCGCACAGTTCACAAACCGGCGAAGCCGCATCGAAGCTGCGTCAGTTGCTGTCGGCGGAAGAACTCAATGAGCTCGCAGACGGCGGCGAAGTCAGCTCGGAAGACATCCTCGACGCGCAGATGGCAGCGCGCGCGAACACCGCGGGCATCACCTATATCGCCTTCACGGCCACGCCGAAGGCAAAGACGATGGAGCTGTTCGGTACTCGGCCGAACCCTGCGCTGCCCGCCGGTCCCGACAATCTGCCCGCGCCGTTCCACGTGTATTCGATGCGGCAGGCGATCGAGGAAGGTTTCATTCTCGACGTGCTGCGCAATTATACGCCCTACAAGCTCGCGTTCCGCCTGGCCAACGAAGGCAAGGAGTGGGACGACGCGCAAGTCGACCACAACGAGGCGCTGAAGGGCATCATGCGCTGGGTGCGGTTGCACCCGTACAATATTGCGCAAAAGGTACAAGTGGTCGTCGAGCACTTTCGCGAAAATGTCGCGCCGTTGTTAAACGGTCACGCCAAGGCCATGGTCGTGGTCGCCAGCCGCGTCGAAGCCGTACGCTGGCAATTGGCAATCGACAAGTACATAAAGAGTCGTGGTTATCGTATCGGTACGCTGGTCGCGTTCTCGGGTGAGGTGAACGATCCGCCATCCGGCCCGGATGCAATCACCGAGAACAGCAAGGTGTTGAATCCGAACTTGCGCGGACGCGATATGCGCGAGGCCTTTGCGACGGACGAGTACCGAATCCTGCTCGTGGCAAACAAGTTCCAGACCGGTTTCGACCAGCCGTTGCTCTGCGGCATGTATGTCGACAAGCGTCTGGCCGGCATCCAGGCAGTGCAAACCCTGTCGCGTCTGAACCGCGCGTATCGCGGTGAGTTTGGGTTGAAGGACACGACGTACGTACTCGACTTCGTCAACGAGGCGCCGGATATCCTCGACGCATTCAAGACCTACTATCAGACCGCAGAACTGTCCGACGTCACGGATCCGAACCTGGTCTACGACCTGCGCGCCAAGCTCGACGCAACCGGATACTACGATGGCAATGAAGTCGAGCGCGTGGTGACGGTAGAGCTGAGTCTGCGCGCGACACAGGCAGAGCTATCCGCTGCGCTGGGGCCCGTTGCTGATCGTTTGTTGAAGCGCTACAAATCGACCCAGGAACGACGACGTGCAGCCCACGACCGGAATGATGCTACGGCGGAAAAAGCGGCGCGCGATGAAGCCGAATCACTGCTTCTATTCAAGCGCAACGTCGGCGCGTTCCTGCGCGCGTATTCCTTCCTGGCGCAAATCTTCGACTACGGCAACACCGATATCGAGAAGCGCGCCATCTTCTACAAGCGTCTGCTGCCGCTACTCGACTTCGGGCGCGAGCGCGAAGGCGTGGATCTGTCGAAGGTGATACTTACCCATCACGGACTGCGCAACCTGGGCAAGCAATCGTTGGCGCTGGTAGACGGCGAATATCCGAAGCTCGAACCGCTGACCGAAACCGGTGGCCACGAAATCCGCGATCCGCTGAAAGAGCGGCTTGCCGAGATCATTGCGCGCGTGAACGACCTGTTCGAGGGCGAATTGACCGACGACGACAAGCTCGTCTACGTAAACAATGTCATCAAGGGCAAGTTGCTGGAATCCGGGATTCTCGTACAGCAAGCAGCCAATAACACCAAGGAACAGTTCGCCAATTCACCGGACCTCGGCAACGCACTGATGAACGCGATCATTGACGCCTTTGCCGCGCACACGACGATGAGCAAGCAGGCTCTGGACTCGGAGAAGGTACGCCGTGGCCTCAAGGACATCCTGCTCGGTCCGGCAGAGCTTTACGAAGCGCTGCGCGACAAAGCGACCGTGCCGGCAGATGCGACAATTGGCAGAACTGGATTCCAGTCTGCGCTGGAATGACGAAACGGACAGCTTGAGGAAAACTTCCCCTCTCTCGCAAGGCGAGAGGGACTCGGCCGACGCAAGATGCAAGCACTGCGAGACACAAATTATGCTGCTGATGATCGACAACTAACATCTATGTTCGGGATAGTTCAGTCAGGTTCGCAATAGTTCATTAAAATGTTTATAAATCAAATACTTATGGCAATTTTAAGTTCATAGCTGTTCGTTGCGATTCAGTGGTAGTCGGTCAAAATGCGGGTACCGATGCGGGTATCGTCGGGGTATAATCGACATTGCCGAACGCCCCCTGATTCGCTTCGAGGTACCCGATGGCCAGTCACCTAACCGATGCGCATGCGCGCAACGCCAAGGCCCGCACAAGGCCCTACAAGCTGCCTGACGGTGGCGGGCTGCACCTGTTGGTTACCCCTACCGGCTCGAAGCTGTGGCGATTTCGCTACCGCCTTGGGGGGGTCGAAAACACCTTCGCGGTCGGCGAGTACCCATTGATCGGGCTGCAACAGGCACGCGAGGCGCGTGACGCCGCCCGGCGCCTGGTAAAGGAAGGAATTAATCCCGCGCATAATCGAACAAATCGCAGATCCGAAACCCTAACTGCCGCATCAAACACTTTCGCTGCGATTGCGCACGAGTGGATTGATCAGCACCGTCACGACTGGAGTGCCTACTATCTCAGTCAGGTTCAGACAGTCTTGACAGAGGATGTATTCCCGCAAATCGGGCGCCTACCAATCAAGGCAGTGACCGCACACCAGCTGCTTGCCATCATCAAACATGTCGCGGACCGTGGTGCGCCAACGATTGCCATTCTCATTCGCCAGTGGTGTTCGGCGATCTTTCGATATGCGACTGCAACGTTGCGAGCGGACACCGATCCCGCCGCCGCACTAAAGGGGGCGATAACCAGACCCAAGGTGAAGCACAAGCAAGCTCTGCACATCAAAGAAGTCGTCCTGCTATTGCAGCGGCTGGACAATGCAGGTGGAACAAAGGACGTGCGGATTGCAATCAAATTGTTGCTACTCACCTTCGTGCGACCTGGCGAATTGCGCGGTGCACTCTGGTCAGAATTTGACTTCGAGCTTGCCGAATGGCGGATACCAGCTGAGCGCATGAAGATGCGTGAACCGCACGTCGTGCCGCTGTCTCGTCAAGTGGTCAAGCTCTTATACGAGTTGCGAGAAAACAGCGATCAAAATCCGCGGTTGTTCCCCAATACGCGTGACCCAGAGCGGATCATGTCCCCAACTACGCTGAATCGATTCCTCGAACGTTTGGGATACGCGGGGCAGTTTTCGGCGCACGGCTTTCGTGCAACCGCTTCGACGATTCTCAATGAAGTAGGCTACCGCCCTGACGTCATTGAACGACAACTAGCGCATCGAGAACGCAACAGCGTCCGGGCTAGCTACAATCATGCTTCATACTTGCCCGAGCGGAGAAGGATGATGCAGGATTGGGCTGATCTTGTGGATGCGCAACGCAGTACACCCAGAACGTGGTTCCAATACGTCGCGCGCAGCTGAGCGGGGTGTCTTGATCCTTCATCGCGAAGAAGGCTGGCTTGCAAACTACCGAGTAAAAGTCGGGAGTTGAGGTATGTTGACCTCACGGGAACGTCAATGCTTGTCGAACTGGCAGCTGCGCAAGGGGCATAGCAATGCCACTTGTCACCCGGAATTGGCTAGTATTGGCACCTCTGGGTGAACCCAAGTGACGAATGATATGGCTGCGCTGTCGGCCACACCAGCTTCGACTTTTTTGACAAAATGTCTGCAGATCAAATCGTATGTTCCACACGCAGCGTATAGCCCTGGCCGTTTGACATGAACCAAGAATGGTTCGAAATGAATGCCGAGCGGCGGCGCATTTTTTCTCAATCGTCCTGGGTACCGCTACGCGCTCTGATCTCGAAGGAAGCTGGTCGTCACGGCCACCTTGGCTATCGCGACGAATTTCAGGGTGTCGGCACCGTCGCCATTTCGGTGAACAAGAGAGAACGCGGCGAAGAATTGAATTGGCATACCTTCGGAATAATGCACGACCAGTCTTCGTTCGCATTCGAAGACGGAGACTTCAAGCCCGTCGATGAATACCGGTGGAATGATCGCGAGCGGTTGGGCACAGAACTAGTACTCGTGCAACGAGTCACTGGACATCCCAACGTATGGCACGTGAACCAAGATCTGGTGTTCGCGCTAAGGCTTTTTCGCGAAGGAGATCAGTGGTTGTGCCCCGAAGAAGACTACGCCTGCCTAATCAAGCTCACGCGCGACAAGGATGGAGATCCCGAAGCCATCCACATCAGAACGGACGCGTTACGTGACTACTTGGCGGCGCGCAGCATGGCTCTTCGAATCAATCAATATCAGACCCGCGTGTCCGTCGAGACCTCCTCAGGCCACATTAAGTGGCCGGATGCACGTTTGACGGAGAGCTCTCATGGCGCGAGGTTTGAAGGCCGCGTAACGGAGATCGTGGAAGGCGGAGACATGCCCGGCGCAACCGCGGCTGTGTTTCGAGTCTCCCGGACCGACGACATGGACGCGGATGTTCCAGAACTTGGACCAGAAAGAGATGAGAATACGGCCTCCGAGCGGTGGACAACACATCCGGCGGACGGAACCAGGCTGTTGCGAATCGAAGGTGAATTTTGGAAGGATGAGTGGATCGACCCAGCCGCGCGAAGCACGTTGGTACGAGGGGACCGTGAGGCGTCCCATAGCACCTACTTTGTAGACAGTGCAGCCACCCGAGTATCTGCGGACGACCTACGGAATGAGGATATTGGCAAGTGGCTCTGGTTTGACCCTCGCGTGATACTCGACCTTTGCGCAAGGCGCGGCGGCAGCCTCAGTTGGTATACCCGGGATACCGGATCGGTATCAGCTGGACCGGGTTATGACACCCACTTCGGCGTCAACAAGCTCGGATTCGTCAACACGTATGCCTACGATGTCGCCAAACTTCCGGAGTGGCAACGTCGAATTTGGGCAGCTCGAAGCGTCTTTCCTGACGGGGGCTTGAGCGATGAACTGGTCCAGTCTCAGGTACGCGCTAAGCCCGCTTCGACCCGAGCCCCCGAAGATGACCTGCCCGGAATCATGGGCTGGCTAAATGAGATCGCGGACCGTCGATGGTCACGCCGAATGTTTCAAAAAAGAGATGACCTGCCGGCTCTATTGTCGCGGGTACATCGATTTCGCGCCTTCGACGAGCATTCGCTATTGGACCTCGCCAAGGACGCCGTTCGCATCACTGCAGACTTGCTCGACAAGGGGACGCTTCACGCAATCGCCCCTCCTCGGAAGGGCAACGACGGAACCGGTTCTCTTAAGAGCCTGGAGCGTGTCGTTGCAGCGGACATTGGCGAAGAGCGTGCGCACGCCATCATGGCTCCTCTCTTCGGGCTGTATGACTTGCGGATAGCGAGTGCTCACTTGCCGAGCAGCGACGTCGAAGAAAGCTATAGTCTTGCAGGCATTAATCGCACACAGCCATACTATTTCCAAGCGCATGAACTGATCCTAGCCATCGTACGCCCACTGGTGCAAATTAGTCAGGCCTTGGACAAAGGTCAGTCTCCGCCGAAACCCAAGTAGTGGACTCAGTCAACGCGCCTAGTCAGGCGACTACAGCGTAACGAACATCCCAGGCAGTTTGGCCCTTCGACGGCGCGGGGCGAGGACCATCAAACGTCTGCGGCAAGACGCGGAGTCTCTGCACACCACCCATGAACACTCGGCGCCAGTTCGGTGGCGAGAGCCGCAGCGGCTCTCGCCACCGATCTGATATATCAACAGCTGCATCGCTCCATCTTTCAGGCCGAACACGTGAGGTTCGGCAACCCGCCGGCAACCGCGATAGTGAAATTGAATCAGCTGTCGTGCCTTGATCGCGGCGCGAACTAGTCGATCAACCGTTGCCGCTTTCGTAATCGGAGTAGGCCTAGGCGATGACGGACTCAGGCAGAGAGTGGTATGAACCATCTAGCCCCCGAGTTTCATGGAATGCTGTGTTAGCTCTTTCTGTATGTCGTCAATTCGTTCCATCACGCGATTGATTTCTGCTGGGACAACGGCGCCGCATTCCGAACACTGGTAGGCATCAAACTGCTGGCCTGAATTGACGACACGAAGACGGCGGAATTGAAACCGATGGTCGCGACAATGATCTGGCCGGGTAGCGCTAGAACGTAACCTGTTGCGTCTGGACGGTCGGGGTTTGGTTGCGGCTGAGACGATGATGAGCATTTAGATTTCCTTCATGGTGATGGATCGAATGTAAGACAGGGGATGACCGAATGTATGCGCCACCTTTTTTCGCGGGCAGCAAGTGCGCCCCGGTTGCCATGAAATTAGGGTAGGTGCGAACTGAACTGGTTCCGCGAATTCTCTGGATGACAGGTCAAGCTCCAGGCTCAACGTCGCCCGCAAATATCTAGCGATTCAGTGCACCGCGAGCACGCCGGGTGGGCGAAGCGCAGGAAAGTACGAGCATTTGAGCGCAAAGCGAAGTTTGGAAGGGAATCAGCCAAACAAAGGGTAAAAGGAGCCTCGCGACCCACCTAAAGAGGGCTTCGGCAATGCAAATTATCCTGAAAAGGTGGGTCGAGTGTTCAACCGGCGTCGAGGTTTGATCCTGTATTTATACGGTTCGTTCGTGGTTACCCGTCCAACAATGCCGAGGCGAGCTAGCTGATTGGCGGCAGATGCCACATGGTTTGAGTTCGCACTAAGCTCCAATGCGAGCGTCGCCGCAGATAGCGCCTTATGCTTATTGAAACCGGCAACAGCAAGGACATATAGAGCGACGCGAAGCTCGGTCACCTTGAGGTCGCCTCTAGTCGCCAACTGCAAGATGTACGCATTCTTGCTGTCTGGCGGCTGGGCCTGAGGTACTTTCCAGCTACTCCACTTCCTGGTGGATTCCTTGGAGTTTTTTGCGCTTCGTTGTTTTCTTGACCTTGGCCATCGTTGCATCCTCCATTTCCATATCTGTCAAAACAGGTAGGACCTATTCTGAATAGCAGTGTTGAACGACAGCTGAAAGCAAAAAACTGACTTTGTTAATTCCCAGTGCTGTGCAACCGCCAGCGCTAGGATTTATTTTTATGAAAGTCAGCTTGAACAAATCATACTTACCGGAAACAGACGTGGATCAGGAAGATTCGCCGAAGATTGCTAAAGATAGCCCGCAGGATAGCAATAAATCGCAAAATTACCTTGGTACAAAATGCGTACTGCCTGGGCCAACCTTTGGTCCACTCGTTGAAACCTGCAAGCGTTACGGAATCAATCGCACGACCGCATTCCGCCTCGCCCAGGAAAAACTACTCGAAACCTTCCTGATTGGCCGGAAGCGTTTTGTCTACATCGCCAGCCTTGAATCCCTGCCCGAACGTCTGCGTGCTGCGCAAGGCGGTGCGGCATGAAACCGCAGTCCAAGAAGTCAGCGGCAAAGGCAGTGACCAATCACCATGACGGCCGCAAACCGAACTGGAAAAGGTTGGTGTTCTGGGCGAAGCAATACATCAAGCTCGGGTTCAAGGTGTTCCTCACGCCCGCGGGAAGCAAGAAACCGTTTCCGGGGTCGCACGCTGCCTACGATGCAACACATGATATTCGCGTGATTGAAAAGTTGGCAAAGAAACATCCTAATGCCAATTTAGCCATTGCGATGGGCAAAGCGTCCGGATCGATAGCGCTCGACTTCGATCTCTACAGGCCACGCGCCGCGGGAATAATCGCCGACCTTGAGTCCAAGTATGGAAAATTGCCCGCCACAATGACGGCACTGACACCGCGCGGTGGTGAACATCGGATCTTCCGCTGCGACTGCAAGGTGCCCAATTGGATAGCCAAGTTTGGGGCTGGTTTTGATGTCCGTGGCGATGGCGGCTACATAATGGCACGGCCATCGATGTTCGAAGGGAAGCCGTACAGCTGGAATGGTAAGAGTACAAAGCGCGCGAAGATTCCGCCTGCATGGCTGGACGCAGTGAAGAAAGCGGACTCGTATCCGACCGCGAAGGAAGTGAAGTCTGGCGCGAAAATATTTGAGGGCGCACGCAATGGGATGCTATTTGGTTTAGCGTGGGATCTGAAACGTCTCGGCAAGAACCATGACGACGTACTGTCGCAGCTGCGCGATTGGAATCAAGGGTGTTGTTCGCCATCGCTTCCTGACAAGGACGTGGTCGGCATCGCCCAGCGTGTCTTCAAGAATTCGAATGGAGCTACTGCGGCAATATCTGCGGTCGATTCGCACGCGCCACGTCCGGTTCGTCAGACGACCACATTGGCCGATATCGAAAAGTTGGATATCAAAAAGTTGATCTGGGCGATACGCAAGGTGTTGGCGGTAGGGGTAACGTTGTTTGCCGGCACTCCGAAGATTGGCAAATCGTTCATGGCCGTTCAGATGGGTTTGACGGTGGCGACTGGAACGCCTCTATGGGCAGGACGCAAACCTGAAAAGCGCGGTGAGGTCCTGTACTTGGCCTATGA
>CAWDRH010000003.1:0-1937500 GCA_963804695.1 uncultured Gammaproteobacteria bacterium
GCGAAATGGAAGCGATTACTTTGGCCGGACGCATTCCTCTGCTGGTCGGCGGCACCGGACTGTATTTTCGTGCGTTGCAATCGGGCCTGTCGGAATTGCCCGAAGCCGATCCCGGCTTGCGCGCACGCTTGAGCGAAGAGGCTCGTGTGCAAGGCTGGCCGGCGTTGCACGCACGCCTGCATGAACTCGATCCGCAGGCCGCGGCGCGTATCCGTTCCGGCGACACGCAGCGCATCCAGCGCGCACTGGAAGTGATCGCGCTACCGGCAAACCCTTGTCGGCACAGCAGGGTGGGCCATCGCGACGGTTTGGTTATCGCGTGCTGAAGCTGGCGCTGATTCCTGCGGATCGCGCTGCATTGCATGCACGCATCGCCCTGCGTTTCGATGCGATGTTGGCGCAGGGATTCCTTGCCGAAGTGCAACATCTGCGCGTTCGTGGCGATTTGCGTACCGAACTGCCGGCGCTGCGCGCGGTGGGTTATCGTCAGGCCTGGCAGCATCTGGACGGTCAATTCGATGCGGCGGAATTCCGTGATCGCGCCATTTTCGCTACGCGCCAGCTCGCCAAACGCCAGATGACTTGGTTACGCGCCGAACTTGATGCACGCGTGCTTGATCCGCTGGCGCCGGATCATGTTGCTCAGGCCGAACGCGCCGTGGCCGCTTTCCGGCTCCGGCCAAAGCGTTGACGATCCTGCTTCATTAAGCGCTTGAAAACGTGTATACTTTCAACACCTTGAATCGGAGCGCATCGGCCAGGTCTCGAATTTCGGCTGCGCTGCTTTTTCCGGTTCGCATAAGAACGATTACAGCAGGAGAAGAACCATGTCCAAAGGTCAGAGTTTGCAGGATCCGTTTTTGAACGCACTGCGTAAAGAGCACGTGCCGGTGTCGATCTACTGGTCAACGGCATCAAGCTTCAAGGGAACATCGAATCGTTCGACCAGTACGTCGTGTTGCTCCGCAATACGGTCACCCAGATGGTCTACAAGCACGCCATCTCCACAGTCGTGCCGGCCCGTCCGGTGAATTTACCCGCGAGAACGGACGCCGAATCCCGTCGCGTAAGCCGCGCTGCGGCAGGTGGTCCAGCCCATAGACGTAAGTCTATTCGCCGGTCGCTTCAAACCGAAACCCGCTTTGATCAACGCAGCGCTTGTCGGCATCGACTTCGGAAAGATCGATTTCGAAGCCAGTCTCGAAGAACTCAGTCTGCTCGCGCAAAGCGCGGGCGCCAATCCCGTCGTCACCCTCACCGGCCGCCGATCGAAGCCCCGAATGCCAAGATGTTCGTCGGCAGCGGCAAGGCCGAAGAACTGCGCCTCGCGTGCGAGGCGAACGACATCGAATCGATCTGATCTTCAATCACGCTCTCGCGCCCGCGCAGCAGCGCAATCTGGAGAAGCGCTGAACAGGCGCGTGGTCGATCGCACGAGCCTGATCCTCGACATCTTCGCGCAGCGCGCCCGCAGCCACGAAGGCAAGCTGCAGGTCGAACTCGCGCAGCTGCAGTACCTGTCGACGCGGCTGATCCGCGCCTGGACCCACCTGGAACGGCAAAAAGGCGGTATCGGCCTGCGCGGTCCGGGCGAAACCCAGCTTGAAACCGACCGCCGGCTGATCGGCGAGCGCATCAAGGCGCTCGACGCGGCGCTCGAGAAACTGCGCCGCAGCACGGCACCGCAGCGCGCGCGCGCGAGCGCAACGCGATGTCGGTGTCGCTGGTCGGCTATACGAACGCCGGCAAGTCGACGCTGTTCAACGCGCTGACCGGCGCAGACGTATGCGGCCGACCAGTTGTTCGCCACGCTCGATACGACCTTGCGCCGCGCTCGATGGCCCGAGGTGGGGCAGGTGGTGGTGTCCGACACCGTCGGTTTCATCCGCGAGTTGCCGCACCAACTGGTGGCGGCGTTTCGTGCCACGCTGGAAGAAACCATTCACGCCGATCTGCTGCTGCATGTCGTCGACGCGGCCGACCCGGAACACGAACAACGCATTGCCGACGTGCAGAGCGTACTTGAGGAAATCGGTGCACAGGATGTGCCACAGATCCTCGTATTCAACAAGCTGGATAAACTCAACGGCAACAGTGGAACGGGACGTTCGCCGCGCAGGACACCATCGACGGCGGCCGCACGCCGCGAGTGTGGGTGTCGGCAGCGAAGCGGCTCGGCCTCGATCTGCTGCGCGGCACCCTCGCACAGACGCTCCAGTTCGACCGCGTGCATTGCTGGCTGCATGTGCCGGATGATGCCGGGCGTTTGCGCGCACGCCTGTTCGCGCAAGGCCTGGTCACGAACGAACGCCCGGCGGAGCGCGGCTGGGAACTGGAAATCGACGCACCACGCGCCCTTCTCGAACCGCTGTTCGGTTTGCCGGAAGGCGAGGGCGAGTGGTTGAAATCGCAGTTCGACGATTTACAGCTGGAAGCGTTCGCTACCTGAGCGTCGCACTTGCCGCTGCGGGACGCAGCTACCTACAATCCTCAGGCAACCCCAGGCTGAATCAGCGGTGCGGTTGCGAGGCAACATGCCGTGGCAGGACTGCGCCCGTAATCGACGGGTTTGGCCTGCGCGGCAAGATGGAGACGAGACGATGGCCTGGAACGAACCCGGTGGCGGCAGCGCGACCCATGGCAAGGCAAGCAGCAACCGCCGGATATTGAAGCTCTGTTGAAGCGGTTGCGCGATCGTGCCCTGGCGCTTTTTCGTGGATTGAGTGGAAGCGGTGGTGGCGGCAGCGGTGGCGTGGCACTGATCCTCGTCGTGTTGGTCGTTGCCTGGATCGCGCTGACCTCGTTCGCGAAGATCGATGCGCAACAGATCGGCGTGGTGCTGCGTTCGGCCAGTTCAACCGGGTGATGCAAAACGGCTTGAATCTGAAATGGCCTGCGCCGATCGAGCAGGTGATCCCGGTTGATGCGACCAACGTACGTTCGATCTCCGACGAAGTACGCATGCTGACCAAGGACGAAAACGTCGTGCTGGTCGATTTCAACGTGCAGTATCAGGTCACCAATGCCGAGCAGTATCTGTTCGCCGCCAACGAGCCCGACGCTACGCTGAAACAAGCGGCGGAAAGCGCCGTGCGTCAGGTCATCGGTCGCAGCGAGATGGACACCATCCTGTCCGGCCACGGTTCTGAAGTCGTCGGCGAATCCAAGAAACTGCTGCAGCAGACACTGGATGGTTACGGCGTCGGCCTGCTCGTCACTGAAGTCAATTTCCAGAAGATCCTGCCGCCGCCGGAAGTCAAGGAGGCTTTCGACGACGCCAACAATGCCGGCAACAATCAGCAGCAGTTCATCAACGAGGCGCAGGGTTATGCGGCGAAAGTCGTGCCGCTGGCGCGCGGCGAAGCGGCGCGTATTCTCGCCGAAGCCAACGGCTACAAGGCTGCGCATATCGCCTCGGCCACTGGCGACACCCAGCGCTTCAGCCTGATCGAAACTCAATACAAGGCCGCACCGGACGTCACGCGCAAGCGTCTGTATCTGGAAACCATGCAGGGCGTGCTCGGCGACAATCTCAAGGTGGTCGACGGCAGCAATGGCAAGAACATGATTTATCTGCCCTTGGATAAACTCAAGACCGATGCCGATGCCAATGCTGCTGCGGCGGCGGCAAATGCAGCGACCGATGCGCGCAAACCCGACAAGGGAGACGGCCAATGAAACTGCTGCCCCCCATCATCGCGCTGTTGCTGGTCGTGCTGGTCGCGAATAGCCTTTTTATCGTGCAAGAAGGCCAGAGCGCCCTGTTGTTGCAGTTCGGCCGTATCGAAGGTATTGGCGGCGCAGACGGATCGGATTACAAGCCTGGCCTGCATTTCAAGTTGCCGTTGATCCAGCAAGTCGTGCGCTACGATCGCCGCATCCTCAATCTCGAAGCCGAGCCGGAGCGCTATTTCACTTCGGAGAAGAAAGCGGTCAACGTGGATTTCTACGTCAAGTGGCGGATCAGCGATCCCGCCGCCTATTACCGTTCGTTCGGCGTGGACAATCTGCAAACACTGGCGGACCAGCGTCTGGCACCAATCATCAAGGATGCCTTGCGCTTTGAATTCAACGCGCGTGCGCTCAATGAACTGATCGCCAGCGCGCGTTCGGACATTACCGAACACGTCCGCGACCAGGCCAACGAGGCCACCGAGAAAACCCTGGGTATCCGCATTGTCGATGTGCGCATCAAGCGCATCGAATTCCCGGACGAGGTGCTCGCCTCCGTATACAAGCGCATGAGCGCCGAGCGCAACCGTCTGGCGAACGAGCAGCGTTCGAATGGCCAGGAGGCCGCCGCCAAGATCGAGGCTGATGCCGATCGTCAGGTGCAGGTGATCAAGGCCGAGGCCGAACGCGACGCGCAACAGCTGCGCGGCGAAGGCGATGCGAAGGCGTCGGAGATCTATGCGGCTGCGTACAGCAAGGACCCCGAGTTCTACGCCTTCTATCGAAGCCTGGAAGCCTACCGCGAAGCCTTCAAGAACGGCGGCGTGATCGTGCTCGATCCGAAATCCGAATTCATGCGTTACTTCGATGCGAGCAAGAGCGAAACCAAACCGTAACTGCCGCCAGCCGCCCTTGCCCACGGGAACCGTTCCGCGCATGCACCACGAGTTCGCCGCCGCAGTTTGCCTGGTCGTGGTTTTCGAGGGCCTGTTCCTGTTCGCCGCCCCACACGCCTGGCAGCGCATGGCCGAGCAGATGCGCCAGCTCGAACCGCGCCAGTTGCGCATCATCGGCGGCGTGATGATCGGTATTGGCGTGTTGGCGTTGAAGTTGGTCAGCTGAAGAAGCTTGTCATTCCGGCAGGGACTGCCGGAATTCAGATTGCATGGACGCGATAAGAACGAAGCCGATGAATGAAAGCAACTTTGTTTTATTAGTTGGATTTATAGCAAGAATCGATATTGCCATCCTTGGCAACTGGATTCCCCTCAGCCGCTGACGCGGCTTTGACCCTGCCGGAATGACGGGCAGATAAAGTGAGAACATCATGGGCAAGTCAGTCGTAATTTTGGGCGCGCAATGGGGCGACGAAGGCAAGGGCAAGATCGTCGATCTGCTGACCGAGCGCGTCGGTGCGGTCGCACGTTTCCAGGGCGGCCACAACGCGGGACACACCCTGGTGATCGGCGGCAAGAAGACGGTGCTGCATCTGATTCCTTCGGGCATTTTGCGCGAAGGTGTACTTTGTCTCATCGGCAACGGCGTCGTGCTTTCACCAGCCGCGCTGCAACAGGAAATCGGTGAACTGGAAGCCACCGGCGTGGATGTGCGCTCACGCCTGAAGATCAGTCCAGCGACGCCGTTGATCATGCCGTATCACATTGCGCTGGATCAGGCGCGCGAGAAGGCGAGTGGCAAGAACGCGATCGGCACCACCGGTCGTGGCATCGGGCCGGCGTACGAGGACAAGGTCGCGCGCCGCGGCGTGCGTGTAGCCGACCTGATGTATCCGAACGAACTGCCGGAAAAATTGCGCGGTGTGGTCGAGTATCACAATTTCGTGCTGAAACATTGGCTGAAAGCCGAGGAAGTCGACTATCAAAAAGTGCTCGACGAAGCGCTGGCCTTCGGTGATTACGTCAAGCCCATGATCGACGACGTGTCGACCACGCTGCACGATCTGCGCCGCAGCGGCGCGCATATCCTTTACGAGGGCGCACAGGGTTCGCTGCTGGATATCGACCATGGCACCTATCCGTACGTCACCTCGTCGAACACCACGGTCGGCGGTGCCTATGCGGGCACTGGCGTCGGCGCCAGCGACATCGACTACGTTCTGGGCATCTGCAAGGCCTATGCGACGCGTGTCGGCGGCGGCCCGTTTCCGACTGAACTCGACGACGCCACCGGCGAAGCGCTGCGCAAGCGCGGCAACGAATACGGCGCCACCACCGGCCGTCCGCGGCGTTGCGGCTGGATCGACCTGGTCGCACTCAAGCGCGCGGTGCAGATCAGCGGCATCAACGGCTTGGCCATCACCAAGCTCGACGTGCTCGATGGCCTGCCATCGATCAAGGTCTGCGTCGCCTACGAATACCGCGGCAAGCGCCGCGAACTGGCGCCGCTTGACGCCGCCGGCTGGGACGAATGCAAGCCGGTGTATCTGGAGTTTCCCGGATGGGAAGAATCCACTTGTGGAATACGGGAATTTTCCAGATTGCCGCCCGCGGCGCGTGCCTATCTGCGCTCGGTCGAGGAGCTGGCCGAATGCCATATCGCCCTGGTCGCGACCGGCGCCGATCGTGACGATACGATTGCATTGAAAGATCCATTTGCGTGAGCCGACGAAGTCAGCCGGGTTGCTGACCGCAAGTCGCGCCGATTCCACGGGTTTAGGAGGACGCCATGAAAATTGCCACCGTGTCTCGTTCCCTTGCCGCCATCGCAGCGCTGGCTTTTGCGACAGCTGGTTTCGCCGTCCAGGATACAGTCGGCGGAGACATCGCTGCCGGCATGCACTGGCGTCTGCTCGGCCCGATGCGCGCCGGCTGGAGCACGATGACGGCAGGTATTCCTGACCAGCCCGACACGTTTTACTTCGGCGCGGCGGGCGGTGGCGTGTGGAAAACCACCGATGCTGGCGAGACCTGGCATTCCGTATCCGATGGTATCGCGGCGTCCAGTGTCGGTGCCTTGGCCATTGCGCCCGGCGATGCAAACGTCCTCTACATCGGCACCGGCCAGGTCGCTTCGCGTTACGACGTCGCTGCCGGCAACGGCGTATACAAATCCACCAATGGCGGCAAGACCTGGCAGCACGTCGGCCTGGAAGCGACGCGGCATATCGGCGCGATCCTGGTCGATCCTCACGATCCCGATCAAGTGTTAGTCGGCGCACTCGGCCACTATTTCGGGCCGAATCATGAACGTGGCGTCTTCCGTTCCAGCGATGGCGGCAAGACCTGGCAGCAGACCTTGTTCATCGACGCCAACACCGGCGTGGTCGATCTGAAAGCCGATCCTGAAAATCCAGCCGTCGTGTATGCGGCCGCGTGGCAGGTGCGCAACTATCCGTGGCTGTCGTATTTTCAGCCGAATGCCGGGCCCGGCAGCGGCGTATACAAATCGACCGATGGCGGCAAGTCCTGGCTGCGCTTGCACAGTGCCGGCTGGCCCGAAGGTGATCTCGGCCGCATCGGTCTGGCCACGGCCAGCGGTGGACGTGTGTTTGCCGTGGTCGATGCCGCGCCGAACAGCGGCAACGTGCCGCACGAGGAATCGCAGGATCGTGGTGGTCTGTATCGCTCAGAGGATGGCGCAAAGAGCTGGACCCGGGTCAGTGAAGAAGACTGGCTCGAAAACGATTATTTCAGCCGGCTGACGTCCGATCCGTCCAATCGCAATCGCCTCTACTCGATGGGCCAGTCGGTGCGGCGCTCCGACGATGGCGGCAAGACCTGGACCATCTTCAAAGGGGCGCCCGGTGGCGACGATTACCACCAGATGTGGATCAATCCACAACATCCGGATCACCTGGTCGTGGCCAGCGATCAGGGTACCGCGGTCAGTGTCGACGGCGGCGCGCACTGGAGCGACTGGTACAACCAGCCGACCGGCCAGTTCTATCATCTGGCCGCAGACAACCGCGTGCCGTACTGGGTCTACTCCGGGCAGCAGGATTCGGGCACGATCGGCATTGCCAGCCGCAGCGATTACGGCGCGATCGGTTTCCGTGACTGGCATCCGGTCGGTGGCGATGAACGCGATTACGACGTGCCCGATCCGCAGGATGCGAACATCATCTACGGCTCGGGACTCGGCGGCCGCTTGTCGCGCTGGGATGCACGTACCGGCGAAGTGCAGAACATCTCACCGTGGCCGCTGTCAAGCTATGGTGCACGGCCGACCGCGGTCAAATACCGCTACACCTGGTTCACGCCGATCGCGGTGTCGCGAATCCCGCCTTTTCCACTGTATCAGGCGGCGCAGGTCCTGTTCCGCTCGACCGACAAAGGCCGGACCTGGGAAACCATCAGTCCGGATCTGTCGGCGAAATCGCCTGATTCAAATAAGAATGACGCAAAGAATTGCGCAGGCAATCTCACCGCACCTGCCGCACGCGAATGCGGCTATGGCGTGATTTTCTCCATCGGCCTGTCGTCGCGCGACAACGACGAAATCTGGGTCGGCACAGACGACGGCACGATCCAGCGCACGCGCGATGGCGGCAAGCACTGGGACAATGTGACGCCGAAGCAGATTCCGGCGTGGGCGAAAGTCGCCAGCGTCGATGTTTCGACCACCGATCCGGGCACGGTGTACGCCGCCATCGACAACCATCGCCAGGACGATTTCCGTCCACGCGTGCTGCGTACGCACGACTACGGCAAGACCTGGAACGAAATCGACGCAGGCTTGCCGAACTCCGGCTTCGTCGATGTCGTGCGCGCCGATCCGACAAAAAGTGGATTGTTGTACGCAGGTACGGATTCCGGCGTGTACATATCGTTCGACGACGGCGGCCACTGGCAATCGCTGCAACGCAATTTGCCGAACGCCTGGGTGCGCGATTTGCTGATCCACGGCAACGACCTGATCGCCGCGACCCAGGGGCGCGCGATCTGGGTGCTCGACGATGTGAGTCCCTTGCGTCAGCACGACAAACTCACCGCGAAAGATTCTGCGGGATCGATCCTGTTCCAGCCCGCCGACGCAATGCGCCTGCGCGGCAGTCAGAACAAGGATACGCCGCCGCCGGCCGACACGGCGTTGGGTCAGAATCCGCCGACTGGCGCAATCATCGACTACGAGCTGGTGCGGGATTCACACAATGTCGCAGTGGAAATCCGCGATGCCAGCGGGAAAACGATCAGACGCTTCGCCAGCGATGCGCCAGAGTCGTTGCCCAAGGCTGAGCGTTATTTCACCGAATCGTGGACGCAACCGATTGCGCCGCTGTCTACTGCCGCAGGCATGTACCGCTTTGTGTGGAATCTGCGCGGGCCGCGCCCACGCGCAGTGCACTACGATTACAGCATCGCCGCCGTGTTCGGTGAAAGCACGCCAATCGTGCCGGAAGGCATGCTGGTGCCGCCAGGTGAATATGAAGTTGTGCTCAGCGTTGATGGGCACGAATCGCGCGCGCCGTTGAAAGTTGTCGCCGACCCGCGCGTTGCACTGGATACGGCCGCGTTGGCGGCAACGGCGGATTTTTCCCGGCAAATCGATATGGCGATGGAACGCGATTATGTCGGTTATGGTCAGTTGACCGCGGTCGACGCGCAGATCGAGAAGTTGGTCGAAGGCGAATCCCGGGAAATCATTGGCGTCTGCGATCGAGAAATTCGATGTCGCGAGTTCGCCGTTGCGCAGTGGCGAAGCCGAAAATAGCGAAAATTTCGGCGCGATCGGCGAAGCGCTCTCCGGTCTGGCCGCGGACATCGAAGGCAGCGATCGAGCGCCAACGCAGCCGCAGCGCGACGTACTCGCTACCGCCAACGGACGTCTGGATCGTGCGGCCAAACGCTGGGATCGCGTCGAAGCGGTCGAACTCGTTGCGCTGAATGCGCAAGCCAAGGCGGCGGGGCACCAGCAAATCGTCGTGCCGGCTCCGGAGCAGATCACGCTCGACCGGGCGCCGGAGTCGAAGGATTTGCCGTGACGATTCGAAGAATGATGCCGACGCCTCGGTGGACGAGTCGGCTCAAGTGTGAGATCCCGTCCGCTTTGAACGAAATGAAATCCGGCTTCGATCGACATAGTGGAGGTTGTGCATGAAACCCTTTACCACAGCGGCCGTTGGCGTTTTCTCTCTCGTCTCGTTAGTGCAATTGCTTCGCGTCGTCCTGGCATGGCAAGTCACCGTGGATGGTGTCTTCATTCCGCCTTGGGTGAGTGTGATCGCGTGCGTGGTCGCGGCTACTCTTGCCTTCATGCTTTGGCGTGAAGCGCGTACCTGAGAGTTTCTTGATCACCCAGGAAAAAACGCTCATCCCGTTCGTGCGGATACGACATCTTTCCTGACAAGAGGAAAAAGCATGCATCCCGGAATAGCCATTCTTGGTCTTTGGATCCTCTGGGTTCTATCGTGGCTCGCTGCAGCAGGGTGGAGCAACAGTGCCGAAAAACGTCTTGGATTCCGCGCTGAAGCGGGATATCGAACGGTTCTGGTAATCGGCGCGCTGATATTTTTTGTGCCGGCGCACGGCTATGAAGGCCCGCTGCGCCTGTGGCATATCGGCTGGGGCGGCGCCTGGGTTTGCGTCGCCCTCGTCGCGCTGGGCTTTGCGTTCTGTTGGTGGGCCCGAATTCATTTGGGCAGGCTGTGGTCCGGTACCGTGACCCGCAAAACCGACCATCGAGTGATCGACAGTGGTCCATATGCCATCGTGCGCCATCCGATCTACACCGGAATCCTGCTTGCCGTCCTGGCTACGCTCGCGGCGAAAGGAACCGTCCTGGGAATCGCAGGAGCAATACTGATTACGTTGGGACTCTGGATGAAGGCACGGATCGAAGAACGCTGGCTCAGTCAGGAACTGGGTGCTGGCGCGTACGACGCCTATCGCCGCAAGGTGCCCATGCTGCTGCCGTATGGTCCAAAGGGTACCTAGCTGGCACCCTGGAGTGGTAAAGCGCTTCGACTGATGTCTCTGCCATTGCCTTGCGAGTCGGCCTGATTCATGAGCCGGCTCGATTCAAACGTGATGCAACGGAATTCGGAGGTCGCCTTGGAAAACGCATTGCAGTCTTCACGTGACGTGATTATCCGAACCGATGCCTGGACAGAGGCCACGCAGTTTTATGGCTCGGTTCTTGGCCTGCCGGTCACTCATCGGAGCGAAACACTCATGGGTTTCGAAACAGGCGCCTTCTGCCTGTACGTCGAAAGGGGCAAGGAACACGGACCGGTCTTTGAGTTTCTTGTACCCGACGTTCAAGCCACAAAACGTCGACTGGTCACCGCGGGCTGCTCCGTCGTGGAAGAGGACGCAGCCATCCCACGTTGCTACCTTTGTGACCCTTATGGCATCGTATTCAATGTCGGCCTGGCACCAACCGCCTGATCTTCGGCCAATGTGGCCATCATGGATCGCCGTGATTTTTCATCACCCGCTGCGGCTCTGTAATTCAGCGTTAGGCCGCCAGACCTGATGAGGTACAACACGTGAAGGAGTTCGAGAGGCATGAGACACTCTTTGTCAGGATGAGGCGGAAGCCGAGGGGCACACAATGAACATGCTGTTATGGGTCCTGCAAGTCCTCGCCGCGCTCTTGTACGGATCGTCGGGCGTAATGAAGGTCTTCATGTTCGACAAGGTAAGCCAGGACGTCGCGTCCTTTGGCGCGTTGCCGCGCGAAGCCTGGATGGCCTTGGGCATCCTGGAGCTCGTGTGCACGGTCGGACTCATCGTCCCCACCGCATTCCATTGGCTGCCGTCTCTGACGATCCTGGCTGCCACGGTCCTGGCGATCGAGAGCCTCGTGTTCATCGGGGTGCACGTCAAGTACCGTGAGGTCACGCCTATGATCCTGAGCGGCGTGCTGGGCCTGATCATGGCGTTCATCGCGTATGGCCGAATGTTTCTGAAGCCGATCTTCTGACCAGCGGGCCCCCAAATACGACGGGCAGCAGCCTCACAATTCATTCCAGCCGATGTCGCTGCGGCGCGGCTTAATTCAGCGTTAGAACTCATGACACATTTCATTCGTGCTGCACTAAAGATCCTGGTTATGCTCGGCAGTGTCGGCATCCTGTTGGCTTGCACATCCAAGTCCATTCCGGGCGTTGCTGACGCCAACTGCACAACCGGACCCATCGACAATGCAGCCGAGGCGGAACGCCGTGCTGTTTGCTACTTCCGCAGCATCCCGGACGTATGTCCTGCCAGTACTCTCTTTCGCAATCAGGTCGTGGGCAAGGAAGATACGTGGGAGATTCGAAGGGTGGCTTCCATAAGTTCATGCAAGTCGTGGCTGGCTATTCTTTCCTCAAAGGATGGGCACCTCGTCAAGATGACGCCCGCACAATGAGCGCTGGCTATTCACCCAACGCGGCCGCGATGGGCTGCCACGATGTCGCGTCGATACGCGTGAAGTAGCGAATCAAGTTTTGGGCGCCCGTGTGAAAATTGTTTGGTGGAGTACCGGGCCAAGATGACCTATCTTGGGCATGAACGCGGCACACGACAGGACGGCAAAATCGCGCTAAAGTGACCAAGTTCGCAGCCTCGGCAGCGGATCGAAATCAGGCATTCGACCATGCGCGGCAAGATCATCATCTTCTTCATCGTCACCGTCTTGAGCCACGGGGTCCATGCGGGTGATATCTTTCGTTGCGTAGCCGCCAACGGTGACGTGATGTTCACCAATATGACGTGTCCACCAAACAGTCTGGTGCAACACTTCGCCAGCTACACGCCTGTTCCTGATGTTCCTGCCCGGACAAACGATGCTGCTGTGAGAGACGCAGCTGTCAGCGCCGAGCAAGCACTCGCAGCGGCGCAGCAGGCAAAAACCGCAGCCTATCAGGCACGGATGGCTTCTGAGCAGGCGGAAGCTGAAGCCCAAAGCGAGCAATCATCCGGCGAAGACGAGTACGCGGCGGGATGGATTCCATTCTATCCGCAGGTCGGCGCGCATTCTTATAACCGCCAAGGGTATCTGCCGCAAGCCGTTGCCGGTCATTCGGTGGCGCATTCGTCACATCACCTGCCGCACGCCCAGCGCCTGGGAGTTACATTCCATCGTTAATCGTTAATGGTGGCGATCTCGGCTGTATTGGTACACCTACCGCTTACGTGCGCAACCGTACAGACAGCCGTTCGAACAGCTGCGATGCTATGCAAGCTCCTCGGGAGAGGGCCTGTTGTCGCATTGCCCTCAAGTAGCGTTTTCTGCTTCTGGCTTGGCCAGTGAGTTCCCTCCCGAGATTGTCCTGTGCATTCCACGGGAAATTTCACGGAAATCCGTCATGCCGGAAACAGGTAAAGATCCCAGCCTCGCCGGCGTTGCCAATGAGGTGGACAATGGCATCGAAGCGCGACGCCAGCGGGCCTTGCTCAAGGCGGGGGCGTTGCAGAACGCGATCCTGACCAGCGCCAATTTCTCGATCATCGCGACCGACGAGAAAGGCATCATCCAGTTATTCAATGTCGGCGCCGAGCGCATGCTGGGCTATCAGGCTGCCGAAGTTGTGAACAAGATCAACCCCAGCGATATTCATGATCCGCAGGAAGTGATGGCGCGTGCCCAGGCATTGAGCCTCGAACTGGCAACCACCATTGCGCCGGGCTTTGAGGCACTGGCTTTCAAGGCATCGCGCGGGATCGAAGACGTCTATGAATTGACCTATATCTGCAAGGACGGCAGCCGCTTTCCGGCCATCGTGTCGATTACGGCGTTGCGAGATGACTACGGTGACGTCATCGGATACCTGTTGATCGGTACCGACAATTCCGTGCGCAAGCGCGTCGAGTTGGAACTGAACGCGGCGATGGCCGCGGCCAAGAAAGCCAATCACGCGAAAAGCGATTTTCTCTCCGGCATGAGCCACGAATTGCGAACACCGCTCAACGCGGTGCTCGGCTTCGCCCAACTCATGGAATCCGGCTCGCCGCCGCCCACAGTCTCCCAAAAGCGCAACCTTGACCAGATTCTGAAGGCTGGCTGGTACCTGCTGGATTTGATCAACGAGGTCCTCGATCTCACCCTCATCGAATCCGGCAAAGTAACCCTGTCGCGCGAGTCGGTTTCACTGTCCGAGGTCATGCTCGAATGCCGAGCCATGGTCGAGGCGCAGGCCCACAAACGTGGCATCGGGATGAAATTCGCACGCTTCGAAATTCCCTACTTTGTCAAAGCCGACCGGACCCGAGTCAAACAGGTTCTGATCAATCTTCTTTTCAACGCTATCAAGTACAACAGGCCGGGCGGTGCGGTATCGGTTGAATACACTCTGAGTCCGCCGGAATCAATTCGTATCAGCATCCGCGACACCGGCGCAGGACTGGCTCCGGAACAAATTGCCCAGCTTTTCCAGCCGTTCAATCGACTCGGCAAGGAGGCCGGCACGGAAGAGGGCACCGGCATTGGCTTGGTGGTGACCAAGCGGCTGGTTGAACTGATGGGTGGTGCCATCGGTGTCGACAGCGTTGTTGGAGTTGGCAGTGTGTTCTGGATCGAGTTGAACCTGACGGCAGCACCGCAGCTTGCAGTCCAGGAAGCCGCGCACACAGCGGATGCGCAAACATTGCTGCCAGACGACGTACCATTGCGCACCCTTCTCTACGTGGAAGACAATCCGGCTAACCTGGAACTGGTTGAGCAATTGATTGCGCGTCGCCCGGACTTGCGTCTGCTGAGCGCAGCAGACGCCGATCTCGGTATCGAGTTTGCCCGCGCGTATCAGCCGGAAGTCATCCTGATGGACATCAACCTGCCAGGGATGAGCGGGATCGCTGCCTTGAAAACCCTGCGCACTGATTTGTCGACGGCGCATATCCCGATTATTGCGCTCAGCGCCAACGCGGTGCCCCGCGATATCGAAAAGGCTCTCGAAGCCGGATTCTTCAATTATCTGACCAAACCCATCAAGGTCAATCAGTTCCTGGATGCGCTGGACGCGGCGCTGAAGTTTGCGCAAACCGCAACGGGCCGTGCAGTAAAAACGGAACTGGTATGAAGCTCGTCGAGTCCGACATTCTCAACGCCAGCCTTCTGATCGTCGACGATCAGGAGGTCAATGTCAGTCTGCTGGAGCAGATGCTGGGTGAAGCCGGGTACACGCGCGTTACTTCGACCATGAATCCGCATGAAGTCTGCGCGCTGCATCGCAAGCATCGCTACGACCTGATCCTGCTCGACCTGCAGATGCCTGGCATGGACGGCTTCCAGGTAATGGAGGGGCTCAAGACGAACGATGCGGACGGTTACCTTCCAGTTCTGGTGATCACCGCTCAACCTGGCCACAAGCTGCGCGCGTTGCAAGCCGGCGCAAGGGATTTCGTCAGCAAGCCATTCGACTTGATCGAGGTCAAGACGCGCATCCACAACATGCTGGAAGTGCGGTTGCTGTACAAGAAACTCGAGAATTACAACTCGGTACTGGAAAAAACGGTGCAGGAACGAACCTCTGAACTGCGCGAAAGCGAGGCACGTTACCGCAGCCTGACCGAACTGGCCTCCGACTGGTACTGGGAACAGGATGAGAACGGCACCTTCACCAAGGTTTCCGGTCCGGTCCTGGAGATGCTCGGAATCCGGGTTGACGCCTTGGTGCCAGATACACGCGGTGCGCCGGTGACTGGCTGGAATGAAGCGGAACAGAAAGAGTTGCAGGCACGCATTGCAGCCCGACAACCCTTCCTCGATTTCATCTTCAGCCGCGTCAATGCCGATGGCTCGCAACAACAGTTTCGCGTGAGCGGGGAACCGATGTTCAACCAGTCCTGCCGCTTCATCGGTTACCGCGGAATCGGTGTGGAAACTACCGCCAAGGCTTAGAACCAGCAGTCACCGTTGACAATGCCATCGCCCCACAGTCCAAATCAGAACCATCTCCTCGCCGCCCTGCCGACGGCGGAATTCGAGCGTTTGGTCGCGCATCTGGAGCTGGTCGCGATGCCCCTCGGTGAGATCCTGTACGAACCTGGCGGACAGATGCGGCACGCCTATTTCCCCACCACCGCCATCGCGTCGCTGCACTATGTTCTGGAGTCCGGTGCATCGGCCGAAACCGCAGGAGTGGGCAATGAAGGCGTTGTCGGCGTTTCGCTGTTCATGGGCGGCGACACCACGCCAAGCTCGGCCGTAGTTCAAACTGCGGGACACGCCTATCGACTGGAAAGTCGTCTGCTGAAGCAGGAGTTCGTCCGCGCCGGCTTGATGCAACGCTTGCTGCTGCGCTACACCCAGGCGCTGATCACGCAAATTGCACAAACCGCGGCCTGCAATCGGCATCATTCGGTGGAACAGCAATTATGCCGCTGGCTTTTGCTGACACTCGATCGAGTGTCCTCGCGCGAATTGATCATGACGCAGGAATTGGTCGCCAGCATGTTGGGCGTGCGCCGCGAAGGCATTACTCAAGCTGCTGGAAATTTGCAGCGCGCCGGTTGTATTCATTATCGCCGTGGCCATATTGCCGTGCTTGATCGGTCCGGACTGGAGACTCGCGTGTGCGAGTGCTACGCCATGGTCAAGAAAGAATTGAATCGCCTGCTGTCCGACGTGCAGTATCGTCAGAGCCTTCCGACCGAGTCCGATAAACGCCTCCAGCCAACCGCAAGGGTGGGGTGACCATCACGATGTCACAGATTCTGCTGTAGGCTGCCCGCAAACAAGAGCTAGCGGAAAACTCTTGCTGGCATGAATAAAAAACGCCGAGCCAAGGGGAGTTGGTTCGGCGCTTTAGCAGCTATCTACTGCCCCGATGGCCGTCCTGGCCGTGTTCCATCCTGCGTACGCGGCGCTCACGCGCGGCATCTTTCGTTGGTATGCGGGTGTTTGGACCCGCGAGACAATTAGACCACGCACGACTACGGGCTTCCGTGCGGTAACGAACGCTGCAGCACATGACTTGATTCGCGGGTGCGTGCCAAGAGATGGTTCATACCTAGATTCGCCCGAGTCATCGCACTCGACGTTCCAGAGCAACAGCGAAATCGCAGAAATTCATTCTCTGAGGCCGCGAACCAACCGCGGAATTTCCACCTCTACCTTATGTCTCGCGCCATCATCCAGCATCGTTATCAGTTGGTCAGGCTGCTCGATTCCATCGACATACACACGCGTCGACTCCACGTCGGACTGTGATCGTGAAACGGCGATGTCGTAAAACGACTCGCGATAACGATAGACCATTATGCAACCCGCCCATTCGGTTGGAAGCCGCGGATCAAGATGCAATTGGTTGACTCGCAGGTCGATTCCAAGCATCGATTCCACGATGAGGCGATACATCCAGCCTGCCGAGCCGGTGTACCAGGTCCAGCCGCCGCGACCCGTGTGCGGTGCGACGGCGTAGACATCGGCCGCGACCACGTAAGGTTCCACCTTGTAGACAGCGGCGGCTTCCGGTGACGTTGAGTGATTCACCGGATTGATCATCTGCAACAACTCCCACGCGCGATCCGCCTCGCCCATCGCGAAAAAAGCCATGACCGCCCAGATCGCCGCATGCGTGTATTGACCACCATTCTCACGTACACCCGGCAGATAGCCCTTGATATAACCGGGATCCAGCGCCGAATGGTCGAACGGCGGATCGAGCAATTGCACAAGGGACTGTTCGCGCCGTACCAGACGCTGATCGAGCGAATTCATCGCCGCATGCCTTCGTTGCGCATTGCCGGCAGCAGACAGCACCGACCAGCTTTGCGCGATGGAGTCGATTTGGCACTCGGGGTTGGTGGACGACCCCAGCGGCGTACCGTCATCGAACCATGCGCGCCGATACCACGCGCCATCCCATGCATGCTGTTCGATATTCTTGCGGAGCTGCTTCGGCTTGCTGCAGCAAAGTTCCGAAACCTCCGTATCGTTGCGCAATCGCGCGACCTCGGCAAATCGCGTCAACACATAAAACAGGAAAAATCCCAGCCACACGCTCTCGCCTTTGCCCTGTGCACCGACGTTGTTCATGCCGTCGTTCCAATCGCCGGTGCCCATCAGGGGCAATCCATGCGCGCCGAAATTCAGACCATGGCGAATGGCGCGTACGCAGTGCTCGTAGAGATTCGCACTTTCTCCGGATTGTCCCGGCAAATCGTAATAGGACTCCTCGTCCGCGCCCGCCAGACGGCCGTAGAGAAATGCCGAGCGCTCATCCAGCACCTCGCGGTCGCCAGTACACAGCACATATCGCGACGTCGCCAGAGGCAGCCATAGATAATCGTCCGAGCAGTGGGTGCGCACTCCGCGGCCCGATGGCGGATGCCACCAATGCTGCACGTCGCCTTCCGTGAACTGACGTGCCGCGCAGCGCAGCAACTGCTCGCGCAGCAGCCGCGGTTCGGCATGCACGAGCGCCATGGCATCCTGCAACTGATCGCGAAATCCGAACGCACCGCCGGACTGGTAGTAACCACTGCGCCCCCACAACCGGCAGGCGATCGTCTGATACAGCAACCAGCCATTGCTCAACACGTTGAGAGATGGCTGCGGAGTTTCCACCTGCACGGTTCCCAACGTGCGTTTCCAATAGTTGCGGATGTCTTCAAGAACTGTTCGCGCCGTTCCCGACTTGCGCAACTGCGTGACCATGTGACTGGTATCGTCGATGCCGCGCCCGACTCCAAGTCTGAAAATCAGATCGCGCGATTGGCCCGCACCGAGCTCGAACGGAATCTGCACAGCCGCGCACGGGTCCATTCCCGCTCCAACTTTTCCGGACAAGCGTGTACGCGCCATGGCGGCAGGATTCCGCAACGTGCCATTGCGTCCGATAAATTCGGTGCGATCGCCGCTGAGCGTGCGCACGGCATCATCGACATCAAAGAACGCAACCAGGTCGGCAAATTCAGGGTTGAAGGAATTGCGCGCGAACAACGCACCGCTGCCAGGGTCGATCCCGGTGACGATGTGCATCGCCGATTTCGTCCGCAGGTCGCCAAGCACCCATTCCACATAGCCGGTCGCCGAGAGCTTGCGCGATCTTGTGGATACATTGTGTACTTTGAGTACTGAGAACTTGATGGCGGCGTCCAGGGCAACGTAGACCCACAGTTCTGTCCTGATGCCATCTTCGCTGTGCTCGAACACGCTGTAGCCGAAACCATGACGCGTCGTGTACGCACCCGTCCCACGCGCGGGCAGCGACGTGGGCGACCAGTATCGTCCGGTCTCTTCGTCGCGCAGATAAAATACTTCGCCGCTTAAGTCGCCAACCGGGTCGTTATGCCATGGCGTCAGCCGATACTCGTGGGCATTCTCGTTCCAGCTATAAGCCGATCCGCTTTCCGAAACGACCGTGCCGAAATGCGCATTGGTCAGCACATTGACCCACGGCGCCGGCGTCGGCTGCTCCGGCGTGGCGGTGATGACATACTCGCAGCCGTCGGTGGAAAACCCGCCGAACCCGTTGTGCAGCATCAGCACATCGCGCAGCGATGGCGCGGATGATGAATCCTCCGCGCGATGCGTGCGCGTCGGTGCAAACCGGGGAATCGATGGTTCCGGCGGATCGCGGCGTTTGACCTGTTCGGCGAGGGTACCGCGGTTGTCGGAAAGTATGACGCGCGCCACGGCTTGCAGCAGAACGCGGTCCTCGGGTGCGATTTGCTCCGCGAGACGTACAAAAACTCCGCCTGGGCGGTCGATCACATTGGCTTCGATGCTGGAACCGATCAACCCCATGATTTGATCGTGCAAAACCTGACGATAACCGCCGTGGTCGTCGTTCCAGATCACAAGATCTATCGCCAGTCCCTTCATGCGCCAATAGGCATGCGCTTGCACCAATTGGCGCACCAGTTCGATATTGGCGGGATCCTTGATCTGCAGAAGCACGATCGGCAGGTCACCGGAAATCGCATAACCCCACAAGCCCGATTGGCCACGCGGGTTATTGAAGATCAGGCTTTGATCAGCTCGCAACAAATTGTTTGCATAGATGACACGCCCGGCAAGGCGTCCATAAAGCTGGGCGTCGATCTCGGTCACATTGATCTGACGCAGCGCAACCTGGCTGTGCGTCCAGGCAAGATCGAAGACACGATCGGCGAGACGTCGATCCTGATATTTTTCCACAAGAGTCAAACAGGCTGCACGCGACTCGCCGGCCCCGGTGACCATGTCGAAGGTGACCGAGTCATCCGGTTCCAGCACAACGCGATGCTGAATTGCGACGATCGGGTCGAGCACCGCACCATCGCTGCCTGACAGTGGTGCGGACTCGCACAGACTGCGCGGATTGGCTGTGCTTCCACAACGGCCGATGAAGCGGGAGCGATCGGTTTCAAACGATGTACGACTGCTGTCGGCACCGTGCAGCACAAACAGATGAAACATCCACGGTGGCTGCTCCAGGCGTGATCGCGGCCGTCTTGTGCAAATGATCGCGTGGCGCGACTGGATGATTTCGGTCTGCACGAACAGGTTGCTGAAGACGCGATGCAATTCGTCGGCGATGGCCGGGGCAAGCACGACTTCAGCATAACTGGTGAGGTCGATGGTTCTGCGGATGCGTGAACGATTGATGATGCGCACGCGCCGCAGTTCGATATCGTCTTCAGGCGATACGGCAATATCGGTATGTGTCTCCAGTTCGTGGTCGCGCCGACGAAATTCGATGCGTGGCTCGGTAAAAACCGCCTCGTAGGAATCTGGTTGTGCAAGGGTCGGCTGGAATGTGTTCGACCAGAATTTCCCGGTTTCCACATCACGCACATAGCAAAAGGTACCCCAGTTGTCGCAGGTGCCATCTTCGCGCCAGCGCGTAACCGCAAGATCTTTCCAGCGACTGTAACCACCGCCCGCATTGCTGATCATCACGTTATAGCGGCCGTTTGAGAGTAATTGCACGGCAGGCATCGAAGTATTCGGCGTGTTGAACGCGCGAACCGGCAACTCGGATGTTCCGGCAATCGCGTGGACATCGATGAGACGGGTATCGTAGGAATGCCGCACGCTGGCCTTTGGAACTCTCTCCTGCAACAGATCCATCGTGGCCTGAAACAAGGGATCCGATGCGAATCGTCGTTGCATGGGCCGATCGAGCAGCACCGATGCCAGTGACAGCAGGCTCATGCCCTGGTGATGCGCCATGAACGATTGGACAATGGCAAAGGATTGTCCCGGCCGCAGCCGCGCAGCGGTGTAGTCCACGGCTTCGTAGAAACCATATTTCCCCATGACGCCCTGGTCGTACAGTTGCTGCAAATTCAGACACGCCTCCACCGGCGACACCATCAACGCGAGAGCGGACGCATACGGCGCAATGACGAGATCGTCGGCAAGCCAGCGTTTGAGACCCAGTCCGGGAACGCCAAAAGTGCGGTACTGATAGTTGAGTGCAGCATCGACGGTGTTGTATCCGGACTCCGAAATTCCCCATGGAACACCGCGCTGCTTGCCGTATTCGATCTGGCGTCGCACCGCCGCCTGGTTGGTGCGATCGAGCAAGGTATTTTCGTAAGTCGGCATGACGAGTACAGGCATCAGGTACTCGAACATCGAGCCGCCCCACGACAGCAGCACCGACTCGCCGGCGGCGGTTGTGAGCAGACGGCCGAGCGAAAACCAGCTCTCTTGAGGAACTTGTCCCTGTGCGATCGCGACGAAATTCGTCGCCCGCGCCTCGGACGCCAGCAGATCGTAATACCCGACGTCGCGTTGCCGCTCGCTGACGTTGTATCCAACCGTGAACAGTCGGCGATCTTCGTCGTAAAGAAATCCGAAATCCATCTGCGCCAGCTCGCCACATTGCCGCACCAGTTGTTCAATCACGGAGATGCGCTTGCTGGCACACTGAATGGATTCTTCTGCGCGTCGTCGAAATTCCTCCAACCACGCGCGATCCAGAACCCCCGGGTGTTCGAAATCGTGGGCTTCAATTTCTTGCAACAATTGATGCGTGCTGCGGGGCACGCTACACAATGTTGGCACCTCCACTGCGCGCAGCAATTCATCCACGCCTTCGTGCGCTGCGACCGTGAGCCAGGGAAACAGATAGTCGAGATCGCCGAGAGCCGCTTTGCATTGTTCAAGCAACGCCCGCGTCCATCGGTTCGTTTCATCGTTTCCGGATGTGCCGATTTCGCCAGTCAGTTCCATCGCCAATGCAGCAAGCGATTCGCGCCAGAGAATGAGCGATCCAGAATCATTCGCTGGCATTGCCTGCAGCATTTTCTCCAGCCGCTCAGCCGCAGGCGAGTGGCCATCAGCGAGTTCGTGCACGGCCAGTTCGAACGTATCGACCATGCCCTCCAATGCACGCCGCGAAAGGACGTTCTGATCCATCAAGCCAAGCAGGCCAGCGCGCAGCGTGAGCAAATGGACGACGAGATTTCCGCTGTCGACGCTGGAAATGTACAGGGGCGACAGTGGTTCCAGCGATTGCGTGTCGTACCAGTTGTAGAAATGACCGTGATTGCGCTCGAGCTTGAGCATGGATTCAAATGCGTTCTGCGTGCGCTCGACGAGCTGGCCCATGGTCACATAGCCAAAATCGAAGGCCGCCAGATTGGCGAGCAACGACAGGCCAAGATTGGTCGGCGACGTTCGATGAGCGGTTGCAGCGAACGGATGTTCCTGCACGTTGTCCGGCGGCAGCCAGTGATCTTCCGGACCGACGAAGGTTTCAAAGAAATCCCAGGTCCTGCGCGCGGTGTGTCGCAGGAAAATTATTTGCTCGGCTTCGAGTACATCCTGGCGCCGCTCGCGAGGGCGGCTGATCCACCAGATGGCGACGGGAGCCAGCAACCAAATGGCCAGAATGGGTGCGGCCACGACGGCTGCGGCTGGCCTGGCATAAAGCAGGAAGGCCGCCGTGCCGATCGCCAGTCCCGGACAAATCCACATTGCCACAAGTTCAGCGGCAAGTGTGCCATCGTGATCCGGCTCACTATTGCTCGGACGCCATTCAAGCAATCGTTGGCGAGTCGCCAGCAAACGCACCACGGTGCGAATTGCCGCGTCGAGGGTGAACATCATTTCGTGAGGAAGGCATGCCAGTACGAATCCGACCTGCGCGAACCGGCGCCCCGCCGATTGCAGCGACGCGCGCAGATGCAGAGTGAGCCGTGAGTCCTTGGCGGGCGCGAGTAGCTCGAGCAGACTGGCGCTGAGCGCCGGCAGCCCAAGGATTCCAAGCGCCGCCAGCGTCCACAGCCAAGGGCTTGGCAAGACGCTCCAACCGAGCAGAAACAGAAGCGTCAAGGCCGCCGGCGTCAAACTGCGCCGCAAATTGTCCAGGATTTTCCATTTCGACAAGACCGAAATCGGATTGGTCAATACGCCGCTCTCTCCGGGTACGCTGGGCATCAGCCATCGAGCCGTCTGCCAGTCGCCGCGGATCCAGCGATGCCGCCGGCGCACGTCGGCATCGTACGAGGCGGGATAGTCTTCGTAGAGCTGTACATCGCTCAGCAGTCCCGATCTCGCATAGCACCCTTCCAGCAGGTCATGGCTGAGGATGCGGTTCTCGGGAAACCGATGTGCGAGAGAGCGTTCGAAGGCATCGACGTCGTAGATGCCTTTGCCAATGAATGAACCTTCGTCGAACAAGTCCTGATAGACATCCGAAACCGCACGCGTATAGGGATCGACTCCCGGCTCGCCGGCGTGCAGACGTGCATACAAAGTACGGTTCGCGCTGGTCAGACTCACCGCGACACGCGGCTGCAGGATGCCGTATCCGGCGACGACCCGCTGCAGCGCTTCGTCATAGCAAGCGCGATTCAATGGGTGCGCCATCGTCGCAACCATCTGGCTTGCCGTATCGCGCGGCAACTGCGTGTCGGTATCCAGCGTAATCACGAATCTCACCGCAGACAGGATTTCGGTGCGTCCGACAATCCTCGCGAATGCTTCATTCGCGTTGCCACGAAGCAGCGCATTCAGATCGCCAAGCTTTCCGCGCTTGCGCTCGTACCCCATCCAGATGCGTTCGCGCGGGTTCCAGCGGCGTGGCCGGTGGAACAGGAAGAAAATATCCGCTTGCTCGCTCGCATACTTTTCATTGAGCCCGGCGATGCCCTGCGCGGTTACCTCCACCAGCCGATCATCTCCCGCCAGTTTTTCCTCTGCAGCGTCGGTGAAATCGGTGAGCAGGCCAAAGTATAAATTGGGATCGCGATTAGCCAGGAAACGGACCTCAAGCGCCTCGATCAACCCATCAATGGCTTCAACATCGCTGAGCATCGTCGGCACGACAACCAGCGATCGATGTTCGGAGGGAATACCCTTGGAAAAATCCATCCGTGCGAGCACCTGTGGCACGGCCCACGCGATTGCCAGCCGGTTCGCTACGTCTACGCCCAATCGCAGCGTGCATAACAAGGTACAAATTGCAGTCAGTGCCAGCAGACCGCGATGTACCCCGTGCACATGGAACAGCAAGGCCGCTGCAAGGCCAATGCCGGTCAGCGCGATCACGCCCAGGTAAAAACCCAGCCGCACGCCTGGTTCACGCAGGAGTGCATGCCAGCCACGATACGCATGGGTCTCACGTTCGAGCTGTGCCAAACCCTGGTCGACAAGATAGAACCCGACATGCGCAACGCGTGCATTGGTGCAATCGACCGCTGCGCATTTCTGGGCCAGCTCGACGGCGCGCAGTGCGATGTCTTCCTCGAGCAACCCGGCTGCTTTGGCGATCCTCTCGACCACATGCCGGTAGCTATCGCGTGTGGCGAAATCCATTTTCGCATAGGTACCGTCGGGATCCTGTCGCAGAATCTGCTCGGTCAAGCTCATCGACTCGACGAACTCTCGCCAGTCCATGACCGCGAGAAAACGCAGACTGCCGATACTGTTGCTGATGGATACCTGGTCGGCGGCCTGCTGCTGGTTTTCGGCCTGCACCAGTTGCTCGATAGTCAGTCCGGATTCGAGCAGGAATTGCTGGATCCAACTGAGTGGCAGCGTCAGAGCAGGAATCTGGCCCTGCAACCTTCGCGCAAGCTCGGCGACGAACGAACTTACGATCGGCGGGTTCGACCGCGCCATATCGGCAATCACCAGGATCAAGTTCTTCGGATCCTGCTCGGCGACCTGCATCATCTGGTCCGCCCAACCGTCGGCCAGATTGCGATGAATGCGATCCGCAGCAATGCGTCCGGCGACGCGCCGGAGATTTTCGATCAGGGCAAGCCGCAGCATGATCGGAATCGCCCACAGCTCACCCAGCTTGAGTGGCGTGATCTTCTGGTACGCGGCGATGAATCGGCTCAGGCTTTCCCCGTCGACACGTCCATCACCATGGGAAATGGTTTCCAGCGCGATGTCGTATACGCGAGGAAGTCCGCTGGATCGCCCGCTTTGCAAACGTGGCAGCTCCCAACTGTAACGCTTGGGCAAGTGCGCCTTCGCGGTGCGAATCTGTTCCTCGATCACGTAGAAGTTATCGAGCAGCCACTCACCCGCCGGCGTAATGCTGCGCTGGTTCTTGATCGCATCCGCCAGCAAATTGCACGCGTCCGTCAAAACCGCCCGATTCTCGGCGAGGCGCAGCAGCAGATGATCACGCCGCTTGACTGCACTGATTACGTGCGCCCTGGCGAGTACTCCGCCGTGCTGTTCCATTCGATCGGCACTGAAAAGTTCGGAACGCAACGGCCGCTCGTCGTCAATCGACCGTTCTGAACGGCGGCCTTTGCGAAACCAGGATTTCAGATCCAGCACGTTCACTCACCTTGTCCTGCGGATCACCTTCGGCTCCAGAAATCGAATCGAAATCATGGAGAGTGCGTGGATACCATGAAGTGTCGGACACAGAACCCAAACAGACAACCTGAGCATCGACCCAGTCACACGCTGCGCCTGATTGGATATTTTTGCAAACGCTGGCGAGCGCTCAGCGGTATCCGGAATTCGTGCGATCACTCTGTATAAATGCGCACGTTTCGGACGTCAACAGCTACGGCGAAGTCCTCGCGCAGGACGGCAACGCACTTGCCGTGACGCGCAAGCTCGATCAGTTCCTGCTCGCGCTCGACCAGATGGACCGCTGAGCGGCACTGGCTGCAGTAGCGCACACGTGGACTATCGAGCACCGGTTCCAGTGCTTCCCAACGCTGTGCGCATGGATAGTTCAGATGGCAATGCTCGATCGCGATCATCGCGGCATCAACCGCAGCAATGAATGAACGGCGGCGGATGAGTTCAGGTCGGCGGGCCGCCAGCTATGCACGCGCGCTACTTCGTAACCCGACCAATGTGATCGAAAAGTCTGCTGGACGTAGACACCGTTCATCACAACTTCGCGACGGTCCAGGACGAATTCGATCTGCTGGCCCTCATGCGGCAGTTCGGCGGAACTCGTTACCCAATCGGCGCGCATGCTTTTTTTGCTCCTCGATCCAGTGCATCACCGATCATGCGCGCATATAAAGGACGCCCTCTGTGCGGCAACGTACAGTGCCTTGCATTACCGGCTGGAGGAAGCATCCGCGTCCAGCACGGACGCGAATGTGCGCAGCAAACCGATGCCACTGGCCTTGGCCGCCTCGGCCCATTGCGACAATCTGTTGGGCTGAGCATCGACGTCGCGCCGCTCAAGCAGCGACGCGAGCTGCGCGCGGAATTCGCAAATGGTGCGCAGGACCGGCCGCGCTTCAACCCAGGCGTTCAATCGCTGCCGCTCACCGTCGGCGAGCCAGCGGCCGCCATCGGCGAGCGCGCGCCGCAGACGCGGCGGCAGCAGATTGTCCTGGTTGCGGCGCTTCTCGTCGCGCACGGCCGGTAGCGTGACGGTGCGGAAAAATTCTGTCATCAGTTTGACTCGTGGAGCCAGGGTTGCTTGAAGCTCTGCTTTCGTGGACCGACGATTGTTGGTCCGCAGATCATGCGCGGAAGCAACTCTTCGAACCCTGGCAAGCTTCAAAATTGCCAAAAACCTGATGACGAGCCAGCCGAAATCGAACTCGAAGGGGCGCACGGAAAACTTCGCCGAACTCGGGAAGGCATGATGATTGTTGTGCAGTTCCTCGCCGCCGACCCAGACCGCGAACGGAACCAGGTTGGTTGATCGATCGGTTGTTTCGAAATTGCGATAACCCCACCAATGACCAATACCGTTCACCACACCGGCGCCCCAGAACGGGATCCACATCATCTGTACCGCCCAGATCGCCATGCCGCCGACGCCGAACAGCACGATCTCCGTAACTGCCAGTAGAGTCGGACCCCAGTTGCAGTGCGGCGCGTATACATGACGTTCGATCCAGTCGTCAGGCGTACCGCGGCCGTACCTGGCGAGGAGGTCCTTGTCGCTGCGCGCCGTCATGTAAAGCTCGGTTCCATTCCGGAGCAGTTTGCCGATACCGAAAATTTGCGGACTGTGCGGATCAAGTTCGGTTTCGCTATGCGCATGATGCTTGCGATGAATCGCGACCCATTCACGGGTGATCATGGCAGTGGTCAGCCAGCTCCAAAAACGGAATACGTGTGCCAGTGCGGGATGAAAATCCACCGCACGGTGGGTCTGGCTGCGGTGCAGATACAGGGTCACGGTGAGGATGGTGAGCTGAGTCATCACCAGTAGAAACACGAGCTTCGCGCCGAGCCCTGCATGGGTGATCCCATTCGACGCAAGATTTAACAGGGAATCGAGCATCAAGCCACCGTGGCTATAGTGACTGAAGCTGTACTTGACGGCGAGTTTGCGAATGGACGCATAAAGCGCTCACTGGGCACGTTGAGAAAATCCCGGCCGGGCCAAAGGGGGAAGCTTTGGAGCGCACCAGCCGGGGCCAAACATCGTTGATGCGCCAGATCGCCGCCCCGGCTCCTGACGTCATCCTCCTTCCGCGCTTTATCAGGGTGCTCCGGGATCCTGCCCGCATCTGTGCGCTACCGAACATAGCGGCCTGACCCTATCTGTCGATTGCAAATCTTTACCACGTCGCCGTTGATTGCTCAGGATGGCCTGCGTACTGTGTACGCCAGCGTACATACGCACTGGCGCTTTCTTTTTATATTGCCTACGCTAACGAGGATTGCTCATGCCGATATCGGCAACACCAGATTCACTTCGGAGGAGATCAAGGTCGCCTATGCCTGCTCCCCATGACCCGCGGCAAAATCATCTTCTGCGCGTTCTGCCCGCGACGGAATTCGAGCGTCTGCTGCCACATCTTGAACTCGTGCCGATGCCGCTGGGGCATGTGCTATACGAGTCCGGAAGTCAGTTACGGCATGTTTATTTCCCCACGACCTGCATCGTGTCTCTGCTGTATGTCATGGAAGACGGCGCGTCGGCCGAGATTGCCGTGGTCGGCAACGAAGGCATGGTCGGCGTTGCCTTGTTCATGGGCGGCGAGACCACGCCGAGTCGCGCCCTGGTGCAGAGCGCGGGTCATGCCTATCGACTGAAGGGCCAGTTCCTGAAAGAAGAATTCACGCGTGCCGCAGCGCTGCAGCACCTGCTGCTGCGCTATACCCAGGCGCTGCTGACCCAAATGGCTCAGACTGCGGTGTGCAATCGACATCATTCGGTCGATCAGCAACTGTGTCGTTGGTTGCTGTTGAGTCTGGATCGGTTGCCATCGAACAAGCTGAGCATGACCCAGGAATTGATCGCCAACATGCTCGGCGTGCGTCGCGAAGGAGTGACCGAGGCTGCGGGCAAATTGCAGTTGGCCGGCCTGATCCATTACAGCCGCGGTCAAATCACGGTGCTGGACCGACTGCGCATGGAAGCGCAGTGCTGCGAGTGCTATGCGGTCGTCAGAAGGGAATTCGACCGCCTGCTGCCCGACGTTACCGCAACATGACTCGCCTTGCGCAGGTTGGACTCGTTGCCAGCAACCGCCTGCTCGACGCATTGCCCGAAAAGGATCGCCGTCACTTGCTCGCACACTGCGATCAGGTCGAACTTGCTGCGTCCGATTTGCTTTACGAAGCCGGCACACCGCTGCGCCACGTTTATTTTCCGACCCGCGGCTGCATCTCGCAGGTGACTCCGCTCGACGTTTGTGCAGGTCTGGAGGTTGCGCTGATCGGCAACGAAGGCATGGTCGGCAGTGCCATTCTGCTGGGCGTTTCCGTATCTCCGTTGAACCATCTGGTTCAGGGTGCGGGAGGCGCTTTGCGGATCACGGTCGCCGCGTTCCGGCGCGAACTCGACCGCAGCCCCGCGCTGCGGCTCAGGCTGCACCGCTACGTGCATGTGAAGATGCAACAGATCGCGCAAGTCGCGGCGTGTACGCACTTCCACGCAGTCGAGCCGCGCCTGGCATGTTGGCTCTTGATGACGCATGATCGATCACACTCCAATACGCTGCATGCGACGCACGAGTTTCTCGCCTATATGCTGGGTGTACGCCGTGTCGGCATCACCAAAGCTGCCACTTCGCTGCAAAACCGGAAACTCATCCGCTATCGCCGCGGCGATATCACGGTACTTGATCGCCTTGGACTTGAAGCCAGATCCTGTGGCTGCTATCTGGCCGCGAATGAACTGTACGAGCGGACTCTCGGATAGCCGCACTTTCTGCCACCAGCGTACGTGCATCTCGCTCCGGATTAAGCGTGCGACAACGTACAGAAAGCGCTGATCGGCAAAGCGCATTATCGAGCGGCAACCAAAGCTCGAACAGGAAACCACGACCATGCAAACCAATCAACACGCTTCCAATCATCCGGTTCGCGTCCGCAAGACGGAACGGACGCCGGACGACGGCTACGCCGAAGCAAGCGAAAACGAACGCCGCCCGCAACACGAGAATTCCTCTCAACCCTACGACTCCGACCGATTGGCTACGCCCCCTCCGGGCCGCCAGCCGGAACGCTCCGATCGGATTACGACGCGCTATCGCCGCTGAGCGCAGCCGTTCTTTCCTCTCGAAATAACAAACAGTCCCGCAAATTTGATTCTTGCAAGGCCATCAGCGAATGTGGCTAGCTCCATGTGGCCCAGAATTGCAACGCAAACCCGGCGAAAACCAGCAGCAGCCCGATTTGAGATATGCGCGAGTGACGTGTTCTGAGCCACAACCTGTCCACGTTGTGTTCCGCAACCGTACGCCCATCTCCAAGACGAGTTCCATCCTCAAGACCCAGGCCCACTCCTGTTTCCAGATCCGACATTGGCGGCCCGAAACCGAAAATGATCAGAACACCGACCATGCCCAGCACAAGACCAATGGAATTGAGTATCTGCGCATGTGCCATATTATTTTCGCGCCTAATGCCGCCGCTGGATCTTGCACGATGAGCATCTTGTAAAACGCAGATGCTGTCCGTCCGACAGCACACATAGCGGAGCAAACGTCATGTCGCAATCGCATCGGCGAGCAGGTGGTCAAATTCCTTTTTGTGCGCTGACGTACAGAGCTGCCTCAACCTGGCGCGTAAGCTTCAGCGTAGTTCAAGACCAGTAGCACAATTACCTATCTGCAAGTCGGCTGCGCACCGAAATTTTTACGCAATGAGCGAACGGCCGAAGATCTGGCCCGCGAATAGTCAGTACGACTCTATCGTCAGCCCATTTGTTATCGTGAAGGGCGATCGGTCCGGCACGAGAGCTGTGCAGCCCATGCATCCCGCAAAATGAACTGTGCAAACCCTTCCGATCAAGGCATCCACAACAACCAGCGGCGATGTCCACTGCATCAGGTCAGTTGACCTGCACACATCCATTACATGACGTTCAAGATTACGCCATGACTTGTGTTGCCCTTCAACTTCAATGCGAGTGCGAGCTTGAACGAGAACGCGACGGAATAGACGGCACTGAGTGCGATGCGGGCGCGGATCGGTAGGCGTGCTGAGTCGGGCGACCATTACCACGGTCGGAACGACGGCCGCCACCGCGATACGGTCCGACACGATAGTCAGATCCCCAACCACCGTAGTCGCCACCATAAGGTTCATAGTAGCCCAGCCCGATACCCACACCACCACCGTCGTATCCATATCCGCCGCCAGTTACGGCGCAGCTGGACGACAGTACCGTGAATAGTCCAATCACGAGGGTAATCGCCGAGCAGCGCAAGAGTGAGATATTCATTGGGTCACCTCTTTACTTTCAGTGTCCGGCCATTCCAACAGTCCGAAGGCTGCGCCTTGTGGGTCGGCAACGACGGCAAGCTTGCCGCCATGCCGATCGATCCGCGGCTCAACCAGCACGCGGCCGCCAAGCGACTCGACCTTGGCAGCCATCTTGACCGCGTCGTCGACGCGCACGAAGTTGAGCCAATGCGGATGGATATTCGGTTTGTCGACAGGCAGCGTATTCGCGCTCGCGCGGGCGTAGTTGTCTGAGGCGAGCAGCAGATGCTGGGCGCTCCCGTTCGCGGGCAGGTCGAATACTTCGTAATCGAACAGCGTTTGGTAGAAAGCGGCATCGGTATCCGGATTGCTTGTGATCAGCGAACTCCAAATCCATTCTCCGGGCGCGGCCAGGACGTCCGGCGGATCACCGCTGCTGGAAGCCAGCACCGCAAAGACGGCTCCCTGTGGATCGGCGAAAACGGCTTCGCGGCCGCGGTCGGGAAAACTATGCGGCTCGAACAGTACTTTTGCACCCTGTTGTACAGCCGCCGTTTTGGTTGCATCCACATCGCGCACGGCGATGAAGCCGAGCCATGCCGGCTGCCGATGCTCGCCCGCCGGTACTCTCTTTTGAATCAATCCGGCGACTGGAAGGCCGTCCAAAGAGGCTTCGGCGTATTGAGTTCCACTGGCCTGAATGTCGTTAAACGTCCAGCCAAACAATCCCGCATAGAACTGTTTTGCTGCGGCAAGATCCGGCGTCACCAGTTCAACGAAGATCACTTTGCCGACGTGATGCTCCTGGCTGGCTGGCGCGACCAGCGGTGGCAGTTGCAGCGTTGCAGCCAAAGCCGGCGCCGCTGCCATGGCGCAAAGCATGGCAGCGAGCAATCCTTGCCTGAAAATTTGCAGCCCGATCCTGCTTCGTGCGACCGAGCCAATTGAGTATGAACTGCGTTGCGGATGCATGGTGGCCTCCACGGCGTTGTCGTCAGCCAAGGACGGTAGAAACATTTTGTCTGATCTTCTGTGCGTTGTCGCACATAGCGGATCATCTATGAATCGCCCAACGCGACGATAGAACGTGCGCCGCCAAGGCAGCCTCATCTTTCAATACACACTTCGAATAAAAGAAGGGCCCGACCTGAGCCGGGCCCTGCAGCCTCACGATTGCTCGCAGGCAAAACTGACTTATTTGACCGCGACTTCCGGTGTGCCGTTGCGAGCGGGCTTGTCACCAGTCACTTTGTCCTTCCGATTCCGATCTTGTTCATCGCGCTTGGCCGGAACGGCTGGAGTGGTTTCGTGTTTCTGATTGTGGCCGGGATTTGCTTTCTTGGTTTCGTTGTAATTATTCGTATGCATGATTGATCTCCGTTGTGTGAGCCGTCCCATGGCAAGGTTGCGTCCTTGCAGGCGGAATGCTCGACGCGACGCGCTTTAGTTCGCGCGACTCAGAGTGAGTTTGCCAACGTCCACGCCAAGATCGACGCCTTCACCGTCGCCGGCAAGAGCCAGCGAGACGGTACCCTTGGTGAGTATCTGCGCGTCTCCGGATTTGACCACGCCGGCATGCGCTTCGCCCTCGGCGTATGAGCCGAGCACGTCAGACATGTGATGTATGTCGGTGAAGCGCCCATTTCCACCATCGACACGCGACTTGCCGACTGTCAGGCCTGCGCCCTCGGCGACAATACTGACGCGCATCGACTTGCCGTTCTCGCAAGTGACCATGCCGCTGCCTTCCGAGTGCTTGTAAATCGCCGACCAGGTCGAGAGGGAAAATTTCAGCTTGCAGCCGAGATCGGCAGAATTGTCTGCGCGCGCATAACCGGGATAAAGAGCGATTGCTCCGAGCGCGACAAATGCACTTACGATATTTGTGGTACGTGTCATGATGTTCTCCGTTTACTGGGGGGTGCCACTATCCACGCCGCGCGACCTCGACAGATGGCTCGAGAATTACGCGACATTGTGTGGTTTTACCGTGACCTTGCCTTGTGGGCACTGGCCGCCGACCAGTTCATCCGTTGGTCGTTCGCTTGCTGGTGGTGCGATCGCACCGAACATCTGGAATGGCGAGTTGGATCATCGGCCTTCCGGACGCAGATGTATGTACGCCATCGCACACAGATGGTTGCATGCCGGTTCTTTATGTGCGCCGGCGTACCGAATTGCGTTTCCAATGCGCGCAGGCTCCGTCGAACATCACGCGCAACAGCACCTGCACGACACAATGCGATGAACGATGCAGTGTAGACACGGCGAGTGTTTCATGACGCCACCGTGAAAACCCTTCTCGCTCGCGCATGGCGCCGAAACCACCACTCGCTGCTGTACGACGATGTCGTTCACTTACTTCACGAGGTATCGTCATGTTGCATTACGCATTGATATTTCTGCTTATCGCCCTGGTCGCTGGCGTTCTTGGTTTCACCGGTATCGCTGGTGCCTCGGTCGGCATCGCGAAGATTTTGTTCCTCGTCTTCATCGTCCTGTTTGTGGTCTCGCTGATCTTCAACAACCGGCGGCGCAACTACTGAGCGCGCAGGCAACACAGGAAGCCCACAAAGTGAAGAAAGTCGACGCCGTGCTCTCAAAATCTACCGACGCAATTCTTTGGCCGGCGTACCGATACAGAAATTCAACGAAGGAGAATGAAATGAACCAGGACATCATCAAAGGCAAGTGGTCACAACTGCAAGGCAAGCTCAAGGAGAAATGGGGCAAGCTCACGGACGACGATGTAAACCAGCTAGAAGGCCACCGCGATTATCTGGTCGGCAAGCTGCAGGAACGCTACGGCATTGCCAAGGAAAAGGCGGACGTGCAGGTCAAGGAGTTTGAGCGCTCGCTGCGTTGATCGCAGCGTGTGCTGCGGGCCGGCGCCTGAACCGCGACGGCCCGCCCTGCGATGCGGCCGGATCTGGCTCAACGCAATTCAGGAACCGTTACGCGATAGCCGCAGAGAGTGAACGCTCAACAACAGCAGGATGTCTGTTCCAGACATCCACCAATCCGAGGACAGACAAATGGACACCAAAGAGGTCAAGGCACAAATCCGCAAGAGTGCAGCTCAAATCGAAAATGGCGTTGCAGCAGCCGCAACCAGCCTCGGCAACGGCGCCGACACACTCGGCGAACAGCACGATGAGCTGCAAGACAAGCTGCGCGATATCGGCAGACGCCTGCTCGAAAGCACCAAATCACTGACTGATGAAGCCACCAAGCAGGCACGTCTGCGCCCGCTGGCCGTATTCGGCGTAGCCTTCGTTGCTGGCGTCATCGTTGCGCGCGTTCTGCGTCGCTGAACGAGCGGCCGATGAGTGTCACGCCCGCACCTGAAGTTCCGGCAGCAAGTGATGCAACTGCCGCACCAGGAGAAGAATCGCCTGCGTCGCTGGCAACGGCCGTCGCGGACCTGGTACGCGCCTTTGCCAAGCTGTTGAATCTCGAGCTGACTTTGGCACGTCGCAGTTTGCGCTGGTTGCTGATCGGTGCGATTGCAATCCCAGTGATCGGTTTGAGTACCTGGCTCAGTCTGAGCGCCTTGCTCGTTGCGCTTGTGCACATGTATACAAGCAGCTGGTTACTGGCGTTACTGTCTGGCACTGGCGTGCAATGCCTGGCGCTCGCGGTCCTGTTGCTGAAACTGCGCCGCTGGGCGCGCGATCTTACCCTGCCGCAAAGCCGTGCTGCGCTGGCGCAAGCGATGGAGCGCATTTCATGAATCGCAATGGCGCACGCACCCGGGTACGCAACGCCCGTGCGGAACTTGAAAAAGCCGAACAGCAACTCGCGACGCGCTACCCACCCTGGCGCGAGCGATTGGGCCGCCATCGACTGTCGCTTTTGGTTGGTGGTGGATTACTCGGCGGCTTTGCACTCGCAACGGTGTCCCCAAAGCGTTGGTCGCGCGTTGGCGCTGTCTTGTTTGGCGGCAGCGCGTGGCTGATACACTCACCCGTCGGACCAGCCCTGCTTGGCGCTTTGTGGACTAATATACTTGGAGCTTCCGACGTATCCCGCTCGCACGCGGCCGATGTTGCCGTTGCGACACTGCCGGCCAGTAAGCGATGAACGCTGAACCTGATTTCAGCGAGGTCAGCCCGCCTCCCGAACACCCGACACGCAATCGCTTGCTGGCCGGAATCCTTGTGTTGCTCGCGCTCTACGCTTGCGCAGCGGCCTCGGTCCTGATCGTGCCGTTACTGTTGGCGGTCTTGCTCAGCCTGATGCTTGCGCCGGCCGTGCGCCTGCTGTGCCACTGGCATTTGCCGCGGGTGCTGGCCACCTTGTTGGTTTTGCTGTGCACGATCGTACTGACCGGCTCGCTGCTGGCAAGCCTGGTTACACCTGCACGAGCATGGATGGTGCAGGTGCCGAAATCGCTTGCCCGTATCGAACTGGCGCTGAGCGATCTGCGTCGACCGTTGCTGGCAGCTACGCATGCCAGCGAACAGATCGCCAACCTTGCCAATATCGACGGCGAGAAGAGTCCGCAGCGTGTCGTAGATGCGGGTCCGAGTCGCATCGCACAAATGTTGAGCGCGACCCCCGCAGCACTGATCAGCGTGATCGCCACCCTGTTGCTGGTCTTCATCTTCCTGTTGCACGGCGATGCGCTGCTGCGCAAGTTTGTCGAGCTGGCGCCGGCATTGCGTATTAAAAAGGACATTGTGATCGCCACGCGCAGTGCTCAGCACGAACTGTCGACTTACATGACCACGATCGCGGCGATCAACGCCACGCTCGGTCTGCTCACCGCAGCGGCACTGTGGTGGTTGGGCGTGGACGATCCGTTGCTCTGGGGTGGCGTTGTTGCCATTCTGAATTTTGCGCCATTCATCGGACCGATGATTGCGGTGATGGTGCTCGTCGTGGTCGGCTTTTCGCACTCCGCGACCCTGCTCGCCGCACTCAGCGTGCCCGGTGTTTTTCTGGCGCTGCATTTGATCGAGGGGCAGCTCGTGACGCCGTTGATTGTCGGACGCCGGCTGGCACTGGATCCGGTGATGGTTTTCCTTGCGCTCATGCTGTTCGGCTGGTTGTGGGGCGTTGCGGGTTTGCTGCTGGCGATGCCGTTGCTGACCTGCCTGAGGATTGTGGCTGAGCGTATACCCGCATGGAACACTCTCGCGAAAATGCTGGGAGCATGACGCGCATTGCGATGCGTGGCGGAACTGTCACATCGAAGCAAGCTGCTGTTGTGCTATGTGCACCAGCGTACAGACCACTAGCCTCCCGCCGAGTAGGCTAGTTTGAAAGGTCGAACATCGTGGCACTCGGCAAATGCGCACCAATCGACTTCGGTAATGCGCACATTCTCCCTTGATGGCTTAAAAAGGACACTCTCATGCACATCACATTGAGTCTCGGCCCCCTGGTCTCCCTGATCGCCGGCATCCTGATTTTGATCATGCCGCGATTGCTGAACTTCATCGTGGCGATTTATCTGATTGTCATCGGACTGATCGGATTATTCGGCACCGGCAACCTGCATTTGTAAGGAGAAAACATCATGACCTTGGGCACAATCCTGTTGATCGTTCTGGTGCTGCTTCTGATCGGCGCAATTCCGAGCTGGCAGCACAGCAGAAGTTGGGGCTACGGTCCCAGTGGAGGTTTGGGCGTGGTGTTGCTCGTGGTTATCGTGCTGTTGGTCATGGGACGAATATAGGTCGCGCGCTTGGAACATCGGCATGTGGTCACCCGCCGTGGCGACTGCATGCTGGTGTTTGTGCTTTAGCGGACCGATATGCAGCTTCTGATACTGCGAATTCCAACCCGCTCGATCGGCGTACTCGCATTTGCTGTCATGCTTGCCGCCTGCTCGTCACTGCGTCCGGATTTCACCAAGAACCCCTCGAATGCATTACCGCCCGTAACAGATACGCCGTCGGCGCGCTACATCGCCGGCGAGTTGAGTCAACATGGCAACGACTCCGGATTCCGTCTGCTCACCAAGAGCACGAACGCGTTGATGAGCCGTGTCGCCCTGGCTGATCACGCTGAACATTCGATCGACTTGCAGTACTACATTTTCCAGAATGATGCGACCGGACGATTACTCGCGCAGCGGTTGCTGGCGGCGGCGGATCGCGGTGTACGCGTACGCATCCTGCTCGACGACATCAATTTGGCGCATGAAGATCACATGCTGGATGCGCTCAATGCGCACGCGAATATCCAGGTGCGGCTGTTCAATCCATTCCGGACACGCAACCCATCCATGCTATCAAAGGCCGGACAGTTCCTGCTGGAAGGACGCAGGCTCAATCGCCGCATGCATAACAAGTCGTTTATCGTTGATAACGATGCGGCGATCATCGGCGGCCGCAATATCGGCAATGATTATTTCGATGCCGGAAGCGACACTAATTTTCGCGATCTAGACCTTCTTGCCATCGGGCCGGTGGTGCGCGAGGCGTCGCGCATTTTCGACAGCTATTGGAATAGCGATGCCGCCTATCCGGTCACCGCGTTTCGCAACGCACGCGACACGCAGAGCGATCTGGCCCGTTTACGCATCGCACTCACCCGCGATGCGCGTGCCTTTGCACAATCCGACTACGCACAGGCATCGCTGGACGAGCTTGCCGGTGGTGCTACTGCCGACCGTCCTGGCGACTGGTTCTGGGGCCCGGCGGTAGTGGTCGCCGATCAACCTGACAAGGTTGACCCAGACTCGGGCGGCGATGCACCTGCGCTTCGCATCGGCCCGACTCTGAAAACAATCGTCGACGCAGCGCACAGTGAAGTCCTGCTGATATCTCCATATTTCATCCCCGGTGATAGCGGCACGCAGTTTCTTGTCGGGTTGGCAAAGCGCGGAGTGGATACAAAGGTGCTGACCAACTCGCTCGCCGCGACCGATGAACCGGCAGTGCATTCCGGATATGCGCGTTACCGGCGCCAGCTTCTCGAAGGCGGCGTGCAACTCTACGAATTGCGGCCGGCGCCTGGCGCAGCACAGCCTGCGACGGCGCGCGGAACCTCATCCGGTGTCAGCCTGCACGCGAAAGCCATGGTCGTCGATGGCGAACATGTGTTCATCGGCTCGCTCAATATGGATCAACGCTCGAAGCTGCTCAATACCGAGATGGGTGTAATCATCGATTCAGCTCCGCTCGCGCAGGCGGTAACGCAATTCTTCGACACCGCGGCTCTGCCCGAGAATTCCTTTCACGTGGTGCTGCAAAATACACCCGGGTCCAATTCCGGCAATGCGCAAATGACCTGGTTGTGGAGCGCCAACGGAATTGTGGCGAGCGCCCGTCACGATCCGGAGGCATCCCGGAAACGGCGTCTGGAAGTATTTGTCCTGTCGTTGCTGCCCATCGAAAGTCTGTTGTAGTCACCTGTTGTATGCCCGCGAGCCGCGCACCAGCATCACGGGATACGCACGCACCATCCCGAAGCGAATCATCCGAGCACAACGCGAATCCGGTGCGTATGTCCGTCATCCACTAACAGAACCCCTGTTTTCTCTACACTGTTCTTGGTTTGTGTCACGCCATCGAACTCCGCGAGAATTACCCCGCTATGAACGTGGCCCGGATTTTCCACCGTGATTTCGTAGCGCGTGACTGTCTCGTCCTTGCCACAGTGGCGATAGACGATGGAGTAACCCGGCCAGGATTTCGGAATGCACGGATTGAGCAACAGATGATCGCCATGCAATTGGAATCCCAGAATCGCTTCGAGCCCGGCGCGATATAGCCAGCCGGCCGAGCCGGTGTACCAGGTCCAGCCGCCACGGCCGACATACGGCGCCACAGAATAGACGTCCGCACAGGCAACGTAAGGCTCGACCTGGTAACACGCGATCGCGCCGGCACTATCGCTGTGACGGATCGGATTGAGCATGTCGAACAATTCACCGGCACGGTTGCCATCGCCAAGCAGCGCCCAGGCGAAAATCGACCAGGTTGCGCCATGCGTGTATTGGCCGCCATTTTCCCTTATGCCGCACGGATAACCCTTGATGTAACCCGGGTTTTCCTTGCTGTGATCGAACGGTGGCGTAAATAGTCTGGCGATCAGGTTGGCGCGATCGATCAGCATCCGATCGACCGAGGCCATCGCTTGCGCTGCGTGCTGCCGATTGGTCGCTCCGGCCAGTACACTCCAGGATTGTGCGATCACATCGATCCTGCATTCGTCGCTTGAGTGCGACCCGAGCGGCGCGCCGTCGTCGTAATAGCCACGGCGATACCATTCGCCGTCCCAACCATTTTCACCTTCGAGCACACCCTGCAACGCTATCGCGTATTTGCGCCAGGAAGCGGCACGTGCCGGCTCGCTGCGGGCGTCGGCGAAGGGTGCGAAAGCTTTGATCGTAGCCAGCAGAAACCAGGCCATCCAGACACTTTCGCCCCGACCCTTGGCGCCGACATTGTTCATGCCGTCGTTCCAGTCGCCGGTGCCGATCAAGGGCAGCCCGTGAGCGCCCAGCGTCAGGCTGGAATCGATCGCCCGGGCACAATGTTCGTACAGACTACCGTGCTCGCTGGCGATACCTGGTTGAAAAAATGCGTCGGCGTCGCCCTCCTTGATCGGAGCGCCCTCGAGAAAAGGCAGGTTCTCGTCGAGCACGGCGGTATCGCCCGTTGTCGCAATATAGTGGGCAGCAACATAGGGCAGCCAAAGGCGATCGTCGCTGATCCGCGTGCGGATGCCTTGCCCCGACGGCGGTAACCACCAGTGCTGCACATCGCCTTCGACGAATTGCCGGGCCGCCGCCCGCAACAAATGTTCGCGCGCAACATCGGCGCGCGCGACGCACAACGCCATCACATCCTGCAGTTGATCGCGAAAGCCATAGGCACCGCTGGCCTGGTAATAAGCCGTGCGCGCCCACACCCGGCAGCCCAGCACCTGATACAGCAACCAATCGTTGAGAAGAATGTCCATCGCCCGATCTGGCGTGCGTACCTGTACCGTATCGAGCAACTGGTTCCATTGCGCTGATACCTCGCGTAATACGGCATCGAGATCGGCCGCGCGGTATTTCGCAATAAGCGCTTGCGCGTCGGCGTTCGAAGTGGCATCGCCAAGCATGAATACGATTTCGACTTTTTCGCCGGGCGCCAATTCGAGCGAGGTTTGCAAGGCACCGCAGGGATCGAGTCCTGCGCCGGTGCGTCCGGACAATGCCGCGTTCTGCGTCAGCGCAGCAGGACGATCGACGCTGCCGTGACGACCGAGAAACTCCAGGCGGTCGCCGCTGCACGTCTGTTGCCGTCCGCCGAGATCGATGAAGGCCACGCGTTCGGCAAACTCGGCGCGCCACGTATTCCGCGCGAACAACGCACCGGTCATCGCATCGCGCGAGGTCACGACAAACGGCGCCGTTACCGCGCCATTCGGGCCCAGTGCCCATTCGACATAGCCGGTGATCGACAAATGTCGCACTCGTGCGGAGCGATTATGCAAGCACAGTCGCGACAACTTGACCGAATCGGTCACAGGCACGAATTGCAGCAAGTCCACATCGAGGCCATGTGCCGTGTGCGTGAAGCGACTGTAGCCTTTGCCATGCTCGATGTTGTACGTCGTCGCCGGTGCGCGGATCGGCAACGCGGTGGCGCTCCACAGTTCGTCGCTGTCCTCATCGCGCAGGTACAGCACTTCATGCGGCGTGTCGCTGACCGGATCGTTGGGCCATGGGGTCAGCGGATTTTGCTGGCTGTTGATCGACCACGTATAACCGCCGCCTTCGGCCGACACCAGAAAACCAAAGCACGGATTCGCGATTACGTTGATCCATGGTGCTGGCGTGCAGCGTTCACTGTCCAGTGCGATGGAATAGGCACGGCCGGATTCGATGAAGCCGCTGCTGCCATTGTCGAACTCGTATGCCGGGCGAGCAATCGTTGGCGCGGGTGCTGCTACGCAAACTGGCTCCTGCGATGGATGTGAAGCTTCCGCAGTTGCTGTGGTCGGCAGAGCGACACTTTCATCATCGCAATTTCCCGACGTGGGGTCGGGCAGGCCGTCTGCCGCATCCAGCACGATGCGCGCGACGGTGGCCAGCCCGGCGCGGAGCGCGTCGGAAATCTTGTTGTCGCACAGGACAAACACTTTGGCTTGAACCGCATCGCGTTCGGCCTGCAATCGGTCGTTCTGTGCCTTTGCCTTTTGATCCAGCAGCGCATGCAGAGAATCACCCGTGGAGATGTCGAGCAGTACAACGTCAACCCCAAGCCGCTGCGATTGCCAGTAACGTTGTGCCAGCAGCAACTCACCGACACACGCCAGATCGGATTCAGCAGCGACGCGCGCAAGCACGATAGGGCGGTCGCCGGAAATGCCGCAACTCCACAGTACAGGTGCGCCACCACTGCCGCGTTCCAGAACGTCGGTGGACGCGCGCAGCCTGCTGTCCGCAACCAGCAGCGCACCGGCCAGAGATCCAAAACGCTCGACCTGTGTGGCCTTGATTCCCAAGCATGCGTGTTCGGCGCTGGCATATGCGTGCGCCTCCTCCAGTATCCGTTCGCAGGCATCGCTCGCATGCAACGGATGCACGAGTGCGAGCACGCCGGCACGCGAATCGGCGACTGCCGTCCAGAACGCGACCTGCACACTGGCGCCGGGAGCAATGTGCACCTGCCGTCGCAAACTGAAAACCGGATCGAGCACGCAACCATGGGTGTTCGACAATGAGGATCCCGTCTGCATTGCCTGCGCATGACGCAGAGTGCAGCCGCGACCAAGGAAGCGCATCCGATCGGTTTCGAATTTGCGGGTGCCATCGTCCTGCGCCGCGACGACCGCCACGTGAGCAGCCCAGACTTCGGATTCTTCCGGCGCGCGTCGCCGGCGCGTCGCTAGCAGAATTCCGCCATCCTCCACCCACTCGGTCTGCACGAACATCTTGGAGAAGGCCGGATGCGCCGCATCGGCGCCTGCCGGACCCAGCACCAGTTCCGCATACGAGGTGAGCGAGATGTCGCGGGTTTTGTTGCCGCGATTCGTGAGCGTGACACGGCGCAATTCCACATCGCGATCCGCGGCAACCACCACATCCAGGCTAGTGTCCAGCGTGCCGTGGCGATGAGCGACGCTGACTGTTGCATCTGACAATTTAGCCGTGTAGACGTCTGATTCGACACCGCAGGGTTGCCGTGCCGCCGACCAGACATCGCCGCTCGTCTCGTCGCGCAGCAACAGATAACTGCCCCAACCGTCGCCTACAGGATCTTCACGCCAGCGGGTGACGGCGATGTTGCGCCACTGGCTGTAGCCCGAGCCGGCGGCATTCAACATCACCGTATAGTGGCCGTTCGACAATAACTGCACTCGTGGTGGAGCGTTGGTCAATCGTTGTGAGTCAGACGACATCAGTCTGCAGGACTCCTGCGCAGGATATTTACCGGCCAATTACTTGACGTACTCCTTCGAGCATACGTCCAAACCAGGCTAACGTCGCGTGAAATCGATGCCGGGACGACGCAGCCGGAGTAGCATCCACTCGATGATCCAATCTTCCACCCTCAGTGACGAGGCGCTGCTGGATCAATTGCAGCGATCCGCCTTCGATTACTTCCTGCCAACCATGAACCCGCGCAACGGACTGGTGGCCGATACCTCGCGTGACGGCTCACCGGTCAGCATCGCGGTGGTCGGATTTGCGCTGTCGTCGTATCCAGTCGCGGTGGAACGGGGATGGATGAAGCGTGACGAGGCGGTCCGTCGCAGCCTGCTGGCGCTGCGCTTCTTCCGCGACAGTGATCAAAGCGGCGGTCCTGCCGCGACCGGTTTCAAGGGTTTCTACTACCATTTTCTCGACATCCACACCGGCGTTCGTGTCTGGCAATCTGAACTGTCGATGATCGATACGGCGCTGCTTATCGCTGGCGCGCTGATGTCAGGGATGTATTTCACGGCCGATACCGCCGACGAAACCGAATTGCGCGAACTGGCCGACTTTCTGTACCGACGCATCGATTGGCATTGGGCGCAGGACGACGGCGACACGATCCGGCAAGGCTGGAAACCCGAATGCGGGTTTCTGCATTACGGCTGGGAGGGCTATAGCGAAGCGATCCTGCTATACGTGCTGGCGATGGGTTCACCCACGCACCCGATCACGGGGGATTGCTACAAGGCATGGACCACCACCTATCAGTGGGAAAACCTGTACGACAACGACTATCTTTATGCGGGGCCTTTGTTCGTACATCATTTCTCGCATGCGTGGATCGATTTTCGCGGCATCCGCGACCGCTTCATGCGCGAGAAGCGCTCGGACTATTTCGAAAACAGCCGACGCGCCGCTTACATCCAGCGCGAGTATGCACAACGCAATCCGCACGAGTTTGTCGGCTACGATGAAAACTGCTGGGGCCTGTCGGCCTGCGACGGTCCCAGCGACGAGCAGCCGGGTGTATCCAACGAAACGCGCCGTCTGTTCGGTTATGCCGCGCGTGGCGTGCCCTATGGGCCGGACGACGGCACCTTGTCCGCGCCGTCCGTACTGGCGTCGCTACCGTTCGCGCCAGAGATTGTGCTGGACACTGTGCGCAACCTGCTGGCGCGTTATCCGGAGATGGCGAACGATGGCCGCTTCGCGAGCAGTTTCAACCCGACGCTGGCCAACGCCGACGGGCGCGCATGGGTTTCCGCAGGACACTACGGGCTCGATCAGGGTATCGTGTTCCTGATGATCGAAAACCATCGCAGCGGGCTTATCTGGCGATTGATGCGCACGTGCCCCTGCATCAGAACGGGTTTGCACGATGCCGGATTTCGCGGTGGCTGGCTGGGGCCATCAGCCGCCCACGGAGCACGTTGATGTCCTTGCCCAACTACGCTTCGATAGCCACGCCGCAGGATGCGTATGAGCAAGCGCGCCTCGCCAATGTACATCCCACTATCTGGAAAAATTCGAAACCTTCGGGCTGCTACCAATTGGTGATACTCGGTGGCGGCCCAGCGGGTTTCGCCGCTGCGGAAATGGCCGCTGCGCTCGGCGCCAAAGTCGCACTGATCGAGCGCCAACTGATCGGCGGCGGTTGTCTGAATACCGGCTGCATACCTTCGAAAGCAATCATCCGCACAGCACAACTGTATGCCGAAATGCGCGACGCGACGCGCTACGGCGCACAAATTCCGGGCGATATCCGCGTCGACTTTGCCGCCGCCATGGAACGCGTGCGGCGCATCCGTTCTCATCTGAGTGGTGGCGATTCGGTCGCGCGGCTGGCCGCGGCCGGTATTGACGTGTTCTTCGGCAAAGCGCAATTCACAGGAGCCGACACGTTGACGGTCGATGGCGAAAAGTTGCGCTTCAAGAAAGCGCTGATCGCAACCGGCGCGCGACCGAAGATTCCATCGATTCCGGGCCTCGTCGAAGCCGGCTTTCTGACTAATGAGAACGTATTCGATCTGACCGAACTGCCGCGCCGTCTGCTGGTGATCGGTGGCGGTCCGCTCGGCTGCGAGCTGGCGCAGGCGTTCTGCCGATTAGGCGCACAAACCACCATCGTGCAGGACATGCCTTTGTTTCTTGGCAAGGAAGAACGCGACGCGGCACAGATTCTCTCGGATGCGTTTGCGCGCGACGGTATCGAGGTACGACTCAATACCACGGCCATCGCCGTGCGCGCGGACCATGGGCAGACACTGGTCGATCTGGTCAGCGACGATTTCCGTAACACGATTGCCGTCGATGCCATTCTCACCGGCATCGGTCACTCGCCGAATGTCGAAGAACTGAATCTGGAAGCCGCCAGCGTCGATTACGATGCCGACAAAGGCATTCATGTCGACGACTTGCTGCGTACCAGCAACCCTCACATCTATGCCGCCGGGGATGTCTGCCTGGAGCACAAGCACACCCAAACCGCCACGGCATCGGCGCGCATCGTGGTGCAGAACGCACTGTTTGGCGGTCGCGAGCGCCTGAGCGCACTGGTTATCCCGTGGTGCACCTTCACCGATCCGGAAATCGCTCATGTCGGTCTGTACGTGCGCGAGGCCAACCGGCAGGACATTCCGGTGAAGACTTTCACCATTCCGATGCACGAAATCGATCGCGCCGTCACCGACAGCGAAGAGGGCGGCTTCGTGAAAATCCACGTCCGGGAGCGAACGGACAAGATTCTCGGTGCCACCATCGTGGCTCGCCATGCCGGCGACATGATCAACGAGATCACGCTGGCGATGGTGGCCGGTATCGGTCTGCGTACGCTTGCCCGGGTGATCCACGCTTATCCTACGCAGGCCGAAGCGATCCGCCGTGCCGCGGATGCCTACAGCCGCACGCGCCTGACTGCGCGGATCCAATCGCGGTTGCGCCGCTGGCTGGCGCGATGAGGGGTGCAGACCCGGCGTTCAACCCGTCCAGTCACGCAGTGTTACCTATTGCACGCGCACAATACGAATCCCGCACCGATATAGTCTCGGCGCTTCAACCAAGGAGATCCAATGAAACTCGGCATGATCGGTCTGGGACGCATGGGCGCCAACATGGCGGAACGATTGACTCAGGGTGGCCACGAGGTGACCGGCTTCGATCCGAACGCAGACGCGCGCAAGGCAGTGGAGGCCAAAGGTGTCGCATCGGCCGCATCGCTGCAGGCACTGGTCACAGCACTGTCGGCACCGCGCGTGGTCTGGCTGATGGTGCCATCCGGCAAGATCACTGACGACACCGTCAACGCGTTGTTGCCGCTGCTGGCCAAGGGCGACACCGTGATCGATGGCGGGAATTCCAACTACAAGGACACGCTGCGCCGCGCGAAGCTTTACGCCGACAAGAGCCTCGGTTATGTCGACTGCGGCACCAGCGGCGGTGTGTGGGGTTTGAAGGAAGGCTACAGCATGATGATCGGCGGCGATGAAAAGGTCGTCGATGCGCTGAAGCCGATCTTCGAGACCCTGGCACCGGGCAAAACCCAGGGTTGGGGCCGCGTCGGTCCGGTCGGTGCCGGACATTTCACCAAGATGGTCCACAACGGCATCGAATATGGCTTGATGCAGGCTTACGCCGAAGGCTTCTCGATTCTGCAGCACAAAAACGAATTCGGTCTCGATCTGCATCAGGTCGCCGAGATCTGGCGCACCGGCAGCGTGGTGCGTTCGTGGCTGCTGGATCTGACAGCCGATGCATTGAAGAAAAATCCGACCATGGCTGGCATTGCACCCTACGTCGTCGATTCCGGCGAAGGCCGCTGGACCGTGGCCGAGGCGATCGACCTCGATGTGCCCGCGCCGATTATCACTGCCTCGCTGATCCAACGCCTGCGTTCGCGCGACACCGATTCATTTTCCGACAAGCTGCTCTCGGCGATGCGCAACGAATTCGGTGGTCATCCAATCAAGAAAGAATGAACGCCACCGATCCCGACAATGCTGCCGTGCGCTGGCACGGCGTTGCCGATACCGAAGCGCTGCGGTCTGAGGCCTGCCGTCGTATCCTGGCTGCGGCATCCGACGCGATCGAACGGCGCGGCGATTTCCTGATCGTACTTGCCGGTGGCAACACTCCGCGCGATGTATACCGGATGTTGCGCAGCGCCGACACCGACTGGTCGCGCTGGCAGGTATACTTCGGTGACGAGCGCTGTCTTCCTGTCGACAATCTGGAACGCAACAGTCGGATGGCGGCTGACGCCTGGCTCGGCCACGTGGAGATTCCACTGGATCAGGTGCATACGATCTGCGCAGAACACGGCGCCGAAGTAGCGGCACATGCGTATGCGAAAGTCCTGCGCGACGTTGACGATTTCGATTTGGTCCTGCTCGGACTCGGCGAGGACGGTCACACCGCCAGCCTGTTCCCGGGCCACGAATGGGGCACCAACGCCGATGCGGAGGACGTGCTCGCCGTGTTCGACGCACCCAAGCCCCCTCCGCAACGCGTATCGTTGAGCGCGATGCGCCTGAGCCGCGCGGGCGCAGTGTTGTTTCTGGTCGCTGGCGAATCCAAACGTGCCGCAATGACGCAATGGCGCGCGGGCGCCGACATTCCCGCGCGCTCGATCATGCCTGCCTGCGGCGTTGATGTGCTGGTCGAGTCATGCTGTTGCCGGGTGCATGCGGCTGAGATCACAGCAAGCGTCCACTGTATTCTGCCGCCACATACGTTAGTCGGCCATCCACAATGCGCGCCGGCGCCGTCATCGGATGCGGCGCGGTGTGCTTCGCATCCATGATATGCACGACCTCAATGCCGCACACACACAAGGCATCGGCAATCATCGAGCGATGGCAGCGCCACCAGACCGCTTCGGAACACATCAGTGCGGTGTGCGATTGGCTCGCCAGCGCCAGCAGTTCATCCAGACCCTGCGCAAACTGCGGCGACATCATGTAATCGGCATAGGCGCGAAACGAAACGTTGCGCCAAGCCGCGTTCGGCGAATCTGGCGCGACGCCGCGGCGGCCTCCGAGAATCTGCAACCACTGATAGCCAATTCCGTTTTCTGATAGCGTCGCCGCCAATGCTTCCTTGCCGTACTGCGGATATTTGCGCGAACCGGGAAAGCTGCGCACGTCAGCGATGGTCTGGATGCGGTATTCCGCGAGCAGACCGAGAAATTTCTCGATCGGCCGTGTCGAATGGCCGATGGTCCAGATCGTCGCAGGCATCGCCAAGGATGGGGACTTCGCCATCTTTCAAGCGATCTTGTGCAGCACGGAAGCCTTGTGCGCGGCGATGTGCTCGGTCTTGTCGCTCTTGATCTCGTATTGCGGATCGTCGGCGCTGGCGCGGTGGGTATGACCCTTGTAGTCGAAATTACGCGTATGCACCTTGATGATGCGGCCACTGACGTGGCCGGCTTCCGAATTCCAGCGCACATGATCGCCTACCTTGAATGTCGTGGCCATTTGAGCGAATCCTCGTGAGGCTGTTCAAGACTTGAAAGAGACGTTTGAGTCGTAGGATTCACGTGTCGCACGCACGCCGACGTAGGCTTTGATTGCTGCGATGACCAGTGGAATCGCGCCAAAAATGATGAAGACCAGATCGCCAGGGAGACGCAGCCATTCAATCAGGCGTGCAGTGTCGGTGCCGGTATAAGCGAGGTTGCGCGCATGCCAGTAACCGTGTTGCACCACGTCCCACACTTGCAGCACGCCGCCGGGAAACAGGCTGAGCGCCACCATCAGCAACAAGCCGATATTGGTGCCCAAAGAAGCCGATCTTGATGTATTTCTCGATGCCCGGCCAGCGCGGTGTCATCGGTGGTCTGACGAAGCACGAACACCATCAGCGCGATCGCCAGCATGCCGAATACGCCCATCATCGCGGCGTGGCCGTGGTTGGGCGTGAGATGGTGCCGACTTCGTAATAGCTGATGATCGGAAGATTGATCAGGAAGCCGAACACGCCGGCACCGAGGAAGTTCCAGAAGCCAACCGCAATCAGAAATAAAACGTCCATTTGTGCGGCATCGGCGATCGACTTGCCGCAGACTGTCGCAATCGCTGCGAGTGGTGCGCACGAAATCCCAGGCATCGAGCGTCAGCAGGGTCAGGGGTACCACTTCGAGCACGGAAAACATCGCCGACATCGCCATGTTGAATCCGGTCTGGCCGGTGAAGTACCAGTGATGGCCGGTACCGATCAGGCCGCCGAGGAAGTACAGGATCGCATCCAGGTAGATCACCCGCAACGCAGTGTTGCGGCGGGTCAGGCCAAGCTGGAAGAAGCGCGAGCGCCACGATCGGTGGTGGCGAAGAACTCGAAGAAGCCTTCGACCCACAGATGAATGATCCAGAAGCGCCAGGTGTCGACCACCGTGTAGTTGGTCTTGGCACCAAAGAACAGCGCCGGGAGATAGAACAGCGGGATCGACAGAGCGGCGACGAAAGGAACATCCGTACCAGCGGTCGCGCCTCCGGCGTTGGCCACCGTGCGTGGCCGCGCCAGCCACCAAAGCATGCGTAAACCAGACCGAGAAGGCCAACCACCAGAGGTATTGCCAGAAGCGGCCGAATTCCAGATATTCCCAGCCCTGATTGCCGAACCAGAACCACCAGTCGCCCAACCAGTTCGGAGAGGCCCGCCCATTCGCCGAGCAGGCTGGCGCCAATCACCAGCGACAAACGCGGCAAACAACAGGTGCGATCGGCGGCCGCCAGACCAGTGTGGCTCGTCGCGTGCGCAGGGAGCGACCCAGAAATAGCGCCGCGGCGACGTAGGACGTGGCGATCCAGAAGATGGCCGCTCTGCAGATGCCAGATGCGCATCAGATTGCTCGGGAAGATTTTCTCCAGCTGGAAGCCGTAGAAACTGACGGGGTCGGCGCGAAAATGCGCGACCGCGCCGCCCACCAGGGTCTGCATCAGGAACAGCAGCAGCGACCACGACGTAAAACTTCACCAGGGCCCGCTGGCCGGGGCTGGCTTGTCCCGGAATGACTTGTGGGTGCACATGATGGCCACGGGTGACCCAGCCCAGATAATCAAATTTGCCGAAGGCCAGCAGCACCGCAGCAATGCCACCAAGCAGCACCACCAGACTCAATGCACTCCACAGCAAAGCTCCCGGCGGCGGCCGATTGCCGACGCTCGGGGTCATAGGGAAAGTTATTGGTATAGGAGTAGTCGCTACCTGGGCCGATCGACGACCGAGGCCCATGCCGCCCAGGTGATGAATGCAGTGAGCTGGTGCAACTCGGCCGGATCGGTGATCAGGTCGGGTTTGAGTCCACCATTGCCTGCTGGATCGTGGAAATAGCTCTTCCAGTGGGCGGTCTGCCCGCGATACTCGGCCGCTTCGGGGGCGCTGAGCGATAGTGTGTCGTTGGCGGCATCGTAGCGGTTAGTCTTCAACGTCACCGCGACCTGAGCGCGGACCGACGCCGTCTGCATCGGTGTCAGCTCGGCCACCGACTTGCCGTATTGCTGCTGCGCCAGCGCCGCGGCGGTATCGTCACCAATCTCGTGTAATGCTTCGGCGGAATAGTCGGGGCCGAGGTAGGCCCCATGTCCCCAGATGGTGCCGTTGTCCATCAAGCCGTAACGCAGAAACAGCGCTTGGCCGTTACTGATATCGTCCGCCGTGAAGAGAACGGCGCCGCTGGCATCCTTGACCTGGCCCGGTATCGGCGGCGCGTTGCGATAAGCCAGCAGGGTGATCGCCAGCAGGGCAGCCAGACCGAACACCAGCACGATCACTACCGAGCGCATCCACCACGGCGACAGCGGAGATTCCTCGGGTTCGCTCTTCGGTTGCGCGGCTTCAGTCATTACGAGGTCTCGATGCAGTGGTGAAAAAAGGCAGCTCTGCGCGTCTAGATGGATTGCAATGCCTTGGCGCGCGCGCAGACATTGTCGACGGTGAAGCCGTATTCGCGCAGCAGTACGTCGGCCGGCGCGGAGGCGCCGAAGCGGTTGACGCCGAGCATGTCACCCTTTGCGCCGACGTAGCGATCCCAGCCCTGCGAGACGCCCAGCTCCACCGCCAGACGCGCCGATACATTCGGCGGCAACACCTGATCGCGGTAGCTCTGCGGCTGCGCGTCGAACAGTTCCCAACTCGGCATCGATACGCAGCGCACTGCGATGCCGTCGGCCTGCAGTTGATCGGCGGCGGCGAGGATCAAGGCGACTTCAGAGCCACTGGCGAGCAGGATCAAGGATGGCTTGCCGTCCTTCGCATCGCTCAGCACATAGGCGCCCTGGCGCACGCCATCGGCACTGGCATAGCGCGAGCGGTCGAGCGTGGGCAGATCCTGTCGGGTCAGCGCGAGCAGCACCGGATGCTTCTCCGATTGGGCCGCCACCTTCCACGCCATCGCCGTCTCATTTGCGTCGGCGGGGCGGATCACGGTGAGGTTGGGAATCGCGCGCAGGCTGGCCAGCTGTTCCACCGGTTGATGGGTGGGGCCGTCCTCGCCCAACGCGATGCTGTCGTGGGTGAACACGTGCACCACGTGCACGCCCATCAGCGCGGCGAGGCGGATCGCCGGACGCATGTAGTCGGAGAAGATCAGGAAGGTCGAGCCGTACGGTAGGAAGCCGCCATGCACGGCGAGACCGTTGGTGATCGCGCCCATCGCGTGCTCGCGCACACCGAAGTGCAGGTTGCGGCCGGCGTAGCTCCAGCCGGCGCTGTCGGAACCTTGGGTGTCCTGTCCAGGCATGGCGGCCGGATTGAAGTCGCCGAGTCCCTTCAGGTTGGTATGCGTCGAAGAATCGAGATCGGCGGAGCCGCCAAACAGCGCAGGCAGTTTTGGCGCAAGCGCATTCATTACCTTGCCGCTGGCGACGCGCGTGGCGAGGCCCTTGGCGTCGGCGGGGAATACCGGAATGTCCGCATCCCAGCCCGCCGGCAGCTCGCCGCGCAGGCGACCCTGCAATTCTTTCGCAAGCTCGGGGAACGCCTTGGCATAGGCGTCCAGACGTCCATTCCACTCGGCCTCTGCCTTGGCGCCTTGATCCAGCGCTTCGCGGAAATGCGCCAGTCGCGGGCTCCGGTTCCAGGAAGTCGGGTTCGAGCGGCCAGCCGAGGTTCTGCTTGGTCTTCTTGGTGTCCTCGACACCGAGCGGCGAGCCGTGCGCCTTGAAACTGTCCTGCTCGGGCGAGCCGAAACCGATATGCGTGCGCACCAGGATCAGCGACGGCCGCGTGGTGTCGGCGCGGGCGGCGTCCAGCGCGGCGCTGATCGCATCCACGTCGTTGCCGTCGGCCACGTGGATGATCTGCCAGCCATACGCCTCGAAGCGCTTCGCGCGATCCTCGGAGAAGGTGATGTCGGTACCGGCGGCGAGCGTGACGTAGTTGTCGTCATACAGGCAGACCAGCTTGCCGAGTTTCAGATGCCCGGCCAGCGAAGCCGCTTCGCTGGCGACACCTTCCATCAGGTCACCGTCGCTGACGATGGCCCAGGTGCGGTGGTCGATCACCTGGTGGCCGTCGCGGTTGTAGCGCGCGGCCAGATGCGCCTCGCCGATCGCCATGCCGACCGCGTTCGCCAGACCCTGGCCGAGCGGCCCGGTGGTCACTTCGACACCGGGCGTGTGGCCGTATTCGGGATGTCCGGGCGTCTTGCTGCCCCACTGGCGGAACTGCTTCAGGTCATCCAGCGACAGCGCGTAACCGGTCACGTGCAGCAGGCTGTACAGCAGCGCCGAGCCGTGGCCGGCGGACAGCACGAAGCGGTCGCGGTCAGGCCAGTGCGGATTCGCCGGGTGATGCTTCAGCTGTTTCGTCCACAGCGTGTATGCCATCGGCGCGGCGCCGAGCGGCAGACCGGGGTGGCCGCTGTTGGCCTTCTGCACCATGTCCACCGACAGGAAGCGAAGCGTGTTGATGCATTGCTGATCGAGCGCGCTGGACATGGTGGTTCCTTCGATGACGTGGGTGGAAGGCCTTGCTCAGGCGAGCGCGGCGTCGACGATCTTCTGAGCTTCGGCTAGGAGGCTTTGCAGGTGGTCCTGGCTCTTGAAGCTTTCCGCGTAGATCTTGTAGATCGCCTCGGTGCCGGACGGTCGCGCGGCGAACCAGCCGCTGGCGGCCACGACCTTGATGCCGCCGATCGCCGCGCCGTTGCCCGGCGCCTTGTCGAGCACCTGCGCGATCTTCTCGCCGGCGAGCTGGTCGCTCTTCAATTGATCGGGTGACAGCTTGGCCAGCTTCGCCTGTTGCGCCGGCGTGGCGGCCGCTTCGACACGATCGGCGAACGGCTCGCCAAGTTCGTCGGCGAGCTGCGCGTACAGCTCGCCCGGATCCTTGCCCTGGCGCGCGGTGATCTCGGCCGACAGCAGCGCCGGCACCAGGCCATCCTTGTCGGTAGTCCACACCGAGCCGTCGTGGCGCAGCAGCGATGCGCCGGCGCTCTCTTCGCAGCCGAAGCCGAGCGAGCCATCGAACAGGCCTTCGGAAAACCACTTGAAGCCGACCGGCACTTCATACAGCTTACGGCCCAGCCGCTTCGCCACGCGATCGATCAGCGCGGTGCTGACCACGGTCTTGCCGACGGCGGCTTTGGCATTCCACTGCGGTCGATGCTGGAACAGATAGTCGACCAGCACCGAGAGATAATGATTCGGCTCCATCAAGCCGCTGCTGCGGGTGACGATGCCGTGGCGATCGTGGTCGGTGTCGCAGGCGAAGGCGACGTCGTATTGGTCCTTCAGGCCGATCAGCCGCTGCATCGCGTACTTCGACGAGGGATCCATGCGGATCTTGCCGTCCCAGTCCACCGTCATGAAGCGCGAACTGCGGATCGACTTCCTCACTGACCACGGTGAGGTCGAGCTTGTAGCGCTCGGCGATCGGCGCCCAGTAGTGCACGCCGGCACCGCCGAGCGGATCGACGCCCATGTGCACGCCGGCGCCGCGGATCACATCGAAGTCGATGATGTTGGCGAGGTCGGCGACATAGTGTGTTGAGGTAGTCGTGTTCGTGCGTCGTGGCGGCCCTGCGCGCCTGCGCGAACGGCATGCGCTTGCACGTCCTTCAGGCCGCCTTCGAGCAGGGCGTTCGCGCGGTTCTGCACCCAGCCGGTGATGTCGGTGTCGGCTGGCCCGCCATTGGTCGGGTTGTACTTGAAGCCGCCGTTATCCGGCGGATTGTGCGACGGCGTGATCACGATGCCATCGGCGAGGCCGCTGGTGCGGCCCCGCTTTATGAAGTTGTGAGACCAGGATCGCGTGCGAGATCGCCGGCGTGGGCGTGAATTCGCCGCCGGTGGCGATCATCGTCTCGACGCCGTTCGCGGCCAGCACTTCCAGCGCGTTCTCGAACGCGGGTTGCGACAGCGCATGGGTATCGAAGCCGATGAACAGCGGGCCGTCGATGCCCTTGCTCTTGCGGTATTCGCAGATCGCCTGGCTGATCGCCAGGATGTGCCACTCGTTGAAGCTGCGATCGAACGAGCTGCCGCGATGACCGGAAGTGCCGAACGCGACGCGCTGCGCCGGCACCGACGGATCGGGCTTCAGGTCGCTGTAGGCGGCCAGCAGCTTCGGGATGTCGACCAGGATCGACTTCGGTGCCGGCTTGCCGGCGAGTGGACTGATCTGCTGACTCATGCGGTGGTTCCCGGTGTCTGGCTGTCGCGCAACTGGCGATAGCGATGGATCAAGGCGTTGGTCGAACTGTCGTGGGCGAGTTTCGGTTCGTCCTTCGCGGTCAGCTCGGCGATGGTGGTCTTCGCCAGCTGCTTGCCCAGTTCCACGCCCCACTGGTCGAACGAGTCGATGTCCCAGATCACGCCCTGCACGAACACGCTGTGCTCGTACAGCGCGATCAGCGAGCCCAGCACATGCGGCGTCAGCTTCGTCGGCGAGGATGGTGTTGCTGGGCCGGTTGCCTTCGAAGGTGCGATGCGGCACCAGCGCTTCCGGCGTGCCTTCGGCGCGCACTTCTTCCGCGGTCTTGCCGAACGCCAGTGCTTCGCCCTGCGCGATCAGGTTCGCCATCAGCAGATCATGTTGATCGCCGCCGCCTTGCGCAGGCAGCGGATTCAAGCGTCTGGCCGAAGCCGATGAAGTCGCACGGCACGATGCGCGTGCCCTGGTGGATCAGCTGGTAGAACGAATGCTGGCCGTTGGTGCCCGGCTCGCCCCAGTAGATCGGTCCGGTGTTGTAGTCCACCACCTCGCCGTCGAGCGTCACGTGCTTGCCGTTGCTCTCCATCGTCAGCTGCTGCAGGTAGGCAGGGAAGCGCTTCAGATATTGCTCGTACGGCAGCACGGCGACCGTGGCGGCATCAAGGAAGTTGTTGTTCCAGACTGCCAGCAGGCCCATCAGCACAGGCAGGTTTTTCTCCAGCGGCTGTGCTGCGGAAATGCTCGTCCATCGCATGGAAGCCGGCCAGCATCTCGCGGAAACCGTCCGCACCGATCGCCAGCATGGTCGACAGGCCGATCGACGAATCCATCGAGTAGCGGCCGCCGACCCAGTCCCAGAAGCCGAACATGTTGGCGGTGTCGATGCCGAACTTCGCCACACCCTCGGCATTGGTGGAGACCGCGACGAAATGCTTGGCTATGGCGCTCTCGTCGCCGAGTGCCTTGAGGCACCAAGCGCGTGCAGCGTGCGCATTGGTCAGCGTTTCCAGCGTGGTGAAGGTCTTCGAGCAGATGATGAACAGCGTTTCGGCCGGGTCAAGGTCGCGCACGGCCTCGGCGAAATCGGTGCCGTCCACATTCGAGACGAAACGGAACGTCATGTCGCGTCGGCTGTAATCGCGCAACGCCTCATACGCCATCACCGGGCCCAGGTCGGAGCCGCCGATGCCGATGCTGATCACGTTGCGGATGCGCTTGCCGGTATGGCCCAGCCACGCGCCGCTGCGTACCCGTTCGGAAAACGCGGCCATGCGGTCGAGCACTTCGTGTACGTCCGGCTCCACGTCATGGCCGTCGACCAGGATCTTTTCGGTGGTCGGCGCGCGCAGCGCCACGTGCAGCACCGCGCGACCCTCGGTGCTGTTGATCTTGTCGCCGCGGAACATCGCCTCGATCCGCTGCGGCAGTTCGCAGGCTACAGCCAGCTCGCGCAGCAGGCGCAGCGTGTCGGCGTCGACGCGCTGCTTGGAGTAATCCAGGTACAGGCCGACGTCTTCGACGGTCAGCTGCTTGCCGCGTTGAGCATCCGCGGCGAACAGCTCGCGCAGATGCTTGGTGCTGATCGTGGCGAAGTGCTGCTTGAGCGCCTGCCATTGCGGGAGTGTGGTGAGAGGGGCGTGGCTCATTGCAGGGCGGGTCCTTTCGATTTGTCGGCCAGTGCGCTGGCCTTGTCCGCGATTCGCTGCAGCAGTTGCTTCCAGGATTTGACGAAGGCCGCCGCGCCGTCGATCTGCAGCTTGAGCGCCAGCGCATCGACATCCACGCCAGCCTTGCCGATCTGCGCCAGCACGGCATCGGCATCACCACCGTCGGTGCGCATCACGCCGTGCAGCTGGCCGTGATCGGCGAACGCGAGCAGGGTCTTCTCCGGCATCGTGTCGACGGTGTCGGGGGCGGCCAGTGCGCTGATGTACAGCGTATCCGGCGAGGACGGATCCTTGGTGCCGGTGCTGGCCAGCAGCAGGCGCTGCGGCTGTGCGCCGGCGGCTTCGAGCTTCTGCCAGCGGGGCGAGGCGAGCAGTTCGCGATAGGCGCGGTAGGTCTGCTGGCCCACGGCGATGCCGAGCTTGTTGTGCAGCTCGGCCGGCAGCTGCGGGTTGCTGGCGACGTCCCAGCGGCTGATGAACAGCGAGGCGACCGAACCCACGCGCGAACCGAGCCCGGCGGCGATACGCCGCTCGATGCCGCGCATATACGCCTCGGCGACGGCTAGGTACTGCGCACAGGAAAACAGCAGGGTTACGTTGATCGGGATGCCGAGGAAGATCGCTTCCTCGATCGCTGGGATGCCTTCCGGCGTGCCGGGAATCTTCACGAACAGGTTGTCGCGCTGCGCCTGGTTATGGATCTGCTTCGCCGCGGCGATCGAGCCGGCGGTATCGGCGGCCAGCAATGGCGAGACTTCCATCGAGACCCAGCCGTCGACGCTGTCGGTGGCATCGAAGATCGGCCGGAACAGGTCGGCGGCGCGGCGCAGGTCCTCCAGCGCCAGCTCGGTGAACAGCTCCTCGCCGGCCAGTCCGGCCAGCGCCTTGGCCTGCACGCCGGCGTCGTAGGCATCGCCATCGCCGATCGCGGCATCGAAGATGCTCGGGTTCGAGGTCAGTCCGGTGACCGAGAGATCCGCGATGTAGCGCGCCAGCGTGCCGTCATCGAGCAGGGTGCGGGTGATGTTGTCCAGCCACAGGCTCTGGCCGAGTTCGTGCAGTTGCTGCGTTGTATTCATGCATTCTCCTGAACTTGCGCCGGTGCGGGCGCAAGAAAATAGGGCAGCCCGTGTTTGAGCAGATCGCCGATGCGGTTCGATGATTCGATCCGGTGCCGGATCGACCGCAGTGTCAATCGCGGCAGTCGCATAATGTCCCTGGCGCACGAACACCGTTGTCAACTTCGATTCGAGCTTGCGCTTCATCGCCGCCAGCAGTTGTGGCTTGTCGTCGATCATCACGTAATGCTGCGCAGGATAGCGCCGCTGCATGGCATCGAGCACGCGTTCCTTGTGCACGCAGACCGACACCCGGCCAGCGACCGCATCCCACAAACCGGAGCGCTGGATCTTGCGCGGCTGAAACACGATGTCGCCATCGGAAAGAATCGCAGGCGTGCCCAGGGTATGAAGGTATCCGATCACATCGAGCGCCTGCGGGAACAAGCGTTCGGCAAACGGATACTCCAGCATGAACTGTGACATCGACAACAGTTGCGGATCATCCGGCAAGCCGCTGCGGAACTGCTGCAACGCCTCCAGATAATCTGCGTAACCTTGTTCGCCGCGCAGTTCGGCAAAGATGGACCAATAGCGATCCCGCTCGCTGGTGCCGAAGCTGTGTTCCAGGCGCGCGCTCAAATCCGCGCTGAAACGATCGTTGTCGAGCAAGGTGTTGTCGACATCGAGCAGGAAAACGACGTCGTCCGGCGCCATCATGCGTGTGCCTGTTTCAGTATCGGGTTGAACCAGCCGCCGTCTGCGTCGATCAACGCATCGGCCTGTTGCGGCCCCCAACTGCCCGGCTCATAGAGAAATGCCGGATGGTGGTTCTCGAGTACCGGATCGACTACCACCCAAGCGGCTTCGACCGCATCCTCGCGCGTGAACAGCGCGCCGTCGCCGGCCATGGCGTCGCCGAGCAGGCGTTCGTAGGGCGATTTCTCGCCCGGTTCCTGCTCCATGAGATAGAGCTCGCGCTGATCGCCGAGAAACTCCTTGCCCGCGCGCTTGACGCGGGCGGCGAGCGCGACGGCGGAGTTGGGGGATAGCCTGAAGCGCACGTAGTTGGCCCGCCCGCCCGCGGGCGCTGCATCATCAAAGAGTTTCTGCGGCGGCGGCTTCAACTCCACCACGATCTCGGCCGCGGTTTCGGGCAGGCACTTGCCGGAGCGCAAGTACCACGGCACGCCGCCCCAGCGCCACGAGTCGATGAACAGTCGCAGCGCGCAATACGTTTCGACATCGGAATTCTTCGCCACGCCCGGTTCCGCGCGATAGCCGTCGTACTGGCCGCGGACCAGGTCGTCCGACTGCAGCGGGCGCATCGCCTGGAACACCTTGGCCTTCTCGCCGTGCACGGCGCCGAAGCCCTGATAGGCCGGCGGCTCCATCGCCAGCAACGCGACGATCTGCAGCAGATGGTTCTGAACGACATCGCGCAGACAGCCGGCGGTTTCGTAGAACCCGCCGCGACCGGCAACGCCGAACTCTTCGGCCAGCGTGATCTGCACGCTGGCGACGCAGTTGCGGTTCCAGATCGGCTCCAGAAACGAATTGGCGAAGCGGAAATAGAGAATGTTCATGATCGCTTCCTTGGCGAGGAAATGATCGATACGAAAGATCGAATCGTCCGGAAATGCCGATCTCAGGATTCGGTTGAGCGCTTGCGCCGACGCCAGATCGCGACCAAACGGCTTCTCCACGACGACGCGCGCATCTTGGGCGCAGCCGGACTTCTGCAAACCCATGACCACGGTGGCAAACAGATCGGGCGGAATGGCAAGGTAATGCAATGGCCGGCGTGCGCCGCCCAGCGCCTTCTTCAGCGACTGGAACGTCGCCGCATCGTTGTAGTCGCCATCGACGTATTGCAGTCGCGCCGAAAGCTTTGCGAACGCGGCCTCGTCGATGCTGCCGTCCCGGTCTTTCGCCGCCTGCGCCAAGCTGTCGTGAGCGCGCTGGCGCAGCTTTGCAATGGACCAGCCGGAGTGCGCTACGCCGATGATCGGCACGTCCAGACCATCGCGCAGCATCAGCGCCTGCAACGCGGGGAATATCTGCTTGTAGGCCAGGTCGCCGGTGGCGCCGAAGAAGACCAGAGCATCAGATTTAGGTGTTTCCATTTCCATCTGCCTCTTTCGCTTCCCATCCACGCATCGTCATGGCCTTCAACACCAACACCCTGCGATGCACCGACCCGTTCTTAGTGTAGATGCCATGATAGCCAAGAGGTTCACGAAATGGGCGCTGGAGCAGTTAGGCAAACAGCCAACGGCGCCTCAATTCGAGGCACCGCGCTTCACGGGTCATCCGTATTCGCGACGATCACCAATCAAGGTGAACGTGCACTGTGATGGACGCTTGGGAATCAGTGCTGCTCTTTGTCTTTGTCGCCTTCCTTCTCGGGCGCGGATTTTTCAGGCGCCACTTTCGGCGGCGCCTTTTGTTCTACCGCTTTATGCTCGGGGGCCGCCTTGGGCGGAGCCGCCTTGCGAACGGCAACGGCCTTGGGCGCTACTGCCTTGCGCTGCACCGGCTGGGTGTGGGCTACAGATTTTTCGGGCGCTTTGGCTTCCGTTGCGACTGGATGCTGTGTCGCGACTGCATTGGCGGCCCTGTTATGGCTCGTGGCCTGCGTCGCGGCAACTCCAGCCCGTCTCGATTCTTCGGTCGCTCCTTGGGTAGGGGCGCGCGATGAATGCGAATTGCCAGGCGAAGTTCCGCGCGAACCACTCTGCACGGCTACTGGTCGATACTGAGGCGTTATCTGACTCCAATGCGCGCGCTGCCCATACCAGGAACGGTTGCGGTAGTGGGCATCCCAATACGTGGCGAATACGAAGCCAACGATCGGAATGCCGATCTGCACGCCGTACTGTGGCACCAGAACGCGCTGTCCTTGATATTCTTCCTGAAGGTAATTACCGGCTATCCAACCGCGGTTATCCCCCGACGCCACATCACACCACGACCAGCCGTCAACGCAGCCCTCAATGTCGACGGCAGCGCCACCACTCAACATGACAACACTCGGATAACTCGTATCCGGTCCAGCATACAAATTCACATTGCCGGTCACGTAGCCATCGGCAGCAAAGACCGATGCGGTTGCGAAGATGGAAAAACCCAAGGCTGCTGTGGAAAGAATTCGTTTCATTTGTATCACCCTCTTGAACGTGAGTGCGCAGATATACGCTATGGTTACGAACATCACCGTGCGATAGCGAACATAGAATCCCATTGCGCGTTACGTTGGCGGGTTCTGTGCAATGTCAGCACAACGCGTTGCTCAGTACTGATCGTCAACCTTGCGCTCGAACTCGTCGAAAGGCGCAGCACCTGATCGCAAAACAATTGATCAACCAGACCGTGATGATGAGAGATACGGCAACGCGGTCAAAGGATTTTCATTGATCGTGAAACCGAAACTCGACGCGAATTCCTGGCGTAGTGCCGGACATCGGCCCCAATAGGGAATTCGCGCACTATTCCAATTCAAATCCATTGGCAAAGATAAGATCCGGGTCGTCCGACGGTTGTCTCTCGAACGCGCCGATGTCGGCCTTGAATTTATCTTCGCCCTGTGCCGGACGTGGGTAACCGCGCTGATCGGTACTCTGGCTGGGCGTCGAAGAAGCTCCGTATAGCGCGCACGAGCCGCTCATCAACGGCAACGTCATTGTTGGTCCGCCGTAATTACCCAGCGTACCGAGCATCGGATCACAACTGATCGTATCGACGGGCACACCCCATCCACTTACGCCAATCAGGTTGTAACTGCCGCTCAAGGTATTGTGGCTGGCCGTATTCAAATCGTCCGGCGAATTGCCATAAAGAATCGTCGCGCTGGCGCTGCCGCTCGTTGTGAAATTTACTCCGCCGCCAATCCCGCTCTGCGCCGTATTGGCGAAAACTGTGGAATAGTTCACTGCGACAGTCTGCGCATAAATGCCGCCGCCTGAACCGCTGGAAATATTGCCCGTGATGGTCGAATTGGTCAGCGATGCATCAGATCCAGAGTAGACACCACCACCGGTGCCGTCGAGTGCCGTGTTGCTGCTTATCGTGGAATTGAATAGAGCGATGCTGCTGGCGAAGATCCCCCCGCCTTTGGCTGCCGACGTGTTGTCGCTGATGGTCGAATAGCTCACCAGTATGGAACCGCTGGAATAGATGCCGCCGCCGCCGGCCCCGCCGGCAGAAGTGGTCGAGTTTCCTGTGACTGTCGAGTCATACATATGCACATAGGAATTGGATACAACGCCGCCTCCCGTACTTGCCGCCGTATTTCCACTGATTGTCGAGTAGTTCAGTGTGAGGCCATTGGTTGCCAAAATGGCGCCGCCGCCACCTCCAGACGTGTTGCCACTGATGACGCAGTGGCCCACAGTCAATGGACTGCCGGCCTGGATTGCGCCTCCAGAATATCCTGCCTGGGCCGATCCATTACTTAGAGTCAGACCGTATAGAGTGAGGTGTTCATTGGTTTGGATAAGCCCAAAATCTGGAGTACCACTAACGCTGCTGCGTTCGAGCGTGACATAAGGAGTGCCACTGCTGTCTAACGCACCTGTGATTGCCGCAGGCTGACTTAAAGCCAGCGCGTGTCCGTAACCACTTACTGACTGAGTGAACGTAATCGTCGTCGGCACGGTGAACCCGGTGAGATCGATGGTGTCGTTGTTACCGTCGCCCGCCATACATCCGTTGACGGCTGTTTGCGTATTGATCGCGGTTACGGCGTCGACGATTGTGCAATCACCAGCCACACTGCCAGCTGTCGGATCATTCACTGTGATCGTCGCGGCGCGTGTGCTTGCGCTTATATACAAGGCCACCGCCGCAGCGAGGGGGACCAGCCTGTTTGCTGACAACGAGGATGACGAGCGGTGCCCATGAAACGAATTTGCGATCGACATAGCAATCTCCCTGAATTAGCATTTCTCGCAGTCTTCAATGAGATGGGGACTCTTGGATTAGCCCATTTCAAAAGTAGCTCGGGTTTGCTGAATGGATCATGGATGCCGCACGCGCCATTGTCTGTACGTCAGCGAACAAACGGAACGATCCCAGGCCTGAGCAGCGAAAGAAAACGTCGAGCCAAGGGGAGTTGGCCGGTGTGCCACATGGCAAAACACAAGTGGGTTCGACTCGCCGCAGATTCGCGGGCTGGTAGCAACCGGGCAACTGACTCCGTGTATAGAGAGCTATCGCCCGACCAGACCACATGGCAAGCAAAGTGCGTGGTCTGTTTCCGGCGCCCGTGCCAAAGCTTATATTGGACTTCGCGCCAGCAGACTCCGGGCCAGTCCTCGGCACCAGGCGAGCACTCCACCCGGCGCAAATGACATTTTGGAACCGCTAGACACAAAAAACCGCTTATTAGCGCGGTTTGTGAAGGGTTTTTGGGACTTTGTGGGACGGGGTGAAACGGTAGGATGGTGCCGGGAGAGGACTCGAACTATTGGCTGCAAGTCAATTGGTATAAGGCTTTCATGCGGGAAAGGAATGCGCGTATCCCTACTTGTCTCCCTACGATGCAAGCCCTGATCGATACGCGTTTTGCGGGATCAGTTATGGCTCGCAATCGCTAACACCACAAACAGTATCACGATGGCAACGATCACAGTAACTGCAGCTGACGATTGACGCTGCGGATGCGTGTGCCCATGATGTTTGCCGATGCTCGTGTAACTCTTGAGCGGGACCGGCAAAGCTAGTTCACGAGCGCCTGCGCTCGACCATCGTGTTTACTTCACGAACAATCGACGCCAAATCGCTAGTAGAACGACGGGCGGTTGAGCCTGACGCTTGGTCACCGACGCCGGTCCGATAGTCTGTTTTCTGGTACTTATAATTGGTGCGATCTCGCTCGGCTCCAGCGCTCGCCGCCTTCGACGAATCGCTACTCTGCTTGAAGTTCTTTGACATGGTCTGTGTCCCCTCTATTAAATTCCTTTGAGTAGTAATGCTTCCTGCTAACCCACTTGAAGCCTTCATGCTTCGTTATCGTAGCAATCTCAATCGGCCCGCCAACTGTTGGTGCTTGGAGTCGAAATTCAGAGAACCGCGCCGCCGTGTCCGCCAAGAATCGAGCCACGTTTACAGCGTCCTGAATCGGCATGGCCGGAATGTACACAGTAGCATAAGCCTGCTTCACAACGTCTAAATACAGGTCCCGTGCCGCTGCTGTCTCGATGCCCATTCCCACAAGTATTTGCTCGAATTTTGGATCCACGCCGAGCAATAGTCTGTCAATTGCTTCGGTTGTTCCTGCCCATCGGGGACCGTAGTCATCAGCCCCATACATTGCGACTGGGTCTGAGCAAGATTTATCTTTCAGAAGTATTTCCCAAGACTCCGGCAGCGCCGCACCTGACGAATACCCGCAGATTCTGTACCCCATCAGGTATCCATTTATTCCATCTGGGTTTGCTTTTAGAAAGGCCTCCTCAAAAAACATCTTTGCTTTCTTTGCCACTTCTTCGAGAGTGTACGTATGTACATTTATATAGTACTTGGACTTCTCGTCAGTTAGCCGAATTCTGAAGTCCTTTGAAAGCGAAGAAATCGAGGCCTTTCCAATTGCACCGTTTCCGTATGTCATCGCGCCGATGGAATGGCCACGCACAAGATTGAATATCTTGTTTTCATTATTGTATACCTTGAAAATTGCTCCATCAGGACGGAAAAAGGACGTTGCGCTGTCGGCAGCCAGCACGATTCCGCCATCTACACGAAGGGTGACGACTATAGTCATTGGTGCGATTCCCCGAGGCACGCATCCTACATGTTACGTCCGAGGCGCACGCCAACGCCACTACCAATGCAGCCAGTACGCAACATGACGATACTGGCGTGGCCATCAATCCAACGTTGGGATGCCCACTAACGCGCTAAGCTGAGCCTCGATGCTTGTAAACAAGTGATACGCGCTTAGATCCATGGGGCCGCTTGATCCTAAGGCTTGTCGAGGCCAACCAGTTTCATTTCGAGCTGCACGCGACTCCAGGCTTCGTCGCGGTCAGTCTGCGCTTTGGTGAGGCCGGCGCGAAAGGTAACTTTCGACTGCTCGCCGCGCGGAAGATACGCATCGATCAATGATTGTTGTTTAACATAAAAAATCTTCACAGCTTCCCTAAGGTCTTGGTTACTTCCTGCGGCCTCGACTGCGGCTTTCACGCGGTCGTCGTTGCACGCTGCCATCACGTGCTGCGCCTCAAGAATTTTCTGGCCATCCGCTGCCAAACCGAGCATGTAGGATTCGGCGTTCAGCGGAAGCAGTTCAAGTTGCGCTGGCGTAATGCAGCCATAAAGTCGCGGAATCGGCGGCGCTTGATCGTTGGCAGGAATAGTCGTAACCACTTGAGCTTCAGAAGGCGCGCTGACCTGTTGTTGTTGTACCTGAGCGCTGAGCTTGACGTTTGGTGTTGTCGAGTACGACCACCCCATACGTGCGCCAGTGATGTTGATCGCTGATCCCTCAAACGAACCATCGTCGTCGATCAGAAAGCGCAATCCATAAGCAATTGGATCGGGCAACTTCACCAGCCGATATGTCTTGCCGTCTCGCTCTGTCGTGCCAACAACTGCAATGGGTGCACCAGCCACAACGTCGGCTTGTCCGAATGGGTGTAATTTGACGCTGAAGGCTTCATTGGACGTGAGTGTCTCGGCGGATACGGTTGAAACTGGCTGGACGCTTGCGCACGCGACGACGAAAACAGTTAGCGAAAACACACGAAGTATCGTGACAATTTTCATGCAATCCTCTCTAAGCTTTCGATCGAAAGCACACAATCAATTCTCTGCGATCAGTTTATCTTCATTCCGTCCACGCCAGCCAGAACTCAGAGTCATTCGCGCACGATGACACTCAAATAATTGAAATCATTCGTTCGCGCGGCGCTGAAATGCTCGATTTATCTGTGCAGGCTTTGCCGCGCACAGAATGTTTGCGGCTTTCGGGCGTTCAAGGGCCGGTACTCAGCCCACCGATGCCATCGGCAGCGCCCGCCCTATGACTTCTTGACTGTCTGAATTTCGCCGCCGAACATTTTGGTGAAGACGACCGAGCACGATTTCACTGCCGGATTATCTGGCCCGTAAGCCTTGAATGAAGACGTTTGACCGGGCATTAGTGGATTGACGTCTAAGATAGCTGAGCCGGTATCGATGACGTTCTTGCTCGCATCGTAAAACGTGCCCTTCGCCATTACGGCATCAAGCTTAATCGAACCGACATTCTTGACCTCTCCGATAACAACCGCCTTGGTACTACCAGCGAACGCGTTCGAGCATCGATATGACTGGAGTCTAATCTTGAGTTGGCGTCATTCGCAGCAGTTGCTTCATTGAGTTTGTTCGAGAGTTCCTTCGTTCTGACCGCCCCTAGCGATACAAAAAGTATGAACGGCACAAACAGCGACGACAGCAGAAGCGTTATGCCGGCACCGACACGACTTTGTGACATTGCCACTATTGCAAGAATGAAGGCGACCAAGAATAAAGGGGCATAGAAGATGACCGTCCAAAGCGATAGGAACATCAATCCGATGCCTAATAACATGCAGACCCAACCACCAACGAGCACACCAGAGCCGCGTTTCTTAACCTCAGCGTTCATTCCTTCTCCCCATGGTTCGCTAACCGCTCGGCAATCGTAACTTTCGGTTGCATATTGCGCCTCACGCCGCAGACGTTCAACTCGAATCCCAAGTTTGCGGGTCTGTAAAGCCAGTCGCGCACGATGGCACTCCTAAAACCCAAGTCATTCGCCAACGGATGCGCTGCTCGCAGAATTCACCACTCTGACTCACTCGCCTGCGCGTGTAGTTCTGACAGAATTACGGCTGAGAATCACTCGCGCGCGCTTTTTTAGGACGGGAATTCATGGCTTCAATCCATCTTGCGACGCGGCGCTGTAGTGCCTTTCTCATCCGCACCGCCCGTGCCTTTTCCGCATTCCGAGCTGATTGTTTGTGGCCTTCCGGCGTGCGTGGGCCGGTACTCATTCCGCCGTGCCATTTGCAGCGTCCGCCTTTACCGATGCCAAGCGCACGGCAAGGGTGTCCATGCTGCGTTCGTGCATTGCATAGCGCAGGGTCACTGCCGTCATACGATAACGGCACGCCGCGCCGGGTGACGGGTAGACTCTGAGTCATTCGCGCACCCGCATAGTGCTCGCAAAACTCGGTCGCCAAGTCGCGCACGACCGCTTGGTGTGTGGATAAGGCAACGGTTGCAGCGGATCGCACCCAGCGCCACAGCGACCCATGCCACCGGCAGGATTAATCGTATCGCGGACAAAGTGCGTGCAGTCACCGCAAGCCACCAGCGGGCGCGGAACATATCTGCCAGCGGCACGGATGAAACACCACGGGCAGCCCAGCACAACCGGCCAGCCATCCACTACAGGCGAGACGTTGGCGACGTGCGGGTGTACCCATACCGGGCCGCAATGTCGGCACAGGGCCGTAGCCGTTTCGTCGGTCGGCACTTGGCCACGTTCGCGCAAGTCGGTGATCGCCAGCATCGCGATGTAGCCGCGAAGTAGATCATCGGTACTGCCCTCGCAGGCGGCCACGTCGTCATCGGGCAGACGATGAATCAAAGCAGCGTCAATGTGCTCGGCAGCGGCCAACTCCAGTAGGCGCGCACGTAAATACGCATTGCCCTCTTGCGAATCCTGCGAAAGTTGCGAATCTTGCTGGTTAACGCGACCCGGATTCGCTGGAATCGCGAGAATCGCAGCGGGAGAATGCCGTTGCAGCAGTTCGGCCAATGCGCCCATTATGTCGCCCCTCGTATCTGCCAGACACGGCGGCGATGCTTACCGTCCAGTACCGCACCACCTTCGATGGGTTCGGCGTAACCAGATCGCTCAAGCTCGGTGATGGCCGCGTCGAATGTTTGGCGAGTGCGAATGCAGTTCGGCCCGCGATTGAGTGCCGCACCTGAGTGCAGCCGTTCAATCCGGTGCTCTTTACACCAAACCAGCAGGGCTTCAGCATGTTTGACTTCGACCGGCACCGCTGCGGTACCAACGATCCGGGCCGCTTCGTGAAGGTGCCACAGAGTCAGCCGTGCAGCCTGCTCGATCATGTCCAGATGAATCACGCCGGCATCGGCATCGTTCACCAGTGTCAGCACGCCGGCAATCCGCAATACTTGCGCACCGCCTTTGCTTGCCCATGCGCAGACGCTGGCGAAGTCGCCACGCAAGCCCATATCGGCTTCGATGGCATTCTGGACTTCGATCCACAGCGCTTTCGCATTAGGTGCGAGACTCAAGCAGCGAGGTTCTAGTTCGTTGCGGGTGCCGTGGCGCAGGCTCGGATCGCGGCGCAGCAAATCGTTCATGCGTGTCCAGTACCGCGCCATATCGGCATCGGTACTCAAGTCCGCTTCGGCATAGACGCGGACGCCGATGGTGGACGTAGGCCAAGCCAACAGACAGCGCGCGAGGAAACCTTGCCGAGTGAATAGATCATCCGATAGCAGACTCTCGGCAAGTACGGGTTGCACCATCAGATGCAGCGCCAGTCGTCGTCCGTAGAATTTAGCTGCACCGTCGCCACTACGGACGCGGGAAAACTCGCCGGAATCCCACAATTTCGACAAGCCAGCAGCGGACTTGGTACGGTTGTCCCGGCTCATCGCGTGACCGCCAAGAAACTCACCCGCGTCGTCGGAGAACAATCCGATGCTCGGCTGTCCTGCTATGTATAGCTTGTGCAGTCCTTCCAGTGTTGGCTCAGTGATAAGGCGGTACGGTTCTAGCGGCGCGTCCGGTGGTGCGCCCAGCCCATACAGTGCATCGCGAATAACAGAAGCATCCTTAGATTTGGATGCGTTGCGGGACGCGGCCTCATACGCAGCGAGTTCGACTTTGTGTAGTGCTTTGGCGCAGCGGTATTGCTCGACTTGCTCACGTTCAATATCACGAAGCGCACGCAGCGCCCAACCGTCAGCGGCGGACTTGCGCTCACCCGAGTCGCCGATGGTGACGTGCCACAAGCTCAGAGGTTCGCGCCTCCCATCGATGACAACATCCGCATGCGCTTGAACCGCGAGACTGGCGGCGGCCAGAACGGATTGCCCGCATAACCCAGCGGGAGCCTGCACCACGGCATGAATGCGTGCAGCGGCGTTGCCGAGCACGTCGCCGAGTGCTCCCAGCGGATAGGCTTCAGCAGGCGACAGGGGGCGACGTAGCGGCTCGGGTTCGCTACGTGTCGCCAATTCCTGCATGTTGCGCGACACTGGCAATTCGTACAAAACATGCTGACTCATGCCGCACGCTCCAGCGCCCGCATCGCAAAAGTTTCGCAGCCATCGGATGCGGCTACGAAGCGAATACCGGCACGAATCATTTCAGCGGCGAGGGCGACGTACGGTGCACGGTTGGCCGGCGTAATGGACGTGGGGTTCAAGATGACCGCGTGACCGTGAAGAAAACTCCAGTCAAACAACTCTGGCTCATCCGGAACGACAATGGCACTACCAGCACCGCGAGCCGCTCTATGCCGCTGCGCTCGTTCCCACGCATCGGGCCCAGCAAACACGTACACGTTGGGAACCTTGCCTGCGGCAAGTACCGCGATGACTTCGCGCGCGTATGGGGGCAACTTGATCTGGGCGGTGGTGTTCATTACGCCACCGCCTTGGCATCGCGCTCAGCGATGCGTTGGGCGATCCAGCTATCTATTTCTGTCGAGTGCCACGCGCTGGCACGCTCGCCGATCTTGATCGGCGCGGGAAACGTCCCTGAGGCTATGCGGCGGTATATTTCGGAACGGGATAGCCCGGTGCGGGCTTGAACCTGCGGCAGTCGTAGCAGGATAACGGCGACAATCTGCGCCGGGGTGACGGTCTTGTTGTGCATCGCATAATCCTTGTGCGCTCGCGCCGGATTGCGCGGGCGGCCTTGGGATAGGCAATGCTCGATTTTTCACATAGCGTTGGTTTTGCCGATACACGGGTGTTCGGTACCCGCGTTCGTGGCAGATTTACCTCCCACGTCGGCGCGGCGCAACAATGGCCAAGAACTGCTTTTCACCTTTGCCGGTAGGGGTTTTCGCAGCCGTCTGGTAGACGTGTTGTAGCGCAGCGTCCACCGTATTCCTCGCGCCGCGCATGCGTTGCCTGCGCGCGCCGCCGTCACTGCCATGCGGGGATACTTCTGTTTGAGCAATATCGAGGTAATGAACTCGCATCTTATTCAGCCGGTCAACTTCGGTGCTGGCGACGCATGCCCAATCGGTTAGCGCGATCCATAGTTCGCCGGTTCCACCAATGCGTGCGCGCGTGATGCCCTGCAATCGGTTCAAGCGATCGGCAAGTGCTTCCGCATCTTTCAAGGTGGGTTCCAATTCCGCTAGCAGGTGCGCTGGCAGCGGTTCGGTTTCGCGCGTTGCAATCATATGTGAGCCTAAGGTCAACACATCGTCAATTGCTGCGAGCGCTGCATCCAGTTTGTCGCCGTCGCATTCAAGCAATGCAGCAACTTTATTTCTGCGGCTATCATCTAGGCAGATGCGCGCAACGCCAAACGGTTGCGGTTTCCGTATCGGCTTTGTTTTGGTTGTCATGTGGCCACCTTCCTGCGCCCTTCAAAGGATCGCCGCGGCGACGCGGTGAAAGTGTCCGCGCATTCGGCTGGCCAGCCTAACCGCGGCGATGATCGGTTATGCACTGCGCTTGCGGATCGGCACCACGTTTGCGCCCGTTTTCAGCCCGTCCAGATAATCAGCCCATGCCTGCATGACACGGCGACGATCATCGCCGAAGGTCGTGCGGTCATAGGCTTTTTGCACGTCGCCTTTCTTGGCGTGCGCTAACTGCGCTTCAAGCACGTCGATATCCGCGCCCAGACGTTCGCGCGCGACGGTGCGCAACATGCCGCGGAATCCATGCGTGGCGTGACGGCCTTGAAAGCCCATGCGGCGCAGCGCGCTACTTAGCGCGTCACGGTGCAGGTGCGGTGTGCGCTGGCGTGCCAGCGGCGGAAACACATACTCGCCGCCGTTGGAATAGGCGAGCATTTCGCACAACAGAGTCAGAGCTTGCCTTGGCAGCGGCACGATATGCGCGTGACGTGTTTTCATGCGTTCGGCGGCTACGGTCCATTCTGCCGCGTTAAGATCAAGTTCCTGCCAGCGCGCCGATGCGACGATACCGGGACGCATGGCGGTGTACATTGCGAGCTTAAGCGCGTTGCGTGTGACGGGAACCGGATAGTCGTCGATTGCCTTCACCAAGGCGGCAACTTCGCGCGGATCGGTCGCGGCGGGGATATGCCCCTTCTCGTGCTTCGGCACGGTACCGCGCAGCGATAGCAATTTGCCATCCTCGCGCAGACCGTCGCGGATGGCCTGATTCACGATGCCGCCCAGATACTGCCGCGCCTTCGCCGCAAGCGCTGGCGCAGATGCGCCGATGCGTTCCAATGTCGCGGCGGCCTTGGGAGTGCCTAGCGTGGCAATGGATTCGTGTTGCAACATTGGCACAAGGTATGTGGCACAGACGTATTGCGCCTTGCGCAATGTCTCTGCTGCCCATTCCTTGCGTTTGACTTCGATCCAGCGCTCGACGGCAGCCTCGAAAGTCGATTGCGTAATGCGGCGTGCGGCGTCCTTGACGGCCTTGCGTTGCTCCGCCGGGTCGCTACCGTTACGAAGTTTGACGCGCGCGTCGTCGCGGGAGCGGCGGGCATCGGCAAGCGAGACTTCCGGGAAACTGCCCAGCGCCAGCCGGTTCTCGCGGCCATCGGGGCGGTAGTATTTCAATCGCCACATGCGCGAACCGGATGCGGTCAGAATCAGGTGCAATCCATCACCATCCCAGAGCGGAAAATCGTGTGCTTTGGCTTGTCTGATTTTCGTCGCGGTCAGTGGGGTGCTTTTCCTCGGCATCGTGCATCCTCGTAGGGAGACGCTGGGCCTTGTTTTTCTGGACGGGATAGGGGCATATCCCGGCGTCTCCCTAAGCGTATCCCTACGGTAGACCGGATGCAATGGGACGGCTTGGAACCGTTAGACACAAAAAACCGCTTATTAGCGCGGTTTGTGAAGGGTTTCGGGAATTTGTGGGACGGGGTGAAACGGTAGGATGGTGCCCGGGAGAGGACTCGAACCTCCACGACTTGCATCGCTAACACCTGAAGCTAGTGCGTCTACCAATTCCGCCACCCGGGCAGGTGTGCGAGGCTGCGCATGGCGCAGGGGCGCGAACGATACCCAGCGCATTGGGAGTTGTCAATCCTGGCTTGCATTGGCGGCGCATGTCCGCCACCCTGCGCGCAGTTATTAGATGGAACCCATGAGTGAAGCGAACGCATAAAACACCCAAAACCGGCGGCAAAGCGCCGCCGAAGCGGCCGGGCTGGATGCCGGAATTGCCGGTCAAGCCGGCACAGAAAACAGCGCGTCGTCCCAAGGCCGCAGCCGTCAATCCGTCACCTGCGGCGCGCAAGGCATCGTCGCGATGGTCCGATCCGAATGCCGAGCGTGAAAACCAGCGTTACGAGCACCCGATTCCGAGCCGCGAGGCGATCCTGCAATTTCTGAGCGAACGCGCGCAGTTGTTGAATGCGGAAACACTGGCGCGGGAGTTGAACCTGGAACATCCGCGCGATTTCGAAGCGTTGACCAAACGCCTGGCGGCGATGCTGCGCGATGGACAATTGTTGCAGAACCGCCGTGGCGGCTATGGCGTCGCCCAGAAACTCGATCTGATTCCCGGCACGATCATCGCCAATGCCGAGGGCTTCGGTTTCCTGCGTCCAGATGCCGCCGGCGACGATGTATACATTTCCCCAGCCGAGATGCGCAAGGTCATGCACGGCGACCGCGCACTGCTCAACGTCGTCGGCATCGACCGGCGCGGGCGCAGGCAGGGCGCGATCGCGGAAGTGCTGGAACGCCGGGCATCGCGTCTGGTGGGACGCATCGTCGAGCAGAACGGACTTGTGTTGGTCGCGCCGGACGACCGCCGCCTGCATCAGGATATTCTGATTCCGCCAGGCAAGGATCGCGGCGCGCGCTCCGGCCAGATCGTGGTCGCCGAAATCACCCAGCCACCTACCGCGCAGCGTGGGCCGATCGGCGAGGTAGTGAGTGTACTCGGCGAGCGGTTGACACCGTCGCTGATCGTGGAAATGGCGATTGCCAGCCACGGCTTGCCGAACGAGTGGCCGGATCAGGCCTTGCGTGAAGCCGCGCAGGTCGAGCCGCAAGTGAAACGCGACGAAATTGCCGGACGCGTCGACCTGCGCAAGCTGCCCCTGGTAACGATCGACGGCGAAGACGCGCGTGATTTCGACGACGCTGTATTCGCGGAACCCGTCGCCAGCGGATTTCGTCTGATCGTGGCGATTGCCGACGTGTCGCATTACGTGCGTCCGGGCAGTGCGATCGATGACGAGGCGCAGAAGCGTTCGACTTCGGTGTATTTCCCCGGTTTCGTCGTGCCGATGTTGCCCGAGACATTGTCGAACGGCATCTGCTCGCTCAATCCGAAAGTCGAGCGCCTGTGCATGGTTTGCGAGATGCAGATCGGCCACGACGGCGAGGTATCACGCGCGAAATTCTATCCGGCCGTGATGCGCTCGCATGCGCGTTTGACCTACACCCGGGTATGGCAGGCGCTCGGCGAAAAAAATGCCGACGCGCGCGCCGAACTCGCCGATGTGCTGCCGCAGCTTGAGCATTTGCATCAGTTGTACCGGATTCTCGCCAAGGCGCGGCAGCGGCGCGGCGCGATCGATTTCGACAGCCGTGAAGTGAAGTTTCGCCTGGCGCCGTCCGGCGAGATCGTGCAGCTCGGCGCCGAGCCACGCAACGACGCGCACAAGTTGATCGAAGAATGCATGATCGCGGCGAATGTGGAAGCCGCGAAGTTTCTCGACAAGCACAAGATTCCGGCGTTGTATCGCGTGCACGCGCCGCCGCCGGAATCCAAATACGAGGATCTGCTCGAATTCCTGCGCGAGTTTGCACTGCGCATGCCGCCGCATGCGCAAGTGAAGCCGGCGGATTTCTCGGCCTTGTTGAAGAAGATCCGCGACCGCGCCGACGCCGGCTTGATCCAGTCGGTGCTGCTGCGCTCGCAATCGCTGGCGGTATACAGCCCGGAAAACTCCGGGCATTTCGGATTGGCCCTGGATGCCTATGCGCATTTCACCTCGCCGATCCGGCGCTATCCGGATTTGCTTGTGCATCGCGCCATTCGTTATGCGCTCGGTGGCGGCAAACTTTCCGACTACACCTACAGCGCGAGCGCCATGGCAGCCTTGGCGACGCATTGTTCGCAGAATGAACGCCGTGCCGACGAAGCCGAACGCGATGTCGACGAACGCTATAAATGCGCTTGGATGGAGAAGCACGTCGGCAGCGAGTTCGACGGTATTGTCTCAGGCGTGACGTCGTTCGGATTATTCGTCGAGTTGACGGAATCGCAGGTGAGTGGCCTGGTGCATATCACCCAGTTGCCTAACGATTATTATCATTTCGACCCGATCCGGCGCCTGCTGAGCGGCGAGCGCCGCGGGCTGAAATTCCGCCTTGGCGACACGGTGCGCGTGCAGGTGTTGCGCGCGAGTCTGGAAGATCGCAAGATCGATTTCAGGCTGGTGCAAAACGATGCGGTGCCGACGAAAGCTGCTGCGGTCAAACCCGCCGTGGCCAAACCTGCTGTGATCAAACCCGCGCTGACGAAAGCCGCCCAGGCAGGCTCCAGGAAGAAACGCAAATGAGCTGGCGAATTGTTGTTCGGCATCCACTCGGTCGATGCGGCGCTGACGCACGATCCGAAGAATATTCTCGAGTTGTACATCGAATCCGACAGCCACAATGCGCGGCTGAAGGAGTTGTCCGAACGTGCGCGCGAGCTTGGCGTAAAGCCGCATTCGCGGCCGCGCGAGGCGCTGGATCGCATGACCGGTGGGGCACGCCATCAGGGCGCCGTCGCCCGCTACAACGCGCCGCCGCCGCGCAGCGAGAGCGAGCTGTCGGCGTTGATCGAAAAAGCTGGAAAGGACGCCTTGTTGCTGGTACTCGATGGCGTCACCGATCCACACAATCTGGGCGCCTGCCTGCGCAGCGCCGAGGGTGCCGGCGTGACTGCGGTGATCGCGCCGAAGGACAAGGCCGTCGGTATCACACCGACCGTGCGCACAGCGTCGGCCGGCGCCGCGGACCACATTCCGTTTGTGGCCGTGACCAATCTGGCGCGTACGCTCAAGGCGTTGAAGGAACAGGGCGTGTGGCTGGTGGGTCTTGCTGACGACGCCACGCAGAATTTCTATGCGGTCGACCTCAAGGGCCCGATCGCCATTGTCATGGGCAGCGAAGGCGAGGGCATGCGTCGACTGACGCGCGAATCCTGCGATTTCCTCGCGCACATCCCGATGCGTGGCGCGGTGGAAAGTCTGAATGTATCGGTTGCCACCGGCGTGGCCTTGTTTGAAGTCCTGCGTCAGCGTGCGACTACCCACTCATGACAGTGAGTCTGCAATGGTACGACTGGGCCGGATTGATCGGCGTCACGCTGATCCTGTTCGCCTATTTTTTGCTGCAAGCCGGCAGGCTGCGTGGCGATGCACTGACGCATCAGTTGTTGAACGCGGCCGGCGCCGTGCTGGTGCTGGTGTCGCTGCTGTACGCATTCAACCTGTCGGCGTTCCTGATGGAACTGGCGTGGCTAGCGGTGAGCATTTACGGAATCGTCCGCGCGCGCCGTGCGCGACGCCGCGCATAAGCGCAGAGTCGCGTCTTCAGATATTTATTCGTCCGAGCCTTCGTTAATGCCCTCGAACAGGAAGGTGGATAAATAGCGCTCGCCGGTATCCGGCAGCATCGCCAGGATCACGTCGCCGGATTTTGCCTGCTTGGCCACTTCCAGCGCGGCGGCAAACGTGCCGCCGGACGAAATGCCGCAGAAGATACCTTCCTGTTTCGCCAGTTCGCGTGCCGTGTCACGCGCAAGCACGTCATTGACCGGGATGATCTGGTCGGCAATCTTGCGATTGAGTACACCGGGAATGAGGTCCGGAGTCCAGCCCTGGATCTTGTGCGGTTGCCATTCCTTGCCGGAAAGCATGGCGGCACCTTCCGGCTCGCTGGCGATAATCTTGATATCGGGCCGTGCCAGTTTGAGCATCTCGCCGGCACCGGTCAGCGTGCCGCCGGTACCCCAGCCAGTCACGAACCAGTTCAGCCGCTTGCCGGCGAAGTCCTGCAGAATTTCCGGACCCGTCGTGTTGCGATGGTAGGCCGGGTTGGCCTCGTTTTCGAATTGGCGCGCAAGAAATGCGCCGTGTTTCTGCGCGTACTCCTCGGCGCGCTTGATCATGCCGGTGCCTCGTTCTGCAGCCGGCGTCAAAATCACCTTCGCGCCGAGCGCGCGCATCAGCTTGCGCCGTTCAACGGAAAATGTTTCCGCCATGAAGGCGACGAAGGGATAGCCTTTGACCGCGCACACCATGGCGAGTGCGATGCCGGTATTGCCGGAGGTTGCCTCGACCACGGTCTGCCCTGGCTTGAGCGTGCCTTTGGCCTCGGCGTCAAGAATGATGCCGATGGCAAGACGGTCCTTCACCGACGACATCGGATTGAAGGCTTCGACCTTGACGTACATATCCACACCTTTCGGCGCGAGCTTGTTGATGCGCACGATCGGCGTACGGCCGATGGTTTCCAGAATGTTCTGGTAGATCATGATGCACCTCGATGGATTCGGATTGGGGGAGCGGACGCGATTGCGCAGCGTTCACCAACATCGGGTCAAGGCAAGCAGACGCGCGGGTGAAGATCGACGGGATGTCGAGTTGTTTGTGCCGCGATGGAAAACCGATGGATGCATGAGCGCAGCCTATCCCATCCTCATGGCCGAAGGCAATTCGGGCGGCTAAACGTCTAAATTCCGTTAACGCCGATCATTGCGGGTACCCGTTTCTGGCTCAATCGCCGCTGATGAATTTCGGTCCCTTGCCGGCGGTTTTTTCGTAGACGCCCTTGCCCGCGCGGCGGTACTGGGTAAAGCCGTGTTTGGCGACATGGTCTTCCTTCAGCACATGCGCCTGACCGCTGGCCACCGATGGCGCGGAAATCACGCGCGCGATTGCGGCGCCGCATTGCGGACAGTGCGCCAACGCGGCATCGCTCAACTTCTGCAGCACATCGAAATGCGCCTCGCAGTGAGGACAGCCTTTGGAGGTCGCGGCGTATTCGTAGATCGGCATTGGAAAATAATGGGGTGGATTGAGGGCGAACTCAAGCGTTTGTTTGAGTGTGCGGCCGAGATGGCGGCATTTTGATTTTCGCGATCACACATGATCGCGATGGCTATCCCGCCAGCAATCCTGCATTGTCTTCCAGCGGTTGACGATGTTGCAGAACAGTAGCGCGGTGCGTTCGGCGTCGTAGACGGCCGAATGCGCTTCATCAGCATTCCAGGCGATGCCGGCCGCCTGTACCGCCTTGCTGAGCACGGTCTGGCCGTAAGCGAGGCCGCCGAGAGTGGCGGTATCGAAGCAACTGAACAGATGGAACGGACTGCGCTTGTAGCCGACGCGCCGGATCGCAGCGTTGACGAAACCAAGGTCGAACGCAGCATTGTGGCCGACCAGGACCGCGCGCTGGCAATCGAATTCCTTCAGCGCTTTGCGGATTGGCTTGAAGATGCGATCGAGCGCTTCACGTTCGTCGACCGCGCCGCGGAATGGATGGGTGGGATCAATGCCGGTGATTTCCAGCGCGCGCGGATCGATGTTCGAGCCCGGAAACGGCATCACATGCGTGGACACAACCGGGTCTGGATGCACGATGCCATGCTCGTCCATGCGTACGACGACGGCTGCGATTTCGAGCAGGGCGTCGCGTTCGCTATCGAAGCCGCCAGTCTCGACATCGACGACGACGGGAAGAAAACCGCGGAAGCGTTCGGCGTATTTTGCTGGTGTCTCAGGCATCCTTGCAGGATACGCGGCGGGTGCCGCGATCACAATGCGCCTTGTCTACGCCCGCGCGTAACGTCCGAACAGGAACAGCGCCAGCGCCCCGATCAGCAGCGCCAGGCCGAACGTCGGAATCAGCATCACGAACGGAATGCCGAGGGCGAGCAGGGCCAGACTCCAGGCGTAGGAATCGGCCAAGGGTTCGGGCATCGGGTCGGCTTTCAGCATGCGTGCCAGTACGTAGTCGAAACTGATCTTGCCCGGACCCTGGAAGATGATCGGCAGCAGCATGACGACGAACAGCAGCGGCAGTTTGAAATTGCCGTAACCCATGTCCGTGATTGCGTAACCTTTTGCCAGATCGCTCCACATGGTGATCATGTTTGGCCAATGCACCGCCGCCGTGGCGACGACGGTCAGTACCAGCAAGCTGTATGCGGCGAAGCGGGTGAACAGTCCGAATACCAGCAGGATAGCTCCGCCGAGTTCGAAGTATGTCGCCATCGCCCAACTTATGTCGGCCGGAATCCTGCTGAAGGGGAACGGGAATCTGTTCTGGATATCGGTGAACCAGTTGTCGCCGGTATACTTTTCCACACCCGATTCCCAGAATTCCCAGGCCATGATCAGGCGCAGGATCAGCGGTGGCAGCAACTGGCCGATGCCGCGCAGGCGTGCGGTTAGCGATTCCCATGTGCCGATGGCGCCAGCGACGGCCTTGCTCATAATTTCCCCCTGATACAGTGTTTGACGATACCGTTCAATTGATGCGCGTGCCGAGTATGGCTTCCTGCGCCTTCAGTTCGTGCAGTACACCGATGCCCGCCTCGCGCAGTTGCGCTGCGTCGTGTGCGGGACGTTCGTTCAGCAGCACGTCAAGGCATTCAAGACCCGTGCGCTGCACATTTTCTTGCAGACGTTCGATCAGCATGGCGCTGAGCGCATCGATTTCGTGAAAATGCACAGCGTCGTCGCGGCCACGCACCAGCAGCAATAGACTCGGATCGGCCGGCATCGTGGTGGGGCGATAGTCGGGACGTATGTGGTGTACGGGGAAACGGTAGCCAAGCACGCAGGCCAGCGGCGACATGACCGGCACTCCATGCAACGGATCGCCGGCGGGATCGTGCGTGATCGTGCGGATATCGTGTTCGTCCAGCGACAAGGCCAGTTCCGCCCATTCGTAATGGGCCAGTTCCAGCAGGAATGGCGGGTCGTCGCGGCCGGCGGTCTGACGGAACTCCAGATAGCGCAGGAATTCGCGCGCGAATTCCGGGAACAGCGGCGTATGGCACTGGTGCTCGCGGAAAAAATCGCGGACCAGCGTGCGCCAATCTGTATCGTTGTATAAAGCGCGTATTACTGGAAAATTGGATGAAATAAAACTTTCCACATTGGCGTATACGAGATCGCGGTAGATGCCCATGCGCCGATCTTCGATGCCGAGTGGGGCGGCCCGATGCTCGGGATCGCGCAGATGCGCGGTGAAGTGGTATTGCAGCGCATGGGTGCGGCCGCGTGTCGCGGTGGCCAGATCAGGCGGAACGGGCATGTCGATTTTCGTCCGCGTCGTACACACGCTGGATGTCACGGATATGGTCGAGCTCGGCGACGAGGTCGGCCAGCGGTGGAATGTTGAAATCGCGTTCGAGCAGGGTTGGCTTCACTCCGCAATGCGCGTAGGCGTGATCGAGCAAATCCCAGACCGGATCGATGATCGCCGCCGCATGGCTGTCGACGATCAGATCCGCGGCTTCGTTGTAATGCCCGGCGATGTGGATATAGGCGACACGCTCGCGCGGCATCGCATTGATGAATTCGATCGCGTCGTAGCGGTGATTGACGCTGTTGACATAGACGTTGTTGACATCCAGCAGCAGGTCGCAGTCGGCATTTTCCAGCACCGTCCTCACGAATTCGATTTCGCTCATTTCCTGGCCGGGAGCGGCGTAATACGAGACGTTTTCCACGGCGATACGCCGGCCCAGAATATCCTGCGCCCTGCGAATCCGGGCGGACACCCAAGTCACGGCTTCTTCGGTGAACGGTATCGGCAGCAGATCGTAGAGATGGCCGTCGTCGGAACAGTAGGACAGGTGCTCGCTATAGGTGGTGATGGCATGCTCGTCGAGCAGACGGCGAACTTTGTGCAACAGGGTTTCGTCCAGCGGTGCCGGACTGCCCAGCGACAGCGAAAGGCCGTGGCAAACGAAGGGATAGCGTTCGGTGAATGCGCGAAAGGTCTTGCCGAGTTTGCCGCCGACGTTGATCCAGTTTTCCGGCGCAACCTCGAAGAAATCGATGGGCGTGCGCGGAGATTCCTGCAGCGGACCCAACAGGGCCCGCCGCAGGCCGAGTCCCGCGCCCGAAACGGGTTGGCGTGGACGCGAATTCATCTCAACCGCTGCAGGAACCTTCCTTGCCCTTCTTGTCGGCAGAACAGGAACCTTCCTTGCCCTTCTTGTCCATCGCCGCATGCATGGCGGCCAGTTCGCTGGCGTCGAGATAGCCGTCGCCGTTCTTGTCCCAGGTCTTGAACTGGCTCTCGCTGAAGCCGTGCGCCAGCGCCTCGGCCTTGGAGACCTTGGTTTCGCCGGGCTTGGCCATTTTGGAAACGCCGCACTTGCCTTCGCCGCACTTGCCTTCGGCAGTGTCTGCCAGAGCGTAGCCCGAAAGCAGCGGCGTGACCTGGAACGCAGTGTTGGCGTGAACCATCTGACTCAGCGAAATCGTGCCGACGAAAGCCGCGCCGATGGCAATACTCAGCGGTTTGACGATTTTGTTCGACATGCGCATTTACTCCGTGGTTGATGATCGGGATGATTCCCGGTGGTTTGCCGCTAACTGCGGCAGGATCGAGCATCGAAGTCGAGATCTCCTGCGTTTCGATGCTTTCAGTGCAAGCGGTTCTTCCGCGAACCGCAGGTTAGGCGTCGCCGTCTGCGCATACAAGCGAATCGTATGTTGCATTGCGCAACAGCGGACACGGCAAGATGACCCGTGCCATGGGTAAAATATTTCATACGCAGGCGCGTTAAGCGGGGATGAAGGGATCGTGCCGCCTGGACGACGACCCATGGGGATATGAGCGTCCGGGTGCGCAGCCACGTAACGTGCGCTGCGTGGAGCGGGTCGGGCTGAGCCAGGTATCAGCGTGGCTGCGGTTTGGCGGTGGGTAGAACGCTTGCCACGGCATCCTTGGGAACGCTCCAGCCGCCGCCGAGCGCGCGGATCAGGCCGACGCTCGCTTGGAGGCGGCGCTCACGCAGGTCGAGGGCCGTACGCTGCGCTTGCAACGCCTCGGTTTGCGCCTCGACCACCTCGAGATAATTCACGGCGCCGTTGCGATAGCGGTCGAGCGCCAGATCGAGGGTGCGTGTGGCGGCTTTCGCGGCGGCATCCTCATCGACGGCTTCGTCGCCTAGCAGATGCAACAACGCAAGGTTGTCCTCGACCTGCTGGAACGCGGTGAGCACGGTCGCACGATAGTGGTTGCTCGCTTCGTCGAACACGGCTCGGGCACGCGCTACCTCGGCCTCGCGCAGGCCGGCGTCGAATAGTGACAGCAGTGCATGCGGGCCGATCGACCAGAAGCTGTTCGGTGCGGTCAGCCAGCCGGCACCACCCGTATTTTCGTAGCCGCCGGTCGCTGTCAGCGTGATGGTTGGAAAAAATGCGGCGCGTGCGATACCGATTTCGGCATTCGCGGCGGCGGCGGCGCGTTCGGCCGAAGCGACGTCGGGGCGGCGTTCGAGCAAGGTCGAGGGAACACCGACGGGAATATTGGGCAGCGGCAAATCCACGATCGCCGGTGCGAGCGTGAATTGCGATGCCGACGTACCGGTCAGGCTGGCGATGGCGTGTTCGTAGAGCGCGCGTCGCGCCGACACGTCCGTCGCCTGCGCGCGCGCCGTGTCAAACTGGGTTTGCGCATGAGTGACGTCGCTCTCAGCGGCGATGCCGCCGCGGAAGCGGTTCCCGGTCAGGGTCAGCGCTTCGGCATAGGCATTGACCGTGTCGGCGAGCAGTTTGGCCTGCGCATCGAGGCCGCGCAGGGTGATGTAATCGTCGGCAAGTTCCGCGTGCAGGCTCAGGCGCACCGAGGCGAGATCCGCCGCGCTGGCTTGTGCCTTGGCCTGATTGGCGGCGACGAGATTGCGCACGCGGCCCCACAGGTCGAGTTCGTAATCCAGTTGCGCGCCGGCCAGGTTGTCCTTGTACTCGTCCGGCTGGGTCGACGAACGCAGCGGCCGATTGTCGGACTGCCGGTTGCGCGTGGCCAGAGCCCCGGCACCCAATTGTGGAAAAAGCCCGGAGCGCGCTTCGGCAATATAGGCTTGTGCCTGGGCGTAGCGGTCCGCGGCGGCGGCAAGATCCGGATTTGCCGTATCGACCTGCTCTTCCAGCCGATCGAGCGTGGCGTCGGCATAATCGTGCCACCAGTCACCGCGTTCGACGGCATCGCCAGGCACGGCCGTTTGCCATGGTCCGGCTTCTTGATAGGCATCAGCGACCGCGACCGTCGGACGCTGGTATGGCGGGGCGAGCGAACAGCCGGCAAGTGCGCCCAGCGCGATGGCGAAAAATAGGTTGCGCCGGATCATGGCTTGGTCGGATTCACGATAGCGACTTTTCCGGCCGACGCTGGTTTTGCCGGAACCGCATGCGCAACGCGCACACTGTCGCCCTGGCCCAGCCAGTCGGGCGGACTGTCGATCACGTGATCGGCTGCGGTCAGTCCTGCCACAACCTCGACACGGGTGCCAAAGTCGCGTCCGATCTGGATTTCTTTCATCACCACGCGATTGTCGGCGCCCAGCGTGGCAACCTTCATTCCGTGCTCGCGGAACAGCAGGGCACTGATTGGTAGCTGCACAACACCTTTCGGCGCGGCCAGATCGAAATGCACATCGACGTACGAGCCTGCGGTCAGCGTGTTCCTGGCGTTGTCGGCTTCGAGCTGTACGAGCAGGGTACGCGAGGTTTCGTTGATCGAGTCGGCAGTGGCCACCACCTTGGCGGCGTAGGACTGTCCGGGTTTTTCCGGGAATCGCAGCTGTGCGGTCATGTCGGGGGTGATTTCGCCGGCGTAGGTTTGCGGAACCCGTACATAAATGCGCAACTTGCTGATATCGGCGACGCGAAACAGCTCGGGGCCGCTGCCACTACCGGCGTTGATCAGTGCGCCGATGTCGGTTCTGCGTGCGGTGACGATGCCGTCGAACGGCGCGACGATGCGTTTGAACGATTCGAGTGCCTGTAGGCGTTCCACGTTCGCACGCCCGGCTGCCGTGGTCGCGGACTTGGCTTCGTAGTCGCCGTTCTTTTCATCGGCTTCCTGCTTGGAAACCGCATTGGAGGCGAGCATGTCGTGCCAGCGCTTGGCCGTTATCGCAGCCAGCTTTTCGTTCGCCTGCGCGATGGCGAGGTCGGCGCGCGCCTGCAGCAATTGCTGGTCGAGTTCAGGCGTTTCGATCACGGCAAGCAGTTGCCCTGCCTTGACGGGTGCACCGATATCGACGTACCACATCTTCAGATAGCCGGAAACGCGGGCGTAGATCGGCGCATCGATCCAGGCTTGAACATTGCCGGGCAACACCAGTTCCTGCCGGGTCTCGCCCTGTCCGGGGATGATGATGTCGACGGTGGGGATGGCGTCGACATCGGTCTTGTGCATAAGCACTTTGTCGTCGTGCAGGCGTGCGACGATGCCGAAGATGGCGAAGGCAACGGCAATCAGCAGCACGCCGATGCTAGTCCAGCGCAAGCGTTGCGGCGACACGCGCTTGACCGGCACGGGATTCATCTCATCGGGCATACGGGTCTCCATCAAATGGCTGCTGCAGGATCCGGCAGTGCGGGGGAATCGGGTGCGGTCTGCACAGCGGACTTGCGCGTATGCACGATGCCGAAAATCACCGGCACGAAGAACAGGGTGGCGCACGTGGCGAAGATCAGGCCGCCGATCACGGCGCGTCCAAGCGGCGCATTCTGTTCGCCGCCTTCGCCGAGACCCAGCGCCATCGGCGCCATGCCGATGATCATGGCCAAGGCCGTCATCAGTACCGGACGGAAACGGATGAAGCCGGAGTCCATCGCAGCGGTGATGGCATCGGCGCCTTGAGCGAGGCGCTCGCGCGCGAAACTGACGACGAGAATACTGTTGGCGGTGGCGACACCCATGCACATGATCGCACCGGTCAGCGCCGGCACCGACAGCGTCGTGCCGGTGAGGAACAGCATCCAGACGATGCCGGCGAGCGCTGCCGGCAGCGCCGTGATGATCACGAACGGATCCAGCCACGACTGGAAATTGACCACGATCAGCAGATAGATCAGCACGACGGCACCGGCCAGACCGGACAGCAGGCTGAAATAGGACTCGCGCATGGTCTGCACCTGACCGCGCAGCGCAACGGTCGAGCCCTTCGGCACGTCGTTCGCAGTTTCGTCCAGCACGGCCTGGATATCGTTCGCGACTGCGCCGAGATCGCGGCCCTGCACGGCGCCGAAGATGTCGATGGTCGGCTGCACGTCATAGTGCGAGACCACGCCTTCACCCTGGCCACGGCTGATGCTGGCCAGTCCGCCCAGCAGTTGCTGTTGCGTGTTCGCGCTGCCGGTCACCGAGATGTTTTCGAGTTGGCTGAGCGAGTCGAGCTTGTATTGCGGAGTCTGCACCACAATCGGATACGAGACGTGATTCTTCGGGTTGACCCAGAACGTCGGCGCAGTCTGTGCGCTGCCGGACAGCGCCACCAGCATGCTGGTGGCAACGTCGCGTTCGGTAAGGCCGAGTTCCTCCGCACGGGTGCGGTCGACGTCGACGTGAAGTTCCGGCTGGTCGAACGCCTGCTGAATGCGCAGATCGGTTATGCCGGCAATGCGCTTGATGCGCTTCAGGATGCGCTCGGCGTAGGCACGATTCTCATCGCGTTTGAAGCCGATCACCTGGATGTCGATCGGTGCCGGCAGGCCGAAGTTGAGGATCTGGCTGACGATGTCCGCCGGCAGGAAGGCGAACGAGGCGCTGGGGAATTCACGCGGCAGCGCCTCGCGCAACTGCGCCACATATCCGGCGCTGGGGTGATGATCCTCGTTCAGCGAAATCAGGATATCGGCATCGGCCGGCCCGATCGGCGCGGAGTTGCTGTAGGTGATGTTGATGCCACTGACCGGCAGGCCGATGTTGTCGACCACGCTCTTCAATTCATTTGCCGGAATCATGCGGCGGATGGTTTTTTCGACTTCCGTGGCGAGACGCGCCGTTTCCTCGATGCGCATGCCGGTTTGCGCACGCATGTGCAGCTTGATCTGGCCGGAGTCGATGCTGGGAAAGAAATTCTCGCCCAGCCACGGCGTGAGCAGGAACGACGCCGCAACCGCAGCGAGAAAGCCGATTGCAAACGCGCGCCGGCGCGTCAGTGCGAGCGTGAGCAGTTCGCGATAGATTTCACGCACCCGTTCGAAACGGCGCTCGAAGCCTCGCTGAAAGCTGGCCAGTCTGCCGAGGCCCGACGACATGTGCTGGGTGGGATCCTCGCGCATCGCGTCTTCCTCCAGATGCGCGGTGCCGGGATGCGGATCCACATGCGGATGCAGCAGGTATTTGGACAGTGTCGGCACCAGGGTGCGCGACAGCACGAACGACGCGATCAGCGCAAACACCACGGCTTCGGCCATCGGCACGAACAGATAGCGGGCGACGCCGGTAAGGAAGAACATCGGCACGAACACGATGCAGATGCACAGCAGCGAAACCAGCGCCGGCGTCACGATCTGCTTGCTGCCGTCGAGGATCGCGGCGACGACATCCTTGCCCTGCTCGAGATGCCAGTTGATGTTCTCGATGGTGACGGTGGCATCGTCCACAAGTATACCGATGGCCAGGGCCAGGCCGCCGAGCGTCATCACGTTGATGGTTTGGCCAATCGCGGACAACGCCGCAATCGACGACAGAATCGCCAGCGGAATCGATATGGTGATGATCAGGGTCGAGCGCCAGCTGCCGAGAAACAGCAGGATCATCAGCGCCGTCAGCGCCGCGGCGATCACGCCTTCACGGATCACGCTGAATACGGCGGCCTTGACGAAGGTCGACTGGTCGAGCAGGGTATCGAGCGTCAATCCTGGCGGCGCGCCGGCCTTGATCCTGGGTAGCAGCCGTTTGACGTGCGCGATGATATCGAGCGTCGAGGCATCGCCGTTCTTCATCACGGTGGTCAGCACCGAGGGCTGGCCGTTGACGAGCACCAGATTCTGCTGCGGCGAATAGCCGTCGCGGACGTGAGCAACGTCGCGCAGATAGATCGCGGTTCCGTCGACGGCCTTGATCGGCAGATTGTTCAGATCTTCCAGGTCCGTCGGACTGCCGTTCAATTTGACGTTGTATTCAAACTTGCCGATCTTTTCCGTGCCCGAGGGCAGCACCAGGTTCTGGGCAAGAATCGCGTTGGTCACGTCCTGCGGCGAAAGGTTGTTGGATTGCAGTTTTTCCGGGTCGAGATCGACCACCACCTGACGATTCTTGCCGCCGTAGGGCGAGGGAATGGCCGCGCCTTCCACTTCCGCCAATTGCGGACGGATGAAGTTGTTCGACAGATCGAACAGTTGCTGGTCGGTGAGGGTTTTGCTCGACAGTGCCAGTTGCAGTACCGGCACGCTGGAGGCGTTGTAGCTGAGCATCAGCGGCGGCGTGATGCCCGGGCGGCAAGCGCTTGAGCACGGTTTGCGATACCGCGGTGACCTCGCCAGTGCCGCGTTGACGTTGACGTCGGGCTGGAAAAACACCTTGATCACGCCCACGCCGGGCAGCGACTGCGACTCGATGTGCTCGATGTCATTTACCGCCGTCGTCATCTGCCGCTCGAAGTAGGTGATGATGCGGTCGGACATCTCATCCGGGGGCAGGCCGATATAGGTCCACACGACACTGATCACCGGCAGCTTGATGTTCGGAAAGATATCCACTGGCGTGCGCAGGATGGCCAGCGGGCCGATGATCAAAATCAGGATCGCCAGCACGATGAACGTGTACGGGCGGTTCAACGCGAGGCGAATGATGCCCAGCATGCGAGGGACCTCAGATGATCGGCAGGGCGAGTTTGATCGCGGAGTCGGTGGTTTGAAAGAAACTTCGGTGACGGCAATCAGATGATCTGATGGCTACGCTGGCGGTCAAAGACCCTCGATCCTTTGGAAAGTTCCGGATGCGTCTCTGCCGTCACACGCCAAAAAATGCAGGGACTTCACCGACATAGGATGTTGCGGTCGGCGCGAAGGGGTGCTGTAACGCCACTGCAATATTTCAATTCTACCATGCCGTCTGCTCGCGCCGTGGCGACCCGATTGCTGCGCGCCTGACTCTGCCACCGACCCTGAAGGGGGAAATCATGAAATTCCGCTCTGAATACCTGACTTCGACCGAATCCCGTAACGCGCCGGCAATGTCGGCTACGCGCCTGCCGTCGCGGCGCTCTCTGCTTGCCGCGGCCATCGTTGTCGGTGCCGCGACTCTTTGCGCCAGCGGCGGAGCCCATGCCGATGACAGCAGCCTGACCTGGAATGGTATCACCCTGTACGGCGTGGTCGATGTTGGCGTGGCGTACCAGAATCATGGCACACCGTTGAGCCAGGATTTCTATCCTGGCCTGGAATACATGATTTCAAAAAACAGCAACAAGTCGATCACTTCCGTTGCGCCGAACGGCCTGAGCCAATCCAAAATCGGCATCAAGGGCACGGAACAACTCGTCGACGGAGTCAACGCGATCTTCAATGCCGAAATGGGCTTCGAACCGCAGTCGGGCCGACTGGCCGATGCCTGCGCCTCGCTGGTCCACAACAACGGCGTTGCGCAGAGCGCACAAACCTCGGGCGCCGACGGCAGCCGTTGCGGGCAGTTCTTCAATGGAGAGGCGTACCTGGGGTTGCAGTCCAATGACTACGGCACACTGACCATCGGCCGCAACAATAGCCTGCTGCTCGACAACATCAACAAGTACGATCCGATGGGTGGATCGTATGCGTTTTCGATTATCGGATACTCGGGCGCAACCGCCGGTATGGGCGACACGGAAGATACGCGCCTCGACGATTCCGTGAAGTACACCTACAAGTACGACATGTTCCATGCCGGTCTGCTGTACCAGTTCGGCAAGACCGACAGCAGTCCGGGCGAGGCTTGGCAGGGCGACTTGGGTTTCGACTATCAGGGCTTCTCCGTCGATGGCGTCTACGGGCACAAGAAGGACGCAATCGGCCTGGCCTCGCTGAGCGCGTCGCAGATCACCACCTATCCGGTCGATTCCCTGGCTGCAACGATTTCGGACAATACCTCGTACACCCTCGATGCCAGCTATACGATGGACCAGGCCAAGTTCTTCGGCGGCTACGAACACATCAAGTACGAGAATCCGTCACTGGATATCACGAATCCATTCGCGGGCCTCGGTGGCTACTACGTCAGTGTGATCAACAACGATGCTTACGCCATTCCCAAGGTGCTGCAGGTTTCCTGGGTTGGTGCGCGCTATTCGTTCACGCCCGATTGGGATCTGACCGGCGCCTGGTATCACTATGACCAGAACAGCTACAAGGGCAACGGCTGCAGCGACAACAGCGCGGGTTCGTGCAGCGGCACCGAAAATGTCTACTCGCTCATGACCGACTACCGCTGGACAAAACGCTTCGACACCTATGCCGGTTTCGCGTACTCCAAAGTGTCCGACGGACTGTCCTCAGGCTACCTGTTCACCTCGTCGATCGACCCGATGATCGGATTCCGCTTCAAGTTCTAAGAGCTGCCGCGTCGGCGAAAATGACGCACGCAACGCAATCTTCAACGGCCGGAGGGTGCAAGCTCTCCGGCCTTTTTTTGTGAGTGCGATCATCCGGCGCACTACGGCCTGTATTCAATGCAGTCGCCATACTATGAATGCAAATCGGCCGTTGGACGGTATTCGCGGGAATGTGTAGCCTGCCCACGACCGAATCTGTCGAGCGCATGGTATGACGAGAGCATCGCCCCGTTGTTCAATCCCCATCGCCGCTGCACTATGGCTTTTTGCTCATCCTGGTTCAGTGCATTGCGAGGATCTGTCGGACGGCTGGGTCGTAGACTTGCGCTATCGGTACGCGCATATCGACGAGGCGGGCTACGCGGCGCCGGCCAACGCCAATACACTTCGCGTTACGCTGGGCTATTTGTGGAAATTTGCACCGGACTGGAGCGCCTACGCCGAAGGCACGCGTGTTGTCGGTCTTTTTGGTGACGACTACAACAGTGGCGCGAACGGCAAGACGGGCCTGCCGGCGGAAGGCGATCCGCCGTCGAGCGAGATCAGCAGCGCCTGGCTCGGCTATGACAATGGAACAGCGCAAGCGCGTCTCGGCCGGCAATATATCAACCTCGACAATCAGCGCTTCTTCACATCCGGGTTGTGGCGTCAGAACCCGCAGTCGTTTGATGCCTTCGCCGGCACGTGGCAGCTCGACAGCGGGACGACCATCAAATATCTCTACCTCGACGAAGCCGATCGTTCGGTCGGTCACGACTATCCTGATCCGACCCAGAGCCAGTGGTCGCTCAATGGCAGTCTGATCCATGTCGACCAGGAATTGCCGCTGGGCAAACTCACCGGTTACGACTATCTCATCGACAACTATACGCAGCCTAAGGATTCCTGGCGTACGGCTGGACTGCGCTGGGCAGGTGACCATGCATTCGATTCCACCACGCTGAGCTGGACGGCCGAGGCTGCGCAACAGAACAGCTGGGACAACAATCCGGAACGTTATACGGCCGATTACCACCTGCTTGAACTCAGTTACGGGTTCTCCTGGACCAGCCTGCTGCTTGGCGACGAACTATTGGGCGGCAATGGGCGTTACGCGTTTTCCTCACCCTACGGTTCCAATCATGGATTCAACGGCTGGACGAGCCAGTTCAAGAACGTACCGGCCAACGGGCTGGACGATCGCTACGCGCGTGGATTCGGCAAGCTTACGGAGCAGATGAGTTGGACAGTCACCGCACACAATTTCTTTGCCCAACGCGGCACGCAACGTTATGGATCGGAGGTGGATACGGGCCTGACCTATGCTCTGCGCAAAGGTCTGGGTATCGAACTGGACTATGCCGATTATCACAGCAACGGATTTGGGTCGTCCGAGCGCGAGCTTTGGCTATCGCTCGAATACAAGCATGGCGAATCGGGCGGTAGTTAGCCAGGATTTCAATCCGTCTTGTGCCGGTACTCGCACAGATCGCGGATAATGCATTGCGGGCAATCCGGCCTGCGCGCCTTGCACACGTAGCGGCCGTGCAGGATCAGCCAGTGATGCGCGTCCTGCCTGAATTCATCCGGCACGACTTTTTCGAGTTTGTCCTCGACCGCGCGAACGGTCTTGCCCGGTGCCAGGCCGGTGCGGTTGGCGACGCGGAAGATGTGCGTATCCACCGCGATCGTCGCCTCGCCAAACGCGGTATTGAGCACCACGTTCGCGGTCTTGCGGCCGACACCTGGCAGGGCTTCCAGCGCTTCGCGCGTGCGCGGCACGCTGCCGCCATGCTGTTCGATCAGGATGCGGCAGGTAGCGATGACGTTTTTCGCCTTGGTATTGAAAAGTCCAATAGTGGAAATGTAGCGTTTCAGTTTTTCCTCGCCGAGCTCCAGGATTGCCTGTGGCGTACCGGCGACCCGAAACAGCAGCCGCGTGACCTTGTTCACGCCGACATCGGTGGCTTGCGCCGACAGCATCACCGCGATCAGCAACTGGAACGGCGTGGCATATTCCAGTTCGGTCGCCGGTTTTGGATTCGCCTCGCGTAGGCGGCGGAAAATCTCGATGCGTCTGATCGCATTCATGGCGCGGCCGATTTCTTTGCTTTCGCGCGCGCGATCGCTGCGAGAACGGCGTTGCCGCTCGCGCTCGCGTCCAGCATTGCCTTGCGCGCTGCCAGTTCTGCGGCACGTTCGGTTTCCTCGAATGCCAGTCGTGCCGAGCGTGCGTCGTAACGTTCCCGATACTGCTCAGCACATTGTCGGGAATTTTCGTCGTCTGTGGCCGCAACCATGCTGATGCAATCGACCGGGCATGGCGCAATGCACAACTCGCAACCGGTACATTCCTCCACAAGTACCGTATGCATCATTTTGGACGCGCCGAGAATCGCATCCACCGGGCAGGCCTGGATGCACTTGGTGCAACCGATGCAGACCTCCTCGTCGATTAGTGCTATCTCGCGTGGTTTCTCGATGCCGTTGGCCGGATCGAGCGGTTTCGACGCACGTCCGAGCAGATTTGCGAGGGTGCGGATTCCCGCCATACCACCGGGGGGGCAATGATTGATATCGGTCTCGCCGTGCGCAATCGCTTCCGCATACGGCCGGCACGCCGGGTAACCGCAGCGCGTGCACTGCGTCTGCGGCAACAGGGCGTCGATGCGGTCGGCAAGCGTCATGGCTAGGGCGGGGTGGTGCATGTCGCGATTTTCGCAGGTTTTGCGGCTACGCGTCGCCAGATATGCGAGCAGTGGCTGCCATGACTGGCCGCGCGGATAACGTGTGATCAGTACGCGGCCGATGAATGGCAGCGAACTAACTTCTGAGCGTCACGTTTCGGCCAATACCGATCCTTGGTGGTTCCAAACCGCTGCTGCGAAGCACGCGCTCATTCACGGGGCCAGCGCGCGCAGCTATGACGCTTCTGGATAGCGAAAAACGCCCCGAGCCGAACTAAACCAATATGGGAGTTCCCCCGGCTTTGCCGGGGTGGCAGTAGCAGTTTGACATATACAGAAGTCCATCGAGGAAACTCCGAGCGTGAGCCGCCAAGCACACGAAACGGAGAATCCCGATGGACGAGTACGAGAGCCTAAGTCACACGAAATGGGAGTGCAAATACCACGTGGTGTTTATCCCGAAGTGTCGAAGGAGAAGTTTGTATCAGGAGTTGCGAAAGCACTTGATCGAAGTATTTCGGCGGTTGGCGCAGCAGAAAGAAAGCCGGATTGAAGAAGGGCACTGGGTTTCAGACAGATTGGCCGCCGAGTGGCTCAACCGGATTGGTCGAAAAGCCGCCCGTCAGCGATGATCTGATCTCCGGCTGCGATACGTAATCAACGCTCGCGCAAACCGGAAACACGATCACAGCTATCCATCCGGCGCATCCGCCAGTCGATAGCCGACGCCGACTTCGGTCAACAGGTAGCGCGGACGTGCGGGCTCGGCTTCGATCTTGTGGCGGAGCGCGCGCATGTAGATGCGCAGGTAGTGCGGCGACTCGACGTGGTTTGCGCCCCAGACGTCGCGCAGCAGTTGGCGATGCGTGAGCACCTTGCCGCGGTGCCGGGCGAGTGAAGTGAGCAGGCGATATTCGATCGGCGTGAGATGGATGTCCGCGCCATCGCGCTGTACACGGTGCGCCGCAAGATCGACGACGAGTGTGCCGATCTCGATGCGCGAGTCGGTCGCGTCGCCGGGACGTTCGGCCAGATGGCGTTGCGCCACGCGCAGCCGCGCCAGCAGTTCGCCGATGCCGAAGGGTTTGGTCAGATAATCGTCAGCGCCAAGATCGAGCGCGGCGACCTTGTCGCTTTCGCGATTGCGCGCCGACAGCACCAGGATTGGCCGCTTGTACCATTCGCGCAGGCGGCCGATGACGTCCAGGCCGGAAATATCCGGCAGGCCGAGATCGACGATGACGACATCCGGTTGATGCAACGTGGCCAGACGCAGACCTTCGTTTCCGGTCGCGGCGATTTCCAGCGCATAGCCATGCGCTTCGAGTGCGGCGAGAAGAAAACGTTGGATCTGCGGATCGTCTTCGATCGCGAGCAGGCGGATGTATGTGGCATTCATGTTGGCATCGACGTCATGCGGGTGCCGTCGTATCCACCGTGAGCGGCAAGGTAAAGCGGAACTCCGCGCCGCCGCTGGCAAGATTGCGCGCGCTGATGTTGCCGGCGTGCGCTTCGATGATTGCCTTGCAGATCGTCAGGCCGAGGCCGAATCCGCTTTGTGCGCCTTCGTCGTGGCCGCGCTGGAATTTCTCGAAGATACGGCGCTCCATGCCGGCCGGCAGACCAGGACCTTCGTCGCGCACGCTGACGGCGACCATGCCGCGCTCCTGCGCCACCGCAATCCGGATCGCGGTTCCCGGCGGAGTATGTTTTTGCGCATTTTCCACAAGGTTGCCAAGAACCTGGCCGATCATCACTTCATCGCACTGAATCAGCGGAAGGTTCGCCGGCACGTCGACGGAAATCTGTCTGCCAGCCAGCGCATCGTGGTAGCGGGTCAGAACCGCGCCGATGAGTTCGTCCAGCGCGACCCATTCGCGTTTGAGTCGCACCGGACCGGCCGAGAGACGGGTCAGGTCGAGCAGGTTGTCCACCAGCCGGTGCAAACGCTGCGCTTCGTCGAGCAGGGAACGCAGCAAAGTGTGTCGGCGTTCTTCGCCGAGACTGGCGGATGCGCCGTCGAGCAGGGTCGATGCCACGCCGATGATGCTCGCGAGCGGCGTGCGAAAATCGTGCGAGATCGAGCTGAGCAGCAGGCTGCGCAATTTCTCCGATTCGACTTCCATGCTGGCCGCCTGTGAACTCGCGACGAGTTGCACGCGCTCCATCGCCACCGCGGCCTGATTGACGAACGATTCGAGCAGATGCATCTGTTCCGGAATCTCGGTCTGGCGCGGATCCTTCGCGCGCAACCCGAGCACACCGATGCAGCGGCGCAGCGCGTTCAACGGCAGGTAGATCGCGTCCGCACTGCCGAGTGTGTCGGTGTTGTGCCCGGCTTTCTGGCGGTGGTCGTAGGCCCACTGCGCGATACCCAGGTCGTTGCCGGGCACTGGATAGCGCGCCAGGCTTGCCGGTGCTACACCGCGCGCGCAGAAATGCGTCGGATCCTGCAGCAGACCGTCAGCGTCCGGCAGCAACACAACAGTTTCGCCTTCAATGCCGGCGAGTATGTGTCGGCACAGAATCTGGCCGAGTTCGCTGAGGTCGCGGCTTTGTGCCAGATCGCGGCTCAACGCATAGAGTTCTCCGGTGCGGCGCTCGCGCTGGCGAGCAACCGTGGCCTGACGTCGACCGCGTGCAACCAGATTGCTGATGATCAGTCCGGTCGCCAGCATCACCGCGAATGTGATCAGGTATTGGGCATCGGATACCGCAAACGAATAGATCGGCGGTACGAACAGGAAATCGAACAGGCTGACGCTGAGCACAGCCGCGAGCACGGATGGGCCGCGCCCGAAGCGCACAGCGACGAGCACGGTGCCGAGCAGGTACAGCATGACCAGGTTGGTGCGCTCGACGTGACGGTTGAGCAGGGCGCAGAGCAGGGTGATCGCCACGATCACGGCAACGCTGCTCAGGTACGCGGGAAATTTGCTGGAACGGCCCGGCAGGCGTGGCGGCACGACATTTTCCGCGCCCGGTTCGCCGCTGATGACGTAGACGTCGATGTCGCCGCTTAGACGGATGACTTCATCGACCAGCGAAGGCTTGAGGCGATCATGCCACCGTCCGCGCGCGGGTTTGCCGACGATGATCTTGCTGACATTGCGTTGACGTGCGAAGGCCAGCAGTTCCGAGGCAACACTTTCGGCACTCAGGTTCGCGGTTTCCGCACCGAGACTTTCGGCCAGTTTCAGCGTTTGCAGCACGCGATCGCGCGCCTGGCGCGAGAGGCGCACCAGCGCGGGTGTTTCCACGTACACGGCGAGCCATTCCGCGTGCAGCGCCGTGGCCAACCGGCGCGCCGATCGCACCAGCCGCGCCGACAAGGGATCGGGGCCAACGCAGACCAACACGCGCTCGCCGGCAGGCCAGGTGTTGCGGATGGCGTGACGGTCGCGGTACTCGCGCATCGACGAGTCGACCCGATCGGCAGTGGCGCGCAACGCGAGCTGACGCAATGCAATGAGGTTGCCCTTGCGGAAGAACGACTCGAGCGCGTGCCGCACTTTCTGTTCGACGTAGATTTTGCCTTCCTGCAATCTTTGCAGCAGGTCGTCCGGCGGCAGGTCGACCAGTTCCACTTCGTCGGCGGCATCGAAAACCTTGTCCGGCACGGTTTCGCGCACCTGCACGCCGGTGATCTGGGCGACGACGTCGTTCAGGCTCTCCAGATGTTGCACGTTGACCGTCGTGTAGACGTCGATGCCGGCGTCGAGCAGTTCCTCGATGTCCATCCAGCGCTTGGGATGGCGTGCGCCGGGATGATTGCTGTGGGCGAGTTCGTCGACCAGGATCACGGCCGGCCTGCGCTGCAGTGCGGCGTCGAGATCGAATTCGGTCAGTACGACGCCGCGATGCTCCAGACGCTGCGGCGGCAGGATTTCCAGACCAGCGAGCAGCGCTTCAGTGTCCGGACGGCCATGCAGCTCGACGTAGCCAACGATCACATCCGCGCCTTCGGCCCTGAGCTTGCGCGCTGCTTCCAGCATCGCATAGCTCTTGCCGACGCCTGGTGCGGCACCGAAAAAAATCTTCAGTCGGCCGCGCTGCCCGCGCGCTTCTTCCTCGCGTACGCGCGCGAGGAGCGTATCAGGATCGGGGCGTTGTTCGGGGCTGGGATTGGGCATGGTGGCGCACCTGATGCCATCATGCCGCATCCGCCACGGCGATTACTACTTGCCGTTGAGAAGCCGGCCGTCTGGAAGCCGGCCGTCGAGTCGCAGGTTCAGTTCCAGCACGTTGACACGCGGTTCGCCGAGCATGCCGAGCCAGCGATGCTCGGTGGCTTGTGCGACCAACGTGGCAATTTCGGTTTCGCTGCGGCCGCGCGCGCGCGCGACACGGGCGATCTGGAATTTCGCCGCGGCCGGCGAAATCTGCGGATCCAGGCCGCTACCCGAGGCCGTCACCAGATCCACGGGGATCGGTACTGTGTTTGCGGGATCGGCCGCTTGCAGCGCCGCAATGCGTTGCTTGACGGCGTCGGTCAGCGCCGGATTCGTCGGTCCGAGATTCGATCCACCCGAAGCCAGCGAATTATCCGCGAACGGCGTCGTCGCGGACGGCCGGCTCCAGAAGTATTTCGGATCATTGATGGGCTGGCCGATCAAGCTCGAACCAAGCGGCTTGCCGTCACGCACGATCAGGCTGCCGTTCGCGGTATGCGCGAACAGCAACTGCGCAATGCCCGTGACGATCGCTGGATAAATCACTCCGGTAATCACAGTCATCACCAGCAACAGCATGAAGCCTGGACGCAGCAGATTGTTCATGAAATCACCACCAAATGGGAAATTTGAGTTCGACCGGGTCGGCCGCCGCCGTCTGCCTAAATACGATTCTGCTCAAAAATGGAATATGACATCCCCGGACAAAATCGTTTCGCGGGATTTGCTCGGTGGAATCCCGGCGTTCGAGTCGCCGTTGAATGCGGGGCCGTTCAGCGAATGATACGTAGCGATTTCCGGCCGCACTTCGAGTTGTGGCGAGAACCAGTGCTGCCAGCCGATTGCGAAGTTCACATAGCGCGATGCCACACCGGTACGTTGGCCCTGCTTGTCCCAGTAGTACTCCGGCCGGAACGAAAAATTGTTCAGAGGATCCAGGCTGTAGTTGAGATAGGCAACGGTCGACAGCACGCTGGCACGGCATGTCAACAACGTGGCATTGGCGCAGATCGCCAGATCGGGGGCGTTGAACGGGATGAATCGTGGCGCAAACGGCGCTCCGCCGTTGGCATAGATGGTCTGCACGTCGCTATTGAGCGCGTTGGGGACGCGGTTCTGAAAGAGATCGTAAGCTTCATAAGAAATATGCCAGTGCTCAGTGAACGTGTGATAGACCGTAAAGCCATACCATTGCAGATTGTTGTAACCGTATCTTCCCGAGTTGATCGCATCCGCACAAGGCATGATGTCGGTCTTGCCGTCGTCGGAGAGATAGCGAATGCAGGCGGTCGCCGATGGCATGGAACCCGGATCTTTCTTGAATGTATCGTTCGGATACAGCGGGTTGTATCCCACATCGCCGGGACCGGTGCCGGGGACATTCGGGTATGGGTTTTCCAGTTGCTGATTCAGATGTGTCGGAAATGCCTCGGTGCCATCTGTCACGCCGAGCTGCACGGTCCAATTTTTATTGAGCGCCAGCGAGCTCTGCAGGCCGGTGTTCGTGTAGTTGTCAAACGTATACGTCATCGAGTGCGTATACATGTAATTGTTCGGCGCGAGCTGCGCTTCAATATCTGGCACGGAAATGAATCGTCCAGCGCGCAGCATCAGGCCGTCGGCAACCCACGGGATGAAGACTTCCCCATACATCATCGGAAAATCGTAGCCATTGACCTTGTTCTCATCGAGCAACTGATAGCTGGCCAATCCATACGCCGTGGTGTAGCGGTAGTTCTCGCCATAGATCACGGAAAGGCGCATGCCCCAGTCGATATGGTCCGTCTGCACGGTATCGGGGAAACGATCCAGATAAAGGACGGTCTGGTCGAGTTGCACGGTATTGGGCGTATACAGATACGCCGCCGGCGCATTGCCGCCCGGCTTCACCGAGCTCGTGCTGAGATTGCCGCCGACATCGACCCAGCCATAGATCTGAAAGTTATTTTTGTTCAACCAGTCGCCGAAACCGGAATTGCCGAGCGCGGCCATCAACGGACTGTCGACCGAGCCAGGCCGGGTGACGCCCAGTGGAGTGGTGCCTCCGTATGGCCATTCAGTGAAGGGCATTGGCGGTGTTGTCTGGGCAGCGGGCGGCCAGTTCGCGCGCCGTTGTGGGGGCGCCTTGGGGTCAGAAGGACCGGTTGCCTGATTCCATTCGAGTTTGTAGTAGTTCGTCAGGCGCTCCCAGAAACCAGTACCCAGGTACGCATCAAGACAGTCGAAATTCTTGTAGGGATCGCAGAGCGCTGCGGGCGCGGGCGCAGCGGGCACAGGAGCAACCGCCGCGGGTGCTTGTTGCGCAAACGTGGATGCTGCGAACAGCAACGCCATGATTCGCACAAGCATGTGAAAATGGCGCAGGCAAGTTCTCGAAGCGAACAGAACGGTCGGGGGCAGTGGTGAAATGTGCACGGTTATGCCTTTGGTATATTTATATAAATTTGATTGCGGCGGGACGTTTTTGCGAGTCTCATGACGAACTCGGATTTTCGTAATGATTTCCCCTCACGCCAGTCCCAGCACGACCAGCAGCATGTCGATAATCTTGATGCCGGCAAACGGCACGGCAATGCCGCCCAAACCATAGACCAGCAGATTGCGCCGCAGCAGCGCGCCGGCGCCGAGCGCGCGGTAGCGTACGCCCTTGAGCGCGAGCGGAATCAGGAAAACGATGATCAGCGCGTTGAAGATCACGGCCGACAGGATCGCGCTCTGCGGCGTCCCCAAATGCATCACATTGAGCGCGTTCAGCGCCGGATAAGTCGTCGCGAACGCAGCGGGAATGATCGCGAAATATTTGGCGACATCGTTGGCGATCGAGAACGTCGTCAGCGAGCCGCGCGTGATCAGCATCTGCTTGCCGATTCCCACGATCTCGATGAGCTTGGTCGGATTGGAATCCAGATCGATCATGTTGCCGGCTTCCTTGGCCGCCTGCGTGCCGCTGTTCATGGCGACCGCGACGTCGGCCTGGGCGAGCGCGGGCGCATCGTTGGTGCCGTCGCCGCACATGGCGACGAGCCTTCCCTCGGATTGAATATCGCGGATCAGTTTCAGTTTGGCCTCGGGCGTGGCTTCGGCGAGAAAATCGTCGACGCCGGCTTCCGCTGCGATCGACGCGGCAGTCAGCGGGTTGTCGCCGGTGATCATGATCGTGCGGATGCCCATCGTGCGCAGTTCGGCAAAGCGTTCGCGGATACCGCCCTTGACAATGTCCTTGAGTTCGACCACGCCGAGTGCGTGCGCCTGCTCACCGACAATATGTTCGGCGACCACCAGCGGCGTACCGCCCTGTCGCGCGATCTGCTCGGCAGTTCGCCGCACATCGGCCGGCAGTGCGGAGTTTGCGGCGATCAGGTATTTTTCGACAGCGTCCAGCGCGCCCTTGCGGAGAGTCCGGCCGTCGAGGTCCACGCCACTCATCCGCGTATTTGCTGAAAATGGTACAAAGTGGACATTGCTGCCGCCGACCTCGCGTTCGCGCAGTCCGAACTTGTCCTTGGCCAGCACGACGATGCTGCGCCCTTCCGGCGTTTCGTCGGCGAGCGAGGCAAGCTGTGCCGCATCGGCGAGTATTTCCATGCCGACTCCGGGCGCCGGATGCAGCGCGACCGCCTGGCGATTGCCGAGCGTGATCGTGCCGGTCTTGTCCAGCAGCAGCACGTCCACGTCGCCCGCAGCTTCGACGGCACGACCCGACGTGGCGATCACGTTAGCCTGGATCATGCGATCCATGCCGGCAATGCCGATCGCAGAGAGCAGGCCGCCGATCGTGGTCGGAATCAGGCATACCAGCAGCGCGACCAACACGGTGATCGTGATCGGCTCGCCACGGCCGGCGGCCTGCACGCTGTAGAGCGAATACGGCAGCAGGGTCGCGCACGCGAGCAGGAAGATCAGGGTGAACTTTGCCAGCAGGATCGTCAGCGCGATCTCGTTCGGCGTCTTGCGCCGGCTGGCGCCTTCGACCATCGCGATCATGCGGTCTAGAAAACTTTCGCCGGGATTGCGCGCGATGCGCACGACGATCCAGTCCGACAGCACACGTGTACCACCGGTGACCGAGCTGCGGTCGCCACCGGATTCGCGGATTACGGGAGCCGATTCGCCGGTGATTGCGCTTTCGTCGACGGTCGCTGCGCCTTCGATCACGTCGCCGTCACCGGGAACAACATCGCCGCTCTCGACCAGCACGAAGTCGCCCGCCCGCAATTCGTTGCCGGGCATGTGGGTGACGCGTGCGTCGTGTCGCGGCGTGGCGAGCTTCTTCGCCGCCGTCTCGCGCCGCGCGCCGCGCAAGGCAGCGGCCTGTGCCTTGCCGCGGCCTTCGGCGATCGCTTCGGCGAAGTTGGCGAACAGCAAGGTGAACCACAGCCACAGGCCGACGCCGGCAATGAATCCTGCCGGTGCGTCGCCGTGGCCTCCTAGCGCTTGCAGCCACAGCCCGGTCGTCATCACGCTGCAGACAAAGACGACGAACATCACCGGATTGCGCAGTTGCAGACGCGGCGACAGTTTGCGGAATGCATCCGCAATCGCGGCCAGCAGCAGCGTCTTGCTCAGCACGCTGGTTCGAACGGTGGTGGCGGTCATGTCAGTGCCCCGTAGCCATCAGGTATTCGGCAATCGGCCCGAGCGCGAGCGCCGGCAGGAAAGTCAGCGCGCCGATCACGATGACAACGCTGGTGAGCAGGGCGACGAACAATGGCGTGTGTGTCGGCAGCGTGCCGGCCGACACGGGTACCTGCTTCTTTGCCGCCAGCGAGCCTGCGATCGCGAGCATGCCGATCGCAAGCGGGAAGCGGGCCAGGAACATGCAGATGCCGAGCAGGATGTTCCAGAACGGCGTGTTGACCGACAGACCACCGAAGGCACTGCCGTTGTTGTTCGATGCCGACGAGAACGCGTAGAGGATCTCGCTGAATCCGTGCGCACCAGGATTGCCCAGACCTGCCAGTCCGGCGGGTGCAAGCACGCCGATGGCGGTGCCGATCACGGCCAGCGCGCAGGGAATCAGCACGACCAGACTGGCCATCTTCATCTCATATGCTTCGATCTTCTTGCCCAGGTATTCCGGCGTGCGGCCGACCATCAGCCCGGCGATGAACACCGCGACGATGGCGAACGCGAGCATGCCGTACAGACCCGAACCGACACCACCGAAAATGACCTCGCCGAGTTGGATCAGCCACATCGGGATCAAGCCGCCAAGTGGAGTGAACGAATCGTGCATCGCATTGACCGAGCCATTCGAGGCCGCCGTCGTCGCGGTCGCCCACATCGCGGAATTGACGATGCCGAAACGCGTTTCCTTGCCTTCCATATTGCCGCCGGCCTGCAGGGCCGAGGCGTGTTGATCGATATTCAAGTGCGCCAGCGCAGGATTGCCGGCTTGTTCGGCCAGCACGCACGCGAGCAGCAGGGGCACGAAGATCACCAGCATCGTGATCAGCAGAGTCCAGCCCTGGCGCGTATCGCCGACCATTTTTCCGAACGTGTAACACAGTGCCACGGGAATCAGCAGGATCGACAGCATCTCGAGGAAATTCGTCAGCGGCGTCGGGTTCTCGAATGGGTGGGCGGAATTGGCGCCGTAATAGCCACCGCCATTTGTGCCGAGCTGCTTGATCGCGATCTGCGATGCAGCAGGTCCCAGCGGCAGCGATTGTTCGGTCACCTTCGTTTCCTTGGTGACTTCCTTGCCGTTGGCGTCTTTCAACGCGTTGCCGTCGGCATCCTTGACGGTTTCGGTGGCCGTCGTGGCCTCAACCAGTGGGACGCTCGCGTACGGCTTGAATGTCTGCGGCACGCCTTGGGCTGTCAGAACGAGTGCGAGCAAGAAGGACAGAGGTAGCAGCACGTACAGCGTGCTGCGCGTCAGATCGATCCAGAAATTGCCGATGCCGTGCGCGGTATTGCGCGCGAAGCCCCGGATCAACGCAATCAGCACCGCAATGCCGGTCGCAGCGGAGAGGAAATTCTGCACTGACAGACCCAGCATCTGGGTCAGATAGCTCAGCGTGTTTTCGCCGCTGTATCCTTGCCAGTTCGTGTTCGTGGCAAAGCTGATCGCCGTATTCATTGCCGAATCCGCGCTGACCGCATCGAGCTTCTGCGGATTCAACGGCAGCCATTGTTGCACGCGTTGCAGCAGATAGACGATCAGCAGGCCGGAGATGTTGAACAGCAACATGGCCAGCGCGTATCGGCGCCAGTCCATGTCCTCGTCGGCACGGATGCCGCAAAGTTTATAAATCACTTTTTCCACACCCGCGCCGACACGAGTGACGCGGTTCGGCGTGTCGGCGAACGCCAGCGCCATATAGGCGCCGAGTGGTTTCGCGAGCAGCAACAAGACGGCCAGGTACAGGCCGATCTGGAGCCACGCATTGGCGGTCATTCGAACCACTCCGGTTTCAGCAATGCCAGGGTGAGATAGACGCCAAGGGCCGCGGCGATCAAGGCGGCGATCGCATAGAGAGGATTCATTTGCGTCCCTCCAGCCGCGCGCATAGGCGCAGATAACCGTAGGTCAGTCCGGCGAGAACAAACAACAAACCGAGGTAGAGGAAATCCATGCCCGTGCATCCGCAATGAAATCGGCGGGCACTCTAGGCGCTAGTAGATAAGGAAGGTATAAAAATGGCGGGCGGCGGAATAAAGAACGCGTAAAAATCGGTTTCTTTGCTGGTGATGCGTTCCCTCACACGCAGCTTTAGCGGGTTTTCAGGTCCGGTCAGGGCTTCGCCGGTTTCAGATGCGGCAGCGAGAATTCCAGATTGCTTTGCACACGTGCGCGCTCGGTATCCGGCAAGCGTGCATCGGCGAGCAGTTCGCGGCACAGACGTGCGCTCTCGGCGTAGTCGCCGCACCAATACATAGCGATGGACAGTTCATCGCGTGCCCGCCAGTCGTGGATGGTCTGGTCGATGAAAAGGACGTCATTCGACGGCGGCAATGTTGCGGCGATGCGTGCGAATTCGTGGGCGGCCGCGTAGCGTTTGTTCAGTCGGAAATAGCGCGCCAGCTCGCAGGGCGCATCGGCGCGGGTCGGGCGGGAATCCCAGGCGTCGAGATAGGCGGCAACGATATCCGGATACGGCGCCTGCGCACGTTCCTTCAATACCGCGACCTGGAATTTTGCAAAATATACTTCTTCCGGCCAACCGGCCATCGCCACGCGCTTTTCGTAGGCAGCGATGGCGCCGGGCAAATCGCCGGCATCGCGCAGGCTTTGTGCCAGGTAGAATTGGTAACGGGCGTTACCGGGCTCCTCCTTCAGCGCGCGTCGCAGCACTTCGGCATCGCGCGTGAATTTCTCCTGCTGCGATTGCTGGCTGCGCGCACCATCGCTGAACACATTAATGCGCAAGCCTGGAAGGAATTGTTGTTGCGCTGCATGTGGCGACACCAGTGCCTCATGCAGCACGCCCTTCCATTGCCATTCGGCGTCGAGCTTCGGCAGCGCGACTCGTCGATAGCGAGTGATGCCGTAGACCAGTTCGAGCATATAACCCGGTGCGCCGAGATTGCCCCAGGCGAAACCCGCGTCGGCGTCGAGTACTTCGTCGGCATCGATGATCAGTGCGTAGTCGCCGTATTTCTTCGCCAGTTCCAGCGCCTCGTTTCTATTGGTGGAAAAATCCACCCACGGCCGTTCAATCAGTTCGCCGGGCAGGTCGGCCATGACCCTGCGCACGATATCCTGCGTGCCGTCACTTGATCCCGTATCCGAAATCGCCCACGCGTGGATATATGGCTTGACCGAACGCAGGCAGCGTTCGATCACGGCCGACTCGTTCTTGACAATCATCGATAGACAGATGCGCATGAGAGGATTATGCCGTTGTTCGTTGCCGTTCCAGTTCCAGCCACACTTCCAGCCCCTGCGCATTCAATTCGATGTCCATCGCCAGCAGTTCCCGAATCCGCACAGCATCGAATTTGCAGCCATGCTCCTGCGCGCGGGAAATGTACAAATCCGCGAGGGCATCCGTGATGCGCACATGCCGGCTCACGTCGGAAGCGTGCGCCCGTGCGATTGCGACCATGGCATCGATCTGCACGAACAGATCCCGCGCGAGTTTTTCGACACCGATCACGCGGCTGTAGTGGGTCAGGAACATTTGCTCCGGCGCGAAGGTCAACAGGCGTTTGATTGACGCACGCAGTGCATCCGGCTCGAACTGTACCGGTGTCGATGTCGGCAGGATGAAGGCGCCTTTGTCGGTATCGAATTCACGATACGAAAGGCCGAAGGTGTCGCCGCTGAAAAACGCGCGGCTGCGCGCGTCCCAGATGCAAATGTGATGACGCGCATGACCTGGTGTGTCGATGCACAGCAATTCGCGGCCGGCAAGATCGACGATATGACCCTCGTTTGCAGCATCGATGCGTTCTGCCGATACCGGTACAAGATCGCCATAGCTGCGCCGGATTTCTTCGGCGCCGTAGACGGCTGTCGCGCCGGCGACCAACTGGCTTGGGTCGATCATGTGGCGCACGCCGCGCGGATGTACGACCAGGCGCGCATTCGGAAGTTTCTGCATCAGTGCGCCGGCACCTCCGGCATGATCCAGATGCACGTGGGTCAGGATCACGTAGTCGACCGCATCGACCGGAATCCTTTTCGTCTCCAGTTCCGCCAGCAGCCGTGGCACTGAGTAGTTCGTGCCGACATCGATGAACGCCGCGCGACCGCGCTCCACGATCAAATGACTGGCGTCGAACTGCGGGCGAAAGAAGCCGGTGTCGATTGCGCTGATACCGTGGTCGAAGTCCATCATGCCGCCGCTTGCAAGGATTCCAGATTGCGCTGCACGCGTTCGCGTTCGCCCGGGGGCAGACGTGGATTGGCGAGCAGTTCGCGAAACAGGCGTGCACTTTCCGAACGATCGCCGCACAAATAGGTGGCCACCGCCAGTTCGTCGCGTGCACGCCAGTCGTAAACCGTCTGGTCGATGATCAGCACGTCGTTCGGAGGCGGCAGGGTCACTGCGATGCGTGCGAACTGCCGGGCCAGCACGTGGCGTTTGTTCTGCCGGCAATGACGCGCCACCTCGCACAGGGCCTCGGCGCGCGACGGGCAGAAATCGACGGCATCAAGATAGGCGGCGAGTACGTCCGCGTAGCTTGCCCCGACGCGTTCCCTGAGTTGGGCGATCTGCAATTTGGAGAAGTATACTTCTTCCCACCAGCCACCCATGGCTACCCGTTTCTCGTAGGCTGCGACGGATTCGCGCAACTGTCCGGCATCGCGCAGGCTCTGCGCCAGATAAAACGCGTAACGCGTGTTGTCCGGCTCGTCTTCGAGTGCGCGCCGCAACACTTCGGCATCGCTGCTGAATTTCTCCGTCACCGGTTGCCGGCTGCGGGCTCCGTCGGAATGTACGCGGATGCGCGGGCCTGGCAGGAACTGTGCCGCGTCCATGTGCGGTGACAGCAGCGATTCGTGCAGCACGCCTTGCCACCGCCATCCGGCGTCGAGTCGGGGCAGTGCCATGCGCCGATAGCGGGTAATGCCGTAGAGGAATTCCAGCAGATAGCCCGGCGCGCCCAGCGGCCCCCAGGCGAAACCGGCATCGGCTTCGAGAACTTCGTCGGCATCGATGATCAGCGCGTAGTCGCCATATTTGCGTGCCAGTTCCAGCGCCTGGTTTCTATTGGTGGAGAAGTCCACCCATGGCCGCTCGATCAGTTCACCGGGCAGGTCGGCCATGAACTCGCGCACGATATCCTTGGTGTTGTCGGTCGAGCCGGTGTCGCAAATCGCCCACGCGTGAACGAACGGCTTGACCGAGCGCAGGCAGCGTTCGATCACCGCCGACTCGTTCTTGACGATCATGGAAAGGCAAACGCGCATAGGCGCGATTATGCCTCAGCGACGGACTGCTGCGAATGCGCCAGCGATGCTCATTTCACTGTCATTCCCGCCTGTGCGCCATCGTCTGCGTCGAGCAGGAACAACGCACCATCGCTGCCTGCTGACAGGATCATGCCTTCGGACACGCCAAAGCGCATCTTGCGCGGCGCAAGATTGGCGATGAACACGACCTTGCGTCCAATCAGTTTCTCCGGTTCACCATAGCTGGCACGGATGCCGGAAAAAATCTGGCGCTCGCCCAGATCGCCGGCATCCAGCTCGAAACGCAGCAATTTGTCCGAGCCGTCCACAAATCCACATTGCAGCACTGTGCCGATGCGCAAATCGAGCTTGGCGAAGTCGTCGATGGAAATAGTGGAAGACGGTGACGCCGCCAGCGCCACGGGCTTCGTTACGATCCCACCTGTCTTCGCGGGCGGAACGGACGCTGCAGGCTTGTCGGCAGTGAGCGATTCTTTCGAGGATTCGATCATGTGGTCTATTTGCTTTTGGTCGATTCGGGTAATCAGCGCTTGGAAGGGCTGGATCGGTTTACCGAGCAGTAGCTCGTTCGCCTGATCAAACCGCGTAAACGTCTCATTGAGAAACGCTTCGACATGCGCGACGGTCACCGGAATAATTGGCTTGAGATGGATCGCGAGCAGGCGGAAGAAATTGATTGCCAGAGTGCAGAGTTGCTGAAGCAGATCATCTTGCAATGGGAACTTCGCCATTTTCCACGGTTGCCAATCTGCGATCATTCCGTTGATGAAGTCTGCTTCATCCACAATCGCGCGTGTTACCCGAGCATAATCGCCAGATTCATATCCTTGCAAAACTGTTTCTCGGAGTCGTTGTCTTGCTCCATCGATATGAATTAGGAGATTTGGATCAAGTTTGTTCGCGAGCTGCCCACTGAAAAACTTTTGTACAAATCCCGCCATGCGACTCGCAATGTTCACGAACTTCCCAACCAGGTGAGAATTCACCCGTTCCTCAAACGCCTTCAAATCAAGATCAATATCTATCGGCGCCGCACTTAGCATCGTCGCAAAGTAGTAGCGCAGGTAGTCCGGATTCAGTCCCGCATCCAGATAAGTCCGCGCCTGGATAAACGTTCCGCGTGACTTCGACATCTTCGCGCCGTTCACGGTCAGATAGCCGTTCACGTGCAGCGCGGTCGGCTCGCGATAGCCGGCACCTTTCAGCATGGCCGGCCAGAACAGTCCGTGGAAATTGACGATGTCCTTGCCAAGGAAGTGATGCATTTCGGCTTCGGACAGGAACTCCGGATCGTCCACGCGCATGAAACGATGGAAGTATCCTGGCGATAAACCCTTCTCGCGACCCGCTTCGCTGGCACAGTATTTCTTGAAGCTGGCCAGATAGCCGATCGGCGCATCGAGCCAGACGTAGAAGAATTTCTGGCCATTCGTATCCGGAATCTCGAAGCCGAAGTACGGCGCGTCGCGCGAAATATCCCAATCGCGCACGCCGCCTTCCGAATCGAGCCACTCCTTGAGTTTGGCCTTGACCGACGGGTGGGCCACGTCCCCGGCAAGCCACTCGCGCAGGAAGCTGGCGAATTTTCCGACCTCGAAAAAGTAGTGTTCCGAATCGCGCATCTCAGGTCTGGCGCCAGAGACGACCGAATACGGATTTTTCAGATCCGTTGGAGCGTAGGTCGAGCCGCAGTTTTCGCAGTTGTCGCCATATTGATCCGGCGTGCCGCAAACCGGGCACTCGCCCTTGATATAGCGGTCCGGCAGGAACATGGATTTGACCGGATCGTAAAACTGGCTGACGTTGCGCCGCGCGATCTTGTCTGTATCTCTAAGTCGGGCGTAGACATATTCCGCCAGCTCACGATTTTCCGGCGAATGCGTCGTGTAGTAATAATCGTGGTCGACGTGAAAATCGCGAAAATCCGCCTCGTGACTGATCTGCATGCCCTTGATGAATTCTTCGGGCGACATGCCGGCTTTCTCGGCAGCGAGCATGATCGGCGTGCCGTGTACGTCGTCGGCGGCGACGAAGTGGACGGTGTCGCCCGCCATGCGCCGCGCGCGTACCCAGATATCGGACTGGATATAGCCGAGCAGATGGCCGATATGCAGCGGGCCATTCGCGTAGGGCAAAGCATGAGTGACGAGGATTTCGCGCTGGGTCATCCGTAGTATTCCGACTGATCTCAGGCGGATTATCGCACGCGTGCCGTACCTTGCTGCTTATGACGCCGCGCGCAGGTGCTTGATCGTCAATCGTGCGAGTTCCGGCAAGACGGAAGCCGGCAGGTAATGGCCCATGCGCGGCAGGATTTCGAGCCGCGCCTTCGGCAGCAATTTCGCCAGATGACGCGCAGCCGGCAGTGGTATCAGTGGGTCGTCGGCGCCATGGATGATCAGGGTTGGACAGCGGATGGTCGCAACTTCGGCGCTGCGGTCAGGATCAGCCATCACCGCCATCAGCTGGCGTGCGGCGCCAGCCGGGTTGTAGGCGCGCTTGAGCGAACGCGCGAGCCGTTCGCGCAGCAAGGCCAGTTCGTTGTCGTCATGGATATGGCCGAGCGCTTGCAGCAAGGCGACGAAATGCTGAAGCTGTGCGTCGAAGTCTGCCTTTGTCGGTGGCCGTTGCAGGAATCGCCATAACAGGGCGGGATTCGGCCAGGGCGCGGTGCGCGGACCGGCGCTCGACATGATCGATACAAGGCTGCTCACGCGCTCGGGTGATCGCGCGGCTAGCGTCTGCGCGACCATGCCGCCGAGACTCACGCCGACGACGGCGAAGCGGTCGATGTGCAAGGCGTCGGTCAGCGCGAGCGTGTCGGCTGCCATGTCGGCGATGCGGTAGGGCGGTATGAAACTTTGATGCAGCAGGTGCGCGAGCATCGCGCGTGGCGGCGGCGTGTAGCGCGGCAGCGGGCCGGAACTGGACAGACCGATATCACGGTTGTCGAAAACGATCACGCGATAACCGGCCTCGACCAGGGCATCGATCAGCGGCTGTGGCCACGAGACCAGTTGCAGTCCCAGGCCCATGACCAGAATCACTGCGGGCCGTTTGGCGCTGCCGTGGCTTTCGTATTCCAGATGCAGGCCGCGTTCAGGCAGATCGATTCGCGCCATGCAGATTCCGTTTTCAGGTCGCGAGCAGGTTGGAGTACTCCGCGTCGCGCGGATCGCCGTAGATCAATCCACGCCAGCCACTACGATCGAAGGGTTTCCACTTTCCTTCGGGCTGCGCCAGTCGATCCGCAATTGCCCATAGGACGGCGGGATTGGCACCCATGCCGAAATGGCTGGCAGTGACTTCGATGTTTTCGGAATGACCGTTTTGCGGAATCAGGCTCATCGGCCACGATACGATGCCATCGGTCTTGCTCAGAATCGACGTCGATGGCACGGGCGGATGGCGGCTCATCAAGGCGCGCAAGCGCGGGTCGTCCACACGCACGCCGCTGACGAATTCGAACAGACGCCAGGCATTCGTGGCCTTGGGGTTTCCACCGAGCGGCGAACCCAGCGTGATCACCGAGCGTATGTTTTGCGGCGCGCGTGCAGCGAGCACACGTGCCATCGCACCGCCGAGCGACCAGCCGACCAGGCTCACTTTGCGTCCGTGCTCGCGCTGGATGCTGCGGATTCGCGCCAGCAACTTGCGCACGACGCCATCGCGCGGGCCGTAGTTCAAGCCGAGTTCCCATGGATAGACCGCATAACCACGGCCTTCGAGGAACCGACGCAGTGGCCAGGTGCTGGCGTCGCCCGCGGTCAGACCCGGGAAAACCAGCACCGGATGGCCGTCGCCCTTTGCCGCGCTGGCGAGCAGGGGCCACGCGGCGACGCAAGCCGTCCATTCAATGAACGCCCGGCTTTCCATCGCCAGCAGCAAGGCCGAAGGGGCACGCATCTGCGCATCGAAATTCTGCCGATTTTGCGGCTTTGCAGCTTTAGCTTTCTTCATTCTGTATTTTTTTAATCAACGTATTCAGGGCGCGGGTCAAGCCGCTTGCCAGAGTGTCGAGTTTCGGGGCGATATCCTTGCATGCGACAAGCCCAAATTCGAGCCAGCCAGCATAGCTGTTGACCGTGATGTTAAGGCCAAGCCCGTGGGTAACGATAGATGCCGGGAAATAATGCAGTACTTTTGCGCCAGCGAGATACAGCGGAACCGGCGGCCCGGGCACGTTGGATATTGCGAGATTGGCCAGTGGAGGCAGACGTTCTGCGATGCGACCGCGCGCCCACAGCCGGCTGAGGCCCGAGGCCCAGATTGGTGCGGCCAAACCGGGAAAATCGGTCGGAATCAAGCCGCGAAAACTCGCGACTTGGCGCTTGAGTTGCCCGGTCGCGGTAGTGATGGTGCGCAGACGTTCAACCGGATCGGCGATATCGGTCGCCAGCGCGCATTGCACCATCGATACCTGATTATTGATCTCGGCATTACCCACCGCGCGCAGCGAAACCGGCATCGCAGCGATCAGTGCGCGATCCGGCAAGGCCTTGCGTCGCAGCAGATAGTCGCGCAATGCCGAAGCACACAGCGTGAGCACCACATCGTTGACACTTGCTCCGTAGTGACGTGCAACCTGCTTGACCGCATCCAGTGGAAGCGAAGCCACGGCAAAACTGCGTTGCGGTCCGACCTGCGCGTTGAACGGCGTGCGCGGAGCCAGCATCACGCTGTCGCGCAGACGGCTGATCAGGCCGCTCGCGCCACGCGCAGCATCGGACGCCAGCTTCAGCGTCATCGGCAATTCGCGCATTAGCTTCGCAAATTGCTGCGCACTGGCACGCAACGCGGTCGATGCCAGATCACGGCGGCGTGGCGCGCGCACCGATGCGGAGTCGTGCATGGATGCGGGGCTTCGGCCGGTTTTCACCGGCTGCACGTCGAGCAAAGCCTGCGCCAGTGCGGCACCACCCTGACCGTCCAGCAACGCATGATGTATTTTCGAATACAGCACCAGTTCGCCGGAAGCGAGCCCCTCGATCACGACGAACTGCCACAGCGGACGATCTCGTGGCAGCGGTTCGGCGTGCAGGTCGGCAACGAGTTTCCAGAGTTGCGTCAACGATCCCGGCGCAGGCAGGCCACGTTTCTGGATATGCGCATCGAGATCGAGCGCGGGCGCTTCAGCCCACATCGGATGGCCAAGATCCAGAGGCGCTTCACGCAGCACGCGGCGGAGCACGGCCGCACGCGGCAGGCGTTCGCGGATATGCGCGATAAGAATGCCGTGAAAATCGTAGCGCCGCCGCGGCGCCTGCAACAGCATCACGCTGCCGACATGCATCGGCGTGCCGGCGGCTTCCAGATAAAGGAAGGCGGCATCGAGACCACTCAGGGGACGCAGGCGTTTGGACACGACTGAACTATATGCTGAACCCGCGTCGCCGCCGTTGTGCGCTGCGGCGATTGCACGACGGCGCTTTCAGGGCGACATGTGTTCCCACACTTGCGTACGCCCCAGCAGGGAAATACCGATAAAGCCGCGCACTTCGAGCTCGGCGCCGCCATCGATCACGTGCAATTTGCAGCGATATGTCTTGCCTTTCTCGGGATCGAGGATCTCGCCGCCGTCCCACTCATCGCCGTCGTGGCGCATATTCCACAGAATGGTCATGCCGAGCACAGGCTGATTGTGGCGTTCGCCTTCGCAGTCCTCACAGAGCGGGTTTTGATCTTCCTGCGGTTTGCGGAACAGTTTGACGATGCGCCCGGACAGCACGCCGTCGTGCTCGCTGATTTCCACCAGCGCTTTCGCTTCGTGGGTGTCGTCGTCCATGGTTTTCCACAGGCCGACGGGGGAGAGGTCTTGCCCATGTGCAAAAACGGATGCGGCGAACAGCAGGACGGCGATGGCAGTGAGGCGCATGCCGTCATCTTACGCGATCGCCGTCGTATTTTGCCGCGCGATGTCGCACGCCAATGCTCACCGGCTCGCAAGCTCCCGTGAGCTTCCGGGATGCGGCAGAGACGGCTCCTTCCACCAGTCGGTGGATTTCTCGTAGCCGAAACGCAGCAGAAATTCCGTCCCTCCTTGTTCATGGAAATGGCGTCTGCAAGCCGCGTCGAACACATAGCGCCAGTAATCCTCGATCCGGTGGCGTTTAATCAGATCGTAGATGGAGTCCGGTTCCGGCTGGAACAGATATCCGTTGTACGGATTTCTTGTATAGGCATCGGATTTCCTTTCCAGGCGGACGCATTGGTCGAGCGCGGATGGCGGCAAGGGTGTTTGGGTAAATTCCAGCAGCTGCCGCATGAACCATCCGGGACGCAGGATGAGGTCTTCATATTTCAAGAACGCGATTCGCCGCTCGTTGCGTTGCGACAAGATTGCCTCTACATGACGCGCCCAGGAACCTTCGTCGGCATCGATGTATTGCAAGGCTTCGTGCATGTCATGCAATGCCGAAAACCGGTGATCCCCGAACAGGAATTTCATGTAAAGAAAAGACGCGGTAGCGTTTCTTCCGTCACGCACAAGATAGACGATGTCTTCGCGTCCGCCCGGCAACTGATGGCTTTTGATCAGATCAATGGTATCCAATGCATCCGTCAACGGGCCGCCGGGCTCGTTGACGATGTCGTCTTTATACGCACTGAACTGCGGTCGTCCCTGCAATAGGGAAAAGTACTTCCGCAGCAAGGTGCTGCCTGAGCGAGGGTAGGAGACGAGAAAAACCTTTTTACGGGCGGGCAAGCCGGGAACGTGCATCGCTGCGTTATCTGGGTAAACCGTATTCGCAACAATATTACAGTTTTGCTTGGTGAATCCTCGCCTGCTGGGAATGGCCTGAACAAGCTCTTCGTCCGCCTTTCGACAAGCTCAGGGCAAACGGTACATGGATACAGACTGATCCGGTATCGGTAGAGCAGTTGCCAACCTTCGTCGACACACTTGCCGCAAGTGTACGCGCGGCGCTGGAAGCCAATCCGGTGATTGCCAAGGCGAGCTTCGACGTGAGCTTGCGTCTGCACGCACACAAGGTGCAGAAGGATCTCGCGCCACTGCCGAAGGTAAAAAATATACTCGCAGTCGTCTCCGGCAAGAGCGGCGTCGGCAAATCCACCACGGCGGCTGACCGCCCTTGCGACTGGGTCGGATGTTGAACTATATTGAAGTTGAATGCGACGGTAGGTGCATTTGCGAGCGGTTAAAATTTAGGAGATTGCCATGTGTGTTATTCGAGGTATTGCGACGTCGGGTTTGGCTGTTTTCTTAGCGAGTGTATTTTTAGCAGTTACAAGTGAGTTTGGGATTGCACAGGCATCAGAGGCATTGGTCACGCCGCCGGAAGATGTGCTGACTTATGCAACTACCGGTTGTGGTGGCGCTATTGTGCAAACTCCGTGGCCCGGAGAGCAGTTCAGCGCCGCGTCACTCGGGTTGCCCGATTCGGTCGAGCTGTTCTATGCGAAGGCAGCGCGGCTGAACGTAACGTGGTTGTTGAGCATGAATTGCACGCACACACATCGTAGCCATGCACTGACTCCGTCCACGGTTTCCGCTGCACCATCGCAAACTCCAGCATAATAGACGGACTCGAAGGGCCACAGTGGTCGGGCTACCAAATCTACAATGCCGCCCAGTACGCTCAGTCCGGTTGGCAAATTCCGACGGCGAAAAGTGCCAGTCCGAGCTACGCATCGAGTTATTATTCAGCAGTCTGGACGGGCATCGGAGGTGGATACGGCGCTGCGCTGCCACTCATTCAGTCTGGGTCTGAACAAGACACGGTTGCGGAGTTTGGCAATCCGCCAACGCCATATTTCTTCTGGTATGAAATTTATGGTGGCAGCAACCCCACACCCGACTCGATAACAGTCAATGCGGGCACCTGCGAGAATTGTCTCACTGCCAATCCTGGCGATGATGCCGGTAACGTTGTGATTTGGACGCCGAGTTCAAATTCAACTTCGGCTCCTGGTATAGCCACTCTGGGCGTATGCGACTTCACCGTTGGAAAGTGTCTGTCGTTCCAGATTAAATACGCCACAACCAGGCAATTCGGTCGAGTGGATCGTTGAAGCGCCTCTCATTGGCGATACGGTATCGGCCTTGGCCGATTTCGATACCGTCAGCTTTTACAGCGGGGAATGGGCATCCACCTATGTTCCCGGCGCCACCAACAACGTTGGTTACCCTATAACGGCAGGGGTTTCACTCAGTCCGATTGACATGGAGCAGAATGCCTTCGAAGTGAAACAAATAGTCGCTTACCCTGGTCCCATGACGTCGAGCACGGGCTTTACGGTCTACTATAGCCCACCACAGAAACCCAATAAGAATTGAACATGCATTTGAGTAAGGCTTGTATGGACACGTCGATCGCCTGGGTGAATCTTGTGAGGGGACTTCGAACCGAAGCGCCGAGACGTATACACCGCTGCCAATATTTGCTGCTGTTGGGGCAAATGATCGTGCTGCTTCTGATGGGCACCGCAGTCTTACAAGCAGCAATTCCTGCCAATCGGCACCGAGGTAAGTGGACGCCTGTTTTCGCTTGTGGGGGTAGCTGATGGAAACAGGCAATCCGCGCTGAAACCTTGCCGTTGCACGCCTCGGTCGCCAACAAACACCGGTCCGACGATGTCGATGCAGCACTGAAGCTCGCCGAAGCAGAGCTGGCTCGCGGCGCGCTCCAGAACGCTGCGCACCGATTGCTCGAATGGCAATCGCGGCTGGTCAGCGGCGCCGCCAGACGCAAGGGCGCCGAACTTCTGCTGCGGGCCCGCTGTGATGATGCGGCGACCGCACTTGCGGTGCACGTCGCACGGGGCGGCGCCGACGCATGGGCGTGGTGCTGGTATTTCGCGGTCCATATGCGCGCCAAGGGCGATCTGGAGGCCAGCCGTGCTGTGCTGACAGCTTTGCGTGACGCTCAAACGGAATCGGCTTTACGCATGCGTGCGGCACTCGGTCTCTCACTTGGCTTGCCGGCCACGTATGCGAGCGCCGCCGAATTGCGCAGCGTGCGCGCGCAATTCGAGCAAAACCTCACGGCTTTCGTGACCGAATATGCCGTTGAGAAAATCAGGCGCATTGCGCCAACGCCAGACAAACTGTGCTGGGACAATTTTTTTCTCACCTACCAGGGAGAAAACGACCTGCCGCTGCAGGCGCGATTCGGCCGATGGCTGTCGGAATGTCTTGCCGTGCTGCTGCCCGAATTGACGACGGCACCGACGACGCCGACGCGCGCGCGTCCGAGGGTGGCGATGGTCTCCAGCTACTTTCGCGAATGTACAGTTGGCTGGTATTTCGCCTCCTGGGTGGAAGCTCTGGCGCGACGTAATTGGGAGGTGATTCTCGTCCATACCGGCCTGGATCGCGATGCACTGACCGAACGGCTCGCGCGTTCCGCGCACGCCGAAATCACGCTCTGCGGCACGCTGGCCGAGAATGCTTCGGCACTGCGCGAACTTGCGGCCGACATCGTGCTTTACCCGGAACTGGGCATGGATCGCGACGTAATTGCACTTGCCGCATTGCGCCTGGCGCCGCATCAGGTCTGCGCCTGGGGTCATCCGGTGACGAGCGGACTGCCCACCATGGATGTGTTTTTGTCGTGCGCGGAAATGGAACCAGCCAATGCTCGCGAACATTACACCGAACGCTTGATCACGTTACCTGCGCTGGGTACGCGCTACGTAAGTCCTCATATTCCCCCTGCGATGACCCGCCAGCAGATGGGATTGCCCGAGCAGCGCACGTTGTACCTGGTGCCGCAAACACTCTACAAATTGCATCCGGACACTGATAGTATACTTGTGGAAATTGTGCGGCGCGATCCGGCGGCACTGTTTGTGCTGTTCGAGCTCAGTCCGCCGAGTCCGGTGCTCCGCGTAAACGAGCGTCTGCTGCGTGCCCTGGCGCAGGTGAGTGCGGAGCCGCGGCGACACCTGCACTGGTTCGCAGAATGCTCGCGTGCCAATTATCTGTGCATCAACCTCGCCTGCGACGTGATGGTCGATGGCCTGCATTGGTCTGGAGGCAACACCAGCCTGGATGCGCTGCATTGCGGTCTGCCCGTGGTCACCTGTCCCGGGCCATTCATGCGCGGGCGCCAGTCCGCTGCAATGCTGCGTGCGCTCGATTGCACCGAGCTGATTGCGCAGTCACCGGAAGAACTGGCGCAGATCGCAGTGTCGGTCGCTCGCGATTCGCAGCTTCGTGCCAGGCTCGTCGCACGCATTCGCGCGCATCTTCCCGGCCTTACGCAATCCGACTCGCCCCTGGAAGTGCTCGATCGTGCATTGCGGGGAATTTTGGCCGATCCAGCGCCGTAACGGCCGACCACAAATTGTTGGGCGCAAGCCTGTACGGATTTTGTGTAAACGGGGTTTCGGTTCACGGTTGAGGAATGAATCGACCCGGCGGAAGCACTCGTGCAGGAAAACATCGCACGACCCTGCGCGCTCGGCTACAATTGGCGTTCGATTCAGACTTGTCGCAGATTCTCATGACGCAACTCACCCAGGAGCAGGTCAAGCACCTGCTCTCTCGCATTGTCGATCCACACACCGGCCAGGACCTCGTCACTGGCGGCGCGGTAAAAGGCATCGGCATCGATGGCGACAAGGTGGCGGTGGAACTGGTGCTGGGCTATCCGGCGAAAACCTTCGTCGACACGCTTGCCGCAACAGTACGTGCCGCGCTGGAAGCCGATCCGGCGATTGCGCAGGCGACAGTGAGCGCGAGCTGGCGCCTGCACGCGCACAAGGTGCAGAAGGATCTCACGCCGCTGCCGAACGTAAAAAATATACATTGCAGTCGCCTCCGGCAAGGGCGGCGTCGGCAAATCGACCACGGCGGTGAATCTGGCGCTGGCGCTGGTGGCCGAGGGTGCCAAGGTCGGTGTGCTCGATGCGGATATCTACGGACCAAGCATTCCGCGCATGCTCGGCGTCTCCGGCAAACCGGACACGACAGATGGCCAGCATATCGAACCCAAGCTGGCGCATGGTCTGCAGGCGATGTCGATCGGCTTCATGATTGAGGAAGACACGCCGATGATCTGGCGTGGGCCGATGGTGACGCAGGCACTGACGCAATTGCTGAACGAAACCAATTGGGTCGATCTGGATTACCTCATCATCGACCTCCCGCCCGGTACCGGCGATATTCAATTGACCCTGTGCCAGCGCGTGCCGGTGTCCGGCGCCTTGATCGTGACCACGCCGCAGGACATCGCCCTGCTCGATGCGCGCAAGGGCCTGAAGATGTTCGAGAAGGTCGAAGTGCCGGTGCTGGGCATCGTGGAAAACATGGCAATCCATGTTTGTTCGCAATGTGGACACGCCGAACACGTCTTCGGCAGCGGCGGCGGCGAGCGCATGGCGCAACAGCACGGCGTGGCCCTGCTCGGTTCGCTGCCGCTCGATATCCACATCCGCGAACAGGCCGATGGCGGTACGCCGACGGTCGCTGCCGATCCGGATGGCAAGGTCGCGGCGATGTACCGCGAGATCGCGCGCAAGACGGCGGCGCAATTGTCGCTGCACGCACGCAGCAAGTCGATTCAGTTTCCAAAAATCGTGATTCAGAATACATGAACAATTTGCTCGTCATTCCGGCGCAAGCCGGAATCCATTCTGATCTTGATCGAGACCGCATAAATCAAGATGGATCCCGGCTTGCGCCGGGATGACGACAACAACGGGTGCGCAGGATAGTGAGCAAAGCATGAGCATCAAATCCGACCACTGGATCCGTCGCATGGCGGAAAAACACGGCATGATCGAACCGTTCGAGCCCGGCCAGGTGCGCGTGAACGGCAACGGCGGCAAGCTGATCTCCTACGGCACGTCGAGCTACGGCTATGACGTACGCTGCGCCGCCGAGTTCAAGGTGTTCACCAACATCAATTCGACGATTGTCGATCCGAAGGAATTCGACGCGCGCAGCTTCGTCGACGTAAACAGCGATGTTTGCATCATTCCGCCGAACTCGTTTGCGCTGGCGCGCACGGTGGAGTACTTTCGCATTCCGCGCCAGGTGCTGACGATCTGCCTTGGCAAAAGTACCTACGCGCGCTGCGGCATCATCGTCAACGTCACCCCCTTGGAACCGGAATGGGAAGGCCACGTGACCCTGGAATTTTCCAATACCACGCCCCTACCGGCGCGGATTTACGCCAACGAGGGCGTGGCGCAGATGCTGTTCCTGGAGTCCGACGAGGTTTGCGGCACCAGCTATCGCGATCGCGGCGGCAAGTATCAAGGTCAGCGTGGCGTGACCTTGCCGAAAGCCTGATCGGCTTAGCGTAGCGTCAGGAATTACCAACGAGGATTATTCAATGCGCAGAAATGTTTTTTCCCGCAGTTTTCTGGCCATCGTCATCGTGGCCCTGCTTGGGTTGCTTGCCGCCTGCGGCGGGGACAAGGACATCAAGAAAGGTACTACCGACGTGGCCAAGGGGCCGGCCAGCTACGATCTGACCGTCGCCGCTGACAAGGACGGCCAATTCGATTTTGAAGGCGCGACGCTGACCGCGGAAGATCTGCGCGGGCACATCCGCTATCTCAACGAAGCGAACCAGCCGGTGCATACCATTCTGCTCAAGCCCGGCGAGAAGGAAAAGATCAAGAACACCCACGTTGCCGCGCTCGCCAGCCTCTGCCGCGATCTGCACGTCACTGGCTATGTACAGGACAACGACGGCCGTCTGAAAGCCATCAAGATCGTGCAGTAGTCATTCGTCGAAATCGGCAGCACACATTCTTCAGGGAGAACGGGATGCGCAAGTTCATCACCATATTGTTCGCGATCTCATCACTTTGTATCGCCGCTGCCGGCTTCGCGCGCGACCCTATCGACGACGGCCGTTTGCAGGTTAAGCCATACAAGACGGACCGCTTTGAGGCCGCCGAATACATCCTCGGCAAGGCTGAATTCTTCGGCTACGTCGGCGACTTGAAGGATTCCAAGAAGATCACTGGCATCGTCCTGCTCAAGGGCGATCGCGCCAGTGACGAGCAAAAGCACGTCGTCGCGATAACCGCCAAGGCGCAAAATCTGGAAGCTTTCATCGATCTCGATGGCAAGGTGCAGCCGTTGATCGATCCGACACCGGCAGCTAGCGCTGTGCCGCCGCCGATCACGACTGCGGCGCCAGCGCCGGCCAGCGGCGGGCATTAATCCGAGCCGGCATCGGTTCCGCGTCTCAGTGCGTGGAACCCGCCGCATAATGCAGATCCGCGTGCGTTGTCAGCGCCGTATCCAGGCATAGCCGCAGCGCTTCGATCATCGATTCGAGCGGCATGCCCGGTGCGCCGGCATGGCGTTGCGCCTGTTCGGACAGATACGGCACATGCACGAAACCGCCGCGTATCTGCGAATGACGTCTTGCGAGCAGATGCGCGAGGCCGAAGAACACCTGATTGCAGACGAAGGTCCCGGCGCTGTGCGAGATCGCCGCGGGAATTCCAGCCGCTTCGAGCCGGGCCAGCATGGCCTTGACCGGCAAGGTGGAAAAGTACGCATTTTGCGCATTTTCCACCACTGGCGTATCGACCGGTTGTGCACCGGCGTTGTCGGGAATGCGGGCATCGATCAGGTTGATGGCCACACGTTCCAGTGAAATCCCGCTGCGGCCGCCGGCCTGACCGAGCGCAAGCACGAGCACCGGGCGATACTGGTCGACCAGCACTTCCAGTGCGGGCAGCGATTGTGCGAATTCGGTGGGCAGTGCCGCGCCGACGATGCGGTGCCCGGCAATCGTTTCGCCATCGAGCGCACGCGCGATTTCCTGCGACGGATTGATGTCCTCACCGGCGAACGGGGCGAATCCGGTAACCAAGGCAACAGGTAGCTTCGGTTTCATTCAAATGCAAAAAAGTACATTAATATAAGATTGATCGCGAACAACCACGCCGCGGTTGGCCATTGCGCGCGGATCACGCCGTTTGGATCGCGCAATTCAAGCAAGGCCGCCGGCACGACGTTGAAGTTTGCCGCCATCGGTGTCAGCAGGGTACCGCAATAGCCGCAGAGCATGCCGAGCGCGCCCAGCGGGGCGGGATTCGCGTGATGCTGATCGATCAGCAGCGGCAGACCGACGCCGGCCATCATCACCGGAAACGCGGCGAAGGCATTGCCCATGATCGCGGTGAACACGACCATGCCAAGCGCGTAGGCCAGCATGCAGGCCAGGCGCGAATCGGTTGGAATTGCCGCGGCGGTGAGGTGTGCGATCGCCTCACCCACGCCGGTGATCGCGAACACCGCGCCGAGCATCGCCAGCAGCATTGGCAGCAGCGCAGCCCACGACAGCGCGTCGAGCAGGCGCCCGGTTTCGGTGATTACGTCTGCGGCTCGCGCGCGGGTCAGCGCGAGCGCCGCGATGGCCGCGAGCACGCACGCCATCGTCAGCGCGATCAGCGTTGCGTCGGCACGTCCAAGATCGGAAATTCCACTGACATGCACGAACGGTTGCAGCAAGGTGAAAGCCAGCGTGCCGAACGGAATAATCAGCGCCGGCAGGAATAGCCAATGTCCGAGACGCGCGGCGCTGGCGGCGCGGCGTTCGGTTTCGCGCGTGGATTCCGCGACGTGGGCGCGGCGCAATTTCCCGGAACCGGCGATCAGGCCAAGTGCGATCACGCCCGCACCCGCGAGTTGCTCGGGCAGGGCATTGCCGTGTTCGGCGATCGATTTCATCGCATCACCAAGCAGGAAGATCGCGGCGAGAATGCTCCAGAACGAGCTGTGCGCCCAACGCCGTGCGCGTAATTCGCGCAGGGCGCAAACAGCGAGCAGGGCGCCGCAGAGCCAGTACACGTATTCCACCCGAAAGATCATGGCGATCCCGAATCGCGTTGCCGCTTCTTGCGAAGACGCCGCTGCAACCGAATCGCCCGCAGGCTTTGCACGACGAAGGCGGCGATCGCGGTCGGTAGTGCCCAGATTGCGATATGCCGTGGATCGAGCACGATGCCGTTCTGCGCATAGAAACCCTGGATCAGCAATACCGCTCCGAAGGCGATGAAGATATCCTCACCGAAAAACAGACCGATGTTGTCGGTGGCCGCGGCGAACGCGCGGATACGCTCGCGCTCGGCGAGGTCCAGATCCGGTTCGATTTTTTTCGCCGCCGCCTCGGCCATCGGCGCGAGCAGCGGGCGCACCGTCTGCGGGTGGCCGGCGATGCCGGTCAGGCCGAACATCGACAGCACCTGGCGCACCGCGAGATAACCGATCAGCAGGCGTGCGAAGGTGAAGCGGCGCATACGCGCTATCCACGCGGCGGCATGTTCACGCAGGCCCGCGTGTTCAAGCAGGCCGATCGTTGGCAAGGTCAGCAACAGCACCAGCAGGTTGCGACTGTCGATGAATTTGGCGCCGAGCAGGGCGAGCAGATCGGCAATCGAAAGGCCGGATAATATGCCGGAAACGACGGCGGCAACGACGACGACCAGCGCCGGATTCAGACGCAACACAAAGCCGAGCACGACCACGGCGACGCCGAGCAACGGCCAGTAGTTCACGCGCCTGACTCCTCGCGGGATAGCGCGGTGACGCGTACGCCGGCGGCATCCAGCGCAGAGCGCAATCGCCGTGCGAATTTGGCCGCATCGGCGCGGTCGCCGTGCACGCAGATCGTATTCGCGCGCAGCGACAGGGTTTCCCCGGTGCGCGTTTCCACTTTCCCCGTCGTGGCGATTTTCATTGCTTGCGCGACCGCAGCGTCGACGTCGTGAATCACCGCGCCGGTTTCGCGCCGTGGCGTCAGTGAACCATCGGCTTCGTAGCGGCGGTCCGCGAAGGCTTCGTGCGCAACATGCAGGCCAAGTGCCGCGCCAGCCTGCGGCAGCACGCTGCCGGCGAGGCCGACCAGGATCAGCGCCGGATCGAAATCACGCACCGCGCGCGCGATCGCGCCGGCGAGTACATTGTCCTTCGCCGCCATGTTGTACAGAGCGCCATGCGGTTTTACGTGCGCGATGCGTGTGCCGGCGGTGTGTGCGAATCCGGCGAGTGCACCGATCTGGTACAACGTGAGTGCATACGCTTCATCCGCTGACACGCGCAGTTCGCGCCGGCCGAAGCCTTGCAAATCCGGCAACGATACATGTGCGCCGATCGCAACGCCGCGTTGTTTCGCGAGCGCGACGGTTTGCCGCATTGTGGAAAAGTCCCCGGCGTGGAAGCCGCAGGCGATATTCGCCGAACTGATCCAGGGCATGACCTGCGCGTCCTGACCCATGATCCAGGTGCCGAAGGACTCGCCCATGTCGCAATTCAGGTCGATGGTCCGCGTACTCATTCGTGCAATCGCTCCGCGACGGTTTGCGCAATCCGGCCCAGCGCCCGTTCGCGTTCAAGATAGCGCGTTTGTGCATCGTCCAGCGAGGCTTCGGTGAATCGCAACCTGTCACCAGGCCGGTATTGCGCCAGGCGGGGCAGATCGACGCCGATGATTTGTCCGAGGCGCGGATAGCCGCCACAGGTTGGCGCTTCGGCCATCAGTACGATCGGATTCCCGTTGGGTGGCAATTGCACCGTACCTGGCGTCACGCCTTCGGACACCAGTTCAAGCGGTTCGCGCATGGCCAGCAGTAGACCTTCGAGGCGATATCCGACACGATTGGAATCCGCGCCGATGCGGAAACTCGAAGTGAGCAGCGCATGGCGCGAGGCATCGTCCAGACGGGGGAAATGCGTTCCCGTGATGACGCGGATCGGCCGCCGCAGGTCGGGATCGAACCACGGTTGCGGGTCGAGCGCCCAGTGGGCTGAGGCAAATGCGCAAGTGTCCGCACCGGATTCGCTCCAGAGTCGGCGCGCGATCCCGGCCTGCGCTGGCTGGGCAGGGAGTGCGTCGCTGGTGACCAGTGCATGGCCGCCAATGCCGGCGTTGAGATCGCTGCTGCGGCTGCCGATCACGCTGGCGACACCGATGCCGCCGGCGACGGCGAGATAGGCTCGTGCGCCGCGCCGCATGCCGCCGAATGCGATTTCAGTGCCGGCGCGGATCGCGATCGGCCGCCACATCGGCAATGGAACGTCGCCGCAATGCGCATCGATTTCCGCACCGGTGACCGCGATCAGACTGTCGTGCCCGAAATGCAATCGCGGCCCACGCAAGGTGAATTCCAGTGCTGCTGCATTTTCCACATTGCCAACCAGAATATTGGCCAGGCGCAGGGCAGTCGCATCCATCGCGCCGGCTTGGCCGATGCCAAGCGCGGCGTGACCTGTACGGCCGCCATCCTGCACGGTGGTCAGCAAACCCGGCGAAAGTACGCTGATGCTCATGTCCAGAGTCGGGCGAATTCGTTGGCGCCGATCGCGCGGAAGCGCAGACGTTGGCCGGCGGCAAGCAAAGCGGGTGACGCGCGTGCCGGATCGAACAGGCGCAGTGGCGTGCGACCGATCAATTGCCAGCCGCCGGGCAGTTCGCGCGGATAGATGCCGGTCTGGGCGCCGCCGATGGCGACCGACCCGGCCGGTACCCGCAGGCGCGGACTCGCACGGCGCGACATGTGCAGTACGGGATCGAGGCCGAGCAGATACGGGAAACCCGGTGCGAAACCGAGCATGGCCACACGGTAGTCGCCGGTGCAATGGCGAGTGATCACTTCATCCGTCGTTATCCTCGCCTGCGCGGCAAGTGCCGCGAGATCGGGACCGAAATCGCCGCCATAGCACACGGGAATTTCCATGATCGCTGAAACAATCGATTCGCGTCGTGGATGGACATTCTCCACAAGTGTACGCAGCCGCGAGACGATGCATGCATACGGCGATCGCGCACCGGACGGATCCGTCCACGCCATCGGATCGTAGCGCACGCACACGCTGGCGTAAGCCGGAGCAACGTCACGGATGCCGGGCAATCCGGCGGAGCGGATGATATCGGCTAGCGTCAGTGCGAGTGCGTTCGTTTCGGCATCGATGCGATCGCCGTAGCGGACGAGCAGCGCGCAATCGCCGAGCGGCTCGATCCGCACCGTGTTCATCCGCCGGAAGGAAGATGCAGTGCGGTGCGCAATGCAGTCAGTCGCGCGCGCAGCGCATCGGTGGCGTAAGGCTGACGTTCGCCGACACCCCAGACTGGACGTGGCCACGCGGCGTCGTGCGTGTGGCGTGCGATGACGTGCACGTGCAACTGTGCGACAACATTACCGAGTGCGGCGATGTTGAGCTTGTCGGGTTTTTCGAGAGCGTGCAGCACATGCGCGCAGCGATCTGTTTCGTCGAGCAACAGCTGCTGTTCGGCACGTGGCAGTTCAATCAGTTCGCACAGGCCTGGCCGACGCGGCACCAGGATCAGCCACGGGAAACGCATATCGTCCATCAGCAGCAGGCGCGACAAATCCAGATCGCCGACAATGTGCGTGTCCGCGGACAGCCGCGGATCGAGTGCGAAAGCAGCGTCCGCCGTCACGTTTCAGGCTTCGGCGAGATGACGGCCGAAGAACGCCAGCGTGCGTTCGAGTGCCAGCTTGGCGCTGGCGGCGTTGTAGTGGGTCGGATCGATGTCGCGGTTGAAGGCGTGGCCGGCGGGATAAGTATAGGTTTCCATTTGTGGCAGCATGTCGCGATGCTTCTGCACCGTTTCCGCGGGAATTCCCTGGTCGTGCTCGCCGAAATGGAATTGCACCGGCGCTTGCAGCTTTTCAGAAATGAACTGGAGGTTGCGGCCGCCGTAGTAGCTCACCGCCGGCAAGCCGAGGCGAATCGCTGAAAGCAGCGCCACCGTGCCGCCCCAGCAGTAACCGACGACGCCGATCTTGCCGGCGGACTTGATCGATTCGGCGGCGCTGGCGACGTCTTCGATCGCACGGTCGAAACTGATTTCGCCGATCAGGGCACGGCCCTTGTCGTAATCGGCAGGGTCGTAACGCAGCTCGACGCCGCTCTCGACGTGATCGAAGAACGCCGGCGCGATGGCGGTGTAGCCGTATGACGCGAACTTGTCGGCAACGCTGCGGATGTGCACGTTGACGCCGAAGATTTCCTGCACCACGACGATGCCGCCCTTGGGTTTGCCTGCGGGCATGGCGAGGTAGGCACCGATGCACTGCATGCCTGAGGTGTTGAGATTGATGTGCTGGCCCATGATGTTCTCGTCAGTGAATTACCGAGCGCCAGCGTACGAGCCTGGCCGGCCATGTCAATACGTTGGCGGTATGCATTCGAGCGTGGGAGTCGAGACGCGCTGGCGATCAAGGATCGACCAGGTGCAGTGCCGCAGCGGGTGCGTCGAGTTGATGGACGCGCACGCGATTGCGGCCCGCGTGCTTGGCCGCATACAGCGCAGTGTCAGCACCGCCGAGCAGGGATTCGATCTCGGCACATCGCAGTTGCGACGAGGCGCAGACACCGACACTGATGGTCACGTGCAGATGTTGTTCAGGCGGACGCGGCAGGCGATCGATCCGGTCGCGCAGGTTTTCCGCGCGCGCAGCGGCCTCGGCAATTTCGGTGCGTGGCAGCAGTACAAGGAATTCCTCGCCGCCGAAACGCACCAGCGACTCGCCCTGACGCAAAGCGGAATTCAGGGAATCGGCAATGCGCACGAGCACACGGTCGCCGAACAAATGGCCATGGCGGTCATTCACCAGCTTGAAGTGATCCACGTCGATCAGCAACAAGCTCAGACAGGTGTGCGTTTGCGCGGCATTGGCAAGATCGCTCTCCAGCAACTCCAGTCCGTGGCTGCGACTTAGTGCGCCGGTCAGTGCATCCGTGCTGGCGACCTGGTACAGGCGCTCGGTACTCAGGCGCAACTCGGTATTGGCCGATTCCAGCGCTTGTTTCTGTGCCGAGATCTCGAGGTTCTTGCTGTGCAGCAGCCGGTTGACGCGCAGGCTGAGACGGAATCGCCAGACTACCAGCAGCAGCACGCAGGCGAGCGATATGGCCAGCAGGATCGCGAGCCAGCGCATCAGGGATCCGCGTTCCAGCCGCAGCGTATCGATCTCACCTTGGCGCTTGAGCAGTTCGATTTCCTGTTTTTGCGATTCCTGGCGCCGGTTTGCATCGAGTTCGGCAAGATTGCGCATGGCGCTGGCGCCGAGGACGTGATCGCGGAGCTCGAAGCGCTGCAGGCGTGCAGTGAGCGCGTCGGTATGGTCACCGCTGGCATCGAGCTGACGCTCGAGGATCGCGTAGGCCTTGATCAGGCGAGGCAGGTTGTCGCTGTCACGATACAGGTCGATGGCGGTGTGCGTATCGGCCAATCCGTCGGCAAGCCGGTGCATGCGCTCGAACAGTTCGCCTTGACGCAGCAGGATGTGTGCGATCGATGGCTTTTGACCGATCGCGCGCGCCGTCGCCAGAACGTGATCGAACGATTTTGCGGCCTCATCGAGCTGGCCTTGGTTGAATTGCGCGCGGGCGACCTGAAGTTCGCCGTCCACTTCGAGTGTGCGATTGCCAGTTTCCAGACTGTAGGCGAGGGCCTGATTTGCATAATCCAGCGCGCGGCCGGCCTGTTCCGGACTAAGGTCGTTGAGCGTGTTCGCATAATTGGTCTGGATGACGGCGAGCGTCGTGCGGCTGGCTTGGGTCTGTGCCAGAGCGAGCGCGCGGTTCTGATAATCCAGTGCCTGCGTGTTGTCCTCGATCTGCTCGTATAATTTTCCCAATTTGGTCAAGGTCATGGCACGGGTCTCGGCGTTGGCGTCCGCCGGTTCGTGGCTCAGTGCCTGAATATCGTATTCCAGACCTTCCAGATAATCGCCCTTGTTCTTGCTCAGGATTCCCATCAAGGTCAAGGCGCGCGCACTCGCGGCGGTGTCACCGCGTGCCTCGGCGATGGCGGCGGTGGCAGCAGCGAATTTCTGCGCGTCGTTCACATTGCCGAGCAGACGCAGGCTGTTGCTGAGAGTGAAATCCGCATCTGCTTCGCCCGCCGTGTCGCCAATGTCGCGGGCGCGCTCGCGGGCACGCGTGCTGCTGCGCTGCGCGTCTTCCAGGTCGCCGCTGTTCAGACTGATGCGCGCGCCAGCATTCGTTGCCTCGATTTCACGCAGCGGCCAGTGAGCGTCAGCCGCGATCGACTCGGCGTCGCCCCAGAGACTGTGCGCCGAACGCGCGTCGTGCAATGCATCGAGGATGTCCGCGTTCGTGCGGACCCACATGAAGGCGATTTGTGGCGGCGCGCAGGTGCGCAGCAATACGGCTATCGTATCGACCACTGCCGCATAGTGGCCTGTAATTGCATGCAGGCCAGTACTGACTTCGGTGTCGCCCGGTGTTGCGGTTGCGGCTGCTGGCGGCGGGCAAGTCAACAGCATGCCACACAGCCCGGTAAGGACAGTCAGCAAGCTGCTCAACCCGCGCCGCCTTGCCGTCAGGCGAATCATCGAAGCGCCCCCTTCATTGAATCGTCGTGGAATCGTTTTCTCTCCGGACCGGAACCCCAATTCACTCTTGTCCCGGCATGCCGCTTATAATTTACCGCCTCTCGTCGTGGAAACCCGCATGTCTCGCAATAGCCCCAAAGTGGGTTTCGTCAGCCTCGGCTGTCCCAAGGCGCTGGTCGATTCCGAGCGCATTCTGACCCAGCTTCGCGTCGAAGGCTACGATATCGTGCCGAGTTACGCCGCCGCCGACGTGGTCGTGGTCAACACCTGCGGTTTCATCGATGCGGCCGTGCAGGAGTCGCTCGACGCGATCGGCGAGGCACTGACCGAGAACGGCAAGGTCATCGTCACCGGTTGTCTCGGTAAACGCGCCGACGGTGATCCGCGCAGGCGCACCCGAGCGTGCTCGCGATCACCGGCCCGCAGGATTACGCCAGTGTGATGAGCGCGGTGCACACGCAGTTGCCGCTGAAGCACGATCCGTTCATGGACATCGTGCCTGCGGCTCGCCGCCGTCCCGGCAGCGAGGAAATGGATATTGGTGTCAAACTGACGCCGAAGCATTATGCCTATCTGAAGATTTCCGAAGGCTGCAATCATCGTTGCACCTTCTGCATCATTCCTTCGATGCGCGGCGACCTGGTGTCGCGGCCGATCGACGAGGTGCTGATCGAAGCCGAAAAACTGGTGAAAAGCGGTGTGCGTGAATTGCTGGTGATCTCGCAGGACACCAGCGCCTACGGCGTCGACCTCAAGTATGCCGCACACGAGTGGCGTGGCAGCAAATACCGCACGCGCATGACCGAACTGTGCGCCGCGCTGGCCGAACTCGGCGTCTGGGTGCGTCTGCATTACGTGTATCCTTATCCACATGTGGACGAAGTGATTCCATTGATGGCTGAAGCAAGAATCCTGCCGTATCTCGATATTCCGTTTCAGCACTCCAGCCCGCGCATTCTCAAGCTGATGAAGCGTCCGGCGGCGAGCGCGAAGACGCTGGAACGCATGCACGCGTGGCGCAAGGTCTGTCCGGATCTGACCATCCGCAGCACCTTCATCGTCGGTTTTCCGGGCGAGACGGATGCCGAGTTCGAGGAGTTGCTGGAATTCCTGCGTGAGGCACAACTCGATCGCGTCGGCGCATTTGCGTATTCGCCGGTCGACGGTGCGCGCGCCAACGATTTGCCGGGTGCAGTTCCCGAAGAAACAAAGCAGGATCGGCTGGAACGCTTCATGGCGACGCAGGCAGAAATTTCCGCAGCACGGCTCCAAGCGCAAGATCGGCAAGACGCTGAAGGCACTGGTCGATCATGTCGATGCCGACGGCGCCATCGCGCGCACTGCGGCCGATGCGCCGGAAATCGATGGTGTCCTGCGCATTCGCGATGGCGGCAAGCTCAAGCCCGGACAGTTCGTCGATGCACTCATCGAAGCGGCGGATGAGCACGATCTGACCGGCCGTTTGGCGAGTTAGGAATTCATGCGCTTCATCGCGCCTGCACGCGGGGCCGTCGATCCGGAAGTATTCTGCCGTCCGCCCTTGTCGCAGTGGCGAAAGTTCGGCGTGTTCGAAGCGGATGCATGGCCCGGTATCGCCGTACTCAATCGCTTTTTACACGATGCATCATTTAATACTTTGCCGCTTTTTGTCGCGCAAACGCCGGAACTGCTCCGCGACGGTCTGCATTACGAGCAACGCATCGCCAAGCGCGGCGAGATCGCTACCCGCCAGTGCAATTGGCACGATCTGCTCAATGCCTTGATATGGATTCGCTTTCCGGCACTGAAATCCGCGATGAATGCGCGTCAGGTTGCCGAAATTGTCCGCATCGGCGTCAAGCAGCGGAGCCGCGTGCAACAGGCGTTGACCCATTTTGACGAAGCCGGCGTCATCGTCTTGCTGCGCGACCCGGCCTTGCTTGGACTGTGGGATGTGCACGACTGGCACAGTCTGTTCTGGCGCGAACGCAGTGCGTGGCGCGACGGCCGCATCGACGTGATCGTGTGCGGTCACGCCTTGCTGGAACATGCACTGCGCCCGGATCAACTGCTGGTCGGCAAAGCGGTGGCGATGGTTGTGCCACAAAGTGGAAATGGGGTAGATGCGGCAATCCGGCAAGTCGCCGAAACGATCCGCCAGGGTGGATTGCTGAACGATCCGCAGGAGTTGCGGCCATTACCTCTGTCGGGTATTCCCGGCTGGCATGATCAGAACGAGGTCGAGGACTTCTATCGCACGGCGCCATGTTTGCGTCCGTTGCGCGCGGGACGGCGTTATCCAGCCGCGCTCCAGTTTCAATCAGGTTAAGTTCAATCGGATCGGACTCAATAATATCAGCCGGCGATCGGCCCATCGTAACTCACCGCAACAATGGCGAAGCTTTGCCGCCCGCCGGGCAGTTCAGCCTCGAATTCGTCATCGACACGTTTTTTCAGCGCCGCGCGCGCGAGTGGCGAATCGATGCTGATCCAGCCTGACGGCGCATCGGTTTCGTCCGGGCCGACGATGCGCAGGTGCTGTAGGTGGCCTTGCTCGTCTTCGATACTGAACCACGCGCCGAAGAAGATTGCGCCGGGATCGGTGGGTTTGCCGCCGGCGACTTTCAGCGATTCCAGGCGTTTGCCGAGGTAGCGTACGCGGCGGTCGATCTCGCCAAGTTGCTTTTTGCGATAAGTATACTCGGCGTTCTCCGAGCGGTCGCCTTCGGCCGCGGCTGCGGCCAGCGCCTTGACTACTTCCGGACGCAACTCGCGCCACAAGTGATCCAGTTCCGCCTTGAGTTTGCGCTGACCCTCGGCAGTGATGATGGCGGTGGAGGCGGATTGCGGCGGCCGCCAGCGGCTCATGGCGCGGCAGGCATCGTCGGATCGTTGCCGGCAGGTTTCGCCGGCGTCGCCGCGAGTTTGTCGAGATAGGCGAGGTAGGCGTCCACCTGCGGGATGACCGGATCGCCGGGCAGGGTCAGCTTGATCTGCTGTAGCATCGCCCGCGCCTGCATTTCCTTGTTCATGCGCTCGGCCCAGAGTTTGGCCGCGAGCAGATAATTGCGGCCGATGTCGGGATGATTGCGGAAGCGTTTGTGGAAGCCGGCGAGCAGGCCGAGTGCGAGCTGAGTCTGACCGGCATCGGCCGCTGCCTGGGCCAGTTGCGTGATGTTGCCGGGATCGTCGAGCGCGAACGTTGGATCGTGAATCCGGCATTCGCGCGCGACCTCGATGGCACGGTGATTCTGGTGCTGCGCCAGAAGTACAGGAATGACCGTTTTCCCATGCGCAACCAGTTCGGCCTTGTCGCCGTTCACACCGAGCCAGTGCCGGTACTCGTCGTGCAAGGGCAACTGCTCTGGATGTTCGGCGATTTCAGCGCGCAACAGATCGGCCGCGCCGCGCGTATCGCCGCTGGCAGCGCGGCTGCGCGCCACGTCGAGCGTCATCCGCGACGGATCGGTGTACGGTACTACGTCGTTCAATTCCAGATGACCGGTGTAGCCGAGTTCGTCGCGGTGGTCGTGGATCACGGTGCCGGTCAAGTGGAAGTTCGTGATCATCAGATAATTGACGACGCAATAGATCAGCGGGGTCGCGATGAGTCCAGGCAGAATCATGCCGATGGCCGCAGCAATAAAGCTCTGCACGATCAGCGCGGCGCAGAAGAATCCGACGAGTAGCCAATACGGGCGCCCGATGCGCTCGCCGATCATCAGCCACGCGAGCGGATTCAAGGCGCGCACCATCCCTTCTTCCAGCGCCAGAATCATCATCATTGCCGGCATCGCCATGGCGGCGAGCAGGCCGATGATTACGGCGGCAATCAGGCTGTACCAGGCAGCAGTCAGGGCGATGGCCACTTCCACCAAAAGCAAGAGCAATACGGCGTAGCCGCCGATGGATTCGCTGACGGTGAGGCTTATTTCAGGCGCGCTTTCGCGACCGTTGGCAGTCCAGCGCAGTACTTCGAAGCCATACCTGAATAACGCGGCCCAGATGAACAGAACGAGCACACTGCTCAGCAACACGGGCAGAAGCTGAACCACGCCATGTGCAACCGCGAGCGCGACGATGGTCGATAGCGCTGCCGGTTGCAGCGGGTAGCTCAGGATCTGCGGCCAGCGCTCGTGCAACGGTGCTGGCGATTCGGTGGCGGAAGGGGCAGGGGAATTCATCGCATCGATCCAGCTTTTGGTTGTCCGATCTGTACCATCACCTATTCTAGCCAGATGCCGAGCGCATGACAGGGTTGTCGCGGCGGCACGGGCCGGGTAACGTGCGCGGACGTTACCCTGGATGAAGTGCCCACATGCTTACCCGCCTTTGCCTGATCGCCGCATGTTCCACTCTTGCCGCCTGTGCCGGTCAACCGGCGCACAACAACGCTGGCACTGGCGGTTCAAACGTTGCCGCTTTGTATACACGCATGGATGCCGACGTCCAGCGCTATCAGGCGGCACACGATTCCGCCGGACACGGCAATGCCGATAGTGCGCTGGCCGAGTCGATCGCTGCACTGGATGATCTGCATGCGGCGGCGACACAATGCGCAGCGACGCGTGGATGCGACGGCGCGCGTTTCTTCGCAGCGTTCGACAAGCTGTTGCGTAGCCAAGCCACTTCTGCAGCGTCAGTTGGTGCCAGCGATGAGCCGCCGGATGCGACTGTGGAAGCGGGCGAATCCTCACCGGTAGTAGCTGCGTTGCCGGAAGCCGCGCGGTCGGTCGCGTTGCTCAAGGGCCGCAAGCTGGGCGAGATCATCACCATGAACGATCCGGTCAAGGTGGCGCTGGAGCAATGGCTGACCCTGTACCGTCCGAACCTGATGGGCGCTTACGAGAACTACGAATACTTGCGTGACCAGATGTGGCCCGAGTATGAAAAGGCCGGGTTGCCCGAAGCCTTGCTGTTCGGGATCCTGGCCCAGGAATCCGGCGGCAAGGTGCATGCGGTATCGCGCTCGGGCGCCAGCGGGCCGCTGCAATTCATGTCGGCCACCGGCGCACGCTTCGGCCTCGGTGTCGTCGATGGCTTCGACCAGCGCTTTGATCCGGCACTGTCGGCACGCGCGAACGCTGCTTACATGAATGAGCAGCTCGGCATGTTCAACGACAATCTGGAGCTGGCGCTAGGTGCCTACAACGGCGGTGAAGGCGCGATGCAGCGGCTGGCCGCGAAGCAGTCCGATGCCAGCTTCTGGAGTCCGAAGCTCTACTTTTCGCTGTCGCAAGAGACCCGCGACTACGTGCCGATGGTGCTCGCCGCAGCGTGGTTGTTCCTGCATCCGGAACGCTATCACCTGAATTTCCCGAAGCTCAACACGCGACCCGAGAACATCACCCTGAAAACGTCCACGTCGCTGGATGAATTGACCATCTGCCTCGGTGGCGTCGGCAACGCGAACGGCTGGTTCCGCACCTTGCGCAATCTCAATCCGAAGTACGACCCACGCCAGCGCCTGGACGTTGGTACCCAGTTGGATGTGCCGGCACCGCTGGTCACCGAATATGCAAAAAACTGTACAAGTGGACAATGGATCGAGCTGGCGGCGGATCTGCACGCGGCCGCACGACCGGTCGTGCCGCCGCCATCCGTGCGTCCTGCGCCGCCGTCGCGCATCTATGTGGTGAAAAAAGGCGACACCCTCGCTTCGATTGCACGCAAGCACGGTTGCTCGAGTGCAGGGGAACTTGCCCGCGCGAATCATCTGAAGCCGCCGGAGTATCTGCTGCGGGTGGGGCAGGACCTGCACGTCTCGGGATGTTCGCGCAATTGATAGCGCATCAGGATGGCAAAAAAACGCCGGGAAGCCCCGGCGTGAATTGTGAACCCTGACGTTGAATAATTCCGCTATTGAATCCGCCTGCGATTGAATCCGTAATTCAGGCGGCTTGACCGGTCTGCGCCACAAACCATTGATTGGCTTCGACCGGCGGCATGCGTTTCCTTGAGGATGCGCAGGGTGCGCATCAACTGGCGGTGCAGGTTCTGCACTTCTCCGAACTTGGAATCCTTGGTTTCGTAGTAGGCCACGGTCAACCACAGCGCGATGCCGCGCAGTTTGACCTGCGGATTGTCCGACTTCACCCGGGAATAGCCCAAGTCGGTGCCGCTGCCCCACGGTTGATAACGCTGATTCTGATCGACCGTACCGTACAGATGCGGAAACTCGCATTTTGCCGCCGTGGCGAATTCGCGCATGGCAATGGCGGCGAGCTGGCTACGGCCCGATGCCGGCAGTTCGGCGATCGACTTCTCGATCTCGCGAAATTGGCGATTGAGCTGGATGGAGCGGCTCAGGGCGATGATTCGGTTGACGATCCGCATGGTAGTCCTCGTGATGTTACTGCTCGGCGACTATACCGGATGGTCCTGGCGGCGCATGCAAATTGCGTCACATTTCGACCCCCCACGTCACATTCTGGAGGATTTTTCAGGGAAATGCACGTGGTTTCTGGCTGTTTTTCTGCGCTGCTGTTGTAAAAAAACAGCAGTATCGGCAGCTCAGTCCAGATTCCCAATGGACTGACCGACCCGCACTGCGGCTTCGGCGCACAATCCCGGATCCAGCGTCGCGACGCCGGCGGGCAGCAGCAGAATCACGGTCGAGCCCATATTGAAACGGCCGAGTTCGGCAAAACGCTCCAGACGGATGCCGCGGCCACGCCAGTCCTTGCTGGTGATTGCACTGGCATACGGCGGGATTTCGACGCCGCTCCAGACGGTTTCGATGCCGGAAACCAGCATCGCGCCGATCATGACCACGGCGAACGGGTGGGTGCTTCCATCGAAACCGCTGCCGTCGAAGTGGCAGACCAGACGTTCGTTGCGCGCAAACAATCGTGGCACCGCGGCGACCGTAAATGGGGCGACGCTGAAGATGCGCCCCGGGATATGCACGGTTTCGCGCAGGGTGCCGGCGAGCGGCATGTGTACACGGTGGTAGTCACGTGGCGACAGGTATACGGTGATGAAATGTCCATTTGTATACTTCGCCGCTGCGCTGGCGTCGCCGAGCAGTTCGGCGGCGCTGAAATCGAAACCCTTGGCCTGAAACAGACGACCATCGCCGTTCGAGTCGGGGACGATCGCGCCGAGCTGGCTGATGCGGCCATCGGCGGGACAGGCAATGGCGTTCGCGGCAGCGGGGGCAGGGCGCGCATCGGGTTTGAGCGCGCGGGTGAAAAAGGCGTTGAAACTGGAATAGGCGAATGGATCCGGCTGCAGCGCCTGGGTCATGTCGACGCGATATTTCTTTACCACGGTCGAGATCAGAAAATGCTTCCACGGACGCCAGGTCCAGCGCGTCGCCCAATACACCAGACGCGAGAGCAGGTGATGCGGCAACGCGTATTGCAACGCCACGTTCGAGCGCATGCGTCAGTTCCGCAGGCCGGTCAGGGTGGCAAGATCAGCGGTCATCTGTGCTGCAGTGAACGGCGGCCGGAACATGCCGATCAAGCGCGCCTGCGGGTCGACGATCACCGCCGAACCGCTGTGATCAACCTCGATATTGCCGTTGGCGTCGGTGGTGCGCGTATAGATCAGTCCGAGGGCGCGGGTCAGAGGAGTCAACTCCTCGTCGGTGCCGGTGGCGGCGATGAATTCCGGGCTGAAGAATCCGACATACTTGGCGAGTATGGCCGGTGTGTCGCGTTGCGGATCGACTGAGATGAAGTCGAAGCGCACTTTGTCCGTCAGATTGCGCTCGCCGAGTTGCTTCCATGCCTGCTTGAATGTCGCCAGCGTAGTCGGGCAGACGTCAGGGCAACTGGTATAGCCGAAATACACGACGTTCCAGTGCCCGCGCCAATCGGCCTTGGTCAGCGCCGCGCCATTGGTCTGGGTGAGATGGAAGTCAGGCAGTTCGCGCGGTTGCGGATACAGCACCGCGTTTTCGAGCTTCGGTGGCGTCGGCGCAGCGAGGTAGCGATTGCCCAGCCAGAGTCCTGATGCGGTGGCGGCCGCGGCAATCAGGATGAGCCAGGTAGGCAGGGAACGCGAAGCGGGGGCGGGAGTATTCATCGCGGCATTATAGCGGCTGACTGCATGGCTGCCGGATGCATAACCGCTGGCTTCGCCTATACTGGCTGCCGTATCTCCCGCAATTTTTCGCAACGCCAATCCGTGACCGCTAACGTGACTGCCGAACTCGCCACCATCATTGATTTCATCCGCTACGGCGCCAGCCGTTTCGCCGGCGCCGGCCTGACTTTCGGCCACAGCTACGACAACGCGCTGGACGAAGCCACTCATGCCGTGTTGCAAACCTTGTCTCTGCCGCATGATTTGTCGCCGGCCTACGGTCAGGCCAAATTGACCACGCCGGAGCGCGAAAACGTGCTCGCCCTGATCGAACGCCGCGTGCGCGAGCGCAAGCCGATTGCCTATCTCACCGGTGAGGCATGGTTTGCAGGGCTCAAGTTCAAGTCCGACGAGCGCGCATTGGTGCCGCGCTCGCCGATTGCCGAGTCGATCCAGAACGGATTCTCGCCGTGGCTCGACGGCGTGCCGGTGCGGCGAGCGCTGGATCTGTGCACGGGCTCTGGCTGCATCGGCATTGCGATGGCTGTGCACAATCCCGAGTGGGATGTCGATCTGGCCGACATCAGCGATGCCGCGCTCACGCTGGCGGGTGAGAATATTCATTTTCAGAATGTCGAAAATCGTGTGCGCGCGATCAAGTCCGATTTGTTCGCGGGTCTCAAGAGTGAGGTTTACGATTTGATCGTGAGCAACCCGCCGTACGTGACCGAGCAGGAATATGCCGCACTGCCGCCCGAATACAGCCATGAACCGGCGCTAGGCTTGAAGGCGGGTGACGACGGTCTGGATTTCGCACTGCGCATCCTGGCCGAGGCGCCGGCGCATCTGAGCAAAGAGGGCTGGCTGATCGTGGAAGTCGGCGAAAGCGAACGCGTGTTGACCAAGGCGTTGCCGAAGTTGCCGTTGAACTGGATCGAATTCGAGGTGGGCCAAATGGGTGTCTTCGCGATCGCGCGCAACGATCTGGTGGGGCACATGAAATCGATCAAAGCCGTGCTGGCGGCGAGGTAGTGGTGTCGAGCAATTCCTTCGGAAAGCTTTTTACCGTCACCACCTTCGGTGAAAGCCACGGTCCGGCCATTGGCTGCGTGATCGATGGCTGTCCGCCGGGATTGGCGATAACGCCAGAAGAATTCGTCGCCGATCTGCAACGGCGTGCCACCGGCACGTCGCGCTATACCTCGCAGCGGCACGAGGCCGACGCGGTGGAAATCCTCTCGGGCGTATTCAACGGTACGACAACTGGTACGCCCATCGCGTTGTTGATCCGCAACACCGATGCGCGTTCCAGGGATTATGACGAGCTTGCGGACGTATTCCGGCCCGGTCACGCCGACTATACCTACTGGCAGAAATACGGCATCCGCGACCATCGCGGCGGAGGTCGCGCGTCTGCGCGCGAGACCACGATGCGTGTCGCCGCAGGAGTGATTGCGAAAAAGTGGCTGGCGGAAAAATTCCACATTTCCATTCGCGGCTGGCTGGCCCAACTCGGGCCTTTGACTCCGCGGACGTTCGACTGGAACACGGTCGAGGCCAATCCGTTCTTCTGGCCCGACGCGGCGATGGTGCCGGATCTGGAAAAATTCATCGACGCACTGCGCAAGTCCGGCGACTCGATCGGCGCACGCGTGAACGTGGTCGCGGAAAACGTGCCGCCCGGCTGGGGCGAGCCGATCTACGGCAAGCTCGATGGCGAACTGGCCGCCGCGTTGATGTCGATCAATGCGGTCAAGGGCATGGAAATCGGCGCCGGCTTCGCCGCTGTCACCCAGCACGGAAGCGAACATCGCGACGAAATTCATCCGGACGGCTTTACGTCCAATCATGCGGGCGGAATTCTCGGTGGGATTTCCACCGGCCAGCACATCCTTGCCTCGATTGCGCTCAAGCCGGCGTCGAGCATTCTCATTCCCGGAGACAGCGTCAATCTTGTCGGCGAGCCGGTCGAAGTCCGTACCAAGGGCCGCCACGATCCCTGCGTCGGCATCCGCGCCACGCCGATCGCCGAGGCCATGATTGCGCTGGTGCTGATGGATCAGGCGCTGCGTCATCGCGCGCAATGTGGCGATGTGGGCGATGTTCTACCGCACATTCCGGCTGCAACTGATCGCTGAGGTTTGCGCGACTCGCAATTCCAATTTCTCGATTGTGGACGATGAACAAGAAGACGGCATACAAAGTGGCGATTGTCGGCGCAACCGGAGCAGTGGGCGAGGCTTTGCTCGCCATCCTCGACGAACGCAAATTTCCCCTATCGGAATTGATGCCGCTGGCCAGTGCGCGCTCGGCGGGTGGCAAGGTCGAATTCGGCAACCGCCAGATCGCGGTGCGCGATCTGGCCACCTGCGATTTTTCCGGGGTCGATATCGCGTTCTTCTCAGCCGGCGGCAAGATCAGCCGCGAACATGCGCCGCGAGCTGCCGCCGCGGGCGCCGTCGTGATCGACAACACATCCGAATTCCGCTGCCGCGACGACATCCCGCTGGTAGTCAGCGAGGTCAATCCCGAAGCGGTCGCTGGATATGCAAGGCATGGCATCGTCGCCAACCCGAACTGTTCGACCATGCAGATGCTGGTTGCATTGGCGCCGATCCATCGTGCGGTCGGTATCGAGCGCATCAATGTGGCGACTTATCAGTCGGTTTCCGGCGCCGGACGCTCAGGCATGGAAGAACTTGGCCGGCAAACTGCTGCGTTGCTGAATTTCCAGGCAGTGCAGCCAGTGAAATTCAGCAAGCAGATTGCGTTTAATGTGATCCCCCACATCGACGACTTCCAGGAAAACGGCTACACCAGGGAAGAAATGAAAATGGTCTGGGAGACCCGCAAGATCCTCGGCGACGAATCCATTCAGGTGAATCCAACGGCGGTGCGCGTGCCGGTTTTCTTTGGTCATGCTGAAGCCGTGCACATCGAAACCCGCAAGAAAATCTCGGCAGAACAAGCGCGTGCGTTATTGGAACAGGCACCCGGAGTCGAAGTGCTCGATCGGCGCGAAGCTGGCGGTTATCCGACCCCCGTCAGCGATGCGGCGGGCATGGATGCGGTTTATGTCGGCCGGATTCGCGAGGATATTTCGCACCCGCGTGGCCTGAATTTGTGGATCGTGGCCGACAATATCCGCAAGGGCGCGGCCCTGAATGCCATCCAGATCGCCGAACTTTTGGTGAAATCGTATCTGTGATATAAGGTTACGAATGTGTTATAAGGCGTTTTCGAGCCAGACTTTTCGTGCCGGTTGCGTGCTACTGCGTTAGGGGAATGACCTTTATGAATCGAACATCCAGATTATCCCTCGCCATTGCTCTGGCGTTGATCGGGGGCAATGCATTCGCGTTGGGCTTGGGAGCGATCCAGGTCAAATCCAAGCTGAATCAGCCGCTCGAGGCGGAAATTCCCGTTGTTTCCGATTCGGCTGCTGAAGCCAACGGACTCAGTGTCAATCTGGCATCCGCCGAGGATTTCCAGCGCGTCGGCTTGAGCCGCGCGCGGGTGAGCATGCCGATTGATTTCGCCGTAACCACCGATAGCCGTGGTCAGTCGGTTATCCGGGTGACGACCAAGGACGTCGTGCGTGAGCCGTTCCTGGATTTTCTGGTCGAAGTGAACTGGCCCAAGGGCAAGCTGCTGCGCGAATACACCGTACTGCTCGATCCGCCAGTGATGGCGCCGGCAACACAGGGTTCAACCGCCGCCGTGGCGCCGGTGCGGGAAACTGCTCCAGCGCGACCGCAAAAACTGGCCGTACAGCCTGAGTCGGCCAAGTCGCCGCCGCCGCGGGTGAAGACTGCGCGCTCGACCTCTGCCGAAGCCAAGCCGGCAGCGCCGGTAGCTGAGCGTCCCGCCCACGCAGCCGCTGCGGGGCAATATGGTCCGGTTGCGGCAGGGGAGACCTTGTCCGAAGTCGCGCGCTCCACACGTCCGGACGATGCTACCAATCTCAACGAAATGATGTTGGCCATGCTCAAGGCCAATCCAAATGCGTTTTATCGCGACAACATCAACGCCCTGAAGCGCGGTGCGATCCTGCGCATTCCGTCGAGCGACGAGATCAAGGGCAGCGGCTCGGCGATGGCCGCCGCCGCCGCGGTGCGCGAGCAGAACGAAGCTTGGGGTGCCAACGTACCCGTGGCCAAGCCGACCCTGGTTGCCAAGACCGGCGCGCCGAAATCCAGCACTGCGTCGGGCAACGCGAATGCTGGCGGCGAAGCCAAATCCAACGAACATCTTGCCCTAGTGCCGCCACGCGCCGGCAAAGGCAGTCAAACCACCGCCGATAATCCAGGGGCGGCTGCCGGTACCGGCACCAGCGCGGAAACCAAGGCAGAACTGGCGCGCACCAAGGAGGCACTGGCCAGCCGCGAGCAGGAAGCCAGCGATCTCAAATCGCGGGTCAAGCAGCTTGAAGATTTGAATGGCAAGGATCAGCGCCTGATCACGCTCAAGCAATCGGAAATCGCCGATTTGCAGAACAAGCTCAAGGAACTGGAAACTGGCAAAGGTGCGGTGGCCGCCGCTGGAGCGGCGGCGGCGGCCAAGGCTGCAGAAACTCCGGTGACGCCGGCCAAGCCTGCCGAAGCCACACCCAACCTTGGCGGAACCGCTGCGGCGAAGTCCGATGCGAAGTTGACCGCCAAGGATATCTGGGGCGACATCAGCGCCAACGAGAAAAACCCGGCAGCCAAGCCGGCGACGACCGAGCCAGCGGCTTCCGCGGCTACGGCAACTCCTGCGAAGGGGCCCGAAACCGGAGCATCGCCGACGGCTACACCGCCGTCAGCCACGGCCGTTCCGATAGCGGTGGCGCCGACGCCGTCTGCACCAGCCGCTGCATCGACACCGTCTGCCGTCACCGAGCCGAACACCAGCGCGCCGGAATCCCTTGCGGCCACGCCAACTCCGCCGCCCGCCGCAAAACCGGCAGTCAAGCCGGCGACGCCGCCGAAACCGGTTGCACCGGCAATATCCGAGCAGCCCTGGTACATGAATAATTCCGTGCTGCTTGCGGGCGGTGCGGCACTGTTGCTGATCGGCCTGCTGGCATTGATGCGTTTCATGCGCAAGCCCAAGCCGGTGCTGTTGCCGTTGACGCCGATTACCGGTATCGATGAGCATGATGGCGCAGTGGTCAGTGAGGACGAGCATCACCTGCTCGATGAATTGGCCCAGCGTCCCGGCGATGCGGCGCTGTCGCTGGAATTGCTGAATCTGTATTACACCCAGCACGATGCCGGCAAGTTCGAAGCTGCCGCGGAAGCGATGTACGCACACCTGGCTGACCCGGCCCAGCCCGAATGGCAGCAGGTGCGGGCAATGGGCGAGGAATTGTGTCCGCATAATCCGTTGTTCGGCGGTCACGAAGATCTCGCTGCGACCGGCGCCTATGTGCACGACGAGCATCTCGGCGAGGAGCATGGCGAGATGGATCATCTCGATGCCGGCCTGCATGGCGGCGACGGCCATGCCCACGACGGGCAGTTCGACCTGGGTGGTGGATTTGATGCGCCGGCGAAGCCTGCCGACGAGGAAAGTTTCGACTTCGATCTGGCCGATCACACAGCCCAGCCGGTGCATGCAGACGCGGGACAAGAGCCGGTGCATGTCAGCGATCATCCCACACCTCCGCCGCCGGCTTTCGTGCCGCCTGCAGCGCACGAAGCGGCATTCGAATCGGCACCGGTTGCAGCGGTCAAACCGGCCGAGGATTTCTTCGGCGGTGAGGATGCCATCGGCACCAAGCTCGATCTGGCCAAGGCCTATCTCGACATGGGCGATCCGGAAGGCGCGCGTTCGATGCTCGACGAAGTCATGGCCGAAGGCAATGACGCGCAGAAGGGCGAGGCGCGCAAATTGCTCGCCGAGATTAGATAGGCACGGATCGTAGGCATCGATCGGTTCACCGCAGTTCTCTCTCCAACGCAGTTTTTGGCCGGGCCTCTGCCCGGCCTTTCTTTTTGGCGCTGCCGCACGAGTTAGAATCGCCGCGAATCGTGAATTGGAGTCCGCTCTTGCGCATCGCCCTCGGCATCGAATACGACGGCACCGATTTTCTCGGCTGGCAACGGCTGAGTCACGGTAACGCCGTGCAGACTGCCGTCGAGCAGGCGCTTTCGTTTGTTGCCGATGAGCCGGTCGAGGTCGTTTGTGCCGGTCGCACCGATTCCGGCGTACACGCGCGCTGCCAAGTTGTCCACTTCGATACAAATGCACAACGCAGCGAACGTGGCTGGGCGCTCGGCACCAATTCGCACCTGCCGACGAGTGTGGCAGTGCGCTGGGCCACGCCGGTAGCCGACGACTTTCACGCGCGCTTCGGCGCGCACGCGCGGCGTTACCGTTATCTGATCCTCAATCGTGCCGTGCGCCCGGCGCTCGAAGCGCGCTACGTCGCTTGGGAGCGCGTGCCGCTGGATGCCGCGGCCATGCATGCCGCCGCGCAGTCGCTCGTGGGCGAACACGATTTCACCGCATTCCGCACCGTGGCCTGCCAGGCACGCACACCGACGCGCTGCGTGCATGCAATCCAGATTGCACGCGAAGGCGAACACGTTGCGATCGAAATCCAGGCCAATGCGTTCCTGCATCACATGGTGCGCAATATCGTCGGCAGTCTGTTGCCGGTCGGACGTGGCGAACGTCAGCAGGCGTGGATCGCCGAACTACTTGCCGGACGCAATCGCGCGCTCGCCGGACCGACTGCGCAGGCGCAGGGATTGACGTTTATCGGCCCGTGCTATCCCGCAAATTGTGGTTTGCCCGCCGAGGCGACGCTGGCGTGACATCAAGACCATGACATCAAGACCATGACATCCGGAAACTCGCGCACCCGGATCAAATTCTGCGGCATCATCCGCATCGAGGATGCGCAGGCCGCTGTCGCACTCGGCGTAGACGCGATCGGTCTGGTGCTCACGCGCAAGAGCCAGCGTTTCGCCGGAATCGAACGCGCGCGCGCCATTCGTGCATCGCTGCCACCGTTCGTCGCGGCCGTTGCGTTGTTCATGGACGATGATCCGGAGTGGATCGCGCAGGCGATCGACGCGGTCGCGCCCGATCTGTTGCAATTCCACGGCGACGAATCGGTTGCCGAATGCGAACGTTACGGCCGACGCTATCTGAAAGCACTGGCGATGGATGGCGGTCTGGACGTCGCCACGGCAATCGCCGCGCACCCGCACGCGGCCGGGTTCGTGCTCGATGGCCATGCCGCAGGTGCCCCCGGCGGCAGCGGCAGGACCTTCGATTGGACGCGGATTCCTGCGGATTTGGGACGGCCGATCCTGCTGGCCGGCGGCTTGACCTGCGATAATGTCGGCGCCGCTATCCGCGCCGTGAGGCCGTACGCTGTGGATGTATCGAGTGGGATCGAAGCGGGCGGCATAGAATCGGCACCAGGAATCAAGGATGTGGAAAAGATGCGGCGCTTCGCCGATGAGGTAGCACGTGCCTGCGACAAAAGCTGAAAGTATCCAAGCCATGGATTTCAACGCGTATCCCGACGCGCACGGTCGCTTTGGTCCCTACGGCGGCAGCTATGTCGCGGAAACCCTGATGGCGCCACTGGCCGAATTGACGCAGGCGTATCTGCGTCTGCGCGAGGATCCCGATTTCATTGCCGAACTCGATCGCGATCTCAAGCACTATGTCGGCCGGCCCAGCCCGATCTATCACGCCGAGCGTCTGTCAAAGCAAGATCGGCGGTGCGCAAATCCTGTTCAAGCGCGAGGATCTGAACCACACCGGCGCGCACAAGATCAACAATACCGTCGGCCAGGCGCTGGTCGCCAAACGCATGGGCAAGCACGCGCATCATCGCCGAGACCGGCGCCGGTCAGCATGGCGTGGCCAGCGCGACCGTTGCCGCGCGTCTCGGTCTGGAATGTGTGGTCTACATGGGCGCGGTCGATATCGAGCGGCAGGCGATCAACGTCTATCGCATGAAGCTGCTCGGCGCGCGTGTGGTGCCGGTGACGTCCGGCTCGAAGACGCTCAAGGATGCGCTCAACGAAGCCATGCGCGACTGGGTGACCAACGTCGCCGATACGTTCTACATCATCGGCACCGTCGCCGGCCCGCATCCCTATCCGTTGATGGTGCGCGACTTCAACGCGGTGGTCGGCCGCGAGGCGCGCGCGCAGATGCTGGAACAATACGGCCGCCTGCCCGATGCGCTGGTCGCCTGCGTCGGCGGCGGTTCCAACGCGATCGGTCTTTTTCACGCCTTTCTCAATGACCGCGACGTGGCGATCGTCGGTGCGGAAGCGGCCGGCGAGGGCATTGCCACGGGACGCCATGCGGCATCGCTGGCCGCCGGCCGCCCCGGCGTGCTGCACGGCAATCGCACCTACGTCATCTGTGACGACAACGGCCAGATCACCGAGACACATTCGATTTCCGCAGGTCTGGATTATCCCGGTGTCGGCCCCGAACACGCCTTCCTCAAGGATTGCGGCCGTGCCAGCTATGTCGGCATCAGCGATGACGAAGCACTGGCGGCGTTCCACTGAACTCGCTCTGACCGAAGGTATTATCGCTGCGCTGGAATCCAGTCACGCCGTCGCGCAAGCGATAAAAATTGCGCGCGAGCAGCCGAAGGATAAATTGATACTTGTGAACCTTTCCGGTCGTGGCGACAAGGACGTGCATACAATCGCGGCGAGAGAAGGCATCTCGTTGTGAACCGCATCGACCAACGCTTCTCCGAATTGAAATCCGCCGGCCGCACCGGATTGATTCCGTTCGTGACAGCCGGCGATCCTTCGCCGGAAGCTGTCGTACCCTTGCTGCATGCGCTGGTCGATGCCGGTGCCGATCTGATCGAGCTGGGCGTGCCGTTTTCCGATCCGATGGCCGATGGTCCGGTGATTCAGCACGCCAGTGAGCGTGCGCTTGGCAAAGGCGTTGGACTGAAGCAGATTCTCGGTTGGATTGGCGAGTTTCGCGAACAAGATGCCAGTACGCCGATCGTGCTGATGGGCTATCTCAATCCCATCGAGATTTACGGCTACGCGCGTTTTGCCCGCGACGCCGTCGTGGCTGGCGTGGACGGCGTGCTGCTGGTGGATTGTCCACTGGAAGAATCAGCGACGATCGCAGCCTTGCGCAATGCTGGTCTACGCCAGATTTTTCTCGCCGCACCGACCACGTCCGATGCGCGTTTGCGCCAGCTTTGCGAACGTGCCGAAGGTTTTCTGTATTATGTCTCGTTTGCCGGGATCACCGGCGCGGATCGGTTGAATCTCGATCCGGTGCGAATGCGCGTTGCGGCGATCGAGTCACACTCGCGGGCGCCGGTGGCGGTGGGTTTCGGTGTGCGCGATTCGCAAACCGCCGCGGAGATCGGCGTATTTGCCGATGCCGTCGTGATCGGCAGCGCGCTGGTCGAGCGCCTGGCTGGGTCGGTATCGACACAGGCAGCATGCGCGGCGGCGCGCGATTTTCTGGCGCCGATCCGCGTGGCGCTGGATGCGACGGCGGATGCCCATGCCGCGTGATCCGAACATGCCGCCCGATGTGCCGGCGAGCGACGCGGCGCACGACATGCCGGATGAGCAGATGAAAGACGATGTGCTGCAAAACGATGAAACGGAAGAGAGTGACGAAATGAGCTGGTTGCAAAAATTGATGCCGTCCGGGATCCGCACCCAGGGCACGACGCGCGGGAAGGTGCCGGAAGGTCTGTGGGAGAAGTGCGAGAGTTGCGGCGCGGTACTGTATCGGCCCGAGCTCGAACGCAATCTGGATGTGTGCCCGAAATGTGGGCATCACCGTCCGATTGGCGCGCGCAAGCGTTTGGCGGCGTTGTTCGACGAAGGCAGCGGTGAAGAATTGTTTGCCGATCTCGAGCCGGTCGACGCATTGAAGTTCCGCGATTCCAAAAAGTACAGGGACCGTATCGTTGCAGCACAGAAACAGACCGGCGAGAAAGATGCCTTGATTGCAATGCGCGGTCTGCTCAAGCAGCGCCCGCTGGTGGCTTGTGCCTTCGAGTTTTCCTTCATGGGGGGGTCGATGGGTTCGGTGGTTGGCGAGAAATTCACGCTTGGTGCCGAGCGTGCGCTGGACGAACGCATTCCGCTGGTGTGCTTTGCAGCGACCGGTGGCGCGCGCATGCAGGAAGGCCTGTTTTCGCTGATGCAGATGGCCAAGACCTCAGCCGCGATTGCGCGCCTGCGCAGCGCCGGAATACCGTATATTTCCGTGCTCACGCATCCCACTACCGGTGGCGTATCGGCCAGTCTCGGCATGCTCGGCGACATCAACATCGGTGAACCAAGAGCGTTGATCGGTTTTGCCGGTCCGCGTGTGATCGAGCAGACCGTGCGCGAGACCTTGCCGGAAGGTTTCCAGCGTTCGGAATTCCTGCTCGAACATGGCGCCATCGACCTGATCGTCGACCGCCGTGAGATGCGCGACAAGCTGGCGGCGTTGCTGGGCTTGATGATGAAGCAGCCCAAGGCAGCGTGATTTCCCGAACGGGCAATCCAGTGCCGCTGCGCACGCTTGTCGAATGGCTGGATTACCAGCAGCGCATCCATCCACGCAGCGTGGAGCTTGGGTTGGCACGCGTGGGCGAAGTGTGGCGGCGAATGGGTGCACCGCGGCCGGCACCGATTGTCATCATCGTCGGCGGCACCAATGGCAAGGGATCGACGGTCGCGTTCCTCGAGGCAATGCTTGCGGCGGACGGAAAGCGCGTGGGCTGCTATACCTCGCCGCATCTGTTGCGCTACAACGAACGAGTACGCGTGCTTGGCAACAATGCCGATGATGCGGCGCTGATCGATGCGTTCGAGCGCATTGACGCGGTGCGACTCGAAACGCCATTGACCTATTTCGAGTTCGGCACTCTTGCCGCGTTGTGGATATTTTCGCAAAGTAAACTCGATGTTGCAGTGCTCGAGGTCGGGCTTGGCGGACGCCTGGACGCGGTGAACATCATCGATGCGGACGCCGCCATCGTCACCACCGTCGATCTGGATCACCAGGACTGGCTCGGCAACGACCGTGACAGCATCGGCCGCGAAAAGGCCGGAATTTTTCGCGCCGGGCGGCCCGCGGTCATCGGCATGCGCGAGCCACCGGAAGGCTTGCTGACCGAAGCCGGGCGCAGCGGTGCATGCCTCATGCGCGCCGGGTGCGACTACCGGATCGAACCCTGTGCCGGCGGTTGGCGCTGGCGCTGCGCCGACGTGTCGCTCGATCTGCCACAGCCCGCATTCGCCGCGCCCTGCCAGATCGAAAACGCCGCCGCCGCAATCGCGGCTCTGTATTCATTGCGCGACCGTCTGCTTTGGAATCCGCAGGCGCTGGTCACGGGCGTACGTGCGGCGCGCATTGCCGCACGTCTGCAATGCCTGCGTAAACCCGGCGCGGCAGATCTCGTGATCGACGTGGCCCACAATCCGCAGGCGGCAGGAGTTCTGGCGCAATGGCTGGCGCAACATCCGCCGTACGGCCGAAATCTTGCGGTATTCAGCGCCCTCGGCGACAAGGATGCCGGTGGGATTGTCGCGCCGCTGGCGTTGCAGATTGCGACCTGGTTTATCGCCGGCCTTGACGCAGACACGCCGCGTGGATTGCCAGCACCCGAGTTGCGTTCACGCATGCTTGGCGTAGTGCCGGCCGCCGCGATTGAACTGCATGCGGACATCGTCGCGGCACTGGATTCCGCTGCCGTCGCCGCGGTTCCCGCAGATCGCATCCTCGCCTTCGGTTCGTTCTTCGTCGCTGCCGCGGCGCTGGAATGGGCAAACCGGAATGGTTATCGCGACGCATCGGCGTGACCGCACGGGTATAATCACTTCAGTTCCGGAGGATGCCACTGATGGATTCCGCCTTGAAACAACGTCTGCTGGGTGCCGCCGTGTTGATTGCATTGGCGATTATTGTCGTGCCCATGTTCCTCGGCAATTCGCCGCCCAAGCAGGCGGGCACCACGATGAATCTCGATATTCCGCCGCCGCCGGAGCGCAAGTTCGAGACGCGGACACTGCCGGTCGCGGGACCGGAATCTACGCCCAATGCGACAACGGCGATCGGCGATGCCGACAAGGTGGTAACGGTCGATACCAAGGCGCCGCCGCGCACGGATGCGCATCCGGAAGAAAACACAACGCCTGCAGCAACCGCAGCGGTACCCGTCGCTTCCGTCGCGAAGCCGCAGGTCATGGAGAAACCCTCTGCACCTGCGCCTGCCGCACCCATGCCTGTTGCGCCCACGCCGGCAGCCGCCGTGCCAGCAACGGTCGGGCGTTTCGCGGTGCATCTGGGGGTTTACGCCGATCAGGGTCATGCCGATGCGCTGGTGGCGAAGCTGAAGAAACTCGGTTACTCCGCCTACGACGAGACGACCGAGTATCAGGGCAAGTCGGCACTGCGCGTGCGCGTCGGCCCATTCGCCGATCGTGCCGCCGCGGAATCGGCGCGGTTGAAGATCAAGCAATCCGAGCCCAAGGTGCCGAGCAGTGTGGTTGAGTCCAGCGAACAGCCGAAGACCGATGCGCCAGCGGAAGCCTTGCCGGCCAATCGTGCCGGCGGTTGGGCGGTGCAGCTGGGCGCGTTCAAGTCGCAGGCCGAAGCCAACAAGCTGCGCGATCGCTTGCGCGCCGGCGGTATTGCCGGTTTCGTCGACCCGAGCGGCAGCGGCGATGCTACGCTGTGGAAGGTCCGCGCGGGCCCGTATGCGGATCGCGCCGGCGCGGACAATGCACGATCCGCGATCAAGCAAAAGCTCAAAGTCGACAGCATGATCGTGACGCAGCCATAGTATTTTCCTCTCTCTCATCGCCGGCGATGGGGGAGAGGGTAGGGCGAGAGGGCGACGGTCGGTAGCTGGACGATTGACAAATGAGCGAGTAATGAACGATTGCGTGAATGCATGCGCTTCCCCCTCACCCCAATCCTCTCCCCCGACTTTGTCGGGGGAGAGGGGGAGAAACCAATGAACTGGGCCGATTACTGCATCATTGCCGCGCTGGGCTTGTCCGTGTTGATGGGGCTGTGGCGTGGCTTCATTGGCGAAGTGCTGGCGCTGGCTTGCTGGGTGCTGGCGTTCTGGGTGGCGTGGCATTTTGGCGACCAGCTGGCCGCAAAATTTACCGCGATCGATCTGCCATCGGCGCGTCTGCTGCTCGGCTATGCGCTCTGTTTCATCGGCGTGCTGATCGCCGGTGCGATCGTGAGTTTTCTGATGCGCAAACTCGTCGCTGGCAGTGGTTTGTCAGGCAGCGATCGCCTGCTCGGCATGGTCTTCGGCCTGGTGCGCGGCTTGGCCTTGGTCACGCTCACGGTACTGCTGCTCGGGTTCACTCCGCTTCCGCGCGATCCGTGGTGGCATCAGTCGCAGTTGCTGCCGACATTCCAGCAAAGCGCCGAATGGCTGTCGGCGCGATTGCCGCCGGATGTCACGAAATACCTTGATTTGCGCGGTTTGCTGCCGCAAATACCAGTGGCGGTGCCGGCAACGCCGCCGCCAGCGGCCGGTCCCGGTAAAAACGACCCGGACAAGAAATCGTCCACAACGTAACTTTTTCCACATTTCCCAGCGAGCGTCAGAAGCATGTGCGGCATTATTGGTATCGTCGGCAAGTCCGAAGTCGCCGCAGCGCTGTATGACGGCTTGACCGTGTTGCAGCACCGCGGCCAGGACGCCGCCGGCATCGCCACCGTCGATGGCGAGCGCCTGCGTTTGCACAAGGGCGCAGGCTTGGTCCGCGATGTGTTTCAACCGCAGGACATGCTCAAGTTGCGCGGCCGCATCGGCATCGGCCACTGCCGTTATCCCACGGCCGGTTCCGAAAGCACCGCCGAGGCGCAGCCGTTCTATGTCAATTCGCCGTATGGCATTGCGCTCGGCCACAACGGCAATTTGGTCAACACCGAATCGCTGCGGCGCGAGATGTACGAGGACGACCGCCGCCACATCAACACGGATTCGGATTCGGAAATCCTGCTCAACATCTTTGCCCACGAATTGCAGATCCAGGAACGCCACGCGCTGACGCCGGATCACATCTTCAAGGCTGTCGCCGGCGTGCATGCGCGCGCGCGCGGCGGTTACGCGATTGTGTCGCTGCTGCTCGGCTACGGCATCGTTGCGTTCCGCGATCCTTGGGGCATCCGTCCGCTGGTACTCGGCGAACGCGACACCACCGAGGGCAAGGAATACGCCGTCGCTTCCGAGTCGGTGGCGTTCGATATTCTCGGCTTTCGCCGCCTGCGCGACGTCGCTCCCGGCGAAGCGGTGCTGCTGACCCTCGATGGTCAATTGTTCAGCCGGCACTGTGCCGAAGGTTATCCGCACGCACCTTGCATTTTTGAATATGTGTATCTGGCGCGGCCGGATTCGATGATCGAGGATGTTTCGGTATACAAGGCACGGCTGCGCATGGGCGAGCGCCTGGCCGCCAAGATCCAGCACCTGCGTCCGGATCATGATATCGACTCGGTAATCCCGATTCCGGACACCGCGCGTACCGCGGCGAGTTCGCTCGCTGCTGCGCTTGGCCTGCCGATGCGCGAGGGTTTCGTCAAGAACCGCTATATCGGCCGCACATTCATCATGCCGGGCCAGAGTGAGCGGGTGAAATCGGTGCGCCGCAAGCTCAACGCGATCGAGCTCGAATTCCGCAACAAGAACGTGCTTCTGGTCGATGATTCCATCGTGCGTGGCACCACGTCCAGGCAGATCATCCAGATGGCGCGCGATGCCGGCGCGAAAAAAGTATACTTCGCCTCGGCCGCGCCACCGGTGCGCTTTCCCAACGTCTACGGCATCGACATGCCGGCACCCGATGAGCTGGTCGCGCATGATCGCAGCGAGGAACAAGTGCAGACGCTGATCGGCGCCGACTGGCTGGTCTATCAGGATCTCGACGATCTGATCGCCGCTGTCGCTGAAGGCAACGACAAGCTCACCCGTTTCGATACCTCGTGTTTCTCCGGCGAGTACGTGACCGGGGTCGAGCCGACGTATCTGAGCGAACTCGAATTCGCGCGTTCGGATGCAGCCAAGACCCAGCGCCGTCAGGCGTCGTGAGCCGGCCGTTTGTCCTCATCACGGCGGTTTTCGCGTTATAGCTTCCAATATCTCTGTGCTCGACGCGGCATGGGCGTGCCGAACCCGCGCCGCATCTGGCAAACTACTGGTTGGCGTGGCATGACGTCGGGAACGGACGTGAAAGCACAAGGAAACCCGACGCGGAATCGCACAGAAGATTTGTTCGCGCGCGCCAGGCATTGTCTCGACGTTGCCGACCCTGCCGCCAAGCTCACTGCCACCGCCGCGACTGCAGCGGCCTTCGCGGCGGGCGAATTGGTTATCGTGGACGATGATGACGGACCGCTGCCCATCGCTGCGCCGGGCCGGCCAGCACGACCGCAACTGGTGCCCCCGCGACAATTGCCACAACGCGGACTGGGCACGCCGGGTGGCCGCGCCGCCCTGGTCCATGCGGTTGCGCATATCGAGTTCAACGCCATCAACCTGGCTTGGGACGCGGTCTACCGTTTTCGCGGTATGCCGGCGGATTACTACTGCGACTGGATAGGTGTGGCTGCCGACGAGGCGCGCCATTTCACCCTGCTGCAAACGCGTCTGGCCGAACTCGGCCATGCCTATGGCGATTTCGATGCTCACGATGGCTTGTGGGAAATGGCAGTAAAGACGTCCGAGTCTTGCTTGGCTCGCATGGCCTTGGTGCCACGGGTGCTGGAAGCGCGCGGATTGGACGTGACGCCGGGCATGATCGAACGTCTGCGTGGCGCGGGCGATCTGGCAACGGTCGCGATTCTCGAAACCATCCTGCGCGAGGAAGTTGCGCATGTCGCCGCCGGTTCGCGCTGGTTCGTCTGGTGCTGCGCACGCGAAGGCTGCGATCCCGACGTGGCCTTCATGGACTTGATCGCGCAATACGCGCCCGGTGCGGTCAAACCGCCGTTCAATACGCTGGCGCGGCTTACTGCTGGTTTCAGTGCGGATGAACTGGCTCGACTCGGGGCTGCCGCATGATGCGTCGGATCGGCTGCGCACTCGTTGTTGCGGCGATCTGGATCGTTCTGTTTGGTCTGGTGACCGGGTCGACATGGAATACACCCTTGCTGCCGCGCGCGCGCGCCGTATTGGACGCGCACGATTTCCACGTCGTGATGGGCGCGGGCGTCGAAGACGGCTCCATGCTGCGCATCGGCGCAGTTGGCGACGATGGCAGCGCCTTGCAATCGGTATCGCTGGACCATCTGCGCGCGCGCGATTTTTCCACCCTGCGCTATCGCTTCGATGCCTTTCCGCAAACGCTGGAAATGGCCATGATCTTCCGCCGAGCCGATGCGCCGGACGACGTGCAAGTGGTGACGCTGCCGTGGCCCGACAATGGCTGGTGCAGTGTCGATCTGCGCAAAGTGCCGGGCTGGCAAGGCGAGATCACCGAACTCGGCTTCGCCGAATACGCTACCCCGCAAGTGGCCCCGCCAAGTATCGCGTTCCGCCCGTTCCGGTTCGATCGCGCCGAGTTGTGGTCGCCTTCGTGGCGCGGCAGTGTTGCGGCATTGTATACATCGTGGTTCGGTTATGTTCCATGGGAATTGCATTCGATCAGCGCACTGGATCGGGCGCGTGAAGTCGCGCAGGCGTTGCCACCCACGCCGCTGCTGGCTGCTGGTGCAGTACTGAGCCTGCTGGCATGCGCGCTGATTCTGCGCTGGTCGTGGCCACGCCTGTTGCGTCGCATCATGGTTGTCGCGTTGGCGGCATGGGCCCTGCTCGATCTGTGCTGGCTGCACGATTTTCATACCAAGCATCAGCTCACCGAAGATCTATATGCCGGAAAGCCGTGGAGCGAGCGTGCCGCCTTGCTCGCGGATCAAAACTTTGCGTTTGCCGCCGATCAGGTCAAGGCGTATCTCTCCGGCCAAGCTGTAGCGCAACGCATCCTGGTGGTCGCGGATTCCAACTACGCGTTTTTGCGCCTCATCTATCTACTGTTGCCGCTCGATGCAGCACCGCTGCAGATGATCACGCCAACGCAACCGCTGCCACCGGATACGCTGTTCGTAGTCTACGCCAGTACACAATGGCAGTACGACCCCAAACGTGGCGTTCTGAATGGGGGTGGCGCGGTTTATCCGGTCGAGCGGATTTACGAAAGCGGCGGAGTGCAACTGTTCCGTTTGCGGAGTGCACCGCCGTGATGCTGGCCATGTTGCTGGCATGGTTGCTGCCGATTACCGCCGGTGTGGCGGCCTATCTCGCGCTGTGCCCTGCGCGCAGTCCCGGATGGTGTTCCGCTGCGCTCGGTTATGGCATCGTGTTTGGCCTGCTGCTGGCCGCAGCGGCGACGGCGCTGTTGGCGCGTGCAGACACGCAACACACACTTGCACACGCGGCGCCTTCGCTGGCGTTGTTCGCGGCTATTGCCGGGACGCTGTTTTGGTGGCGGGTGCGCCGCTTGCCGCCGCCTGTTCCGGCAAGTCGCACTAAAAATGCGAACAAGTGGATAATTAGTCTTTGCATCATGGCGCTGGCGTCCTTGGCTTGGCGTGGTTGGATGGCGCTGCGCGAAATCCTGCTGCGGCCGACCTTCCCCTGGGACGCCTGGGACGCCTGGGCGGTGAAATCCAAGACCTGGTTCCTGCTCGGCCATTACGCGCCGTTCGTGTCGGTGCACGATTGGCTGGCGCGGCCTGCAGCCGAACTTTTCACCGGACCTGCCTGGAGCTATCCTGCCACGCTGGGTTGGATGCAGGTTTGGTTCGCCAGCGCCGCCGGCGGCTGGAACGAGCCGCTGGTCAACCTGCCGTGGTTCGCGTTATGGCTGGGTCTGCTGTTCGGCCACTACGGCCAGTGGCGCGCGTTGGGCTTGAGCCGCGTGCGTGCCATGGTATTTGTATACTTGCTCGGGTCGTTGCCGTTGATCGCGGTCCATGTCGCGCTTGCCGGATATGCGGATTTGTGGATTGCCACGATCCTCGGCTTCGGCGTGCTCGCGTGGGTACGCTGGATCGAACAGCGCGAGCGTGGACAACTCGTCGTCGCGGCAATCTGCGTGGTGCTTTTGCCGCTGCTCAAGCTCGAAGGCGCGGTGTGGTTGTTGTTGTTCGCGTGCGTGGCAGGCTTCGGTCTGTTGCCAAACCGTGTTCGCCGCTATATCGCGTTGTCGATCCTGGCCGTGGTGATTCTTGCCGGCTTGCTGGGTGTGCTCGCGTTGCCTCTGCCGGGACTCGGCTGGGCACATGTCGACATGGCGGCGATCCAGGTTCCGATCATCGGGCGCCTCGCAATCGCCTGGCATGGCGCCGCATTCACGGGCGTGCTCGTCGGGCTGTTCGTACAGGCGAACTGGCACTTGCTATGGTGGCTGCTGCCTGCGGTCGTTATATGGCGCTGGCGCGAACTGCGCGATCACGAATCGCTGCGTCTGCTTGGCTCGTTGCTGCTGCTCGGATTTGCCTTTCTGCTGTTCCTGTTCGTGTTCACCGACGCCGCGCGCTGGGCCGAAAGCTTCACTGCAGTCAATCGCCTGGTCCTGCACATCGTGCCGGCGGCGGTCACGCTGCTGGCGCTGCTTTGTCGCAATGTGGATCTTTATCCAGAATCTCCCGGTACAGCGATAGCGTCCGCTCCGTCGCGAGCGCGCGAGTGAATTCTTCGCGCCAGCGCTGTTCGCCGGCGCTACCCATGCGCTGGCGCAGATCCGCGTCCTGTGCGATGCGGCGCAATGCGGCGACAAGCGCGGCGACGTCCTCAGGCGGCACCAGCAGGCCGGTTTCATTGTTGCGCACGACGAAGCCGACGCCCGATCCTGCAATATCGCTCGCGATCACCGGCAGACGCGCGCGCATGGCTTCGAGCAGCACCAGTCCGAACGATTCGGCGCGCTCGGTCGATGGCAGGCAGAAAGCGTCGGCCTGTGCGTAAACGGCTTGCAGTCGGCGTGTACCATCGTCATCCATATCGATGCGACCGGCGAAATTCACTCGCGCCTCGATGCCGAGTTCGCGCGCCAGCCGGCGCAGTTCTTCGCCGCATTCGCCGTCGCCGACCAGCATCAGGCCAGCTTCCGGAACCTGTACGAGTGCGCGCAGCAGTATGTCGAATCCCTTGAAGTAGCTCAGCCGACCCACGGCCAGCAGCCGCAATCCCGTCCCAGGCCATTGTATACTTGTGGAATCCGTCGCAACCGACGGCGGCAATCCCAAGGGAATCACCCGCGTCTTTTCACGCCACGGCGCCAGTGCCACGCTCGAATCGCGGTAGGGTTCGGACGTTGCGATCACTGCGCGCGCGCGCTTGAGTAACGCCTGTTCCCACGGCCGATACAACCGATAGGCCATGTGCAAGCCGCGGTGGCGGCCGTCCAGCGGAATATCGGCGTGCCAGTGCACGATCCATGGAATGCGTCGCGCCGCTCGGCAATAACAACGTCCAGAACGCCGAGGTGTTTGGCATATGGATATGCAGCAGATTGGGCCGGAATTGCCGAATCAGGCGATTCAGCCGCCACGGAAAACCCGGACTTACCGGCGCATACAGCCATTGGCCGTGGCACGCAGCCAGCGTGACTTCGACATCGCCGTAGCGAAAACTGTGCCCTCGGTGCGCTCCCGGCTCGGCATGCGCCAGCACGGCCGTCGTGACACCGCGTTCGGTCAGTGCTGCGACAAGATCCGCGCTGGTGCGTTCGATGCCGCCGGGATGCGGCGGGAAAAACTTGCCGATGTGGAGAACGCGCATCGACGCGGATCAACGCCGTCCGGCAACGCGTGGTACCTCGGTCGCTGGCTTGGGCGCAGTGGCGCCGTTCGCGCGTCGCGCCTCGGCGATTTCCTGCTCCAGGATGGCCATCTTCTGCGTCAGCCGCCGCACCTGGCGTTCCGAACGCGAGCGGTCGATATCCATTTTCAGCATGCGGATCAGGATCATGCCGATGCCGACGATGATCGGCAGCACCGGCGGATAACTGATGCCGGTCATTCGACCGAGCCAGTCGATCACCGGTGGAAACACGCCCAGCAGCAGGATGGCGGCGGCCACCGCCAGCCACCACAAGGCGTAACTGCCATGCAGATGATCGCGGCGCACCAGATACAGGATCGCGCCGGCCAGCAGCACAGCGATGATCCCGGCGGTGATTTGCGCGGTCATGCGGGCGCTCCGGATCGCAACGCGCGCGCGCGGATGCGCGGACGCACGCCGATCTGGGCGATGCACAACACGGTCGTGTGCAGCATGTAACGCGCCACCATTGGCCACGACGAAAACACCCGCGAGCCGCCTTGGCAACGCGGCGACATCACGGTCGGCACTTCGTGCAATTCCAGCCCCTTTTTGCGCAGCAACATCAATACCCCCAGATCCTGATAGTCGAGCAAACTGGCCTCGCGCGCCGCCAGTGCCCGCACCGCGCGGCGGTCGTAAACGCGCAAACCCGAGGTGAAGTCCTGCACGCCGATGCCGGTCAGCAGCCGGAAATAACGCCACGCCAGGCGCTTGGCCGCACTCAATCGCTGCGTACAGGTGCCGATCGACACATCTGCCTCACTACGCGCATGTGCCGCGAGCAGGGCCGGCAATTCCTGCGGACGATGCTGGCCGTCGGCATCCAGCGTCAGCACCGTCGTGTAACGGTTGCGCTGGGCGTAGCGCATGCCGGTCTGGGTCGCGCCCCAGGCGCCGAGGCGGCAGGGCAGTTCGATCACTGTCGCACCGGCCGCGCGCGCCAGACTCGCCGTTTCATCCTCGCTGGCGTCGCTCACTACGAGTACGTCGCAGCCAACGAATGCGGTGACGCCGCGCACTACCTCGCTCACCGTGGTTGCTTCATTGCGCGCGGGGATCACGGCCAGAAGCCGCATGGAATTGGAATGGTTGTGATGCACAAGAAACGCCGGGTCTGGAATCGGGGCATTGTCCGGGGCGGGGGAAAGGGCGTCAATGCAGAAAGGGATCGCCACGAATTCTTGTATATTGTAGTAATATACGCCAATGAATATTGCGCAGATTGTCGGGTTCGATTGGGATACGGGCAACGCACGCAAGAACGAAGCGCACGCGGTTAGTCAATCGGAAGCCGAGCAAGTCTTCTTCAACCTGCCACTGATTACGCCCGATGCGGCGCACAGCCGCAAAGAGCCACGCTATCACGCACTCGGTTGCTCGGATGCGCAGCGTTTGTTGCACGTCACCTTCACCCTGCGCGACGAGGGCAAGCTGATCCGGGTTATTTCGGCGCGGCCGATGAGCCGCAAAGAGCGAGCGATTTATGAGCAAAACCAAGCTTCCTAAGTTCAAGAGCGAATCCCAGGAACGGGAATTCTGGGAAAGCCACGACAGCGCGGACACCGTGGACTGGAGCCGTGCAAGGCAAGCCGTCTTTCCGAATCTGCGTTCGGCCACAAAGCCGATTTCGTTGCGCCTGCCGGCGGCTTTGCTCGACAGCATCCGCGCCCAGGCCAACAAGCGCGACGTGCCGTATCAATCGCTGATCAAGGTCTGGTTGGCCGAAAAACTGGCCGAGACAACGCGCTAACCGGCTTATTTGGACGCCATAGGTGATCGTCCTGGCGGAATCCGAAGCGGAGCTGATTCCCCTGTGTCCGCTTTTGCCGCCGGCTTGCGTTTAGGGTAGGGAGCGTCGGCATCGGCGCGAAAGTTCTGGTTCCGGCGGTTGCGTCACGGAATTTCTCAAGAAAACGTGCCAAGGTATTGCACAGCTTGGGAAGTTAACCTAGACTCGGCACGTTCGGGTACGGTCCAACAGGGGATGGAGCATGCGCTCCGCCCGATTTGCTAGGGAGAAAACCATGAAATCGTTCAAGATGAAGGCACTGTCACTGGCGGTGCTCGGTTTGGCGGGATTCGGGATGGCAGGCGCTGCTTTCGGTCAGACGGTAACTGTCGGCTCGAACACCTGTCCGGATCCGACATATAAAAGCAATCAGGGTTATGCAACGCCGAATGGCCCTTGGGCTGCAGAAGTTCGTCACTAATGCGACAATTCAAGCCGTTGCTGGATTGGATGGTACGAACTGCGCCATGGGCGTCGCATTTTCCGGTCCTGTCCCAATCCTCGGCAATAGCATCTCGGCAGTGCAAGACCAGTCACCAAATAACGAACCGCGCTATCGCGTGCGGTTCTATGTCGATTTGACAAACCTCTCATCTCAATTCAACAGCTCACTGCAACAAGTGCGATTGTTTAACGCTAGTGCAAACCTAAGTCCGGCCGGTTTGAGTTCGGCAGAGGTTACCGTTCTCCTTGTCGGTGGAGCGGCACCGCTATTTCGTTTTCAGGTTGCCGATACCGGGTTGGGCGGCTTCAAGACGGTTACCATTGCCGCACCAACGCCGGCTGGTGTGAATCGTATCGAGTTTGATTACAACACCGGCACAGGCAGTGCTTGCGCCCCCAGCGCCACCAAGGGATCTTTCTGTGCGTGGGTCACTGATGGCGCGGCAGCGAGCGGTTCCGACGCTTCGCCTGTCCCAGCCGCGGCTAGTGGTACCGGTATCAATCCATACAATCTTGCGGGCAACAGCTTCGATGCCAGCGGAACTACTGGTTGGAGTGGCGTGAAACAGGCCAATCTGGGCATCTTTTCGCCTAGCCCAGGCTTGCAAGCTAGTGCAGCCGCAACGCAATCGCTTACACTGGACGAATTCGATTCGCGCCGTCAAACCTTTATTGGCCAATAATCATGGTTTACTTTTGGGAGTTGAGGAAGATGAAAAAACTAGCCTTCGGTTTGTCGATTCTTTGTCTGGTGGGGTATGCCGGTTTCGCTGCGGCGGCCAATCCGGCCTGCAGTGCAGTCGCGATCAGCACAATCACGGCGCCAACGACGTCGAATATTACCGGTAATACTTGCGGCAACAATGTCACTGCCGCCAGTAACATTGCCAATGTTTGCAGCAATTTGACCGGCTTGGATGGCGTGGGCGCTGATGTCTACGGATTGACGATCGGCGCGAGCTATAGCAACGTTACGATTAGCGTGACGCCGCCCAATAGTGACTGGTTTCCGGCAATTTTTGTAATGCCGAGCAGTGCCAATGGGTGTGGTGGCACTGGACAGGCATGCAAGGTCAGTGCGCAAGCGTCCTCTGCCGTAGAGATTCAAGGTACGCTTCCTACTGGCTTGGCGGCTGGGACATACTATATAGTCGTTTCCGACACCAATGGCTCTGGAGCCGATGCTGGCTGCGGCGCTTACAATATGGCGGTTTCCGGTAGTCTGCCCGTCAAGCTGCAAAAATTCTCCGTGCAATAAATTCACACCTTTACAAGTTACTGAGACCCACCTTCGCGGTGGGTCTTTTTTTTCGGAGTACTGCTGTGGCGATGAAAAATTCCGGATTGGCCTTGCTGGTGCTTCTTGCTGTCACTTCGCCATGTATGGCGCAATTGTCCATTGATACATTGGATGTGGGCGAAATTTATCAGGCCAATCTCGGCAAATCGGTCATTCTCGTTACCAACATCGGCGACAAACCGGTGCATCTGCTCGCCGTTACGGCGGCTTACGATCAGGACAAGGTGGGTGATTTCCCCAAAGTTGTCGCGCCGAAGACCAGCGTGAATATTCCGGTCGAGGTTTTCAGCGGCATGGATGCCGGCGACCATCGGCATATCTTCAACATTGACACGGACTCGCCCAAACGCCCGAAGCTGCAGGTGCTGGTGCATCTGTTCGGACTGTCGGTGCTGGATGATGCCGGGCCGAAAGTCAATCTGGGTACTATCGATACCGACAAAACGCCAGCGGCGAAAACCATCGCACTATCCAGCCGTGAAGTTCCCGGATTCCATATCGAGCGCGTGATCGCCGTGCCGGATTTTGTCACAGCGAAGATTCTCCCTGACGGACATACGCTGGAAATTGCCGGAAACACTGTGGCACCGTGGGGTTTGCAGACCGGCTATGTGAAGCTGAAACTCAACTCGACAGTGCAACCGGAAGCTTGGATTCAGGTCACGGCCGATGTACATGGCGATGTCGTCCCTTCGCAGAACCCCATCGAACTCGGCGTGATTCAGAACAGCGCGATTCTGCCAGTCGTCGTGCAATTCAAGAGCCGCGATGGCAAGCCCGTACATTTGGGTGCGATCGCAGTTAACGGCATCAAGGCGAAAGTGAGCAAAGACATTTGCGTGGGCGATCCCAAAGGTTGCGCACAAGTCTCTGTGACCTTGGACGACACTCAGCCGGGTGGGCGAGTCGATGGCAATCTGCTCGTGGATCTGCCGGATTTCCATCGCCAGTTGTCCATCGATATGGGTGGGCTTTATTTCCCGAAGGGCACCCAGATCCATTCGCTCAACGAAGCAGTAGACAAGGCCAAGTCCAAAGCCAGTACGCAATCGGCGCCGCTGAATCTGAAAGAGGCCTTGCAACGTTCTACTGAGCCCGCTACCAAGCCGCCATTGGCCGATCCGCCCGGAACCGGACCGCTGCTGAAATGGCAAACTTCAAGCGAAAGCCTCGTCTATGGTTATCTGATTTATCGATCCGATGCCGAGAACGGCCAATACCTGCGCGTGAACAAGGATATCGTGCGAGTTACTTCCGACGGCTCGCCCGGTGAAGTTTCCACCTATGCTTGGCGCGACTCGTCTGCCACGCCCGGCAAAACCTACTGGTACTACATCGGCCTGATCAACAAAGACGGCACCAAGCAGCAACTCAGTGGCCCGCAAAAGGTCGTGGCGAAGTAACGTGATTGCCGTTGCCGTACCGGCCTGAATCGGATTCCGCAACAAACTGTTCAGTGGACGAAAACGCCTACGCCGCCGCCAGTTTTTCGCTGTCGCGCACCTGCAGCTTGATTTCGAATTGCTTGAGGTAATCGCGTTCCTGATCGAGATCGGCGCGAGTCAGCGGGTGCGCATCGAGCCAGGCGCGTGGTAGCTTCAGTTGCAATGATTTGTCGTCGGCGTGCAGTTCCAATGCGGGCGGTGGATCAGCCGCGCGGCCGCGTTGCAGCAACACGGCAAGGCGCAACAGAGCGGTGACGCGCGCGGCAGACAGGCGCAGGCGTTCGGGCAGGGAGCGCAGTACGGCGTCGTTGGGTTTGCGGCGATGATTGCGCAAGACCGCCGCCAGTACCTGTTGCTCGTGCCGGGCGAAGCCGGCGAGATCGGAATTTTCCACGATGTAGGCACCGTGAAGGTGATGCTGGCTGTGTGCAATGGCCAGACCGATTTCATGGATGCGCGCTGCCCATGACAGCCAGTCGCGCTCGGCGTGCCCGAGATGCCAGTCTCGCGCAACTTCGTCGAACAGTGCCAGTGCAGTGACTTCGACGCGTCCGGCGTGAGCGCGGTCCACCGCGTAGCGTTGCGCCAACGCGTCGATGCTGGCGGTGCGCGGATCGCGGTGTTCGGCGCGACCGATCATGTCGTAGAGCAGGCCTTCGCGCATCGAGGTTTCGCAGACCCGCATCTGCTTCAGATCGAGCGCGGCGAAGCTGGCTTCGAGAATGGCGACCCCGCCGGCGAAGACGCCGATGCGTTCTTCGGCAAGGCCGGGCAGACGCAGCTTGTCCATATTTCCACAATCGAGCAAGGCATCGCGCAGACGCTCCAGCGCGTCGCGGGTAATCTCTGCGTCGCACCACCCAGCGGCTTGCACCACGCCGCCTATGGCCCGGATCGTGCCGGACGCACCGATGGCTTCGCCCCAGCCGTGGCTGCGGTAATCCGCGGCAAATTGCTGCAGTTCCACCGCAATCTCGGTCTGTGCCTGTTTCCAGCGCTTGGGGCTGAGTTTGCCGTCGCCGAAAAACCGCAGCGTACTGGCGACGCAGCCAACTTGAAGGCTTTCTTTTTCCAGCGCCTCGAAGTGCTGGCCGATAATGAATTCGGTGCTGCCGCCGCCAATGTCGATCACCAACCGTCGTTGCGGCGAATCCGGTACGCCATGCGCGACGCCGAGATAAATCAGACGAGCTTCTTCGCGACCTGACACGACTTCGATTGGATGGCCGAGTGCCTGTTCAGCCGGACCGAGAAACAGCGACGGCGTGCTGAGCTGACGTACCGTATTGGTGGCCACCGCACGCACGCGCTCGTGCGGCAGCACGCGCAAGCGCTGGCCGAATTTGGCCAGGCAGGCCAGCGCGCGCTCGCGACGCGATTCGTCGAGACTGCCGTCCGGCCGCAAGCCCGCGGCCAGACGCACACTGTCGCGCAGCCGGTCAATAACGCGCAATTCGCCGTGTTCGTAGCGCGCGACGACGAGGTGAAAGCTGTTGGAACCCAGATCCACGGCGGCGAGCAGTTCGCCGTCGCGGATGGGGGAATGACCGGAGTCGCTCATGCGCGGTGCTTACGGCCGGGATGCATGCGTGTATTGTGGCATGGCGGCGAGTGTCCGCGTAGTCGCGCGGCGGTATACGCAGCGATCATTGGCAGAGTTTCGCCAGCAGCGCCTGCTGCGCCGAATGTGGCATCGCGTCGCCCGGCGTAGTGCGTTCGTAGCGGCCATCGGGGTGCAGAATCCAGGCTTGCAGATTGTCGGCCAGATAGTTTTCCAGCGCCTCGTCGTAGACGCGTTGCGCGAGTTCGGGATCGAGGATCGGAAAACACACCTCGATCCGGCGCAACAGATTGCGTTCCATCCAGTCCGCACTGGAACAGAAGATTTCCGGTGAGCCGGCGTTGGCAAACCAGTACACACGGCTATGCTCGAGAAACCGGCCGACGATCGAGCGCACGCGGATGTTGTCGGACACGCCGGGCACGCCGGGCTTCAGGGTGCAGGCGCCGCGCACGATCAGATCGATCTGCACGCCGGCACGCGAGGCTTTGTATAGCAGCTCCACCACGCTGGCCTCATTCAGCGCATTGATCTTGGCAATGATGCGTGCAGGCCGGCCCGTTTGCGCGTGCGCGATCTCGCGTTCGATCATTTGCATCACGCGCTTGTGCAGGGTGAACGGCGATTGCAGCAATCGCTTGAGCTGGATCACCGGGCCGAGTCCGGAGATCTGCTGGAACAGCTTGTGCGTGTCGCTGCAGATGTCGGCGTCGGCGGTCATCAAGCCGAAGTCGGTATACAAGCGCGAGGTGACGTGATGGTAGTTGCCGCTAGACAGGTGCACGTAACGGCGAAGTATTCCGTGTTCGCGGCGCACGATCAGCAGCATCTTGGCGTGGGTCTTGTAGCCGACCACGCCGTAGACGACCTGCACGCCCGCTTCCTGCAGGCGATTGGCGAACTCGATGTTGCGCTCCTCGTCGAAGCGTGCGCGCAGTTCGACCACCACGGTCACGTCCTTGCCGGCGCGTGCGGCATCGATCAGCAGAGTCACCAACGGTGAATCGGGGCCGGTGCGATAGAGCGTCTGCTTGATCGCCAGCACGTCGGGATCGAGGCTTGCCTGCTTGACCAGCTCGGTCACCGCGCTGAACGATTCGAACGGGTGGTGCAGCAGGATGTCGCTTTCGGCGATGGCCTCGAACAGGTTGCGTTCGCTGGCGACAGCCGAAGCCAGGCGCGGAGTGAACTTCGGGAATTTCAGGTCGGGGCGATCGATCTGGTCGTAGATCGCAATCACGCGATGCACGTTGACCGGCCCGGCACAGCGATAGATTTCGCTGTCGCCGAGTTCGAAGTTGCGCATCAGGAATCCGGCGACGGCCTTGGGACAACTTTCGGCGATCTCCAGCCGCACCGGCTTGGCGTAGCCACGGCCGCGCAACTCGTCGCGCAGGGCATGGGCGAGGTTCTCGACATCTTCCTCGTCGACGAACAATTCGCTGTTGCGGGTGACGCGGAACTGGTATGCGCCCTTGACCCGCATGCCGGGGAACAGCTCGTCCACGAATTGCAGCAGGATGCTCGACAGGAACACGAATTCGTAGGGTTCGTTGCCTACTTCCAGCGGCAGACGCACGATCCGCGGCAGCGAACGCGGTGCGCGCACCAGCGCCATATTTCCCTCGCGGCCGAATGCATCCTTGCCGCGCAGCGAGACGATCAGATTCAGACTCTTGTTGAGGATGCGCGGAAACGGATGCGCCGGGTCCAGTCCCAGCGGCGACAGCACCGGCAACACTTCGTTCTGGAAGTAACCCTGCAGCCAGCGTTGTTGCTTGACCGACCATTGATCGCGGGCGACGAAACGGATGCCTTCGCGCTCGAGTTCCGGCAGCAGAATGTCGTTCCACAGTGTGTACTGCGCACGCACCAGTTCCAGCGTGCGTTTGCGGATGCGGGCCAGCAACTCGCCGGGCGAAATTCCATCCGCGCCGGCGACGGCGTCGCCGAACGCGACATGATGCCGCAGGATTGCCACCTGCACTTCGAAGAATTCGTCGAGGTTGGAATTGCAGATGCACAGGAAGCGCAGGCGTTCGAGCAACGGCGTGGTCGGATCCTGCGCCTGTGCCAGGACGCGAAAATTGAACTCGAGCTGCGCCAGTTCGCGGTTGAGGTAGAGTTGCGGATCCTGGAGATTGGGCGTTTTTGTCATTTGTATACAACACGGAGAGCGGCACGAGTGTACGAAGTCCGCACCATGGCGGGTGCTGGCACACATGATAGCGAAACGGTGTGGCTGCGCACGCTCAGGAGGTTTCGTCCATTCCCGGCGGGGGCAGCAGGCGCTCGTGGCCGAATATACCGCGGAACGCGCTGCCGACGCCGACTTTGCTTTCGATTTCCAGCCGGGCCTGGTGCAGTTGCAACACGTGCTTGACGATCGACAGGCCCAGTCCGGTGCCTCCGGTTTCGCGCGACCGGCTGGTAGAGACCCGATAGAAGCGTTCGCTGATGCGCGGCAAGTGTTCGGCGGGAATGCCCACGCCGGTATCGGTCACGGCGAAGATGGCACTGCCATCGGCCGCCGGCTTCCAGGAAATTTCGATACGTCCACCTGCCGGGGTATAGCGCACAGCATTTGAAATCAGGTTCGAGAAGGCGCTGTGCAGGTAGTCCATCGAGCCGAGCAGGTCTTGCTCGCAGGTGCGTACCAGGCTGATGTGGTGGCGGCCTTGCGACAAGCCTTCGGCTTCGCGTTTGAGGGTTGACAGCAAGGCGCGCATCGGTACGCGTTCGTCCGCTGGTTGATGCTGCGCTTCGAGCCGCGACAGTGTGAGAAGATCCTCGACGATCTGGGTCATGCGCCGCGACTGTCCGCGCAGATCGGCCATGACCTCCGCAAGCTGTGGTGAGGTTTCGGGTTCGAGCATTTCCAGATAGCCGTGCAGCACGGTCAGCGGTGTGCGCAATTCGTGCGAGACATTGGCAACGAAATCGCGGCGCACCTGCTCGAGCCGCGCCAGCGCGGTAACATCGCGCACCACCAGCAGCATGTGTTCATGTGAATAGGGAATCAGCCGGAACGACAGACGCTGGTGCTCGTTGCGCACGGCGGCGACTTCGCGCAAAGGTTCCAGCGCTGGCTCCTGGCTGATCCATGCAGCGGCCGGAACAGGCAAAAAAGCATCGATGTGTGCACGCCGGTCGCGCGGCGCGGACAGTCCGAGCAGGTTCGCAGCGGCTTCGTTGAACCAGACGATGCTGCGGCCGCGGGTGAGTACGATCACGCCGTCGGGCAGTGCCGCTGCACCTTCACGGAACGCACGCAGCAGCGTGATCAGGCGTCGTTTGCGCGAGCGCTCAGCGCGCAATCTTGTGTATACATGTGCAGAAATATCCGACCATACGCCGCGATCCTCCGGCGGCGGACGCCACTGCCGCGACTGCAGCCACGCCTGGATCTGGTACAGGCTGACCAGCGACCACAGCGAGTATCCGAACAACGCGGCGAGCAGGGTATACATCTGCACGTGCCAGATCAGGCCGATGCCGAATGCGCTTGCCAGCAGAACGACGAAGCGCCCGAGCGACACTTGCCAGGCATGACTTTGCAGAAATTCCAGACGCATGCGTCACCGTCGCGGTATGGCCGGCTTGCGCAGGCGCTGCACGCAAACCGGAGGGTTGCATTGGATCACGCCGCAGGCGCAGTAGAAAAGCGGTATCCGGCACCGCGCACGGTTTGCAGCATGCCGTCGCAGGAGAACGGTTCCAGCGCCTGGCGCAGGCGCCGAATGTGCACATCGATGGTGCGTTCCTCGACATACACGCTGCCGCCCCAGACGTAGTCGAGCAACTGGCTGCGCGCGTACACGCGTTCGGGGTGAGTCATGAAAAAATGCAGCAGACGATATTCGGTCGGGCCGATCGGCACGGTCTCACTGCTGGCATAGACGCGATGCGCGGCGCTGTCGATCTTGAGCGCGCCGATCTCGATTGCACCTTCGGTATCGCTACCGCGACTGCGCCGAATCACGGCGTTGATGCGTGCGATCAACTCGCGCGGGGAAAAAGGCTTGACTACATAATCGTCCACGCCGGCGTCGAGGCCGCCGACGCGATCGGTTTCCTCGCCGCGCGCGGTCAGCATGATGATCGGCACAGAGCGGGTGAGTTCTTCACGGCGCAGACGCCGCGCCAGCTCCAGCCCGCTCATTCCCGGTAGCATCCAGTCGAGCAGGATCAGGTCGGGAACGCGTTCGGCGATCATGCTTTGCGCAGCACGGGCATCCGCCGCATGCGCCGGTTCCATTTCGGCCTTGCGCAGGGCGTAGGCGACCATGTCGCGGATCGCGGGCTCGTCTTCGACGATCAGGATATATTTCTGCACGTTGCGTCCATTCGGCGCGTGGGCGCGCTGTGACAGCGCTATTACAGCGGTAGATTGTTACGTTTCAATGACAATGACAACCCCGTCGCTGGCTGATTGTTAGTGTCCGCCGGCGCAAACTTGCCCTGGTCCGCCGGACTGATCTTGTGTCGGCGCAGATCGAGCACGAGGGGAGTCATCTCGGCGATCAGCGCCTCGACACGGGTGCGCTGGTAGTAATCCAGATCGCTGCGCTTGGCGATCTGCTTCAACTGGTTCAGTGCATCTTCGGCGCGACCGTTCAAATATGCGGCGGTCGCATGGGCCTCGCCGGCGCGCACCGGATCGCCAGCCAGTTCGCAGGCGCGGGCGAAGGTGACCTGGAGTTCCGGATCTTCGTCGTCTTTCGACAGTAGCGGCCGCAGCAGATCCTGGGCGCGCTTGGCGCTGGTATTGTCGTTGCCGCGTAGCAGGGCATCGGCGTGCGCCAGCACCAGGGCGCGGTTGTCGGGGTTATCGGGCTGCAGATGTGTGTAGCGCTGCAGGGCCGCATCGCGTGCGCCAGCCATCAGTTCCGCGTCGCCGGCGGCGAGTTGCAGAACCAGGTTGCCGGGCTGCTCGGCAACGAGTTTTTCGGCGACATCACGGCCCTTTTTCATGTCGCCCGCGCGGACCAGGGCCAAGGCGTAGCCGTAGCGGTTGGGTAGCGTATTGAAGGCGGGATCGTTGTGTAGATTGTCAGCGTAGTAGGCCGCGGTCTGGGTTGGCTGATCCGAAGCCAGTACCCGCGCGCGTTCGCGCATCAGCTCGTAATAGGCCTCCGAGCGTGCGCGCTGCTGTTCGCGGGTTTCCTGGGGGCGCGCAGCTTCGGCGTTGGCGGCGTTCGAGCCGGGCCGGATCGACACGGGAAGCAGCAGCGCGGGTGGCGCACGGACGGTGTCGGTGTCGAGCGTGGCACTGCGCTGTTGTTCTTCCTTCTTCACGACCTCGGCACGTGCCTTGGCTTCGCTGATGCGCTCGGTCGTGACCGGATGATCCATCAGCATTGCCGGTACGTCGTTTTCGTCGAAGCCCGGGCGTATGGCCTCCTGCATGCGTTCGAATACTTCTGCCATCGCGTCAGGGTCGAAATTGGCCTTGGCCAGCGTCTGGATGCCGACGCGATCGGCTTCGGATTCATCCGCACGGGTAAAATTGATCTGCATCTGCGCCATCAGACCTTCGGCGGTGGCGATGGCGCCGACGCCGGAGTTGCTGGTGCTGTAAGGACTCTGGTGGGCGGAGGCCGCGATGGCGCCGACCATCGCCAGGACCATCAGCGGCGCGTATTTCTCCTCGGCTTCGACCGCGCGTACCAGATGCTGCTGGGTGATGTGCGAGATCTCGTGTGCAAGCACCGCGGCGAGTTCGTTTTCATTCGTGGTCATGGTGATCAGACCGGCATTCACGCCGACGAAGCCACCGGGGAGGGCGAAGGCGTTGATCGACGGATCACGCACCACAAAGAACGTGAATGGCTGATCCGGCTGTGGGCTGTAGGCCACGAGGCGATAGCCCAGAGTATTGATGTAATCGGTCAGCAGTGCATCGTCCAGCACCTGGCCCTGATTGCGCAATTCATGCAGCACGTAGAAACCGTACTGACGCTGTTCCTCCGGCGACGCGACGGCGCCAGCCGAGCTGCCCATGCTCGGCAGTTGCGTATCCACCGCACGTGCTGGCGCGCCGGCGAGCAGGGTGCAGGCCAGAACAAACAGGAAAACCGCAACGCTGGTGCGCAACATCTGGATACCGGACGAATCGCTACGCGCAATAAGACACCATAGCGCAGAGTTTGGTTCGCAGCCACTGCGTGGTGAATCGCGCTCAGCCGGCGTTAACCTGCTCAGGGGTCATGGTAGTTGCATCGAGGCTGGCTACCCTTGTGCAGTCGCCTTGATGCACCATATAGGCTAGCCACTATCAGGACAGGACACAGCGAACATGGCCACCGTCGAAATCTATACCGGCGCCAACTGCGCCTACTGCATGGCGGCGAAGAACCTGCTCAAGAGCAAGGGTCTGGATTACGCTGAGGTCCGCATCGACACCGACCCGGTCCGGCGCGAGGAAATGCTCACGCGTACGCAAAGACGCACGGTGCCGCAGATTTTCATCAATGGCCATCATGTCGGCGGCTATGACGATCTGCTTGCTGCCGACCGCAGCGGTGAACTGGCGAAATTGATCGGCGATCCGGCATGAGCGGCGACCGGGTCAGCGAGTTCGCGGAATTCCGCCAGCGCATGAACGAGCGCATTCTGAGTCAGGACAATCAGGTTGTGCGACGCTTCTTCGCGCTCGATACGCAAACTTACAAGGATGGCGCGCTGCCGGCGAAAACCAAGGAAATGCTCGGTCTGGTCGCCTCGCTGGTATTGCGCTGCGACGACTGCATCAGCTATCACATTGCCGAATGCCGCAACGCTGGCGTGAATCGCGACGAGTTCTTCGAGGTGTTCAGCGTTGGCCTGGTGGTCGGCGGCTCGATCGTGATTCCGCATCTGCGCCGTGGGGTGGATTTTCTGGATACGCTGGAAATGGATTCGGCTGGCGAATCTAAACCCACATAGGGAACCTCTGCACACGCGGTCATTCCGGCGAAAGCCGGAATCCATGTTGATCTTGATTTCAAACGAGCAAAACCAAGATGGATCCCGGCTTTCGCCGGGATGACGAACATTGAAGCTGTGGAGATTTTCCTTAGGGTGAAATGCGCAGCAGATGCACGGCGGCGCCGTCCATGCGCGCGATCGCCACGGAATCGAAACGTGCGGATTCGGAACCATTCGCCTGATTCAACGAACAGGACGACGGCGGCAAATCCGGATGCGAGGCGTCGCGGGTGCAGACCAGGTGCACGCTGCTGGCGCTGTCGTTCAACTCGAAATGACTGGCGTCGGTCGCCTGGAAAGCATCGAAGTGGAGGCGTTGCGGTGTCACGGTGGTGGCATCGTCGACCAGCACCCAATCGCCTTGCCAAGCGCTGCCATTGGCGGATTCGGCCACCGGCAATCGCACCAGTTCCATCGATTGCAGGCGCAGGGTCGAGTCGTCGCTGCTGCCTTCGCTGCGGCCGAGCCAAGCTGAGGCGTGCGCCGAAGACTGGAATTGCAGATCGATCGTCAGCGCGGGCTCGCCGTGCAACGACGCGGGCGTCGGTGCAAATGGATCGCTGCCGCCGACCAGCCGCAGCAGCGGCACGTGGGCGGTACGGCTGGCGAATGGTGCGGCTCCGAAATACCAGACCGGCTGGCCGCCGCGGTCGTAGCTGAGCAGGGCGACGCTGAGCTGGCCGTCCTGCAACTCGAGGCTGATCACGCTGCGGTCATTGTCCGACGTTGTGGCATTGGTGCTCCACCAGAATCCGGTCTCCGGCGTAATCGGCGCGGTATCTGGCAAACTGCGGTCGACCAGGGTGAACGCGCGCAGCCTGGGTCGCGCCTGCGCACCGTCGGCGGCATAGAAACTTACGTGATATACGCCGGGTGCCAGGGCCTGCTGATTCAGCGCCAGGGCCGGATTGACCTCGATCGAATAGGGCATCGGTTGATGAGTGCACAAGCCGAGCGCCGAGCGTGCGTCAATGCGCAAATCGCTGCCGTCGAGGCTCACGTTTTCCAGCGTCGGCGGGCATTGCGTCGCCCATTCGCCCCTGATAGCCAAGGTCCAGCCGGCAAGGTCGCCGCTGGTTGCCAAGGTGCCGATCGAATAGGGTAAGGCTTGCGTAGGGTTTGTTTGCGCCAGCGCGTAACCAGCCAGCGCCAGCAACGCGAGGGCGGGCCAGCGGCGAATCGGTGTACGGAGACGTCCGGTGTTCATGTTTGCGCGAATCCGGTTTGTTGTCCGTAGCGGAAGTATACAGGATAATGGCCAGTTCGTTTGTTTTGCATTAAATCCTGTCGCGTTAAAGCACCTTGTATTGAATCAGCATCGTTTGAGTCCGGAGTTCCAATGAGCAAGACAATTGCGGTGATCCGCGGTGACGGCATCGGTCCCGAGATCATGCACGCCACCTTGCGCGTCCTCGACGCGCTTGACGTCGGCCTGAATTACGAATTCGTCGACGCCGGCGTTGCCGCGCTGGAGAAATGCGGCGAGCTGTTGCCGGCGGCAACGCTCGACAGCATTGGCAAACATCGCATCGCCCTGAAAAGTCCGTTGACCACGCCGATTGGGGACGGCTTCAGTTCGATCAATGTTGAACTGCGCAAGCGTTTTGATCTGTACGCCAACGTACGCCCGGCGATCAGTTTTCCGGGTACGCGCGCACGTTACGACGGCATCGACATTGTCACCGTGCGCGAGAACACCGAGGGCGCCTATCTGGCGGAAGGACAATCGCTGTCGGCGGATGGCGAGACCGCGATTTCGATGATCCGCAACACCCGCCGCGGCGCCAGCCGCATCGTTCGCTACGCCTTCGATCTGGCCGTGAAAACCGGCCGCAAGAAAATCACCGCGGTGCACAAGGCCAATATCATCAAGACCGCCTCGGGCCTGTTCCTCAACGTCGCCCGCGAAATCGCGGCGGAGTATCCGCAGATCGCATTCAACGAAATGATCGTGGACAACACCTGCATGCAACTGGTGATGAAGCCCGAGCAGTTCGACGTGATCGTCACCACCAATCTGTTCGGCGACATCATCTCTGACCTGTGCGCCGGTCTCGTCGGCGGTTTGGGCCTCGCCCCCGGAGCGAACATTGGCACCGACGCGGCAATCTTCGAAGCCGTGCACGGTTCGGCGCCGGACATCGCCGGCAAAGGCATCGCCAATCCGTGCGCACTGTTGTTGGCCGCCTGTCAGATGCTCGATCACCTCAGTCAGCCCGATTCGGCGCAACGCCTGCGCACCGCAATCCGTGCCACGCTCGCGGCCAAGGATCGGGTTACCTCCGATCTTGGCGGCAACGGCAGCACCGAAAGTTTCGCCGACTCCCTGATCGAGCGCGTGCAGCGACCTCAGGCGGCGTGAGCGGGAAGCCTGAGGCGCCGCGCTCGACTCAGGCCGGCCACAGCCACGCGAACGTGGCGCCGGTGATCACGGCATAGATCAAACCATCGATCACATGCTTGATCGTGCTGCCCCACGGGTGGCCCCACCAGATCGCGTTTGGCAGCGCGCCGAAGGCATAACCCATCAAGGCCGGGATCGCAACGATGTGAAACACGCGCGCACACGAAGCACCTGGAGCCAGCGCGTGCGCAACAAGCAGCGCACAGAAGAACGACACCACAAGACAGAATACGAACCACTGCCCGAGGTATGCGCCCATATTCATCGGGCCAGGCTGGCGCAGGAAGATGGTGCCAACCGGGCCTTGCTTGAATTTCTCCGGCGTAGCGGGATTTTTCATCGTCTCCGGAGTGCAGTACGGAATCATGTACAACCCGGCAGCGGCATTGCCTTTGCGGATCGCAGCGCCGACTTCGTCCTCGTTGGAAAAGCCGTGGCAGTCCGGCGCGTGCCAGAACTTCAAGACCATGTGCAGAATGCTGCTGGCGAAGAAAACGAATACGGCAGACAGCAGGATCGGCAACCAGAGTTGAGCGAGCAAAGCCATAACGAACCTCCCCGGATCGGATGGAAAACTGAGTCTACTCCCGCGAGTTTTGGGGCGGAACAGCTGAGCACAATGCCTGCGGGCAAAGCGCGCCGGGTCTGACTTTTCTGATCCGCTCCAGTTCTATTCTTCTTCAACCCTCGGCTTGTACGCATCGACCAGCTGCTTCTGCACCTGCGCAGGCACCGCATCATAGTGGCTGAACTCGATGGCGTAGCGACCTTTGCCACCGGTCATGGCCTTGAGTTCGGTCTGGTAGTCGGTGACTTCGGCCATGGGAACCTGGGCCTTGATCACGAGCTCGCCGCCACGCAGCGAATCGGTGCCGCCGATACGTGCGCGCTTGCTGGCGAGGCCGCCGGTAACGTCGCCCATGAGCGAATCCGGCACGAACACGCTAAGGTTGACGATGGGTTCGAGTATCTGCGGCTTGGCCTTGGATATCGCGTCGAGGAACGCCTTCTTGCCGGCGCTGACGAAAGCGACTTCCTTGGAATCGACCGGGTGATATTTGCCATCGTATACAATTACTCTCACGTCCTGCAGTTGATAGCCGGCGACGGCGCCGTGTTCGAGCACCTGACGCACGCCTTTCTCGATCGCGGGCAGAAACTGGTTCGGGATCGTGCCACCCTTGATCGCATCCTCGAACTCGAAGCCACCGCCGCGCGGCAGCGGCTCGATGCGCAGGAACACTTCGCCAAACTGGCCGGCGCCGCCGGTCTGCTTCTTGTGGCGGTGATGACCTTCGGCCTTGGCCGCGACGGTTTCACGATAGGCGATGCGCGGTGGCCGCGTCTTCACTTCGACGCCGTAGCGTTCCTTCATGCGTTCCAGCATCAGCTTCAGGTGCAGGTCGGATAGTCCGCGCACGACGGATTCGTTCAGTTCCTTGTTGTGCTCGTAGCGGAAGCAGGGGTCTTCCTCGGCGAGTTTGTGCAGCGAGGTGGCGAGCTTCTGTTCCTGACCCTTGTGTGCCGGTTCGACCGCCAGGCCGAACATCGGTTGCGGAAATTCCAGCGGCTTCAGATGGATCTCGTCTTCGTCGTGCGAATCATGCAGCACCGCGTCGAAGTGGATTTCCTCGACCTTGGCGATGGCGGCGATGTCGCCCGGAATCGCCTGGTCGATCTCGATGTGATCCTTGCCTTTGAGCTTGAACAGATGGCCGACCTTGAACGGTTTCTTGCCGTCGTCGATGAACAGTTGCGAGTCCTTTTTCACCGTGCCCTGATACATGCGGAACACGGACAGTTTGCCGACGAACGGATCGTTGACGATCTTGAACACGTCGGCGATGACATGCTTGGTGCGGATCCGGCAGCGCCTGAATCGCCACCGCATTCGCGCCGCTGCCCTTGACGAAGGGAGGTGGGTTGCCTTCCTTCGGATTCGGCAGCAATTTCTCGGCGAGCGCCAGAAATTCCCTGACGCCTGCACCGGTGCGCGCGGACACGAAACAGACCGGCACCAGATGGCCTTCGCGCAGGCATTGCTCGAATGCGTCGTGCAGTTCCTGACCGGACAATCCGCCTTCACCGAGTTCGAGAAAATGATCCATCACGTTTTCGTTGATCTCGACGACCTGGTCGATGATGCGCTGATGCGCTTCGGCTACGCTGGAAAAGTCGGCCACACCTTCCGGTTTGAAGAAACAGTCGACGACAGACTTGCCATCCTGCGCCGGCAGGTTGATCGGCAGGCATTCCGGTCCGAATTCCTCGCGCAATTGTTCGACCAGGGCGCGGCAGTTGCCGCCGTCGATCTTGTTGACGATGACGATGCGCGCCAGACCGCGTGCCTTGGCGTGATGCATCATGCGCTGGGTGCCGTATTCGATGCCGTTATGCGCATTGACCACGATCGCACAGGTTTCCACCGCAGCGAGCGCGGTCAAGGTCGGTCCGCGGAAATCGGCTGCGCCGGGAGTGTCGATCAAATTGATGTGGCAGTCGCCCTGGTCGATGGACGCGATCGCCGTGTTGAGCGACTGCTTGCGCTCCTTCTCCATCGGTTCGTAATCGGAAACCGTGGTGCCGCGCTCGACGGAGCCGGGAGCACCGATCACGCCGCCCGCATGCAGCAGGGCCTCGAACAGCGTGGTCTTGCCCGCGGCCGAGTGGCCGACGAGCGCGATATTTCGGATGCCTTCGGTGGTGTAGGCCATGACCTTCTCCTGTGGTTGTATTTATTTTTGCGATCTTCCTTGATCGCGAAGATCAAGAAGCGCCATCCTGTGTGCACATTTCAATCGGAGCCTAGCCTTCTCCTTTCGCGCTGTCTGGTCAAGCGGCGCTGCGGCAGTGCCTTGCATTGCGCGCGTTGCATTGCGGGTTAACCGGACATTTACCTGCGGCTGGCTAAGCTCGCGCACCATGCAGACTGGGGACGAAGCGCACGCCGCACCGGAAGACGTCGCGGCGTGGCGAGAGGACATTCGCAGCCGTGCGCTATCCGAACTCGAACGCGCGCCGCCGCCACGATATTGGCGTTGGTATGCCATCGCGTTGATCTTGCCATTGTTGCTGCACCTTGGTTTGCTGAGCGGGTTGCGCAATGCGATGCGGAAGCCGCCGCGCAGCGACAATTCGGTGGTGCAGGTGATTCTGTTGAATCCCGAATCGCCGCCGCCAATGCCGGTGCCGCCACCGTTGCTGGCGCGAGCAAATACTCCGGACCGAATCGGCAGCAGTGCAGCGGTAAGCAGCGAATCCACGCCGGCAGCCCAGGTATCGGCGCACGACGCGACCGGCCCGATGCCACGGATTTTCAACTCGGATGGATCAATCCGCTTGCCGCCGGCGCCGGCCACCATCACTCCGTTCGAAGCGGGTCTTGCACGTGGCCGCGAACTGCTCGCGCGCGGGCACAACATGCTCCACTGCCGGCGCAGTCAATTCGATACGACGCCCAGCCCGGCAGCAAGCCGGAATCGACGCTGGAAAAGCTGCCGAGATCGTGCACCTGGTCATGGGGAACCCGCTGGATCCGCTGAACGACGTAGGCAACGCGCAAAATATCGCCGCGGCGCGTGAAATGGCGGCAGAGCGGCGCGCGGTGGCAGATCCAGTCTCCGCGATGACTGATCGCTACATCAGCCGCGCGCTTACCAGGCCCGACTGTAGGGTTGCGGCGGCTGGATCGCGACACCGAGTTCATTGGCGGCACGCCGCGGAAAATACGGATCGCGCAGAAATTCGCGTGCCATGATGATGAGGTCGGCGTCGCCGCGATCGAGGATATCCTGCGCCTGTTGCGCCGTGGTGATCATGCCGACCGCTCCGGTGGCGATGCCGGCTTCGTGGCGGATGCGCGCGGCGAACGGCACCTGATAGCCCGGGCCGACCGGGATCTTCGCGTGCACTGCTGTGCCGCCAGATGAGCAATCGATCAGGTCCACTCCGTCGGCTTTCAGCCAGCGCGCCAGCTCTACGCATTCGTCGATGTCCCAGCCACCGGGCACCCAGTCGGTGGCCGAGACGCGCACGAACAAGGGATGAGGCGCCGGCCACTCACGGCGAATGGCAGCGACGACTTCGCGCAGCAGGCGCACGCGATTTTCCAGCGAACCGCCGTAGTTATCGTTGCGAAGATTGCTCAGCGGCGACAGGAACTCATGCAGCAGATACCCATGCGCGGCATGGATTTCGATCACGCCAAACCCCGCTTCGCGCGCGCGCCGTGCCGATGCGGCGAAATCCACAATAATCTTTTTTATACCCGCAGCGTCGAGCGCGGTCGGCAGTGGATAATCGTCGCTGAACGAAATTGCGCTGGGCGCTACCGGAATCCACGCGCCGGCATCAGCAGCAAGCGCCTTGCCGCCGCGCCAGGGCACTTCGGTACTGGCCTTGCGTCCGGCGTGGGCGAGCTGGATGCCTGGGGCCGCGCCCTGGTTGCGAACAAAAGCCGCAATGCGCTGCCACGCGCTTTGTTGCGCATCGTTCCACAATCCGGTGTCGCCCGGCGAGATGCGGCCTTCCACGGACACAGCGGTCGCTTCGGCGAATACCAGACCTGCTCCGCCCACGGCGCGGCTGCCCAGATGCACCAGATGCCAATCGCTCGGCACGCCGTCGATGGCGGAGTATTCGCACATCGGCGAAACGACGATTCGGTTACGCAGGGTGACATTGCCGAGGGTCAGCGGGGTGAAGAGCGACATGCGCAGGAGTCCAGTGGTGGGAGTCAACTCGCGCTGATATGCGGGCGATTCTTCGGCGTGCAAGTCTTACAGCAGCCGCAGCAGCTCCGGCATCAGCGGCAGCTTGCGTACACGGACCGTGGTGGCGGCATAGATTGCGTTCGCGAGTGCCGGGGCTGCGCCCGCTACGCCGACGTCGGTACAATCGACCGGGTCGGCGCTTGATTCCACAATGTGGACTTCTACACTTTGCGGCGACTGGGTCATGCGCATCGGTGGGTAGTCCGGAAAATTGCGTTGCTGGATTTTGCCGCCCTTGAGCGTAATCGCCAGATGCAATGCAGTGGACACAGCATCGAGCGTACCGCCCATAATCTGTGCCTGCACATTCAGCGGATTGAGAGTACGGCCGATGTCGACCGCGCAAACCGCCCGGTGGATCAGCAAATCGTTGCCCTGCACCGAAACCTCGAATGCGTGCGAGGCGTAGGCGCCAGCGGCAGCATGACAGGCGATGCCGAGACCGTGGCCGTCGCGGCGTTTGTCGCTCCAGTTGATAGCGTCTGCCGCCAGGGTGAGTACCGCTGCGAGACGGCCGGTATCCAGGCCGGGATGCAGCAGTCGTGGCGTACCCAGCAAATCCAGACGCAACTTCACCGCGTCCTGTTTTGTCGCCACGGAGATCTCGTCAAGGAAACACTCGGTTGCGAAAGCATGGAAGGACTCGCCCGACCCGCGCCAGTCACCGCGCGGCATGCCCGAGGGCACGGCAAAAAACGTCTGTTCTAGATTGGCGATGAGTCCTGCCGGCAAGGCATCGGCTTGCATGCAGCCGGCGAAGATCGGTTGACCTTGCATGGCGGCATCGCGGTAGTTGCGGGGGGTCGCGGCACAGCGGTGCGACCAGCCGGTGAGTTTCTTTTTGCGATCGAGCGTCGCGCTGAGCGCTTGCACGCCGAACGGGCGGTAGAAATCGTGCTGCAGATCGTCCTCGCGGGTCCACAGCAGCTTGACCGGCTTGCCTGCTGCTTTGGAAATCAATGCGGCTTCGGCGACAAAATCGTTTTTCAAGCGCCGTCCGGAATCACCACCGGATCGCGGCAGGCGAATCTCGATCTTGTCACGCGCCACGCCGGTGATGTCGTGCAGGATGCGCGAGGCGCCATCGGGATCGTGCAGACCAGCGACCAGCAGCACTTTATCCTTTTCCACGTTGATCAAGGCATTCGGCGGTTCCAGTGTCGTGTGCGCCAGAAAGGGCAGTTCGTAGCGCGCATCGAGGCTGGCATGCGCCTGTTTGCGCGCCAGTGCGAAGTCGCCATCGTTGCGCAGCACGACGCCGTTCTGATTCTTGTCCAGCAACGCATTCGCGTTGGCCAGCAGAGCTGCACTCGATTCCGCGCTCCATGGTCCGGGTTTCCAATCGATCTTGAGCAGGTTGCGGCCCTTGAGCGCGGTCCAGGTGTCGTCTGCCAGCACCGCAACGCCGGTGGCAAGCGGGCCGTCAAAGGCGGTTCCCGGCTTGGGCCCGGGAATGACGATCACGTCGCGGACGCCGGGCAGTTTGCGCGCCGCGGCGTCGTCGAGTTTGTCCAGGCTTCCGTCCAGATGCGGGCAGCGCTGCATCACCGCGACCAAGGCGTTGGCGAGGTAGGCGTCGATGCCGAATTCACTCTGGCCGGTGACGATGTCGCGTGCGTCGACGCTGGCGGTCGGTTGACCGACGATGTGGAATTGCGTGGTTTGCTTGAGCGCGATCGGGTCCTGCGGCGGATCCAGTGCCGCGGCGGCCGCGATCAGTGCGCCGTAGCCGAGCTTGCGCCCGTCGGGTGCGATCACGCTGCCCGATTGTGTGTGCAATTGCCCGGCCGGCAGGTTCCATGCGGCCGACGCGGCCACCAGCAGCAACCAGCGCGCGACGGCTCCGGCTTCGCGCAAGTCTTGCCAGGCAGCGGCGTTTGCATCGCCATCCACTCCCTGATTGCCGTATTTGTCGGACGGCCCGCTATCGGTTTCAACGTAGCCGAAGGGCAGTTGCTCGACCCGAACCTGGCTCCAGTCGATATCGAGTTCTTCAGCGATCAGCATCGGCAGCGAGGTCTTCACTCCCTGGCCGACTTCGCAGCCGCGGGCGCCGATCGTCACGCTGCCATCCTTGTCGATCCGGATGAATGGCCCGAGATCCTGCGGTTCCAACTGCGCGCCAAGATACGGCAACGCCGGCTGCGCGTGGCCCAGGCGCCAGCCGACCAGCAGCGCGCCCGAAGCGCTTGCGCCGACGATGAGAAATTTGCGCCGCGAAAAACCCGGACTCATTGAACTCCAGGTCATTTGTGTGGCGCCTGCATCGCCTCGGCGGCGCGCTTGATCGCGGCGCGAATGCGCGGATAACTGCCGCAGCGGCATAAATTGGAAATCTTGCCGATATCGGCGTCGCTGGGATGCGAATTGCGTTTGAGCAGGTCGGCCGCCGCCATGATCTGCCCGGTCTGGCAGTAGCCGCAAAGCACGGCATCCTCATCGATCCACGCCTGTTGCAGCGGATGCAGCGCCGTCCCAGCCAGCCCCTCGATCGTGGTGATGTTGCGATTGGCGATGGATTTCACTGGGATCGTGCACGCGCGTTGCGCCTTGTCGTCGATCAGCACCGTGCAGGCGCCGCAAGCGCCGATGCCGCAGCCATACTTGCTGCCGGTCAGCCGCAGCACGTCGCGCAGGTACCACAGCAGCGGCATGTCCGGATCGCCATCGTGGAAATAGGCGCGGCCGTTGATGCGCAACGACACGGTTTTCTCTGCGGCGCTGGGCGCTACGGCTGGGACGGGTGTTGGTTTGCTGCGACGGACGGGGTTGTCTTGGTTGTCTTGCATGGTGGTCTCACGCAGTGTTGCCCATTTTCGCACGCCGCGACCACCACCAGTAAACCGGCAACCCCGCCAACGTGATCAGTACGCCCATGCCGGCATCGGAAGGATGGTTCCATGCCGTCACTGCGACCACCCATAACACCGCCGCAAGAAAGACCAGTGGCAGCAAGGGGAACAGTGGCGCGCGAAACGCTGCAATCTCGCCGGACTTTGTGCGGCGGTACCAGAACAGGGTCGCCACCACCGCGGCGTAGCCGAGCCAGTCGCCGGTCGTCGAGTAGTTGAGCAGTTGATCGAACGTGCCGGTCAGTGCGAGCAGGATCGCCCAACCTGCCAGCATCGTCAGGGCGATGTTCGGCGTGCGCCAGCGTGGATGCAGGCGGCCGGCGACGCGGAAGAACACGCCGTCAGCACCCATCGCCTGAAACACGCGCGCGGCGCCGATCAGCGAGATGTTGCAAAATCCAAATGTGGAAATTGCGATGCCGGCCGCAATCAAACGTGCGCCGGGTTCGCCGAAGGCGCGGCGCATCAGATCCGCCGCCGGCGCCGTGCTCGCGGCCAAGCCGGCATGGCCGAGCACCAAAAGGTAGGCAAGATTCGCGAGTAGGTAGCACGCGGCGACCAGCAGCATGCCAACGATCAGCGCGCGTGGCAGGTTGCGCCGCGGCTCGCGGATCTCGCCGGCGATGTTGTTGATGTAGGCCCAACCGCCATAGGAGAACAATACCGGCAGCAGCACACCGCCGAGCGTGAGCGGGTTGAATGCAGGCGCCGGTGCGCTGGGTGGCGGCGCACCGCGCACGGCAAGGCCGATTGTGATCATGATCGCGATTGCAGCGAGTTTCAGCACGGTCAGAATGTTCTGGGTCAGCGATCCGGCGCGAATGCCGAACCAGTTGATGCCGGCGAGGAACACGATCGAGCCGACCGCATAGGGCCGCGTATCGGCGACCTGGGTGCCGAATGCGGCAGCGGTGTACTGCACGAACACCGTCGCGACCGCGGCGAGGCTGCCCGAGTAGTTCACAACCAGCATGTTCCAGCCGTAGACGAACGCGATGATCGGGCCGAACGCCTCGCGCAGGTTGATGTAGCCACCGCCTGCAGCTGGCCGGCGCGTGCCGAGTTCGGCGTAACAGAGCGCGCCGATCAACGCGAGTGCGCCGCCAATCGCCCAGGCGACGAGTTGCTCGGCATTGGAACCAGTCTGCCGCGCGATTGCGGCCGGGGTCAGAAAGATGCCCGAGCCGATCACACCGCCGACCACGACCATGCTCGCGTCCCATACACCGAGACGGCGCACGTAACTTACGGATTCAGATGCCACGCATGCATCCATCGGCTGCGGAACGCTGAGCATGGCGAACTCAGGCGCTGGTGTCGAGATGGCTGGCGTTGTCCCGTAGTGGGTCGCTGTACCGTGGTGCAGGGTGGAAATCAGGGTTTCGCCAGCATTTGCGCCTTGTTTTTTCGCGCCGCCGCAGCACAATGGCACAAATACCATGCCGTGAAGTCACTGCCATTGAATACTCCGATTGATGAATACGCCGATTGAGTCCGCCACGGAACCGCAAGCCATGGATGGCCGCTGGGTCGTGCTCAAGTTCGGTGGTACCAGTGTGTCGACGCGTGCGCGCTGGGACAAGATCGCCGCGATTGCCTGCGACTGGCGGGCACAGGGCCGGCGCGTACTGATTGTCGTCTCGGCATTGTCCGGCATTACCGACCAGCTCAAGTCGATTTGCGAAGCGCATGGCGATGCGGCGTGCTGTGGCGAAATCGCGCGCACGATCGGTGCGCGTCATCGTGCGCTGTTCGCAGAACTTGGACTGAATCGACGCAACGGCACCGACGGCTGGCTGCAACGCCTGGATCAGTTGCTCGAGGATCCGCGTCGCATGCCGCGCGAACTGAGCTGGCAAGCCGAGGTACTCGCGTTGGGCGAGCTGATGTCCAGTACGCTCGGCGTGGCCTACCTCAATGCCAGCGGGTTGACGACGCGCTGGCTGGATGCGCGCGACTATCTGCCCGCTCAGGCCCTGCCGAACCAGAATGCGTGGAGCCGCTACCTGTCGGCATCGGTGCCAACCGCGGTCGATGCGGTGCTGCGTGCGCACCTCGCCGCGCTCGGCGAGGTATTCATCACACAAGGTTTCATCGCCCGCGACGGTGATGGCGAAACCGTCGTCTTGGGTCGTGGCGGCTCGGACACTTCCGCCAGTTATTTCGGCGCGCTGCTGAAAGCGGAAAAAGTGGAAATCTGGACCGACGTCGCCGGCATGTTCAGTGCCAATCCGCGCCAGGTGCCGAATGCGCGTCTGCTGGCGCGGCTGGATTACGAGGAGGCTCAGGAAATCGCCACCACCGGCGCCAAGGTGCTGCATCCGCGCTGCATCAATCCGTTGCGCGAAGCGCGCGTACCGCTGGCGATCAAGGACACCAGTCATCCCGCCATGGCCGGCACCGAAATTGCCGCTGTGGCGGCAGATGCGGCACCCAGCATCAAGGCGATCAGTTCGCGCCGCGGCATCGTCCTGATCGCGATGGAATCGATCGGCATGTGGCAGCAGGTCGGTTTTCTCGCCGACGTATTCGAGCATTTCAAACGCCACGGCCTGTCGATCGATCTGATCAGTTCGGCCGAAACCAACGTGACCGTATCGCTCGATCCGGGCGAGAATCTGGTCGATACCGATGTGTTGTCCGCGCTGTGCGCCGATCTGGCAAAAGTATGCCGGGTGAAAGTCATCGCGCCGTGCGCGGCGATTACCCTGGTCGGCCGTGGCATGCGTTCGATGCTGCACAAATTGTCGGGCGTGCTGGCCGAATTCGGACCGCTGCGCGTGCATTTGATCTCGCAATCGTCGAACAATCTCAACCTGACTTTCGTGGTCGATGAAAATCTCGCCACCGATCTGGTGCCTCGTCTGCACGAACTTCTGATCAAGGCCGGGGCGATGCGCATCGAGGATGCGGCGGTATTCGGTCCGAGCTGGCGCGAATTGTATACATTGCCGCAATCCGCACCGCCTGCTCCGTGGTGGCGCGAGCGCCGCAGCGCGCTGCTCGATCTGGCGCGCGAACGTAGCCCACGCCACGTCTACGATCTGGCCACGGTGCGCGCTCGTGCGCAAGCATTGCGGACGGCCATCCCATCGGTGGATCGCTGGTTCTACGCGATCAAGGCAAACGCGCATCCGGCCTTGTTGCGCGAAGGCGTGGCTCAGGGCTTTGGGCTGGAATGTGTTTCTCCGGGGGAAATCGCGCGCGTCGACGAGACTTTTTCGGGCACCGTGCCGACGTTGCTGTTCACGCCGAATTTTGCAGCGCGCGAGGAATACGGTGCTGCTTACGCGCAGGGCGCGATCGTGACTGTCGACAACCTGCATCCATTGGCGCACTGGGGCGAAATTTTCGCCGGACGCGAGCTGATCCTGCGCCTGGATCTCGGCGTTGGCCGCGGCCATCACGACAAGGTCAAGACTGGCGGCGCGCAATCGAAATTTGGTCTGGCGCTGGACGAACTCGCGGAATTCCGGCGTCTGGCTAGAGTGCACGGCGTCCGCATCGCCGGGCTGCATGCGCATCTGGGTTCGGGAATCCTGGAGGTTTCGCACTGGAAAGATGTATACATCCAGCTCGCGAGCATTGCCGAGCGCATTGGCAGTGCGCATGTGCTCAATATCGGCGGAGGCCTCGGTGTGCCTGCACGCGGCGATGAAGTGGCGCTCGATCTGGCTGAGCTCGGCGCTGCCTTGGCTGAGGTCAAGACCGCCTATCCACAGTTCGAGTTGTGGGCCGAGCCTGGCCGTTATCTTGTGGCCGACGCGGGCGTGTTGCTGGCGCGCGTGACCCAGCTCAAACGCAAAGGCACGATGCGTTATGTAGGCGTCGACGCCGGCATGAATTCCCTGATACGGCCGGCGCTGTACGAGGCGCATCACGAAATCGTCAATCTCAGCCGCATCGACGAATCCACAAGTGAACTTGTGCAGGTTGTCGGACCGATCTGCGAATCCGGCGACGTGCTCGGCAACGATCGTCGGTTGCCGCCAACGCAGGAAGGCGACGTGCTGCTGATCGCGCAAACCGGTGCTTACGGCGCGGCGATGGCCTCGCACTACAATCTGCGCGATCCGGCTGAAGAGGTGGTGTTGTGAGCGCTTCCGCGACGATTGGATCAGCCGATCCGCGTCAGGCGAGCGCATTCCGTTTCGTGCGCTGCGGTTACGCCGTTGGCGAGGCTGAACTGGTCTACGCCTTCGACGATGGTCCCGATCTGATCGAGCGTATCGGTTTTCCGAGTGCACTGACGTTGCCGGCGGAACGAAAACCTGCGTTCGACGCGGCACTGAAACTGCTGCATCTGATCGCTGGGGTGAGCTATTACAAGGCCCGAGTGCCTGCCGAAATTCGCGTCGAAGGCAGTCCGCTCGACGCGGCGACGGCGCAGTTCATGGATGCCGTATATTTTCACGGGTTGGCCGAGTTTGCCTATCAGAACAAACTTGATTTGCGTGGAATCCGGTTTCCGCACAGCGCCTCCATCGTGCCAGCGGCGCCCTCGATCGACTTGCCGCGCCGCACTCTCGTTCCGATCGGCGGCGGCAAGGATTCGCTGGTCAGTGTGGAAATGTTAAAAAGTATACGAGAGCCGATGACCGCGGCATGGGTTGGCGATTCGGCGCTGATCGCCGCGTGTGCCCAGCGAACCGGGCTGCCGTTGCTGAATATCAAGCGCCGCCTGGCGCCGGAATTGTTTGACTACAACAGGTTAGGCGCCTGGAACGGTCATATTCCGGTAACCGCGATCAACTCCGCGATCCTGTTGTGTGCAGCGATTCTGTACGGTTATGACACGATCGCTTTTTCCAACGAACGCTCGGCTTCGGTCGCCACGCTGGAATACGACGGCCAGCCGGTCAATCACCAGTGGAGTAAAAGTCTGGATTTCGAGCGCGGCTTGCGCGAGTATACAAAATCGCATATTGCCGCGAATCTGGATTACTTCTCGTTGCTGCGCCCGTGGTCGGAGCTTGCGGTCACGCGCGCGTTCGCGCGGCAAACCGGTTATGACGATGTGTTCTCCAGTTGCAATCGCAACTTTCGTATCCGTGGCGAACGCCCCGCCGACCGTTGGTGTGGCCAATGCCCAAAATGTCATTTCGTATTTCTGGCATTGGCGCCGTTTGTGGCCAAGCCGCGCCTGCTTGCGATCTTCGGCCGCAATCTGCTTGACGACATGGCGCTCGCGCCGGGTTTCGACGCGTTGATGGAGTATCGCGAGCACAAGCCATTCGAGTGCGTCGGCGAAGGCAGCGAATCGCGCGCGGCAATGTATACTTTGTCGCAACGTCCGGAATGGCGCGAGGATGCACTGGTTGCGCGGTTTGCGGAGGAAATCCTGCCGCAACTCGACGCCGCCGGCCTTGCGCTGGAACCGCTGCTGACAGCGTCGCCCGAACATTTTCTGCCGTCGCGCCTGCAAGGCCTGCTCGATGCGGCTGGATGATCTCGCGGGCAAGCGTGTCGCCGTCTGGGGCTATGGCCGCGAAGGACGGGCAACGTTGATGGTGCTGCGTGCGCGCTTGCCGAAACAGCCGGTAACGGTATTTTGCAACGAAGCCGAGGCGCACACGATACCGACCGACGATAGCGAGCTTCGCGTCATTGCAACGCCGGTGGACGCCACGGCGCTTGCGCAATTCGACATCGTGATCAAATCGCCGGGCATCAGTCCGTACCATTCGCCGGCGCCGGAAGCCGAACGCGCCGGCGTGCGTTTCACCTCCGGCAGCGAGCTGTGGTTCGCCGAACATTTCGATGCGCTCACGATCTGCGTGACCGGAACCAAGGGCAAGAGCACCGTGGCGGCATTGATCGCGCATCTGCTAAGGCAAAAGGGTTTGCGTATTGCGCTGGCGGGCAACATCGGCTTGCCATTGCTGGAACTGCTCGACCCGCCGCGTGCACCGGACTGGTGGGTGATCGAACTGTCGAGTTTCCAGATCCGCGATTTTGCCGGCGCACCGACGGTGGCCATCATCAATAATCTGTACGAAGAACATCTGGACTGGCACGTCACGCGCGAGAATTACGCGGCCGACAAGCTCGCGATCGCTGCGCGGGCGCAGCGTCTGGTTCTGAATGCACAAGCCGAATTGCTCGCTACGACAGCGGCGCATCCCTCGCGGCGGCTGTTCGGTACGCGCGACGGCTGGCATGTGCGCGATGGCGTAATCTGGCGCGGCGAAAAACATGTCTTGATGCTCGCCGACGTTCCGTTGCCTGGATTGCACAACGCGCAGAACGTTTGCGCCGCGCTGGCGGCTGTCGATGCGGCGGGCCTCGACGCGGTTGCGTTGGCGGAGCACGTGGCAAGCTTCAAGGCGTTGCCACACCGCCTGCAAACGCTCGGCAGGCGCGACGGCATCGAATACATCAACGACAGCATTGCGACCACGCCGTACGCGACGGTCGAGGCGTTGCGAAGTTTTCCGGGGCGGCCGCTGGTCGTGCTGGTTGGCGGTTACGATCGTGGGGTGGATTGGAGCGTTTTCGTCCATCATGTCGCGGCAAATCCGCCGCTGGGAATCGTGACGATGGGAGCGAACGGCGAGCGCATTGCTTCTGCACTGGGTAGGCTGAAAACGTCGACCAGCGTGGAGTCGACCAGCACGCTTGCGGATGCGGTGACATGTGCGCGCAGGCTGGTGGATGCGAGTGGCGCCATCCTGTTGTCGCCGGGCGCGCCAAGTTTCGATCAGTTTCGCGACTACGCGGCGCGTGGCCGCGAATTCGCGCGACTGGCCGGTTTCGATCCGGAAGTGATAACACAGATCGAAGGTCTGGGTATCGCATGAAGCCGCCAGAATCACCCAGATCGATCCGCGTCTGGGATTTGCCGACGCGCGCCTTCCATTGGGTGCTGACGGTGTTGATCGCACTGCAATACGCCACTGGCGAATTCGGCCTGCTCGACATGCGCTGGCACATGTGGCTCGGCTACGCGACGCTGGCGCTGATCGTGTTCCGCGTGCTGTGGGGTTTTGCCGGATCGCAGACCAGTCGTTTCAGCGACTTCGTGCGCAGCCCCGTTGCGGCCGTACGCTATCTCAAATCACTATTCTCCACAAATCCACAACGCAGCATCGGTCACAACGCGCTCGGCGGCTGGTCGGTGCTGGCGTTGTTGCTGTGCGTGGCGATCCAGGCCGTCAGCGGCCTGTTTGCCAGCGACGACATCGACACCGATGGCCCGTTGGTCGCCCACGTTTCGCGCAGCACCATGAAATGGATGACGCGCGTGCATCACTGGAACGAAAACGTGCTGCTGGTCCTGATCGGATTGCACATCGTCGCGGTGTTGCTATACCTGTTGCTCAGGCACGAAAACCTGATCCTGCCGATGTTGAACGGACGCAAGTCATTGGCAGAATCGCGGCCGCTGCACTTTGTCAGCACGTGGCGCGCGCTGGCGCTGCTGGCAATGGCTACTGCGGCTGTGGCCGCCTTGGTGTGGATCGCGAGTTAGGCGGTCAGTCCTCCGCTTTGTACTTCTCGTGGCAAGCTTTGCACGTTGCCGCGGTTTTCTTGAACTGTTCTTTCATCTTCGTTTCGTCGCCGGTTTGGGCGGCTTCGTTCAGCGCCTTGGTCTGCGTCAGCAGATCGTCGTACTTGCTGCGGAAATCCTCGGGGTGCGTCCAGATGTCAGCCTTGGCGTCGGTCTTCGCACCTTTATCGGAACCGGTGGCGAAACCTTCGAGAGCCTGTGGCGCCAGTGCTTCCAGACGCCCGGCGCGCAGGGAAAATTCCTTGGCATCCCATGTCGTCTTGCCCTTGACCATGGCGGCGATCGAGCCCGAAATTCCAGCCGATCATGGTCATCACGGCTTGCCGGTAATCGATCACGTCCTCGGGCTTGGGCTGGGCGGCGGCACCGACACACACGCCGGCAGCAAGCAGGGCAAGGACGAATGATGCAGCTTTCATGGCAGGCTGCTCCGGCAGCGGGGCGATAGCACAAGTCTAGCAGTCTCGCCGGCAACGACGGCAGTACGTTCATCCGAACCGCACGTGGCGCAGTATCATGGTGCTCCCCTGCCTGGAGAATTGTCATGAAACGCCTGTTTGCCACTTGCCTGATGCTCGGCCTCGGCACCCTATCGGCGCACGCGGCGATGGTCTTGCGCAACATCGACTACACCGTCGGCGGTGCGAGGATGCAAAGTGTACTTGTGTACGACGATGCGATCGCGACGCCGCGGCCAGGTCTGGTGATGGCGCCGGACTGGATGGGCATGAATCCCAACCAAGTCGGGCTGGCCAAGCAGATTGCCGGCAAGGATTACGTCATCCTGGTCGCCGATGTATACGGTACCGCCGTACGACCGAAGACCGCAGACGAGGCGGGAGCAGCTTCGGGCAACATGTACAAGCACCGCGCCGATCTGCGCGCACGCGTTGTCGCCGCGCTCGCCCAACTCAAGGCCCAGGCCGGCAACGCGCCGCTCGACGGCAAGCACTGGGGCGCCATAGGCTTTTGCTTTGGTGGTGCGGTGGCGCTGGATCTGGCGCGCACCGGTGCCGATATCGCCGGGGTCGCCACCTTCCACGGCAACTTGGCCACCGACGATCCGGCGCTGGCGAAGAACATCAAGGCCAAGGTACTGGCAATGAATGGTGCCGACGACAGCTTCACTCCGGAATCGGCGATTCTCGGTTTCGAGAAGGAAATGCGCGACGCCGGTGTGGACTGGCAATTCGTCAACTATGGCGGTGCGGTGCATTGTTTCGCCATCCCGACCGCCGACAATTCGGTCAAGGGCTGCCAATACGACGCGAAAGTCGCGCACCGTGCATTCATGTTGATGCACAGCTTCTTCGACGAAGCGTTTGCGGAGAAATGATTCTTTCCTCTCTCCCATCGAACGCGATGGGAGAGAGGAGTAGACCGCGTCAGCGCGGCTTGAATCGCACCTGCACGCGCTGACCGACGCGCAACTCATCGGTTTGCAGTTGCAGGATGCATTCGACATCGCGCGCGTCGGAGATTTCCTGCGCATCCTCGACCAGCTTGCTCGGTCCGAACACATCGCCGATCCGGGTGACTGTGGCGGGGTAGATTTTGTCGCTGCCGACCTCGGCAACCACATCGGCGTGCATGCCGGGAGCGACTTTCGCGACAAATGCTTCGTTCAATTCCGCACGCACAATGCGTGGCGCATCCGGCAACAGGGTGAACAACGGCGTCGCCGACTGTGGCGAAACCACGTCGCCGACGTGGGCGTCGCGCGAAACCACCCGGGCGGCCACCGGTGCGCGCAGCGTGCGCACGGCGATTTCGGCGCGCGCCTGCAACAGCCGTTGCTTCGCGGCCTCGGCGGTCGTGGCGGCTTCACCGATTTCGGCATTCAACGCGACCAGCGCCTGACTGGCATCGTCGGCCGACTGTCCGCTGGCCGCGCCCGCCTGCGCGGCTTCATGTGCGCGTTCGGCGCGCTGCTGCATGCCGGCCACGCGCGCGTGCAGTGCTGCGGTATGGGCAATGGCTTGATCGAGCTCTGCCTGGGCGATGCCGGCGGCAAGTTCGGATGAGCGCGGATCGATCACCGCGAGTACATCGCCGGCCTTGACCTCGCTGCCCGGTTCGCCATTCACCTGTGCGAGCACTCCATCGCGTGGTGCGGCCACACGGATCAGGCCGCCAGCGACATCGACCTGGCCGCGTGCCATCGCGATATAGCTAGGCATGGTGGTGGGCGCGACAGCGGCCACGTGATCCGACGATTCGCGCGAACAGGCGCACAGCGCAACGACTGTCACGCCGGCCAGGAGGGTGAAGCGGAAATGCTTGCGGGTCATGTGGAGTATTCCGGGAGCGTGGCGGGAGGCACGATCGCGCCATTCTTGCGTACTATATCCGACAGGATCAGACCGTCCTGGATGGTGATGACGCGATCGGCACTGGTGACCAGACGATGATCGTGGCTGACACACACCACGGTGGTGCCGAAACTGCGGGCGATGCGATGCAGCGAATCGATCACGGTCTTGCCGTTGACGCTGTCGAGTGCGCTGGTCGGCTCGTCGGCAAACAACAGTTGCGGCTTCTTCGCCAGCGCACGCGCGATCGCCACGCGCTGTTTTTCGCCGCCGGACATCTCGATCGGGCGCAGCCTGACCCGTGAACCCAGGCCGACTTCCTCGAGCGCGGCCAGTGCGCGGTTTTGCGCGGTGGTGTTGTCCAGGCCCAGATAGCCCAGCGGCAGCATGACCTGCTCGACCGCCGTCAGCGCGGGAAACAGGTTGAAACCCTGAAACACGAAGCCGGTGTGATGCAGGCGGAAGCGTTCGAGGCCGGTACGTGACAATTTCCACAAGTCCTCGCCAAGTGCGACGACGCGGCCGCGATCCGGCCGGAGCAGGCCACTCAGGATGGCCAAAAGTGTACTTTTGCCGGAACCCGACGGACCGAGCACCAGGGCCAGTTCCTTTTCCTGCAAGGCAATCGACAGGCCTTCGAGCACCGACGTCGGCACGCGGCCGTTGGTATAGGCCTTGGCGATGGTCTCCGCGATCAGGGTCGGGGTTGGCATGCCGCTACCTGAGCAGGTTCGCCGGTTCGAGATGGCTCAACGCGCGCACGGCCATCACGCCGGACACCAGCGCGATTGTCAGCACCAGGACGACACAGCCTGCCGCTGCCGTGGGATCGAACGCGGCCGGCACGCTCTGGCTGCGGGCTAGCAGCATCAGCGCCGCGCAGACCAGGGCACCAAAAAAGATGCCGATGCCGCCCACCCATAGTGCCTGTTCGAGCACCACCCGGCGCAGCGCGCCGTGGCCGGCGCCGAGCGCGTTGAGCATGGCGTATTCGCGCACATGGCTGGCCACTGCTGCGACCAGGGTCTGGCTGGTGATGACGGTGCCGACGATGAACACCACGAAGGTGAAGAACACGAAACCCAGACCCGCGCCGGTTTCGAACATCCAGTAGGTCGCTGCCGTATGCGCGAATTCCGCCTTGGTCCAGACCGTGAAACGTCGTCCCGGCCAGGTCTTTTCGATGCGGTCGCGCACGCGATCGGGATCCGCGCCCGGCCGCAGTTTCACCACGTAATAGGCCACCTTGTCGCGATCGACGCTGTCGCTGTTCAGGCGTCGCGCGGTTGCCAGCGACGTGACGATGTTGACGCCACCGAGTGCGCGCAGGCCGCTGCAGGCAGCGACGATCTTGACGCGGTGGCCGTTGAGCGTGGCGGTGCCGCCAATGCTCACGCCCAGTTTCGACAAATCGGCCTGATCAACGATGACGCTGCCCGGCTCGTACAGTTTCTGCCGCAAGGCAGGCGGAATCACATACGCGAACATCAGACCATCCGTGCTTGCGTCGATGCCGGAGATGAACACCGACACGCCGCCGCGGTCGACGGGTCCGCGCCAGTCGCCGTCGAGCCAGTGGAACGGTTCGACGCGCACCACGTCCGGATCCATCCGCAGCGACATTTCGGTATCGCGCGGAATCGGCCGCCCGAGTTCGATCGTCTGCGTGCCGGGATAACCCGCCCACAGATCGGCAGCCGAGGTACTGACATAGACGCTGGCACTGTCGAAGATGCCGAACATCAGCGCCGCCTGCATCAACAGCAGCAGACCGGAAAACGCTACTGCGAGCGCGGCGGGCAGGAACTTGCGCCACTCGTAGAACAGCGTCTTGCGCGCCAGCGCGACCATCAGGGTACGTCCGGCCGCAGCGGCGGCAGGTTGCCGCCGAAGGATTTGTATACCGCGATGAACGCCAGCGCCGCATCGTGTTCGGCCAGCAGACGACCCAGCTGTGCCTGCGCGGTGGCCGTATCCGCCGCAGCATTGTCGGCAGTATCGGCCAGGCCGATGTGCTGCAATTTGTGCGACCGGGCCGCGGCGCGTTCGGATGTCGTCAGCAGCTTGTCCGCGGCGGCGAGCCGCTGCTGCTCACGTTGCCATTGCGCCAGCGCCGACTCCGCTTCGGCCACACCTTCGAGCACGGCCTGCCGGTACGCGAGCACGGCGGCTTTCAGGTTCGCGTCGCGGGCCTTGATCACATCGCGGCGCGCACCCCAGTCGAACAGCGGCAGGTCGATCAGCGGGCCGAAAGACGGGATGGCCTTGTTCGGGCGATCGATGTCGCCGACAACGCGGGTAGAGGAAATCAGCGTTCCGCCCAAGGCGAGTTTCGGATACATGTCGGCTCTGGCGATGCCTAGTTCACCTGCCGCGCGCAACACGTTCCATTCGGCCTCACGGATTTCCGGACGCGTGCGCAAGAGATCGGCGGGCGTTTGCGCAAACGTCGCATGGGGGGCCAGCGGCTGAGGTCCACCGGCGAGCAGGCCCGCGTCGGGTTCGGTTTCGGCCAGCAGCAGTGCGAGCGCCTGTTGCGCCTGGGCGATGGCCTGCACGGATTCGGCGGCATCGGCTTGTGCTTGCGCCAGCTCTGCATCGAGCTGGTCGACATCGGCCATTGCAGTCAAATGCAGGCGCAAGCGCACGTTGCCGAGATCGACGCTGCGTTGGCGCAGTTCGACGATGTGGTCGAGAATCGCCGAGCGTGCCTGCGCCGCACGCAAATCAATGTAACTGCGCGTCACTTCGGCGATCAGGCTGGCATGCACGGCTGCGACGTCGGTGGCCGCTGTGCGCAGGTCGGCCGCGGCAACGCGCGCATTGCCGCGGCCGCGACCGAAAAAACCGAACTCCCATTGCGCGTCGAAACCGATTTCGTAATAGCTTGTTGTCGCCGCCGGATCCGGCTCGGAAAATGTGTGGAAGCTCAATTGCGGCGTGAACTGCGTGCCGGCGCGGTGTTGCAGGGCGCGAGCCGCACGCAGACGCAATTGCGCCTGTTGCAGGCCAAGATTCTGCGCCAGCGCGCGTTCAACCAGATGATTCAATTGTGCGTCGTCGAAAGCGTGCCACCACGAATCCAGGTTAGGCGTGGGGCCGGGCGGAAGTCCGGACGTTGCCGCGGTATTGCGCCACTGGGCAGGGACGTCCTTGCGCAATGGCGGCAGCGAGGTGTGCGTAGCGCAAGCGGCCAGCAACATGCCAGCGAGCGTGGCGCAAATGGCAGGCTTTACGAATCCATCTGCTCGGGACCGGCGCCGCTGCGGTTGCATCATGGTGTCAGTTCCGTCTGGCGGTATCCGCGGCGGCGATGCGGCGTTGGTAAAATGTATACCCTCGATGCATCCACGATCATGGCAATGTCCGATTCCGCCACACTTTGCGAGCCGGCGAAGACACCGGCCCGTGCAAGAGATTGTACCTGCACTATCGCCGAATACGGATCGCGACCATTCAAGCGCGCGACGCCCGTTTATTGAGCACCGGCGTCGCCCACAACCAATACGGTGAAACTGCCATCGATCACGCTGCTGCGCGAGTGCGGTTGCGCGGCGGTAGCCGCCGGCAGCGGCTCGAACTGTGCGGCGACGGTGTAGATCCGATGCGCGACTGGATCCAGCGCCATCGTGCGTGCGCTGGCTTGCGTCGGCACATTGGCGACGACGCGGTAATGATCGGGAGTGTCTTCGTGGATCACACTCAAGCTGCCGTCTTCGCCGTTGCTGCTGAATACAAGGTTGAATCCGATATCGAACGCGGCCGCATCCGGACCGTTGCCAATGGCAACGCTGGCCACCTGTTTGCCGCTGTCGGCATCGGTCACTGCCATGTGCTGGTTCTGGCAGACCGAGAAAAGCCGGCGATGTTTGGCGTCGATGGCCAGACCGGAAGGCTCTTCGCAATCGTCAAGTTTCCAGAGTGCCGTGACCTTCGCCTTGACGGCATCGATCCGCGCCAAATGCGCGGTGTCTTCAATGTTGACGTAAACATTGCCGGCGCCATCGCTGGCCGCGAACTCGGGTTTTCCAGGCAGCGGAATTTTCGCCACCAGCTTGCCCACGGCCGGGTCGATCACGCTGGCGTCGTGGCTGCGACCATTGAAGGTGAACAGATGCTTGCTGGCGGAATCGTAGATCAGCGCGTCCGGATTTTTGCCTTCGGTTGGAATGCTGCGCACGGCTTTCGACGTGGCCAGATCGAATTCAGTCAGTGTGCCGGCCCGGCCGTTGCTGGTGAAACCTTCGCCAAGTTCCGGCACGAGCGCAATCCCGTGCACACCGTCGGTGCCGGGAATGGTGGCGATGATCTTGCCGGTGTCGGTGGCCATCACCAGCACGCGATCCGAACGGCTTATGTAAAGCCGGTGCGTGGCGGCATCGATAGTCAGGTAATCCCAGCCGCCGGGTTCGCCGATAGCGAAGCGGTTGACGACGGCGTAGGCGGGCATTGTCTGCAGCGGCGGGGTAGCGGCCGTCCCAGATGCGAGTGCGGCAGCGATCAACAGCGTGAGAATTGGCATGACGTATTTCGTCCCAGGCCAGCGAGCTGGCCAACGCAGTCTAGGCGTTCTGCGTTAGCGCATCCATAAGGCATTCGCGCGATTGGCCGCGATGGAGCGCCGCAAATCAGGGCGCGCGCAGCAGGTCGATGGCAGTGACTTGGCGCACCCAGCGTGCCGGGCGCTTTTCGCCCGGGACGATGATCCGGAACGGGCCATCGTGCGCGTCCAGCGGCGCACCGTCGCAATGGTCGGTGACGATCGGTACGGCGTCGCGAAATCCGCGGTCCAGTTCGGCCAGCGCGAATACGGCATGGTAGCCATCGGCTGCACTGACGCGCACGTAGAGCGCGAGATTCTTTCCGCGCAGCTTGTCGCCGCTCGGTGCACCGGCTGTGGCGAGCACGTCGATCAAGGCTGGACCCGTGCAGGCGATGGTCTTGCCATGCGCTTCGGCATGGACAGTCTGCTGCGGCAGTCGGGCGAGTGCGGCGTCATCGAACCGCTGCGCTTTCCCGTTTTCAGCACGGACTGAAATGGTAGCATCCGGCGCGACTGTTGACACCGGCACGGCAGCCGTTGCCGTCAGTGGCATTGCTGCGGTCGCCAGGGCGGTGATGAGAACGCGTACGGGTGATGCCGGATGGATGTCCATGAATGTTGAGAATCTATCTCAAAACGTAGCGAGCGAAGACAAGTTGTGCGCCGCCCGTGCGCAGGAACCGAGTTTACCTCGGGAAGGTTTGAATAACTCGGATATGGCATGAGGCGTGAGCGAAGGCGACTTAAAGCAGAGGATATTCCAGTAACTGGCTGACCGGCGCGAAGCTGCACCGATGCCCGGCCTAGGGCCCCAGGCGTTTCAGCGCACAGACGTGCTGGCAAGGAAGGGCTCGATCCGGCACAACTCGCGCAACGCCAATTCCCAACACCGAATTGGAAACGCTCCATGAAGCCAGGCGCGTATTGGGACTAAATCCAGACTCTCTCGAAGGCCACGCTGTCGTTGCATAATGCGCCATCTCATCGCCTCGAAACGCAGCCAGCCGGATTGAGCATTCACTCATAGCTACGAAGTCGACATCGAGTTCATTAGAGCGCCGACCACACAAGCCGGCGGCAGGTTGCATCTTGCCGCGTTCATTCTATCGGCGCGATTCGCGTATCGTCGCCCCGGAGCTTCTCAACAAGGTATTGGCCACAGCGGATGGCCGGGCCGGACGCATCGTCGAGGTGGAAGCCTATTACGGTGCGCTTGACGCTGCCGCACACAGTTACCGCGGGAAAACACCGCGGAACACCGTCATGTTCGGTCCGCCGGGTTGCATGTATGTGTATTTCACTTATGGAATGCATTGGTGCTGCAATGCCGTGTGCGGCAACCGCGACGGAATCGCCGTGCTGATTCGCGCACTGGAACCGTTGGCTGGACTTGAACAGATGCGTGCAGTGCGACCGCGGGCGCGGACCGACCGTGAGTTGTGCAGCGGTCCGGCGCGCTTGACGCAAGCGCTTGGCATCACCGGAGCACAGAATGGCATCGATCTGGTTGCCGCACGTGAAGGGTTCACGATCGTCGACGATGGCGTTTCGCCACCGGCCGAACCGATGTGTTCTGCGCGCATAGGCATCAGCAAAGCCGCGCACTTGCCGTGGCGGTGGTATGTGGCGGGAAACGCCAATGTATCGCGGCGATAGTCGCTGAACCGTTGCCGCCTTCATTGACTACACGGGCATTGGCGCCCTTGAAAGCCGCACCGCGCGGGCCGGGACCCGTGGTGGATCTACGATGTCGAGTGCAGTAGTTTTGAAACAGGTTCTAGTAATCGCGCCGGATCGCGTAATCGGCAATGGTCGCCAGTGCCGTGCTGGCAGGCGATTCCGGCAAAGTGGACAATGCAGCTTTTGCTGCATCGGCGTAGGCATGCGCGCGCTGGCGTGCGCGCTCCAGCGCGCCGGAATCGCGAATTGCAGCGATGATGTTATCGAGCGAATCCAGACCGCCACTTTCAATCGCGCGTCTGAGGCTCGCGGCCTGTGTCGGTGCGGCGCGCTCAATGGCGTAGATCAGTGGCAGTGTCGCCTTGCCCTCGGCCAGATCGTCGCCGATGTTCTTGCCGAGTGTGCCCGCATCGGAAACGTAGTCGAGCACGTCGTCGGCGATCTGGAAGGCGAAGCCGAGATTCAGACCGTAACGCGCGAGCGCTTGTTCTTGAGCCGCCGGCACGCCCCCGAGCAGGCCACCCAATCGCGTCGCTGCGGCGAACAGCACTGCCGTCTTGCGCTCGATCACGCGCAGGTACGCGGCTTCGTCGACATCGGGATTGTGGATGTTCAGCAGTTGCAGCACTTCGCCTTCGGCGATCTTGTTGGTGGTGTCCGCGAGCAGGCGCATCACGCGCATGTCGTCGGCTTCGACCATCATCTGGAATGCGCGCGAATACAGGAAATCGCCAACCAGCACGCTGGCCGCATTGCCCCACAGTGCGTTTGCGGTCTTGCGTCCGCGGCGCAGATCGGATTCATCGACCACGTCGTCGTGCAGCAGGGTTGCGGTGTGGATGAATTCCACCACGGCCGCGAGCGTGATGTGATGGGCAGCGCCGTGATCACGACCGGAGTAACCTGCGGCGTTCGCGGCGAGCAGCACCAGCATCGGCCGCAGGCGTTTGCCGCCGCCGCCGATGATATGTTCGGCGATCTGGTTGATCAGCACCACGTCGGAAGCCAGGCGCATGCGGATCAGCGCATCGACTGCAGCCATATCGGCCGCGGCCAGTGTCTGCGCGGCGGCAAAATTCGCGACGCTGGCGGGATGCAAAACGGGGACGGTCGACATGCGGCTTAGTGTAGCGTGCGGTTCGCCGCGTTTGTAGCGGCTGCCGCATCGATGCATTGCGGTTTGCGCGTGTTGTGGCGGAGAATCCGGCGTCCCGCATCGCGCTGGAAAAGGAACCGCATGCCGCGTCAATACAGTCTGGGCGGACGCGTCGCGCCCGAACGCGCGGTGCCGCACGGCAAGCAAGAGCCGCCACCGAAGCAGACTCTGCGCGAGCGTCTGGCGGCATTGCGCAACGTGCCGCCGTTCATCGCCAGCGTGTGGCGAACGAGCCCGCTGCTGTGCGTCGCCAGCATCGTGCTGCGGCTGGCGCGTGCGCTGCTGCCGGTGGCCACGCTCTTTGTCGGCAAGCTGATCATCGACGAGGTCACCCACCATTTGCATGGTAGCGTGCATCATGCCGACTGGCACGAATGGCTTGCGAGCGGCGATCTCAATCGATTGTGGAGACTGCTCGGTCTGGAGTTTTCACTTGCGGTCGCGGCTGATATCCTCGGCCGCATCGTCTCGCTGATCGATTCGCTGCTGTCGGAGCTGTATTCCAACGCGACCAGCATCCGCCTGATGCAGCACGCGGCTTCGCTCGACCTGGAGGATTTCGAGGACGCCGACCTGCAGGATCGCCTCGATCGCGCACGCCGTCAGGTTGCCGGGCGCAGCACCTTGCTCTCGCAACTGCTCGGTCAGGCACAGGACATGGTGACGATCCTGAGTTTCGCCATTGGCCTCGCCGTTTACGCGCCATGGCTGATTGCGCTGCTGCTGCTCGCCGTGGTGCCGGCCTTTGTCGGTGAACTGCACTTCAACGCGCAAAGCTACGCGGTGAATTACCAGTGGACACCGGAGCGGCGCGAACTCGACTACCTGCGCATGGTCGGCGCCAGCACGACCACGGCGAAGGAGGTCAAGAGTTTCGGCCTGAATTCGTTCCTGATCGAACGTTATCGCGTGCTGTCGCAGTCGATCTATCGCGCCAACCGTGCGGTGGCGCTGCGCCGTGCCGGCTGGGGCGGTCTGTTCACGACGATCGGCACGATCGGTTATTACGCGGCGTACGGTTTCATCGCCTGGCGCACCGTCACCGGCGCGTTCACGATCGGCGATCTGACCTTTCTTTCGGCTTCGTTCCGGCGCCTGCGCAATCTGCTCGAGAATCTCTTCTACGGATTCTCCAATGTCGCCGGGCAGGCGCTGTATCTCGACGATTTGTTTTCGTTTTTTCGCATCCAGCCGGAAATCCACTCGCCACCGGATCCGTTGCCGTTTCCACAACCGATCCGAGTGGGTTTCGTGTTTGAAAACGTCGGCTTCTGCTATCCGGGCGCCGAGCGCTGGGCGGTGCGGCATCTGGATTTCACCCTCGGCGCCAGCGAAGTGGTGGCCTTCGTCGGCGAGAACGGCGCGGGCAAGACGACCTTGGTGAAATTGCTCTCGCGTCTCTACGACCCCGACGAAGGCCGCATCCTGCTCGATGGCCGCGACTTGCGCGAATATTCGCTGGAGGACCTGCGCGCGAACATCGGCGTGATCTTCCAGGATTTCGTGCGTTACTACTTTACGGCGTCGGACAATATTGCCGTCGGCAGCATCGACGCGCGCGACGACGCGACGCGTATCGCGACGGCCGCGCAACGCAGCCTGGCCGATGAGGTGATCGCGAAATTGCAGAAAGGTTACAGTCAGATGCTGGGCAAGCTGTTTCGCGACGGCGTCGATCTGTCAGGCGGCGAATGGCAGAAGCTGGCGATCGCGCGCGCCTACATGCGCGATGCGCAGTTGTTGATTCTCGACGAGCCGACTGCCGCGCTGGACGCGCGTGCCGAGTTCCAGGTGTTTCAGCGCTTCAAGGATCTCGCTGCCGGCAAGAGTGCGGCAATCATCTCGCATCGTTTCTCCACCGTGCGCATGGCTGATCGCATCATCGTGCTCGATGGCGGGCGCATCATCGAAACGGGGACGCACGCCGAACTGGTGGCGGCAAACAGCCGCTACGCCGAGTTGTTCGAGTTGCAGGCGGCGGGGTATCGCTGATTCCGCCGGGTGACGCCCGGCCCTTGGGAAAGTCTGAATAGCCGCACTGTCATCCCGACAAAAGCCGGAATCCATTTGCCGATGGTGCCGGCGAATTGATGAGGGGCGGTTTTCCTACAACCTCCCGCGGCAGATTCCCGCAGCGGCGGATGAGTTGCCGCGTGCTATTCTTTGTCCACGCAGCAGCGGCCTAGGCAGTGAGGAAACATCATGTCACGTGGTATCAACAAAGTCATTCTGGTGGGCAATCTCGGCGCCGATCCGGAAACGCGCTACACGCCTAGCGGTACGGCGATCACAACCATCCGCATCGCCACGTCGGAATCGTGGAAAGACAAGCAGACTGGCGAGCAGCAGGAACGCACTGAATGGCACCGGATCAAGTTCTTCGGCCGCCTGGCCGAGATCGCCGGCGAGTACCTGAAAAAAGGTGGACAAGTATACGTCGAAGGCAAGTTGCGCACTGACGAATACGAAAAAGACGGCGTCAAGCGTTATTCGACCGACATCATCGCCGACGAGATGCAGATGCTCGGCAGCAAGGGCGGTGGCATGGGTGGCGAAGGCGGTGGCGGCGAACGCCGCGAACGTGGTCCCGCGCGCGGCCCGCAATCCGCACCTGCGCGCAATGCACCCGCGGCTCCGCCGGCAGGCGAGAATTTCGATGAAGATGAGATACCGTTCTGACGTGCCGTTACTGTAGGAAAGTATGCCCAGCGAGCGTCTGAAAAGCGGTACCCGCAGCGAATTCACCCCCGCTGCGGTATCCGGCGTGTTGGCGCCGCGTGGGTACCTCGCGCGGGTGTCGACGACGCGGGCGAATGCGCGCGCCGGTCTGGTGGCGGACGTTTTGATCAGTCTACTGTTGCTTGGAGCGGGCTTGTATACCGCAGCTGCGTTCGGACTGATCAATGCGGCGTTGACGATTGCGCTGGGTCTCGTCCTGTTCAGCTTTGTCGAATATTGTGTTCATCGCTGGCTGTTTCACGGACGTGCGAGTGCGTTGGAAGCGGGTCATCGAACGCATCATGAAGATCCAGCGGGTTACGATGCGTTGCCGTTCTTTGCGCCACCGTTGGGTATGCTTGCCCTGGCTGCGTTGCTGGCACTGATTCTGCCGGTCAGTACGGCGCTGCTGTTGGCGGGTGCTGTGGCCGCGGGCTATGCAGCCTACGGTCTTGGGCACACGGCGATCCACAGCACGCGTTTCCGCGGGCCGATCCCGATGCGCTGGGCGGCGCATCATCACATCCACCATCATCACGCGGACCGGAATTTCGGGGTGACGACGCCCTTGTGGGATATCGTACTGGGCACGCGCTACCGGCACGCGCGGCCTGGAACTTCAGGCACGAAGGCCGCAGCGAGTCATCGGGTGCCGTGGTCGTCGGGCGCACGCCGTGCCGGTTTGTTGATCGTAGTCGCAGTGCTGGCAACGTTGGCCGTGCCGATTCTTCTCGGTGGCCGTGACGTACTTTTGCAGACCTTGAATTTTTCCCCACGCAGTTACGCTGCGCTGGTCGCGCTGATTGCAACCAGTTGGATTGCGCGCGCGTGGAAGTTCCACCTGTTGTTGCAGCGAATCGGCGTATGCCCAGGCTTTGCGCGCACGTTGGCGATGTCGCTTGCCATCGACTTCGCTTTCATCAGTACACCGGCTGGCGTCGGTGGCTATGCCGCCAGCATTTATTATGTGCGACGCAGCGGCGCCTCGACGAGTGCTGCGACCACCGTGACAGCCGTGGATCAGTTGCTGGATCTCGTGTTTTTCGCCTTGATTCTTCCCATCGCCGGCCTTAGCCTGCTGTGGTCCGAATTGCCGACGGCGCTGGCCACGCTCGCCTTTGCCACGAGTGCGTCGATGATCGCCATCGGCGTCGGCGCGTTGCTGATGCGGCACGGACTCGTGCGCTGGCTTCTGGGCGAAAATCTGTTCGTGCGACGCTGGCCGGCGTCGCGGCGTCAGCAACACGTGCTGCAGAAATTCTTTGCCAGCCTGCACGCCGACGTGCACCTGCTCATGTCCAGTGGTCTGCGTGGCGCGATTGCTATCGGTGCGCTCACCGCCCTGCAATGGGTGACGCGCTATGGCATCTTGTGGGCAGTACTGGTGCTGCTCGGGCACCGCGTATCGTTCGCACTCATCCTGTTATTGCAGTCGTTGATCCTGCATGCAGCGTTGTGGACCGGCGTTCCTTCCGGTGGCGGCAGCGCCGAAGTGGGTTTGAGCGCTGCACTGGCTGCCTGGGTACCTGCCACGAGCATGGCGACCGCACTCCTGCTCTGGCGCCTGGTGACGTTCGATGTTTGCCTGATCGTCGGTATCGCCGCGGTTGCATTGCTCGCGCATCGACCCTGGAACACTCATGGCGCAGTTCCGGCGCCACTGCCCGAAGGTGTCGACTGATTATTCGGACAAGGAATCAGGCAAGGATCGTCCGGGTCTCGCTCCATAAATGTTGGGCCAGCTCCGCGGCCGGCTCCGCCCTGGCCAATGCGGCTGATTGACCCGCCCACGCCTGCATGCGCTGGACGTCGCCGGATTTTTTACTCGCGGTTCTCATGGCGGACGTGAGTCCGCGCTGTACCGGGTATGGCGCCGGCAGCGGTGCACCGTCGGCGGTCGCAGCGAGTACATAATCGGTTGCGATGCTGCGACCGGCGCGTCCGCTGAAGACGCGGCTCACCACCGTATCTTCGGGCAAGGTGCGCGCAAGTGCATCCGCCCAAGCGGGATGTATTTGCGCTTCGGGACAGCGGAGAAAGCCGGTGCCGATCTGCACAGCGCTCGCGCCCAGGATCAGTGCGGCGGCAACACCGCGCGCATCCGCGATAGCGCCGGTCGCGACGATCGGAATCTTCACGGCATCGACCACCGCAGGCAACAGGGCAAACAACCCGACCTGCCGCCGTTCGGCTTCGGATGCGTCGAAGCAACTACGGTGTCCACCGGCTTCCGCGCCCTGTGCGACGATCACGTCGGCACCCGCGGCTGCGGCTGCACGCGCCTCGGCGACGGTGGAAATATTCGCGAACCAGGCAATGCCGCGCCGGTTGAGTTCGGCGACGAAATCCGGCGGATAAAGGCCCATGACCGACGATACGACTGCGGGGTTGGCGGTCAGCATGGCTTCGCATTGCGCGGTGAAATCCGGAAGCGTTGTATTCCCGGCTTCCGCTGGCACCGGCGGCCCCCACGCCGCGAGAAAGCGACGGACGCGCGCTTCATGTTCGGCGTCGCGCCGTGGCGCCGGATCGCGGATCCAGTTATTAAGTTGGAAACGACCGTTGCTGTGTGCGCGTACTTCGTTCGCCCATGCCGCGATTTCGTCCGCTTGCATCATCAGGACGCCGCAGGCGCCGAGACCGCCGGCATTGGCCACGGCGATCGACAATGCCGGTGCACTGGCGCCCGCCATCGGCGCAAGCAAAACGGGAATGCGCAGGCCGAAGCGTGCGCAGAACGATTCCACTCGGGTGTCGGTGGCACGCATGATCTGCCCTGCGATTCTACGTCACCTTCGGGTAGAATTCCCGGTTCATGGCGGCTGCGCTGCAACGCCGCCGCAGCAACTGCATCGGGTGCCACGCATCAATGAAAACCGTACTCGTCACCGGCGGCGCCGGCTTTATCGGCGGAAATTTCGTCCTCGGCCTGGTGGCCGGAGGCGGCTATCGCGTCGTCAACCTGGACAAGCTCACCTACGCGGGGAACCTCGATACGCTCAAGAGCCTGCGCGGCAACGCCGATCATGTCTTCGTGCAGGGCGACATCGGCGATCGCACGCTGGTGGCGAAGCTGCTGACCGAGCACCGGCCGACGGCGATCGTGAATTTCGCGGCCGAGTCGCATGTCGATCGTTCGATCGATGGGCCGGCGGAATTCGTGCAGACGAATGTGGTCGGCACGCTGGTCCTGCTTGAAAGCGCACTCGCGCACTGGCGCACCGCGCCGCTGGAGCAGCAGGATGCATTCCGCTTCCTGCATGTGTCGACGGATGAGGTTTACGGTTCGCTCGGGCCTCTCGGCCGCTTTAACGAAGAATCGCCATACCAGCCGAATTCGCCGTATTCGGCCTCGAAGGCCGCGTCAGATCATCTGGTGCGCGCCTTCCATCACACCTATGGCCTGCCGACGCTGACGACGAACTGCTCGAACAACTATGGCCCTTACCAGTTCCCGGAAAAGCTGATTCCTTTGATGATCCACAAGGCACTGGTCGGCGAGAAGCTGCCGGTCTACGGCGACGGTCGCAATATCCGCGACTGGCTCTACGTCGGCGACCATTGCCGGGCAATCCAGCGCGTGCTCGAGATCGGCCGCGCAGGCGAAGTATACAATGTAGGCGGCGATGCCGAGCGCGAGAATATCCACGTAGTCAAGACGATCTGCAAATTGCTCGACGAACGCCGACCGCTGACGAATGGCGCAAAACGCGAATCGCTGATTACTTACGTCAAGGATCGGCCCGGTCACGACCGCCGTTACGCGATCGATGCTGACAAGATCAAGTCGCAACTCGGCTGGCGCCAGACCGAAAGCTTCGAGAGCGGGATCGCGAAAACCGTGGATTGGTATCTGGATAATCACGCATGGTGCCAGCGCGTGCTGGATGGAAGTTATCGTGGCGAGCGACTGGGTGTCGCTTGAACGGACAGGCAGGGAATACAAATGCAGCAAACTGAAAAAGGCATCATTCTCGCCGGTGGCTCGGGTACGCGGCTGTATCCGTTGACCCAGGTCATCAGCAAGCAGTTGCTGCCTGTGTACGACAAGCCGATGATCTACTATCCGCTATCCACCTTGATGCTCGCAGGCATACGTCAGGTGCTGGTGATCAATACGCCGCACGAGCAGGCGCTGTTCCGGCAACTGCTCGGCGATGGCTCGCAGTGGGGCATCGACATTCAGTACGCCGTCCAGCCGACGCCCGACGGGCTGGCGCAGGCTTTCGTGATTGGCCGCGATTTTGTCGGCGGCGATCCGAGCTGTCTGATTCTGGGCGACAACATCTTCTACGGCCATGGCTTGACCGACGTGCTGCGCCTCGCCGCGCTGCGCACGCACGGTGCGACGGTGTTCGGCTACTGGGTGCGTGATCCGGAACGCTATGGTGTGGCGCAATTCGATGCCAGTGGAAAAGTGTCCGGCCTCGAGGAAAAACCGCAGCAGCCGAAATCGAACTACGCGGTGACGGGTTTGTATTTCTACGACCAGCGCGCCTGCGATTTTGCCGCGGAGCTCAAGCCATCGCCACGCGGCGAGCTCGAGATTACGGATTTGAACCGGCGCTATCTCGAGGATTCCTCGCTGATGCTGGAAAGACTCGGTCGCGGCTTCGCCTGGCTCGATACGGGCACACACGAATCACTGACCGAAGCGTCAAACTACATCGAGACCATCGAAAACCGGCAGGGTCTGAAAGTGTGCTGCCCTGAAGAAATCGCCTACATCAACGGCTGGATCGATGCGGAGCAAGTGCTTCGACTGGCACAGCCGTTGAGCAAGAATGCCTACGGTCAGTATCTGCAACAATTGGTGAAGCAGGGATCGGTTGTATGAAATTGATCCAGACCGATCTGCCGGGTTGCGTAGTGATCGAGCCGACCGTGCATGGCGATGCGCGCGGCTACTTCTACGAAAGTTTCCACGCGCAAAAATATAAAAATATCGGCCTCGACCTGGATTTCGTGCAGAGCAACGTGTCGCGTTCCGCGCATGGCGTACTGCGTGGCCTGCATTACCAGTTTCCGAATCCGCAGGGCAAACTGGTGAACGTGCTGGAAGGCGAAGTTTACGATGTCGCGGTCGATATCCGCGTTGGCTCACCAACGTTCGGGCGCTGGGCCGCCGCTGTGCTGAGTGCCGATAACAAGCGCCATTTCTGGATACCCGAAGGTTTCGCGCACGGCTTCGCCGTGCTGTCCGACTTCGCAACGTTTTCCTACCAGTGCACGGCGTTGTACAACCACGCTGCCGATGCCGGTATCCGCTGGAACGATGGCGATATCGCCGTCGACTGGCCACTCGGCGCGCCGCAGCTGTCGGACAAGGACCAGCGCGCGCCGTTTCTGCGCGATATTCCGCGTGAAAAATTGCCGCAGTACGTCGCGTGAAAATCCTGCTGCTCGGCGCCAATGGCCAGGTCGGTTTCGAGCTGGCGCGTTCGCTCGCGCCGCTGGGCGAACTCTTCTGCGCCACGCGTGAGGGCAAGCACCTGGGAGTGACCGTGCCGTGGCTGCGTGTCGACATGGCCGAGCCGGAGACGCTTGGCAACTGCCTGCACGAGTGCGCACCACAGATCGTGGTGAACGCCGCCGCGTATACCGCCGTCGACCGTGCCGAGGACGAGGAAAGTCTGGCCGAACGCATCAATCATCGTGCGCTCACCGTACTCGGTGCCTGGGCCAGGCGTTCAGGTGCGCTCGTCGTGCACTATTCGACCGACTACGTCTTCGACGGCCAGGCCACGCGCCCGTATCGCGAAGGCGACGCGATTGCGCCGCTCGGCGTCTATGGTCGGAGCAAGCTCGCCGGCGAAAATGCGTTGCGTGAATCGGATTGCAGGCATTTGATATTTCGCACCGCGTGGGTGTTCGCGTCGCGCGGCCACAATTTCGTTCGCACCATGCTGCGGCTGGCACGCGAGCGCGATGCCGTGCGCGTCGTCAACGATCAACGCGGCGCGCCCACCAGCGCGCGCCTGATCGCGGACGTGACGGCGCAAATACTCATGCGCCGGCTTGCCGCGGACGCGCAGCGACGCAGCGGTCTCACCGGAACGTATCACCTGAGCGCTGCTGGCGAATGCACATGGCACGAATTCGCGCGCTGGATTTTCATCTTCGCGCATAACGCCGGCCTGATCGACAAACAGATGGAAGTGGTGCCGATCACTACCGCCGATTATCCGACCAAGGCGCAGCGCCCAGCCTATTCGGTACTCGACACCGCCAAGCTGCGCGAAACCTTCGGCCTGCATCTGCCGTTGTGGCAGCAGGGCCTCGACGCCGTCATCGCCGAATTGGCGAGCACCACGGCACGTTAAAATGGGGAAAATGGAGAAGTCCCGATGCTGATTCCAGTGATTCTTTCCGGTGGCGCCGGAACCCGCCTGTGGCCGGTGTCGCGCAGTGCGTATCCGAAGCCCTTCATGCGCATGGCAGACGGCGAGTCGCTGTTGTACAAGACGCTGGATCGGGCTTTGCGTCTGGCCGATGACGGCCGCGTTTTGACCGTGACCGGGCGCGATTATTATTTTCTCACTCGTGACGCGTACGCCCAACACACCGGCGTGGATATGGATCGTCTGCCTTTCCTGCTGGAACCAGCCGGGCGCAATACGGCACCGGCGATCATGCTCGCGGCCTTGTATGCCATCGAGCATATCGCCAGCGACGCGACCCTGCTGGTGTTGCCGGCCGATCATCTGATCCGCGATATCGACGCCTTCGTTGCTGATGCTCGCCTTGCACAAACGCTGGCGCAGGATGGCTATCTGGTCACGTTCGGGATTCCGCCGACGAGTGTGGAAACCGGATTCGGCTATATCCGCATGGGCGCACCGATTCCACAAAGTGGCGGCAGGGAAATTGCGGCCTTCGTGGAAAAACCCGATCGCGCGAAAGCCGAAGCCTATCTCGCTTCCGGCGAGTATGTCTGGAATTCGGGCATGTTCTGCTTTCGCGCCGATGCCTTTCTTGCCGCAGCGCAGCCGGCGTGTACGGATGTGCTCGCCGCTGCGCGAACCTGCTATGCCAGCGCGGTGAGTGCCGACAGCCCGATCGAGTTCGCGCGTGACGCCTTCTTGGCGATGCCGGATATCTCCGTCGACTACGCCGTGATGGAACGTGCGAAGAATTGCGCCGTGGTGCCGGCAAGCTTCGACTGGAGCGATATCGGCTCGTGGAAAGCAGTGAGCGAACTGCCCAGCGGCGACCAACCCGATGCCAACGGCAATCGCGTGCAGGGTTCGGCGGTCGTCATCGAAAGCGAAAACTGCTTTATCCAGGGCGACAAGCGCATCGTCGCTGCGGTGGGAGTGAAGGATCTGGTTATCATCGATACCGGCGACGCGGTGCTGGTGGCCGATCGCGAGCGCGCGCAGCAGGTCAAGCAGGTCGTCGAGCAGTTGCGCGAAACCAATCACGTCGCGGCGAGCTACCATCAGACCGTACACCGGCCTTGGGGCAGCTTCACTGTGCTGGAGGATGGCAGCGACTGCAAGGTCAAGCGCCTGACGGTCAAGCCGGGCCAGGTGCTCAGCCTGCAATTGCATCATCGCCGCAGCGAACACTGGACGGTCGTGGCCGGTACGGCAAAAGTCCGTGTCGGCGACCGTGAATTTCTGCTTCAGCGCAACGAGTCCACTTTTATACCGATGGAAACGCTGCATCGGCTGGAGAATCCGGGTACCGAGGATATCCACCTGATCGAAGTACAGTGCGGCGATTATTTCGGTGAGGACGACATCGTGCGCCTGGAAGACATCTATGGGCGCGTCGGGAAAACATAGCGGATCGGGCGTCGCCGATTTCGCAACCAGGGCAAGATTGCCAATCACGTTTCAATTTCACGGGAGCCGCTTTGTGCGCAATAAATTCATGCTGGGGTTGTGGGGTTCGATCGTGCTGTCTCCGCTCGCTATCGCGCAGGTGCCGCTGGCCGACTTCGCCCATCATCCGCAATACGAACAGGTAAAGATTTCGCCGGATGGCGACTACCTCGCCGCCAGTGCCGTCGTTCGTGGCAGGACAGTGCTGGCCCTGATCCATCTGGCCGACATGAAGGGCGTGAACGTTGTGCCGCGCGACGACGATGATCTGGACGGATTCTGGTGGGTTGGGCCGCATCGCGTGATGTACACGGTCGGCGAGCGCACCGGCGGGCTGGAAGCGCTGGTTCCAACCGGCGAACTGTATGCAGCGAACGCCGATGGTTCCGATGCAAATATCCTGTTCGGTTACCGTGCCGGCGGGGATCATGGCTCGACGCTGATCAAGCATGCGACGTCCGAGCAGGCAAGTGGCCGTCTGATCGCGTCGCTGCGTGATGATCCGAAGCACGCCTTGATCGCAAGCTATCCCTGGAACGGTTCCAAAATCGGCGTGTTTGCCGAAGCCTACAAGATTGATCTTGCCGAAGGCACCTTGACGCGTGTTGCCACCGCGCCTATGCGCAATGCCAGCTTCATCGCGGACAACAAGGGCGGTGTGCGTATTGCATGGGGCGAGGATGTCGACCAGAAGGTAAAAGTATACTACCGCACCGGCGAAGGCGCCGACTGGCAGCGCGTGTTCGATGAAGGCACGGACGGCAAGCGCATGCAGCCGTTGATGTTCGATCGCGCCGGCAATGGCGTGTATTTCGGCTGCCCCGGCGACAAGGGGGCCGGCGGCATCTGCCGCTGGGATGCAGCCAGTCATCAGTTGACTACGTTGTGGAGCGGCAACGGCTCGGATCCAACCGAACTGATGTATACGATCGATGATCTGGATGTCTTCGCTGTGCGCACCGAACCGGGCCGGCCCGCGGTGACCCTGCTCGACAAGCAGGCGCCGGAAGCGAAACTGCTGGTCGCGTTGATGCAGCAGTTTCCCGGCGAAGATGTCCAGCTGCGTTCCGGCACCAGCGATGGCCGCAAGGCAATCGTGTTCGTTCATGCCGATACCGATCCCGGCACGTTTTATCTTTACGATGCCGGCACCAAGAAGCTGAGTTTCCTGCTCGCGCGGCGGCCGTGGATCAAACCCGAACAGATGGCGTCGATGGAGCCGATCGATGTGACGGCGCGCGATGGCCTGCTGCTGCACGGTTACCTCACGCGCCCAACCGGAAAGCCCGATGCGAAGAATCTGCCGCTGGTGGTGTTCGTGCACGGCGGCCCGTATGGCGAGCGCGATGATTGGAACTTCGATCCTGACGTGCAGATGCTGGCCAGCCGCGGTTATGCCGTATTGCAGATCAACTATCGCGGCTCGGGCGGCTATGGCTATGGTTTCAAGCGGGCCGGATTTGGCGAATGGGGCGGCAAGATGCAGGACGACGTCACCGACGCCACGCGCTGGGCGATCGCGCAAGGCATCGCCGATCCGCAACGCGTCTGCATCTTCGGCGGCAGTTACGGCGGCTATGCGGCACTGGAAGGCGCGGTCAAGGAACCGGATTTATACAAATGCACGATCGGTTATGCTGGTATCTACGATCTGCGTCTGATGTATACGCGTGGCGACATCCCGCAGTCGATCTATGGCGAAAACTATCTCAAGATGGTATTGGGCGAGAATCAGAGTGAACTGTACGACCGTTCGCCGATCGCGCACCTGGACCGGCTCAAGGCCAAGGTCATGCTGATCGTCGGTGGTGCCGATCAGCGCGTGCCGCCGGTGCAGGGCGAAAACCTGCATGCCGCCCTGCTTGCGCAAAAGGTCGATCATGCGTGGCTGTACGAGCGCACCGAGGGCCACGGTTACTACAACGAAGCGCACGTTCTCGAATTGTACACACAGCTGACGGCGTTCCTCGATCAGCAGATTGGCGCGACGCACGCTGCCGGGGCGGGCGGGACGCGGTAGCGAACAGGAATGGCCGTGTAACCCTTCCCGAAGCGATGTCTGCGCGCGTAACATCACTCGATTCCACCCTGGAGCAAGCCCATGAAAATCCTGTTCACCGTTCTGGCACTTGCCTTGACCGGCCACGCCGCTGCTGCATCGCACCCGTTCGACGCGCACGACCTGGTGATGATGAACCGGCTAAGCGATCCGCATCTCTCGCCGGATGGCAGGCATGTCGCCTACCAGATGCGCGAAACCGACTACGCGGCGAACAAGGGCGTCAACGGCATCTGGCTGCTCGATCTGAGTGCGGAAAATGCGCAGTCGATGCGGCTGACCGACAAATCCGTCGACGCCAACAGTCCGCGCTGGTCGACGGATGGCAAGAGTGTGTATTACCTGGCCAAGGGCGGCGATGCGATGCAGTTGTGGCGTCAGGATGCAATGGATCACACCGCTGGCGTGCAGGTGACGAAACTCGCATTGGATGTGAACAATTACAAATTGTCGCCGGATGGCAAACGCCTGCTTCTGTCGATCGACGTCTTTCCGGATTGCCCGGATCTCGCCTGCACGAAAAAACGTCTGGACGAGCGCGCTGCCGACAAGGCCACCGGCCGGCTTTACAACAAGCTGTTCATCCGTCACTGGGACACTTGGGCGGACGGGCGGCGGTCGCAGTTGTTCATTGCCGATCTTGATGCCACGGGCAAACCCATCGACGAACCGCGCCTGCTGAGCCGCGGCATTGACGGCGACGTGCCATCGAAACCGTTCGGCGACGATACCGAATACACGTTTTCGCCGGATGGCAAGACCGTGTACTTCGATGTCCGCATCGCCGGCACGAGCGAGCCTTGGTCGACCAATTTCGATATTTATTCGGTGCCGGCCGACGGTTCGGCCGAGCCGAAGGATCTGACCGCCGCCAACAAGGCCTGGGATGCGTATCCGCTGGTGTCGCACGACGGCAAGACCCTGTATTACCTGGCGATGAAGACGCCGGGCTTCGAGTCCGACCGTTTCGGCATCATGGCGATGGATCTGGCCAGCGGCAGCATCCGCGAAATCGATCCGAAGTGGGATCGTTCCGCTGGACCGTTGCAGTTATCGCGCGATGGCAAGACCTTGTATACCAGCGCCGACGACGATGGCGATCATGCGCTGTTCGCGGTGAAGATCGCCGACGGCGCCGTCAGCCGGCTGGTCGGCGATGGCTCCGTGACCAGGTTCGATGCCGGTGCCGGGGACATCGTCGTAGCACGTCAGGATTTCCAGCATCCAACCGATCTGTACCTGCTGCGTGGAACCAAGTTGCGGCAGGTTACCGATGTCAATGCGGCGCGGCTTGCCGACATCCGCTTCAGCAAGGCGCAGTGGTTTACGTTCAAGGGCTGGAATGGGGAAACTGTGCATGGGTATTCCATGCCACCGGTCGATGCAAAACCTGGACAGAAATATCCGGTCGCCTTCCTGATTCACGGCGGCCCGCAGGATCCGTGGCCCAACGATTTCCATTACCGCTGGAATCCGCAAACCTATGCCGGTGCCGGATTCGCTGTGGTCGCGATCAATTTCCACGGTTCGACCGGCTACGGCCAGGCGTTCACCGATTCGATCTCGCAGCACTGGGGCGACCGTCCGCTCGAAGACCTGCAGAAAGGCTGGACTGCGGCGCTCAAGCAGTTCCCGTATCTCGACGGCGACAACGCCTGCGCACTCGGCGCCAGCTACGGCGGCTACATGACTTACTGGATCGCCGGCGTATGGAACCAGCCATGGAAATGTCTGGTCGATCACGATGGCGTGTTCGATGCGCGCATGATGTATTACGCCACCGAGGAACTGTGGTTCGAGGAACACGAGAACGGTGGCACCCAGTACGAACATCCGGAAAATTACGAGAAATTCAACCCGATCGATCACGTCAAGGACTGGCGTGTACCAATGCTGGTGGTTCACAGCGGACAGGATTTCCGCATTCCACTCGAACAGGGCATCGGCGCGTTCACGGCGTTGCAGCGGCGCGGAATCCCCAGCGAATTCCTCACCTTCCCTGATGAAAGTCATTGGGTGCAGAAGCCGCAGAACAGCGTGCTCTGGCAGAAAACAGTGATCGAATGGTTGAAGAAATGGACGAAGTCGGCGACAGCCGGCTGAGGGTAGGATATGGATGTCGATCGGAATGCTCACCACGGATGGTTGCTGAGGGCAACGCTGATATGACGGCCGTCGAAATCCTCTCCGAACGCTGCTGCTTCGGCGGCGTTCAAGGCTTTTATCGGCATGCTTCGGATGCGTGCACCGGGCCCATGCGCTTTGCCGTGTACCGGCCGCCGCAGATCGAGGCCGGTCCACTACCAGTGCTATATTTTCTGTCCGGCCTTACCTGCACGGAAGAGAACTTCACGATCAAGGCTGGTGCGCAGCGGGTTGCGGCTGAGCTGGGGTTGATGCTGGTGGTGCCCGACACCAGCCCGCGCAATACAGGCATTCCCGGTGAAGCAGACGACGAGGAATTCGGTGCCGGCGCGGGTTTCTATCTTGATGCGACGCAGGCGCCGTGGTCCCGCTTTTTCAACATGTATACCTATGTCACGGAAGAATTGCCGGCGCTGATCGCGGCGAATTTCCCGGCAGACGGGAAGCGGCAAAGTATCTTCGGTCACTCGATGGGCGGGCACGGCGCGCTCACCATTGCGTTGAAGCATCCGGATCGTTATCGCTCGGTTTCCGCCCTGGCGCCGATCGTCGCGCCGATGCGCGTGCGCTGGGGCGAGAAGGCGTTTGCGCGTTATCTTGGTGCAGATCGTGAATCCTGGAAGCCTTACGATGCCTGCGAACTTATCGCGCAAGGCAAACGCTTCCCCGGCGAAATCCTGATCGATCAGGGCACGGCCGATCCGTTCCTGCAGCAGACCCTGCATCCGGAATTCTTCGACGAGGCGTGTCGCACCGCCGGCCAACCGCTGCGCCTGCGCCTGCAGCCGGACTACGATCATAGTTATTACTTCATCGCCAGTTTCGTTGAAGATCACCTGCGCCATCACGCCAAAGCGCTGAACGCCTGACGGAGATTGCCCATGAAAACCCGTGCCGCTGTTGCCTGGGAAGCGGGCAAGCCGCTCGTCGTCGAGGAAGTCGATCTGGCCGGTCCGAAAACCGGCGAGGTGCTGGTGCGCATCGTCGCCACCGGCGTCTGCCACACCGATGCGTTCACCTTGTCCGGCGCCGATCCGGAAGGACTGTTTCCGGTGATCCTCGGCCACGAAGGCGGTGGCATCGTCGAGGAAATCGGTGCGGGCGTGACCAGCGTCAAGCCGGGCGATCACGTGATTCCGCTGTACACGCCGGAATGTGGAAAATGCAAATTCTGTACTTCCGGCAAAACCAATCTGTGCCAGGCAATTCGTGCGACCCAGGGCAAGGGCCTGATGCCCGACGGCACCACGCGCTTCTCGATCAAGGGTCGGCCGGTATTGCACTACATGGGCACGAGCACGTTTTCCGAATACACCGTGTTGCCGGAAATCGCGCTGGCGAAGATCGATCCGCAAGCGCCGCTGGACAAGGTCTGTCTGCTTGGCTGCGGCATCACCACCGGCATCGGTGCGGTGCTGAATACGGCGAAGGTGCGGCCGGGATCGAGCGTGGCCGTGTTCGGCCTCGGCGGCATCGGCCTGTCGGTGGTGCAGGGCGCGGTGATGGCCAAGGCCGCGCGCATCGTCGCGATCGACACGAACCCATCGAAATGGGAAATGGCGAAGCGCTCGGTGCGACGGATTTCATCAATCCGCGCGAATACGACCGGCCGATCCAGCAGGTGATCGTCGACTTGACCGATGGTGGCGTGGACTATTCGTTCGAGTGCATCGGCAATGTCGACGTGATGCGTTCGGCGCTGGAGTGCTGCCACAAGGGTTGGGGCGAATCGATCATCATCGGTGTGGCCGGCGCCGGCCAGGAAATTTCCACGCGGCCGTTCCAGCTCGTCACTGGCCGCGTCTGGCGCGGCAGCGCATTCGGTGGTGTGAAGGGCCGATCGCAGTTGCCGGGTTATGTCGATCGCTACATGAACGGCGAAATCCGGATCGACGAGATGATCAGCGCCGTGTTGCCGCTGGAAAAAATCAACGAAGCGTTCGACCTGATGCACGCGGGCAAGACGATCCGCTCGGTGATCCATTATTGAGTGTTACTCGATGAATTTCCCCGGCGGCCGCGGCCGCGTGGATTTGAGTGCGATGAATTGCGGCTCGTCACCGTCCAGGCGCAGCGCGATCAGTTCGCCACCCCAGACGCAACCGCCATCGATGGCGTAGACGCCCATGCCGGCGAAACGACCCAGCGTGGACCAGTGGCCGCAGACGATGCGCAAATCGCGCGCGCTTTTACCGGGCACCTCGAACCAGGGATACAGTCCAGGACGCTGCGAACCGGGCGCGCCTTTTTCGCCATAGGCGATACGCCCGCGCACATCGCAATAGCGCATGCGCGTCAGCACGTTGATCGTCGCGCGCAGGCGATCCAGTCCCTGCAGGCGCGGCGACCATTGATCAGGTTTATTGCCGAACATGGCCTTGAGCAGGCGCGATGCGCCGTCGCCGCGCAGACGCATCTCCACTTCGCGCGCGGAACGTTCTGCCTCGTCAACATTCCAGCGCGGCGCAAGTCCGGCATGCACGAGCAGAAAACCCAGGCCGCGGTCGATGTGCAGCAGCGGTCGTGTGCGCAGCCAGTAAAGCAGTTCGTTGCGATCCGGTGCGAACAGCACTTCGCGCAATTCCGGATTGACCTTTTCCTGGTCGGCAGTCTGCCGTTCGGCAATGGCGAGCAAGCTCAGATCGTGATTGCCGAGCACGACGATCGCGCGTTCGCCGAACGATTTCACCAGACGCAGCACCGCCAGCGATTGACCGCCACGATTGACCAGATCGCCGCAGAACCACAGCGTGTCGCGTGAAGTATCAAAGTTTACTTTTTCGAGTAAACGGCAAAGCTCATCGTGGCAACCCTGAATGTCGCCGATGGCATAAGTAGCCATTAGAGCCGCGCCATCAGTGCACCGTCCGCGGAATCGACAAGGTGAATTGCGGAATCATCGCATCGAAGCGGCGGCCATCGTCGGCCAGCATCTGGTAGCTGCCGCGCATGGTGCCTACCGCAGTTTCAAGCACGGCGCCGGAGGTGTAATGAAAATCCTCGCCCGGCCGCAACCAGGGCTGCTCGCCGACGACGCCGTCACCGCGCACTTCCTGCACCTTGCCGTTGGCATCGGTAATGATCCAGTGGCGCGTGAGCAGACGTGCCGGAACACTGCCGGCATTGGCAATGCGGATCGTGTAGGTGAACACGTAGCGATTGTCGGCTGGGACGGATTGCTCGTCGAGGAAACGCGTGTGCACCGCGACACTGATGTTGTAGGGCACGATGTCGTCGGGAGGCTTGCTGCTCATGCTCCGATTCTCCGGCAGCCGCGGCGATACGGCAAGCGCTGGTCAGCCTCGAATTGAAAGAAACTGCGCCAGCGAGACGAAGGCCGATGGCGCCAGTTGCTCGGCGCGGGCGCGTGGATCGATACCGGCGGCGTCGAGTTCGGTGGCGCTGGCCACGCTGGACAAGGCGTTGCTCAAGGTCTTGCGGCGCTGGCCGAACGCCGCACGCACCAGACGCTCGATCAAGGCGAAATCGATCTGTGGCATTGCGTCGACGGACAGCGGAGTCAGCCGCACCACCGCAGATTCCACTTTCGGCGGTGGCCGGAAGGCGCCCGGCGGCACGTGCAACAGCGGTTCGACGCTGCAGCGCAATTGCAGCATCACGCTCAGGCGTCCATAGGTCTTGCTGCCCGGCGCGGCGGCCATGCGATCGACGACTTCCTTCTGCAACATGAAGTGCATATCGCCGATTGCCGCGGCGTGTTCCAGGCAGTGGAAGAGTATCGGCGTGGAAATGTTGTACGGCAGGTTGCCGACCAGTCGCAGTCGCTCGTTGCCGGCGAGTGCGGTGAAATCCACGCGCAGAACATCGGCGTTGATGATGCCGAGATCGCCGACGCCTTGCGCGCGCGCGCGCAGCGGTTCGATGAGGTCGCGATCCAGCTCGATCGCGGTCAAATGTCCGGTTGCGCGCAGCAGCGGCAGAGTCAGCGCGCCTTCACCGGGGCCGATTTCGACAATGCGCTGCCCAGGTTGCGGCGCCACACATTCGACGATGCGACGCAGTATTCCTTGATCGTGCAGGAAATGCTGGCCGAAGCGTTTCCTCGGGATATGCGGCTGGGAAAACGTCATTTGCCTGCCAGTTCGATCGCCAGGCGTGCAGCGGCGATCAAGCTAGAGGGGTCGGCTTTGCCAGTGCCTGCCAGATCGAGCGCGGTGCCGTGATCGACCGAGGTGCGGACGAACGGCAAACCCAGGGTCACGTTGACGGCATCGCCGAAACCGAGGGTCTTGAGCACAGGCAGGCCCTGGTCGTGGTACATCGCCAGGTAAGCGTCGTAACCCGCGCGCAGCGCTGGCACGAAGGCGGTATCGGCCGCCAGCGGACCGTCCAGACGCATGCCTTCGGCGCGCAGAGCGGCGAGCGCGGGCGCAATACTGTCGATTTCCTCGCGCCCGAGATGGCCGCCTTCGCCGGCGTGCGGATTCAGGCCGAGCACGGCGATACGTGGATCATCAATGCCAAAACGGTGACGTAGATCATTGTATACAATGCGCAAAATGCGCACGATTGCCGGAGCCGTGATTGCCGCGGGAACCTGCGCGAGCGGCAGGTGCGTGGTGGCCAGCGCAACCCGCAAGCCGGGCGCGACCAGCAGCATGGCCACATCGGCCTGCGCACGCGCGGCGAAAAATTCGGTATGTCCGGTGAATGCGATGCCGGCGTCGTTGATGATGCCCTTGTGCACTGGCGCCGTGACTACAGCATCGAACTCGCCCTCAAGGCAGCCATTGGCAGCGCGGGTCAGGGTATCGATCACATAGGCCGCGTTGCCGGCGTCGAGGTGTCCGGGCACCACTGCCGTGCGCGTTGGCACGTGCACGTAACGCAGGGTTGCGGGCGCTCGCTGCGTGCGCCATTGGCCATCGTCGGCTTCGAGCGTCAGCACGATCCCGCGCGTTTGCGCGGCGAGCAGCAGCAGGTCCTTGTCGCCGATGGCGATCAGATCGGCGGCGATATCGGTGGCCGCGAGCGCAGCAATGAGTTCCGCGCCGATTCCCGCCGGTTCTCCGGGTGTCAGCGCCAGGCGCGGCAGCCAGGGTCGGCCCGTGTCCATCCCGTTCCGGATCCGGCCGTTCCGAATCCGAGCCCGATCAGGGGGCTGCCGGATTGGCGTCGGCGGCCTTGTCCTTGGCTTCCGGGAGACGAATCTCGACGTACGATTCCGAGCGCATCTGGCGCAGGAAGTTTTCGTATTCTTCCTCGGATTTACGGCTGCGGATGACGTCGCGCGCCTGTTCGCGTTTCATCGCTTCGGTGCGATCCTGCTCACGCGTGCCGAGGAGCTCCATGATGTGCCAGCCGGCATCGCTCAGGAAGGGTTGCGACAGTTCGTCTTTCTTGAGTACGGTCAGTTCGCTGGCGATGCGCGAGCCGTACTGATCGATCGGAAACCAGCCCATGTCGCCGCCATCGGCCGCGGTTGTCGTATCCTGCGAATACTTTTTCGCCAAGGTCGCGAAATCCTCATGTCCATCGACGATCCGATGGCGGATATCGGTGATGGTTTTTCGTGCCTCGTCGCTGCTGACCAGTTCGTCGGCCTTGATCAAGATATGCTTGGCATGGTACTCGGTGACAACCTGTTTACCGTCGTTGCGCTTGTCCACGAGCTTGACGATATGGAAGCCGCTCGGGCCGCGTATTGCCTGCGAAACCTCGCCCGGCTGCATGCCCTCGACCAGGTTGGCGAATGCTTCCGGCACCTCGTCATAGCGGCGCCAGCCGAGATCGCCGCCCTGCAGGGCGTCCTGGGCGTTGGAATAACGGATCGCCGCGGCGGTGAAGTCCATGCCGCCCGCGATCTGTTTCTCGACATCTTCCGCCTTGTCATGCGCGGTCTGGATCTGCTTGGCATCCGCGCCGTCCGGCAGACTGATCAGAATGTGTTGCAGGTGCACCTCGCCGCTCTTCAGGCTGTTGCTGGCGAGCAGGATATCGACTTCCGAATCGCTGACGTTGACCTGGCTCTGCACCACGCGCTGTTGCAGGCGCTGCACCAGCAACTGGTCGCGCAGGGTCTTGCGGAAGTCTTCGTAGCTCATGCCCTGCTGGGCCAGTGACGAGCGCAATTGGCTCAGCGTGATCTTGTTGTTGCTGGTGACATGTTCCACGGCCTGGTCGACGTCGGCATCGCTGACGCGGATACCGGTGCTCTGAGCTCGCTGTACCTGCAGCCGCATCATGACCAGGCTTTCCAGCACCTGGCGATCGAGCACATCGCGTGGCGGTAGCTGTTCCGGATTGTTCTTGTATTGTGCCAGCACGTTGGCGACGGCACGGTCGAGCTCGCTTTGCAGGATGACCTCGTCCTCGGCCACGGCAACAATACGGTCGAGCGGCTCCTTCGACAGCAATTGCGCACGCACGACGGTGCTGGTGCCGAGTGCGGCGAGCAGGAAACAAAACACGGCGACGATTCTGTTCATCGGTAGATCATGTCCACGAAAGGGCGCGCTGGCGCGCGAAGTTGCTGGTTGCTTTGGCTGAGTACAGCCGCGATGCCGCTATTGCGGTCGGCATCATGCGGGTTCGACCATAAGAAAAGCGTTATGAAAGCTTCCGTTGGGCGGTTGCTGTAATCGGGGTTGCTGTAATCCGGGTTATTCGTAGCCAAGGATAGCACGCCGCAGGAAATCTCCGGTGCGGGTGCCGGTGTTGCCCAGACCCTTGAATTCCAGCTCGACATACAGTCCGGTGCTGGGGTGGACCTCGCCGATGGCATTGATATAGCGCCGCGCGACCACGCGCAGAGCCACGCAGCAGCTGTCGTATTCAGCGCCGGCGAAGGTTTCCAGCAGGGTCTTGTCCATCAGCGAATAGTAATAGCGTCCCACCAGGCTCCAGCGCTCGTTCAGCGGCAGCAGTGCCGTGGTATCGATCTGTTCGAGCAGGCCGCGCCGGAACCGGTAAGCGAAGTTGATGACGCCATCACCGTCGAAACGGTGTTCGAGTTCGATCGAGGACAGGTCAGTATGGTCCACGTCTGTGATCAGTTGCAGGGTCGTCGGGTCGAGCGTCTGCGGATTCGGATTGTATTGCTGGTCCCATTTCAGCTCCCAGCGGTCGTTCAGGCGCAGGTCCACCTCGGCGACGTAATCCGAGCCGGATTCATCGATGATTTGCGGATAACCGGGCAATTGCACGCGCTGCGGCTCGAAATAGCGGATCTGGCCGAAACTCGCGCTGAGCAACTGGTCGCCGGAAGCATCGTCGATCAGGCGCGAGGTCACCGCCAGGGTCAGATTGTTGGCGTTGCTCTGACGGTCGGCGCCGACGAAGCTGTTGCTGCGGAACAGGCTGGGAAAATCGAAACTCGGCAACTGCGTATCGAATATCGGCAGATCGTCCTGATTGCGGTAGGGCACGCGCAGGTAGTACAGGCGCGGTTCCAGGGTCTGGGTGAAATCGTCGCCGAAGAAGTGCAGGCTGCGGTCGAAAATCAGGCCCGCATCCAGATCAAAGATCGGTACGCTGCGCGATGGCGTGCGATTGAGGTATTGCGGTGCGCCCGGATTGGTTGCGGTGTAGCTGGCGATGTTGTCCAGATCGTAGGCGGTGTAGCGCACGCCGAGTTCGGGGCGGATGAAATACCCGGCCGTTTCGATCGGGTACGCCAGATACGGGTACGCATCCAGGCGCTGGCCTTCGACCGATTCCACCTGGCGATAAGTGGCCGGAGTCGTTTCCGGGAGCGTTGCGATTTGGTAGGCGCTGCGCTGAAAATCCACGTATTCGGAATTGATGCCCCAGACCAGGTCGCCGAGCAGGCTGTGTTCGCCCTGGAACGTCGCGCGCGGCAGACGCTGATAGGGTTCGAACGCATCTGAAATACTCGCTTGGGTGAGCTGGGCGCTGTCGGCACCGAAGCTTGCCGTCCACCACAAACCACGGCCCATCAGATAGGCGCTGGAACTCAATAGCGCCGTCGCCGACGTTGTCAGGCTGTCGCCGAAATCCTGAAGATAGGCCTTATCGGATACACGGTCGACGTTGACCACGACCACCCAGTTATCCGACAGTACATTAGCGTCCCGTATACGCAGGGCGTAGCGCTGCGGGGACAGATCCAGCGGTGATTCCGGTCCGTAGAGATCGACTGGCAACGGCGGCGCAGCGGCGTATTGCGCCAGTTCGGTGCTGACCTGACCGTCGTGCGGCACGTAAGTGAAATCGATCTGTGCTTTGTCGGTGGCGTCGAGATAGCGGAACTGGCCATTCAGCATCGGGCCGCGCTCGGTCGAGATGCGCGGGTCCAGGGTGGCGTCGTAGTTGGGCGCCAGATCGAAATAATAGGGCGCGCCCAGCACCAGACCGCGGCGGCTGTTGTAACTGACATGCGGATACAGGAAGCCGGAGGCGCGATCTTCGTTCAGCGGAAAGCTGGCGTACGGAAACCAGAAAAACGGTATGTCGTCGTAATACAGGGTGACGTCGTGCGCATAACCCTTGTTGAGGACCTTGTCCATTTCCATTTCGCGCCCGCGCAGATACCAGCGGCGATCGTCCGGGTCGCAGGTCGAAAAGGTGCCATCGGTCATCGTGCCGTAGTCCGGGTCGGTCATGTTGGCCGTGGTCCCGGTGCCGTTGCCGCGTGAATTGAGCAACTGATAATGCACGTTTTCCAGAACTGTAGTGTGGGGCGTGCCGGTGCCGTGAGCGCTGTCGGCGGACATCAGCATGCCACGATCCTGTGCGCGCACATGGCCGTAAGCGTTGTAGATACTGGTGTCGGTGGCGTAGTCGAGGAAATCCGATTGCAACAGCGCATCCAGTTGCTGTAGGCGGACATCGCCTTCCAGATGGTAATGGTTGCTGTCGGCGGCCGTGACCTTGCGTGCACTCAGATCACTGGCGACGGTCGAGCGGTCGCCTTCGGTCGGCAGGCCGGGGGTGAAGAAATCCAGCAGGTCGTTGCGCTTGCACATCGCGTACATGTCGGTGCGCTTCGGGCACTGAAGCACGCCCACCGCACATGGCGGCGGCGCGGTGGACGCGTCGGTGTCTGCGGAGAAGGCGGGATCCGCGATGGCAAATGCAAGCGCCAGCGCAAGCAGACGCGGGCGAAGTAAGCGGTGACGATGAGCTGTGGGCACGGAGAATTAGTCAGGCAGCGCGCAAGGCGACACAGCTTGCCTGATTCCCCGGAATCGGGCAATGCGGATGTTGCGAGCCGCCGCACCGGCCGATCTGCACCACTGCGTCAATTCGCTGGCCCTTGGGATTCGAGCCGGCGGCGAATGACTCAAGCGAGCAACGCGCCGACATGCGCGGCCGTGCATTCGCGCAGTGCAGTCAGACTGTAGCCACCCTCGAGGCTGGAAACGATGCGTCCGGATGCGGATTTTTGCGCAATATCTACCAGTTCCCGGGTGATCCAGGTGTAATCGTCGTTGCCCAGGTTCAGGTTGGCCAGCGGATCCAGATAGTGCGCATCGAACCCGGCCGAAATCATCACCAGCTCAGGCCGGAAACGGCGTAGCGCAGGTAGCATGATATCGCTGCAGGCTTCGCGGAACGCGAACGAGCTGGCGGCAGGCGGCAGCGGCGCATTGACGATATTGCCCACGCCGGTTTCAGCGGCCGCGCCCGTGCCGGGATACAGCGGCGACTGATGCGTCGAGGCATACAGGACACGCGGTTCGCTCCAGAAAATATCCTGGGTGCCATTGCCGTGGTGCACATCGAAATCGACGATGGCGACGCGTTTGATCCCGCGCGCGAGCGCCTGCGCCGCAGCGATGGCAATGTTGTTGAACAGGCAAAACCCCATCGCCGTGGTGCGCGTCGCATGGTGGCCGGGCGGGCGCACGGCGCAGAAAGCGCGCATAGTGTCGCCATCGAGTACTGCATCGACCGCTGCGCAGACTGCGCCTGTGGCACGCAATGCTGCTTCCAGCGAATCGGGTGACATCGCCGTGTCCGGATCAAGCCGCACAAGACCCTCGGCGGGCGCGCTCGCAAACACGTGCTCGACCAGTGCCGCATCATGTACGCGCTCGAGTTGCGCGCGAGTAGCACGCGGCGCTTCGCGGCGATCCAGCGCAGCGAAGCGCTCGTCATCCAGCGCCTGCAGCACAGCCTGCAGTCGCGACGGCGATTCCGGATGGCCTGGCCCGGGCTGATGCGCAAGGCAGGCGGAATGAGTATACAAAGCGGTATTCATGGTTTGATCGCTGTCCGCGGTTGCAGCATATCGAGCGCAATGAGAGCCTGCTGCAAAGTCAAACTTTTCACCTCCGTCACGACCTGCTTTGACACCCAATCCGGGAACGGCGTTTCCTCGACGCGATGTTTCCCGCTTTCGGTGTGCACTTCGCATATCCTCGCAAGATGCTCGGCCGGGAAACGGTCCGCTGTGCGCACCAGTGCCGGCCACAGGCGTTCGTGCACGAAACTGATCTTGCCTTCGACGAGGCGGCACACGAGTACTTGCGACGATTCGCGTACGGCGCGCGTGGCCGAAAAAATTTCACGGCCGCGCGGATGGGACCACCAGTTGCCACGCAATGGCTCGCCGGCAATCGCGTCGGCGAGTACCGCGATTTTGCCGCAGTGAGCGGCTTCGCAGACGACGCCGTGGAGCGCGACGAAATCCAGGGCTTGCGCCGGCGTCATCCCTTCGGCTTTTTGCGCCGTTCGTGTTGCCATAGCACTTCACCGTGGCCCGATGCGCGCGCCAGTACGCGCGCGAGCACGAACAGCAGGTCGGAAAGGCGATTGAGATAACGTACCGCCTCGGGCCGCACCGTTTCCGACCGCGCCAACGACACGGCTTCGCGCTCTGCACGTCGGCATACCGTGCGCGCCAGATGGCAACACGCCGCCGCCATGCCGCCGCCGGGCAGGATGAATTCCTTCAGCATCGGCAGATCGTCGTTGAAGGCGTCGAGCGTGGATTCCAGCCGTTCGATGTCGGCATCGTGGATCATCGTCATGCCGGGGATGCACAACTCGCCGCCCAGATCGAACAGATCATGCTGGACCTGGATCAGCGCCTCGCGCACCGGCGCGGGAATGTTCTGTTCAAGATCAGCCTGCGCGAGCACCATGCCGATGGCGCTGTTCAATTCATCGACGGTACCGTAAGCCGCAACTCGCGCCGAATCCTTGGGCACGCGCGTGCCGTCGCCGAGGCCCGTGGTGCCGTCGTCGCCGGTTTTCGTATAGATTCTGCTCAGCCGGTTGCCCATTCGCTATGCGGCAGAAGCACTCAACCCCGCCCACCTTCTCCGCATCGCCTCAAACCCGCCAAACAAAACCGCACTCCAGACCAGCGTGCCGGCGAGCCACGCTTTGAGGAAGGGAATGGCGGCGACATAGCAGGAAACGATTCCCGCGCGGCAGTAAACCGTATCGCCCATCAGCCATTCGGCAAAACTGACGACAGCGAAGAACATCAGCGATCCGGCGATGCCGCAGCCGGCGACGCGTACTATTGAAACCTTGTTGCGCAGGGCGAAGCCGAGCACGACACTGGCGGCGATGCAGCCGTAGATCACCGGAATCAGTGGATGCAGGCCGATAATCAGGTCGGCGAGGAACATCGCGGCGAGCGGCGCGATGAAGGCAAGACGGCGGTCGCTGAAATACGCACCACCAAACAGGGCGATGGCTTCGACCGGAGTGAAGTTGTAGGGGAATATGCCGGGCACAAAATAGATGAACAGGCGCACGCCGACTGCAAACGCAATCATGGCGATCAAGATGCCGGTGCGCGGCGTCAAGATATTGCTTTGTGGAATATGTTGCATTGTTGCTGTCTCCATTGTGCGCGTCACGCTAGTCCGCTTCGAACCGCGACGCATTGGCATAGCATACTTCAAACTGTCCGTTACGGGAGCGTATGCGCGCGGCATGGGCGTGGTCGATGCGCAACGCGAAGGCACGCGCGGGAGGCAGGCCGAGGGCGTGGCAGAGCAGGGCGCGGATCGAGCCGGCATGGGCGATGGCGAGCACGCTGTCGTCGTCGCGCGTCGAGCCGAGCAGGGACGACAACCAGGCGCCGGTGCGGCGGATGACATCCGCGAAGCTTTCGCCGCCCGGTGCTTCCTGGATCACCCAGTTATTGGCCCAGTGTTCGTAGCGTGCGCCGTCGCTGCGCACGACTTCATCCCAGCGTTTGCCGTCCCATTCGCCGAGATTCACTTCGCGCAGGCGCGCGTCGATCAGCGGTTCGATCGCGAAGCGCGCGGCAAAGATCGACGCGGCCTGCTGCGCACGTTTCAGATCGCTGGAAAACAGGAAACGTGGCGGCGATTCGGTCCAGGTCGCGGCAAGCTGTTGCACGGCGCCGAAACCCGACGCCGACAATGGCGCGTCGGTCTGGCCCAGGCAAAGGCCAGGTACAGCATCGACATCGCCATGGCGGACGAGGATCAGGTCCATTGCAGCTCCACGCAGTTCGAGCACGATGATAGCGGATGCCGCGCTGGCATCGGTATCGACGACACCCGTATCATGGCGCCATGAACCCGGAATATGACGTTGTCATCATCGGCGGCGGCCTGGTCGGTGCCAGTCTGGCGATTGCACTGGACGGTGCTGGCTTGCGCGTCGCTCTGGTCGAAGCGGTCGCGTCACAGGTCGACCAGCAGCCAAGCCACGACGAGCGCAATCTGGCACTCGCGCGGGCGACGGTGAACGCGCTGACCGTGCTCGGGGTGTGGGAAAGATGTGTCTCCCGGGCGACGCCGATCCGCAAAATCCACATCAGCCGGCAAGGCGAATTTGGCGCGGTGAGGCTGGATGCAGCGAGGCACAACGTCGATAGTTTCGGTGCCGTGTTGCCGGCGCGCGAACTGGGAAATGCTCTGTTGGTGCAGTTGGATGCCTGCCACGATCTGACGCGTTTTGCGCCGGCCAAACTGACGGCCATTGCGACTGCCAGCGAGGCGATTACGGCAACGCTTGCCAGCGTCAATGGCGAACGTGCGTTGCGCACGCGCTTGCTGGTCGGTGCAGACGGCACGACGTCGTTCGTGCGTTCGGCGCTGGGTATAGAAACAGAAAATGTGGATTATGTGCAGACTGCCTTCGTCTGCACGATCATGCCGGAGCGTGCGCCGGATTGCGCGTACGAGCGTTTCACCGCGAGCGGCCCGGTGGCGCTGCTGCCCTTGGCCGGGCATCGCGCTGGCGTCGTGTTGACCGTGCCCACGGCGGACGCCGAACACGTTGCAGAACTGGATGATGCGGGATTCATCGAGCTTCTGCACGAACGCTTCGGATACCGTCTCGGACGGCTGTCGCGTCCGGGACGTCGCGTGTCGTATCCTCTCAGGCGCGTTCAGGCGCAGCGCCTGTTCGCGTCGCGTGCGGTCCTGGTCGGCAATGCCGCGCAGACCCTGCATCCGATTGGCGCGCAGGGATTCAACCTGGGCCTGCGCGACGCGCTGACGCTGGCGGAACTGCTGATCGACGCCACGCGTGCCGGAGGCGACCCCGGCGCTGCCGTCTTGCTGGCTGAGTATGCTGGACGCCGACAGGAAGATCGCGACGGTACCGCGGCGATGAGCGATGGCTTGGCGCGCTGGACGGCGAACGAGGCTTTGCCGCTGAAGCTGCTGCGGTCGTTCGGGTTGCTCGCATTTGACCGGATTCTGCCGCTGCAATCGGCCTTGGTGAGGCGTGGCATGGGTTTTCGCGGCAAGCCGCCTCGACTGGCGCTGAGTGGGTCTTTTGTTGAAAGTCCGGCATGGGCGCCGGTTTATTCTCCTGCGATCAGGGAGGACCGCTGAAATGGCTGTGCACGACGTCGCCGTGGTCGGCGCCGGCATGGTCGGTGCAGCGCTGGCGTTGAGTCTGGCGCGCGACGGCTTCGATGTCGCGATGATCGAACCGCGTGCACCTGCGCCGTGGCGCGTGCAGGACGAAGTCGACCTGCGCGTCGTCGCGCTGGCGCAATCATCGGTGGAGCTACTCAACAGTCTGGACGTCTGGACGGCCATCTCATCCGCACGCGCCTGCGCCTACCGGCGCATGCGCGTATGGGATGGGCTGGCACCGGGTGAGCTGGGTTTCGACTCCGCCGATGACGGCGAAGCAGCGCTCGGATACATCATCGAGAATCGCCTGATCCAGCACGTGCTATGGCTTGCTTTGCGGGAACATCCCCGCATTAGCCTGCGTTGTCCGGCGAAAGTCACAGCGACCGAAGCACTTGCGGATCGGCGCATGCTGACGCTGGAAGATGGCACGATGCTGTCAGCGCGCCTGGTCATCGCAGCCGACGGTGCGGATTCCGCCCTACGTGGCATGGTCGGCATCGCGACGACGGATCGTGGTTACAGCCAGCGTGCGATCGTTGCCCATGTTGCGACCGAGCGCCCGCACGAAAACACGGCGTGGCAACGCTTTCTGCCGGGTTCGACCTTGGCCTTTCTACCTCTGGCCGATGGCCGCAGTTCGATCGTGTGGTCGGTAGCGGAAACGGAGGTTGCGCGCCTGCTTGTGCTCGATGATGCCGCATTCCGCGGTGAACTCGGTGCAGCATTCGATTTTCGCCTTGGCACGATCACGGCAACGACGCCACGTGTGGGGTTCCCGTTGCATTTGCGTTTGGCCGAGCGCTATCTGGCGCCACGCTTTGCGCTGGTCGGCGACGCTGCCCACGTGGTGCATCCGCTCGCGGGCCAGGGGGTTAATCTCGGCCTGCGTGATGTCGCCGAACTTGCCGCCGTTCTGGTCGCAGCGCGTGATGAAAAAAAGGATTTTGCCGCAGAATCCACATTGCGACGTTTCGAGCGCCGCCGGCGCAGCGACAACGCGCTGTCGGCACATGCGTTCGATGCAATCCAGCGTGTGTTTGCCAGCGATGCCATGCCTATTGCCAGCTTGCGTGGTGCGGCACTGACGACGGTCGATCGTATCGCACCGCTGAAGCGGCTGTTCGCTGCACATGCGGCCGGGCGGTAGTTGTCAGCCGCTTTTCTCACCCGCGCGCGCCGCGATCATCGCGCCAGTCAGTGCGGCAAGATAGGGTATTGCCTGCGCACAAAGGATGGCAATCCACAATTTGCCTTCGAGGTAGTTGATGCCGACGGCGTGCAGCATGCCGCCGACGCCGAGTGCGATGGCGAGGAACATCAGCAGTTCTTCATTCACTGCGGCGAACGGATTCGGGCGTTTCGCCAGACGCCGGCTCTTGGCGGTGCGAACGAATTCGCCGTGCTTCTTCCACAGGCCGAGATAAATGCCGCGGGCGATGGCGTGGCTCAGGCCCATGCTGGCGATGGATGCGGCCAGTGTGTCTTTCCACGAACAGGGCACGCGCACGCGATACAGAATCAGGCCAAACAGGGCCTTGAAAACGAAAAAGCCCAAAATGGGATAAATGAACAAATCCAGTGGCAAGTTGAAATATTCCGGCAGGCCAATCATGCCCGCGGTCCAGGCCAGCGCGAGCAGGGTAAAGGCCAGATGCAGTGCATCGGCGAACCATGAGAACCAGCCGGTGAGGAAGTGGAAGCGCTGGCCCCACGATAGTGGCCCGCGTTCGGTCATCCAGTGCCAGCGTGCTTTCAGGATCTGCATCGCGCCGAAGGCCCAGCGGTAGCGCTGGGATTTGTACGCGGTGAAATCCGCTGGCGTCAGGCCGCGGCCCATGATTTCATCGACATAGATCGTGTCGTAACCGGCGTGCATCAGGCGCAGACCGAGTTCCGCATCTTCACAGATGGTCCATTCCGACCAGGCGCCGGTGGCTTCGAGCGCGCCGCGACGGACCATCGTCATGGTGCCATGCTGGATGATCGCATTGCGCTCGTTGCGATGATGCATGCCGATGCGGAAAAAGCCGTCGTATTCCCAGTTGGTCATGCGCCGGAACCCGTTGTGTTCCCAGTCACGGTGCGCCTGCGGGCACTGCACCACCGCGACTTTCGGATCGGCGAAATAGCCGGTCAATGCCTTGAGCCAGTCGGCGCGCACGACATAGTCGGCGTCGATCGCGGCAATGACTTCGGCGCGTGCATCGGTCTGTTTCAGGCCGAAATTCAGCGCGCCGGCCTTGAAGCCGGGCCAGGGATTCAGATGAAAGAAGCGGAATTTCGCGCCGAGCTTGTTGCAATGTTCCTCGACCGGCTGCCAGACCTCATCGCGCTTGGTGTTGTTGTCGATGACCAGCACTTCGTAATTCTGGTAATCGAGCGCGGCCAGCGAATCGAGCGTCAGGATCACCATCTCCGGCGGCTCGTTGCAGCAGGCCAGATGAATCGACACGAACGGTTGTGGATCGCCGGGTTTCGGTTCGAGCAAGCCGAACTCACGCAGCCAGCGCCGACGCCACAGCACTTCGGTGAACTCGAAGCCGTTGATCAGCAGGATCAGGATGATCGCGATCTGGGCGGGCGCCAGCACCAACAACATCGTCCAGTCGAACGGATCGAGATAAAACGCGTACGGCAGTGTCGCCGACCACACCAGCAGCGATGCCGACAATTGGATCATGACGCAGAAGAACACCAGACCCAGCATCTTGAAGCGCATGAAATGGCGCGCGAACCAGAACATCGGCAACAGCGCCAGCAGGCAGGCGAGGCCGGCTTTCCACGGCCACGCCGGGTCCTCGATGACTGGTCCAGTGAGTGCGAATTTCGGCTGGCGATCAGCACCGAACATGCCCCAGTAGGCGCCGACGCGGCCCTCGAACGGCTCCTTCCACGGCTGGTCGAAGGCTTCCATCAGGTAGTAATCGATATGGCGTTCCGCCGCGACGTTGAGCCATTGGCGGATGAACAAGGCCTCGTCGGCAATCGACGCGGTGGCGCCCTTGATGCGGTCGCCGGAGGAAGGCCAGCCAATTTCGCCGATGACGATATGCTTGCCGGGAAACGCGCTTTGCAACTGGTAATAGCGCATCAGCACCTGCAAGCCGATGGCATCCTTGCGCGGATAGCCTTCCCAGTACGGCAGCAGGTGCACGGTGATGAAATCGACGTGCTTGGCCAGTTGCGGATACTTCAGCCAGATATGCCATGGCTCGGCGGTGGACACTGGCACCTTGACCTGCGCGCGCACGCGGTCGATGTAGCCGATCAGCGCATCGACGCCCATGTCGTTGCGCAGCAGGGTTTCGTTGCCGACCATGAGACGGTCGATATTGTCGTTCGCATGCACCGAGCCGATCAGGGCGGCGATCTCGTCGTCGTCGTGCTGGAGGCGGGTGTCGAGATACGCGCCAGCCATCACTTTCAGGTGATACTTTTTCGCGATCGCCGGGACGGCCGGGTTTTCCAGCGCCGCGTAGATGCTCAGCCGATCGGTATATTGCGACAACAGCTTGAGGTCGGCGTCTACTTCCTCCGTGGTCGGATAGATCTGCCTGTTCGGATTCTGGTAGCGCTGATAAGGCGCGTAGGCGAAGCCACCGATCTTGCCGGTCCAACTCGCCGGTTGCGCGGGCTCGTTGAGCGTTTTCCACAGCGCGAAATTGAGTCCCGCCACCAGCAGGCAGAGCAGCAGTGCGCGCCAGAACGACGGCTTGATGTCGGTGGGTGAAGACGAACTCAAGATCGGTTCCGGGAGGCGGTGCGCGGCGAAGTTTGGGGCTGGCGAGTGCGTCGCAGGATACCGAAGCGCGTGCCGGGGCTCAATGAATCTTCGTGCTCAGTGCGGTTTGACCGAGTTTGCGCGCCATTTGCCGATGACCACCGGTACCAGCGCAAGCAGGCCCATCGCCAGCAGCGGAACCAGTACCACCGGATCGGAGAACAGGCTCAGGTTGATGGCATGATTTTCACCAATGTTCCTGGCCAAGCCTGCGCCGAGCGCGGTCTCAATGCCGGTCATCAGGGCGCCTCCGCCTGCAGTAGCGGCTAGAAACAGCCACAGTGGGCAACGCAGCCACGCCAACGCGATGGTCACGCCGCCGAACGGAAAAAACGGCACCAGACGCAGAAAAAAAGTATAACTTTGTGGATGCGCCAGATAACCGTCGCGCAAGCGCTCGACCAAACCCGGCGCGGGCGTGCCGCTGTGGTCCCCGAACGCATGTCGGCTGGCGAGGAACAGGATCAACGCACCCAAGGTCACGCCGATGCTCGATAGAATGGTGCCTGCGGTCACGCCGAACAACATGCCGCCGGCAAAGATCAGCACCACGACGCCGGGAATGCCGGTCGAGATCGCCAGCGTGGTCGCGCCGATCTGCAGCAAGCCGGCGATGACTGGATGAGCGACGATCTGCGCCTGCAGGTTGGCCTGTTCGATGGCCAGTGTTTCCGGACGGAAACGATTCAAAACGCCCGACGCAAGCAGGGCGATGCCGAGTGCGATCAGCACCAGCAGGGGCAGGAAAGAACGAAAGCGTTTCATGTGGCGCAAAACAAAGGCCGGTTTCCCGGCCTTGTATGTTCATCAGGAAGGACAAGGATACCGCGTAATACCGCTACGCCCAACGATCCAAGGGCGCAATGACTTGCCGCCAGTCCGATCCAGAGTCAGACGCGCTGTGCAAACACCGTGATTTCCTCGCGGTCGTGATACAACTGTTTCGCACGGACATCTGCTGACACCTGCCGAACCCGATCGAGACAACGCTGCGTTTCCTCGTAGCGTTTCTTCATCGGCAGCTTGAGATTGAAGATCACACGCCGGCACTGACCCTCGCCAATCCAGCGCGCCATCAGTTCGGCGACACGCTGCGGCTGCTCGACCATGTCGCAGACCAGCCAGTCGACGGGTTTCTTCGGTCGATAGCGGAAACCGTCCTCACGCAGATGTTCGACGATGCCGGAATCCATCACTGCGCGATCCATCGGGCCATTGTCGACCGCAATCACGCGGATCGATCGACGCACGAGTTGCCAGGTCCAGCCGCCCGGTGCGGCGCCCAGATCCACTGCGCTCATGCCGGGCTTGAGCCAGCGCGCGCGTTCGTCGTCATCGAGCAGGACCAGAAAGGCTTCGTCGAGTTTCAAGGTCGAACGGCTCGGTGCATCGCGCGGGAGTTTCAGGCGCGGGATGCCCTGTGGGTACGGTGCGGTGGCGTCCGGGTCGGCCGCGGCAAGGTATACATTGTCACTTTCGGGGAAAAATGCATGCAGGCGCCGTGGGGCGGCCGGATCCAGCAGACGTGCGCGCTTGAGTCCGCCGATGAGGGCGTTGCCGAAACTCTTGCAGAACGGCGCAAGCGGCTTGCCCGCATCGGTATCGGGCGCTTCGATCCAGGCATCGTGGTAGCGCTCGCCGCGCGCGGAAAGTGCGGCGAGTATCGGTGTCAGACGATCGTTGCGCGGCAGATCCTCGATGCACGCGAACACAACCAGACCCTGGCGCGCGAAAATCAGGCGTCTCCAGTGCAGACGGGAGCGCAGTCCGGTTTCGCTGGCTTCGGCAGCGCGATATTCGACGTAGCCACTGCCGCGCTCGGTGCGGACGTAGCCGGATATTCCGGAAGTCGCGGCCAGTGCCGCGATTTCCTGGGCGCACTCACCCTCGAAACCGGCGCGGCAATACAACAAGGCCAGCGGGTCTTGGGTTGCCGTGATCTGCTCAGCGGACACGGATACGCTCAGAACTCGTATGAAAAACCGGTGTAATACGTGCGCCGCAATCCCGGCTCGATGCCGTTCGAAAAGACCCGGTCGAAGTATTTCCTGTCGGTCAGGTTCGAAATGCCGGCGAGCAGGCGCAAGCGCGGAACGATCCAGTAATCGGCGGAGAAATCCGCAACCGCGTACTGCGGCACCTTGGCTGGAATATATCCTTCGGGATTGCTGGCTGGCGGTATATATGCCGTGTCCGAGTCCTGCCAGAACTGGCTCGCCACCGAAACGGCGGACAGCGCCAGCTTGAGCTTCTTGTTCTCGCGGTAGGTCAGGCCGGCGCGCGCCAGATAACGTGGCGAAAACGCGGGAATCTTGCCGACCTGGTTGGGCAGTGCGGAAGCGACGAAGCGTGCGTTGAGCAGGCTCAGATTTGCGAACACCGAAACGTGTTGCGTGGTGTGTGGATCACGGGCGGCGAGAAAATCGTAGTCGATCTGCCCCTCGAAACCACGATGGCGAGTATTGCCGGTATTGACATCGATGGTATCGCCAGTCGGTTCGTTCGGCGCCTGCTGGGCCTCGATGCGGTCCCTGACGTTGATCCAGAACAGGCTGGCATCGTAGAACAGACCATCCAGCGGTGTGCCGTGGACGCCGCCTTCGAACGACAGCGTGTGTGTCGGTGTCGGATCATTCGCCGCAGTCGGCACCAGATTGCCGAAGGGCGAGCCGATGTCGTAGTAGCGCACCGGCCGCCAGCCTTGCGACACATTGAAATACGTTTCGTTGTCGTGACCGAAATCGTTGCCAATGCCCAGACCGAACAACGGCACAGTGTGATCGACCGAGCGGTCGAGCAGGGGCAACTGGCCCGGTGTGCCGCGCAGGCCGTGATCGCTCTCGTCGATATCCACGTTCTCGTAATCCAGGCGCACCGACGGCACGATGTGCCATTCGCCCGGCAAGCGAAAGACATTCTCGGCGAACAACGCGCCGTAGTCGGTCGAGCGCTGCTGGCTCAGGCCAAGACAATTGACTGTCACCGTTGATGTGCAAACCGGCGTGAATTGATCCGAGCGGTCCGCGTAGAGATCCGAATCCGTCCATTGCCGAAACGGCGCATCGGAGTGATACAGCACAAAACCCGCAGTGAGCGCGTTGCCGCTGCCCCATTGATCGACGACGCGCGAGTCCAGTCCAGCGAAGCGGAAGGTCGCATCCTGCAGGGTCGTACTGAGCGGATAGGTGGGCTCTGGCACATCCATGAGATTGCCCGCGGAACGTGTGGTCTGATCCTGATAGCCGGCCCAGAATTTGGTAAACCATTGCACATCGTTGCCGAAACGTTGCTGGTTGCTCAGTTCGAGCACATAGCGATTGACCCAGTCCTTGTTGTACGGCGTGGGAGTGAAATCGGGATCGCTCTGGAAAATCGGATAGCCGTACTTGCCCGGATCGCCCGCGGCCAGTTCGTAGCCGTGGAAATCAAGCGCCCAGTATCCGGCGTCGTCGGGCCGGTAACCGATATGCAGATCCGCGCCCTTGAGGATCGATCCACCGTTTTCGCGCTGGCCATCATCGGTGCGGTAATGTGCATCGACCAGATAATCCCATTGTCCCTTGGTGCCGGAAATACTGTTGAAGCTGCCGAGCAAGCCGTTCGAGCCGATGACATTTTCGCTGTAGCCGCCGAATTCGCGATCCGGATCGGGTTGGCGGCTGACGAAGTTCACCACCGGACCCGGTTCTGGCCCGTACAGCAGCGAACTGCCACCGCGGATCAATTGCACCTGGGAAATGGTCTGCGGCAACGGCAGTACGTACAAGGTCGGAAAGCCGATCCAGTCGCCTTCCAGCGGAATGCCATCCTGCATCACGGAGATGTATTCGGATTCCTGCGGATTGCCGATACCGCGATAACTCAGATTGAACTGGCTCCCGGTCTGCTGTTCGGAGACGAACAGGCCCGGCGTTTGTGCGAACAGATCACGCAGGTTATTGTCGACGACGGTGGGAATATCGTCGAGTTTGGTGATGGTCGTCTTCTTGGTGACCGTGATCAGCGGGCCATCGACTTCCTTCATGATGTATTGAAGTTTTGGCCGCGTGTCGTCGTGCCGGACATGATCCTTTACCTGGACTGGTGCCAGAGTCTGCGGTGACTCCGGTGCAGGAGTCTGTGGTGCATCCTGCGCCCGCGCAGACGCGGTGGCCAGACAAGCGAGAAAGGCAACTCGTATTACTGACCCGGAAATAATCTGTCTCACGTCGATTCCCCAAAAGCTGATGTGAAGGCCACGACGGCCGCGCTCAATTATCGTCGCGAAACGCTGGCTGGATGGAGTGCCATTGGAACTACGACTTGAGACCAAGGCAAATCCGCCACAAGCCTGATCAATGCAGACCCGATCCATCCGGAGTCACAATCACAAGAAAGGTTTGGGCTCGTCCTTTCCACCTTCTTCGCGGGAATGACAGCTTTGTTCTGAGTTTCATCCAGCACCGGTAGCGTCCGCACTTGTCTGCGCAGGCTCGGCAGCGGCTCGATGTACGTGGACGCGGTTGCGGCCGGCGTGCTTGGCGGCGTACAGCGCAGTATCGGCGTGGGCGAGCAGGGTCGGCAGGTTGTAGCCGCAGACGCGGGTCGTGGCCACGCCGAAGCTGGCCGTCACCACCACGGTGGACGTAGCTTCGGTGTAACCGGGCAAACCGGCGATGGCGATGCGCATTTCGTTGGCGCGTTGCGCGGCGGCGACAGCGCTGCAATCGGGCAGCAGGATTGCGAATTCCTCGCCGCCCAGGCGGCCGAAAATGTCGATCGAGCGCAGCCGTGACTGGCAGGCCGCGACCACGCGCTTGAGCACGGCGTCGCCCGCGGCATGGCCGTGCATGTCGTTGACCGACTTGAAGTGATCCAGATCCAGTGCCAGCACGCTGGCCTCGCGCGCGTCTTTGGCACAATAGCGTAGCGCGTCCTGCGCGGATTCAAAAAAATGCTGACGATTGCAGATGCCGGTCAGGCTGTCGCGCCGCGCCAGTTTCTGGAACTTGATCTGTGAACGCTTGGTGCGGTAGGCCCACAGCGCGACGATGGCCAGCCCGCTGAGCAGCAACAGGATGTAGAGCCGCCGGGCCAGCGCCGACTTCGCGTCGACCCGCTGCTGGAGTACAAGCACGCGGTTCTTTTCGTTGAGCGCATCGATCTGGCGCTTCTTGTCCAGTACTTGCTGGTGCACCATCTGATAAGCCAGCGTGTGCGCCGTCTCGTCGGTCAGATACGCCCTGTCCGCCATGACGTATTTTTCGTGATACGTCAGCGCATTCTCGAAATCATCTTGTTGCTTGGCGGCTTCGTATAGCACCTTGTACGCATCGGCCACCGGCTTGGAATATTCCTGCTTGTTACTGTAGTCGATGGCGCTCTGCGCATATTCCCGTGCCTTCTCGATGTCGCCTGCGAGCAGATAGCAACGTGCCATCAGCGCACGGTAATCGGATATCGTTGAGGCTGAATGTGTGTGCAGTACTTCTGCATCGTGGGATTTGAGCAATTGCAGAGCGTCGGCCGCGTGCCCCTGGTCGATCAGGAGCCGCGCCGGGTACATGCGAATTTCATTGGCAAACAGTGGATCGCCGATGCGCCCGCACGCGTCGATGCCATTGCGTATTCGCGAATCGTCCACGCGCAGTTTCCCGCCCTTGTACAATGCCTGTGCCATTTCGGACATGCCCCGACAGACTGAACCATCGCTGCCTTCGGCGACCGCCAGATTGGCATATTGAAGGGCCAGGTCGTATTGCCCGGCCTGGTTGTACGACGCCGTGGCTACATCCAAGCTGAGATTATGCGCAGTCGGGTCTGTAATCTGCGGCAGGGAATCCAGAAGTGCATTCAGATTGGCATAGGCTTCTTCGTAGTGCGAAGTGTTGGCCTGGTCGTTGAGCAGACTGATCCGCACACGCGCACGCAGGGTTGGGTCTTGCGTCTGCGCCAGTAAGGCCTCGAACGCGGCTACAGCCGGTTGGTAATCGCCTAGATAACCCAGTTGCCAGGCTTTGAGATAAGCCAGCCAATCCAGCTGGAGCGGCGAAAGCAGGTTGGCTTGCGTATCTACCTGCTTGAGCAAGTCCTGAAATGCGGAATTGTTTGCGGTCTTGATGGTGTCCGCATGTTGTAGAAGATCCGCTGGGCTTTCATTCGCAGCAAACGCACCTGTGCCTGCCAGTAGCAGGATTGCCACAAGCGCACGCCCGGCGAGAACCGCCGGGCGCGATTGACCGACAAGCCGCATCACTTGCCTCGAACTAGGCGGCTGAATTCAACGCTAACCGCCGCGCTTGGCTGGAGCTTTCTTTGCGGGCTTCTTGGCAGGCGTCTTCTTGGGCGGCGCCTTGACTGGCTTTTTCTTTGGTGGGGCTTTCTTCGGCGGCTTCACCGGGAAATTCGAACAATAAAGCGTGTCTCTGACACCAAGCAGCGTATCGATTTGCGATCTGCCTGAATTGAGCAGAGCAGCCTGCAGCGTCGGCGCAAGATTTTCGTTGCGCATTGCCCGTAACAACTGTTCCCGGTTCACGTGACGTAGCGCGGCGTTGCTTCCGGCGTTTTCGAGAAACCCGATGATATTCGACATTGCCTCTCCCCTCGTTGGTTGGTGTGATGGATTGCGTTGCTCCGCCCGCCGCAATATCCAGACGCATTGGCCGGGGCTTGCGCCACGCGGACGCATCCTGCGTGCCAAACGGAAACCCAGCGCATCGTTCAATCGCGCCGCTGCCACGTTGGCGCGGGTATGTTGCACCCAAATCGTGTCGATGGGCAATGCCATGAACGCCGCAGCGATCAGCACACTGAACGCTTCGCGCGCATAGCCCAACCGGCATGCTCGCGGCACGAGCATGATGCCCATTTCGACGCTGCGTTCGCGCCGCGCGACCGCTTGCATCGAGCACAGGCCGATCGCGTGCCGGCTGCGGCGTTCGGTGATGACGAAAAACCGCGTCCCATGCGGTTTCTGCGCCGCGTCCAGTGTCGCGTGCAAACTGGCCTTTACCTGAGCTGGCGATAGCGGGTGCCTGATATGGCGCATGGTTTCGGCGTCGCAATACAATTCCTGCAACAGTGTCAGATCGCCCGCCGCGAGTGCGCGTAGACGCAGGCGCGCGGTGTCGATCGAAGTTTGCCTCACGCTCCCGCAGCCCGATCCAGCGCGGCCAGACGCCGGAGAATTTTCATATTCGGCGCAAGCTTTTGCGCCGGGGGAATGACGACGGTATCGGGCGGCTCGATGCGCGCCGTCGCCAGCTTGCGCAGCGTCGTGCGTTCGATCCGCGGCTCGTGGATCGGCAAGGTCGCGGCGCGGTAAATGATGACTTTGTGTGTGAGCGGATAATCCTCGGCCAGCCGGTCCACCAGCACCTCCCGGTAGGCGGTTCCGGTGACAACGCCGGCCAGCATCCGATCGCCGACGACGCCCAGCTGCCAAAGAATCAGGTAGGCGCTCGGGTCGATGCGGCGCTTGTAGAACAGCAACTGGCTGGCTTCGTAGTGCTGGCAGCCGAACTGGCCGGGATCGATGCCCAGATCGGCGTACAGGCAATCCTCGGCCGAAATGCCCGGCTCCATGTGCGCACTGTAGCCTTCACGCCGCGCGATCTCGATGGCCTTGTGCGGCGCCCATGCGAATACACCGGGATGGCCATAGAACACAGCGCACACATTTTTGCCCGCGCGCACCTCGGCAAGCATCGTATTCACCATCTGGCGATACGTGGTCACGCGCGATTTGCCTGCACGATACAGCGGTTGCAGGCTGCGCACGTCCGCATGCATTTCCGCCAGCCACAACTCGACGATGCCATCGGAAACCGCCGCGAACACCACATCGGATTTCTCGATGTAACTGCGCGCCAACGGGCCGATATGCGAACCCAGGGTGATGCCGATACCGACGCAAGCCAGACTGCCGGTTCGTTTGAGGTTTGTGCTCCGTTTCAAGCGCGGCTCCGTGATTCCGGTCAATACGCCGCGCCGCCCAACTCGCGGTAACGCACGAAAACCAGCCGCGCCTGTTCGCGCAGGATATCGCGCCTGACTGCGATGCCGCGTTTTTCCAGTTCGCCGATCCAGTCAGCGGGCAGCGGGCCTTCGTCGAATTCGGTGAGTTCTTCGACATCTTCCGAGCGCGCGCCGATCAGCAGCTCGTCGATGCCGGCCCAGACGGTTGCGCCGTAACACTGGCAGCAAGGTTGCGCGCTGGTGGCAAGAATGAACTTCGTACCATCTTCATTGAGCCGAAAGCGTTGCAGTCGCTGTTGCGCCAGCATGTACGCCATCATCTCGGCGTGCGCCACCGAGCAGCTTTGCGGTACGACACGATTCACGCCGACGGAAACCACACGGCCCTCATCCGTGAATACCGCGGCGCCAAAGGGGCCGCCGCTGCGATTTTCCACGTTGAGTCGCGCAAGCTCGATCGCCAGCGCCACGCGCGCTTCGTCGTTGGCATAAAGGCGCGATGCGTCGATTGACTCGCGCAACCAGATCGGCAGGGTGAGATGAAGCTGGGCCGGAAGCATCTGCGCTTACTTGCCCGCGGCCTTCGCCCAGGAGTCGCGCAACGTCACCGTGCGATTGAATACCGGCTTGCCGGGCGCGTGATCGCGGATATCGGCGACGAAGTAGCCCAGGCGCTCGAACTGACACACGGTTTCGGGTTTTGCATCGGCGAGCGAGGCTTCGATATATCCGCGTACGACGCGACGCGAGTCCGGATTCAAGTGATCGCTGTAGGTCTTGCCGTCGCTGTCGTCGTCCGGATTTGGGACATTGAACAAGACGGTCGTACAGGCGAATTTCGGCGGCAACGGCATGGCGTCGCGCTGACCCAATGGATAGTGCCCTTGACCTTGCGTTCAGCGCCGGGCCGTCCATGACGGGTATCGGCGTCAAGCGTGCAGCGCACGCCGGTGACGGTTCCACTCGTATCTTTTTCCACTTCTTCACATTTCACGATGCCGACGCCGCGCAAGCGCACTTCGCCGCCGGGCACGAGGCGATGGAAGCCCTTCGATGGCACTTCCATGAAATCCTCGTGCTCGATCCATAGTGCATTTGAGAACGGCACGGCGCGTGTGCCGAAGTGATCGTTTTTCGGATGATTGGGAAACGTCAATGTTTCGACATGACCTTCAGGCAGATTCGTGATCGTAAGCTTGAGTGGATCGAGCACCGACATCCGACGCGGCGCCGTGGCGTCGAGTTGTTCGCGCACGCAACCTTCGAGTACGGAAAACTCGATCGTGGAATTCTGCTTGGTCACGCCGGCGCGTTCCCAGAACGTGCGAATCGCCGCAGGAGGAAAGCCGCGGCGGCGCACACCCGACAGCGTCGGCATGCGCGGATCGTCCCAACCGTCGACGAGGCCGTCGTTCACCAGCGCCATCAATTTGCGCTTGCTCATTACGGTGTAGTCGAGATTGCCGCGCGCGAATTCGATCTGGCGCGGCGTGCTCACGCTCGTCTTGAATCCGGTGTCGACGAGTGGCTTGACCAGTTCAGGGTGATGCGGCAGGTCGATCTGTTCCAGACACCAGTCGTACAGCGGCCGGTGATCCTCGAATTCGAGCGTGCACAATGAATGAGTGATGCCCTCGACCGCGTCGGAAATGCAATGCGCGTAGTCGTACATCGGATAGATGCACCAGGCGTCGCCGGTGTTCTGGTGCGGCACCTTGCGGATGCGGTACAGCGCCGGATCGCGCAGGTTGATATTGCCGCTGGCCATGTCGATTTTGGCGCGCAGTGTCCTGGCGCCATCGGCGAATTCGCCCGCGCGCATGCGCCGGAACAGATCGAGGTTTTCCTCGACGCCGCGATCGCGCCAGGGCGAGTTGCGGCCCGGTTCGGTCAGGGTCCCGCGGTATTCGCGCACCTCGTCCGCGGACAGATCGCAGACGAAGGCGCGGCTGTCGCGGATCAGCTTCTCGCCGCACAGATAGAACACTTCGAAGTAATCCGAAGCGTGGCGTAGTTCGCTCCAGTCGAAGCCGAGCCAGCGCACATCGGCCTTGATCGATTCGACGTATTCGATGTCTTCCTTGGCCGGATTGGTGTCGTCGAAGCGCAGGTTGCAGCTGCCGCCGAACTCGCCGGCGATGCCGAAATTCAGACAGATCGATTTGGCGTGGCCCAGATGCAGATAGCCGTTCGGCTCCGGCGGAAAGCGCGTCGCGACGCGGCCGCCATGCTTGTTCGCGGCGCGCTCGTCGAGCACGATCTGGCGGATGAAATTGTTGGCGGCGGGCGTGGTGTCGGTCATGGGGCGCATGTGGGAAAGCGGATGCGCGAGTTTACCGGTCGGGCACGCGAAAGCGAAGAATGCGCGTCACAGCTTGGTGCGCGCCGGCCGCCATGGGACAATTCGCCCATGCTGCATCAAAAGAAAATCGTCGTCGTCATGCCGGCGTACCGCGCCGAAAGGACGTTGGAAGCCTGCTATCGCGCGATCCCGCATGATGTGGTGGACATCGTCTTGCTGGTCGACGACGCTAGCGACGATGCGACCCTGGCGGTGGCGCAGCGGCTCGGCATCCGTGCGCATCGGCATCCGCAGAATCGCGGCTATGGCGGCAATCAGAAAACCTGTTACACGCTGGCCTTGGAAGCCGGTGCCGACATCGTGGTGATGCTGCATCCGGACTACCAGTACGAACCGCGCTTGATCACGGCGATGGCGGCGATGATTGCCTCGGACGTGTATGACGTGGTGCTGGGTTCGCGCATTCTTGGCAAGACCGCGATCGCCGGCGGCATGCCGCGCTACAAATATGTTGCCAACCGTCTGTTGACGTTCGCCCAGAACGTGCTCGTCGGCGCGAAACTTTCCGAGTATCACACCGGTTATCGCGCGTTTTCGCGGCGTGTACTCGAGACTCTGCCGCTGGCGGCGAACTCCGACGATTTCGTATTCGACAACCAGATGCTGGTGCAGACGATCGCGTTCGGCATGCGCGTCGGCGAGATTTCCTGCCCGACCAAGTATTTTCCCGAAGCCAGTGAAATCAGTTTTCGGCGATCGTTGCGCTACGGATTCGGTGTTCTGGCGACCAGTGTCGTTTACCGTTTGTGGAAGTGGAGACTGGCGCGTCCGCGGTTTCTGTCCGCGCAATCCCGCTGGCGATTGCCGCTGGCGACGGACCTGGCGGCAAAGTCTTGAGCTTGCGGCGACATGACCGGTCGCAATCCGGAACCGCGTGGCTGATCGTATTCCTGCTGGCGCTTGGCGTCGGTGTATTCCTGCGCTGGTATCAGCTGAGTTCGCAGATTCTGCTCGACGACGAGTGGCACGCTATCCACGAGTTGTTGCATGCCGACGCATACACCATCGCCACGCATTTCGGTCTTGCCGACTACAGCATTCCGCTTACGCTGTATTACCGGTTTCTCTACCTGCATGGCGGTTTGAGCGAGTGCGGCATGCGTTTGCCGATGCTGATCTGCGGCATCGCCTTGCTCATCGTCGCGCCTTGGCTGCTGCGCCGGCGCGCATCACCGGCAACGCTTGTGCTGTGGGCGGGGCTGATGGCGATCTCGCCGTTGATGGTCTATCACAGCCGCACCGCGCGGCCTTACGCGATCACTTGCCTGCTGACCTTCGTCTCCATCGTCGCCTTCCGCGAATGGTGGCAGCGGGGCGACGCGCGTTGGCGCTGGACAATGGCGTATATCGGCTGCACATTCCTGGCCGGCTGGCTGCATCTGATCACGCTGCCGTTTACTTTGCTGCCGTTCATCTTCTTCGGCGTTGTGGCGTTGTGGAATCTGATCGGCCCGTCGCGCAGGCAAGCGTGGCGCGATCTTGGACGGCTGTCGTTGCTGGGCGTGCTCACCGCCGTGCCGCTGGTTGCGGCCTTGCTGCCACCGATATTCGACGACTGGGGTGCACTTGCGGGCAAAGCCGGCAGCGATTCGGTCACGCTGGGAAGCGCGTACCAAAGCGCACTGATGTGTCTGGGTGTCGGCAGCCCCTGGCTTGGCGCTGCCTTGTTGTTGCTGCTGGCGTGCGGCGCAGCTGCATGGTGGCGGCGCGACGCCGGATTCGTCGCGTATATCGCCACCATCGTTGTTGGCAGCGCAGTCGCGATGGCACTGTCGCACCCGGCCTGGATCCAGCATCCAGGCACCTATGCCCGCTATCTTCAACCCGCGGTTCCGTTTCTTCTATTGTTCGTCGCCGAAGGATTCGCGTCGTTGATCGGCAAGCCGGCGGTTGTCTTGCAGTGCGGGCTTGTCGCAGCCTTGCTCGTGGTTTTGTATTTTTGCGGACCGATTCCCGGCTATCTGTACAACCCGAACCAGTTCACGGGGCATCCGTATTTCCAGTTCGACTACGACCCTGCGCGCAATCTTTATCGCACGCAATTGCCGGATGGGCCGATTCCGGAATTCTACCGGTGGCTGGAGGCGCTGCCGCCGCGTTCGCTGACCCTGATCGAGGCGCCGTGGTCGTTGCGTACCGATCACGATCCCGAGCAACTCTACCAGCACGTGCATCGGCAGTATGTCAGGATCGGCTTGCTCGCGCCGGTTTGCGGTGCGGAGGGCTACGGCGGTTATTCGGAAAACAGCGGCATGCACCTTGCGCAGTTCGTGCATTTGTCCGCGTTGCTGCGTGGAGATACTGAGCGCGCGGATTTTCTGGTGATGCATCTGCACACCTGGCCGTCGGATTTGCCGCTTGCGGAACCGTGGCCGGATGAAAGCGCGTGTCTGGCCAGGATCGGCGAGCGTTTCGGCGCGCCGGTATACCGTGACGACGACATCGAAGTCTACGCGTTGTCGGCCGTCGCGCGTACGGCGCTGGAATCGGCCAAGTGAGCGCTGCAGAGGTTCACCGCAGCTTGGCTGCTGCTGCGCTTTACGCATCGCAGTGGATGCAGTAGCGTGGGCGCGGATAACGAGCGCATATAAATCGGGAACGCGCGTGAAAATCGTCTACGAAGCCGAAAACATCATCGACGCCAATCTGGTGAAGAACGTGCTGGAACAGGAAGACATTCCGGCGTTCGTCAGCGGCCAGTACCTCACCGGAGCGGCGGGCGAACTGCCAGTCATGGCCTTGGTCAAGGTGATGGTGGCGGAGATCGACTGGCCGCGAGCACGCGATATCGCCATGCGCATCGATGCCGACTTGGCTGGACATCGTGCCGCGCCGGATACCGACGATGACTGGCTGCCAGAGCCGGTGTAAAAACTCCATTTTGTTGAACAATCCACAATGTACACTGTTCCGATGCTGATCATCGGCAGCAAGAACTATTCCTCGTGGTCGCTGCGGCCGTGGCTGCTGTTGCGCCAGTTCGGCATCGAATTCAATCCGGCCGAACGCCGTTGCTTCGACACGATCAGGGCGTTGCCTGCGCTTGATAATTGGATCGCCGCAACGGTCCACGAACCGCCGGCGCTGTCGCACGAGCCGGCGGTTCCGTGATCGCGGCCGTGCCACGTCGCGCGTTGTGGCAGATGGCGGCCGGCGCCGCACTCATCAGTACCACCAGCATTTTCGTGCGCTGGGCGCATGTCGGTCCGACAGTATCCGCGTTCTACCGCATGCTGTTCGGTGGCCTCATGCTGGTTGTCGTGCTGCTGGTGCAGCGGCAGTGGCGCCGATTTGTCATGCGCGATCTGGTCTGGCTGCTATTGCCGGCATTGGCGTTTGCAGTCGATCTGATGATCTGGCACCGCAGCATCGAATATATCGGCCCCGGACTGGCGACCCTGACCGGGAATTTTCAGGTTTTCATCTTGGCCATTGTTGGCGTGCTGTTTTACCGTGAACGCCTGTACCCGCGATTCTTGTTCGGCCTGGCGCTCGCGCTGCTGGGCCTGTGGCTGCTGGTTGGCGTCGATTGGAGTGCCTTCACCCCGCAATTCCGCATCGGCGTCTGGCTGGGTCTGCTCACCGGCGTGGCGTATGCAGTGTATCTGCTAAGTTTTCGTCAGGCGCAATTGCGCCGCATCCGCCTTGATGCCAGGCAGTTGCTTTGCCTCAGCAGTTTGCTGAGCGCGACCGTGCTGGCACTGGCGATGGCGGTCGAAGGCGATAGCTATGCGATTCCCGATGCCCAGACCTGGGCTGCGTTGCTAGGGCTTGGACTATTCGGCCAGGTGCTGGGCTGGGTATTGATCGTACGGGCAATGCCGCAGCTGCCGGCCTCGCTGGTCGGTTTGTTGCTGTTGCTGCAGCCGGGGATTTCCTTCGTTCTCGATGTGATCCTGTTCGCGCGTCCGACCACTCGGCTCGACTGGATCGGGTTGGTCCTTTCGTTGCTCGGCATTTTCATCGGCTCGGTTCGTACGCGCCCGGCGCCCGTTGCAGAACCCGCATGATCGATCTGTCCGCATATATCCGCGACATCCCGGATTTTCCACGGCCGGGCATCGTGTTCAAGGACATCACACCGCTGCTTGGCAATTCGCGTGCGCTGAATGCCTGCGTTGCGGCACTGGCGAAGCCGTTCAGAGGGCAGGGCATCGATGCAGTATGTGCGATCGAGTCGCGCGGATTCATTTTTGGGGCAGCCCTGGCGCGCGAACTCGGTGCCGGCTTCGTGCCGATCCGCAAGCCGCGCAAGTTGCCGGGCCCGACGATCGGCATCGACTATGCGCTGGAATACGGCAGCGATCGCCTGGAAATGCACGTCGATGCGCTGGCGCCGGGCGCTCGTGCCGTGCTGGTCGATGACGTAGTCGCGACCGGCGGAACCTTGCTGGCGTCACGCGCACTGATTGCGCAACTTGGCGCTGACTTGGTGGCGGCGGCGGTCGTGATCGAGCTGGAGTTCCTCGGCGCACGTTCGCGCTGGCCGTCGGATGTGCCGCTGCACGCGCTGGTCCGGTATTGATTTTTCTGTTACGCCATAGTTTATATAGACGTCTAAACGTCTTGACATCCATATGCAGCGATAGTTAGGATGCGTGCCAGTTCACGGAATCGGCACAATGAGCGCTCAAATACAGTCCAGTCCGCAGAGTGAAGCGGCGGCGAATGCGGCCAACGAACGGTGTCAGGGCAAATTGGTTTTGCCGGATCCGTTCACGCTTGAATGCGGCGAAACACTGGGCAACGCGCACCTTGCCTGGCAATGCGTCGGCCCAGCGGAAGCACCGCTGGTGCTTGTGCTCGGCGGCATTTCCGCGCATCGGCGCAGCTGCGCAGCCGATGCTTGTGGCTGGTGGGAAAGCCAGTGCGGCAATGGACGCGCGCTGAACAGCGATCGCTATCGATTGCTGGGCGTGGACTGGCTCGGTGGCTGTGGTGATTCGACAGGACCAGGTGACAGCGGCGGCGGATTTCCCGCGATCTCGACTTCCGACCAGGCCCGCGCGTTATTGCTGCTGCTCAACCGGCTCGGCGTTCGCCGCGTGCATTCGATTGTCGGCGCATCTTACGGCGGTGCGGTGGCGCAACATCTGGCGGCATTGCTCGGCGAGCGCCTTCGCAATCTTGTCGTGCTCAGTGCGGCTCATCGCTCCGGAAAGTTTGCGCTGGCCTTGCGTCACGTGCAGCGCGCGATCCTGGATCTGGGAGCCGATTCTGCAGCCGCACTCGGGTTGGCGCGTTCACTCGCAGTGCTCGGCTACCGCACGTCGAACGGTTTCGAGCAGCGTTTTGCCGAACCCGATGGCGATGTGGTCGGTTGGCTGGCCCATCATGGTGAACATTTCGCTGCACGCTTCAATGCCGCGGCCTACCGCTGTCTTGGCGAATCGCTGGATGCCCACCATATCGATCCGGTTGCCATCCGTGTGCCGACCACGCTGTTCACCGTGCGTGAAGACCTGAACGTGCCGGTGGCGCTGATGCGGGAATTTGCTGCCGGGGTCGGCGCGCGTTGCGCGCTGGTCGAAGTGTCGTCGATCTACGGTCACGATGCTTTCCTCAAGGAAGACGAAACCGTCGCGCAGTTGTTGCGCGGTGCGCTGGAGGATGTGGCATGAGCCGCGACATCGCCACGGTCGCGGCACGTGCCGGCGTCGACGCCGATACCGCTCATGGTGCGGTGATGCCGCCACTTTATCTTTCCACGAATTACAGTTTCGCCGGTTTCGGGCAAAAACGCGCTTACGATTACACACGCTCCGGCAATCCCACCCGCGATGTGCTGGCCGGGGCATTGGCCGAAATGGAAGGTGGTGCAGGCGGCGTCATTACCGCTTCCGGCATGGCAGCGATCACGCTGGTCACCTCGCAACTCGTTGCCGACGACCTCATCGTCGTGCCACACGATTGCTACGGCGGCAGCTATCGCCTGTTCAAGGCGCAAGCCGCGCGCGGGCTGTACAAAATTGAAATAGTGGATTTCGCCGACAAGCCCGCGCTCGCCGCCGCGTTTGCGCGCAGGCCAAGACTGGTCTGGATCGAGACGCCCAGCAATCCGCTGCTGCGCATAACCGATATCGCTGCGGTTGCCCGTCTCGCGCATGCAGTGGGCGCGCTGGTCGCGGTCGACAACACGTTCCTGTCGCCGGCCTTGCAGCGGCCGATCGCACATGGCGCCGATCTGGTGGTGCATTCGACCACGAAGTATCTCAACGGCCACTCCGATGTGGTGGGCGGAGCGGTGGTCTGGAAAGACGCCGCACTCGGCGAACAACTCTCGTGGTGGTGCAATTGCCTTGGTCTCGCCGGTGCGCCATTCGACAGTTATCTGACTTTGCGCGGCTTGCGCACCCTGCAGCCGCGTCTGGCTGTGCATCAGGCCAATGCCAGTGCAGTCGCAGAGCGCTTGGCCCGGCATCCCGTCGTGGAAAAAGTATACTTTCCAGGACTCAGCGACCATCCGGGACACGCACTTGCGAGACGGCAGCAACGCGGCTTTGGTGCGATGCTGAGTTTCGACCTGGCCGGTGGCATGATCGCTGCCGCTGCGTTTGTCGAGGGTCTGCAATGCTTCACTCTGGCTGAATCGCTCGGCGGTGTGGAGAGCCTGATCGCGCATCCAGCAACCATGACGCACGCGAGCATGGACGCCGCTGCACGACGCTGCGCCGGTATCGGCGATGGACTGCTGCGGCTTTCGGCCGGCATCGAAGCCGTCGAGGATCTGCTGGCAGATCTCGATGCGGCGCTCGATCGCGCGGCGATCGCGGTGCCGGTTGCGGATACGCACCTGCATGCTGATCGTCACTCGCGGGTCGCGATATCGAAATGCTCGACCCACACCAGTTCGCAGGAACCCGGACCGGTGTCGCTGCGCGTGAGCGAGCTGACCCACTTGCCACCGTTTGGCCAGTCTGCCTCGACCAGATAACCGTCGAACGAAACCACATCGCCTACACGCGTGCGCTTTATCTCGCGTTCAATCTCGCGATCGGCGGGAATCAAGTGCATGTTTGCGCTCGATTCGATGATTTCCTGTCTGGGTATCGGGAACTCCCTGACTTGCCAGAAGTAGAAGCGCCCGGATTGGGAAATATCCACTTTGTCAAGAATTGCACTGTCGGACATGCGGCCCCAACCGAGCGCGAGATCGACCGGAACCAGCGCCGCTTCGGTGTCCCAGTGGTAATCGGCGCGTGACAGCACGCGTGCGGACAGCGCGAATTTCGCCAGCGGCTTGATCGCGATATCGCCCTTCTTCATCGGCGCGACAGCAGTGTCGAGCGCTTCCTGCAGTGGCGCCTGCGCTACCAGCACGCCGGGCACGTGCTCGATCGGCCGTTGCGCGTGCTGCCAAAGTGCGATCAGCGCCAGCGCGGCGAACAGCCAAAGCCAGCGCGGCGAGGGCCAGTTCAATCCAGGTCGTCCGCCAGTGCCGTGCACGTGTTCGCGGCGAGCTTCACACTCTCGCGATAGGCGGGATGATCGACGGCCAGCGTGATCGGCGAACCGCCCTTGATCGCGGACACCAATGCCGGACTCAATTCGAAGCGCAGAAAATGCACGGCGGAAGTTTTCTCGTCTGTGCTGCGTTCAAGATCCTCATCGGCAATCGCGATGACCGACGGTATTTCGCCGGCTGCCAGGCGGATATCGTGCTCAATGCCGTGCAACTCGATCAGTTTGCGCGCGCGCTCGTCCGGGTCGGCGTACTCGATCAGCAGCGTCGCCTTGAGATTGACGCCGTCAGGGATCAGCGGATTGTAGGCATCGAGTTCGTCCTGGATTCCCTTTGCCTCGAAAATGCGCTCGATACGCAGCATTTCCTGCACTTGATATTGAACCGTCAGGCGATCCTCGAACAGCAGGGTCAGATGCTCGCCCAGATGCACCGTGCGCACGCGCTTGTGTGCGATCACGCGTTCACGGAACGCCGCGCGTTCGCGCGCATAGGCTTCCAGCGTATACAAATCGCTTTGTGCAAGTTCTTTCATGGATTCAGATTCCGTAAGCACGCCGCAGCAGGCTGATCGGGCTTTCCGCCGGAGGCTGGTCGCCCATGCCGTGGGCGATATGGCTGGCAGCCATCGGGCAGTCGCTGGCGAAATGCGCCGGCGCGATCTGCTGCACGCGCGTTTCCACCGGTTTGGCGATCTTGCGCGAGAAGGCATAGGTTCTGGTCTTGACGCCATAGGTACCGTCGTGGCCCGAGCAACGCTCGATCATCTGGATCTCGGTGCCGGGAATCAGTGCGAGTACGTCGCGTGTCTTCGGGCCGATGTTCTGTACACGCTGGTGGCAGGGTGCGTGGTAGGCGATCTTGCCCAGCGGTTGCGAAAAATCGGTCTTCAGCAAACCGGCCTGATGACGCTGCCAGAGATATTCGAACGGATCGAAGATATTGCGCTTGACCAGTTGCACGTCTTCGTCATCCGGAAACATCAATGGCAGTTCCTGCTTGAACATCAGCACGCACGAGGGAATTGTCGCGCTGATGTCCCAGCCATCGCGAGTTGCCGCGGCAAGGACTGGAACATTTTGCTCTTTATACTTTGCCACCGTTTCCAGATCGCCGAGCTCGAGTTTCGGCATGCCGCAGCAGACTTCGCGTTCGACGAGCTTCACCGCAACGCCGTTGTGGCGCAAAACTGCAGCCAGATCCTCGACCGGCTGTGGCGCCGAGTAGTTACAATAGCAAGTCGCGAACAGGGCAACCTTGCCGCGCGTGCGTCCGGCAGACTGCACGTCATCGGAACTGTCCAGCCGGCCTGTATTGAACATGCTGAGGCGTTTACGTGCGGTTGGCCGCACGTAGGCCGGCACGCGTGCGTTGCGGTCGACGCCGAGCGTCTTTTCCAGCAGCTTGCGCGCACCGGCATTGCGGTTCAGCGCATTCACCGCTTCGATGACGACGGGAATGGTGGACAATTTGCCGATTGCCGTAGTCGACGAGAGGATTTTCGCGGAAAGTTTTGTCTCACCGCGCCTGTGCGCTGCTGCCTTGGCACGCAACATCAGGTGCGGGAAATCCACATTCCATTCGTGCGGTGGCACGTACGGACACTTGGTCTGGTAGCACAGATCGCACAGATAGCATTGTTCGACGACCTTGGCGTAATCGGACTTCGCTACGCCGTCGACTTCCATGGTTTTCGATTCATCGACCAGATCGAACAGGGTCGGAAACGCCTGGCACAAGCTGACGCAGCGCCGGCAGCCGTGGCAGATATGGAACACGCGTTCCAACTCGGCGTTGATCGCAGCCTGATCGTAGAATTCGGGATTCTTCCAGTCGAGCGGATGCCGCGTCGGAGCATCGAGACTGCCTTCGCGGGCGGTCGTGGGGGAGTCGGCCATAAACGATCCTTTCGCACGCGACGAATTTCCCTCCCCCCACGAACGGGGGAAGGTGCCCGAAGTGCGGACGGTGGTTACACCAGCTCGGTCAACGCTTTGGTGAAGCGGTTCGCGTGCGAACGCTCGGCCTTGGCCAGGGTTTCGAACCAATCGGCGACTTCACCGAAACCTTCGTCGCGCGCGGTCTTGGCCATACCCGGATACATGTCGGTGTATTCGTGCGTTTCGCCAGCGATTGCTGTTTTCAGGTTGTTCTTGGTGTCGCCGAACGGCAGGCCGGTGGCCGGATCGCCGCAGGTTTCCAGGTATTCCAGATGCCCATGCGCGTGACCGGTTTCGCCTTCGGCGGTGGAGCGGAACACTGCGGCCACATCGTTGTAGCCCTCGACGTCGGCCTTCTGGGCGAAGTAAAGATAACGGCGGTTGGCCTGCGATTCGCCCGCGAATGCGGCTTTCAGGCTTTCTTCGGTCTTGGAACCTTTCAGATTGCTCATGACACACCTCTTGCTATGCGTGGCTGGAGGACGTAGTCCGCAGCATGCGCTGCGGTTGGCACGAGCCTAACGCATGCGTGTATCAGGTTGAAATTGATTGTTGCGATGAATCTGATAGCCAGAGACTATCGAAAGGAAGTGTGCAGAAAATTTCTCTGCTCAAGATGTTACCGCTGGACAAGGATAGTCACAAAGCCGGATTCGAATCGACTTTTGCCGTTGCGGCAGCGCGCTGAAACGCGCTGCCGCCAAACAAAAACACGCCGCGCGCACTGGCGCGATTACCGCTCCGTTCACGGCGTGATACGTGTGCCGGAAACGGTGCCGTTACCGAGAGAAGTGATCGGCGTGATTCCATCCGGTGCGTACAGTTCTTCCGTAACTGTGCCGGACATGGCGTTGCCGGCTTGATTGATGTACACCATTTCGCGGATGTTGACCAAACCGGCCAGGACGGTCAGATCGTTGTTCGGCGGGCCGCCCCAGGCGATCGCCCAGTGATTGAGGCGGTATCCGCCATTTACCTGCTGCCAGACTCCCATGCAGAAATTGCCGTTTTCCGCCGGACGTCCTCCGGAATTGGTGATCTCCGTTCCATCGGAATGCCAGGTCTGGAATCCCCAATCAATCGAGCTGCCGTCCGACGCCGTGAACGCAAATTTCCAAAGCCCCACGATTGGCAAATACGAGCTTCGCTGAATAATGAAGTTTGCTGCGGACGATTGCCCAACGTTTTCCGCCTGATCCTGCTGCTCTGCACTGATCCCCGCGGCAAATTGAACGTAGGCATTCTGTTGTGCACTGTCCGAAGCTGACTTCAGATCAGTAAAAGCGCACGCGCTTGCCTGGAGGGAAACAACCGACCCCATCAGACCCACCGCGGCTGTTATTGCTGCTACTGCTAACCGAGTACTCATGGATTTTCTCCTGATGCTTGGATGGACCCGTTTGAGAGCCACTCGATACGAAACTCTCGAACGGGCGACCACGGCAACCTAGTTGTCGATTTGCCGGACCCATCAGAACGAGTTCATCGGGGCGGATTCATCAAGAACCGGTGTGTCGACGATTGCGCGTGCAACGAAAGGCTTTGACCCTTCGCTTGATACTCAACTACGGTAGCGGGAATTCAGAATTACAGGGTCGTGGCGAAAGAGAGATATCGGCGGACTGACACGGCAACGCAGCGCTACTGCACGGCGCCTCGGCTTTTGTGGCAAGATGAAAGTGGCACCTTGGGGAAGGGCGACAAAGTGAACCGTTTCCAGACGACTCGCTGGAGTCTGGTGCTTGCAGCGCGCGCTGACCCTGCGCGATCACGGCAGGCCCTGGAAGGGCTGTGCCAGATCTATCGGGCACCAGTTCTTGCCTATGTCCGTGGACGCGGTTACACCGTGGATGATGCGGAAGATCTTGTGCAGACCTTCTTCGCGCGGTTTATCGAGCGTGCCAATTACACCCAGGCTGATCCTGCTCGCGGCCGCTTCCGGGCGTTCCTGCTGACCGCGCTGAAGCATTTCCTCAACGATGCGTTTGACTACGCGCACGCGATAAAGCGCGGCGGACACGTCCAGTTGCGCTCACTCGATTCACTGGTCGATAGCGCTGACAGTCACTGTCACCTTGAGCCGGACACACCGGAACGCGTATTCGAACACGCATGGGCGCAGGCCGTGGTGCAGGCGGCATTGTGCCGGTTGCGCGATGAGGCGAGCGCTGCCGGCAAATCGGTATTGTTCAATCACCTGCGCGAATTCCTCATCGAGCGGCCCGATGATTCCGACTATGCGCGCGTCGCCGAGACATTGAACCTGCGCCGCAACACGCTCGCCGTCGCCGTGCATCGCCTGCGCGACCGCTTGCGCGAACTCGTCTGCGCGGAGCTGGCCGAAACTGCGGCAGACGATGCGGACCTCAATCAGGAACTCGAGGAACTGCGTCACTGCTTGACTGCCGTGCTGTAAGGCTGCCGCCAGCGTGCAGAAAATTTTGCCCCATGCCGGTAATCGGCGGAGCCGGCCGCCGTATGCAAGTCCAAATAACAACGAGTCGGCCAGCATGAACTCCAAAATCAGTCAATCGCAGAACGGTTTTCCCGCTACGCGCTGGTCGATGGTCATGCATCTGGCAGGCGAAGAATCGCCGATCGCGCGCGATGCGCTCGGTGAACTGGCACAACGCTACTTGTATCCGGTGTATGCCTATATGCGTCGCGTCGGTCATGAGCCGACTGTCGCTGAAGACCTGACTCGTGGCGTGCTGCAGCGCCTTCTGCAATACGACCGTCTCATGCAGAAGCAGACGTCAGTGGGTCATTACCGGCTTTTTTTGCTCGATCGCCTGCACTCGTTCGCCAGCAGGGATTGGAGCAAAGTGATTGAAGAAGATGCGCCAGTCCCGTACGTTCCGATACCAGAGGATCTCGAAGCGCGCTACCAGCACGATCAATTAGATGCGATCTCTCCAGAGCAGGCATTTCAGCGCAGTTTTGCACTGGTTGTCCTGCAGCGGTCGCTTACACGGTTGTGCAGCGAAGCCGAGCAGACCGGTCACCTTGACATGTACAAGGCGCTGGAGCCATATCTTGCGCGCGACCCACCTGCCGGCCAATACGAATCGATGGCCGCGCGCCTGCACATCCGCCAAGTTACGCTGGTTCTGGCCTTGAAACGCCTGCGTCAGCGGCTGCGCGAAATGGCCGCCGAGGAATTGTCCGACACCGTCACTACGGCGGACGATCTGGCTCGTGAGCAGGACGCACTGCTGGCTGTGCTCGGAGAACTGAATTCGTGAACGCAGGGACTGATCCGACCCGACGCATCGATTTCCCGGACGGAGAATCGGCCGCCCCGCAGTTCGACGTCTCGATGATCGCGCATCTGGCCTTCGGCAAGGCTGATCGCGCGGAAATCCCCGATGGTGAAGCACGTCACCTGGCCCTATTGCCGAAGGAGTCGCTGGAATTGGATCTATCGGATCCAGCACAACGCCGGTTCGGTGACTATGAATTGCTGGAACTGATTGGTGAAGGTGGCATGGGTGTGGTGTACCGCGCACGCCAGCGCAGCTTGGATCGTGAAGTCGCAGTCAAGCTGCTGTCTGCGGGACCGTGGGCGTCAAAGGAGTTCGTCGAACGTTTCCAGCGCGAAGCGCAAAACGCCGCGCGCATGCAGCACCCGAATATCGTCGCAATTTACGAAGTCGACGAGATCGAAGAGCTGCACTTCTTCAGCATGCGCCTGGTTCATGGGCCGAGTCTGGCTGCACTGATCAAGCGCGAGAAAAAACTTCCGGCACAACGTGCGGCGACACTGCTGCGTACGATTGCCGAAGCGCTCGACTATGCGCACCGGCTTGGTGTGCTGCACCTGGATCTCAAGCCGGCCAATGTGTTGATCGACGAGAACGGCGTGCCACATGTCGCCGACTTCGGCTTGTCACGGCGGCTGGAACAAGGCCTTGCCGCCGACAACAACGAGGTATCCGGCACGCCGAGCTATATGGCACCGGAGCAGGCGAGCGCTGGTGCGCAGAAGATCACGCCGGCGACCGATATCTGGGGGCTCGGCGCCATTCTCTACGAACTCGTAACCGGCGAGCCGCCGTACCTGGCCAATTCACCGCAGAACACGCTCAAGCTGGTCGTCAACGAAGCGGCACGCGATCCGTGCGAACTCGTACCCGGCCTGCAGCGCGATCTCGCCGCGATCATCGAAAAGTGCATGGCGCACGACACAAGCGCACGCTACGCCAGTGCCCGCGATCTCGCCGACGACCTCGGCCGATTCCTCGCCGGCTACGCGGTCAAGGCGCGACCGTTGAACACGATGCAACGCACGGCACGATGGGCACGGCGGCAACCCTACGTCGCGGCATTCGCGGCGCTGTTCGTTGCTGCGCTTGGCGCAGGCCTGATCGCAACGACGCTACAGTGGCGACGCGCCGAGGCAAATGCGCAACGCGCCGACCGCGTGCGCGAATTTCTCGTCGGCGTACTCAAGAAAGCCAATCCGGACGAGAACAAGGGACAGCCGGTCACGGCGCGGCAACTGCTCGATTATGGCGCGCGAGAGCTTGATGCGCCGACCGCGCAAGACCCGGCGATCCAGGCCGATCTCGCCAGTACCATCGGCACGCTTTACTGGCTCGTCGGCGATTACGCCCACGCCGACACGATGCTCGCCCGCGCGGGCCGCGTGTTCCGCTTGCCCGGCGTGCCGGACGATGTCAGGGCGCGCACCTTGAACGCATTCGCGCTCGCCGAGAAGACTCGACACAAGTTCACCGACGCCAATGCACATGCGCGCGAGGCACTCGCGCTCGCCGAACGCATAGGCGATGCCACGGACGCTTCCGAAGCACGCTACCTCGACGCCGAAACATTGTTCGACTTGGGCAATACGCACGACGCAGAAACCTTGCTACGCGAGGCCTTGGCCGACGATCGTACACATTTCGGAAACGACAGCGATAACGCCATCAACGACCTGATCCTGCTTGGCGGCATCCTGCGCGAACTGTCCCGGCCCGACGAGTCGATCGTACTGACGCGCGATGCCGCGGATGCCGCGACGCGGCGATATGGCCGCATAAACAGCAAAGTCATTTCTGCGCTCGACTACCAAGCGCGCGCGCTGATGGATTCCAGCCATACCGCCGAAGCGCTACAGGCAGCTGGCGAGGCGGCGTCACTCGCACAGCAACTGTATGGGCCAGAGCATCCCGATACGATTGCACGTCGCTCGAATCTTGCCGGCGACTTGCGGGCCGCAGGGCGTTATGCCGACGCGCTGAAGATCCATCTCGATGCGCTGCGGGTGGATGCAGAAAAATACTGCTGAACGTCCCGAACAACTCGGATACGCCTATTCTGCGATTTCCGCGGACTACCTCTCCCTCGGGAACTTCGCGAAGGCTGAAGATTTTGCGCGCCAAGCCATCGCCGCTTGGCGCCGACTCCACAACGGCGAAGACTATGGGGAAATCAGCGCAGTGCCGACGGGCCTGCTCGCCGCGGCTTTGCAGTGGCAAGGGGACTTTGTCGAAGCCGAGAGTGCCTATCGGCGTCAGATTGCGCTCACACCTGCATCGATTTGGCTCGACCAGGCGCAAGGAGCATTCGGCGATATGCTGCGCATGGCGCACCGTTACGACGATGCCAAGGCCATACTGCAATCCACATTTACAAAGATGCCGGCCAAGCCGTCTGCAATCCGCGCATCGATCGAGGCGGAACTGGCGATGGCGCAACTCGAAAGCGGCGATCCGACTTCGTCGAAGCCGCATGCAGCCAACGCGCTCGCAACCATGCGGAGCCTCGTGCCTGCCGGCAGCCCATGGCTCAGCTTTCCGCTATTCGTGGAGGCGCGGGTTCTACTTGCCTCCGGCGATGCGACCCAGACCGAATCGCTCGCGCGCGAAGCGCGCGCCGCGCGCGGCCCGCAGAGTGCCGCCGACGATCCGCGCGTCCTCGAAACTGACGTTGTTCGCGTGGAAGCGTTGCGCGCGCTCGGCCGCGATGCCGAGGCGACGGCGCTGGCCGCCCAAGTTCATGCGGCATTGCCCACCGTCGCGAAGCCCATAGCGAGTGACCTCGACAAACGCCTCTCAGCCAAACGCTGAGATAGCGAACCCACATGCGCGCCGACCGCCGCTGTGACAGTATCGTGCCAAGAATGCCATCAAGCGCGGCGGCCATGCACGCTTGGTCGTGCTCGATTTCGGAATTGTTCTTCCTCGCGCTCACTCTGGAACCGGCGAATGGCGCAACATCCACGCCGGTAATTTCTTCCGCCAATTCCCGAAATTAAACCATCGACCGCAGCACAGGGAGCGAGCAATGATGCCACAGCACAGCCAACCCGCCAGTCACTTCGCCAACACGCGCTGGTCGCTGGTGATGCGACAGACGGAGACTTCGCCAGATGCGCAAATGGCGCTTAGCGAACTGGTGCAGCGTTACGGCTATCCCGCTTACGCCTGCCTCCGACGCGTCGATGTTTGCGCGTGCCGGGGGCATGCATGTGGCTGCGCTGACCGCGACGTCCAACCGGCAATGGCTGACGCCACCATTGCCGACAGTAGTACCTGCTTTTATGCAATCAGTCGAACATCTGAACCAGCTCGCGATCACGCGCGACGGCAGTGGCCTGATCGGCCGTACGCGCGTCGGTGAATGGCTGTATTGGGACATCGGGCCCGACACGCGACCGGCGGAACAAATCGCGCGCGAAGCCGCCCTGCTGAATCCCGATCAGACGGTGGTCAAGAACGGTTTGGCTGTTCAATTGCCTGAGTCCGATTGCCAGGCCCTTTGCACCGATGATTCGAGACCTCCGATCTGGATTGGCGGATTTCCACAGGATCAAATCCCGCAGCGCCAACCCAACCTACCGGCGAACCTTGTCGATCTGACTGCCTTCTACAACGAGCCGCTGTCCTGGGTGCATTCTGTTCAGTTCTCGACCTACCGCGAACTTGCACCCGGTGTGCACCGCTTTTTCGGTGTCGACTATGACGTTCGCGGCATCGTCACACTGTCGATGAAGGGTTTCGCGTCGGTAGTCGACCCAGATCGGCTGCCACCGCTCGACATACGAAGAATCCGCCCCGGCATCGATCGATTTGCCGCCCTGAATCTGCTGTTCGCCGGATTTTCGAATATTCAAGTGGAAAAAAACGTCCGTATGCGATGGTCGAGCTCGACTATCGCGATGGCAGCCGGGAACGTCTGCCGATCATCGATCGTCAGGACGTTGATGCATCGTGGTCGGACGAGGAAGGCAAGCCTGGACAAGTGTCGCCCCGCATTCGCTTGGCGCGCGACCAATGCGGGCACACCGAACGCAGACATGCCGACTTCGAAGATCTTCAGCGTTCGCATTGCCAATCCCCATCCCTGAGCGTGAAGTCGTCAGTCGTGGCTCTGGAATCGGTCGATGAGGCATGGAGCGTGCCGTTGTTCTTTGCGATCACTGTTGAGCCTGCCGGTTCCACAATATCACCTGTAGCCAAGCGAGCTTGTCGTGAGCACAACGTTCCTCTAGAAACCCGGCATCAGTTACCCTGGCGACGAGCAGCTTCAGTTTTCACATTGAACCCCACGTGTCGTCGCTCGATAGCAATCAGGCACATAGACGGCTAGGCTAAGCGTCTCGATCAGCGCGCGACTCGCCGCGCTGCGCCTTGCGACACCGCTGGCATATGCGGATCGAGCAGGGCATGCGGCAGTTCGCGAAATACATGCGAAAGTTTTTTCAAAAACGGCGCGAGCGCTGAGCTCTTGCGCCAGAGCATGGCGATGTGACGGCTCGGCGGGTCGCCGCGGAACTGCATCAAGTGAATGCTCTCCGAGCGCGCCACTGGCGGCTTTACCGCGAGCGCGGGCAGCAAGGTGATGCCGACATTCGCGGCAACCATCTGGCGCAGGGTTTCCAGGCTGGTCGCGCGGAAGCCGGATTTCTCGCTTGCGCCGGACAGCGCACAGACTTCGAGTGCCTGATCGCGCAGGCAGTGTCCATCATCGAGCAGCAATAAACTCTGGTCGGATAAATCGGCGAGCTTGAGCGTCTTGCGCTTACTCAGTTCGTGATGTTCGGGTACGGCGAGGAGGAAGGGCTCGTCGAACAGAAATTCCGCGTGCAACTGATCGTCGTGAATCGGCAGGGCGAGCACGACCGCATCGAGCCGGCCTTCGCGCAATTGCTTGAGCAGGAGCTCGGTCTTTTCCTCGACCAGCAGCAGTTCCAGGCGCGGAAAGCGGGAGCGAATCTGCGGCACGACATGCGGCAGCAGATACGGCCCCAGTGTCGGAAAAATGCCCAGACGCAAAGTGCCGGATTCCGGATCGATCGTGCGCCGCGCGATCGCCTTGATCTGATCGACTTCGGTCAGCACCTCGCGCGCGCGCAGCAGGATTTCCTTGCCGGCCTCGGTGAGCAGCACCTTGCGCGGCGTGCGCTCGACCAGGGCGACGCCGAGTTCGTCCTCGAGCTTCTTGATCTGGGTTGACAGGGTTGGCTGGCTGACAAAGCTCGCCTGCGCGGCGCGGCCGAAGTGCTTGTGTTCGGCGAGGGCGACGAAGTAACGCAGATCGCGCAGGTTCATGGCTGATATCCAGCAAGGTGGGAAAATATCGATTGCTATTATCTATCGAAAGTATGTTATCAATCAATTGGAATGATGCGATTGAGGCCCCATATCATGCACATCGCGGCCTGATTCGATCATCACTTGGAGCAGGCACCGACTTTCCACTTCAACAGGAGTATTCCCATGCTGACCATTGGCGACAAGTTTCCGCAGTTCAACCTCAAGGCCACCGTATCGACTGAGAGCGTAGAGAAGGCGTTCGCGCCGATCACCAACGAGACCTACAAGGGCAAGTGGCTGCTCGTGTTCTTCTATCCGAAGGACTTCACCTTCGTCTGCCCGACCGAGATCAAGGGTTTCGGCGATCTGAACAAGCAGTTCGCGGATCGCGATTGCCAGGTGCTCGCCGCGAGCACCGACAGCGAATTCGTGCATCTGGCCTGGCGCAAGGATCACAAGGATCTCAAGCACCTGCCGTTCCCGATGCTTGCAGATACCGCCAAGCGCTTGTCGAGCGCGCTCGGCATTCTCGATGCTGAGGAAGGTGTAGCCAAACGCGCGACCTTCCTGGTCGATCCGGAAGGCGTCATTCGTTTCGTCTACGTCACCGACGGCAGCGTCGGCCGCAATCCGCAGGAAGTGCTGCGCGTGCTTGATGCGTTGCAGACCGATGAGTTGTGCCCATGCAATTGGACGCAAGGCGAGCAGACACTGAAAGCAGCGTGATCGAATTGCGACGACAATCAACGTAGCTCGTCGTTCCGCAAGGAGTGCCGGAATCCAGATGCCAAGGACGGCAACGCCTAGCAAACTGCAGGATCACATCCTGCAACCTGGATCCCGGCAACCCATGCCGGGATGACAACCTGGAGAAATATACAATGTCACTTTCCGAACTGAAAACATCCATTCCCGACTACGCCAAGGATCTGCGCCTGAATCTGGATTCGGTGCTGAGCGAGACCGGCGCGCCGGGACTCTCGACAAAACAGATCGGCCTGATCGCACTGGCCAGTGCGATAGCTTCGCGATATGCACCGCTGACTGCTGTGCTTGCCGCCGAAGCGGCGAAGATTGCCAGTGCGCAGGAGCTCGCCGGTGCGCGTGCGGCGGCAGCGGTCATGGCGATGAACAATGTGTATTACCGTTTCACTCATCTGGTAAGCGATCCGGAATACCAGACTCTGCGCGCAGGCTTGCGCATGAACGCGATGGCCAATCCCGGATGCGAAAAAGTGGATTTCGAGCTGTGCTCGCTGGCCGTGTCCGCGATCAACGGTTGCGGCATGTGCATGGATTCGCACGAGAAGACTTTGCGCAAGCACAACCTTTCCGCCCAGGCAGTACAGAGTGCGGCACGCATTGCATCCGTCGTGCATGCAGTCGCGGTGACGCTGGAACAGACGCGAGCTGCCGAAACCATGGAATTGGCGCAGGCTGCCGCCTGATCGGATCTGCCGTTCGCGGCAGACCACGACGGGGGACGAATGCCCCTTGTTGCGATTGGCCGCCTGTGTTTAGCTGGCCGCCTTGCTTTCGGGAGGCGGTTCCATGCGCAGTGTTGCGATGTTTTGCTGTTTCGTTCTGATGGCATTGTCGACGGCGCAAGTTGCCGGCGCGGATGAAGCGGTGCCCACCGGCAAGCTTCCCACCGATGCGACGCCGTTGGCGTATACGCTTAAACTCAAGATCGATCCACGCGAGGAGCGCTTCAGCGGCCACGTCGGCATCCGGGTAAAACTGGCCAAGGCTGCCGACCATTTGTGGCTGCACGGACAAGATCTTGATGTGCACAAGGTCGGGCTGATCGATGCGACGGGAAAAATACACAAAGCGACCTATGCGCCGCAGCAGGAAGGTGTCGTCAAAATTACGTTCGACGATACGCTGCTGGCGCAGGACATCGTACTGACCTTCGACTATGACGCGCCGTTCAACGCCAAACTCGAGGGCCTGTACAAGGTCAAGGTGGGCGATGATGCCTATGCCGTTACCCAGATGGAAGCGATCAGCGCGCGCAATGCGTTTCCGGGATTCGACGAGCCGCGGTTCAAGACGCCATTCAACATCACCCTGACCGTGCCGAAAGACGAAGTCGCTGTCGCCAATACGCTGCCGAAACGTGAGGGAACCTCGACCGACGGCAACTGGAAAACCGTCGTTTATGCGACGACGAAACCGCTGCCGACGTATCTCGTTGCGTTCGCCGTCGGACCCTGGGATGTAGTCGATGCGCCGCCGATTCCGGCAAACGCGGTGCGCAAGGATCCGGTGCCGCTGCGTGCGATCGGTCCGCGCGGTACCGGGTCGCAACTGCACTGGATTCTGGAGCAGACGCCGGCGATCGTAAAGTTCTATGAAGAGTATACAAATCAGCCGTATCCCTTCGACAAACTGGATTTGCTGGGTGCGCCGGATTTCGGTGCCGGTGCGATGGAAAACGCCGGCCTGATCGTGTTCCGTGACGCCCTGCTGCGCCTGAATGCGCAATCGCCCGCCGATCTGTATCGCACCAGTTTCGACGTCACCGCGCACGAGATCGCGCATCAATGGTTCGGCGATCTGGTCACCGTGCCGTGGTGGGACGACATCTGGCTCAACGAGGCGTTCGCCACTTGGGCACAGGGCAACGCCACAGTTGCGCTGAAACCCGAGTATCACGGCGATCTCGGACGCCTTGAAGGCACGCTTGGCGCAATGCGCAGCGACAGTCTGTTGTCCGCGCGCCAGATTCGCCAGCCGATCGTGGAACAAGGCGACATAGAAAATGCCTTCGACGGCATCACCTACCAGAAAGGTGCGGCGGTGCTGCGCATGTTCGAGGAATGGCTGGGCGGGGACACCTATCGCAAGGCGATGCGGGAATATCTGGCCCGGCACGCTTACGGCAGCGGCAATTCCGACGACCTGGTCGCGACCATCGCCGAAGTCAGCGGCAAGGGCGAAACGCTCGCGGCCGCGATGCGCAGCTTTCTGGACCAGCCAGGCCTTCCGCTCGTGCACACCACACTCACCTGCAACAAAGACCAGGTGACGCTGGGATTGAGCCAGTCGCGTTATCTGCCCTTCGGCGTGCTCGGCAAAGATGCGCCACATTGGAATATCCCGGTCTGCGTGCGTTTTGGTGATGCGGACAAGTCCAGTACACAATGTTTCCTTTTGGACAAACCGCAGCAGACCTTTCCTGTGGATAGCGGCTGTGCCGATTGGTATCTGCCCAATGCCGATGCGGCGGGTTATTACCGCTTTAGCATGGTCGATGCCGATTTTGCTGCGCTCAGCAAGCGCATCGGCACGCTCACCGCCGACGAGCAGATGATCTACGCCGATGCCGTCTCCAGCAGTTTCCATCGCGGCGACACGTCGCCCGCCACGGTGCTTGCAGCAATGCCGGTACTGGCCTCGTCGGACATGCCACAGGTGGCGACAGCGCTGCTGCACGATTTCGAGTGGATCCGGGAACATCTTGCAACCGACGCGACGCGGCCGGCGCTCGATGCGTACGCGATTGCACTGTACGGACCGCGCTTGAAGGCGCTGGGTCTACAGCGGCGCGTGGGCGAAGATGGTTCGGCGACGAACCTGCGTGTACGTCTGGCGCAATTCCTCGCACTGACCGTGCGCGATGCCGAAGTGCGCAAGGCACTCTACGCGCAGGGACGTGTAGCGCTGGGTCTGGATAGCGGGGGCAAGGTCGACCTGGCGCGCGCTGATCCGGACCTGCTGCAAACCACGTTGATGGTCACTGTGCAGGAAGCTGGCACACCGGCATTCGACCCGGTGCTCGGCGAACTTGGCCATAATCATCAAACCGCACAGCGTTACGAATTGCTCGCAGCGCTGGGCGCAACGCGCGATGCCGCGCTCGGCGAACGCGCGCGCAATTACGCGCTCACGCCGGCGGTACAGCTCGGAGAGATGTCACGGCTTTACGGCGCCAACACTGCCGAGCCGGAAAACCGTGCTGCGTTCTGGACCTGGTTCCAGGCAAACTACGAAGCGCTCAAGGCACGCATCTCGCCGCTGGCGCGCGGCCATCTTCCAGCAATGCCGATGGCTGGCCGTTGTTCCGTCGCGCAGGCCGATGAACTGCGGAGTTTTTTCGAGCCGCGCATCAAGGATCTGGCGGGTGGCGCGCGCATCCTGGCGCAAACGCTGGAAACCATCAACCAATGCAATTCGCTGCGCGAACATGTAGGCGAAAAATCGCTGGCGACCTGGGTCGAGGCACAACCGGCACGCTAACGATTACCCAGCCGGATCAATGGGAGGATTGGGCGGGAACGGATTGGATGACCGTCTTCGCTGTTGGATTGGCGATGAAGGTGAGGGTATCGGCGAGCGAAGGCGCGCGGCCGTGATGACCGCGCGCGAAAGCGAGCATGATCGCACTGTGGCCCACGTCCGGATACAGCTTCAGAACGGCGATCCCGCCCATTGCCTGCACGCGCTCGGCCATCGCCTCGGCATTGCTCGGCGGGACGTCGTCGTCGTCGGTACCTTGCAAAAGCAGCATCGGTGGTTCGTCGCCGTCGACAAAATTGACTGGTTGCGAGTCGTAGCGGCCTTTTGCAGTGTTGCCGAAGATTTCCGGTTCGTCGTCCACGAAGGGTAAAAATGCGTAGGCGCCGGCCACGCCGATCATTCCTGCCAGATCGCGCGGCTGCATGCCGACGGCATTGAGATAGCGTTTGTCGGCGGCAAGCAGGGCAGCAATCTGGCCGCCAGAGGAATGACCCATCACGAACAGACGCCGGGGATCGCCACCAAACTCGGTGGCGTGCGCATGCGCCCAAGCCACCGCGTTGGCGCCGTCGTGCATGAAGGCAGGAAAGTGTACGTCGGGAAACTTGCGATAATCCGGGATGAACGTCACCACGCCATGGCTGGCGAGCGCGTCGCCGACATAGCGGTACCAGCGGCGCTTGCCGTCCTCCCAGCTGCCGCCGTAGAAAAACACCACGATCGGCGCGTTGGCGGCATTCTTCGGCATGTAGGCATCCAGCGACAACGCATGACCAGCATCGAACACGATGCCGTGCCGTTCGATCACATTGTGCGTATCCGTGGCTGAGTCGATCGCGGCAAAAAACATGTCGGCGCAGCCGACCAGCGCAAACAGGCAAGCGGCGCACAGCAGTGCGATCGCAGCATTGCGCGGATTGCCAAGCGGGGTCACACTTCCTATCATCACGGCTATTCTGCCACGCGGCGAGCGTCCATGGATCACCCGGCACCTCAACGCAGCAGCGCGCTATTCGCCGACATTCCGGAGCGCGGCACCACCGACAACCTGCTGCGCACCGCGCAACAGCATCATGTCGCTTTGTCGAGCATGGCCGATACCAAGGCCAATATCATCATTACCGTATCTTCCATCGTGCTTACGCTGACGTTCGGACGCATGAATGAACCGGAATTGCGCACTTCGGTACTCACGCTGGGCGCATTCACCTTGCTCGCGTTGTTGCTGGCGATTCTGGCCGTGTTGCCAAAATATCGTCCGCCGAAGCTGCGCGATGGACAGTTGCCGCCAAATTTCAATCTGTTGTTCTTCGGTCACTTCGGTGAATTGTCGCGCGAACGCTATCTTGAGGAAATCAGTCGTGCGCTGGCGCGCGACGGTTCGCCCTATGCGACTTGGGCTGCCGATATCTACTCGCTCGGCGTCTATCTGGCGCATTACAAGTATCGTTACCTGCGCTGGAGCTATATTTTCTTCCTCACTGGTTTCGTGCTTGCCTGCGCGGAGCAGGGCTGGCGGCTGCTGACGGGTTGACGACCATGGTGAGCGCAAGCGGGATCACGGCGCGCGGCCTGCTCGCCGCCGCGGCAGACAGCCTGGACGGCGACGAGTCGGCGCGCGAAGTCGAGCTGCTGCTGGGCCACGCGCTCGGGCGCGATCGCGCATGGCTGTACGCGCATGCGGACGATGCACTGGCTGCCACCGACGCGCTGCGTTTTCATTCCTTGCTTATGCGCCGCGCGGACGGCGAGCCGCTGGCCTACATCATCGGCTGCCGCGAATTCTGGTCGCTCGATCTTGCGGTGACGACGGATGTGTTGATCCCGCGTCCGGAAACCGAGTTGCTGGTCGAGCTGGCCTTGCAGAAAATTCCACAAGCTGCGGATGTGGATATTTCGGATTTGGGTACGGGTTCCGGCGCCATTGCGTTGGCGTTGGCGCACGAATGCCCGCGTGCTCATGTGCTGGCAACCGATGCCAGTGCCGCCGCGTTGGCAGTTGCGCGCGGCAATGCCGAGCGGCTCGGCATCCGTAACGTCGAATTTGCGCAAGGCGATTGGTGCGCGGCGCTCGGTGTGCGGAAGTTCAATCTGATCGTCAGCAATCCGCCGTACATCGCTGCAGCCGACGTGCACCTGTCACGCGGCGATCTGCGTTTCGAGCCACCTGCGGCACTGGCATCCGGTGCCGATGGACTGGATGCGATACGCGCCATCGTGCGTGCTGCGTCCGCACATCTGAAGCCGGGAGGTTGGCTATTGCTCGAGCATGGCTACGATCAAGGCGCGGCTGTGCGCGAATTGCTGGAGAAAAGTGGATTTGCGGACGTGGTTACGGCACGCGATCTGGAAGGACGCGAGCGGGCGACAATGGCTGCTTGCTCAAGACAATGACGACACAGAGAATTCACGGATTCCCCACAATTCCTCACGCATTTTTACACGTGAATGTGAGATCGTAGCTGTGCTGTCCACATCCAGGAGCCTGCCATGAAATCGAATACGTATTTCACCTTGATTCCGCACGCGGCCGCGCTTGCGGGCCTGCTGTTGTTTGGTGTCACTGCCTTCGCCCAATCCTCGTCATCCGATCAATCGACTCCGCCCACCACGCCACCAGCCGCCAGTGGTCATCGGCATGAGGAGGCGATTGCCGCTTGCACGAACAAGGCGGCAGACGACGCGTGCAGTTTCGCCGGTCGCCGCGGTAATACGGTCACGGGCAAATGCGGTACGCGGCCTGGGCGTCACGGCTCGAACAGTGCCTCGAACGGTACTCCAACGCTGAGTTGTCGTCCCGATCGTGCGCCCGCGGATCAGCATGCGCCGGCTGCCGGTTCAGGCGGCTGATCGCGTACGATCTGCTGTCAAGCTGGTCTGCTGTCAAACTGCGCTGCGCACTTCCTCAACCGGTCGCGCCGCAAACTGCGGCCAGCGTTTGAGGATCGCGGCGCGCAGGCCGGCTGCATCGATGCCAGCCTCGGCGAGCAACTGTTCGCGGCTGGCGTGTTCGAGAAACTCATCAGGCAGGCCGATCTGCAATAGCGACGTTTGCATATTTTGCGCGGCCAGCAATTCCGCGACCGCACTACCGGCGCCGCCAGCGACTGCGTTGTCTTCGATGGTGACGAGTGCGGTATGCGTGCGCGCGAGATCGAGGATCAGCGCCTGGTCCAGCGGTTTGACGAAACGCATGTTGACGACGGTTGCGCCGAGTTCGTCGCCGACTTCCAATGCGGCGGCGAGAGGGCTGCCGAAAGCGAGAATGGCGAGATTCGATCCGCGCCGCCGCAGTTCCGCCTTGCCGATCGGCAATGGCTTCAATTCCGATTCGATCTTCGCGCCCGGGCCAGTGCCGCGCGGGTAGCGCACCGCCGCGGGACCGCTGTGAAGGAAGCCGGTGGTCAGCAGTTTCCGGCATTCGTTTTCGTCGGCAGGCGCCATCACCAGCAGGTTCGGAATACAGCGCAGATAGCTCAGATCGAAGCTGCCGGCATGCGTGGCGCCGTCCGGACCGACCACGCCACCGCGATCGATCGCGAAAGTGACGTCGAGATTCTGGATCGCCACGTCGTGAATCAACTGGTCGTAACCGCGTTGTAGAAATGTGGAATAGATCGCGACGACGGGCTTTGCGCCTTCGCAGGCCATTCCGGCGGCGAGCGTCACCGCGTGCTGTTCGGCGATGCCGACGTCGAAATACTGCTGCGGGTGTTCCTTCGAGAATCGAACGAGGCCGGAACCTTCGCGCATCGCCGGCGTGATCCCGTACAGGCGTGCATCGGTAGCGGCCATGTCGCAGAGCCAGTCGCCGAATACGTCGGTATAGGTCTGCTTGCCCGCCGCTTTCTTCGCCACGCCCTTGACCGGATCGAACGGGCCGACGGCATGATATTCGATCTGCGCGTTTTCCGCCGGCGCGTAACCTTTGCCCTTGGTGGTGATGATGTGCAGCAGTTGCGGTCCCTTGAGATCCTTCAAGCGTGCGCAACGACTTCACCAGCATCGGTAGGTCATGGCCATCGATCGGACCGAAGTAGTGAAAGCCGAATTCCTCGAACAGCGTACTAGGCACGAACATGCCCTTGGCGTGTTCTTCCCAGCGTTTGAGGAAGCGCCAAAGGAACCCGTCGCGGCGCAAACGGCGTTTGGCGCCTTCGCGCATGGCGTTGAGCGTGCGGCTGGTCATCAGGCGCGCGAGCATCTTCGGCAGGGCGCCGACGTTCTCGCTGATCGACATCTGGTTGTCGTTGAGGATCACCAGCAGATCCGGATCGAGATCGCCACCGTGATGCAGCGCTTCGTATGCCATGCCGCCGGTCAGACCGCCGTCGCCGATCACCGCGACGATCTTGCGTGCGTCCCCTTTGCGTTGTGCCGCAAGCGCCATGCCGAGCGCGGCGGAAATCGATGTGGACGAATGGCCGACGCCGAAGGTATCGAACTCGCTTTCCTCGCGTTTGGGAAAAGGTGCGAGGCCATCCTTCTGCTTGATCGTGGAAATGCGATCGCGGCGGCCAGTGAGGATCTTGTGCGGGTAGCACTGGTGACCGACATCCCAGACCAACCGGTCGGCCGGCGTGTCGTAAAGGTAATGCAGGGCCACGGTCAATTCGATCACGCCCAGGCCGGCGCCGAAATGACCGCCGGCGGAAGCGACCGATTCGATCAGGTACTCGCGCAACTCGCTTGCGATCTGCGGCAGTTCGTTTTCGTCGAATTTGCGCAGGTCGGCAGGCGAATCGATTTTTGCGAGGCGCGGATAGCGCTGGGTATCGATCATTGAATAGGTTTCCAGAGTCAGACCGACATTTTCGGCCACTAATCGGGCACGGGCAAGGATTGATCACACTGCATTACGCAAAGTGTGAGTGACTCAGGGGGCATATTCGCGGCGGAAACCGGGCAGCAGAAGGGCGGCAAGGCTTCAGATCTTGGCGTCGGGCGTGGGTTTTTTCTTCAGCCGCTTGCGGATTTCCTGACGGATGCGGATCTGGCGGTTGACGTCGTGGTTTTCGTGCAGGCGCCGCGAATGGGCGGTAACCAGATCGCCGCGCGTCAGCACGCCGACCAGGCGTTGCGGTTCATCACGGGCGACCACGATCACGCTGCCAACTTTTTCCTCGACCATGTGATCGGCGGCCTCGCGCAGCGAGTGATCCTCGTAGACCACCACCGGTGCGCGGGTCAGCAGATCGCCGATGTGCTTCAGTTCGGGCAGGCTGGCATCGAGCAACTCGCGCCGGGTGATGATGCCGCGCGGACGTCCGGCATCGTCGAGTACCGGGTATCCGAGAAACTGCGCCTTCGGATCGCCACTGCCGAGCCAGCGCCGGATTTCGCCGAGTTCGTCGGACGTCTTCAGGGTGACGACATTGCGCGAAGTGCTGTCGCGCACCAGCACCTGATCCAGATAAGTCCGCGGCGTATTCGGTCGGAACGCGCACGCCGCGGCGCGCGATCTTGGTGGTCATGATCGTTTCGCGCATGGTCAGGCAGGAAATCAGATACGCCGCCACGCAACCACCAAGCAGTGGCAGGATGCCGGCCGGTTGCAGCGTGGTCTCGAACGCGAACACGACCGAAGTGAGCAGCGCGCGCGAAGCGCCCGCGAACATCGCCGCCATACCGACCAGTCCGGCAATGCGCGGGTCGACACCAAAATGTGGAAAAAGCGACAATGCCGCATAACCGGTGATGCCACCGAAGGCGCCACCAATGGTGAATAGCGGAGCCAGGGTGCCGCCGGAGGTGCCGCTGCCGAGCGCGATCGACCACGACGCGAACTTCATCACGCACAGGATCATCAGGGCGCTGACGGTGAAGTCGCCGGACACGATCCGTTCGATGTTGGTATAACCCACGCCGAGCGTTAGCGGCGCGAAGTAGCCGACCACACCGACTGCCAGGCCACCGATCGCCGGCCACCACATCCAGTGGATCGGCAGATGGTCGAAACCGTCTTCGATCGCATACACCAGTTTGGTCACGCCGACACTGATCAGGCCGAGCAGGGCGCCCAGGGCAATATAGAACGCCAACGCACCGCCACTCGGGGTGGCCACCGCAGGCATGGCGAAAACCGCCTGCGTTCCGACCATCGAATAGCGGATCGCCGTTGCCGTGGCGCTGGCCATGGCCACCGGAATCAGCGAGCGCGGGCGCAATTCGAACAGCAGCAACTCCACGGCCAGAATAACGGCCGACACGGGCGAACCGAATACCGCAGCCATGCCAGCGGCGGCGCCGGCGGCGAGCAGGGTCTTGCGCTCGATTGCGGTCACGTGCAGCAACTGGCCGATCAGAGAACCGAGCGCACCGCCGGTGGCGATGATCGGGCCTTCCGCGCCGAACGGGCCGCCGGTGCCGATGGCAATCGCCGAGGACACCGGTTTCAGGAAGGTAATGCGTGGTGCGATCTTGCTCTGATTCAGCAGTACCTGTTCCATCGCTTCGGGAATGCCGTGACCGCGGATTGCTGCCGATCCCCAGCGCGCCATCGCGCCGACGATCAGGCCACCGATGGCCGGAATCACGATGACCCACAGGCCAAGATGGTTTTCAGCGGGTGACGAAAATGCGGTCGACCAGCGGCCATAGAAACTGATATTGGTGACCACGCCGATCAAGGCCGTCAGCAGTTGCGCAATCAAGGCCGCAGCGCAGGCGAGAACGATGGCGACTGGCGGTAATCAGGACGACGCGCCGGTCGACCAGGGTCGATTTGCGCGGGACCTTCGCGACCGCGGGCGTATCGCTCAGCGACGGCGCCACCGGCAGTGCGTCGGTCGTGCCGGCGGTGACGACACTGGGTCGATCCGGATGTTGCGGATGGCTGGGAGTCATGGCGATCGGGGCGCAGCTGTTTTAGTGCGACGCAGCATATCGCCGATGGGGAGTGCGGACAAACGCCATAATTTGTCCAAGCAGAAAATTCGCAGTGTGTCGTTGGCTTGCTGCGGAGGCGCCCGGCATGGACTGTCCCGGGGATCGTAAGCACTTCCAACCTATACAGACTTCACTTTTGTTGGCCGCACGTGCCGCTTGCGAAATATTTATCTATCTGTTCGGCGACGCGAGCATTTTTCTCTTTGTCTGTCTCCTTGCTCACAGAAATTCCATCAATCCCAACGATTCTTCGCGCGGTCTTTAGATGAATTTCTGCAATGTCGCAGACGGACTTCAAGTCGTTATTCTTCAGCTTCTCCAATATCTGCAGCATGGCGAAAGCATCGCGCCTCGCGTCCAACGCGATTACAGAATTGATGTCTATAGAACTGGTTTCTTGTTCGGCCGCAATAACTGGTCCGACAGTCGCAATGCACACGATTGCCAACAATGCACACGATTGCCAACATGAGGAACTTCATCATTTACCTCCAGCGTGAGCAGCACGTAGCACGTAGGGCGTGACCAGCCGCACAGAGGCGTATCCCGCCATTTTGCATATTGTCGCGCAAGAAGGCTGGATGACCAGTTCCGCTGCTGAGAGCCACTGCGCTACTGGTGCGCCAGCCGAAAGTATCGTAGGTTCTTTCCACGCTGCTGACGAGCGGGATCTCGTCAGCGCACGCTCCGATCGCGTATCCTTCGGGAACTTTTCCGCAACTTTGCGGTATTTTGCGCGGCACCTGCGATTTTTCCGGCCCAGCGCCATGGGAATTCGCGTGCCCGAGGGCGTCGCCATGTGCGACGGAACGAACAATTGAAACTGCAGCGGTGAACTGACGATGATCGAAACCCGGCAACTGACCAAGCGCTACGGCGAGCTCACAGCCGTCGATGGCATCTCCTTCAAGCTCGAACCCGGGCGTGTGCTCGGCTTTCTCGGCCCCAACGGCGCCGGCAAATCGACCACGATGAAAATGATCGCCGGCTTTCTTGCGCCGACATCGGGCAGTGCGACGGTCTGCGGCCACGACGTGGTCGACGATGCGCTGGCGGCCAAGCGCGTGGTCGGCTATCTGCCGGAAGGCGCGCCGAGCTACGGTGAAATGACGCCGCGGCAATTTCTCGGCTTCGTCGCCGATCTGCGCGGCCTGCGCGGCGCGCGGCGCACGCAGCGCATTGACGACGTGATCGAGCGCCTGCATCTGAATGGAGTGCTCGAGCAGCCGATCGAAACCCTGTCCAAGGGTTTCAAGCGCCGTGTCGGTCTGGCGCAGGCCATCGTTCACGATCCGGCCGTACTCATTCTCGACGAACCGACCGACGGCCTCGATCCGAACCAGAAGCACGAGGTGCGCACGCTGATCAATGCGATGGCCAAGGACAAGACCATTGTCGTGTCCACGCATATCCTCGAGGAAGTCCACGCCGTATGCAGCCGCGCGATCATCATCGCCAACGGGAAAATCCTTGCCGACGCCACGCCGGCCGAACTCGAAGCACGTTCGCGCTATCACCAGGCAGTATCGCTGACCACGCAGAATGTCGCCGCAGCGAAAGAAGCATTATCGCGCGTGGCCGACGTCGCCGCGGTCGAGATCGATCCGCAGGATCGCCGCATCACGGCATTTCCAAAACCAGGCAAGCAGATCTTCGCCCCCATCAGCGATCTGCTCAAGGCACAGGGTATACAAGTGAGCGAATTGCAACTGGAGAGCGGGCGTATGGATGAAGTATTTCGCACGATCACGCAAGGCGAAGCAACGGAGGCACACGCATGAGTCCGATACGCACCGTATTCAAGCGCGAACTGGCCAGCTACTTTGCCACGCCGGTGGCGTATGTCTTCATCGTGATCTTCCTGTTGCTCGCGGGTACGTTTACTTTCTACATCGGTAATTTCTATGAGCGCGGTCAGGCCGATCTGTTGCCGTTCTTCAATTTCCATCCCTGGCTGTATCTGTTCCTGGTGCCGGCGGTGGGCATGCGTCTGTGGTCCGAGGAACGCAAGAGCGGCACGATCGAGCTGTTGCTGACCCTGCCGGTGACGATGTGGCAGGCGGTGGTCGGCAAGTTTCTTGCTGCCTGGGCGTTCATCGGTATTGCCCTGGTGCTGACCTTCCCGATCTGGATTACAGTCAATTATCTGGGTTCCCCGGATAACGGCGTGATCTTCGCCAGTTACATCGGCAGTTTCCTGATGGCTGGTGCCTTCCTTGCCATTGGCTCGTGCATTTCGGCCTGCACCCGCAACCAGGTGATTGCGTTCATCCTCACCGTCGTGGTGTGCTTCCTGTTTCTGCTCGCCGGGTTCCCGCTGGTGCTGAATTTCTTCGCCGCGTGGGCGCCGCAGGGCGTGGTCGACGCAATTTCTGGATTGAGTTTTCTCACCCATTTCGCCTCGATCGGCAAGGGTGTGATCGAACTGCGCGACCTGATCTATTTCCTGCTGACCATTGCCTTCTGGCTGTACGCCAGCGCGGTGGTGATTGACTTGAAGAAAGCGGACTGAGGCAGACCATGACATCCAATCGTAAACTCCTGACCGGCGGCTCCCTCGCTGTGCTCGCCGTATTGTTCGTGGCCGTGATCCTGATCAGCAATACGCTGTTCCGCGGCGCCCAGCTCGACTTGACTCAGAACCACTTGTATACCCTGTCGCAAGGCACGAAAAATATACTTTCGGGTATTGACGAGCCGATCCATCTGTACCTGTTCTATTCCGACAAGGGCTCGCGTGATCTGCCACAACTGCGCACCTACGCGCAGCGCGTGCGTGAGATGCTCGAGGAAATGGCAGGCCGTGCCCACGGCAAGATCAAGCTCGACGTGATCGATCCGTTGCCGTTTTCCGAAGACGAGGATCGCGCCACCGGCTACGGCCTGCAGGCGGTCCCAACCGGCGCCAACGACGAAAAAGTGTTCCTCGGTCTGGTTGGCACCAATTCGACCAACGGCAAATCCGTCATTCCGTTCCTGCAGCCGAACAAGGAGGCGTTTCTCGAATACGACGTCGCCAAGTTGATTCACGAGCTGACGGAGCAGAAAAAGCCCGAAGTGGGCTTGCTTACCAGTTTGCCGATGGAACAGGGCTTCGACGCACAGACACGCTCGTTGCGCGATCCGTGGGCGGTCGAGCAGCAGCTTTCGCAATTGTTCGATGTGCGCCAGTTGAATGCGGTCTCGCTCAAGTCTATCGACAAGAACATCAATGTGCTCGTCGTGGTACAGCCGAAAAACCTGTCCGACGATGCGCAATATGCAATTGACCAGTTCGTGATGCGCGGCGGTCATCTGCTGGTGTTTGTCGATCCGGATGCGGAATCCGATGAGTCCGGCGCGGATCCGAACAACCCGCAGGCGGCGATGCTGGCCGACAAGTCCTCCGACCTGCCGAAGTTGTTCAAGGCCTGGGGCGTGGAATACGACCCGCACAACATCGTGCTCGACCGTGCTCACGCCTTGCAGATCAGCGTTTCCCAAAACGCGCCGCCGGTGCGCGACGCAGCCATCCTCGGCTTCGATAAAACCGATCTCAATGCCGACGATGTCATCACCGCGAATCTCGACAGCATCAATGCCTCCACGGTTGGGTTCTTCGAGCTGGCCAAGGATTCAAAGAACAAACTCGTGCCGCTGATCCAGACCAGCACCGACGCGATGGTGGTGCCAAGCGAACGCGTCAAGTTCCTGCCCGACCCAAGCCAGTTGCTCAACGGCTATCAGCCCAGCCACATCAGCTATGTAATTGCCGGTCGTCTGGAAGGCAAGTTCACCACGGCGTTTCCCGAACGCAAGGACACCGGCCATCTGGCTGCGGCGAAAGATCCCGGCGAGATCATCCTGGTCGCCGACACCGACATGCTCACCGATCGTCTGTGGGTGCAGATCCAGCCGTTCTTCGGCCAGAAGTTGATGAACGCGTTTGCCAACAACGGCGATTTCTTCGTCAACGCCGTCGACAACCTGGCCGGTTCGTCGGATCTGATCTCGATCCGTGGCCGCGCCACTTCACAGCGTCCGTTCACGCGAGTTGAGGACATGAAGCGCGTCGCCGAGGAAAATTTCCGCGGCAAGGAACAGGAACTGCAACAGCAACTCAACGACACCGAGCGCAAACTGACCGAGCTGCAGAGCGGCAAGAGCAAGGGCAACGAGATGATCCTTTCGCCCGAGCAGCAGGCCGAACTGCAGAGCTTCCAGCAGAAGAAGCTGGATATCCGCAAGCAACTGCGTCAAGTGCGGCTTGGCCTGGATGAGCGCATCGACGCGCTCGGCACACGCCTGAAGCTGATCAACATCGGCTTGATGCCACTGCTGATCACGCTCGCGGCGCTTGCGTTCGCCGTGTGGAAACGCCGTCGGCGGCGTACTGTTTGAGGATATTTTATGAATGCCAAGAAATTCTACCTGCTGATTGCCGTCGCCGTGGCTGCCCTGACCGCGGCCTTCTTCATCAATCGTTCGAACCGTCCGGAAAGCGATGTCGCCGCGCAGTCCAAGCCGCTGCTGCCGCAGTTGCACGACCACGTCAACGACGTCAGCGCGATCACACTTACCGGCGCCGGCGACAAGGTGCTGACTACGCTCAAGCGCAACAGCGACGGCTGGGGCGTGTCCGAAAAATCCGGGTATCCGGCCGATCTGGCCAAGATTCGTGAGTTCCTGATCAAGCTCGATCAGGCAACCCTGATCGAACAGAAGACCGCGAACCCCAAGCTCTACGCCGAACTCGGCGTGGATGCAGTCAAAGACAAAGATGCGAAGGGTACGTTAGTCGATATCGCCGGGCTGGCGCAGCCAGTCAACCTCATCATTGGCAACTACAACGGCGCCGGCGGTGGCGGAACCTTCGTGCGCTTGTCCGGCGACGCGCAGAGCTGGCTGGCCAGCGGCAATCTGACGGTTGCGAAAAACACCGCCGATTGGGAGAAACGCGATCTCGCCGATATTCCGTCGAGCCGCCTGAAGACCATCACCCTGACGAACCCGGATGGCCAGACACTCACTGTGGCCAAGCAGCATCCCGGCGATGCGGATTTCACCATTGCCGATGTGCCAAAGGGTCGCGAGGTGAGCTCCACGTTCGCCGCCAACGGCCTGGGCTCGGTATTGTCCGGGCTGAAGGCGGACGACGTGTTCGCCGCCAAGGATGCTGCACCCAGCGACAAAGTATACAAAGCCGACTATGCGGCATTCGACGGTCTGGTCGTGAACGTCATCGGATGGGAACAGGGCGGCAAGGATTATGCCCAGTTCGCGGCGAAGCTCGACACGGCTGCTGCCAATGCGCAGATCGACGCGGATCAGGCCAAGGCCAGGACCGATTACGACGCGGCGGTGGATGCAGCGAACAAGAAAGTTGCCGAGGAAAAATCCACCAGCGGCCAGCAGGCGCAGGCCAATGCGAAGGCCGCATCCGACGTGGCCAAACCGCTGGCGGTGAGCGATCCGGCCAAGGATCGGCAGGACAAACTCGATGCGCTGAACAAGGAAGTCGAAGTCTTGAACAAGACGTTCTCCGGATGGAGCTTCGTGTTGCCGGGCTACAAGTTCACCGACATGACCAAGACGATGGACGACATGCTCAAGCCGCTGGAGACGAAAAAGCCCGAGACCAAGGATGCGAAGAAGCCCGCTGCGAAAGCGCAAAAGTAAATGCTGCGCGGATTTGGTATCGCCGCCGCGGCGCTTGGTGCCACGGCGGTTGTCCTGGGTGCGTTCGGCGCGCACGCGCTGCATGGTCGCATCGATGATTCCGCATTGCAGATTTGGCGCACTGCGGTCGATTATCAATTCTGGCACGCCCTTGCATTGCTGGCCGTCGCTGGCTTTGCGTCCGTGCGCAATGCGCGCGCGTGGCGCGCGAGCGGAATTGCCTTCATTGCCGGTAGCGTGGCGTTTTGCGCAAGCCTGTACGCGCTTGCCCTGGGTGCGCCGCGCTGGATCGGCGCGATCACTCCCTTGGGCGGCATCTGTCTGATTGTCGGCTGGTTGCTGCTTGGCTTTGCGCTGTGGTGCAGCGCGGCATCGGAATAGGTTGGCGCGCCTTGCGCGCCAGCGCATAATCCCCTCGAACGGGCGTTCGTTTGAGCGCCTCGGCGTTTATCGAAGGAGGGGATACCATGTCAGTTTCGCGATCCGGATGCGGCCGCCGTTGCCGCGTGGTTCTTGCCTTGTCCATTCTTGTCGCCGCGTCGCTGCCGCTATCGGCGCAAACGATCACTGCGCCCGGATTGACCGCGCCGGGCACAATCTCTTACGACGCACTCGGCACGCCGACCATCCAGGCGGCAACGGACAACGATGCCTATTTCCTGCAAGGCTACGCGCAGGCCAAGGCGCGCTTCTTCGAGATGGATTTCGACCGTCGCGCCGCCGGTGGCACCCTGGCGGAACTGGTGGGATCGGCGGCACTGGCCAACGATGTACAAACGCGCACGCTCGGTCTGGATCGCGCGGCGTGGGCGTCGTGGTACGCGCTCGACGACGATACTCGCGGTGCGCTGAAATCCTTTGCTGACGGTGTGAATTTCTGGCTGCAAACGCAGCCCTTGCCGCCAGAGTACAGTGCCTTGTTGCTGACCCGCGCCGAGCCGTGGTCGCCGGTGGATTCATTGATCGTCGGCAAAGGCCTCGCATTCCAGTTGTCGTTCGATCTGGATATCCAGAACACCATCGATTACGCCGCTTATTCGCAGGCCGCCGCTGCGGCCAAAGTCGATCCGAACGCCTTGTACTTTGGCGACACCCACCGTTTTGCGCCGCCCGACGATCATGTGACCGTTCCGGGTTTCGTACCCACCGATGCTGTCAGCGCGTCTGCGCGGGCCAAGTCGCTAGCCGCGTCGATGGGCAATGCGAGTGTCAATCCGCTGGCGCTGCAATTGGCGCAGGAATACCGCACCAAGATCGCCGGCAATCCGTTCATCGCGCCGACCCTGCATCCGCGCCTGGGTCGTGGTGGCAGCAACGAGTTTGCCGTCAGCGGCAGCGTGACCGCGTCGGGAAAACCGATCATTGCCAACGATCCGCATCTGACTCTGGCACTGCCGCCAATCTTCATGGAGATGCATCTGATCTCGCACGATCCGGCATATCCGCAGCCGCTCAACGTCACTGGCGTGAGCGTGCCCGGCGCGCCGGGTATCATCCAGGGTTGCAACAGCAATATCTGCTGGGGCAGCACGGTCAATCCGATGGACGTGACCGATACCTTCCTCGAAAACTTCACCGTCAACAGCTACGGCCTGCCGACCGCGATTGCGCGCGCGGATGGCACGACTGAGCCGGTGCAGTGGGTGTTCCAGAGTTTCTACGTCAACCAGATGACGCCCGGACAGACCGACAACATCGCACGCGACAATTCCACCGGCTATACCAATGGCGCAGTTACCGTGATCGTGCCGCGCCTGAACAATGGGCCGATGGTGCAACTCGACAGCCCGGGCAATTGCACGATTTCCGGCCAGCAGGGCAGCCCAGCCTATGCCTGCGGTCTGGCGATTGCCTACACCGGTTGGGGCGCGACCTTCGAGTTGAAGGCGTTCAAGCTGATCGACCGCGCGCAGAACATGACGGATTTCCAGACCGCGCTGACCTGGTTCGATTTTGGCTCGCAAAACTTCGCTTATGCGGACACGGCCGGCAACATCGCCTATTTCACCAGCGCGGAAAATCCGATTCGTGACGACTTGCAGAATTTCGACAAGTACATCGGCACGCCACCGTTCCTGATCCGCGATGGTTCCGGTCTGGCTCACAACGATTGGTTGCCGGTGACGAATCCTCAGCCGAACCAGGCGATACCGTTCGAGATCATGCCGGCGTCGGAAATGCCCTTCGTCATCAACCCATCGACCGGGTACTTCGCCAACGCCAACAACGATCCGATTGGCGTGACCTTGAACAATAACCCGTTCGGCATGCAACGTCCGAATGGCGGTATCTACTACCTCAACTACAGCTACGATTCCTATCGCATGGGCCGCATCGATCGCGCGGTGCCTGCGATGATTGCTGCCGGTCACAAGATAACGACGACCGATATCGAGCAGGTGCAGCTCAACAACCAGCCGGTGGATGCGCAGCTGCTGTTGCCGTATCTGCTGACGGCTTATCAGAATGCGTCCGCGGGTGGTGCGTGGGGGCCACTGGCGCAACTGGCGGCCGATCCCGGCGTCACCGAGGCAATCTCGCGGTTGAACACGTGGAGCTTGTCCACACCGACCGGCCTGGCGCAGGGCTTCGATGCAGGAGTGATTCCTGGAACAGCGCCGACCACGGCGCGGCTCGACGACAGCGTTGCTGCCACCGAGTTCTTCATGTGGCGCAGCAATGCGATCAAGAACGTGATCGATGCGACCCTGACACAGTATGGTCTCGCCAATTATCTGCCGGATGACGACAGCGCGTACACCAATCTGAAGTTCCTGCTGGATGCATTTCCGGTACTCGGTGGTAACGGTGCATCCGGAATCAATTTCTTCGCGGTGCCGGGTTCGCCCGATCCGGCTTCAGCGCGCGATTACGTGCTGCTGCTGAGTTTGCAGAATGGCCTGAACCAACTTGCAAGCGATGCATTCTCGCCGGCCTACGGCAATTCCACGGATCAATCGAACTATCAATGGGGGGCTTTGCATCGCTTCGTGCTCGTGCATCCGCTCGGCGGGCCATTCAATATTCCTGGCCCGAATCCCTACGGTTTCACCGATCTCTCGCCGAGCCTGCCGGGCCTCTCCCGCGACAGTTCGTATGAAACAGTGAATCCAGGCGGCGGCACTCTGCGTGTCAGCGGCGTCAACGACTTCATGTTCAGCGGCTCCACTGCTCCCGGCCGCCGTTTTGTTGGCGAGATGGACACGCCGATCAGTGCGGTAGAAGTGATTCCGGGCGGCGAGAGTGCCGTACTCGGCGATCCGAACTACGCCAGCCAGTTGCTGCTCTGGCTCACCGGCAATTATCACCCACTGCCGGTGGACCCCACGGCCGCACTGCAGGGCACGACGACGACGCTGAGTTTCCAGCCGGCACAGTAATCCCAAAACTCTGCACCCCATTCCGTTCGATACGCGGAAAGGGGTGCTTTGCGTTCGTTTTGCGTTGCCGCGGATATTTTGCTGTCCTGTTAGAAGATTCTTTGCGCAGAAATGTGCAATCGTTGGAATATTCATCTCCTTTACCGTAGGCGGCACACGAAGATGCGTTTGACTGGACTGTTATTCCTATGTGCTTGCATTAGTGTCGGTTTCGCTGCCAATGCAATTGGCAAGGAATACACACCTGGTGAATCCATTGATCTCAAGCCGGTGGATGGCTTGCTTGCGGTTGACGTTGACGCCGCGGGGTTGATCAGTGGCGTGAAGATAGACCGTATTGGCGCCCTTCTCGGCGGGACTACATTGACGAAGTTGCATTGGGGAACCAATGTTCGTCTGATTGCGTTGCCTGCTGGTGATTACCGTTGGTCACGCATAGATCTATCGTCGGTGGGGTTGTATTTGCGTGTTCGTGACGATCAACGATTTCACTTCAAGATCGAGCCTGGCGTCGTGAATTACGCCGGCGACTTTAATGTCACACCCGTCGGCGACGGATTGAGCTATAACTTAGATGTGCTTGATCATGCCACACGCATGATGGCTCATCTCGACCGCGACTTCCCGGGCGTGAGGCGCAGATTCTCGCTTCGCTATCAAGGGAAGTTTCCGGACCGCTTCCCGCAATTCGCGGCCGAAGAGCTAGGTGAGCAGTCTGCATTTGATGCGCTCACTGCTGGTAGTGTCGGTGAAGTGATGCAGACCCAGAAGGACATGCCGCCGGAATTGCGTAGCCTTGTGACCGAACTGTTCGCGAAACCGCAGATAAGGACAGTGCGCCTGAATCCACGTGGTGACCTTGTCGCAATGATCGAGTATCGTGATGGCAAGCACCGTGTCAGTCTTCTGGATACCGAATCCATGCTGGCAGTGGACGTTTACCGCGGGGACGTCGAAGTCAAAAACGTATACTTCGCCGGAGATCGGACTTTGTTATTCGAGCTTGACCAGGGCAACGGGAGCAACAACTACGTCGTGCACATCGGTCTGCGACCAGGAGCGGTTCCGACATTCACCCAATTCGTCATACCTGATCACGGATGGTTTATAGATACGACATCGGGCGACGGTTCGCACGCAACATATGTCCACATGGAAAGTGACGGCAGCACCCACATTTTCCACATTAGCCTGGATGGAAAGCGCTTCGATACCAGTCAGTTCCGCAGCGATTTGCGACTGGACAAGGGATTGAACAAAGCGTTTTCCGGCCTGACGGATGCGACGGGCACATTACGTCTCGCGTTAACCGTTGCCGATGGCGACTATGTGGTGATGAACCACCCGGATCCAGCGGCACCTTGGCGTGAAATACATCATTACAATGCCGACGAGGTATTCAGGCCTATCATGCTCAGCGGCGACGGTAACAGCCTCATCGCTCTGACAAACAAGGATCGCTCCCAGACCGATCTGGTGCGTATCGCGTTACCCACTGGAGAAATTTCAGAGACGATGTTTTCCATTCCGGGTACCGATATCGATGGCGTACTCACCCGTGAAGTGGATCGTCGTGTCCTGGGTGTCATGGCGTACCATGATGGAATACTCGACACCCATTACCTTGATGAGCCCGACGATGCCTTGCGTCGTTCTCTCGTCCTGGCGCTGTCCGGGGAAAGCGTCGAGATCTATGATTCAAGTCGTGATCGAAACCGGCTGCTCGTGCTGGCGCACGGGGAAATCGATCCGGGAACGTTTTATCTCTATGACGCCATATCCCACAAGCTGCAAGAGCTGCTGTCCGTGCGTTCAGCGATGTCGCATGTGCAAATGGCGCGTTCGCAGATTCTCAGGATCATTGCCAGCGACGGCACGCCGGTCGAAAGTTATCTGACTCGACCAACTCGAGTAAAACCACCTTTCCCTCTCGTGGTTATCCCGCACGGTGGGCCTATCGGTGTGAGAGATTCATTGGAGTTTGATCCTGAAGTGCAGTTGCTGGTTAATCGCGGCTACGCTGTGCTTCGAGTCAACTATCGTGGTTCCGGAGGGTTCGGGCGAGTGTTCGAACACGCCGGATTTCACGCTTGGGGCAAGAGTATCGAGGACGATATTCTTGCGGCAATCGATGCGGCGGAAAAGGCAGCTCCCATCGATCAAGATAGGGTTGCCCTGCGAGGCACCAGCTATGGCGGTTATTCCACGCTCATGGGATTGATTCGCACACCGAGCCGCTTCCGTTGCGGCGTTGCAATATCGGCAGTTACGGACGTGCCATTGCTGTTCACGGCGAGCGATTGGTCGCATGACAAGCACGTGAGCGACTTCATGATGCAGGTCGTGGGTGACCCGATGAAAGCACTCAGTGAGATGGAAGCGATTTCTCCTGATTACTTGTACCGCAAGCTGGATCGCCCGCTGCTTATTATTCACGGTGCACTTGATCGGCGTGCACCCATCGAACATGCATTGCGTCTATTGCTGCTTCTCGGCCATGCGAAGAAGCCACCACAATCATTGTTTCTGGCGCATGAAGGGCATGGCATCACCAATCTTGACGACAGGTATATGGCCGAGGCTGCCATCGACCAACTCTTTTCAACGTGCATGTCTCCAAGACAACCCGAAGTAACAAAACAAACTATCCATTAGGCTGCGATGCTCTGCAAAACGATCGGGCCGAATCTCTTGACGCTGTGGATTCGCGGATTCAACCGTTCGGAATGCTGCGTTGCTAGCGGCTAGGATTTTGATTGGATTGCGTGCCAGCACCAATGCCACGGCTCATACGCAATTCCGTGTCCATTCCCGCGTGGATAACTGAGCCGGAATCCGTGGCTTTGTGCATTTGTGGATAACCACGCAAATGCGGCAGAGCGCTCGAATTCTTCTTCCAGTACTGCGAAACCCGGTGTGGCAAGGTCCAGTGCGCGGCCGGAGTGATGTTCGCTGTAGCCGGGCGCGGCGCTGACGCGCAATATTTTCTCAATGCTCAAGCCGCGTTCGAGCTTGCGCTTCAGAATCCCGAGCTGGTACTCGACGCCGCGGAACGCCGAGACGACCTGCAATTCGACGCCGTCGCGCGCGGCAGCCGCGCGCATCTGCGCCCACGCATGTGCTGCACGTGGTATCAACCACTGCGGACGGTCCTCGATGTCGTGACCGATGAAAGCAAGCCGTCTCGGTTCGTGCACGCGCTTGAGGCCGTGCATACGCGCATAGCCGCGCGGCACGCCGAGCGCATGCGCCACTTCGACCAGCCGCCGGCATGTGGCTGCATCGGTGCAGTTGGGTGCGGGCGTTGACGAAGGAATGCGATCCACCGCTTCAGTGTACGTCGCCATGCGTTGTCGAAGCGATCCATTGCGCAATGTCGGCGATTACGCGTGGATCAACGTGTCCCACTCGAGTGTAATCGGCGGGCGAGGGTGGATTGCCCGCGGGCATGAACAGATGGCTCAATCCAGGATATTCTTTCAGCGTCACATGCGGATCGTGCGCGAATGCCGTTTGCCATTGCGCGAAATCATCGTCAGGTGTGACCTGATAATCGCTGCCGCCTTGCAGGATCAGCAGCGGTTGCTTCAGCGCTTGTGCCACCGCAATCGGATGGTAATCGCGCAGGCTCAGCCAGTAACTAGCCGGTGCGCGGAAGAATTCACCTGCCGGCGAATGTGCCGGATCGGCGTGCGCGATGGCGTCGCGTGCAGCGAGGATCGGCGCGAGCGCGGCGTCGGTCTGCTGCGGCGTGGCGTGCTGCACGCCGGCGAGGTAGCGGGTCTGACGCACTACAGTATCCAGGTCGAACGCAGCAGGAGCGGCAAGCAGGATCGCGCCGGCGATGTGCGCGTCGCGCGTCGCTATACGCGGCGCCATGAATGCGCCCAGGCTGTGACCAAGTACGAACACGCGCCCGCAGTCGATGTGCGGCTGTTGCGCGAGCAGTTTCAATGCGGTGACGGCGTCGTCGGTGACTTCGTCGTCGATGCGGATGGCCGCGCCGGCCATTTTCGCGCCGTAGACCTTGGTGCGCTTGTCGTAGCGGAACGAGGCGATGCGGGTGGCGGCGAGTCCGTGCGCGATGTCGGCGAACGGCTTGTTGGGGCCGACAGTTTCATCGCGGTCGTTCGGGCCGGATCCGGCAACGAGCAGTACCGCCGGAAACGGTCCATCGCCTGCAGGCAAGGTCAACGTGCCGGGCAGCAGACCGAGCGGCGAAACCACGTCCAGCTGTTGGTCAATGATCTGATCGTGGCTTGCAGGCGCGCCCGGGGTCAAAGCCGGAGCCACCGCCGCAGTATCTGGTGCCGAACCTGGCGCGAAAAATAGGCCGCCTACGCTGCCATCGGCATTGCAGGCTACGCGCAGGTTCAGCCAGGCGTTAGTGAATTCCAACGGCGTTTCTGCCAGCGCGCCGTCCGCCTGCGTAGTCATAGCGGTTGTCGCGGCACGCTTGAACGCGCCGGCCTGCGCCGGCAACAGTTTGCTCCACACTTGTTCCAGTTTTTCCGCGCTCAATCCAGCGTGAACGCGTGCGTCGAAATGCACGGTGGCGGCGACGTAATCGCCTTTTTGCAGGGCTGCGAGAATCTCGTCCGAACGTGTGCGGCACGAATCCTGCGGCGAACCGGTGATCGTTGCCGCTGTGCCAACGGCAAGTGCGGCAGACAAAAATGCGGCAATGTATAAAATATGCTTCATCGCGATTTTGCTGCTTTCGGTTTCGACGCCGCAATTTCCGGCTTGAGCCTGCCTGCCTTGCGCAGTGCGTCGCGCAGCACGTATTCGATCTGTGCGTTGACGCTGCGCAGTTCGTCGTCGGCCCAGCGCTGCACGGCGTCGAGCACGTCGGCGCCGATGCGCAAAGGATAGGCTTTCTTGTCAGCAGCCATCGCGTTTGCGCGAGCGCTCGCGGCGGTGCCAGTATTGGACGAATCCGGCAACCAGCGCGGCGACAACGACCCATACCTTGCTCAAGGACGTGCCAGTCATGCCGTGCAAATTCGTGCCACGGTGGTCGAGCCAGAAGGCTGCCGATGCTGCCAGCATGACGGCGCTTAGACCGAGCAATCCGTTGGCGATGTGCCGATGCCACGTGCTGTCATCATCAGGTTTCGGCTTGCGTGGGATAATTTCGCACGGGATTTGCGCGTGCACCATCAGGCCGCTGCAAGCGGCGGCGAGACTCGCCGCCAGCAGGGCGATCAGGACGAGAGTATCGCTGATCATGGTTGCGTCAGTTGTACAACGTGCCGGTATTCACGATCGGCTGTGTGCCGCGCTCACCGCAGAGCACAACCAACAGGTTTGACACCATCGCCGCCTTGCGCTCCTCGTCCAGATCGACCACGCCACGCTGCTTGAGCTGATCCAGCGCCATCTGCACCATGCTTACTGCACCTTCGACGATGCGTGTGCGTGCGGCGATGATCGCGCTGGCTTGCTGGCGTTGCAGCATGGCCTGGGCGATTTCCGGTGCGAACGCCAGGTGGGTGATGCGTGCCTCGATCACTTTCACTCCGGCGCTGGCAAGGCGTTCCTGAATTTCTTTTTGCAAGTGATCGGAAATTTCCTTGCCGTGACTGCGCAGGGAAAGCGCGCCGGTGTCGTGCGAATCGTAGGGATAGCTGGTTGCCATCGCGCGCAGCGCGGATTCGCTCTGGATATGCACGAAATCCTCGTAATCGTTGACCTGGAACAATGCCTCGGCAGTATCCACGACCTGCCAGACCACGACTGAGGCGATCTCGATCGGGTTGCCGTCCAGATCATTGACCTTTAGCTTGCTCGATTCGAAGTTGCGTACGCGCAGACTGATGCCGCGCTTGCTGTAGAACGGGTTGGTCCAGCGCGGGCCAGAATCGCGCACGGTGCCGACATAGCGGCCGAAGAACTGCAGGACCTTGCCTTCGTTCGGCGCGACCGTGAAAAAGCCGCCGAGAGAAATCAGCAGAATGATGCCGAGCAGTATGGCGACGACGATGGCCCAGACGACTTCGTTCTGGATTGAATTGATCAGCCATGCGCCGTCGGCGAGCAAGAGGACGATCAGACCCAACAGGGCAGGAATGCCCGAGGGCGCGGAATAGAGACGTTCGTTCATGGTCAACTCCCGGTGAATGCGAAACAAATATATATCAAAAAGATATCAAATGCAATCGCTCACGAGCCGCCTGCAATCCAGCCTTTCTGGTCGGTTACTCCTTCGGTTGAGTTGATGCCGGAATTGATTCCACCTTGTCGACGCGCAGACGCCCGAGCGTGTCGAAGCCGGAAAAGAAACGCCAGGGATCGCCGTCGCCGACGGCCAGTGCGATATGGCCGGCATCGAAGCCGGGCAGGGCGGCATCGAAACTCTGCCAGTGGCCATCGACATACGCTTGCGCCCAGGCGTGCGGCACGAAGACGTGATCGCTGCCAGCGTAATGATCGGCGTAGGCCAACCCATCGACGACGCGGGTCGGAATGTCGAGCGCACGGCCGAGTGCCGCGAGCAGGACTGCATGCTCGGTGCAGTCGCCTTCGGGATTTTTCGCCACTTCCAGCGCCGAGGCATAGCCGACGTTCAGATCCTTGGTACGGATGAAGCGGCGCACGAATTCCTGCAAATTCTGCATTTTCTGTTGCGGCGTTTGTGCATCGCCGGCGCCTTGCCGCGCGAGCTTGATGATTTCCGGCGCATCGCTCTGCAACCAGTCGTTCGGCTGCGAGTCGTCGGCAGTTGGTTTGTTCTCGCGTGCCGGTTGATCGTGCGTGTTCAGCGGTGCGATGCGCAATTCCACGCCTTGTGCTGTCGGAGTAACCCGTTGTTCGTCGGTATCGGCGAAATTTCAGCGCTGTGCCGCCGTCGGTTGCACTCAACATCAGGGTCACACCGCTCTGCAATTCGGTTGCACTCAAGGCCGAAGGCGAGGGCACCATCGCGTGCGAGAGGATGTCGGCGGATTGGTTGGGTGCCTGTGCGCAGACCTTCGAGCATGCCAGCATGGTCAGGTCGTAACCCATCAGTGGCATTGTCATCTTGAACACGTTCTGGTCCGTGTCGACCCAAGTGGTTGATCGCTCTGGCGCGCCGTGCAAATCTACGACTAGTTCGACCCGGGTCAAGGTGCGCACACCGTCGGGCAGATCGACGCTTTCGCTTGCGCCGATCGTGGATTCGATCTGCACGGCATCCGCGCTTTCGGCCTGAAACGCGAGTTCACTCGTGCGTGTGCCGGTCTTGAGTCCGGTGCGCTGCTCCGCGAGACGCAGACCTTCTGCCAGCAGTGCGCCCTGCGGCCACTCGATGACTCGAGTCTGCTTCGCACCGCCCACTTCGCTGACGATGTCGAACTTGCCATCCGCTCGCAGGTTGCCGTGCAGTACGCTAGCGGTGTTGGAAGTCGTCGTGCGCGATTCGAACGCCAGCGGTTTGCCGTCGCGGGTTTCAGTGTCGGTTTCGCTGGTAGTGAGTGCGAGCTTGGTGCCCGCGCGATCCAACTGTACATTCATCGTCTGCGACGTGATCACGCGATCGCCGTGAACCTCCCGCGTGGAATGCATGTAGCCGATCTTGCGGCCATTGAGCAGCACGCTCATCCAGATGTTGTCGGCAGGTGCCGCGAGTGCCGCGAATGCAGGCAATAACAGAGCGAAGACAAGCAGAAGGTGGCGCATGGGAATCCGGAAGCTGGAGAACAGACGCAAGCATAGCGCACCGCAGTTTAGCTACAATCGCGTTGAGCAACGCACAGCCGCAAGCGAGCCCTATGGACGATATCCGAAACTATGCCGTATTTCTTTTTCCGCAGGCGCTGGAAGCGCTTGGCGATGTGATCAAACCCTATCTGAGCGAAGGTCCGGCTGGGCAGCATATCGTGTGTGTCGCGGTGGATGTCTCCGGTGCCTACTGCGAGATGACGTTGAAAGGCACCAACGCCAGTAACCAGCAGGTTGATCTGGAGATGATGGTGCCGCACGCGATGGTGAAATTGGTTATGTCGCTGCACGGTGAGCATCCGTTCGGATTCGGCAAGCAGCAGTAAACGCCGGTGCAAACTCTCAGCGTGCGCGCCAGCCTTCCAGCGTGAGCAGCTCAAGCGGCCGGAAGCGTGCCTTGTAATCCATTTTCGGATGGCCTTCGATCCAGAAACCCAGATACACGTGGGCAAGACCGCGTTCGCGCGCCAGTTCGATCTGATGCAGGATCGCCAGAGTGCCCAGGCCGCGCGCGGCTTTGTCCGGATCGTAAAAAGTATACACGGCGGATAGTCCGCTCGCGGTGATGTCGGTGACGGCGACGCCAAGCAGACGCTCACCCAGGCGCAGTTCAAGAAACGATGTGGGACTCCAGGTGGTGTACAGGAAACGCGAAAAATCCTCGACCTCGGGATAGTCCATGCCGCCGCCAGCGTGGCGCGTGCCGAGATAGCGCCGGTACAGCTCGAAATATTCCTCGCGGAAGTGCGCCGGCTTGATTCTCGTTTCGATGTCGCGGTTGCGTTGCAGGCAGCGCCGCTGGCTGCGGTCCGGGCGGAACTGCGCCACCGGCACGCGCGCGGCGATGCAGGCCCGGCAGCCGTGGCAATGCGGCCGGTACACATGGCCGCCGGCGCGGCGATAGCCTTTGCCAAGTGCGACATCGTATATTTGTGGAAGCTGCGGCGCGGCCGGATCGATGACGAGATTCTGCGCCGTTCGTTCCGCGTAGTAACCGCAAGCATGCGGCAAGGTCTGGAACAGGCGGATGACCTCGGATTTCATGCGCGGATTGTAGCGTGCATGCCGGTTGGGCGATGCCTTCAGAAAAAACCGAACCAGCGCAGCAGGATCAGGATCACGATGATCGCGAGCAGGGCCAGGCGCAGATACATCGCGAGCGCGGTGCGGTTAGCATCGCGATCGGGCACTCGGCGCGAGCGCTCGAGCTCTTCGCCGAAGCGGGTCGCGGGTTCGATGCCAGCTTCGCGCAGCATGGCGCGTGCGCGCGGCTGATCCGTGGCCTTGACGATCCACACCTGCGGCCAGCTTTCACGGCTCGACGGCGAACTGTAACTCGGACGCTTGTAATCGCGACCGGCCCAGACGCGGTGGTTGGTCACGCGGGTTTCGATGCCGGCTTCGCCGAGCATGGCGACGACGCGTTCGACATTTTCCACGCGTGCAGATGTATAAATTTGGCGCATGGTTATATTGGTGCTCTTGAAGAGTACAGTCTGGATGACTGCTATTTGATTCTTGCGATCATGGATGATCGTTGATAACCCGGATCATGCCTTCCTGCGCGGTGGAGGCGACCAGGCGGCCATCCCGGGTGAAGATCATGCCACGGGTCAGTCCGCGCGCGCCCTGCGCAGTCGGGCTGTCGCAGGAATACAGCAGCCACTCATCGACGCGGAACGAGCGATGGAACCACAGTGCATGATCCAGACTCGCCATCTGCACATTGTGCTGCATATAGGAAATGCCGTGTGGCAGGGTCGCGGTGCCGATCAGGTGGAAATCCGAGGCGTACGCGAGCATCGCGCGATGCAACGCGGCGTCGTCCGGTGCGCGGTCGATCAGGCGAAACCAGATCTGCTGGTACGGCGGACGTTTCGCCGGTTTGAGCTCGTTGCGCGGATACACATGACGGAACTCGAACGGGCCCTTGCGGCCGAGCCAGCGTTGCAATTTCACCGGAATCTTGGCCAGTTCCTCGGGCGGCAACGGTTCGGGTGGCGCGAGATCTTCCGGCTGCGGAACTTCGGGCATGCTCAATTGATGTTCGACGCCTGCTTCGGCGATCTGGAACGAGGCGGAGAAGTTGAAGATCTGCTGTCCGTGCTGGATCGCGACGACACGCCGCACCGAAAAACTCTTGCCGTCGCGGGCGCGATCGACGTCGTAGACGATCGGCGCATCGATGTCGCCGGCACGCAGGAAGTAGGCGTGCAGCGAATGCACCGCGCGTGCTGGATCGACGGTGCGTTGCGCGGCAGCGAGCGCCTGGCCAAGCACCTGCCCGCCGAACACGAAACGTGTGCCGATGTCGCGGCTCTGGCCGCGGAAAAGGTTTTCTTCCAGGCGTTCGAGCTGCAACAGGTCGATCAGTTCGCCGATTAGAGGGTTAGACACGCGCAATCTCCACAAGAGTCTGCGAAGTATAGCTGTGTTGAAGAGTGCGGCTATGGATAGCCGCTTCGTGATCTTCGCCAACAGGGATGTTCGCAAAAACTACGGTATCAGACGTTCCAGTCCACTCGCCGGCACGACCTCTTTCCACGGAAACAACGGCCCCGGATCCTGGCGCCGGTGCAGCATGATCGCCGCGTCGTCCTTCGCCGGTTCCAGGCGGCGGTCGAGATCCTCGTGGCCGGCGATATACTTGAGATTCGGCAGGTCGTGGCGCAATTGCCGCAGCAAGGCGAGCAGGGAATCAATTTGCGGCTTTGTATACGGCACGGTGAATTGTTGATGCTTGCTGTCGCCCCAGTAGGGGTAGCGGCCGAGATTGGAAAGCTCGATGCCGATCGAGCGCGGGTTGTAGCCGAAGGTGTGGTTGGCGACGCGGTCGTCGGCGACAAAACGATAGATCGTGCCATCGGTATCGATGTAGTAATGACCGCTGTTGCCGGTTTGCGTCGCCGGGTAATGAATGCGCTCGCCGAATTCACGCGTCATCTTCATGTCCGGCAATTCGGTGCAATGGATCACGACCAGGTCGATCGAACTGAGCGGACGCTCGGCCAGCCGCGATTCGTAAGGCAGCGGCCAGTCGTGGATGGGAAGATCGATGGGCATGGCCGAAGTGTCGCATGCGCGCGGACGCAAGCCAACGCCATGCGATAATCGCCGCATGAAGCCGGCCCCGATCAAACCATTTCCTGTCAAACCTTTTCTGATTCTCTCGCACGGACTGGAAAGCGGCCCGGACGCGACCAAGGTCAGCGCGCTGGCAGCGATTGCCGAACCGTTGGGGTTCCGCAGCGTGCGGCCGGATTACCGCGATCTCGATGCCTCGCAGGATGTCGGTCGCATCGACGAGCGCATCACGCGGCTGAAGACGCACGCACCGGCGGACGCGCCGGTGATTCTGGCCGGTTCGAGCATGGGCGCATTCATCTCCGGACTGGCATCGTTGGAGATAAATTGCGTCGGCCTGTTCCTGATCGCGCTGCCGGTGAAAATTCCCGGTTACGAGCGGCGTTTCGATGCCGCGCGCGTACCGACCGCACTCGTGCATGGCTGGGACGACGAGTTGTGCCCGGTCGACTCGGCGATTACTTTCGCGCGTACGCGTGGCGATGCGATCACTCTGGTGCGCGACGATCATCGTTTGAGTGCACATGTGGATTTTATCGCCGGGCAGTTTTGCCAGTTTCTCGGCCGGTTCACCTGATGCGCGACTTTTTCGCAACCTGCCCAAAGGGCCTGGAATACCTTCTGGTCGACGAGCTGAAAGCGCTCGGCGTGGCCGACGTGCATGAGGCGCTGGCCGGCGTGCATTTTCGTGGCGAACTCGACGCCGGTTATTGCGCCTGCCTGTGGTCGCGCCTGGCCAGCCGCATCTTGATGCCAATTGCACAATTTGCGGTGGTGGATAGCGATGCCTTGTATGCCGGTGCGCTGACCATCGACTGGAGTGCGCATCTGGATGTGGAAGCGAGCTTTGCCGTCGATGCCGTCGGTGCCACGCACGGGATCACCCACAGTCAGTACGCGGCGCTGCGGGTCAAGGACGCTATCGTCGATCAGTTTCGCGATAAAAGTGGAAAACGTCCCAATGTGGAAACCGAACGACCGGCGTTGCGCGTTCACTTGTTGCTCAAGCGCGAACGTGCGACGCTGAGCATCGATCTGTCCGGTGCGCCGCTGCACCAGCGCGGCTACCGCCAGGGCGCGGGACAGGCGCCGCTGAAGGAAAATCTCGCAGCGGCGATGCTGCTGCGCGCAGGTTGGCCGATCGTGTACGCCGCGGGCGGCGGACTGGTCGATCCGCTGTGCGGCTCCGGTACCTTGCTGATCGAGGCGGCAATGATGGCGGCTGAAGTCGCTCCGGGATTGCGTCGCGACTATTTCGGATTCCTCGGCTGGCACGGCCACGATGCGGCATTGTGGAGTACTTTGCGTGGTGAGGCGCAAGCGCGCGCCACTAACGGATTGCAGGCGCTCAAACCGATGTTCTTCGGCTTCGACCGCGATCCGACCGTACTCAACGAAGCCAAACGCAACGCGCAATTCGCGGAACTGTCCGGATTCATCCACTTTGGCCGGCAATCGCTGGAGCACTTGCATCGTCCGCACGAGCTCGATCGACCCGGACTCGTGATCTGCAATCCACCTTATGGCGAACGCATGGGCGCGGATGAAGGCGTCGTCGGGCTATATCGTCTGCTCGGCGACAAATTGAAAACGGAATTTCCCGGCTGGCGCGGCAGCGTCATCACCTCGGATGAAGCGCTCGGCCACGCGATCGGATTGCGGGCGGAAAAACGCTACAAGTTATACAATGGCGCACTGCAATGCGTCTTGCTGAATTTTGACCTGACGCCACGCGTGGCAACGCCGATCGTCGCGAAGCCATTGTCCGATGGCGCGCAAATGGTGAAGAACCGCGTCGAGAAGAACTACCGGCATTTGCGCAAGCGTGCCGAGCGCGAGGGCATCGAGTGCTGGCGTGTTTACGATGCCGACCTGCCCGAATACGCCGCTGCCGTCGATATTTATCGATCTGCGGAAACGGGCGATCATCTGCATATCCAGGAATATCAGGCGCCTGCAGACGTACCCGAAGACGTTGCGAGAACACGCTTGCGCGAACTCGTGCGCGTGGCCGCAGAGGTGATCGGCGTGCCGCGCGAACATATCGCTTTGAAAACGCGCCGTCGTGGCAAGGGTGGCGAGAAATACGGTCGTCATGGACGAGCGCGGCGAGTTCCTCGAAGTCGGCGAGGGCGGCCTCAAATTCCTTGTCAATCTGCGCGATTACCTCGACACCGGATTGTTCCTCGATCATCGCCCATTGCGTGCGCGTGTGCGCGAGATGAGTCGCGGCAAGCGTTTCCTCAACCTGTTCTGCTACACCGGCAGTGTCAGCGTTTACGCCGCCGCCGGTGGCGCGATAGAAACGACCAGTGTCGATCTTTCGCAAACCTATCTCAATTGGGCGGCGCGCAATCTCGCCTTGAACGATTTCGACGAATCGCAGCACAAGCTGGTGTGGGCCGATGCGGTCGGTTATCTGCAATCGCACTCGGCGATGTACGACCTGATCTTCGTCGATCCGCCGACGTTCTCCAATTCCAAGCGCGCCGACGATTTCGACGTGCAGCGCGATCATGGCCGCCTGCTCACCTTGTGTGGTGAGCGACTGTTGCCAGACGGGACGATTCTGTTTTCCAACAATTTCCGCCGCTTCAAACTTGATGAAATGGCGCTGTCGGGATTCACCATCCGCGACATCAGCGCGAGCACGATACCGTTCGATTTCGAGCGCAATTCGCGCATACATCGGGCGTGGGAGTTGCGCAAGGAAACCTCTGCCTAACCTGCTGCGCTCGGCATCTCGCGTGCCGGCGGTGCTCGGAATGCTCATGTACTGACGTGTACACTCCGCTTCCTGCGCTCCGGCGGCCCGCGACCTGCCTTCGCTCGCGACGGTTATGCAGAGGTTTCAAAACCTCGATCCGTTCAGTTTGAGCGGATCGAAGCTGAATGGAATTCCGGCACGCGGCTGGATTTCAGTAGCGATTCAGCGATTCGGCCGCAGGATGCACATGCGGCAAACGAGCCGCGAATTTGATCTGGAGATATATCATGACATTCCGCAAACGTGGTTTTCGGGCGATGGTCCTCGGTCTGCTGGTTGCAGCCGGTTTGGCGCTGACGCCGGCCGCGTTCGCCGGTGGCCGTATCGGTATCGGCATCAGTCTGCCCGGTGTGAGCATCGGTTACGGTGGTTGTGGCCACTGCGGTGGCTATGTCGGCATCGGCGGTTACCCCGGCTACTACGGTGGTTACTACGCGCCGGCGCCGGTCTACTACGGTGGTTACTACGGACCTGCACTGGTGTACGGCGGTGGTTATTACGGAGGCGGTTACTACCGCGGCGGGCCGGCCTACTACGGCCGTGGCGGCTACTACGCCTCGCGTTATTACCGTTCCGGCTACGGCCACGGTGGTGGTTATTCGTCGCGTGGCGGATACGGTCACCGCTGACATCGAGTAATTCCGGCACTCCTCCCCGTGCCGGATCGAGCCCCGCCACGCAGCCCTGCCCGGCGGGGCTCTTATTGTCCGGGCCAGCCTGAATCCGGCACGCGACTGGCTACTGCCGGGCGGCGGCACTATCATAGCCGCCGGTTTCCCACGGATTTGCGCATGACCCCGCCGACTCGGCCAGAAGATCGCATACTCGCCGAATCCGACGGGCCGGTAGCATGGACTTTTTTTCGCCAATGGCTGAAAAATCCGCTCGGGATCGCTGCTTTGTCGCCATCGGGGCGGCAACTTGCGCGACAGATGATTGCGGAGCTGCCGCACGAGACGCGTCGCGTCATCGAGCTCGGTGGCGGCACAGGCGTGTTCACCCGCGCGCTGATCGGCCACGGCATCGCGCCGGACGACCTGCTCGTGCTGGAACTCAACGAGGCGCTGTATCAGCATCTGCGCACGCGTTTCGCCGGCGTCCACGTGGTTTGTGGCGATGCGCGCGAACTGAAAAGCATTGTTGCCGAGGATGGATTTCTGGATGCGGGGGCCGCGGATGCCGTGATCAGCGGACTGGGCCTGCTGTCGATGACGCGCCGCACGCAGGCTGAAATCATCGAAGCGGCGTTCAGCACGCTCAAGCCGGAAGGTCGCTTCATCCAGTTCACCTACGGCCCGAAATCGCCGGTACCGCGTGAATTGCTGAACGAATTGGGCCTGTCCGTACGCCGCGGCGGCTTTGCCTGGTGGAACGTGCCACCGGCCTCGGTATACGTGTATACGCGCAACCGCTCGCGTGCGATCCGTGCCGTGCGCGCGGAGGGTAGGGGCTGATCGGGTTGTCTATTGGACGCGCTGCCCGTATGATGCGCGCCCTTCGACTTTGTGCCTGCATTCAGTGTGGAGAGGTGGCAGAGTGGTCGAATGCGCCGGATTCGAAATCCGGTTTACGGTTATGCCGTAACGTGGGTTCGAATCCCACCCTCTCCGCCACCCAGGCTCCTAGTCGAGACCACGGTCTCTGGTTTGGCCCCAAACGCCGCTGCAGCGCGGGCTGATCCCGTAGGGGCCGGACTCCTTGGTACGCCCAATAGCCGATTTCATCGGCTATTGGGCGATCGTCTCTGGGAGGCAATTGCGGGAGTCCGCAGTCGATTGGCAGGGTGTTTTCACAACGGAACTGGCCGTGCGATGGGAAAGGCGAAACGCGATTGACCGCTAGCCGGAGAATCCGAAGTGCTGCGACTGTTCGGCCCAATCGATCGGCGGTGGACCCAGCAGCTTTCGTACGGTCAAGGTTACCGGCTGTCGCCCCGCCAGTATCCGATCGATCAATTCCGGCGCCAGCAACGAGCCCCTGAGCACTCGAGCCACATAGCGCTCGGTCACGTTTTCAGTGGTTGCGATCGCCTTGATCGACGGCATCTCACCCGATGTGAGTTGTCGATACCAGCGTCGGCCACGCGCGAGGAAGCGGATCAGCGAAGGATTGGGTTTTGCCGCTTCGTCTTCCGCTCCTCCCGAACTCACGATAAGACGCAGCTCGTGCGCGGTTCTGCGAAGGCGAATGGGGTGGACGAGCACGGTGGGGCTGGGTTCTTTATCACTGGCCTCGGCTTCGTCGATTCCTAGTGCCTGCCGGAGCCGCAAGCGGTCGAGATGAATGGCTATTTCTTCCGCCCGCAGTTCGACCTGTTTCACGAGCGGTCGATAGAGTTCCCACATCCGTGCGTCCACCGTGGCCAGGGACTTCGACTCCGCGATAACGCGCTGGTGCGTCTGCGCATCCGGTGGTACGACGGCATCGGCCACGGCCTTCGGTGTGGCGAAGAACGTCCGGATACGGTCAACCACATGGTTTTCCAGCTCGTCCGCAGGTAGGCGTTGCCGGGGGTGCTGATGGGTCGGTTTTTCCTTCGTGACGTAGTAGCGATAGCGTCGGTGTCCTTTGGTGGTATGGACCGCTTGATAGACCCCGCCCATCGCATCGGTCAGCAAACCCAGCAAGGGATTTCTTGCTTGGGCTCTCGGCAACGTTGAATTGGCGCGTCGTGTGCGTTCTCGAAGCGCCTGTGCCTGAGTCCACAGCGCTTCGGGCACGATGGCTTCATGTTGACCGGCATGGCAGAGTCCTCGGTGTGCGATCTGCCCGCGATAAATCGGGTTGGTCAGGATGGCAAACAGGGCACCGCTGGTGAGTTTGTTATTGCCGCAGGGGCGTCCGTCTCTGTCGGTTCTGCACTTGCTACGAACGCCATGGTGAGCCAGAACCTCCCGAAGGCGGGACACGGCACCGTGTTCGAGGTACTGGGCATAGATATGCCGGACAATCTTGGCCTCGGCTTCATTCACGACCAACTTGCGGTCGATGACGTCGTAACCTAGTGGGACCAAACCGCCCATCCACATGCCCTTGCGCTTGGAGGCGGCAATCTTGTCCCGGATCCGTTCGCCGGTGACTTCGCGTTCGAACTGAGCGAACGACAGCAGTACATTCAACGTGAGCCGACCCATCGAGGTCGTGGTATTGAACGACTGGGTGACGGAGACAAAAGACACGTTCCTGGCATCGAGCTGATCGACGATCTTGGCAAAGTCGCTCAGAGAACGTGTCAGGCGATCGACTTTGTAGACGACGATCAGATCCACCGTTCCCGCAGTCACTTCGGCCAATAGTTTCTGCAGGGCGGGGCGCTCCAATGTGCCACCGGAATAGCCGCCATCGTCGTACGGTGTAGGCAGCAACCGCCAGCCTTCGTGGCGCTGGCTTTGAACGTAGGCCGCGCACGCCTCGCGTTGCGCATCGAGCGAATTGAACGCCTGATCCAGACCCTCCTCGGAAGATTTACGGGTATAGATGGCGCAACGTAGCGGGGTCATGTGTTGTCTCCGGCTGATCGATCTAAACCACGACGCTTGAGCCCAAAGAATCGCGGACCAGACCAGTGCGCGCCCGTGATCACCTTAGCGATCTCGCTTAAGCTTCGGTAGGCCTTGCCGCGATAGGCAAAGCCACGATCGACCACCGTGACCTCATGGGTCTTGCCGCCCCAGGCGCGGACGAATCGACTACCGAGGCCGAGACCGTCGCGCGCTGATTCCGCGGAGAGTTTCACAATAGAATCGTTTGATTCCCCCAAGGCGGTATCGAGCTGGCGTTCGATCCTCTTTGGCATTCCACCCACCGCTCGCTCTTGCCGTCCTTGCGCGAGGAGCTTGATCAGAAAGTCCTTGGGCATTCGCAGCGGCGGCGATGAAGGAAATTGAGTTCGCCATAGCTGCTTGAGTGCATCAAGATCCAGTGTAAGAAGTTTTTCCGGGGTTATTTGCAGTTGGCGTGCCATGGGCTACCCATCACAGGATTGCGCGCCCATTGAGGCTTGCCTTGGCCCGAAAGGCCAGTGATTGGTGCGAAATACCTGCGCTCAGGCAGATGCACCTCGATGGGACTAGCCAAGCGCGAACGATGCGCAAAAAGCCCCGCTTTCTCAGGGCAAAAGTTGCCTGACGATGGCAACTACGCCATCCACATGCGACTCGGTGAACGCTCGCCACGTCCACCTTGGCCCTGCGGCGAAACGGGAAGTTCGAAAGAGCTGAATGGCACGCCCGCTGACGATACTCACGCCCCATGTTCAAACTACTGTGCGAGAGCCTCAATCAGCGTCGAACGTCGTCGAATTGCGGCTGTACCGACCAATCTAGACGACGGCTGTTACGCCTTCAGTTTCGACCCTGTAATTTTTACGCCCTCGATGCCGGGATGTTGCAGGTCATTTTTCGATGCAGAATGGTTCCGCACCTTCTCGCTATCACGGTGATTGAGTGCAAGAAATCGGCTTGACGGCGCACGCGCCATAACTGAACATCCCGTGCAACACCCCGAATGTGGGGTCTACTTGTAGTTAGGCGGCGCAAGAACGGTCAGAGCAAAGTGAGTGGGTATTTTCTTACGCAATCGGTCACGTTGCGCCGCTGCCCAAGCGTTAAAATCCATGCTACAAGAGCGTCGCTACGCGAGTGAAGCGCAAGACGCAACAGCGTGTGCTCGCGCTTCACTCGCGTAGCGACGCTCTGATACGGTAGCATCGCAACGTCGGCTTTTTCGTAAGGCTCGGACCATGCTCGTGTTCAACCCCTTGCTTCTCCCTGCTCGGTCTGTGCGCCCCCTAACAAGTCGTTCAACCGGACGCCGCAGGGGCAGCGCGGTGCTCTTCTCACCGCCGTCGCGCTGCGCCGCCGGTTAACTCCAGCGTTAGGTAGCATCGCAAGGCTTTTTCGTAAGGCTCGGACCATGAACTCGTGTTCAACCCTTGCTTCTCCCTGCTAGGCTCGTGCGCCCCCTACAACGTTCAAACGGACGCCGAGGGTCAGCAGCTCGATGCTCGTTCTCACCGCCGTCGCGCTAGCTCAAGCGTTAGCCGTTTAGCCCCCCTTGGCGAGCCACACGATCATTCATGCTCGCAACCGTCTATCAATTCGCAACGCTCTTCATCTCGGGTATGCGCGCCAAAATTCCGATGCGAGAGAGGCTCTGGCTCATTCACCGCGGAGACGGCATAGCAGTCTTTAGTCTCAAGCGCATTGGTGGCCGTCTCTAGCTGGCGGCATCGGTTGATTCGTAAAAAGCGGAGCTATCGGCTCCTCATCAAGGTTTAGCAAGTCGCATACCCATGGAGTGTGAATGCAAACAAGCAACATAGTTCGAATTAGCCCAAAACGTCGATGCATAAGTAAGCGACGCACAAGCGGATAGGATGCAATGATGACTCGCGACGCGAGGCAATCTCCCATTGATTTTTTCTGATAAAAAGCTGAACTATAGTCTGGCCGAAGTCGGATCGTCTACATCGGCAAAAAAAGAACTATTGCTTAGCCGCAGAGCGTTCAACGAGCAAGCCGAAGATATTCTCGGCATCACAGGCGCCGATAGTTCCAGCAGGATTCGTTATCTGCCAGAAGCATGTGCAAACCTGGCACGATCTGGAGCGCGGCTTATCATCAAGTTAGGAGATGTTCGGGACGGTTCCATGGTGCAATGTTCACGGCGAACATGAAGCAGTGCAAAAGAGTTTCGTGTACTTTGCAGAGAACGGCCTTCGTCTCTATGGGAGCTGTGTAGTTGCACCCTAACTATTCTTGTATGGACTCCTCGCGCAAGAGATCGATTTTCGGATGGCTGCTAGCGTTGGGGAATGAGATCGGTTGCAGTCGTGTATTCGGCCTTGGGGTGAGCGTCGTGAGCTCGGGCCATCATGGAATCCGCGAATCGAAAGCCAATCGGTACAAGCGGCTTCGTGAGCCAGAAAAGTTATCGGCTTGATTCGATTCGGGACCGACACATTCGCCATGACTGTGATCGCAGGCAACTCGGTGGTGAGATCGAGTGGGATCAGTGTGTTCGCACGCTGATGTGATTGGAATCGAATGCCGCACGGTGGTGCTCCATGGCCCACAATCGACGCGCGGTCTTGTTGGCCAGAGCGACCGCGGCTTTGTTGTGGCCGACACGCTGTTCCAAGGACAGGACCCAAGCTTGCATTTGGGTCAGGGGCTGAGCACGTTGTTGTCGTAGACGCGCGGCTCGCAGTGCTGCGCGTGCACCGTGAATCAGGAGCAGGCGCAGATAGCCGTCGCCGCGTTTGCTGATGCGACCGAGGCGACGTTGATTGCCGGAGGAATGTTCACGCGGTGTCAGGCCGAGCCAGGCGGCGAAGTAGCGACCGCTACGAAAGCGGTCGAGCGAGCCGACGCTGGCGTGCAGGGCCGTCGCGGTCAGCAAGCCGATGCCGGGAACTTGTTGATAACGCGCACTGACCGGATCGTGGCACGCGAGCTGCGATAACCGTTGTTCGATCGCCGCCATGCCTCGCGTCAGATCGACCAGCCGCTCGAGCATCTCACTGAGCGTATCGCGCAATGCCATCGGCACCTCATTGCTGCCATCTTCGAGTGCAGCCAGTACCGCCGGACGAACCTTCGCCGCGCCGAGCGGGATCACGATGCCGAACTCGCGCAGCACGCCGCGCACCAGGTTGATCGTTGCGGTGCGCTGCGCCTTGAGCCGTTCCCGAATCCGGTGTAGCGCCAATGTCCCTTGCTGCTCGGGCGACTTGATCGGCACGCTATCGATCTGGCCGCAGCGATCGGCTTCGAGCAAACCGGCCGCATCGGTGCGATCGGTCTTGTTGCGGCGCACGTACGGGCGCACGTCGCGTGCGGGCAGCAAACGCGGGGTGTGACCCTGGGCGGCGAATCGCCGCGCCCAGTAATGCGCGCTGCCACACGCTTCCATCACCACACGCAGTGGCCCGCGATTGTCCAGGGCGTGCGTGAACGCACGACGCGACAAGCGTGTGCGCTGCACGATCCGGTTCTGCGCATCGGCGAACGCCAATTCGAAAACGTCTTTTGCCAAATCGATAGCAACGGTCGTAGCATGCATGACGGACTCCTCTCGTGACAGGTCAACTGAAATGCAACACGCTCAGTTTGGCACTTCGATGCCGATATACCGGCGAGAGGAGTCCATTCAATCATTCAAGCGGACTGGCGCGGTTCGGTTGCGCTAGACTGTTGTTCACGGCGGCGCCGCCGCTTAACTCAAGCGTTAGCCGTCACAAGATGCGCTTATGGTCATTGCATCCAAAATACTTAGACCCACAGGGTTTGGTTTCTCTGTGGCGTGAGGCTCTGCTAGCCAAGGCGGTCATTCGCGGCGAGACGCGCGGCTACACGCACCATCCACAGCTTGAGCGTTTCAATTCGCATCCACATCCTCGCTTGGCGGTCAATGCATACTTGGCCGCGGTTCACGACGAGGCCGCGCATCGAGGCTACACATTCAACCTGTCCAAAGTCGGTACGGTTCGGGTGGTTCAACACATTCCAGTCAGTTCGGGCCAGCTTGCGTATGAGTGGGGTCACCTGCAAAACAAACTGGCGGTCCGCAATCGAATCGTGCATGCGCAATGGGCCAACGTAGTCACTCCCGCATGCCATCCATTGTTTCGTCGCCGGGCTGGTCCTGTGGCATCATGGGAGCGGGTCTAGTGTGGCGGCTAACTATTCGATTTGACGCATAAGTGGCGAGTATCGGCTGTACCTAACGCGACGTGGCGAACCAGCCCGACGGTGGACGAATCCACTCGATCTTGCCCGAAGACAGCTTTCGAATCTCCGCCTTCAAGAAGATTCGAATCTGCGAAATAGACTCTTGTCCTCTACGTCGCGGTAGCTCCAAAAAGGGCGCGGCAGCCTCGACGGCGCGAGCAAACCACGCGCCCTTCGCGGTACTTACTTTCTGGTGGGTGAGCTCTTCCCAGCCCAAGATCATGTTATGGATCTTGAGCGTCAACGCGTCCACCACTGGAGGGCGTCCACGGGTTCCTGATCGGCGTTGGTATAGGCGACAGTGTTCCAGTATTAAGAGCGTGGGAAAGATAAAACACCAAGCGACTGCTAGGGCTTCGTCATGACTCCACTTCAATTCGCCTTGGATCGCATTGACCATAGCTTTCACATCGGAGCAACGGCCACGAGCCTGGCGTTGGATCTCTTCCCACCAAGCTTTCCTTGCAGCCTCTACGGTGAAGCCATCCGCTTCCAGCATCAATCTACCGTTGACGTGGAACTGAAGAAGGTATGGGCGAGCGGCTTTGTGGTATGCCCGCTGAATCGATGCGATGACAGGATGGCCATCGAATACCGACAACGATTGGAAATCCGGGCTTCTTTTAGTTACCCATTCCGCCGTAAAGGGCACCGCACGCGTTGAACGGTGCTTATCAACACGGGGTGCTGCGCCAGCGAGGGGTTGTTCTGAGATCTGCACGTCGACATCCGCTAGAGAGCACCGATTCTCGCACTTTGTCCGAATGGATCAAACCGGCGAACGCAGGTTTGACGTTCGGCGCCGAGACGTAGCAGCCATTAAAAAGTCATTCGAATTACCTACCCCCGAGCACGAATTCGGTGGGGGCAAAATGGGGGCAAAGCCGGTCCGCGACGGACCGGCGTCAAAACCCATCGCCATTGGGAGTCACTCTATGAATACCATCTGCCGTCGCTTTACCGATACCGTTAGCAATTGTGTAACCCGAGCACCGTTGAATATTCGAATTCGTCCTATCGCAGAACTGGTTTCGGATCCACGCAACGCGCGCCAACACTCCCCACGCCAGATCCGTCAACTGGCCCGGAGCATCGAGACGTTCGGATTTAACGTGCCGGTATTGATCGATGCGAATGGCAAAGTGATCGCTGGTCACGGTCGTCTCCTGGCTTGCCAGCACCTGGGCTGGACTGAGGTGCCGACGATCACGCTCGATCATCTGACCGAAGCGCAAGCGAGCGCGTACATGATCGCCGACAACCGCCTCACCGAAATCTCCACCTGGGACGATGCACTGCTGGCCCAGCAGTTCTTGCAGCTTTCCGCTGCCGATCTGGACTTCAGCCTGGACGTCACCGGATTTGAGATAGGTCAGATTGATCTGCTGATCGAAAACACCGTCGAACCCCTCAAGCCCGATGCTGCCGATGAGGTTCCGGCCGTGGGTGACGGTCCACCCGTCACCGTGCTCGGCGATGTCTGGCATCTGGGTCCTCATCGGCTGCTGTGCGGCGATGCGCTGGATCGTGAAAGCTATTCACGGCTCATGAATCGCAAGCGCGCCGCGATCGTGTTTACCGATCCACCGTATAACGTGCCCATCGCCGGCCACGTCTCTGGCATGGGATCGATCCAGCATCGCGAATTTGCGATGGCCTCCGGAGAAATGAATGCAGCCGAATTCACCGGCTTTCTGACGCGCGTGTTGAATCATTTGAGTTCACACAGTGTCGATGGCGCCTTGCACTATGTCTGCATGGACTGGCGGCACATGACCGAGCTACTCGCCGCCGGTGCGTCGGCTTACACGCAACTCATGAATCTGTGTGTCTGGGCCAAAGACAATGGCGGCATGGGATCGCTGTACCGCAGTCAGCACGAACTGGTCTTCGTCTGGAAGTCTGGCACCGGTCCCCACCAGAACCAGGTGCAGTTGGGCCAGTTCGGTCGGTATCGCACGAATGTCTGGCGTTATCCCGGTGCCAATTCTTTCGCGCGGACCACCGATGAAGGCAATCTGCTTGCACTGCATCCGACGGTCAAACCCGTGGCGCTGGTTGCGGATGCGCTATTAGACGCCTCCCGTCGCAATGACATCGTGCTCGATCCGTTCTTGGGCAGCGGCTCAACGCTTTTAGCGGCCGAGCGGGTAGGGCGCGTTGCTTACGGCATGGAGCTGGATCCGCGCTACGTCGATGTCGTGATCCGGCGATGGCAACGCTGGACCGGGCAATCTGCGACGCGAAGTGATGGAGCTGCCTTCGACTCACTCGCGGGGAGGTCCGGCCATGAGCGCTGATGCCAATACTCCCGGCTACGGTTGCCCACCTTCCGGCACCCGATTCAAGAAAGGCCAATCCGGCAATCCCAAAGGTCGACCCAAAGGATCACGCAATCTTTCCACCGCCATCCTGGCGGCGGCCAACGAACGCGTGACGATTGTCGAGAACGGCCGGCGCAAGACGATCACCAAACTGGAGGCGGCCACCAAGCAACTGGCCAACAAGGCGGCATCGGGCAACGAGCGCGCGATGCAGATGCTGTACGGCCTGATGCAGCTCAGTGAAGGCCGGCTGCCTGAGATGCCACGGGGCGCGTTGGCCTCGGACGAGGACAGCGCATTGATGGCGACCTTGGTTCAGCGGTTCTCAGGAGAGCTTGCCCGCATTGAGAACATCGATGACCGCACGACGGAATCCGTCGGCCCCGTTCCGGTACCTGAGGACGACTCTAAATGACCCCGTTCTCACCCGCTGAATACCAGGCCCTGCTGCGCAATGACTTGAGCACGTTCATGCAACGCTGCTTTGTCCAGCTCAACCCCGGTCAGGCCTATGGACACAACTGGCACATTGATCTGATGGCCGCCAAGATCCAGCAGGCACTGATGGGCAAGATTCGCCGCCTCATCCTTTGTGTCCCGCCACGGCACCTGAAATCCTTACTGGCTTCCGTTGCCGCACCGGCCTTTCTCTTGGGTCATCAGCCGTCGGCTCGGATTCTGTGTGTGAGCTACGCACAGGATCTCGCTAATAGTCTGGCGATGCAGAGCCGGGCGGTGATGCAAAGCGCGTGGTACCAGCACCTTTTCTCGACGCGGCTGTCGATGACCCGCAACGCCGTACCGGAATTCCAGACCACGCAGAACGGCTACCGGCTATCGGTCTCGGTCGGCGGTGCGCTGACCGGTCGTGGTGGGGATCTGATCATCATCGACGATCCCATGAAACCGGAAGAGGCGTTATCCGATACGCAGCGCAAGAACGTCAATGACTGGTATGACAATACCTTGTATTCCAGGCAAAACCACAAAGGCCACTCCGGGATCATCTTGATCATGCAACGGTTGCACGAAGACGATTTGGTTGGTCATCTGATGCAACAGGAGCCGTGGGAGATCGTGAGTCTGCCCGCCATCGCCCAGGCGAACGAAACGATGGCTGTCGAGACGCCATTGGGACCGCGAACCTTTCGTCGCAAGGAGGGTGACATTTTGCATCCCGCGCGGGAGAACCAAGAAACTCTACAACGCATTCGAGAGACGTTGGGCGAATACCATTTTGCTTGCCAATACCTGCAATCGCCAGCCCCGTTTGGTGGCGGCATGATCAAGCCAGAATGGTTCAGTCGGTATGATCTGGTCAATCCGCCCACCTTCGATCGGATCATTCAAAGTTGGGACACAGCGAATAAACCGACTGAGCTGGCCGACTACAGCGTTTGCACCACGTGGGGAATTCGCGACAAGCAGATCTTTCTGCTGCACGTCCTGCGGCGGCGCATGGACTACCCCAACTTGAAGCGCGCCGTGAGGGAGCAGGCTGCAGCCCACAAAGCGCAAGTGGTGTTGATCGAAGACAAGGCCTCGGGTACGCAGTTGATTCAGGAGTTGATCCAGGACGCCATGAACGAGGTGACCAAGTACGAGCCTCAGGGCGACAAGGTTATGCGCGCGCATGCGCAAACGGCGATGATCGAAAACGGTCTCGTGTTCGTCCCGAACCAAGCGCCGTGGTTAGCCGAATACTTGCACGAACTGGAGACGTTTCCGAAGGGTCGCTATGACGATCAAGTCGATTCCACGTCACAGGCGTTGGAATGGATCAAGGGTGCGGGGGCCGAACCCGCGATCCTCACGTATTACAAAATGGAGTGCAAACGATTGGGGATACCGCCACCGCCGGGGCGGTCGTACTGAATGGCGTTGACGGGCCATCTTCATGATTTTCCCCTGATCCGAGAATTGCCGGGCAGGTCAAGAGGACGAACGCGTCACGGTTGCGCGATACTAGCCTGACGCCCACATCCAAGGACTCACGTCATGCTTGTTCTGATTCTTGGTCTGTTCCTGTTTCTCGGGATGCATTCGCTGCGCATCGTTGCGAACGACTGGCGCAATCGACAGATCCAAAGGATTGGCGAAAACCGGTGGAAGGGGCTATTCGCACTGGTCTCCATCCTCGGCTTTGTGTTGATTGTTATCGGCTTCGGCCTTGCACGACGGCACCCCGTTTTGGTGTATGTGTCGCCACCGTGGCTGCGCCATCTCAATGCGCTGTTCACCTTGGTAGCTTTCGTATTGGTGGCCGCGGCATATGTCCCGCGCAACCGGATCAAGGCGAAACTTGGCCATCCGATGTTGGCGGGCACCAAGGTGTGGGCGTTCGGCCATCTACTCGCGACCGGCATGCTCCATGACGTGGTGTTGTTTGGCCCGTTCCTGTTGTGGGCCATCGCTGACTTCGTTGTATTGCGCCGACGTGATCGTAAGGTGGGCGTCGTGTATCCGGCCGGCACCTTCCAAGGTGATGCGGTGACGTTATTGATCGGCATCATCGCCTGGGCCGTGTTTGCCTTCGTGCTTCACGCTTGGCTCATTGGGGTGAATCCTCTGGCGTAAGACCGTCATGACCAAGATCGATCATCTTTACACGACATCTACGTCGGCTGACGCGAGTCCTGTGCGGGTGTCGCCACGCAGGCATCGGGCATTGGCTTGGATCGCAATCTTCAAGCTGGCCAAGTCGGCTGCCTTGCTGGTGCTGGCAGCTGCCACGTTGCATTTGCTCCTACCAGGCGCGCTTGACCGGCAAATTGATCTACTGCGAGAACTTCCGCTGGCTTCGGGCTGGTGGCCAATGGTCCACCTCATCGATTGGCTGACGGCAATGACACCGCACAACATAGAGCTAATCGCTACGCTGGCCTGCAGTTATGCATTGCTGTATGCCACGGAAGGGGTCGGCTTGTGGCTGCAAAAGCGCTGGGCCGAATACTTAACCACGGTGGCAACAGCATCACTGATCCCGTTTGAAATCTGGGAATTGACGCGTGGTTTGAGCTTGCTTAAAGCTGCTGCGTTGGCGCTGAACGTCGCCATCGTGATTTATCTATATCGCGTCCTCAAGAGCGACCGAAAATACCTGCCATCACGACTGCATCGTGCATTCAGACGCTGAATTGCGAATTCGCTAGGGACACGTTTCGTGACGGTAGATCCCTTATGTTCTACTAAGGTTCAATGGATCAGTTTGCCGGCCACGTCACCGGTGCGGACCATGACGCCATGTAAATTTTTGGTCCCACGGCCGGCCCACCGTCGCTTGACCTGAACACTCGAGGCGCAACGTTTAGTTTGACAATGCCATCTTGCAAGCGGACATCAGCAAATGTCGACTTCCTGCGCATCGATTCCGTTACTTTGACAATGCCTGATCCAGCCTTCAATTCAGAAATAACCGCACAGATCCGGGATCGGATCGAAACCATTCGCAAATATCTGGTCGCCAACAGCAAGATTGGTCATCGGATACGTCGCCAGTAGAACCGGGGTACCCAGTGGCCCGGAAGCTAAGGCAGTGGCAGTAGCAGTTACATCGTATGAGCCTGCGATGGTGTTTGCCGTTGCTGCGACAAAAGCAACACCGTTCGAACTAGTCGTTTCCGTCAAAACGGCGCCGGCGTTGTTCGAGCTATCGGTCAATATCGACGACGAACCCACCAAGGGCGCAGCGAAAACCACGGTGGCACCAGCAGCCGGTACGGAGCCATTAATCACTTCGACCGAAAGGTAGCAGGCAAACCCCAGTGTAACGGTTGCAGATTGGCCTTGATTGCCGCTTGCGGCTCCGGTAATCGGCGGCTGCCCTAAAGCAGAATTGGTTAAATCGAATACGGCGGTCGGCGCAAGGCCACCGACGCTCGCAACCACTGTGTACTGTCCTGCTATGTTATTGGCGATGCCAGTAACAGATGCTTGACCGCCCACGCCAGTCATGGCGGCTATTGATGACAGCACTGCGCTAGCTCCAGAATTCGGAGCGGTAAATGTGACCGTCACACCTTCCAAGGGGTCACCTTCGGCGTCCACAACACTAACGATCAAAGGGGCGGAAAACGCGGTTGACACAGTCGCCGCCTGCGGGGTCCCACTGGCTGGAGCTATGAGACTCGGTGGCAATGCGGGAACCGGCGCCTGCGTCAAGATCACGTTGCTGAATGTCACCTGAGACAGCAAATTGGCCGCGAGCACGCTTGTGGGGTTAGAAAATAGTTCAACCCCGATGCTCCCGGAATCCGAGCCAGAGCTGTCGTAGCCTAGCGCCACGTGATACGTGTTAGTACTACTAGGGCCAGTTATGTCGATCGTGGGCGAGCTTTGAGAGGAGCTTATCGTTGTCGAGCTGTTAGTCAGCGCCAATCCGACATTACCGTTTGTCAATACACTAATCCCGAGGAGCGAGGTCCCCACGGCGACGTCTGCAGCGAGGACGTAATGCTTGAGCGGCACGAACTGCGCGGCGAGCGTTTGGCTGAAGTCGCCGCTGTTGGCGATTCCCAGCACTACAACACCAATATTCGAAATTGCTGCTTGGCCCGGACTGATTGATAAAACGGGTGGAGCTAGAAGTCCGACCACTCCCGCGTAGGTCCCGAACCAGGGGCCATTAGCAATCTGACCAGATCCCGAATCACCGAGCAAGCCGCCACCGATGCTACCGTTATTGGCCGTATCGGAAAAATCCCCGTTGGGAACAATGACCGGCGTCGCCAACGCAGTTGCAGTCGCTCCCAGCCAGCAGGCGGTCAGCAATGATGCGAAAATGCGACCGGATTTGTGTTTCGTGAAAAGGCTGAGCAGAGGAGTACCCAACGAAGCGCCCTGTTTAGAGTTGCGACATGGATTCATAAGAGATTCGCCTCTGCCTACGTTGAACGCTTGTACTTTTATCCTTCTACACGTTTTTTGGCCGATGACATAATGCGCGGAATCTACAGCCGTGCGGTAGGGATGAGCGCTAACGTCGACTACGCGTGACCTCTTCGAGGAAGCGGCACAGCGCGTCTTTGGCGTGTGATGGCAGTCGGCGGAAACGATCTAAAAGCAGCTCTTCTGACATATCCTGAGCGAATACCTCCAGCCTAATCGCCGAGATCGAATCACCATTTATTGAACGCCGGCGGCGTTGATCGCCGCGACCCGTGGCAAGCCAATCAAACGTAACGCCGGTCGCCGACGCAATAGCTTGCAGGCGCTCCGTTCCAGGGCGTGTGCACTTGGTATGCTCCCACTGGGCCGCCGCGCTAGGCGTGACGCCCACACGATGTGCAAGCGCGGTTTGCGAGAGCTTGGCGGCGTGCCGCGCCAGGCGAATGCGATCGGATAGCCGCGTTGCAAGGGGTACAGCGTTATTTGAAATTTTCATATCGCGCTCATGCAGATACAGAACTACTGTAGGTCAAATGTGAAGGTATCGCGTCTACGACTGATGTTGCAACCCACGTCGAATGACGTGCTGCGCCATTCCGGCATCCCGCGCCGAGCCCCGATCCGCTCCTTGTTGATCTCGGCCTTGTGCATCGATCCGAAGCGGTTCCATCATTGACGTACAGTCTCATGGCAGACCTCGATCCCGCGTTCAGCCAAAAGATCTTCAACATTGCGCCGCGACAGCGGGTACTTCGCATAGAGCCACACCGCCGTTCGAATCACCTCTGGCAAGCTGTTGAAATAGTGGAATGGGATAGGCATCGGGCGAACCAACGCACCTCACCCACGAATCGCGAGGTTAGTCTGACAATGCCTTCCGGAGCGTTTGGCGGGCAAGTGCGTTCGTGCTGGATTCGGCGATTACTGAGGAATTCCGGCACCGGTCTTGATCGTCTTTCAACTCTACTTGGGATCCTGTCGTCGAGTATGCGCGGGCGTCGGGGTGAGATGAAGATCATCGAAAGCGGCGCAATATAGTTACACTTGCGACTTGAAGCAATTCTTATCACAATCGACCGTATCCACTTGCCACTCGCATTTTATGCTCACATTGGCCGATCGTATTCGCCAAGCTCGAGAGTTGACCGGTATCAACCGTGCGGCTCTCGCACGCCAAGTCGGCGTGGCCTACAGCGCAGCCACTCAGTGGGAACTCGAAAAGGGTACTAGCCCCAGCGTAGCCAACCTCATCAAGATTGCTACCATCACGGGCGTTGCTTTTTGAATGGCTTGCGACAGGCCGCGGGCCGCCCCATTCACTGAAGCTACACGAGACGCCGGCCATCGACCGACCCCGGCGACTTTGCGCATACGCTGTTCGAGGAGCGAGTGCTCCGAAATGCGCGTTTAATTCCGCTAAAACTGCCCGAGCCCCTGCTGCATTTTCTGGATGCGTTGGTGGGTAATGAAGCGTAGGAATACAGCTTCGGTTTCACAGTAATACTTGCTGTTAGTGCACGGCCAAGTTCAACAAACGCGCTTGCGACGGACATCGATCCTTACTTGGCACCCTCACGCAGCATCGATCCGATGGCCGATTGACGGTGAGCAGCAGGGCAGCGTGGCCACCTTCAGTACGATCACGGCAGACGAAACTTTGCCGACTGGCATCACCTGACCTGACCGTCTCAAATTGACCCAGAGTGATAAAGACAATTTTGCCTAGACCACTATTAGCGCTGCTAAACATCTCAACAATTGCAGCATTTTTGCGGTCAGTGTACATGTGTTCTTGTTTTTTGTTGGCACACTTGCTTCCTTCAAATTTTCGATGGATATGAATTTGACGAGGAGCCGTCAATGTAATGTGACAACCGACTACGAGGACGCAAAAAATGGACAAGCTTCATGCCATGCAACTTTTTATTGGCGTCGTAGATGCCCAAAGTTTTACTCGCGCAGCTGCTCGACTCAATATCTCGCGCGCAATGGCGAGCAAAATGATCGGCGAACTGGAGAAGCAAGTCGGCGGTCGCTTGCTCAATCGCACTACACGGCGTCTTAGTTTGACCAGCATTGGTGAAGCCTACTATCGGCATGCAGTCGAAATCCTCAGCTCAATTTCAAATGCCGAGGCGGAAGCCACGATATTGCAGTCAAAGCCGTTAGGCCGCATCTCTATAAGTGCGCCTATGTCATTTGGAATTCGTCACATCGTACCGGCGCTGCGCGACTTCCATGAACATTATCCAGACGTTCAAGTGAATCTGGATCTAAGCGACCCCAGTGATGGTCTGGTTGACACCAATTTAGATCTGATTTTGCGCATTGGCCTTCCACTAGATTCGACATCAACTGCCCGCTGTCTCGCGCTGTATCCGCTGCAGGCCGTGGCCTCACCTGAATATTTGAAGCTACATGACATCCCGAGCCAACCGGAAGATCTGAGTAAGCACCAATGCCTGACGCCCAGCAGATCACAACGCAATGGCTGGGTGTTCAGTACGGACGAAAGAGTAGTTACCGTACACACCACAGCTTGGTTGCACACCAATGATCACGAGGCAATCTTGCGTGCGGCCGAGCTGGGATCTGGTATTGCCGTGTTACCAAGTTATGTCGTGCAAAAGGAAATATCGAGCGGTGCCTTGCAATGTGTTTTACCAAGCTGGGGCATCGGGGATGTTGGGATCTATATGGTTTATCCAGCAACTCGAGCCTTGCCAATGAGTACGCATAGTCTCATCGAATTTCTCCTCAAGCGTTTTGGCGCAGATCACGACTGGAGCGAAGTTTTGCGCGCATGACATTTGCACGCGCAAAGAAGCATCCCTGTAGTGCTGTGTATCATCGCTTTCGCAAGACGAATTATCCCACCTTCTAACTTCCGCCCCTGTGGATCCTGAATCTGCGGAAATCGGACACGTGCCGTGCCTTCATCAGACAAGACATATGAGGGGCTTCCCTCATAAGCAAGAAGAAATAACACTCAGCAAAAAGTCGCGGCAAAGTTGATACGAAAAATTAATTTACCTGCGAGCCGCATGAGATAAGCAATTTTTGATTGTATTCAATTATGAAAAAGCGTGTTTCCAACAAGCTCACAATAATCCTATTGATTTCATGCGCTTAGCCGAATCAGGATGTCGGCAATCAAACCTGATTGGTACCGACATAGATTATTTTTTGGCTAACGTGGCGCTCGGATGCTTCTGGGACTAGTCGTGCAGAAATTCAGGTAGCGCCACCGAACCCAGTGCTTTTCTAAACTGAGCCCAAGGGGAGCGGATCATGCTTATCCATAACGGTCAAAACGGGAACACTTCATCGAATATCTCGCGCGCATTCTGTAGTATCGCGCGGCACCATCGCAAAATCCGAAGAGTCATCCTTGTGGCTATCGCCGCACTTACATTCAGCTCGCTAGGTGTTGGCGCGCCAATACCGGTGCAGAATGGCAATTTCATGGACACCAGTAACAATGGCAGCGTAGGCGGTGGTCTGATTGGCAGTTCTGGATCAGCCGACATCGGTGGCGGCCCTTGGCAGGGCACGTATGCTGGCATACTCGATTTGTTAGCGCCGCCGCTACTGACGATAAACTCAGGCCATGCGACGATTAGCGGTCTCGCCGGAACGAATGTGCTTGTTCTGGTGAACAATGGCGGCTATTTCAGTCAGAACCTCTCGACAGCCTATACATCGAACCAGCATTACGTGCTGAGCGCGATTGTAGACGCAGCCAGCGCACTGGACACTGGCACCTTGAATAATGGGAATGTTGGACTTGCCCTCACCGAGGGTACAACCATACTTGCTTCAACCGCTGATGCACCCGCTAGCGCTGTTTCATTGAGCCTGCTCAATGGGACAAGCTATCAACTGTCTCTCTCTTACGATACCGGCACGATAGTCAGCGGAAATATTGGCATCGAGCTACTTGCTGAACCACAGAATTTGGTGTCCGCAAATCTGCTAGGCACCGTTAACTTTAGCAACGTCACCCTGAGCGGGGGCGAGATTAATCCCGTCGCGACCGCGCTAGCGCCCATCGGTGGCACGCCACAAGGCGCAATCATAGAAACTGCGTTCAGTTCGCCTTTCGTTGTCGACGTGATTGACGCGAACGGTGACCCGGTGGCAAACGTCGCAGTGACATTTAGCGTACCCACGTCGGGTCCCAGCGCAATTCTATCGGCGATCACCGCCACGACGGACGTGAATGGACATGCACAGGTCACGGGTTCGGCCAACGCTACTGCTGGCAGTTACACGATGACAGCAACGGTAAGTGGGATTGCCACGCCAGCAAGCTTCGATCTGACGAACATTGCGGGTGCGGTGCACTCAATCGTTTCTTCGCTGGGTACGCCACAGAACGCTATGGTCAACACCACATTCACAACGCCGCTAGGCGTGACTGTAAATGATGCTGGCAACAATCCGATTGGTGGTATCACGGTGACATTTTCCGCTCCCGGCTCAGGTGCCAGTGCGACGTTCGCATCTGGAGTGGCGGCGAATACGGATGCTTCCGGATACGCTCAGATCGACGCGATTGCAAACAGTGTCGCTGGCAATTACATAATTACCGCGAGTGTAGCAGGAGCCACTGCGACAGCAAGCTTCGCCCTGACCAACACTGCCGGCCCCGCTTCACTTGTCTTGCCATCGAGTGGTACTCCACAAAGCGCAGTAGTGACATTGCCGTTCGCTTTACCACTGACTGTCGAGGTCACTGACAGCTACAACAACCCAAAAAGCGGTATTACAGTAAGTTTCAGCGCGCCGTCCACAGGTGCCAGCGCAACATTGTCTCCTGGCACGAGCGTTGTCACCGGCAGCAATGGACTTGCGCAAGTCAACGGCACCGCAAACGGAATTGTAGGGTCCTACCAAGTAACAGCTGGCGGCTCTGGACTGGCGACACAAGCAGTATTCAATTTAACCAATACGGCAACTCAGACGGCTTCGGGTGAATCGACCAGCGGCAATGGACAAAGCGCTGCGGTCAATACCGAATTTGCTTGTTTGCTTCAGGTCATCGTCACAAGCGAGGGTACAACGCCAATGCCTGGTGTCAGCTTGGATTTTGTGGCGGCAACCAGCGGGCCGTCCGCGACACTCTCAGATGGAACGAATACGGGAAGCACGGTGACCGAAATAACGGACGCGAATGGTTTGGCAACTGTATCTGCAACGGCAAATGCCGATGCGGGTTCGCATACCGTTTCTGTAGGAATCACGGGTTCGGGTTCAGCGTTAGCAACGTACCAATTGACTAATCTTGCGGCCAACGACCAGATTTTCGCGAATGGCTTTGAAACAATGCCATCGCTTTGCGCACAACGAAATTAGGAGTGTAGCGACCGGCAGTGTATTCGATGCGTACCGGTTCGCCCGAACGCATCGAAAAAATGACGTCGCTAAATTTTACGAAGAGGAGCATGCCATGTTGACTACCGGCTACTTTGACGATGTGTCTTCACCGGCAACAATCGACCGACGGAATGCCAGTGCTTACGACGTTGAGGAATCGGCGACGACCGAAATACCTTCTGCAGTGTTTCTCGCGGAAGCAGTCGATCCGGATGCGGCGATCTGGTATTTGCTGGTCGATTCGCGCGGTCACGCGATGCTCCAATACGATGAGGATATCGTCGCCGGTTTGACGTGGATCGAGGGCTCCTCGATCCTGAGATCGGAGAGGAATCTGATGGAACGTGTAGAAGAATTCCTGGCGGCCATTCTCTCTCAACTGGCAGTTCAGATGCACGAGCGTGCACGAACGAGTCTAGAGTCTGATCTATCGCGATGGGTTATTGAAAATTTCTGACTTGCGCTTCTGCACGGTCCAAGGAGTGATCCGGCTCGGAATTCAATGACGCGGCGTCAGTCCGTAGTCGCTACGCTCGACATTTCCAAGTATTAGGTTCTCTCGCAAGTCGAATATGGCAATCCAATAGTCCCTGTTAAAGTTTTAGGAGTTCAGCTTAGCGTGTATATCAAATTCGGTATGCTCGATCTCAAGCACAGATGGAATATCGGCAAGCAGGGCATCGACGCACTCCGGGTCAAACTGGCTGCCGCGATTTTGCAGCACGTATTCCACTGCGCGGTCGTGCGTCCACGCAGTCTTGTAGGGACGTTCGGAAAGTAGCGCATCGAAAACATCAGCCAACGCGACGATGCGTGACGCCTGCGGAATGTCGGCGCCAGCCAATCCGTCGGGATAGCCGCTGCCGTTCCACCACTCATGGTGGCGCAGTGCTATAACGCTACCCAACTGCATAAAGCGGCTACGACTGTCGCGCAGAATTTCATAACCAATCTTGGGATGCTGGCGCATGACCATCAGTTCTGGATCAGACAGCCGCCCACGCTTGAGCAGAATCGAGTCTGGTATGCCAATCTTGCCGATATCATGTAGCGGCGCGGCCAACTCGAGTATGCGAGCCTCTTCGTCAGGCAAGCCGAGCTTTTCAGCAATCAAGCCGGTGAAGCGGGCCATGCGCAAGAGATGAATGCCGGTACCGAGATCGCGGAATTCGACTGCTTTGGCGAGGCGGAACAAGGTATCGCGTTCGCGTTCTTCGACCTCTTGCATACTTTCGAGCACCTGGTGTTCAAGAGTGCGCGCATGCTCTTTCACGGATTCTCCCTGCTGACGCAACGAGAGCAGATTTCGACAGCGCGAACGCAGCTCACGCGGGCGAACAGGTTTAACCAGAAAATTGATGACGCCGGCATCGAGCGCTGCCTGCCGCACCGGTTCGTCAGCGACCACGGTAATCAGCACGATAGGAACATCGCGCGAGGCCAACGGGCGGCGGAATTGCCGGGTGAATTCCAAACCGTCCATTCCGGGCATCCGGTAATCGAGCAGCAGTAGATCGACGCAATTGTCCTCTGACCAGCGCAATGCCTGAATAGGATTTTCGAAGTCAGTTACGTTCAGACTGGGGCCGATACCCTCAACGACGTGCCGCAGCATGGTACGCGCGGATTGTTGATCATCAACGATCAGGACATTCATGAAAGTACCCCATCATCCAACAGTCAAACGCATGCGATCAGCATAGCTCGCGCGGATTCCAGGATACAACGCTTAATTTGTCGCAAATGCTTAGGGTCACTGCATTTAATGTGAACCGCGACGGCAGCTATTGACAGAGTTTCTTCAGAATGAGATACAGTAATAGTGTATCTACAGGATAACTGTATGAAAATTTCAAGCAAAGCTGTACCTTACGCAACGCGCCTGTCCGATCGCATTCGTTTGGCACGTCATTCCGCCAAGCTTTCGCAAACCGCGCTAGCACAGCGTGTAGGCGTAACAGCGAGTGCGGCAGCACAATGGGAACATTCCAAGGGGACGCGCCCCAGAATTGAGCGCCTACAAGCCATTGCGTCGACCACTGGCGTTACCTTTGGCTGGCTAGCCACTGGTCGAGGCGATCAGCGTCGGCGTGCCCCAAGTTATGATGATCCAACGCCAGCGTTAAAGCTGGACGTATTCGCTCAGGATCTACCAGAAGAATTACTTCTGGATCGCTTTCGCGCGCTACCACCGCGCGCAAAGGATGCACTTTGCCGCTTCCTCGACGAGATAACTAAGCCTCGGCATTAGGATTTTCCATATTGTATTGGGCCATTTAGATTCCGCACCAGCACTGTTAATTTAATGGAATCCACACGTGAAAAGCCTACATTAGCTTGCGTTAGGGAAGCTCTGAACAATTCAGAGTTTCTGCGAGGCGGGAAGTGGAGTCACTTACACAGCTCCATGCCAACTGCAACTGCGCGGGCGAAGCCGACCCAGTGGCCGCCCACATTCATGCCTCGCGACGCGAGTTCGTCGCGGGCAAGTTCATTCAGGTCGATTTCACCGCGCGCGGCCGCAGCGAGAACAGTCGTAGTCACGATCTGAAAGATCAGGAGTTCATCGATCGGCAGGCCCAGTTGTTGAGCATAGTCATGAGCGGGATTTTTCATTGGCGTTGCCTTGGTCGGGGTACTTACTGTGCGTCGATTCCGACACATTGACAATGCCCACAGCCATCCTGAGTGTGCACAGCCAAGGTGCTGTAGGCACGAGCACCTTGGCGAGCACTAGCAGATCAAGCTGTTAGAACGACGCGCTTAACGAGGCCTCATAGCTTCGTCCGGGAATGGTGAAATACAACGGTGTGCCCAGCGCCCGTTAGTTGGTGTATGCAAGGCTCGCGAGAACCATGCCGCTACTCGTCTGGTAGGCGATGCTGGTCACTTCATTGGCGTTGTCGTAACCGTACGACGTCACCATAAAGTATGGCTGGAAGATGTCTACGAAACTCGGGGCGATTCACCATGGTTCGTTCAGAACGTGAGATTGACAATGCGTGAGCGACGCGCGTGGAGAACGTGCATGCTCAGATGCCGCCCATGACCGGGAGACCGATAATTGCACGCGCCCACCGAACAAGTTGGGTGACCTGATCAGTTAGCACACCATATGCTTTGTGTTGTTGCTGAAAATGTCTGCTACGCTCTGGACTCGAACTGACGCCGAGGACAAAAAGGCGCCATGTGCAGTCGTAATCGCGCGGACCACTGATCTGGGTCTCGACAATTTGATAGAAAGCGTCAACTTGCACCGCGATTGTAAAATCGATGCCGACGCATCGTTGTCACCTGCCCAGGGCAAACTCCGACGGATCGAACCGGTCGGTCGTATCCATCCGAATGCTGCGAAGGCTCACCGTTTCGAGATGTGAGGCGTAGCGCGGCTCGGCAAAATAACTAATCAGGATGCTGCGACGGCGCGCGCCTGTCGAGTTCATGCTGCCCGCATGCACCAGATCGGCATCAAACACTAAGATGTCGCCGGCTGAGCCTGAGAGTTGCACCGACCCGGACTCGTCATTGAAGTTGAACAGTGGCTCGCCTTGCGCAGGACGATGACTACCCGGAACGATACGCGTCGCGCCGTTCTCGAGGCCATAGTCGTCGAAATAGGCGAGAGCACTCACTGTATCGCCGGGCCGCTGGGCCGACAGGTCGCGGTGCAATTGCTGATGACCGCCACCCATCAGGGGCTCGCGACCTTCGACCTGCGAGAGAAAGAACCGTGCGCCGATCAGCTCGCCGACCACTGCCAACAACTCCTGCAGGCGGCAAACGGCTTGCACCTTTGAATCGAGGTCCAACAACGAATGGCGCCAGTTCACTCCACGGGGTACGGGCCATTGGTCTGACGGCTTCGCGCCCGCATCGAACGCGGCGCGAAGATCATCTAGCCATTCAGTCGGGATTGCTCGACGGAGCAGGGCATAGCCGTCGCGATGAAGTTGCTCGCGGTCAACCATAGCTTTCTCAATTCGTTGCTACCGAGACGTCTCGCAGAACGGTCCGGGGCCGTTCGCAAGGGTCGGGTAAGGTTCAGCCTAACGCCTGGGCGAAGCGGCTGCCACCGCGACGCACATAAGGATATGACAACCCTTCGTCGCGGTATCAAAGTGCGGCCCTGTCTGCCTGAGCGGCACGGCGGAATAAATCCTCGATCCACGCATTGACGCGCCCATCGATCACCAAGTGCACCCGATCGCTGGCGCCACTATTGATTGCGCGATGCTTCAGGTCGAAATTGAAGTACCAGCATTCGCCAGCGAGCAGGGTAATTGGTTCATCATCGAGCACGAATTCAACATCGGCATTGGTGTGCACCGGTACGTGCAGACGAACCGCGCCTTCTTCAAAGCACAAGCCTAAGTCGCGATGCTCACGGATGATCGCGCCCGGCCCGAGTTTGAGAAAGCGCACCGATTCGATGGGGAATCGCAAAGCAGCCAGGAACTCCGGGACGTATTGGCAGCGCAGCAACTCCTGGGTGTCAACAAAATCGCTGCGGGTTGGATCCGAGTACAGCGGCACTCTGCTGCCGGGAAGAGCACGCAGCGGAATGCCGCTCCAGTCGCCGCTATAATACTGCTGGTTGAAATGCGGATGCCATCCAGACGGGGCCACGACGGCCAGATCCGCACGCAGCGCATCCAAATCGCAGACCAGCGGCAATCGCAACTGCCGGATCACGTCCGGGCCCCACGGCGGATAAGTTCGAGTGCCGCGAAGTGTGGCGCGACCCAATGGCCTGCTGCAGAGCGGATTTCCGCGGTGGCTGCTGCGTGCTTCGCCGCACGATCATCCGCGAAGGAGTCGTGTGGACGCTTGGCATGGCGCCCCAGCAGCGCCTCCAGGCGGGCCCGATCGACGTCCCCGGGATCTAGATTCAGAACCCACGCAGCTCTGCGGGTCAGCGCGTCAGGCAGCTCCTCGTAATTGAGCAGGTTTGCGGCAACAGCGTGCGGCGCCACAGCCGCACAAATCGCGCCGAGTGCGCGGGCCGCATATTGCAGCAGCTCGTGCGCATCGCAGGTTTCCGACGGGGGGCCGAACCACTCTGGCGGCAACATCCCCGGAACCGTGTGCCGACCCGGTTCGTGCGCGTGGGAAACCAGCACCTCAATTGGGTCACGGTACGCGAACAGCCAGGGCGCATGGATACGCTCGAGAATCTGCGTCAATGCAAGCGCGTGCCAGGAGTCCAGCTTGAACACGACATCACGAGCACCAGCGTCGGGCTGCGTCAGCGCCGCGATAACACCGCGCAAGGTCAGCCATGCGCGATCGTTGCCGGTGTAGGCTAGCGTAATTGCGGCGTCCACGAGGTTCGGTTCGCTGAGCACGCGAACGCCGCGCCATGCCTTGAGTGCCTGCGCTATCAGTGTCGATCCGCAGCGCGACATATGGAAAACGAGCCCGCGCACCGGCAGCGCTGTGGATTGCAGTTCGGCCACAAATTCGGCCGTGAGTGGCGTACGCACTGCAAACAGTCGATTGCATGGACGCGAGCGCAAGGCCAGCACGATCTGTTCGTGAAATGCCTCGTCGCCGTAAGTTTCGCCACAGCCCCAGACCAACTCCACACCTTCCGGTCCCCACTCGAGCGCGAAGGGAATCCAGCCACGACGAGATGCGAGCGGCCACGTAGCGAGGCGGCTGCCGCACGCCGCGGTGCGGCCGCTCGCCACCTTCTGTCGATCTTCTTCGTCGAATGTGATGCCGTGCTGCCGAGCGACTTCATCCAGCGCGGCCATCCATTCATCGGCGGCGTTTATACTTGCAAGCCGCGCGGCCAAGTCAGCATCACTGGCGATAAGGACGGCGCACCTCGCCAACGCACTGCTGGCGGCTGCGGCGCGCGCGCAGTCGGAACCGCGTTGCGTGGCTCGATTGTCCGCCGTCAATCTCGCCAACCTGCAACGCGCGTGCGCATGGCCACGATAACTACCGCAAGCGCCAGCAGCAACAATAGGCGCCAGTCGAGAGTCGGTGTCGGAACTACCTGGACTGCAGCGTGTGGCTGTACAGTAATGGACACTGTAGCCGGTTGGGAGGTACCGGCCGCATTTGTCGCCGTGAATGAGAAGGAATCCGGCCCGCTGTATCCGGCGGCGGGTGTGTAGATCAACGTGCCAGCATTTGGGTCGAAGTTGCTTATGCTACCGTTGATCGGATTCGTGATGATCGCGAATACAACAGGACCGCCGCTGGCAAAGAGCGTGATTGGTGTTGCGTGGTCGTACACAACGGTAACGGATTGTGCGGTCGCAACTGGCAGGGCGTTAAATAGCGCACTCACTGTGCAGTTCGTCGTGATCGCATTGGTCGTATAGGTCGTACCCACCAGCGAACCGCCGCAGGTACCGCCGACACTGGCCGTGTAACCGGTATTGGGTGTTACCGTGAAGGTCGTCGTCCCGTTGTAGTTGACCGTCTGCGGCGTGTTCGGCGAGATCGTACCGTTGGCGCCCGCACTCGGTGTGACCGTGTACGTGTTGATCGCGAAGCTGGCGACCACTGTGCAGTTCGTCGTGATCGCATTGGTCGTGTAGGTCGTACCCACCAGCGAACCGCCGCAGGTACCGCCGACACTGGCCGTGTAACCGGTATTGGGTGTTACCGTGAAGGTCGTCGTCCCGTTGTAGTTGACCGTCTGCGGCGTGTTCGGCGAGATCGTACCGTTGGCGCCCGCACTCGGTGTGACCGTGTACGTGGTGATCGCGAAGCTGGCGACCACTGTGCAGTTCGTCGTGATCGCATTGGTCGTATAGGTCGTACCCACCAGCGAACCGCCGCAAGTACCGCCGACACTGGCCGTGTAACCGGTATTGGGTGTTACCGTGAAGGTCGTCGTCCCGTTGTAGTTGACCGTCTGCGGCGTGTTCGGCGAGATCGTACCGTTGGCGCCCGCACTCGGTGTGACCGTGTACGTGTTGATCGCGAAGCTGGCGACCACTGTGCAGTTCGTCGTGATCGCATTGGTCGTGTAGGTCGTACCCACCAGCGAACCGCCGCAGGTACCGCCGACACTGGCCGTGTAACCGGTATTGGGTGTTACCGTGAAGGTCGTCGTCCCGTTGTAGTTGACCGTCTGCGGCGTGTTCGGCGAGATCGTACCGTTGGCGCCCGCACTCGGTGTGACCGTGTACGTGGTGATCGCGAAGCTGGCGACCACTGTGCAGTTCGTCGTGATCGCATTGGTCGTATAGGTCGTACCCACCAGCGAACCGCCGCAGGTACCGCCGACACTGGCCGTGTAACCGGTATTGGGTGTTACCGTGAAGGTCGTCGTCCCGTTGTAGTTGACCGTCTGCGGCGTGTTCGGCGAGATCGTACCGTTGGCGCCCGCACTCGGTGTGACCGTGTACGTGTTGATCGCGAAGCTGGCGACCACTGTGCAGTTCGTCGTGATCGCATTGGTCGTGTAGGTCGTACCCACCAGCGAACCGCCGCAGGTACCGCCGACACTGGCCGTGTAACCGGTATTGGGTGTTACCGTGAAGGTCGTCGTCCCGTTGTAGTTGACCGTCTGCGGCGTGTTCGGCGAGATCGTACCGTTGGCGCCCGCACTCGGTGTGACCGTGTACGTGTTGATCGCGAAGCTGGCGACCACTGTGCAGTTCGTCGTGATCGCATTGGTCGTGTAGGTCGTACCCACCAGCGAACCGCCGCAGGTACCGCCGACACTGGCCGTGTAACCGGTATTGGGTGTTACCGTGAAGGTCGTCGTCCCGTTGTAGTTGACCGTCTGCGGCGTGTTCGGCGAGATCGTACCGTTGGCGCCCGCACTCGGTGTGACCGTGTACGTGGTGATCGCGAAGGTCGCCGTGGCGCTGTGCGGCTGATCGGTCATCAGGTTGCACGTGGACGTGCCCGAACAATCGCCGCCCCAGCCGGTAAAGCTGTAACCGACGGTGGGAGTTGCCGTGAGCGTGACCTGGCTGGTTGGGTCGCCCGAATACACGGCGCTGCAATTTGCGCCACCGCTGCTGGTGCAGGACGCGATGCCACCGCTGATCGGCGGCGTCGGATCGCTCGCCGATACCGTACCCGAGCCATTGACGCTGACGCTGAATGCCGATTGCCGGACCTCGAATGCGCCAATGTCGCACGCGATGCCCTGAGGCCGCGTCACGCCGCGCTGGTCGGTCACCAGCATGGAGCTGCCATCGAGATCCAGGCAGCTGGCAGTCGGCACCGCATCGATCGCCGGACTTGTCGACTGCAGTGCTTGCGTATTGGTCGGGCCGGAGTAATTGGCTAGCGCCGCCAGTGACGGATCGGTGCCGCCTGGCAGATCGCTTGCCGCATAGCCCGTGCCATCGCCGCGCGTCTGCACGAGGTTGTACCCGAGCGATGTCAAGCCCCCGCCCACGGCACCATGCAGATCGGGATTGGTCGGCGTTCCGCCACCGGTCGTGCCGGCGGAGATGATCGCATTGCGTAGCGTCACTGCCGCGGCCGTGCTGCCCTTGTATACATTGCCGCCGCTCAGCCCAGCGCTGTTGGCATCAACCGTGCTGCTGACAATGATGGTGGTGCCGTCATTGAAGCTGATGCCGCCGCCGCTGCACGCAGCGGCGCTGTTGCCGCTAATCGTGCTGTTGACGATGCTCAGGCTTGATCCGGTACCCTCGCTGCGGATCGCGCCGCCGCCGGCGCAGGTGGCATCGCCAACACTGTTACCGTTCAACGTTGTGGCGCGGATGACCAGCGTGCCGGCGTTGTAGACACCGCCACCGGAATCGCCGGCGCTGTTCGCGGAAATCGCCATGCCCGTCAGGGACAGCGTGCCCTGGTTGTAGATGGCTCCGCCCTGGCCTCCTGTGCCCGCATTGCCATCGGTCAGTGTGAGACCGGAAATCTGCGCCGTGGCAGCGGATGCAACGATGAAGATCTGGCTTGACCCACTGCCGCTGACCTGCAATTGATCGGCGCCCGGTCCGCTGATTATCACGCCGTTGGGGACGCCGATCGGGCCGCTCGTCAGCGCAATGGTTCCCGTCACGGCAAAGGTGACCGTACCACCCGCGGCGACCGTGCTGCGCAAGCTGCCGGCGCCGCTATCGTTGAGATTGCTTACCGTGCCCGCTCGGACCAGGGTAGGTGAACACAGAACCAGTGCGCCGATCAAAAGCCGACGCGCAACGCGGTATTTCTGCATTCCTGTGATCACGCGCTTTCCCTCGAGGGCTTTGAACGCTGTTGCCTAGGCAACGGATTGGTGCAGCAGCGGCCGGCGTTCTATCAACCGGTAGACGTCGCCGGCTTCGGCTTCACTGCGGGATACAAAACCCAGTCGCGCATACAGGCGCTGCGCAGGATTGGTCCGCTCGACATGGATGCGTACCGGAAGCGCTGCGGCATCTGCCTCGTCGAACAGGTGTTCGATCAAAGCACTTCCGACACCCCGATTGCGAAACGCCGGCAGGATCGCGATATCGATAATGCGCAATTCGTCGCTACGGCGTTCGACATACAGGCGCCCGGCGGGCGCGCCGCTGCAGACGACGATATGAAAGCGCGATGTGTCGTAATTGGACCAGTAGTCGCGCCGCTGCGCTTCAAACTGCATGCGCAGAAAACCCTCGCGTTGCGCATCGCTCCAACCGAGTGGAGCGAGTTCCTCTACGCGCGTAGCGGCATATACAGCGAACAGGAACGGCCCATCGTCTGCGCCGATTGCATGCAATTCAATACGCAATTTTTCAAGACGGTTCACACCCGGCCTCGCGACTCAATTGCGCGCAGGAAATATCCCTTGCACGGCGATTATGAAAGACAGCACCAGGAACGGCTGCATGTTGTTGTGCGGTTGGCTGCCACCGGTGGGCGAAACACTGGCGGGATTCAATTGCGCATTCGGCGTGGAGTTGGCGTAGAGCGCATCGCTGGCTTGGGCGAGCATGGCATTGTTCGCGTTCGAGCGATCCGCGCGCGAAGAGCGCGATTGCAGCGCGTGAGTGTGTGCGGGCAATTGTGTGTAGAGCAGCGTCACAGTTTCGGTACCCGTCGATTCACCCATGTCGTACAGGGAAAGCCCAGGGCCGTTCCCCTGGCTCAGCGGTGCGCACCCCTGCAGATTCGGTAGCCCAAAATTCGTCGTTCCGTTGCCGCCGAATTGTGTTCCCAAGAGGGAAAATAGCGCCGCATATTGCGATATCGGCAATATCTGACCCTGGCAGAACATGTATCCCCGTGGGGCGAAGTTGCCGGCAAAAATGCGTATCTCGCCAAGGAACGGTTGGGACATAACAGTCTCTAATTCCGCGTCGGGAAAATACCGAATAGGGCGATGGAGAAATTCACGCAGAGTAGTGGCTGCAAATTCGAATGCGGTTGACTGTCGCCACCGGGACCAAGCGCATTGGCCCCGAGATTGGCCAGCGAGGCAACCGTGTCGCGGTTATAGATATCGGCCTCACCGCTTCCCAGATAGTTGTTCGCGGGGGCCACCGTGCGCGTGCCCGCACTTGCCGCACTCAAAACGTGGTTGTGTTGCGGTATCTGGTTGACGGTCAAAGTCACGTTTTCCGTGCCGCCGACTTGTCCAATGACATACGGCGACAACCCCGGCCCAGTGCCCTGATGAATCGGAATACGCCCGCGAAAATCGGGCAGTCCGAATGTGTTTGCACCATCCCCTCCGTACGTCGTTCCGATCAAGGCGTATAGCGTGTCATATTCGCTAATGGGTAACAGGCTACCGTCGCATGCATGCCAGCCTTGCGGGGCGAAGTTGAAGCCGAACATGCGTATCTCGCCTACAAAGGGTTGGCTCATGGCGGCATCTAGTTCCGGGAAGGAAAAATACCGGTCAGCGCGATGCAGAAATTGACCGTCATATAAGGTTGAATATTGGGATGCGACTGATTACCGCCTTGCAGCGCAATGCTGGTGGCGTTGAGGGCAACCGGACCGCTGGCGCTAGAACGGTACATTGGCACGCTCGCTGGCGTGGCAAGGACATCACTCGCCGGTGTACCGGTCGTGGCGCCGACCGTCGTGCCCTGCGGCACATGCGTATGCTCCGACATCTCGGTTAGCAAAAGCGTGTGGTTCTCCTCGCCGCCAGTCTGACCCAGAATTCGAGGCGTCAACCCTGGGCCGTTGCCGGAGGCAATTGGCGTACGCGACTGCAGGTTGGGCAACTGAAAATTGGTCGTACCGTTGCCGCCATACGTTGTACCGAGGATCGAAAAGAGCGCCTGATTTTGCTGGATGGGCAGCGTCTGCCCGTTGCACAGTGCCCAGCCTCGGGGTGCGAAGTTGAAAGAAAAGATGCTGATTTGACCGATAAAAGGAGTGCTCATCCTCTCGCCCCGCGTGCACCGGCCCACAGATCATACACCAGCCGACAAAACCAGGTAATGGAAAAACATCTCGACCGGACCGGTCTGAACTGGTGACTTGTATCTCGAACTGTTCTAGAGTTCCACTTCGCCGAAATGCCGGGCGCGGAGTATATGGGATGTAGGTCCCGGCAGGATTTCCGCGAGAGGAACCCGAATGCGCAAGTCTCGTCGCCGCTTTCTGCAGAACGTAACCGTTGCAGCCCTTGCCGCGTTGTCGACGCGGCTACGTGTCGCCAAGGCTGCGCCCGCCGAGGCAACGTTCGCGGTCGACTATGACACGCTGGTTCCGCTAATCGACAAGGACTTTGGCGTATGGCAGGACAGTGAACAGGTGGCGTCATTGCGATTGGTGGCAGTCAAGGGACCGACATCGACCAAGGGCTACGGCGACCCGCTGCAGGCAGCCCGCAACAGCTTCACCCTGATTCTCCGCAGCGCGCAACCCTCGGCGCTGAAGGAAGGCATTTATACGTTCAACAACCCGAAACTGGCGGCGTTCTCGGCGTTCATCTCGCCCATCACCGGTGACCAGCGCACCTACCAGATCGTCTACAACCACAACTCCCACTGAGCGGCTTCAGCCGATAGCAAGACGATTGAAGCATGCCTCGTAGGCAATGCCCCCTTTGCCTGTGCGCCCAATAGGTACTAAGAACCACTCCGCCGTGGCCCCGGGCATGGCCACGGCATACATACCTTGTTGGGGCGCCGCGTCATCGGCCACATGAAAGACGAGCGAGAACCGCTCATAACCCTGCTGCTCGACCCGCTCGCTGACTTCGGCAAGCACTGCGTGCAATTCGGCTTCATTTTCAGACGCAAGACAACGCAGTTTGCAAACCTGGTTGCGCCGCCTGCAGATTTCCTGGTACGTCACCAGCTCAGACATTGTCGCCACTCTCCGAAACCGACGTGCTGATTGTCGCTACTGTACGGCCACGCCGATGACTCGCTCAAGCGGACCGCTGCGGTGGGTGGGGGACGCGGTCGCCAGAACTCGTAGCAGTAGTAACAAGTAAACTGGTTGACGAGAAGAAGTTAGAGCTGACAATTCCAAGCGTTGACACATTGACGCCATTCCGGCGGAACTTCTTCGGCGATTGGAATTTCGGTTTCTGTGCCAAGCGATTGTATAAAACACCAACTGAATCATTTTCCCTGTTCTTTCCCTGATACCGTCCTGTTCGTTCCCTGTTACGACGAAAAAATTCCCTGTTAGTTTTCAGCAACAAAAGCATTTGGATACTCTGCATGCCGCACGGTGCATGGGGTTGGCTTAGCATTCGACGGAAATCAACACGCCGTGCACTGAGGGTTTTTCCTACGTGGATGTAGGGGGTTCTTCGCACTGCTCGTCGTCTCGATGTAACGCAGACGCGCCTAAAACCAAGGATAATGTGCGGCACAAGAATTGCTGTGGGTACCCGAAGGTAACTTTTTGGGCCTATGCCCAATACACTTGAGGAGTGTCGCAATGCATTGCCGGTTCGTTCTGAATCGCGGTCGAGGTGTGTTTTTTGACTTGATCGTTGCCGCACTCATGTTGCTTTTCCGGGTAGGGATCGCCCACGCCAATGGCACCGAGCAAGCCAATCCAACCACCGGCGTGTATGCCTCCCAGATCTACTGGATGGATTGGACCGGCTACAGCATTCCGACTACCGGCGGAAGTCAAAACTACAGCTTTACCCTTGCCGATGGCTCGACACTCAGTCTCACCTTGACGCGAGGCGGCACCAGTACAGCAACTGTCGCCGCAGTAACGTTGCCCACGTACGGCAACCCGAATAGCGGTGCAGCCATGGGCAATGTGGGCTATTGCTTCCCCACATGCGGTACTGGCACAACTCCTGGCAGCACGAGTGCCGACAAGCTCGCGCTCTATTCAACATCGGCCATCGGCACCAACCTTTCGTTCGAGTTGAGCAATATCGTACTGACCAATCCGGCCGGTAACTCGGTGCAGAATTTCGAGATCGTAATGGCCGACGCCGAAAGCACAGATACGGGTGATGGCGCCGGCGCAAACTGGACATTTACCACGACAGGTGGGAACTGGAACCTAGTCGAGCGAGTTCCGGCGACAGGCCGTGCAGCGGTGACCTTATCCGGCATAGGCACGCAAACAGTCATCCAGCCAGCTGGCACCGCTCCAGACCCGGCATGGGTGTTGTCAACAGCCAACCCAAGTACCGGAACCTTCTCAGCCACGGCAAAAACGACCTCGACGCAAAAGCAGGGGATCATGCTAGGCATGCGCCTAGGTTCAGTGAGTTTGAATAAAAATATTGTTGGACGTAGCAATCCTGCAGATCAGTTCGCCTACCAAATCCTGAATTCCGCGACGCCAACACCCGCCTCCATCGGCGCCGGCACGGGCGCGTGCGCTGCCGTCGGCCCCTGCACGACGACGGGCGCAACGACCGGCAATCAAATCGCAATCAGTGCTGCCGTGGCCACCGGCAATACCGTCACGCTCGAGGAGACCATGGCCGCAGGCAGCGTGGGAACGCTGGCTGGCTATACCAAGCTTATCCAGTGCACGAACTCCAATACAGGTTCCTCGACGGTTCTGCCTGGCAACGGTGCATCGGTGCCTTATGATCCAGCGAATCCGCCGCAGATCGCATTGCAGAGCGCAGACGACCTGATCAGTTGCGTCATCAGCAACTCAGTGGCAGACATCACGCTGACGAAAGCGGGACCAGCCACGGTTTTGCAGGACACGGCGTTCGACTACACGCTGAATCTGGGTAACAGTGGCAGCGCGGCAAGCGGTGCCACAGTGACTGTCGCGGACGTACTGCCGGCGGGTGTAACCGCCAACAGTGTTGGCGCCGGCACCGGAGTAACAGCGGTGAATTGCGGCACGTTGCCGAGTGCGCCGGGCGCGACCCTGACCTGCACGGTCACTCTCAGCGCGGCATTGGCCGCCGGTGCTGCCAACGGTACAGCAGGCTTCACCATCAATGCGACGGCGGCGGATACTGGCAGCGTCACAAACTATGCCTCGGTTGATCCAACCGGCGGAACGAATCCGCCAGCGCCGGGCGCCACCTGTGCGCCAGCGACGAGTTGCGGCGGTGCGACGACGTCCGCATACGCACCACCGAGCATCGCCAAGGCATTTGGCGCGGCGAGCATTCCGCTGAATGGCATCACGTCTTTAGATTTCACGATCACCAATCCAAACGCCAGTTTGGCGCTAAGTGGTCTCGCGTTTACCGATACTCTGCCGGCTGGGCTGGTGGTGGCTACGCCCAATGGTCTTGCCAATAGCTGCAACGGAACGGCTACGGCAACAGCGGGGTCGACATCCGTGGATCTGTCCGCCGGAACCTTGGCCGCTGGCGCTTCGTGCACAGTCACAGTCGATGTGCTCGGATCGGCATCCGGGGTGCAGAACAACAGTGTGACGGTGACCTCGACCGAAGGCGGCACGGGCAACACGTCGACCGCAACGATCACTGTCATCGCGCCGCCGACGATCAGCAAGGTCTTCGGCGCGGCGAGCATACCGTTGAACGGCTCGACTAGCCTGAGCTTTACCGTCAGCAACCCCAATACGACCAACTCGCTGAGCGGCGTTAGTGTGACCGATACCTTGCCGGCGGGGTTGACAATCGCTACGCCGAACGGGTTGGCAGGGCCCTGCGGCGGTGGCACGATCACGGCGACGGCGGGCTCAGCCAACGTCGGCCTGTCGGGTGCACTGCTTTCCGCGGGTGCTTCGTGCACGTTCTCAGTAAACGTGACCGGCATCGCTGCCGGACAACAGAACAACACGACTGGCAATGTCACCTCAAATGAGGGTGGCACGGGTGGTACAGCCTCGGCCAGCGCGGCGGTCGTGGCACCGCCGTCGATTGCCAAGGCATTCAATCCTGCAACGATCGCGGTAAACGGCATTACGACGTTGACACTCACGATTACCAATCCGGTAGCGAACACGATTGCGGAGACCGGTGTGGCGTTTACCGATACGTTCCCGGCGGACCTGGTTGTGGCGACGCCGAACGGTTTGACCAACACCTGTGGTGGGACGCCCACGGCAGTAGCCGGATCGGGCAGCGTGGCGCTGACCGGAGGTTCGATTGCGGTCGACAACAATTGTACGGTCACAGTGAACGTGACCAGCACGACGTCGGGTGCGTACACCAATACCACCGCGCCGGTCAGTTCGACCAACGGCGGCACTGGAAACTCAGCGACGGCGAACTTGTCGGTAGCTGCGCCGCCGTCTATTGCAAAAGCGTTCGGAGCGACTACGGTTGCGTTGAACGGGACCACTTCGTTGACGTTCAACATTACCAATCCGAATGCCAATGTCGCGCTGATGGGGCTGACGTTTACGGACAGTCTGCCTGCAGGTTTGGTAGTAGCAACGCCGAGCAATTTGAACAACCCCACCTGCGGTGGCACGGCCACCGCGGTTGCGGGTTCGGGTGCGGTCAGTCTCTCGGGCGGAACGCTGGCAGCAAACGCAAATTGCACGCTGTCGGTTAACGTGCAGGGCACGACGGTGGGAGTGAAGAACAACAGCGTGCAGGTGACCTCAACGCAAGGCGGCACCGGAAATACATCCACCGCGACTACGTCCGTCGTTGCGCCGCCGACGATCGCCAAAGCGTTCAACCCGGCCAGCATTTCGGTGAACGGCACGGCGACGCTGACTCTGATCATCACCAATCCGAACGCGACGCAAGGTTTGAGCGGCGTTGCATTCAGCGACAGTTTCCCTGCGGGCATGACGGTAGCGTCGCCGCCAGGTGCGGCCAATAGCTGTAACGGCACGTTCACCGCGACGGCGGGAGCGAACAGCATCAATCTTGCCAACGGTACATTGGCGGCGAGCGGCACCTGCACGATTACGGTAAGCGTGACCGACAACACGTCCGGATCGGCAAACAACACTACTGGCGCAGTGACATCCAACGAAGGCGGCGCCGGCACGACCAGCAATACGGCGACGTTGACGGTAAATACGCCCTCACTGGGCGTGAGCAAGACCTCGAACGGTCCATGGACAGTGGGCCAGACCTCTCCGGCACCAGCCTACACGCTGACGGTGAGCAACAGTGGCAACGCGGCCACCTCGGGCACGATCACGGTGGACGATACTTTGCCGACCGGCATCACCGCGGCGGCAACGTTCGGCAGCGGGTCGTGGACTTGCACAACGACGGGTCAGGCAGTGAGCTGCACGAACCCGACCAGCCTGGCAGCGACTGGCGGAAGCAGCACGATCACGTTGCCGGTGACGGTGGGTGCGGCGGCAGTCGGCAATGTAACCAATAACGCCTCGGTGGGCGGTGGCGGCGATCCGAACAATGGCGGCAATCCGCCAGCACCGGGAAGCTGCACGGCAGGCGATGCACATTGCGGCAGTACGTCGACAGCGGTGAATGTGCCAAAGCTCACGGTAACCAAGACCGCGAACGGTCCGTGGACAGTGGGCCAGACCACTCCCGCACCGACGTACACGATCACGGTGACCAACAGTAATACGGCTACGGCAGCCTCGTCGGGCAATATTGTCATTACCGACACGCTGCCAACGGGCATTACGCTAACCGGCACAAGCGGCACGAACTGGAGTTGTACGGGCACCACAGCACTCACATGCACGTTCACTGGCAGCATTACGGTTGGCGGCAACAGTGCGTTGACGTTGAATGTGGCGATCGGTGCCAGTGCGACCAGCGGCAACAATACGGCGACAATGACCGGCGGCGGCGATACGACGTGTCCGGGCGGCGCGAACTGTACGAACACGGTGACGGTGGCAATCAATTCGCCCTCACTGGGCGTGAGCAAGACCTCGAACGGTCCATGGACAGTGGGCCAGACCTCTCCGGCACCAGCCTACACGCTGACGGTGAGCAACAGTGGCAACGCGGCCACCTCGGGCACGATCACGGTGGACGATACTTTGCCGACCGGCATCACCGCGGCGGCAACGTTCGGCAGCGGGTCGTGGACTTGCACAACGACGGGTCAGGCAGTGAGCTGCACGAACCCGACCAGCCTGGCAGCGACTGGCGGAAGCAGCACGATCACGTTGCCGGTGACGGTGGGTGCGGCGGCAGTCGGCAATGTAACCAATAACGCCTCGGTGGGCGGTGGCGGCGATCCGAACAATGGCGGCAATCCGCCAGCACCGGGAAGCTGCACCGCAGGCGATGCACACTGCGGCAGTGCGTCGACCGCCATCATCAGTCCACCGACCGTGGCGAAGTCGTTCAATCCGACCTCAATCGCAGCAGGCGGCAAGAGCACCCTGACGATCAGTTTGACCAACACGAACACGACGGCATTGACGGGAGTGAGCATGACCGACACCTTACCAACAGGCATGACTGTTGCCGCGTCGAACACAACGATCGATACCTGCGGCGGAACGGCTACGGCCGCGTCCAGTTCGGGCATGGTGTCACTCAGTGGAGGCACAATTCCAGCGAGTGGCAATTGCACGGTAACGGTGACGGTGACCTCGAGCAAGAGTGGTTCGGCCGTGAACACGATCGCAGTTGGCAGCGTGACTTCGACGAATGGCGGCTCGAACACCACGACCGGAACTGCCACACTCACGGTGACCGGTGGCAGCGCGGCAGCTGTCACACCAACACCGGCGCTAGATCTGCGCAGCTTGCTGTTACTGGCGCTCGCCATATTGGCCGGCGCCGTGTGGCTGCGCCGGACTGAGCACGCCTAGCTAGAGCTGGATCGAATTGACCTGTGCGTGGCGAATTCGCAAAATTAGAGGCGAATGGCAGTGACTCGCGTTGGTGATTTTGCACTCAAATGTTGCGGTCTCATCTTCGTTCCTTTGTCGGTACGATGAGACTCGAATCCTCCTTAAATCACAACCTCAAATTTGTGCCATAGGTGCTGACGGGGGACAGCTGTTGATTTCCGCAGAATTTTGAGTCACGGTTTGCATACCCGCCTCGCGGCACGCCAGCGACACCGACTTGCCGTGGGCCAACGCCACTTCGATCTCGCGCAACTTGGTTACGATCTGATCCGGGGTAAACATTTTCTTGAGCATACTCAGCTCCATTGTTCCTGGGGGATAGTCTCTATCAGATTGGGCTTATCTTAGAAAAACCGGCACGTAGGTGTTTGCTGGGGAAAACACGTTCTTAGGGATACTTAGCTCCATTGTTCCTGGGGTGGGGATAGTCTCTATTACCTAGGTTCAATTTGAGCCGGCCAGGTCACGACATTCCGGCGACTTTCATGATGTGTACAACGTACACATAGGTGTGTACACTGTACGCAATGAGCAGAGATCGGATCTTCGGCGCGGCGAAAACAGTTCTTGAGCAGGAGGGCATCCTCGGCTTGTCGATGCGTCGGATCGCGCAGGTGTCCGGCCTTTCGCCCATGTCGCTCTACCGCCATTTCGCCGATAAAGATGCGCTACTAAATGCCTTGATGACCGACGGCCTCGCCGCGTGGGAGGAGCGGGTACGCGCCATTCGGACGAAGGTGCCGCTGCAATGGCTAGTGCGTCTCACTGATGAGTTCCTGTCGTTCGCGCTCGAGGAACCCCATCGATTCGACGCTGCCTTCTTTCTTCCCGCGCCAAAAGCACGCCGGTATCCGGATGATTTTGCGGTAGGCCGCTCGCCCGTCATTGCCTTGACAGTGATCAAGATCGATCAGGCAAGAGCAGATGGTCTTTTCGGCGACACGCCGCCGCTCGATGTTGCGCTGGCCTTGTCTGCCATGGCCCAAGGCTTGGTATCCATGCACCGCGCGCGTCGCTTCTCAGGTGACGCAGAATTTACGGCGCTATATCGCTCGGTGCTGCGCATGTCCCTCAATTCATTGTCAATCCAGCCTAAGAGGAAATCCAAATGAAGTCAGTGTTGGCGGCACTGTTAAGCGGCGTGCTGCTCTACCTATCGCAGGGTCTCAGCGATATGTGGTTTTTAGCCGGGTTCGCGCTAACACCGATCTTGTGGCTCGCATATGGGAAAGCGCCGGTTTGGCAGTTAATTTTTGCGGCGGTGAGCGCGTGGCTCATGGGACAGATCTACGCGTTTCAGTGCTACGGCTCCGTATCGCCGCTTCTAATTCTCTCGGGACTGCTGCCTTTGACGATTTTATTCCCGCTAGCGTTGATCTTTGCGCGACTCGCGCAGCGTCGTGCTTCTGCGCTGGCAACGCTCTTGGCCTTTCCCGCGTGCTGGACCGCATTGGAATATCTGTATGGCCTGGTGGCGCCTAATGGCAGCTATGGCTCGTTGGCGTATAGCCAAATGTCGGCGCCGTTGCTGATCCAGTCTGCCTCCTTGTTGGGCATGTACAGCGTTACTTTCTTGATTTGCCTGTTTGCGAACGTTCTTGCGATGGCGCTCCGCACGTCACTGCGGTCGAGTCTCCCGCTCGCACTTGGATTTAGCATCTGCGCTTTGGATGTTGCCTTTGGCTTCGTGCGGCTGTTGCAACCGCAGCCAGCTGCTGTAACGGTCGGCGCATTCGTTGACGAAAGCGCCATGCTCACGGCCTATCGCAGCGACACGCTTGATTCCGCAGTCAGCGTCTCCGCAGCCTATGCGAGCGCGATCCGACAGGCGGCAGCACAAGGCGCGCAATTCGCAGTAACGCCGGAAGGTGGCATCGTTACCCGGCAGGAATGGCGCGCTGTAATTCTTGCACCGCTGCAAGCCGTCGCGCAGCAGACCGGAGTACAGATTATTGCTGGCGTCTATGAGCGTGTCCCGGCTGCCGATTTGGCATTTGCATTGCGGGCAGACAGCGCGCCGCATAGTTACGCCAAGCGTCACTTAGTTCCCTTTGTGGAAACGGAGTTTACGCCCGGTCGCTCTTCCGGCTGGCTGGGCGATGGTCGCGCGATGGAGATCTGCAAAGACATGGATTATCCGCGCACCATCCTTGGCGACGCGGAATACGGCATACGTTTGATGGGCGTGCCGGCAGGCGATTTCGGTAAAGACGCGTGGCTGCACGCCCGGATGGCGATCATGCGCGGGGTCGAGAACGGCTTTGCGATTGTGCGCGCGGCCAATGAGGGACTTCTGACCGCCAGCGATGCCGAAGGGCGCCTAATTGCGCGAAATAGTGCCGCATCTTCCGGTATGACGGTGCTCATCGCCGCCCTGCCTCCCGGGCCGGGCCCCACCCTCTATACCCGCATCGGTGACGCCTTCGCTTGGTGCGTCATCCTATTGTTCTTTGGGATCGGTGGGCTCTGCGCGAGGCCGAGAGCGAGTCGGGACCCATCAATTCCGATTCACTGACGACGGTAATCAGCTACTTATTGCCAGCTTTTCAGCTGTTAAAATTGACGTTAGCAGGTCGTCGGAACGCATGGGTCACCCACGCTCCTGGTACAGGCGGAAGATGATAACGTGGATGGCGTAATCAATCGCTGGTTTACTACACCGCGCTGAAGAAGGCTGGAGCCCTGTTCCTTCCCTGATAGGGCGAAAAAAATTCCCTGTTAGTTTTCAGCAACAAAAGCATTTGGATACTCTGCATGCCGCACAGTGCATGGGGTTGAGCAGGGTAGGGTGCTGCCGTGCTTCGCCAAAATCGATATTTTTCCCTGTTATTTTCCCTGTTAGCAGGGGATTCGGCGCGGAGACGCGTTCGCTGGAGACTGAAACCACCGCCACACTGTCTGCAGCTCGGAGACACGTTCTCCGGATCGATAGAATAGTGCCGTATTTTCAGATAGTTGTGTGCTGATTCTGCAACGTTGTCGAACCTAAATCAGGCCAATTTCGAGGCCAAACGGCTGAACTCGGCGCGAGTTCTCCAAAGCCAAGTTGGCCGGTGCGTTGTGGAAACGCTATCGCCATGCCATGCGATGTGATGGCTGGTGCTAGCGGTTGGCGATGGCGAACCCTCGCCGTTGCTCGTTCCAATCCAGTGGAAGGGGATTTCGCAGCCGGCTGATGGTCAGCCCGGCAGGCTGTCGGCCTTCAAGTTGTTGATTTTCGCACACGATTGAGCCAGCGTTTTCATTTTCCTCTGAGCCGTCAACTCGCTGCGATGTCCGCGCGAGAATGACTGCAGTACCGATCATAACCGGCGCAGCGTTCGGTGAAAAAGTGGCTCAATCGTGCGCGAAAATCAACAGCATAAGCACAACCATGCTGCCCATAGTCGCTTATGTACTGAATCCGCAACCCGCGCGTGCATTCTGCGCTCCACTATGGCGATGCGACATAAGCATACTGCACCGTGTCGCACGAATATCGACTCGACTCTGCCCCCTAGTTCGGTCAATGCGCTTGCTGCCGAAGCAATTGTTTCAAATGCTCGTTGCTTTCCAATGCCTGGATCTTCGCATTGCCGAGCAGGCTTATGTAGTCCCCCTCCTGAATAGCCTTGACGATGGCCGGATCGCTCAGGACAGCCTGGATTTGCGGGTCGGACTGGAGGCTCATGATCGACTGCATGGCCGCCGGATCCTGCGCCAGACGCGTCTGCCGTTGCTGAATGTCGCGGGTCAAGGCGTCGTCACGCGCCGTCGATTTGCCTGACGAACCCGCCGTATCCGAGACGTCGCCGCTGTATACGATCCGCACGATGCTCGACTGCGCGACGTGCACAGTGCCGATGCTGGGAGAAAGAACGGTGTACACACCATTCTGAATGCTCTGGATCTCGCCCTCGATGCGGCTACCGTCCTTGAGTTCGATCGTCGGAGACGCCAGCACGCCAGAGGCAAGGCCGAGCAATGCGGCAGCGAGGCATGCTTCGAGCAACATTTTCATCGGCGCCACCCATGGGGCATTGTCTGGATATGCATCCTACTCCTAGCGAAGGGAAGTGGAACGAAAGAGTGCCTTCCGCCGGATCGCTGTGCCACGCCCGCGCACCGGCCGTTCCGCAGGAGCCGACGGATCAGCGAAGTGGAAGTGGTCACGGGGGGTCGGCAAGATCGGGACAAGGCACTCTGACCTTATAGGTCAAAGCCCTGAGCACGATGGCGGCTTCCGGCCGAGGCTGTGTGAAAACGTCGAGTGGTTTGAAGCGATGGTCATCGTGCGTCGGTTTAGTACGAGTTCTGCAATTCGAGTGCGTCCAAATCAGCGTACGTGCTCCGTTTTTTGTCGCTTTGTATACACGTAAACTTTGTCGCAGAGTTTTCACAGAGCCTCGGTTGCGTTGCGCCTATTCGCAATCTTCCTCATTTCAACAGAACGCGTTCGAGTCCCGGAAGCAACGGATCGGCGATGTCCGTTTCCAGGTGTGCCGCAGTCTTTTCGGTTCTCGGGTTTCTGTCTTTTCGCTTGTGGCGCCGTGGTGACCAGGAACGCCAATTTGTGTTAGTTCCGGACGGCCATTCGAGCCTGCCACGGTAGCTCTTGAATCCCTTCAAACGTTTATGCAAAGCCAATTGCTGCTACTTGGCATCCACTATGCAGGTTGACCTCGTCGGCGCGCAAGCGTCATGTATAGAGCACGGAAACAGCCATGGGCACCGCAGACCAGATTTTGCATCAGACATCCGACGAAGATCTTGCCAATCAGTATCTGGCTTTGTGCCACAGCCGCAAACGTGGCAGTCATGTCTATCAGTGTGTCGAATCGGAAATGCGTGCGCGCAGTCTGATCCGTGAGTCTCGCCTGGACACGCACTATACAGGGTCGCGTGCGTCCTTCAGTCCCCGAGAGGCGATGTTCTCACCGTTTCGGTAGAGCAGGTCCTGTCACCTGCTTGGCTATAGGGCGCGTCTCGAAGGGGAAAAGTTTGTTTTCCACTGTCGGTTAGGGCCGAAAGCTCGCGCAGGCGCTGGTCACGCGCTCGCCTTCATTCCCCGCCCTTGTTCTGACCTGACGCTCCAATCGTTCGATGTCGATTGATCGACGTTCTGGCCATGCCGCGAAAATTCACCTCTAAGTATGCGCATTCGAGGTGATATCGTCATAGGCTGGAAGTGCTTACAATCCCCGGGACAGTCCACCAGCGGCACAAGAAAATCAAGGGGAGCTACAATCCCTTTGACCCCGCCGACGAGTTGTATGGCGAGACGCTGCGACAGGAGCGCCTGTTGAATGACAGGCGTCACCGCAAGCAGTGGACTGCCCTCTACAAGGCGCAGGCGGGATTGTGTCCGGTATGCAATTGCAAGATGACGAAGGAAACGGGATGGCACGACCACCACATTCATTACAAGGTGGCTGGTGGTTCCGATAGCCTTCAAAATCGTGTATTGCTGCATCCTTTCTGCCACACCAAGGTTCATTGCCTCGGTTTGACAGTAATCAAACCGGTTCCCTCGGGAGCTTTGTCATAGACCCGAGCCGTGTGCGGGGAAACTCGCACGCACGGTTCTAAGCGGGGGATGGGCCAGTAATGGCCTGTCCCCACCCGATTCAGTGAATCCGCATGCCGCGCATCCGTCAACTTCCGCCCGAACTCGTCAACCAGATCGCTGCCGGCGAAGTGGTCGAGCGCCCGGCCTCGGTGGTCAAGGAGCTCATCGAGAACAGCCTCGACGCCGGCGCCAAGCGCATCGAAATCGAGATCGAGGACGGTGGCGCGCGCCTGATCCGTATTCGCGATGACGGTGGCGGCATCCCGGCCGACGAATTGCCGCTCGCGCTGGCGCAGCATGCAACCAGCAAGATTTCCACACTTGAGGATCTCGAACGCGTGCGTACGCTCGGTTTCCGCGGCGAGGCGCTGGCTTCGATCGGCTCGGTGTCGCGTTTTGCGCTGACCTCGCGCCATGCTGGCGCCGAGGCGGCGTGGAGCATCGGCATCGAGGCTGGTCGCGCCGTGCCGCCGCGTCCGGCGCAACATCCGCGGGGAACCACGGTCGAGGTGCGCGACATTTTCCACAATGTACCTGCACGGCGGAAATTCCTGCGCGCCGAGCGTACCGAGTTCGGGCATATCGACGAGCTCGTCAAGGCGATTGCGCTGGCGCACCCACAGGTCGAATTCCGCCTGTCCCACAACGGCAAACCGTTGCGATTGCTGCGGCCGGCTGACAGCGAGGCGGCGCTGTTGGCGCGCATCGGCGAAATTCTCGGCGCCGAGTTTTCTGCGCAGAGCCTGCGCATCGACCATGCCGGAGCCGGATTGCGTCTGTCGGGATGGGTCGGTCTGCCGACCGCCTCGCGTGCGCAGGCCGACCAGCAATATTTTTACGTCAACGGCCGCCTGGTGCGCGATCGGGTGGTGACGCACGCCGTGCGTCAGGCGTATGCCGACGTGCTGTTCCACGGCCGCCATCCCGCCTATGCGCTGTTTCTCGACGTCCCTCCGGAAACGGTAGACGTGAATGTGCATCCGGCCAAGTCCGAAGTGCGGTTTCGCGAAAGCCGGCTGATCCACGATTTTCTCTATCGCACGCTGAACGAGGCACTGGCGCAGACGCGCGCAGGTGCAGAGGCGTCCGTGCCGGCAGCGCATTTCACGCCAATGCACGCGGCGAGTTCCGTCGGTCCGGGCTGGCACCGGCAAGCCGGGCTGGGTCTGGGCGTGCGCGAACCGCTGGCCGCGTATTCGGCCTTGCTCGGTGCGAATCCGGCGTTGTCGGAAAATGCCGCATTTGCCGCGAATTCCGAAAGTGGAAATGTGGATACGCATGCGACAAATGAATCCGGCGTGCCACCCTTGGGTTATGCCCTCGCACAACTCGCCGGCATTTATGTTCTCGCCGAAAATGCACAAGGATTGGTCCTGGTCGACATGCACGCCGCGCATGAGCGCATCACCTACGAGAAGTTGAAAACCGCGCAGGCCTGTGACGGCATTCGCGCGCAACTGCTGCTGGTGCCATTGAGCGTGGCCGTAAGCGAACGCGAAGCCGCCTGCGCTGAAGAATACGGCGAGCGTCTGGCAGAACTTGGCTTCGATATCGTTCGCAGCGGCCCGCAGGGCGTCACGGTGAAACGCTATCCCGGTTTGCTCGAAGGCGCCGATGTCGGCAGTCTGGTGCGCGACGTGTTTGGCGATCTGCTGGCACATGGCAACTCGCGCCGGATCGAGGAAACTCACAACGAAGTGCTATCAACGATGGCCTGCCACGGTTCGGTGCGCGCCCATCGGCGCCTGACGTTGCCGGAGATGAACGCGCTCCTGCGCGAGATGGAAGCCACCGAGCGCTCCGGTCAATGCAACCACGGCCGCCCGACCTGGGTGCAGGTCTCCGTCGCGGAACTCGACCGGATGTTCATGCGGGGACGCTAATTTTTCCACATTTACCGGAGTATGCAATGTTCTACTCAGTCGGATTGGTTGTCGGTGCGGTGCTCGCGGCGGGTGTCGGCGTGAGTCATGCGGGCGTAGGCGACAGTGCAGCGGCCTATCGCCAGCAGGTCGAAACCTGGCGCACACAGCGGGTCGAGCGGCTGAAGGCACCGAATGGCTGGCTCAGTCTGGTCGGGCTGGACTGGCTCAAGGATGGCGACAACACCATTGGCTCGGCGAAGGACAATGATCTGGTGATCGCCGGCGCTCCGGCGCATCTGGGAATGATCGCGCTTGCGCGTGGCAACGCAACGATCACGTTGGACGCCAAATCGAGCGCAACGATCGACGGCACACCCAAGACGTCGGCCGACCTGGTCGATGACAGCCACGACAAACCGACGGTTGTTGCCTTCGGCACGGTCAATTTTTATCTGGTACAGCGCGGCGACAAATACGGCTTGCGTATCAAGGACAGCGATGCGCCGACACGCAGGAATTTCGCCGGCATCGATTACTTCCCGATCGATCCGGGCTGGCGCATCGAGGCGAACTGGGAAGCCTACAACCCGCCACACGAGGTCGAGGAAGCGAATATCCTGGGTCAGGTCGAGAAGGTGCAGGTGCCCGGAGCGGCGACCTTCGAACGCGACGGAAAAATCTGGCGCGTCGAACCGATGATCGAGAATCCCGGCGATACGGAACTGTTTCTGGTGTTTGCCGACAAGACCAGTGGCAAGGAAACCTATGGCGCGGCAAGATTCCTGTACACGGCGATGCCGAAGGACGGCAAGGTGATTCTGGATTTCAACCAGGCCTACAACCCACCGTGTGCGTTTACGCCGTTTGCGACCTGTTCGTTGCCCACGGCGCAGAACCGTCTCGACATGCGTGTGACCGCGGGCGAGAAAAAATATCGCGGCGGACACGATTGAGCTTGCGAAAATCCATCGAGACGACCCCTGCATGGCTAGCGCATTGCCGTCGCAACCAAAACCTGATCGCTTGCGTCACCTGCTGTTGCGTTGGTGGCGGCGGCCGCGCTTCATTGTCGCGGCCCTGATCTGCATAATCACGATCGTGATTGCCAGCCGTTGCGGCATGCCGGCGGTGCGCGCACTGCTATGCGGATTCGATCTGGGAGCGGCGCTTTTCCTGGTTGCACTGATACACATGTTCGAGCAGGCCACTCCGGAGTCCATGCGTCTTCGCGCCCGCATCGAAGACGGCGGTCCCTGGGGTTTCCTGTGGGGCAACGTGGTGTTCTCGGCGATCGTCCTGATCGCGATGGGACTCGAACTGAAACTCACGAGCACCAACAGTTTACTGGGTATCCTGCTCGCGGCAGGCAGCCTGCTCTTGTCGTGGTTGTTTTTCAACACGATCTTCGCCTTGCACTATGCCCATGGCTATTACGGCGACCGCGAAGGTGTCAGGCACGGGCTGGCCTTCCCCGGCACGAAGGAGCCGGACTACTGGGATTTCGCCTACTTCGCATTCACCATTGGCATGACCTTCCAGGTTTCCGACGTACAGATATGCGAACGGCATTTGCGCCGTCTGGCCCTGGTGCACGGCGTGGTCGCGTTCTTCTTCAACGTCATCATCGTTGCGCTGACCGTCAATCTGGTGGCCGGCAACGCGGGTTGATCAAGGGCTGGGATCGCGTGGCTTTTCCCGCGTCAATGTGTGCCGTCGATTTGCTGCAGCAACGTGCCCACGGCCGCATCCAGATCGCTGTCCTTCCCTTGATACGCCTCGCCCAGCGGCCGCGCCACCGGCACGTCCACTGGTCGCGGATGTAGTTCCATCGGCTTGCCGTCCGCCGTGGTAATGGTAATGAACGGCAGACGCACGGACGAGCCGTCGATCAGTTTTTCGTTCGAGGTGTAGATGATCCAGCCAGCGGTGGGTTCGCCGACCACCTTGCCCAGACCCAAGGCGCGATAGCCTTCACTGAAATCCTCGCCGTCGGACAGGGTGACGCGATTGGTGATCAGCACGGTCGGGCGTTCCAGCGCGCGCTGGCCGAGAATGCTGCGCGCGGGCGTTGGTGTGGCGAACCCGCGGAAGGTCATGTCGAGATAAGGCCGCCGTGACAGCACATCCAGCGCATAGGCGTTGACGAAGCCGCCGAAATTGTTGCGCTCATCGATCACCACGCCCTGGCGCATGGAATTCTGCGCATCGAGATCCTTGTAGAACCGTTGCAGCGAATCCATCGACATGTCGCGCAGATGCGCATAGCCAAGACGCCCGTGGCTGATCCATTCGACGTAGGCGCGGTTGCGCTCGACCCAGGCGGCGTAGGCCAGTTCGCCTTCGGAGCGCGAATCGATCGGCTTGACTTCGACGTCGTGCGCGTCGCGGCCGCCGGCATCGGCAGCGATGCGCAAGGTGGTCTTGTAACCGATACGGTCGGCAAGCGCCGCGTCGAGATTGCTGCCGGCCGTCAGCGCGCGCCGGTCCACAGCCAGCAGAAAATCGCCGACGTGAATCTTGCCGCTCACATCGGCCGGAGACAACGGCACGATGGCGGCGACGCGGAACTGGCTGTGCTGCTCGTAGGCGGCGCGGTCGAATTGCAGGCCGAGCCGGCCGCTGATCGTGACCGGATGAGCGCCGCTGCGCACGCCGGAGTGCGAGGCATCAAGTTCGCCGACCATCAGGTTGAGCAGGCGCAGCAGCGAATCCGGCGTGGGCGCGCCGGCGATCAACGGCGCATATTCGCTGCGCACCGCGTTCCAGTCGACGCCGTGCATTTTCGGATCGTGGAAGTTGTCGCGCAGCCAGGTCCAGGCTTCGTTGAAGCTGACCTGTTTTTCTGCGCCGAAGTCGATGTCCACATCCGCACCGACATCCAGTACCTTGTCCTTGCTGCCTTCGGCCAACGCCAACGAGTGTACGATACCGTCGTCGAGGTAGAATACCGTCTTGCTGTCTGCGCTGAATTGCGCCGCAAGTTTGTTGCCGGGGCTGGACGTAAGCTGGCGTGCCACCGGGGGTTTGGTGTCCAGTGGATCCAGCGACCAGGCGTAGAGATTGGTCTTGCCTGCCGTCTGCGCGGTGATCAGCAGGGTCTTGCCGTCTGGACTGGGCGTGGCCGATTGCACATCGAGTCCGATTGGCAGCAAGTCGAGGCGTTCGCGGATGCCATCGGCTTCGATTTGCACTGCCTTGGGCGGCGCATTGGGCTTGTCTTTCTCGTTCGCCTGTTTGTTGCTGTCGACTGCGTGCTGCTTGCTGTTATCGTCGTGAGGAAGTGTTGACGGTGTCGCTTCCTTGAACAGGTCGAGGAACTGGTTCTCGCGGAACTTCGGTGTGCGCGGCAGCAGATCAACGCTGGCTACCTGGCCTTGCTCGGTGCGTTGCGCGGTGACGAACAGCAGTGAATCGCTGCTGGCGTTCCATGCAATATTGGCGGCGAAAGTATTGGCGAGAAAGCTCAATGGTATTTGCTTGCCATCGGCGACCGCCACGGCCCAGGCATTGCGGAACATGCGGTCGCCCCAGGCCAGGTAGGCGATCCAGCGGCCGTCTGGCGACCACGCCAGCGGCGATTCCAGCGGGTCGTTCAGCGGACGCCGCAAGGCAATATGCGCATCGGCGAGGATGCGCAGACGATGGCTGAACAGATCGAGCACGCACAGGCTGTGGCCGTCGCGCAGAAAGGCGAGCGATTTGCCGTCTGCGGAAAACGCGGCATCGGTATCCTGGCTCGCGCCGTCGGTAAGTTGCGTTTCCGTGCTGCTGACAAAGTCGTACAAGTACAGATGATCGCCGTCACCGCGTTCGCTGCCGTAAACAATGCGGTGGCTGTCCGGTGCCCAGATCGCGTCGTACTCCATTCCCGGCGTTTGGGTCACACGTGTGCTTTGTCCGCCTTTGTCCGTATCGGTTGCGTAGACATCACCGTGTGCGATCACCACGAGTTTCTTGCCATCGGGCGACAGCGCCAGATCGGTGAAATCCTTGTGCAGCGTTTCGTGCCGATCAGCCGGTGGGCTGACCGCGCCGGCAAGTGTGATTGCCACGGCATGGCTTTGCCCGGTTTGCACATCCACCGTCCAGATGCCGAAATCGCGTTCGAAGGCGATGGTATGGCCATCGGCGGAAATCGTCGGCCACAGCACGCGGCCATCGATGAAGTGCGTGAGCGCGGTCTCGCTACCGTCGAGTTGCACGTGCCAGATGTTTTCCGCGCCACCGCTGTCGCTCGTGCCGCGATCAGACCGGCTTCTATCTGACATGTAGTATAGCGATCGACCATCGGCCGCCCACATCGGCCAGTCGGCACGTGCATCGTCCGGTGTCAGCCGGGCGTAATGATGCGAGCCGTCGTCGCTGAGCAGCCAGACGGCGCCTTCGTCGATATGACTGCGACCGTGGCGCCACCACTGAAAATCGCCCATGCCGCCGCCGATCAGCGCGACGGTCCTGCCATCCGGCGAAGGTGCGGACTGCGATTCGTTGCGATAGGCCTCCAGCGACACCGGCATCGGCGTGCCGCCGGTCGAGCGAACTCGATATACCGCCTGCATGCCGCCAACGTTGTCGTGCGTTGAACTGAAGTACAGCCATTGACCATCGCGGGACCAGGCATCGAGTTGATCGGGCGTGTCGGCGTAGGTGATGCGTGTGAGCGATCCCGCGGCGAGATCGAGCACGTAGATATTGCCATTGCCGGTGGCCGTCGACACGAACGCCAGCCGGCGACCATCTGGAGAGTACAGTGGCCGCGAGTCGCTGCCCTTGTCGGCAATCAGCAGATGGGCGGCACCACCGCTGGCGGCGACCGACCAGATCGCGCCGCCGGAGATGAAGGCGATCTGGCTGCTATCCGGAGACAGTGCGGGTTGCGAAAAACTCGGCCGCGGTGTGACCGCGGGGTCTGTCGTCGCGTGCGCCGCGACTGTACCGATCGACAAGGCGACAAACAGGCAGCGTTGCGGATTCATGCTCGGTCCCCACGGTGAATGATTGGATTGAAGTACGGCTGGTCGCAGATCAGGCGCCGCTGAACTTCGGCTTGCGGCGTTGCAGGAACGCACTGGTGCCTTCGCGCATGTCGGCAGTTGCGCAGCACAGTGCGAAAGCCTGGGTTTCATAATCCAGGCCCGCGTCGATGCCGCATTCGCCCCCGGTCAGGATGGCATCGAGCACGCCGGCCAATGCGTGCGGCGCGCTGGCGGCCAGTTGATCGGCAAGCGCATCGACTTCCTCATCGAGCTTTTCCGGCGCGGCGACGCGCGTGACCACCCCGAGTGTGAGCGCGCGTGCGGCATCGATCTGTGCGCCGGACAGGCACAGTTCCAGCGCCGCGCCACGGCCGGCCAGACGCAGCAGGCGCTGAGTGCCGCCGAAGCCGGGAATCACGCCAAGGTTGATCTCCGGTTGCCCGAATCTGGCCTTGTCGCTGGCAATGCGCAGATGGCAGCTCATCGCCAGTTCCATGCCGCCACCGAGCGCGTAACCCTGGATGCGCGCAATTACCGGTTTGCCCAAACGTTCGATCTTGAGCATCAATTGCTGACCGGCACGCGAGAACGATTGCGCCTGTTGCGGTGTCAAAGCCGCCAGTTCGGAGATATCGGCGCCGGCGATGAAGGCTTTTTCCCCGCCGCTGGCGACGACAACAACGCGTACGCCATCGTCGTGACGGGCCTGGTCGAAGGCGATATGCAGTTCGTTGATCGTCTCGCGATTGAGCGCGTTGAGCTTGTCGGGACGGTTGATGCTGATTTGGCGCACGGCACCACGGTCGGCGGTAATAAGGTTGCGAAAGGCCATGAGAGACTCGACTGTGGATGGGGCGCGAATAATAGCAGCGCAGGCAGGCGCGGTTCAGGTTCGATCTGATGCACTGCACCCCGGTGGCTGTGCTATCCAAGGTCATGTAAGATGGCGCGCTTTCGTGTCGGCATGCAGCGCCGTCGCCGCACGATGTTCGGCACCCATAGTTCGGCACTCATACTCGTTTTGGAGGTTGGCATGATTCTGCGTTGGTCAGTGATTGCGGCGGCAGTGCTCGCCGCCGGTGCGGCATTTGCACAGACTGGAGGCACGGCTGCGAAAGCCACTGCCGGTTCCGAGGCGCAACAGCAGCAACAGACGCCGCCTGCGCCGCTCACCGCAGCGGACAAGCCCAATCTGTCTTATGCGATCGGGTTCCAGATCGGCAACGATTTCAACGAGCGCAAGCTCGACATCGACATCGCCACCGTGATCCGTGCAATGCAGGATGGCTATGCCAAGCGCAAGCCGACCGTGTCTGATGAAACCATGCACGATCTGCTCTCGCGCATGCAATACCAGATGTATAGCAAGGCCAAGACCGAATTCGACAAGCTCGCCGGCGACAATCTGGCCAAGAGCCAGCAGTTCATGGCCGACAACAAGTCGAAGAAGGGAATTGTCAGCCTGCCTGATGGGGTGCAGTACCGCGTGATCGAAGATGGCACCGGCACTCGTCATCCGACCACGCAGAGCGAAGTCACCGTGCATTATCGCGGTTCGCTGTCCAATGGTCTGGAGTTCGATAGCTCCTTCGCCCGAGGCGAACCGGTGCACTTCAAAGTCGGCGACGTGATCAAGGGTTGGCAGGACGTGCTGCCGCTGATGCGTGAAGGCGATCATTGGCAGATCTTCGTACCGCCGCAGCTGGCGTATGGCGAACGCGGTCAGCCGCCGCGCATCGGCCCGAATGAAGCGCTGGTGTTCGAGATCAAGTTGATCAGCATCAAATAAAAGTGCAGCCACGGATGGCTGCTGTTTGACTCTCGCCGTCACGGACGATGGCAAAGGTAACGCCGCGCCCGTCGCGGCGTTTTATTTTGCCGGCGTGGCGTAACAGCCGAGTGCGTGCAGTTCTTCCAGTGCACGTTCCATATCCAGCTTGATCCGGTTCATCAGACGCATGGCAGGTTCGTTGCTGACTTCGAGTTTTGCAGTTTCGCCGGTGGGGGCAGGCTGTTTCGCCAGAACCGCCGCATCGGCATCGGGAACGAACTGGGCCAGATACACATAACCGCGGGCCAGACTTTCCTTGAGTGCCGTATGTTCCGGCTCCAGATTCTCCAGCAGCATGAAGATCGCATTGCGGATTTGCGCCTTCGAATGCGGCAACAGCGATTCCGGCAGGCCGTGCAATCCCGGTTGCACCTGGGCCAGCACCTTGCCGTAATCGGTCACCACCTTGGTCGCCAATGCGAGCATGCGGTTAAAGTTTCATCTGAGAATTTGGTGCTAATCTAGCAAGATTATTAAGGAATTCCTACTTTTATCATGTCGTTTCTACCCTCACGAAAACCCATGCTCAGCCCGTGCATCGGCATATGCGAGCTGGATGTCTCCCGCATGTGCAAGGGTTGCCGGCGGACGTCGGAGGAGATCGCGCACTGGATCGAATACAGCGACGCCGAGCGCGCGCGGCTGATGTACGAAGTATTGCCGCAGCGCGCCAAAGTTGTGTTGCCGACATGAGCGTGGCTGCCGGCAGCGTGTCGCAACGTCTGCACCGCGCCGTGCGTGCCTTGCAGGATCCACCCAGCGCGCCGGGATGGAATCACAACGAACTGCGCGACCTGCTCGGTAGCGACGTGCGCAGGCCAGCAGCGGTGCTGGTGCCGATCATCGCGCGCGACGCTGGCTTGACCGTGCTGTTTACCCAGCGCACCGAGCATCTGAAGCAGCATGCGGGACAGATTAGTTTTCCCGGCGGTGCGGTGGAGCCGGCCGATCGCGATGCGATCATCACGGCACTGCGCGAGACGCAGGAGGAAGTCGGGATCGCGCCGGCGCTGATCCGGCCGTTCGGCTATCTGGATTGCTTTGAGACGATCAGCGGTTATTGCGTAACGCCGGTCGTTGCCGATGTCGATCCCGCGTTTCGTGTGGTGCCGGACCCGAGTGAAGTCGCCGCAGTGTTCGAAGTGCCTCTGGCGTTCTTCCTCGACCCGGTCAGTTTGCGCCAGAGGCGCGTTGTCTACCGTGACCGGCCACGCGACATTTTCGAATTTGTATACGATGGCCGGAATATCTGGGGCGCGACGGCGGCGATGCTGCTGAGTCTGGTGCGACGGCTGGAGGCAGTCACATGAACTTGCGCACGCTCGTGGATGCCGAGGCGCTGGCGGAGCTGGCGCAAAACGGCAGCGTACTGATTGTCGATTGTCGATTTGATCTATCCGATCCCGGACGCGGCGAGCGCGAATATGCGCTGGCGCATATTCCGGGCGCCGTCTACGCCGATCTCAATCGCGATCTGTCGGATTTGTCCAGGCCAGGGTTGGGCCGTCATCCGCTACCGGACGCCGCTACATTTTCTGCTGTGCTCGGCCGCTGGAGTTGGAGTCCGGGAATGCCGGTCGTCGCTTACGATGCGGCCAACGGCGCGCTCGCTGCAGCACGCCTGTGGTGGATGCTGCGTCTGATCGGTCAGTCTGAGGTTGCTGTGCTTGACGGTGGTCTGCAAGCTTGGTCAGCCGCGGAATTGCCCTTGGATGCCGAAATTCCTCAGCGTGCGATGACGACGGTTGCCGTAGCGTTCGATCCAACGCAGATCGTCTACACCGATGCTCTGGCGCAAATGCTGCAAAATCCACAGATGTTGCTGATCGACGCCCGCGCTGCACCGCGTTACCGCGGCGAAATCGAGCCGCTGGACCGCATTGCCGGCCACGTGCCCGGCGCCCGCAACCGGTCATTTTCCGAAAACCTTGCCGCCGATGGCCGCTTCAAGACGCCGACGGAGTTGCGTACGGAATTCGCACGCCTGTTGGGTTTGCATGCTGCGGACGATGTAGTGAATATGTGCGGTTCCGGCGTTACTGCCTGCCACAACCTGCTGGCGATGGAACACGCCGGTCTAACCGGATCGCGTATCTATGCGCCATCGTGGAGCGGCTGGAGTGCCGACCCGGCGCGGCCGGTGGAGAAGGGCGGGCAGTAGCGAATCGGGCACATGATGGCAAGCATGCTCAAGACCCAATTCACACAAGGCACTGCTGGGGGATTGGTTCAGGGTGTGACGCTATTCCAGCTTTTCACCAGGTTATAGGCGTTGACACTGCCGATGCCGGTGGCGAAGTCCCAGCCGGTTGTGGTGCCGAATGCGCGGCCGTAGCTGCTGCCAGAAGTTGAGATAACGCCGTTGCTGCCGGAGGGGGTGTAGCAACTGTAGGGGCCCGTGCAATTGACGTCGTTGTCGCCCTGGGTAATGTCGTAGAAAATGCAGGAACTGCTGGCGCCGTTGCCGTTGCTTGAGTTGCAGCCGGCGCTGCCGCTGCTGCCGTATTCGTTCGCGGCGAGCTTGTAGTAGACATAGTTCGGATTGCCCTGGCGCGCGCCCGTGTTCTGATTCACGAGAGCCTGGATGCCGGCCATGATTGGAGTGGCGAACGATGTGCCGCCACCGCCGGACCAGGTGCTCGGAGCCCCTGAACACGCGCTGCCGCCGTTGGCAGGATCGCTCCAGCAGATCACGTAATAATGGCCCCAGATGCCGTCCGCAGCGAACAGGGAAACATCGGGCAGATCACGCACGCCATCGTTCGGGATGCCGATAACGCCGGTTTGCCACACGGGTTTGGCGGCGCCTCGGCAGGAACCGCTGACGACGCCGCCAACGGTAGCATTTCCGCTGGCGCAGCCGCTTGGACCACCGCTGCCCGCCACGGTGGTAAGGAAATACTGTTCGCCATTTGCACTGTTGCAGAAACCGGATAAGCCGTAGGACGCGCTGAATCCCGCATGCGTCGACAACAGCGAACCGGCGCAGGAATCGTTCCACGGGATTTCCGGAATATAGGACTTGGCCGATCCGTAGTTGCCGGTATTTGTCGTACTCCAATATGCACTCGTGCTGCCTGCGTAGGTGTCACCGAAATCGGTGCCGCCTACCGCAACGTTGTAGGCCGTCGAGGCGAAACCGCTGACGCCAATACCGTGCGTGGCGGCGCTGGTAAACGGGTCGCAACTGGTCGCGCCTTCGTCGCCTGAACTGACAAACACGGACATCCCTTCGGCGACCGCCTGCTGATAGGCGGAAGCATATGCGGCATTTGCGGTGGCACCGTTGTAGGCCTCGCATTCGCCGTAGCTCATGCTCACGATCGCGGGCGGGGTGCTGCTGGCATTGATCAGGTTCTGCAGCGCAATCAGGCCACCGAACGTCGTGTTCGTGTCGGCGCATGAAGCAAGAATAATCGTTGCGCTGGGTGCGGCAGCCGAGGCCCATTCCGCATCGATAATCGCTTCGACATCGTCCGCATTGATGCCGGGATTGGTGCAGTTGCTGCCGCCGCTTTGCGGTTTGGGATGCACTTGGGCAAAGGCACCGGAGCTGTAGCTCGACAATCCGAACACACTGCGGAACGTACTCCAGTCTGCAACGCTGTAGACGTTGGTGTCTTCGATCACGACAATGGTTTGACCTTGCCCGGAAAGGCCCTGGGTGAACAGCGGATTGAGATTGTAGATCGTGGCAAGATCAGCCGGGACCAAGGCATAGGCCGAGCCGCTGGTGTAATTCGCTCGCGGCTTGTACATGGGATGAGGACGAAAGTCGTGCAGCGAGACGACGCCCGCGACGACTGGCGCGAGTGCAGCCGGAATCTCAGGATTGCCCATATTGGCGAAATGACTCGCGCCGTTTGTGGCGATGCGGTGGATTTCCGTATGGAAGGCCGTACGCACATCGCCCGCGGTACCCGAAAAGTCGATCAGCATGCCGCTGGGATAGACGTTGTTGATCGTGAAATGGTGCTTGGCCAACCATCCCCTGATCGTGGCCAGATCCTGTTGCGCAGGCCCGTAGTTTTTTCCGAACTGGGCAGCAGTCAGCCAGTGGTGATAATTCGACGCGGCCGGATCGTGCAATTCGTCGATGACGGTTCGCAACGCCTGCTCTTGTTCGGCCGGACGTCGCAATTGCAGTTGCATGTGGTTGAGCGCGAAACTGTCGACGACTGCGCCGCGATCATTCGCGGTCGTTGCTTCGGGGCGGGTGTTGCCGAACAGTTCGACAAGTTTGGTGTCGTCGATGGCTGTGGTGATCTGCGGTTTCGGCATGGCCGCCGCGAACACCGGTTGCGCGCCAGCGATTGCCGCCATAGCGGAAAATAACACCACAAGCCAACCGGACCGGTTCATGCCAAAGCCTTGACTGAATAAATCACCTCGCAGTTTCCTGCCAATTCATGGATTGCGCAATACATTCAGTGGCTGACCTTCCAGGTCTCCACGTCACGCTGCTCTCGCTGAATCAGCTTGTCGCCGGCGGCAACAATCCCTGTGCTGCCAGCCATGCGTGCGCATCTTCAGCGTCGCGCTCAAACCAGGCATGGGTCGAACCGAACCGGAAGCTGTAACCCCAGGCATCCATGTCGGCCATAAGGCGCGTGCGACCGACACCGGGCAGGGCGTCGGCGAGCAGGATTTGCAGATAGCAGGTCGCGTCTTCCTCGGCCTGCGACTCGGAGGCGTCAGTGTGAATTTCCATGCGCCGTTCCGGCGACACAACGATCAGATGACAAGCCTCGTGCAACAGAGAATGCACAGGGGTATCGCCGCGCACGTATACTTTTTCGCCGATCACGCCTGCTTCGGGCTCGCCCCAGTAACTGCCGGGAATTTTCTCGCCATCGGCGACGCGCTCAATGCTGAGACCGTAGCCTGCGAGGAGGGTGGCGATCACCGCAAAATCGATTTGCGTCAGGATAAGGACGTCTGCTGCATCGGATATCGGAAGCGCTGCCGCCATCGGCGGCCGGCTCAGCGATTGCCGGCGATGCGCGCCGACGGCGGTGGTGACACTTGCACACGTTCCGCGAGCCAAGGCTGATTTGGCAGCGTGCCGGTGGTGCCGTGGAGGTAGGTGTCGCGCACGAAGGTATAGCTGCATAGCTCCTTGGCCAGCAGGGCAACGCGGCGTTGCGCGATCGACATCACTTGCTGGCCGACTTCCTGAAAGCCGTAGGTGCCGTGGAACAGCACCGAGACATCGTCGCGTGGTTCGAGGAACACTTCACAAGTCAGCAACGGCACGCGCACTTCGGCAAAGCTGGTGACATCAGCGTAGAACACGCGGCCGAGACCGTGGCTGCGCCAGGGGCGGGCGATGACGATACGGTCGATGTAGAGGAATTCCGGATACCGCTCGTGGAACCAACCGAAGTTCGGGCTCGCATAGTCGGCGGTTTCGCGCAGCGCGATCAGGAACCCGGCAAGCTGGCCATCGGCTTCGGCGATGCGGAAATATGCCGCCTGAGCGAACAAGGCGCGCAGATGTGCCATGTCCAGCGGAAGAATTGTGGGACCAGCGGCGTTGTTCAGCGCGAGCACTGAATCCAACTCATGCTCGTTGACGTCGCGGATCGTGATGGCCATTCCAGATTCTCTTCAGGGCACGGACGGTAACTGCGTGCGATTTCGAGTGCAATTATCGCATGCGTGCCGCGGACTGGCCATGACGGCAAGATGGCTTTTTCGTTAACGCGATGTGTACACGCATCGTTTTTGTAATGACCTCCGACAGGTTGCAGCCGGCACGCGGCAGTCTATGATGCGCAAATGCGCTTGTCCTCGATCAACCATATCCAACTGCTGCGTTACGCAGGATTGTTCACCTACGTCTGCGTCGGCATTCCGTTGTTGTGGGACAGCATGCGTGCACCCGAAGACGCTGGCGATCCAGTCGAACGTGCATGGTGGTTGTCTTCTTATCTCGTGTTTGGGCTGGCTTACTGGATCGTGACCCGCGAACTGGGCACCCGAAAACCGTGGCAGCTCAAGATTCCGTTATTGCTGCTGATGAACGTGACCGCGATCGCGATCAGCTATTTCAGTCACAGCCAGTTGTCCGGCATTCTGATGTTGGTCATTGCCGGTGTGCTGCCGTGGTTGCTGCCTTTCTGGCCGGGCCTGATCTGGGTGGTTGTGCAGAATTTTTCGCTGGTGCCGGTAACTGCGATCCTGCCCGGTTACGGCTGGTTCGCCGCGCTGCTTCAAAGCGGACTGTATCTGGGATTCTCCGGATTTACCTACATCACTTCGCTGGTTGCGCGGCAGCAAACCGATTCGCGCGAGGAACAGCGCCGCTTGAATTCCGAATTGCGCGCGACGCGTACCCTGCTCACCGAATCCAGCCGCATCGGCGAGCGCATGCGCATCTCGCGCGAACTGCACGATCTGGTAGGGCATCATCTGACCGCGTTAAGTTTGAATCTGGAAGTCGCCAGTCATCTGGTTACCGGCAATGCGCAGGAGCACGTACGTCAGGCGCAATCGGTGGCCAAACTGCTGTTGGCCGACGTGCGCGAAGTCGTCAGCCAGTTACGCGATGACGATGCCATCGATTTGACCGAAGCGCTGAAGACCCTGATCGAGGGTGTGCCGGGCCTGGACATCCATCTGGAATTGCCGCCGCGGTTTTCGCTGGACGACCCGCGTCGGGCGCAGGTGTTGTTGCGCTGTGCGCAGGAAATCATCACGAACACCGTGCGCCATGCCGGCGCACGCAATCTTTGGCTGACGTTCGAGCGCACCGAAGCCAATGAGCTGGCGATCCATGCCCGCGACGATGGCCGTGGCGCTGGCGAACTGCACCACGGCAATGGCCTGACCGGCATGCGCGAGCGCCTGGCCCAGATCGGCGGACGCCTGAATATCACGACCGCACACAATCGCGGGTTTGCCCTGGATGCCTGGGTGCCGCTGGAGGCTGCGCGATGAATACGTCCCGGACGATTTCGGTTTGCCTGGTCGACGACCAGACCCTGGTGCGGCAGGGCATCCGTTCGCTGCTCGAATTGTCCGACGACATTCGCGTGGTGGCGGAGGCGATCGATGGAACACAGGCCGTCGAAGTCATTCCGAAAGTGAAACCCGATGTCGTGCTGCTGGACATGCGCATGCCGGGAATGTCGGGGTTGGACGTGCTCAATGCCTTGGCTGTGCGCAATGAGTTGCCACCGACCATCATCCTGACGACGTTCGACGACGATCAACTCGTCCTGGCCGGACTCAAGGCCGGTGCGCGCGGCTATCTGCTGAAAGACGTGTCGCTCGATCAACTCGTCGATGCGGTAAAAGCCGTCGCCGGCGGCGGCTCGCTGGTGGCGCCGGTGGTGACCCAACGCCTGTTGTCCGGGCTGGAAAGGATGCAGAACGATTTCACCAGTCTGGACCGGCCCGATCCGCTGACCGAGCGCGAAACCGAGATTCTGCGCCTGATGGCTGGCGGTTACAGCAACAAGGAAATCGCCAATTCGCTCGGCGTGGCCGAAGGCACGGTCAAAAACCACGTTTCCAATATCCTGTCCAAACTCGGCGTGCGCGATCGCACCCGTGCGGTGCTCAAGGCATTCGAACTGGGGATTGTTTGAACCGGCAATCCGGGAGGAAATCGCATGGCTGCGGAAGCCCGGTTCGCAATTGTCCATTTCCGGCCCAGACCGTAGCCAGAGCACTCAAGAGCAAGTACCATCTGCACCTGATTTCTGGGAGATTCCTGGCATGACCCGTTTGTTCGAAGTGCTCGTCGCCATCATCATGGTCATTGTGCTGGCGGTCGTGTTCGCCGTTGCCCTGCCGAGCCATCGGCACATCGAGCGCACGGTCGAGGTCAGCTCGCCGGTTCGTCAGGTGTTTGATGTCGTTGATGGGTTCCGCACCTATCCCTCTTGGAATGCGCTGCGTGCCTACGATCCCAAGGTGCAGATGAATTTCGAGGGCCCGGCGATGGGCCCTGGCGCCCGGCTTGACTGGTACAGCACCGATGCCCGTGTCGGCAACGGCAATCTGACGGTGGCCGCCGATCCGGCGCCGCAGCAGGATCAGCAGGTTACCTGGGACGTGCAGAACAACTGGCACGGCGATAACAAACGCTTCACCATCGACATCGTGCAATCGGCCAACGGCAAGACGGCGAAGATCACGATGGGTTTTGACGTCGATTACGGCTGGGATCTGATCGCGCGCTATTCCGGTCTGTATCTGCAGGGCGATCCGGCCACGCAAATCCAGTATCAGCTCGGCAGCTTGCAGAACATGCTGGCAACGTTCCCGAACGTCGATTACAAAGATCAGGACATCCAGGTCCAGGATGTGACCGCGCATCCTATTTTGTTCGTCTCCACTACCGCCAAGCGCACGCTCGACGATGTCGCCGACGCCACCACCAAAGCGATGGAACAACTGGACGCGACCATCAAGAAGGACAAGCTCAATGTCACCGGCCCGCGCATGACTGTCACCACCAACTGGGGTGACGAGAATTACGATTTCGACATCGCCCTGCCGGTGGATCGCGCTGACGAGCCGGTTGCCGATCCGGTCAAGATCGGTCAGAGCTACGGCGGCAAGGCGCTGGTGACTTCGTTCACGGGTTCGCCAGCGCAACTTCCGCTTATGCGCCTTTTGCTCAAGGCCTACGCTTACACCCATGGCTACATCTTCGACGAAAGTTCCGAAGGCAACGGCCGCTTCTACGACGAACTGACCACGAAGGACCCGGCCGCAGGCGACGATGCGCAATCCTTCAGCGTCTACCTGCCGATCCAGACACAGTAATTCTCCCGGTCGCAGATCACGAACGGGCGGCGCAGGCCGCCCGTTTTTTTTGTGCTGTGGAAGGAATCGAACCGGCGCCGAGCACGGTCAAGCTAAGTCTTTAGGCTAGCTGCTAAGCCAGCGTCTCGTTTCTTCTTGGGCTGACGAAAGTCTACGGATCGCGTATCTGCACGGTGCCTTGGCTGATGGCGATCCAGTTCTCCTTGTCATCAGTGCATGGACAAAGATTCTGGATCAGAGAATTCATGCCAGCTCAGGGCGTCCACGATCGTTTACTTCTCGCCGCATACGTGGTGAGATAACTCTAGCGCGTTGCGGGGAAAATCATGTCACGAGTCCGCCAGGCCTCAAGAACGTTATTCGGTATTTTTCTTTGCCTCGCCATCCCCGCAATGGCACAAGTCGCGGTACCGGCCGCCGCTACGTTTGCCCTTAACGGTAGCGCCCTCGATCTGGCTGGATCCGATCTGCAAGTCGCTGGCACGTTCAACGTTGGCAGCGGTTCGGTACAAAATGCAGCAAATGTTGCAATAGTCGCAGCGGGCACTCTCGACGGCGGTAGTGGCGCAATTACGCTGTTTGGCGACTGGTCCAACCTGGGCAGTTTCACTGCCGGTAGCGGCCAGGTGAATTTCGTAGACGGCGCGTTGGCGTTGTCCAATGTCACCGGCAACACGACATTTGCCGATCTGAGTTTCGTCAGTCTCACCGGGAAGGCTTATTCCTTTCAGGGCGGCAGCACGCAGACAATCAACAACCAGCTGCAGATTCTCGGTACTGCCAGCAGCGGCATCCAGTTTGAGAGCTCCAACGCCGCCCAGGTCGCCTTCATCGACCTGCTCAATGGAGGTTCGCAGAACATCGATTTCGTCGGCGTCTCCAATGTCCACGCCACCGGCCAGCATCTGGCCCCGACGTTGACCAACGATGGCGGCAGCGGCAACGCGACGGGTTGGTTCGGTCAGAGCACGGGCGGAAATGGAAATGGCGGAGGACCGGGTGGGGTTGCGGCCACACCTATACTGTCGTCTTGGGCATTGCTGCTGCTAGTGCTGGGATTGGTGGGCGTTGCGTTGAAGTCAAAGTGTCATTCTCTTGAATAGTTGCAATCACGGAGCTTCCGTCATGACTGCTGTTTCTCTACGCCATTCGCTGCTGACGTTCGCCATTGCGAATGCATTGACCCTGTCGAGCGCCACTGCGCAGAACGTCACCGTAACGCCGCCCAGCGGTGGCGGTTTTGTCCTGGAGAGTGGCAGTCTGACGGTCGCCGGATTGCCGGGCGCGACGCAGCAGGGCAGCCCGGTGTGTTTCAACGCGTCAACCGGCGTGGTGGGGCCTTGCGCGGCAGGATCGCTCATTGGTCCGACAGGTCCCACGGGCGCGACTGGAGCGACCGGTGCCACCGGCCCAGGTGGCGTTGGTAGTGTCGGGCCAACCGGTGCCGCCGGTGCTACAGGCGCCAACGGTCCTATACGGGGCCCACGGGGGCGACAGGTGCGACAGGTGCGACAGGAAGCGCGACGTCTGACTACGCCTACATTTACAATCTAGAGGCGCAAGTCGTGCCCATTGAGGCAGGGGTCGTGTTCGACACCAATGGGTTGCTCACATCGGGCTTTACTCATACGCCGGGTAGCTCGGCAATTACGGTCGTCAATTCCGGAACTTATGAAATTGAGTTTTCGGTGTCAGGGGTTGAACCGAATCAATTCGCGGTATTCTTGAATGGGGTACCAGTGTCTAGCTCGGTCTATGGCTCCGGAGCCGGAACGCAGCAGAATAACGGACAGGTGATCCTTGCTCTCAATGCCGGCGACCTCGTCACCGTTTGTAACCATAGCTCCGCAGCTGCAGTGACCTTGCAGACCCTGGCCGGGGGGACTCAAACCAACGTCAATGCATCGATAGTTATCCGAAGGCTGGACTGATCAACCTTTTGCGGCGGCTAAGGTGGCGCCAGGTAGCGACGTTGCGTTTCCAGAGGATGGACCTTCAGGAACGGGGGCTGATAACTCGGTTGAGCACCACTCAATTCCAGTTGACTTCGATCGGCACGTACCAAGTGATGTTTCAAGTCAGCGTGACCGAGCCTGGTCAACTGGATATCACACTCAACGGCGCCGAACTCGCCTATACCGTGGTTGGTCGCGCCACTGGCACCAGTCAAATTGTGGGCATGGCTCTGGTCCAGACGGCTGTGATCAACTCCATACTCACTGTCCATAATCCCGTGAGGAAGTCCACGGCGCTGACGATCACCCTGCTAGCGGGCGGAGTTAATCCGGTATCCGCTCATCTGCTAATCACGCGGTTGCAATAGGCATCCGTCTGATACGTTGGGGGTGCGCGTCCGATTGGGAGCATGAGACGAGCTCAGCCTCGGCGCAGAACGCCTCCTTGTGTACCAGCGTGTGTACCAAGGCGAAACGATGCTTGAGCTTTGCTGCCTAACTCGTTGACAGACTTAGCGTTGGTGCCGGTGGAGGGAGCCGGCAATGTGCTCAACAAGAAGTAGCATTAACTATATGATTTATAGCAATTATTTCCAAATGCTGTTCAAGGCGAAGTGCATGGCTCCGGTACAGCTCTCGGTATCAAATTATGCGAATTTATCGTCGATTGCAACTGCAAATGACGGTATACAAATATAAACTCTGTGTAAACTATGCTCTTCAATGTGGTTCCCCGATTAGGAATCGAACCCGATGTTAGAAGACGGAGTAGGGTCGGGGTCTCTCGCTGCGCTGAAAACGCAGAGGAATCACCCGATCATCCGATTCAATTCGGCAATCATGAAAGTAAGATTTCAGTTTCGCGATTTTCAACGTCAGAGACGGCCCCGCTTTTCACAGTAAGGGCTAGCTGCTCGATGGGACACTCTGACTTGATCAATAAGAAAAACATTCTTAGCCATTCTTCAGCCCGCGTTTGATGGCAAGCCTGAGAATTATCTTGCTCACCCCGCGTCTGGACCACTTGAATCCTCTTCTGGTCCTGAATCCTCCAGCATTGAACCACTCCGCAATCGCTTTGCCATCACGGGCACCGTGCGAAAAAGCATCTCTCAAGTTCTGCTGAACCTCGATCCAGAATTCAGCATCCTTCTTTAACCTTGCTGCAGTGGCATTAGTTGTATCAGTGTTGCGACATTCGTTAAGTCGAGGATTGCCGCGCGACTTCTTCACGGGTCACTCCGAATTAGCGTTGTGGCCAACCCCTGAATAGATATCTTTTGAGCAATTCGTTGTCAAGCTCAAGAGGATCGGAAATGCAACACAAACCTACAAACATTCAAGAAGCCGGGTGGAAATGGCTAGAAAGTACCGAATGGACAGCGTTGGCCACGTTGACCTTCAAAACCCCTGATCAGGAGATGTCCACGTACACAGCGGTAAGAATGTTTAGAAAGTTTTGCACCGGAATGAAAAGTGAAATTTACGGCAGGAATTCGAAGAAAAGGATTCCGATGGCTCCGTTCATGGAACTCACTCAGGATGGTATACCGCACTTCCATGTCCTCTTAAAACTTGAAACTGATATGGCCGCGAGTAAGACCTTGGTGAGACGCAACTGGACAAAAGTCTCCCCATGGTGCGGTAACCCACGTATCAGCAATCCCATCGGTAATAAATGGTTTATCGACTTAAGCGATAAAAACCTTCGCGGCGTACTTGAATACTACGTCTTGAAGACATGCCGTACCGATATCAATGCATTGCTTGTCGAATACCTACACCTCGATCCAGTGAAGCTCTAAGGTTTCAAACCATCGTTTCAGAAGTATTCGTATCCCAATATCCTAGCAAGGGTGGTAAAGCTCCACCCTGATTTAATTTATTATTAATCTTTCTCTTTTACTCTTTCTTCTTTCTTCTTTCTTCTTTGGTTCTTTCTTCTTTACTTCTTTTCCTATCTGTTATAATTCAACAATTTATCCTGCAGTATAATTTCAATATCAACATTTAGCATCTTTACAGATTATAATATTTCAAAATCACACACTATTATGATGTTTACCGCTCGCCACTCGTAGTAGTGTTTTGATTGTAGCCCACGACAATTATTTTCTATCCGTTTGAAATTATTAATCTTAATGATCACGTTCATTGCGTTAATAATTTCTCACTCCTTACCCGCGGTTCGCAATATGTTGGATTCTGTGACCAGCGAACATATTGCGTGAATCGCCTCTATCGTCGTTTCACGTCACGGTCAGTAGGATACCAAGGCTTTTGATCCACAAATTGATCACCGATCGATTTATAAAGGCCTCCAGTGGTACTCCGATCGTCACGTGTTGGATTTTGATTAGCTCTGTTCCTAAGCATTCCGTCGCAGAATGTGAGACGGCTGGCATGTAGGATCACTCCAAGTCTTGATGTGGAGTTGAGGGAGTCTAGACATTGCCGGAAGAGAGCATCCGAAAGTTAAAGTCATACGCAATGGTGGACCAGCGCATCACCATTCATGAGTCTGGTCATGCCGTGGTGGCTTGGGCTCTTGATGCAAAAATTATCGCCGTCACCTATCCAAGGCACCTTTGACCTGAGACGAATCTTGTAGCCATTTGAATGGTGAGTTCTCTTAACCTATTGGTCAAGGAGAACTCCATGAAGAAGCGACACAGCGAAGAGCAGATCATTCGGATACTGCGCGAAGCGGAAGCTCACGAAGTGCCGATCCGCGACGTCTGCAAGCAGCACAACATCACCGAGCAAACTTTTTATCGTTGGCGCAACAAGTACGGCGGCATGGATGTCGCTGAGTCACGTCGCCTGAAGGAACTCGAATCCGAGAATGCCAAGCTCAAGCGCATGGTGGCAGAGCAAATGCTGGTGATCGATGGGCTGAAGGAGTTCAGCCGAAAAAAATGAGTACCCCGTCGGGACGGCGATTCAGTCGAACAGAGGCACCTACACACGCGCGAATATTTGGACGCAAAAGAACAAAGGTCAGCGCGCACAACATTGATTTGTTATGTCTATGTTGCAAATGATTTCTGTCGATCGGAAGCCTGTTCTGGGCATTTCAACGCGTGGTCAGTAGGGTACTAGGGGTCGTGCCCTAGAAATCGATCTTGGATTGTTTCAGGAGCTTGCAGAGGGATTCGGTAACTACTGATATGCAAAGCTTGAATGCTATGTTGTAAAATGGTATAATTATACATATGGACAATAATCTGGATCAGAAAATCGAATCTGCTGTTGCCAATGGCGTCAATAAAGTATACGAACAATTTCAAAGTGACATGATCCTTTATGATCGTGGCGATGGGTTTGGTAATGCATTTGGCCGCAAGGTGATGGGCACGATTATCATCCCATTTGTTTTCGGCTTTCCCGTTTTGCTTTTATCATTTGTTGTGCAATGGGTAACAGGATGGGAAGGGCCCACATGCTTCTGGTTTACAATTTTTTGTGGTGTTGCCGCCATTTACTTTGTCCTCGTCCCCATGCTTGAAAGACTCAGTGCGAAGGAAAAATTGGCTTTGCAAGAAAAATGGAAGGCAGAGTGCTAGGGAGTTCCGCGCCTAGAATGCCGGCCGTCGTGCACAGCCCGTTATCATTGACCAACACCGAGGGCAGCGAGCATTGGTCAGAATTCATCGATGGCTATGCTCCATTTGCACGCGTGGTAGTGCTTGATTGGATTCCCGCGGTTGAGCATCAAGATGCGGTGAGTTTCACTTCACGATTCTTGGATGTGTTGGCGGTAGACGGCCTAGAACAACGCAGCCAATTGTCAGCAGTCAAGTTTTCCGGCTTTTCGATCTTTTTTGACGCGATGCAAACGGATTCCGATGATCATCGTGGAAAGCCGATGGTGAAATGCATCTTGCTGCTGTGTTCTGAATTTGTAGTGGAAAGGGGCAAAGCTGGCAGATTGGATTCTCAGATTGCGCCGCTGGTATCATCCGACGGAGGGGCCGCGCGCCCTGCGGTTACCCATCATCGATGATCCTGGGGAAATCCTAGTGCGCTATACGGATTGTCTGAATGTGTTGTGCGAAGGTGCGTGGTGCGTCGGAGCTTTCGAGCAGGAGTGTCACGGTATACAATTTTCGGCGTTTGATCGGCAACAAGGGATAAGGAGGCAGCATGTCTAAGGTAGGAAAGTTTCTTTGTTCACTTATTGTATTTGTGCTGTTAACCCCGAATTTGTACGCTAGAAATTGGCAATACTCTGTCACGCCAACGGTTAAACTTTGGATTAGAGACAAGGCCATGGAGGGACCGTTCCGCGTCCAATTTGTTGTAAGCAGCATTGAGGGTGGGGAAAGCGTGGCGGAAGTCGTTTCGCGGGCTGAATATGCCGAGATTCCGAAAGACCAGACCGCAGTGGCGGTATACCCAGACAACTTCAAGAATCCGATCTACAAGTCGAAACAACCACTTATCTGGAAGGCCATGGTCGAAGGCAAAATTGTGGCGTCGGGGCATTTCACGCGAGGTGACGATGGAATGTTCTCGCACTAATCCCGATTGCTGTTCAGACTGTTCAAGAGATTGACGTGAGACGAAACAGGTAGCCATTTCGATGCGCTACGAGTAGCCACGCGAGATTGAACAGGACCGCCATAGCGCAACTGCAGAAGGCCGGCAGGACTGCTTACTTGCAAAGCCCTATGCCATCGAAGCCGTCGCAGAAGATCGTGTCCGATACCGGGTCGAACACATAGGCTGCGCCCTGATAGGTGTTCGAACCGAAGGTATGAAATGGTGCCCCCACCAGTGCGGTGGTTCCCGACAGCGCGACCGACCAGCCGAAATAGTCCGTCGCCGCGCCATCGTTGGCGGTCAGTTCCTGTTGTTGGCTCCAAGTACCGCCACTGTCCTGGAACACGTAGGCCGCGCCCTGACCGGGGTTCGAGCCGATTTTCTTGTAGTACGCCCCGACCAGTGCTGTGGTGCCCGACAGCGCGACCGAGGCACCGAAACTATCTCCCTGCACGCCATTACTTGCGGTCAGTTCCTGTTGTTGGCTCCAGGTACCGCCACTGTCTTGGAACACATAGACCGCACCCTGTACGCTGTTCGAACCGATGGTCTTTGAAGGCGCCCCGAACAGCGCCGTGGAACTGGAGAGTGCTATCGTCGTGCCGAAATGGTCACCTCCCGCGCCATTGCTTGCGGTTAGTTCCTGTTGCTGGCTCCAGGTACCGCCGCTGTCCTGGAACACATATGCCGCGCCCTGTGCGCCGTTATGATTAGGCGCCCCAACCAGTGCGGTGGTGCCCGACAGCGCGACCGCTGCGCCAAAACTGTCATACGCCGCACCATCGCTTGCTGTCAGTTCCTTTTGTTGAACCCAAATACTGGCGTCGGACGTGAACACATAGGCTGTGCCCTCACCAGTCTCCGAACCGATCGAATGATATGGCGCCCCAATCAATGCCGTGGTTCCCGACAGCGCGACCGACTGGCCGAAATAGTCGCCCGCCGCGCCATCGCTAGCGGTCAGTTCCTGTTGTTGAACCCAAGTACTGCCGTTGAACGTGAACACGTAAGCTGCGCCCTGTGTGCTGTTCCCGCCGATTTTCTTGCCATACGCCGCGATGAGTGCTGTGGTGCCCGACAGCACGACCGAGTTGCCGAAATAATCGTCCCCTGCACCATCGCTAGCGGTCAGTTCCTGTTGTTGAACCCAGGTACTGCCGTTGAACTTGAACACATAGGCCGCACCCTGGAAGCCGTTCGAACCGATGGTCTTGTAGTACGCCCCGACCAATGCCGTGGTGCCAGACAGCGCGACCGAGATGCCGAATCGGTCAGCCATTGCGCCATCGCTGGCGGTCAGTTCGGTGCTCGCGGGGTTTGGGAGGGTGGCTGCCACCACGTTCTGCAATGCCGTCCAGGTTGCTTGGTCTATACCCGCTGGCTTCGCTGGAAAACTCGGCAGTCTCGTCGCAGCTGATAGGCAAGTCGGAGAAAACGCCACTGCGGTCAACAGTACGATTTCTGCAACATAAGAGAGCAATCTCATTCGATTCTCCATCGTTGTCCATCGCTTGGATGGTGATGCGACGCCGGCGTTGGGTGTTTGATGCGGAGGGCATCCAGACTTGCTAGTCTGACGTCGTGCCACACAATAGGTGATTTACGTTAAACCCAAACTGGGATAATCCTACTATGGGTTGAAGAATCGAGTCCAGTTCGTGGAGAAGCTGGACGTCACTTGCGCTCGCTGCACACATACCACTATACGGCCTACGTCAATATTTTGGTCGATGCTCGAAAACGAGCAAAGGTCACTCAGCAAGACCTTGCCAAACGCTTGGCAAAGCCGCAATCCTTTGTGTCGAAATACGAGCGTCGCGAACGGCGGCTGGATATCCCGGAATTTATTGCGATTGCACATGCCTTGGGTGTTAGTCCTACAAGGCTACTCGGCAAGATCGAGACCACCCTTTATCCCTCCTAGACTTATAATAAGTCACTTCGACGGATTCAACCGGCCTGCGGAAAAACGTTGTGGCGTTGAATTAGCCTTTGTATTGGTGCCGTGGCTCGTGCTTTTTTGGAAAGTGCTTCGAATTTCCTATACCGACAGACGAACAACGTGTCTACAACGAATATAATATCGATTTAGCCAACGCCTGCACCGCCCAGAACGCGATACACGGTCGCCGGGCCTACATTGAACCGCTTCGCCAACTCAGGGACGGAAAACTGTTCTTCAGCCCGCAGGATGCGAATACGTTGACACTGGTCATCTGTCAAAGACCTCTTGCGCCCAAAGCGAATTCCATTGGCTTTGGCCTTTTTGATGCCATCGGCTTGCCGCTCGGCGCGAATTGCATTTTCGAACTCAGCAAAGCATCCCAACAACGAGAACATCAGTTTGCCTTCCGGCGTCGAGGTGTCGAGGTGCTGGTCAAGGACTTTCAAGGCTACCTTCTTCGTCTTCAAAAGCTCGGCAATCTTGGCCAAATCCAGAACTGAACGTGCCATTCGGTCGAGTTTTGTAATCACCAATGTGTCGCCTTCGCGCAGGTAGGCCAAGCACGCTTGAAGTTGGGGCCGATTTTCCGCCTGTGTGCCCGACTTCTTTTCGACAAAGGTTTTGGTGCATTTTGCCTTGGCCAGCTTCTCCTCCTGAATGTCTAAGGACTGTCCCGCACTGCTCACGCGGCCATACCCGACTATTTCTCCCATAATTATCATCACAACATTTAAGAGGATATGATAATATCATTTTGAGAGGCGTTTTGATAGGGGTAAAAGGGGTTTTCAGAAGGTATACAAATTGAGAGTGTCGGAACTGATTTACGATTTCCGATTCGCTGAATTTCGAAGCGCTGGTTTTGACCTGTGCAAATTCAGGAAGCCAGCCGGCTGCTCACTTGCAAATCCCTGTACCATCGAAGCCGTCGCAGAAGATAGTGTCATCGTTGAACACATAGGCCGCGCCCTGATTGTTGTTCGAACCGACGTCAGAAAAGGGTGCCCCGACCACTACCGTGGCGCCCGACAGCGCGACCGAATAGCCAAAATAGTAACAATCCACGCCATTGCTGGCGGTCAGTTCCTGTTGTTGAACCCACTTACTGCCATTGAACGTGAACACATAGGCTGCGCCCTGACTGTCGTTCGAATTGACGGTATGAAGAATCGCCCCGACCAGTGTCGTGGTGCCCGACAGCGCGACTGAATAGCCAAAATAGTCTCCCGCTGCGCCATCGCTGGCAGTCAGTTCCTGTTGTTGAACCCACTTACTTCCGTTGAACGTGAATACATAGGCCTCTCCCTGTGCATCGTTCGGACCGATCGCCCCGACCAGTGCCGTCGTGCCCGACAGTGCGACGGAGATGCCGAAATTGTCATCCGCTGCGCCATCGTTTGCCGTCAGTTCCTGTTGTTGAACCCACTTACTTCCGTTGAATGTGAATACATAGGCTGCCCCCTGTGTATCGTTCGAACCAATAGCATGGTAAGGCGCCCCGACCAGTGCCGTCGTGCCCGACTGTGCGACGGAGATGCCGAAATTGTCATTGGCTGCGCCATCGCTTGCCGTCAGTTCCTGTTGTTGAACCCACTTACTTCCGTTGAACGTAAATACATAGGCTGCGCCCTGGTACTGGTTCGAACCGATGGAATTTTCCATCGCTCCGACTAGACCTGTGGTGCCAGACAACGCGACCGAGGTGCCGAATTCGTCAACCGCCGCGCCATTGCTGGCGGTCAGTTCCTGTTGTTGAACCCACTTACTGCCATTGAACGTGAACACATAGGCTGCGCCCTGACCGGCGTTCGAACCGACGGTATGAAGAATCGCTCCGACCAGTACCGTAGTGCCCGACAGCGCGACCGACCAGCCGAACCCATCTTCCGCGGCGCCATCGCTTGCGGTCAGTTCCTGCTGTTGAATCCACGTACTGCCATTGAACGTGAACACATAGGCCGCGCCCTGATTGTCGTTCGAACCGATGGTCTTGTAGTATGCCCCGACCAGTGCGGTGGTGCCCGACAGCGCGACGGAGACGCCGAAATAGTCAAATGCCGCGCCATCGCTGGTGGTCAGTTCGGTGCTCGCGGGGATGGGGAGGGTGGCTGCTACCGCGTTCTGCAATGCCGTCCATTTTGTTTGATCTATATCCACGGGCTTCTCTGGAAAGCTCGGCAGTCTCGTCGCGGCGGATAGGCAAGTTGAAGCCAGCACGAGCAGGACTGACAACCCACGGCACCACCCACGGCGATGGGACGTCATTTTTGCCCCTTTGATTGATTTCGTATGCAATGCAACTCTTCCTGCGCCTTCGCCATTCTCAGAGGCTGTTCCTTTCCTGCGATCAATTCATTTGTTCCATCATTATCATTTTTTTCTGTAGATCGCCACTACTCCCAGCCATAGTATCGTAAGCACGAACAAACCCATCCAAGTACGAGACGCTGACCACTCGTTTGGATGCCCAGAAATGGTATAGAAATATACGGCGGTTGTGGAATACATTCGTAGCAATTGTTGCTTTGCGCAAGCTGATTAATAATTACCCATAAGTGGAGAAAGTATAGGGAAACAAACGCCACGGAAATAGCAAATCGCAGCGGTGTCGACACAGAATACTGATGTGTGCTCCGAAGCATCGCTACAATGTAATGGGAGAGTGGTCGCATCGGCTATCCGGCAAAGCCTTTCTGGTTGATGAGATTTTTGAGCTTCGACCAATCTATAGGGTAGTCGAGAATCGGAAGCAGGTCCGTCAGGTCATTTGCCACAAGTCGACCGCCGTAGCCTTCCTGCGCCATCCATTGCTCGTTTCCCTCTGCTATGTGACCATTGAACACACTTACTTTGACTGCTGACACATTTGCGCGCTTTAGTTTGCCGATTGCCGTATGGCGCAGGCTGTGAAAAACTTTTTGTTTGGTCTTGATTCCGAGTTTGGTGAGCAAAGTTTTGTTGAAGAAATACCCCATGGGTTTGTTCGCTTCCTTGTGGCCGCTTGGAAGGTCAGGGAACAAAGGGGCAAACGGATCATGCGCTTGTGTCATAGATTTCGCGTAGGACAAAAATCCTAAGTCAATGAGACTCTGGTGAAGCGGAATTTCACGGGTAGCTGCATCAGTCTTCAATCGCAGTGCTTTTTCGTCCCATTCACACAGCTCAATGTAATCCACACCATTCCGACTCTTTACTTGGGCTGCTCTGAGTTCACTCATTTCCGCAAGCCTTCCTGCAGTATATAAGGCGAGAATGGGAACCCAAAACCGAGATGCTTTCGTCTGGCGCTCAAATATCTTTACAGCAACCTCGCTTTCGAAGATAGTGGGCAGGTCACTGTCATCGAAGGGCAGCCATGACTCCGCACGCGACTTTGCGCGCTTTGCTGCTTTGGTAAATTCGCTGGTCAGGTTCGCAAACGGAAGTTTCGTTGCATAGTTTCCTTTCACGCACCACAGCATGAAGCTGTGAAGTCGCTCCGCTCGCTTCTCAATAGTCCTGATGTTCAAGACTTTGCCATTGGCTCGCTTGTTTTTCGTCGAGGCTTCGCGAGCTGTCAATCCACGAAACTCAGGTGTGGTTTTGGCGCGAGGAGGCAGCGCAACGATTACGGTACGGTAGTCGTCAATATTGCTTGAGGAAACATCGCAGACCGCTATGTCGCCCACGATTTCGATGAACTCTCTTACGATGCTTTCGTTTTCATCCTTGGTGTGTGGGCGCCAAGACGAATCTATGCCTTGATCCGCATGGGCGCTGACCCATCGTTTCATCGCTTCGGTAAGTGGGATGCGCTCGATTGATTGATCCACCGAAGGTTGCCCTGTGGCGGGTTGACTAATGGCAATGACCGACTTGACCGCTAACGCTTCATTTCGATACGCACGGAGGCCCGTAATGTTGCACTCGATAGCTTCAGTTGCTACGGCTGGCTTGTACCAGAATGGTTTGTCTTTCGAGGCCGCAGCCTGAGGTGCGAGAAATTCGTTGAATGAAAATGTGTTACCTGAAGCTCCGATAATTTTGATGATAGTTTCCGGGAGGAGTTTGGCGTTCGCCGCTTGGTAGTTCCTTTCAACACCATAGGGTTCTTCTTCAAATTCGTTTTGATCGACCTCCGTGCGAGTGAAGAACGTTACGTCGCGATTCGAGATCGAAACAAATAGCGAGGCCCCGCGATTTTGAAGGGCTGCAATGGCGCGTTGCAAAGTGGGCACGTCGTAAGTCCCGAGAATTTCCGCGAGAGGTTCAGGTTGACCCGTGGCCGTGGGCAAAGTGGTAGTAGAGGCAGATTGATCGGCGATGGACATCTGCTCGGGTATCAGGCGAGAAGTGAATTCAGTGTACCCAATGGGTTTCCCGTGTGCCATTACTACATCCGTAAGGAGCAAGGCTCGCTGCCACAGCTGGAACGCCGCAGGAATCGCTACACGGCGATCAAAACACCGAAGGGATAGGCGGACCTCCCAACCCCCTCGGAATTGCAGCAACGCGCGTAGGCCAGTCGGAATGGCCCAGCGGAAGTAAAAGATGCCGTTTCGGCGGTACAGATGCGAGGGAATCGACACACCAAACTCCAAGGTTTGGCACACCGACTTGGCACACTTGGGAATTTCGCTATGCGCTGAGCTTTTCAGCGTTAGCTAACTGCTTGTTGGGCTTAATTATTAGCCGAAAACTTGGTGCCGGTGGAGGGAATCGAACCCACACTACCTTTCGGTAACCAGATTTTGAGTCTGGCGCGTCTACCAATTCCGCCACACCGGCTCGTGTGATGACGGCGCGGAACCGCGCCGAGGCAGGGCGCGCAGTATACGTGATCCGCGTGCAGCGGCCAACGCCGCTCAGTGCGTTGCGTCCAGCGACAACTGACGCTGGTCGCGGCTGTACCAGCGATCCTGCAGGGGCTGGAATACCGAGCATTGGGTCATCGCGCCACGATAGACGTGCAGGGTCACGGCGATGGCGTCCGCGCTGGGGTTGCGGATGGTGTGATAGTCGTGTGGCGGGATCAGGCTGCCGGCCGATCCGGCACCGACGTGCATGGTGCCGCGCGCTTCAAAACGATAACGATCGTCGCGTTGTTCGATCAGTTCGTAAGGCGTGATTTCCAGCTCTCCGTGCCAGACGCCTTCGACGCACCACATGCCGGCGTGATCGTGAATGGCCGTGCCTTGACCGGGTCCCCAGGTCATCGCGATGACGCTGTAACCGTGATCTTCGCTGCGATACAGCTCACGTCTAGCGTAGTGGTCGGCGGCGCGCTCGTAACAGCATTCGGGCAATTTCACTGTGGGATCGCGGATCAGGTCGCACAGGGAATGGCGCAACGTGTCGGTGATTTCAGCCGGGCAATCGCGGCAGACTGCGCTATCGAGTGCGGCGACGAGCTGGCGGGAACCGGGAAAATCGAGGGCAAGCATGGGTGGACCGTAGCGCCGATATTCGCCGGATTCTACCAGCCTTGCGGCGCTTCAACCCTCCCTTGAAGGGGAGGGCTGAAGTTTTGCGAGGAATCCGGCGATGGCCGCGCCGAATCGGGGGATATCGACGAGAAAGGCATCATGGCCCTGCGGCGAATCCAAGGGCACGAAATCCACATCGGCGCCGGCCGCGCGCAGCCCATTGGCGATTTCCTGCTGTTGCGACAACGGGAACAGGATGTCGGTCGATACACCGATCACGAGCGCCCGTTCGACGCGGATCCGCGCCAGCGCGGCGGCGGCATTGCCTTCGCCGAGGCTCCTTGGCGAATATTCGGCGACGTCGAACCAGTCACTGGCGCGAGACAGGTATAGATAGCAATTCGGATCGAAGCTGCGCACGAACTTGCGTGCATGGCCGACGAGATACGATTCCACCGCGAACTCCGCACCGAACGGTTCGTCTTCGCGCGCTTCGGAATCCAGGCGGATGCGCGCAAAGCGTCCGACCCATTCCATCGCCGAACGATAGGTAATGACACCGAGCTTGCGCGCGATCGACATTCCGGTTTCCGGATAATGTGCGTCGTCGTAGTTTCCTTCATTCCAGTTAGGATCGAGCCGGATCGCCTCGCGCTGCAGCGAGCGGATGGCAATCGCGAACGGCTGCGCCTGCGGCGCGGTCGAGATGCTGATGTGCGCACGCACGCTGCCCGGATGCAGCAGCAGATAGCCGAGTGCGCTCATCCCGCCCATCGAGTTGCCGAGCAGGCAGGCGAGGCGTTCGATGCCGAGTCCGCGCACGAGTTCGAATGCCGCGTTGGCGATGTCTTCCAGCGCCAGTTCGGGGAAAGTCAACTTGTATACTTTGCCGGTTGCCGGGTCGATTGAGGCCGGTCCGGTCGAGCCCTTGCAACTGCCGAGCGAGTTCACGCAGATCACAAACCAGCGTTGCGTGTCGATGTGTTTGCCGGGTCCGAGCATTTCTTCCCACCAGCCGGGCGATGGGTCAGACGAGTTGGATGCTGCATGGGCGCCGGGCGACAAGCCGGTGAGAATCAGGATCGCGTTGTCGCGTGCAGCATTCAGCGCGCCCCAGGTTTCGTAAGCCACGCGCGCGCCCGTCAGCGTACCGCCGCGTTTCATCGCAAACGGCGAAGGCAGGGCGAAGTATTGCGTGGCGTCGACCGTCATTACGGCACCACCTGATCGATGGTCAGCTTGATCGGCGTCGTGGTAGTGACGGCCAGCGGTTGCGATACGGTCTGCAAGTCGCCGCTTTGGGCGATGGCATTGCCGGATTTGGATACGCGTGCGCCGATGATCACTTGTGGAAATTGGGATAATTTCATGCTCGGCAGCATGCCCATGCCGTCGGTGAGCGTTACCGTGACCGGCAACTTGCCGGCCGACATGCGCTGGATCGCCAGCGGCATCGGCGGGCCGTTGGCGGCTTTGGCGTAGACGAACAACACATCGTCTGCGGCGAGCTGGCTCCTGAGTTTCGGATCGAGCGCGACTTCGACGGTCAAATGCGGTCCGGTCGCGTCTACTGCCGGCGCGCTGGTGGATGCGTCGGCGGTTGCAGTGTCGTCATCCGTTGCATCTGCTGGCGGCGCGCGACCGTCGCGCTCCGCTTCGGCCTGCGCGATCTGATGCTGCACCGATTCCGCAACGTTCGAATCCTTGGGCAGTACCGCCAGCAGATGCTTCCAGGCGGCGATGGCGCTGTCGTATTGCTTGGCCTGATAGTCGCTGATGCCGAGCAGCCACAGGCCACGCTGGTTGTCGGGAGCGGCTTTCAGTGCGGCATCGATCAGTTGACGCGGTTCACCGTCGATGCGGCGCGAATCGCTGGCCAGCGCCAGCGCTTCTGCGTAGGCGACTGTCACATCCGGATCGGCGGCGGCCAGATCGTGTGCGTGCTTGAGGGCATCGCGCGCTTCGGCAAATCGCTGTGTCGCTTCGTAGGCGCGACCCAGCAGGGTCCAGCCTTCGACATCGTCCGGATTCTGTTTGAGCTTGGCCGCGAGATCGGTGATGGCCTGTTGCATGTCCTGGCTGTGATCAGCCGGTGCCGATGCATCCGCTGCAACCAAAGCGGCGGGATTGAGTGCCTGCGGCGCGCCGACCGCGCGGTATAGCAGAATAGCTGCTGCTGGCAGCAGCAAGGCGACACCGAGCGCAGCATAGAAGGGCGCACGCAGCGGCGCAGCCGCCGGAGTTCGTGCATCGATTGCAGCCAGCAGGCGATCGCCGAGTTCGGCACGCTTTGCGGCATATTCCACTTCGCTGAGAATTCCACTTGTGCGTGCCGAGTTCAGGGCATCGAGCAGACGCCGTGCCTCTGCGCCGGGATCGGCCTGCAATGTACGTCGACGCAGCAGCGGCGGCAGCACGAACAGCAGGGCCGCACCGACCATCAGGACAACGAGCAGGAAAAACAGGGCAGTCACCAATCGTCCTCGGATTGCATGGTTGCGGGCAGAACCGGGTTGCGGCTGCGCCGGCGCACGATGGCCGCGACGCTGCCGGAACCGATGAGCAGCAGCAGGCCGGGACCGAACCAGAGCAGCCATGTGCCCGGATTCAGCGGCGGATCGTAGAGCACGAAGTTGCTGTAGCGCGCGGTCAGATAATCCTTGATCTGCTGATCGGATTTGCCGTCCTGCATCTGCTGGAAAATGTCGTTGCGCAGATCGCGGGCGAGATCCGCCGTCGAATCGGCCAGGCTTTCATTCTGGCAGACCATGCAGCGCAACTGTTTCGTCAGCTCCTGGAAACGCAGTTCCTGTGCGCGGTCCTTGAATGGCAAGGCGTCGATGGCATGCACGGCCAGCGGCAGCAACAGGAACAACACGACGATCAGGTTGCGCAGGCGCATCAGCTCCCCCCGCGACCGAGCGCTTCGATCTTCGGCTTGAGTTCGCGCGCGATGACATCCGGCGTCAGCGGCCCGATGCGCTTGTAGCGGATCACGCCTTGGGCGTCGACGAGAAACGTTTCCGGTGCGCCGTAGACGCCGAAGTCGATCGCGACGGCTCCGGGCCGGTCGGCAACGACCAAAGCGTAGGGATTGCCGAACTGGTCCAGCCAGCGTTCGGCGTCGGCCGGATCGTCCTTGTAGTCGAAGCCGATCACGCGCACGCCCAGTTGTTTGCCTTGCGCCATCAGCACCGGATGTTCTTCTCGGCAGGCGAAGCACCAACTTGCGAACACGTTGAGCAGCCAGGGCTTGCCAAGCAGATCCTTGCGACTGAGCGATTTCGCTGGATCGTCCAGCAGTGGCAGCCTGAATTCCGGCGCGGGTTTATTGATCAGGGGTGACGGTACTTCGTTCATCTCGTGGCGCTGGTTCCAGCCGATGCCGAAACCAAGCAGGGCGACCAGCAGCACGAATCCGGCCAGCGGCAACAGACGCAGATTCATGCCTGCGCCACGACGGCTGGTTCCGGCGACACGGAAATTTCCGCCGCTGCGGGTGCGCGCATGGCGCGGAAGCGCCGATCGACCGCAGCGACAAAGCCACCGAGCATCATGAGTATCGCTCCCAGCCAGATCCAGTGCACGAACGGCTTGACGTACACGCGCACGGCCCAGGCGCCGTCGTCGCCGAGCGGCTCGCCGAGGGCGACGTAGAGATCGCGGGTCAGCCCGGGATCGATTGCCGCGATCGTCTGGATCGGTGCGTCGTTCGGGTACTGGCGTTTTTGCGGATGCAGGACGGTGACGATGTCGCTGCCACGCAGCACCGTGATCGTGCCCTGGTCCGCCGCGTAGTTCGGGCCTTGCATGTGGCCGACGCCGTCGAAGCGGAAGGTCAGTGCGCCGATGTCGACGGTCGAGCCCTTGCTCATGCGCAGGTCGCGTTCGACGCCGGTGGCTTCGACAATCAGCACTCCAGTCAGGAACACGGCGACGCCGAAATGCGCGGCGATCATGCCGAGCATTTCCGGCGTGTAGCGGCGGCCAGCCGGCGCGTTGCGCCAGCGGCTCAGGGCATAGAGTGCAATGCCAAATCCGACCCAGATCGATGCAGCGACGCCGATCAAAGCCTTGAATGGCAGGCCGCCGCCAATCATCCATGCGGCCAGAGCGATCAGCGGCGCGGCAATCAATGCGGGGCGCAGCGATCGCAATGCGGCGCGCCAGTCGCCGGAGCGCCAGCGCAGGAACGGTCCGAAGGGTAGCAGCAGTACGACCGGCAGCATCAGCAGCGCAAACATGAAGCCGAAATACGGTGGTCCGATCGAAATGCGGCCCAGGTGCAGCGCATCGCCGATCAGCGGATACAAGGTGCCCAGCAGCACCATTGCCGCGGCGCAGGTGAACAGCAGGTTGTTGATCAGGATCGCAGTTTCGCGCGATACGGCGGCGAAGGCTTCGCCGCCGGCAACCTTCGGTGCGCGCAGTGCATAGATCAGCAATGATCCGCCAACCACGATGCCGAGAAACACCAGGATGAACACGCCGCGGCGTGGGTCGGAAGCGAAGGCATGCACCGAAGTCAGCACGCCCGAGCGCACGAGGAAGGTGCCGAGCAACGACAGCGAGAACGCGAAGATCGCCAGCAGCAGGGTCCAGGCGCGGAACGATCCGCGTTTCTCCGTCACCGCCTGCGAATGGATCAGTGCCGTGCCGACCAGCCAGGGCATGAACGACGCGTTTTCGACCGGATCCCAGAACCACCAGCCGCCCCAGCCGAGCACGTAGTACGACCACCAGCTGCCGAGCGCAATGCCGAGAGTGAGAAAGCCCCAGGCGACATTGGTCCACGGCCGCGACCAGCGCACCCAGCGCACATCCACTTCGCCGCCGAGCAAGGCGGCAATCGCGAAAGCAAATGCCACCGAGAAGCCGACGTAGCCGGTGTAAAGCATCGGCGGATGCATGATCAGGCCGGGATCCTGCAGGATCGGATTCAGGTCATTTCCATCCGGCAAGGCCGGCAGATGGCGCAGGAAGGGATTGGAGGTCAGCACGGTGAACAGCAGGAAGCCAAGGCTCACAAAGCCGAGTACGCCGAGCACGCGCGCCATGAAGGCCTCCGGCAGGCTGCGGCTGAAGGCGGCGACGGCAACCGTCCAGACGTTGAGTATAAGAATCCACAAAAGCAGGGAACCTTCGTGCGCGCCCCAGACTGCGGAGAAACGGTAATACCACGGCAGTTCCAGATTGGAATTCTGGGCGACGTAGGTCACCGAGAAATCCTGGCTGACGAAGGCATAGGTCAGGATTCCGAATGCCAGCACCACGAACACCGCCTGGCCGGCTGCCGCACGCCGACCCACCGCCATCAGCGCCGCATTGCCGCGCCAGGCGCCGTAGATCGGCAGCACGCACTGCACCAACGCGAGCAACAGCGCAAGGATCAGGGCAAATTGGCCGAGTTCGGGGAGCATGCGGTGGAAATCCGGAGAGATGAAAAGTGCAAGCCAACCCGGGCCTGTCGGCCTGGTTGGCTTGGCAAGACGTGGCGATCAGGCTTTCTTTGCGTAGCCTGTGCACCAGCCCTTGGCGTTGACGGCCTTGCCCGGGTACAACTGGCACGGACCATACGCGGCGCTGCCGCCCTGGAAGAAATTGCAGTTCGAGCAATCCTGTCCCGCCTGGTGTGGCGATGCAGCCTTGGTATTGTCCTCGGTGTAGTTAAGCGCTTTCGCGGTGGGATCATCCGTGGTCAGGTGCGGCAAATCGTCAGCGCGCGCGCTGCGTGACAACGCGCCGGCAAGCACGGCGGCGCCGATGGCGGTGCCGGTGACGGCGAAGAAACGGCGGCGGCCTGCGTCGACGGATGGGGAGTCGTTGAGCTTTGACATGTGTATTCTCCTGTCGGTTGGGGCGCGTTGAATCGCATCCGCGCACGGTACATCGCCCCGATTATATGCCACGCGCGATTGCCCGCACATGCTGGCATTGGCAGTGGTGGCCGATCTTGAATCAAGTCAATCACGCACAGCTGGCGGTTCAACCCGGAGGCGCTGCCTCCGCAGAGGACCGTGCGTGCTGCATTGCCTTGGCTTTGGCGATCGCCTCAGCCACTTCCTTGGGCATGTAGGTTTCATCGTGCTTGGCCAGCACCTGTTGTGCGACAAAGTGGCCATTTTCCGTTTTTCCCGTCGCGACGATGCTCTGGCCTTCGCGGAACAGGTCGGGCAGGATACCGGTGTATTCGACCGGCATGTCGTGGAATCGATCGGTGACGATGAAGTCCACTTTCAGCGACGTCGAATCGCGTTTGATCGAGTGTTCGAGTACGACGCCGCCGAGACGAAAATCGGCGCTACCGGGCGCGTGGCCAGCAAGCACTTCGCTCGGCGAGAACAGATAGGTCATGTTCTGTTGCAGCGCGAACACGGTCAGCACGGTGGCAATACCGACGGCAGCGAGAATCAACGCGACCGCGATCAGGCGCCGTTTGCGGGTCGGCGTCACGATGATTTTCTCATTTGTTCGCGCCGCCGCCGTCCACGCAGCTCGCGCAACGTGCGCCGACGTTGCAGCACGGGCGCGATCGCGTCGGCGATCAGCACGACGAAAAATACCGCGTAGGCGGTCCACACGAAGGATGCGTAGCCGCCCATCTTGAAAAAGTCGCTGGCCAGAAACTCATGCATGCGCCGTCTCCCTTGCGGAAGCTTCGGTTCCCGCCAGTGCGCGCGCCCATTCCTTGCCCGATTCGAGTTCGAGCAGCGCCACGCGTGAGCGCGCGAGCAGGCTTGCGAAAAAGTATACATGAGTCGCAAAGGCGAGTGTCAGCAGCGGCCAGAGCATGCTCGCCGAAATTTTCGACTGGCCCATCAGGCTGATGGTCGAGCCTTGGTGCAGGGTGTTCCACCACACCACCGAGTAATGCACGATCGGCAGATTGACCACGCCCACCAAGGCCAGAAACGCCGCTGCGCGCGCCGCCTGACGAGTGTCCTCGATCGCGTGGTGCAGGCCGATCACGCCGAAGTACAGGAACAGCAGCACCAGTTCCGAGGTCAGGCGCGCATCCCAGGTCCACCAGGTTCCCCACATCGGCTTGCCCCACAGCGAGCCACTGACCAGCGTGATGAAGGTGAACGCCGCACCGATCGGTGCGCTGGCCATCGCCAGCGTTTCCGACAACTTGATCCGCCACACCAGGGCGATGAAACCGTTCGCGGCCATGAACGCGTACACAAAGAGACTCATCCATGCGCACGGCACGTGAACGTAGATGATGCGGAAGGAATCGCCTTGCTGATAATCGGCCGGTGCGACGACCAGGCCGCCGTAGAGTCCGATCACGCCTGCGACGAGCGCGAGCGCGTACAACCAAGGCAACAGGCGCCCGGCGAAACGATAGAAATACGGCGGCGAGCCGAGTTTGTGGAACCAGAGGACGAGAGGATTCATAGGATGTCGTCATTCCGGCAGGGAATGCCGGAATCCAGGTGCCAGGAAAGGCAGGTATCAATTTTCTGTAAACGTGTAAGTGATCGTTTGTGCATTACAATTTTTGGCATCCGTGCAGTCTGGATTTCGGCATTCCCTGCCGAAATGACAGGCGCTACGTCAACGAAATCTTCAACGCGGCGGCGGCCGCCAGTGGCGCCAGCACCACGCCCAAGGCCAGCCAGGCGCCGAGCCAGAGCAACGGAGCGATGTGCGGCATTCCGGCCTGGGCGGCATTGCACGCGCCGGCGCCGAAGATCAGCGCGGGCACGATCAGCGGCAGCACCAGCAGGGTCAACAGCATACCAGAGCGGCGCATGCCGACGGTCAGCGCTACGCAGACTGCACCGATCAGGCTCAACAACGGCGTCGCCAGCGCCAGCGCTGCGAGCAGCACAGGCAACACGCGATCCGGCAGATGCAGCAGTTGCGCCAGCAGTGGCACGACGACGATCAGCGGCAATGCCGTCGTCAGCCAGTGCACAACGATCTTGCACGCCAGCAAGAGTGCAAGTGGATGCGGGCTGACCACCAGCTGTTCCAGCGAGCCGTCCTCCAGATCGCTGCGAAACAAGGTATCGAGCGACAACAGCATCGCCAGCAACAGGGCGACGAAGATCGTTCCCGCGGCGATGCGTTCGAGCGTGGCCGGCTCCGGGCCGAGCGCGAACGGGAACAGCGCCACGACAATGATCGCGAACAGCATGGGATTGAGCGCGTCGCCGCGGCGTCGCCAGATCAGGGTCAGATCGCGACGCAACAGGGCAGTGCAAGCGGCGAGGGTCGTGCCGGGCTTCATGCTGCAGCCTGCAAGGCGATCCGTCGCGGCGTGCCGGAAGTGTAGGCATAAGCGCCGTGCGATGTGATCAAGGCCGCGCCGCCGCGGCGGGCGTGATGATCGAGCAGACGGTTGACCAGTTCGATGCCGTCGCGATCGAGGTTTGCGTACGGCTCGTCGAGCAGCCACAGCGTCGCAGGAACCAGCAGCAGACGCGCCAGCGCGATGCGCTTTTTCTGGCCCGCCGACAACGATCGTAGCGATTGGTCTTCGTAACCATCCAGACCGACACTCGCCAGCGCCAGTTGCGGCGTGATGCCTTGACGCAAACCGCCCAAGCCGACGGCGAAGCGCAGATTTTCCAGCGCGGTCAATTCCAGTTTCAGCCCGAGCAGATGGCCGAGCAGGGAAACCTGGTGCGAGAGTTTTGCCAGCGTGAGCGGAGCGCCGTGCAGCAGGACATCGCCGGAAGTCGGCTCGAGCAGGCCCGACAACACCTTGAGCAAGGTGGTCTTGCCGCTGCCGTTGCTGCCTTCGATCAGCACCACTTCGCCTGAGTTCAAGGCGAAATCAAGCGGACCGAAGATGGGTTCTTCGTTGCGGGAATAACTCAGCCCACGAGCTTGCAGCAGCGGGGTCGAGTCGATGGTGTCGTCTTCCATAAGCGCGCGCATGCTACCCGGGTCAGGGCAGCGGCGCTAATCGTTCGTCGATCAGGCGGTCGGCGAGCGCAAGGTCGATTTCCTCCGACCGTGTTTTTCCTGCGCACAGTTCGCGCAGGATCGCTGCCTGGATTTCTCCGCGTGCGAATGCCACCGCGTAAGGAATGCGCGAAAAGGTGACCATCCAGTAACGTGGCACGAAGCGACCCGGATGACGTGCCGCCAGCATGCGCCCGACCTCGCGCATCAACAGGAAATGTGCGTCGGCGACGCTGTCGCGCATTTCGACGTAGTTTTCCAGCGCCATCGCGGCAATCGCGTCGGCATTGGGTTTGCGCCGATGTTCGAATTCCGCGAATACGGAAGCGGTATCATTTGCCGCGTTATCCATCAATTCCGCCAGTTCGACGGCGTCCTCGAAACCGCAGTTCATGCCCTGACCGTGGAAGGGCACGATCGCGTGCGCCGCGTCGCCAAGCAACAGGGCGCGGTGATCCAGATGCCAGCGATCCAGATACAAGGTGCCTAGGATGCCAGTTGGGTTAAGCATGAAGTCGCGGTCGAGATCCGGAATCAGCGCCAGCGCGTCGGCAAAGTCGCGTGCGAACAATCCCCGCGCACGAAATGCAGAGTCGACGTTGGCGAAACTTGGATCGCCAGCATTCGGCAGGAACAGAGTGACAGTGAAGCTGCCTTCCGCATTCGGCAGGGCGATGCACATGTAGTTGCCACGCGGCCAGATGTGCAGGGCATTGGGTTCCATCGCGAAGTGGCCGTCGTGCGCGGGTATTTCCAGTTCCTTGTAACCGTGGTCGAGTGGCACGAAGCGTTCGCCGAGATTGGTGTCTGCATTCATTGCCGAGCGCAACGCGGAGCCGGCGCCATCGGCGCCGATCAGCAGCGGCGCCGTATGCGTGTACGTGACGCCGGCCTCGTCGCGGAGCGTCATTGTGGAATTCACCCAGTCGACCGATTCCAGATTGCGGTCGAAATGAATGCGTGTGCCAGCGGCTTCGGCAGCGTCGAGCAGGGCCATGTTCAGGCGGCCACGGTTGATCGACCAGATCACTTCGCTATCGTCGCGGCCGTAACGCAGCAGTTCGGTATGGCCGTCCAGATGGTGCACCATGCGTCCGCGCATCATTACCGCGAGCGGCGCCAGGGTGTTGCTCAAGCCGGCCAGACGCAACCCGTGCCAGCCGCGTTCGGCGAGCGCCAGATTGATCGAGCGTCCGCCGAGAAAACCCGCCTTGCGCGGGTCGGGCCGGCGCTCAAACAGCGTGACATCGAAGCCGTGCTGCGCGAGCAGGGTGCCGAGCAGGGCGCCAACCAAGCCGGCGCCGATGAGAGTGACGGGATCGCGCCTCAAGTCCGGACGACCGCGCTGCTCAGCGTTTTTTTGTCTTCGCTGGCGGACCTTTTTCGCCGAGTTCGTCGAGCAAGGTGGCGAGATCCTCGGCGTGTTCTTCCTCGGATGCCAGAATCGTTTCCATCATGCGCCGCGTGGTTGGATCGTTGTTGCCGAGATAGCGGATGATCTCGCTGTAACTCTCGATGGCGACGCGTTCGGCAACCAGGTCTTCCTCGATCATCTCGACGAGATTGTTTCCCTCGACATATTCGGAATGGCTGCGCGTGAGCATGCCGTCCGGCGACAGATTGGGTGCGCCACCGAGCTGGACGATGCGCGTGCAGATCAGATCGGCGTGGCCCTGTTCCTCGTTCGCGTGCTGGAGGAATTCCGCGGCCACGCTCTGCGCGTTGATGCCGCTGGCCATGTAGTGATGGCGTTTGTAGCGCAAGATGCAGACGATTTCGGTGGCGAGCGCTTCGTTGAGAATCTTCAACACGGCCTTGCGATCCGCGGCATAGCCGGCAGTGACTGCGCCCTCGCGCATGTGTTCGCGTGCGCGCTTGCGCAGGGTCTGGATGTCGCTCAGGAAATTTCCGGTCTTGGCCATGATGCGTCTCCTCAGGATGGTTGGCATCGATGTGGCACGGACAAGCTGGCCGCGGCAGAAGTCGATGCGGAATGAAGCTGATACGGAATTGTACGCCGCGAATTCGATTTGTGCCGAATGCAGCTGGTGCGATGGTTGTGCGCATTATCCTGCTGGAGCCTCGTAGTCCGTGACTTTCCGCAGGGGCCGGCGCTCGTGATCTTCGATACTGTGCCGGCGCTGATACGCGCGACGAGCGGTTGAAGCATGTTTTGGCGGAGTCATCACGAGGAGAACCTGCGATGCGCAAATTTCCAGAAAGGGTGTTGTTAATTCTGATTTGCGCATTGTGTGCGCCGGTCTTGGCTGCCGATGCGCCGCAGAAGGACGACAAGAAGCCCGATGCTGCGGGAGAGGCCGCAACCAAGCCGCAGCAGGTCACGACCGAGGGCAGCGTCACCGTCGAAGGCCACAAGATCGATTACAAGGCCATCGCCGGCACCCTGATTCTCACCGGCAAGGACGAGAACAAGGACGATCCGACCGCAAGCATTTTCTACGTCGCCTATTTCAAAAGTGGTGTGGACAGCGCGAAGAGGCCGCTGACGTTCCTGTACAACGGCGGTCCGGGTTCCGCGACGGTCTGGCTGCACATGGGCGCATTCGGCCCACGGCGCGTGGTCACGCTCGACGACCAGCACACGCCGGCAGCGCCGTACAATCTCGTCAACAACGACTACAGCCTGCTCGACGCCAGCGATCTGGTTTTCATCGACGCACCCGGCACCGGATTCTCGCGCCTGCTTGCGGTGGAGAAGGACAAAACCAAACAGGCGGCGAAACTGAAAGAACGCGGCAAGGAATTCTATGGCGTGGATCAGGACGGTCATGCGTTCGCCCAGTTCATCGGCAAGTTCCTGTCGCAGTACGGACGCTGGAATTCGCCGAAATACCTGTTTGGCGAAAGCTACGGCACCACGCGTTCGGCGGTGCTGGCGAACTATCTGGAAACCGAGCAAAGCATCGATCTGAACGGTGTCATGCTGCTGTCGCAGATACTGAGTTTCAGCAACGACATCGATGTGCCGCCAATGTTGAATCCCGGTGTGGACCAGTCGTTCGCGCTGGCGTTGCCAACCTATGCCGCGACTGCCTTTTACCACCATAAACTGCCGCAGCAGCCGGCGGAGTTGAAGCCGTTCCTGGCCGAGGTCGAACAGTTCGCGCTTACCGATTACCTGCAGGCGCTGGCTGCCGGCTCGACGCTGGATCCGGCACGCAAGAAGATGATTGAGGAGAAGCTGCACGACTACACCGGTTTGCCGGTTGCCTACATCGACAAGGCGAATCTGCGCATCGCCGGCGGCGAGTTCGAGCAAACCTTGCAGGACAGCGCCGACTTGACCACGGGGCGGCTGGATACGCGCTTTTCGGGTCCGACCATGGACCCGCTGAGCCAGTTCTCAATGTATGACCCGCAATCGGCTGCAATCAGCTCCGCCTATGTGTCGGCCTTCAATGATTACGCGCGCAAGCAGCTCAAATTCGGCGCCGACCAGACCTTCCATGTCTTCGGCGATGTGGGCCAATGGAATTGGCAACATCAGCCGCCCGGGGCGGATTCTCCATTCCCTATGTCGACCAACGTGATGCCGGATCTGGCGACGGCGATGAAATACAACCCGCAATTGCATGTGTTGCTGGCCGGCGGTTATTACGACCTTGCCACGCCGTATTTCGCTGCCGAGTACGAGATGCATCACTTGCCGATTCCGGACAAGCTGCAAGCCAATATCGAATACGCGTTTTTCCCGTCCGGGCACATGGTCTACGCGCACGAAGCATCGCTGAAGGCGCTGCACGACACTGCTGCAGGTTTTATCGACCGCACCGACAACGTCGGCAAATGATCGGGCAGATAGCGCTGCGCGGAGGTTCGCGCAGCGCTACTGCATGATGTGCTTGAGGCGTGCGTCCAGTTCGCCGGGGACAAATCCCAGTCCCGTAGTGACTTTTTCCAGGAATACGCGTTCACCGGGCCGGATGCGCGCATCCGCTGCGGCCAGGCGCAGCAGGCTGGTGTAGAGACGGTCGACTTCTTCTGATCCGCGTGGAAACGCGACGAGGAAACGTTTCAATTCCGCGTCGACTTCAAGCCGGCGCCCGCAACCGCGTTCGAATGCCGCCATGGCGATCTGGCGCGCTGGCGTGCTCAGCTCCAGTTCGTCCATCAGACCGTTGGTGTACTGAGCTTCCTCGCTCGACACCACACCATCGGCGCGTGCCAGCGTACCGAGCAGACCGAACAGTACCTCGGTCAGCAGCTCCTGTTTTGCGTCGAGCTTGCCGCCGCCGAACATTTCGCCGAGCGCCATTCGCACGTCGCGAAACACGCCACGCATCGCCGACGCGCCGGCGGCCTTGTCGTTAGTTGCCATCTCCCTTTCCCCCGGTGACCTAGGTTGCGTCTATGCTGCGACAGAAGCACCGGGAAGGAAAGGGGGCAACTGATGCTGCGGGCAGCGATCAGCGGTTCTGGGTCTGATTCCAACGCTCGAACTGGGCCTTGGAGATGCGATTGGCGTGATGAGCGATATAGTCGAAATCGTTCAGCAGCGGCGGGTAGGCTTTCGCTTCTTCACGCGTGATGAAGCCGCTGTGATCAGTGTCGAGCTGGGCAAAGGTCGGTGCCGGACCGTAGTGATCGGCAGGTGGCTGATGCGATGTCACTGTGACCTGGGTGCCGTCGGACGCGGTGAAATGAGTTGAAGAATCCTGTGCTTGCGCACTGGCGGCGATGGCCAGCAGGACGGCGGAACCAATCAAGATGGGAAGACGTTTGGTTTGCATGTCTGTCTCCGATAGTGGACTGCGGGAATGTGCGCCCACGCTTGAACAAAAACCAGCGTGGAACGCGATAATACGCTTCGCTGCGGCCGTGAACGAAGCTCATGTCTAGACCCGACGCTGGTAGTGAAGTTCGCGCCGAACGCCCGATTTCCCTGCAACAGGCGCGCAATCTGCACCTGGCCGTTCAGGGTTTGCTCAAGTTTCCGCGTGCTCGTGCCACGCGCCAGCGCGTGCGGGATGCGATCGCGCGCATGCGCGTGTTGCAGATCGACACCATCCACGTCGTCGCGCGCAGTCCGTATCTGGTGCTGTTCTCGCGCCTCGGCAATTACGAACCGCGCTGGCTGGACGAATTGCTCGCCAAGGGTTCGATTTTTGAATGCTGGGCGCACGAAGCCTGTTTCGCCACAGCAGGTGACTATGGCTTGCTCGCAGCGCGGCACCATGCGTCTGCGAACCACTGGGCGCACCGAAGCGCCCAGCGCATGTATCGCGACCATCGCGACGCGATGGATCGACTGCTGACGCACATACGCGACCATGGTGCAGTAAAGTCGTCGGACTTTGAACGCAAGCAAAAAGGCCCCGCAGGCTGGTGGGGCTGGAAGGACGAAAAACGCTGGCTCGAAGCCTGGTTTGCGCTCGGCGAACTGATGATCGCACGGCGTGAGAATTTCCAGCGTGTCTACGATTTACGCGAACGTGTCTTGGCCAAGGCGCATATGGAAATCGCGAAAATGTCCGCGCTGGATGCACAGCGCGAATTCGCGCTCGGCGGCGTGCGCGCACTCGGTATCGCTCAGGCGCGCTGGGTCGCGGATTATTTCCGCAGCGGCAGGAAACACAAGGATGCCGATCTGGAAAAGTATACCGAAAGCGGCGAATTGATTTGCGTCGCGGTCAAAGGCTGGGAGGTTCCCGGCTACGTCCATCGCGATCATTTGCCGCTGCTGCAGCGTGCACAACGCAGCGGACTGCGTGCGGATTACACAACCCTGCTGTCGCCGTTCGATCCGGTGGTCTGGGATCGCGCCCGCGCCAGCGTGCTGTTTGGTTTCGATTACACCATCGAGTGCTACACGCCAGGCCACAAGCGCCGTTACGGTTATTTCGTGTTGCCGATCCTGCACTGCGGCCGGCTGATCGGTCGCCTCGACGCCAAGGCGCACCGCGCCGACGGCCTGTTCGAGATCAAGTCGCTGTATCTGGAACCGGATACCAAAGTCACGCCGAAGCTCACCAGCGATGTAGCAAAGGCGATCGATGCATGTGCGCAATGGCACGCGACGCCGCGTGTGAGCGTGCGCAAAACCGATCCACCGGAATTCGCCAAATCTTTGCGCTTGGCTTTGCGCGCGCCCTTGTAGCGTGCGCTAGCGCACGAATCCAAGCGAAGTCACCGCGGAATTTCGAGTCCGTGTGTACTGGCGAAGTGCTTCAGTTCGACTTCGAGCTTGGCCGCATCCGCAGGTGCGGCATCGAGTTTGCCGGTACGTGCCGCCGCCTCGATGAGCGCGGCGCAGGCAGCAAGTGCGGCTGGCGCCAACAAGACCACTGGCGCCCTTGATGCGGTGCGCTTCGTGCGCAGCCGCCACGGCATCGTGATTGCTCAGTGCGGCATTGAGCGCGATCAGATCCTGTCGTGTGCTGTGCAGGAAATCCTGGAGCAATTCGTGATCCAGGATTGCGTCGGCAGAGACGGCCTTGGCCGTCTCCAGGATTTGTGCGGCCTCGGTCTGGGCGGGCGCAGGAATTTGCGCCGATGCCGCGGCGATCATTTGCGCGGCCGCAAACTGGCTCAGAGGAAGATAGCGCTCGAGTGCATTGGCCAACAACGCCAGCGGCGTCGGCTTGGCAAGGAAATCGTCGATGCCTGCGTTACGGCTGCGCTCGACTTCCTCGGTGCTGACGTTGGCGCTCATGGCGACGATTGGCGCGTGTTTGGTGCCGGCAGCGCGTTCACCAGCGCGGACCGCCTCGGCCAGCGCATAGCCGTCACGGCGCGGCATGTGCAGGTCGGTAAGCAGCAAGGCAAATCGTCCACTTTTCCACAATTGCAAAGCCGCCTCGCCATCATTGGCGGTTTCACAGGCGTAGCCGAGCTGGTTGAGCTGTCGCGCGATCACGGCGCGATTGGTCGGATGATCATCGGCCAAAAGGATCAGGCTGCCTTCGCGTGCTGCGTCGGCGACGCTCGGTGCGGCACGCAGCGGACTGGCGACGCCGCCGGAATCCGCGCGCACCAGCGTGGCGGCATCGGCCAGCGGCAGGCGCACGACGAGGCTCATCGTGGTGCCGACACCGAGGCGGCTTTCCATCGTGATTTCGCCACCCATCAATTCGGCCAGGCGACGGCAGATGCTCAGGCCCAGTCCGGTACTGTCGGCGCGTTTGGCGCCGCCGGCGTCGGTCTGAGCGAACGGCTGAAACAATTTGGCCTGATCCTCGACGCTGATGCCGATGCCGGAATCGCGTACGCGCAACGCGATCAGTTCACGCTGACCCTCAACTGCAAGGCGTTCGAGCGACACCTCGATGCCGCCACGCTCGGTAAACTTGAGCGCGTTGGAAAGAAAATTGCTGAGAATCTGGCGCAGGCGCAGCGCGTCGGCGAGATGCGCCGGTGCGATGCGTTCGTCGATCGTGCAGTCGAGCTTGAGCGCCTTCGCCGACGCGGTGGCGAGGAAGTTGTCCGTCGAGGTACGCACCAGCATGCGCAAACCCATCGGCGCCGGATTCAGTTCCAGCTTGCCGGCTTCGATCTTGGAAAAATCAAGAATGTCGCCGATGATCTGGAGCAGGCTCTGTGCCGAGTTTTGCACGATCTCGACCTGCTGGCGCTGGTCTGCATCGAGCCGGGTTTGTGCCAGCAGTTCGAGCATGCCGGCGACGCCGACCATCGGCGTGCGGATCTCGTGGCTCATCGAAGCGAGGAAGGAGGATTTGGCGCGACTGGCGGCCTGCGCACGCGCTTCGCTCTCGATCAGACTATGCTCGTAGCTGAGCAGATCCTTGCGCATCGCCATCAGTGCGGTATGGATCTGGCCGAGTTCGCTTTCGTCGTCGAACCCCTCGGGCGGCACGAAATCGGGGTCGCGGGCATGCTGCGCAAGATGCACCAGGTGCGCGATGCCTTTGTATACATTTCGCAGTATCCGGCGACCGACGACGATCACGAACAACAGCGCCGCGAGAGTGATCAAGATCCGCCACCAGCCGATCACGTGGGCGCGCGCGAGATGATCGTGCACGCTGCGCTCGGCATCGAGCATTTTGACATCGGTCAGGAATTGGAGACGATTCGTCACCGGATCCATCGCCGGGTACATCTCGGTATCGGCGAACTTCCCCAGTGCGCCGATATCGTGGGCCTTGAGAATCGTGCGCAGTTTCCCGGTAGCGGCATCGGCCATGACACGGGCCTTGGCAACCTCGTCGGTAAGCGCGCGCTCCTCCGGCGAAAGGTTGGTGGCCAGCAGTGCATGCCAGTCGTGATCGATATCGGCCTGCGCCGTGTCGATCACGGCAATGCCCTGATCCCAGCCCAGCAGGTTGTTGCGCACGCGGAACGTGGTGTCGACGATATCCAGACGGTAGGTGTCGGAAATCGACTTGGCCAGGCGCAGACCGGTCAACGAGTCGTTGCTCAGGTTGTGAAAGGTTGCGATTTCCGAACGCAGTGCGAACTCATCGAGCAGCAGCACGCTGAAGCCGGTCAGCAGCAACAGGCCGAACAACGCCAGTAACTGGACGCGGATGCTGAAGCGATGCCGCAGCCAGCTCATTTCGGTGGCGGATGAGCCGTATCGGGTTGATGCCAGTCGCGGATGCCGGCCAGCAATTCGTCACCAGGCAATGCGGGTGCAATCAGAAAGCCCTGCGCCTGCTGGCAACCGAGTTCGGCCAGCATCTGCCATTCCTCGACGGTCTCGACACCCTCGGCCACAACGGTCAATTGCAGTTTGCGCGCCAGATCAAGACTGGTTTCGACCACTGCGCGTTTGCGCGGCTGACGCACCGCGCCAGTGACGAAACTCTGGTCGATTTTCAGTTCGGTGAATGGAATCTGTGATAACTGCGCAAGCGACGAATAACCGGTACCGAAATCGTCGATCGACAGGCCAAAGCCTTTCAGGCGCAGACGTGCCAGCACGTTGAGCGCGTGCGCGGCTTCGCTCATCACTGAACTTTCGGTGACTTCGATCACGACATCGCGCGGCTTGACGCCGTTGTCGACCACGATCCGCTGATAGCGGTCGGCAGCATCGACATGCACCAGATTCAGCATCGACACATTGACCGAGAGTTTCAGATCCACACCGACCGCCGCCCAGCGTTTGTGCCAGAAACAGGCGCGTTCGAGCATGCGCTCGGTAAACTCGTCGATCAGACCCTCGCGTTCGAATATCGGAATGAAGTGGCCGGGCGAGATGACGCGGCCTTTGTGACGCCAGCGTGCCAGTGCCTCGACGCCGACCACGTGACCGGTGCCGATGGCGACCTTGGGCTGGAAGTAGGGCTCAAACTCGTCAGAACTCAGGCCCATGCGCAGGGCGTCGTGGCGAACCTCGAATTCCGGTTCGACGGTCCGGGTTTCATCGGCCTTGGGAAACTGTGCCAGCACGTCGGTCAGCTTGGCCGCGGTCAGCGGTTTTTCCACCACGCCGAGTACGCGCATTCCGTACGCGCGGGCCATGCTTTGCACGGTGTTCAGCAGTGCGGGATCGAGCGCGCTGGTCAGCACGATTGCACGCGCGAGTTTGCGTGCCGCGATATGACCGATGAACTCGATGCCGTCCATGCCCGGCAAATCCAGATCGACCAGCACCACATCGGGCGGCGTCGCCTTGATCTGTTCCAGCGTTGCCAGGGCGATTGCGCCATCGGCAGCTTCGTGAATCCGGATCACACCGATTTCATCGAGCAGGCGCAAGGCTACCCGGCGCTGAAAAGCGTGATCCTCCACCACCATGACCGACAAGTCGGCAGGTTGCATGATCCGGTCCCGTATGGGCTGTCGCTGTAGGGTAGCGCAACTGGCGCGACGGATTAAATGGCGCCGTGCGAATAAAACGCAGAATTTCACCGCTAAAAAGAAAAAACCCGGAACGAGCCGAGCTTTTTTAGCTTTGGTGGGTGGAAGACGATCAAACCACGCCAGTGGCGTTATTCCTCGAAGCCGTTGTAGAAAATCGACGTCATGTCGAACGCGCCGATGGTGCACGGCGTGCCGCGTGTGAAGCCGCGCTGATCCAGCGTCACGGCGGGGATCGTCGGGTTGCTGGCATTGCCGGCGCAGTTGCCACTGCTGCGCGCCGGGCTGGCCGATTGCAGGGCGATCGTTTGCGTGGCGCCGCCGTTGCTGGCCAGACCTGCCGAAACGAATAGCGGATCGACGTCGAATTGATCGCCGGTGGTCGCGCTCAGCCCGGAACCGCTGCTGTTGCCGATCAGGTTGTAGCCCAGCGAAACCGCCTCGCTACCATCGATGTCAGGTGCGGTCGTTGCAGTATTCCCGGCAACGATGCTGCTCGACAGTGTGAATCCATAGCCGGAGATTCCGCCCCCCTCATTGGTTGAGGAATTGCCGGTAATCGTCGAATTGCTTATCACGACACCGCTATCGGCCGCTATTCCACCTCCGTAGGCCGCGGTGTTGTCGGCGATGGTGGAATTAATGATGGTAATGGATCCACTGACGTTGAGGATGGCGCCGCCACCTCCGCCGTTTGCGACATTGTGAATAAGCGTACACGAGTCGATCGTCACGCTGCCCCCGGAGTTGTAGATTGCGCCCCCGGAATTGCCACCCAATCCATGCTGCAGCGTTAGATGAGACAGAACGAATGTGCCGGATTGGAAATAGAAAATTGTGGCGGAATTGCCGCCGTCGAGCACGACGCCGTTTGGGGATGCGTCGATGGTGACACCGACTGTCAGCGTGTTGATGTCGGTGAGGCGGATCGTTTGCGTTTGTACCGCCGCGGAAAAATGGATGATATCGCTGCCGCTGGTGGCATCGGCAATCGCTGTGTCCAGCGTGCATTTCGGATCAGTGGTCGAGCCGGCGGTACACGTTCCACCGCTGCCGTTGGACGTCACCGTGTAGGTCGACGAGATGGCATGGGCCAATGGCGACACGGCGCAGCAGGATAGTATCCAGCAAAACAGACGAGCATTCATCTCGAACCTCGCATCAGGGTCAATTGCCGCAGAACGGGAAGCAATTGATTGGCAGATTGCTAAAAAACTCCCAAAATGTCGAGCGGTTTGTTCAGTGGCTCTGGATAGAAAAAAGACCGGAATCCCTATTTTTCTTGGGAATGCCGGCCTTTATCGGATGTGCTTGGATGACGAAATGGTGGAGCGGAAGGGGATCGAACCCTCGACCTCTGCATTGCGAACGCAGCGCTCTCCCAGCTGAGCTACCGCCCCACACGATACGTCTGCGTCGGCTGGGCCGACGCGGGGTCGCGCATGATACCTCGTGCGATGTTGCGCGCCAAGCTCTGGCATGTTTCAACCCAGCAGTTCCGCGGCTGGGCCGTTGATCGGCGAAAGAAAAGACTCGCTGGCCAAACCGGCATCGGCGAAGCCAGCTTGCATCGAGGCGATGGCTTGCTGCGCCGCGGCGCGCGATTCGAACCATGCGAATACGCTGGGACCGGCACCGGAGATGCTGGCGCCGAGCGCGTGATGGTCGAGCGCGGCCTGTTTGACCCGGGCGAATCCTGGAATCAGCGCGGCGCGGCGCGGTTCGATCAGCACGTCGCGCAATCCGGCCCGCACCAGTCCGGCGTCGCCGCGTTCGCAACCGAGCAGCACCTGGGCCAGATTTGCACTTTGCGCCACGAATTCGCGCAACGCCCAGGCGCCTTCGAGCACGCTGCGTGCGTGCCGGGTTTCCAGTGTCGTCCCAGGGTGTACAAGTACACAATGCCACGCGGCGGGAGCGGATACTCGCGTCAGGCGATCGGCGCTCGCCAGCACGATACCGCCGAGCAGCATCGGCCCGACATTGTCGCCCTGGCGGCTGTTGCTGGCGGCGGCTTCGCCGGTCAATGCGAACGGATACAGTTCGGTACGCGGCAGGGGCGCATCAAGCAGGACATTCGCCGCAACCAGTGCCGCCACTGCCGATGCGGCCGAACCGCCCATGCCGGCAGCGAACGGTATGCCCTTGTCCAGTTCGATCTCGAAGCCGAACGGCAAATCCAAGGCGTCGTGCAGTGCGATCAAGGCGGCGCCTGCCGTGTTGCGTTGCGCATCCAGCGGCAGTTCGGCCGTGCTGCCGCGGATTGCCGCAATGTGTACATGTGGAGAATCGATCCTGCGCACGGTCGCGGTGTCGCACGGGCCGGAAATGGTATGACCGAGAATATCGAAGCCGACGCCCAGGTTGCCGACGCCGGCTGGAGCGGAGGCGATGGCTTGAAGCGGCTTCATGTGGGCGCGCTGGCTGTGGCCAGGTCGGTCAGACGCGACATCAGCGTGTCGTGCAGCAGGGGCTTGCGCCAGCCGTTCAGTGCGGCAGGCCAGCTGCGATCTGTGAGCAAGGCTTCGAGATGTCGGCGCGGACACAGCAGGCCTTCAGGCAATTCAAGCGTACTGGCGATTGCGGCGACATCGTCGCGCATTGCTGCAAGCGCGCGTTTTTCCGCGGATGTCGGCGATGCGGGAATCGGCGCGAAGTCGAGTTCGTCTGCTTCCAGCGGCGCTTGCAGAAGTTCGAGCAGCTCCTGGCGCTGTGGTGTGCGCAGGGCGCGCAGGCCCTTGCTGCGTTCGAACAGTTCGTTGCTGTCGCCCGGCGGCTGTGAAACGAGGTTGAGCGCGTGCGCGTCGTCCAGAATCCACGGCCGCGGCTTGTCCAGCGTGCGCGCGCTGACATCGCGCCAGAGCAAAATGCGCCGCAGCAGCGCCTGACGATCGCGCGGCCAGTCGGCGGCGCCACGAAATGCGCGTTGCGGTTGCGGATCGGGTTGCGCGCCGCAGACGCGTTCGATCAATCGCCGGCAATCTTCGGCCAGCCAGTCGCTGCGTCCGCGTACAGCGAGTTTTTCCGCGAGCAATTCGTGCAGTTGCGGCAGATGCACGACATCCTGCGCGGCATAGTCGAGCTGTGCCGGAGTCAGCGGACGCTGCAGCCAGTCCGAGCGCGTCTCGGCCTTGGGCAGATCGACGCCAAGCATCAGGGCAACCAGTTTCTGGTAACTCAGACCGAAGCCTAGTCCGACCATCGCCGCGGCAATCTGGGTGTCGAACAAGGTGGACGGACCTTCCGGCACGATCGCGGCGAGCGCTTCGAGATCCTCGCTGGCACTGTGCATCACGCACATGCAATGCGGATCGTTCAAGCGGGCCGCCAGTGCGGCGTGATTGCCAAGTCGGGGCGCGTCCAGCAGTGCGATAACGCCTGCGATGTTCGCCTGCACCAGCGCCAACTTCGCGCGGAAGGTGTTGGTGCGCATGAATTCGGTATCCAGCCCGATCAGGGTGTGCGGCGGGCGGGCGGCGGTCCAGCTATCCAGCGCGGCGGCGTCATCAATCCATTCGTTCACTGCAAAGTTTCCCCTGGTTCAATCGGAGGTTGCGGCCCAGGCGGCCGATAGCCTAATGTTCGGAACATCGCAGGCAAGCGTAGCGCGGAATCCCGATGCCAGGTACCGAAGTCGTTCGCAAGCAGACCGTGCTGGGAGGCGCGGCCGGGATTGCGTTGCTTGCGTTTGCCCTGATCTATCGATTCTACCCCGGCAGCGGTCATGTCGAGCCACAAGCCGAGTTGCCGGTAACCTCGGCGCCGGCTACAGCACCGGCGATGACCATTGCACCGCCGCCCGCGACTGCGCCGGCAACCAAGCACGATTCCACCCCAGCACCGGATGCCGTTGCAGCAGCGCCCACCACGCCGGCCAAGCCGCCAACCAAGGCCATTGCCGCGTTGCTGAAAAAAGCCGACAAGGCGTTTGCCGCGGATCGTCTGCTCGAACCCAAGGGCGACAGTGCGCTTGGCCTGTACCAGAAGGTGCTGGATGTCGACAAGGACAACACGGCGGCGCAGGCGGGCATCGACAAAATCCACAAATCCCTTTTGCAGCAAGCCGGTGCGGCACTGGATCGCGGCGACGAACGCGAATCCACTCGCTTGATCGCGGCACTCGACGAACTGCCGCACTTGGGCGATGAACTCGCCGCGCTGCAAACACGCCTGAAAACGCTCAAGCAGGTAACACCCTTGCTGACCCGCGCCGCCGATTTATTGCAGCAGGGCAACGCCACCGCGCCGGCAAATGCGAATGCGCTGGGTGTCTACCGGCAGGTGATGAAACTCGACCCCGGCAACAAGCTGGCCGATCAGGGTATGGCGCAGATCGAGCGTGGCTATCTCGATCGTGCCCTGGCCGCGGCCGCGCAGGATGATTATGCCGGAGCCGACCAGATTCTCGCCGATGCCTCCACCATCCGGCCCGGTTCGCGCGAGCTGCTCGACACACGCACACGCATTGAAGGCATCCGCCGTCAGCGCGCGGCCAATACCCTGGCGCAGGCCAATTCCGCTCTGGATGCCGGCAATGCCGATCTGGCGCAGATGCTGGCGCAGAAGGCAGTGGGTCTGAGTCCCGATCTGGCCGGCGTGGACGAATTCAACCTCCGTCTACGTAATGCGCGACTGTATGCGAGTTTCAGCCCCGGTCAGGTGATCACGGACAAATTTCTCGATCGTCACGGCAGCGCGCCGGCCTTGGTCGTGATTCCCACGGGAAGTTTCATGATGGGTTCGCCGTCGGGCGAAGCCGGGCATCGTGCCAGCGAGGAACCGCAGCGCGAAGTGAAGATCGACACCGGTTTCGCGCTCGGGCGCGACGACGTGACCGTCGCCCAGTTCCGCACCTTCGTCGACGATTCCAGTTACATCACCGATGCGGAAAAAGAAGGCACGTCGAGCGTCTACGACGAACAGACCGGACGCATCATCGATCGCAGTGGCATCAACTGGCGCGACGATTATGTCGGCGACAAGGCAGCCGACAACCTGCCGGTGATCCACATTTCCTGGAACGATGCGACCACGTACGCGCAATGGCTCACGGCGCGCACCGGCAAGCATTACCGATTGCCGAGCGAAGCGGAGTTCGAGTACGCACTGCGCGCCGGCTCATCCACGCGTTATCCCTGGGGCGACGGCAATCCGACCAAGGTTTTCGACAACGTCACCGGCGATGGCGACCGTTCGCCGCGGCTCAAACGCAGTTGGGCCAAGGCGTTTCCTCACTACGACGATCATTACTGGGGGCCCGCGCCGGTGCAGAGCTTCTCGCCGAATGCGCTCGGGCTGTACGACATGGATGGCAACGTGTCGGAGTGGGTCGATGATTGCTGGCACGACAACTACACCCGCGCCCCGGCCGACAGCCGTGCATGGATGAATCCCGGTTGCACATCTCACGTCATCCGTGGCGGTTCGTGGGGCAGCGCGCCGGACCAGGTGCGTTCGGCCTATCGCCTTGCCGCGCCATCGGACACACGCAGCGCACGCGTGGGCATGCGTGTGGCGCGGGATTTGTGAGGCGCCGTCATCCCGGCATGGAGTGCCGGGATCCAGACTGCATGGATGCCGACATTGTTGTGGATTGGACGCCTACCGTCCTTGGTTTCTGGATTCCCTTCAGCCGCTGTCGCGGCTTCGACCCTGCCGGAATGACGAGCAAAGCAGTTCAACACTTATAATCAACGTTTGTCTTTGTGAGACGCCACATGAACGCCTTCACCCCAATCGATAGCGGCCGCATCCGCGGCACCCGCATCGACACGACGCGCGTGATCCGCGCACCGCGCGGCACGCAGCTCTCGTGCAAGAGCTGGCTGACCGAAGCCGCGTATCGCATGATCCAGAACAATCTCGATCCGGAAGTGGCGGAGAATCCGGCGGAGCTGGTGGTATACGGCGGCATCGGCCGCGCCGCGCGCAACTGGGAGTGCTTCGACGCGATCCTGAAATCGCTGCGCGAGCTGAACGACGACGAAACGCTGCTGGTGCAGTCCGGCAAGCCGGTCGGCGTGTTCCCCACGCACACGGACGCGCCGCGCGTGCTGATCGCGAACTCGAACCTGGTGCCGGCGTGGGCGACCTGGGAGCACTTCAACGAACTCGATCAGAAGGGCCTGATGATGTACGGCCAGATGACGGCCGGTTCGTGGATCTACATCGGCTAGCCAGGGCATCGTGCAGGGCACCTACGAGACCTTCGTCGAGATGGGCCGCCAGCATTACAACGGCAGCCTGAAGGGCAAATGGATTCTCACGGCCGGTCTCGGCGGCATGGGCGGCGCGCAGCCGCTCGCCGCGAGCCTGGCGGGCGCGATGCTCGCTCAATATCGAATGCCAGCAGACCCGTATCGATTTCCGCCTGAAGACGCGCTACGTCGACGAGCAGGCGAAGCGATCTCGACGATGCGCTCGCGAGAATCGAAAAGTATACGAAGGAGGGCAAAGCCGGTCTCGATCGCCTTGCTCGGCAATGCGGCGGAAGTCCTGCCCGAGATGGTCAAGCGTGGCGTCAAGCCCGATCGCGTGACCGACCAGACCAGCGCGCACGATCCGGTCAACGGCTATCTGCCGCAAGGCTGGACGATCGAGCACTGGCTCGAGCGCACGCAAGTCCGATCCGGATGGCATGCGCGACGCCGGCGAAGCAATCGATGCGCGAGCAGGTGCGAGGCGATGCTGGCGTTCCACGCGCAGGGCATCCCGACGCTCGACTACGGCAACAACATCCGCCAGATGGCGCTCGACGAAGGCTGCGAAAACGCGTTCGATTTCCCGGGCTTCGTGCCGGCGTATGTGCGTCCGCTGTTCTGCGAAGGCAAGGGCCCGTTCCGCTGGGTCGCGCTGTCGGGCGATCCCGGAAGACATCTACAAGACCGATGCGAAGGTCAAGGAACTGATCCCCGACGATCCGCATCTGCACAACTGGCTCGACATGGCGCGCGAACGCATCAGCGTTCCAGGGCCTGCCGGCGCGCATCTGCTGGGTGGGCCTGGGCGATGCGCCACAGGCTCGGCCTGGCGTTCAACGAGATGGTGCGGAACGGCGAAGCTGAAGGCGCCGATCGTGATCGGCCGCGATCACCTCGATACCGGCTCGGTCGCCAGGCCGAACCGCGAAACCGAATCGATGAAGGACGGCAGCGACGCCGTCAGCGACTGGCCGCTGCTCAACGCCTTGCTCAACACGGCGGGCGGCGCGACGTGGGTGTCGCTGCACCACGGCGGCGGCGTCGGCATGGGTTACTCGCAGCACTCGCGGCGTGGTGATCGTCTGCGACGGCACCGATGAAGCCGACAAGCGCCTCGCCCGCGTGCTGTTCAACGATCCGGGCACCGGCGTGATGCGTCATGCGGATGCGGGCTATGAGATTGCGGTGGCGTGTGCGAAGGAGCAGGGGTTGAAGTTGCCGATGGCATAACGTATAAGAAAGCCCCTTCTTGCTTCATCGTCACCGAATCGATCTATGAGCTATGGAATGCTTCTGATGAAAACTCAAAAAATTCTAAAGGTGATGATCTCTTGCCCCAGAGATGTTTCCGAGGAAGCGGAGACTGTCGATAACACACTAGCTGAATTAAATCGATCTATTGGTGACTTACTCGATGTGCGATTTGAAGTATTTCGTTGGGAAAGAGATTCAACTCCCGGACTGGCGCAACACCCTCAGGATGTTATCAACTCCCAGTTTGCAGAGACGTTTGATATTTTGGTTGCGATCTTTTGGACGCGCGTAGGTGCGGCAACGCCTCGTTCCATTTCCGGCTCAATCGAAGAAGTAAGCATTGCAATTCAGCGGATCAGGAAAAATCCAAACAGTGCGAAATTGCTAGTCTATTTTAAATCCGCTAACCCTCCTCTTGACAGCATTGACCCGACTCAGTTCGCGCAGCTGATTCAATTTAAAGAGAGCTTGGGGTCTGAAGGGGTTTTGTACAAAACTTTTCCGGATGTAGATGCCCTCCGTGGATATCTAGGACCCAACCTAACGCATGCAGCGAAGGAGCTTTTAGACCACAGCATTGATTTGCCGAGCGCTATTTCCACGACACCGCAAAAGGAGAGCGTCGCCGATGAGATCATCGACGATGACGACGACAATGGGTTGTTAGACTATGAGGATATTCACGCGAGCAAAACAGCAGTTGCCACGGAGCTAGTGGATGGCATGGCTGCTGCGTTGCAGACTCTTACTGCATCCATGCATCGACGAACGTCGGAAATAAATAACCTGCAGCAGAACCAACCCGTGGATAGGGGAGAGTTGCGTCGATTGCTTTTGCGCTCCGCTTCGGATATGGATGAAGCATCAACAAAAATATCCGAAATATTGTCCAAGCTCGAAGTGGCAAACAGAGAAGCATTCGCTGCTCTAAGTAGAGCCGTCCCGCTAATGTCGACGAGTACAGAGAGCGCCAAAGCAGCTCGAATAAAGCTCGCCGAAAAACTGGATGACCTTGGAGCAACATTCAAGGTAAGTATTCTATCAAACGCAAAATTTCGCTCTACTATCTTGCAATTTCCAAGAATGATTGCCGAGCACAATCGTGCCAAAAAGAGAATGACGAAGGTATTAGCTCAGGCCGAGTCACACTTCGGGTCTGTCGTAGCTCTTACGGCTGATATAGCAATGGCTCTCCGAAATATGTAGGTGAAAAGAGTCGAAATTGGGGCGAAATCAGGGTCAGAGAATATTTCCAGCGAAAGGAGAACACATCATGGCAACTGGCACCGTTCGACTGCATCGCGTATTGCGCACGAAGCCGGAGCGCGTCTATCGCGCGTTCCTCGATGCCGATGCGATGGCTAAATGGCTTCCGCCGTACGGATTCACCTGCAAGGTGCATCACATGGATGCGAAAGTGGGCGGGACGTTCAAGATGTCGTTCAGCAATTTCGGAACGGGCAGTGGCCACGCATTCGGCGGCACCTATCGCGAATTGGTTCCGCATGAACGCATCCGCTATTCGGACGTTTTCGACGATCCGAACCTGCCCGGTGAAATGGAAACGACCGTGACCTTGAAGCCGGTCATGTGCGGCACCGAAGTGAGCATCGTGCAGTCGGGAATTCCGGAAATGATTCCGGTCGAGATGTGCTACCTCGGCTGGCAGGAATCGCTGTTGCAACTTGCGACGCTGGTGGAGCCGGAGATTCCTGATTAAGGCATTGCCGGACTGATGCGACTGCTGCATGCGGGATCGTCGGCACGTTACGAATGATGATGGTCCGTGTCGTCATCGTCAGCTTGGCTCGCGCCCATGCCGATGCCACCCATGCCACCACCTGATCCGCGGCCGCTCTTGCTGCCGCCACCGCCGGATTCGCCTTTGCCCCCACTCTCTCCCTTGCTACGCGTCGCAGCGATGCGGGTCGGTCCTTGCATGGGAATGGACAGGTTTGGCGGAATAGGTTCGAGATCCAGCACTTGGCGAATGAAGTCGCGCAGCGATGTCACCAGTTCGGCGGTGTGGGTAGGACGTCCGGCGGCCAACTCGGTGGCAGCCCTTGCGGCAAGGCGCACCTGGTCCTCTGTGCCAAGCAGAATGATGTCGGACAGGGCGGCTTCGACAGCATCGCGTATTCGTCGTGGGCGTTCGCCGTTGGACAACGACGCAGCAGAAGCTGAAACCATCGTGGCGTGTTCGGTTGGGGCATGATTTGCTGCGTTGGCAAGTGTTTGTTCGTGACGTTGCCGCAGATCGCGCATGTGGCTGGGGTCGACCGCGAGATTGCCGGTGAACGAACCGCCAAGTATTTTGTAAGCCGCAATGAGTGTGCGCAGGCGTTCGTTGATCTGGCGGTTCTCGCGTTCACGTCGCTGCTGGATCGCGTGCATAGCCAGCAGTCGTATGCCGACGCCAATCAGCGTGATCACGGACAGTCCGAGCATGGTCGAAACAAGCGTATGCCACGAACTGAAGTCGAGGTTGCGCATGCGGAATCTCCAAAGGCTTGGAGGGTAGTCTAAGACCGGGAGTAGTCCACAAACTCGAACGCCCTCAAAAGAGGGGCCAGAGTGCACTTTCCCTAGGCGACTCTGACCCTTGCTCGGCTACAGTGGCTGACCGTTGCCATCGTCAACCACGCCGGGCGGCTTCGATCGCGGCGATGTCGATCTTCGTCATCCCCATCATGGCGTCGAACGCGCGCTTGGCGGCGGCGGGATCGGGGTCGGTGATCGCGTCCATCAGGGCGCGTGGGGTGATCTGCCACGACAGACCCCACTTGTCCTTGCACCAACCGCAGGCGCTTGCGTGGCCGCCGTTGTCGATGATCGCGTTCCACAGGCGGTCGGTTTCGGTCTGGTTGTCTGTTGCTACCTGGAACGAGAACGCATCGGTGTGTGGAACCCCGGGTCCGCCGTTCAATCCCAGGCACGGGATGCCCATCACGGTGAACTCGACCGTCAGCACATCGCCCTGCTTGCCGGCGGGATAGTCCCCGGCGCGCGATGAACAGCGCCTACGGCGCTATCCGGGAACGTCTCGGCGTAGAACGTCGCGGCGTCCAGAGCGGTGCCGTCATACCAAAGACAAATCGTGTTCTTGCTCATCATGCCGGTTCTCCAGGTTCGGGTCGGCGAGGATGCCCTTTATTTTCTTAGACGAACAACAGGCGCGCGGATCGACGCGTAAAAACCGGGGAGCAGGGCGCATTTTCTAATGGCGTGCCTTCTGCAATCGCTCGTGGCCGCTATCCCTTTTGAACAACTACGTTCGGGAATGCTGTCTTTCCCGTTCGGGCGGACCGTGACATTCTTCCTTTCGTTGAATGCGTCGTCAAAGGACATTGTAGATGCCAGCTTACTCTTCGAACAAAAAACTGCTTCTCATTGGCGCCTCCCGCGGCCTCGGCTTCGCCTTGGCGGAGGAATACCTCAAACGTGGTTGGGACGTTGTCGCTACTGAGCGTGGTGCAAGCCCATCCAGACTGCACGACCTAGCGAAGGCTTATGACGGGCGGTTAGAGATCGAGACCATCGACATCGTCCATCCGGATCAGGTGACCGCGCTGCGCGCACGTCTGGGATCGAGAAAGTTCGACATGCTGTTCGTCAATGCCGGCGTCAAGAATGCCGATCATGAAACGATCGCGGACGTATCGACCGACGAGTTCGTCCGCGTGATGATCACGAACGCCTTGAGTCCGATGCGCGTCATCGAAGTCCTGCAGGATGTTGTACTTCCGGATGGCACGATCGGCATCATGTCATCCGGGCAGGGAAGTGTCGCCAACAACGAGAGCGGACACTTCGAGGTGTATCGAAGCAGCAAGGCGGCGCTCAACATGTTCATGCGCAGCTTCGCCGCTCGCCACACCGATGATTCGAGGACATTGCTGCTCATGGCGCCGGGCTGGGTGCGGACCGACCTGGGCGGCCCCGAGGCGCGTTTGAGCATCGAGGAGAGCATCCCGAATCTCGCAAACACCATGGATGCGCAGGCGGAAAAGGCGGGCCTTCAGTATCTCGATTACCTGGGCCGGACAGTTCCGTGGTGAGTTGGAGCTTGTCGATGGTCCGGGAATATAACCACAGCAAAGTGGTCAGAATGAGCTAGCCTTGGTTTGACAGATACCTTGTGAACGGGGGACAGTTTTCTCGATATCCCGCTTATGAAGCAGGTTTCTGGTAAGGCCATTGAGTCGCAACTAGCGACAGCCTGGCGCAGAGCGGAATGTCAGACGCTACAAAACGAGAGTTGCGGCCAGTACACGTTGCCTCCGACGCCTTCTCCAACGCCGCACCAGCCAAACCACAAGCGCCACTATGGCAACGAGTAGAAGGAAGGCCACCAAGCCCAACGCCATCAGCTCATGCGGTTGGTTGATGATGGTGAAGCCGTCGTGCTCAGCGTAGAGGCCGTTGAAGCCATCCAGGACGTCTGGCAACGCGAGCAGGTCGGCTTTGGTCATCTGCAGCATTCGTTCGTTCGGATGATAAGTGGATCCAAACGGAAACGTTTCGCCAGAGAGATTCATCTCGATATGTCCGCCCAGCACATAGCTGACCGGACGGTTCTTGACGAAGTCCACGGCACGCTTTGCGCTGGCCTGATCCTCAGCGGTGTTATCGATCAACAGCCGACCCGGCAGCAGAAAGTCGCCGGAGAAGAAGAGCCCGGTATTGCGATCGTAGAATGCAAGGTGCGAAGGGTAATGGCCGGGAACCGGTAGTACGTCGATGGTGCGATCACCGAGGTCGATTTCAGCAAGACCGTTGGGCCAGTCGGTGAAGTTGAAATACTTTCGGACGTGGTCGAGGTCGGATTGAATAATCGTGGTGTCGGGCAGATGCTCGAACTGTGGGTCGCCGGCGCGATGATCCAGGTGTCCGTGCGTGTGGACAACGATCAACGGCATTTTCGAGACGCCATGACTCGGCAACAAGTCCAATACCGTCTGTGCCAGCGGCATCAGCTTGGGGTCTGCTACGTCGCCGGTATCAATCAGCAGTGCCTTGTTGGAGCCCACCAACAGGTACATGAACGGCGCCTCGAAAGTGGCGCACAGGTTCTCCCGCAAAATATAGGTGTGATCGTTGTACGGATGTACCTGGATGGGAGGATGGGGTTTCGCCGCGCAGTCTTCCGCACCTTCATCCCAGTGCATATCCACGGAGCCGGGTACGAGTTGCGACCGCGCGGCAGGGGCGGTGACCAATAGTCCGATAGCGAGCAAAGCATTCAGCAGAAATCTCATCGGTATCGCCCATGTGGAGAGTGTCAGCGAGAAAGCCGCAAGGAGCGGCTGTGCAACGTGCCATGTGATGCCTTGAAGCCTTGGAAGGTTTAAACGCGCGTCGCTGAGCCGAGAAACAAAAAAGGTGTCCGAGACATTTTTCGTTGCAATAAATGTCTCTGGCACCTTTCTCAGTGAGCCGGACGATCACACGGTGATCGTTGCCGCCTTTCTCACTGATTCGCATGCTTCGGAGGCGCAGCGTGACGCACTGTTTGCGGATATTGCTCGAGCGGCTGCAGCGTCACTTTACCCTTGTAGGGTACGAGGATCTGATCACCGGTTGGCCAGCCCCGGCGGAGCTGGTGGATGAGCACCATCGGGATGGTTCCTGCTGCGGATCGATAAGAACTGAGGTCCGCTTCTGGCCGTTGAACAAAGGGTCAGCGTGCGCTCGCCCGGGTCTTGGGCCGGCGGATGGCCCTGATCTTGCTACTGCGTCCGCCACCGCAGAAGAACTGATCGCGACCATTGGATTCGAGTCCGGATATCCCCGTCCCCGCCGGCATCACGAGCGCTTCGAGCACTTCTCCGGTTTGCGAATCGATATGCCGCAACTCGCTTTCGTCACCTTCCCAGATGCCATGCCAGAGTTCGCCTTCAAGCCAGGTGACTCCGGTAACGAAACGGTTGGATTCGATGGTGCGAAGAATTGCCCCGGTCTGCGGATCGATTTGATGGATCTTGCGATCACGATATTGCCCGACCCAAAGCATACCTTCGGCCCATGTAAGGCCGGAGTCGCTGCCGCCTCCGGGCGACGGAATCGTGGCGAGTACGCGACCGGTTGTGGGATCGATCTTGTTGATGCGATCTTCGGCAATCTGATACAGATGCTGGCCGTCGAACGCGGTACCTGCGTGCGAGGTGGCGTCCAAGGAGCGTAATGTCTTGCCGCTTGCAGGATCGATGGCGTGCAGTTTGTCACCAGCGGCAAACCACACTTGTTGGCCGTCATAAGTCACGCCGCCCACGCGGTCGACGCCGGGGAAGGGGCCGTATTCACGGACGATGTCTGCGGGGGATCGTTTCATGTTCGACTCCTGTTGATCGGATGCGTGCATCCTAGCCGCCTGGTAAGGGAGCGGGGAGTAACAAGATCGTCGTGAATCCGGCTACGGGCGGCGTCATCCAGCGGCGCGCGCGGCCGCGACCCAACGATTGCACCTTGCCGGCTGCCGCCAGTGCGTCGAGTGCGCGTTGTACGGTGCGTTGGCTGGCACCCAGTGCAAGCGCCAGGGCCGAGCTTGACCATGACTCGCCATCGGCGAGGCAGGCGAACACAGCTGCGTGTTTCCCATCGACAAGCTGGGCGAGTATGACAACGTTGCGTGCGCGGCGCGGTGCCAGCGCAAACCCGCGTTTCGTTGCACTCACGTCTGCGAGTCTGCGGAGCAGTCTGCGAAGTCGACCGATTTCGACGCGCAACCGTGCGCGATGCGTTTCATCGGGGTGTCTGGCGTGAAATGCTTGCACGATGAGTGCGTCCCTCGGCACATCTTCGGGCCACGCTTCGCTTAGCGCGCGTGCAAGCGCAAACAATACTGGGCGCGTTGCCAGTGGCACGATGGTGTATGCGTCACGTATGACATGACGGCATGCGTCAATGACGAGCACTTTAGACGTCAGTAACGCTTCGATTTCTTCGAGCAGGAGAGGTCGTTCCTCGCCGCGTGCGATTAGACGTGCGGCAGGAGTGTTCAACACGAGCGATGTACTTTCGACTTCCGCAATCAGTGCAGGGACGGCTGCAAGGCGTGCTGCATGTTCGGCCCGAACGAGTGCAGCACGTGCTGTGTTCGCCTTGATCCTTCGCATCGCGATGCCCGCAACAACCAGCTCATGGGCGGCCCTTAATGCGGGCGGAAAGGGTGCAGGGTCGAGTTTGGCCAGCGTGCGCTCGGCTTCGTCGAGACGCCCGATCAGCAGCAGGCGCCGAACCTGGAGATAACGCGCATGCGCGGCGTTCGCCCGGTCACCGTGGGCTTCGAGGGTTGCGCGCGCTGCATCGAGTCGCTTCGCCGGCCAACCCAAGTCGCGCGAGACCAGCGCGATCTCGGCCTCAGCGACAACGCATCTGGCGCGAGCCACCGCCTCTCTTGGGCCAAAGGCGCGCGCCGCTTTTCGCACCAATGCCTTGGCTCGAACGAGATCGCCGAGCTGCGCCATGGCGATACCGCGAAGTGCCAGCGCTGGCGCGTCGTCGCGCAAAGCGACCCGTTTCAAGGCGCCAAGCGGGTCGCCCACGGCGAGCGCGCGAGCTGCGGCGGTGATCAGCGAGTCCATCGGGACATACTCATAAGAGCAGGCTCATCGCAGTCGGCGCATCCCAATCGCGACACACTTGTCACTCCCACCCTTCGATGGTCCGGTCGTAGTCTATCTCACGCTGATCAACCAACGCGCCGGAGACAACCGGCACCGACATGATGTGAATGTGAGGAGAAACGAAATGGAAAAGATTGCCGTGTGGGGCTTTAGCTGGGTGCCGCCTTTCGCTCAAGGGCTGGTGCGCGATCTGCGCGTGCGCTGGGCGCTCGAAGAGGCAGGGCTTGCCTATGAAAGCCGGTGGATTGGCCTCGAGGAGCGAAACACTGACGCCTATCGGCGCAAGCATCCTTTCGGACTGGTGCCCGTTCTCGAATCCAGTGACGGAACCTTGATCGAATCGGGCGCTATCGTCTACACCATCGCCGAACATTGTGAGGCGCTCATGTCTCCGAGCCAACGTGTCGAAACGCTTGCCTGGATGTTCGTTGCGCTTAATACCGTCGAGCTGCCGGTCTGGAATCTTTTCGTGTTGGATGTGCTGCACCAAGGCGAAGAATGGGCAAAGCTGCGGCGTCCTGGCGCTGTCGACGAGGTAAAGGTTCGACTTACGGCACTTTCCGAACGGCTGGATGGCCGCGACTATCTGCTTGGTCGTTTCACGGCGGCTGACATTCTGATGACCACCGTGCTGAGGTTCATCCGGCATACGGATCTGGTGGCTGAATTTCCACTGCTCGATGCCTACGTCAAACGTTGCGAGGCGCGACCAGCATTTCAGGCCGCCTTGCGTGATCAGACCGCCGATTACGCGCGCAACGCACCGATCGCAGCTTGAGTTCGGGCAGGAGAGAAGCAATGACCGACTACAAGACTGGAACACGCGAACAGTGGCTGGCAGCGCGGCTTGATCTGCTTCATGCCGAGAAAGAGTTCACACGGCGCGGCGACGAGCTGGCGCGGCAGCGGCAGGCGCTGCCGTGGGTCCGGGTCGACAAGGAGTATCGGTTCGAGACCGAGAAGGGCAGCGTTTCGCTGGTGGAACTTTTCCGGGGGCGCTCGCAGCTGCTCGTCTATCACTTCATGTTCGGCCCCGATTACACGGCCGGGTGTCCATCCTGCTCGTCGATCGCGGATGGGTTCAATGGCTTCGTCGTCCACCTTGAAAACCACGACGTGGCCTTCACGGCGGTGTCGCGGGCGCCGCTTGCGAAGCTGCAGGCGTTCAAGCGGCGGATGGACTGGACCTTCCCCTGGGCGTCGGCGTTCAATGGGGAGTTCAATTTCGACTTCAACGTCGCGTTCACCGAGGAGCAACTGCGCAAGGGCCCGGTGAATTACAACTACCGGCCGATGGACGTGAGGCCGGCCGTGGAAGCCGGAGAGGATGGCTTCGTCGGCCAGATCGCGGCGATGACGGAGACGGACGTGGCCACATACCTGCGCGAGATGCCGGGCATGAGCGCGTTCGTGCTGGAGGACGGCGTCGTCTACCACACGTATTCCACCTATGCGCGCGGACTGGACGGCCTTTGGGGCATGTATCAGTGGCTTGATCGCGCCCCCAGGGGGCGCAACGAGAACGGCGTCTGGTGGCGCCACCACGACAAGTACGACCAGCGTTGATCCATGTCCCGGTGGCAGCGCAACGGCGCTTCATGACAAGAGAGATGACATGAGCGACATGCATACCGGCGCAGTCATCTGCGCTGCCATCGGTCATGGAAGCGGCGATGTGGCATCTTTCCGCGCTGCCGATTGGCTGGGCCTCGCGGCCACGCCGACGTTCGCCCTCATGGCGTTGCTGACCGGCGTCTTTGGGCGGCCCGATGGATATGCTTTGCTCTGCCGCGCACGGCGCCTCACCGCTAAGCGGCATGGTGCTGATGTATGGACTGATGAGTGTCTTCCATTCGGCGCCTTGGCTGAAGTGGGTCGCCCGTCGCCGACGCGGTATCCGCCGATCCTGATCCGGCGTTTGGAATATCAATAAGGTGCCTGGGAGATCAGATGCCAGCATTTTTTGGAACTTCATCGAGCCGGAGGCATACTAGGAAAAACAATTTGTAGGGGTGGATCGTGTCTTCCGTCATTCCGCAGCCGGTTGTCGCCAAGCTTACGAGCGCCGCCATTTTTCTGGTGGTGACGCTGAATCCCGAACCTCAGCATCAAGACGCCGTGCGAGCGCTTTGTGGTGATCTGTCGTCTCTTTTGCGTGCGGCAGGTTTCCGCGAGCACTGACGGCCGCCTGTCCTGCATCATGGGCTTTGGGTCGGCCGCGTGGGACCGGCTTTTCGGGAAGCCGAAGCCCGGCGATCTGCACCCGTTCCGCGAGATCAAGGGACAACACCACGCTGTCTCCACGCCGGGGGATATACTTTTCCACATTCGCGCCACGCGCATGGATCTGTGCTTCGAGCTGGCGACTCAGCTTATGTCCCGCTTGGGCGACGCGGTCGCGACGGCAGACGAAGTGCATGGCTTCAAATACTACGACGAGCGCGATCTGCTCGGTTTTGTCGACGGCACCGAGAATCCCGTGGATCAGGCCGCCGTCGATGCCACGATCATCGGCAACGAGGATCCTCACTTCGTTGGTGGAAGTTACGTCATCGTGCAGAAGTACCTGCACGATCTTAAGGCGTGGAACGCGGTGCCCGTTGAGCAACAGGAAAACATCATCGGCAGGACGAAACTCTCGGATATCGAACAGGCCGATGCGGCGAAGGCTCCTTACGCGCACAACGTCCTGACCACCATCGAGAAGGATGGCGAGCAGTTGGAAATCGTGCGCGACAACATGCCGTTCGGCGACGCCAGCAAGGGCGAGTTCGGTACCTACTTCATCGGTTACGCGCGATCCCCGGACCGGATCGAGCAGATGCTCACCAACATGTTCGTCGGCAACCCGCCGGGCAATTACGACCGCCTGCTGGACTTCAGCAAGGCCGTCACCGGCTCGCTGTTCTTCGTCCCGTCCGCGACGTTTCTGGACAATGTCTAGGCACAAAAATGGAGATGGCGAAGTCAATTCGTCTTGATTTGTTCTGTGCCGTTTTGCTTGTAGATCACACCGCCCTTCATCACGAACGGTACGTGCTCGATGGCGCTGATGTCCGCTGTGGGATCGCCCTGTACCGCGATGATGTCGGCATCCAATCCTTCGCGTAATTGGCCGAAGCGATCCTGCTGGTGCAGGATCTGCGCGTCGATCACGGTGGCGGCAAGCAGCGCGCGTGCAGGCGCCATGCCGTCGCGCACCATCCATTCGATTTCCTTGTAATTGGTGCCGTGCGTGTATACGCCGACGTCGCTGCCGCAGCCGATGGTGACACCGGCATCCATGGCCAGCTTGAAGGCGTTTTGCGACTGCTGCATTTCATCGGTCGGCGGATCACCCGGTTTCCAGCCGTGAAAATACTGCGCGTAGGCGACTACCGCTTCCAGCGTCGGCAAGTAGGCGACGTTGTGCTGTTTCATCAGTTCGAAGACTTCGCGCGTGCCGCCGAAACCATGCTCAATGGTATCGACGCCGGCGAGTATCGAGCGGCGCATGCCTTCGGCGGTGGTCGAATGTACCGAGACCGGCAGGCCGAGCGAATGCGCGGCCTCGACGCCGGCGTTCAATTCCTCCTGGGTAAAGGTCGGCACCGAACCCTTGCTTTTGCCGCAGTGGTAGTCGGCGTAGATCTTGATCCAGTCCGCGCCGTGGCCTGCCTGGTCGCGCACTGCGTCGATCATCTGCGGCACGCCGGCTACAGGGATGCCGCCCTGGGGGATGTCCATGTCAGTGCGGAAACCCATCGGGCCGGGACCGTAGCAATGGCTGGCAATGGTGGCGCGGGTCGCGACGAACATGTGCGGACCCGGGATCATGCCTTCGTTGATCGCACGCTGTACATCGACGTCGCCGTAGCCCGCGCCCTCGGTGCCCAGGTCGCGCAGCGTGGTGAAGCCGGCCATCAACGTGTCGTGCACGTGCTGCACCGCCTCTATGGTGCGATACGGCAGCGTCTCCTTCAGCACCTGATCGTTCCACAGCGTTTCGTTGTACGGATGCAGGAAGATATGCGAGTGCGCATCGATCAGACCGGGCAGCAATGTTGTGCCAGGCAGGTCGATGGTCTGCGTGCCCGGCGGCGCCTTGATCTGTGCCACCGGCGCGACTGCGATGATCTTGCCGTCCTGCACCAGCACCACCCAGCCCGCATGCGTCTGCTCGCTGCGCGCGTCGAAGACACGGTCAGCCTTGAGCAGCCAGGCATGATTGGCCGGTTTGTTGACGGTCGCGGCGGCGGGCGCGCTCACGGCGCAAGTCAGCATCGCGCCGCCGAGCAAGACGATCAGGCCGCGTGGAAATTTCTGCATCAGCATAAGTTTCTCCCCTTGATCTGCGTTTGTATCTGCTCTTTCTAGCATCGACAAAGATGCGGGTAAGCAAGATTCCCTGATTCGGCGCCACGCGATAATCTAACTGGATTATGCCATCCGAACTCGACAACCCGTTCTGGTCTTCGCTGCGCAGCCGCCATCGTGAGTTGGCGCAATGTGCTGGCGATGCCGCACGTTATCCGCCAGAGTTCGCGCCGTTCCTCGGCGTAGCGAGTGGCGAAGCCGGCGTAGCGGAAGCGCTGGCATCGCTGGTCGCGCCCGACGAGAGCGTATACCTGATCGGCGTGGTGCCGCGTCTGCCGCGCGAATGGCGACTGCAAGCGTTTCGCCCTTTGGCTCAGATGGTTTGCACCGAATCGATCCCGGTGATCGACGGACCAGATGCCATCGAACTATCCGGACAGCATCGCGCCGACGTGCTTGCGCTCACTGCGCTGGTGTACCCGCACTATTTCCGCGAACGCACGATGGACATGGGCCGCTACTTCGGTATCTACCAGGGCGGCCGTCTGGCGGCGATCATCGGCGAGCGCCTGGGCACGGATGCGACTCAGGAAATCACTGCCGTCTGTACGCATCCCGACTTCAATGGTCGCGGTTACGCGCGCCGCCTGATCGCGCTGCTCTCGAACGACAATCTGGAACGCGGGCGTACGCCGTTCCTGCACGTGAGCCACGAGAATGCGCGTGCGGAGAAATTGTACGAACGCATCGGCTACCGTCATCGCCGCGACATCGGGTTCTGGTCGTTGCAGCGGGCGTAGAAAGCGCCATGCCGAGATCAGCGCTGTTAGTTGATTGCGCAGTTTGCGTCCCCACGTCTGGCACTGTGCAATTGTGAGGTGTCCGGTGACCGCATCAATCAAACCCATTCCCGTCAAGATCGACTTCGTCTCCGACGTTTCCTGTCCGTGGTGCGCGATCGGGCTTGCCGCGCTGGAGCAGGCATTGGATCGACTTGATGGCCAAGTCAGCGCGGAAATCCATTTCCAGCCATTCGAGCTGAATCCGCAGATGGCGGCGGAAGGTGAGGACATCGCCGAACATATTCGCAAGAAATACGGTTCGACGCCGGAGCAGTTCGCGGCCAATCGCGAAAACATCCGCGCACGTGGCGAGGCTTTGGGATTCGTTTTCGGTAAGCGCGGGCGCATCTACAACACCTTCGATGCGCATCGCCTGCTGCATTGGGCGGAAACTGCCGGGCATCAGCAGGCACTCAAGCACGCGCTGCTTCGCGCCTATTTCACCGACGGTGAAGACATCAGTTCCCACGATGTGTTGATTCGTCTGGCCGGCAAAGTGGGATTGCCGACCGCGCGGGCACGCGAGATTCTCTCGTCGGATACCTATGCTGCCGAAGTGCGTGCGCAGGAACGTCTGTATCTCGGCCATGGTATCCATTCAGTACCGGCTGTGATCGTCAACGACCAGCATTTGATTTCCGGCGGCCAGCCGGTCGAGGTGTTCGAAGGTGCTCTGAAACAAATTGCCGGGCTGAAATAGATATATTCCGGAATCCCGCAGGCAACGGGGCGCTGAGCAGATCGACTCAGCGCGATTTCGGGCCAGCATCTACAATGCGCGACCGGCATCGCCACAGTTCGCGTAGAAAACGATGAATACAGCTATACAAACGCCGTCGGCGCCAGATCTTGCGGATGAGTCGCTGGCCAATCAGATTCGTGCGAGCATCACGCTGCTTGAAGCCGTCGCCGCCGATCATTCGTTGCTCGACCGCCTTCCATCCGAGGATCGCCAGCGGTTCCACGCGGCCGTCGGACATTTCTATCACCCCGATCCGGTGCAGCGACGCCGCAAGCGCAAGGCGCAGACCCGCGCACACAACGCCGCGCAAGTGGCGAAAGAAGAAGCGCTGTTGCACAAGACCGGCATTCGCGAATTGCGCCGGCGACCCGTATTCACGACGCCGAACGTGTTTCCGCCTGAAGGCTTCGTCGCGAGCGATAGCGATGACGGCGAGCCCGAACGACGCGAAGCGATCGAACCGCAACATTGCTATGTGTGCAAGCGGAAGTATTCGCTGATCCATCATTTCTACGATCAATTGTGTCCGGAGTGCGCCGCGTTCAATTTCGCCAAGCGCACCGAATCGGCGGATCTACGCGGCCGCGTTGCGCTGCTGACTGGCGGTCGCGTCAAGATCGGCTATCAGGCGGGACTGAAGTTGCTGCGTGCGGGCGCCAGCCTGATCGTGACGACGCGGTTTCCGCGCGACTCCGCTGCGCGCTATGCGCAGGAACCGGACTTCGGCGAATGGGCCGATCGTCTGCAGATCTTCGGGCTGGATCTGCGGCATACGCCCAGCGTGGAAGCGTTCTGCCATGAACTCGTAGCCACGCGCGAGCGCCTGGATTTCATCGTCAACAACGCCTGCCAGACCGTGCGCCGTCCGCCACAGTTCTACGCGCACATGATGGCCGCCGAAACCGCGGCGGCGCATGACGTGCCCGAGCATGTGCGCAGATTGCTCGGCCGCTACGAAGGGTTGCGCCGTTATTCGATGCTGCCCGAGGCCGGTGGGATGGCGTCGTCAGCAACAGGGCATGGAATCGACGCAACAACCGGTCTCGTACGAGCCGCGGCTCTGTCGCAGGTGCCCTTGCTCGCGGAAGAGTTCGCGGACCAGCATCACCTGTTTCCGCAGGGCCGTCTCGACCAGGACTTGCAACAGGTCGACCTGCGCGAACGCAACTCGTGGCGCCTGCTGATGGCCGAGGTGCCGTCGGTGGAATTGCTCGAAGTGCAGCTGGTCAACGCGATCGCGCCCTTCATCATCAACGCGCGGCTGAAGCCGTTGATGCTGCGCACCACAGAGCGCGACAAGCATGTCGTCAACGTGTCGGCGGTCGAAGGTCAGTTCTATCGCAATTTCAAGACCACGCGGCATCCGCACACGAACATGGCCAAGGCCGCGCTCAACATGATGACACGCACGTCGGCACTGGATTACCACAACGATGGCATCCACATGAATGCGGTCGACACCGGCTGGGTCACCGACGAGGATCCGGCCGAACTGGCCGCGCGCAAGATCGTCGAGGAACGCTTTCATCCGCCGCTCGATATCGTCGACGGCGCGGCGCGCATCGTCGATCCGATCATCAGCGGCTTCAATAGCGGCGATCATGTCTGGGGCAAGTTTCTGAAAGACTACCGACCGACCGACTGGTAGGCGGCGCATGCTGCGACTGACCGACCTCAAGCTGCCGCTGGACCATGCGCAGGATGATCTGCCCAAGGCGATCTGCGTACGGCTGAAGCTCGGTGCCGGGGATCTGCTCGGCTATACCATTGTCAAGCGCAGTTACGATGCGCGCAAACGCGGCGCGATCGCGCTGATCTACACACTGGATCTCGAACTTGCCGACGAAGTGGTCGTGTTGCAGCGCTACGCCGATGATCCGCATGTCGGCCTCACGCCGGACACCAATTATCGTGTCGTCGCCACGGCTCCGGCTACGCTCGCGCATCGTCCGGTGGTGATCGGCTTCGGTCCCTGCGGTATTGTTCGCGGCATTGATTCTCGCGCAGATGGGCCTGCGCCCCATCATCCTGGAGCGTGGCAAGGCGGTGCGCGAGCGCACCCGGGATACCTGGGACTTCTGGCGCAAACGCAACCTGCATCCGGAATCCAACGTGCAGTTCGGCGAGGGCGGCGCGGGCACGTTTTCGGACGGCAAGCTGTACAGCCAGATTCGCGACCCGCAGCATCACGGCCGCAAGGTGCTCACCGAGTTCGTCAAGGCCGGTGCGCCGGAGGAAATTCTCTACGTCAGCAAGCCGCACATCGGCACCTTCCGGCTGGTGACGATGGTGGAGAACATGCGCGCCACGATCGAGTCGCTCGGCGGCGAAATCCGCTTCGGTCAACGCGTCGAGAATCTGCATGCTGCAATCCGACGGTGAGGGACGCCAGAGCGTGCGCGGCGTGATACTGGCCGATGGCGAGCGAACTGCGCACCGACCACGTGGTGCTGGCGCTCGGGCACAGCGCGCGCGATACCTTCGAGATGCTGCATGCACGTGGCGTCTACGTGGAAGCCAAGCCCTTTTCGATCGGTTTCCGCATCGAGCATCCGCAGTCGATCATCGACCGCGCCCGCTTCGGTCCGCAGGCCGGCCATCCGCTGCTCGGCGCCGCCGACTACAAACTGGTGCACCACGCAACGGCAACGGCCGCTCGGTCTACAGCTTCTGCATGTGCCCGGGCGGCACCGTAGTCGCGGCGGCGTCCGAGCCAGGCCGGGTGGTCACCAATGGCATGAGCCAGTATTCGCGCAACGAACGCAACGCGAACGCCGCGATCGTGGTTGGCATCGAACCCAGCGATTTCGCCGCGTTTGACGACAGCGGCAGCCCACTCGCGGGCATTGCCTTGCAGCGCGAGCTGGAGAGTCGCGCCTATGCGCTTGGCGGCGCCGACTACAACGCGCCCGGCCAGTTGGTCGGCGACTTCATCAGCGGCACGCGCGTCGACGCGCCTTCGGCGACGTGCAGCCTTCGTTCAAGCCGGGCGTAACTCTGGGCAGTCTCGACAGCGCCTTGCCCGGATTACGCGATCGAAGCGATCCGCGAAGCGCTGCCCGCCTTCGACCGCCAGATCCGCGGATTCGCAATGCACGATGCCATCCTTACCGGTGTGGAAACGCGCACATCCTCGCCCGTTCGCATCAAGCGCGACGACAGCCTGCAAAGCCTCAACACCACCGGCCTGTATCCGGCGGGCGAAGGGGCAGGCTATGCCGGCGGCATCCTCTCGGCGGCGGTCGATGGCATCAAGGTGGCCGAGGCCGTGGCGCTGAGTATCCTCGATCAAGCGCAGCATCGGGACCCGTAACAGGCGACCGGGTTCCTGCCCGCAGGCAGCGCGACAGACTTATTTTCAGCGCAGAAAAAAGTGCATGATGCGAGCACAGACACTCACGGGAGGGTGGTATGACGATCGAACTAAAGATGTTGGGCTGGTCCATTGCGCTGGGCTTGGCGTATGTGCTGATCGCCGCAACGCTGTCTACGCTTCAGAGGGGACTGACATGGAATGCCGGCAATCGCGATGGAGACGTGAAGCCCTTGACCGGTGTTGCCGCGCGCGCTGATCGGGCGAGTCGGAATTTTCTGGAAACCTTCGTGTTCTTCGCCGCTGCCGTGCTGGTAGTGGAACTCGCGCATCGCAATAGCAACATAACGGCCATGGGCGTGCAGATTTATTTCTGGGCACGCGTGGCCTACTTGCCGGTCTACGCAGTCGGCATTCCCTACTTGCGTACGGCGGTGTGGGCCGTGGGCTTCTGGGGATTGCTGCAGGTGCTTGAAGGGCTGTTCTGAGGATTCTCGAACCGCGCTCAGTCACTCGCTGGGATGGTAGACCCGCTCGGTATGCCCCTGGAGTTGTTCCGGCCAGAAGTAGACCGTGCGCAGGTTGCCGGTAGTGTAGCGTTCGGTTTCGTCGTTGAAATGTCTTGATTCCGGATGGCCGCTCTCGCCGCCGGCGGTAATGGCGCGAGCGCGGACCTTGTCGCCGAACTCGACCACCGCGACGAAGCTGTTGCCGCTGGTGCCGTAGTAGCGCTTGGTGCCCGGCCAGCGGTGGGCGCCAAACGACGCGAGCGAGCCCCAGCGTGACGAGGTGAACGGCACCGGGATGCTGGGCTTGGCGTCGTCGAACGGTTGCACGATATCGCCGTTGATGCGCTGGTAGCGATTGATCTCGCCCCATGGCACGCCCCAGCTGCCGAAGTCTTTCTCAAGCCGGTCGGATGCTTCGAGCAGCGCGTCCAAGCGCACCTTCGGCCCTGCTTTCTCGGCCATGTAGTCATAGATCGACAGGCCCTCGGCTGTGTCGGCTTTATCGACCTTGTCCCACAGGGTGTCGCCCCAGAAAACCGCCAGCGAGGTCGGCATCGAGGCGATGCCCCAGCGGTAGTCCCAGTGGCGCAGCAGCGCGATCTGGCCGGCAAGTTTGTGCTTGAGCGGATCGTTGGCTGGCAGCGCGTCGTAGTCGGCCACGAGGATCGGGATCTGCCGCGCGAAAGCGGGCAAGTAGGAATCGAACGCCGTGGTGATCAGCGACGGAAGCGTGAAGTCGCGCTGGCCTGTCAGCAGCAGCGTGGCATGAATGCCGCGCGGATTTTCACCGGAGGTATCCATGTAACGGGGATAGTCGGCACGCTTGGGGCTGTAGGGACCGGCGGCGGAATAGGGCCAATCGTTGGTGTTGAAGATCCAGCCGTTCGGCGGATTGAGCAGGTGCGGTGCCTTGTCCAGTGGCAGCAGTCCTTGCCAGTCGGTGGCCGGATCGCTGCCGTCGACCGGCTTGGTGTAGTCGAAGCGGTCGTCGCGTTTCGGGATGAACTGCGGATGCAGATAGGCGATCTCGCCCTTGTCGTCGGCGAAGATCGTGTTGTTCGACGAGTTGGCCTTCAGCTCGGCGACCTTCAAATAGCTGGCGTAGTCGCTGGCCTTGGTGCGCAGCCAGCTTTGCTCGAGTGCTTCGAGCGGCTTGTTCATCAGCGCGATCGCGATCCACTTGCCGTCGGCCTCGCGCACGATCGGGCCGTGATGGGTGCGCATAGATGGTGAAGCTGCGTTCGGCCATCGAGCCGTCGGCGGCGCGGTAGGGCACGCTGATCGTGCGCGCGCTGACCGGCCGCAGTTCCTGGCCGTAGCGATAGAACAGCTTGCCGTCCTGGTGCACGATCGTCTCGGCAAACTCGTCGACCGCGTCGACGGCCGGTCGAGGTGTGCATCCAGCCGATGTGGTGATTGAAGCCCTGGTAGATGAAGAACTGGCCCCAGGTGACCGCGCCATAGGCGTCGAGCCCGGCGTCGCTGGTCATCTGCAACTCGGAGCGGAAGAAGAACGAGGTATGCGGATTGATCAGCAGCAGCGCATGACCGTTCGCGGTGAGCTTGGGCGCGATGGCGATGCCGTTCGAGCCGGTCGGTTCTGCCCAGCTCGATGGCGACTCGGCGCGGGCCAGTGCTTGCTGGTCATGGCCGTAGAAGGCTTCGAGCTGGTTGAGCGATACGCGTTCGATATCGCCGCCGATGCTGCCTTCGGTGAAGCTGAGCGCCATCCACGGTTCGAAATGGCTGGATGACGCGCGGATGCACGTCGGGATGCGTGGCCAGGTAATAGTTCAGCCCGTCGGCCCAGCTGTTCATCAGCGCCTGCAGCCAGCTCGGGCTTTTGGCGTAGAGCGCTTTCAGCGTGACCGGATCGATGAACAGCTTCATCCGCAGGTCCTGCCAGATCGCGGATTCGCCTTCGGTCTCGGCGAGCCGGCCCATCGCGTTGAGGTAGTTGGTCTCGACGCGGTTGAAGTCGTCCTCGGCCTGGGCATAGGCCATGCCGAACACCGCGTCGGCGTCGGTATTGCCGTGGACGTGCGCGATGCCCCAGTCGTCGCGGGTGATCGTGACCGCCTGCGCTTCACGTTGCCAGCGCGCTGCGTCGGGCGTGCTCGCCTGGACAGTAGCGGCGACGCAGAGCGCGAGCAGCGCTGCCGTCGGTAGCAGGTGCGTCAAGTAGTCGGTCTGCTTCACAGCGCGCGTCAGCCAGAAAAAATTTTTCGCAGCGTGTACCGGCATCATGTTTTTCCCCCAGTATCGAATTACTTTAGCAGGGCCGAAGCTTCGCAATGCGCACGAATCCCGAATCGCTGTGCACGCCGGTGCATACGCAGCCGACTTGCGGCCGCGCGCATTTCCGTAGACTATCGCGCGGGCATTCCGCCAGCACAGGGGTTTTTCACGTGAACGCAAATTCTTCCGGCAGCGAGCCGCGCAGCGAATTGACGATCCGCGGCTTGATCATCGGCATCCTGATCACTCTCGTATTCACTGCTGCGAACGTCTATTTCGGCCTCAAGGCCGGGCTCACGTTCGCGACCTCGATTCCGGCGGCGGTGATCTCGATGGCGGTGCTGCGCTACTTCAAGGGCGCCACGATGCAGGAAAACAACATCGTGCAGACGGTCGCATCGGCGGCTGGCACCTTGTCCTCGATCATCTTCGTGCTGCCTGGCCTGATCCTGATCGGCTGGTGGACAGGCTTCAACTACTGGACATCGTTTGCCATCTGCGCACTCGGCGGTATTCTCGGCGTGATGTATTCGATCCCGCTGCGCCGCGCGTTGGTCACCAATTCCGACTTGCCGTACCCCGAAGGCGTAGCCTGCGCCGAAGTGCTGAAGGTGGGTGCCGGCGTCGCCGAGGGCGTCAGCGCCGAAGCGGCTGCCGAATCCAATCGCGCTGGCCTGCTCGCCGTGTTGTGGGGTTCGATCGTCTCGGCGGTATTTGCAGTGGTGGTCGCGACGCGAGTGTTTGCGGGCGACGTGGTGCATTACTTTCGCGTCGGTGGTGACAAGGCCGGCGTGACCGGGTTCGACTTTTTCCTCTCGTTCGCGCTGTTCGGCATTGGCCATCTGGTCGGGTTGTGGGTGGGTATTGCGATGCTGGTCGGCGCCGTGATCGGCTGGGGTTGGGGCGTGCCGCATTTTTCGGCGCTCGCGCCCGCGGTCGGCTCAATCGCGGATCTCGCCAACGCGACCTGGAGCCACAAAGTCCGTTTCGTTGGCGCCGGCACCATCGGCGTGGCCGCCATCTGGACCTTGGCCAAGCTGGTCAAACCCGTTATCAGCGGGCTGACCTCGGCCATGGCCGCTGCGCGTGCACGCGGTGCCGGCAACGCTGCTTTGTTGCCGCGTACCGAGCAGGACATCCCGATCGGACAGGTCGGCCTGATCTCGCTGGCGTGTCTGCTGCCGATCGGCTTCCTGATTGCGAACTTCGCGATGACGTCCGGCCACGGACTGGGCGACCACGTCGTGGCCTTGGTGGTCGGCGGCCTGATCTTCGTGGTGCTGATGAGCTTCTTCGTGTCCGCCGTGTGCGGCTACATGGCTGGCCTGATCGGTTCGTCGAACAGCCCGCTGTCGGGCATCGGCATCATCGTGGTGATCAGTGCGGCGCTGCTGCTGGTGTTCGGCATCCGCTCGACGCTGCCCGTCGGTAGCGAAAACGCGCTGGTCGCGTTCGCACTCTTCATCACCTCGATCGTGTTTGCGGCCGCGGCGATCGCCAACAACAACCTGCAGGATCTCAAGACCGGCCAGCTCGTGGATGCGACGCCGTCCAGACAGCAATGGGCACTGGTGATCGGCGTGATTGCCGGTGCCGCGATCATTCCGCCGATTCTCGATCTGCTCAATCACGCCTACGGCTTTGTCGGCGCGCCGGGCCCGCAGCGCGACCATGCGCTGGCTGCGCCGCAGGCCGGCCTGATCTCGGCGCTGGCGCAGGGCGTGATCCAGAACAATATCGACTGGAGCCTGATCAAGATCGGCGGGTTGATCGGCGTCGTCATGATCGCGATTGACGAAATATTGCGCCGCACGACCAAGTCCGCGCATCTGTCGCCGCTGGCTGTGGGCCTGGGCATCTACCTGCCGACCCAGAGCACGCTGATGGTCGTCGTCGGTGCGGTCGCTGGCTGGTGGTTCGACCGTAATGCCGATCGCACGTCGAAGAAACCCGAGGCGGCCAAGCAACTCGGCGTACTGCTTGCGTCCGGCATGATTGTTGGCGAGGGCTTGCTCGGCGTGGTGATTGCGGCCTTCGTCGCGTTTTCCGGCACGGACTATCCGCTCGCCCTGGTCGGTGACAGTTTCGAGACAGCCTCGATCTGGATCGGCGGTATCGCTTTCGTTGTGTCGCTGGCGTTGCTCTACCGCTGGATTGCACGCATCGGCAGGGCTTGACCGGCCTTCAGTCGCCGGGGCTTGTCAGCACGCCCGGTAACGCCGACACTGTCGCCTGCCTAGCCTAGTTGCAGGGAAATCGCCCGTGGCCACGTTCGATCTATTCAAACGTTTTTTTGGCACATCCAGGGAACAGGAACGGCGCGAGAAACCACGCGTCAATGCGCGCGAGGGTACGCGCGTGCTGATTGTCGACGACTCGCCAACGATCGTTGCCCTGCTGCGCAAATTTCTGCAGCAGAACGGCTTCTCTACTCTCGAAGCGGGCGATGCGGAAACCGGCGTCAAGATAGCGCTGGCTGAACGCCCGAACCTGATTTTCCTCGATATCGTGTTGCCGGGCATGAACGGTTTCGCCGCGCTGCGCCTATTGCGCCGCGACCCGATCACGCGCGAAATTCCGATTGTGATGATCAGTGGCAACGAGCAGGCGACCGAGCAGTTCTACGCCCAACGCATCGGTGCCGACGATTTCATGAAGAAACCTTTCTCGCGTTCCGAAGTATTCGCGCGCATTGAGCGTTTACTTGACGCGGAGCAGGTACCCAAGCGTCCCGCGCCACCGCCGATCAAGCCGGCTGCGCATTGACTGCGGGCGAGCGGAATGAATTCCGGATTCGCCGCACGCATCGGATCGATCGCCGCCGCACTGACACTGGCGGGTTGCGCCCATGTTGAACATGCCCCGCAGCCGCCGACGGCCGGTCCGGTATCCACACCGATTGCGACCAGCCGTTACGACGTCGTGCCCGGACGCGAAGCCAGCGTGGTTGCGCGCCTGCGTGCCGCGCCGCCGCCCACGCAGCCGGAATTGGGCGAAGGCAAGACGCGCGACGGTGACGAACGCCTGTTGCGCGCACAAGGTTACGTGCAGATCGGCATCGGCACGTTCCCCGTGCGCAACGCCGACAGATTTGCGCGAACAGGCGTTGGAAAAGGGACGTGAGGTTGGTGCGGACAAGGTGCTGATCTATCCGCCGTTGCCGGATGACGGCGCGTCCAATCTGGCCAATACTTCTGCGTCGACGGCGATCTACTACGTGCGTCTGCGCCTGCCGTTTGGTGCGAATTTCCGTGATCTGACCGAACAGGAACGTCAGACTCTCGGCGCGGACGGCATTGAGATCGGCGAGGTGGTCGGCGGCACGCCGGCAGCGGAGGCCAATCTGCGCGACGGCGACTTCGTGCTCAAGTTCGATCGCCAACCCGTGCGTGACAGGGCGTCTTTCCAGGCGATGTTGCAAACTCACATGGGTCGGCGCGTGACGCTTACCATCAGCCGCGACGGCGTGACGTTCGACCGGCTGGTGCGTCTGGGCACGTTGCCGGCCGAAACCGGAAAGTGAGGCAGGAGAACAGATGAAACGCGACTCCAAACCAAGTCGCCGGCAGTTGATCGCCGGTGTTGCCTTGTGCGCGCTAGCTTGTGCCGGCGCGGCAGCCGCTGCGGATTCGCCCGCAGCGGACAAGCCACGAACGATGGCCGATGTGATTGCTGCATCGAAGCCATCGGATTGGCATGCGCTCGATCCAGCGAACACGCTGTATCTCGAACTCGCATCCGGGCGCGTGGTGGTCGAACTGGCGCCGGCGTTTGCGCCGCATCACGTCGCCAATATCGATGCGCTGGTGCGGGAGAAGTATTTCGACGGTCTGGCGATCCTGCGCGCGCAGGACAACTATGTGGTGCAGTGGGGCGATCCGGATGCCGAGGATGCAGCCAAGCGCCGCTCGGTCGGCAATGCCCAGCGCACGCTCAAGGCCGAGTTCACAATTCCACTAAGAAAGAACTTGCCTTTTACCCTATTGCCGGATCGCGACGGCTACGCGCCGCAAACCGGATTCTCCGGCGACTTCCCCGCCGCGCTCGACCCGCAAAAGAAAACCGCGTGGCTGACGCATTGCTACGGCACGGTCGGCGTTGGTCGCGACAACGACGTGGATTCCGGCGGCGGCACCGAACTCTACGTTGTCATCGGCAGTTCGCCGCGCTGGCTCGATCGCAACATCACCGTGGTCGGCCGCGTGGTGCAGGGGATGGAGCTGCTGTCCACGCTGCCGCGTGGCACCGGCGCGTTGGGTTTCTACGAGAAACCCGAACAGCGCGTGCCGATCGAATCCATCCGTGTGGCTGCCGATGTGCCCGCAGCGCAGCGGTCGAATCTTGAAGTCCTCCGCACCGACACACCGACCTTCGCGGCACTAGTCGAATCCCGGCGCGACCGCCGCGACGAGTGGTACAAGGTCCCGGCCGGTCATATCGATGTTTGCAGCGTGCCGCTGCCGGTGCGCGCAGTTGGGGCGTCGAAGCTGTAGTCAGCGTTCGTTGGCGTGCCGGAAGGCGATGCGGTAGCTCATTACGCACCTGGAATTAGATGCTAATCGGTTGTTAGAACATTATTGTGAACTTGTCGTCGAAATCCAGAGCAGTAGCCAAGGTCATTTGGTCACTGGCCTTTTTGCTTGTGTTGGCGGCCACCATCATCGCGGCAGACGATCGTTCCTTGGTCGGCGTGAGCATTGCGTTCGCAGCTGTGCTCGGTGTTCCATTTCTTCTACTGTCGCTTATTGATTTGGGCAAAGTTCTCAGAAGTGAAGGCGGCGGTAACTATCGAGCGACGAAAGCAACTTGGCTGCTATCCCAACTGCAAGCCGCCTTTGGAGCAACATGTGTGGCTGCAGCAGGATCTGGCGTCTATCACACTCTAGTTACGTGGCTCAGCGGACCCACCAACTATCCCGGAGTGCTCATTTTTTTCTGGATCATATCGGGGGTCATGCTTGCAATCATTGGCATTCACTACATCTATTCTGCATTCGCGCAGCCACGCAAGGACATGTCGGATCGAGATGATGTCTAACTCATCGTCCAAGGCGGACCCCTCCGGCGCTGCTTAACTCAGCGTCAAGAGTCAGGCGTCAACCGGCCGATCCATCGGAATCGCAACACTCAAGCGTGCTTGCGGATGAACTCGCGCACCTCGGGATAAACCACGTTGCGCCAGCGCTTGCCGCTGAAGATGCCGTAGTGGCCAGCGCCCTTGACGGTCAAATGCCGCTTGTTGGTGCTTTTTATACCTTTGCACAAATCATGCGCGGCCTGGGTCTGGCCGAGGCCGGAGATGTCGTCGAGTTCGCCTTCGATCGTGAACAGAGCGGTGCGCTTGATGTCTTGCGGCTTCACCCGCTTGCCAGCCACGTCCCAGACGCCGCGCGGCAGCGCATGTTCCTGGAACACGGTGCGGATGGTGTCGAGGTAATACTCGGCCGGCATGTCGAGCACGGCGTTGTATTCGTCGTAGAACTGGCGATGAGCCTCGGCGTCCTCGAGATCGCCGCGGCGCAGGTTCTCGTAGAAGTCCCAATGCGACATGAAGTGCCGGCTCGGATTCATGGCGATGAAGCCGGCATGCTGGAGAAAGCCCGGATAGACACGACGGCCGTGGCCCGGATAATTCTCCGGCACATCCTGCACAAGCGTGTTCTCGAACCACGACAGCGGCTTGGTTGCGGCCAGGTCGTTGACTTGGGTCGGGCTGCAGCGCGTGTCGATCGGTCCGCCCATCATGGTCATTGTGCGCGGCAGCGCTTCGCCGGCCGATGCCATCAGCGAGATCGCGGCAAGCACCGGCACGGTCGGCTGGCAGACCGAGATGACATGCAGATTTTCCGCGCCGATGTGGCGGATGAAATCCTGGATGTAGGCGACGTAGTCGTCGAGATGAAACGGCCCGGCTTCGGTCGGCACCATGCGCGCGTCGACCCAGTCGGTGATATAGACCTTGTGTTCCTGCAGCAGGGTGCGCACGGTGTCACGCAACAAGGTGGCGTGATGGCCGGACAGCGGCGCGACCACGAGCACGACCGGATCGGCCTTGAGCTTCTTCAATGTGACAACGTCGTCGGCATAGCGCTTGAAGCGCACGAGATTGCAGAACGGCCGTGCCAGCGCAACATTTTCCACAACAGGAACTTCGCCGCCGTGCGCCTGCACGCTGCCGATGCGGAATTCGGGTTTTTCGTAATCCTTGCCGAGCCGATACAGCAGTTCGTAGTTTGCGGCGACGCGGTGGGCCTCTGGCAGTTTCGACAGCCAACTGTCGGGCGAGGAAAACATCTTGGCGTTGGCCTGCGACCAGGCGATCAACGGATTGAACAGGGTGCGGTTGAATTCGTGCAGTTGATATAGCATCAAGTAGTCCGAAGCTTGCGGAGCGCCAATCCGGCTCCATTGCGGCATTGTCCCGGATTTTCTGCTGCATTGCGACAATCAGAGTGCCCCAGAGTTCAAAACGGAGTTGCAACATGAGCCTGAAACCCAGTAAAGACGCCAGTTATCATCCTTTCGTCGGCATCGCCGGATTGCCGTTTTCCGAGGCGGTCGAGGTTGGCGATCTGTTGTTTCTGTCTGGCCAGATCGGCACGGATGCGAGCGGCAAGCTGGTTGCTGGCGGTATCGCTGCGGAAACGCGACAAACACTGGCGAACATTCGCGCCGTGCTCGAACGCCGCGGCTCGTCGCTCGATCGCATCGTGAAAGTTACCGTGATGCTTGCCGATATCGGCGAATGGGCAGCGATGAATGCGGAATACGTGAAGGCGTTCGGCAAGCATTTGCCAGCGCGCAGCGCGTTCGGCACCAGCGGTCTGGGCTTGGGCGCGCGCGTGGAGATCGAATGCATCGCGTTGCGCTGATTGCCGCTGACAATCTTCTCAGATTGCGCATCCGCGAGTAGACTCGAACGCAGCTGTCGCTTCGTCAAGGCAGCAAGGCTCCTTTGCAATCACGGAGTATTTAGTGAAGCCTACCGATATTCGCGTACCCGACTATTTCCACAAAGTCGTCGATTGCCAGTGGGCCTGTCCCGCACATACTCCGGTTCCCGAGTACATCCGACTGATCGCTGCAGGGCGTTATTCCGACGCCTATATGGTCAACTGGAATTCCAATGTATTTCCCGGAATTCTCGGACGCACCTGCGATCGTCCCTGCGAACCGGCCTGTCGACGCGGGCGTGTCGAAGAAAACAATGGTGCCAAGCCGGAACCAGTCGCGATCTGCCGGCTCAAGCGCGTCGCCGCCGATTTCAAGGACAACGAGGCAATCCGCGCACGCATGCCGAAACCGGCAGCACGCAAGAATGGCAAACGCATCGCCTGCATCGGCGCCGGACCGGCCACGTTGACGGTGGCGCGTGATCTGTCACCGCTCGGTTACCACGTCGTCGTGTTCGAAGCCGACGCCAAGGGCGGCGGTTTCATGCGCACCCAGGTGCCGCGATTCCGTTTGCCCGAAGAAGTCATCGACGAAGAAGTCGATTACATCCTCAATCTCGGCGTCGAATTTCGCAGTGGCACACGCATCGATTCTTTGAAGACATTATTGACGCAGGACTTTGATGCGCTCTTTGTTGGCAGCGGTGCGCCGCGCGGACGCGACCTGGATTTGCCCGGCCGCAAGGAAGCCGCAGCAAATATCCATATCGGCCTCGACTGGCTCGCGTCGGTGTATTTCGAGCACGTGAAAAAAATCGGCCGGCGCGTGATCGTGCTTGGTGGCGGCAATACGGCGATGGACTGCTGCCGTTCCTCGCGCCGTCTTGGTGGCGAGGAAGTCAAAGTCATCGTGCGTTCGGGCTTCGAGGAAATGAAAGCCTCTCCCTGGGAAAAGGAGGACGCGCAGCACGAGGGCATTCCGATTCTCAACTACCTCGTGCCGAAGGCTTACATCCATGACAACGGCAAACTCACCGGCATGATGTTCGAGAAGGTGCGTGCCGAGAAAGACGCCAAGGGCCGGCGCCAGCTCGTGCCGACCGGTGAGCCTGACGTATTGCACGAATGCGATGACGTGCTGATTGCGGTCGGACAGGAAAACGCATTTCCGTGGATCGAGCGTGATATCGGCATCAATTTCGATGAGTGGGATATGCCGGTGGTCGACAAGATCACGATGCAGTCGTCGAATCCGAAAGTCTTCTTCGGCGGCGATGCCGCCTTCGGGCCGAAGAACATCATCTGGGCCGTGGCGCACGGTCACGATGCCGCGGTGTCCATCGACAAGCTGCTCAGTGGCGAGGATATGCGCGAACGGCCCGACCCTGGCGTGAGCCTGATCTCGCAGAAGATGGGCATCCACGAATGGAGCTACGACAACGACATCACCAATGATGAACGTTACGCGGTGCCGTGGCGCGAAAAAGAGAAAACGCTGAAAAGTATAAAACTGGAAGTGGAACTCGGCTTCGATCCGCAGGTTGCGTTCGCCGAGGCGCAGCGTTGCCTGAATTGCGACGTGCAAACCGTATTCAGCAAGGACGTCTGCATCGAATGTGACGCCTGCGTCGACATCTGCCCGATGGATTGCATCAGCTTCACCGGCAACGATGACGAAGCGCACCTGCGCACGCATCTGACCGCACCGGCGTTGAATCTCACTCAGGCCCTGTATGTATCCGACGCGTTGAAGACGGGCAGGGTGATGGTCAAGGACGAGGACGTCTGCCTGCATTGCGGCCTGTGCGCCGAACGTTGCCCGACCGGCGCCTGGGACATGCGCAAGTTTCTGCTCGAAATGACGCACGCGGGACCGGGCTGCCACAAGCATGCGGCGCACAGGAGCGCGGCGTGAACACGTTGAACAAGGCCGGCATCGAAGCCGTCAACGATTTCGTCGTCAAGTTCGCCAATGTCAACGGCTCGGGTTCGGCGTCGGCGAATGAATTGTTCGCGAAATCCATCTTGCGCATGGGCGTGCCGGTCAGTCCGCGCAATATCTTTCCGTCGAATATCCAGGGCCTGCCGACCTGGTACGAAGTGCGCGTGACCGAGCGCGGCTGGCTTGGTCGCCGCGGCGGTATCGATTTGATGGTGGCGATGAATCCGCAGACTTGGGATGCGGACATGAAGGAAATCGAACCTGGCGGTTATCTGTTTTACGACAACACGCGACCACTGCCGGCATCGAAATTCCGCGAGGACGTCAACGTCATCGGCATGCCGCTGACGGCGATCTGCAACCGCACCTATGCCGATGCGCGCCAGCGTCAGCTGTTCAAGAACATCATGTACATCGGCGCGTTGTCGCTGCTTCTCGATATCGATCCGGTCGAAATCGAAAAATTGTTTGGCGAGCAATACAAAGGCAAGGAAAAGTTGCTCGACTCCAACGTCAAGGCGTTGCATTTGGGCCGCGACTACGCGAAAGAGCATCTACCGCACCCATTCGGATTGCGTATACAGCGAGCAAACGCAGTCGGCGATCGTATCTTTGTGGACGGCAATGTCGCCGCGGCGCTCGGCTGCGTCTACGGTGGCGCGACGGTATGCGCGTGGTATCCGATCACGCCGTCGTCCTCGCTGGCCGAAGCGTTTCAGAAATACTGCATGAAGTATCGCGTCGATACCGAGACCGGCACGAACAAGTTCGCCATTGTGCAGGCCGAGGATGAAATCGCCTCGATCGGCATGGTCGTCGGCGCCGGCTGGAATGGCGCGCGCGCGTTCACGACGACGTCGGGCCCTGGCATCTCGCTGATGAACGAATTCATCGGTCTTGCGTACTTTGCCGAGATCCCAGTAACGATCATTGATGTGCAGCGCGGCGGCCCGTCAACGGGCATGCCGACGCGCACCCAGCAATCGGATGTGCTCGCCTGCGCCTACGCCTCGCATGGCGACACCAAACATGTGCTGCTGCTGCCGGAAGACCCGCACGAATGCTTCGAGTTTTCCGCACTCGCGCTGGATCTGGCCGATCGCCTGCAGACGCCGATCTTCGTGATGACGGATCTGGATATCGGCATGAATCAGCGCCTCGCGGCGCCCTTCGTCTGGGACGATGCGCGTGAACTCGATCGCGGCAAGGTCATGACGGCCGAGGAACTCGAAGCCGGCAGGGATTTCGGCCGCTACAAGGATGTCGACGGTGATGGCATTCCGTTCCGCACCTATCCAGGCACGCATGCGAACAAGGGTGCGTATTTCACCCGCGGCACGTCGCGCGATCCGTATGCGCGTTATTCGGAACGTGGCCCGGATTACATCTACAACATGGAACGCCTGCTGAGGAAATTCGACAGCGCCAAGGCGTTGGTACCGCAACCAGTGCTGCGCGAAGCGGCGCACAAGACGCGGCATGGTGCGATTTATTTCGGTTCGACCAGCCCGTCGATGAACGAAGCAATCGACGCGCTTGAAGCCGATGGTCTGCATCTGGACACGCTGCGGGTACGTGCGTTTCCGTTTCCGGATTCGGTTGCCGACTTCATCGCTGTGCACGACCAGGTCTTCGTCGTCGAGCAGAATCGCGACGCGCAACTGCGCAGCCTGATCGTCAACGAATTCGGCATCGATCCGGCGAAGCTTGTACCGGTGCTGCACTTCGACGGTACGCCGATCACGGCGCGATTCATCGCCGGCAAGATCACTGAAGGTATGCGTGGCGCAAACGTCGTACGCATCGACAGCGGCAAAATGGCGCGAGGACAGTCATGAACGAAATGCAGCTCGTCAACACCTTGGGACAACTGGCTGGCATCCTGATTCTCGCCGCCAGCATTGTGCTCTGGGTCCGGCGGCGCACACCGTGGTTGCTGGTCGCCATGATTGCGCAGATTGTGGGCATGGCGTGCCGCGTTGTGCTTACGCTGTCGCAGAGCCTGTACACGCAAATGTCATTTCTGCATCTGCTCTGGCCATTGGCCGCAGGCGTCTTCGGCGCGGCCCTGCTCTGCCACGCCTTGCTCGAGACAACCACTGTCCCGAGCGCGCCGGCGTCATCGGATATATCGTCATGACCTACATCACCAAACCGAAGCTGCACCATCCGACTCTCGGCTGCAATGCACTGGGCTTCACCCGGCGCGACTACGAAGGCAAGATTTCCACTTTGTGCGCCGGTTGCGGACACGATTCGATCTCGGCCGCCATCATCCAGGCCTGCTGGGAACTGGATATCGAGCCGCATCGTGTCGCCAAGCTATCGGGGATCGGCTGCAGCTCGAAGACGCCGGACTACTTCCTCGGCCAGTCGCATGGTTTCAATACCGTGCACGGGCGCATGCCCTCGGTGCTCACTGGCGCGAACTTGGCCAACAAGGAACTGCTGTATCTCGGCGTATCCGGCGATGGCGACTCGGCTTCGATCGGCATCGGCCAGTTCGTGCATGCGATCCGCCGCGGCGTGAACATGGTTTATATCGTTGAGAACAACGGCGTGTATGGACTGACCAAGGGCCAGTTTTCGGCGACGGCCGATCTGGGTTCGAAATCCAAGAAGGGTGTGGTCAACAGCGACAGCCCACTGGACATGGTCGGGCTGGCGCTGCAACTTGGCGCCACCTTCGTCGCACGCAGTTTCTCCGGCGACAAGGCGCAGCTCGTACCCTTGATCAAGGCCGCGATCGCGCACAAGGGTGCGGCCTTCATCGACGTCATCAGTCCCTGCGTCGCGTTCAACAATCACGCAGGCAGCACCAAGAGCTACGAGTACGTGCGCGAGCACAACGAGGCGGTGAACCGTCTGGATTTCATCGATATCCGTGAAGAGATCACGGTCGACTTTGCTGCCGGTGAACTCATCGACGTAACCCAGCACGACGGCAGCGTGCTGCGTCTGCGCAAGCTCAACGCCAGCTTCAATCCGCACGACCGCATCGGCGCGATGAACTACGTCCACGAACGTCAGGCCAAGGGCGAAGTCGTGACTGGCTTGCTGTATGTCGATCCTGAATCCCATGATCTGCACGAGCACCTGGCGACGACGGCAACGCCGTTCAATCGCCTGACTGCAAAGGATCTGAGTCCTGGTGCGGCGACACTGGCGAAGATCAACGCGTCGCTGCGTTGAGCGCGTCGCAGTCGATGGCAAAAGTATACGATCGCGCCTATTTCGACCGCTGGTACCGCGATCCGCGTCACGCGGTGACTTCGCCGCGCACATTGGCGCGCAAAGTCGCACTGGCCGTTGCCATGGCGGAATACTATCTCGGCCACAAAGTGCGCAACGTGCTCGATGTCGGTTGCGGCGAAGGCGTGTGGCGTCAGCCGTTGCTCAAGTTGCGGCCGCGCGTTGATTATCTCGGACTCGATGCCAGCGAATATGCCGTCGCGCGTTACGGCCGTTCGCGCAATATCCGTCTGGCGACATTCCGCCAGCTCGGTGAATTGCGGTTCGATACGAATTTTGACCTGATCGTATGCTCGGATGTGCTGCACTATGTGCGCTCGGTGGAACTCAAGCGCGGATTGCGCGGCATTGCGGACATGCTTGATGGCGTGGCGTTTCTGGAACTGTTCACCTCGCGCGACGCGCCGGAGGGCGACAAGCATGGCTACATCGCGCGTTCGCCAAAATGGTATTTGTCCACTTTTGCAGACGCGGGACTCGTCGCCTGCGGATCGCATGGCTATCTCGGCCCAAAGCTCACAGGTTGTGTCGCTGCGCTTGAGTCGTTAAGCGACGGCTGAATATTTTGGCTGCGAGCATCGACCCGCCGAAGCCTGCGCGCGAGAATGATGCCGCAATACTCAGGAGTAAAAGAAATGGCAAGCAAGATTCTTGCGGGACGTGTCGCGCTGGTGACGGGTGCCTCTTCCGGAATCGGCGACGCCACAGCGCGGATGCTGGCTGAGGCCGGCGCGCAGGTCGCCATCGTGGCCAGGCGCAAGGATCGGCTTGACGCGCTCGCACGTGAACTGACGCAATCCGGCACCCAAGTGCTGGCGATTCCGGCGGATCTCGTGCGCGAAGATGAAAATCGCCGCATCGTTGCGGAGACCGAAGCTCGTTTCGGCCGCCTGGACATTCTTGTCAACAACGCTGGCGTGATGCATCTGTCGCCTGTCGACGCGGCCAATTCCGACGATTGGCGGCGCATGTTTGAATTGAATGTGCTGGCACTGATGGTTTCATCGCAAGCGGCGTTACCCGGCATGCGCCAACGTCACAGCGGCCACATCGTGAACATTTCTTCGACTGCGGGACGTATCTCGAACCCGAATGCTTCGGGTTATTCGGCGACGAAATTCGGCGTCGGCGCGTTTTCCGAGGCGCTGCGCCGTGAAGTATACAAAGACGATATCCGTGTCAGTGTGATCGAGCCGGGCGTGGTCGAAACAGAATTGCGTGACCACATTCCACATGCCGGCACCAAGCAGGCGATCGACGCCTGGGCGGCGTCGATGCGGCAGTTACAGCCGCAAGACATCGGCAACGCGGTGCTGTATTGCGTGAGTCAGCCGGCGCACGTCAACGTCAACGAGATCCTGATCCGGCCGACGGATCAGGAACGCTAGAAGGAAACCGAACCGTTCGTGGTGAGTTATCGAAACACGAACGGATGTCGTATCGGCAAACTACGCCTTGCGTGCGTCGCGGCTTCCGCGCCACGGCCGATGCTGTTTGTTTGCCGCGGCGTGAGGCTTGTTCGGCGCTTGCGAATGCGGCCGGCGCGCGTGGGTCTGTTTGCGTGGTGCGGCCTTGTTCTGATTCGGACGCGAGGAACCCGGCGCATCGAGGTTCAGCGCACGGTGGGGTGCAAACCCTTCCACGTTTTCGATGGCGATGTCCTGCTTGAGCAGACGACGGATATCGCGCAGCAAACGCGCTTCATCCTGCGTGACCAGGGACACGGCCAGACCTTCGGCTCCGGCGCGCCCGGTGCGGCCAATACGGTGGATATAATCTTCCGCCACCATCGGCAGATCGTAATTGACCACGATCGGCAACTGATCGATGTCCAGGCCACGAGCGGCAATGTCGGTGGCGACCAGGATCGTGATTTTCCCCGTCTTGAAATCCTTCAGCGCCTTGGTGCGCGCGCCCTGGCTCTTGTTGCCGTGGATTGCGGCTGAGCGCAGGCCGGATTGTTCCAGGAACTTGCACAGTTTGTCGGCGCCGTGTTTGGTGCGGCTGAATACGAGACTCTGACGGCGGCTGTCGGCGGCGAGCAGATGCAGCAGCAGATCGCGCTTGCGCTCGGCATCGACCGGATGCACGCGATGGCTGACACCGGTGGCGATGCTGTTGCGCGCGGCGACCTGGATTTCGGCCGGATCGCGCATGAACTGTTTCGCCAGCATCTTGATCTCGTCGGCGAAGGTGGCCGAGAACAGCAAGGTCTGACGCTGTTTCGGCAGCGCGCCGAGGATGCGTTTGATCGCCGGCAAAAAACCCATGTCGAGCATGCGGTCGGCTTCGTCGAGCACGAGAATCTCGATGCCGGACAAATCCGTGGTGCGCCGTTCCATGTGATCCATCAAGCGCCCGGGCGTCGCCACCAGAACCTCGACGCCACGCTTGAGCGCCTGTATCTGTGGGCCCATGCCGACGCCGCCGAAAATGGCGACGCTGTTCAGGCGCAGGTATTTCGCATAGTCGCGCACGCTGTCGTGGACCTGCGCCGCCAGCTCGCGCGTCGGCGTCAGGATAAGGGCGCGCGGCCTGCGAGCTGGTGTTTGTGCGCGCTGTCCGGCCGGGAACAGCCGTTCCAGCAGCGGCAACGCGAACGCTGCGGTCTTGCCAGTGCCGGTTTGGGCGCCGGCAAGCAGATCGCGGCCAGACAGAGCCACCGGAATGGCGGCAGACTGGATTGGGGTTGGAGCGGCGTAGCCCTGTTCGGCGAGCGCGCGCAGCAACACGGGCGAAAGCCCGAGGGTATCGAAAGACATTGTGGAAAACTCCAAAGTTATACAGTCGGCGCACGCAGGCGCGTCGTGTACGAAAAACCCGGAGCGTTCCCAGAAACCGCGCCGCAGGCGAAATAAACGAAGCGCTCCGCGGGTGCAGGCGATTCGGATCGGGCGTCGTTACCGAGTGGTGCAGGGCGAATGGCGCGAGAGAAACTCGCGTTCAGGTCGGCCGGAAGGGAAAAACGGAGGGCGACGCATTGTTGCAGAAGCAACTATAACACAGTCCGGCGCGCATTTCATGATGCGCGCTCCGGTGGTTATACGTTTACGCGTTGCGTATGCTATTTTTTCGCCGACGCCAGTGCGTGCCAACGTGATGGGTTGCGCAGGCATGCTCAGTCGGGCGTAGCGTCAAGCAAGGGAATTCTGAGGATTGGACGATGGCGTTTCTTTCCGCGGTGCGCGAACTGGACAGTCAGCAACGCCACGTCGTGCTGGCGAGCTTTCTCGGCTGGACCCTGGATGCGTTCGACTATTTCCTGCTGGTGTTCGTCATTCCCGAGATCGCCCGCGAATTTCATGCCGGTCTGGAAGTGGTTGCGTTTTCACTCACGCTGACGCTGGCGATGCGCCCACTCGGCGCCTTCATTTTTGGCCGCCTGGCCGACCGCTACGGCCGGCGTCCGGTGCTGATGGTTGATATCGTTCTGTTCGCGGTGCTGGAAGCGGCCTCAGCACTTGCGCCGTCGCTGGCGGTCTTGCTGGTGGTACGTGCCTTGTTTGGCATCGCGATGGGAGGTGAGTGGGGCATCGGTGCGTCGCTGGCGATGGAGTCGATTCCGCCGAAATCACGTGGACTGGTGTCGGGCATCCTGCAGGAAGGCTATGCCGCGGGTTATCTGATCGGTGCGCTGGCGTACTGGCTGCTGTTCGATCACATCGGTTGGCGCGGCATGTTTGCGCTTGGCGTCCTGCCCGCTGTGCTGGTGCTCTATATCCGGCGCAAGGTGCCCGAATCGCCGACGTGGCAATCCACTCACGGCCGTGGCAAGTCCGCGCCAGGACTGCTGGAAACCATGCGTGGCCGCTGGGGGCTGTTCGCTTATCTGGTCGTGCTGATGATGGCGTTCAACATGTTCAGCCACGGCTCGCAGGATCTGTATCCAACCTTTCTCAAGCAGCAAATGCATTTCGATACGGCGACGGTTGGCAAGCTGACCATCGTGTTGAATCTCGGCGCCATCGTCGGCGGCTTGTTCTTCGGCGCATGGTCGGAACGCGTCGGCCGTCGACGTGCCATCGCCGTCGCCGCGTTGCTGGCGTTGCCGATGATTCCGCTGTGGGCGTATGGTGGCTCGGTGGTGTTGCTCGGAATCGGCGTCTTCCTGTTGCAGGTCATGGTTCAAGGCGCTTGGGGCATCGTGCCGGTGCATCTGAACGAGTTGTCACCGGCCTCGGTGCGCGGCACTTTGCCGGGATTCGCCTATCAAGGCGGAAATCTTCTGGCTTCGATTACGGCGCCGCTGCTGACCTGGTTTGCGCTGCAGCGCGGTGGCGATTTTGCTTTCGTGATGGCGGTTTTCATTGCCGTTGTCGCGGTGCTGCTGGCGGTACTGAGTCTTTGCGGACCCGAAGCTCGGGGCGCAGACTTGGCGGGCGACACCTAGGCACGCAGGCGAGTATAGACTGCAACACATTTTTCCGATTTCCATTGTCGATGACCCAGCCTGCCTCCACTCCGCCGGTACCCGTATCCTGGCAATTGCATTTCGAGGATCGCGCCGACTATCTCTATGCCGAGGTCCACGGGCCGGAGGATTCGCTGGCGATCACGACGGCTTATTGGCGCGCGATCGACGCCGAATGCCGCCAGCGTGGGACGCGTGCGCTGCTGGTTTGCGATTGCCTGCGCGGCGAACCTGCGCAGCAGGAAGATTTCCGGCGCCTGGCATTGGCCTTGCGCGGTGGCGTGCTCGAACAGGTTCGGATAGCGTTCTACGAGCCTGTGCCGGAAAATCTGCGCTTTGTCGAACACGGCGAACTGGCCATGCGCGAAGCCGGGTTCACCCTGCGCGTATTCGGCAACGAGCGCGAGGCGGAGGTCTGGTTGCGCTACGGCCAGACCTGAACTCACGCGGCTGCTGGCGCGAAGTTGGCGTTTCACGCATGATATGCGAACCATTCCCATTCGCATCGAGATGTTCCAATGAAAAGAGCCACATGGTTGGCGGCGGCTGCCTTGAGCTTGCAGATGTTTGGCGTGTCGGCAGCGCCGCCGGCAACGACCGCTGATCAGGCCGAAATCGCCGCACTGAAAAAGCAATTGGCCGAACTGCAGAAATCCTCCTACCACCCGGAACTCGGCGAACAGATGCTGGGCATCCAGATTCGCCATGCGCGGTTGTGGTTCGCGGGGCAGGCGCAGAATTGGAATCTGGCGGCATTCGAGGTGCAGGAACTCAAGGAAGCTTTCGACGCAGTGGTCGAACAAAATCCCGACAATGCCAACTTCCAGCCGCAACGCCTGGCCGATATCCTGCCGGCGATGATCAAAGGCCCGATCCGGCAATTGCGCGATGCGGTCGATCACAACAGCAAGCCGGAATTCGATCAAGCCTACGATAATCTTTCCGCCGCCTGCACCGGCTGCCATCACATCGCTGGCAACGATTTCCTGGTGATCCAGCGGCCGACCGCGCCGCTGCTCGACAATCTGCGCACGGCACTCCCGCCTGCGAAGCAATAGCCGCGCGGAACCTGTGAGCGTGGAACCTACAGCGGCACGCGCTTGGCGCCGCTGTAGTGATCGCGCCAGTAAGCGTCGTCGAGATAATCCAGCCGCACCGTGCCGCCTTCGTTCGGCGCATGCACGAAGCGTCCCTTGCCGACGTAGATGCCGACGTGGCTCACGCTTCGGCTGCGGTGATGGAAGAATACGATGTCGCCGGATTGCAGTTGGCCCCGCGAAACCTCCGGCGCTTCGATCTGGCTGATTTCCTCGGCGGTACGCGGCAAGACGATGCCGGCGACATCGCGGAACACGTAATCGACCAGGCCGCTGCAATCGAAACCCCCATTGGGTGTATTGCCTCCGTAACGATACGGTGTGCCGACCAGGCCGATGGCGCGAAACAGGATATCGTTGGGGCCGACTTCGCCGTGATGGCGTTCGGGTGCCGTGAAGCGCACGATCGGCTCAGGTTTCGGCTTCACGCCGCCACATGCGCCGAGCAGCAGGCTGAGGACGATCAGGCAGAGACAGCGGAATGTGCGCATTGCGTTTACGTTCCGGCAAAGTCAGCGCGCTGTCAATCGTTCACAGGAATGCGGCGTGGTACGAAACCGGCTACCATGCGCGCCGGTTTCAAGGACACCCACATGCAAGCGGAAAAAGACAAAGTCGTAAGTTTTCACTATCGCCTGAGCGATGAGGCCGGTGTCGAGGTGGAAAATTCGCATGAGCGCGAGCCGCTCACGATCATGTTCGGTCACGGCAACATCATTCCCGGACTGGAGCAGGCGATGGCCGGTCACGCCGCGGGCGATTGTTTCGACGTCGTGGTGCCGCCGGAGCAGGGTTATGGCGCACGCCGCGAGAACTTCACCCAGCGCGTGCCGAAGAAGTATTTTCGCGACCCCGAGCATCTCAAGCCGGGAATGACGACATCGCTCAAGACCCGCGACAGCCACCGCCCCGTCACTGTGCTCAAGGTGGGGTCGAGCGTCGTCGACGTCGATTTGAATCATCCAATGGCGGGCAAGACCCTGCACTTCGGCGTCGAGATCACCGATGTGCGCGAGGCGACGCCGGAAGAACTCGACCACGGCCATGTGCACGGGCCAGGCGGGCACGCGCACTAAAATTCCCCAAACCCATCCCGCAAAAAGACGAAAGGCCCGGTTTTACCCGGGCCTTTCCGGACTCCCCTTACGATTCGGGTCAGGCAGCGACGCTGCCCACCAGCGTCAGTTTTGGACGCGCGGTCACGGCCGGCTGCGATGGTTGCGCGATGGCGGCGAGCAGGTTGCCCTGAGTCTCGGCAACCGCCTGCTCGAAGCGGCTCAGACGATCCTCGGCGGCTACAGAGACGGGCGCAGGAATCGCATGGGCTTCCAGCAGTTGCTGCACCAAGGCTCGGTGATGTTCGCTGAAATCCGGATCGCGCACGGCTTCGTCCAATGCGCAAATCAGCGTCGCCAGCCAGCCGGACGTCGGCGAGCGCAGTGCGAGCAACAATTCGTTCGTCGGAAGTTTCATGGTCGATCCCGTATGTCGGCCCGGCAGTTTTGCCGGCGGGAGTGACTATGCAGGTTCGGTGCCAAGTGGTCGTGCCGGCCGGCGGGCTTGCAATCCGTGGCCGCAATCGCGCAGGCTTGTTGCGTCATTGCGGGAACAAAAACTCAATGTCCGGTCGGAAACTCATTGTCGTCCTGCTTGCCTGCCTGCTTACCGCTTGCACGGTCAGGGCGCAAAAAGCGTCGGATTTTGACCTGATCGTCCGTCGCGGCGTGGTCTACGATGGTTCCGGCCACACGCCGATCGTGGCGGATGTGGGCGTGCGTGGCCAGCGCATTGTGGCCGTGGGTGATCTTTCGCGTACTCACGCGGCGCACGAGGTCAATGCGCATGGGCTTGCGGTCGCGCCCGGCTTCGTCAATATGCTGTCGTGGGCGCCGGACACCTTGTATCTCGACGGTCGTTCACTGTCGGATATCAAACAGGGCGTGACCCTGGAAGTTTTTGGCGAAGGCGAATCTTTGGGGCCGTTGACCGCGCAAACCCGTGCGGCTGCCTTGGCGTCGCAGGGAGATCTGAAGCATCCGATCGACTGGACCACACTGGGGGAAGGCCTCGATGCCTTGGTAAAACGCGGCATCTCGCCGAATATCGCCTCCTTCGTCGGCGCCGCCACGATCCGCGAGCACGAACTCGGCTACGCCAATCGTGCGCCAACGCCGGATGAATTGAAGTGCATGCAGGATCTGGTTCGAGTGGCCATGCGCGAAGGCGCGGTCGGCGTCGGTTCGGCTTTGATCTACGCGCCAGGAACCTACGCGAAAACGGATGAGCTGGTCGCGCTGGCGCAGGTCGCCGGCAAATATCACGGCGCCTATATTTCGCATATGCGCAGCGAAGGCGATCGCCTGCTGGAATCGGTGGACGAGCTGATCGAGATCGCGCGCGCGGCGCAAGTGCACGGTGAGGTCTACCATTTCAAGGCGGCAGGCAAGGCGAACTGGCCGAAGATGCGTGAGGCGATCGCGAAGATCGACGCAGCGCGCGCGCGGGGCTTGGATATTTCTGCAAATATGTACACGTATACCGCCGGCGCAACCGGGCTGGACGCAGCGATGCCGACCTGGGTGCAGGAAGGTGGAATCGACGAATGGATCAAGCGCCTGAAGAACCCGGCAATTCGCGCGCGCGTGGTCAGGGAAATGCGCACGCCATCCGGCGACTGGGAAAATCTGCTGCTCGCTGCCGGTTCGGCGGACAAGGTGGTCCTGGTCCAGTTCGACAATCCCGTGCTCAAGCCGCTGACCGGCAAGACCTTGGCCGAGGTGGCGCGCCGGCGCGGTGAATCGCCTGAGGAAACCGCGATCGATCTGGTGATCCAGGATCACAGCCGCGTCGGCACCGTATACTTTTTGATGTCCGAGGACGACGTTGAACTAGGCTTGAAGCAGTCGTGGGTGGCGATTGGTTCGGATGAAGGCTCGTACGCGCCGGAGGGAGTGTTCCTGAAATTCATGCCGCATCCACGCGCCTACGGCAATGTCGCCCGATTTCTCGGTCACTACGTGCGCGACGAGCACGTCACCAGCCTGACCGATGCAATTCACCGCCTGAGTGCACTACCGGCACACAATCTCAAATTGCACGATCGCGGCGAACTGAAACCTGGCGACTATGCCGATATCGTGATCTTCGATCCAATCAAGATAGCCGACCAAGCCACTTACGATCATCCGCAGCAATTTGCGACGGGTGTGCGAGACGTGTTCGTCAATGGTGTGCAGGTGTTGAAGAACGGCGAACATACCGGCGCCATGCCGGGCCAGGTCGTGCGCGGGCCTGGCTGGTCGGGATGGCCGGATGCGGTCAAGTCGCCGCACGCCAACGACGAGCCACAGCCGGCGCCATGAAGTCACGCGATGCGGATGTGCTGATTCTCGGCGGTGGCGTGATCGGGTTGGCGTGCGCGTTGTATTTGTTGCGTGCCGGGCGCGGTGTGATGGTGATCGAGCAGGGCACGGTGGGTTGCGCTGCCTCGCACGGCAACTGCGGCACGATCACGCCGAGTCACGCCATGCCGCTGGCGATGCCTGGCGTGATCGCGCAGGCATTGCGCTGGATTCTCAAGGCCGATGCTCCGTTGCGCATCGCGCCACGGTTCGACTTCACTTTGCTCGAATGGCTGCTGCAATTCGCTCATCGCTGCAACTGGGCCGATTTCAAGCGCATCACCACGATCAAGTCGGCGCTGTTGCACCTGTCGCGGCAGGCGCTGGAGGGTTTGATCCGCAGTGAGCACATGGACTGCGAATTCGAGACGACCGGCACGCTCAATGTCTATCGGGATGCGCGCACTTTCGCGCATTCGTACTGGGTGCCGCAGACGCTGAGCGAGTGCGACATGCCGGTTGAAATTCTCGACGGCACGGCTTGCCGCAAGCGCGAGCCGGCCCTGAACGAGAGCATCGTCGGCGGTTATTTCAATCCGCAGGATGCGCGCTTGCGTCCGGATCGCTATGCCGCCGAATTGGCGCGTGTGATCCGGGAAAACGGCGGAGAAATCCACGAATCCACCAGGATCTCCGGCTTTCGTCTCGATGGTGGTCGCATCGCCGGGGTCGTTACCGACAAGGGCGAGTTCAGCGGCCGCGACGTGGTTCTCGCGCTGGGGTCATGGTCGCCATTGCTCGCGCGCCAGCTCGATCTGCGCATTCCGATCCAGCCCGGAAAAGGCTACTCGATCACCTATACCCGCCCGCAGGAGTGTCCGCGCATTCCGCTGACGCTGAAAGAGCGTGCGGTGTGCGTCACCGGCTGGGGCTCGGGCTACAGACTGGGCAGCACGATGGAATTCGCCGGCTATGACGACAGCCTCAATCGCAAACGCCTCGACGCGCTCAAGCGCGGTGCCGCCGAATACCTGCGCGAACCAGAAGGTCCGCAGATTCTCGAGGAATGGTACGGCTGGCGGCCCATGACCTATGACGACCTGCCTGTACTCGGACCTGTCACGAACCTGCAGAATCTGATGCTGGCGACCGGCCACGGCATGCTCGGCGTGACGATGTCGGCGGCAACCGGTCTGCTGGTGAGCGAAATGATCTGCGGACGTACGCCGTCGCTGGATGTGAGCGCGTACAGTCCGGCCCGATTCAACCTTTGAGGTAATGCGATGTCGATACGCAGCATTGTAGCTTTTGCAGCTTTTTCCCTTGTGTGCGTCGCTTGCGTCGCGGCACCGCTAACCATCTCGCCTGTTGTAGACAAGGCCACACCGGTCGATTTCCAGTGGGGTGTGCAGATTCCGCTGCGCGATGGCGTGAAGCTCGATGCAACCTTGTACCGGCCGCAGGGACAGAAGGATCCGTTGCCTTGCGTGTTCACGCTGACGCCATATATTTCGGCCAGCTACCACGACCGCGGCATGTATTTCGCCGCACACGGTCTTGTGTTCCTTACCGTCGACGTGCGCGGCCGCGGCAATTCCGAAGGCAGGTTCACGCCGCTGCTGCAGGAAGCCAGGGACGGTTACGACGTGGTCGAGTGGCTGGCAAAGCAGTCCTATTGCGACGGCAAGATTTCAATGTGGGGCGGTTCCTACGCCGGCTACGACCAGTGGGCGACGGCCAAGGAATTTCCGCCGCACCTCGCGACCATCGTGCCAGTGGCGTCGCCGTTTGCGGGCGAGGATTTTCCGCGCCGCAACAATATTTCCTATCCTTACGATATGCAGTGGCTGCTGTTTACCGCTGGGCACACCGGACAGGAAAAAATCTTTGGCGACGATACGTTCTGGATTGCGAAGTTCAAGCAGTTCTATCTCGATCACCGCGCGTTCCGCACACTCGACACATTCATTGGTTATCCATCGGTGATCTTCCAGAACTGGATCGCGCATCCGGCGGTGGATGCATACTGGGATTCGTTCAATCCGACAGCGGCGCAATTCGCGAAGATCGACCTGCCGATCCTCACCATCACCGGCCAATACGATGGCGACCAGCCCGGCGCGATGCGTTTTTACCGCGAGGACATGGCGCACGCTTCCGCCGCAGCGAAAGTGCGCCATTATCTGATCATCGGGCCCTGGGATCACGCCGGGACGCGCACGCCGCAGGCGGACCTGGGTGGGTTGAAATTCGGCAAGGCCAGCCTGCTCGATCTGAACGACCTGCACCGGCAATGGTACGACTGGACGATGAAATCCGGCGCCAAACCCGATTTCCTGAAGGACCGCGTGGCCTACTACGTGCTCGGCGCCGGCGCCGAGGATTGGCGCTACGCCAATACGCTCGAAGCGGTCACTGCCGAGGAACGGTCGTTGTATCTGGCCTCGCAGGATGGCCGCGCGAACGACGTGTTCGCGTCCGGCGCGTTGGCTCCTGCAAAACCCGGCGGCAGCGCCAAACCCGATCATTATGTCTACGATCCACTGGATGCGAGTTCGGCCACGGTCGATGCGGTGGAAGTGACCAACATGCTCACCGACCAGCGCTGGGCATTGCAGCAAAGTGGAAAAATCCTCATTTACCACACCGCGCCGTTCGAGAAGGATCTCGACATCGCCGGTTTCTTCAAGTTGTCGGCGTACATCGCGCTGGACCAGCCGGATACCGATTTCCACGCGATGGTGTACGCGATCCAGCCGGATGGCACGAACATATTTTTGACCGACGACATGTTGCGTGCGCGCTACCGCAACAGCGATCGCAACGCCACGCTGGTATCGAACGGCAAGATCGAGCGTTACGACTTCGATCATTTCACCTTTGTCGCCCGGCGACTCCAGGCCGGCAGCCGTCTGCGTCTGGTGATCGCGCCAATGAACTCGCTCTTCAGCGAAAAGAACTACAACTCCGGTGGCGTGGTCGCGGATGAAACCGGCAAGGATGCGCACACCGTGACCGTGAACCTGTACCACGATGCGCAGCATCCCAGCGCGTTGTTCGTGCCGATCGCTGCCGAGACGCCGGCGAAGAAAGGCTGAGCGCAATGGAAACGTATACCCTGCATCGCGGCACCGCGCCTCTCCTGGTATCGCTGCCGCACGACGGCACGGCACTGCCGGACGAGATCGCTGCGCGCATGACGCCGGCGGCGCAGCGCGTGCCGGATACCGACTGGCACGTCTCGCGCCTGTATGCCTTCGCACGCGACCTGGGCGTATCCGTGATCGTGCCGGTTTTTTCCCGGTATGTGGTCGATCTGAACCGACCGCCGGACGATACATCGCTGTATCCCGGTCAGAACACAACTGGACTGTGTCCATCGGTGCAGTTTTCCGGCGAGCCGGTTTACCTGCCGGGGAAGGAACCGTCGCAAACCGAAATTGCTGCACGGGTCGATCGCTATTGGCGTCCGTATCACGCTGCACTCGCGGACGAAATCGCACGGATCAAGGCCGTGCATGGTCGCGTCGCACTGTGGGAAGGCCATTCGATCCGCAGCGTCGTACCGTTTCTGTTCGACGGCCGTCTGCCGGATTTCAATCTGGGCACCGTAAGCGGTACAAGCTGTTCGTCGCAATTGCAGCAACGGCTGATTGGCATACTGAACGCACAGCGCGAGTATACCTTTGTCGTCAACGGCCGTTTCAAGGGCGGCTATATCACGCGGCAATACGGCGATCCGGGCAAAGGCATCGATGCGGTCCAGTTGGAACTGGCGCAGTGCAACTACATGGACGAAGACAGTTTCGGGTATCTGGAAATCAAGGCACGCGGAATACAAAGTTTGATACGAGCAATGCTCGATACATGTTTGAAGGAATAGCTGAACGTATCGGGCATAGTCGCCGGTGCAGATTGCCGTCGTTTGCCAGTCGGCATTTACGCTTGAGCCGGCGTTGATGCGGCAAGCGCCGCGTCGGCGACGCTCCAGTAGCTCAACGCCTGCTCCGGCAATTGTGGCAGGTTGGCGCGCAGCAGCAGTTCGCGCACGTCGTCCTTCAGGCGTGCGACGCAGAGTACGGTGTCTGCGCGCTACTACCCATGCGGCAAAATCCGCCAGCGCTTCCAGCGCGGTGCTGTCCAGATCCGAAGATTCTTCCAGGCTGAGGATCACGCGGCGCAGTCCCTGACGTTCCTCGACCCGCTGCCGTGCCAGCGCAAGTACGGTTTCCGCATTGGCGAAGAATAGCGGTTCCTCCGGCCGCAGGATCAGGATGCCGGTCAACTCGCGGACCTGCGCATGACCTGTGATATCGACGAAATCGTGACTGTCGGCGAGCTGACCAAGCACACTCAAGCGCGATGCCGCGAGCTGACGCAAAAGCATGATCAGGCTGAACGCAATCGCCACCAGCAGGCCGTTGAGAATGCCGAGCGCGAGCACGGCGAGCACGGCGGCGAGCGCAACCAGACGATCGCGTTTCCAGACCAGGTAGGGCGTGAATACCGTCAAGCGCCACGATTTGCTCACGGCGTGGATAACGATGGCCGCAAGCACCGGTTCTGGAATGCGTTCGATCCAGTGCAGCAACAGGAGCACCAAGAGCAGCATCGTTGTTGCGGCAATCAGGCCGGCCAGCCGCGACTGTGCGCCGGCAGCCTCGTTCGCGGACGTGGCGGAATAGCCCGCGCCGACCGGCATGCCGTGCAGCAGACCGGATGCGGCGTTGGCCACGCCCAACACGAGCAGATCGCGGTTTGGACTCACCGCGTCGCCGTGCTTGAGCGCGAAGCCGCGGATCGAACTGTACGATTCCGCGTACAGAACCAGTAACAGCGCTGCCGCCAGCTCCACGCTCGGCAGCCATTGTCCAGCGGATGGCCACGCCGGCAGTGTCCAATCCGGTTCCAGTTGTATGTTGCCGGTCAGGGCGACGCCGTGTTCGGCCAGCCATCCGGATGCCGCAATGCCCAGCACGATTACCAGCAGGCTGCCTGGTATCCGGCGCCAGCGTTCGCAGAAGAACAGCAAAACCAGCGCAAGCACGCCGGCAATCATCGTAGCCGGCTGCAACTGATCGACATGGCGCAGCAGGGTGACAAGCAACAGTGGCACGAAATCGCCATGCAGAGCGGGCAGTCCGAACAAAGGCGGCAACTGCTTCAGTGCGATCACGCAGGCCAGGCCGAAGGCGAAACCGCGCAGCACGGGGCGTGCGATCAGATGCGACAAACCGCCGAGTCTGGCCGCGCCGGCGATCAGAAAGCACGCGCCGGTGAGCAGGACCAGGGTCGCCGCGATTGCCGCGCGCGAGGCGCCTGCGGGACCGGCCATCGCCAGTGTTCCCGCCGCGAGTACGGCGGCAGAGGATGACGTCGCCGAGACAATCGCATAACGGCTGCGGCCCAGCACGCCGTAGCAGATCAGGCCGACGAACAGCCCGATCACGCCGGCCTGCGGTGGCAAACCGGCGATGCCCGAATACGCCACCGCTTCCGGCAGCAGCAAGCCGGCAATCGACAGTCCGGCGATCAGATCGGCGCCGGCTGTGAAGCCGGAATGCGGAGCCGGGTTCAGGGTCGGGATGGCTGCTGGTTCGGCACTCATTGCTGCGGCACTCATTACTTATTAAGTCGACGTCGCACCGCACCATCCGGGCAAATAGTCGGCGTCGGCACTCTTGGCCAGTTGCAGCGCCTGTTCCATTGCATGGGAAAAATCCGCATCGACCAACTTGCGTTTGACCCGACGGCGCAGGAAATCCGCCCAAAGAAACTCGCTGAAGGGTGTCGTATCTTTCGCGAACCCGCCTGCACGCCGCAGTTCGCCGGCGAGACTGCGAAACGGGTCGTCGACGAGGCCGGTGATTTTCTTGGGTATATCGGTGTGATAGCGGCGTCGGCCATCTTGATCGTAGGGATGCAGCCAGCAGCGATTGTCCAGATAGACCCAGAAGGCATCCTTGTCGAGCTTGCGCAGATCAGCCACAACGGTGACGGCGATGTTCTTCACGCCTTCCTTGTGCAGCGCCAGCGCCAGGTGGTGGTGATCGATCACGAAATAGCGATCTTGCGGACCCCGGATTACCGGGATCATGTGGGCGCCCAGAAAATCGGCCTTGTTCTTGCGAACCTCGCGCCAGCGCTGGCGTTTGGCTTCGACTTCACGCATGCCGACCGTGATCTGGGTCGGACGCAAGGCATTGATGGGTACGGGGTGGATGCGGGGGTCGCGGACGATCATGATCTGGGCACTCCTGAGCGCGGTTGCCGGATCATATATCGACGGCGCCTAATTTTGGTCCGTGGGGTGCTTTTACAGCACGTTCGTGTCTGCGGGATGCCTGGATTATCGGGGAAGACGGTTTCGGTATCGGCAAGGCACCACAAAGCCCGTTTCAAGGGGTCTGCCAAGCTGCTTGATATCCGCTCCTGCTATGGTGAGTTGGCACAAATATCGTCGATGTCCTGCACTGACAAGCCCTTTTGGCTCATGCGATCACGCATGGGTTGGGTGCAGGTGCCCGTTGCGCCGGCTTGCCGCGGTGGCGCAATGGGATTGCCCGCGCAGCCGGCGACGATGTTGCCATGCGCTTCGAATACACCTTTCAGGTCGATATCGCCCGACACGGTTGTGTTCAACGGCGTCTGTATTTCATAGCGTAGTCGCGCCGAGTCCAGCAGTTCGGCGAAGTCGCTGCCCGAGATTGCGATGGCACCGTTTTTTCGTTCGCTCTTGCTTGCCGAGCGGGATGGTTTCGGATCTTCGTCGTCGAATCGCAACTGCACATTCTTCACGCCGTCGGCTACCGCGATCGTCAGCGTGTTCTCTCCCAACTGGATATCGTATTGGTTCTTGAAGACACCAGTGCAGGCCGTCGCATCGGTCATTGCATCCGTGACCCTGTGCACGTTCCATGCACCGCTGCGTAAGATGATTGGCGAATCGGCGAGCGATTGCGCTTGTGCGCAGGCACTTGCCGCAAGCACCAATAGCATCACATTAAGCGATGGTATCCAGCGACCGAGGAAGATGCGCATAGGGTTTCCGATCAGGACAGGTGCGAAACAATTCTAGCCATCTGCGGCGGGGCCGGGCGTAAAGGATTGAAAAGGGCCCGGCGTCGAGTCCGGCTTCACCGAGTCGTTCAAACCTCCAATGAAGCCAGATCTCCCTTCGTCTCCAGCCATTCCTTGCGATCGGCAGCGCGTTTTTTGGATAGCAGCATATCCATCAGTTTGGTCGTGCCGTCGTCGCTGGCGCCGATGTCGCTGATGGTCAGTTGAACGAGGCGGCGTGTGTCGGGGTGGATCGTCGATTCGCGCAACTGCGATGGGTTCATTTCGCCGAGGCCCTTGAAGCGCGTCACGTTGACAGCGCCTTTCATCTTCTCGCGTTCGATTTTTTGCAGCATCGCATCGCGCTCGGCTTCGTCGAGGCAATAGAACACCTGCTTGCCGACATCCACGCGGAACAGTGGCGGCATGGCGACGAAAACGTGGCCGTCGCCGACGAGTTTGGGAAAGTGCTTGAGGAACAACGCCGACAGCAAGGTGGCGATGTGCAAGCCATCCGAATCGGCATCGGCGAGGATCACGACCTTGCCGTAGCGTAAACCTGATATATCGTCGCGTCCCGGGTCGCAGCCGATGGCGACGGCGAGATCGTGGACTTCCTGCGAGGCGAGCACGGAGCCTGATTCGACTTCCCAGGTGTTCAGGATTTTTCCGCGCAGCGGCAGGATCGCCTGGAAATCCTTGTCGCGCGCCTGCTTTGCCGAGCCGCCGGCGGAGTCGCCTTCGACCAGGAACAGTTCGGTGCGCGACAGATCGCTCGATGCGCAATCGGCCAGCTTGCCGGGCAGAGCAGGGCCCTGGGTGATCTTCTTGCGCACGATCTGCTTCTCGGCCTTGAGCCGCAGCGTGGCGCGTTCGATCGCGATCTGCGCGATACGCTCGCCGAGTTCGGTGTGCTGGTTGAGAAACAGCGAAAAGCCATCGTGTGTCGCATTTTCCACAAATCCCGCGGCATCGCGAGAAGACAGGCGTTCCTTGGTCTGGCCGGAAAACTGCGGATCCTGCATCTTCACGCTCAGCACGAAACAAAGCCGATCCCACACATCCTCCGGTGCGAGTTTGATCCCGCGGGGAAGAAGATTGCGGATATCGCAGAACTCGCGCAGCGCCTCGGTCAGTCCAGAGCGCAGACCGTTGACGTGGGTGCCGCCCTGCGCGGTTGGAATCAGGTTGACGTAGCTTTCCTGGGTCAACTCGCCTTCGGGTAGCCAGGCAAGGGCGAAATCGATGGCACCGGTATCGCGCTTGAGCGAGCCGAGGTAAAGGTCAGCGGGCAAATACTCGGCATCGCCCAGCATGGAGCGCAGGTAATCGCGCAGGCCATCCTCGTAATGCCATTCGTCCTTCTCGCCGGTCGCCGCGTCGGTCAGACGCACTGTCAGGCCGGCACAGAGCACCGCCTTGGCGCGTAGAACATGCTTCAACTTCGATAGCAGGATCTTTGATGTATCGAAGTATTTTGGCTCCGGCCAGAAACGCAGAGTGGTGCCGGTCTGTTTTTTCGGAGCGCTGCCAACGATGCTCAGGTCGGTCGCGCGATCCCCATGCTTGAAGTCCATCCGGTAGATATTTCCATCGCGTCGGATCGCGACTTCCACCTTGCTGGACAAAGCGTTGACGACCGACACGCCGACGCCGTGCAAACCGCCGGAAAAGGCGTAATTCTTGTTCGAGAACTTGCCGCCTGCGTGCAGGCGCGTGAGGATCAGCTCGACCCCGGGGATGCCTTCCTCGGGATGGATGTCCACGGGCATGCCGCGGCCGTCGTCGCTGACTTCGACCGAACCATCGGTATGCACGATCACTTCGATTGTCGTCGCATGACCTGCCAGGGCCTCATCGACCGAGTTGTCGACAACTTCCTGCACCAGATGATTCGGCCGTGTGGTGTCTGTGTACATGCCTGGCCGGCGTTTGACTGGCTCCAGGCCGGACAGCACTTCGATATCGGCGGCGTTGTATTTGCTGGTCATGCGTTCATGGTACCCGTGAAAGGTCGCGGATAGTCGTTGCTTGCACAGGGAAATGCAAGGGCGTTCGCCGGTTGCGGACATCGGCTAAAATCCGGTTGGCGTCATCCCGGCAGGGAATGCCGGGAACCAGACTGCATGGAAGCAACTTCGCGAGCAGGAGGGTCCATGCAAATCTCGGCCTGCCCTCTTGGCAACTGGATTCCAGTACTTCCTGCTGGAATGACGAGCCAGAAGGTTCCGGCTTCCCGGTATACGTATTCGAACACTCGCGGTTAAGGACAACTGCCGGTAAACTACGCCTTTACCAGCATCGGATTTTGCTGCGTCATGACTCCTCTGATTTTCGTTACCGGCGGCGTGGTGTCTTCCCTGGGCAAGGGCATCGCGGCGGCATCGCTTGCGTCCATCCTCGAAGCGCGCGGTTTGCGCGTGACGATGATGAAGCTCGATCCCTACATCAACGTCGATCCGGGCACGATGAGTCCGTTCCAGCACGGCGAGGTCTACGTCACCGACGACGGCGCCGAGACCGATCTCGACCTGGGCCACTACGAGCGCTTCGTGCGCACGCGCCTGACCGGGAAAAATTCGGTCACGACCGGAAAAATCTACGAGTCCGTGATCCGCAAGGAACGCCGCGGCGACTATCTCGGTGCGACGGTGCAGGTGATCCCGCACATCACCGACGAAATCAAGCAGTGCATTCACGAAGCCACGCGCGGCTACGACGTGGCCCTGGTCGAAATCGGCGGTACCGTCGGCGATATCGAATCGCAGCCGTTCCTGGAGGCGATCCGCCAGTTGCGCGTCGAGCACGGCTCCGACCGCTGCCTGTTCATGCATCTGACCCTCGTGCCCTATATCAAGGCCGCCGGCGAGATCAAGACCAAGCCGACGCAGCACTCGGTCAAGGAACTGCGCGCGCTCGGCATCCAAGCCGACGTGTTGCTGTGCCGCTGCGAGCAGCCGCTGCCGCAGTCGGACCGCCGCAAGATCGCGCTGTTCACCAATGTGCCGGAAAAGGCCGTCATCAGCGCGGTGGACGTCGACACGATCTACAAATTGCCGTTGTGGCTGCACGCGCAGGGACTCGACGACATCGTCGTCTCGCATCTGCGCCTGGATGCGAAGCCGGCGAACCTGGGTGAATGGGAACGCACGGTCGAGGCGGTCGAGCATCCGAAGGACGAAGTCACCATCGCCATCATCGGCAAATACGTCGAGCACAAGGATGCGTACAAGTCGCTCGGCGAAGCTCTGCGCCATGGCGGCCTGAGACAGTCCACGCGCGTGAACCTGCGGTGGCTGGAATCGGAGGAGATCGAAACGCGTGGAGCCGAAGTGCTGGGCGACGTCGACGGCATTCTCGTGCCCGGCGGTTTCGGCAAGCGCGGCTTCGAGGGCAAGATCGCCGCGGCGAAATTCGCGCGCGAGTATAAAATTCCCGTATTTCGGCATCTGCTACGGCATGCACGCGGCAGTGGTCGACTTCGCGCGCAGCGTTGCCGGCCTGGAAGGCGCCAATTCCAGTGAAAACGACAAGCACTGCACGCATCCGGTGATCGCGTTGATCACCGAATGGACGACCGGTAGCGGTGAGGTGGAAAAGCGCGATGAGGCCTCCGACAAGGGCGGCACCATGCGTCTCGGCGCGCAGGAATGCCGCCTCAAGGCCGGCACGATTGTCGCGCGCGCTCTACGGCCAGGATGTGATCCGCGAGCGCCATCGGCATCGTTACGAATTCAACAACCGCTATCGCCAGCAATTCGAGGATCTCGGCCTGGTCATCGCCGGCAAGTCGATGGACGATCTGCTGGTCGAGATGGTCGAGTTGCCGGAACAGCAGCACCCGTGGTTCGTCGCCTGTCAGTTCCATCCGGAATTCACCTCCACGCCGCGCGAAGGCCATCCGCTGTTCATCGGCTTCGTGCGCGCCGCACGTGAGTACAAGGCCGTGCGCAGTGCGCCGCGCCTGGCGAAGGAAGCCGTGGCATGAAGCTTTGCGGTTTCGACGCGGCCTTGATAAGCCGCTGTTCCTGATTGCCGGCCCCTGCGTCATCGAGTCCGAACAATTGCAGATCGACACCGCGGGCACGCTCAAGGAAATCACCGGCAAGCTCGGCATGCCTTTCATCTTCAAGTCGAGTTTCGACAAGGCCAATCGCACTTCGGCGTCGAGTTTTCGCGGCCCGGGAATGGAAGAAGGCCTGCGCATCCTCGCTGAAGTGAAACGCCAACTCGGCGTGCCCGTGCTGACCGATGTGCACGAATACACGCCGTTGAACGAAGTCGCGGCCGTCGTCGACGTGCTGCAGACGCCGGCCTTTCTGTGCCGGCAGACCGATTTCATCCAGAACGTCGCCAAGGCTGGCAAACCGGTGAACATCAAGAAAGGCCAGTTCCTGTCGCCGTGGGAAATGAAGCACGTTTCCGAAAAGGCGCTGGCAACCGGCAACACGCAGATCATGGTCTGCGAACGCGGCGCCAGCTTCGGTTACAACAATCTCGTTTCCGACATGCGCAGCCTCAGCGGTCATGCGCGACACCGGTTGCCCGGTCGTGTTCGACGCCACGCATTCGGTGCAGTTGCCCGGCGGTGCGAATGGCAAGTCCGGCGGCCAGCGCGAATTCGTGCCCGTGCTCGCGCGCGCCGCAGTCGCGGTCGGCATCGCCGGCATCTTCATGGAAACGCATCCGGATCCGGACAAGGCGCTCAGCGATGGGCCGAATGCGTGGCCGCTGCCGAAGATGGCGGCACTGCTGGAAACATTGATCGAACTGGATCGCGCGACCAAGCGTGCCGGCTTTCTCGAATCCTCGCTCTGATCGACACCTTGCCATGACAGCTATTACCAGCATCCACGCCCGCGAAATCCTCGATTCCCGCGGCAACCCCACGCTCGAAGCCGAAGTCACGTTGAACGACGGCTCCGTCGGTCGCGCCGCGGTACCGAGCGGCGCGTCGACCGGTTCGCGCGAAGCGGTCGAATTGCGCGATGGCGACAAGGCGCGTTATCTCGGCAAGGGCGTGAAGAATGCGGTTGCCAACGTCAATGGGCCGATTGCGCAGGCGCTGAAAGGTTTCGATGCGATCGATCAAGCCGGGCTGGACAAGAAACTGATCGCTCTCGACGCCACGCCGAACAAGGGCAGGCTGGGTGCGAATGCGCTGCTGGGCGTGTCGCTGGCGAATGCGCATGCCGTCGCGGCATCGAAAAAAATCCCCTTGTGGAAATTGCTCGCCGGTTCGCGCCAGCCGGTGCTACCGGTGCCGATGATGAATATCATCAATGGCGGTGCGCACGCGGACAACAATGTCGACATGCAGGAATTCATGGTGCTGCCCGTCGGTCTGCCGAGCTTCACGGAGGCCTTGCGCGCTGGCGTGGAAATCTTCCATAGCCTGAAGGCCGTATTGAAGAAGCACGGTCTTGGCACGGCGGTCGGCGACGAAGGCGGCTTCGCGCCGGATCTCAGATCCAATGAAGAAGCGGTCGAGACGATTCTCGAAGCGATCGGTAAGGCGGGCTACAAGGCCGGCAAGGAGGTCTATCTTGGCCTGGATGCGGCCAGTTCCGAATTCTACGAGAACGGTGTCTACAATCTGGCCGGCGAAGGCAAGAAGCTCACTTCCGCGCAATTGATCGATCTCTACGCCGACTGGTGCGCGAAGTATCCGATCATCAGTATCGAGGACGGCATCGCCGAAGGCGATCGCGAAGGCTGGAAAGCGCTGACGGCGAAATTGGGTAAAAAGATACAATTGGTCGGCGACGACAACTTCGTCACGAACCCCGCGATCTTCCGCACAGGCATTGCAGACGGCATCGCCAACGCGATCCTGGTCAAGGTGAACCAGATCGGCACCCTTAGCGAAACCCTGGAAACGATCGCGATGGCTGAAAAGGCGAACTACGCGGCCGTCATTTCGCACCGTTCCGGCGAAACCGAGGACACGACCATCGCCGATATCGCGGTGGCAACGACGGCTACGCAGATCAAGACGGGTTCGCTGTGCCGCAGCGACCGCGTGGCCAAGTACAACCAGTTGCTGCGCATCGAGGAGGCGCTCGGCAATTCGGCGAAATACGCAGGGCGCGACGCGTTCGCCAACGTGCCGGGTTTAGTCGGCAACTGATGATTGTCTGAGTAGACACGCGTGCTGCGTTACGTCGCCCTGATCCTGCTGATCCTGCTGTTGGTGCTGGAAATCAAGCTCTGGGCCGGCGAAGGCGGCATGCGCGATGTATGGCATCTGGAACAGCGTCTGGCCGAACAGAAGCAGGAAAACCTCAAGCTCAAACAGCGCAATGAAGCGCTGTCGGCCGAAGTCCAGGATCTGAAAAATGGCAAGGACGCCATCGAGGAACGCGCGCGTTCCGAACTCGGTCTGATCAAGCCCGGCGAAATTTTTTACCAGGTCGTCGAACCGCCAACGGCCGACAAGAAGGACGACGATGGCGGCAAGTGATCCTGCCCTGTGGTGTGTCGTTCCCGCGGCCGGCCGCAGTACCCGCGTCGGCGGCGATGTGCCGAAACAATATCTGCCGATTGCCGGCAAACCCTTGCTGATGCACACGCTGGAACGATTGGCCGTGCATCCGCGCATCGCTGGTTTGATGGTCGTGCTGGCCGCGCACGATCCGCATTGGCCGGGTATTTCCGAGCTGCGAGGCAAGACCGTACATGTCGCCGTTGGCGGCGAGGAACGCGCTGATTCCGTGCTGGCAGGATTGGTCGCGCTGCGTTCCATCGTCGCCGATGAACATTTTATACTTGTACACGACGCGGCCCGGCCCTGCGTCGCCGCCGCCGATATTTCGCGTCTGCTCGATCTGGGTATTGCCGCTGGTGGCGGCCTGCTGGCAGCGCCATTGCGCGACACGCTCAAACGCGCGGATAGCGGTCGCCGCGTGGCCTCGACCGAGCCGCGCGAATCGCGCTGGCGTGCGTTGACGCCGCAATTGTTCCTCTACGGCGAACTTGCCGCCGCGCTGGAATCCGCCCGCGCGTCTGGCGTCAACGTCACCGACGAGGCGATGGCAATGGAACGCGCCGGGCACCGGCCTTTGCTGATCGAGGGCGCGGAGAGCAATATCAAGGTGACGACGCCGCCGGATTTTGCCTTGGCGGAATTTCTACTGACGAGAACGATCTGATGCGCATTGGTCAAGGCTATGACGTTCACGCCTTCACTCCGGGCGATCACGTAATGCTCGGCGGCGTACGCATCGCGCATGCGCAGGGCATCGTCGCGCACTCCGATGGCGACGTCGCGATCCATGCCTTGTGCGATGCCATTCTCGGCGCGCTCGCTTTGGGCGATATCGGCGCGCACTTTCCGCCAACGGACGCACGTTGGCGCGGTGCCGACAGTCGTGTCTTTCTGCGCCACTGCGCGGGTCTGATGCGGCAACGCGGATTTGCACTTGGCAATGCGGATGTCACCATCGTTTGCGAGCTGCCGAAAATCCTGCCGCACGCGCAGGCGATGCGCGCGAACCTCGGCAGCGATCTCGGTTGCGGCATCGACCGGATCAGCGTCAAGGCCACGACCAGCGAAAGGCTCGGGTTTACCGGTCGCGGCGAAGGCATTGCCGCATTGGCCGTTGCACTGCTCGTACCGCTTTGATGGCAACTTCCGGTTTGCCGTATGCCTACGGTGGCCCACCGCTGACCGGAACCTTGCGCGCATCGCCTGAGGATTTTGTCGTCGACGAAGATCTCGGCTTCGCGCCGGATGGTGCCGGCGAGCATGTATTCCTGCGCGTGGAAAAGCGTGGCGCAAATACGGATTGGGTTGCCGGGGAACTCGCGCGCTTCGCCGGCGTCGGTGCGGAAGCGGTGAGCTATGCCGGAATGAAGGATCGTCACGCGGTTACACGCCAGACTTTCTCATTGCATCTGCCGGGTAGGCGCGATCCGGACTGGACGACGCTCGCGCATCCTGAATTCAAGGCCATCGAATTTACGCGTCATAGCCGCAAGCTCAAGCGCGGTGCGCTCAAGGGTAATTTCTTCCGGGTCGTGCTGCGCGATGTCCGCGGCGATCATGCAGCCGCGGATCGACTATTGAATTCGATTGCCGATTCCGGTGTGCCGAATTATTTCGGCGAGCAGCGCTTCGGTCGTGGCGGCGACAATGTCGACCGTGCGCTTGGCGATGTTCGCGGGAAACGGTCCAACGTCATGAGCGTTCGTTGCTGCTGTCGGCAGCGCGTTCGTACCTGTTCAATGGTGTGCTCGCCGCGCGTGTCGACCGCGGCGACTGGAACCGGTCGCTGGACGGCGAAGTCTGGATGCTCGCCGGCAGCCACAGCATTTTCGGTCCGGAAACGATCACGCCCGAACTGATCGCGCGCCAGGCTAGCGGCGATATCGATCTGACCGGGCCGCTCTGGGGCGAAGGTGAATTGCGATCCAGTGGAAGTGTCGCCGAGTTGGAGCGCAACGTCGCCGCGCAGGATTCCGCGCTGGCCGCAGGACTGGCGGCCAATGGCTTGCGGCAGGAACGCCGGGCACTGACGTTGCGGCCGCGCGACCTCGCGTGGAAATGGTTGTCGCAGACCGATCTGGAACTGGGGTTCCACCTGAACTCAGGCACCTATGCAACTGTTTTATTGAGAGAAATCTGCGACTGGAATGTCCCGACTTCAGCGCTTTGATCCGGCGCAGATTCACCCATGCCGCAGCAGGACGATCACGGCGCCGGTGCCGCCTTCGGCCGGTTTGGCCGAAGCGAAGGCAAGCACGTCGCTGCGCTGACGCAGCAAGCCATCGACCAGACGTTTGAGTACCGGCCCCTGCGCTCGCGAGCGCAGTCCCTTGCCATGGATGATCTTGATGCACAGACGATCGGCCCGGCGGTTCGTATCGAGGAATTGCTTGACCGCCGCACGCGCAACGTCAACGGTCATCTGATGCAGATCGATTTCGTCGGCAATGCTGAATTGCCCGCGCTTGAGCTTCTGCAGCAATCGCGACGACAGTCCGGATTTGAGATAACTCAACTCCTCACCAACCTCGATCAAGCCCGGATCGATAACGCTGTGCAAGAGTTCGGTACTCACCCGCGCTTCATCGAGCTGCGATTGCCTCGGCTCTGGCGGCGGATGCCGCCGCGCGATCACGTGGCGGTCGCCCGCAATCGGGCGCACCGGTCCAACCGCCTGCGCGAACAGGCGCAAATCTTCATCGCTGATTGCGGGTTTTTGCTGCCGTGACATGACGCGCGCAGCTTAGCAGAGCCGCGCGCGCGTTCAGTTCGGGGCACCGCTCTAGTACAATCGACAGTTCGATTCATCCCCTCGCACAACAAGAATCCGCATGCGCGTACTGGTCAGCAACGACGATGGGGTGGACGCACCCGGCATCAAGATACTTGCGCAGCGACTGTCCGTGGTTGGCGAAGTCATCGTCGTGGCACCGGATCGCGACCGCTCCGGCGCGAGCAATTCGCTGACCTTGGATCAACCGATCCGGGTCACACGCCTGGACGACGGCCGCTATCGCGTTACCGGCACACCAACCGACTGCGTGCATCTGGCATTGGCCGGTTTGCTCGATGTCGAGCCCGACATCGTCGTCTCCGGCATCAACAATTCCGCCAATCTTGGCGACGACGTGATTTATTCGGGGACGGTTTCCGCAGCGATGGAAGGCCGTTTCCTCGGCTTGCCGGCGATCGCCGTGTCGCTGGCGGCAAAAGATCACAAAGGCGAACATTTCCACAGCGCCGCGCAGGCGGCGTTGGCAATCATGCAACGCCTGCTGGTGGATCCGCTGCCCGCCGACACCATTCTCAACGTCAACGTGCCGGATCGGCCCTGGGCCGAGATGCGTGGATTCGCGGTGACCAGGCTCGGACGCCGTCATCGTTCGGCGCCCTGCGTGCGCGAACTGGATCCACGCGGCCGGCCGATCTACTGGATCGGCCCGGCAGGCGAGGCCGAGGACGACGGCCCGGGCACCGATTTTCGTGCGGTGCGCGATGGCTATATCTCGATCACGCCGATCCAGGTCGATCTGACTCGCTATCAAGCACTTGAAAAAGTCAGTGGCTGGGTGGGTTCGTTGTCGCTCGAACTTGGTACGGTTGCATGAACGTGTTTTCCCGGCCTACGCCCGAGGCGCGCGGTCTCGGCATGACGTCGCAGCGCGCCCGCGATCGCCTTATCGACCGGCTGAAGGCCGAAGGCATTACCGATCGCCGCGTACTCGACGTGATCCGTCGCTTGCCGCGGCATTTGTTTGTCGAGGAAGCGCTGGCCTCGCGCGCTTACGAGGACACGGCGCTGCCGATCGGGCAGGGCCAGACCATCTCGCAGCCCTGGGTGGTGGCGCGCATGACCGAGGCCCTGATCCAGTCGAAAATTCCGGCAAAAGTGCTCGAGATCGGCACCGGGTCCGGTTATCAGGCGGCCGTGCTGGCGGCGTTGACTGGAACGGTATACACGGTCGAACGTATCGAAGAACTGCTGCGCGATGCGCGTCGGCGTTTTCGCAAGCTCGGCGCAGAAAACATCCGTTCCCGGCACGACGACGGCAAACTCGGTTGGTCCGAGCACGCCCCGTTCGACGCGATAATTCTCACCGCTGCCGGTGAGGTTGTCGACGCCGCGCTGTTCGAACAACTGGCGCCGGATGGCGTGCTGGTGGCGCCGGTCGGACCGCCAGGAATGCAGCAATTGCTGCGTTACCAGCGCGGTGAAACCGGCTGGGTGGCGCAATCCCTGGGCGCGGTCAGTTTCGTGCCACTGCTCGGCGGCCTGGGCTGATGCGACTTTTTAAGCCAATGCTTGTCGATAACCAGATTTCTGTGCCGGTCTGATGCGCCTGTTCAAGCCACTATACGAATTCGCCTTGCGCTGGGCAGCAAAGCCTCGAGCGACTTGGTATCTGGCTGGTTTGAGCTTCGTCGAAGCCTTCATTTTTCCGGTAGCGCCGGAAATCATGCTGGCACCAATGACACTGGCCAAGCCGCTGTATTGGGCGCGCTATGCAGCGCTCAGCCTGTCGTGTTCGCTGGTCGGCTCGCTGGTTGGTTATGCCCTGGGCCATTACGCCTTCGATTTGATGCGTCCGCTGCTTGTGGATCTGGGCTGGATGCAACATCTGGATGACTTGGCGCAACAGATCGGCAGGGACGCAACGCAGCATCCGTGGAAGGCATTCTGGCTGCTGGTTGCGGCCGGTTTCGTGCCGATCCCGATGAAGGTGGCCAGTTGGGCGTGCGGCATGGTCGGCGTGCCAATCCTGCCATTTCTTGGCGGCATTGCCATCGGCCGAGGCAAGCGCGTGTTTCTGATCGCGGGCCTGATTCGCTTAGGCGGCGAACGCGCCGAACACGCTATCCATCGCTGGATCGAATGGATTGGGTGGGGTGTGCTGGGGCTGATCGTGTTACTCGTGGTTTACTTGAGATTTGTGCATTAAACTATTGCCATGAAAGGATATATTCTGTCATATCGACATCGTGTCCTGAGTCTGGCCAAGCCGGGGTTGATCGCGCCGGCTTTGATTGCGCTCGCTTTGATCGCGATGATATTGCTGGCCGGCTGCGCATCGGGTCCGCCGGCGCCGGTGGTGGATCTGTCGATCGATTCGGGTACTCCGCCGGCGTCCGGCGCAGCCACAGCGCATGCCACACCTGCCAGCGGAAGCTACCGTGTGCAACGCGGCGACACCTTGTACGCCATCGCCTTCAACCACGGCATGGATTACCGCGATCTGGCGGCATGGAACGGCATTGCGTCGCCGTACCGCATCTACGCCGGACAGGAATTGCGTTTGACTGCCCCCGCGACCGTGCCCATTCCGGCCGCACCGGTAGCGGGGCAGGCGACAACACAGGCGCTGGCCGAGCATCCAGCGCCTGTGACTCGGCAAAATCCACAAGTGGAAAATGCCGCGCCGCCGGCGAAAGCAGCGGCCGCGCAGGTCGGGTTTCAACCGGTACCTGAAACGCCGCTCGTGAGCACGATGCCACCCGCAACGCCGCCACCGCAGGTTGCCGCGTCTCCCTCTCCACCAGCGATGTCTGCTCCCGCGGCTATTCCACCCGCCGTCGTGACGTCGAAACCGGCAACCGTCGAACCGCCGCCCGCGGCATCGAAACCGGCTGGCGACACAGCGGAATTGAACGCCGGCGGCGTCAGCTGGCGCTGGCCCTGCGACGGCAAGATCATCGCTACCTTCGTCGGCGGCGATCAAACTCGCCAAGGCATCGATATCGCCGGCAAGCCGGGTGATCCGATCGTGGCCGCGGCCGATGGCGAAGTCGTTTACAGCGGCAATGGCCTGATCGGCTACGGCGAACTGATCATCATCAAGCACAACGCCAGTTATCTTTCCGCCTACGGCCATAATCGCAAGCGTCTCGTGCACGAAGGCGAGCACGTCAAGGCGGGCCAGCAGATCGCCGAGATGGGATCGACCGCCAGCTCGCGCGACGAACTGCATTTCGAAATCCGCAAAAACGGCAAGCCGGCAAATCCGATCGACTATCTGCCGGTGCGCTGACGAAGATTGTTGCGGCAACGGAGTATCCTTTGTGCATGAATGCGCCCGCTCCGGACGAGGAACTCGACTCTGCCGAACTGCTCGAACTGGCCGATGCGGTCGAACCGCAGGACGAGGAGGCGCGCAATTCCACCAGCGCCTATCTGAGCGAGATTAGTCTGATTCCCTTGCTCGATGCCGCCGACGAACAACGACTGGCGCAGCGCGTGATGACAGGCGATGGTGAAGCACGGCGGCAGATGATCGAGGCCAACCTGCGTCTGGTTGCCACCGTGGCACGCGGCTATGTCGGCCGCGGCGTGCCCTTGCTCGACCTGATCGAGGAAGGCAATCTCGGCTTGATGCGCGCGGTGGAGAAATTCGACCCGGAGCGCCGTCTGCGCTTTTCCACTTACGCCATGTGGTGGATCCGTCAGTCGGTACAGCATGCGTTGATGCATCAGGGCCGTACCGTGCGTGTGCCGGTGCATGTGTTGCGTGAATTCGCCCAGGTGCTGCGCGCGCGGCGCCAGTTCACGGCTGAGCGTGGGCGCCTGCCGAGCATCGAAGAATTGGCGCAAGCCGTCGGCAAGCCGACCAGCGATGTCGCCGAACTTTTCTGTGTGACCGAGCGCATCAGCTCGCTGGATGCGCCGGTGTCGGATGGCGATGATCGGGCGTTGATCGAACAACTCGTCGTCGATGCCTCGCCGGCCGCAATCGAAGACGCATCCAGCAATCGCATTGCGGCGTGGATTGCACGCCTGCCGGCACGTCAGCGATTCGTGCTCGAACGCCGCTATGGTTTAAACGATCTCGGTGTGCAGACGTTGGCGGAAATCGCCGCCGAATTGGGACTCACGCGCGAACGCGTGCGCCAGATCCAGAGCGAGGCGCTCAAGCGCTTGCGCACGCTGGTCGATGCCGAAGCGGCTAGCTGATAATGGTCTGAATAAGTCCATCCTGGACTTTTTCAGACGCGTCCAGTCCGGTACATGCCCGGACTGGACTTCGACAAATCAAACACCTGCGTGTTCGATTTGCGGGCGAGGCATCCTGCCTCGCAGAGACTCTGAACAAGTTCAGAGTCTTCCTAGCCCGGCAGCAGGAAAATTCCGACTGCCTTGCGGCCTTCGCCCACCAGTACATTGAAGGTGCGTGCGGCAGCGGCGTTATCCATCGTTTCCAGCCCGATGCCACGCTTGAGGAATTCTGCCAGTACGGCCTGCGACGGAAACAGGGCGCGTGCGCCGGTACCGAGCAGGACTACTTCGGGTTGCAAGGCGACGACGGCAGAGATGGCCGACGCGTCAAGTTCGGCGACCGTGCGCACGGGGAAATCCTCGACGACGTGTTGCGCGTTGACGATCAGGCTGCGGGTGAAGACACGGTCGACGATGGCTACGCTGACGGCGTCGGCGCGTCGAACGAACAGTTCACGCTCGTGGCGATGTTCGGTCAATTGCATTCGTCACCTTTGCAATCATCCTTGATTGCGTGGGTCAAGAAGCGATCATCCTTGATCGCACATTTCACGAAATCACTTGGGCAGGGCGAGCTTCGGTTGCTCGGCGTTGCGCCGGTAGAAGGACGCAACCTTGCCAATGCTTTGCACCAGTTCGGCGCCACTGGCTTCGAGCAGGGCCGCAATCTGGGCAGCGCGCTCTCCGCGATCGTCGCTGCCGAGTTTCACCTTGACCAGTTCGTGGTGATCCAGTGCAATCGACAATTCGTTGAGCAAGGCCGGCGTCACGCCTTTGTTGCCGGTCTGCACGACTGCATTCAGGGCGTGGGCGAGGCCGCGCAGATAGCGTTTCTGGGTAGGTTTCAGGCTCATCGGAATTGGGCGATTCACGGTATTTCGAAGTACTAAAGGGTATCATGCCGCCATGCAGCATTCATTTTACGACTGAACGCCGTGCCTCGCAGCAAATCCAGCGCGCGCTGGCTCAAGGAACATTTCAGCGACCCGTTCGTCAAGCGTGCGCAGAGCGAAGGCTGGCGGTCGCGCGCGGTGTTCAAGCTGGAGGAACTGCTGCAGCGCGATCAATTGCTCAAGCCGGGCATGGTCGTGGTGGACCTGGGCGCGGCGCCCGGTGGCTGGTCGCAGATGGTGCGCGAGCGCCTGCGTGACAACGGTCGCATCGTGGCGCTGGATATTTTGCCGATGCAGGGCATCGGCGGAGTGGAGTTCATCGAGGGCGATTTCCGCGAGGAAGCTGTCGTTCAGCGACTCGATGCGATGCTGAATGGTGCGGCTGTCGACCTTGTGCTGTCGGATATGGCGCCCAATATCAGTGGTGTGAATGTTGCCGATCAGGCGCGGATGATGTATCTGGCTGAATTGGCACAGGAATTTGCGGCGACGCATCTGAAACCCGGCGGCGCGTTTCTGGTCAAATTGTTTCAGGGTGTGGGTTTCGATCACTATGTAAAAGGCTTGCGCACGGAGTACGAGCGCGTCAGCATGCGCAAACCGAAGGCTTCGCGCGCGCGCAGCGCCGAAGTTTACGCGCTGGCCACGGGTAAGCGCTTGATCGACAAGCATGAGTCATTGGCACCAGGTAAACGTTGAGTTGAATAGGTAATGATGCAATGAACGATATGGCCAAGAACCTGCTGCTCTGGATTGTGATCGCGGTCGTCCTGATCGCGGTGTTCCAGAGTTTCAATCCGCGCGCCACCAGTCCGACGGATATTTCCTACTCGGACTTCATGCAGCAGGTGGAAAACAACGCCGTGTCGCAGGTGAGCATCAGCGCGACTATCCCGTCGACCATTGCCGGCAAGCGCAAGGATGGCAGTGCCTTGCAGACCGTTGCACCGCTTGACGACAGCCAGATGATTCCGACCCTGCGCTCGCATGGCGTCGAAGTGCGTCAGGAGCCGGCCGACAACAGCAATGCCCTGTGGCGCATCCTGCTCGACTGGGTACCATTCCTGCTCTTCATCGGTGTGTTGTTCTATTTCATGCGCCAGATGCAGGCCGGCGCGGGTGGCCGCGGGGCGATGTCGTTCGGACGTTCGCGCGCGCGCTTGCAGGGCGAGGATCAGGTCAAGATCACGTTCGCCGATGTCGCCGGTTGCGACGAAGCCAAGGACGAGGTCAGCGAGCTGGTCGAGTTCCTGCGCGATCCGTCGAAGTTCCAGAAACTGGGTGGCCGCATTCCGCGCGGCGTGCTGATGATCGGTTCGCCCGGCACTGGCAAGACCCTGCTTGCCAAGGCCATCGCCGGTGAGGCAAAAGTACCCTTTTTCACAATTTCCGGTTCGGATTTCGTCGAGATGTTCGTCGGCGTCGGCGCCTCGCGCGTGCGTGACATGTTCGACCAGGCGAAGAAGCATGCGCCATGCATCATCTTCATCGACGAAATCGATGCGGTCGGCCGTCATCGCGGCGCCGGCTTGGGCGGCGGTCACGACGAACGCGAGCAGACCTTGAACCAGTTACTGGTCGAGATGGACGGTTTTGAGGGCAACGAAGGCATCATCGTCATTGCCGCGACCAACCGCCCCGATGTGCTCGATCCGGCATTGCTGCGACCGGGTCGTTTCGATCGGCAAGTCGTTGTGCCATTGCCTGATCTGCGCGGCCGCGAACAGATCCTGAAAGTGCATATGCGCAAGGTGCCGGTCGCCGCCGATGTGAATGCGACCGTGATCGCGCGTGGTTGTCCGGGATTCTCCGGTGCCGATCTCGCCAACCTGGTCAACGAAGCGGCGCTGTTCGCCGCGCGCAACAATTCACGCGATGTCACGATGGATCACTTCGAGCGCGCCAAGGACAAGATCATGATGGGCAGCGAGCGTCGCTCGATGCTGATGAGCGAGGACGAGAAGAAGCTCACCGCCTATCACGAAGCCGGCCACGCCATCATCGGCCGCCTGGTGCCGGACCACGACCCTGTACACAAAGTCACAATTATACCGCGAGGGCGTGCGCTGGGCGTCACCTTGTTCCTGCCAGAGACGGATCGTTACAGCCACAGCAAGACCTTCCTCGAAAGCCGGCTCGCCAGTCTGTACGGCGGACGCGTGGCCGAGGAATTGATCTTCGGCGACGACAAGGTGACGACGGGTGCCTCGAACGATATCCAGCGTGCGACCAGCTTGGCGCGTGACATGGTTACCAAGTACGGTCTGTCGCACGAACTGGGTCCGATGACGTATACCGAAGAAGAGGACGAAGTTTTCCTGGGCCGCTCGGTGACGCAGCACAAGCATGTGTCCGAGGAAACCGCGCGCAAGATCGACGGCGTCGTGCGTGCCGTGATCGACAACGCATACCACCGCGCTCGCGATCTGCTCACCGCGAATATCGACAAGCTGCATGTGATGGCCGACGCATTGCTGCAATACGAAACCATCGACGCCGAACAGATCGGCGCGATCATGGAAGGCCGCACGCCGGGGCCACCGAAGGACTGGCAAAAGTCCGCGGATACCAGCACTGGCGGCACGCCGGGTGTAGTAGGCAAGCCGGCGGCGCCGATCGGCGGAACCGCGACTCAACACTGAGCAATCTCCCTTTCTCTGCGGGCAGCGGAAGGGAAAAGTATCTCGGCGTTTTTTGCTTTTTGATTCTTTTGTGGGGATGGAGGACGGTATGATTCCCGCCAGCCGCCATGTCCACCAAACCTTCCTTCCTCTCCGAGCCTCAACGCCGCAATGTGCTGCGCGCGGGTGTGCCTGCCGTGGCGCGCATCGAACCGACGCCATGATCATTCATGGGTCTGCATGATGTTTGACCTCACACCTACGCTCGACTGCGCCGGCCGCATGCTGGTGCTGGACCGCCCGCGCATCGCCGGCATCGTCAATGTCACCCCGGATTCGTTTTCCGGCGATGGTTTGTCGTCGCCGGAAGCAGCGATCGCGCACGGGTTGCGACTGGTCGAGGAAGGCGCAGACGCGCTGGATATCGGCGGCGAATCCACGCGTCCCGGCGCGGATGACGTTTCGGTCGAGGAAGAATTGCGTCGTGTAATTCCAGTCATCGGGCACCTCGCACGCGAATGCAAGCTGCCGATCTGGATCGACACATCGAAGCCCGAAGTCATGCGCGCAGCAATTGCCGCCGGTGCGGGCCTGATCAATGACGTCTACGCATTGCGCCGGGAAGGTGCGCTCGATGCCGCCGCCGAGTTGAAAGTTCCGCTGTGTCTGATGCACATGCTCGGCGAGCCGCGCACGATGCAGGAAAATCCCTGCTACGACGACGTCGTTTCCGATGTGCGCCGGTTTCTGGCCGAGCGCATCTTTGCCTGTGAGATGTCCGGCATCGACAAGAGGCGCATCGTCGTTGACCCCGGATTCGGCTTCGGCAAGACGCTGGAACACAACCTAGCACTGCTGCGCTCGCTCGATCAATTTGCCTCACTCGGTGTTCCATTGATGGCCGGACTGTCGCGCAAATCCATGATCGGCAAACTTACCGGGCGTGACGTTGATCAGCGCGCCGCTGGTTCGGCCGCAGCGGCACTGATCGCAGTGCAGAAAGGCGCGATGATCGTGCGCGTGCACGATGTGGCTGCCACGCGCGACGCGCTGGCGGTGTGGCAGGGCGTGGCGAGTGGGATCAGGCCGATGGCGAAAGCGGCAAAACCGTTTGGCTCGCAGCGGTTCGAGGACGATTAGGCGTTGCGCAGTGAGGCGCTATCCCATCCCGCCTTCGGCGCAAACCGCTTGCCATATTTTCCCGCCAGCGCTTCAAGCTGTGCCTTGATCTTGTCCGCGCCTTCGCTGCGGATGTAGGTAATCGGGCCGCCGCGGAACGGCGCGAAGCCGGTGCCGAAGATCACGCCGGCATCGCAGCAGGTCGGGATCATCGACCACGCCGTCGTGCAGGCAGGCCACGGCTTCGTTGAGCATCGGCAGGATCATCCGATCGGTGATATCGGCCGGCGCTTGATAGTTCGGATCGACTTCGGGCTTCACGGGTTTCCCATTTTCCCATTTGTATAAACCTTCGCCGGTCTTCTTGCCGCGTTTGCCGGCGGTGATCAACTCATCAAGGCCATCCGGGATTTCCAGACCCAGGAATTCACCGACTTCCTTGCCGACCGAAGCACAGACGTCCAGGCCCACGGTATCGGCGAGTTCGATGGGTCCCATCGGCATGCCGAACTTTTTTGCCGCCTTGTCGAGCACGGGACCCGGCACGCCTTCCTTGTAAATGCGCAGCGCTTCGAGCAGGTAGGGCATCAGGATGCGATTGACCAGGAAACCCGGCGTACCCTTGACCGGTACCGGCAGTTTGCCGATGGTCTTGCTGAATGCGAGCGCACGTTTTTCGTTGGCCGGATCGAGCTTGTCCTGACGAACGATTTCGACCAGCGGCATCTGCGCGACCGGATTGAAATAGTGCAGGCCGAGAAAGCGCGCCGGTGAGTTCACCGCCTCGCGCAATTCATTGAGCGGAATGCTCGAGGTATTCGTCGCCAGCAAGGCGGTCGGCTTCATGCCCGGTTCGGTCTTGCGGTACAAGTCCTGTTTGGCTTCCAGGTTCTCGAAGATCGCCTCGATCACGAGATCCGCATCGGCGATGCCTTTGCCATCGACGTCGGCTTTCAGTTTTGCGGCGACCGGAGCGATGCGGTCGGGTGTCTTCAGGCGTTTGGTGAACAGATCCTGCGCGCGGTCGAGCGCGGGCTGGATGAATTTCATCTCGCGATCCTGCAAGGTCACGTCGAAGCCGCGCAAGGCGCACCACGCGGCAATGTCGCCGCCCATGACGCCCGCGCCGATTACGTGCACGTTCTTGATCGCGGCATCGCTGCCGGCGCCAAGGCTCTTCAGCCGTTCCTGCAAAAAATATACGCGGACCAGGTTGCGGCAGGCCGACGTCTGCGCCAGTTTGGCAACGGCACGGGCCTCAATCTTCAGGCGCTGGTTGATGTTCGATCCGCCGCGGCGCCAGACTTCGATCAGGGCGAATGGGGCGGGGTATTGATCCGGTCGCACCTTGGCTGCCGTCTGTTTGCGCATGATCGGCGCCAGGATTTGCCGTACTGGCCAGATATTCGTCGCCCACGCTTTTGCGCGTTGCACGAACGGCCGTGCATGCGGATGACGGAGTTGTTCCTTGGCGGTTTCCAGCAGCAATTCCGGCGTGCTCAGGGCATCGACCATGCCAAGCGACTTCGCCTGTTCCGCACTCAGGTTCCGGCCCGTCAGCATCAGCGGCAGCGCTTCCGGCGCACCGATCAGCCGTGGCAAGCGCGCGGTGCCACCCCAGCCGGGAATGATACCGAGCATGACTTCGGGAAAGCCGATCTTGGTGTCCGGATCGCGCGTGGCGACGCGGTAGCGGCAAGCCAGCGACAGTTCCGTGCCGCCGCCCATGCAGAATCCATGGATGGCAGCCACGGTCGGGCAGCGCAGGCGCGCCAGGCTCTGGTACACGCGCTGGCCGTATTCGATACTGGCGAGGACGCCGCCGGGCTGGTTCTCGAAACTTTCGAATTCGTGGATGTCGGCCCCGGCAATAAAGCCCGATGTCTTGCCGGACTGGATCACGACGCCTTTGGGCGGCTCGAACGACAGGCGTTCGACGATCTGCGCCAGCTCGTCCAGCACTTCGCGGTTGATGGCATTGACCGAAGCGCCGGCGCGATCGAGCGTCAGCACGACGATGCCGTCCGCATCGGTATCGGCCTTCCAGTGGGAAAAACGCAGTCCTTCGAACATGGTGGCCTCAAGCGGGTTGATGCGAGGACGGCTATAATCCGCGCATTCCGCGCCTGCGGTCAATCCGGCGGGACAATTGGCTAGCGAACAACGGGATACAACCAACAACGTGGCCAACGACGTCGCCGAAGTTTTTGTCACCCCCAAGCTGTTCGACCGCATCGTGCAGTCGCCGCAGAACCTGATTGCGATCGAGACGGCGAACACGGCGGACGTGCTTGCGCAATTTCGTCTGCTCGCGCTGCGCACGGGACAGTCGGTCTATTACTGGCAGGAGGACGCCGGCATCACCAGCCTGCGCGAGCGCGACTTGCGCGTGCCAGGCTCGAAACGCGTGACTGACGCGCTGCGCTATATCCTGCAAAGCATGCAGTTTGGCGTATACCTGTTTACCGAATATTCCGAGCATTTGCGCGCGCCGAACATCGGTCTGTTGCGGCAGATTTCGCGCATCCGCTCAGGCAATGGCCGCAAGGTAGTGTTTGTGGGCGAAGAAGTGCATCTGCCCGAAGGTCTGGATGTCCTGGTCGAACGCATTACGCATCAGCCGTCCGGCAGCGGTAGGCCGCGCCTGCGCGACGGACGCTGGGTGACCTGATGGCGAGTGAAGAAATCGGGCATGGTTCGGTCCTGATCGTCACCACGCAACGTGATGACCGCCGCGTGCTGTTCGACACGCTGGACGCGCAGAATTTCGATGCGGTGTACACCGCCAAGGATTTGCCGCAGGCGTTGTCGTTCCTGGAACAGGATCCGCAGATCGACGTGGTGGTCATGGAATTTGCCGGTGCGGCGCAGGAAGCAGTCGCCTTCTGCACCCAGCTCAAGGGCGATCCGCGTCTCGCCAAGGTTCCGGTGATCGGCATTGCCGCTGCGGATTCGGCATTGCGCGAATGGGACTGGAACCGGACGCCACCCGGCGTCGTCGAGTGGATACGCAGCCCGGTCGATGCCAGCGAAGCGTTGGCGCGCGTGCGCGGCGTGCTGAGCGCGCAATCGTCCGGTAGCGGCGGCGTAGTGTCGGTCGACCGCTATCAGTTCGCGTTCGACGGCAATCTCGATGAAATCGTCGTTTCCGATCCGAAAAGTGGCAGCATCGTGGATGCGAACGCAACGTTCGAGCAGCGTTCCGGCTATTCGCGAACGCAGGTGATCGGGCAACCGCTGGATTCGCTGGATCTGAACCACAATCGTGAGCAGCGTGCCACGTTGCTGGCCCAGCTCGCTCGCGAAGGCAGCGTGCGCTACCGCTGCCGCAAGCCACGTGGCGATGGCGGTTCGTACGTGGTCGATGCGCAGATGCGTCTGGCGGTGCAGCAAGGCCAGCTCGTGCATGTGACCACCTTCCGCGAGCCGGCGGATAGCGCGCGCTACCAGGCTGCGCTCAAGCTGGTGGCCACGGCAGCGGAATTCGGTGGCGGCGACGAGGGTCTGAGCCGGGTAGTCAAACTGCTCTGCGACTGGCTCGAGCTCGATTTTGTGATGCTGGTGTCGGCACGACCGGAAGACAGTGGCGACGCGCAACCCTTGCTGACTTTTCATCGCGCTAGCCTGCCACCGGAAGCGCCGGATCCCTTGAGGCAGCCAACACTCAAACGCCTGCTCGGCGGCGACGCCGTGATTCATGGCGAGCAAGCCTGGAGCACGGTGGAACACGACCAGTTCCTGGCATTCTTCCACTTCGAAACCTTCATCGGTCTGCCGCTGTGCGATGAGCGAAAAAATACCTTGGGGGCGATGATGCTTGCGCGCCGCGCGGCGTTGCCGGCGGGTACGCTCGTGATCGATACGCTGCGTGTGATCGCCGCACGCCTGGCGCTGGATCTGGAACTGCGTCGCGCGCGTGAGCAGGGGCGAGCCAAGGGTCTTCAGGATGCCCTGACTGGCCTGCCGAACCGGCTGTTGTTCAACGATCGTCTGGAAACCACGATCAAGGAAGCGCATCGTACAGGCGAGATGTTCGCGGTGTTGTTCGTCGATCTGGACCGCTTCAAGAACATCAACGATTCGCTCGGCCACAGCGTCGGCGATCAGGTGCTGATTGCGGTATCCGCGCGTTTGCGCGCCAGTGTGCGTGCATCCGACACTGTGGCCCGCTATGCAGGCGATGAATTCACCATGATCCTGCGCCACATCATCCAGCGCGATGACGTGATGCGCATCGCCGAGAAAATCGTACGCGTGATGGAAGTGCCCCTGACTCTGGGCGACGGCGCCGAATTGCATATCACCGCCAGCATCGGTGTGAGTTTCTATCCGGACGACGCCACCAGCGCCGAGCGTCTGCTCAAACATGCCGATGTCGCGATGTACAGCGCCAAGGGCATGGGTCGCAACAATTTCCAGGCCTACGTCGCGGTACCTGAAGAATCGCATCAGCAGCGCCTGGCGCTGGAAGCCAAGTTGCGCATGGCGGAAAAGAACGGCGAGTTGCGCGTCTTCTATCAGCCCCAGGTCGAAGCCGAAAGCGAGGACATCTCCGGCATGGAGGCGCTGATTCGTTGGGAGCACCCGGAACTGGGCATGATCAGCCCCGGATTCTTCATTCCGCTGGCCGAAGAAAACGGCTTGATCATCCCGATCGGCGAATGGGTCATGCGCACCGCCTGCGCGGATGCCCGTCGCTGGCAGACACGTTTCGGCTTGAATTTGCGCGTCGGCGTCAATATGTCCGCACTGCAATTGCGTCAGCCGAACCTGGTGCAGGTCGTCGCGGAGGTGCTGCGTGACACCGGTCTGGAAGCCAATCTGCTGGATCTGGAAGTAACCGAGAGCATCAGTGTGAAATCGATTCCGAACCTGCTGGAAACGCTGCAAGGCCTGCGTGACCTGGGCTGCAAGATATCGATCGACGATTTCGGCACCGGACAGTCATCGCTCGATTACATCAAGCGTTTTCCCGCCGACCGCATCAAGATCGACCAGACCTTCGTGCGCAACATCGGCGTGGATCCCGATGACGAAGCCATTGTGCGCGCGACCATCAGCATGGCGCACAATCTCAATCGCGCGGTGGTCGCCGAGGGCGTCGAAATCGAGGAGCATCTGGATTTCCTGCGTACAGAAGGTTGCGAGGAATTGCAGGGCTATCTGTTTTGCCGGCCATTGCCGGCAGCAGGTTTCGAGAATCTTCTGGCAGAGCGCGAGCGTCTGTTTCACGGTGTGCCGGCAGCCGACCCGGCGGCATGACATGCGGCGCCACAGGCGCTGCGCTAACGATAATTGAACTATTGGCGGCAGCCTCGGTCTACTTCACGGATTGACCGGGCCGCCAGCGAACGGAGTGCAGCCTGGATGGATGAGCAAGACGTGGATCGCGCCCTGGTTGAAAGGGTGCAGCAAGGAGAAAAACGCGCTTTCGATCTGCTCGTGCGCAAGTACCAGCACAAGGTGATCGGAGTGATTTCGCGTTACGTCTCCGACTGGAGCGAATGCCAGGATGTGGCGCAGGAAGCGTTCATCCGTGCGTATCGCGCCATTGCCGCTTTTCGTGGCGACAGCCAGTTTTATACGTGGATGTACAAGATCGCGACCAACACCGCCAAGAATTATCTCGTGTCGCAGGGCCGCCGCCCGCCGACCGATGATGTTTCCGTCGACGATGCGGTGCAACTCGACGGCGGCGCACGTCTGAAGGATCGCGCTACGCCGGAACACGAACTGATGCGCCAGGAAATTGAACAAACCGTATTCGACACGGTCGAACAGTTGCCGGAAGACCTGAAGATCGCAATTACCCTGCGCGAGGTCGATGGCCTGAGTTATGAGGAAATCGCTGCAACGATGAATTGTCCGATTGGCACCGTGCGTTCCCGCATCTTCCGGGCGCGCGACGCGATTGACCAGAAACTGCGTCCGTTGCTGTCCGACGCCAAGGTATCCGACTCATGAGCGAACAACTCCGTGAACAACTCTCCGCACTGATGGACGGCGCTGTGTCCGGCGATGAATTGCGCTTCCTGCTGCGCCGGCTCGACGCCGACACAGACTCGGTGCAAACCTGGTCTCGCTACCAGTTTGCCAGCGGCGTATTGCATCGCCAGACGATGTTGCCATTACGCGTACGTGCGGATTTTTCCGAAACCGTGATGCTGCGCATTGCGCAAGAATCCTCCCAACCCGCAGCTCGCCGCCGCAGTAGTGGCTTGCTGCGTTGGGCCGGCGGCGGTGCCATCGCTGCGGTGGTTGCAGTCGCCGCTTTGGTGACGACACGTCCGGCTGGCGAAAATCAAAATCCGATGGATGAGATGCCAAGCATCGTCACGGTGCCGGCCGTGCCGATTTCCGCACCGCAGATTGATCGTCTATCCACCGCACCGCTGCCGGCGTTGACGAATTTCGATTACGCCCAGCCCGCGAGTTTCGATACCGGTGTAATTCCGCTGTCGCGCTACGACCTGCGCCGTCGTTACGACGCGGGTGCCGATAATGTCAACGAACTCACGCCGTATGTGTTGCTGACTACGCCCGCGCGTGCGCCGCAGATCAGCAGCGTGCCTGCTCCGTCGAGCGGCCCGTCCAGCCAGCCGGAACAGCCGCAGCAACAGCATTGACCCAACGAAGTGCGTGTTCTTGCGCCGCCGCGCGGCGCAGGCGGTCGTGGAACTCCCCGTGATCCGCGCGATCGAACGATCACAGCCATTTATCCACCCGAATTCCGAATGAGGTGCGCTCCCATGTACAAAAGTACTTTGCACAGAATGCTGCTTTTTATAACCCTGTCTCTGGCGACCGCGAGCGTTTACGCCGAGTTGCCCGATTTCACCCAACTGGTCGAGAAGAACGGGCCGGCGGTCGTCAACGTGAAGGCCACGCACAATGGCGATAGCGCTACCACGCAGGACAACGATATCGATCCGCAGGATGTGCCGGAAATCTTCCGTCGCTTCTTCGGTCCGGGCGGGCCTGGCAGCCAGGGCGGGCATCCGCGCATGGACGGTACGCGCATCTCACTGGGTTCCGGCTTCATCATCTCCAGCGATGGCTACATACTGACCAACAACCATGTTGTCGAAGGTGCCGATCAGGTGACCGTGCGTTTGTCCGACCGGCGCGAACTCGACGCAAAAGTCATCGGTACGGATACCCAGTCCGATATCGCCTTGCTCAAGGTCAATGCCACCGGTCTGCCGACGGTGACACTCGGCGATTCCAGCAAGCTCAAACCGGGCCAGTGGGTCGTCGCGATCGGTTCGCCGTTCAATTTCGATCACTCGGTGACCCACGGCATCATCAGCTACGTCGGACGCAGCACGCCGGATGGCAGCGAGCAGTATGTGCCGTTCATCCAGACCGATGTGCCGATCAATCGAGGCAATTCCGGCGGTCCGCTGTTCAATCTGGACGGTCAGGTGATCGGCATCAATTCGCAGATATACAGCAATACCGGCAGTTCGGTCGGTATCTCATTCGCCATTCCGATCAACGTGGCGATGAATACGGTCGACCAGCTCAAGACTAGCGGGCACGTCTCACGTGGCATGCTTGGTGTGCAGATCCAGAACGTGGATCGCGCCATGGCACAGACCCTGGGGTTGCCGAGTCCGGGCGGCGCGCTGGTTGCGCAGATTACGCCAGGCAGCGGTGCCGACAAGGCCGGGGTGCAGGTTCAGGACGTGATCCTGGCCTTCGATGGTCACGAAATCGACCAGTCGACAGATCTGCCACTGCTGGTCGGCAATACCAAGCCGGGAACCCGGGCGGAGGTGAAGCTGTTCCGCGACGGCAAGACCCTGACGGTACCAGTGACCGTCGGCGAGTTGCCGCAGAGCAAGGGCGAACTGGCCAGTCTGCGGCAGTGGCGAAGCCAAATCGGCCAATCCGCTCGGAATTGTCGTCGAAGATTTGAACGCCGATCAGCGCACGCAGCTTGGATTGAAAGATCAAGGTGTCGTCATCACCGATATCAAGGGCGCCGCCGCGCGCCGCACACCGCTGCAACCGGGCGATATCGTGTTGATGGTCGGGCGCAAGCCGGTGAAATCCGCGCTCGAGTTCAACAATTCGATCAAGGATGTCAAACCCGGTGATTCGCTGATGCTGCTGGTACGGCGCGATGACGCCACCCAGTTCGTTGCGGTCACGGTGCCGAAGGCCAAGGACAAAGGCTGATCTCGGATATTAGCGATGCTGCCAAGGGGCCCGTGCGGGCCCCTTCGTTTGTGCGCAACACGGCGCAGCGCCGGGCTTTCTGCGATAATGCCCGCTTTGCCGCCGCCCTCGCATTGTCATCGACTGTGCGTCTTGCGGTCGCCTCGAGTCCCGCGCAGCGCATGAACCTGATCCGAAATTTTTCCATCATCGCCCATGTCGACCATGGCAAATCCACGCTCGCCGATCGCATTATTCAGTTATGCGGCGGGCTGGAAGCACGCGAGATGGAAGCGCAGGTGCTCGATTCCAATCCGATCGAGCGCGAGCGTGGCATCACGATCAAGGCGCAAAGCGTGTCGTTGCCGTACACGGCACGCGACGGCAAGACTTATCAGCTCAACTTCATCGACACGCCAGGGCACGTCGATTTTTCCTACGAAGTCAGCCGCTCGCTGGCCGCCTGCGAGGGCGCGCTGCTGGTGGTCGACGCGGCTCAGGGCGTGGAAGCTCAGTCCGTCGCCAACTGCTACACCGCGGTCGAGATGGGCCTGGAAGTCGTACCGGTCCTGAACAAGATCGACTTGCCGACGGCCGACATCGAAAAGGTCAAGGCAGAAATCGAGGCGGTGATCGGCATCCATGCCGACGAGGCCATCGCGATCAGCGCCAAGACCGGCGCGAACGTACCGGATGTGCTCGAAGCGATCGTTGCGCGCATCCCGCCGCCGAAACCGCGGGATACCGATCGGTTGCAGGCGCTGATCATCGATTCCTGGTTCGACAATTATCTCGGTGTGGTGTCGCTGGTGCGCGTCATGCAAGGCGAGATCAAGCCGCGCGACAAGATTACTGGTGATGTCGACCGGGCGCGCGCACGAAGTCGATCAGGTGGGCGTTTTTACGCCCAAACGCAAGGTCCGCGATGAGCTGCGCGCCGGCGAAGTTGGCTGGGTCAACGGCGGCGATCAAGGATGTGCACGGCGCGCCGGTGGGCGATACGCTCACGCTCGCGGCCAAGCCCGCACCGCAGCCGCTGCCGGGCTTCCAGAAGATGCAGCCGCGCGTATTCGCGGGCTTGTTTCCGGTGGTTGCGGAGGATTATCCCGCGCTGCGCGAGGCGCTGGAAAAACTCAAGCTCAACGACGCGGCCATGCATTTCGAGCCGGAAAGTTCCGAAGCCATGGGTTTTGGTTTCCGCTGCGGTTTCCTCGGCATGTTGCACATGGAGATTGTGCAGGAGAGGCTGGAACGCGAATACGATCTCAACCTCATCTCGACCGCGCCGACTGTCGTCTACGAGATCCTGCAAACCGACGGCAGTATCGATCCAGCTCGACAATCCGGCCAAGCTGCCGGCCGCCAATTACATCGAGGAAGTGCGCGAACCGATCATCGTCGCCAATATCCTCACGCCGCCGGCGTATGTCGGTAACGTGATTAGCTTGTGCGAGGAAAAGCGCGGATCACAGAAGTCGATCCACTATCTGGCCAGCCAGGTGCAGATCAGCTACGAGTTACCGCTGGCTGAAGTCGTGATGGATTTCTTCGATAAACTCAAATCGGTGTCGCGCGGCTATGCCTCGATGGATTACCATTTCGAGCGCTTCCAGGCCGGGCCTTTCGTCCGCCTCGACGTGTTGATCAATGGCGATCGGGTCGATGCGCTGAGCATGATCGTGCATCGCGCACAGGCCGATCGGCGCGGGCGCGAGTTGACCGAGCGCATGAAGGAACTGATTCCGCGGCAGATGTTCGACGTTGCGATCCAGGCTGCGGTTGGCGCTCAGATCATTGGGCGCACGACGGTGAAAGCGATGCGCAAGAATGTGCTGGCCAAGTGTTACGGCGGCGACGCCACGCGCAAGCGCAAGTTGCTCGAAAAACAGAAAGAAGGCAAGAAACGCATGAAGCAGATCGGTCGTGTGGAAATTCCACAGGAAGCCTTCCTTGCCATACTGCAGGTGGATAAATAGCCGCGCCGGGATCGACGCACCCGATCAACCGTAAACAGTCAGAGGAAACTCGCGGATGGATTTCGATTTTGCATTGTTGCTGGTTGTACTGACGGCCGTCACCGGCATTATCTGGCTGCTCGACCGCGTGTTTTTGCAACGCGGACGCCAGTCACGCGCGCGTGCGCTTGAGCACTCGGAGGGCAGTGAATCCGAGCGCCAGCAACGCGCCAATGAGGCGCTGCGCGAGCCGCTGATCGTCGAATACGCGCGCTCGTTTTTCCCGGTGATCCTGATTGTGCTGCTGTTCCGCTCGTTCATTGCCGAGCCGTTCAAGATTCCGTCCGGATCGATGATGCCGACCTTGCTGGTCGGCGATTTCATCCTGGTCAACAAATTCGCCTACGGCCTGCGTCTGCCGGTGCTGGGTACGAAGATTGTGCCGGTCGGCGAACCGCGGCGTGGCGACGTATTCGTGTTCCGTTATCCCAATCCGGATCACGATCCGAAGAAGGAAGGGCTCGATTACATCAAGCGCGTAATCGGCTTGCCAGGCGACGAAATCACCTATCGCAACAAAATCCTGTACGTGAACGGCAAGGAGATCCCGCAGACGGATATCGGTCCGTTCGTGGGCTCGGGCGACGAAGGTCGGCGTATGGCCGGTGCGGAAATCCACGAGGAAATGCTGCCCGGTGTCGAGCACCAGATACTGGAGTCGAGTCTGCTCATGCCCGGTCGCGAAGGCACTTGGCGGGTGCCGGCTGGACACTATTTCGCAATGGGGGATAATCGCGACAATAGCGAGGACAGCCGCTATTGGGGCTTTGTGCCGGAGCAGAACCTGATCGGCCGGGCCTTCGTGATCTGGATGAATTGGGATGGCGGCATCGAGTTCTCACGTATCGGTACTCTGATCAAATAGGGGCGACTATGCGCACTCACGCTACGCAGAAAGGCATCACCTTGATCGGCTTCGCGATCGTTCTATGCGTTTTGGGATTTTTCGCCTATGCGGCGATGAAATTGATCCCGACCTATACGGAATACTTCGGCGTCGTCAAATCGATCAGGTCGCTGCAGACCGAGTCGGGTATTCAGGACATGTCGATCGACGAAATTCGGCGCAAATTGAGCTTGGTCTTCGAAGTGCAGTACGTGGACGAACAAGATGTTCCATTGACTAGCGTTAATTTGATCACGACAAATGGGCAGCACAGTCTGCGGGTTGCCTACGACAGGGATATTCCATTCATTTACAACATCGACCTGCTGGTTCACTTCGACAAAACCGTCGATTTGTCGCACGGCGCAACTTACTGATTTGGCAAAGCTCACCTACGTTTTCCGCGATGACACCCTGCGCGAACGTGCGCTGAGCCATCGTAGCGTAGGCGCGCGCAATAACGAGCGCCTGGAATTCTTCGGTGACGCCTTGGTCAACTTGTTCGTCGCCGAACTGCTCTACGAACGCTTCCCGCAAGCCGACGAAGGCGAGTTGACACGCTTGCGTTCACGTCTGGTCAGCGAACCGGCTCTGGCCGGCGTTGCACGTGATCTGGAACTTGGCGACCAGTTACGGCTCGGTCCGGGCGAACTCAAGAGCGGCGGTTTTCGGCGCGATTCGATCCTGGCCGACGCCTTTGAAGCGTTGATCGCAGCGATCTATCTCGACGGCGGCTGGGAAGCCTGTCGCCGCCAGGTGCGCGAACTCATTGACTTGCGTATCGCGGACGCGGCAAATGCCGACGACAAGGATGCCAAGACCCGCTTGCAGGAAATGCTGCAAGCGCGCGGACTGGCGTTGCCGAACTACGAACTCGTTGCTACCAGCGGCGCAGATCATGCGAAGGTGTTTGAGGTCGATTGCCTGATCGCGGCGCTCGACCTGCGTGTGCACGGTTGTGGCAGCAGCCGTCGTGCGGCCGAACAAAGCGCGGCAGCTGCCGCCATCCCGCCGGTACTCATGCGATTGAATCATGTCGAACCCTCTGCCTGATTCCACAACGTCGCAGACCCATTGTTGCGGCACGGCCGTGCTGGTCGGGCGCCCGAATGTCGGCAAATCGACCCTGCTCAATGCCTTGATTGGCTCGCGCTTGAGCATCGTCGGGCCCAAGCCGCAGACGACACGTCATCGCATATTGGGAATTCTGACCCGGCCGCGAGGGCAGATCCTGTTTCTGGATACACCGGGCTTGCATCGCGGCGGTGCGCGCGCGCTCAATCGCCAGCTCAACCGTACTGCGCGCCAGGCGATTGCAGAGGCCGATGTCGCGGTGCAAGTGATCGAAGCCGGGCGTTGGAGCGACGAGGACCAACTGGTCTGGGAGGCACTGGAAAAATCCGACCGGCCACGGCTGCTGGCGTTGAACAAGGTCGATGCGCAAAAAGATAAGAAGCAGCTTTTGCCATTCATTTCGAAAGTGTGCGAAACGCATGCCTTCGACGGCATTTACCTCATATCCGCGCGCCGCCGCGATGGGCTGGCGGAACTCGAAGCGGGAATCATGCAGCGACTGCCAGTCGCGCCGGCGATCTTTGCAGTGGATGAGCTCACCGATCGTAGCGAGCGTTTTCTGGCCGCGGAACTGGTGCGAGAACAGGTCATGTTGCGTCTTGGCCAGGAGTTGCCCTACGCGGCAACTGTCGAGATCGACGAATTCCGCGACGGCGATCGTCGCACCGAAATCGTGGCCACGATCTGGGTGGAACGCGAAGGACAGAAGGCCATCGTGATCGGTGCTGGTGGAGCTCAGCTCAAGGTCATCGGCAGCGTTGCGCGGCGGGCGATGGAGCAGGTATTCGAGCGGCGTGTCGATTTGCGCCTGTGGGTCAAGGTGCGTAATAACTGGGGCGACGACGAAGCCGCGTTGCGGCGATTCGGCTACGGTGACTGATGCGTGTCGAGCAGCAGCCGGGATACATCCTTCATGCACGTGCCTGGCGTGAAACTTCGTTGCTGCTCGAGGTCCTGAGCCGCGACCACGGCCGCGTCGGCCTTGTCGCCCGGGGTGTCCGGCGCGAGCGCACGCGCACGCCGCGCGCCCTGCTGCAGCCGCTGACGCCGGTGTACCTGAGCTGGAGCGGACGTGGCGAGCTGGCTACCCTGACCGGGATTGAAGCCGCCGGCTCAGGTTTGGGTCTGGTTGGTGAAGCCTTGTTATGCGCGCTGTATCTCAACGAACTGGTCGCGCGATTGATGGCGCGCGACGATCCGCAATCCGACGTGTTTGCAGTCTATGTCGAGACGCTGGCGCGGCTGGCACGTGGCGAGCCGCCGGCGTGGACCTTGCGCCGCTTCGAGCGTGATCTGCTGGCTCACCTGGGATACGGTCTGCTGCTCGAAGCTGAAGCGGAAAGCGGCGACGCGATCACGCCGGACGGCTTGTACGCTTACCGTCTCGACACCGGTCCGGTGCCTTGGCGCAGTGCCGATGATGGCCTCAAGCTGCGCGGCAGCGCCTTGCTCGCGCTGATGCAGGACTTTCCTCCGGACGCGGTGGATCTGACTGCCTTGCGGCGTCTGATGCGGGCCTTGATTGCGCACCATCTCGGCGGCAGTGGCTTGCGTGCATGGGGAATATTGGCGAATCCGGTAGCGCGGTTCGAAGTCCCGATTGCCTAGCTGCGCAGAGCCGTAGCCGTGTCGCAGCAGGCGTGGGTAAATTCCGCCAGTGCGCCTTGCGCCGCTGTCGTGTCGGCACGAAGGGCGCGTTCCAGCCGTTGTGCGGCAGCAGCCAGTACGGTCGCACCGCAGAATCCGCAGGACGCGCGTAGGCGATGCAGGCGCTCGCTTAGCCGTTCCAGTCGAGTCAGTGGATCGCCATCCTGTAATTCCGTTTCCAACGTCGCCAATTCCTGGGCCAGCAGGCCGCGCAACGCGCGCAACGATTCGACGTCGCCACCAACCGCCGCCAAAGCGGACTGGTCGTTCAGCAAAACAGGTGTTGCGGATATATCGGCGATTGCGGGCGGGCTTGCAGAAACATGCAAGTACTTGCCGATGATTTGCAGCAATCGCTCCACGGTCACAGGTTTTTCCACGATGTCCGCAAATCCCGCTGCACGCAATTGCGCCGAGATCGCCGCATCAATTTCGGCGCTGGTCGCAATCGCTGCTGCGGCGACGCCACGTTTGCGCAGCTCAGTCAGCAATTCCGCGCCGCCTATATCCGGCATGCGGCGGTCGAGTAACAGCAGATCGAACGCAGACTGGTGTGCTGCGGCGAGCGTGGCAGCACCGTCGGCGACGGCAACGACATCGTACGACGCCGCCAGTGCGGCATGGAGAAAGCGCAGGCTTACAGGGTCATCGTCGGCGATCAGAATGCGTGGCATGTCAGGAGAATCCATATGTGCGATAAGGATGGCGTGCGACAAGGTCGCGGTCAATCCGCTGGCTGGTATCATGGCGCCCGCAGTGCGCCGGAGCGGCGCACTTCTGATGTTTCACTGCATGCCCGCACCTGCTTGCGGGCGGACCAATCGCGCATGACCGTTGTTGAAGCCGATATCACCAACCTTACCCACGACGGTCGCGGCGTGGCGCACATCAATGGCAAGGCGGTGTTCGTCACCGGCGCCTTGGCCGGCGAGCGTGTACGCCTGCGTTTCAGCGGCAAGCACAGGCATTACGATGAAGCTGTGGTCGAGGAAGTCCTGCGCGCTTCGCCCGACCGGGTGACGCCACGCTGTCCGCACTTCGGCGTCTGCGGTGGCTGTGCGTTGCAGCATCTGGATGCGACGGCGCAGATCGCCGTCAAGCAGCGCGAGCTGCTGGAAAACCTCGAACGCATAGGCAAGGTACAGCCGGAAAACGTGCTTGCACCGCTGACCGACGCGCCCTGGGGTTACCGGCGCAAGGCGCGTCTGAGCGTGAAGTTTGTAGAGAAAAAAGGCCGAGTTCTGGTTGGCTTCCGCGAGACCAATGGCCGTTACGTCGCCGACATCGGTCGCTGTGAAGTACTGCATCCGGCCGTCGGTGAACGCATTGCGGCCATTGCACAGATGATCGAATCGCTGGATAGCAAGTGTGATATTCCACAGATCGAAGTCGCGGCAGGCGACGATGTCGTCGCGTTGATCTTCCGTCATCTGCAACCGCTGTCGTCGCACGACACCGATGCTTTGACGGCATTCGGCAAGCGGCATCAGCTGGCCATCTATCTGCAACCCGGTGGCATCGACAGCGTTACTCCTCTGTGGCCGGCGGAAGCACGTCTGAATTTTCGTCTTCCGGTTTACGACGTCGAACTGGAATTCCGTCCGCTCGATTTCATCCAGGTCAACGCCGGCATGAACCGGCGAATGATTGACCATGCGCTCGGGCTGCTCGATCCCAAACCAACCGATCGCGTGCTCGACCTGTTCTGCGGCCTGGGAAATTTCACCCTGCCGCTGGCGCGCCGCGCCGCGCACGTGACCGGCGTTGAGGGCGAGGCCGGATTGGTGCGGCGCGCTGGCGAAAACGCGCGCCATAACGGGATTGCTAACGCGGATTTTTTTGCCGCAGATCTCGCTGCCGATCAACGTAACTCGCCTTGGGCCAGAGCCGATCATGATTTACTGCTGCTCGATCCGCCGCGCAGCGGTGCGGCCGAAATCCTGGAATACCTGCCGCGCCGCGGTGTACGCCGCGTCGTGTACGTGTCCTGCCATCCTGCATCGCTGGCGCGCGATGCAGGAACGCTCGTCAACCGTCACGGGTTCGTGCTCAAGAGTACTGGCGCGATGGACATGTTTCCACACACCGCACATGTCGAATCCATTGCGATGTTCGAGCGCAAATGAACTTCGCGCTCTTGCTAGAATGCGTCAAATTCCATGGATCCAAGTCTCGATGCTGATCATCGGTATACAAGGTACACAATTGCAAGCACACGAGCGCGACTGGATTCGTGCGCCGATCGTGAGCGGCGTCATCCTGTTCGCGCGCAATTTCGTGTCGCGCGAACAGGTGACCGAACTGGTTGCCGCGATACGCGCGTTGCGGCCCGATCCGTTCCTGCTCTGCGTCGATCAGGAGGGCGGGCCGGTGCAGCGTTTTCGCACGGGCTTCACGCGCCTGCCGGCGCTGGCACGGATCGGCGACGAATACGAGCGCGATCCAGAATATGCCTTGGCCCTGGCCGAGGAGCACGCCTGGTTGATGGCGAGCGAAATACGCGCCCTCGACATCGACATCAGTTTTGCGCCGGTACTCGATCTGGCGCGTGGCAATCGCATCATCGGCACGCGCGCCTTTCACTCCGATCCGGCAATTGTCTCGGCGTTGGGTTTGGCGTATGTGCGCAGCATGCGCCTCGCCGGCATGGCGGCGACGATCAAGCATTTTCCGGGGCACGGGTCGGTGCTCGAAGATACGCATGTCGAAAGTGCTGTGGACCTGCGCACGCTAGCTGAATTGCGCGCGAGCGACCTGGTCCCGTTTGCAGACGCGCTGGCTGCGGGTACCGAGGCGGTCATGATGGGTCACGTCGCATATCCCGTCGTGGATGCGCTGCCGGCAGGTTATTCGTCAGTCTGGATTCAGGAAGTCCTGCGCGGCGAGTTCGGTTTCCGCGGCATCGTGTTCAGCGACGACATCAGCATGGCCGCGGCGGAAAGCGCGGGTGGCATCGATGCGCGGATCTCCGCACATCGCGAAGCCGGTTGCGATCTGATGCTGGTGTGCAAACCCGAGATGGTTCCCGAAGCGCTGGCCGCACACGCCGGCAACAAACCCTGCGACCCTGCACGTCTTGCGACGCTGCAGGGAACGCTGGCGTCGAGCTGGCAATCGCTGCTCGCTAGTCCGCAGCGCGACCGTTTCATCGCGCGCGTGAGTGCCCTCGAAATGGATTCGGCCAGCGTATGACGAATACATCGCTTGCCGAGGCGCTGAAAACTGCCGAATTGTTCCATGATCATGCTCGCCTCATAGCGGCCATTGCCTCGATGGGTGGCAAGATCGACGCGACGCTTGCCGGCGAGGTGCCGCTGTTCTTGACGGTGATGAACGGTGGCCTGATTTTCGCAGGGGCGCTATCACTGGCGATTTCTTGCGATCTGGAATTCGACTACGTGCATGCGACGCGCTATCGCGGCGGCACCAGCGGCCATGAACTGAACTGGATCAAACGGCCGAATGCCAATCTGCACGGACGCACCGTGCTGATCGCCGACGATATTCTCGACGAAGGTTATACGCTGCGTGCAATCCGTGATTTTTGTGTGGAGCAGGGCGCGAAGCGGGTGCTGATCGCGGTGCTGTGCGAAAAACGGCACGGCCGCACCGCGTCTGGAATCCGTGCGGATTTTGTCGGCGTCGAGGTGCCGGACCGTTACGTGTTCGGCTTCGGCATGGACTACCACGAACAGGGCAGGAATCTGCCCGCGATCTACGCCATCTAGCGGAGCAGGGGATGAGCCTCGACCTGGCGATCATTGGCGGTACCGGATTGTACAATTTTCCCGGATTGGAAAATGTGGAAAAGCGCGCAATCGACACGCCATTCGGCACACCCTCCGGCGCGATCGTGCTTGGCACGCTGGGCGGCAAGCCGGTTGCATTCCTCGCGCGGCATGGCGAAGGTCATATTCTTGCGCCGCATCGGGTGAACTATCGCGCGAATGTCTGGGCTCTGCATCATCTCGGCGCGCGCCGCATGATCGGAGTCAATGCCGTTGGAGGAATCCGAAATGACATGGGCCCGCGCGCCGTCGTTGTGCCGGATCAGATCATCGACTACACCCATGCTCGCCTCGACAGTTTCTGCGACGTGCCTGGGGCCAAGGTCGAACATGTGGATTTCAGCGAGCCATACAGTGCCGGTTTACGCTCTGGGTTGCTCGTTTCCGCGGGGCGCGCTGGAATTGCGGTCGTCGACGGGGGATGTTACGGCGCGACGCAGGGTCCGCGTTTGGAAACCCGCGCGGAGATCGTGCGCATGCGTCGTGACGGTTGCGATCTGGTTGGCATGACCGGGATGCCCGAAGCGGTGCTGGCGCGTGAGCTTGGTATCGATTATGCCTGCCTCGCACTGGTTGCCAACTGGGCCGCCGGCTGTGGTGACGAAACCAGTATCAGCCTGCCAGAAATCTTCGCCAATCTGGAAATCGCGACAGCGCAGGTGCCGCCAATCGTTACCGCGTTGCTCGCCGCTTGATCTTCATCGACCTCGATTGCAAATCGAGGTCATGATCAATGAAGGAGTGTTCAGTGAGGGCGTGCCCGATGAGAAACGGCTTTCAGAGGCTGTCTTTCATCGCCTACCGCTCGCTTGGTTACTTGTTCGTAACACGTACGATCGGATCGAGTTGGAACTCGATGCGCACGGAAGTTTTCTTGCTCGCATCGGCAGTCTGTGCAGGAACTGGAGCAATCCGTGTGATCACGATACGCTTGCCCGCTACGCCCGTCGCCGCTACGCCCGTTGCCGCCGCGCCTTTCTTCGCTATGTCCGTCGTGGCGAGAATCTTCGCCACCGCCAGCGCGCGTTGTTCGGCAAGCGGAGGGCTGAGCGCGCTGGCAACCGAATCGTCGGGGCTGACGTATATCGAGACCAGGACCATCCGATAGTCCACCAGCACTTTGGATATCAGGGTCAGAATATCTGAAGTGCCGGACTCGGTTTGTACATTGTCCGATCCGAAGTCTACTCCAGAAGACAAGTCGAGAACGATGCTATCGCCCTGGCGGCGGATGTCGACTTGCTTGCCGGCGACCTGGTTGAGTCGCCCTTGCAGCACGTCCATGTAGTAACCGACTTCCACGGGGGTCAATGAGTCGTGATGGTTTTTTGCCAGCGCCTGTTTGATACGATCCATGTCCTGTTCTTCATTGCCGGGAGTGAGCACGGTCGGCGGCGTGGTCTGGTCACTGCCGTGCGATTTTGCGTGCGACTTTGCGACTGGCGCAGTGGGTGCAACGGGTGTGGCCGGCGTGACTGTCGTGGCGGGTGCAACCGTTGCAGGCTTGTGAACCAAGGCACAGCCGTCGAGCACAAGTACGGCTGTAGCGAAGGCCAATGCGCACAAACCGTGGGCAGGGCAGGTGGCAGGTTTGTGTCGTGCCGATAAAAACTGTCGCGGGATGTTGGCTGAGTTAATGAACATTGCGGCCTCGGTTGGCATAGAAGAATTCAAGAAAATCTCCGACAGAAAGCGGTTCGCTGAAAAAGAAACCCTGGCCGCAGGAAACCGCGTGATCGGTAAGCCAGCGCACTTGCTCGAGCGTTTCCACACCTTCGGCCACGGTTTCCAAGCCGAGAGATTTGGCCATCTCGATGACGTGAACGATGACCTGGCTGGTTGCCGCCTCGGTTCCGATGGCATCAACGAACGACTTGTCGATTTTCAACACGTCCAATTCGAATGATTGCAGATAGGAAAGGCTGGAGTAACCGGTGCCAAAATCGTCGATCGCCACCTGATGCCCGCGGCTGCGGAACTCGCGAATCAACGAACGCGACGTGTCGCTGTTGATCAATGCGCGTTCAGTGATTTCGAGCTTGATCGCTTTCGGAGGCAGCTGCGCCCGCTCCAGACTCCTGGCCAGTTCGTGGCCGATGCGGTCGTTCCTGAGATCGTCCGACGCAAGGTTCAGGTTGATGGTCATGTCGGGAAATTCGGCAAGCATAGGCTGCATCTCACGCACCGCCGCCCTCAGCACGGCAAGTGTCACTTCCTGGATAATACCGGTCTGCTCGGCAATCAGGATGAATATGTCCGGACTGACCTGCTCACCGTTTCCGCGCCGCCATCGCGCCAATGCTTCCGCGCCGACGCAACGGCCAGACACCATGTCCATCACCGGTTGGTATTGGACCTGGATCCCGTCGGCTGCCAAGGCCTGCCGCAACTCCGTGGCCACGCTGAGCTCGTGACGGGAAAAGCGCAGGATCAGATAAAGCCACGCGATCACCAGGATCAGGCCAAGGACTCCGCCAGCCGTCAAGGCTTGTTCGTGGCGGCCCAGGAAATTACCGATCGGCTCCACTGCCACCACATCGATGGGCAGGATTCCGTTGCGCGAGTAGCGCGAAATTATCCGGTCGTTGGCACGATCGACGGTCACCCCGACCGGCAATGAATCCGGCAGCGGCAGCGCGACGTCCCAAGGGACTGCGGACATGCGCAGTTTCTCCACCCACAGGACCGCCTGGCGGTTTTTCGTCGGTCCGAGGTCGAGCAGCAGTCGCGGGTCGATCGCCACATCATGATCGCCATAACGCATCAGGAACAACTGGACACCGCCGACTTCGGTCTGCGGACTCGGCCACCAGGCAATCACACCGTTGTCATAGATGCGATCGGCGTGAGTGGGCTTGAGTCCATCCTGCGGAAGCAAGCCAACGCCGCACAAGCGCTCGGTCGCATGCCAGTAACCGATGGCGCGCACATACGGGCGCGAAATGGCTGCGTCCTGCATCGCTTGCAGATGCTCTTTCGAACAGGGCGGCAGTTGCAGGTGGTTCAGTCCTGCCAGCATATCGTGGGCGTCGAGAAAGATGCGTTCAGTCGGTTGCCCGAGCGATTCCGCCAATCCGCCCGCATAGGCCTCTTCGCTGGCTGCCGATTGCTTCCAGAGTAACCATGCGATCAACGTGAACAGCAACGCAGCGCCGACCAAGGCGGCGAGCGTGGCGCCCAGCAGAACTAGTACGCGGCGATGCATGTGCGTTGCGCTCGAGGGCTTGCCGCGCAGAGACGAGCGCCGCCCCCCAGATTGCGGAACCGGCATGATCGAACACCGGGTATCTTGACGCCCGCGATGGCGAGATCGGGTGACATCACAGTTCTCCCCTTGCAAGACGCATCGAGCATAACAGTCCAACTATTGCTCGCCAGCAACAGGCCAGTCAATCCACACTTCATCGACCAGGCTGGAGCCTCTAATCTCGCGCAGCTTGGAGGCGGTCCCTATAATGCCTGAGGCGAGGAATGGATCAGAGTGTCCTTGGCGGCATCGATGCGGCTGCCAGTGTCAATACAACCCCGGAGTGTTGTCATGGCAAAGAAGAAAGTGGCGGACATCATCGTCGACGTACTCGAGAAGGCCGGCGTGAAGCGTTGCTACGGCGTGGTCGGTGACACCTTGAACCACGTCACCGACGCGATCCGCCGCAGCGGGATCGACTGGGTGCACATGCGGCATGAGGAAGCCGGTGCATTCGCCGCCGGCGGCGAGGCCTACATGACCGGCACGCTCACCGCCTGCGCGGGCAGTTGCGGGCCGGGCAGCCTGCATTTCATCAACGGCATCTACGAATCGAACCGCAACCGTGCGCCGCTGGTGCTGATCGCGAGCCAGGTCGCGACGAGCGAGCTCGGCATCGACTTTCCACAGGAAGTCGAGTTCAAGCCGATCTACAGTCATTGCAGCGTGTTCTGCGAGGTGCTGATCAATCCTACTGAAGCACGCCGACTCGCCACGCTGGCCGCGCAGACCGCGCTCAACAAACGCGGCGTCGCCGTGCTGATCGTGCCCGGCGATATCTCGGCGCTGGAAGTGGAGGACGGCCCGGCCTATGCGGTGCATGTGCCGACGCCGGTGACGCGCCCTGCGGATGCTGAACTGGACCGCATCGCCGCGCTGATCAACGAAGGGGGCCGCATAGCGGTCTATGCCGGCGCGGGTTGCGAAGAGGCCCATGACCAGGTCGTACGTTTTTGCGACACAGTGAAGGCACCGATGGCCCACACCTCGCGTGCGAAGGACTATCTGGAACCGGACAACCCGTTCAATGTCGGCATGACCGGTGTCTTCGGTTCGAAGGCCGGCTTCCACACGGTGACGGAGATGCGACACGCTGATCCTGCTCGGCTGCGACTTTGCCTGGCGCCAGTTCTATCCGAAAGATGCGCGCGTGATCCAGATCGATATCGACGCGACCCATCTGGGCCGGCGCCACCCGGTCGAGATCGGCGCGGTCGGCGACATCGCCGCGACCCTGGACGCGCTGCAGTCGCGCCTGAAGTCACGCGCGGAGCACGCTTACCTGGACGAATGTCTGGCACTGTTCCGTGAGGCGTTGGTGGATCTTGAGCATCAGGCCAGGCCGGGCGGCGATGGCCTGATCCATCCGCAGCAGCTGGCATCGCCTGCTGGATCAGCACGCGACCGACGATGCGATCTTTGTCGCCGATGGCGGCAGTCCGATGGTCTGGCTGCTGCGGCATATCCGCGTCAACGGAAAACGCCGCACCCTCACCAGCCTGTTGCACGGAACCATGGCCAACGCGATGCCGCAGGCGCTGGGCATCCAGAAGGCGCTGCCCGGACGGCAGGTGATCGCGCTGTCGGGCGATGGCGGCATTGCCATGCTGCTGGGTGACTTGCTGACGGCGATCCAGGAGAAGATCCCGCTCAAGATCGTCGTGTTCAACAACGGCACGCTCGGCTTCGTCGAACTGGAAATGAAGGTCGAGGGCCTGCTCAACGCGTTTACCGATCTGCAGAATCCCGACTTCGGCAAGCTGGCGGAAGTCATCGGCTTCCGCGGCTGGACCGTCGATCACAACGAGAAACTCGAACCGGCCATCCTTGAATTCCTCGCGCATCCCGGCCCGGCGCTGCTCGATGTGCACGTCAATCGCACGGAGCTGGTGATGCCGCCCAAGATCGAGCCGAGCCATGGTGCTTGGGACCGTGTTGTATGGTGCCAAGGCCGTGCTCAGCGGTCGCGCGCATGACGTAATCGACATGCTCGAATCGAACTTCCTCAAGTGAAACCGCGGCGAGCCTGTCGCTCAGGCTCGCCCATGGATCGAGTGACCTCACCTCAAGCTTTCGTGGCGCGTACTTCAACCCAAGGAGAACAGTCGTGCGATACACACTCTTCGAAAGCCGCAAGGACGAACTGATCCTGCTTGCCCGCGTGCTGCTGATGGTCCTGTTCGTGATCTTCGGCTGGAGCAAGCTGATGGGGTTCTCCGGCACGGTCGCGTACATGGCCGCACAGGGGATACCGCTACCCGCGATATCGGCCGTCATCGCGGTCGTCGCGGAATTCTTCTTCGGCATCGCCATCGTGATCGGCTTCTATACGCGACCAGTGGCACTCCTGCTCGCCGTCTACACCCTGGCCACCGCCGTGATCGGGCATCACTACTGGACGATGGTCGACGGCACGCGCATGGAAAACATGATCAACTTCTACAAGAACGTGAGCATCGTGGGCGGCCTGCTGTTGCTGTGTGTCACCGGCGCAGGGAAATACTCCATCGATCGGCGATAAGCATCCGCTACTCGCCATTGAACTGACTGGAAAAATGAGTAGGGGACTGTCCTAGGAAACGCCACGGGTGAACACCAGCGTGGGACATCTGTCTGCCAACTCATGACGACCCCAGGCACATTCGACTTCGGATAATTCCGGCGACAGGCTCTCACGGAATTCCACTAGCGTCGGCAGGAAATAACGTGCCTCCATGCCACGGTAAGACTCGATCCCCACGATCTCCTCGGTGGTCCAGCCACGGCTTCCAGCGAGTGTGGCAGGCAGCGATGGCATCGACTTCCACGTCTGCCATACGTCGTCGAGGCAGCTTCCCTCGCCACTGGCGCCGTGCAGCGCCGCCAACAGCCGCAGCTTGAGTGCGTGCACGCTGCCGATCTTGCCAGAGGTAAAGGCGTGCGAGATTTCCGTGACCGATTCGGATCGGTCCGGGCGCAGAAACACGCGGATGACGAATCGTCCCGCGTGCCGAAGCACGCGACGAACCTCCCGCGTGAGTGCCTTGAATCCCTCAGGGTGCGTTTGCAGGATGTAGCAGCCGTCGCCTGCCACGAGATCGATCGTGCCGGAGGGGATCGGCATCGCGCACCAATTCGCGGGGATCACCCGCGAATTCGATGGCCCCTTTGCAGGTGGCCATAACGCCTGGATCATGGCCGGGCTGTGATCCACGGCCGACAGGGTGATATCGTCGGGCCAGTTACAGGCAATGATCTCTGGAGTCAGTCCCAGCACCACCGCATGTGCTGCCGGGCCGATGTTGGCGATGACGCGCTGGACGATGGCGGTGTCATCCGGAGACGGCCGTAACGGCGGGCCAAAATGCGACCACTTCGGCACCACACTTGAAAAGTGATCGCGTGGGGCAACAGAGTACTGTGCATCGCTCACGATGGTTTCCTCAACAATGCTTCCAGGCCGTGCGCGAGATTCGCGTTCGAAGCCGCGAGCTCGGGACTTGAAAGCCGCGGCGGGGCAGTGGGCGTTCGATTGGCGTCCAACAGGACTGCTTTCGAGTCGCGGACGACGAAATCAAACTTGCCGTAGTCGAAACCGAGCCGCTTCCGCTCCACGCGCAGTTCGTCGGGTATCTCAGCCGGTTCCCGGGCGACGATGTTTGCGCTCTTGATGATGGGGTGAGTGCCCCGATAGCGTGTGCAGCGTTCGCGGTCACCAAAAAAAATCCAGGTGCGCATCCAGTACCCTTGCTCATCCTGCTCCGGAAGAAATCGTTCGACGACCAGGCCTGGATTGTTCCAGGCTGCTGCAGGAACTTCATCGGCCGAGCGCAGTATCGGATACGGCTGACTCGTGGAGACAATCTCGCCGGGTGGCAATTCCGCGCGATTGCCGTCGCGTTGCGCCAGGCGACCGGCACGCTGTTCAGGCAAGCCGCCGCAATTCAGATCGGTCTTGATAATCACCGGCCCGGTCCAGCCATCGTTCGGCCTCACCAGATGGCGACTGACGAGGCTCTTGCGGATGTCGCTCGCCGCGCCGTTCACGACGGCGGCATAGCGCTTGGAGGCTTCGGTATACACGGCCGGGATGACTGAGAGATCGACGTGGAGGATGGCGATGTCCGCCTCCGGCCAGTGCTCCAGCCCTGCCGTCAACGAAACATTGTGGCCTGCGCCAGACCAACAGCTGGCAAGGCTTCGCAGAAGATAGTTCCGATCCTGAAAATTGTCATAGGTATGGGTGATGATGACGATGTGAGCCATGGAATTGCTTATCCCCAGATGAGCAAGGTCACACTGACACCCTGGCGGCTTGCGGCAGGATGATCGAAGACTGAAACAGCAGGGCCGGCTCGCCTTGGCCCACGCGCCGAGGAATAGGCGGGGCAGGGTGTCCCGGTAGCTGTCGAACCCTAGCCTACCAGGCGATTTGATTCAAGGCCCGGTTTGGATCTGATGGATTCGCTGCCGGCAAATGATGTCGTGCCGCTTGGACCGTCGCGCAATTCCCCCAGTGCGTCCAGGGCGAGGTCGATCTCCTCGAACTGCAGCGCCATGCGGGCACGCAGCCGTTCACCGGCTTCGGTGAGTGAAACGCTGCGCGTGGTGCGATGGAACAGGCGGATGCTGAGCCTTGTATTGGTTCCCGAAACTGGGTGCAATTCGAATGTGTCTTGACCACCGCGCGGACTGAGCGTAATTCGACTGGCGAAAGTCGCGTGCTTTGGTCCGCGTTTTTGCCATGGGGGAGTAATTTGCGTCTGGCTATTGCTCGAATGCGCATTTGTATATTTTTGGATTGAATTGCTGCCGTGTTAAATTTGGCCAGCGGAAGTTCACGGCATTCACCCGCGTGCGAAATAGGCCGGGCTCAGTGAAATTTGGGTGCCGCGTGGTAGGGTGCGGCCCGGCCGAATTGCTCGACTGGCAGGGAGTTCCCAAAAATTCCCCAAAAAAGACTAGGCCAGCACGATGGCTGGCCTAACCTATTAATTTATATGGCGTCCCCAGGGGGATTCGAACCCCCGTTACCGCCGTGAAAGGGCGAGACACTCAAAAAGTAAATATGTATAAACGTCTATGCGCTCTTGCTGTACTCAACGCAGATGATCGTTTCATTTTGCATCGACGGTAGGTAATCGACCCCGAAGCTGAAACTCTCCTTTCCGCAATTCAGCCTTGCGCCGCGCCTTATCGAACCGCTTCCACAGGGCCGGGTAAGTCAGCGGCAATCTCTCGTCGTAGCTGACGGCCAGTTAGCTGAAGATCGCGGGGTAAACGTCAGGCTTTGCCCTAGTAGGTTGATATCCTGCCGACCAGATCAAGCCGCTGTGTGTCGCGCAAGAAAATGTAGTTGCCGCAGGCATCGCACGTGACGTCCTCGCACCAGCGCGTGACGAAAAGATCGCGCCATTGGCTGTAACCCGACCCGGCATCGGTAATCATTACCGCGTAGGTCGAGTTCGACAGTGAGTTACTGCGCGGAATCATGGAGTTGAGCGACGACCGCCATGTGTACAGGCCCTCCTATTGCATTGACAAGCGCCGAGATGAGCGATGCGTCATGATGGGACCACTATATGTTCCCTGATCCAGCACGCTTTCGTTCAAAGAACAGACGAGCCTTCACTACACCATACTCCTGATTCGATCAGGACTCGAAAATTTGAAGCATCAATGAGTGATACGTCCGTGAGAGTTGATGAAAAGCTCCAGAATATCCAGCAAAAAGCCTTTCGTTATTTTCGGCATGAGTACGCTCGAGCCAATGGCTTGATTCTCGACAAATGCGCACCTGATGACAAAGTTGTGTCAGATTGGCCTTCCAGTATTGCGGCGGTAGGCTTTGCGCTGGCCTGCTATCCTGTGGCGGTAGCGCGCGGCTTCCTGCCTCACGAAGAGGCCCTGCAACGAACGCTGACCACGCTGCGATTCTTTTCGCAGAGCGCGCAGGGTCCAGAGCCTGACGCAACCGGCCATCGCGGCTTTTACTACCACTTTCTTGACATGAAAACGGGGCGTCGCGCCTGGCAGTGCGAGTTATCGTCGATCGATACCGCGCTATTGCTCGCTGGAATGCTGACATCCGCAAGATATTTTGACGGGCAATCGGAGGGCGAATCAGAAGTCCGCCAACTGGCGCAGCAACTCTATGAGCGCACGGAGTGGGACTGGGCGCTCAATGGCGACTCGACGCTCAGTATGGGGTGGAAGCCGGAAACCGGTTTCATCAAGCACCGCTGGAGAGGATACAACGAAGCATTGTTGCTTTATATACTCGCGCTCGGATCGCCGACCCACCCGATTCCGGAAGACAGCTATGCCGCGTGGACTTCCGCCTATGAATGGAAACGGATATACGATCACGAATATCTGTATGCCGGTGCCCTGTTCACGCACCAGTTTCCGCATATCTGGATCGATTTTCGCGGCATCCAGGATGACTTCATGCGCGACAAGGGCATCGATTATTTCGAAAATAGTCGGCGCGCCGCCATCGTCCAGCGTCAATACGCCATCACCAATCCTTTCGGCTTCGCTGGCTACGGACACAATTGTTGGGGACTGACTGCCTGCGAGGGACCCGGTCCTGATACATTCATGATCGAAGGCGTCGAACGCCGATTCTTTGGCTATTTGGCGCGAGGCGTGCCATATGGGCCGGATGATGGGACCATTGCCCCCTGGGGTGTTGTTGCATCCTTGCCGTTCGCTCCGGAGATCGTTTTGCCCGCGATTGACTACTTCGTCGATGAACTGAATCTTCTGGATGTCAATCCGTATGGGTTCAGGGCGACGTTCAATCCAACCTATGCCGGAAAGCCCGGACGCACCGCCGGATGGGTGTCACCCTGGCACTTCGGCATCAATCAGGGGCCCGTGGTGCTGATGATTGAAAATTATCGTAGCGGTTTGCTATGGCAATTGATGCGTGAGTGCCCGTATCTAATTCGAGGGTTGAAGCGTGCCGGGTTCCGCGGTGGCTGGCTCAGTACGTTGTAACGCTACTCGAATCAGCAAGGCGATCTTCATGGCCCGCAGCACGCATCGATGAGTCGTCGTGCCACAGTCGGAGAACCTATATTCGCGCAGCAGCACGTTGGCAGGCGCGGCTACCTAAACAGTGCGGACTGTTGCGCTTAATAATTGACCAGAACATCTCTTGCGGAAGGCTTTGCGCCGGGCAAGTGTGTGGATTACCAGGATTAAGAAAGTCACTTCCAGCGCCGCGGTCGCTTGCGTTCGCTAGCGCACCGACCGAGGCGTGTGCGTCTGTCAGTCTGCCTAGGGACTCGGCTTATCGGCACTGAAGGAGAAGACCCGATGTTACGCAATTTGAATGGCCTGGAGGGCTGCGCCATTCGCGCAGCGGACGGCGACGTTGGCAACGTGACGGATTTCTACATCGACGATGAGGCGTGGGTCATCCGCTATCTTGTGGTCGAGACAGGCAGCTGGCTTTCCAGCCGAAAGGTTCTAATCTCCCCAATTTCGTTAGGCCACGCCGATTGGCCGGAGAAGACACTCTCCGCATCGATCACGCGGGAGCAAGTGAAAAACAGTCCCGGCATTGATACCGAGAAGCCGGTGTCACGACAGCACGAAATCGAGTACCTCGGCTATTACGCCTACCCTGTGTATTGGGGTGGTCCCGGTCTCTGGGGAAATAGAACACACCCCAATATGATGATGCCGGAGTTTGTTTCCACTCCGTCTGTTGTGCAGCCTCAAGTCGACAGCGTTTTTCCCGATGCCGCTCGTGCAATTCGGCACCACGCTGGAGACCCCCATTTGCGCAGCTGCAACACGATTATGAGCTATCACATACACGCGACCGATGGCGAAATAGGCCACGTGCAGGGCCTGCTTGTTGACGATGAGACTTGGGCGATTCGATACATCATCGTCAATACGAGCAACTGGTGGCTCGGACACCAGGTGCTTATCGCACCAGAATGGATCCACGATGTGAGCTGGTCTGACGGAATGGTCTCGCTCACTCTCACACGGCAGAAAGTCAAAGACGCCCCGCCCTACGATTCAGCATTCCGGGTGGATCGTATGCACGAGGTCAGCGTCTATAAGCACTACGGAACAATGGCCTATTGGGTGAAAGAGCAGGTTCCCGATGCCCCGCGCGCCGCCGCCCCAAGATAAACCTTCGATCGCAACCGGACACTAGCGTCATTCATTGCGATGCTGTGTATCGGACGGCTGTGTGCCACCGAACAGACAACGTAGACATTTCACTGCAGGATGAGTGCCAAAGCGGTGCGATCCAAATTTCCCGGTTTTCCGGGAACGTGAGAGTTCGTTGATGAAGGTCGAGTTGCATGACAGGTCACCGCAGCCACGTCCAATCCAAGGAATGTCCCATGACTAATACCAATCTATGGCCATCGAGCAGTGCTACAGGGCTGGAGCAGCACGATGCATTCTCCAGCGTGCCCGATCCTGCCAGTATGCGGTGGAAGGAGAATCTGCGGGATGGCACTACCGTACTGATCCGACCGATTAGCGAAGAAGACGTCGAACTGGAGCGACGCTTCATTGAACAATTATCGGCGCAGTCGAACCGATTTCGCTTCCTTGGTCAGATAAAGAGCGCCAGCCCCGAAATGCTCAAGCGGTTCACGCACGTGGATCACGCGACCGAGGTGGCTTTTGTCGCCTTAATCGACGATGGCGGCACCAAACGCGAGATCGGCGTCAGCCGTTACAGCGCCCGTGCCGATGGATTGCGTTGCGAGTGTGCCGTCGCAGTAAGCGACGAATGGCACAACCGCGGGCTCGGCACCTTGCTAATGCAGCATCTGATCGAGGTTGCGCGTCGCCGCGGCATTGAAGTCATGTACTCGTTAGACGCTCGCGACAATCAGGCGATGCGTGAACTTGCCGACCACCTCGGATTTGAGCGTAAACAAGACCCCGACGATGCCACACAGGTTCTGCATACTTTGGATCTCAGAGTAGCAACGGCATAAATGGTGTCAAACCACAGGGTGCGTGTATGAGGGACTATCCTTGGCAAGTACACCTGCCAAGATGACTCGTTTGTCTAGCATTTCTTGACTTAGAGTTGATGCGCAATCCCGACCTCGCGGTTACACGACGACGTGCTGCGCTTTCCGGTGCATTGGCGAATTCTCGCTTGAATGCTCAGCACGTCCCAGTGTGCTTTCGATAAGGTGGGTCAGCTTGTGGACGGCGCCATGAATCGCCTGGTCCAAGGTTGCAGCATGGTCAGTCACCGCGATGGGCTGCCGGCCTTCGAGCCGGGCCTCCATCACGCAACGCTTGTCATGGTCGCCACCCTTGGTGGCATTCTCGTCCGTGAGATGCACCTCGATTCGCGTGATGTGCTTGTTGAATCTACTCAGGGCGCTTTCCACGTTCATTGTCACGTGCGCTGTCAGTGCCTCGTGACCAGCGACGTTGTGATCGGTATTGACCTGAATCTTCATGTTGCTCTCTTGGTATGACGATGATTGGTTGTATCGGGCGCGCTGTCGACGCGCGTGGGATGCCGGAATAGGCAACTTCTGTTTTTCGATGGCCGGTGCTTCGGCGCCAACCGGTCCTTGGTTGCCGCGGGACCGTCACTTCGCTAGCGATGCGCGGATCGACTTAAGCTCCCGTCGCCGTTTCGCGGTTGTCTTGGGATAGGCCATCTTGAGTTCGTCGAATGCGTCGAGGACGATCTGGGAAACAATCAACCGTGCATCTTCCTTATCATCAGCGGGAACGACATGCCAAGGCGAGTGATGCGTGCTCGTGGCGTCCATACAGGCCTCGTAGGCCTTCATGTATTGCTTCCAGAAACCCCTCTCGTGGATATCCGAGAGGCTGAATTTCCAATTCTTTTCAGGCTCGTCAATCCGCTGCAGGAAGCGTCTGCGTTGCTCGTCGTTCGACAGGTGGAGAAAGATTTTTACGATCCGCGTCCCGTTGCGATGCAGATGTTCCTCCAGTTCCACGATCGAACGATACCTGTCTTCCCAGATCGTCTTCTGGTCAAGCAAGGCATCCGGCAGCTGCTGCGTGCGAAGTATCTCCGGATGCACGCGAACGACCAGTACCTCCTCATAGTACGACCGATTGAAAATGCCGATCCGACCGCGCTCCGGCAGCCGACAAGTGCTGCGCCATAGGAAGTCGTGCTTGAGTTCCTCGGCGCTGGGCTGCTTGAAACTGAAAACCTCGCAGCCCTCCGGATTGACACCCGACATGACATGACGGATCGCGCCGTCTTTTCCTGCGCCGTCCATTCCCTGAAAGATCAACAACAACGCATAACGTGCCGACGCGTAGTGAAGACGTTGTAACTCGCTCAAGGCCTCCACGTGTTCTTCCAGAAGCTTCTTGTACTGCTTCTTCGACTTGCAGATGGGCTGCACCCTTGTCGGCCAGTCATCGAGTGTGACGCCTTCTCCGGACTTCACCAGGAACTGCTTTGCTTCGATCTTGATCTTCATCGTCTTGGCCTTGTTTTCAGGATGGGAGCGAGCCTGATTGGGGAGTCAGGCCACGATCCACTTTTCGGCATCGGGTTGCTCCGTGTTGGAGAACACCCTGACCGAGCACGGCATCGCGAATGCGAACATTCGTATCGCATGAGCGACCCAGTGGACATCGGTGACGACTGCGACTTTTTCCCACAATTTCCAATGCGAAACCCCCAGCTTGGCGTCGTCCCACATGGCTCCCGCGGTGAAGCCCGAAAATTCGGGCGTGAGTCGATACAGCATCCTGATGCGATCGTGCTTCTTCAGCGCCGACTCGATAGCCGGCATGAGCACCGATTCATAGTCTTTTGCATCGACTTCACCCGAAGCGCTGATGCCCACAACGTTGTCAGGCAGATTGGCAAGAAGGTTCATCATGGTTTTCTCCTGCTTGTGGAAAAGCTTGAGCCTGCGATCGAGCGCACGTGGCGTAGTACGGCCGAATGGATTGTTCAGCGCTGCCCGAGTCAAGTCGACGCGGTATGCGCATGCATGTCTGAGGCAACATCCTTGTGGTTGTCAAGGAACCGGTACGCGAGCAGCTTTACGCGGTCATTGATGAGGAACCACGCCAGCGCGTAGGCCCATACAAACAACGCCCAACCCCAGCCGAGCGGCGTCATGAACAGCCCGTAGACGGCAATCAGCGTTGCAAGGAGCTGCGTGCCGAGCACGGCCACCCAGAGGATTCGCGCGGGGCGGATGGACCAGAACGGGCCGCGCGTGCGCGTCAGGAAGATCGTCAGATGTCCGGCCACGGAGAGCTTCAGGTACATCATTGTCTGGATGTGCGCACGATCGATGTGAAAGACACGCTCGCCGAGATAGAACAAGCCGAACGCGGACACAACCCCGATGATGCCCAGTACCGTGGAGATCCCCAGCACCAGGCGCATGTTCCACGCCTCGGGCGCCGCCCGATAGCGAACATTGTCGTAGGCGATGGACAAAATGGCGCCGTCGTTGAGCAATGCCAGCATCACGATCATGACGGCCGTGACCGGATAGAAATTGAACACCAGGATCGCCAGGGTCATGAACAGCAGTACACGCAGCGTCTCGGCAATGCGGTAGATCGCGTAGCTGTTCATGCGCTGGAAGATGCGCCGGCTTTCCTTGATCGCATCGATGATCACCGAAAGACCCGGCGTCGTCAGCACGATGGACGCCGCCGCGCGCGCCGCATCCGTTGCGCCTGAAACCGCGATTCCGCAGTCGGCTTTCTTCAGCGCCGGCGCATCGTTCACACCGTCGCCGGTCATGCCGACGATGTGACCGTGCTTTTGCAGCACGTCAATGATGTGGAACTTGTGCTCCGGGAATACCTCGGCGAAACCGTCCGCATTCTCGATGGAATCGGTGACCGCTTTTGTCTCTTGCTTGTTTGAATCGCCCAGGCTGCTGGCGTCGAGGATGTTCGTGCCCATGTCCAGTTTCTTGGCCGTCTCCTTGGCGATGGCCAATGCGTCGCCGGTCACCATCTTGACCTTGACTCCCATCGCGAGCGCGGTGGCGATGGTCGCCTTCGCATCGTCGCGGGGCGGATCGAACAAGGGTAATACGCCAACGAACTGCCATTTGCCGTCTGCCTCGGCACGCGCCACACCCAAGGAACGAAAGCCGCGCGCTGCAAATTCGTTGACTGCCGTCTCCGTAGTTGACTTCACCTGCCCGACGTTCGCCGCCATCGCCAGGATCACTTGCGGCGCGCCCTTGGTTACCTTGAATGTTTTTCCGTCCTTGCCTTTGACGGTGGCTTCAGTGCGTTTGTGCACGGGGTCGAACGGTGTGAAGTGAACAACCTGATAGGTTTTCAATACCTGGTCATCCTTGATGCCGCCCAACACAGCCAGATCGATCGTGTCATCGTTGTCCGCACGCGATGCGAGCGCGCCATCGAGGATGACTTGCACGGCTTCGGTGCCCTCCACGCAGAATGGATCGCCGAGTGTCAGCTTGTTCTGGGTCAGGGTGCCGGTCTTGTCCGCGCACAGCACGTCCACGCCGGCCAGTTCCTCGATCGCCACTAACCGGCTCACTATGGCTTTCTTCTTCGAGAGCAGACGCGCGCCAACCGCCATCGTCACCGACAGTACGGTTGGCATCGCCACGGGAATAGCGGCGACGGTCAGTACCAGGGCGAACTGCAACGTCGTAAGGATAGCGTCACCGCGGAAGATTGCGAAAGCAATGATGACGATCACCAGCGACACCGCGAGGACGATCAAGTAATTGCCAATCTTCAAAACCGCCTTCTGGAAATGGCTGGTGGTATGCGCTTCCTCGACCAGCTTGGCGGTCTTGCCGAAATAGGTATTGGCGCCGGTGGCGTAGACCAGCGCGCTGCTCTGGCCGCGGCGAACGATGGAACCGGAAAACACCGCATCGCCGGGGTTACGCGTGGCGGGAAGGGATTCGCCGGTCAGTGCTGACTGATCGACCGACATCGGGTCGCCATCCAGCAAACGGGCGTCCGCAGGCACGATGTCGCCAAGCCGCAGCTGGATGACATCCCCCGTGACCAACTCACGCGCTGGCAGGGTGACCCACTTGCTGTCGCGCTTCACACGGGTCTTGGTCGCGAGCTTCGCCTTCAGCGCGTCGATGGCGTTGCCTGCCGCACGTTCTTCCCAGAATCCCACTACGGCGTTGGTCACCAGCAACACGAGGATGATGAAGAAATCCGGCCAGTGCCCAACTACACCGGACAGAATTACGGCGGCCTCGATCATCCACGGGATCGGGCCCCAGAAATACGTGAGGAATTTGAGGAAAGGATTGGTCTTCTTTTCCTCGATCTCGTTTGGCCCGGATTCGGTCAGCCGCTTTGCCGCCTCGGCTTGACTCAGACCGTCCGCAGACGATCCGAGCTTTTTTTCAAGCTCGGGAAGCGACAATGTTTTCAGGTCGCCTTGTGAATCCGACGCGGGTTTGGAAGTCTTGGCCTTGGATTCGTGGGTGCTGTGCTTTGCTTCCCCAGGAGTATCCGGCTTGGAATCGGGCGCCTTGGGTTGGGCGGTGTGAGGGTCCATGGTGAGTACTCCTTTTTTTGCTACGCCGCGGGTTTCAGAAGTGAGCGCGGGGCAGGTGCATCCACTTGGACATCGCCCCATTTCCAATTCCGGACTTCCGGCAGATCCTGACCGTGCTGATCGATGAAGTGCTTATGCTCGATGAGCTTGTCGCGCATCTGCTGCTTCAGGTAAGCACCTCTCGCACCCAGGTGCGGCACGCGATCGATGACGTCTTGCACCAAGTGGAATCGGTCCAGATCGTTCTGCACGCGCATGTCGAAAGCCGTCGTGATCGTGCCTTCCTCCTTGTAGCCGCGGACGTGGAGATTGCGATTAGTCCGCCGATAGGTCAGCCGATGGACCAGCCACGGGTAGCCGTGGAAGCCGAAGACGATGTGCTTGTCCTTGGTGAAGATGGAGTCGTAGTCGACGTCGCTAAGTCCGTGTGGATGCTCGCTCTCCGACTGCAGCTTCATCAGATCGACGACATTGACCACACGGATTTTCAGGTCGGGCAGATGTTTGCGAAGGATGGAAACGGCGGCCAGAATTTCGAGTGTCGGGGTGTCGCCGCAGCAGGCCATCACCACGTCCGGTTCGGCGTCCTGATCGTTGCTGGCCCATTGCCAGATGCCGATGCCTTCGGTGCAGTGCGTTACTGCCGCGTCCATCGTCAGCCATTGCGGCAGCGCGTGCTTGCCGGCCACCACGACATTGACGTAATTCCGGCTGCGCAGGCAGTGATCGAACACCGATAACAGGCAGTTGGCGTCAGGCGGCAGGTAAACGCGCACGATGTCGGCCTTCTTGTTGATCACGTGATCGAGGAAGCCCGGATCCTGATGGGTGAATCCGTTGTGATCCTGTTGCCAGACATGTGAGGCGAGCAGATAGTTCAGCGAAGCAATTGGCCGGCGCCACGGAAGTTCCTTGGTGACCTTCAGCCATTTGGCATGCTGGCTGAACATCGAATCGACGATGCGGATGAACGCCTCGTAGCTGTTGAAAAGCCCGTGCCGCCCGGTCAGCAGATAGCCTTCGAGCCAGCCCTCGCACTGGTGCTCGCTCAGCATCGAATCGAGCACGCGACCAGCAGGCGCGAGGAATTCATCATTGCTCTGCTCGCAGGCATCCCACTGACGATTGGTCACCTCGAAGACCGCGCCCAACAGATTCGAGAGCGTCTCGTCCGGACCGAAAATACGGAAGTTGCGCTGGTCTTGATTCAGCGTCGCAACATCACGCAGAAACTTTCCGAGTACGAGCGTATCCTGGTCCTCGACGGAGCCCGGCGAGGGCACGATAACGGCGTGTTTGTGGAAATCCGGCATGCGCAGATCGCGCAGCAGTGCGCCGCCGTTGGCGTGTTGATTCGAGCCCATCCGTCGGTCGCCCTTTGGCGCAAGTTCCGACAACTCGGGGAGCAGCCGCCCATTCTTGTCGAACAGTTCTTCGGCCTTGTAGCTCTTCATCCATCCTTCCAGCTGCTCGACGTGCTGCGGATGCTCTGCGTCCACCAGCAAGGGCACCTGGTGCGCCCGGAAGGTGCCCTCGATCTGCAAGCCATCGACGACTTTCGGACCTGTCCAACCCTTGGGCGATTTGAGGATGATCATCGGCCACCGTGGACGCGTCGTGCTGCTCTTGTTCCGTGCACTTGTTTGGATCTCCCGAATGTCCTCGATGACGCGGTCCAGCGTCGCCGCCATGAGCTCATGCATCGCTTCCGGCTCATCGCCTTCCACAAAGTGGGGTGTCCAGCCGCAGCCTTGGAAAAACTTTTCGAGCTCTTCGTGCTCGATGCGGGCCAGAACTGTGGGATTGCTGATCTTGTAGCCATTGAGATGCAGAATGGGCAGAACCGCGCCATCGGAAACGGGGTTCAACAACTTGTTGGACTGCCATGAGGTCGCCAACGGACCGGTTTCCGCTTCGCCATCCCCGACGACACACGCAACGATCAGATCGGGGTTGTCGAACGCCGCGCCAAAAGCATGGCTAAGCGAATAACCGAGTTCGCCGCCTTCGTGAATCGAACCGGGCGTGGTCGGGGCAACGTGGCTGGATATCCCGCCGGGAAAGGAGAATTGTTTGAACAGCGTTTTCAGCCCAGCCTCGTCCTGGGTGACATTTGGATAAACTTCGCTCCAAGTGCCTTCGAGGTATACATTGCCGACGATGGCAGGGCCGCCATGACCGGGACCAGCGACGTAGAACATGTCCAAGTCATACTTCTTGATCACCCGATTCAGGTGCACGTAAATGAAGTTCTGGCCCGGTGTCGTACCCCAGTGTCCAACTACCAGTGGCTTCACATGCGCCAGTTTCAGCGGCTTCTTGAGCAGCGGATTGTCGTACAGATAGATCTGGCCGACTGACAGATAATTGGCGGCGCGCCAGTAGGCATCCACCTTGTGCAGAATTTCCGGAGTGAGTGTCTGAGTTTTCATGACGAGAGTTTTCCATGGCCAGGATTGAGGACGCGAATGACGGACTTCGCGATCATGAGTTCTTCGTCGGTGCGGATGACCCGCACGTTGACGTTGCTGGCTTCGGGTGAAATCAGCGCGGCGTCCTGTGCGTTGCGCTGCAGGTCGAGTTCGATGCCAAGAAATCCGAGCCCTTTGCAGATTCGCTCGCGGACCAGTGGCGCGTTTTCGCCTATGCCTCCGCTGAACACCAGCGTGTCGAGGCCGCCCAGCGATGCCGTGAAAGCGCCAATGCATTTCTTCACCTGATAGCAAAACAGTGCGACCGCTTCGGCCGCCCGCACATCTTGCGGCTCGCGCTCGATCAAGTCGCGCATGTCCGCGCTGGTTTCGGATATCCCGAGCAGCCCGGACTGCGAATTGACCATGTCGTTGAATGACGTCGCGCTCATCGACTCGGTGCGCGCCAGATAAAGGACCAGTCCGGGATCGAGATCCCCCGAACGTGTGCTCATCGGCACTCCGGAATTCGGCGTGAAACTCATGCTGGTGTCCACGGATTTGCCGTCGCGTACCGCCGCCAGGCTCGCGCCGCTGCCAAGGTGCGCAAGAATCACGCGGCCCGTTGCTGCAGCCGGGTCACCCAGACGCTTGAGTTCTTCCATGAGAAACGAATACGAAAGACCGTGAAATCCGTAGCGCCGTACACCCAATGCTTCGTATCGGCGTGGGAGTGGCAGCATGCGCGCCACGCGTGGCAGGTCGTGATGAAAAGCCGTGTCGAAACAGGCCACATGTGGAAGGTTTGAAAAGCGGTTATGAAACGCCTCGATCAGCAGCAGTTCCTCGGGCAGATGCTCCGGGTCGAACGGGACGAGCCTACGTAGTTTCGCAATCATTTCTGTAGTGATGCGCTGTGGCTCGCTGTAGTTCGGGCCACCGTGGACAACGCGATGGCCCACGGCGACCAGTGCGCTACAGGCAGTGCTTTTCTCGATCCAGTCGATCAGTACGCCAACCGCCGCCACGTGGTCTGGCGCCGTGACGGCGTGCGAAAAACAGTCAGCCAGAGTCGTACTTTCAACTCGAAAGGTCGCATCCGAAAACCCGATCCGATCGACGCCGCCTGACAGAATGCGTTGCAGGCAGTCGGTCGCCTCGAAGAGCGCGAACTTGATGCTCGACGAACCCCCGTTGATCGCGAGAATGTGCGGGCAATCGGGGAACATGGCGACTCCAGAATCTCCGCCACTTTATTTCTTGGCAATCTCAACTTTCATCTGGCCAAGTTCTTCCCGATTTATTTCTCCTCGGGCATACCTCTCGTTAAGAATGTCGAGCGCTCCTTTCTGAGGCAGCAACCCATATTTTTGGTGTGCGCGGTAGGTATAGCCCCAGTTTCCGAAAGTTGAAAACAGCAAGAAAATTACCCCGAGCCAGAGAAACCAGCCCCAAGCCACGTACCAGTCGTTCCAATAATAGTGTCCCATTTGAATCTCCTGTTCTGAGGCGCAATCGCGACAATGAAACAGCGATCAAGAAGAAAATTAACGAATAAGAGGGCATCCTCTCACTCGCGACTTACCGAATTCTCGCCGTTGATAGTGCGCTTTTGCCGCACTGCGTTCCGTACGCTACCGAACACGGAGGCAAAACGCGTCCGCCGGTTTGCAATAAAGGCTGCTTCTGCGCTCCCGCATGCCGGCGGACTCCAATGGCTCGGCCAGCAGCGCCGATCAGGTCTCGGTCAGCACGACGTCAGCAGTGAAGGGTGGAGCAGGGACGAGTTTACCCGGCCGCGCCAAGGTTGATTGAGCCAAAGGGGATGGAGCCCTCGTCGGCTTTGCCCAATCGAGGAAGGTGAGTGGCTCTTCGATGTCTGTTAGGGACCGGCGAATAACAGAATTGACAAATGCACATTTGTACACATCTGATACCGGTGAACTAATAACGCCACTATAAACACTACGGGAATATGGCCTACTGGGTCAAAAGAGCAGAAACCCGATGCTCCCGCAGCATCTCCGAGATAGACGTTCGATCAGGGCGACCTAGCGCGTTCTTGGACTTGTTCACGCCGCGCCGGAAGTTCGCCGTTCCGAAGAATCCGCAGCAGTCACTACTTCTTCGAAGACAACGGGAATTTCCCGAGACCGAATCTGTAATTTTGCTATCTACGATCTTGGCAAAAACTAGAAGACAGTGCCCTTGGCGTGCGCGCGCAGGCGAACTACCTATATGGCTATGATTGCAACTTACCCATCGTAGACTGCGCATTACTGCTTCTGATTGTCGTTGCCGACAACAATAGTTACGGCTGCGCCAAGCAGCAATATTGTGGAGATGATTAATGCCACTCTGGCGCCGGAAATAAACGCGTTTGCATGGCCTACAAGAGATCCAAACAGGGCGACGCCGATGACGCTGCCTGTTTGTCTCGTGGCGTTGAGAACACCGGCGGCGACACCTGAGCGTGCCTTCTCAACGCTGCCGAGCAGTGTTGATGTCAAAGGTGGTACCAACAGTCCCAGGCCGGCACCTATCGCAAGAAGCTGCGCGCATATCGCCCAATAACTTGTGTCGCGCCCGATACCAATTAGAGTAATGCAACCAACGGACGCAATGGCTGCTCCGGCAGCGATGATAACGGGCGCGCCAAATCTTTCAGTCCCGCGAGCGGCCAACAAATTCATCGGAAGTACCGCCCCCATCATCGGAAAAAAAGCTAGGCCCGTTGCAAAGGGGGATAAGCCGTTGACCTGCTGAAAGTACAAGCTGAGCACAAAGATGAGACCATAAAAAGCTACGTTCACCAGAAGACCAACCATCGATGTCAGCGCGAATAGTCGGTGTTTGAACAGCGAGAGTGGAAGCATGGGCTGTTGTGCTCGCCATTCTCGGAATACGAAAAGTGCAGCCAGAACTCCAAAACCAGCAAAGTTTGCGATGACCCATGGATTGCTCCATCCGTGGGCACCGCCTTCAATGAGCGCACCGGCCAAGCAAGCCAGTGCAGCGATCGCCGCCGCTTGCCCAGCCAGGTCGAGCTCACGTTGGGATGATCGTGGGGTTTCGCTTGCGTAACGCCACGTCAGCCACAAACCTGCGAGACCGATTGGCAGATTGACCAGAAATATGCTTCGCCAACCGACCAGGGCGATAAGGGTGCCACCAGCAAGCGGGCCCGCCGTGAGAGCAAGGCTTGCCCCGGCGGCCCAGATTCCAACCGCCCGACCACGCTCTTTTTCATCGGCATAGACATGACTGAGTAGAGCGAGCGAGTTTGGAACCAGGAGGGCCGCGCCCAGGCCTTGCAAGGCTCTGGCTGTGATCAAGATCGCCGCTGTTGGCGCCAGCGCGCCCGCGAGTGACGCGGCCGAAAAGATAGCGAAGCCCGCGATGAAGACTTTCTTCGCGCCGATGCGATCACCCAGTGCGCCGGCAGTCAAAATCAGCGCTGCAAACGCAATCGTGTAGGCGCTGACAATCCACTGAAGCTCGGAGACGCCGCCGCCCAGCGACCCACCAATACTGTTCAGGGCCGTGTTGACGATGGTGACATCGAGTTGAACAACGCCATAGCCGATGCTCATCGCAGCCAGCGTCAGTGACTTTGCCCTCGTTGAGCCGTTAGGGTTGTCAATCATAACGTCAGGCCAAATGCGCCGCTGTCGTCGCGGATAGCATTAATTGCTTTTCCAGGCGAGCCGATACTGGACGATACGTATTGCTCAATGCCCCTTTAACATATAGCGCGAGCTAGCGTGTCTGTATACTCACCCAGTTGTCGAACTGTCGCTTTGAAATCTGGTTCGCATGGTGAGCGAGATGGTCGAAGTCGTTGAATAGTGGGATATAAGCTTTCGCTTCTTCGCGGCTGATCGAGCCGTCGTGGTTGGTGTCGAGCTGCGCGAACGGTGGCGGCGGCCCGTAGTGATCAGGTCCGGGTTGACCGGAGGTTAGGGTCACTTGGCTATTGTTGCTCGCCGAGAAATGCGTGACCTGATCCTGCGCCAAAGCACCGGCAGAAAATGCGAACAGGCACGCAACGGTGACTGCTACTGATTGACTATTCGATTTCATGTCCTTCTCCATTGGTTGTTGCTAATTGGCGGCAAACGCTCTACACGTTCAACATCACTGAGCCAGAGATAGACTGTCCACGTCGGCACGTCCGGGTCATCAAGGCGTAACACAGCGTTCATTCCGGTTTGGCCGGAAGCATCTTCGACTAACTGCGCAGCCGATCGTTCAGTGACCGTGCCAGCAATAACATTGCTGTTGCGCATCGTGACACGCACTCGGGACTGGCTCAGTAATGCAATCACGATTTGCCTCGACAGACTGCGCGCGCGATGAGGTTTCGTCAGTGCGCCAACGAACACAACACGCTTTGAATTCATTCTGAGAGCACACAACGTTCGTTACCGCACAGAAACTGCCATCGGCACACGGTATCTATGCTTTGCGGCACGATACCTCACAGACGAGCGCTCGCTCGCTACTCAGCAAATGAATAGCCGGACTGATTCTGTTTGGCTCGATACATCGCACGATCCGCATTCTTGACAAGGATTTCTGCCGTGGTGCCGTCTTCCGGGAAGATCGCAATTCCAATACTTGCCTTGATGCTGGGGTGGATATTGACGTCATGCATCGCAACGTGACACGGCGCTTGAACCGTCCTAATGACGTTTGCCGCGATGCGCTGCAAATGCGCTTTGTCATGAAACTCCATTAGCACGTAAAGGAATTCATCGCCGCCATATCGGCTGACGGTGTCGTCAACGCGCGTATTTTCCTTGAGCCGTTGGGCTATTGTCTGAAGAACGCAGTCCCCCGCATCGTGCCCATAGGAATCGTTGATTTTCTTGAAATCATCCAGATCCAGGAACATCACGGCCAGAGTCCAACCATGCCGTATTGCCTGAGCCAGTCCGTGCTCCAGCCGATCGTTAAACAGCGCACGATTTGGCAGTCCAGTCAACACGTCGTGTAAGGCAGCATGACGAGCAGTTTCTTCCTGTTCGATGGCTGTGGCCAATTGATGGTCAAGCATATTTCTATCTCGGACCTGGCCTTTCAACGCATCATTCACGACCGCCAGTTTTTCGGATGCTTCCTGCACTTTGTCTACTACCGCATCGCTTTTTCCAATGGCGGTTTCAACTCCGGCCAGCAAATCCAGATGCTCGAGCTCTTGCTTGATAACTGAATTGGCTGACACCAGTTCCTCGGCGCATTCCTCTACCAGGTTTTTGACGTGCTCGCTTTGCTCCAACACTTTGGCAAGAGATTTCGCTCGCTCCGGAGACTTTTGCAACTGCGCGTGTGCTCGCATACTCACGTAGTCCTGATGGCCGTTTGTGGTGTCCTCGTAGCCAATTCGAAATTTTTCATAAGGCACATCGGCGTGTTCTCGAAAGGTATCAAGATGCAGTGCTCGTTAGCAGTAGTCGGTGACGCACATCACGCCCACTCAAGAAAATGTGGCGAGAGCCGTTGCCTCGCCACATGATCTAACAAACCTGCGTCGGTCACACAGGAAAGCTTTCGTGCGTGATCGGTAGCAACACTAAATTGATGACGTGAATCACGCCATTGCTCGACGTAGTGTTGGCAAAGTTCACGTTGACGCTGTTTATTGTGACCGCTGCCTGGGGTGACCATGATCACCGCGAACATCGCGACGTACAGGGCGCCTGTCACGACCATGGCCCCAGTATCCACCGCCAAAATAGACCACCGGGGGAGCGGCATAGTAGGGGTCAGGCTGATAGACCACCGGAGGTGGGGCATACGTTCCATAGCCAAACGGATTGATGGCGATACCGACACTCACCCGCGCACTTGCGGCTGAGGTGGCCATGAGCGCGAGAGCGCCAAAGACAGGTAAGAGAATTCGTTGTTTCATGATAGGTCCTTAGAAGCGCAGCAGTGGGGCGAAAATCACCGCACGGTGCTTGTAGAGCATTATTTCATTGCTTCGGGTTCGTTCTTTCCTGCGTGCGCACGTTGCCCAAATACGTCGTCAGCCACTCTTTTCTGATCGTCCGGCATCGAGGCATACAACGGAGAAAAGACCGCAGAGAGTTTCTTGACGCCATCCGCGTGGGCTTGGACCAAATCGCCATAGGCATTCAAGTCATCCACGGCTGAAGTGTTTGCTTCATTACGTTTGTCAATCGCGCTATCAAGTTCGTTCGCATTGTCTTGCATTGTCTTGGCTACAGCGCTCCAGAGGGATTCCTCTGCCGGAGTGATACTGAGCTTTGCGTGCAAATCCGCAATGTGCCTCTGAACGTCCATATTGCGTTCGGCTTCGGATTTCATCGGCGCGAGGGCCGAAGCATCCGAAGAGCGTGAAACGTCTGCAGATGAATCTGGCGACTGTGCGTATGCGCCACTAATGAGAAAGCTGGATGCGAGAAGTGCTGCAACAATTGTCTTCATGATGTTCTCCGTAAGGGGTGGTGGATTGCCCAGGTTTTAGCATTCGTAGGTCGAGATCGAGGCAATCACGGTATATCCCGAACTTCACGGCCGCAATCAATTTCATTTAGCACCGTTTCTGTCTTTCGACATTATGCGTGCACGATGGACTGGACTTTCGCGACTCTGAATCCCAGTACGTATTCTCAATGACCATTCGATCACGAGTGGACACTTGCCGTCCGTGCGGTGGCAAACATTGAAGCCGCCTCAGTTTGGAATTGATCGAGTGCGTCGCCAAATTGTGCCCACATGCACGAATCGCATCTGTACGGCGACGCACACAGGGCATCGATGAGGCGTTACCGGCGCTTTGAGAACCCTTAGAGTAGGATTGCGGTTCGATGTGTGATTTGGTGACGAGCAAATCAACACGTTACTGTGCAGTGCTCGCATGCGGAATGTCCGTCAAAAGACAAACATTCCGATCGCTGCGCCGAACATGACGATCGTTGTGATGACAACCACGGTGCGTGTCACACGTGAACTGACTTGGCCTTGCATGATGCGCTGATCGTTGGAAACGCACAGTAATGCGACTAACAAAAATGGTGCGAGCACTCCGTTCACCACGGCGGACCAAAACAACGCCTTGATCGGGTCAATCTTGAAAAAATCCAATGCGGCTCCCACCACCGTAGCGAAGATGAAGACGCTATAGAACGAAACTGCGTTGTGCAGTTTTTCGTTAAGGCCGTAGCGCCAATCGAAAGTTTCGGCGAACGCATACGCTGCGGATCCGGCCAGCGTTGGAATTGCAAGCAGCCCTGTGCCGATGATGCCGAGCGTGTAGAGGAAATAGGCATAATCGCCGGCCAGTGGCCGCAGAGCCGAAGCTGCCTCTTTCGAGGTGCTGATCGTCGTGATGCCATGCTGGTGCAACGTCAGTGCGGTGGTCAGGATGATGAAGAACATGACCAGGTTCGAGAAGAATGTACCGATACCAACATCGATACGCCGGTCGTTGATTTCGCGTCGGCTGACGCTGCGCCGATGAATGAGCAAACGCCTTCCCTTGGCCTTCTCTTCCTCAACCTCTTGTCCAGCTTGCCAAAAGAACAGATAGGGGCTGATGGTGGTGCCAAGGATGGCGACCAGTGCGGCCCAGCCCTCATTGCCGTGTGGAACTGAAGGAATAATGGCATCGTGCAGTACGCCGGACCATTGCGGTTTCACGAGGAAGGCAGTGATGACGTAAGCGAACAGGGCCAGCGCTAGCCATTTCAAGACACTAGCAATTTGATGATACTTCAGCCGCACGGTCAGCGCACAGATGCCCAAACCGAAAATCCAGACATACATCCCCGAGGGACCTGCGCCGAGCATGTTCGCCGCGTCGGCCATTCCGGAAAGATCCGAGGCGATGTTGATCGTGTTCGCAATCAGCAACGATAGCGAAATAACCGCAACCACCCATCGCGGGAATTTCTTGCGGAACGCGCCCGCCAGACCCATGCCGGTCACCATGCCGACGCGGGCGCACATCATCTGAACGCAGCCAATTAATGGCCAGGTGAGCCAAGCGGCCCACAGAAACGATGTTCCAAACTGCGCCCCGACCACCGAGTAGGTCGCGACACCCGATGGATCGTCGTCCGCAGCACCGGTGGTGACTCCAGGGCCTAGCGCGCCCAATATCCGCTTGAAAAAGCTTTGCTGCTTCGTGTGCGCCGAGCCCATAGAATCGTTCCCCTTCGATCGGTAGCAACGTCACCGCATGATCGGACATGATCTACTTCGCCTGGCATGAGTGCGCGCTCAGACAACCGCCGATGAATACGGTTGATCTCTCTACGGTGGTTCGGCGAAACCAGCTAGCCATCCGGCAAACGTCCTTCAGTTCCTGATGCGCGGCATTCTCAATTGCAACAAGATGAGCGCTGATGGATCAAATCAGCACGTTGCAGCATCATGCGTACAGCGCGTCAAGCATCTCTGTACGGTATCGCACGCAGACCAGCGCATCAGCCGGATTGCTGGTCGGCAAAGTCCAATTTTGCTTTGGCTGCGCTAACCGATTGATCATGTACTGAGTGGGCATTCTGTTCACAGGTGTTTTTCGCATCCACTGATTGCATTCCGCATTTTTCAATAGCAACTGACAGATCACCATCGGCTTGGGTAGTCGCGACGTCATAGTCGGCCTTGGCCTGTTCCTTGGATTGCTTCACTACGGCTTTGTTGACTTCGCGATCCACTTCCGCGTGCGCATCCGCAAGTTTTGCGCTGGCCTCCTCTTGCGCTTTCGCCAAGTCACGATTGGCAGCGTCGATCGCCGGCTGCGCATCCTGATGAGCTTTTGCCACATCCTTGCTCAGATCGCGCGCCGCCTTGTCCACATCGTCCTGTGTGGACTTGCCGCATGCTGCAATCGCGACCATTAAGCTGGAAATCAAGATCCTCGATGCGAGATTCATAAAAGCGCAACCTCATTAAGAAGGAAATTTCAAGCTTGCTAGAAGCAAGCATGGGATATCGGACCTCAACGAAATGGTTAGACGTTCGCCGCCTGCCTGCATCGATTGCTATACAGTTGTGTATGCAATTGTGCTGCTGGATTTGGTGTGCACGAGAGCTTACGCGCAAGATCAACACTACTCAGTACGTCAGCGCACACAAGGATTCAAAGTGCCAAGCGCGATAATTTAGGTAGGACCTAAGGGGCAGTCTCTATCACCCTAGCTCAATTTGAACCGGTCAGGTCATTTCGTATTGGTCCCCGAAACTGGGTCCAATTCGAATGTGTCTTGACCACCGCGCGGACTGAGCGTGACTCGACCGGCGAAAGTCGCGTGCTTTGGCCCGCGTTTGTGACATAGGGGTAATTTGCGTCTGGCTATTGCTCGAATGCGCATTTGTATATTTGTAGATTAAATTGCTGCCGTGTTAAATTTGGCCAGCGGAAGTTCACGGCATTCACCCGCGTGCGAAATAGGCCGGGCTCAGTGAAATTTGGGTGCCGCGTGGTAGGGTGCGGCCCGGCCGAATTGCTCGACTGGCAGGGAGTTCCCAAAAATTCCCCAAAAAAGACTAGGCCAGCACGATGGCTGGCCTAACCTATTAATTTATATGGCGTCCCCAGGGGGATTCGAACCCCCGTTACCGCCGTGAAAGGGCGATGTCCTAGGCCTCTAGACGATGGGGACGCGAGTAACCCAATGCCTGGACAATGTGATGGTGAAACTGGTGGAGCCAGACGGGATCGAACCGTCGACCTCTACAATGCCATTGTAGCGCTCTCCCAGCTGAGCTATGGCCCCGGGAAAGGGGCGGAAGTGTAGAGGAAGCAGCGCAATTCAGCAACACTTACGTGAGACCGGAGTGCTATCGCGTTGGAATTCGCTTCGCCGCCACCAAGAACGCTTCAAGCTGGTAAATGTGCCGGTCCAGCCATGCGCATGCTGTCGCGGCTTGGCGGCGGGAATCGACTCATAGCGGGAAAACCGCTTCGTTGTGCAATTCTTTGATTGTCGACTTTTGCAGCTGCCCCCAAAGTTGCCCCCAAGCGACGCAGGCCAGTTATTGATTTTCGCGCAAGCCCACTCAGGTATAGACTGCGGTCGTTTTCAGTATAGGCGCTATGGACGATACTCGGGAGAAAACATTTCCTCCAAGCCCACTGTTGCGTACCGCGCGCGAGCTCGCGCGTCGTTGCGTAGGAAATCTCCTCGAAACGGATCTGATTCTATTTCTATGTTCTAGCAGGGGGTTGATTTTCGACGAAATTTGAGCCGCCGTTTGCATTGAAGTATGCGCCAAGGAAAGCCGCAGTCCTAATGGGTTCGGCAAAGTTTTCTTGGCTCAACATTCGACGTAAATTTCTTTGTCAATTGGCTCATCCTGGCGTGAAAATCAACACCAGATATCGGCGCCGCATTTCCATGTGCCATTCTTCTTCTCCAGACTTCGAGATACTTTCCGTGATCGGTCACATCGGCAGCGCCGTTCGTGCCTTTAATCGTCATGTCTTAGGTGCCGCTGACGTATGCAATGTCACCGGAAGCGGACACTTCAACGCGGGTGATTTTCCAGGTTAACGAAAGCCCCGGCGTATAAGAGAGATCTTTCCAGGCCTTGCTCGAGTAGTAAGAGATGGTTTTATCGAGGTCGCGAGCCGCAAACGCCTTTTTTTCAAAGGAGGCGTGTGTAGCTAGTTCGATTATAAAATCAAAAAGGAGAATGCAATGAAGTTAGTCAAAATGCTGGCATCACTTCTAGCACTTTCAACAATATGTATGAGCGATTTGCATGCAACAATTATTCATGTGCCTGCAGACTACCCTACAATTTCCTCGGCAATATCCGCAGCAAGTCCTGGAGATACTATTATTGTAGCAGCTGGAGTTTATAACGAGCATGTTGTAATCAATGTGGCAAATTTAACTTTATTGGGTGCACAGGCGAATGTCGATGCAAGAATGAGGACCTACATACCAGCAAATGAATCAATTATCACTTTTGCTACACCGGCATTTGGCGCCGGTATTGTTAATATTGCCTCGCCCGATGTTATTTTTAATGGATTTACCGTCCAAGGAAACACAACTGTTAATTCTACCGCAGCTATTTTTGCGGGTGACCCTGGGCAGTTCCTGCCAAGTACGACAACAATTGATGTCACTGGTTTGCAACTCCTTAACAATATCGTGCAAAACAATGCAAATGGGATTTTAATCGCATCAATTGAGCCAGCTCCTAAAACTCCTAACTATTTAGTTCAGTACAATTATCTTCAGAATAATAGTGGGGATCCTGATAGTGGAAACGGTCAAGGTGTATTTTTTAATAATTCGGCCGGATCCGTTATGACAAATGTGACCGTAACCGACAATTTATTTAATGGTATGGAGACTAGCTCTTCGGTCAGCTTATCAAATGTAACAACGGCAGCTGTTAGCTACAATGTGATGAACCAGGACAACTCGATCGCATTGTTTGGAACAACCGGTGTGTCAATCATTGGAAATGTCACATCGGGTGCCACTGGAATTATCTCCGGACAGCCATCAACTAATAGTAACACTGCCGATGCCATTTTTGTCGGTTCCGGTTCTTCAAATACGACAATTACAGCTAATCTGATAAACGCAGCAACAAGCAACGGCATCAGCATTTATCAGAGAAGTTCAAACATCACCATCACCGACAATTGTATCGTAGGCAATACCGTCGCTGGTATTTCGCTTAATAATGGAGGTGTTGCGAATTCAAACAATTCAAACATTACAATAAACAACAATAACATCAGAATGAATATGACCGGACTCAATCTTGACGCCGGAAGTTATACTTCGCCGCCCCCCTTGTTAGATGCAACGTCAAATTATTGGAATAGCGCCTCGGGACCGAACTACAATGATACGAGTCCGGGAGCCGGCGATTTAATTACAGACAATAATATTCCAGCGACACAAACTGTCCAATATACGCCATTTTTAACGAATGCGATTGTGTGTCCATTCAGCGCGACGCATTTCACCGTCAGCGCGCCGGCCAGCGCCACTGCGGGGACTGCCTTCAGCTTTACCGTGACGGCGCAGGATCAATTCAACAACACGGTGACCGGTTATGCAGGAACGGTGCATTTCACCAGCAGCGATGGCCAAGCCACGTTGCCCGCAAATTCAACTCTGACCAACGGCACCGGGACATTCTCGTCGACGCTGAAGACGGCAGGAAATCAGACCCTTACGGCCACCGACACGACTAATTCATCGATCACCGGGACGAGCAATTCGATCGCCGTGAGCGCGGCGGCGACGACGCATTTCACCGTCAGCGCGCCGGCCAGCGCCACTGCGGGGACTGCCTTCAGCTTTACCGTGACGGCGCAGGATCAATTCAACAACACAGTGACCGGTTATGCAGGAACGGTGCATTTCACTAGCAGCGATGGCCAAGCCACGTTGCCCGCAAATTCAACTCTGACCAACGGCACCGGGACATTCTCGTCGACGCTGAAGACGGCAGGAAATCAGACCCTTACGGCCACCGACACGACTAATTCATCGATCACCGGGACGAGCAATTCGATCGCCGTGAGCGCGGCGGCGACGACGCATTTCACCGTCAGCGCGCCGGCCAGCGCCACTGCGGGGACTGCCTTCAGCTTTACCGTGACGGCGCAGGATCAATTCAACAACACGGCGATCGGTTATGCAGGAACAGTGCATTTCACGTCCTCGGATTTCAGCAGCACGCTGCCGGGGGACCATACGTTTGTCGCGGGCGATGCGGGCGTGCACACGTTCTCGGCAACGCTGGTGACGGCCGGCAGCCAGACGATCACCGCGACCGATACGGTCAACGGTTCGATCACCGGTACGTCCAGCTCGATCACCGTGAACCAAGCGGCCACGATAACAACGCTGACGAGCAGTCTCAATCCCAGCGTGTTCGGCCAGGACGTGACCTTCACCGCCACGGTTGCGGTAGTCGCGCCTGGCACCGGCACACCGACCGGCACGGTGACGTTTTCTGATAGCGGCACATCGATCGGCACGGGCACCCTCAGCAGCGGCGTGGCGACACTGACCAGCAACACACTCGCTGTCGGCTCGCACAGCATAACCGCGCAATACGACGGCGCTATGGACTATTTGACATCAAGCTCAGCGGCACTCGATCAAACGGTGAATCTTGTCGCGCAAACCATCACCTTTACGTCGACCCCGCCGACGAATCCGGTGGTCGGCGGCGTTTACACCGTAACAGCGACGGGTGGCGCGTCGGGTAATCCAGTGACCTTCACGATCGACGCGGCATCGACTGCCGGTGCCTGCACGATCGCCGGCAGCGTGGTGACGTTCACCGGGAAGGGCACCTGCATCATCGATGCGAATCAGGCCGCCGCCGGGAACTATGCCGCCGCACCGCAAGTGCAGCAGAGCATCACCATCGGCGCTCCACAGACACCGACACCGATGCTCGACCGATGGGCCTTGCTCCTGCTCGGCGGTTTGATGGGGCTGATGGCGCTACGGCGCGTGCGGCGCGCGTAGCGGGTTGGTGCTTCGCAGTAAAGGATGAGGCCCTCTCTTAAGGAGCGGGCCGTCGAGAAAAGGCTTGAGCCGCACGCTATCGCGAGGTGTGTGCCGCGACTCGATGGGCATAGCGGCACCGAATCATGCCGGGAAACGTAGAAACTGAGTGGCTTTCGTGTTTTCGCGTTTTCAGTTGTCCCCAAAGTTGCCCCCAGAATCGCTCGGATTGCAATAGTTACCCCCGGACGCTATTGGACACTACGGACATAAAAAAGCCCGCTTTTATGCGGGCTATAAGGTCTTTATTGGACTTGTTTGGACTGCGAAAAAATGGGGCGGCGGGAATCGAACAATCATGGGAAACGTAGAAGCTGAGGAGTTTTCGAGTTTTCGATTTTCGCAGTTACCCCCAAAGTTACCCCCAACGAATCAAAGTGATCGGAAAAAAAGGATTCGGATTCAAATGTGCGAGGAGCGCCTTTGAATGCTGCCGTCGTGCAGTGCTTAGGTCAGGATGTACGCGAGCAAGTAAAGCAAGGTGGCGACGATAGCCACAGCGAAAAGCATTACATGCGGTGAGGTTTGCCGACGTGGCGGGTTTTCTCCAATTTTTATATCCGGCAGGCGCGCATGGGGATCGTGCCCATGATGTTTACTGATGCTCGTGTAACTGATGCCCGTCCCCGGAATCCCGACTGTCGTACGAACATGGCCGTGACCGTACGTTACATGCGCACCTCGTCCGCCAAGTGACGTGCTGATTCCCGACCGGCTGAAATTGAGCCGCACACCGGGGAAGAGGCGAACGGATCGGCGAAAGCGGAGTCCCATTGCGTCAGTGTAACGCTGCTCGATCTTAAGGCTGGTCGAGGCCAGCTAGTTTCATTTCGAGCTGCACGCGACTCCAAGCTTCGTCGCGGTCAGTCTGCGCTTTTGTGAGACCGGCGCGAAAGGTAACTTTCGACTGCTCGCCGCGTGGAAGATACGCATCGATCAGCGATTGCTGCTTAACATAAAAAGTCTTCACGGCCTCCCTAAGGTCTTGGTTACTTCCTGCGGCCTCGACTGCGGCTTTCACGCGGTCGTCGTTGCACGCTGCCATCACGTGCTGCGCCTCAAGAATTTTCTGGCCATCCGCCGCCAAACCGAGCATGTAGGATTCGGCGTTCAGCGGAAGCAGTTCAAGTTGCGCTGGCGTAATGCAGCCATAAAGTCGCGGAATCGGCGGCGCTTGATCGTTGGCGGGGATAGTCGTAAGCACTTGAGCTTCGGAAGGCGTGCTGACCTTGACCTGTGCCTGCGCGACGAGCTTAATGCTGGGTGACGCTGAGTATGACCACCCCATACGTTCGCCCATGCTGTTGATCGCTGATCCCTCAAACGAACCATCATCATTGATCAGAAAGCGCAACGCACTGGCAATTGGATCGGGCAATTTCACCAGTCGATATGTCTTACCGTCCCGTTCTGTCGTGCCAACGACCGCAATGAGGTCTCCAGCCGCAACGTCAGCTTGCCCAAATGGGTGTAATTTGACGCTGAATGCTTCGTTGGACCCGAGTATCTCTGCGGATGCCGTTGAAACTGGCTGGACGCTCGCACATGCGACGAGGACAACAGCCAACGACAACGCAGGAAGTAGCGTGACGAGTTTCATGCAATCCTCTCTAAGCTTCCGATCGGAAGCACGCAATCAATTGTCTGCGATCAGTTTATCTTCATTCCGTCCACGCCAGCCAGAACTCAGAGTCATTCGCGCACGATGACACTCAAATAATTGAAATCATTCGCTCGCGCGGCGCTGAAATGCTCGATTTATCTGTGCAGGCTTTGCCGCGCACAGAATGTTTGCGGCTTTCGGGCGTTCAAGGGCCGGTACTCAGCCCACCGATGCCATCGGCAGCGCCAGCCCTATGACTTCTTGACTGTCTGAATTTCGCCGCCGAACATTTTGGTGAAGACGACCGAGCACGATTTCACTGCCGGATTATCTGGCCCGTAAGCCTTGAATGAAGACGTTTGACCGGGCATTAGTGGATTGACGTCTAAGATAGCTGAGCCGGTATCGATGACGTTCTTGCTCGCATCGTAAAACGTGCCCTTCGCCATTACGGCATCAAGCTTAATCGAACCGACATTCTTGACCTCTCCGATAACAACCGCCTTGGTACTACCAGCGAACGCGTTCGAGCATCGATATGACTGGAGTTCTAATCTTGAGTTGGCGTCATTCGCAGCAGTTGCTTCATTGAGTTTGTTCGAGAGTTCCTTCGTTCTGACCGCTCCTAGCGATACAAAAAGTATGAACGGCACAAACAGCGACGACAGCAGAAGCGTTATGCCGGCACCGACACGACTTTGTGACATTGCCACTATTGCAAGAATGAAGGCGACCAAGAATAAAGGGGCATAGAAGATGACCGTCCAAAGCGATAGGAACATCAATCCGATGCCTAATAACATGCAGACCCAACCACCAACGAGCACACCAGAGCCGCGTTTCTTAACCTCAGCGTTCATTCCTTCTCCCCCATGGTTCGCTAACCGCTCGGCAATCGTAACTTGCGGTTGCATATTGCGCCTCACGCCGCAGACGTTCAACTCGAATCCCAAGTTTGCGGGTCTGTAAAGCCAGTCGCGCACGATGGCACTCCTAAAACCCAAGTCATTCGCCAACGGATGCGCTGCTCGCAGAATTCACCACTCTGACTCACTCGCCTGCGCGTGTAGTTCTGACAGAACTACGGCTGAGAATCACTCGCGCGCGCTTTTTTAGGACGGGAATTTACGGCTGCCTACAGTAGTAGCCGTGCAGGTTTCGTGTATTCTGAGTGATGAGCTCACGCAGACCTGCGTGGATGGACTTCGAATGAATCGAGCACAGCCAGCGCCGGTCATTTAACAAGGCGTTAAACAAATATGGAGACTCTGCGCGAACCATCTGATAGCGCCAGCCGAGAGTTTCGTCTCAGCGGATGGGACGGGTTTGCACCAACCATTGCTCGAATACGCCAACAAGCGCATCTGCCCGAGCAGATGTCCAGCGGATCGGAAGGAGCTTCTTTATCGCGGGATGGGGGATTCCAAGCTCTTGCTTAAGAGCAGCCTTGAGCGCAGCGCTCTCTGGGACGTTGACGAAAACCGCCTGTCATTGCGTCAGTACCTAGGGTACGTAGAGGGCATGAGACCCGAATTGGAGTCCCTGATAAACCAGACGTTCCCCGAAGTGCGGCTGGATTTATTGAAAGACTTTTTTGCTGATCAAGATAAGTGGTATCCACATTACCCATTCTTTGTTTATCTAAGGCATCACGGCTTCCCTTCGCCGCTCCTAGACTGGAGTTGTTCTCCCTATGTGGCTGCTTATTTTGCTTTCAGGGCTGAGCGTCCGAGTGAATACGACGGGTCGAATGACGTAGTGATTTACGCCTTTCGTGAGTACGCATCCACGGGCAAAACGTGCAATGTGAACCGACCGTATATCAGAGGTTTGGGCAGTCGAGTAAAGGCCCATCTGAGACACTTCCGTCAGCAGAGCGCCTACACTGTTTGTCTCACGGAAGACCAAGAGAAGTGTTACTTCGTCCCATACTCAGACGACATGGTTTCGACGAAAAGTATTGCCGACCAGGACGTCTTGTGGAAAATAACTATCCCGTATACCGAGCGAGCGAAGGCGCTCTTGGAACTGAATTCAATGAACGTTAACGCCTACTCTCTCTTTGACACTGAAGAAGCGCTCCTCGAGACGCTGTACAATCGAATTGCTTTGCAAGCAACGCCTCGAAGCTGACGAGGAGCTGCCCATGGGATATCGCGCAAGGACGAGAACCCATGTCATTCGTCCGCACGACACGAGTAGGTTGGAAAATTTCCTACTCTGACACATTCGCCTGCGCGAGTAGCTCTGCCAAAACTCTGGTTTCCAACCACCTTTCGACGCGGCGCTGAAGTACCTTTCTCATCCGTGCCGCCCGCGCCTTTTCCGCGTTGCGCGCAGACTGTTTGCGGCCTTCAGGCGTTCGCGGGCCGGTACTCATTCCGCCATGCCATCGGCAGCGCCCACCCTTGCTGATGCCAAGCGCACGGCAGGCGTGTCCATGCTGCGTTCGTGCATTGCATAGCGCAGGGTCACTGCCGTCATACGACAACGGCACGCCGCGCCGGGTGACGGGTAAGACTCTGAGTCATTCGCGCACCCGCATGGTGCTCGCAAAACTCGGTCGCCAAGCCGCGCACGACCGCTTGGTGTGCGGATACAGGCAACTGTTGCAGCGAATCGCACCTAGCGTGACAACTACCCATGCTGCCACCAGGATTGATCGTGTCCCGGACGAAGTTCGTACAGTCACCACACGTCACCAGCGGGCGCGGGACGTAACCACCAACGGCACGGATGAAACACCAAGGGCACCCCAGCAGACGCGGCCAGCCGTTCACTACCGGCGCGACGCTGGCAACGTCCGGGTGTACCCATACCGGGCCGCAATGTCGGCACAGTGCTATTGCCGTCTCGTCGGCGGGCACGTTGCCGCGCTTTCGCAGATCGGTAATTGCCAGCATCGCGATGTAGCCGCGCAGGGTTTCTGCTGACTGTCCTTCGCATGCGACCACGTCATCGGCTGGCAGGCGGCGCACCGGCTCCGGGTCGCAGCCGGCATCGGTCGCCAGACGCACCAGTTTGCCACGCAAGGGATCATTGATCTCACTGTTCCCCGGAACCAGTGAGGTTCTAGGGACAAGTTTCAGCGGCTCGTTGTGCTGTTGATAAGTGGACAACGCTGCCAGTAACCCGGCTTTGTTCTCAATCAGCACCAGCCGCAGCTCTGGCGTGACTCGCCCACGTTCGGCCTCGACGTGCAGACGGTCGCCACGCCGTTCCAACCGGATGCCGGAACGGATTAAATTGTGAAGGAGATCGACGGCATGCGTTCATAGGTCGAATGTCTCCGCGCTTCCGTCCGAAGGGAGCGGTGTTGCTTCCGAAGGGAGCGGTGTTGCTTCCGAAGGGAGCGAAGGGAGCGGTCTATTTTGTGCGCTCCCTTCACACCCTTCGACGCTCCCTTCGAGCAATCGACAGCCGCCAGCACCAACCGCCGTCCATGCCTTGTTTGACTGCCTCGACTCCAATCCGGCGCTTCGAGCGCTTCATTTGATCGCGGGAGTAGCCGGCGCTTTCGGCTTCGCGATAAATGTCTTTTGCTGGTTTCGACCCATAGGCCAAAAGATCACGCAGGAAGCTCGCCGCGTCGTCGCTACCATCGCGATCCGGCTCCGCTTCGGCTAGCAGTTCGCGCGCTGTGCCTTCGACGGCAGCGCCCCAGACGATCCGACTGGCAGTCAGTCCGTTTTGCTCGGCCAATTCGACTTGCTCGAAGGCATAGGCAAAGCCGCCGCCGTCCGGTCCGATATTCTGACTTGCATCGCGCCAGCATCATCTTGCGCGGCGCGTCGTCGCCTTCGGATTCTTGTCGTACGGTACCGAGCACAACGCGAGCCATCGCGCCGAAGGCCAGCGAGCCACTAACCCGTTCCAGCGGTTCGCGACCTTGTGTGCCTTTGGAGTAATGCGTGATACCGATCAAAGCGGCATCGCGAGCGTGCGGCAAACTCGACTAGAGGTGCAAGGCCGCGACGCACTTCGGCATTCTTGTGTGAGTCTCCGCTTACCGCAGATACGAGCGGGTCTACGATGAGCAGGGCGAGATCGCTGATGCTGGCTGCCGACGCGGCCAAGAGTGTGGTACGTCGCGAGCGGGATCGAAAGGATAGCGTTCGCCGCTTTCAGTTACGTCTCCGACGAACTTAATTCTGGACAGATCGGCACCAGCGGCGATCAGACGTGGCACTAACGTATCGGTCGAGAGTCTTCCCGCCGCTCCAGACCAGCACATTGCCACGCGGCGGACGCCAGTCTGACGGCAACGCACGTCCAGCGCTTACGCACGCGGCAATATCGATTGCCAGCGTAGTCTTACCGGTGCCGGTGCGCCAGCGAGCACGTGCAGCTTGCCCCGCGCGAGCCACCCCGGCCATAACCAGCGGATTGGTTCGGGTTTTAGGCTCGCTGCGTCGATCAGTTCTACACCACTGAGTGATTTCGCTTTCATCGAAGGCAACGCCTGCGCATTGCCCAAAACTGGCACTTCGTATAAGACATGCGGAGTGCTCATGCTGCACGCTCCAACGCTCGCATCGCGAAGGTTTCCTTGCCGTCGCTTTTACGGCAACGAAGCGAATTCCTGCACCAACCATCTCAGCGGTGAGCGCGACGTATTTCGCACGGTTGGCCGGGGTGATGGTCGTGGCGTGCAAGATGACTGCGTGACCGCGCAGGAAGCTCCAGTCAATCAATCCCGGCAACATGCGGAGCGATAATGGCGCTCCCGGCCCGCGAACGGCTCGACGCCGCTGCGCGCGTTCCCACGCATCCGGGCCAGCGAAGATATACACGTTGGGAACCCCGCCTGCGGCAAGTACCGCGATGACTTCGCGCGCGTATGGGGGCGACTTGATCTGGGCGGTGGTGTTCATTACGCCACCGCCTTTGCATCGCCCTCGGCGAGCTTGGTGATCAGTTCACGGATATCCTCGACGCGCCATGCAGACGTATGGGGGCCAAGCTTTACGGGCTTGGGATAGTTGCCGTTGCGGACACCGTTCCACCATGTCGATTTGCTTACGGGGATGACTGCTGGTATCGGCGGGTCGGCTTTTTGATCGCCGATGATCTGCGGGAGCCGGACAAAGCCGGTTGTTGGTAAACTTGTATACATTGCGCCGTACTCCGTAGGCCACCATTGGCCCGAGTTGGCGCGAACATAAATAGGGATTTGGGACGGGCCGCCGGCCTGTCCTACTCAGGTGCCCTTTTTTAGCGCTCGTTGGAGCCTCTTTCGGCTGGTGTCACTTTTGCGCTGCGCGTGTGGGCCTTCACCTTCAACCCTTGTCAAAGAGCGAGTCGTCTCCTCTGGATTGGCGGCCATTTTCCGTTTTGCCGTCGAGACTATCGATTCGTTTTTCGTGATGCTCGCGGCGATCCTGTTTTCATTTGCTTTTCGGCGCGCAAGTTCCGACTTGTTTCCGGTAACTGCCGCAAACTCCATGTCCCGGATGATGCGATGGTAGCGATTGTCGGTCATCCGTATCGCCCAGTCCGCAGCTTGGCGTGCATCTTCTTTTTCAAGGGCCTTTCTGAGTTCGCACGCGCACCGGATTTACATTTCCCGCAAAGTATTCGGGCGAGTTGTTCTCAGCGCTACTTTTGATCTGTATCGCCGCGTGAATTCGCGACATGTTGGGATATTTGTAAGGCCAAAGTTTTTTTCTACGGAGTAGTCGTTCTGCTTCTTGTTCGACTTCATCTATGTATCGCTCTAACCGAAAATAATTCTCATCATCGAAGGGTTCGAGAATAAATGTTTCATCGATGAAGATGCTATCATGTCTAGTCGGCTTTCCGTTGCGGATAATCTTCGAGCGCTTCTCTGTCGTTTTCATGAATGGACTCGGCAATGAGAGCCGCAAAAACTGGTGGCGAAGGTATGCGCGTGTTCGGCTGACCAGCCTAGCTCTGGCGAAAATGGGTCAGCTTGCTTTTCGCTGCATGGGAATCACGGTACCGCCAGCTTTCAATGCGTCCAAATAGTTCGCCCATTGCTGCATCATCGCGCGACGCTCGGGTAGATGCGCTGTACGGTTGTAGGCGCGGCCGTTCGGGTCGCGTACCGCGTGCGCCAACTGGTGCTCGATGTAGTCAGGTCGGACATGCAGCACTTCATCCAAGATCGTGCGCGCCATCGCGCGGAAGCCGTGCCCGGTCATTTCATCTTTGGCGTAATCCATGCGGCGCAGGGCCGCGAGTACGGCGTTGATTGCTCATCGGCCGCTGCGCGACTGCGCGCGCCGGGGAAAACGTAGCGGCCTCGCCCGGTCAGCGCGTGCAGTTCGCGCAGGATCGCCACGGCTTGCACCGACAGTGGCACAAGGTGCGGCTCGCGCATCTTCATCCGCTCGGCGGGGATGTTCCACTCGCCAGCGTCAAGGTCGAACTCCGCCCATTCGGCTTGACGCAATTCGCCGGGTCGCACGAATACCAGCGGTGCCAGCCGCAGGGCGCACTTCGTGACAAAGATCCTTGGTAGCACGTCCATCGCGCGGAGTAGGCCGCCGACGCCCTGCGGGTCGGTGATCGCGGCGTGGTGCGTTTCTTTGACCGGCGGGAGCGCGCCGCGCAGATCGGCGTATCGGGTCGCGGTCGGCGCGCCCGGTCGCGACGGCATAGCGGAATACCTGCCCGCAGTTTTGCAACACGCGATGCGCTGACTCGACGGCGCCGCGTTCCTCGACGCGGCGAACGCAACGCCAGCATTTCAGGCGGCGTCACTTCGGCAATCGGACGCGTGCCAAACCACGGGAAAATATCGTTTTCTAGCCGCAGCAGGATCCGGCTGACGTATGCGACTCGACCCAACGCCGGTGCGTGCTTGGCGATCCACTCGCGCGCAATGACTTCAAAACTGTTCGCTGCGCGTTCGGCGCCGGCGGCCTTCTCGGCCTTGCGTTGTTCGCCGGGGTCGACGCCAGCGGCCAGCAGCTTGCGGGCGGCGTCGCGCTTCTCGCGCGCGTCTGCGAGACTGGTATCGGGATAGGTGCCGAGAGCTAGCCGTTTTTCCTTGCCCCCGTGGCGGTACTTCAAGACGCCACCAGCTTGCCGCCTGCAGGATTGAGCAGCAAGTACAGGCCGCCACCATCGAACAAGCTTGCTGCGGCTTGTCAGCTGGGCTTGGCATTGCGGATAGCGGTATCTGATAGCGCGCATATGGGGGTAACTCCTCTCGGCACAGGTCCCGTTACCCCGAATGTTACCCCCACTTACCCCCGGATTGCAATAGTTACCCCCGGACGCTATTGGACACTACGGACATAAAAAAGCCCGCTTTTATGCGGGCTAGAAGGTCTTTATTGGACTAGTTTGGACTGCAAAAAATGGAGGCGGCGGGAATCGAACCCGCGTCCGAAAGTCCTACGTCCCCGGATCTACATGCTTAGCGCGCCGTTTGATCTCATCCTGCGACAACACAACGCGCAAAGCGCACCGCAGGACCAGCCGGTTAGGAGTTAGCCATGACCGACTGGCGGCGATCAGCAGCGATCTCGTGATAGTGACCCTACATCCACAAGCACAAGCACAAGTGGGTTCGGGGCTTACGCCTTAAGCGGCTAGAGCGTAGTTGTCGTCGTTGGCAACTAAAGTTTGCTGCTGGATTAACGAGGAAAGCTGCCCCCTCGGCATGCACCAGGCGATTTCGTGACCCCCGTCGAAGCCGATCGCCCCCGGAAGTGAAAACGCCATGGCAGTATATGGGTGCTTTGGCGCGCAGTTCAAGAAATGTTCGAGCGCTGATCAAGCCAGCCGGTTCTTTGCCCGCATCGTCTGTTGCTTCTCGCGGCTCCAGTCGCGTTCCTTCTCTGCTGCACGCTTGTCGTGATCCTGTTTACCCTTGGCCAGTCCGATTTCGATCTTCACGCGATTGTGTTTCCAGTACATGGCGGTGGGGACGATGGTGTAGCCTTTGCGTTCAACAGCACCGATCAGTTTGTCGATTTCGGCGCGATGCAGCAGCAATTTGCGCGTGCGCCGATCGTCGGCGACAACATGAGTCGATGCGGAAATCAGCGGCGGGATCGAGGCGCCGAAAAGATACAGTTCGCCATTTTTCACCGTTGCGTAGCAGTCGCCGAAATTGATCCGTCCCGCGCGCAGGCTTTTGACTTCCCAACCCTGCAGCGAAAGCCCGGCTTCGTAGCGCTCGTCGATGTGATACTCGTGCCGCGCGCGCTTGTTCAGCGCGATCGTCGAGTCGGTATTCTTGCCTTTTTCCTTCTTGTTGGCCATCGGGCTGCCGATTTGGATTTAAACTGACGGCGTAATACATGACTTGCCGTATTTTGGAAAAACCTATTCTCGCGGAAACGACCAGTGATTCAAATTCGACGCAGTGCCATTGTGCGCCAGACTCCGCAGCAGATGTTCGATCTGGTCAATGACGTTGAAGCCTATCCACGCTGGTTTTCCTGGTGCAGCGGCGCGCAGGTGCTGAGCCGCGAAGCCGGTACGCTCACCGCCAGACTCGAGCTGCGCATCGCCGGGATGACCCAGGATTTCACCACGCGCAACACACTTGATCCACCGAATCGCATCGCTATGCAGCTCGCGGCCGGTCCGTTCCGCGAATTGCATGGCGCCTGGAACTTCGTGGCGCTCGGTAAAGATGGTTGCAAGGTGTCGCTGGCGCTGGATTTCGACTATGCCGGTCGCTTGATGGTGCCGGTCATGCGCGCCGGGTTCGAGAAGCTGGCCGACCGTCTGGTCGATGAATTCTGCCACGAAGCCAGCTGCAATCATGCATGACGCGAACATGCCTGAAGCCGATTTGATCCATGTCGAAATCGCCTACGCTGATCCGCGGCGGCAGATCCTGCTCAAAGTGGAAGTTGCCGCAAGTTCCACAGTGGGCGATGCAATCCGCGCCAGTGCCATTCTCGATAAATTGCTGCCGGACTTCCACGCCGACGTCATCGGTATCTTCGGGCGCATCGTCGCCGAGACTGCGCGCTTGCGCGATGGCGACCGGATTGAACTGTACCGTCCGCTGCTGGCCGATCCCAAGGATTCGCGTCGGCGTCGTGCCAAGATCAAGCCTCAGCTCTGATCGCCGCCTCCGTCCTGCTTCTTCTTCTTGTCGTCGTCCGGGCGCTTGTCGTCAGGATACTGACGCTTGTACTTGGTCGCTTCCTTGATCAGTTCCTGCGGATTCTCGGCGAAGTAATCGCCTTCAATGCGGGCCAGCGAATCGCCATCGAAGTGCAGGATCAGATCCTTGGTCGCCATGCGCCCATTGCCTTTGCGCAGGGTCGACACGTAGTCCCAGCGGTTCTGGTCGAATGGACTGATCACCGATGGCGAACCCATCACCAAGGTGACTTGACGCTTGGTCATGCCTGGCTTGAGCGTATCCACTGTGGTCTTGTTGAACAGGTTGCCCTGCTGGATATCGAGCTTGTAGATCGGACTGCACGCTGCAACGGCCAAGCTGCACAGGGCGAATCCGAGGAGATGCGAAACTTTGCTCATGCGATGTACCGTAGAACGGAAAGCGCCGGATGATACACTAGCCGGCCTTTCCTGCGTGTTAGTGCGTTCAGCCAGCACTCAACGAGGTCGATATGGAAACCCAAGATCTGCGCAAGGCCGGACTCAAGGTCACGCATCCACGCATGCGGATTCTCGAAATCCTCGCAGCTTCGGACGGCAAGCATATGACGGCCGAGGATATTTACCGGCGCTTGCTCGATCATCAGGACGATATCGGTCTGGCCACCGTCTATCGGGTACTGACCCAGTTCGAAGCGGCGGGCTTGGTGCTCAAGCACAATTTCGAGGGCGGCCAGGCGGTCTACGAGATTGATCGCGGCAAGCATCACGATCACATGGTCGACATCGATTCCGGCAAGGTCATCGAGTTCACCAGCGAAGAGATCGAACGGTTACAACGCGAGATTGCCCAAAAGCACGGGTTTCAGATCGTCGATCACAGCCTGGTACTGTACGTGCGGGCGAAGAAGAAATAGAGCGAGCCCGAGGCGATGCTCGGCATTCTCCCTCAAGCGTCAGCTTTCGATTCTGCGCTGGCCAGCATCTGCCTTGCATGAGCCAGCGTCTCGCGGGTGATTTCGATGCCGCCGAGCATGCGCGCGATTTCGTCTCGACGAGATGTTCCGTTGAGCGATTCGATGGCGATTTGCGTCTGCTCGCCGTCGCTGGATTTCACCACGCGCAGATGCGCATGCGCCTGTGCAGCAACCTGGGGCAGATGGGTCACGCATAGCACCTGGCGCTGCGCGCCCAAATGTCGCAGCTTCTGCCCAACCACTTCGGCGACGGCGCCGCCGATGCCGGAATCGACTTCATCGAACACCATTGTGCTGATCTGATCCGGGTTGGCATCGTCCAGACCGATTGCAGCAACCTCGATAGCCAGACTGATGCGCGACAATTCGCCACCGGAGGCAACCTTGCGCAAAGCCCGAGGCGGCTGGCCGGGATTTGCGCCGACCAGAAACTCGACGCGCTCCAGACCTTGCGCGTCCGGAGTGGATTTCTCCAGTTTTTCCATTTGTACATCGAAGCGCCCGCCGGGCATGCCGAGTTCGCCCATCAGCAGGCTGACGTCATTGCCGAGCCTGCGTGCGGTTGCAACGCGCGAATGGCTGAGTTTTGCGGCTGCTGCTGCGTAATCGCCAGCGACCTGATCGCGTTCGCGATCCAGCACAATGAGGCGCTCGCCAGCGCCGCGCAGAGTTTCCAGCTCCACACGTACCGATTCGGCACGCGCTTTCAATTCCACCAGCGGCAGCCGGTGTTTTCGCCCGAGCTCGTGCAGCCGCGCGATCTGTGCCTCGACTTCGGTCAATCGCTCGGGATCCAGATCAAGCGCATCGCGATAACGTGCGATCAGATCGTTGGCCTCGCCCAGTTGGATTCCAACGGCATCGAGCAACTCGCGTGCGGAGGTCAGGCGAGGATCGAGTTCGGCCAGCCGTGCCAGTTCAGTTTGTGCGCGGCCGATAATGCGCAGCGCCGTGAATTCGCTGTCGCCATCGAGCAGGTCGGCGAGTCCGCCGCTGCCCTGAAGCAGTTGGCCTGCGTTGGCCAGGCGCTTGTGAGTTTCGTTGAGCGTTTCGAGTTCGGCCGGCGTCAGCGCGTGCCGATCAAGTTCGCCGAGTTGGTATTCGAGCAGGGTGATGCGCTCGGCGTGATCGTGTTCACCGCTGAGGGCGCGTATTTGCGTATCCAGCCCACGCCAACGTTGTGCCAGCGCGGCGACTTCACCAAGCAGCTTGGCGTGGTCGCCGTAGGCATCCAGCAATGCAAGCTGGCTGCCGCGGTCAAGCAGGGCCTGATATTCGTGCTGACCGTGAATTTCGAGCAGACGCTCGCCGAGTGCCTTGAGCTGGGTCAGCGTGGCGGGTCGTGAATTGATCCATGCGCGCGAGGTACCTTCGCTGCGGATCACGCGGCGCAATTGGCAGGTGTCACCGTCGTCGAATTCTTCGGCAGCGAGCCATGCCTGCGCAGCCGGCGCATCGGCAAGCGAGAATTGCGCGATCAATTCCGCGCGCTCGCAGCCGTGACGCACCACGCCGGCGTCGGCGCGATTGCCCGCAAGCAGCAGCAGGGCGTCGACCAGCAGCGATTTGCCCGCACCGGTTTCGCCGGTGACCACAGTCAGCCCGCGGCCAAGCGTGATTTCGGCAGCGCCGACAATGGCGAAATCCTTGACGAAGAGTGTTTCCAGCATGCGCGACACGGACGATGGGATGCGTGCGCAAGCTAGCATGAGGATAGGCCAGGCGCCAAGGCGGTGCGCGTAGAACGGAAGCTTCGTTTATCATTGTCGATCACGATCGTTGCCGATCACATTGCAAGACCGAGGTGGTTCGTGTGGTACGCGATTTACGCACTCGATAACGTGGGCAGCCTGGAAGCACGCACCGCTGCTCGCCCGATGCATCTGGTGCGGTTGACACAATTGCGCGACGCGGGACGGCTGCTGTTGGCGGGGCCGTTCCCGGCGATCGATGCGGACGATCCGGGGCCTGCGGGATTCAACGGCAGTCTGATCGTCGCGGAGTTTTCAGATCTGGCCGCGGCTCAAACCTGGGCTGCTGCCGATCCGTATCTAGCCGCAGGCGTGTACCGTGAGGTAAGTGTGCGGCCGTTCCGCAAGGTGTTGCCGTGAGCAAGCCTGCCCTGAACAACCGCATCGACCGCATCCGCGCCAGTCTGACTGCTGCGCTGGCGCCAAGTGAATTGGTGATCGAGGACGAAAGTCATCTGCACGTCGGTCATGTCGGTGCACGCGATGGTCGCGGACATTTTCGCGTGCGCATTGTCGCGGCGGCGTTTTCCGGACAGGCACCGGTGGCGCGACACGGCTGCGTCTATGCGGCCTTGGGCGATCTGATGAAAACCGATATTCACGCGCTCGCCGTGGATGCGCGCGCTCCTGAGGAAATTCATGAGGATTGATATGCACAAGTTTATTATTCCACTATGCGTCATCGCGGTCGGTGGTTGTTCGCAGGGCAGCAACGCGCCGGATGCGCGCGTGATCCAGCTCCCGGCGAGTACCCAGATTGCGGAAACCGTCAATGGCGCAGCGGTGCCGGAGGCGCTGCTTCAGGCCGTGGCACACGATCGTAACCTGAATCTGGAGAAGCCCGATCAGCGCGATCAAGCGCTGAAATTGGCCGCGGATCTCGTCTTGCTGGCGCAGGATGCGCAGCGCCAGAATTTTGCCGCGCAACCCGCATTCCAGGCTCAGGTCGAAGCGGCGCGCCTGGGTGGTGTCGCCACCGCGACCATGGACCAGTTTCAGAATCAGACGCCGATCAACGACAGCGTGCTGAAGGCAGAATACGACGCCGAAGTCGCGCGCGCGGGCAAGTTCGATTACGACTTCACCCAGTTGTTGTTCGCCAATCAGGACGATGCGCTCAAGGCTGAAGGCGACATCGTTTCAGGCAAGCCGTTTGCTGAAGTGTTCGATGCCTGGCGCGGCAAGGCCAAGCAGGCCAAGGCTTTCAGCCGCGTGCGCCTGGATCAGGTTCCCGAGTCGCTGGGCAAGGTGCTCGCCGGCATGCAGAACGGCGAAACCACCAAAGTGCCGGTCAAGACCGAATTCGGCTGGCACGTGCTGCATCTCGATATCGCCAACCCGTTCGCGCCGCCGCCGTTCGACCAGGTCAAGGAAGGCATCCGTCGCAGCATGCTGGTGAAGATCGGCCAGCAGCGCCTGGAAAAGCTGCGCGAACAGGCCAAGATCGAATATCCGCCGGGTATGGCACCGGCCGCGGAGCCGCCCACGAATGCACCAGCCGCCGCTGAGGAAAAGCCCGCAACGGGGGAGTAAAGATCGGGTTGTCCTGAATCGTCATCCGAGCGCAGGCTGGGATCCAGTTCTTTCTCTTTACGGCAGTTCGACGCGCGCCGGAGCCGTCCAATGCACCGCACGGTGTTCTGCGACCACCGTGGTATAGATGCCTCCACGTACGCCAAATTCGGCGGTCAGACGCATGAATCGCGGCGCGGTGACTGCCACCAGATCGTCGAGAATGCGGTTGGTGACCGCCTCGTGGAAGGCGCCTTCATTGCGATAGCTCCAGATATAGAGCTTGAGCGCCTTCAGCTCGACGCAGGTCCGGTCCGGCACGTATTCCAGATTCAGCACGGCGAAGTCCGGCTGGCCGGTTTTCGGGCACAGGCAGGTGAATTCGGGAATGCGCATGCGGATGGTATACTGCCGCTCCGGTTGCGGATTCGGAAACGTCTCCAGAGTTTTGCTGGGGGCAGTGGACATGGCCGAAGGATTCCTGCGAAGGCGCTGGCCCGCGATGACGGGGCGCCACGGTAGCGGAAGCCTCTGCCGCCGGCAACTCCCTTGATTCACCCACGCGATCCGCATGGATTGCCCGAGATGTGTTCAACACGATGCGTTCAACTCAATGCGACTGACCACGATCAAGCTGTCCGGATTCAAATCCTTCGTCGATCCGACCGTGTTGCATTTGCCGACCAACATGACCGGCGTGGTCGGTCCGAACGGTTGCGGCAAGTCCAATATCATCGACGCGATCCGCTGGGTCATGGGCGAGAGTGCGGCCAGCCGCCTGCGCGGCGACGCGCTCACCGACGTCATTTTTTCCGGATCGGGAGGGCGCAAACCGGTTGGCACCGCAATCGTTGAATTGATCTTCGACAATTCCGATGGCCAGGTCATCGGCGAATACGCCAAATACAACGAAATCTCGGTCAAGCGTACTGCCAGCCGCGACGGCCAATCGCAATATTTTCTCAACGGCGGCCGTTGCCGTCGCCGCGACATTACCGATCTGTTCCTCGGCACCGGACTGGGCGCGCGCAGTTATTCGATCATCGAACAGGGCATGATTTCGGAGATCATCTCGGCGCATCCGGATGAATTGCGCGGTCATCTCGAAGAGGCTGCGGGAATTTCCAAGTACAAGGAAAGGCGCAAGGAAACCGAGAGCCGCATCAAGGCCACGCGCGAGAATCTCGAGCGCTTGAACGACGTACGCGAGGAAGTCGACAAGCAACTCGAGCATTTGAATCGTCAGGCCAAGGCGGCAAAACGCTGGCAGGAACTCAAGGACGAACAGACCCGGCGCGAGGCGGAAATGCGCGGTCTGCACTATCGCGCGATCGCTACCGAACTTGAGGGCCATGACGCGGAAATCCGTCAGGCCGAAACCGGCATCGAAGGTCTGGTTGCCGATCAGCGCCAGGTCGAGGCACAGATTGAAACGCACCGCGAACAGCATCAGAGTGCCGGCGAGCATTTGAATCGCGTGCAGGCCGAGGTTTATCGCGTTGGCGGTGAGGTGGCTCGCGTCGAGCAGCAGATTCAGCACAACCGCGAACTCGGTGAGCGTCTGGAACGCGCACGCCAGGAAACCGAACGCGCGCATGTCGAACTCAATGAGCATATCGGCGCCGATCGCGAGCAGATCGAAACCCTGCGTGCCGCGCTCGCCGACGGTGAGCCGCAGCTCGCAACGCTGCACGGATCTGCCACGACCACCGCTGAAACCCTGCGTGAGGCCGAGGCGAAACTCGCTGAGTGGCAAAGCCAGTGGGACGCCTACGCAAAATCCAGCGCCGAGGCAACGCAGGCCGCCGAAGTCGAGCGTACGCGTCTGGATTACCTGGATCGCCAGGCGCTCGAAACCGGACGCAGGATCGAGTCGTTGCGGGAAGAAAAACGCGCGGCTGATTTCAACGCGCTGAACGAAGCTGCGTCGCGCCTGAGCGCCGAGCACGACGCGCACCGCGAAAAAGTGGAAACGTATACAACGTTGCTCGACGAGCGCCGCGGCACGCACGAGCAGTTGCTTGAAGCCGAGCGCCAAGGTGCAGGCTGGCTGAACGAGGCGCGCACCGAACTGCAAGCGTCTGCGCGGCCGCCTGGCGTCGCTCGAAGCCTTGCAGCATGCTGCGCTCGGCCAGGAGAAATCCGCTGCTGGCGAATGGCTGGCGCGGCTCGGGTTGGATAAATCACGTCGTCTCGGCGAAATGCTCGAAGTCGACGCCGGTTGGGAAAGCGCGGTCGAAACCGTGCTGTCCGGCCTGCTCGACGGCGTGCTGGTCGACGCACCGCATGCACATGCGGACGAACTTGCCGATCTGCGCGAAGCCGATCTGGCCCTGATCGCAGCGGCGCCCGGTGACGCTGGCCGCGCCGGTACGCTGGCCGCGCACGTACGCGGTCCCGCCGTCGCGCTGGCACTGTTGGCGCAGGTGCGCGTTGCCGACTCGATTGCGCAGGCGCATACGCTGGCGCGCGACGCTGGCCGCGCACGAATCCGTGATTACCCAGAATGGCGAATGGTTCGGTGCCGGTTATGCGCGCGTCTTGCGTCGCGCTGCACAGGCAGGGCTGCTCGCGCGCGAGCGTGAGATTCACGCGCTCAAGGCGCAGGTCGAATCGCTGCACACTCGCGCCGAGACGCTGAGCGCGAAGCTCGACGAATACAAGTTGCAGAAAGCGGACGCCGAGCGTGCGCGCGACGATGCACAGCGCGAACTTTATGCTGCCCATCGCCGTGCGGCGGAACTCGCCGGTCAGCTGCAAAGCCATCGCGGCAAGATGGAGACGGCGCAAGCGCGGCTGGCCAAAGTCGATCAGGAAAGCGGCGAACTGGAAACCAAACTTGCCGCCGATCAGACGCAGACACGTGAGGCACGCGCGCGTCTCGAACAAGCCGTGGCGCGGATGGGCGATCTGGAACAGCAACGCCAGCATCTCGACGGCGAACGCCGGCGCCTGCTCGAAGCCCGCGAGGAAGCGCGGATGAACGCGCGCGAAGCCGGCGAACAGGCGCATCAACTCGCGCTTGGGCTTGAATCCAAGCGCTCTGCGGTCGCATCGCTGGAACAGGCACTGCAGCGCATGCATGGTCAGCTTGTGCATCTGGAATCGCGCAAGGCCGAGATTGCCCAGCAACTTCAATCCGGACAGCATCCGCTGGTCGATCTGGAAGCTGAACGCCAAACCTACCTGAATCAACGCTTGCTGGTCGACAAGCAACTGGTCGAGGCGCGCAAGGCGCTGGAAGAGCGCGACAACGAATTCCGCGGCTACGAACAGGAGCGACATCGCGTCGAACATCTGCTCGGCGAACAGCGTCAGGCGCATGCTGAACGTCGCCTCGCGCATCAAGGCCTGCAGATGCGCGCGCAGCAACTGCACGAATCGATCACGGCCGCCGGCCACGAACTGACCTCGGTGCTGGAGGCCTTGCCTGCCGGCGCCGATCCGGCGGAATGGCAGCAGCAGCTTGATACGCTCGACGCGAAGATCAAGCGCCTGGAGCCAGTCAACCTTGCCGCGATTTCCGAACATGAGGAACACTCGCAGCGCAAAACCTATCTCGACGCGCAACTCGCGGATCTCAACACCGCGCTGGAAACGCTGGAAGGTGCAATCAAGAAGATCGACCGCGAAACGCGCCAGCGCTTCAAGGAAACCTTCGATCGCGTCAATGTCGGCCTGCAGGAATTGTTTCCGCGTCTGTTCGGTGGCGGTCAGGCCTATCTCGAACTCACCGGCGAGGATCTGCTCGACGCTGGCGTGTCGATCATGGCGCGTCCGCCGGGCAAACGCGTGTCGAACATTTCCCTGCTGTCCGGCGGCGAAAAGGCACTTGCCGCGGTGGCGCTGGTATTCTCCATTTTCCGGCTGAATCCGGCGCCGTTCTGCCTGCTCGACGAGGTCGATGCGCCACTGGACGAAGCCAACGTCGGCCGCTTCTCGCAACTGGTCAGCGAAATGAGCGAGCGCGTGCAGTTTCTGTTCGTCACTCACAACAAGGCGACGATGGAAGCAGCCCGACAGCTATGCGGCGTGACCATGCGCGAACCCGGCGTGTCGCGGCTGGTGCAGGTGGATCTGGCCGAGGCGGCTAAACTGGCCGGAGCGGCATGAGTCGTCGACACAAGCAGTCGACCTAAACAGTCGAGGAGAATCCAGTATGGATTGGAATCCGTCAGTTGGCATTCCACTCGCGATTTTCGGCGTGATCGTACTGGCGCTGATCTATTTCATTGGTCGGCCGAAGAAACCGGGGCAGGGCCGGCGCACGCCCAGTCCGCGTGACGCTGGTAGCGAGCGCATCGAACCGACTTTTGGCGAGGCCGACGAATCCGAGCAAGCCGATCCCGATGCAGGTCTGCACGAAGAACTCGAACGTCTGGGTTCGGCAATCGTGGCCAAGCGCAGCGAAACCTCGAATGCCGCCGCGACAGCGAAAGGCCCGGCGCCTGGCGCGCGTCCGGAGCAACCCATCGAGCGTATCGTCACCTTGTTTGTCTCGGTGCGTGCGGGCGATTTGATCCATGGCACCGATCTTGTCGTCGCTGCCGAGAAGGCCGGCCTGGCGTTCGGCGATATGGGAATCTTCCATCGTCTGATCTCCGGCAAACCCGAAGCAGGGCCGATCTTCAGCATGGCCAATATGGTCAAGCCCGGCAGCTTCGACATGCGCCATATCGACGCACTGAAAACGCCCGGCGTGAGTTTCTTCATGGCGTTACCCGGCCCGCTGTCCGCGCTTGATGCCTGGGATGCGATGTTGCCGACTGCGCAGCGGCTCGCCGAACTGCTCGACGCCAACGTGCTCGACGAGGAGCGCAACGCCCTCGGCCGTCAGCGTGTGGCGCATATCCGTGACGAATTGCGCGCATGGGATCGCACCCAGGAACGGAATCAGATTCGCCTGCGCTGAACTGCCCAAGGCTCGTCATTCCCTGCCGGAATGACGAGCGTATTTGAAGTGAGTTGCTCCCTAGTGTGATTGTTCTAGCCAAGCCGGTTACTTTGGCGTCGGTGCCGCATGCTTGCGGCGAGAACTCCGACACAAGAGGTAAGGCAATGGTTAGCAAACGGATCAAACAAAAGGCTGCGACAGTCGAGACTCCCGCCGACAAGGCGCGTGCGCTGTGGCTGGCGGGCTTGGGCGCGGTGTCGATCGCGCAGAAGCGTGGCGGCGAACTGAGTTCCAACCTGATTGCCGAAGGTGTGGATTTCCAGGCGCGCGCGCAGAAGCTCGTGCAGGAAGTCGGTACCGACACGAAATCGCAGATCAAGGGCGTCTTTGCGCCGTTGCGCATGCAGGCAAAAGACACGGCGAAGAAGTTTGGTACGACACTGGAACGTGCCGTCGCCGTGGTGCTCGCGCGTCTGGGCATTCCGTCCAAGGCTGACATAGAAGAATTGACCCAGCGCGTCACTGCGCTCAGCCGTCAGATCAAGACTGCAAAATAACGATTACGATAATCAGCACTCCAACGTCGATTTAACGGCCGCCTCGTGCGGCCGTTTTTTTACCTCACCGCCGATACGCCTGCGCCAACGTATTCAGATGCACGCGCTCGGCATCGCGCAGGAAGGGAGCGATCAGAAGCATGACCTGATAAATGCCGTGGGTGAGGTCTTCCTGGCTTGGATCGGGGTGAGCGCCACGGACGGCGTTGTAGTTGAGCCAGAAGGTGGTGACGAGCAGCACGTTTTCGGATGTTGCGTGGATTTCGTCCGGCGTGGCGCGCAGGATTTCCGCATGTGCCAGACCTTTCAGTACGTCGGCGGCGCTCACGGCGGCGCGGGTGAGGATGCGCGCGAAACGTTGTTTCAGTTTGCGGTTGCGCGAGACGATATCGACCAGATCGCGATATAAAAACCGGAACGTCCACATGCATTCGAACACGAGGTGCAACTGCATCCAGACATCTTCGAGATTTGGTAGGCGGTCGTCGGGGACCAGCAGGGCCTGATCTATCTGCGCTTCGTAGCGCGCGAACAACTGTTCGACGATGTCGTCCTTGTTGCGATAGTGGTAGTAGAGATTGCCCGGGCTGATACCCAATTCGTCGGCGATATGGTTCGTGGTGACGTTGGGCTCGCCCTGCGCGTTGAACATCGCCAGGCTGGTTTCCAGAATCCTTTCTCGCGTTTGCTTGCTCATGCCTGCGACGCAAAGCCAGCCGCGGTCAGCCGCGGAGCTTCTTCACCAGATCGACGTATTTCTGCATGGCATCGTCGCCCTTCATGCCTTTGAGCTTGGTCCAGGCCTCGTATTTCGCAGTTCCGACGAAGTCGAAAAATCCCGGCTTGGCGCCGGAAACATCGCCATCCGAACCCTGCTTGTACAGGGCGTAGAGCTTGAGCAGGGTGTCGTTGTCGGGCCGATCGCTGAGTTTTTTGACGTCCTCGGCGGCTTGCTCGAATTTCGTTTTCAGGTCGGCCATTGCGTTCCCCGGTTTATCTATTCTCCTCACATCATGGATGATGGCAAAACACCCTGTCAACGCGACGGTGCTTTGTTTGGCGACGATCGCACGCTATCTTAGGCAGTACTAGCTGCGCAACGAGCGAGGAAGCGACATGACGTATTTCGTGACCGGTGCCACCGGCTTCATCGGCCGCCATCTGCTTGGCCATCTGCTCGCGCGCAAAGGCGACGTGCATTGTCTGGTGCGCAAAGGCTCGCAGAAGAAATTCGAGGAATTGCGCGCGGGGTTTGGCGAAGACGGCAGGCGTCTGATCGCGGTGACCGGTGATCTGGCCAAGCCCATGCTCGGACTGAGTCTGGCCCAGCGCAAAGCGCTATCCGGCAAGATCAAACATTTCTTTCACTTGGCTGCGATCTACGATCTAGCGGCGGATGCTGCAAGCCAGACCGCTGCGAATGTCGATGGCACCCGCCACGCGCTGCAACTGGCCGATTCGATCAAGGCTGGATGTTTCCATCACACCAGTTCGATTGCGGTTGCCGGTTTGTATCCGGGCGTGTTCCGCGAGGACATGTTCGGCGAAGCTGAAGACCTTGATCATCCATATTTCAGGACCAAGCACGAAGCCGAAGCGCTGGTGCGCAAGGAGTGCACACGACCGTATCGAATCTATCGCCCGGCAGTAGTGATCGGACATTCGCGCACCGGCGAAATCGACAAGATCGACGGACCATACTATTTTTTCCGCACCCTGAAGAAACTGCGCCAGAGTTTGCCGCCTTGGATGCCGACGATCGGCCTGGAAGGCGGGCGTGTGAACATGGTGCCGGTGGATTTCGTTGCAGCGGCGATGGATCACATTGCGCACAAACCCGGACTGGACGGTGGCTGCTTCCACCTCACCGATCCGGCGCCGCGCCGCATCGGCGAGGTGCTGAACATCTTCGCCCGCGCCGGCCATGCGCCGGAAATGACCATGCGCCTGGATGCGCGCATGTTCGCGTTCCTGCCGTCAGCGATAAAGCAGGCACTCGCTGGACTGCCACCGGTGAAAAGATTTACCAGCGTACTTTTGCGCGATCTGGGCATTCCGGCCGAAGCGATCAAGCTGATCAATTATCCGACCCGTTTCGATTGCCGTGAAACCGAGCGTGCGCTCAAAGGTACGAAAATCCGTGTGCCGGATTTACCCGATTACGCTTGGCGTCTGTGGGATTACTGGGAACGTCACCTCGATCCGGATCTGTTCGTCGATCATTCGTTGGCAGGAAAGGTACGTGGGCGCACGGTGTTGATCACGGGCGGTTCGTCGGGCATCGGCAAGGCCGTGGCGGAAAAGGTTGCCGCAGCCGGTGCCAAGGTGCTGATTTGCGCGCGTGGCGAGGACGAGCTTGCGGCGACGCGCAAGGAGATCGTGGATGTTGGCGGAGTCTGCCATACCTACGTGGCCGATCTGGCGGACTTGGCGGCGTGCGACGAGCTGGTCAAGAAGGTGCTGGCCGAACATGGCGGCGTCGATATTCTGATCAACAATGCCGGGCGCTCGATCCGGCGTGCGATTGCAGCCAGTTACGACCGTTTCCACGATTTCGAGCGCACCATGCAGCTCAACTATTTCGGTTCGCTGCGCCTGATCATGGGCCTGTTGCCGGGCATGGCGCATCGCCATCGTGGCCACATCATCAATATCTCGTCGATCGGTGTGCTGACCAATGCACCACGATTTTCCGCCTACGTGGCATCCAAGGCCGCGCTGGATGCGTTCTCGCGCTGCGCACAGGCAGAGTTTTCCGACAATGGTATCAATTTCACCACGGTCAACATGCCGCTGGTGAAGACGCCGATGATCGCGCCGACCAAGATGTACGATTCAGTGCCGACCTGGACGCCGGAAGAAGCGGCGGATTTCGTCGTCGAGGCTATCGTCGAGCGTCCTGTGCGACTGGCTACGCGCATGGGCACGTTTGCGCAAATTTTCTATGCGATCGCACCGCGCGCTTACGAAATCCTGATGAACACGGCGTTCCGCCTGTTCCCGGATTCCACGGCTTCCAAGGGCATGAAGGGCAGAAGCGAAATCCAGCAGCAGCCGACCAGTGAACAGGTAGCGTTCGCCTCACTGATGCGTGGCGTTCATTGGTAAGACTTTTTGCGTTTGCGCCATGCCATGGATGGCGAACGGCAACGCATAAGGGTGGTATTTGCCAAGGCATTGGACAGAAGCCAGCCAGCTCGCGTATCAGCACCTGCGTAACGAAAAGCCCGCCAGCCGAAGCCTCGGGGGGAGGGATCCTTCGGCGTTCGTTGGCTGGCGGGCTTTAATCGAAACGGGCTTTAATCGAAACTCGGGTCCTTTGATCAGCGACCCGCGGCCTTGATCGTTTTCTTGACCTTGGCAACCGTGCGGGTCATGGATTTTTTCGCGGCCAGCTGAGCTTCCTCGAGCTCGCGGGCCAGATCGCTCAGATCATCGCGCGCACGGCGCACGGTATTGCTCACGGCCCGGCCGAGGCTGCTCTTTGGCGCACCGCCGGTGAGCTTGCGGACATCGCGATTGAGCTCATCGACGCGCTGGAGCAGTTCGTCGAGTTCCTTGCGGCCCGGAATGCCAAGCTTGGTCAGCGCGCGCGAAACCCGGTTTTCAAAGACCTGTTCGAGACGATCCCAGGTTTCCTGGGTGCGTTCGCGTACCTGGGACACGCTGCTTTCGACCGCGCCGCGTACATCGCCGACCTTTCCGGTGGCGAGCTTGCGCGTCTTCTGCTCGAGGCTGGAACCTTCCTTGATCAGATTCTCGAACAGCTTGCCGCCTTCTTCCTGGGCTTTGGCGAAGGCACCGAGTCCGGCCAGCCAGATATGTTGTGCCGATTCCATGATCGACTTGTTCGCGGCCGGATTCGATGGTTTGGCGGCAGACTTCGAGGATTTGGCCAATTTGGCCGGCGCCTCGTGTTTGGCTGCCTTGGCCAGCTTGGCGGGTTTTGCCTTGACGCTCGGTTTCGCCTTGGAATGTGCGGTCTTCGATTTCAGTTTTGGCTTGCTCATGCTGTTGCCTCCCGGAGTAATGTTGGGCGCTGTGCGCGAAATTCGCAGCCGGCGCAGAATGCGGGCAATCTAGGCTGGCACGCTAGAATATACACACTAGAAAACGTCGCAAAGTGGAATTAGTCGCATCTTGCTGGTGTTGTGCTCAACCGAAACTCTTGTCGAGCTGATTTTCAATCTCGGTTTCGATCATCGGCTTGAGCGCACCGAACAGAAATCCCAGTTCGGCCTTGACGTGCACCTCAGTCTTGCTCACGTGGATCTGGCCATTCACGCCCATACGGCTGAAATGCAGGGTATCGCCGTCCCATTCGCTACTCAATGCGAACTTCTTGCCGATAACAGCTGCGGTCTTGTCGACAGCGGTCTTGGCGGCTTTGACGGTGCGGCCGTGTTTGCGGCGGATATCGATTGTCGACATGCTGTATTCCTGTACGGCTGGCGCCTGGGTTGCGCTTTGTGAGCTTGTGCTTGCTATGATGCCGCAAATGCCGGTTGGCGTGTATGTCGTTGCTAGGTGGATGCGCACATGGGGCCGGCTTCGGGAAGGGGGTCAGGTGCGCGCGCTGCTCGATCGTGTCCGTACAATCGGAAAGCGTTGCCCTGCTGCGGTAATGCGGCAGCGCTGTGATACATTCACTCCATCGCGAAGTCCGGCATAGCCCATGCGCCTTTGCTTTACCAACAAAGAAAGCGACGACGTCCTGATCGCTCCGGGCGATACCTCGATCGGCGCGGCGCCGGATAACACCATTGTGCTCGATCGTCCCGGCGTAGCCGCGCATCACGCCAGCCTGATCGTGACCGAGCGTGCGTACGTGCTCAATGTACGCGATGCGCAGGCGGGTACTCACGTCAATGCACGGCCGGTGCGCGAGAAGGCGATCCTGCATCTGGGCGATACCGTGAGTCTCGGTACGCTCCAGTTTGTACTCAGGCCGGATCGGGACGACAGCATCGGCAGCAACGTTCCCGCATCGAAGCCGATGCCGGCTGATCCCCTGCCGGCACATGCCGCGCCTCCAAAACTGGTATTGCGTGGCGTCTCCGGACGGTATTACGGCAAGGTCGTTGCCGTGCGCGGCCGTGTGGTGATAGGTCGCGACAGCAATTGCGATCTGGTGCTGGATGAGCCGGCCATCGCGGCCAGGCAGGCGTCCATCGAAGTCAGTGACGATGCCATCTACCTGCGTGATCTGGCAGGGGCGGCTGGCAGCACCTTGGTCAACGGCGTTGCGGTGCGCGACGCGGTGCTGTTTCCCGACGATCAGATTGTGTTCGGACAGCAACGCTTCCTGCTCGAGGCGCCCAGTCTGCCGACGCGCGGGGACCATGTCCTCATGCACGAAGAACCGAACATTACTCAGACCATGCGCGCGATACCTCAAACGTCCGTGTCGCCGACCGAGGCTGCTAGTGAACGCAGCAAGAACGACATCTGGTGGTTGATCGGTGCCGCAGCGTTGATCGGGTTGGGTATCGCGGTGTTGTTGTTCGTCAAGTTTTGAGCGGAATCTGGCCGGACTGCCGAACGACCCGTGGGTCAAAGAAAGTCTACAGCGGGTGATGGAACAGGGGCATGAATCTCGCCGGTGCTTTCCACTTCTCGTCGAGCCTCGTCGCCATCATGGACGCGAGCGACGGCCGGGTTGTGGATATCAATCCGGCGTTCGAACACGAGTTGGGTTACACACGTGCGGAACTGGTCGGAAAGCGCACCATCGAATTCGACATGTGGGCGGATCCGGAAACCCGCGCCACGATCTGGGCGCATCTGCGCAGCGACCGGCGGGTCTGTGGCGAACGCGTGGTGTTTCGTCGGCGTAACGGTACTGCGCGTGCAGCCTGGCTTCATTGCGAGTTGTTCGAGCACGATGGCGCCAGCCTGGTGTTGGCAATCTTTCAGAATGTCGAGCAGGCAAGCGAGCGGGATCATCCGGCCGTCGTCGATCCCGGCAGTTACCGAGCCTTGTATCTCGCCGCGGCCCAAGGGCTGTACCGCAGCCTTCCGGATGGCGGTTGGATCGATGTCAATCCGGCGATGGCGCGGATTTTCGGCTTCGCGTCGCCGGCACAAATGCTCGCCGAAACTGGCGCCGCCCAGGCCCGCACGCTGTATGTCGACGAGGAGCGGACGGCATATCTGTACGCCTTGCTGGCCGAACATGGGCAATTCGAGGACCAGCGCGCACAGATCCGCCGGCGCAATGGATCGCTTGCTTGGATCGTGGAAAACGCGCGCATCGTACGTGATGCCGATGGGCGCACCCTGTTTTACGAGGGCTCCGTCACCGATATTTCCGAGCACATCGAAGCCGAAGGGCGCTTGCGCCAATCCGAAAACCTCTATCGCACCCTGATCGACAGCAGCCTCGACGGTGTGTTCCTGATCAAGCGCGATGGCACCATGGAATTCGTCAACGAGGCGATGGCAGCCATGATCGGCTATCGCGCTGACGAGTTGATTGGAACGAATTACATGCGCCTGGTCGCGCCCGAGACGCTGGCTGCACAAACGCAGCGTCGCGAGGAACGCGCCAGTGGCTCGTACAATGCGCAGGACTACGAGGCACTGGTGATGCACAAGGACGGCTCGCGCCGGCTGTTGCACATCATCGCCGGTGCGGTCGATTACAACGGCGACATTGCCAGTACCGGCACGGTGCGCGACATCACCGACCAGCATGCGCAGCAGGTCGCGTTGGCCAATGCCGAACGCAACTATCGCGAGTTGTTCCAGCATTCGGTAATGGGCATGTTCCAGAGTCATCCCGATGGCCGTCTGCTCGAGGCCAACGACGCGCTGGCGCGCATCATTGGCTACGCAGACGCGGGCGCGCTGAAGGCCAACCTCGGGCATATGCGCAATATCTACGCACATGCCGAGGAACGTGAGCGCATGATTGCGCGGCTGGTACGCGATGGCCGTGTAGACGACGTCGTTTTTTCCGCGCGCCACCGCGACGGCAGCGAAGTCATCGTCGAAATGTCGGCACGCACGGTATTCGATGCCGATGGCAAACCGGTTTACATCGAGGGTTCAGCCCAAGACATCACCGCGCGTATTACCGCCGAACGCGCGTTGCAGCATTCCGAAGCGCGCTACCGCACCCTGGTCGAGCATAGCCAGGTCGGCGTATACATGATGCTCGAGGACAAATATACCTACGTCAATCAGGCATTCGCTGCGATGTTCGGCTACACCGAAGCCGAACTCACCGGGGCGGATTTCCGTCTGCTGGTGCCGGACGAGTCGCGTGAGCATCAGGAGAATCGCTACCAGCAGCGCCGCTCCGGCGAACCGAACAGTGGTGATTACACCATTGCGCTGGTACGCAAGGATGGTGCGCGTATCGAAGTCGTGGTCAGTGCCGGCAATATCGAGATGAGCGGGCGCCGGTATACCTGCGGCACGGTGCGCGACGTCACCGCACAGCATCGTGTACAGCGCCAGCTCGAACACAACGCCAGTCATGATTTGTTGACCGGGTTGCCCAACCGCCTGTTTTTCGAGCAGGAGTTGGAACGGACGATCGAAGCCGCGCGCACTGACGGCCACTCCGACTATGCCGTTCTTTTTCTTGACCTGGACGGATTCAAGTTGATCAACGACAGCCTCGGACATGCCAGCGGCGATCTGTTGCTGGTCCAGATCGCCGACAGCCTGCGCGCGAATCTGGGTGGACACTCGCTGGTGGCGCGCTATGGCGGCGACGAATTCACCCTGCTGCCACACGGTCCCTGTCCACGCCCGCGTGCCGAGCAGTTGGCGCAGCGTGTGCTGGCACTGCTGGCTGGTTCATTCGAGGTCAACGGTCATCGCGTTTTTTCCGGTGCCAGTCTGGGCGTGGTGCTTGGCCGACCGGACTACGAGACTCCGGACCAGATTCTGCGCGATGCCGATACCGCGATGTACCGGGCCAAGGCCAGCGGCAAATCCGCCTATGTGATTTTCGACGATGGCATGCACGCCGCGGCGCGCGCACGCTTGCAGATCGAAACCGATTTGCGCTTTGCCCTGGAACGCGGCGAGTTCCGCGTGTTCTATCAGCCGATCGTAGATGTGCGCAGCGGCACGCTGCAAAGCTGCGAGGCGCTGGTGCGCTGGCAGCATCCGGAACGCGGCTTGCTGCTGCCAGCCGATTTTCTCGGCGTGGCTGAGGAAGCCGGAATGATCGTCGCGCTCGACTGGTGGGTGCTGGAGCAGACTTGCCGCAATCTGTTGCGCTGGCAGCGGCGTTATCCGGCACACGCGACGCTGCGCGCAAGCGTCAACATGGACGAACGTCAGTTCGCCGATCCGTATCTGATCGACACCATGAGCGGCATACTCAAGCGCACCGGCATCGATCCGTCTACCCTGGTATTGGAAATAACCGAAACCGTATTCCGTCGCGGCCGTAGCGAGGCAGAGGCTACGCTGTACGGCTTGAAAGCGCTGGGTGTGACTCTGGTGGTGGATGATTTCGGTACCGGTTATTCCTCGCTCGATTCCTTCGCCACCTCGCCGTTCTCCGCGCTCAAGATCGACCGCAGCTTCGTGCGCGACATGGCGTCGAATTTCCGCCATCGCGCGATCGTTCGCACCATCGCACGATTCGCCGAGGATCTGGGTCTCGGATTGATCGCCGAAGGTGTGGAAACCGCCGAGCAGGCCGATCTGCTGCTTGAACTGGGCTGCTCCGTGGCCCAAGGGTTCCTCTACGCGCCGGCGTTGCCGCTGGAAACCATGGAAGGGGTGCTGGAAGCCGGACTCGGCGCCAGCGGCGTTTCGAGAGCCGGTGCTGTTGCCTAATTGCTGCGGCGCGGCATAATGCGGGCTCCTTGCGGAGCTTCCAATGAGTCGTGCCTACAACTTCAGCGCCGGTCCTGCGGCGTTACCCGAACCTGTCCTGCTCAAAGCCCGGTCCGAATTGCTCGAATGGGGCAGGGCGCGTGCCTCGGTGATGGAAATCAGCCACCGCGGCAAGGATTTCATCGCTCTGGCGCAGGAATCCGAACACGATCTGCGCACGTTGCTGCAGATTCCACAAAACTACAAAGTACTGTTTCTGCAAGGTGGCGCGACTCAGCATTTCGCCCAGATTCCGATGAATTTCGCTCGCCGGGATCAATCCGCCGATTACGTCATCAGTGGTCATTGGGGCGAGAAGGCAGCCAAGGAAGCCAAATCGCTGGCCCAAGTGCGCATTGCGGCCACCGCGGAATCGGGGAATTTCACGTCGATTCCATCGCGCGCCACATGGAATCTCGACCCGAAAGCGGCTTATGTGCATTACACACCAAACGAAACCATTCATGGCGTCGAGTTTCACGGCATCCCGGAAGTCGGCAATGTGCCGCTGATCGCTGACATGTCCTCGGATATCCTGTCGCGTCCGATCGACGTGTCGAAATTCGGCATCATCTACGCCGGTGCGCAAAAAAATATTGGAGCCTCCGGTCTGGTCGTGATGATCGTGCGTGAGGATCTGCTCGCGCGCTGTCCGCAAGACATCCCGAAAATATTCAACTACGCCGAGCATGCGGCAGCCGAGTCGATGCTCAATACGCCCAACACCTTCGGCTGGTATCTGGCCAGCCTCGTGTTCAAGTGGCTGCTCGCCGAAGGCGGCATGCCAGCGATCGGAGCGCGCAATCGTGCCAAAGCCGAACTGCTGTACGGTTACATCGATGGCTCGGGTTTCTACAAGAATCCGGTCGAAGAATCCGCGCGTTCGTGGATGAACGTACCGTTCACGCTGCCGCGCGAGGAACTCGATGGCCCCTTCCTCAAGGAAGCTGAGGCAGCGGGATTGCTGGCGCTGAAAGGCCATCGCGCAGTCGGTGGCATGCGTGCGTCACTCTACAATGCCATACCGCTCGCGGGCGTGCAGGCACTGGTTGATTTCATGCGCGATTTCGCGCGGAGAAACGCGTGATGTTCAAGATCCAGACTCTCAACAACATCTCGAAGAACGGCCTGAGCCGTCTGCCATCTGCGCTGTATAGCGTCGCCAACGATGTCGCTGAACCCGACGCGATCCTGCTGCGTTCGGCTGATATGCATGGCAAGCTGCTGGCGACATCGATCAAGGCGGTCGCACGCGCGGGCGCCGGAGTCAACAATATTCCGGTCGCCGAATTCAGCCAGCGCGGCGTGCCGGTGTTCAATGCGCCGGGTGCGAATGCGAATGCGGTCAAGGAATTGGTCGTTGCCGGCATGTTGATCGCAGCGCGCAATCTCGATGGCGCCCTGGCCTTTGTCGGTGGCCTGCACTTGGGCGATGATCTGCACCATCGCGTCGAGGCCGAGAAAAAGCGATTCGTCGGCTCGGAACTCGCGGGCAAAACTCTGGGCGTGGTTGGTCTTGGAGCCATCGGTGTGAAGGTGGCGAATGCGGCGCATGCGCTCGGCATGCGTGTGCTTGGCTTCGATCCGCACATGACCGTTGACGGTGCCTGGGCGCTGTCCGCCGATGTGACCAAGGCCGGTTCGTTGAACGAACTGTATGCCGCGTCCGATTACATCAGTTTCCATGTGCCGCTGAACGATGCAACGCGCGGCATCTTCGGTGCCGCTGCGCTCGAGTTGTCGCGGCCGGGCGTAGTTCTGCTCAATTTTGCGCGCGAAGGTATTGTCGACGAGGTTGCGCTGAACACCGGTCTGGGCAACGGACGCATTGGTCGCTACGTCACCGATTTTCCCAGCACCGATTTGCTCGGCAACGCGCGTGTGATCGGCCTGCCGCATCTGGGCGCATCCACGGGCGAAGCCGAGGAGAATTGCGCGCTGATGGTGGTCGACCAATTGCGCGATTTCCTGGAAAATGGAAATGTACACAATGCGGTGAATTTCCCGAGCGCGCGCATGACGCGTACCGGCGCGGCGCGATTGTGCGTCGCCAACGAGAATCGTCCGAACATGATTGGCCAGCTTTCGCACGTACTCGGCGAGGCGGGAGTCAATATCGCGCAGATGCGCAATGCCTCGCGCGGTGACATTGCTTACACCCTGATTGATCTCGATTCCGTTGCCAGCCTGGCTCTCGTTGCATCGATCGCGGGAATCGAAGGCATTCTCTCGGTGCGTGCAATCGCGCACTGACCAAGGATCACGCCAATGCCGAAACAGACCAGGAAACCCGCCGCTGTGCCGTTGACGCTGGCCGATGCGCGCCAGCGCATCGACGCCATCGACCGCACGATTCAGCAACTGATCGCCGAACGTGCTGGCTGGGCGCACCAGGTCGGCAAGGCCAAGGGTCCGCTCAAAGCGGCGGTCGATTACTATCGCCCCGAACGCGAAGCGCAGGTATTGCGCATGGTCGTCGATCGCAACGATGGCCCGCTCGCCGACGAGGTGCTGGTGCGGTTGTTTCGCGAGATCATGTCGGCGTGTCTGGCTCAGCAGGAACCGCTCAAGGTCGGCTATCTTGGCCCGGAAGGCACCTTCAGCGAGCAGGCGGTGCGCAAGCATTTCGGCCACTCCTCGCATGGCCTGCCGCTGGCCAGCATCGAGGAAGTATTCCAGGAAGTCGAGAATGGCAACGCGGATTTTGGCGTGGTCCCGGTGGAAAATTCCGGACAGGGCACGATCCAGATCACGCTCGACATGTTCCTCACTTCCAATTTGAAGATTTGTGGAGAAGTGGAATTGCGCGTGCGCCAGTTCCTGCTCTCGCGCACGGGACGGATTGAGGATATCGAGCGTATATATTCGCATCCGCAATCCTTCGCCCAGTGCAAGGGCTGGCTGCGCGGCAATCTGCCCAAGGCCGAGAAGTTGCCGGTATCGAGCAATGCCGAAGCCGCGCGGCGAGCGCGCAATGCCGATGACGCGGCGGCGATCGCCGGCGAATCGGCGGGCCATGTCTACGGGCTGCGCAAGGTCATCGTGAGCCCAATCGAGGATCGCGACGACAACACCACGCGCTTCCTCGTGCTCGGCCGGCAGATTTTTCCGCCGTCCGGCCACGACCGCACTTCGGTTCTGGTGTTCATCAAGGACCAGCCCGGCGCATTGTTCAATGTGCTCAGCCCGTTCGCTCGTCATGGCATCAGCATGAACCGGATCGAGTCGCGACCCTCGCATCAGGCCAAGTGGGAATACGCCTTCTTCATCGATATCGCCGGACATGTCGACGATGCGCCGATGAAAGCGGCCTTGGCGGAACTCAAGAAGCACGCCGCACAGATCAAGATTCTGGGTTCGTATCCGGTCGCCGTTTTGTGAGCTTCGACGCCACAAAATTGGCGAACGCAGCGACGCAGAAGCTGCGTGCTTACGATCCGGGTCACGACCTGCCGGCATTGCGCAGGCGGTTCGGTGGAGCGCTGGCCGAACTCGGGTCGAACGAAAATCCACTCGGCCCGAGTCCGCGCGCCGTCGCTGCCATCGAAGCGGCGCTGCCCGATATCGCACGTTACCCCGATCCTGTCGGCGCCGCGCTGAAGGCGGCCCTGGCAAAACACCTGAACGTCGATACCACGCAGATTGCTCTCGGTAACGGATCGCACGAACTGTTGATGCTGATCGCGCAATGTTTCGCCGATGCCAGCGGCTCGATCGTGTTTTCGCAATTCGGCTTTGCCGTGTTTCCGATCGCCACCGCCGCGGTTGGCGCGCAAGCCATCCGCGTTCCGGCGTTGTCGCGCCAACATCAGGCCGTGCCACTCGGGCACGATCTCGATGCGATGGCGAGCGCCATCCGTGCCGATACGCGCATTGTATACATTGCCAATCCGAACAATCCGACCGGCACCTGGTTCGACGATGCGGCGCTGGACGGCTTTCTGGCGCGTGTGCCGGCGACTACCCTGGTGGTAATCGACGAGGCGTATCACGAGTACGTCACCGCCACTGGCCTGTCGTCTGCACTGCGCCATTTGCCGCGCTATCCGAACCTGATTGTCACACGCACGTTTTCCAAGGCCTATGCGCTGGCAGGATTGCGCATCGGTTATGCGATCAGTTCACCCTCGGTGATCGGTGTGCTGGAGCGTTTGCGCGAATCGTTCAATGTCAACAATCTCGCGTTGGCGGCGGCCGAGGCGGCACTGGGCGATCGTGCCCATGTCGTCAGGAGCCGCGACTGGAATCTGAGTGAACGCGAGTGGCTCGCTGGTTGTCTGCGCGGCCACAGTTTACGTGTGCTGCCTTCGCAAACCAATTTTGTGCTGATCGATTTCGGCCGCGATGCCGCTCCCATCGAACAGGCGTTGTTCGAACGCGGCGTGATCGTGCGGCCTATGGGCGGTTACGACTTGCCGGAATGCCTGCGCATCAGCGTCGGCGGGAGAGCCGAGAACGAGCGCTTGCTGGATGCACTGCCGTGAACGACTGGATCAGCCTGCCTGCTGGTCCCTTGCGCGGTGAGTTGCGGGTTCCCGGCGACAAATCGATCTCGCATCGCGCGATCATGCTCGCTGCGCTGGCCGAAGGCACATCGCGCATCAATGGTTTTCTCGAAGGCGAGGACACACGCGCAACCGCGCAGGCGTTCGCACAGATGGGCGTGCGCATTGAAGCGCCACGTGCCAGTGAACGCATCGTCCATGGCGTCGGTCTGCATGGCCTGCACGCAGTCGCGACGCGGAACTCGACTGCGGCAATGCTGGCACGGGCATGCGCCTGCTGGCTGGGCTGCTCGCGGGCCAGCGCATTCGATTCGACGCTTGATGGGCGATGATCGTTGTCGCGACGGCCGATGTGTCGCGTGATCGAGCCCGTTGACGCAATGGGCGCGCGGATCGAATCGCGCGCAAGGCCGGATATCCCGCCATTGCAGCATTTCCGGACGCAAAGCGAACTTCGGGGCATTCGATTACGACGTTGCCGGTGGCCAGCGCGCAGGTGAAGTCGGCCGATTCTGCTGGCTGGCTTTACGCAGAGCGGCGAGACTTGACGTGCATGAACCGCATCCGACGCGCGACTATACCGAGCGCATGCTGGCCGCATTCGGCTGGCCGATCGAGTTCGCGGCGGGTTGGGCGAAACTTTCCGGTGGGCACGGTCTGCGTGCCACACATGTCGATGTGCCGGTGGATTTTTCCTCTGCGGCATTTTTCCTGGTCGCCGCAACCCTCGTGCCTGGCTCGGAACTCGTGCTGCGCGATGTCGGCATGAATCCTCGTCGCACTGGCCTGCTGCCCGTGTTGCGCGCGATGGGCGCGGATATCCGTGAAACGAACGCGCGTGAATTCGGTGGCGAGCCCGTCGCCGATCTCGTCGTTCGTCACGCACGTCTGCGCGGCATCGATGTGCCGGTAGGCCATGTGCCGGACATGATCGACGAATTTCCAATCCTGTTCGTGGCCGCTGCCGCGGCCCGCGGCACGACTCGCATCACCGGTGCAGCCGAATTGCGGGTGAAGGAATCCGACCGCATCGCGGTGATGATGCGGGGCCTGCGTACACTTGGCATACGGGTGGATGAGATGCCTGATGGCGCGATCATCGAGGGCGGAAAATTCGTGGGCGCGGAAGTCGTGGGTGGTGAAGTCGATTCCGCTGGAGATCATCGCGTTGCCATGAGTTTCGCCGTCACCGGTCTGCTCGCGGGCGGCGCAGTCCGCATCCGCGATTGCGCCAACGTGGCGACGTCGTTTCCAGGTTTCATGGAATTGGCGAATTCCTGTGGTTTTGCGATGACCGAGGCGACAAGCTGACTTTTTGATCGCAGGCTGCGGCTAAAATGCGCGCATGGGTCAGACTGACAAAATCATCCCGGTGCTCGCCATCGACGGGCCTTCCGGTTCCGGCAAAGGCACCATCAGCCGCAAGGTGGCCGAAGCATTGGGCTGGCATCTGCTGGATTCCGGCGCGATCTACCGCGCTGTGGGTTTTGCCGCAGGTATGGAAGGGCTGGATCTGTCCGACGCCGATGCGGTCACCCGCTGCGCGCAGACGACGAAGATCAGCTTCCGCGATCCCAAGGATGGCGGTGAGACACGCGTCATCGTCAATGGCCTGGATGCGACCGACGATATCCGCACGGAAACCTGCGGCGCGGTAGCCTCGGCGATAGCGGCGATTCCGTCGGTACGTGCCGCGCTGTTCGACAAGCAGCGCAGCTTCCGCAGGGCCCCCGGCCTGGTGGCGGACGGCCGCGATATGGGCACAGTGATCTTCCCGGACGCGGGATTCAAGGTTTTCCTTACCGCGAGCGCCGAGGAACGGGCGAAGCGGCGATATAAGCAGTTGAAGGAAAAGGGTTTGGGCGTTACACTTGCCGCCCTTTTGCGCGAGATTCAGGCGCGCGACCTACGCGATGCGCAGCGTTCGGTAGCTCCATTGAGGCCGGCTGCCGATGCCGTTGCGATTGATTCGACCGGGATGCCGATCGATGCCGTGGTTGCAGCCGTACTCGTCCTGGTGCGGCCAGTGCCCCACGCGGGTCGTTGATTGCACGCGATCGGGAAAAATTCGGGGCGGGCCGCAAGGCTTGCGTCCCAAGGTCCTGTCGCCATGCGGCAGGGAATAGCAACGGTGCGGGATATACCCGTGCCATAACCGGTGGGCCGAAAATCTAAGTGTAAACAAACACTTGGATAAAGGTCTTGAGATCAATTGGAACCCACATGACTGAGAGTTTTGCCGAACTGTTTGAACAGAGCCAGAGCCTGGCCAAATTGAAGCCGGGCACCATCGTTTCCGGCATCGTCGTCGAGATCCGCAACGACGTTGTCGTGATCAACGCAGGGCTCAAATCCGAGGGCATCGTCCCGATCGAGCAATTCCACAACGAGCAGGGCGAGCTCGAAGTGAAGCTCGGCGACGAGGTAAAAGTAGCCCTCGATGCCATTGAAGACGGCTTCGGCGAAACCCGCCTGTCGCGAGAAAAAGCCAAGCGTTCCCTGGTATGGGACGAACTGGAAGAAGCGCAGCAGGCCAATGCCACCGTGACCGGCAAGATTTCCGGCAAGGTCAAGGGCGGCTTCACCGTTGATATCAAGGACGTGCGCGCGTTCCTGCCCGGATCGCTGGTGGATGTGCGTCCGGTGCGCGATCCGGTGTTCCTGGAAGGCAAGGAACTCGAATTCAAGATCATCAAGCTCGATCGCAAGCGCAACAATGTCGTGGTCAGCCGTCGTGCTGTGGTCGAAAGCGAGCACTCCGAGGAGCGCGAACAGCTGCTTGATCGGCTGCAGGAAAACGCGGTCGTCAAGGGTGTGGTCAAGAACCTCACCGATTACGGCGCGTTTGTCGATCTGGGTGGCATCGACGGTCTGCTGCACATCACCGACATGGCGTGGAAGCGCGTACGCCATCCGTCCGAAGTGGTCAATGTCGGCGACGAACTCGAAGTGCGCGTGCTGCGTTTCGATCGCGAACGCAATCGTGTCAGCCTCGGTCTGAAGCAACTCGGCGAAGATCCGTGGGTTGCCATCGCGCGCCGCTATCCGACCGGCACTCGTCTGTTCGGCAAGATTTCCAACGTTACCGATTACGGTTGCTTTGTGGAACTGGAGCCGGGCGTGGAAGGCCTGGTGCACGTCTCCGAGATGGACTGGACCAACAAGAACGTCAATCCGGCCAAGATGGTCCAGGTTGGCGACGAAGTCGAAGTCATGGTGCTGGATGTAGACGAGGAGCGTCGCCGCATCTCGCTTGGCATCAAGCAGACCCAGGCCAATCCCTGGGAAACCTTCGCCGCGATTCACAAGAAGAACGATCGTGTCTCGGGCCAGATCAAGTCGATCACCGATTTCGGCATTTTCGTTGGCCTGGATGGGGGCATCGACGGCTTGGTGCATCTGTCCGACATTTCCTGGCAGAGTACCGGCGAAGACCTCGTTCGCAACTTCAAGAAGGGCGATACGGTTGAAGCGGTTGTGCTCGCAGTCGATCCGGAGCGCGAACGCATCAGTCTGGGTATCAAACAGCTCGAGCAGGATCCGTTCGGCCAGTTCATGGCGGCGCATCCGCGTGGCAGCATCATCAACGGCACGGTCAAGGAAGTCGACGCCAAGGGTGCCACGATCGAGATGGGCGAAGGCGTGGAGGGTTATCTGCGCGCCAATGACATCGCCAAGGAGCGTGTCGAGGACGCCACCCAGCATCTGAAAGTGGGCGACAAGGTCGAGGCCAAGTTCACCGGCATGGATCGCAAGGGCCGTGTGTTGCAGTTGTCGATCCGCGCCAAGGACGACGACGAAATGCAGCAGGCGCTTGAGGATTACCAGTCGGCTTCCAGCGGCACCACCAAACTAGGTGCGTTGCTCAAGGAACAGATGAACAAGTCCGAGTGACACCGGCTGGCCTGCGGCCGTAAGGCCGCAGGCCATGACGGTACCTTCGGCACAGGCGTAAGCGGTTTTTTCGCCCATGCTTGTGCCGCCTGCCCACTGAAGTAGATCCTGGATCCTGCGCCCATGACCAAATCGGAGTTGATCCAAGCTTTGGCGTTGCGCCAAGGCCATCTGGCCTTCAACGATGTGGAGCTTGCCGTCAAGAGCGTGATGGAACAATTGAGCCATGCGCTGGCCAATGGCGAGCGCATCGAAATCCGCGGATTCGGCAGTTTCTCCCTGCATTTCCGGCCGCCACGCATGGGACGAAATCCCAAGACCGGCACCGCGGTTGCGCTGCCCGGAAAACATGTGCCGCATTTCAAGCCAGGCAAGGAATTGCGCGAACGCGTCAATCTGCTTGCGGTCAATCGCGCCAAGGCGGGTTAGCGTCTCGCTTCCGGTGGTATCTTCGCTCTTGAAACCGGGCATGCCGGCCGCCGGCATCTGAACGTTTTCGCACTTGAATTGGATAGACGCATGCGTTTGGGATTGATCCTGCTCGCGCTGTTGTTCGCCGTAGCCGGCGCCGCGTTTGGCGCGCTGAACAGCGAGCGCATAGCCTTCGATTTTTATTTCGCAGTGATGCATGCACCCAAGGGCGTGGCGCTGCTGTGTGCCGTCCTGCTGGGCTGGCTGATCGGCGGTTTGGCCGTGTATCTGGGTCTGGTATTGCGTCTGCGTCGGCGCGTGCGCTTGCTTGCGCGTGAATTGAAGCAGCACGGGCTTGAGCTGAAGCAGGCCGATGCCGGCGACAAACCAGGGTCGATTGTCGTCGCGACCGCCGATCGCCGCGCATGACCACGATGGTGCCGTTTTTCCTGCCCTTGCTGGCATTGTTGCTGCCGCTCGCTGCGTTTTCCGGCTGGTACATTGGCCGCCGCGGCAGCGAGCGCTCGCGTCGTGTCGGCGTCAGCGAACTGTCGTCGAGCTATTTCCGCGGCTTGAATTATCTGCTCAACGAGCAGCCGGACAAGGCCATCGAGGTGTTCCTCAAACTGGCCGAGTTCAATCGCGACACGGTAGAAACCCATCTGGCGCTGGGTAACCTGTTTCGTCGCCGCGGCGAAGTCGATCGTGCCATCCGCGTGCATCAGCATTTGATCGCACGGCCCAATCTGAGCAACGAAGAGAAGACCATCGCGTTGCTGGAACTGGGCGAGGATTATATGCGTGCCGGTCTGCTCGACCGCGCCGAGACCCTGTTCACCGATCTTGTCGCCATGGACGCGCATGTGCCGTCGGCCTTGCGTCATCTCATCAGCATCTATCAGCACGAGAAGGACTGGGACAAGGCCATCGATCACGCGCGCCGGCTGCAACGGATCAGCGGCGAATCCGAAGGCGCCGTGATCGCGCAATTCCATTGCGAACAGGCCGAGCAGGCGCGCGCGGCAGGAAATTTCGAGGAAGCGCATGCACAACTGGATCAGGCCTTCGAAAGCCAGCCGGAATGCGTGCGTGCGCACATCGTGCTGGGCCACATCGAAGCACAGCAAGGCAATTCCGAAGCCGCGGCGCAGGCGTTCGAGCGCGTCGCGACGCTGGATGTGGATTTCGTTCCCGAAGTGCTGCCGCCGCTGCTGGATTGCTACGCGCAGCTGCAGCAAATGCAGCGCGCGGAAAAATTCCTTGCCGATATCATCGATCGTTCGCAAGGCGTCTCGCCGGTGATCGCGCTGGCAAAACTTTACGCCAGCACCCGTGGCGAAAGCGCGGCAATCGAATTCCTCACCCGTCAACTGCGCCAGCGTCCCTCGGTGCGTGGATTGATGACCTTGATCGGCGCCACTTTGCACAATTCGCGCGGAGAGGCGCGTGAAAACCTGCTGATCCTGCAGGACCTCACGCGCAAATTGATCGAAGGCCAGGCCATGTACCGCTGCAACAAATGCGGCTTTGGCGCCAAGGCCCATCATTGGCAGTGCCCGAGTTGCAAGACTTGGGGATCGGTGAGGCCGATCCACGGCGTCGCCGGGGAGTGAGCCCGCGCAAAAACCTGCAACACCCGGCAGGTTGCATCCGTATGGTGCTCCACCTCATGTACATTTAAGTACACTCCGGTTCCTGCGCTCCGTGCGGACGCAGCCTGCCTTCGCTCGCTGCGATTTTTGCACAGGTTCGGCGTCGAGGCATGAATTATGATTGCATCGTTGGATCAACATTGGTGGGTCTGGCCATGCGCCAGCTTGCTGCTTTCCACGTTCGTCACCACGCTGAGCATCCGTTACGCGCATCGGAGCAAGCTGCTCGATATGCCGGGGCAGCGTCGCTCGCATTCCACACCGACACCGCGTGGTGGCGGCATCGGCATTGTCGTTGCGGTCATTTTCGGCTGCGCAGCTCTTGCGCACTTCGTTCCGGGAGCGACGTCGCCGTTGCGGCTGATGTGCGCGATCGTGCTGATCGCGCTGGTCGGCTGGATCGACGATCACCGACCGTTGCCGGCGCTATTGCGCTTGCTGGTGCATTGCGTAGCCGTGGCAATCTGGCTGTCGCCGTTGATAGCTGCGCTGTTTGCACCATCGCCTGTACAGCAACCCGATACGATGCCATGGCAGTCCGCCGGCATCCTCGCGACCCTCGGTTTCATCTGCGTGTGGTCGATCAACTTGCACAATTTCATGGATGGCATCGATGGTCTGCTGTCGATGCAGGCGATCTTCGTGCTGTGTGTGCTGGCGGTTTTGTGCTTGCGCGAACCGGGCTCGATGCATCCACTGCAGATCGGACTCTGGGCCGCAGCGATTGCCGGCTTTGTGCCATTCAATTTTCCGCGTGCGCGTGTGTTCATGGGCGATGTCGGCAGTGGTGCGGTCGGCATGTTGATTGCGGTCGCGGCGATCTGGCAGAGTTCGACGCCGGAAACCGCCGTAGCCAGCGGCGTCATTGCGGTGTCGGCGTTTGTCACAGACGCCAGTTGCACCCTGGTGTCGCGCATGTTCTACGGGCGTCGCTGGTATAGTGCGCATCGTGAGCATCTGTATCAGTGGATGACACGAACCGGGATGTCGCACGCGCGCGTGGTGGCATGGTATCTGGGCTGGAATCTGCTGATCGTGCTGCCGCTGTTGTGCTTGATCAATCGCCGTGCGGCTGGGCAGATGCCGGGCACCGGGATATCTGTCGCTGTGGCGGTCTACACTGCCGCGGTTGCACTGTGGATTTTTGGGAAACGCTGGTGTTTGCACAAAGTCGAATTACAACGTCATGCGGTCGCGTAATCTGATCGCCGCGATTCACCCGCGCCTGGCCGTCGTCCTGCACGATCTGGCGATGGTCTGGCTTGCCTGGATTGTGACCAATTGGCTGCGTTACAGTCTCGTCGCGAACCCGCCGTCAGCGACGTGGTTCACAGTGGAAATCGGTGTCGTCGTCGGTGTGCAAGGCCTGGTGTTATGGTGGACCGGTCTGTACAAGGGTCTTTGGCGTTTCGCCAGCTTGCCGGATTTGTGGAATATCGTGCGCGCCGGCGTGATCGGCTCCTTCGCGATTGCCATCGGGCTGTTTCTCTACAACCGCCTCGATACCGTGCCGCGCGCCGTGCTGGTGATCTATCCGGCGCTGCTCGTGGTGTTTCTGGGCGCGCCACGTCTGGCCTATCGCTATTGGAAGGATAGTCGCTTCGATTTGAGCGCCGGCGTGCCGGCCAAGCGCGTGCTGGTACTTGGCGCCGGGCGTGCAGGCGAAGCGTTGGTGCGCGAATTGGTGCACGAAAATCGTTATCGCCCCGTAGGCTTGATCGACGACAACACCGCGCTGCGCGGTGCACGCGTGCACGGCGTGCCGGTACTTGGCGCAATCGATCGTTTGCCGGAGCTGGCGCGCGAAGTCGCCGCGGAAACCCTGCTGATCGCGATGCCTTCGGCGAGCAATGCGCAGATGCGGCGCGTGGTCGAATTGTGCGAACAGACCGGAATTCCCTTCCGTACCGTGCCGCGCCTGCAGGATGTCGTTGCCGGGCGCATGGGTTTCAACGAACTCAAGGATGTCGCGATCGAGGATTTGCTCGGACGCGAACCCGTGCATCTGGACTGGACCGCGATCCGCACCGGATTTGCCGGCATGCGTGTGCTGGTCACCGGCGGCGGCGGTTCGATCGGATCGGAATTGTGCCGCCAGGTCGCGCGACTCGGCGTCGAGTCGCTGACGATACTGGAGCTGTCCGAATTCAACTTGTATAAAATTGAACAGGAAATCAGGCGTGAATTCCCTGATCTGCTGATCGATGCGCGGCTTGGCGATTGCGGTGATGCGGCAGTTTGCGAACGCGTGTTTTCGCAATCGCGACCGCAGGTCGTGCTGCACGCGGCGGCCTTCAAGCATGTGCCGCTGTTGCAATCCCAGATACGTGAAGCCTTCCGCAACAATGTTCTCGGCACCCAGGTTGCGGCACAGGCGGCGGATCGTCATGGCGTTGCCTGCTTTGTCCTGATCTCGACCGACAAGGCCGTGAACCCGACCAGCGTGATGGGCGCCTGCAAACGTGCGGCGGAAATCTTCTGTCAGAATTTCGCTGCAAAATCCGCAACGCGTTTCATTACCGTGCGGTTCGGCAACGTGCTCGATTCCGCTGGCAGCGTGGTACCGCTGTTTCGCGAGCAGATCCACAACGGTGGTCCGGTTACGGTCACGCATCCGCAGATGACTCGTTATTTCATGACGATTCCGGAGGCTTGCCAACTTATCCTGCAGGCTGGCGTGCTGGGCATGGGTGGGGAAATTTTTGCGCTCGACATGGGCGAGCCGGTGAAGATCGACTATCTCGCCGAGCAGATGATCCGCCTCGCCAACAAGATTCCCGGCAAGGATATCGCCATCGTCTACACGGGTCTGCGTCCTGGCGAAAAGCTGTTCGAGGAATTGTTCCACGCCCAGGAAAGCTACCAGAACACCAGTCACATGAAGATTTTTCTTGCCCAGCCGCGCAGCATGTCGTGGGACTTGTTGAACGCACAATTGCGCCAGGCGGCGCAGGCAGTGCGCGATTACGACGAAGAGGCGCTGCAGCGCTGTCTGAGCAACTTGCTGCCGGAATTCAACTTGCACCGCGATCAGCCACAGGCCGAGATCGTGCCGATCGCCCGCAGCCATGCCTGATCGAATCAAGCCTGAGGGACCCTGCATGAATCGACCGTTGCGCAAAGTCGTGTTTCCCGTTGCCGGCCTCGGTACGCGCTTTCTGCCTGCGACCAAGGTCGTGGCCAAGGAGATGCTGCCGGTACTCGACAAGCCATTGATCCAGTATGCGGTCGACGAGGCGATCGACGCGGGGGCCGATACACTGATCTTCGTCACCAATCGCTACAAGCATGCGATCGCGGATTATTTCGACAGCGCTTACGAGCTTGAACGCCGGCTCGAGCATTCCGGTAAAAAAGAACTTTTGGCACTTGTGCAGAATGTCATCCCGAAACATGTGCGCTGCGTCTTCGTCACCCAAGCCGAGGCGCTCGGCCTGGGCCATGCAGTGTTGTGCGCGAAACCGGTGGTCGGCGACGAAGCGTTTGGCGTGATCCTGCCGGACGATCTGATTTGGAACAATGGCCGTGGCGCGCTCGGGCAGATGGCGGAGTTTGCCGCCGCCGAGAACGCCGGCACAATTGCGGTAGAGGAAGTTCCATACAATCAGACCGACAAGTACGGCATTGTCGATGCGATGCCGCTGAATGATCGCGCTGCGCTGATCAAGCATGTCGTCGAGAAGCCGAAACCTGATGTCGCACCATCGAATCTCGCCATTGTCGGTCGCTACGTGCTGCCGAGCCGCATCTTCGCACTGCTGGAGAAAACCACGCCCGGCGCCGGCGGCGAAATCCAGCTGACCGATGCCATCGCCGCGCTGCTCGCCGAGCAAAAAGTGTATGCCTATCGTTTCGACGGTACGCGTTTCGACTGCGGCAGCAAATCCGGTCTGGTCAAGGCGACGCTGCATTTCGCCTTGCAGGACCCGGCGCTCGCGGCGGTCACGCGCGAATTCTTGGCCAATGCCTGAGTGCGGGATATGCCGCCCGTCGATCTGAGCTATATCCTCAATCATCTCGGCGAGGATCGCGAGAGTTATCGCGGCGCGGTATCGCCGCCGATTTTCCAGACTTCGATTTTCGCATTCCCGAGTGTCGCGGCAATGCGCGAGGCTTTCCGCGACGAGTTCCGCCGGACGACTTACACACGCGGCAACAATCCGACCGTTGAAATCCTGCGCAAGAAAGTCGCGGCGCTGGAAGGTGCCGAGGATTGCCTGATGTTCGGCAGCGGCGCGGGCGCGATCGCCGCCGGCGTCATCGCCAGTATCGCGGCGGGCGACCATGTGATTTGCGTGCAACAACCGTATTCGTGGACACGCATCCTGCTCCGGGACTTGCTCGCGCGCTTCGGCGTGACTCATACCTTCATCGACGGCATCGATATCGCCAATTTCGAGCATGCGCTGACGCCGGCAACCCGGCTGATCGTGCTCGAAAGCCCGAATTCGATGACCTATGAAATGCAGGATCTTGCCGCCGTCGCGCAACTTGCGCGTGCGCGTGGCATTCGTACTCTTTGCGACAACAGCTATGCCAGCCCGCTGAATCAGGCGCCGATTGCGCTCGGCATCGACATGGTGGCGCACTCGGCAACCAAATACCTCAACGGCCACAGCGATGTCGTCGCTGGTGCCTTGTGCGCCAGCGAAAAAATCATCCGTGAGGTGTTCCGCGGGCCGTACATGACCTGCGGCGCGATCCTGGCGCCGCACGATGCCTGGTTGATGATCCGCGGCCTGCGCACATTGCCGATCCGCATGCAGCGCATCGCTGCGACCACGCAGCAGGTGCTGGCCTTTCTCGAGGCTCAATCGTGTATAGAAAAAGTGTACTACCCGCAGTCCGGGTCGAATCCACAGTTCGCGCTGTCGCAGCAACAGATGCATGGCGCCAGCGGGCTGCTTACTATCCAACTGCGCGTCGATGATGTCGCTGCGGTCGTGCGCTTCTGCAACGCGCTCAAGCGCTTCCTGATGACGGTATCGTGGGGTGGCTACGAATCGCTGATGTTTCCGGTTTGCGCCGTGCATCCGGAAATAGCCCCGCTCACGCCAGCAGCTGGACCGCCCCTGAATCTGGTGCGGTTTTCGATCGGACTGGAAGAGCCCGAGGTGCTGATCGCCGATCTGCAACAAGCACTTGCGCAGATCTGATCGTAGCACCCTGCACGGTCATCGGTAATCGCGTGAAATTCACATTCGCGCCCTGAATTCTCCATTCCCGCAAGCTGTACTGGCTACCACGGAATGGAGTCATGTCGTAAAGTGCTGCCGCGATGAGCGTTTTGTCGCCGGGTGTTCGTTTTGCCAGTGCTTGAGCGTTTTAGTGGGAACCACTTTCGTTTTGCAACGGCGCGCTACCGGCGTCGCGCTTGCACCATTGGGGAACAGTCGTCATGGATTTGCTGCGATTTCTTCTGCGGTTACCCCTGAATTTGCTGCGTGGTCTGCGCTGGCTGCTCAGTCGATTGATCGGCGATATTTCCTGGAGCGCACCCGCATGGCTGCGCGCAGTTGGGGTTGGTGGACGCCGGCTCGCGCGAGCAATCCGCGCCTGGCCGGGACGTTCGATGTCGGTCCTGGCGATGCTGATCGTATTGGCGGCTGCTGGCGGGTTCGGTTATCGCTGGTATCAACAGCGTCCGCGCCCGATCCAGGAACCCGCGGCGACGTTCCGCGTGCAGTCGCCGGCCGCGACGGATTACACCGCGACGCCAATCGTCGTGCATCCGCTCGTGATTTCGTTTTCGCGTTCGGTCGCACCGCTGGCGCTGGTCGGAAAGCCGGCGAGTGCGGGCATCGAGTTGAAACCCGAACTCGCCGGACAATGGACCTGGAGCAGCGACCGTGATCTCAGCTTCCAGCCCAAAGATGACTGGCCGGTCGGCCAGGAATTCGATCTGCGTTTCGATCCCAGGCTGGCTTTCGCCGCGCAGGTACGTGTGGACAAGGACCGCACGCAATTCGGCAGTACCGCATTTACGGCCAAGGTTGTCCAGGGCGAGTTCTACCAGGATCCGCAGGATGCCGTGGCAAAAAAAGCGGTGATCCATATTGCGTTCAGCCATCCGGTGGATACGGCCAGTCTGGAACAACGCATTGCGGTGAAACTGGAAGGTGCGGAAGCGGCATCGGGTGCGAAAAAATTTGCAGTCACCTACGACGAACGCAAGCTCAACGCCTTCATTCATTCCGAACCGCTGACGATTCCGCGCGACGATGCCAGGCTGGCGTATTCGATTGCGGCGGGAGTGCGTGCCGCGCGTGGCGGCCCGGCATTGGGCACGTCGCTGGATGGCGCAGTGGCAATTCCCGGCCTCTACAGCCTGAATGTCGGGGACATCTCCGCGGTCCTGGTCGATAACGCGAAATACGAACCGGAGCAAGTGCTGATCGTGGAAACCTCGGCAGCGGTTGGCGAAGCAGATGCCGCGAAAGTCGTGTCGGCATGGTTGCTGCCCGAGTTCAATCCGGCAACACCCACGGACCAGCGCACCGAACCCTACAGCTGGAGCGTGAGCGACGTCGGTGAAGATCTACTGCGCCAGTCGCAGCGTCTGACGCTGGATGCCGTGCCCACCGAGCATGAGTTCGCCGAGTTGCACAGTTTCAAATTCCACGCTGATCCAGGCCGCCGCCTGTTCGTGAAAGTGGACAAAGGCCTGCATTCATTCGGTGGCTATGTTTTGGGCAAGCCACGCATCGACGTGGTGCAGGTGCCGGAATATCCGAAGATGTTGCGGTTCATGGCCGACGGTGCGTTGTTGTCCTTGACCGGCGAGAAGCGCGTAGCGGTCGTGGCGCGCAATGTACCGGACGTGCAGATGGAAATCGCGCGCGTGCTGCCGGATCAGTTGCAGCATCTGGTCACGTTCAATCAAGGAACCTACGCCAGGCCCGAGCTTTCCTCGCTCAATCCCGACCAGATCACCGAACGTTACGTGCAGAAAATCACGTTTCCGGACAACGATCCGGCCAAGGCGCATTTCAACGGTGTCGATCTGGGGCAGTACCTCGGTTCGGGTGCGAGCGCCAAACAGGGCGTGTTTCTGCTCAAACTCAGCAAGGCCAAACCGGAGCCCGCGGCCAAGCCCGACGATACCTATAGCGACAATACCGACGCCGACGCCAGCGACGCTGCCGATACGGCGGACGATGCCAGCGATGACGACGCCAGTCTCGGTGATTCGCGTCTGGTGGTAGTCACCGATCTGGGTGTGATCGCCAAACAGTCGCTGGATGGCAGCCAGGACGTATTCGTGCAATCGATCCGGAGCGGCGTGCCAGTGGCAGGTGTGCGCGTTGAGGTGGTCGGCCGCAACGGCCAGACCTTGGTCGAACGCACGACCGACAACGACGGCCATGTCGATTTCGACACGCTCGCGGGTTTCACGCGAGAAAAGACGCCTGCCATGTACGTCGTGCACAAGGGTGACGACGAATCCTTCCTGCCGATCGGTGAGCATGATCGTGTGCTCGATTTTTCGCGCTTCGACACGGGCGGCGAACGCAACGCCCGCGATGCCGGCAAACTCAGCGCCTATCTGTTCACGGATCGTGGCATCTACCGGCCCGGTGACAGCTTCCATGCCGGCCTGATCGTGCGCGCGGCGGACTGGGCGAAACCGCTGACCGGCATTCCGCTGCTGGCCGAGATCGTCGATGCACGCGGGGCAGTGGTCGAACAGCGCAAGCTGCGTTTGAGCGACACCGGTTTCGATGAGGTTTCCTACGCCACGCAGGAAAGTGCACCAACTGGTGGCTGGAGCGTCAATGTCTACATCGTGAAAGATGGCAAGCCCGACGCCCAGATTGGCTCGGTCACGCTGCAAGTCAAGGAATTCCAGCCGGACCGCATGAAGGCAGAGGCGCGCCTGTCGCAAAACGGCGCCGAAGGCTGGGTCAAGCCGGATGACCTCAAGGCGCTATTTTCATTGCAGAACCTGTTTGGTACGCCGGCCCAGAACCGGCGCGTCGAGGCGACCTTGAGTCTGGCCCCTTATTTTCCCGTTTTCCACAATTACCCCGATTACCGTTTCTTCGATCCGCAGCACGCGAAGGAGGGCTATTCCGAACCGCTCGGCGAACGCCAGACCGACGAACACGGCGAAGCGGAATTCCCGCTGGACTTGTCGAAATACGGCACCGCGTCGTATCAACTGCGTTTCTTCGCAAAAGGTTATGAGGCCGAAGGTGGCCGCAGCGTCGCTGCCGAGGCGCATGCTCTGGTGTCGTCGCTGGATTACCTGATCGGAGCGAAGTCGGCCGACAACCTCGATTTTGTCACCCGCGGCGCAAGCCGCAGCGTCAACCTGATCGCGATCGACCCCGGAGCAAAGAAGATCGCGGTCACCGGACTCAAGGCCGCGATCATCGAGCGCCGCTACGTGTCGATCCTGACCAAGCAGGATTCCGGCGTATACAAATACGAATCCAGGGCCAAGGAGATTCCGGTTTCCGAGCAGCCATTGTCGATCGCGGCTGGCGGCAACGATTTCGCCCTGCCGACCGATGCGCCCGGGAACTACGCCTTGGTAGTGCGTAACGCTCACGGCGACGAACTCAATCGTGTTGAATACACCGTGGCCGGCGAGGCGAATGTTTCGCGCTCGCTGGAACGCAATGCCGAATTGCAGTTGGCCTTGAACAAGCACGATTTCGCGCCCGGCGAGGACATCGAAATCGCGATCCGCGCGCCGTATGCCGGCAACGGCCTGATCACGATCGAGCGCGACAAGGTCTATGCGCATGCCTGGTTCCACAGTGCGACGACCGGTTCAGTGCAGAAGATCAAGGTGCCGACGGATTTCGAAGGCAACGGTTACATCAACGTACAGTTCATGCGCGATCCGGCGTCGGACGAAATCTTCATGAGCCCGCTGAGCTATGGCGTGGTGCCGTTTTCAGTCAATCGCGATGCGCGCCGCAATGCGGTTTCGGTCGAGGCTCCGGCATTGATCAAACCTGGCGAGACGCTGAAAATGAAAGTCACATCGGCGCAGCCGGCGCGCGTCGTCGTGTTCGCCATCGATGAAGGCATTCTGCAGGTCGCGCGCTACAAGCTCGGCGATCCGCTCGACTTCTTCTTCCGCAAACGCATGCTGGAAGTGAAGACCAGCCAGATTCTCGACCTGATCCTGCCGGAATTCAGCAAACTCGCCGGCATGGCTGCGCCGGGTGGCGACGCCGACGATCTGCTCAGCCGGCACCTGAATCCGTTCAAGAAGAAGCACCAGCAGCCGGTCGCGTACTGGTCGGGTATCGTCGACGTGAATGGCGAGCGTGAACTGAGTTATGACGTGCCGGACGATTTCAACGGCAAATTGCGCATCATGGCAGTAGCGGTGCGCACCGACAAAGTGGGCATTTTCCAGAATTCCACAACCGTACGTGGCGATTTTGTCCTTTCACCGAACCTGCCGAACATGGTCGCACCGGGCGACGAATTCGAAGTCAGCGTCGGCGTCGCCAACAACCTCACGGGCCTGGGGGGCAAGGAAATCCCGATCAAGCTGGCGTTGGCAGCGTCGCCTGCGTTTGATGCGGTCGACGGCGCGGAGCGGGAACTGCAATTGGGCGAAATGCGTGAAGGCGTCGCGATGTTCAAATTGCGCGCCAAGCCGGTGCTCGGGCCGGCCAAGCTCGAATTCATTGCGAGTTATGCCGACAAGTCCGCCAGAATCAGCAGCGAAGTCTCGATTCGTCCGGCTGTCGCTTACGATACCGATGTCCAGATCGGCGAGCTCGGTCGCGGCAAGATGGATATTGCGCCACTGCGCAATCTGTACGATGCGCATGCGAAACGGGAAATTGCGGCATCGTATACTCCACTCGTGCTGGCCCAGGGACTGTCGGCATATCTTGCCGATTTCCCGCATCGTTGCACCGAGCAATTGATCAGTCAGGGCGTACCCGCGCTGGTGTTCGCGCAACATCCGGAATTCGGCAGAGTCACCACCGATGATGCGAAGACTGGCCCCAGTTTCGACCCGTTGCCGGCACTGTTTGCGGTCATGCATACGCGCCAAAATGGTGAGGGCGGATTTGGCCTGTGGACATCAACGCCGGAATCGGTGCCTTACGTGTCGGTTTACGCGATGCAGTTCCTGATCGAGGCGAAGGAACGTGGCCAGCGTCTGCCGGGCGACATGCTCGATGCCGGCAACCGCTATCTGCAGCAGCTCGCGGCGGACGAAAGCGATGCCTCGCTGGCCGGTTTGCGCGAACGCGCATTCGCCATCTATCTGCTGACGCGCGAAGGCAATGTCACTACCAACGATCTCGCGGCCGTGCAGAAACGCCTCGACGAGCGTTATCCGAAGCAATGGCAGGATGATCTTGCCGCGGCCTATCTTGCGGCGTCGCTGAAGCTGCTCAAGCAGGCCGGCGATGCGGATCGCCTGATCGCAGGGCCACAGAAAGTCCTGGAACGTTCCCTGATCGAGAACGCATACCGCTTCGAGCGCTATTACGATCCGCTGATTCGTGACGCGACAACGCTGTATCTGCTGGCGAAACATTTCCCCGAGCGCGCCCACGCACTGTCGCCGCAGGCGCTGCAAAATATCGTGCGCCCATTGCAGAAGGATCAGTACAACACCCTGTCGTCGGCGCTGACGATCCTCGCTCTGGATGCCTTGGGCGGCGAATCCGCGGGCGAGAACAAGTTGAGCCTGGGCGAGTTGCACAAGGACGGTAGCGCCGTCGCGATCGGTGCATTGACCGGCAATCTGCTGCGCGGGACATTCACGCGCGATGCGACCGGTTTGCGGGTCGGTAACGATGCGGACCAGCGTGTCTGGTACGCGGTGACGCAAGCCGGTTTCGATCGTGCGCCGCCGCCGCAGGAATTGAAGCAGGGCCTCGAAATCGTGCGCGAGTATACAAATTCCAATGGACAGGCAGTTGCATCGGTGAAACTCGGCGAAGAACTCGATGTGCATCTGAAAATACGCGCGACCGAGGCCGACAGCGTTGGTAGTATCGCCATTGTCGATCTGCTGCCTGGCGGCTTCGAGCCGGTATTGCAGCCGCCGAGCTTGCCGGAGGATGCTTCCTCCGCAGTGGCGAATGCCGATCAGGCTTCAGATCAGAGTTCCAGTCAATCCGCGCCTGTGGCACCAGCCTGGCATTCGCCGATCGGCACGTCGGCTTCGACGTGGGCGCCTGAATACGCCGACGTGCGCGACGATCGCGTGGTGATTTATGGCGCGGCTACGCGCGATGTACAGGAATTCATCTATCGCATTCGTGCCACGAACGCCGGCAGCTTCACCGTGCCGCCGGCCTACGGCGAATCCATGTACGACCGCACCGTGCAGGCGCGATCCCTGGGTGCGAAGATCGAGGTGGTGGGGAAGTAACTTGAATGCGAGCATGAGAGTGCGCGCAGTTGATTTTATTCGCCACTGGCAAAACCCGTTAATGGCCCTGCTGCTATTGACGCTTGTTGCCGCCGGCATCCGTCTGTGGCCACATCCGCCGCTGTCGCAGCTCGAGCCGTCGTCGACGGCTGTGTACGACGATGCCGGTCACCTGTTGCGTCTGACCCTGGCCAGTGACGATCGCTATCGCTTGTGGGTACCGCTGCGCGAAATGCCACCCGCTCTGACGCAAGGCGTGCTCCTGCATGAAGACGCGTGGTTTCACTGGCATCCGGGATTCAATCCGGTCAGCCTGCTGCGCGGCGGATGGGTAACCTACGTTCGCGGCGGCAACCGCCAGGGCGGGTCGACGATCACGATGCAGCTCGCACGGCTGATCTACCGTCTCAATACGCGCACGCCGCTGGGGAAAATACGGCAAGTGCTGCGTTCTATACAATTGGAAATGTGCTATTCGAAAGATGCGATCCTGGAGGCGTATCTGAATTACGCGCCGTACGGCCGCAATATCGAAGGTGCAGGGGCGGCCAGCCTGGTGTACTTCGGCAAGCCGGTCGCACAATTGAGCTTGCCTGAAGCTTTGGCGCTGGTGGTGATTCCACAGGACCCGAGCGGACGCGTACGCGAATCCGTTGCGAGTCACGCCGGCGTATCCATCGACCTGATGACTCCACGTCTGGCCGACGCGCGGGCTCGCCTGTTTCGCCGCTGGTTGATCTCGCATCCACAAGATGCAAGCGCAGAATCGGTCATGCACCTGCCGCTGCATTTGCGCGTGCCGGAGCACCTGCCGTTCGCGGCGCCGCATTTCGTCGAGGAAGTGCTCGCCGATGCTCGCCTGCGTGGTGATGACGCAAAGGCGGTCCTGCACACGACACTCGATCTCGATTTGCAACGGCTGGTTGAGCGTCAGGTCGCGAATCATGTTCAGCAAAATGCTGATCGCGGCGTTCGCAACGCGGTGGCTTTGCTGGTGGATACACGTGATCTTGGCATCAAAGCGCTGGTCGGTTCGGCAGATTATTTCGATACCGGCATCGCCGGACAGGTCAACGGTGCGCTGGCCAAGCGTTCGCCCGGCTCGGCACTGAAACCGTTCATCTACGCGCTCGGTTTCGATCAGGGCGTACTGCATCCGCAGACCGTGTTGCGCGACGTGCCAACCTCGTTCGGGCCATTCACGCCGGAGAATTTCGACGGCCGTTTTCTCGGACCTGTGACTGCGACCGAGGCGCTGATTCGCAGCCGCAATATACCGGCGGTATACGTTGCGTCAAAATTGCAGAATCCATCGTTCTATCAATTCCTCAAGGACGCCGGCATCAGCCGCCTCGCCGATGAGGATTACTACGGTCTCGCCCTGGTACTCGGCGGTGGCGAAGTCACACCGGAAGAATTGGCGAAGCTCTATGTGATGCTGGCGAATCGCGGCAACCTGGCGCCGTTGCGTCACCGCCTGGATGAGCCGCGTGCAAGCGGCACACGCGTGCTCAGCGACGAGGCCAGCTTCATGGTGCTCGACATGCTGCGCCAGAATCCGCGACCCGACGATACCGCCATCGCACAGCCCGGCCACTTGCCGGTGTACTGGAAAACGGGCACGTCGTGGGGATTCCGTGACGCATGGACAGCAGGCATCATCGGTCCCTATGTGATCGTCGTCTGGGTCGGCAACTTTGATGGCAGCGGCAATCCAGCCTTCGTCGGTATCGAGGCAGCGGCGCCGCTGTTCTTCCATATTGCCGACGCGTTGCGAGCACGCGATCCAACGCTCGCCGAGCCGCCGCATGCACCGCCAGGGAATCTCAAGCGCGTCGAGGTGTGTCTGGCCAGTGGCGATCTGCCCAACGCCTGGTGTCCACGCCGTGGTACGACCTGGTTCATTCCGGGCAAGTCGCCGATCCGGGTCAGCAACGTGCATCGGCCCGTTGTGGTCGACAACGCGACCGGGAATCCTGCCTGTCCGCCTTATGATCCACGCACGACGCATCAGGAAATTTTCGAGTACTGGCCGTCGGATCTGACCAAGGTGTTTCGCCAGGCCGGGATTCCGCGGCGTGTGCCGCCAGCATTGCCGGATTGCACGGTTGCTGTAGACGACGGTCAGTCGCCACAAATTGTCTCGCCTCTGCGTGGCGAAACCTACACACGCCGTACCAGCCGCAGCAGCGAACAGCGTATTGCCTTCAATGCAACCGTCGATGCCGGCGTGCAAACCCTGTACTGGTTCGTCGACGACAGCTATGTGGGCGTATCCAGACCCGGTGAGCCACTGCTTTGGCAACCGTCGCTGGCGGGCGAATATACATTGCGTGCCATCGACGATCACGGCCGCAGCGATGCACGTGCGTTGCGTGTGGACGTGGTGCCATGAGATTGCATCTGTGCGATCAGCGCGCGAACCGCTATGCTTGCGTCTCACGGAGGTGCGGCATGCAACTGCGGTCGATGAGAACGATGTGGGCGGTGACGACCCTGGCACTGCTGTCCGGTTGCCAGATGCCGATTGGGCGAAATCAGGTTGCGAGACCCGATACCGATGCACTGAAGCGTCTGGATAGCATACTGGCGGGCCAGTACGACAATCACGAACAGGTGCAGACATCGGCGGCAAGCGTACGCGCTGGAACCGCGCTGGCTGTGCCGCATCTGCGCGAAGAATTTCGGCTGCTCGCGCGCGATCACGGCGGCAGTCTGTGGTTGTGGCACCTGCAGACGCTCGATCAGAAGAATCCGGTCGACGCCGTGTGGCTGTATCTGCTGAGCGCCTCAAGCGATGGCAAAGACGTGGTGTTGACGCCGTATCGCGCCGTCGATCCCGCCGCGGCGAAGGCGGCATTCGGCGACAAGCAGGGAAAATTCAAGTTTGTCGCCGCGCAATGGGCGGAACTTGCGCCTTGTGCACAGCGCGGCGAGTGGAAGAATGGACAATTCAGCGCCGCTGCAGACACGGCAGCATGCAGCGCGTTGCTGCCCGGACTCGGCGAATCCGCGTCCCTGCTGCCGCTGCGTCTGATTCTCGATGGAGACATGCTGCATGCGACGACCTTCGCCGATCTGGCGCGTGGCGCCGAGCGCGAGCATCGACGCACGGCGGCTGCGCTGGTTTTCCGGTTGGGCAGCAATCAATGGCGGCGGCCCGGGCGCGAAGGTTGGCAACCAAGATTGGCATGTGCAAAAAGATCTGCGCTTGTCCAGTGAAGGCGGTCGCGTGCCTCTGCGCTGGCGCGATGGCGCAGCCAGCGGTTATTCGCTGGAACTCGAACGCAAGGCGTACAGCGAACGCAAACTCACGGTGTTGCAACTCAACGTAGTCGACGACGCCAGCGGGCAAACCATCGACTATGCGTGGGCCAGCCCCGATGCAACCGCGATCGGCTTCAACCTGGGCTGGTTGCAGGTGGGGTTGACGCAAGCGGTCGCCGGGCCGAAATAAATTCTATGGTGTATGTCGTGTGGGGTCAGCGAATAGCGCGAGCTGGCCAAAACCTGTCCCTGAATACAAACTACTCGTTCGCTCATTGGCTGCTGTTGTAGGCTGTTGAAACTTTGGCTATCGTTGAACGTCAACAATTACCCGACAACGTGAACGAGGAAGCGCAAGTGGAATCAGGACAACGAACTATTCACCACCTCCAGTATCGGTCACGGCCCTGGTCCTGGCTGCTCGTGGCGGTACTGGTTCTTTGCCTGGTGTCCTCTGTGCAGGCGGGAGTCACACTGTCGGGTTTCACCGTTGATCTCGACCAACACGGTCTGACGGGATCCTGGTACAACCCGGCGACGAGTGGCCAGGGTATCGAGATGGAGGTGTATCCGGATCTGGTCGCTCCGGGACAGGGACTGCTGTTTGCGGGTTGGTTCACCTTTGACGTGACAGCGGCGGGCGGCAAGCGCTGGTATGCCTTGAGCGGCAATGTCAGCAATACCAGTTCGTCGGCCCAACTGACGATCGGTGCGGTGGATGGTGGCAACTTCAATGCGTTGCCGGCGGTGGGTGCGACCGCGGTCGGCCAGGCCACGCTCCAGTTCAGCGATTGCAACGATGCCAGCTTGACCTACACGTTTACCGATGGCAGCGGCCGCAGCGGCACGATACCGCTTGCGCGTCTGACCACGAACATCACCTGCGGGGCCAGCGGCACGAACAGTACTGCGCCCTCGGATTATTTGCTGTCCGGCGACTGGTACGACCCCAGCACCAGCGGTCAGGGACTGATTTTCGATATCAATCCAGCTCAATCGCTGCTCTTCGCTGCCTGGTACACGTTCCTGCCGGACGGACAGCAGACCGGAGGCGGGGCCAGCCAGAGCTGGTACACGATCGTGACCGGCGCGGGTCCGTTCACGGCCGGCCTGACGAGCTTGAACAACATTCCGATCGGAGAGACGACCGGGGGCATCTTCAATAACCCGGCGACGGCAACGACAGTGCAGGTCGGCAGTGCCAATATCGCCTTCCAGAGCTGCAACGCGATGACCCTGACCTACACGTTCACCGGTGGAACCAATCAAGGCCAGCACGGCACCATCAATCTGGTTCGGACCGGACCCACGCCGGAAGGATGCAGCTTGTAAGGTTGCGTCGCTGGCCGGTGTTCGGGTCAACCGAAAGCCGCAGCTCTCAAGTGGCGGGTTGGGGTCTATTCCTGTCGCTGAGTAAATACCCGGCGCTGTCAGAGATCATGCCGCAAACTGCAACCGCGCCAGCTCCGCATAGAGTCCGCCGTCGCGCAACAATTCGGCATGCGTGCCTTGGGCAACGATGCGGCCGGCGTCCATCACGACAATGCGATCCGCTTTTTGCACCGTCGCCAGACGATGCGCGATCACCAGTGTGGTACGGCCGCGCATCAGGCGTTCCAGTGCGTGCTGAATTGACGCTTCGGATTGCGCATCGAGATTGCTGGTGGCTTCGTCGAGCAGCAGGATTGGCGCGTCCCTGAGCAGGGCGCGGGCGATGGCGATGCGTTGCTGCTGGCCGCCGGACAGACGCACGCCACGTTCGCCAAGGTGGGTGTCGTAGTCTTGCGGTTGCGTAACGATGAAATCATGCGCTTCGGCGGCTTTGGCCGCGGCGATCACGGCTGCGTCATCGGCGTTGGTGTTGCCAAAACGAATATTGTCGCGGGCGCTGGCGCCGAAGATCACCGTGTCCTGCGGCACCAAGGCGATGGCGCCACGCAGTTCGGGCACGGCGAGCGCGCGCAGATCGACGCTGTCGATGCTGATCTTGCCGCGTTGCGTATCGTAGAAGCGCAACAACAAGTGAAAAACGGTACTTTTACCTGCACCGGACGGGCCCACCAGGGCCACGGTTTCACCGGGCGCAACACGCAGATCGAAATCGTGCAAGGTCGGTGCTTCGGGGCGGGTGGGGTAGCGGAATTCGACATGATCGAAACGGATTTCGCCGCGCACGGGTTTTCCGAGCGCGACGGGTTGTGCGGGCGAGACGATGTCCGCCGATGTCGCGAGCAATTCACTGATGCGCTCCATTGCACCGCCGGCGCGCGAGACTTCGCTCCATACCTCGGTAAGGCCGCCGACCGATCCGGCCGAGATCACGGCGTACAACACAAACTGGCTCAACACGCCAGCGTCCAGGCTCCCGCTCATCACCGAGCGTGCGCCGGCCCAGAGCGCCAGTGTGATCGCGCCGAAGATCAGCAGAATCACCAAGGCGGTCAGTCCCGCGCGCTGGCCGATCCGGCGTCGTGCCGTCGATACCGATCGATCGATCGCGCCATCGTAGCGCGCGATCTCGACCGGCTCGCGGGCATAAGCCTGCACCGCGTAAACCGCGTTGAGTGTCTCATTGGCGACGGCCGAGGCATCGGCGATGCGGTCCTGAGCGGCGCGAGCGAGTTTCTGCTGGCGCCGTCCGGCCAGTACGATCGGCAGGATCACCAGTGGAATCACGAGTGCTGCATAGCCTGCCAGACGTGGACTTGTGGCAACCAGCATCGATGCACCACCGATGGCGGTGACGATGCTGCGCAGCGCGACCGACATGCTCGAACCCACCACGGTCTGTACCAGCTCGGTATCGCTGCCGAGGCGCGACATCAATTCGCCGACGCGGGTGCGCTCGTAGAACGCCTGATCGAGTGTTAGCAAGTGTGCGTAGAGCTTGCGGCGCAGGTCGGCGACCACGCGCTCGCCGAGCAGGGCGACGCAAAAGTAGCGACCCGCCGTCGCAACCGCCATGACCATCGCTACAGCGAACAGGCCAAGGAAACTGCGATTGATAGTCGCCGGATCCGCGTGCGCGAAGCCGTGATCGATCATCACTCGCACGGCTACGGGCAGCGATAGCGTCGCCGCGGAGGACAGCGCGAGGAAACCGATCCAGCCAATCAGCAGGCGGCGATAGGTCCTGAAGTAAGGAAACAGCAGGCGCAGCGCGGAGAGTCGCCGCGTGGGCGTTGGCGGCGTGAAGCCGGAGTCGATGGTTTCGGTCATGACGTCTCACGATGGCGTGCGCAAACAATGCATGGTGGCATTGCGCGCTGATTCAATCCAGAGCGGCTCAATCCAGAGCGGTTCAATTCAGAACGGCTTAATCCAGCAGCCGAATCTCGCTGCGCCCACGCGTCAGATCGGCCAGCAGGTCACGCAACCCGACCAATCTCGACGTGGGCAGGCTGACACGTACGGTTGCGCCGGCGTCGGCGAAGTCCTCCGCAATGACCGTTGCGGCAAGCGTACGCAAACGCGCGTGCAGGGTAGGCAGCACGGAAGACTCCGCCGCGAATTCAACGAGCGCAGTTTCGATCAATTCGGTTTTCTGCGCCTGGCGCAGACATTCCGCTGTGCAACCACCGTAAGCGCGCATCAGTCCGCCCGCGCCGAGCTTGATGCCGCCGAACCAGCGCGTTACCACAATGATCACATTATCGATGCATTGACCGTCGATCGCCTGCAGAATCAGTTTCCCAGCGGTTCCGGCAGGTTCGCCATCGTCGCTGAAACGGTGGCGCTGGCCGATACGCCAGGCCCAGCAGTTGTGCGTGGCTGCGGGATCGGAGATTCGCTCCAGGAATTCCGTGGCTGCCTCTTCCGATACAACATTTGCGGAATTTGCAACAAATCTGCTTTTGCGTATTTCCTGCGTCAACGTTGCCGATGCGGTCAACGCATAGCGAACGCTGCTCATTTCAGATTGCGCAAATCAGGCGGTAATTCGTCGTCGGGAAACCGTTCCCGGAATTCTGCCAGGGCTTGCACAGCATCATCGTGACGATCCTCGCTCAGCAAATGTTCGATGACGGCGATCCACTGTTCACGAGTTTGTGGTTCATTGGTCGACCACGAGCGGTTCCATTGACGAACTGCCGTCAGTGGATAAGGGCGAAGTGCGGCACGCGCAGTTTTTGCCGCAGGCCGCGCCACCTGTTCGGCAGTTTGTGGCGACGGCGACTCCGGCGCGGCAGCAGCACCCGATGCATCATTCGCTTGCATAGCCTGTGGTTTAGCAGGCACGGCCAGTCTGGGGCCGACCGAATCCATCGCTGGCTTGCGGAGTGCTCGTCCAGGAAACGCCATTGGCGTAGCGGGCTGCGGTTCTGCATTTTCGACTTTCTGGGATGGCGGCGTTGGGGCGGCGTGGCGACCGGCGCTTGGGGCCCGCATTGGCGCCGCTTCACTTCGAGGAGGCAAAGCTTCGGGTTTCGCCACCATGTCGGCTTGCGCTTGTGCAGGCAGTGCAGCTGCCGGTTCGGCTACCGGCGACACGGGCGGAGGCGCCGCCAACAATGGTTCGTTCTGCCGATGCACCTTGGTCACGTTCTTCGTCGCACTCTCATCGTGCGTAGCCGCAGGCGCGATCGTGTGGCTCTGCCAGATTTGCGGACCGATGCGGAAAGCGACGCCTGCCGCCAGCACAACCATAGCAGCTGCACCGATGGCAGACAGCCAGCGTGGTCGTCGTGGGTGCATCGAAGCCGGGACTGCGCGATGTGCCATCGCCAGCACAGTCGAGTCGAGTTCTGCACCAGGTTCCGGCCGCGGCAATTTGCGATAGAGCACGGCCACGCGCGAATCGTTTTCCTTGAGGAAGGACTCGAGTTCGCGTTCGAGTTTTTCGTTGCCGCTCATTGCGCAAACTTCTCCCGGATTTTCGCCAGCGCATAACGCAGTCGCGACTTGACTGTCTCATGCCCAACGCCTGTGACTGTCACGATTTCATCGAGACCAAGGCCGCTTTCCACTCGCAACAGAAATGCCTCGCGCTGTTCGTCGGGCAAAGCATCGAGCACGATCTGCAAACGCCGGCGTTGCTCGAACTCGCCGAGCACCTGCTCGGGCTGATCGGATTCCGGCGCGTCGAGTTCGCGCATTATCGTTTCGGTTTCCTCTGGTCCCGCCTGTGGGCGCGCGCGGCGGAAGCTGTCCACGATGAGATTATGCGCAATCTGCAACAGCCAGGTGCTGAATTTCGCCTCGATCCGATAGCGTTCGCACGAGGCGATGGCACGGCTCCAGGTTTCCTGAAACAGTTCGTCGGCCTGGTCGCGATGACGAACGCTGCGCAGGATGTAGCGGTACAACATGCCGCGCTGACGCCGATATAAAGTGTCAAACGCACTCGCATCGCCACGCGCATACGCGAGCATCAGTTCCTCGTCCGTTTTCCCGGCATCCATGCGCGCGCAGCCTACTGGAATTCATCGGGCGTGGTAAGGGAACGCACGACCGCGACTGTCGGGGTTAGCTCGGATCGCGCATCACCATCAATCGGATCTCGGTCATGTCCTGGATCGCGTAGCGAATGCCTTCGCGGCCCAGGCCCGAATCCTTCACGCCGCCGTAGGGCATGTTGTCGACGCGGAAGCTCGGCACGTCTCCAATCACCACGCCACCGACATCAAGTTCGTCCCAGGCGCGCATGATCTTGCGTATGTCGTAGCTGAAAAGCCCGGCCTGCAAGCCGAAATCGCTGTCGTTGACGCTGCGGATTGCGTCTCCAAAAGTTTTGTACTTTTGTAGCAACGCGACCGGGCCGAATGCTTCCATGCAACTGACTTTCTGCTTCGGATCGACATTTTCCAGCACCGTAGCTTCGAGCATCGCGCCCGTGCGTTTGCCTCCGCACAAAAGTTTCGCGCCGCCTTTGACCGCTTCCTGAATCCAGTCGTCGAGACGTTTCGCCTCTTTCTCGTCGATCATTGGGCCAATGAAGGTTTTTTCGTCCTTGGGATCGCCGGCAACGAGTTTCTTGGTCGCAGCGATGAAAGCATCGCGAAATCTGTCGTAGAAATCTTCCTGGACGAGAATGCGCTGCACGCCGATGCAGCTCTGTCCGGATTGATAAAACGCGCCGAAGATCATGCGTTCGACGACGAAGTCGAGACGATCTCCCTGATCGGCATCGACGATGCACGCGGCATTGCCCCCGAGTTCGAGCACGACTTTCTTCTTGCCGGCGCGCGCCTTCAGATCCCAGCCCACGGCGGGAGATCCGGTAAAGGAAAGCAATTTGAATCGTTCGTCGGTGGTGAACAGGTCGGCACCGTCGCGATGTGCCGGTAGAATGGAAAATGCGCCTTCGGGCAGATCGGTTTCCGCCAGCACCTCGCCGATGATCAACGCGCCAATCGGCGTACGGCTTGCCGGCTTGAGCACGAAGGGACAGCCGGCGGCAATCGCTGGCGCGACTTTGTGCGCGGCCAGGTTCAGCGGAAAATTGAACGGCGAAATGAACGAGCACGGCCCGATCGGCACACGCTTGCTGAAACCGCGATAGCCTTTCGCGCGCGGCGAGATTTCGAGATTGATGACCTCGCCATCGATCCGCACCGATTCCTCGGCGGCGATCTTGAAGGTATCGATCAAACGCGTCGCTTCGCCCCTGGAATCCTTGATCGGCTTGCCTGCCTCGATGCACAACGCCATCGCCAACTCATCGTAACGCTCGCGGAAACGCTTCACGCAATGCTCCAGCACTGCTTGTCGCTGATATGGCGTGAACTTGCGTAGCGGTTCTTGCGCTTCGACTGCCGCCGCGATGCCGGCATCGATGGCCTTTGCGTCCGCCAGCGCGACTCGCGTGGCGACTTGACCGGTGTACTTGTCGGTGACTTCGAGGTCAGTGTTGGCCTGCACGGCCTTGTTGGCGAGGTAGTAGGGGTAGGTGGGTTTGAGCATGACTGCTCCGGGTCGTGTGGGTGTTTGGATTCTACTCGGTGCTCGTCATTCCGGCATGGATTGCCGGAATCCAGGTGTCAAGGATGGCGCTTTTTGCGCTTGATTTGTGCTGCGAAGACAAAGCTTCCGTTCGCCTTGCAGGCGAGCGTGATACTTTTCTTTGCATGGCCAAAAAAAAGTATCCAAAAGAAAGGCCACCCCGGCGCCGCACTCTCCGGACATCCTGCCCTCCGAGTGCGCGAGCGCACTCCGGGGTTCGTTGAACGCACGTCCATGTGCGTGCAACGAACTGGCGCGCATCGTGCGCGCCACTCTACGAGCTTTCCTCCGTACGCTCGCCGCGGCACAGGGGCCCCGCGAAGGGCGGCCATCCTGGCCGCGACGTGTGAGTCTTTTTGTAGGTTGGGGTGAGCTTGCGAACCCCAACACGTTTAGCCGATGATTATTGAATGCGCTATCGCAGAGCAAACATTGCCGGAGGAACCTACTTCTTCACGGTAAATTTGGCTGATCGCACTAGCCGCCTGCTGGTTGAGCACATCGATGATCTAAGGGCAAGCGTGCGCGTCGTCAAACAGCGGCATCCATTCAAGATCATCGCGTGGGTGGTGTTACCAGATCATCTGCATGCAATTTGGACTTTACCTATGGGAGATGCCGATTTCTCGACGCGCTGGGCGCTGATCAAAATCGGGTTTTCCCGGTGCATTGAGCGCAGCGAGAATATTCGCCCGAGCTGGCTCACAAAAGGTGAGCGCGGAATCTGGCAACGGCGGTTCTGGGAACACCAAGTTCGCGACGAAGATGACCTGAGGAGGCATGTCAACTACGTCCATTTCAATCCAGTGAAGCATGGCCATGTTGCTCGTGCGTCGGATTGGCTATATTCCTCAATACACCGATGCGTCCGCTCGGGCGACTTACCGCAGGATTGGGCGATGTCGCCGGTTGATCCTGGAATGGGTGCTGGCGAGAGGGTCAAATGACGTTGGGGTTCGCGGGCTTACCCCAACCTACGTGCTTGCGCTGCCAGAATTGTCCTGTATTTCCCGAACGGCATCTACGAGTCCGTAATAAAGAAGGCTAGGGGCACAGCGAGCTCCCGGGTGGTGAAAGTCGATTAGAACCTTTTTGGGCTTAAACTCGTAAAATCCGATGCCGCGACTCGTCTTTTTCCAATCCGGTTTTACACCAAGATCGATATACCTACGGACAATGCCGCTGACTCCACAGCAAATAATAAAATCTGGATCATAGAGCTGAAATTGATCATTTAGGAAATCTCTGTCCTGCGATGCAGTTTTCTCTATAGCAGCGTCATCTGATGTATGGCTGCCGGGAGATTTTTTCAGATTAACTGCTGCTATCGAGACTAGTGTTATTTTACGACGTTTATTATCTATGTTCTCTAGCTCAGACCATTGAATGTCTCTCTGTAGGTTTCGAATTCCATTGACCCAACGCGTAACGTTGTTCCATGTTTGTACACGCCCACCTTCGCGAAGGAACTGACGCAGGTCCCCGTCATAGTTGTTGACCTCTTTGAGCACAAAAAGAAGACGTGGAGAGCTGGACTCGTAAGCCGCCTCATCAACTACGCCATCTGGAACGAAGGGCTGCCGAATTTCGCGCCATTTGGTGAAAAGCGTTTCTTCACGGTCTCGTACTTTATCCATAGCATCACCCGGCAAGGCGGTTTCAAGTTCCAAGTGCAACGCTATTGAGCAGCTGATATCTGATCAGCCAAGGCCACATGCTGAGCAAACATCTCCAGTGGTTTACGGAAGGCCAACGTCTTGCGGGGTCGCGTGTTGAGTCGATGCGCGAACCAGTCGAGCTGTTCCTGGCTGTAGACGCTCAAGTCGGTTCCTTTGGGCATATATTGCCGCAGCAAGCCGTTGGTGTTTTCGTTCGATCCGCGCTGCCACGGACTATGCGGGTCAGCAAAGTAGATCTTGATACCCGTGGCGCGGCTCAGGTCAGCATGTGCGCTCATCTCGCACCCTTGATCGTAGGTCATGGTTTGACGCAACGCCGGTGGCACGCCGTTGAGTGCCGCGCTAAATCCCGCCAGTACGTAGGTTGGGGTGAGCTTGCGAACCCCAACGAAATTTTTGCGCATCTGTTGGGCATCGCTTCGCTCAGCCCAACCTACAAAAAGCAGGTCAAACCTTCGCACTCAACTCCCGAATCTCCCGATTCAAAATCCGATCGTTATCCGAATAATCAATCGGCACATCGATCAGATGCACGCCAGGCGTGTCGAGGCAATGCTGCAACATCGGTGCAAATTCGGCGGCAGACGACGGGCGATGCCCATGCGCGCCGTAACTTTGCACGTAATCCACGAAGTCGGGATTGCCCATGTCCATGCCGAAGTTGGCGAAGTTCATGTTCGCCTGTTTCCACTTGATCATGCCGTAGGCGTTGTCGCGCAGCAGCAGGACGGTGAGGTCGAGTTTCAGGCGTACGGCGGTTTCGATTTCCTGCGAGTTCATCATGAAGCCACCGTCGCCGGCCACGGCGATGACCTTGCGCTTCGGGTGCACAATCTTGGCGGCGATGGCCGAGGGCAGGCCGGCGCCCATCGTTGCCAGCGCATTGTCGAGTAGCAGGGTGTTCGGTTCTCGGCAGCGGTAGTAGCGCGCGAACCAGATCTTGTACATGCCGTTGTCGAGGCAGGCGATGCCGTCGGATGGCATGACCTTGCGTACATCGGCGACCAGGCGTTGCGGGTAGATCGGCAAGCGTGCATCGTCGCGGCCTTCGGCCAGGTGCGCGTCGAGGTGCTCGCGAACTTTGGAAAAGTAGGCAAAATCCCAATGTGGACTCGGGCTGATGGCTTCCTTCAACCGCCAGACCGAATTGGCGATGTCGCCAATGAGTTCGATCTGCGGAAAGTAGACGGTATCGACTTCGGCGCTGGAGAAGTTGACGTGAATCACCTTGCGCAGGCCGCGGCGCATGAAGAACGGCGGCTTTTCGATCACGTCGTGGCCGACGTTGATGATGCAGTCGGCATGCTCGATTGCGCGATGCACGAAATCGCCATCGGACAGCGCGGCGTTGCCCAGCCATAGCGGATGGTTTTCGTCCAGCACGCCCTTGCCCATTTGCGTGGTGAAGAACGGGATGCCGGTCTTGTCGACGAATTCGCGCAGCATCTTGCTGCACAACTTGCGGTTGGCCGCCGCGCCGATCATCAGCAGTGGATGTTTGGCTTCGAGGATGGTTTCGGCCGCGTGCTGCAAGGCTTTTTCGTCGGCGATGGGGCGACGATGGTAACTGGCAGGAATCAGGATCGCATCGGTATCATCGTGGGCGATGTCTTCGGGCAATTCCAGGTGCGTCGCGCCAGGGCGTTCCTCCTCGGCGCGGCGGAACGCTTCGCGCACGCGCGCCGGAATGTTGTCAGCCGAGACGATCTGCTGAGTATATTTTGTCAGCGGCTTCATCATGCCGACGATGTCGACGATCTGGAAATGCCCTTGCTTGGACACCTTGATCGGCTTCTGGCCGGTGATCATCAGCATCGGCATGCCGCCAAGCTGGCCGTAGGCGGCGGCGGTGACGAAGTTGGTCGCGCCAGGGCCGAGCGTCGCCAGGCACACACCGGCCTTGCCCGTCAGGCGTCCGTAGGTCGCTGCCATGAAACCGGCGGCCTGTTCGTGGCGAGTAAGGATCAGCTTGATCGACGAGGTGCGCAGTGACTCCAGCAGATCGAGGTTTTCTTCGCCGGGGATTCCGAACACGTATTGCACATGCTCCGCCTCCAGGGCTTTGACAAACAATTCCGAAGCTTTCATGGCCCTTCCCATTTGTGCTGTGATTGTCGATGCGTGTACGGGATGCGTCAATCACAACTTGACGTCATGCGCATTTGCTTGTCATTCCGGCAGGGAATGCCGGAATCCAGAGGCCAAGGAAGGCACGCATCACGAACCCGTTTAATCGCAGAGATTGCATCCTTGCAGTCTGGTTTCCTCTCAGCCACTGGCGCGGCTTCGACTCCGCCGGAATGACGGCTATTATTGTGCTGGATTTCAACTCGATTCCGGTTCGTAGCGCAAACCCAATTCGCCATCGGCAAGCCGTGCCGTGATCCGCATGCCCGCTCGCGTCTGCGCGACCGACCGCACCACGGTGCCACGCTCATGATCCAGCAGGATCGCGTAGCCGCGTTGCAGTGTCGCCAATGGATTCACCGCGTTGAGGGCGCGTGCAAGTTGGCCAAGACGCAGAGCGCGCGCTTCAAGGCCGCGGGCACAGGTCGCGCGCAGTCGCCGCTGCTGGGCGAACAGGGTTTCGCGCGAACGCGCCAATCGTGCCATCGGATGCTGTGTGCCCAGGCGGGCGTGCAACTGGCGCAGGCGCTCTCCGCCCGCGCGCAGCCGCAGGCGTGGGTGTTGCGCACGCAGCCGTGCCTGTATGTGATCGAGACGCTGCGCGAAGTTCTGCAGCCGATATTGGATGCGTTGATCCAGATGTTCGCGGCGATGACGCAGGATGCGCATCAGTTCGCCCGCATCCGGCACCAGCAGTTCGGCCGCTGCCGATGGCGTTGGCGCGCGCAGATCGGCGGCGAAATCGGCGATGGTGAAATCCACTTCGTGACCGATGGCGGCGACGACGGGAATTGCGCAAGCGCGGATCGCGCGGGCGACGGCTTCGTCGTTGAACGCCCAAAGGTCTTCCAGCGAGCCGCCGCCACGAGTTAGCAGCAGCACGTCGTGACGACGCGCCTTCGATGCCGCTGCAAGCATTGCCACGATCGCAGGTGGCGCGTCCTTGCCTTGCACCGGCACCGGGAGAATTTCGATTGCCACAAGTGGAAAGCGTCGTGCGATCACACTGAGCACATCACGGACCGCGGCACCTGAAGGCGAAGTGATCACGCCGATGCGGCGAGGAATTTCCGGCAACGGGCGCTTGCGTGCTGCGTCGAACAGGCCTTCAGCGGCCAGCCGTGCCTTGAGTTGTTCGAAGGCGCGCAGCAGGGCGCCTTCGCCGGATTCTTCCAGATGCTCGACGATAAGCTGGAATTCGCCGCGTGCTTCGTACAAGCTCACGCGTGCGCGCGCCAGCACGCGCATACCATCCGTGGGCTTGAAGCGTAGATAAGTGCTCTTCGGCCTGAACATTGCGCAGCGCACCTGCGCTTGCGCGTCTTTCAGGCTGAAATAGAGATGCCCAGACGCCGGGCGCGAGAAGTTGGAGATTTCGCCCTCGATCCAGATCAGCGGAAACGTATCTTCGAGCAGATCGCGCGCCAGGCGCACAAGTTCGCTCGGGGAGAAAACTTCCCGTTCCGCGGAGTAAACGGCAGGAACTTCGGACATGGGAGTGGATGCAGATGCGGAACCGGCAGACTACTCTGTGGCGCCCGCTCCTGCTAGCGTCTGGAGGCTCAGCGCGACGTATTCTTGTCGCTTGATGGCGGTGCCCGGAGCAACCGGAAATAGCGCAACAGCAAGCTTGTCGCCAGCCACACGGCGATCGCGGCCAGCGGCCAGGCGACGATTCTTGGCCAGAACATGGCGGGAATCGCGAACAAGACCAGCAGTAATGCCGCGCCGGGAAGTACGCTGGCTTCGCCACGGCCGAGCACGCGGCGATCGCTCAATGCGGCACCAACGGTGTTGACCAGTCGCAAGGTGCCGGCGGCAGCGCGGCTGGAACTGCCGCCGCCACGTCTGCGCGCCGGCTGCGGTGTGCGCGGGTCACGACGTTGCGGCGACAGTACGATTTCGGTGGCGTTGGTCAGATCGCGCTCGTATTGAGCGGCAAGTTGTTGTGCGAATTCCGTGTTTTCCACCGCGACATCGAGTTCGCAGTTCGCCATCCAGCTCGACAGATTGAGATTGCTCGATCCGACCCGCGCCCAGCGGCCATCGGCGACGGCGGTTTTCGCGTGCAGCATGCTGCCGTTCCACTCGTATACTTTTATTCCGGCTTCGAGCAGCGGTCGATAGCCGGCATGCGAAAGCCGCGCGACCAATTTCAAATTGCTGGTGCCCGGCACCAGCAGGCGCACGTCGACGCCATCATGCGCAGCCGCGATCAGAGCCTGCACATACGGCGCGACGCCGACGAAATAGGCATCAGTCAACCACAAGGTCTTGCGCGCCATCGCCGCGATCAGCTGATCGGTGCGAAACAGGCCGGCGCGGCTGGGGCGGGTCGCGATCACACGCAGGTCGACCGTGCCCGCCGACTCTGGCGTGGAGGCGGTCAAATCAGTTTCGAGCGGCAGACCGAGCTGCGTCCAGGTTTCGGCAAAGGCGGCGACGATCTCGGCGCAGGCTGGCCCGCGGATTGCCACTCCGGTATCACGCCAAGGCGCAATGTCCTGGACAGGATCGCCCAACCATTTTGCGTCGATGCACAGACCGGAAACGAAGCCGAATGCGCCATCGATCACGAGCAGCTTGCGATGATCGCGACTAAGCCAGCCGAATGGGCGATCGAAACGCAGCGGGTTGTAGACGCGTACTTCGCCGCCAGCGTCGAGCAACGGTTTCCAGAATGTGGTTTTCGAGTTGCCGAGGCAACCGAGCCAGTCGCGGATCACGCGTACAGACACACCGGCGGCGGCACGTTCGCACAAGGCAGCGAGAAATTCGCGGCCGACGACATCGTCGGCGACGATATAGTTTTCCAGAAATATACTTGTCCGCGCAGTGCGGATCGCCTTCAGCCAGGCATCGAAATTCGCGCGTGCGTCGATCAGCAATTCAATCGCGTTTCCTGAAATCAGCGGCGTACCGCCGGCGCGGCTGAGTTCCTGCTCAGCCAGACTCAGGGCGGTTGGTGGTAGCGGCGGTGCGGAAGTGCTGGGATCGGGCATGGGCGAAGTGTAGCCGAGCGCGGCGTCGGGCGCGGCTTGGCGTGGCATGGTCGGTACAGTTGTCGCCGCCAATGATCGCAGTATCATAGGGACAGACGCAAAACCACGTTTTCCATCGGTGTGCAGCGAATACGATCGCTAATCATGGGAGGCTCTATGTTGCCGCGTTCTTGCTCGTCTCGTTCCTCAAATCCGAAACCGCGGTTTTCCCGTCATCGCACCTTGGCACGCATGTTCGCCATAGCCTTGGCCGCAGTTTGCGCACCGGCCGGCGCGTTGAATTACATCGTCGAGACTAATGCGGATACCACCAGCGGCAATTCGCTGCGTAACGCGATAACGGCGATCAACCTGTCAACGGATTCGACCAATACCATCACTTTCGCGATCGCGAACGGTTCGACCATCAGCCTGGGCAGCCCGCTGCCGCTGATTCTGAACAACGTGACTATTGATGGCGGTACGGAGTATCCGGTCATCGATGGCGGATCGACCTATCGCATTTTCTTCATCGGCGTCGATAGCGCGACGCAAACCGCGCTGCATTCGCAGTTTCCTTCCGCGCCGCTCGGCAATCGGCTGAGCGTTACCTTGAGCAACATGGCCCTGGAAAACGGCAAGGCCAAGGGTGGCAGTGGCGGCGGCGGCGGCATGGGCGCGGGCGGCGCCGTGTTCGTCAACAGTGCGGCCGATGTCACCCTCGATGGCGTGGATTTGTTCTACAACCAAGCCTCTGGCGGCAACGGGTCTGCGACGATCAATTCCAGCGAGGTTTACAAGCTTGGCGGCGGCGGCGGCCTTGGTGGCAATGGTGGCAAGCCGACAAACAATAACACTGCCTCCGGTGGAGGAATCTTCGGCAATGGCGGCTCGAGTGACCTGCCTAGTGGAGGCGGCATTTTCGGCAATGGCGTCGTCGGTGTCGGCGGTGGAGGCGGATTTACCGGAAATGGCGGCGGCAATGGCGCTGCGGGTAGCGCAGGCTCACAGAGCCTGGCGGGCATCAGCGGTAGCGGCGGTGCCGGCGGCTCTGGCGGTTCTGGCGGCGGTGCCAATGGCGGCGGTGGCGGCAGTAACGTGAGTGGTGCCGGCGGCGGCGGTGGTGGATTCGGCGGTGCGAACGGAACAAGCAACTCCGGCGGCAACGGCGGCTTTGGCGGTGGCGGTGGGGGAGGGGTAACCTGCGGCGGAAATGGCGGCTTTGGCGGTGGTGGCGGTTTCGGCACTGACAACAATTTTGCTTGCGGCGGAACGGGAGGCTTCGGTGGCTTCGGCGGCGGCGGCGGGACCAGTAACGGTCCTGGCGCTCCCGGTGGTTTCGGCGGCGGCGGCGGCGATGGTTACGGCGGCGGCGGTACGGGCGGTTTCGGTGGCGGCGGCGGAGCCTCATGTCCCACCGGCTGCGGTGGCGGTAACGGAGGCTATGGTGGCTTTGGCGGCGGCACTGGCGCAGCCGACGGCAGCGGCGCCGGTGCCGGCTTCGGCGGCGCAGTGTTCGTTGTCGGCGGCGGCACGCTGAGTATTGTCAACGCAGGTGCTTTTAACGCCGACGGCAATGTTGCCGGTGGCGCGGCCGGCGCGTCCGATGCTGGTGCCGGCCAATATGCAGGCGCGGGCATCTTCCTGCAGGGCAGCGGAACGCTGGAGTTTTCACCCGCTGCCGGGGACTTTGCCTTGATGGACGATCCGGTCACCGACGAAACCGGCAGTGCGATCACGCCACCCGATGGTTACACACCCGGTTCATGGGGATTGCAGCAAGATGGCGCCGGCATGGTTGTTCTTGACGTGAATACTTTGTATACCGGAACGACTACCGTCAACAATGGGGTTTTGCTTGATACCGGGATCAGTGTCTCGCCGGTAACGGTTAATCCCGGCGGTGTGCTCGCTGGTACCGGCGAATTTCCCAGTGTGACCAGCTCGGGCACATTGGTGCCCGGCAGCTATCAGTCTGCACAGGACAATTTCGCGGTCGTTGGTGCCTTGACGCTGCAAAGCGGTGCACTGACCTGTTTTCATGCCACTGGCTCGCCAGCGGCGAGCAGCTCGATCACGGTATCGCTCGACGGTAAAAGTACATCGACCTTGGCCGGTGTGGCGCGCGTGGATTTCGCCACCACACCTGGCGTTGGCAACAGTTTTGCGATCATCGAAAACGGCTCGGGCAACAACACGCTCAGCGGCAGCTTCAGCGGGCTGGCGATCAGTCCGGCAAGCGTGGATGGCCAGCTCAGCTACACCACGACCGAAGTCAATTTTGTGGTCACGGCAACCGACGGTGTATTCCGCGACGGTTTCGACGGTGGCAGCAATGACGCGCCCTGTGCGGCGGGATTGGTGACGCCGTCGTGAGGATCGATCAGGCCAGGGAGTAACGGTCGAGCGCGCGAGTCGCTTCATTGCATACTTGCGCGTGGATGAAGGTCGACCAGCCGAGCAGCAGTCCAGCGGGCCCCAGCGCCTGACGCGACCAGCGCCAGAAATCGAAAGTGTCGACGTGTTCGATGATCAGGCCATCGGCGAAACGGAAATTTGCGCGAATGAGGTTGTGCACGGGACGTCCCGTGGATTTGAACGTGTACCAGGCTTGCCAGTCCGCGCTGCCGCGATCGGCATCGGCGGACACGTTGGAAAATTCGACGCGCAGATCTTCTCCGCGCGAGCATAGCATTTCCCACATTCTGCCAATGCGCGCGCCTTCGAGCGCAAATACCGGATCGCGAAAAGTCGCGTTGGCGTGATAGCAGTCCGCCATTGTGGCGCCGTCGCGCTGCTGGAAGGCGCGGTAGAAGCGTTCAATCAGTGCGGTATGTGCCGAAGTGTTCATTACCTGTGCTGCCGGAGTCATGTGCGCTGGAAGTCAACGCCGCCCGAACCGATCCCAGAAACGGTTGCCGTGGCGCTTGTCGGGATTTTTGCGGCGGTCGCCTGTGGAGTGGAAACGGATCTCTTCTCGCCGGTCTGTACTCTCGCGACGCTCCTCGCCTCGGCGGTTGGCGATGCGTTCGTAGCGACAGCGGCATTCGACGACACCGCAACCAGGAAGTGGCAGGCTGGGCGAGGTCGCGGCATCAAGCGTGCGGCCGATATAGTGGCGCGCAGCTTCACAAGCGCGATCGGGGTTCGGCACGTGCAGCACCTGTGCATGGATTCCGGGTGCGTTGCCGGTATGTACAGAATCGGCCACACGCGTTGTGGTCGGCGCAGATTTTGCTTTCATGGTCCGAGCGGCGACTCGTGCGGTTCGAGTACCGGAACGGTAACGCAAGGCCAACAACAACAGCGCTAAAAGCAGTACTACGCCGACAATGGCCATCCGCAACATGTTTGACCCTCCAGCAGCCCAGCAGCATAGAACCAACCGTCCTTTGAACTAGCGTAACGCATTCGGGAAGTATCCGGCCACTCCATGGAGTTCAGGCCATGCCAAATGCGGTTGAGTCCCTTTGGTTTGCACGATACAAGCATGACGATGGTCTCGAGCATGATTGCAGACTTCCTGCTAGATTGCCGGCGGCAATGGCCGGATGTTGATGCTTAAAGTGACTTTCCTTTTTCTCGCTATCGGACTTTCGGGATTCCTGTGCTCAGCCATTCTGATCACGGTGATTCATCGCAGCTTCCTTAGATGGATAGGTGGTGTGTCGGAATGGGCATGGGCTTGCGGCTTGATGATCGTCGCTTCGCTGCTTTTTGGCGACGGCGTTTCGCGTTCAATCGGGTCAGTCAGGCTGCTGGCGAATATAGCGTTTTTTGCCGCAGTCCTGATGATGTACGTCAGCCTCAGGAAATTTGCGGGGGTTGCGCCGGCATACCGCGCACTTAGTGGCGTCATAGGTGTCATCACTCTTTTATTGGCCTGGTTCACCTTTATTCACGACGACTATCCCATCCGGGCGATGTGTGTAGTGACGGCACACCTAATTCTTTTTTCGGCCTGTGCTGCGACGATCCGGAGGATGAAGCATCCTGGTTTTCCAGAACGTTTCACTCTGTGCGTATTCCTGCTGCTGGCAGGTATATCACTGATCCGTTTTCTTTCCCTTGCTTCCGGATACGAACAGTCCGACATTCTGCAAGACGCATCCAGATATCAAACAGGCTACTTGCTCGTGTTTGCTTCCTGCACCGTCGCCTTGGTCATCGGTTATATGCTGCTTGTTGGTATACGGTTGCGTGACGCGCTGCGACGCTTGGCTTCGTTCGGTGCGTTCGACACGACAGGGCATAACGAAAAGTTCGAACTTGAGCGTGACTTGAGCGAAGCGGCGAAAAAAGCGCAGCTCGTTCTTCATTACCAACCGCGCGTGAGTGTGAAAACCGGTGAGATCCTCGGTGTCGAGGCTTTGTTGCGATGGCAGCATCCGACACGGGGACTCCTGCTACCGAATCAATTTATCCCGATCAGCGAAGAGACCGATATGATCCTGTCCATCGGCGAATGGGTTCTGGATGAATCGGCCAGGATGCTGAACCGTTTGTGTTCAGACGGAAATCCCGGAATCAATATGTCCATCAACGTCAGTGCCAGGCAAATCGAGAATGCCGCCCTGCCGACGCAGATTGCACGGCTGCTGAAGAATGTGAAATTCAAAGCGCATCAGATCGAGCTTGAGTTGACCGAAAGTTCGGTAATAAATGATCGGGGTGGCGCGAGGCAGGTGATGGCGCAACTCAAGAGCATGGGCGTGCGCCTGTCGGTTGATGATTTTGGCACGGGTTATTCGTCGCTTGCCTATATCAAGAATTGGCCGATCGATTGCGTCAAGATAGATCGTTCCTTTGTAAGCGATATTCCGCGCGATCCGGGGGATGTGGCGATTACGCACGCCATCATTGCGATGGGGCATGCCCTCGGTCTGAGCGTGGTTGCGGAAGGTGTCGAGAATTCCGAACAGCTCGCCTACCTGCGTGATGCAGGCTGCGATGAATACCAGGGATATCTGGCTTCGGAACCGGTTCCGGAGCCAGAATTATTTTCGCTGCTCGCGTCGTGGTCTCCACAGAAGGCGGCAAATCGTTTGGATGCAAACAAGAACGATCGGCAAGACGCGGTCACTGTTTAGCTTGACTGGAGCCGCGCAGCGCGTCGTTCTGACCAACAGCATCGCTCACGTACCAAGGCTTGCCGTCCTTGTCGAGATACAGCTTCTGCATTTCGTCGAGATGGAATGGGCGCGCGCCGATACGGCCGAACACGGCGATCTGGTTGCCGGATTCGTCGACGGCGCGATCTCGTTCAAGTCCGCGCGACAAGGACAGGGCGGCGTGTTTGGTCGGGTACCAGGCGATCAGTTGCGGTTTCGGATCGGGACTGAAGCCATAGAACTTCGGCTGCGATTCCGGTGAGGTCAACTGAATCACCTTGAGTCCGTTTCTGCCATCGGCGACGTAGGCGTACAGGGAAGCATTGGTCGTGCCGATCACGACATCGCGCGCATCGCTGATCTTTCCTCCGGCATTGAACATCTGGTAGACGAAGGGCCTTTCCGGATTGGTCACATCGATGATGGCCAGTCCATCGGCGCCGTCGGCGACATAGGCATAGGTGCGCGCGACGTGCAGCTTGTGCGCATCGCGCAAGGGCACGAAGGCGTCCGTCACGATCCGTGGCTGGTCCGGATGGGTGACATCGACGACGTGCAGGCCATCCTTCGCGGTGACGAACAGGTAGCGGAACTGGATTTGCGCGGCTTGTGGTTCGGCGATCGGAATCGTTGCCATGTGGCGCGGCTTGAGCGGGTCGCTCATGTCGAGCACAACCACGCCGGCGTCGGCGGAGACGTAGAACGTATCACCGGCAATCGCCAGATGCCGCGCGCCCTTGAGCACGTCGTTCCCGTTCCAGGTGAGTTGGCGCTTGAGGAAATTGTTGCGCGGGTCGCCATCGGTGAGGGTTTCGATATCGGTCGGGATCAAGCCTTCCACTGCATCGGTGATGAAGGCGTATTTGATAGATCGGATGCATCGGCTGTTCCTCGTTGGCCTTGCGCATCAGGTCGCCCGTGTTGCGGTTCGGCGTGACGGCTGGGTTGTCGGCAAGCGCCACGCAGGTGGCATCCTTGCTGAGCGATGTGCGTGTCCTGGCCCAGCGGCGAGAACGGTGCCGTGATCGTCTTTTCGCTGAAGCCCTTGTTGCCGACGCTGGCGACGTCGTAGACACGCATGCCTGTTGTGCCTTCGGCGACATACAGATATTCGCCGCGCAACTGCACGCAATTGGCGACCCCGGCGTCGTGCTCGACCGCGTGCTGCAATTCATCGCCGCGCGTCCTGATGCTGCTGCGTACCAGTCGGGATAGGCGTACTTGTGCAGATAGCTGCCGATCACTGCCTGCGGTTCGTCCCACTCGGTGACCTGTACTGCGCCGACGCCACCGTCTTCGCCGACCCAGGCATGCTAGCCGACGAAGTTGACGAAGTTGGTCCCGTAGCAGCAGCAACTGCGTCATGATTGCGTTGTTGTCGTTGGCCTTCGACAGATGGCAATCGTCGCAGGTCTTGGTTTCGATCTTGCGCTCGGTGTGCGGGTAATGCGGCGCGAAGGCCTGCGAGCTGAATAGCCCGCAGGCCGAGATCGGCGGTTGCTGAACGTAGATGTGTTCGCGGTTGGCGTTGGTGGAGGAAAGGACCAGCGCCGATGACGAGCGGTACGGGCGCGATCTTGCCGCCCTTGCGGTTTCGCCGATGCACGCCGAGCATGAACATATCGTCGCGCGCGACCTGCGGATTATAGGTCGCGTAGTTGCGGGTTCGCTCGCCCTCGTACTTGATGCCGCTCGGTTTTCCAGTTGGCCTCGATCGGCAGATGGCAGCCGCCACAACTCGGTGGTCCACGAGGTATGGCAGGAGTAGCACTCCATCTTGTCTGTCGCCGTGCGCGAGCCGATGCTTCGGCACATCGGCGCCCCAGCGTTGCGTGTCGGCGTATCGACGACTCATGAGCTTGGCGCGCGCGGCCTTGGTGTTGTACATCGGCGACTGCCGGGAGTCGACGGCATCCTTGACGAGGGTCATGGTCCATTCGAGTCCCGGCGTCGACCATCGAGCGCTGGATCAGAGTTTGCCGTCGATCCATTCGAAGCGCTGCTCGCCGTCGGGAGTGCGCGATCGCAGCAGATCCATGCCGCACGTCGAGCGCGGCGGGACCCGAAGTTTTCAGAGGTTCGGATAGCTGTCGACCGTGCCATGACAATCCTTGCAGCCGATCTCGATGGCGCGCCGACCTCGCCGTAGATGTAGCCGTTGCCGTGATTGTCCTGCGCGAAATGGCAGTCCACGCACTGCATGCCGACATCGACGTGCGATGGAGGCAGATGCACGGCTTTCTGCAACTTCGTCTGGATCGTTGTCGGCGACAATCGTGCCGATTCGTGCATCGAGCAGAGTCGCCGTGGCGATCGCGCTTGAAGACGCGCGCGGAAATTCCAGCCGTGGCCGTGATAGTCGGCAAATTGGGTGTCCTTGAGCTGCGGATTGAGCTGGCTGACGTTCTTGAGAAAATTCACATCGCGCCCAGTTGCCGCGCGGTGCGGCTTCTTCCGGATTGCGATCGAGCACTGCGCGCGTCTTCGTCGATCGAGGGATAGTGCTGCTGCTTCGGCCACATGGAGGGCGCGTCGGCTTCGTAGTCCCACATGGTGTAGCCGTAGCATGGTGTTCATGAACATGTTCGGCTGGTGCATGTGGCAGATCATGCATTGGCTGGTGGGAATCGAGCGGGTGAAGTCGTGCTTGAGCGGATGTCCGGATTCGTCTTGTGCGAATGGTCGGATCGGCGTCTGCGACAGGCCGCATGTTGCCGTACTTGGCGTAGACGCTGGAATGCGAAGGTATCGCGGTCGTTCGCATAGACCACATGGCAGGCCGCGCAGCCGGACTGAGCGGTAATCGCCGGGATTGATCGTTGGTGCCCATGAACCACAGGAACGGATCGTTCAGACGCGTCTTGGTGATGTTGAGCACCGGAATTGCGATGCGCGCGCCGGTGCCGGGGCCGCGGTTGGATTGCGGAGGTCGGGCCGGCCGGGTTCTTCGAGGCGCTCGAGCTGGCCGGCTTGCATCGGGCAGGCCGGTCTCCGGAAACGTGGTTACTGATGTTGCGGCCGCCGCGTTCGAAGATGCGGAAAATATCGCCTGGCGGCGTGATTTCCCAGGCCGGCAACGGGTAGAGCTTCGGCAGGATGCCGTGTTCTTTCATGTTGTCGTCGAGGCTGATGCCCGAGTCCGTCGTCGCACCGACGCCATCGCGCGTGTAGGCCTCGCCGAGCACGGAATGCTTGTACGGCAGGATGCCGTTGTTGTACGCCGCCGCACCCCAGAACATTGCTGCATTCGACATCAGGCTTTTCTGGTTCGCCTGTATGATCGGCAGATGACAGGCACCGCAGGATTCCGTGGCGATGCGCAGATCGCCGGGATTGACGAAACGCACGAATTCCGGCGCTTCCTTCAGCCACCAGGTGTAACTGCGCTGCGGATTCGCGCTGGTTGCCCAATGATCGGGATAGCGCGGCAACACGTGTGCCTTGTCCATCGCTGTGTGGTAATCCGTCGACCAGTCGCGTTTGTCGTGATGGTCGTCGGCCGAATAGGTTTGGCCCGACGGCGCGAAGATTTTTGCGTCGCCGCCGTGGCAGTCGATGCAGCCGAGCACTACGGCCTCGGAGGCGTGCATGGTCTTGCGATCGGATCGGGTGTGGCAGGACACGCAACCTGCGGATTTCTCGTGCGCTTCGTCCCAGGTCTGGAATGCCGGAGCGGGCGCTGCCGCGGTGTAGTTGCGCACGACGGGTTGCTCTTCGTCGTTAGCGTAGGTGGATGAAGTTGTCAGAGAAAACAAAAGGATCGTCATTCCGGCGAAAGCCGGAATCCATCTTTCTAGCGTTGGCAAAGGAACAATAGCTGGATTCCGGCTTTCGCCGGAATGACGAGCGGAAGAGTTGACCCATTTCGCTTTCATCATGGCCGCGCTCTCAATAGGTCAGAATCACGTTGGCGAGTACGGAGTAGTACACCGAGTGATCGGTGCCATAGAGACTCTTGAAGCCAGGTCCCGGCAGCAAGGCCGCGCCTGAAAGTCGCACGACCACGTTCTGGGTAAAGAACGGCCGATAGGTCCAGGCGACCGAGGCATCGGTGCCGATGCTGCGGTCGATGTCGGCCTGCTGGCGCAGCACTTCGAGCGTGGATGTATTGTCGAACCACAGTTCGTTGAGGTTGGCCGAAACGCGCGATGTCGGCGTCACGTCGAAATCCGCACCCAGGCCGATCAGACGCAGTCCCGGATTGTCGAAATTCGACTGACCCAGCGCATTAGAGCTGCGCAGGTCGGGCAGCATGCCGTTGGGTTGGGTCAGCGCCACGCCACCGCCACCGATCAGCGGAATTCCCTGGCTGATCCAGTAGCTGGTATCGGCGCCGGCAAAGATCGGGTTCTCGAAGATCGAGTCGAAGCCGGTGGCGCGGTCGCTATAGGGGTTCTTGTCGCCGCTGGCGTAGGCGCCGGACAGCCGCACGCGGATCCAGTCGAAATCCATCGATGCCTCGGCCGCCGCGAAGCCGGCGCGGATCTGCTGCGCTTCTTCCACAAAGATGCCGTGCGACTGGTTACCAATCAGGTAGTAGGTCGATGCGGTGAGATTCACCCGGCCGATATGGCCGTCGCCGTTGTAGCCGAGATAGGTGACGTCGTAGGTGCGCGGCAATTGCAGCCCGATTGCGGCCGGACGCTCGATGAAACCGTTGGAATCGTAGAAAGTACTGTCGCTGTTGTGATTGAAGACAGCGGTGACTTGCGAAGTGAATCCTGACCAGGGGAAATCCTGCCGGTAAAGATTGGCGACGAGGATGTCGTCGTGTCGCGGCGCCTCGGTGACATCGTTCAGTCCGGAATTCAGGTCCTTTTCGAGCCTGCGGAAATAGGCGAAGTTGTACTGCCAACGGTTGTCGTCGCGATTGCCGAACAGACGAATACCGGGCTGGCTGTCCTGATAGAGGAAACCGCGGAAATCAGTGGAAAATGGCTGGATGCCGACGCGGATCGAATCGAAATCGTAGCGCGAATCGAGATCGCGCAGGTGCTTGTCGAACCACAATTCCTGCACACCGACGAAGCCGTCATCGCGATCGGTGCCAAGGCGTGGATCGATCTGCAATGCGCGCGCCTCTTCCGTATTGACGCGGTTGTAATTGAACGCCAGCGTCGCCTTGTATTCGATATCGGGTGGCTTGAAGGTGGTATCGCCCTGATAGTAATCGATGCTGGTGATGAAGGTCTGCGAAAATGCGACCTGATTGACGCTGCCGAGCACATCGTATTCGCCCGGACGGCTGGTGCCCTGCGGCCCGATCGGCGTCGGCACGCTGCGCGGCTCGATGAGGGAGTCGGAAATTCCGGTCAGGACGAGAAAATGACCTTTGTCATCGATCGGTTTGTCGCCCTTGTACTTGTTCTGGTTGTACGGGTCGTCCCACGGAAACTTGAAGCCCAGGGTTTCCATGATCCGCCAGCGATTCGGCACTGGAATGAACTCGCCCACCTGATCCACTGGTGCCGGCGGCACGCCATTGGGATTCTGCTCGGTGAATTCCGGCGGCGGTTCGTAGGGATGTCCCGGACGCCGGCGTGGGATCTGCGATGTGGCCGGGTCGTAGGTCGGCGCAGGCAACACGCCGAACAACTCCATGACGTTCGGCAGTGTGGTAGCGGCCTGTTGCGCGCCAAGCTGTGAACTTGTGGACAATGCAACAAATGCGGCAATGGCCGCAGCAAGCGTGTGCAGGCGAAAGCGGAAGTCGTCGCGCATATCATTTCCCATCGCAGACATTGGCTTCGTTGCTGTTCAGGAACGGCGACTGCGGGCATTCGATATAGCGCAGATGCGTACCCTGCGGTGCCAGATTGTCGGCGCGCATTGCTGGCGGCGCATTGGCGACTTTGCCACTGAGCATGACCCCCGCGTTGTACAGACCGAGGAAACTGATCATGTCGTCCTGATCGACGCCATCGCCGGACGCGCCAATACCTCCGACCAGGATGTTGCCGCGGTAGATCGGCACGCTGCCGGGAAACACCTGAATGCCGTTGGGCAGATGCGGATTACCGGTACAGTTCAGGACCGACGCAGGAGGATGATCAACACCGACGGCAAAGCCGGCAGCCTGCACGTAGGACACGAGATTCAGTGCGACGGCATTGTAGACAAGGTCGAGTTGCAAGCCTTCCTGGAACGGGCTCCACTGCGCATACGGATGGCTGAACGGGCCATTCGGGGTGCCGTCCACGCCGTCAGGATAAAACGGCCGCGACAGGTTGCCGCCGGCGCGATCGGTGAAAGCATAGGCGCCGTCGCCCAGCGCATTCGGCAAGCCGAGAAAGGCGCGCACGTTGCTTACGTAATTTCCGATATTGCTTTGTGCAACTGTGGAAAAAGTGATCTTCAGGTTGGGCACGTCGACGACGTCGTTGAAGTAGTTCACCGGCGCCAGCGACTGCAAGACACCGGCAGCGTAGGCGCCGGAATTGAAGGCGGCGGTACGCGCCTTTTGCAGTGAAACATCGGTGCCGAACATCGGTGCATCGCGGGTGCGCGCGACTGCCAGCGCCACGCCGTTGGTATCGACAACGGATACCGAAACCCGCGCCTGACTGCCGAGCGGATTGCGGATCTGGGCGCGGGCCATATTGGCGATCGTCAACGCCTGCTGCACGAGTGTCTGTACTTCGATAGCCGTCAACGCATTGCTGCCATCGGTGCCGGCGATGGGCGGATAGCGGTTGTTGCCGTGCCCATCGTCCAGCACGAAGGCATCGAGGCCGGGATAGAACTGGGTATCGGGGCGGATGCCGGAGTCCATCTGGCCGAACGCCGTGCCGTCAAGAATGACGCCGTCGAAATAACCGGGAACCTTCATCAACGCACCATTGGCGAGCGCGGAGTAGGGTGGTGCATTGGCCGGCTGCGTGGCCAGACCCGAATATTCGACATCGGTGAAACGCAGGGTGATGCCGTTGACAGTGATGGTGTCGGCGCGCCGATCGGTCGGCGCGCCGTAATTGTAGGTGCCCGCCATTGCAATGTATTCGTCGATGTTGCGATCCGTGTCCAGGACGTTAGGATCGAGGCCGTAAATGCCGTCGGCGGCGATGCCGATGCCGCCAACCGGAGTTCCACTCTTATACAATGGGAAACCGCCCGGATCAGCGGAAAGTCCCAGCGGCGAATTGTGCGGACCGACGCCAGCGCCGGAGATGAAATGCGTGGCGAGGTCGGAGCAGGGCAGTTGCGAGAATTGGACGCCGAACAGCGGGCCTGAGGGGGTTCCAAGAACACCGGGATTGAAATGCTCCTGGATGATCTGGCTGGCGGTGCGGGTGGAGAAGGCATTGCCTTCGGACGAGAGGTAGGCTCCAGTCACGGCTTTCGCGATCGCGGCCAGTTCGCTCGGCACCTGCAGGCCCTCGAGACCGCCGACTACGCTGCGGCCGGAGGTAATCGTCATTGTGGCTGGCGCACCATTCATCTTGTACACGGCGAGGACATTGCCTACCCGATCGACCACCGCGATGACGGCAGGTTTGCCCTCGGCTTGTGCTTCAGCCGCGGCCTGTGCAATCACGGTTTGCACGTCGGATTGGCTGAGAAACGATTGCGCATTCGCGCACGAACCGGTGCAGCCGGAGTCCGACGTGGCTTGCGGAGGTGGTGGCGCAGTGCCGACCGTACTATTGGAGTTGCTGCCGCCACCACAGGCGGTCAGCAGCAACGCAGCAGCCAGTGACGGCAGACGGAACGTTGCTCTGGACATCGCTGCTCCTCCCCGAGTGCGGTGCTTCGATTCCGCTGGCCGCGCAGAACCGGTCAATTCCCCTGGGCCGAATCATAGCGCACGTCAGCGCTTATAGTTTACCCATCTTCAATGTCGGCGATTGATGGTAGTCGTGGCAGGCGATGCAGGTAGTGGCGACCTTGTCCTTCGCCTTGGCACCCGCATGGCAGCTGCGGCAGTTGGCGATGCCGGGAATCAGCAGATCGCTCGATTGCTCGGATTTGCGCGCGGCGTGGCAATCCTCGCATTTGACCGTGGCGTGCTTGGCGTGGGTGAACTTGGCGTCGGTATACCACACACCGGATACACGCACCGGCGCAACGTGCCAGGTATCGTCGGGATCGCGCGGCGGCGTGACCTTGTGGCAGGTGGTACAGGCCTTGCCGGTGAACAGGCTCTCGGTCACGCTGCGCGCCTGATCACGCGCCCAGGCCAGCGCTTCCTGCTGTTGCTGCTGCGACAATGGCGGTGATCCGGGGCGGCGGCGTTCCTGCACGATCGCTGGTGACTTGGCATTCTGGTAGCCGCCTTCGAGCGCCACCTTTGCGTAATACTCGTTCAGGGTGTAGATGACCTCGCTGACCTTGCCATGCGGCACTTCGCGATCTGGCACGAGGGTATCGAAACCGAGCTTGTGGCAATCGTGGCAGGTGGTCGCGAAATTCACCGGGCGCATCCTCGCGCCGCCTGCATCGGGTTGGTGACAACTGGCGCAATCGAGGACGCGGTGCCCGTCCGGCGTGTTCAGGCCATCGGTCTTCAAGTGTTTCAGATGGTTGAACTTGAGACCGGAGTTTTCCTTCAAGTCGGCAGCAAAGGTCACTCGCTTGGGCGCATATTTACCGTTCGCGTCCCAGTCAGGCAGATCGATCTTGAACTCCGGATGAGAAGTGCCGAAATCGCTTACATCGGCAAATGTGCTGGCATCTTTGGTGCGTGCTTTCAGGTCGGCGTGGCAATCCGAGCACAGGCGCTGGTCGGTGCGGATCAGACCACGCAGCCCCTGGTGATCCTGATGACAGGAACGGCACTCCGCGTTGCCCAATTGTGGAAGATTATACTTCGCCGGATCCGCGTGGGCCGGGGTATCGGCGTGACAGGACAGGCAGGCGCTGTCGCGTACCGTCAGAAACGCATGTTGATGGCATTTCGTGCAGTCGGCCCCGAAGAAATGATGCGCGGCATCGAGCGTGCCGGGATTCCAGCTCGACGTGCTTGGCAGCGGCGTGTGCTTGAGCAGTTCGCCAAAACCGGGAATGAAATGACCGATCATGGGCAGAGCCAGACCGAATATCAGGATTGCGATGAACAGGATCCACGCCGGACGGCGCTTGCTGAGACCGGTCTGGCTCAGCCGCGTGGGCTTCGCGCGTTTCTCCTTTTCCGCCATCTGCTCGGTCTTGTCGAGCGTGCTCACTTCCACGCCGCCGTCGAAGTCCTGTAATGGCGGCAGCAGGGTCAGACGCGTATTACCGATCTCGACCACGGCACCCGCGCCGGCCGTGGTGACGTAGGTGATATCGCCGTTGACACGGATGCCGGCAAGAATCAGCGATTCGATCTTGTACTGGCCGCTGGACAACAGGGTGATGCGCGCATGGTTGAGCGCGGCACGCAGGTCGGGCAGGAAAATCGCCTGATCGGCGGCACGGCCGATCGTGAGGACGTCGCCATAATGGACGTCTTCCTCGTAACTGACGGTGCCTTTGCCTTTCTTGAGGACGCGGCGGATCAGCCAGCGCATGACGCGCTCCCGCTTTTGCTCATCATTCCGGCGAAAGCCGGAATCCATTTTGAACTTGATCTATTTGCTGTTTTAAGCAGAGCTTCCGCTCGCCTGCAGGCGAGCGTCTCACTTTTCTTTGCTTCGCCAAAGAAAAGTAAGCAAAAGAAAGGCGACCCCGATGCCACGCTTGCCGGGCGGCGCCCGGCAAGTGCGCGAACGCATTGCGGGGTTCGTTGAACGCACATCCCTGTACGTGCAACGAACTGGCGCGCATCGTGCGCGCCACTCTGACGTGCTTTCCTCCATGCGCTCGCCGCAGCAAGAGGGGACCCGAGAGCCAGGGCAAAGCGGCGCTCTGGCTCCGCACTTGACCCTGGGCCCCCTTCACCGTGCCGAGAAGCACAGGGCACCTCGCGCGCAGCGCGAGGCGTGGTGCCGGGGGTGTGCTTTCTTTTGGTGACTTTTCTTTGACGAAGCAAAGAAAAGTTGCACGCTCGCCGCAGGCGAGTGGAAGCTTTGCTCATGAGTAATATTGCCGTCATCGCATCACCAATAAAAAAACGAGGACACGATATGCCCGATCAGTGCCGCCAGCAGCGCGAACGACAACGGAACGTGGATATACAGCCAGATTTCCATCATCGCCTGATACTGCATGTCGCGCGCGACCTTGGTGGCCAGGCCTTTCTTGCGCGAGATCAGGTCGATCAGCTTGCGCATCGCCTCGCCTTGTTTGTCGGTGGCGCGGCCGGCGAGGTAATCGACCATCGCGAACATGGTCGGCATTTCGGCTGTTTTCATCTCCTGATTGTTTTCACGCATGGCGATGGCTTTGTGCAGCGAGTCCAGGGCGAGATCGGAACCGTCGCGCGCACGCAGCTGTGTCCACACGCCGCCGCCGAGCCGGGTGTTCTGGATCGAACGCAGTACGACCGCGTGGATCTTCGGGTCGATGCCATCGGCCAGTGCCAGCGCGTTCTGGTCGATTTCGGCGACTTCGTCGAGCATGGCGTCGCGGGTGGCGTTCTCGCGATTGCGCGTCATCAAGGTTGGATAGCGCAGGTAGACGTATACGCCGAAGAAACCGGAGAAGATCACGATGAGCTAAGTATAAAAGTGAACGTATGCAGGTTCCAGCCGAGCTGGAATCCGGCGTGCAGCACCACAATCAGGATCAACGTAGTACCCAGATAGATATGTGCGGACAGCCAGCCGCGCAGGGTGCCGACGTTGTGCACGTAGCGGCGCTTGCGGATGCCGAACAGCATCAGCCAGACGATCAGCAATGCGCCGATCGTACCCAATGTATAGCCGAGCCAGGTGCCGCCGTTGGGCGGGCCGCCGGGGTCGGGCCAGAAATACGAATCAGCGCCGCTGCGGACAACCCAAGCGCGATCCACAGGTAGCGCGATTTGGCGTAAGTGAGGATTGAATCGTGCATGGATCGCCGTCAGCGTCTCGATTGCGCGTACGCGGGAAATTCTTCCGGGCTGATGCGGATGGCTGCGCCTGTGGGGCAGGAACGCACACAGGCCGGGCCGCCGTCGATGCCCTTGCACATATCGCATTTGACCGCTTTCTTGAGCTGGCCGACATGCTTGTCATGTGGATCGTGCGGCACCTCGCCCGGGCCGTGGCCGCGGCCGAACATCAGCCATTGCATCAGGCCTGGCTTCTTCGGCGGCTTGGTCGCCATGTGGATCACGCCGTACGGACAGTTGCGCTCACAGTTGCCGCAACCGATGCAGTTGTCGGCGATGAAAACCTCGCCGTTGGGCGCGCGATGGATCGCATCGGGCGGGCAATCCTTCATGCAATGCGGGTGTTCGCAATGACGACACGAGGTCGGCACGTGCACATTGGCGAAGGTGGGTCCGGCCTCACGATTCAGCCGCGAGTTGCCGTTGTGGGTTTCGGCGCAGGCTTTTTCGCAATTGTCGCAGCGCACGCACAGCGATTCGTCGATCAGCAGAATATCGGTCGCTTCGCCGGCACCTTGGGCAAGCAGGAACGAAATGATGTCGCCGCCGCCGGGCATTGCCTGCATCGCCAGATTTGCAGTAGTGCGTTGGCGGTATTCTGATTGCAGGCGCAGGCGCAATACGGGAATCGGTTGACCAGTTTCTTGAAACTTTCGCCATCCAGACGCACGGTTTCGGTGGCGATTGCCGCGCGCGCCGTGGCTGAGCGCCGTGATTCGCCCATCAGTGCCATCTCGCCGACATAGTTGCCGGCAGGCACGTAGCTCAGCACCACGTCCTTGCCGCCGATATTGCGCGAGATCGTGAGCGAGCCGACGCGCACCAGATGCAGGCTGTCGCCGACTTCGCCTTCGTTGAACAGCACATCGCCGGCCTTGAAGCGTTCGAGTCTGGCGGCTGCGACGATGTCGCCAAGTTGCTCGGCCGATGCCTCGGGAGCGAAGCGCGACTGGATCGCGCGCAGGATGAATACCTGATCGATCTCGCGCTTGACCGCTTCGACTGAATTGATCAGGCGATTCATCGAGCGCCGCGGCGTTTCGATCAACACGCAATTGGCGCCGGCAAGGATGGTGGCGGAACGACGGCGGCCGGAAATCAGACTCATCTCGCCGAAGAACTCGCCGCGTTTCAGGGTGATGAACTTGTTTTTTTCCGCATCAATGACGACCTGCACCTCGCCATCGACGATGGAGAAAAAGGTATTTGTATAATCGTTGCGGGAGAAAATCGTCTCACCCGGTTTCGCTGCGCGGATGTCCGAATCGAGCATGAATTCGCGCAGTTGCAATGGCGTGATGTGAGCGAGCAGACGCACGTTCTTCTGCACTCGCGCCAGCGCTTCATCGACGCTGCGGAATCCCGGCATTTTCTCGAATTTGGCCCGCAGCAGCGGCTCGTCGGCTGGTTCGACCTTCTGGCCGAGGATATATTCGATGACTTCGTAGCCCTGGTTCATCGCCTGCTTGATCAGCGGATAACCGCCGAGTGCGCCGACGATGTACAAGCCTTTGACGTTGGATTCGTACTGCGCGCTGATCGCTGGCACCGAGGCCGGATCCTTGTTCGGAAAAACGACGCCGCAGGCTTCGACAAAGCCACGCGGTGCGGTCGCGCCGAGGCGCGCGATCACGCGGTCGAGCAGGATCTGCGCCTTGCCGTTTTTCGTGGCGAGGATCATGCGGCCTTTCTTGCGTCCTACCGACAGCGCATCCACGCGCTCAGGCGCTGAGTCGTAGTAGCACTCGATCGTGCCGTCCTCGATCGCTTTCAGAATCGCCTGCTCATTACCCTTCTTGGCGCGACCGAATTCGTCCTTGCGATTGATAATGACGACGTTGTTCTGTTTCGCCAGGGCGACGGCGTTTTCGATGGCGGCATCGCCGGCGCCGACGACGGCAATCGTCTCGCCTTCGTATTCGTCGGGGTCGTCAAGCTGGTATTGCACGAACGGAAGGTCTTCACCCGGGCAACCCAGTTTGCGGATGTTGCCTTGCAGGCCGATGCCCATGACCACGAAGTCGGACTGTACGATCTGGCCATTCGTGCACTTGATCTCGAAACCGTTGCCGGCCTGCTTGATCGCGCTGACCTCGTGCTTGTAGCGCACGTTGATCTTGAGCTGCTTCGCCGCATTGTCCCAGCCACCGAGGATGGATTCGCGACTGCCGGCCTTGAACGGCACCGGCGAACGCAGCGGCAGGATGCCGGGTTCGTCCATGACGAACTTGCCTTTCTGGTAGCGGTAGATCGTGTTCGACAGGTGTTCTTCGGCTTCAAGCAGCACATGCGATTCGCCGCGCTCGGCTGCGCGTGCCGCGGCGGAAATGCCGCCTGGCCCGGAGCCCACGATCGCGATCTTGAAGCGTTCCGACATGCGGTGCCCCTCCCGTTGAACGAATGATACCGAAGCTGCCGTGAATAGGGGCAATGAGTTTTCTGCGCTTCGCGAACGCGAGGATACATCGCGACGCCGGGTGCGGATATTGTGCTCGGCGAAGTGACGCACTATTATTGAAAACGGGGTGGGGTAGTGTCAGTGACAACTTCGAACACGCATGCTGGGGGGCATGGTGTTGCGAAATTTGCCCACTGCGCGATCCCATATTTCTAGCATGAATCCATCACTGGGGATCACATCTATGATCGCTTTGCTACGTCCGCACATTGCGGCATTCGGGGCGCGCGCGCGTTTTTGCACACGTTCACGGCCGGCGTGTTTCTGTTTTCGCTGAGCGGCGTGTCCTACGCCGCAACATCATTTCCACAAAATCTCGGCAACGGTCTCGACAAGCTGGTGCAGACCAAGGTGCCGGCTTTCTACAACTCTGTTGCGACCAGCCAGGGCAACGCGCTCGCCAATCTGGCGATCGTGGACGACCAGGGTCGCGTGCTGGTGCGCATCAATTCCACCGGCAAATCGTCCACTGGCGCACGGATGAAGGCCAGTGACCTCGGCAATGTGCTGGCCGCGAACATCGGCAGCCTGAAGGTCACTGCCGTCGACAATAACTATCGTGGCGTCGGCGTAATGAATGCCTGGGTTGCCCTGAGCGACGTGGTTGTGCTGGCCGGGTCCTCGGGCGTGCGCTCGGTGATCCTCGAACTCAAGCCCCGCCACGGGCCGCCCATGATCTCGGCAGACGACGGGAGCGCTGACAGCGCAACCTCCGACGGACAGACCTCGGCGGTTTCGGGCACGGTACTCACCAAGCTGGGCACGGCGTTCGATCAGGGCGTCACCCAGCATCGCATCGATCAGATCAACCAGTTCTACAACCCGAATGCTGCCTTCGACTATGAAGGCCAGGGCATGAGCATCGGCTTCCTCTCCGACAGTTACGCCAATATCACCACGGCCAGCAAATCCGCCCCGAATGACGTCAGCAAGAACGATTTACCGGGTTCTGCAACCAATCCCGTCAACACGCAACCGGTAGTTGTGCTGCAGGATTACATCAGCGGCGGTACGGATGAAGGCCGCGCGATGGTGCAGATCGGCTACAAGATGGCGCCGAAGGCGCGTCTTGCGTTCGCTACCGCTGACTTCGGCGAAGTCGGTTTCGCCAACAACATCCGCGCGCTGGCCGGCATGCCCGGCTACACCTACGATGACTCCATCCAGCAGGGTTTTGCCGCCGACACGATCTGTGATGACGTCGGTTATTACGACGAGCCGTTCTTCCAGGATGGCATTATCGGCCAAGGCGTTAATGACGTTGCGGCCTATGGCGTGGCGTATTTTTCGTCTGCGGCCAACGACATCGGCATCAATGGCTACGAATCCGAATTGCGCTGGGTGCCGAACGACAGCAACGCACTGGCGGGTACCAATATCAATTTGGCGAACGTGCCGCCCGTGCTGTATGCAGGCGGGTTCCATAACTTCAATCCGGTTCCTGGCCAACTCGATGTGGCACAAACGGTCAACATCGCGTCCAGCGCCAACCAGCCGCCGACGGATCTGCAATGGGACGACCCGTACGACCAGAACACTTCACCGGACTACGTCGAGCCGCCGGTGTGGACTCAGGCCGGAGAACTCACGTCCTCGGCGAAGACACAGACCTGGACCATCGACCAGCCGCTTCAGGCTGGCCTGCTCTACGAGCTCGATGCGACGGCCAATGCGGGTAGCAGCGTCGATTCCATCGTCACGCTGATCGCCCCAGATGGCACCGTCATCGTCAACCAGCAGGACACCACGATCGATGAGGTCGTACGCTTCTATGCACCGGTCAGCGGTTCCGGCTACAAGGTGATCGAAGCGAGTTACAACAATCAACTCGGCACTTACACGCTCACGCTGCACGCGACCGACGGCTTCTCGGGCAACACGATCTCGACCGATGTGAACCTGCTCGTGTTCGACATGAGCGGCAACTACCTTCCCGGCAGTTCGCTGACCACGAACAACTTTGCGACCAACGAGCCGATCGAACTGGACTACACGCTTACTGCGAACGGCAGGGCGGGCCAGGTGCAATTCGTCATCACGCGCGCGAACGTGCCCGCGACCGGCGGCGCGACGCACGTGCGCTACCTGATGGCGGGCAATGGTGCGAGCGGTATCGGCCCGGCCGAATACTTCACCTACAACACGGTCACCACCGGCGGTCATGCGATGGCGAACGGCAGCAATGGCATGGCGGCGTACAGCGTGTTCCGTCCGAATTTGCCGGAAACGTTTACTTCGCCGGGTCCGGTCACGATCTACTTTGACGGGAACGGCAGTCGTCTGGCGCTCCCGGAAGTACGCCGGCAGCCGACGCTTGCGGCGGCGGACGCGGGTAACACCTCGTTCTTCACTAGCGACACGACCAGCGATCTGGATACCAATTCGAACTTTTCCGGCACCAGTGCCGCTGGCCCGCACGCGGCGGCCATCGGTGCCCTGGTTTTGCAGGCGCACGGTGGTTCGCACAGCCTCTCGCCGGCACAGATGACCAACTTGCTGGAACGCAGCACGTTCCCGCATGACCTGGATCCGTCCTATGCCAGCGGCTTTGCGCGCACGAACAACGGCGACAAGGTCACGATCACGATCAACAGCGACGGCGACTCGAACACTGGCACCGGATTGAACGACGCGAACTCGATCTCGGTCGCCTATACCGGCAGCGGCAGCCTGACCAACCTGACGTTCAACCCACAAGGCACGGCGGCGACGGCTGGCAACGTTTCCGGCGGCAACAATGGCATCGCCGATGCCAATCCCGCGACCAGTCCGCAGACGGTAACGTACTTCGAGAACAACTATCCGGGCATGGTCTTCATGCCAAGTTCGAAGGCGTTCACGGTCGGCAGCAACTCCACGGTTACCGGAGCAACGGCTACCTATTCCAATCTGGCGCCAGCGCCGTCGAACGGTACCAACCAGTACTGGACGATGAATCTGGCATTCCAGGGCGGAAGTTTCACCGATGGCAATGTGCTGCGCTACACCGTGGGCCGCGGTGTGCAGCATTCCGCCACAACCGGCAATGGCACGACCATCGGCGCAGGCTCGACATCGGCCAGCTATCTCGGCGACCTGCTTGGTGGCGGGGTGTCGATCCCGAGCGGTACCGTCGCGCTCGACGGCATGACCTTCAGCGGCACGACCGCAGACGGCGGGACCTTCAGCGGCGTGATCAGGAACCGTGTCGGCACCGGCTACAGCCCGGTGGACGGGTACGGTTTCATCAATGCGCAAACCGCTGTCGGGCAGAGCGTGCAATGAGCGGCCTTATGAAGGACTCATCGCCGGTGCAGGACAGTCACGCTGCAAGCGTTCGTTCTGCACATACTCGTGAATCAACCGAATATGGGGATATAGCAATGGGGAAAGTCATGCAGTACCGATTTCTGGCGCTGGCCGCAGCACTCTGCGTACCGGTAGCAGTATTGGCTCACAACAACACGCCGCCGACTCTGACATCGACGCCGGCCAGTGCGTGCATCGCCCAGAACTTCGATGGGACAAGTGCGCCGACGCTCCCGTCTGGCTGGACGTCCACGGTTGCAACCGGTGCGGCTACAACGTTGCCGGGGGCCACGCGAAGTGTTGGCTACGCCGATACCGGATCGAACGCCGTCTGGCTGGACGACTACAACGATTACGCTGATGTCAGCCTGTACTCGCCGGTCTACGGTGTTGCCCACACTGTTGGCTTGCCGTACGTGACTTTCCGGCACAGCTTCGTGCTGTGGTCGCCCGACGCCAGTGCGCTGAACAACGGTGCCTACAACGGCGCCGTGCTGGAAGTGTCGGTCAATGGCGGTGCGTTCGCCGATCTACTGAGTGCCGGTGGTTCGTTCTTCAACGGCGGCTACAATTCGCAGCTCGATTCCGGTTCCGACAATCCGATCGCGCAACCGCCTCTGATGGTCAACCGCGCGGTATGGAGCGGCGACTCGAAGGGCTATATGACGACGACGGTACTCGTGCCAGCGGCATCATACGGCGGGACGGTGCAGTTCCGCTGGCGTCTAGGTACCGAAGGCGGCAGCCGCAGTTACGACACGCATTCCGGCTGGTGGATCGATACGCTCCAATACGGTGGTTTGGGTGACGAGATCATGGTCGATGGGTTCGATGCTCCCTGTATGCCCTGATTCACGGCGCTTCACGCGCCCATAAGCCAAGCTTGGGCCGCTGGGTTTCCAGCGGCCTTTTTTTCGGCTGGGTTTGCCGTTGACACAGAGCAGCCGCAGCCTGATCCAGGGCAGCATGGCGGTGTGCCGCATGATCTGAACGCTGACTCGCCCCAGGACAATCTGCGATGATGTCGCGACGCATTGGAGCCTGCGATGACTGCCTTGGTCCCGGATATGGAAACCTGCGTGGAACGCATTCTTGCGCATGCGCACGATGGCTTGCGTCTCGCAACGCCGTTGGGCCTGGGCAAGCCGAACGTTCTGCTCAATGCGATTTATCGCCGTGCGGAACGCGACCCGGCGCTGAAGTTGACAATCTATACTGCGCTGTCGCTGGCGCGGCCGAAAGCAAAGTCCGACCTGGAACGGCGTTTTCTCGATCCATTTCTCACACGCCATTTCGGCACGGATTATCCCGATCTGGCCTGGGTTGCCGCGCAGCACGCGAATGCGTTGCCAGCCAACGTGCGCATTTGCGAGTTCTATCTGCAATCCGGTGCGATGCTCGGGGTAGCGCAATCGCAGCGCGATTACGCGAGTCTGAATTACACCCATGTCGCGCGCGATCTGGTCGGCATCGGCATCAACGTGGTCGTGCAGATGATCGCGGCGCGCGAAGAAAACGGCAGCGTGCACTACAGCCTCGCCAGCAATCCCGACGTTTCGCTCGACTTGCTTGATCGCATGGCAGCGGCAGGGGTGCCGCGACCGTTAGTGGTAGGCGTGGTGCATCCGGATCTGCCTTTCATCGGCAACGAAGCAGAAATTGATGCGGGCATTTTCGACATCGTGCTCGACGATTCCGCGTGTCGGCATACGCTGTTTGCCTTGCCGCGCGAGCCGGTGGACATCGCTGAATACGCACTCGGCCTGCACGCCAGCGCACTGGTGCGCGATGGCGGCACCTTGCAGATCGGGATTGGCGTGTTGTCGGATGCGCTGGTGTATGCGATGCGGTTGCGGCATCGGCAAAACGCTGATTATCGCGCGGCACTGTCCGCGCTCGGTGCCGACGAAACCGGTCTGATTGCGCGAATTGGTGGTACCGGGCCGTTTGCGCACGGTTTGTACGGTGCCAGCGAAATGGTCATGGATGGGTTCATGCATCTGGCCGAAGCAGGAATCCTTTCGCGCCGCGTTTACGACGACTATGCGCTGGAACGCGCACTGGCCGATGGCATCATCACGGAAACCTTGCCTGCGGATGCAGCCGATCGATTGGTTGCGGCCGGCGCCTTGCCGTCGCTGATCGATGCACGCGAACTGGCGCGTCTGATGCGGTTCGGTATTCTGCCGCAAAGTACACAATTGCAAAATGACGCCTTGCGGTTGCCTGATGGCAGCGAGCTGCCGGCGGATTTGCGCGCAGCCTCCGCGCGTGTTTCGTGGAATCGCGTGCTTGCCGGTCGGCGACTGCGCGACGGACGCTATTTGCGCGGTGCGTTCTATCTTGGCTCGAAGGATTTCTACGCCTGGCTGCGTGGATTGCACGGCGATGCGTTCGATGGTCTGTCGATGACCCGGGTTTCGGATATCAACCAGCTTTACGGTGGGCGTGAAGCACTCGACGCGCTGCAACGCCGCGACGCCCGATTCTTCAATACCTGCATGATGGCCACGGCGCTCGGTGCAGCGGTATCGGATGCACTGGATACCGGGCAGGTGGTCAGCGGTGTCGGTGGCCAGTACAACTTTGTGGCGATGGCGCATGCACTCGATGGCGGTCGCTCGGTTCTGCTGTTGCGCAGTACGCGTCCGAGCCAGGGCAAGCTGCATTCCAATATCCTGTGGAATTATGGCCACGAAACGATTCCGCGACACCTGCGCGATATTTATGTGACCGAATACGGCAGTGCCGATTTGCGCGGCAAGTCCGACGAAGAATGCATTCAGGCGATGCTGTCAATCGCCGATGCGCGTTTCCAGGACGATTTGGCCGCGCGCGCCAAAGCCAACGGCAAGTTGCATCAAGACTTTTCGATTCCCGACCGTTGGCGCGAGAACACCCCGGCACGACTGGCGCAGGTGCTCGCTTCGCTGCGCGCACGCGGGCTGTTTCCGCGATTTCCGCTCGGATCGGATTTTGATGCGCAGGAGCAGCGTCTGCTTCCGGCGCTGCAACGCCTGCAGAGTGTTTCCGTAAGCAAACCGGCGCTGGCCGCGTTCTTGCTAGCATCGTTATGGAACGATGCACCGACGGTGGCCGATCTACCGCTGCTGCGCCGGTTGGATCTGGATCGGCCACGCGGCGTGCGCGAGCGCTTGTTGCGCCGTTTGGTGACGAAAGCGCTGAGCGAAGCGGAAACCTAGAAGAAGCGGAAACGTAAGGGAAGCGTAAGTTTGCATGCTGGAGCAAAGAGTATACTTGTACTCGCGCAAGCGAACAGGGGCAGGATCATGAGTTCGTTGTTTCAACGTCTGGTGCGCGATTTGCCGGAGCGCGTTGCGCCGGCAAGGAATTCGTTCGCCACAGACGCCAAATCCGTGCGTGCGTGGATCGCGCAATTGCCATTGGCCAATCCTGGCGCGACGGCGCGTTTGCTGATCGGCGCCTTGCGCGAGATGAATCAGTTGCGCATCGAACCCTTGCAGCGCCTGGATGCGCTCGAACTGCTGCGGCCGCCAATCGATCAGATCGTTGCGACTCTCGGCAAGCAGGTGCTGGGCGACAGCTTTCCGCTGCCGCCGCAGAAGCAGCAGCTTGGGCAATTGGCACAGGATTTCGAACACGAGCTGTCGCTGGGTTATGGCGCGGTCGCCTACGACTTGTGCGCACCGGCGGGTGCGGTGCCATTCATGCGAGGCAAGTCGGTAGCGCTGGCATTGACGCGGGCGATCCAGCACCGTGGCGGCTTTCTTCATCAGGCATATTTGCGTTACCGCATGCCACCGGTCGGTGCGTGGCAGAACCTGCACGATCTGTTCGTCTTCGCGGCCGCAGTCAAGCTCGACGACAAACCCAGCGACGATCCGCTGTACGCCAATACCGCAACGAATGTGCGTATGGCCTACATTCACACGTTGTTGTTCGCGTTGAGCAATCCATACCGTTTCACCCAGCGTGAAAACATCGAGATTCATGCTCTGACCCGGATCTGGGCCACGCACTGCGAACTGCGCAAGGGCCACGCATTGGCCGGCGCAATCGCCATCCGCACCGACCGCGATCAAAGCCTGGGTTATCTGCCCGAAGAACGCGAAACGCCCGGCGAGGGTTTGTGGGCACTGGAAATCAGCGGGCTGACCCGTTTCCTTGAAGGTCAGTTGGCGACCTTGCCGCCGGGCGTCGCGACAACACAATTCCGGCTCCGTGGCGGACCCACCGTGCATGCCGATACGGCGTTTGTCGGACGGCTTATGCGCGCGTGGGATGCCGGCAGCGAACGCAGTCAACCGCGGCTCACAGCGGGTCATCGGCTCGATACCGTGATCGGCTTGCACGATCTGCATTACATGCTGGCCGGCGGTATGGATTTCGAAGCCTTCCTGCGCAAGACCCGTGGCGTCGCCATCAGCCTGCATGAAAACGATCGCGTAGCATCTTGGGCCAACGGTTCTGGCGGCGGTGGCCCGGTGCGCGTCAAGCCTTTGCCGGCGAAAGTGGTCGATCAGAGCCTGGGCGGCTATCGCCTGGTCTGGGAAAAAATCGATGGCATGCGGGTCAGGGTCGGCGAACTGCTGGGTCTGGCATCGCCCGCGGGAGACGATGAGGCTCAGGACTGGATGATCGGCGCAATCCGCTGGTTGCGCATCGAGCCTTCCGGAGCGATGGATGCCGGCATTGAACTACTGGCGCGACGCGCGTTGCCGGTGGCGCTGCGCAGTTTCGATCCGCAAGGCGCGCCGCGTGCAGCCATGCGCGGTGTATTGCTGGAAACCCTGGACGGCGATGGCAGGTCGACGGCAACGTCGTCGATCATCGCGCCGCAAATGTTCGACCGTGAATCGGCCGAAATCGAATTGACCCGACCGGGCGATCCTTTGGGCTGGCCGGCCGAGGCGACGGTTGAAACCCGCAAGGATCTGCGCGTGTACGACAACGGTGGCGGCTATTTGCGCCTGGATCTGAGCGCAGAATCGGCGGATGCCGGTGCGGGAAATCCTGTGCCGATTGCGGCGAACGACGATTTGCCGCCATCGCGGGGCAACCCCGCGGTGGGTCGCCACTGAGCGGGTCGAATCCGCGTACGTCCCTTGACGCGGTGCACCCGAAAGGGTGAACTGGCGCATTCCAGCGAGCCCGAGATCAGCAATGAATCCGTCCATCCACACCGCCGCACCGTTGCCGCGGCGCGCATCCGTTGGCGTACGCATCGGCGGAGTTGTCGTTGGCGCGGCTGCGCCGGTGGTGGTGCAATCGATGACCAATACCGACACCGCCGATATCGCTGCCACCACGAGGCAGGTTGCCGAGTTGGCGCGCGCAGGTTCAGAACTGGTGCGCATCACCGTCAACACTGCAGCCGCGGCCGCGGCGGTGCCGCGTATCCGCGAACGTCTGGACATGATGGCTGTGGGCGTGCCGCTGATCGGCGACTTTCACTACAACGGGCATCAATTGCTCGCTGCCGAACCGGCCTGCGCGCAAGCGCTGGCCAAATACCGCATCAATCCCGGCAATGTCGGTTTTGGCAAGAAACGCGACGTCCAGTTTTCCACCATCATCGAGTTCGCGTTGAAATATGCCAAACCGGTGCGCATCGGTGCCAACTGGGGCTCGCTGGATCAAGCGATGGTGACGGCGCTGATGGACCAGAATCACACTCGAGCCGAGCCTTGGGATGCTGCCCGCGTCGCCCGTGAAGCCTTGATCCGTTCGGCCCTGGATTCGGCGGCGCGTGCTGAAGAATTGGGATTAACTCGCGATCGTATCTTGTTGTCTTGCAAGGTATCTGGAGTGCAGGAATTGATCGCAGTTTATCGTGATCTGGCTGCGCGCTGCGATTACGCGCTGCATCTGGGATTGACCGAAGCCGGCATGGGCAGCAAGGGCATTGTTGCGTCGAGTGCAGCGCTGGCCGTATTGATGCAGGAGGGCATCGGCGACACCATCCGGATTTCGCTCACGCCGGAACCGGACGAATCGCGCACACGTGAGGTGATCGTCGCGCAGGAGTTATTGCAGACCCTGGGTCTGCGCGCGTTCACGCCGCTGGTCACGGCCTGTCCGGGTTGCGGGCGTACCACGAGCACGCTATTCCAGGAACTGGCCAAGTCCGTACAGGATCATGTGCGTGCGAAGATGCCGGAATGGCGGATCAAATACGATGGCGTGGAAAACCTCACGCTCGCTGTCATGGGTTGCGTGGTCAATGGCCCCGGGGAGTCCAAGCACGCCAATATCGGTATCTCGCTGCCAGGTACAGGCGAGGCGCCAGCGGCACCGGTGTTCGTCGACGGCGTAAAGACGGTGATTCTGCGCGGCGATCACATCGCGCGTGATTTCGTCGGCTTGGTCGAAGATTACGTGACGCGCAAATATGCGGCGCGGCATTGAGATTTTGCCACCGATATCTGTCGATGATAACCGCGTGACTGATACTGCTTTCATCGTTGCCATTCCTGCTCGCTACGCTTCAACGCGGCTGCCCGGTAAACCACTGTTACCGATCGCCGGTGAACCGATGGTGCTGCATGTGGCGCGGTGCGCGCTGGCGGCCGGCGCGGCCGAGGTGATCGTTGCGACCGACGATGAACGTGTCGTTACAGCCTTGCGTGGTGCACCGGTGCGTGTGCTGATGACCCGCGCAAGTCACGTCTCTGGTAGCGACCGTCTGGCCGAATGCGCCGAACAATTGGCATGGCCGGACGAGGCGATTGTGGTGAACTTGCAAGGTGACGAACCGCTGGCGCCAGCCAGCGGAATCCGTGCAGTTGTCGCGGCGCTTGCTGCCAGCGATGCGCCGATGGCGACACTGGCGACATCGATCAACAAGATCGAAGACGTGTTCGATCCGAATTGCGTCAAGGTCGTGGTCGGTGCCGATGGCCACGCCCTGTATTTCAGCCGTGCGCCGCTACCGTGGCCGCGCGATGCATTCACCACGAGCCGGGACCAATTGCCCGCCGGGGTTACCTTTCTGCGCCACATCGGCGTCTATGCCTATCGCGCCGGATTTCTGCGCCGCTTCGCGAAACTCGCGCCGACGCCGCTGGAACGCGCGGAATCGCTGGAGCAATTGCGCGCGCTGGAACGTGGTTACCGGATCGCCGTGCGCATCGCTCCGGACCCGTTTCCGGCGGGGGTGGATACGCCGGCAGATCTGACGCGCGTGCGGGCGCTGTTCGCCGGCCCCGACGCTGCATGAAAAGTATACTTTTTGTCTGCCTCGGCAATATCTGCCGTTCGCCGGTTGCCGAAGCCATAGCACGCCTGGAATTCGCCCGCGCCGGACTCGCCATTGACGTGGCCTCAGCCGGCACCGGCGATTACCACGTGGGCCATGCCGCTGATGCGCGCTCCCTCGCCAGTGCCGCGGCACACGGCTACGACGTATCGGGACATCGCGCACGCCAGATCACGCCTGCCGATTTTGGCCGTTTCGATGCGCTGCTGGCGATGGATCGCGCCAATCTGCGTTCGCTTATGGCGCTGTGCCCGCAGCGTTACAACAGTAGGCTCGCACTATTTCTGCCGTTCGCCGGCATCGAGTTTCCGGATGAAGTCCCCGACCCGTATTTCGGCGAGGCGCAGGGCTTCGAGCGCGTCGTCGAGCTGGCGCGCGAGGGCGCAAAGGGATTGATCGCGCAATGGGCGAATGGCGCATAATGCCAACCTGATTTCGTGGACAAGTACTCGATGAACGCACGCATCAACGCGCCGGAGTTTTCTCCGGCGCTGGAATGGATCAACACCGATCGGCCGCCTTCACTGGAAGCGCTGCGCGGTCGCGTCGTGCTGCTCGGCTTCTGGACCTTCGATTGTGTCAACTGCATCAACACGCTGCCGGACCTGCGTTACTTCGAGAACAAATACCACGATGGCTTGAGCGTGATCGGCGTGCACACGCCAAAGTACGCATATCAGCGCCAGGGCGCGCCTGTGCTCAAGGCCGTCAATCGTCATCATATCCGTCATCCAGTGGCCAACGATCCCGGTTTTGAATTGTGGCAAGCCTATGGTGTGCAATCCTGGCCGACGATTGCGGTGATCGACGCACGTGGCCAGCTGGCGGCACTGCTGCCCGGCGAGGGCCGCCGCCAGGAGGCCGACACGCTGATCGCGCATCTGCTCGATGAAGCCGCCGCGAACGATTTGCGCGTCTATGAATCGGACGTCAGCACGATCCGCCCCGAACCGCGCACGCCACTGCGGTTTCCTGGCAAGTTGCTGGCGACAGACAGCAGTCTGTGGATCGCCGACAGCGCGCATAACCGCATTCTCGAATGCAACCATGACGGCCGCATCCTGCGCCAGTTCGGTTCCGGCAACCCGGGTTACTGGGATGGGCGCAACCAGGATTCGGGCTTTGCCGATCCGCAAGGTCTGGTGATCGTCAAGGATGCACTGTACGTGGCCGATACCGGCAATCATGCTGTGCGCCGCATCCGCCTGCTCAATGGCGAAGTGAGCACGATAGTTGGCACTGGCGTCGCCGGCCACGATCTGCCCGGCGAGCAATCCGAATCAGCGACGGTGGCGATGTCGGCGCCATCGGACGTGGCTGCCCTGGGCGACAAACTATACATTGCGGTATCCGGGCAGAATCAGCTCTGGCAGTTCGATCTGAGCAAAAACACGCTGAGTGTGCTTGCCGGCAACGGCCAGCTTGGTGTGAACGATGGTGACGGCGTTGCGGCGAGTTTCGCGCAACCGTCCAGCCTCAGCGTGATCGGCCAGCAGCTTGTCGTGGTCGATGCCGCAGCTTCGGCAATCCGTCTGGTACGACTGCTCGACAACCATGTCAGCACCCTGATCGGGGCAGGGTTGTATGAGTTTGGCGACGTCAGTGGCAAGCGCGACACTGCACGCTTGCAGCATCCGCTGGCTGCATGTGCCGATGCGCGTGGCCTGATCTTCGTGGCCGACAGCTACAACGGCAAGATCAAGGCCCTGAACATGCGTAGCGGGGAATTGCGCACGCTGAACCTGCCTTACCGGTTCCAGGAACCGGCTGGCCTGTCGCTTGCTGCCGGTGCCTTGTGGATAGCCAACACCAATGCGCACGAGATCGTGCGCGTCGACCTGGGGTCGGGACAGGTGAAGCGGCTGACGATCGGCGAGTAAGCGTCAATCGCATGGGTACCAAAGTGGACAGTGCGGCAGCGTTCGACGGCAAGGAGTTCGTCCGCACGCTGACGACGTCGCCGGGCGTATACCGCATGCTCGATGCCAGCGGCGAGCCACTGTACATCGGCAAGGCCGGCAACCTGAAGAAACGCGTCGGCAGTTATTTCCTCAAGCCGAGCATGCAGCCGCGCATCGCCGCGATGGTGGCGCAGATTGCGCGCATGGAAGTCACCCTGACGCGCACCGAAGCCGAGGCGCTGCTGCTCGAAGCGCAAATGATCAAGAGTCTCAAGCCGCGCTACAACATCCTGCTGCGCGACGACAAGAGTTATCCCTACATCTATCTCTCTGCCGGGGAAGAATTTCCGCGGATGGCGTTTCACCGTGGCGCAAAAAATGGAAAAGGGCGAATATTTCGGACCGTATCCCAGTGCCTGGGCGGTGCGCGAAAGCCTGAATCTGATGCAGAAACTTTTTCTCGTGCGCCAGTGCGAAGACAGCTATTTCCGCAACCGTTCGCGGCCCTGTCTGCAATATCAGATCAAGCGTTGCAGTGCGCCCTGCGTCGGTTTGATCGAAGCGGTCGAGTATCAGGACAGCGTGCGCCATGCGGCCATGTTCCTGCAGGGCAAGAGCAGCGTCGTGATTGACGAACTCGGAGCCGGCATGGAACGCGCAAGCGTGGCGCTCGAATTCGAGAAAGCGGCACGGCTGCGCGATCAGATCGCCACGCTCAAGCGTTTGCAGGCGCAAAGTTACATACAAGGCGCAAGCGCGGATCTTGACGCGCTGGCCTGCCACATCGAAGGTGGCCTGGCCTGCGTATCGGTGCTGTATTTCCGCAATGGCGTGAGTCTTGGTTCGCGCGATTTCTTTCCACGGCTGCCGACGGAAGCAAGCGCTGGCGCGGTGCTGGCATCGTTCGTTGCACAGTATTATCTCGACAAGCCGGTGCCGCGCGAGTTGATTTTAAGCGACGCGACGGACGATGCCGCCTTGCTGGCGGAAATGCTGAGTGTGCAGGCCGGCCATGCGGTCGAGATCAAGGCCCAGGTACGCACCGACCGCGCGCGTTTTGTCGAACTGGCGCGGAAGAATGCACAAGCTGCGTTGACTGCACGCCTGGCCAGCAACCAGACCATGCGCACGCGCTTCGAGGCATTGCGCGATCTGCTCGAACTGGGCGACACACCGCAGCGGCTCGAGTGCTTCGATATCAGCCACACAATGGGGGAAGCCACGGTCGCCTCGTGCGTGGTTTTCGGTCCCGAGGGTGCCGAGAAGTCGCACTATCGCCGATTCAATATTGCCGGGATCGAACCCGGAGACGATTACGCGGCGATGCGCCAGGCGCTGGAACGCCGCTACCGGCGTCTTCAGGCGGGCGAGGGCGTGTTGCCGGATATTCTGCTGATCGACGGCGGCAAGGGTCAGGTTGCGCAGGCGCTGGAGGTGCTGGCCGATCTTGGGGTGAGCGGTGTGCTCGTGGTCGGCGTGGCCAAGGGCGCCGAGCGGCGCGCGGGACACGAAACCCTGATTCGTGGTGACAACGGCAAGAGCCTGTGGCCCGGTCCGGAATCTGCTGCCCTGCATCTGATCCAGAGCGTGCGTGATGAGGCCCATCGCTTCGCCATCACAGGCCATCGCCAGCGTCGCGAGAAAGCGCGCGAGAAAAGTCGGCTCGAGGAAATCGCCGGCATCGGCGCACGCCGCCGTTCGGCGTTGCTCAAGCATTTCGGTGGCATCAACGGCGTCGCTGCAGCGGGGATCGAGGAACTCGCGCAGGTCAAAGGCCTGAGCCGCGAACTAGCCACCAAAATCTACGCTGCGCTCCACGCCTGAGTGTGAACGTGTCAAACTTGCAGCCATGCCGCTGACACTGCCGACCATGCTCACCCTGTTTCGCGTCGCCCTGTTGCCGGTGATGGTGCTGGTGTTCTACGCCGGGTTCCGTGGTTCGAATGTTGCCGCGGCGATAATCTTTCTCGCCGCTGCACTGACCGACTGGCTCGACGGCTACGTCGCGCGTCGCTACAACCTCGGCTCGGCATTCGGCGCGTTCCTTGACCCGGTCGCAGACAAATTGATGGTCGCTGTCACCCTGTTCCTGCTGGTGCAGGAAAATCCCACGCCACTGATGGCGATCACCAGTGCGATTATCGTTGGTCGCGAAATTACCATTTCCGCCTTGCGCGAATGGATGGCGGAAATCGGCGAGCGCGGACTGGTCAAGGTGGCGCTGCTCGGCAAGCTCAAGACCGTGATGCAGATCGTGGCTATCGAAGTGTTGCTGTACCAGCACGATCTCGAAGGCTTGCGCCTGTTCCACGTCGGCGAAGCGCTACTGGTGATCGCTGCGGCGCTGACGATCTGGTCTGGCCTGGACTATCTGCGTGCAGCGTGGCCGGCAATGCGTGCCAGCAAATAGGGCCTTGCATCCGGCGATGGTTGACTTCCGCCGCCCAATTCGTATGATGACCGACCTCGCGCGGGAATAGCTCAGTTGGTAGAGCACGACCTTGCCAAGGTCGGGGTCGCGAGTTCGAGTCTCGTTTCCCGCTCCATATGTTTTTGCGCTCCTCCATGAGTGCGGAGAATAGAACGGCCATCCAGGCCGCACTATTCAACAGAAACAGCAAAACCTCGGTCTACCCGAGGTTTTGTTTTTTCGGCATTACGTCGCTAAGCTGGCGAGGAATTATTTCGGATGGCCAGGTGGCAGAGTGGTCATGCAGCGGCCTGCAAAGCCGTGTACGCCGGTTCGATTCCGACCCTGGCCTCCATCCGAATCAATCACTTAACGCGATTTTTCGGGGAAACCGCAAAAGTGGCCGGCGCCTAAAAAGCCCCAAAAACCACTCAAAACCACACCAGAAAAGTGGCTAAACTCGCTGTAGTGTGCGCGGTTGCCGTGTACGCGAGTTTTGCAGGGAAGGGGATTACGATGCCTACGAAACGAAAGCGGCCGAGCGGCAGCTTCGAGTATAAAATTACACGCAAAGGTCTGTTGCCGGAGCCGGTATACTTTACCTTCGCGGGCGAAGCCGAAGGCGATGAGTACGTGCGCCGGCTCGAAGCGTTGCTTCATCGCGGCATCGTTCCAGACGAACTCACCGCAAAGTCTGCGAATCCCAAAACGCTGCGCGTGCACCATAAGCAATACATCTCGGATCAGCATATCTCCGAAGCCGACCGCGCATGCTTGCCCATCGTGATCGATCGATTGCCGGCCGCGCTCGAGCTCCGCGAACTTTCGTTCACGTGGGCCACGGCCTGGGTGACAAAAATGAAGCGCGAGGAAAATCTCGCGCCTTCGACGCTACGGCATCACGTCGGCGCGCTCGCTCGGTGCCTGGACTGGGTCGCCGCGCACGGCGATCTGACCGTGAATCCACTTCGACTGCTGCGCAAGGGTTACGCGAAGTACACGCCGGAAGATACCAAGGCCGTGCGCGCGAACGATCAAGAGCCGAAGGCCGACACCGAACGCGACCGCCGATTGCATGACGGCGAGGAAGATGCGATCCGCGAAATCCTCGCTGGAAAAAAGCCGGAAGGGCGGCAGCGTGCGCTTGAGCTACGCGATGGCCCGGCGCTCCGGATGCTGTTCGACCTCGCGCTGGAATCGGCCATGCGCATGCGGGAAATGTATACATTGGACGTGGTAGCGCGTGCTGAAGCGCAGATCGGCGACAAAATAGCGAGTCGCGGCGCGTATGAGCAATTTTTCGCGGCGTGGAAAGACGCCGATCCCGATTTGCCGGTTCTCGGGCAGGCCAGGCAGGAATATTCGGATCTGATGCCGGCTCACTGAGTCCATAGCGGAATGGGGATGCGCATTTGGGACTATGCGACCGATCCATAACCAGCCGCATAGCCCCGAGGTCGTCTCAGAAGTTTGGAGCTGAGACGCAGCGCGTTTCAAGCATCAGCGGCGTTCCCAGCGTCCGCCCCTCAAGTGCCATGCATTGCCTTGGTGAACCCAGCGATGCGGGACCCATCGATAGCCGGCACGTGGCGCCTGCCAATGGCCAGGGTGCCACACATGTCTACCGCCTTCCCAAAACCAGACGCCACCAATCCAGAAATAGCCGGGATAAGGTGCGACACCAATGACTTCCTGTTGCGGCGGCGGCGGTGCCGCGTCAGTAACCGCGACGTCGTCGTAGACGACTCCCGGCCCCGGCCCTGGTCTGGCTTGGTAGACGCATGCCGAAAGTGTCGCGGAGAGAGCGAGGCTGGCTAGAACATTCCGAAGCATTGTCTTGTTCACGTCTTCTATCCTTCTGTAGTCAACGATGGGTACCACACGAGGCCGGTCGCTGAAGCCTTAACGTACACGATAGAGTTTGGTCTACACGATTCAGTCAAAATCCGATTGAAGCAGGGTACTTTGATTCAGCTTTCAGAAGCATGACGACTCAGTATGCCAGGTGGTCGCCGGTTTATTCCTTGGCTGCAGCACCATCGTAGTGACATTCTTTCGGATGGCTGTCCGGGTGCTCAATTGCGGGAAGCCTCGCCGAACCGCTTGGATGCGCAATGGGAGCTATGCAACAATCGTACTGGTTGCAATGAGATGGGGATATTGAGAGAAGTAGATCACAAGTTTTCATAACAAGTAGTTGATAATCAAATATTTGCAATGAGAACCAGTTTCTCGATCTATTTCGCAAACACGAAGCCAGGAAGCGACAAGCCTGGATCGCACTTTTCTTGAGAGCTATGCCCGGGTGGCGAAATCGGTAGACGCAGCGGACTTAAAATCCGCCGGACTTTAATCGGTCCATGCCGGTTCGATCCCGGCCCCGGGCACAAATCGATGCATGTCCCAACATCTTTTGCGAACTGTGTTTATTCGCGTGGTTGACGTGAGATACGCCTTGTTCAGGTGCATAGTTACTCTGAGCGCCGCGCACGACGCGATGGGACGACACACAGAACCTGGTGGTAATCCATCAATGATGTAGCGTCGTTTCCCCCAACTCGGTATTCCGTCACAGTTCATAAACATTGATCTGCGTAAATCTAGCCTCCGAGACACAAGGAGGATGGTCATGAATGCTGTCGTGCGAGAAACGCTTTCCTCAGTGGTCGAACTGTTTGGCGCGATTTCAGATCATGTGTCGGGTGCCGACATCGTACGCGCGGACAGGAGCAACGCCGAACGAGCCCAGCAACTCGCATACGCCCGTATTGCAGGCGTTCGCGAAGGTTTTCAGGCGATCCGGGCGCGCAACGAAGCCGTGAGCGAGCGTTTGGCCGAATTCAGGCGGCAACGCGCAGTTCGCGAGTCATAGCGTCGGCGAATCGTTGTGCAGCATCGCGCGACGCACGATTTTTATCGGCGCGAAGCCTTGGCGCATGAAGTCGTTGTGGAACTGTTCGAGGTTGAAGGCCTTGCCTTGTTGCGCCTCCACGTCGGCGCGCAGTTTCAGAATCTGCAATTTGCCCAGAGTGTAGTACAGATAGGTCGGGTCGGATGTGCCGCGTTTGGTTTCGACGGTGCCGACGGCACGCGACTGGTAGCCTTCGTTGACGAAGAAGTCAGTGGCCTGATCCACCGTCATCTGGCCGGTGTGCATTTTTATCCCGACGACAAAGCGCGCGTTGCGTAGCAGTGCATCCTGTAATTGACCAAGCCGCAACAGCTTTTGCTGACGTGGATCGTCCGGATACACCGATTGCGCCAGTCCCTCATCGAGCATCATCTGTTCGCAGTAATGCGCCCAGCCCTCCACGTTCGTGGTCGCGCCGAGCAGCTTGCGCACGCGGTCGTCGATATTGTGCATCCACAGAAACTGGATGTAGTGGCCCGGGTAGGCCTCATGTGAGGCAATGGCACTGATCACGGGATAGCTGAATTGCGCCATGAATTCATTGGTGCGCTGCGGACTCCACCCCGGGTCGGGCAGGGTGACGTTGAAGTAGGCTTCAGTGGCGACTTTTTCGTAGGGCCCTGGGGTGTCCATCGAGGCGAACGTGATCGCGCGCATGAATGGCGGTGTCTCCTCGAGGATCGGGCGCACGTCCGATGGAATCGTGATGATGTGCCTTGCCTTGATGAATGCGATCAGACCGTCGAAGGTGGCGCGGAATGCATCGAGCAGTTTCGCCGGAGCCGGATGATCGGCAGCGAGTTCGGCCAGAACCTGTCGCGGAGTTTTCTCCGGATCGAGTTCCTTTGCGACGCGTGCGAATTCAGATTGATTGCGTCGCATGTTTTGCATGTCGATCGCGAGTAACTGATCGAGCGGCGTACCGACCATCTCGTCGTATTCGAGTTTCTTGCGATACGTATCGGCGCCGAGGCGGAAGTCGCCGTGCGATGCCGGCAGAACATCTTTTCTCAGCCAGGTTTGATAATCGCTCAGCGCCTTTATCACGGCATCGTTGGATTCGGTGAATTGCCGTTGCAACACCGGATCGTTCGCGTCCGCAAAGGCGGACGGGACATCTTTGCGGAAAAAGTCGATCAAACCGGGCAGTTGCTCCAGCGCGATCTCGGTGTAGATTTTTGGCGGGTTTTTCAGGTTTGCATGCGCTGCGACGAGTACTGCGGGCATCAGTTTTTCTCGTGCGATCAGCGAACGCACGCGCTCGATCGGCGGAGCGTACTTGCGTTCCATGATCACGAACGCGCTATTGGCGATGCCGCTGGAATAACTGTCGGGATTCTTTTCCCATGGCCGGATCGTCTGCAAGGTCAGCAGTGTGCCATGGATATAGTTCAGGACAAGATCGCGGTCGCCTTGCGTGTGCTCATCCAGCGTTCCCGGAGCGACGGCGGAAACGCGCTTATCCCAGTCGCCGAGCACAGCAATCTCGCGATCGATTCCCGCGCGACTGTAATCTTCCAGCTTGCTATCGTAGTCGTGAATACCGGTCTGCGTGGCGGTACTCGGATTGGTCGGAAAATAGTAGACATCGAAAAACTCGTCGGCGAGTTTGGTAAACGTCTGATCTGCAGTAGCCGTGGTCGTAGCCGACGCTGCGGGAGCGGGTTCCAGCGCGTACAGACTGCCGCAAACAACCAGTGCGGAAACGGCAATGACAAAGCGCATTACAAGCGGTCGAAGAAACATGGTGAATCCCCACGGGGTTTCGAGTCGAGCAGGGAATATCGCACAAATTGCTTCGATCCGCCGGGGTGGGCCGCAACCGTCGCCGCCACGTCCTTGTGCATGCAAACGGCGGTGCTGGCGTTCGTGCTAACATCAGGCCCTGTTTAGCCATCCAAATCGTGAGGCGCGATGCAGATCCAGACCAAGTTGCCCAAGGTGGGCACGACGATTTTCAGCGTGATGTCGCAACTGGCAGCGCAGCACAAGGCAGTCAATCTGGGCCAAGGCTTTCCCGATTACGACGGCCCGCAATCGCTGCGCGATGCGCTGACAGAGGCGATGAACTCGGGAAAGAATCAGTACGCACCGATGACCGGTGTGCCGAAGTTGCGTGAGCAGATCGCGCAGAAGACGGAAAAACTCTACGGCCGCAAGGTCAGCGCCGACACCGAGATCACCGTGACCAGCGGTGCTACAGAGGCGTTATTCGCCGCAATCGCCGCCGTCGTCCATACCGGCGAGGAGGTGATCGTGCTCGACCCGTGTTACGACAGTTACGAACCGGCGATCGAACTGGCGGGTGCGCGTGCCGTGCATATTCCGCTCACCTTGCCGGATTTTTCCGTCGACTGGCAGCGGGTCAAGGCCGCGGTCACGGCGAAGACGCGCATGATCCTGATCAATTCGCCGCACAATCCGTCCGGCGCGGTGTTTGCGGCGAGCGATCTCGATGCGCTCGCCGAGATTGTGCGCGGCACGGATATTTTCGTTTTGTCCGATGAGGTCTACGAGCACATCATCTTCGACGGCCTCGCTCACCAGAGCGTGCTGCGGCACGCGGAGCTGGCGGCGCGCAGCTTCGTCATCAGCTCGTTCGGAAAGACCTATCACTGCACTGGCTGGAAAGTGGGCTACTGCATCGCGCCATCGCAATTGAGTGCGGAGTTCCGCAAGGTGCATCAATACTTGACGTTCTGCACCTTCAGCCCCGCGCAATGGGCATTTGCCGATGCGCTGGAGCGCGATCCGCAACATTATCTGGATCTTCCGGCGTTCTATCAGGCGAAGCGCGATCGTTTCCGCGCCTTGCTGGCTGGCTCGAAATTCAAATTGTTGCCGGTAAAGGGCGCATATTTTCAACTTGTGGATTACTCCGCCATCGGCAAGCAGGACGATCTCAATTTTTGCGAATGGCTGGTGCGCGAAGCCGGGGTTGCGGCGATTCCGGTGTCGGCGTTCTATGAGACACCGCCTGATGCGCGCCTGATCCGGCTGTGCTTCGCCAAGAGCGATGACACGCTGGCGGCTGCGGCGGAGCGGCTATGTCGGCTCTGATCAAACCTGCGCTGAGGGTTTCGCTGGTTCAGGGCGCGACGCGCTGGCATGATCCGGCCGGCAACCGCGAGTATTTCGGCGGGATGATCGAATCTCTGAAAGGACGGACCGACCTGATCGTGCTTCCGGAGACGTTCACCAGCGGGTTTTCCAACGAGGCGATCCACGACGCCGAAACGATGGACGGGCCGACGGTCGCGTGGCTGCGAGCACGCGCGCGTACGCTCGACGCGGCGGTTACCGGCAGCGTGCAGTTGCATGTCGAGGGAAAAGTATACAACCGCCTGTTGTTTGCGACGCCGGACGGCAGCGTGCGTCACTACGACAAGCGCCACCTGTTCCGCTACGCTGGCGAACACGAGCGCTATGCGGCGGGCAACGAGCGGCTGATTGTCGAATGGCGCGGCTGGCGCGTCTGTCCCTTGGTCTGTTACGACTTGCGTTTTCCGGCGTGGATTCGCAATCGTCATGACCGCGTGGCACAACGCTTCGACTACGATCTGGCGATCTTCGTTGCCAACTGGCCGTCGCCGCGCCGTTATGCGTGGAGCACGCTGTTGCGCGCACGCGCGATCGAAAACCTGGGCTACTGCATCGGCGTCAACCGTGTCGGCGTCGACGGCAATGGCCTGCCTTATGCCGGCGACAGTGCGGTGCTGGATTTCCTTGGGGCACCGCTGATCGAACTCGGCGCCCAGGAGCAAGTGGTCACCGCGACGCTCGATTCCGCAGCGCTCGCCGCGCATCGCGAGCGTTTTCCGGCGTGGATGGATGCAGACGAGTTCCAGCTGACGTGTTGAGCCCGGTTGCCTTGAGCCCTGCCTGCGTCACGCGACATGGGCCACGTGTTGTTTTGTGTCAGCTTTGTTACGCACGATACCACGCAGCTCGTGCACGATGACGTGGCGTCGTGCGGCGCGCACGCTGGAGTAGCCGCCAAGAACTGTGCTGGTACGTGGGCAGAGCACCTCGTAGCGTGTTGTTTGCAGCAGCCCGACTTCGTCGTATTCTTCCACACGTTCGATCCTGTAACCGAGTACCTGGGATTCCGCGATTCGCAAGCAACGCATGAAACTCTCCTGGCTGTTTGGACGAGTGCCCAGCATACGCGACGTATATTTTCATCCGGTTAATCGCGGGTTGCGATCGCGTTAACGCCGCTGGAAGTTACTTTTCATTGCGGAACTTTTCAGGAATTCAACAATCTGCGCAGGCACGTAAATCGGCAGAGAGCAGCGGTTTTCGGTGCAGACGAATGCTGCCGCACGCTTCGGCGAGGGGTAGCTCACGTCGGGATTCGGCAACGCGCCCTCGGTCCGGTCCCACCACTCTACGCGTTTGTACCATTGTGGAAGTTGTTGCATCGTCGCGAACAATTGTGCGGCTACCGGGTCGGCTTTTGCGCCCACCACGGTCAGATGCAGCGGCTCGCCATGCAACTCGTCGTCGGCGAGCAGGATGCCGGGCTCGGTGATTTCCGCCAGCGCCACGTGCGGGTCCGCCAGCCAGCGCATTGCAGATTCGGCGACTACGCGATGTTCTGGTTTCCCGGTGTAGCGGGCGAGCAGGTTGGCGAAGCGTGCGAGAGCGATGTTTTCGTCGATGCGTGGCACGGCAGCAATCGGGCCGACGGTTTTCGCGCTGACGTAGCCGCCTTGTGGACGTGCAAAATTCGCCGCAATGAAATCGGTCGCCATGCCCGCGCGTACCAGCCAGGTGCGATCGGCGCTCGCCCGATACAGGGCCAGAAATGCACGGCCCATCGCCAGGGTATCGCCAAGATAGGGTCCTTGCGCGTCCTTCTCATCATGGCGAAAGCCGCCGCCGGGCAAGGCGCGATTGGCGACGATCCAGTCCGCGGCACGCCGGGCTTCGTCCAGCGCTTCGGCATTGCCATCGAGTTCAGCCCAGGTCGCCAGGGACTCGATGATCTGTCCATTTTGCGAGGAATATACGTGACGGTCCACGCGCGGTACGCCTTGCGCGCGTCGCTGCGCGTCGTTCAACGCGAAGTATTCTGTGGAATGCACGCCGGGTTTCAGGTCGGCGTCCTGACTGGCATAGAATGTACCTTCCGGACTTTTCAAGAATGCATCGAGATAGCGGCGAATCTCATGCACCGCCTGAGCATCACGAGCACGACCGAATGCGGCAAACGCCAGCGCGTAAATGCGCAGGTATTGCGCTTGCACCGTCGCCAGTTTCTCGTAATGCGGATGCTGCCAGTCGCCGTAGGTCGAATACTGATAAACGCCACCCCAGGCGGGATCGAACAATTCGCGTGCGGCGTCTAGTGTTTTCTGCGCCATCGCGCTTTCATTGCTATCGCCAGCCAGACTCTGCGCGATGGCGTATTCGACGCTGTCACGATCCAGATATTTTTGCCCCGTCGTCAGTCCGCCGAGTTTTGCGTCGTAGGTGTCGTGATAGCGTTTGCGCAATTCGTCCCGTGTCGTTGTGTCGAGCGCACTTGCATGCGGCGCAACTGTGACGACGTCTGCGTCATCCGCGGATTCCGGCGATGGATCGACCTCGATCGCCTTGAGCAGCCTGAGAAAACGTGCCGGTTCGATGAAACCCTGACGTTTGACGATTTCGCTGCCATCGGCGGTAAACACCACGGTCGCTGGCCAGCCGTAATCCTTGTAACGATCCGACAAATCCGGGCGCAAATCCTGGTCGATGCGCAGCGGCACGTAATGCGCGGCAATCTCGGTACGAATTGCCGGATCGCCATAGGTCTTCTCGTCCATGACATGACACCAATGGCACCAGACGGCTTCGAGATATAGCAGGACGAAACGATGTTGCGCGCGCGCCTGAGCGAAGGCATCGGTGTCCGAGCGCAACCAGGTGATGGTGCCGGGACCCGAACTCACGGCCGCCGCAGATGGGATCGGGCAAAGCAGGAGGCTGAACAAACCGATCAGGATTGGTAGCCGGCAAATGAGTTTGCGCATGACGGGACTGCCTTGGGGCTGCATTCATTCGCTACCAGCTTACGTCCGGCGTGTGATGGTGGCGTGCACACATTTTCTTGACGCCTGCGCTGGCATGTTGCGCGTTAGCACGGCTAGGCTAGAATGCCTCCGGCTGCAGTGGCGTTCAGCGATTCCGCTGACGGGTATCGAACTTTAATCGGATGGGGAGTGGCGTATGAAGAGGTTGATTCTTGGCGTGGCGATCGCACTGATTGGAGCGACTGCGGCAGGTAGTGCCTTCGCATCGGGTGACGGTCGTCCGGTGGTTGGCGTGGCCGAATTCACCAATCAGTCCGGTGCGGCATGGTGGCAGGGCGGCGTGGGTTGGGAATTGTCCGGGATGCTGTCGAACGAACTGTCGTCGAGCGGTGACTTTCACGTCGTCGAGCGGCAGAAAATGCAGAACGTGCTGGAGGAACAGAATCTGGCGGCGTCCGGCCGCGTCGCGCCCGGCAGCGGGCCGCGGATCGGCAAGTTGACTGGCGCGCAGTATCTGGTCACCGGCACGGTGACGGCTTACCAGGAAAACGCTTCCAGCACCGGTGGTGGTTTCAATTTCCACGGCATTGGGCTCGGCGGAAAATCAGCCGAAGCCTATCTTGCCGTCGACCTGCGCGTGATCAATACCGAAACCGGCGACGTGGATTTCGCACGCACGGTTGAAGGGCGCAGCAAGAGCAGCGGTGTGGCAGTGGGCGTCTATCGTGGCGGTTTTGGTGGCAATCTCGCACACGAGGAGAATACGCCGGCCGGCAAGGCGATCCGTGCGGCCCTGGTTGAAATCACCGATTATCTGGATTGCGTGATGGTCAAGCGCGACAGTTGTGTCGCCGACTATCGGGCCAAGGAGCAAAAGCGCCGCGATAGCGACAAGAAGGCGCTGAATCTCGATTGAGAATTGCCTGAGTTCCACCGCCGCACCGCAATGGTGCGGCGGGCTTCATGATGATTCGTTCACGATGAATTCGTTCAGCGGCGCGGGCCACGCGGTTTGCCGCTGCGGGGTGGGCGATTGCCCGGTACCGAGGGCATGCGATTGCCGATATCGTCGCGTGGCAGGAGGCCTTCATTGGGTCTGCGCTGACCTTGCCCTGCATAACCCCCCCCCGGATTGTTGTCCCTGCGCGGCCCCATTCCAGGACGCCGCGGTTGCTGCTGGTTGCGTTCGTCGTACGCGCCGGTCACCGGTGGCCGCCATCCGGTGGCATTGCCGCGGCGCGGAGGTCGGCGCTGATCGCCTCCTTCTGCATTCGCGCCACCGAATCCACCCGGACGCGGCTTGCCGCGGTTGGGCGGGCGGCGTCCGGGTACTCCCTGACTGTCGCCGCCGAACCACGGACGCGGCGGCTGGTACACACCGATCTGCGCCTGCCCCGGTGGGTTTCCGCGTCCGATTCCGCGTCGCGGCGGACGGCCGCCAGCCGGGCGCTGGTCACGCGGCTGCTGATTGCGATTTTGCACATTCGGCCCATTGCCACCGCGCGCCGGTTTTTTCCTGCCGCCGGGCTTGCGCTTGGCGCCTGGGCGAAACGGTGTGTCCTCACGGATGCGATCGAAGGCGCGCAACTCGCGGCCTTCGTCGCCGCCGCCGGTCCATGCCTGCTGGGTACGCGGCGCCGGGCGGAATTCATTGGTCGGTTTGGCGGCACGGCGTTGGCCGATCACTGGCTGCAAGGTCAAGGTCGGTTCTGGATCGGCGGCGCTGACCAGATCGCGCAGCGCCTTGACTTGTTGCGGGTCGAGCGTCTCGCTGCGGCCTTTGAGCAGCCCACGCGGCAGTTCCACGTTGCCGTAGCGGATACGTTTGAGCCGGCTGACCATTAAACCCTGGGATTCCCACATGCGCCGGACTTCGCGGTTGCGGCCCTCGCGGATCACGACGCGGAACCAGGAATGGCTGTCGCCGCGGCTGATGATGGAGAGTTCTTCGAATCGCGCCGTGCCGTCTTCAAGCTCAACGCCGCTCTTGAGCCGTTCCAACGCCTCGTCCGGCACTTCGCCGTGCACGCGGCAAATGTATTCGCGCTCGACCTCGGTGCTCGGATGCATCAGCGTGTGCGCCAGCGCACCATCGGTGGTCAACAACAACAGACCGGTGGTATTGATGTCGAGCCGGCCCACAGCAATCCAGCGCGCGCCCTTGAGTCGCGGCAATTGCTCAAATACGGTGGGGCGACCTTCCGGATCGTCGCGTGTGGCGACCATGCCTTCCGGCTTGTGGAATACCAGCACTTGGGCATGCTCGGCGCTGTCGTTGACGGCGACAAAGAGTTTGCTGTCGAGTTCCACGCGATCGCCAGCGCGCACACTGGAACCGAGTACGGCGACTGAGCCGTTGACTTTGACTTCACCGGCTTCGATGCGTTGTTCGAGCAGGCGGCGTGAGCCGAGACCCGCATTGGCCAGCACCTTGTGCAAGCGTTCTTCGACGGCGGGGCCGTCGCCATGCGGACGTTTAAGGGTAAGCAGGGTGCGCGTGGGCGCGTTCATCGGTCTTGCTCCGGTGCGGCATCGACGGGCGATGCGGCGTCAAGTTCGAGATCGCCATCATTGGCGGGGTGGGATTCGGACGCCGCAATCTCTGCGGTGTCGTGGGGGTTTTGCCGGGCAGCGGACGATGTCGCATCCTGCGTGATTTCGTTGCCGTCGTCGTCGGCCGGCGCAACCGGTCCGAGCGTGAGTTGCGGATCGTAATCCTCGATGTCGTGGATTTCGGCCAGTGGCGGCAGTTCGTCGAGCGACTTGAAGTTGAAGTAATCAAGAAATAAGCGCGTCGTACCGAACAGCGCTGGTTTGCCTGGCACGTCGCGATAGCCAACGACGCGTACCCATTCGCGCTCTTCCAGGGTTTTGATGATGTTGGTCGATACGGCGACGCCGCGGATCTGCTCGATTTCGCCGCGCGTGATCGGCTGGCGGTAGGTGATCAGAGCCAGGGTTTCGAGCAGAGCGCGCGAATATTTGGTCTGGCGCTCGGTCCACAGGCGCGCGACCCAGACGTGCACGTCCTCGCGCACCTGGTAGCGGAAGCCCGAGGCGACTTCCTTCAGTTCCACGCCGCGTTCGGCACAATCGCGACCAAGTTCGTCGAGTGCGCGTGCCAGATTGTCGTGACTCGGGGTTTCGGTTTCGCCGAACAACGAGGAAAGTTGCGGCAGAGAAAGTGGTTGCGCCGCGGCCAGCAGGGCGGCTTCGAGAATGCGTTTGAGTTGTTGTAGTTCCATCATGGAAAGCTGTGTCTATTTAGTATTTATTTGAATGTGCAGCCATGAGTAGCTGCTTACTGATTTAGGCGATCGCAGATGACTGCTGTGTGGTTCTCGAGATCAGTGCTGATCGCAGTCATGTATTCGCCGCCAGCGATTTAAGGTAGATCGGCGCGAGCGGCTCACTCTGCATGATCTCGATCAGGAGTTCCTTGGCTAGTTCGAGCAGGGCAAGAAAGGTAACGACAATGCCGAGCCGGCCTTCTTCGGGGTTGAACAGGCGTTCGAACGGATGAAACTCGCCATCGCCCAGCGCCGCGAGCACGTCGCTCATGCGATTGCGCACAGACAGGGCTTCGCGCTGGATGGCGTGGCGGCCGGTGAGCTCGGCACGCTTGAGTACGTCCTTGAGTGCCAGCAGCAATTCGCGCAACTCCACCGGTGGCGGCAGGCGGATGACATTCTTGTCAGGGACGAAGGCACTGACAAGGGAAAAATCGCGTTCCAGCCGCGGCAGCGCTTCGATATCTTCGGCGGCTTTCTTGAAACGCTCGTATTCCTGCAGGCGCCGCACGAGCTCCGCACGCGGATCGTCCTCGACGCCTTCGGCCTGTGGCGGCCGGGGCAGCAGCAAGCGCGATTTGATCTCGGCCAGGATTGCGGCCATCACCAGATACTCGGCAGCCAGTTCCAGGCGCATATCGCTCATCAAATCGATGTAGTCGATGTATTGCCGGGTGATTTCTGCAATCGGAATATCGAGTATGTCGAGATTCTGCCGGCGGATCAGATACAGCAAAAGATCGAGCGGCCCCTCGAAGGCTTCGAGGATGACTTCCAGGGCGTCCGGTGGAATGTACAGATCCTGTGGCATCTGCAAAACCGGCTGGCCGCGTACCATCGCGAGCGGCATTTCCTGCTGCTGCGGTATCGGTGCGAAAATGCCCATCGCCGTGGGGTGTTCGAGGGTTTCGGCAGCCTGGGTGTTCATGCCTGCGGATTCGTCATGCGCTCGCGCTGCTCACGCAGCAATCTAGTCTGTCAGGATTGTGGAGAATTCGAGAAAATCATTCGCTGGCGCTATCGAACCGGTTCGAGCCGATTGCCATCTTCCCGACGAATATCCCGCAGTTCGCCGGTTTTCACCGCCGCCGGAAATCCACCGGGCGAACGGCACTTGCTCCTGCCTTCACGCGCCGGCAGTGGTCGGGCGTGGGCATGGCCACCAAGAAAAGTTCGGACTGCGCGGTCGGGTCGTACGTTGCGCCGGTGATTGCCGTCACGTCGAGCAGGCACCGCGCTCAAGTGCAAGCCTACGGGGAATGATCGCGCAAGTCCAGTGCTGAGGGACCACGGATCACCATACGCATAGCGAAAGCCGCGCTTGAAAGCCTCCCTCGACGCGGCCATATTGACCTGGTTCCGGGCGATTGCTAGCGTCGCCTGCACTCTTCGGCCTCACGGATCCATGCCTCCCAATCTCGACAGCAAACTCGACGCACGCGCACGCCAACTGCTGCGGGCGTTGATCGCACAGTACATCGCCGATGGCCAGCCGGTTGGATCACGCACGCTGGCGAAGAATTCCGGTCTGGATGTCAGTCCCGCGACGATCCGCAACGTCATGGCGGATCTGGAGGAACTCGGCTTGCTCGCCGCGCCGCACACTTCGGCGGGCAGGGTGCCGACGGCACAGGGTTATCGCGTGTTCGTCGACAGCCTGCTCGAACTCAAGCCGCTGGACGAGCCGCAGATCGAACAACTGCGCCGCGAATTACCGGTTCAGGTACCGACTCAGGATCTGCTCGCCGGGGTGTCGTCGCTGCTGTCGGACGTGACCCATTTTGTCGGCGTGGTGACGGTGCCCAAACGCGAGGAATTTCCGTTCCGGCATATCGACTTCGTGGCGCTGGGCGGGGATCGCGTGCTGGTGATCCTGGTATTCGCCGACAACGAAGTGCAGAACCGCGTGGTGACGACGCAGCGCGTGTACACGGCGGGAGAACTCGAGCAGGTCGCGAACTTCCTCAATGCCAACTATGCCGGGCTGCGCATGGTGGAAATCCGCGAACGTCTGCGGCGGGAGATGAGTGAAACCAGTCATCGCCTGCACCAATTGATGGTCGCCGCTGCCGATGTTACCCAGCAGGCTTTTCCCGAGCGGTCCGGATCGGACATGCTCGTTGCCGGCCAGGTCAACCTGATGGGTTCGCAAGGTCTGTCGGACGTGGATCGTCTGCGCGAACTGTTCGAGGCGTTTCAGCGCAAGCGCGATCTGCTGCTGTTGCTGGAAAGCTGCTCCCGCGCCAAGGGCGTACGTTTGTTCATCGGTGAAGAATCCGGTTTCGACCCCCTTGACGGCTGCAGCCTGGTGACGGCGCCGTACGGAGTTGCCGGTCGCGTGCTCGGCGTACTCGGCGTGATCGGACCGACGCGCATGGCCTATCAACGCGTCATCCCAGTCGTACAGGCGACAGCGCAGATTCTTTCCGGTGCCTTGAATCAGGCAGCGCAGGCCACATAAGCAGTAAGCCGTGATTCCGGTATCCTTCGCAGCCAAGCGTCGAAGGCTGCCGAAGTGACGCCTTTCTTTTGGTGTAACCGAGATTCTGGATATGGAAAATACCGACCCAATGAAGCCGGAAACCCTGAGTGGTGGGCAGGCCGCCGCCGATGTCATGCAGGCCGACGCCGACCAACTCGGTGAAAAACTGGCTGAGTACGAAAACAAGCTTGGCGAGATGCGCGATGTGCTGTTGCGTGAGCGTGCCGAGATCGAAAACCAGCGCAAGCGCCTGCAACGCGATCTCGAGCAGGCCCGCAAATATGCCAACGAGCGCCTGCTTGGCGACCTGCTGCCCGTCTGCGACAGTCTCGAACGCGGCTTGGCTGTGGACACCAACGACGTCGCGGCCCTGCGTTCCGGCATGGATCTGACCCTCAAGGCCCTGCTCAAGGTCGCCGAAAACAACGGCCTGAAGCAGGTCGATCCGCTCGGTCAGCCGTTTGACCCGGAGCTGCACCAAGCCGTGAGCGTGGTCGATGCACCGCAGGTTGCGCCGAACAGCGTGGTCGCGGTCATGCAAAAAGGGTATGTGCTCAACGACCGTTTGCTGCGGCCCGCGCTCGTGTCGGTCGTCAAGGCGAGCTGATTCGAGCCGGCTTGAATCGGCCAGTTTGAATTGATCGGCTTGAATTGACCTCATCGACCCCAATTTTCTGGCTAGATGCGGCTTTTCGCCGCACCACAATAATTGTTTGATCTGCGTGGCCGGGTGGCCACACATTCGGAGAATCTGACATGGGCAAAATCATTGGTATCGATCTTGGCACCACGAATTCCTGCGTCTCGGTCATGGAGGGCACGACCGCGCGCGTGATCGAGAATTCGGAAGGCGATCGCACGACGCCATCGATCGTGGCGTTCAAGGACAACGAAGTCCTGGTCGGCGCCACCGCGAAGCGTCAGGCGGTGACCAATCCGAAAAATACCTTTTACGCGGTGAAGCGCCTGATCGGCCGCAAGTTCACCGACGCTGAAGTGCAGAAGGACATCGGCCTCGTGCCGTACAAGATCCTCGCGCACGACAACGGCGACGCATGGCTCGCGACCGCGGACGGCAAGAATCTGTCGCCGCAGGAAATCTCGGCCAAGATCTTGATGAAGATGAAGAAGACCGCCGAGGATTATCTCGGTGAGCCAGTCACGGAAGCCGTCATCACAGTACCTGCTTACTTCAATGATTCGCAGCGTCAGGCGACCAAGGACGCCGGCCGCATTGCGGGTCTGGAGGTCAAGCGCATCATCAACGAGCCGACTGCGGCGGCGCTCGCCTATGGCATCGACAAGAAAGGCGGCGACCGCAAGATTGCCGTGTACGATCTGGGTGGCGGCACGTTCGACGTGTCGATCATCGAGATCGCCGAAGTCGACGGCGAGAAGCAGTTCGAGGTACTGGCCACCAACGGCGACACCTTCCTCGGCGGCGAAGATTTCGACAAGCGCCTGATCGATTATCTGGTCGATGAATTCAAGAAGGATTCCGGCGTCGACTTGAAGAACGATTCGCTGGCCCTGCAGCGCCTGAAAGACGCAGCAGAGCGCGCCAAGATCGAGCTGTCGAGTGCGCACCAGACCGAAGTGAATCTGCCGTACATCACGGCGGACGCGTCGGGCCCGAAGCATCTCAACATCAAGCTCACGCGGGCCAAGCTCGAAGCCCTGGTCGACGATCTGATCAAGGCCACAATGGGTCCGTGCCGCACTGCGCTCAATGACGCCGGCCTGAAAGTGGCCGACATCCAGGAAGTGATCCTGGTGGGCGGCCAGACGCGCATGCCGAAAGTGCAGGATGCAGTGAAGGAATTCTTCGGCAAGGAGCCGCGCAAGGACGTCAACCCGGACGAAGCCGTTGCCGTGGGTGCCGCGATCCAGGGTGGAGTGCTCGGCGGCACGGTCAAGGATGTGCTGCTGCTCGACGTTACGCCTCTGTCGCTGGGCATCGAAACCATGGGCGGTGTGTTCACCAAGCTGATCGAAAAGAACACCACGATTCCGACCAAGAATACCCAGGTATTCTCGACCGCCGAAGACAATCAGAACGCGGTCACTGTGCACGTACTGCAGGGTGAGCGCGAACGCGCGAGCGCGAACAAATCGCTGGCGAAATTTGATCTGGCCGGCATTGAGTCCGCGCCACGCGGCATGCCGCAGGTCGAAGTCACGTTCGATATCGACGCCAACGGCATTCTGCATGTGTCGGCCAAGGACAAGAAAACCGGCAAGGAACAACGCATCGAGATCAAGGCCGGGTCGGGTCTCAACGAGGAAGAAATCCAGCGCATGGTGCGCGACGCGGAAGCGAACAAGGAAGACGACAAGAAATTCCACGAACTGGTTGGCACGCGCAACAAGGCGGATCAGCTCGTGCACGCCACACGCGCGGCGATCAAGGAACACGGCGGCAAGGTGCCGGGCCAGATCGGTGCAATCGAAGCAGCACTTTCGGATCTGGAAAAAGTGATGAAAGGCGAGGACAAGGACGCAATCGAGTCGAAGATCACCGCGCTCGAACAAGCCGCGCAGCCGCTCGCGGCCGCGGCCTCCGCAGGCACAGGTAGCGGCGACGCCGGTACACAACAGAACGACAGCGGTTCCGCGCCGAAGGACGACGTGGTCGATGCCGAGTTCACCGAGGTCAAGGACGACAAATAAGGTTATTCCGGCGCAGCCGGAATAACCGTCCGTGTTCGAGCGGCCAATGACGCCGCTCAACGCGGACGATGTGGATGGATTGCCGAGACGGGTGGGTTGGTGAAATGGACAAGGGGAGGCTTGAAGCATTCAGCGACGGCGTGATCGCGGTGATCATCACGATCATGGTGCTGGAGTTGAAGGCGCCGCACGCGCACTCACTGGAACAGATACTGAGCGCATTGCGCGAGCTCGCGCCAACTTTTCTGGCCTACGTGCTCAGCTTCATCTACGTCGGCATCTACTGGAGCAACCATCATCACCTGTTCCACGCCACCAAAAAGATCAATGGCCGGGTTCTCTGGCTCAACCTGCACCTCTTGTTCTGGCTGTCGCTGTTCCCCTTTGTCACCAGTTGGTTGAGCGAATCGCCGCATCTGGAAGCATTGCCAACGGCATTATACGGCTTCGTCTTGCTCATGGCCGCCGTGGCGTGGCCCTTGATGTTGCGCGAATTGATCACCATCAATGGCAAGGATTCGACCCTGGCACGGGCAATCGGCAGCGACTTGAAAGGCAAGCTGTCGATCGTGGCCTATGTGCTGGCGATTGCGCTGGCATTTATCGAACCCTGGATTTCCTGTGTGTTGTACGTCGCTGTTGCGGCGACGTGGTTCTTGCCTGATCGGCGTATCGAATCGCGTGTTATCGAGAAGCCGGAGTGATGTTTCAATGAGCAAGCGTGATTACTATGAAGTCCTCGGCGTCGAGCGCACGGCCTCTGACGAGGAATTGAAAAAAGCCTTCCGGCGTCTGGCGATGAAGCATCATCCCGATCGCAATCCCGACAGCAAGGATTGCGAGGCGCATTTCAAGGAAGCCAAGGAAGCCTACGAAATCCTGGGCGATCCACAAAAGCGCTCGCTCTACGACCAGCACGGGCACGCCGCATTTGAGCATGGCGCGGGTGGTCGCGGTGGCGCAGGATTCGGCGATGTCGGCGACATTTTCGGCGATATTTTTGGTGACATTTTCGGTATGGGTAGCGGTCGCGCGCGCGCGCGCGGCGGCGCGGATCTGCGCTACGTGCTCGAGCTCGACCTGGAAGAAGCCGTATTCGGCGTTGACCGACAAATCGAAATTCCTACTTTGGCCGCGTGCAAGACCTGCACGGGTTCAGGGTCAGTCGATGGCAAGACCAGTACCTGCACGACTTGCCGCGGCCATGGCCGTGTACGCATGCAGAACGGGATCTTTTCCATCCAGCAGGCCTGCCCGCATTGCGGTGGCGCTGGCAAGGTTATCGCCAATCCCTGCAAATCCTGCCGTGGCGAAGGCCGTGTGCAGCAGGAAAAAACCCTGGCAGTGAAAATTCCTGCAGGCGTGGACAACGGCGACCGCGTTCGCCTGAGCGGCGAAGGTCAGGCCGGTCCGGCCGGCACGCCGGCAGGCGATCTCTATGTCGAAGTTCACGTGCGTGAGCACAGGATTTTTCAGCGCGAACGCGACGATCTGCATTGCGAAGTGCCGATTCGTTTTTCCCAGGCCGCCCTTGGCGGCGAACTCCAGGTGCCAACCCTGAACGGCGAAACGGCGATTCGTATTCCCGCAGAAACCCAGACAGGCAAGTCGTTCCGCCTGCGCGGGAAAGGCGTACGCAATGTGCGCAATGGTCACGTTGGCGATCTGATTTGCCGTGTCGTGGTCGAAACTCCGGTCAAGCTCGACAAACGCCAGCGCGAACTACTTGAACAATTCGAGGCCAGTTTCGGCGACGACCCCGCTGCCCACACTCCGCGTGCCAACAACTGGTTCGACGGCGTCAAGCAGTTCTTCGAACGGGTGACTTCCTGAAATCGTGGCTTGCGGCTACGATGGCCGCATGAGCGACCTCGTCAACGTCGTCGTATTCGGTTCCGCCGGCCGCATGGGTCAGGCGGTGATCCGCTGCGTCCTGGCATCGAATCAGGCCCGGCTTGCCTGCGCGCTGGTCAAGCCCGGCTCGGGACTGGCTGACGAACCGCTCGAACGCGTGTTCGGCACGATGCAACGCAATGTGGATTTTTCCACATCGCTCGACCCCGACGTGGCCGCCGACGTACTGGTCGATTTCAGCGGATCGGTTGTTTTCGACGCCGCACTCGCGCTGGCGGTAGAGCGAAAAGTTGCTTTCGTCAGCGGCACCACGGGCCTGCGTGACGAACAACGTACCGCGATGATCCACGCTTCGCGCAGTATTCCGGTGCTATGGGCAGCGAATTTCAGCCTCGGCGTGGCCATGCTGCTGCGCTGCGCGCGCCGGGTCGCTGCCGCACTGCCGGACTGGGATTGCGACATCGTGGAAATGCATCACAAGCGCAAGGAAGACGCGCCCTCAGGAACCGCGCTGGAGCTTGGCCATGTCGTGGCCGAAGGCCGCGGCCACGCTCTCGCCGGTCACGCAGTCTATGGCCGTCAAGGTCAGACAGGACCACGCAATCCCGGCGAAATCGGTTTTGCGGCACTGCGCGGCGGCGACATCGTTGGTGAGCACACTGTGGTCTTTGCCGGTGATGGCGAGCGGCTGGAACTTACCCATCGTGCCGGTAACCGCGATATCTTCGCCCGCGGCGCGCTTGCTGCCGCAATCTGGCTGGCACGACAAAATCCGGGTTTGTACACCTTTGATCAGGTACTGGCGCCGACGCCGGCATAGCGCATTGACCTAGTGCTTGCCCGCAGAGGCGAATTGCGCTGCGAGCGGCAGCAGCAGCCGGCTCGAATGCGCACCATCGTGGAACACCTTGATGTGCGCGACGCGTGCATCGGTGATATTTTCGTAGCCGATGCGCCCGCCGGTGTTGTAGTTCTTCTGGTAGTTCGGTGAATTGAGCGGCGCTATCGTCAACCGTAGACGCGCGCCGGCAGGGATGCGCCGCGCCATCCAGTAGAACTCGAACGCAACATCGGCGAATTGACCAGGCGCAAGCAGTTCCTGCTTGAAGACGCTGTTGCGAAAGCGCGCGCGGCGGATGTCTTCGCCAAGCTTAACGGCGGAGCCATCGGGCAGTACCATCATCACTTGCGCCCACAGATCGAAATCCGGTGCATCCGACTGCACCTGCAGATCCAGGCGCATCCGCCCTGTGATTTCGACGGGTTTCTCGAAAGGCGCGGAATGAAAAACGATCGCGCGCTTCTGAAAGGCGCGGAACTGACTGGTCAGGTCTTCTTCCTCGGCGTATTTGGCCATGTCGAGTTCGGGAAGTTCGCGCGGGTCGGATATGACGATTGCCGGCGGCTGCGCGCTGGGCGCGTTGCGCTCCAGCATGCCAGAGCGGTAAATGTTTTCCGGAGTACCTTCCGGCGCGGAAAGATAGAAGTCGAGGTTCTTCCCGGACGATGCGGCATCGAGCGACGGTGCGTAGCGCCACTCGTCGGCGCCGAGCATGAAATACGCGAGTTTGTCGCGCAGGAAGGACGGCTGCGCGGCGCGCCCGAGCAACCAGTCGTACCAATCGGCGTGCAGCTTGTCCATGTCGAGCACGGCGACTTCCGGAATTGCCAGCCCCTCGATCGTCTTTTCCGGTCGCTGCGTGCCGCCGTGATCCCACGGACCGATCACGAGAAAGCTTTTTGCGATCTCGGCGTCCGGCGCATGGGCGATGTATCCGCGATAGTAGCGCAGCGCGCCAGGCTGGTCGTCGTCGAAGAAGCCGGTCGCAGCGAGGATCGGCAAGTGCATCGCCGCGTAGTCTTCCGGTTTCGGTTCGGCGGCAAGGTTGAATGCCTCGTCGCCGACATGGTCGAGCCACATCTTCATGAAGGATTTTCGCTGTCCGCGAGCGTCGGTCATCGACCAGTCGTCCTGCGCGATGCCGATCGCTTCGTCCAGATCGCCGAACGGTCCGTACGCTGCGTAGTGTTCGAGCATCTTGCCCTGCCAATACGCGGCATTGCCGATGAAGCCGGTGTTGAGCGTGCGACCCGCGGTGTAGCCGAGTATCACTGCCGACCATGCTTGCGGAATGCCATTCGTATTCGGCACGTCCCAGCCCGGATAGATCGGCACGTACGGAGCGATGCCGGACAGGTGCGGAGGATGCTGCGCGGCCGTGCGCCACTGCGTCATGCCGACGAATGAACCGCCGTACATGAATACGTGACCATCGCTCCACGGTTGCTGCGCGATCCATTCGACAAGATCGTGGCCGTCGCGCCCGACCTGCAAGCCGAGGTTGTCGTTTTTCTCGCCGCCGGAGCGTCCGCGGCCGCGAACTTCCGTCTGCACGAACACGTAACCGCGTTCGGCGAGCGAAGTCGCTTCGTGACGCCGCGAGCCATCGATATCGTATTGTGTGAGTTCGAGCACTGCCGGCGCCTTGCCGACGAGATGTGCCGGCTTGGTGATCCAGGCTTCGAGCATGACGCCATCACGCATGGGTATCATGCGGCTCATCTCGATGTCGTAGTCAGGACCGATGTGTTGTGCAGGCGGATCGGGCGGTACGTTGACCGCAGGTTGCGCAAGAGCGGCAAGGGATACCAGCGCGAGCATAGCCAATGTAAAACCGGTGCGGGTCATGCCTAGCCTCTGTATTGATGCGGAAACGTATTGGCGCGGTGCGTTCAATTCTTGTGCGCCGCATTCTTGTCGCGTCCCGCACCGAGCCGGCGATCGATGCTACCGAACAGCTTCTTGAACAGACGTGACAATTTCCCGCGTTGTGTCTTGCGCAGTTTTTCGTCTTCGCTCGTCAACCACGCAACCTGAATCACGCGGCGCTCACCCTCGTACGGCAGATGTCCGTGGAACGAGTTGTCGGCGCGCTTGAATACGGCAAGATTGCCGTACAGCGGCTTGATTTCCGGCGCGGCGAGATCGTCGACCTTGTCGACGCGATTGAGGAACCGGAAACAGCCGTCGCTGGTATCCGGCCAGGATTCGTTCAAGTAGAGCAGGGCAGTGGCGACTTTCGATTTGCTGTCGGTGTGGATAGTGCCGTGACGCTTGTTCAGCGCACGACATAACGTTACCAAGGTCGGGAACTGGCCCAGATTGTCGATGCCGAGTTTCGCCCCGACGGCGCTGGCGACCTTGGGATCGGTCAGTTCGGCGACCAGGCGGTTGATGCTCGGTCCGCAATCCTTTGCCTCATAAGGGAAGAATCCGGCCCCGGTATATTTCGGGAAATCCCGTTGCAAATCGCTGGCCGCATCGGCAGGCAATTGCTCGCGTGCGACCAGAAAATGAAACGGTTCGCTACGCACGAGGGTGTCCGCCCGATTCAGACGCGAGGGATCGAACAGGATGGAGCCAGGGTTTCCCGCAACTACGGCAGACATGGCAGGCACTCAAGGGATATTTATCTATTCTAACGCTGCGTCACGGTGGACGCGCGCCGCGCGCGCCGGTATCATTCGCACTCGCCCGCAACTCGATCCCCGGACTGGTTTCTTCCAGCCCGAGGGTTGGCCTGCACCTGCAGGTTGCGCCCCAGGACCCAGGCGACGCAATGAACATTCCGGCCTTACTCGCACTTGCAGACGGCAGCATCTTTCGTGGCATCTCCATTGGCTCCGAAGGCGAAACCGTTGGCGAAGTCGTCTTCAACACGGCGATGACGGGCTATCAGGAAATCCTCACCGATCCTTCTTACGCACGCCAGATCGTCACCCTGACGTATCCGCATATCGGCAACACCGGTTGCAACACGGTGGATGAGGAATCCGGCCATGTGCATGCCGCCGGGCTGGTGATCCGCGACCTGCCGCGCCTGGCCAGCAACTGGCGCAGCACGGAAGCGCTGGACACTTATTTGCGCCGCCATGGCATTGTCGCCATTGCTGATATCGACACACGCCGGCTTACGCGAATTCTGCGCGATACCGGTGCGCAGAATGGCTGCATCATCACGGGCAAGGAAATTTCCGAAGAAGGCGCGCTGACCGCGGCACGCGCATTCCCGGGTTTGAATGGCATGGATCTGGCGAAAGTCGTCAGCACGGCCGAAAAGTATACGTTTGCCGGCGGCAGCTATGATCTGGATCACACCAGCTTCGCTTCGCCTCCGCGCAAGCGCCGTGTCGTCGCCTACGACTTCGGGGTCAAGCGCAATATCCTGCGCATGCTGGTCGATCGCGGCTGCGAGGTGATCGTGGTTCCGGCACAGACCTCCGCCGCCGACGCGCTGGCGCACAAACCCGATGGCGTATTCCTGTCCAACGGTCCGGGCGACCCGCAGCCCTGCGACTACGCCATCGCAGCAACGCGCGAATTTCTCAGACGGCAAATCCCGTTGTTTGGCATTTGCCTCGGTCACCAGATTCTCAGCCTCGCAATCGGCGCGCGAACGCTGAAGATGAAGTTCGGCCATCACGGCGCCAATCATCCGGTGATCGATCTGGCCAGCGGTCGGGTGATGATTTCCAGCCAGAATCATGGCTTCGCGGTAGACGAGGCGACACTGCCGCGCAACGCCCAGGTGACGCACCGTTCGTTGTTCGATGATTCCAACCAGGGCATCCGCGTGACCGATGCACCGGCTTTCAGTTTCCAGGGACATCCCGAAGCCAGTCCTGGACCGCACGATGTGGATGGATTGTTCGATGAGTTTGTTCGTTCGATGGAGGCGCACGCGGCAGCCGCGGCGTAACAAAATGAAAATTGCCGTATTGTCTACAAGTGTAATAGTACTGCTCGTGTTCTCGGCCGGGTTTGTGGATGCTGCGCCGCCAAAATCGACGCCTGCAGCACATGAGGCTGCCCAGCCGCCGCAACTCGACGTTGCCTATGCTGACCTCGGAAAATATCTCGGCAAGCGCATCAATGTCCGCAGCACCATGGATACCACACGCAGCGGTATCTTGACGAAGTTTTCGGCAACGTCGATCAACATCAAGCTCGATGGCGATGCCGAACTGACCATGCCTGCGGAGACCATCCGCTCGGCCAGCGTTCCGATTCCACCGCCGGAACCCTTGTTCCCGGTCACAGGCGACAGCAGTGCCAAAAAGAACTGACCTCCGCTCGATCCTCATCATCGGCGCCGGCCCGATCGTCATCGGTCAGGCCTGCGAGTTCGATTATTCCGGCGCGCAGGCGTGCAAGGCGCTCAAGCAGGAAGGCTACCGCGTCATTCTGGTCAATTCGAATCCGGCCACGATCATGACCGATCCGGATACGGCCGATGCGGTTTATATCGAGCCGATCAACCGGCGCACCGTCGAGAAGATCATCGCCAAGGAAAAACCCGACGCCTTGCTGCCGACGATGGGCGGCCAGACCGCGCTCAACTGCGCGCTGGATCTGGCCGATGCGGGAATTCTCGAAAAGTATAATGTCGAACTGATCGGCGCCTCGCGCGAGGCGATCCGCATGGCTGAGGATCGCGAATTGTTCCGCCGCGCGATGATCGAGATCGGGCTGGATTGCCCGAAAGCCGAAGTCGCGAAATCGCTGGACCAGGCGCTGGAGATCCAGGTCAAGGTCGGATTTCCGACCATTATCCGCCCGAGTTTCACCCTCGGCGGCAGTGGCGGCGGCATCGCCTACAACCGCGAGGAATTCGTGGAGATTGTTGCCCGCGGCCTGGAATTGTCGCCGGTGCATGAAGTGCTGGTCGAAGAATCGGTGCTGGGCTGGAAAGAATTCGAAATGGAAGTCGTACGCGACACTGCCGACAACTGCATCATCGTGTGTTCCATCGAGAACCTCGATCCGATGGGGGTACATACCGGCGATTCGATTACGGTCGCGCCCGCACAGACGCTGACCGACAAGGAATACCAGCGCCTGCGCGATGCCTCGGTCGCCGTGCTGCGCAAGATCGGTGTCGATACCGGTGGTTCCAACGTGCAATTCGGTGTCAACGCCGAGAACGGTCGTGTGGTGGTCATCGAGATGAATCCGCGTGTCTCACGGTCTTCGGCACTGGCATCGAAGGCGACGGGTTTCCCGATTGCGAAAGTCGCGGCCAAGCTCGCGGTCGGTTACACGCTGGATGAATTGCGCAACGAGATCACCGGCGGCAAGACACCGGCGTCGTTCGAGCCGAGCATCGACTACGTCGTCACCAAGATTCCGCGCTTTGCATTCGAGAAATTTCCGGCTGCCGACGCGCGCCTGACCACGCAGATGAAATCGGTCGGCGAAGTCATGGCGATCGGCCGGACGTTCCAGGAGTCGTTGCAGAAAGCATTGCGCGGACTGGAGACTGGCAAGGATGGACTCAATCCCGGCAAACTCGATTTCGCCAATGCCGATGATATCGCCACGCTGAAACGCGAATTGCGCGAGCCGCGTCCGGATCGTGTGTTCTTCGTTGCCGACGGTTTCCGCGCGGGCCTGTCGCTGGAAGAAATTTATGTCTTGACCCGCATCGACCGCTGGTTTCTCGACCAGATTGCGGAATTGATCGAGATTGAGGCCGAGGTGAAGTCTGGTGGACTCGCTGCGCTCGATGCAGCGCGCATGTTCGCGCTCAAACGCAAAGGATTTTCCGATTCGCGCCTGGCGACCTTGCTCGGCACGGACGAAGCCGCCGTGCGGACTTTGCGCCGCGCGTTCAATGTGCGTCCGGTGTACAAGCGTGTGGATTCCTGCGCCGCGGAATTCGCCACCACCACGGCGTATCTGTATTCGACTTACGAGGAAGAATGCGAAGCGCAGCCCACGGCGCGCGACAAGATCATCGTGCTCGGTGGCGGACCGAACCGCATTGGCCAGGGCATCGAGTTCGATTATTGCTGCGTGCATGCCGCACTCGCATTGCGCGAGGACGGATACGAGACGATCATGGTCAACTGCAATCCGGAAACCGTGTCGACCGACTATGACACCTCGGATCGCCTCTACTTCGAGCCGCTGACGCTCGAAGACGTGCTCGAAATCGTCGACAAGGAAAAACCGAAAGGCGTGATCGTGCAATACGGCGGGCAGACGCCGCTGAAGCTCGCGCGCGCGCTGGAAGCCAATGGCGTACCGGTGATCGGCACGTCGCCGGATTCGATCGATCTGGCCGAGGATCGCGAACGCTTTCAGAAACTGGTGGAAAAACTCGGGCTCAACCAGCCGCCGAACCGTACCGCGCGCAACCCCGACGAAGCGCTGGCGCTCGCCAGCGCAATCGGCTATCCGCTGGTGGTGCGGCCGAGTTACGTCCTCGGCGGGCGGGCGATGGAAGTCGTGCATTCGGATGCGGACCTGAAGCGCTACATCACCGAAGCGGTGCGCGTGTCGAACGATTCGCCGGTACTGCTCGACCGCTTCCTCGACAATGCGGTCGAAGTCGATGTCGATGTCGTCGCCGATGCGGGTGGCAATGTGCTGATCGGCGGCATCATGGAGCATATCGAGGAAGCAGGTGTGCATTCCGGCGATTCATCGTGCTCGCTGCCGCCATATTCTCTGTCGGCGCAGACTCAGGATCGATTGCGCGACCAGGTGACGCAGATGGCGCGCGAGCTGAAGGTCATTGGCTTGATGAACACGCAGTTCGCGATCCAAACCGATGCCGAAGGTCACGCGGCAATCTTCGTGCTCGAAGTCAATCCACGCGCGTCGCGCACGGTGCCCTTCGTATCCAAGGCCACGGGAGTTGCGCTGGCGAAAATTGCCGCACGCTGCATGGTTGGGCGCAGTCTGGCCGAGCAGGGTGCGACGCGGGAAATCATTCCGAAATACTATTCGGTCAAGGAGGCGATTTTTCCGTTCCTGAAATTCAGCAACGTCGATCCGATCCTCGGTCCGGAAATGCGCTCGACCGGCGAGGTCATGGGTGTAGGCCGCAGCTTCGGCGCTGCATTTGCGCGCGCGCACGAAGCAGCGAATATCGTGCCACCGAAACTCGGCAAGGTGTTCGTTTCGGTGCGCGATCCGGACAAGCAACGTCTGCTGCCCGTCGCCCGCGATTTGCTCGCGCGCGGATTCAATATTGTCGCCACATCCGGTACCTGTGCATTTCTATCCGCGCATGGCATTGCCTGCGAGCGGATCAACAAGGTGCTGGAAGGCCGGCCGCATATCGTCGACTTGATCAAGAACGGCGAGATCGTGTTTATCGTCAATACCACCGAAGGCAAGCAGGCGATCGCCGATTCGTTTTCGATCCGGCGCGAGGCTTTGCAACAACGCATCACTTATTCCACTACCATTGCCGGCGCGCGCGCGCTGCTGCACTCGCTGGATTTCCGCACCAGCGGCGAGGTCAACAGTTTGCAGGAATTGCACAGGGAACTGACATGAAACGCTCGCCCATGACTGCCAAAGGCGCCGAACGCCTGCGTGCCGAAGTTGAACGACTGAAAAGTGTGGAGCGGCCACGCATCATCGCCGCCATCGCCGAAGCGCGTGCGCATGGCGATTTGAAGGAAAATGCCGAATATCACGCCGCGCGCGAGCAACAGAGCTTCGTTGAAGGCCGCATCGCGGAATTGGAAGGTGCCTTGAGCTACGCCGAGGTGATTGACGTGGCTCGGCTGAATCACAACGGCAAGATCGTGTTCGGCGCGACAGTTGACCTCACCGATGAGGATTCCGGCGAGGATGTCAGCTATCAAATCGTCGGCGATCTCGAAGCCGACATCAAACAACGTTTGATTTCTGTCAGTTCGCCGTTCGCGCGTGCGCTGATCGGCAAGAGCGAGGGCGACAGTATCGAGTTCCAGGCGCCGAATGGCACCCGGCATTACGAGGTTCTTTCGGTTCGCTACGGGGTGTGAACGCTGCAGCAGGCGTATTTGCCAAGTCATCATGCCCGCACTGACCTTGCTGTTGCCAGCGCTGCAGCGCCTGCAAGCTATGCCGACGCTGACGCGCTGGCTCGTCCGTGGTGATCGGCTGGCCGAGGCGAAGCCCGGGCGCGATGCCGTTTTGCGCGCATGCTTCGAGTTCACTGGCGCAACCATCCCCATCGCGGCGCTGACTCGCAGCCTAGACGCCGCTGATGCGCGTGGACCGTTGTGGTTGCGTGCGGATCCTTGTTATGTCGCCGCGGATGCGGTCTCTGTGCGTATGCTCGCTTGTGGAACTGTGGATTTATCCACTGAGGAAACCGCCGAACTGGCGCGCAGCCTGCGTCCGTTGTTCGGCGATGCCGGATTCCCGCTGGAACCGTTCAGAACGACGCGCTGGTATCTGCGTTGTCCCACTGGCGCGCAGTTACCTCAATTCGCTGCGCCAGAAGAAGTGCTCGGCGACGACTTGATACAGCATCTGCCGCAAGGCGAGAACGCACGTCAGTGGCGCCATCTGCTGACGGAGGCGCAGGTGATTCTGCACAATCATCCGCTCAACCAGCAACGCGTGGCCAATGGCCGCATGCCAGCCAACAGTCTGTGGTTTTGGGGCGCAGGCATCTTGCCGGACTGGGTGCGCGCGCCGTATACGTGCTCGCTCAGCGACGATACGGTGGTAGTGGCGCTTGCACAGTTGGCAAAAATTGCTGTCGCCGATCCCTCGCCGGATGCCATCGATCGCATCCAAGCAAAGGACAATCTGTTGCTCGATCTGGCCAATGAGCACGACATCTCCGAACTCGAGTACGACTGGTTCGCGCCGCTCGACAGGGCGCTGCGACGTCGCCGGCTGACGGAACTTCATCTGCGCTTCGGCAGTGGTGAGCGCGTGCGGGTCAAGCCTGTGCATCGCTGGCGTTTCTGGCGGCGAAACGTGCCGAAGCAATGATATCGCCACGCATTCAGCGCCGCCCAATTGTGGTCGCGGGTTCGGACTGGCCGGATTCGGTACATCCGGTGTTGCGTCGGGTTTATGCGGCACGTGGCGTCCGTGCGTTTGCTGAAGTCGAACACCGGCTGGCGGCGATGCTGTCGCCACAGGCGCTGGGTGGAATTGAACGCGCCTGCGAACTGGTGGAAGCGGCCATTCGCAACAAGCTGCGCATCGTGGTGGTTGGCGACTTCGACGCCGATGGCGCCACCGGCACAGCCGTTGCCGTGCGTGGCCTGCGCTTGCTTGGCGCACGCAAGGTCGGCTACGCGGTGCCCAACCGTTTTCGCCATGGCTATGGGCTAAGCCCACCGGTGGTCGAAGAGCTGCTTGTGCAACAGCCTGGACTTCTGATCACGGTCGACAATGGCATTGCCGCACACGCCGGCGTTGCCGCCGCAAAAGCCCACGGCATGCAAGTGATCGTGACCGATCATCATCTGGCCGGCGAAACTTTGCCTGACGCCGATGCGATCGTGAACCCAAATCTCGTTGATATAAAAATGTGCGCGCACGCAAGCACGGCTTGTGAACGCTGCATTCAGGACGCGCGCTTGAATAAAGACTTTCCCAGCAAGGCGCTGGCTGGCGTCGGCGTGATGTTCTATCTGCTGCTCGCCGTTCGCACGCGTTTGCGTGAACACGACTGGTTTTCGCAATCTGGAATTCCGGAACCCGACCTCGCCAGTTTGCTTGATCTGGTGGCGCTGGGCACCGTCGCGGATCTGGTCGCACTGGATCGCAACAATCGCATCCTCGTCGCTGCCGGCCTGAAACGCATTCGCGCGGGGCGAGCCTGCGCAGGCATCGTCGCCCTGATCGAGACTGGCCGGCGCGATCCTGCAACCTTGGTGGCGAGTGATCTCGGCTTCGTCGTCGCGCCGCGGATCAACGCGGCCGGGCGTCTGCAAGATATGAGTCTTGGCATCGAATGCCTGTTGACCGACGATATCGCCCGGGCGCACGAGTTGGCGGAGACCCTGTCTGCAATTAACTCCGAACGTCGCGAGTTGCAGGCCGGAATGGTCGAGCAGGCCCAGGCAGAAGTACACAAGTGGACTCTGGAGCATTCCAGGCAGAGTCTGACGCATGGTTTGGTGCTTTTCGATCCCGGCTGGCATCACGGCGTGGTCGGTCTGGTTGCTTCGAAGCTGAAGGAAACGCTGCATCGTCCAGTGATCGCGTGTGCGCCGGCAGGTATTGGAAAGTGCGGCGATGGATCGCCGCTTTTTGACTCTCGCGATAAGGGCGATTGCAAAGACAATGATGAGGTAAAAGCGTCGGGCCGTTCGATCGCCGGTTTCCATCTGCGCGATGCCCTGGCCGAGATAGACGTGCGGCATCCAGGGCTGCTACGCCGTTTTGGTGGCCATGCAATGGCGGCAGGGTTGACCTTGCACCGTGGCGATATCGAAAAGTTTGCTGCCGCGTTCGATGCCGTGGCACGCGAGCGCCTGACGCCGGAAATCCTGGATGCCATCGTGCTGACCGACGGCGAGCTTGAACCCGCCGATTTTTCGCTCGATCTGGCGACGCAACTGCGCTACGCCGGGCCCTGGGGCCAGGGTTTCGCCGAGCCATTGTTCGACGGCGTGTTCGAGGTCGAGTCATGGCGTGTCGTGGGCGAGAAGCATCTGCGTTTTGTGTTGCGTCGCGAAGGTCTTGCGGAGCCGCTGGAGGCGATACTGTTCAACGCATACGCTGGTGTGCCGCCGCCCACCCACGTCCACGCCGTATTCGGCCTGGACGTGAACGAATGGCAGGGGAGGTATAAATTGCAACTGTTGTTGCGGCACATCGAGGCAAGCGGGTGAATGACGGTTTTGCTACCATGTGCAATCTTTTTGTACGGCCATTCCATCGCCATGATCGAAACCAATCCAATTCGCACACGTATCAGCGACCTTTCGGCGCGCGTCGCGTCGCTTAGGGGGTATCTTTGACTACGACAGCAAGCGTGAACGGCTCGAGGAAGTAAGCCGCGAACTCGAGAATCCGAACATCTGGGACAACCCGGAGCGCGCCCAGCAACTGGGCAAGGAGCGCGCGATGCTGGACAAGATCGTCAATGGCATCCGCAGTCTGAACGACAGCTTGGGTGGCGCAAACGAGTTGCTGCAACTTGCCGAGTCCGAACATGACGACGGTACGGCCGAGGCAGTGGCCGCGGATGTTGAAATGCTGGCGTCGCGCGTCGAAGCGCTCGAATTCCAGCGCATGTTTTCCGGCAGGATGGATTCGCACAACGCCTTCGTTGACGTCCAGGCTGGCGCCGGCGGCACCGAGGCGCAGGACTGGGCGGAAATGCTGCTGCGCATGTATCTGCGCTGGTGCGAGAACCGGGGCTGGAAAACCGAACTCCTGGAAGTTTCCGCGGGTGAAGTGGCGGGAATCAAGAGCGCGACCTTTCGCGTTGAGGGCGATTACGCCTACGGCTGGTTGAAGACCGAGATCGGCGTGCACCGTCTCGTGCGCAAATCACCCTTTGATTCCGACAATCGTCGCCATACGTCTTTCTCGTCAATCTTCGTGTCCCCCGAAGTCGATGACGATATTGATATCACGATCAACCCGGCCGATCTGAAAACGGACGTCTATCGTTCCTCCGGCGCCGGCGGCCAACATGTCAACAAGACCGAGTCGGCGGTGCGCATTACCCATGTGCCCAGCGGCATCGTCGTCGCCTGCCAGACCGAACGCAGCCAGCATGCGAACCGCGATCGCGCGATGAAAATGCTGAAGGCCAAGCTCTACGAAATGGAGATTCAAAAGCGCAACACCGAAAAGGCCGCGGTGGAAGCGACCAAGTCGGACATCGGCTGGGGCAGCCAGATCCGCAACTATGTGCTGGATCAGTCGCGGATCAAGGATCTGCGCACGGGAATCGAACGTACCGACACGCAGAAGGTGCTCGACGGCGATCTGGATGAATTCATCGAGGCCAGCCTGAAATCGGGGCTGGAAGCTGGTGCAAAACGCAACGCATGACTTTGTGGAAAATGCAGAAATGACTGACGTTACTGAACCACTCGACGAAAACAAGCCAGATGAGAACAAACTCGTCGCAGAACGCCGCGAAAAACTGCGGGCGTTGCGCGGGAAAGGTATCGCGTTTCCGAACGATTTTTGCCCGGATGCGTTTGCTGCGGATTTGCAATCCGACTTCGACGGCAAGGATCCTGGCACCATCGAAGCGATCGCGCGCCGCGTCAAAGTGGCGGGTCGCATCATGCTCAAGCGCGGCCAGGGCAAGGTCAGCTTCGTGCAAATCCAGGACATGAGCGGCCGCATCCAGTTGTTCGTGCAAGCTAATGCATTGGGCGACGTGTACGAAGCGTTCAAGTCATGGGACGTGGGCGACATCGTCGGAGCGGAAGGTGCGTTGATGCGCACCAAGACCGGCGAGCTTTCGGTAAAAGTGGATAAATTGCGTTTGTTGACGAAGTCGTTGCGTCCGTTGCCGGACAAGTGGCATGGACTCGCCGATGTCGAGCAGCGCTATCGCCAACGTTACGTCGACTTGATTGTCACGCCGGAGACACGCCGCGTGTTCGCGTTGCGCGCACACATGATCCGCTGCATCCGCGATTATCTCGAAAGTCCGCAGCGCCGCTTCATGGAAGTCGAGACGCCGATGATGCATGCGATTCCGGGCGGCGCCACGGCGCGGCCGTTCGTGACGCACCACAATGCGCTGGACATCGACATGTACCTGCGTGTGGCGCCAGAGTTGTATCTGAAGCGCCTGGTTGTCGGCGGCATCGAACGCGTGTATGAAATCAATCGCAATTTCCGCAACGAGGGCGTATCGACGCGGCACAATCCCGAGTTCACGATGCTCGAGTTGTATCAGGCCTACGCCACCTACAGCCAGATCATGGATCTCACCGAAGACCTGATTCGCGAAACCGCGCAAGTCACCTTGGGCAAGACGCAACTGGAGTGGGAAGGGCGCGCGATCGATGTCGGTGCGCCGTTCCGGCGCTGGCGCCTGGACGAAGCCGTGCAACATCACAATCCGGAGATTGCCGCGGGCGAACTGCGCGATGTCGCTGTCTTGCGGACGCATTGCGCGCGACTGAAAATCCCGGTAAAGCCGGACTATGGATGGGGCAAGTTGTTGCTGGAGATTTTTGAAAAAACCGTGGAAGGCAGCCTGATCCAGCCGACTTTCATTACCGCGTATCCGACCGAAGTGTCGCCGCTGGCACGTGCGAGCGATGGCGATTCCGGCATTACCGATCGTTTCGAGTTGTTTGTTGGCGGCAAGGAACTGGCGAACGGATTTTCGGAGCTCAACGACCCGGAAGATCAGGCTGCCCGTTTTCAGGCTCAGGTTGCGGCGAAGGATTCCGGTGATGACGAAGCCATGCACTTTGACGCCGACTACATCCGTGCGCTGGAGTATGGTCTGCCACCAACCGGCGGCCTCGGTGTCGGCATCGATCGCCTGGTGATGCTGTTCGCGGATGTGCCATCGATCCGGGATGTGCTGCTGTTTCCATATATGCGGCCAGAAAACTGAGGCCGCGTCAGCGCGCAGTCGATTGCGGCGTGCGAGTGCGTTCTCTTTTTTCGCGATTACGACACTGAGCGTGCAGCGTGCGTCGATTATCCGGATAACGTAAAATCCGCCTTCGTAGCCGAATCTTTCCCGCGTTGTGGTAGGCTGCCAAGAAGTGGTTGTTGCCGCGCTTTGCTTGACCAAAAGTTGTGGTTGTCCTCCACACTTGCCGGATCAGTCGTACTGCATGGACGCTTTTTTTGCCACCTTGCAGAGATCATTGAAGCGTGAACGTACTGATAGTCGACGACCAGCAATCCGCTCGCACGTTATTGCGTAACGTGGCCGAGGGCATTGGGACTGACGTTGCCGTCGCCGATTTCGAGAATCCGATCGACGCCCTGCGGTGGTCGGAGAACAATACCGTCGACCTGCTACTGCTCGACTATCGCATGCCCGGCATGGATGGGCTCGAGTTCACTCGCAGCTTCCGGCAACCGCTGGCCAAACGCGACGTGCCGATCGTGCTGATCAGTGTGGTCGGTGACGAGCCCATACGTCAGGCCGCGCTGGATGCAGGCGTCATGGATTTCCAGGTGAAGCCGATTCGCTCGCGCGAGCTGCAGGCGCGTTGCCGGAATCTATTGTCATTGCGCCAGCGTGGCGAATCGGTCAAAGAGCGCGCGCGTTCGCTCGAATATCAGGTAATCGAAGGACTGCGCGAAGTCGATGAGCGCGAGCGCGAGATGCTCTACCGTCTGGCCAAGGCGATCGAATTCCGCGATTACGGCACCGGCTTGCACCTGCTGCGCATGGCCCGGTTTGCCGGATTGATTGCAGAAAATTTGAATCTGCCGGACCACGTTGCGCGCGATCTGGAGCTTGCCGCTCCGCTGCATGACATCGGCAAAATCGGCATTCCGGACGCTATCCTGCTAAAGCCCGGCAAATTGACCGAAGAGGAGTTTGCCGTCATGCGCAAACATCCGCAGATTGGTTTCGAGATCCTGCGTGACAGTCGAAGTCGTTTTGTGCAACTGGGGGCCGAGGCGGCGTTGTACCATCACGAGCGATGGGACGGCAGCGGTTATCCGCATGGGCTGCGCGGAGAGGAAATTCCGATTTCCGCGCGTATTGTCGCTCTGGCCGATGTATTCGATGCATTGATCTCCGAGCGCCCTTACAAACCGGCTTGGTCGCATGCAGACGCCGTCGCCTATGTGCGCGAACAAGACGGCAAACTGTTCGCTCCGGCGTGCGTGGAAGCGCTGTTTCGCGATATGACGCAAGTGCATATGATAGAGCAGTCGCGCATGATGCCGCCGATGCAGTTGCAATCCTGACGAGCGTCAGGGACACAATAATGGGGGCTTTTACACGTTGTACCTTACCAGCGCGCGCTGGCTGCATGGTATTTGCAGTAAAACATCGATGGTAAAACTGGGGGCGCTTACGCCACATGACATCTACAACTGGAATGTATCTGAGGCAATGACGAACGATCTGGATTCCTCCCACATCGAAACCCTGGTTGGACAGTTTTTGACGGAACGTTTCGATGTTCCTGTGGACAAGTTGGCGGCGAACCCGTTGATGCGCGACCTCGGCATCGACTCGATCATGCTGCTCGATGTCATGCTGGAAGTGGAGGATCGCCTCGGCATCAAGTTGCATGATCTTTCGATGCCCGCTAACCCGCGGCTTTACGATATTGTCGAACTTGTCGAGCGGAACATGGCCGCCAAAGGCTGATCGTGGAGCAGTATCGCGATGTCGTCATTACCGGACTCGGTGTCATCTCGCCCATCGGTCTCTCGGTTCCGGAACTATTGGAGAGTCTGCAAACCAATCACTCGGGAATTCGGCTTTGGGATTCACCACTGCTGACGAAGCAACTGCCAGCGGGTTTGATCGATCGGGATTTCTCGGGCAATTTCACCAAGCTGGAATTGCCGTATCTCGACCGTTGCAGTCAGATCGCCATACTGGCTGCGCGGCAGGCGGTATTCGATGCGGGATTCGAACAGTTTTCGGATTATGGGCAGCGTGCCGGCCTTTTCTATGGTTCGGTTGGCGGCGGAGTCGCGGTCGAGCATGACTGGGTAAGACAGTTCTGCGTCGAACACAAGCAGCTGGCAAAGCCCTACACCATCATGGCATGCATGCTTAACGCGGCGGCGGCCCAGATTTCCATTCGGCACCAGATTCTGGGGCCGGTGATGACGCATAGCAGTGCGTGCACTTCCTCCGGTTCTGCTATCGGTGATGGCTTGCGAGCGATTCGTCACGGCTATCTGGACGTTGCGCTCGTTGGCGGCGCTGAAGCAGCACTGATTCCGACCTTCATGGGGCTGTGGGGCGGCCTGCGTGCGCTGGCAGACCCGGATCCGACCGATGTCGGGCGAAGCTGCCGCCCGTTCTCAAAAGACAGAACCGGGCTGGTCCTCGGCGAGGGTGCGGCATTCATGATGCTCGAATCGCGCGAACACGCAATTCGGCGCGGCGCCACCTGCTATTGTGCACTCAGCGGTTACGGCATCGCCTCCGATGGTTACCATATCGGATCACCCAAGGCCGACGGCCAAGTCGCGGCCTTGCGAGCCGCGCTAGCGGATGCGGCACTGGATCCGGTGGACATCGGTTACATCAATGCGCACGCCACGGCAACGCCCGGAGGTGATCCCATCGAAGCGAACGCAATCAACGTAGTCTTCGACAACGTGCCCGTGAGTTCGACCAAAGCCATCCACGGCCATTTGCTCGGTGCCGCCAGCGTGCTGGAATTGATGGAGGCAGTCCTAGCTGTCAACCAGTCCTTCCTGCCTGCCACTGCGCATCTGGATGAGATCGACCCGGCCTGTGCGCTGAACCACGTTGCCAATACACCGGTGTTCGAGCATTCACTGCGCCATGCGCTTTCGTTCTCGGCCGGCTTCGGTGGCACAAATGTTGCCCTCATTGTTTCGGCAGTATCCAATTTGCCAACCAGGCAGGCGCTTTCCTGATCGCGCCGGAGCTACAATCCGAACGCCACGACCTTGTGGTTGCGAATTGAGGAAAGCGCCATGGCTGCCGTCGAATATGTCACCCCGCTACAACCTTCCCGCGTAGCGACAACTTTCCGAAGCAATCAACACAATACGCTTTGGGTAAATATGTCTCAATCCCCGGGGCACAGCCAGAATTTTTCACTCGATCTTCTGCATGATCTGCACGCAGTGCAACAAGGCATGAATGCCACTCGTGGCAGTTGGGTGTCGAACGGCCAACTGCATCCGGTTCATTATGTGGTGCTGAAGTCCGCCCATCCGGAATATTTCAGCCTCGGCGGCGATCTTGGACATTTCCGTGAATGCATCCGGCAGAAGGATGCCGCCGCGCTGCGCAATTACTCGATGTCCTGTGTCGACATGGTTTACGACTGGTCAACGCAGTTGAACGCGCAGGCCACGTCCATTGCTCTGGTTCAGGGACGCGCTCTCGGCGGTGGCTTCGAAGCCACGCTCGCCTGCGATTACCTGATTGCCGAAGAGCACAGCGAGTTCGGTTTTCCTGAAATCCTGTTCGGCCTGTTTCCGTGCACTGGCGGCATGAGTCTGCTGGCCCGGCGCGTTGGCGTCTATCAAGCCGAACGCATGATGATCAATGGAAAAATTTATTCTGCGGCCGAGTTGATGGACATGGGCATCATCGACGAAATCTGTCCGACAGGGCACGGTATAGCGGCGGTCGAAAAGTTCATTGCGACGCACGCGAAACGCCGCTTGACACGACTGAGCCTGCAACGCGGGCGGCAGCGCCTTGCGCCATTAAACTATGACGAACTGCGGACGGTTGTCGATGAATGGGTAGAGGCTGCGATGGTACTCGCCGAGGACGATCTCAGGGTAATGGACATGCTAATCCAGATGCAGCAAGCCCGGAAGGCGGGCTGATGCCTGCCCGGTTTCGGCGACGACCTTTCTCAGAGCCAGCAGGGTAGCCTGCGAGGATTCGCGAATGTCGATACCCAGACGTTCGCGCGAGGAATCCAGCTCATCGCTGGACAGGTTCATCAAGGTGCTGGCCAAGGTTGCCAGACGGATCGCGCCGATATTGGCACAGACGCCCTTGAGCGCGTGGGCGATATTGGGGATCGCCGCATACGTTTTGTCAGAAAGCGCCTCGACCAGCTGCTGGCTGCACCGCGTGATGTCATCATCGGCGTGCGACAGAAGCATGGGCAGGAAGCCATGTTGAGTGCTTACGTTGCGCAGTTCATCAAGAACTTTGTGATCCAGCGGGCTGATAGGGACAACCTTCAGCGTCGGCCGCTCGGTTCGGCCTGCCTCAGCGGCAGCTGGTCTTGCGGAAGCAGATGGTGCCGTTCCGGTCGCGGGATAGTGAATCTGCGCCAAGGCATTGCGAATGGCAGCCAGTTTTACCGGTTTGTAGAGGATTCCGGCGCTGCCGGCCTCTATCAGGCGCGTGGCCGTCTGCGCAGTTGCATCGGCCGTGATGAACAGGGCCGGCGCCGGGCGTGGCTGTCCGAAACGGTAGGTTTGCAGCAGACGCACACCATCCATGTCGCCAAGATTGTAATCAAGCAAGATCAGGTCAAAGTCGTGCTTGGCCAGAAGCTCAAGGGCGCCGATACCACTATCGCATAGCGTGACTTGATGCTGGTCGATTTTCAGCAACTCCTGAGTCAGCAGCAGATTGGTTGCGTTGTCCTCCACTAGCAGAATGCGCTTGGGCGAAACGATTTCTGCCTGGGGTTTGGCGTGTGTTTCAGAGGCGGGAGCGACGGTTCGCGCCAAGGTGAGATCGAACCAGAAACGGCTTCCCTTGGCACCGGCGCGCTCGAAACGAAGTTCGCCGCCCAACTGTTCCACAATCTTCTTTGACAGGGCCAGTCCCAGTCCGGTGCCACCATAGCGGCGTTGCGTTCCTTGCTCGACTTGCGCGAAAGGCTCGAACATTTTTGCCAGAAACGAATCCGGTATGCCGATTCCAGTGTCTGCAACGCTGAATCGCAGTCTGTAGTCGATGACCGTTTGCTCGAGGAGATTGATGGCGAGCGTTACACTTCCCGCCTCGGTAAACTTGATCGCATTACCAGCCAGATTGGTCATGATCCGTGCGAGATGATGCGGATCGGTACTGACGAAGCCGTTGATGGCGGGATCGATGGTGGCGCGAAAGGCCAGATTCTTCTTGGCGGCCAGCGGTTCGAAGGTATTACGCAGTGTATCGAATTCGTGATTCAGATCGACTGGCACGTGTTCCAGCGCGAGGGTTGCTGCAGCATACTTGGCCTCGTCGAGCAGATCGTTGATTTCGCACAGCAGGCCGTCGGAAAGCGTCAGGATCGTCTCCGCTCGACGCGCGACCGCACTGTTGTTGCTGGATTCGATGGCGAGAAGCTCGGTGGCGGCGACGATGCCCGTCAGTGGCGTTCGCAGCTCGTGGCTTACCTTTGCCAGCAATTCCGATTTGCCGCGGCTTTCCAGTTCGGCGCGCTCGCGCGATGCGCGTAACGACTTGATCAGGATTCCGGCATACATCGGAACAACGATCATCGGCACGAGCAACGCTATCCAGAAAACGCTGTGCTGTTGCCAATAGGGGCTGCAAATCAGCACGGCCGCGAAGCCGATAATCGAGGCGATCTGGCACAGATGCATCAATGGCCGCCCGGTGCGGAAGCCGAATCCGAGCATGGTAAACAGATAAAATCCGGCGATCAGGCTGCCATATTCGTTGGTCAGTGCGATCCAGACGGTCAACACCACGGGGTCGAAAACCGCTGATGCGATCAGCAGCCGCAGGAGCGATGCATGCGACCCGCCACGTATCAGCAGATATGGCGTCAAGGCATAGATGCAGTAACTTCCAGCAAGTGCAGCAAACCACCCCGGAATGCCGGCTGGCGCCGCGTGCATCAGTACGAGTTCGCAAAGAATGACAGGAATCGCGACGTACAATCGCACATTGGCCTGAGCAGTCAGGATTGCTCGCAGCCCGCGAGCGGTTTTATCCTGGACACCCTCGATGAAATTGTCGTTCATGCCGGTACCCAGCGATCTTCAGTCCTGCCGTGATCGTACCGTATCCACGCTTTGGCAACGTGAATACGGGCCATACATGCAAAGCTTGCAACAAACGCACCAGTAAATCGCCACAACCGCTTGTTCCAGAAGCGGCCACGCCTATTCTGGCCGAAAAACGGCTATGCGTGCACATTTTGCAGGCTTGACAGGGTGTGCCGAATTCTGACTCGCCTGATTCAGGAATGTTGTGCGTCTACCAGTCTCGCCAATTGAGATGCTGCCCTGTCACAATTGGACGTAGTTTGCTGGGCGAATGGAAAAGACGTGCCGAATATTCCGAACAACATGATGCTGGGTTGCGTGGTCGCGTTCGCGCTGGGGGCAGCGTTGGCGTGGCTGTACGCTCGTGCCAGGATGCGGGCGCTGCAAGCCACCTTTGTGGAGTCCATGCGCCGGTTGGAGGACAGCCAAGCCAATGCCGAAAGCGCCCTGAACGAGCATCGCGAGCGCGTGGTTGAACTTACCAGTGAGCGCGCGACGCTGGCCGGGCGTCTGGAGCGATTGATGCAGGCTGAGAGTGATCTTGCCACGGCGCGTGCAGACGTGAAGCATTGGAACGAGGCCTGTCAGCGTGCTGAGCAACGCTTGACAGAAACGGCGACGCGTTTGGACGAACAGAAACAGAGCCAGTTGTCGCTTGAACGTTTGCGCGAAGAGGACGAGGCCAGATTCAAGGTGTTAGCCGGCGATGCCTTGGATACGAACAGCAGGAAATTCGCGGAACAAAATCAGACGAATCTCGGCACGTTGCTCAACCCATTGCGTGAGCAATTGGGTGATTTTCGCAAGACCGTCGCTGAGGTTTACGACAAGGAAAGTCGCGAGCGTCAGCTGCTGAAAGTCGAAATCGATTCATTGAAGAATCTCAATCAGCGCATCAGCGAAGATGCTATTAATCTCACGCATGCGCTGAAATCCGATAGCAAGGCGCGCGGAACGTGGGGCGAGGTCATTCTCGCGCGTTTACTGGAAATGGCCGGCTTGCAGGAAGGGCGACAATACGAAACACAGCGTGGTTTCTCTACTTCCGAAGGTGGCCGACAACAACACCCTGACGTGATTGTTCGTCTGCCAGACGAAAAAGATATCGTCATTGACTCGAAAGTATCCTTGGTCGGTTGGAATCGTTACGTTTCAGCGACGAACGATGACGAGCGAAGCGCAGCACTGCGCGAGCATCTGACGTCTGTGCGTAGACATGTCGACGGATTATCGGGCAAGGATTACTGCAGTCTCCCAGGATTGCGAACCTTGGATTTTGTTCTGATGTTCGTGCCAATTGAAGCCGCGTTCGTTGAAGCGGTGCGCACAGATGATGGCTTATACGGATATGCGCTGGCGAAGAAAGTTTCTCTGGTCAGCCCGAGCACGTTGCTGGCCACACTGCAAACAGTTGGGCATTTGTGGCGCTTGCAGCAGCGTAGCGTCAACGCGCTCGAATTCTCGAAGGCGGCGGCACTGTTGCATGACAATTTCGCGTTATTGGTCGAGGGTATCCAGGACGTCGGCGACAAGCTCGATCGTGCCAAGGACGCGCATGGCGGACTTTTGCGTAGATTGACTGAGGGTGGCCGCGGAAGCGTCTTGCTGCAAGTGCAGCGTCTCAAAGAGCTGGGCGCACAAGCTAAAAAAAGTTTATCGCCGGAACTTCTTGAGCGTGCGGGATCAAACGGTGCTCTGGAATCCAAGGAGGTGATCGAGCGCGCCCAGACGGAGGAGCTGCAACGCCTGGACGCGCCCGAATCTCAAACTGGAATATCCGACGGCGCCAGAGGTTGAAAACCACACAACGCCGCAGATGGGTCAAGCCTACCAGACTTGCGGCGATATGGAAGAGGCGGAAATATTGTTCGTATTTTCAGCTTGTTATACTGATAATCTAACCTGTTATCGACCTGTCTGGACAGCCGGTATCGCACTCCGCAGCTTGCTGTGACGGTAGCCGTAGCCGAAATAGATGGCGAAGCCGATCACCGTCCACAAGCCCATCAGGGTCCAGTTGTACCAGTTTTCCCAGTACAGCAGCATCAAACAGCTCAACACGCCCAACACGCAGGTCACGGGTGCCCACGGCACGCGGAAGGTACGGGGCAACTCAGGCCGCGTGCGCCGCAGGATCATGACGCCGATACAAACCGCACAGAAGGCGATCAAGGTTCCCATCGAGACGAGATCGCCGAGAATGTCGAGTGGAAACACTGCGGCCAGCACCGCGATGCCGATGCCGGTGATCACGGTGTTGATGTGTGGTGTGCAATAGCGCGGGTGAATCTTCGCGAATACCGGCGGCAACATGCCGTCGCGGCCCATGATCATGAAGATGCGCGGCTGCGCGATGATCATGACCAAGATTACTGACGACAGGCCGATCAATGCGCCGATTTCGACCAGCCAGCGCAACCAGCCCAGTTCCGGATGCGCCTTCACCGCAGTCACGACTGGCTCGGCCGTGCCGAGTTGGTCGAACGGCAGCAGGCCGGTTAGCACAGCGGCCATGCCGATGTATAAAACGGTACAAATGGCCAATGACGCCAGTGTGCCGATGGGCAGGTCACGCTGCGGATTCTTGGCTTCTTGTGCGGCCGTCGAAGTTGCCTCAAAGCCGATGTAGGCGAAAAACACCAGGGTCGCGGCACGCATGATGCCGCCCCAACCGTATTTCTCCGGACCTTGCGCTGCGGGAATGAACGGATGCCACAAATCAGGATTGACGTAATGCCAACCGGCGATGATGACGATCACGATCAGCGATACCTTCAGGATCACCATTGCCAGATTTGCACCGCTGGATTCCTTTATGCCGACATAGCACAACCAGGTCAGCGCGAGCACGATTGCCACTGCGGGCAAGTTGAACCATGCGCCTGTGGTAACGAGATGATTGTCCACAAATCCGAGCGGTGCATTGGTCAGTGCCTCGGGCAAGTGCAGATTTACCGGCAAGCCCCATCTCGCGAACTGGCCGGAGATATTGTCGAGCAGGCTGGTGAAATAACCAGTCCAGCTTACTGCTACCGCGGAAGCCGACACGCCGTATTCCAGTACCATGTTCCAGCCGATAAACCAGGCGACCAACTCGCCCAGCGTCGCGTACGCGTAGGAATACGAACTGCCCGACATCGGGATCAGGGTAGCGAATTCGGCATAGCATAAAGCGGTAAAACTGCAACAGATCGCCGCGATAATGAAGGAAAGAATGATCGCCGGGCCCGCGTGTTCCGCAGCCGCCTGACCGGTGATGACGAAGATGCCGCCGCCGATGACGGCGCCGATGCCGAGCGCGGTCAGTCCCCAAGGGCCGAGCGTGCGCTTGAGGCAGGGGCCTTCGCTGGCGTCAGCGTCGGAGAAATTGGTTTTCTTGGCAAGTAATCGATCGAGCATCATGGGAAGCATTCTTGTCGGATAATCCGGTCTAGGATGGCCGGTTCTTCTTGTGAGCGCGATCGACGAGGATCGCAAAGAATTCAAGCCGGCGATTCAACGCCGGCCTGATTCAGTATTGCAGCATGTCAGCATGCACATCAATTACCTGAGATTGGCCGGTGCGAGCTGGCTACGGCGATAGCCGTAGAGCGCATACAGGACCAGACCCACGGCTGCCCAGCCAACGAAAAACAGCTTGGCAAACATGCTCAGGTTGACGAAGAGCAACAGACAACCGACAACGGCAAGTGGACAGACCACCCAGGCTATCGGAGTGCGGAAGGGGCGTGGACGATCGGGTTGCCGTTTGCGCAGAATCAACACGCCGATCGCCACCATTGCGAATGCCAGCAGGGTGCCGGAATTTGATGTATCGGCCAGCTTGCCGACCGGAAACAGTGCCGAGCACGAGGCCACAACGACGCCAGTGATGATCGTGATCACATGTGGCGTGTGGAATTTTGGATGCACTTTGGACAACACGTCTGGTAGCAGGCCATCGCGTGACATCGTAAAGAAAATGCGCGTCTGTCCGAACATCATCATCAGGATGACCGATGGCAGCGCGAGAATCGCGGCAATGCCGATCGAGTTTCCGAGCAGTGGATGCCCGAGCGTACGCAATACCTGAGCTAGCGGTTCCTTGCTGCAGACCAGTGCATGCGATCCGGCACAGGCGGCCGCCATAGCTGGTGTTCCCGGATCAAGCGGCAGGCCATCGGCGCCGAGCATTGGCTGAACACCTACGGAACCCGCAGCACCGTAGCCGACCAAAAGATAGAAGATCGTGCAAATCACCAGTGAGCCGATCAGGCCGATCGGAATATTGCGCTGCGGATTCTTGGTTTCTTCCGCCGCTGTCGATACAGCGTCGAAACCCACATAGGCAAAGAAGATCGACGCGGCCGCGCCAAGCACGCCAACGCCACCCGTCGGGTTGCCCCAGCCACCGGGCAGGAACGGTTCGAAATTGGTGCTGTTTACAGCCGGCAGCGCGATGACGATGAACATCGTCAGCGCAATGATCTTGATGGCAACCAGAACCGCATTCACCCGAGCGCTTTTCGATGTTCCGATCGCGAGCAACACGGTGACTGCGAGCCCGATCAACAAGGCCAGTAAATTGATCGCACCGCCGGTAAACGGGCCAGTTCGTAAATACTCGGGTAAGGCGAGGGCCCCAGGCGCAATCAAACCAAACAGATCAGTATTGGCTAGAAGTCCGTTCATGTATCCGGACCAGCCGACGCAGACGGTAGCCGCGCCGATGGCGTATTCCAGCCCTAGCGCCCAGCCGACAATCCACGCCAGAAATTCGCCGAGCACGCCGTACGTGTAGGTGTAAGCGGAACCGGAAACCGGCAGCATCGCGGCGAGTTCCGCGTAGGCCAGCGCCGCAAGCGCGCAGACCACGGCGGCGATCACGAACGCAAGCATCATTCCGGGACCGGCTTTCTGGCCGGCTTCTGCGGTCAGCACGAAAATGCCGGTGCCGATCACCGCGCCGATGCCGAGCAGGGTCAACTGGATCGGGCCCAACTGACGCTTGAGCGATTTCTTCTCGGCTGTTGCGAGAATCTGGTCCAGCGGTTTGACGCGCCAAAAAATCATTGCAACCCTCCCCGGTGTTGTGTCGTCGCCGTCACATGACAATCCACTCGGGAATGCTGTGCCGTTGTTTTGTGCCGCTGTGCCGATCCGGCGCGGTGGCCGCGGCTAACATACGCGAGGGAGTGCCGATGGGCAACCGTCGATCAGGCTCTGCCGGAGAATTCCCCGGTCACGGTGCTGACGAGAATCTTCTCGCCGGTCGTTACATATTCCGGCACCTGAATCTCGATCCCGGTATTGAGCTTGGCGGGTTTGGGACGTTTGGTCGCGGTTGCTCCCTTGAGTTCCGGCGCGGTATCGACGACTTCAAGCGTGACCGTCGGCGGCAGTTGCAGCGCCACCGGCTGGTCGTCGATCAACTGCACGTAACAGCCTTCGAGACCATCGGCAATGTAGCCAGAGGCTTCGCCGACGGCACCGCGGCCGAGCAGATACTGGGTGTAGTCCTCGGCGTCCATGAAGACGAAGGTATCGCCGTCCAGATAGGAATAGTTGACCGCGCGCCGGGTCACTTCGGTTTCCTTCAATTCGTCGTCAGCGCGCAGCGACAAATCGAGCTTCTGCCCGCCCGGAACGCTGTACAGGGTGAAACGGAAAGTTACGTTGCCGCCGCGTGCGGTCGGCGAGCTGCGATCGATGTCGCGGATCTGCCAGACCTTGCCGTTGTGTTCGACGACGTTGCCCTTCTTGATATCGGATGCCTTCATTTTGGTGCCAACCGGATGGCGCCATCGACGCGGATCACGCTGCCATTGAGGTAACGGTTTTCAAGGATAAACGCCACGGTGCTGGCGAATTCCTCAGGCGTACCCAGCCGCGACGGGTAGGGTACTTGTGCACAAAGTGAATCGTATACCGCTTGTGGCATGCCATCGACCATCGGTGTGTGAAAAACGCCGGGGGCGACCGTCATCACACGCACGCCGATACGGGCGAATTCACGGGCCATCGGCAGGGTCATGCCGACGATGCCGCCCTTCGATGCGGAATACGCGGCTTGACCGATCTGGCCTTCATAGGCGGCGATGGATGCGGTGTTCACGATCACGCCGCGTTCTCCGTCCTCACCTGGCGCGTTGGCCTGCATCAGGTCGGCCGCGGCCTTGGCGACGTTGAAGCTGCCGATCAGGTTCACCATCACGGTGGTCTGAAAACTCTTCAGCGGCATCGGTCCTTCCTTGCCGAGCACGCGCCCGGCGCCAAGGATGCCGGCGCAGTTCATCGCAACGGTGAGCCCGCCCATGTTTCTGGCAGCCTGCTTCAACGCCGTGGTGACGCCGTCTTCGGACGTAACATCGGTGCGTTGATAACTGGCGCCGGCACCGAGTTCGGCGACTGCCGCTGCGCCTTTTTCATCGTTGATATCGAGCAAGACGACCTTCGCGCCGTGTGCGACCAGGTGCCTGGCAACGGCAAAACCGAGTCCGGATACGCCGCCGGTGACCACGGCCTTGACTTGATTCAGTTGCATGAAGTGCCTTTATGAAAGGTGTGGACAGGATGCCCGCTTTTTGATCTTCGCGATCACGGACGATCGCAAAAACGGCGGGGCGCGCATTGTAGCGGAACTCGCGCAATGACGGCAGCGGGCACGGTTTCTACAGGTCGCGCAGATAGAAGCGGTCGCAGCTGAAATGGCCGGTATTGCCAAGCGCTGCCGGAATGCGGCGGAAGCCGCTGCGTTCGTACAGCGCCTGCGCAGCGTCCATACCCGTGAGCGTTTCCAGGTAGCAGGCGCGATAGCCGAGTGCGCGTGCGGCTTCGAGGCACAACTCAATCAGGGCTGCACCAGCGCCGTGTCCGCGCAGTTCGGGCAAAAAGTACATTTTGCGCAACTCGCAGATGCCGGCATCGCCGCCGCCCAGAGGCGCGACGCCGCCACCACCCAGCACGCGATCATCCAAGGTCACGACGAAATAGGCGCAACCGGTCAGCGAATAGGCTTCGGCTATATGATCGACTTCAGCATCGTGGATGGCGAAACCTGGTCCATCGGCTCCGAATTCCGGCATCACGGCGCGGATGATCTGCGCGACGGCTGCGTTGTCCGCAATGGTGATCGGGCGGATCAGAAAATTTTGCTGTTGCATTGTATAAAAATATTGGCGGTCGCTTACAAGGGGCGACGGAAGTCCAGATCGTAGCGTGAGCCGTGCACCAGCACATGTACGCGAAGATTGGTGATGCTGATTGGCCCGCTGGGATGGGCGTCGGCGACGTTGGAATGGCCAATGTCCGCGGGGTCGATGACGGTAATGCCACCGTGGCCGACGACCTCCATGACATTGTCCGGACCGATGAATGCGGCAGTATCCGGGTCGATGCCAACGCCCAGTGCAAATGGATTCAGCGCCAGCGCGCCCAACAGTCGTCCGAGACGGTCAGCACTGGCTCCGCCTTGATCGATCACGACGCGATTGGACAAACCCAGTCCCGGCGCGAGGGTGACGCTGCCCATGCGCGGCGTTGGTCCTTGCGCGCCACCGGCGAGCATATGCTCGGCGAGAATAGCGGCTCCCGCAGCGACACCGGCGACGGCCATGCCATCGGCATTGCGTTTGCGCAGCAGCCGGGCCAGTGGCGTGCCGCCAAGCAAGGTCGACAGGCGCAGGGGTTGATCCGCGCACAGCAGGGTCAGTTCGGCGCGTTCGACTGCGGCGAGCGTGGCAGGCTTTTCGCTGTCGCCACGATTGCCGAGTGCGAACCGCTGGATTTGCCCGGCACCCTGGGCCAGCAGAATCGTGTCGAGTTCTTCGGTTGTCGAGTCGTCGGTCGTAAACGCACTTATGATAGCGACCGTCGGTCGTCGGCCGAGCATGGCCCCCAGCCGGCGATAAATTCCGCTCGCGGCTTCGATGCGCACTGCAGTGCCGATGCCGATGAGATAACCGCGGGATTGATTGGGAGCGATTCGGGCGGGCAAGGCGATGAGTTCCGTGATTGCAGGGTGTCTGGATTATTGCGATGTAACTGAGTGCACTGGTGGTTGGCGTGGCGCATGAATCCGCATCACGCAACCGCCAGACCCACCTTGCTGTTGTTCGTGCGCCCCAATTGTTCACTGAGCCAGCGCCCGGTGCCGATCAACTTGTCCATATTTATACCTGTGGAAATACCCATGCCGTGCAGCATGTAGGCGACGTCCTCGGTGGCGACGTTGCCGGTTGCGCCGCGTGCGTAGGGGCAGCCACCGGCGCCGGAAACCGAAGCATCGACGACGGCGACGCCGAGTTCCAGGCAGGCCAGGATGTTGGCGAGCGCCTGTCCGCGCGTGTCATGGAAATGCACGGCAAGTGCGGTCATTGGCACCTGCTGTGCGACGGCCGCCAGCATGTCGCGCGCCTTGCCTGGCGTGCCGATACCGATGGTATCTCCGAGGGAGATTTCGTAGCAGCCCAGTTTGTGCAGACGCCTGGCCACGCGCACAACGTCAGCGACCGGGACTTCGCCTTGGTAAGGACAGCCGAGCACGGTCGAGACATAACCGCGGACCGCCACATGATCCACCTTTGCGCGTTCCAGCACAGGCACAAAGCGTTCGATGGATTCATCGATCGAGGCGTTGACGTTCTTGCGATTGAAAGCTTCGCTGGCTGCGGTAAACACGGCGATTTCCGTCGCGCCCACGGCGCGTGCGCGCTCGTAACCCTGCAGGTTAGGCACCAGCACGGGATAACGTACACCCGGTTTTTTCTTTATGGCCGTATAGACTTCCGCAGCGTCTGCCAGTTGAGGAATCCATTTCGGGCTGACGAAGCTCGTCGCCTCGATCGTTTGCAGGCCGCAGTCGGAAAGCCGGTCGATCAGTTCAACCTTGACCGGCGTCGCCACAATGGTTTTTTCATTCTGCAAGCCGTCGCGTGCGCCGACTTCGACAATACGTACATGGCTGGGAACGCTGTTCATGCGAATGATCTGTATCTAGGTAGCGTGAATTCAAGCCGGTTCGCCGAAACGCACCAGCACGGTATCGGCATCGACAAACTCACCGGCGCTGGCGCGCAACTCGATAATCGTGGTGGCACGCGGCGCGCGCAAGGTCAGTTCCATCTTCATCGCTTCCATGACAATGAGTTCCTGGCCTTCCGCTACCTTGTCGCCGTTTTTCGTCTTGACCAGCACGATGCGGCCGGGCATCGGCGCGACGACGCGGTCGCCCGCCACGCGCGCCGATTGCGAGTAGGCAAACGCGCCGATACGCGTCAGGCGCCGGCGCTGATCGCCATCGTGCAACAGCACGGCATCGTCATCGACACGGGCATGAAACCTGTGTGTAATGCCATCGAACGAGACACTCAGCACGTCATCGCACAACTGCGCGTTGGCAACCTCGCATTGCGTCTGTCCATCCGTCAACACGTAGTCACCGGCAGCGCCGTGCGCGTCGATTTCGATGCGTTGTCCTGCGTGTGCAAAGCAGACAATGCGTTTGCCGGGATGGCCAAGCCGCCAAGCGTCGGCCCGTGACCACGGCGAATGCGGATCCTCCACAGTGCGTGCCGCCGACAGCGCGTACACTTCCTCGCCAAGCAACACGGCGGTTGCCGCGGCGAACAGCGTTGAAGTATCCGGAGCGGCGTCGGCCGGGAGGAATTCTTCCAGATGTCGGTCAAGATAGCCCGTATCGATGCGGCCTTCGATCACGGCCGGATGCCGCACTAGACGTTCGAGGAAGTCGATATTCGATTTCGGCCCGGCAATCTCGCATTGCGCCAGCGCATCGCGCATGCGTTGCAGGGCTTGGCTGCGCGTGCGATCCCACGCGATCAATTTGGCAATCATCGGATCGTAGAAGATCGTCACCGTATCGCCTTCGATCACGCCGGCGTCGATGCGCACATGTGCACTTTGCCGCGGAAGTTGCAAACGCTGCAATTTTCCCGAGCACGGCAGGAAGCCGGCTTGCGGATCTTCAGCGTACAGTCTCAGTTCGATCGCGTGGCCATCGGCCGGCACGGATTTGTTGCGGATCAGCGAACCTGGCAATGCCTCGCCCGCGGCAACGCGCAGCTGCAGTTCGACCAGATCCAGATGCAGCACCATCTCGGTAACCGGATGCTCAACCTGCAGGCGCGTGTTGATTTCCATGAAATAGAAATCACCTTGCGGGCCGACAATGAATTCGACCGTGCCGGCGTTCACATAGTCCAGCGCGCGCGCCGCAGCGATGGCGGCTTCGCCCATGCGCGTGCGCATGTCCGGCGTGAGAAAAGGCGAGGGCGTTTCTTCAAGTACTTTCTGGTAGCGGCGTTGCGCCGAGCATTCGCGCTCGTTCAAGTGAATCGCGTTGCCATGCTTGTCGCCGAAGATCTGGAATTCGATATGCCGTGGCGTTTCGATGTAGCGTTCGAGCAGGACGCGATCGCGACCGAAGGCATTCTTCGCTTCGCGCTGGCACGATTCCAGCGCTGAAGCGAATTCCTCGGCTTTGCGCACGATGCGCATGCCCTTGCCACCGCCGCCGTAAGCTGCCTTGATCATCAGCGGAAAGCCAACGCGCTGCGCTTCGCGCGCAGCAGAGCGGCATCCTGATTTTCGCCGGTGTAGCCGGGAACGACCGGCACGCCGTGGCTCGCCATCAGTTCCTTCGCGCCGGCTTTCGATCCCATCTTGCGCATCGAATTGGCCGATGGACCGATGAAGACGATGCCTGCTTGCTCAACCGCTTCGGCGAAATCCGCGTTTTCAGACAGAAAACCGTAACCGGGATGAATTGCCTGCGCGCCGCTTTTCTTCGCGACTTCAAGAATCACGTCGCCGCGCAGATACGAATCAGCCGGTCGCGGGCCGCCGATCGGCCAGGCTTCGTCGGCCAGACGCACATGCTGCGCCGTTGCATCGGCTTCCGAATACACCGCGATCGTATGAATTCCGAGACGTCGGCACGTCCGCAGGATGCGGCAGGCGATTTCGCCACGATTGGCGATCAGGACGCGCGTGAACATCATTCGCCTTCCCAGTAGTCGCGTGAATCTTCGTGGCGGCCAAGATAGCGTAGCCGCTGCGGTTTGCCGTCTGAATTCCGACCAAACTTGGCGTACACGCCGAATTTGCCCGAGTCTGGATAGTCGCAAATTTCAATCGGAGCCATGGTGCTCACCGCCAGATAGCGCAGTTCGACGTCGCCGGTGTTAATGATCTGGTGTGCGGTTTCCGGGCCGCCGGTCGGACAGGCGATGAAGTCACCGGCGTGCAGTGAGTGGCGCGCTGTCGCCATAACGCAGCTCGCCGCTTCCTTCCAGGATAAAGAACATTTCCTCTTCGGCGTAGTGGTTGTGGAAGGGGCAGTTGCACTTGCCGGGGGCCACCACCGTGAGGTTGTAGCCGAGTTTGCGCGCGCCGATTCGACTGGCAATTTCACTCCAGCGGATATCGTAGCGCCCAGTCGCTTCGCCATGCGGCGCCCTGTCCGGACCGACTGATTGCAGCTCCAGGTCGGCGATATTGATGATGCGCTGATGCATGCGGTGCTCCCAAAATCTTGCGCGACAATCGTGCTGTGACAATCGTGCTGTGGCTGATTCAGCTTATGCGTCCGTAACCCACGATGGCGCTCGCTTGTCGAGAAATGCGCTCAATCCGTCCTGGCCTTCGGCCGAGACGCGCAGACGCGCGATCAACGCGGCATTTTCCACATCGATACTTTGCGCTTTTTCACGTGCGGCACCGGACATGCGCATGGCGAGCATCTTCGCCTCGTGCTGCGCAACGGGTCCGCCCTTGCCGAGCCAATGCAGGCTGCGGTCTACCGCTTCGTCGAGTGCGGCAGAAGCTACGACCTGATGCAGCAACCCGATGCGCGCCGCTTCGGTGGCATCGAAGATTTCGCCGCTGACAAACAGGCGTCGCGCGTGGCGCGCCCCGATCGCGGCGATAACGTACGGCGAAATCACTGCCGGCACGAGGCCAAGCTTGACCTCGGTCAGGCCAAATTTTGCCACATCCGTGGCAATAGCGATGTCGCAGCAGGCGACGAGTCCTACACCGCCGCCATAGGCTGCACCGTTTACCCGCGCGATGGTCGGTTTCGACAGGAAATTCAGCGTGCGCATGAGCGTTGCCAGCCGCTCGGAGTCGGCGCGATTGTTTTCCTCGCTGGCCTGCGCCATGCCACGCATCCAGTTCAGATCGGCGCCGGCGGAAAAAGTTGTACCGTTGCCGGTCAATACAATGGCGCGCAGTTGCGGATCGCGATCGAATTTGGTCAGGGCATCGGTCAATTCGACGATCAGGCTGTCGTCGAAGGCATTGTGTACACTCGGCCGGTTCAGGGCGACCCGGGCAATGCGATGGTCGATGGCGATGTCGATCAAGTCCGGCATGACGGTTCCGGCAGTGAGTGACGCACACAGGTCATGCGGATAATAACTGGTTGCGCAGGCCTGCGAGAAATTTCACTGATTCAAATCGCGGGGGAGCCAATTGAGCCATTACATTGCAAGTCAGGGCTGGTTCATTCGACTGATCGTAGATAGAGAGCAGCAGATGGCAAATCGACCGCATAGGTTTCCCGAGCGACCGCAACGGGTGCCCCTGCGAGCGGACGATCACTTTGGAGCCGGTATGAAGATTAAATGTCACGTTACCGCATTATTCGCCGGCATGCTGGCCGCATCGGCCTGGGCGCAATCAGTGCTACCGCCGCCAAACCTGAATTTGCCTCCTGCCAGCGCGCCAAAAGAAAATGTAACGGCTGCGCCTGCGCAGAGCATCAAGGTGAATCCGGTCACCGCCGCGTCGACCGCTGCGGCCACGTCGAGCCCGGAACCCAAACCGGCCCAGACGCAGCCGGGCGTATACTATGACGATCCCGACAGCATGGACGAGAATTCCGAAGCGTCCGGGGCATCGAAATGTAAAGACTCCACGTACAACCAAGCCCAGATTCATGGCGCCTTGGGCATGGGCGTGGTCGGAGGCAACCACATCAGCGGCAATTACGAAACCGGCGTCGTCAATGTCTCCAAGGCGCTCGGCAGTTGCGATCACCCAACAGGTGGCGTAAGCATTTCCGTCGGCCTAAGCCAGGGAAATTTCAACGGCGGTCCCAACTGGCGGCACTGAGCAAACTCGGGGAGTCGGAAGTCCGTAGGCTTGTGAGTAGCGAAACGGCTCTCAGCAGCGGAACCTGTCATCCGCCCGAAGGCAATGATCAGGTCGGGTGGCTCCCCACCCCCGAAGTAGGCGATGGGGTGGGGTCGCTCCAACTCAACCGTGGCGCAGCGCGTCGACCAGGATTCCGAATGCCTGGGACGGCTTGCGGCGACTCGAGTAGTACAGGTGATAGCCGGGAAACGGTGGACACCAGTCCTCCAGCAGGCGAACGAGTTGCCCTCTCTCGATATGATTCGTCACCAAGTCCTCCGGCACGTAGGCTAGACCGAAGCCATCCAGAGCCGCGCGGATCGCGTGCCTGGTGTCGTTGAAGACCAGTTGCCCTTCGACATGCGCGCGCAATTCGCGACGGCGCTTTTCGAATTCCCACGCATACAGGCCACCATGCGTCAGGAAGCGCAGATTGATGCACCGGTGATTTGCCAGATCCTTCGGTGTGCGGATTTCGTCTCTGCCATCGAGATAGGCGGGCGATGCGACCGCGGCCATGCGCATCTCCGGTCCGATGCGTACCGAAATCATTCCCTGGGCAACCTGCTCACCGAGGCGAACTCCGGCATCGAAACGCTCGGCCGCGATATCGCTCAAGCGGTTGTCGGCGATGAGTTCAACACAGATATCGGGATACTTCGGCAGCAATTTCGACAACTTCGGCCACAACACCGTGTCGATGCTGTGCGCGCCGCAGTTAATGCGTATCGTGCCGCTCGGCCGGTCGCGCAATTCGCCCAGTGCGTCCAGGGCGAGGTCGATCTCCTCGAACTGCGGCGCCACGCGGGCACGCAGCCGTTCACCGGCTTCGGTGAGTGAAACGCTGCGCGTGGTGCGATGGAACAGGCGGATGCTGAGCCTTGCCTCCAGGCCCCGGATGCCATGGCTGAGGGCCGATTGCGTGAGATTCAGCCGCGCCGCGGCCTTGGTAAAACTTCCTTCGCGCGCTACCGCGAGAAACGCTACCAAGTCGTTGTAGTTCGCGCGGGGCATGACCACCTCGTCTGACGATTGATGAATTCAGATCATAAGACAATTCTGGATTATACGTCTTATCAACGAAGCATTTCGGTAGCAGACTGCCCGCCATCCATTTCAACGGAGTACGTAATGCAAACGCGCACCCTTGGCCGTAACGGCCTCAACGTCTCCGCCCTCGGCCTCGGCTGCATGGGCATGACTTCCGCCTATGGACCCACGGCTGACAAGCAGCAAATGATTGCGCTCATGCGAGCGGCCGTGGATCGCGGCGTGACCTTCTTCGACACGGCGGAAGCGTACGGGCCGTTTGCCAACGAGGAACTGGTTGGCGAGGCGCTTGCGTCGGTCCGCGATCGGGTCGTGATCGCGACGAAATTCGGTTTCGACATCGATCTTCATACGGGTGAGCGAAGTGGCGGCGTCAACAGCCGCCCGGAGCATGTCAAAGCCGTCGCCGAGGCCGCATTGAAACGGCTCAAGACCGATCGCATCGACCTGTTCTATCAGCACCGCGTCGATCCGAGCGTGCCCATCGAAGACGTGGCCGGCGCAATCAAGGACCTCATTCGCGAGGGCAAGGTCAAGCACTTCGGTCTTTCGGAAGCCAGCGCGGGTACGATCCGTCGCGCGCACGCCGTGCAGCCGGTGACTGCCGTACAGAGCGAGTACTCACTGTGGTGGCGAGGGCCGGAAACCGAAATCCTGCCGACTCTCGAAGAACTGGGCATCGGCTTCGTCTGTTTCAGCCCGCTGGGCGCGGGCTTTCTCACCGGCAAGATCGACGAAACCACGAAGTTCGAGAGCACGGACTTCCGCACCGTGGTTCCCCGCTTTGCGCCGGAAGCGCTGAAGGCGAACATGGCGCTGGTCGATCTCGTGCGCAGCGTGGCCACGCGCAAGGGCGCGACGCCGGCCCAGATCGCCATCGCCTGGCTGTTGGCGCAGAAGCCGTGGATCGTGCCGATTCCCGGCACCACGAAGCTGCATCGGCTTGACGAAAATCTGGGTGCGCTCGCCGTCGACCTCACCGCAGTCGACCTACGCGAGATTGACGAAGCCGCATCGAAAATCACGCTACAGGGAGCACGTCTACCTGAGAACGTGCTGAAAATGACCGGACTGTAATTTCTGGAATATCGGAGTCAACGAAATGAAAAGCCGCACATTGGGAAATAGCCAGCTCGAAGTCTCCGCGCTCGGCTTTGGTTGCATGGGATTGAACTTCGGCTACGGCCCCGGCCCGGGCAAGCAGGAAGCCATTCAACTTATTCGCGAGGCGTTCGACGCTGGCGTGACCTTCTTCGACACCGCCGAGACCTATGGCCCGTTCACCAACGAGGAACTGGTTGGCGAGGCACTGGCACCGACTCGCGACCAGGTGGTCATTGCCACCAAGTTCGGGTTCAAGGATGGCGATTCGAAGACTGGCATGGACAGCCGGCCGGAGCGCATCCGGGCCGTTGCCGATGCCTCGCTCAAACGACTTCGGACCGATCGCATCGATCTGTTCTACCAGCACCGCGTCGATCCCAACGTGCCGATGGAAGATGTGGCCGGCACCGTCAAGGAGCTGATCGCGGAAGGCAAGGTCAGGCACTTCGGCCTGTCAGAAGCGGGTGTGCAATCGATCCGCCGCGCGCATGCGGTGCAACCGGTCGCCGCGTTGCAAAGCGAGTATTCATTGTGGTGGCGCGAGCCCGAGCAGGACGTGCTGCCGGTGTGCGAAGAACTGGGCATCGGCTTCGTCCCGTTCAGCCCGCTCGGCAAGGGCTTTCTCACCGGCAAGATCGATGCGAGCACCGCGTTCGCCAAGGACGACTTCCGCAACATCGTGCCGCGCTTCTCGCCGGAGGCGCGTCAGGCCAACCAGACACTTGTCGAACTGCTCGGCAGGATCGCTGCCGGCAAGCAGGCGACGCCCGCGCAGATCGCGCTGGCGTGGCTGCTCGCCCAGAAGCCGTGGATCGTGCCGATTCCGGGTACCACCAAGCGGCATCGCCTGCTGGAAAACATCGGTGCTGCCGCAATCTATTTGAGCAAAGGCGAACTTCGCCAGATCGAGGATGCGCTGGCCCAGGTTCAGGTGCAGGGCGAGCGCTATCCAGCCCATCTGGCCGCCCGCTCGGGCAAGTGAACCCAAAGCATCCAAGAGACAACACCATGACAATCACCGAAACCGCGCAACGCAATCACGACCAACTGTTTCCCGACTACATCTCCACACTGAAGGTCACCGATCCTGAGCTGATCGAGATCTTCGACAACTGGGCTTTCGATGAAGTGATCGAGGCCAACGGACATGGATGTCCGTCTGCGCCTGATGGTGCAACTGGCAGCGCTGATCGCCTGCCAGGCGGTGAACGAATACCGCGTCATGCTGGGCGCCGCGCTCAACGTCGGCGTGACGCCGGTCGAGGCCAGGGAAATCCTCTATCAGGCCGTGCCCTATGTGGGCATGGCCAAGGGCATTCGATTTCCTGCATGCCACCAATGAGGTGTTCCAGGAGTCGCGGCATAGTCGTTGCCGCTGCCGGAGCAATCGACCACGACGGCGGAAACGCGGTTCGACAAAGGTCTGGAAGCGCAGAAGCAGATCTTCGGTGATCGCATCGATGCGATGGTTGCGCAGTCGCCGAAGGATCAGCTGCACATCCAGCGCTTCCTTTCCGCGAACTGCTTCGGCGACTACTACACACGCAACGGCCTGGACTTGCGGACACGCGAACTGCTGACGTTTGCCATTCTCGCGTCACTCGGCGGCTGCGAACCGCAACTGGCCGCTCATGTCGTGGGGAACCTGGCCGTCGGCAACGACCGGCAGATACTTATCGCCACCATCACGCAGCTTTTGCCCTTCATCGGTTATCCACGCACATTGAATGCCATCAGGGTGATCAACGAGGGCACGTCCGCCTGAGCAAGCCGGGTCGATCAAACATAAGCGGAGCCCCTTGAAACTTCGAGGGGCTCCGCGCTCCCATTCTGAGCATCAAGCATCGTCCACAGGAACATTGACTATGGAAATCATCCGCAACGGCTCGCAGCCCTCCGTCACCGGGCCGGCCGAGTACTTCACCGGCAAGGTGCGCATCGATTCGCCGTTCAAGGGCATCGGTGGCGCGAACGTATCCGGCGGCATCGTGACCTTCGAGCCGGGCGCGCGCAGCGCCTGGCATACCCATCCGCTGGGACAGATCCTGATCGTCACCGCCGGCAAGGGCTGGACCCAGTGCGAAGGCGGCCCGATCGTGGAGATCAACGCCGGTGACATCATCTGCTGCCCGTCGAACCACCGGCACTGGCACGGCGCCACACCGACCACCGCGATGACCCACATCGCCGTCCAGGAAGCGAAGGACGGCAAGGTGGTCGAGTGGATGGAGAAGGTGACCGACGAGGAATATCTTGTGGGGCCGACTCCCTGATTCCGCTCAACCATTCCCCCAGCGAGAAAACCCCCATGACCACCAAAGCCTACGGCGCACACGCCGCCGACAAGCCGCTCGAATCGATCGACATCGAGCGCCGCGCGCCCGGCCCGCACGATGTGCAGATCGACATCGCCTACTGCGGCGTCTGCCACTCCGACCTCCACACCGTGCGCTCCGAATGGGGCGGCACGCTGTATCCCTGCGTGCCGGGCCACGAGATCGTCGGCCATGTCAGCGCCGTCGGCATCCGACGTCACCGGCTTCAAGGTCGGCGACACCGTGGGCGTGGGCTGCCTGGTCGGCAGCTGCCAGCATTGCGCGGCCTGCGACGGAGGGGCTGGAGCAGTATTGCGAGAACGGTTTCGTCGGCACCTACAACGGCCCGACCCCGGATGCGCCCGGGCCACACGCTGGGCGGCTATTCGCAGCGCATCGTGGTGGAGCGAAAGTTCGTGTTGAAGATCCGCCATCCCGAAGAGCAGCTTGCCGCGGTCGCGCCGCTGCTGTGCGCCGGCATCACCACCTACTCGCCGCTACGGCACTGGAAGGTCGGCCCGGGCAAGAAGGTCGGCGTCGTCGGCATCGGCGGACTGGGCCATATGGGCGTGAAGCTCGCACATGCCATGGGCGCGCACGTGGTGGCGTTCACCACCTCGGACGGCAAGCGTCAGGCCGCGCTGGACCTGGGCGCGGACGAGGTGGTGGTCTCGCGCAACGCCGACGAGATGAAGGCGCATGCCAACAGCTTCGACTTCATCCTCAACACCGTGGCCGCCAGCCACTCGCTGGATGCCTTCACCGGCCTGCTCAAGCGCGACGGCACACTGGTGCTGGTCGGTGTGCCGGAGCATCCGCATCCGTCGCCGAGTGTGGCCAACCTGATCTTCAAGCGACGGAACATCGCCGGCTCGCTGATCGGCGGCATCGCCGAAACGCAGGAGATGCTGGATTTCTGCGCCGAGAAGGGCATCGTCTCCGACATCGAGATGATTCCGGTACAGAAGATCGACGAGGCCTACGATCGCATGGTGAAGGGTGACGTGAAGTACCGCTTCGTCATCGACAATGCGACGCTGGCCACATGAAACCGACAACGACTTCACCGAGTCCTCGCCGCTCAGAGGTTATGGTCCCGATTCGAATCCGTTGGCGAAAATGCGATCGCCCTGGAACTCCACCGCGCCGATGTCGATACTGTGGTTGAACACCCGGTCAAAACCCGGTCCGCGCTGGTCGTAGTTCGAAGGCGTAAACGCGTTGTTGCCGGCGTCGATGGCGACGCTGCCGGCAAGTAGCGCCATCGTTTGCGTCGGGCCGCCGTTGCTCTGCAGCGGGCCAAGGCCGGGCGTGTCGGTGAATTGGTTGGCCATGCCGGAATTGAAGGGCGAAATGTCAGCGATGGTTCCGGCCACGCACGAGGTCATTCCTTCCCCGGTACCCGACACGCCGAAATCGGTGGCGTTCGCATTGCCCGCGATGATCGAATTGCGCAGATTAAGATTCGAGTCGCCACCATATCCGAGCATGATTCCGGATCGCACATTGGAACTTGCGTTGTAGCTCGTGGCGGTGTTCGCGGAAATCGTCGTATTGGTCACGGTCGAAGGACCGTAACTGGTTCCCGTCTGCCACATTCCGCCAGCGATATTGTTGTTCCCCTTCGCGCTGTTGCCCGCAATCGTCGAATTGACGATGCTCACGGGCGAATCGCTCAAATACAAACCGCCGGCAATCGTATCGAAATTGCCAGCCGCGCTGTTGCCGGAGACGGTTGACTCGCCTATGACGATGAAGTTTCCGAGATCGCTGTAGATTCCGCCGGTGCACGGACCGGCGGAACAAATGGCACTGTTGTTGCTGATCGTCGAGCGCGTGATCGTCACCGGAGAGCCGATCACCGAGCCGTATCCATAATAGCTAGGGGAATAGCCGGAGAAGTCGGCGATGCCGCCGGTTCTGGTTCCCGAATTGTCGGATATCACCGAGTCGCTGATCGTTGCGGTAGCCAGCATGGCGTACAGGTAAATTCCGCCAGTGGAGGCCGCAGCCATGTTGCCGGACACAGTCGAGTGCGACATCGATAGCGTCCCCGCGTTGATGTGAATTCCCCCACCGTCACCAAGCGCGAGGTTATTCCTGATCGTCACGTTGGTCAGCGTCGCGCTGCCGCGATAGAGATACAGGCCAGCCCCGTTCCCATCCCGCCCCACACCGCTGGCATAGCCATGCGTCAGGGTAAGATTGCTTGCAGTCAATACGTCTTTGTAGCCGAGGTACATCACGCGCGAGCCGTAGTTCGCGTCTATCGTCTGGCCGCTGCCCGTGACGGTGATTGACCCCGCAATGACGATTTCTCCATGTGCCAACGTGATCGTCGAATTTGCCAGCGCCGGCGCAAATGTCACCGTATCGTTGTCGCCGAAATTGCCGACCGGTACACAGGAACCTTGGGCGACGGCGTCTCGGAACGACGTAATCGCGTTGCGCAGGTTGCAGGTGGCTGAGTGAAAAATATCATCGCCGCTGGTGACGGTGATCGTCGCGGCTGGTGCGGTCGTCGCGGTGAACGCAAGCGAGATGGCCGCAGCAAGAGCAGATTTCAGGTCATGAGTCAGTTCCATGAACCTCTCCTCCCACACTTGGGGTCAAGTGTAAGCGCAAAGGGGTGCCGAAACTATCATCATTAATCCGCATTATTCGTTCAAGGATAGACGCTGTGGCCACTTTCGGCCTTCCCAAGTCAGCGCGAGTTCCTGCTGCATCCAACGGACAAAATGAGGCACCGGTGCATCTTCACGCCACAGAACCCAATAGCTATTGGGGCCATCAACGGTCCATTCGAACGGCGCAATCAGAGTGCCCTGCGAGCACAAATCGTCATAAAGAAATGGTGACAGTAGTGCGACGCCGACTCCCTTGAGCGCGGCAACTACTTCCAACTCATACGTTGCGAATCGGGTAGATGAAAACGTGGGTTTGGCGTTTGGCAATCCGGCGAGTTCAAACCATCTCGCCCAGCGGTCGTCCGGAAGCAACGGCAAGTCCAGCAGTCGATTTGCCGAGATGGGGACTTCATCGCTGAGCAGTGCCGGGCTCAGCATGGGGGTTCCCAGATCGGGGAGAAGCTCGGCCGTCGAAAACCCCCGCCAGGGTCCCGTGCCACTCCGAATTGCCACATCGAACCAGTTCGGCGGGAGCAGGGCATCAGTGGCATCCAGCGTGATTGATTGCGAATCCGGTATGGAATGGTATCTCGCCAGGTGAGGAACCAACCAGCGCGAAGCAAATGTCGGCGCACAGGTCACTCGCAGTGCGCGCTTCGTGCGCGTGCAATGGTCCAGCTCGGACTGGATCATCAGAATTGCCTCGTCCACTTTTCCAGCCAGGCGCAGGCCCTGATCGGTAACCACAAGTTTGGGGCCGTGACGCACGAACAGTTTTACACCCAGCTTCGCCTCCAGGCTTCGTATCCGCAGGCTTACTGCGCTCGGCGTAAGGCAAAGCTCGCTGGCGGCGCCTGAAAAACTCCGGTGGCGCACGCAGGCAGCGAGCACGCGAAGGGATTCCAGTGGTGGCGTGGCGGAAGGCATTTCAAGCTTGGCATCAAATGACTAGTGGGAATGCTCGTTATGTGCGCCTTTCGCGCTGACGTAAGCTGCAGGCACAGCCGGAGCACGAGTTGACTTCGGTGCCGGATATCGAAACCTCGGGAGGAATTTCATGATCGAGCCAAGAGTGCGTTCAGCGATGAGAATCTTCATCTATCTTTTTTCGACAACGCTAGCGGCCAGCAGCGTCTGGGGTGCGACTGGCGAATCCGAGCCTAGCAAACATGAAGAAGCGTTGTCTCCACCGGGATACACAATGGCGCGCAAAGGTGATGTACACGACTTTGACTACTTCGTGGGTGGCTGGACCACGAAACAACATAAATTGAAGGCACGTGGCGTCGGCAGCAAGGAATGGGACGAATTCCCCGCCATTCAATGTTTGAATCTGTACTTGGGGGGTCTTGCCACCGTAGATGAACTTTACATGCCGACGAAGGGCCGTTCGGGATTGACATTGCGCACATTTGATAAGGCAACGCACCAGTGGTCGATTTACTGGGTAAACAGCGCGACCGGAAAGCTCGATCCCGTTCCGGTCGTCGGCGGATTTTCGGGGAACCATGGAGAGTTTTACGCGCAGGATCAGGAGGATGGACGCCCAATCAAGGTGCGGTATCTTTGGAACAAGATTGATCACGATCACGCCCGGTGGGAGCAGGCGTTTTCCTACGACGATCGCTCATGGGAGACCAATTGGATCGCCGATTTCACTCGTGCGGATTCGGCATCGACATGCGAAGGCGGTCGACCAAGGCATTAGCTATCCTGCGCCACGAATTGGTCGACGCCACCGTGGCGATGTGCATGTCCAGGCCGATACGTACGGAAACCGTATCCTGGAAAAGCTGCTCGTCGAGGCGAACTCAGGTGTCGAGTGCTCGGCGGCGTTCCTACTCGCGTGCAAGTGCGGTTCCGCATGACTTGCGGCACTCATCAAGGATGGAGCTGCATGGCAGTTTGATATTCCTCGAGGAGAGCATCCGCATGCACACCCAGTTTCGCTTGTCTGTCTTCGCGTCCACTCTTGCGTTGTATTTGTTCAGTGGCTTCTGCGGCAAGGTCGCGCGAGCGGACAACACACCCGGCTGCGCCAATGCAAGTGCGCAACAGTGCGTCGCACGCGCGCTGGACGCCATGGGCGGCGAACAGAAACTCGCAAGCATCAGGAGCGTGACGCTGGATGTGATCGGGCACACCGCGTTGATGGAGCAGTCTTATCGTCAGGCACCTTTCATCACTGCGTATCAACGCGACAAAATCCTGTTGGATCTCGCGAACGGACGCCTGCGCGACGATAGCCACAGCGTCTGGCCGGAATCGGACCCTCATCAGGCCGAATCCGATCAGAGCTTGATCGTCACCAAGGAAGGTGGCGGTTACGCAGATCCAAAGGGCGACAGCCCGTGTGGACTTTCCGCGCTCGATGATGCGCGCCAAACGCTCGCGCTCGGTCCGTTACGTTTGCTCATCACCGCCGCCGACGCCAAAGATTTGCACTATGAATCAGCGGAGACCTTGCGTTCGACTCCGCACGACGTGGTCGCCTTCACCTGGAATGCGATACCGGTGCGAGTGCTGCTCAACGCCAACAATCACCTGCCGGACGCGATCGAGACCACGCAGGAATTCCACGATTTCTGGTACTTCTGGGGCGACACGAAGCAACGCATCTATTGGGACAACTGGAAGCTCGCGTCGGGTATCGTGTACCCGACCAACGAGATTATCGAGCGCAACGGGGTGATCTGGAGTTCGAGCCAGACGCTCGATGCGCAATTCAATACGGCAATCGACGAGAAAAACTTTGCACTCGATCCGAAGGTTGCGGAGCAAAGCGCACAAAGCAAAGGCTGGGCACGGCCGTTCAAGGCAGCCAAACCCGTGAAGCTCGCGGAAGGCGTGAGTCTATATACCGGCGCATGGAACGCCACGATAGTTAAGCAGAACGATGGTGTCGTAATTCTGGAAACGCCCATCTCAAGCGTCTACACCCAAGGCATCATTGAGGAAGCGAAGAAGCAATATCCAGGCGTGCTGATCAAGGCCGTGCTATCGACTTCGGATTCGTGGCCGCATGTGGGTGGTATTCGGTACGACGTTGCTCAGGGACTTCCGATCTATATTCTTGACCTCAATCGACCGTTGCTGGATCGCATCATCGCTGCACCTCACACCATCGATCCCGATGCGCTGCAGGTTTCAAGGAAATCACCGGATTGGAGAGTCGTGTCGGGCAAGGTCGAAATTGGTCACGGGGCCAACCGCATGCAGTTGTTTCCATTGCGCGGCGCGGCTACCGAACGTCAGTACATGGTGTATTTCCCCGAATATCGGCTGCTCTACGCCAGCGACACACTCGTGATCGACCCTCAGGAACACAGCTTGTATGACCCCGAGCTAATGCGCGAAGTACAGCAAGCTGTTGAGCGCGAACATCTAGGCGTCGATACCGTCTTCGCAATGCATCAGTCACCGACGCTCTGGCAAGACGTTCTGGCCCTCCTGCAAAAGGCGTCATGACCGTCGTCATAGTCGGGACAATTTGCGTCTGACTATCGCTAGAATGCGCATTTATATAATTGTGGATAGGTCGGCGACCACACGCTTCGGGCGTGAATTCTCACGTTCCAGTTCTTTCAACCGCGTGGCCCGATCCGGTTGCAGACAACCGTACTCTTTGCGCCAGCGGTAGTAGCTTGCATCGACAATGCCCGCCTCGCGGCACGCCAGCGACACCGACTTGCGTGGGCCAACGACAGTTCGATCTCGCGCAACTTGGCTACGATTTGTTCCGGGGAAAGCACTTTCTTGGGCTATTCAGCTCCTTTGTCCCTGCATGCCTTCAAGATGATTTTCAAAAAATCTTCTTCGTCACGATCCGTTTTCACCCTTCGGGTCGTCCTTGGTGTGTCCGAAACAGAAGGAGAACCGCAATGGCTCGAATGGTAGTGATTTACCGGACGCCTGAGAACGTCGAGGCGTTTGACCGACATTACTTCAATATCCACGTGCCTCTCGCCAAGAAGATCCCAGGTCTCAGGAAATACGAGGTCAGCGACGGCCCCATCGCGACGCCGGTGGGAACCTCCGATGTCCATCGGATCGGAACGCTGCATTTCGACGACCTTGCGGCGATCGAAAAGGCGTTTGCAAGCGCGGAGGGACAGGCAGCCGGGGCGGATCGCCGACTTTTTGCGCCGGACGACTCGGGCTTCCAGATGTTCCTTTTCGACAGCAGGGAAGTTTGAACCCGTCGCTCCTTGTTCGTCCCGGTGGGCGAGGGGCCAATCGCGGCGATATGGCGGGCGGCCGCTTGTACAGCTCGCGAAGATCGCAAACTCAAATGAAAAGGACTCAACGATGTCGGCAACCAAAGCGGTTTTTGTCCTGGTCCACGGCGGTTGGCACAACCATTCGGCGTGGGACAGGGTGACACCCATACTTGAGGCCAACGGCTTCGCGGCGTTGACGCTCGATCTTCCCGGCGCGGGGGTGAATGCGATAGCACCCACGTCGCTCGGTCTTCGCCCGTTCGACCCCGCTGCGTTTGCCGCCGAGCGTTCACCCGTCGCCGGCGTGACGCAGGAGGAGCGGACGCAAGCGGTCGTCGCGCTGGTAAAAGAGGCTGCGTCGCGCAGCGACGGCAAGGTCATCCTGGTCGGACACTCGGCTGGCGGGATGACGATTTCGGCGGTCGCCGAGCAGGTTCCGAACTTGCTTCTCGCGGTCGTATATCTTGCCGGGTTCATGGTGCCGAACGGCATGCCGTTACTCGCGATGCTCCAGCATGAAACCCTGTCTTCAGCTCTGGCGCCCGGGCTGTTCGTGGGCGACCCCGTCGCCATCGGCGCGACAAGAATCCATGCCGGATCAACCGACGAAGCCTACCGGTCGCTGCTTAAAGCTTCTTTTTATGCCGACGTGCCGGAGGCCGACTTCGCGCATATGGCCTCGCAACTTCATTGCGACGAATCGAACGCCGGCGCGCTGGCCCTGTCGGATATCACGCCGGGAAGATTTGGCACGGTGCCACGCCATTACATCCGCTGCACCCAGGATCGCGCGATTCCCTTGACCGGTCAGGATCACATGATTGCAACGGTTGACGCTGCACTTGGTGGCAAGACCACGACCCACACCCTGGAAAGCAGCCACTCGCCCTTCCTGTCACAACCGGCCAACCTGTCGAGGATGCTCATCGACATCGGTGTCCAGTCCCTGGCGCAACAGCGCGCGGAAGCCCTCCATACATGAACATGGACGAATTCGAGGATGGTCTGAAAGCGCTGCGGTCTCGCCTCCATCGCTACTGCGCGCGTATGACCGGATCGGCGGTCAATGGCGAGGATGTATTGCAGGATGCCCTGGTCAAGGCCCTTCACGCACGAGCCGAGGGCGCCGAGGTGGATAATCTTGAGAGCTGGCTGTTTCGCATCGCCCACAACACGAGCCTGGATTTCCTGCGCAACAGGTCGCGGAACACGGTCGTGCCGCTCACCGACGACATCGAAGCGTCGGCCATGCCCGAGGCGGACATCGTCGAGATCGGCTTTCAGACGTTTCTGCGGTTGCCTGAACTGCAACGCTGCGCGGTGATCCTCAAGGATGTTCTGGGTCATTCGGTCGACGAGATCGCAAGCATCGCTGGGTGCTCTCCGGCAGCCGCCAAATCGGCGCTTCAACGCGGGCGCGTTGCGCTGCGGCAACTCGCGCAGGCGCCCGAAGACATCCGGCTGCCGCTGATGTCCGACACAGACCGGCGGAAGATCGCCGCTTATGTGCAGCTGTTTCAGAACGGCGATTTCGATGCAATTCGCGCCATGCTCGCCGATGACGTGAAGCTCGATCTGGTGAACCGGCTCCAATGGGAGGGGCGCGACAAGATCGGCTCTTATTTCACGCGCTATGCGCAAGAAACTAAATGGCGGTTCGCCCTCGGCGCAGTTGAAGGGCAGCCGGCCATGCTGGTCTTCGACAGCACCGGCCCGATGGAAAGACCTGCGCATTTTGTCCTGATCGACTGGTCGGAAAACCGGATCATCGGAATCCGGGATTTCCTGTTCGCACCCTATGTGCTCGAAGCCATAGATTGGGTGCGATTAGGCTAAAAGGTTAAGGAATGGGACAAATTTCCTTCCACCCTATGTTTGAATCTGTATTTGCGGGGTCTTGCCACGGTAGGTGAACTTTACTTACCGACGAAGGGGCGTTCCGGATTGACTTTGCGCACGTTTGATCAGGCAACACGTCAGTGGTCGATTCACTAGGTAAACAGTGCGACGGGAAAGCTCGATTCCGTTCCGGTCGTCGGCGGATTTTCGGGGGACCATGATGAGTTTTACGCGCAGTATGAGGAAGATGGACGCCCGATCAAGGTGCGGTACCTCTGGAACAAGATCGATCACGATCACCGAGAGCAAGCGTTTTCCTACGACGAAGGATCAAATCCGCCGCCGATTTGCACGCGCAGAACTACAGTGGTTTGTTAGACTAAAACCGTCGCATTTCCGTGTTTGGGGAAGAAGCTGCGCTTATGTCGATCCTGCGGATTTATCTGCGCGTCATCGCGCTGCTGGCGCCGGAAAAGGCACTGGCCATCACGCTGACGATTGCCAATCTTGCGCTGGCCGGCGTGTACTTTCTCGAGCCATGGCTGTTCGGACATGTAGTCGACGCGCTTGCCGCGGTCGGACATCGTGATGCCTGGCGTTATATCGGTTGGTGGGCGGGTGCCGGTTTCGGTGGCGTGATCGCCAGCGTGTGGGTGTCGTTGCACGCGGATCGTCTCGCGCATCGCCGCCGCCTTGCGGTGATCGCGCAATTCTTTGAGCACGCGATTGCGCTGCCGCTGGCGTTCCACGGCCAGCATCACACCGGGCGTCTGTTGCGCATCATGCACAACGGCAGCAGCAATCTGTTCAATCTGTGGCTTGGATTCTTCCGCGAACATCTCGCGACGCTGCTGTCAATCTTTGTGATGGTGCCGCTGGCGCTGAAGATGAACTGGAAACTGGCGGTGCTGATGATCGTGCTGATGGTCAGCTTCGCGGTGTTCAACGCCATTGCGATGCAGCGCACGCACAAGGCGCAAGGCGAAGTCGAGGAATTGCACCATGAGATTTCCGAACGCGCCGGTGACGTCTTCGGCAACGTGCTCGTGGTGCAGAGTTTTACGCGGCTTTCCAGCGAGGTCGGTGCGATTCACGACATGATGAAGCGCGTACTCGCCGCGCAATATCCGGTGCTGCGCGGCTGGGCCTGGCTGTCGGTCGCCAATCGCGCCGCGAGCACGTTGACCATCGTCGCGATCTTCGCGCTCGGCGCGCAGCTCAACAGCAAGGGTGAAGTGACAGTAGGCGGCATCGTCAGCTTCGTCGGTTTTGCCCTGATGCTGATCGGCCGTCTGGAACAGTTCGCGAGCTTCATTTCCGGGCTGTTTTTCCAGACGCATTCGCTGAGCGATTTCTTTGCCGTGCTCGATACCAAGGAAGTGCTGCACGAAAAACCCGGTGCGCCGGAGTTGCCGAATGTGCGCGGTGAGGTCGCGTTCGAGAACGTGTCGTTCGGTTACGAGGCGACGCACCCGGCGCTCAGGCATCTGAGCTTCCGCGTGGCTGCTGGCGGCACCGCGGCGATCGTCGGGCCGACCGGTGCCGGCAAGACGACTGCCTTGAGTCTGCTCTATCGCGCTTACGATCCGAGTGAAGGCCGCATCACGATCGATGGCATCGATATCCGCGAGGTGAGCCTGAATTCCCTGCGCCAGCACATCGCCGTCGTGTTTCAGGATCCTGGCCTGTTCTACCGCTCGATCGCCGACAATCTGCGCATCGGCAAGCCTGATGCGACCCAGGCCGAAATCGAGGCCGCCGCGCAACTGGCGGAGGCGCATCATTTCGTGATCGTGAAGCCTGATGGGTATTCGACTCTCGTTGCCGAACGTGGGCGTTCGCTATCCGGCGGCGAACGCCAGCGGCTGTCGATCGCGCGGGCAATGCTCAAGGATGCGCCGATCCTGATTCTCGACGAGGCAACCAGTGCGCTCGACAACACTACTGAAGCGCGTATCCAGCGTGCGCTGAACGCGCTGACGAAGGACCGCACTACCTTCGTCATCGCACATCGTCTGTCTACGGTGCGCAACGCCGACACGATCCTGGTGCTCAAGGACGGCGAGCTTGTCGAGCAGGGACGTTACGACGAACTGGTGAAATTGGGCGGCGTGTTCGCTGAACTCGATGCGCAGGGCAGGTTCGTGGCTGATGCGGAAGACCCGCATGCCGGCTATGCCGAACCTGCCTTGACACTGGCCTAGATTTCGCCTTGGCAAAGGCGGCCATACCTGGCCGTTGGGCTTGCGCAAGCAAATAAGAACCATTATCATTTGCGTAGCCCAGTCATTGGTTACACGACCGTGAAAAGCCTGTTCCTGTTGTTTTCCTCGCTCATGATTTGCGGTCTGCTGCACGCGGCCGACCATGAGGCCACGCTCACGATCCGGGATCACAAGTTCGAACCGTCCACCTTGAACGTGCCTGCCGGGGTCAAGATCAAGTTGCTGGTGCAGAACCAGGATCCAACGCCCGAAGAGTTCGAGAGCAACGACCTCAATCGCGAAAAGATCGTGGTCGGCAAAGGCACGATCACGGTCTTTCTCGGCCCGCTCGATGCCGGACGTTACGGTTTCTTCGGCGATTTCCACCAGGAAACCGCGCAAGGCGTCCTGGTCGTCCAGTAAGGAACAACCCATGCTCGGTACCGGTCTGCTAGTTTTTCGCGAAGTACTCGAAGCGGCGCTGATCGTCAGCATCGTCTGCGCGGCTACGCGCGGCGTGCCGACACGTGGTCGTTGGGTCAGCTTTGGCATTGCCCTGGGCGTGATCGGTGCGCTGCTGGTTGCCTTCTTCGCCAGCGCGATATCCGAAGCGGTCAGCGGCATCGGGCAGGAGTTGTTCAACGCCAGCGTTTTGCTGGCTGCCGTGCTGATGATCGCCTGGCATGCGATCTGGATGTCCAGCCACGGCAAGGAACTGGCCACGCAGATGAAAGCAGTCGGTGGCGCGGTGCAGACCGGCAGCCGGCCCCTGTCGGCCTTGTTGCTGGTGGTTGCCATCGCCGTGTTGCGCGAAGGCTCGGAAGTGGTCTTGTTCCTCTATGGTCAGGCGGTGAGCGGTGCCGGTCCGATCGATATCGCTGGTGGTATTGCGCTGGGAATCGTCGGCGGCGTAGCGGTGGGTTTCCTGCTGTACTTCGGCCTGCTCGGTATTCCGATGCGCTATTTCTTCTCTGCCACTAATTGGCTGATGATCCTGCTGGCCGCTGGCCTGGCTTCGCAGGCCGCGCGTTTCCTGATTCAGGCCAATATCCTGCCAGCACTGGACAATCGCGTCTGGGATAGCTCGATGCTCCTGTCCGACCATTCGCTGATCGGCCAGGCTTTGCATACTCTGATCGGCTACGATGCCCGCCCGACCGGAATGCAGTTGCTGTTCTATGCGGTCACCGCCTGCGCCATCGCGCTGGGGATGCGTTTCTGGGGTGGATCGAAGCGCAAGTCACCGGTGCGAGCGGAAATCGCCACGCCGCTGATGCAATCGAACTGAGGGCAACGCGGTTTGCACGCTTTGCGTGTACCGCGTGTTCACATCCTGAAGACGCCGTAGTTCTGTTTTTCGATCGGCGCATTGAACGATGCGGAAATTGCCAGCCCCAACACCCGGCGCGTATCGGCCGGATCGATGATGCCGTCATCCCATAGGCGCGCAGTCGCATAATAGGGATGCCCTTGGCGCTCGTACTGATCGCGGATCGGTGTCTTGAAGGCCTCTTCCTCGTCCTTGCTCCACGACTTGCCCGCTGCCTCCAGACCATCTCGGCGCACGGTGGCGAGCACGCACGCCGCCTGTTCACCGCCCATCACGCTGATGCGGGCGTTCGGCCACATCCACAGGAATCTCGGCTGGTAGCCGCGGCCGCACATGGCGTAATTGCCGGCGCCGAAGCTGCCGCCGATGATGACGGTGAACTTCGGTACATGCGAGCAGGCGACCGCCGTCACCATCTTGGCGCCGTCCTTGGCGATGCCGGCCTGTTCGTATTTCTTGCCGACCATGAAGCCGGTGATGTTCTGCAGGAACACCAGCGGAATGTCGCGCTGATTGCACAGCTCGATGAAATGCGCGCCCTTGAGCGCGGACTCGGCGAACAGGATGCCGTTGTTGGCGACGATGCCGACAGGATAGCCGTAAATATGGCGAATCCGCAGATCAGGGTCTTGCCGTAGCGCGCCTTGAATTCCTGGAACTCCGAGCCATCGACAACGCGCGCGATGATTTCACGGATATCGAAAGGACGGCGCGTATCGGCCGGCACGACGCCATAAATGTCTTCAGCCGGATAGCGCGGTTCCTGCGGCGCACGGATGGCGACGGGAATGGACTTGCGCCGGTTGAGATGGGCGACGATGTCGCGCGCGATGCTGAGCGCATGCGCGTCGTTCTCGGCGAAATGGTCGGCCACGCCGGAAATCGACGTGTGCACATCGGCGCCACCCAGCGATTCTGCGTCAACGACTTCGCCGGTCGCCGCTTTCACCAACGGCGGGCCACCGAGGAAGATCGTGCCCTGTTCCTTGACGATCACGGTTTCGTCGCTCATCGCCGGCACATAAGCGCCGCCGGCGGTGCATGAACCCATGACCACGGCAATTTGTGGAATGTTCAGCGCACTCAGGCGCGCCTGGTTGTAGAAAATGCGGCCGAAGTGTTCCTTGTCGGGAAAGACCTCATCCTGCAACGGCAGGAACGCGCCGCCGGAATCGACCAGGTAGATGCAGGGCAGGCGGTTCTCCAGCGCGATTTCCTGTGCGCGCAGATGCTTTTTCACCGTCATCGGAAAATACGTGCCGCCCTTGACCGTCGCGTCGTTGGCGACGACCACGACCTCGATGCCATTCACGCGGCCGATGCCGGCGATCAGGCCGGCGCAGGGCGCCTGATCGTCGTACATGCCGTGGGCGGCCAGCGGCGAGAATTCCAGGAATGGCGAGCCGGGATCGAGCAGGGCGCGGATGCGTTCGCGCGGCAGCAGCTTGCCGCGTTCGGTGTGCTTGTTGCGGGCTTTCTCGCCACCACCGAGTGCCGTCTGCGCCAGTTGTTTTTTCAGATCGTCAACCACGCCGCGCAGTTGCGTGGCGTTGGCCTGGAATTCAGGCGTACGGGGATCAATTTGCGATTCGATTACAGACATGGGCGCAATCATCCGTGGCGATGACGGAATGAAAACACACAGGTTCGATAAGTGCCAGCTTCCGGCACGCGCCGGCAAGGATCGGCACCTGGATGCGCCGCAAAAACCGAACCGGCCGCGCGAGGCGGCCGGTCGGGCGAAACAAACAACGTGCAGCGACGATCAGTGGCCGTCGTTGTCGTCTTTCTTCGGCTCAGCTGCCGGTTCTGCTGGTTTCGCAGCGTCCTTCATGTCCTGAACGCCCTGTTGGGCGGTCGCGGCGGTTTGCTGTGCACCCGTGGCTGCGGCCTGGCCGGATTGCGCGGCCTGACCGGCCGACGCCGCGGCGCCGCTCATATCACCCGAAGCGGCCTGTTGCGCGGCCTGCTTGGCTGCTGCCGCCGCCTGCTGTGCGGCCTGGGCGGTCTGTTCTGCCTGTGCCTTGGTTGCTGCCGCGGCGGCCTGGGCCTTGGCGGCCGCATCTTGCGCGGCTTGTTCCGTGTCGCCACAAGCGCCCAAGGTCAGTGCCAACGTGGCGGCGATGAATACATGTTTGATCTGCATGGAAGTAGTCTCCCGAAGTCCTTGATGGAAAAACCCGATTAAATGTTGGTTTGAAGCGTGTGCGTCTGGCGCTGAACCGCCAACTGGCGCGACCACGTTGCCGAGCTTACACCAACTCGATGGCAAGTGCCGTGGCTTCGCCGCCGCCAATGCAAAGCGATGCAATGCCACGCTTGCCGCCGCGGGCTTTCAGCGCATGAATCAGGGTGACAACCAAGCGTGCACCGGACGCACCGATCGGATGACCGAGGGCGCAGGCGCCACCATTGACGTTGAGCTTGGCATGAGGAATGCCCAGATCGCGCATTGGCGCCATCGCCACCACCGCAAAGGCTTCGTTGACCTCGAACAGATCCACGTCGGCGACATTCCAACCGATTTGTTTCAGCAGCTTTTCAATCGCCACGACCGGCGCCGTGGTGAACCAGGCTGGTTCCTGTGACTGGGTGGCATGGCCAACGATGCGTGCCAGCGGCTTGATGCCGCGCTTATCTGCCTCGTCTTCGCTCAGCAGAATCGTTGCTGCCGCGCCATCGGAAATACTCGACGAACTCGCCGCCGTCACCGTGCCATCCTTCCGGAAAGCAGGTTTCAATGTCGGAATCTTGGTGACGTCGGATTTTCCGGGCTGCTCGTCAGTCGCGTATTCGACGTCACCTTTGCGTCCTGCAACCTTGACCGGAACGATTTCCGCCGCGAATGCGCCCGAGGCAATCGCCGCCTGTGCGCGCTTGACCGACTCGATCGTGTAGGCGTCCTGCTCCTCGCGGGTGAATTTATACTTGTCGGCGGTAGCTTCGGCGAACACGCCCATCGACTGGCCGTCGTAGGGATTGGTCAGACCGTCCCAGGCCATGTGATCGACAAGTTTCGCATCGCCGTAACGCAGGCCGGTACGGGCGGCGACCATGTGCGGCGCATTCGTCATCGACTCCATGCCCCCGGCAACGACGATGCTGGCCGAACCGGCCTTGATCAGATCGTGGCCCAGCATGATCGCCTTCATGCCCGAGCCGCAGACCTTGTTGATCGTGGTGCAGCCGGCCGACTTCGGCAGGCCCGCACCGAGCGCAGCCTGACGCGCCGGCGCCTGGCCGAGGTTCGCCGGCAGCACGCAGCCCATGATGACTTCGGAGACGTCGGCTGCGGCGACACCGGATTGATCGAGCGCGGCTTTGATCGCCGTGGCGCCGAGCGTCGTGGACGGCACGCCGGTGAACTGGCCGAGCATGGAACCGATCGCGGTGCGCTTGGCGCTCGCGATGACGATGGATGAAGGCATGTCAGCTCTCCGTTGCATGGTGGCGCGTATAAGCGCGCAGGAACGGTAATTATCGCGCCGACGGCTGCACCGCGGCAATGAGTGCCCGCCGATTCAATGCAGTCATTTGCCGAAATTACAAGATGTCCCGCCGCGCTGCGCTTGTCACCGCCGCGCCGCACGCGTAGCCTCGCCGGCATGCGGGACAGGGGTTTCCATGCTTATGTGTTGGTCGCATGCCTGATGGCCTTGTGGCTGTGCGTGGGCGCGCGCGCGGCGGATGTACCCGGCGTGGAAAACGTGCGCTTCCGCAACTACAGTACGTCGGAAGGGTTGTCGCAAGCGACAGCCATGGCGTTGGCGCAAGGGTCGACCGGTTTTCTGTGGATCGCCACTCAGGATGGTCTGAATCGCTTCGATGGCTATGAATTCAAAGTATACAAACACGACCGCAGCGACCCGTGGTCGTTGTCGGACAACGCCATCCTGGCGATCGCCAGCGATACCGATGGCGCGCTGTGGATCGGCACCCAGGCCGGCGGTCTGGATCGCTACGATCCGGATCTGGATCGCTTCGTGCGTTACACCGCCGATCCGACGCGTGCGGATGCGCTGGCATCGGATCATGTCACTGCGCTGTTGCTCGACCACCGCGATCGGCTATGGGTTGCCAGCACCGGTGCGAAACTGCAATGGCTCGATCGCGGCACGAACCGGTTTCGCGATACGCCTCTTGGCATGCGCCCCGAACTGGGCGATGTGCGCACTCTCCTCGAAAACCCCGATGGTTCGGTATTGATCGGTACGCGCGACGGACTGTGGCAGTGCGATGGCGATGCGCTGCAAATGCATGAGCTGCGTTTCGATCCCATGCATGTGCTCGATGTGCAAGCGCTGACGCTGGCCGCGAATGGTGAGGTGTGGGTATCGAGCACCGGCACCGGCCTGTTCAGCTTTTCCACTGCCGGTGCGCCGCTTGCCCACTATTTCCGTGGTGCCGACGCTGCACACGCATTGCCCGACGATGCCGTTCGCGGTTTGCAGTTCGACCATGACGGGCGCTTGTGGATTGCAACCAAGGATAACGGCGTGCTGCGCCTGAATCCGTCGAACGGCAGCGTCATCGTGTTCCGCCACGATCCGGCCCAACCGCAAAGCATTGCCGACAATCGCGTGGAGAGTCTGCTCGTCGACCGGGACGGCCTGATCTGGGTGGGTACCTGGAACAATGGCCTGAGCATGCATGATCCACGCACCGAGGCGTTTGCGAATGTCGAGCCGGTGCCCGGCGATCCGCGCACATTGCCGGCGCGCCCGGTCGCTGCGCTGTACGTCGATCATGACAGCACACTCTGGTTCGGTATCACCGAGGGCGGCGGGCTGGTGCATTTCGATCCTGCAGTTGGTGCGATTGCGCGTTACCCACAAGATGCTTCCGCGCCCGCTGGCCTGCCGCAAAACGTGATCGAGAACATCGAGCGCACGCGTGACGGCAGTTTGTGGGTGGCGACCGATGGCGGCGGCCTGAACCGGTTGTCGCCCGGGGCGACTGCCTTCGTGCGCTATCGCCACGCCGCCGGTGATCCGGACAGCCTGGCGAGCGACCATCTGCTGTCGCTGATGCAGGATCACGCTGGCACGCTGTGGATCGGCACTCTCGATGCCGGTCTGGACGAGTTGTGCGAAGGATGTACAAAATTCCGTCATCACCCCCACGACCCGGCGCGTGCCGACAGCATCGGTGGCGATATTGTCGCCACCGTGCTGGAAACCCGCAGCGGCGAAATGTGGGTGTCGCTGCGCCCGGGAGGTCTGGATCGATACGATCGCGAACACGACCGTTTCCAGCATTTTCGCGCCCACGCTGATGATCCTGCTTCGCTGAGCAACGACACTGTCACCAGCCTGATGGAAGACCGTCTTGGCGGTCTGTGGATCGGCACCCAGGGCGGTGGCATCAATCACCTTGCAGCGGCGAACCTGTCCGCGCCGGTGTTCGAGTCGATTTCCAGCGCCAATGGTCTGGCCGCCGACGCGATTGGAGGTATTGTCGAAGATACGACCGGCGCCTTGTGGATCAGTACCACTGTCGGTATCAGCCGCTATGACCCGGTCAGCCGGCACGTGGTCAATTTCGGTGCGCACGAGGGCGCGCTGGCCAGTGGTTATTTCATCAATGCCTACGGTCGATTGGCCGATGGGCGCATCGCCTTCGGCGGCTTGAGCGGAGTAACGATCTTCGATCCGGCTGCGGTGAAATATCCGCCGTCGCCGGTACCCATCGTGACCGACGTTCTGCTCAACAACCAGCCAGTAGGTTTGCGTTGGCGGGACCCGGAATCCCCGTTGCGGACTTCGCCCTGGACTGTCGGCAGCAGTGTCGTGCTGAACCATCGCCAGGACAACGTCAGTTTTGCGTTCAGCGCACTGGGTTTCGGCGATCCGGAGTCGATCGAATACTCGTACAAGCTCGACGACCACGATGAGCAATGGATCGACACGGGCGCGGCGCGGCGCTTCGCAACGTATACCGATCTTGCTCCGGGCGATTACCGGCTGCGCGTTCGCGCACGCCGCGACGGCGATCAATGGAGCGGCCATGAGGCCAGCGTCGCGCTGCGAGTGCTGCCGGCGCCGTGGGCATCGCCACTGGCGTATCTGGTCTACGCCGCGGCCTTGCTGGTTTTGTTTGCACTTGTCGCTTGGCGTATGCAAATCAACGGACGCCGCCAGGCGAGGGTGCAGGAAACCATTCGCACCAGCGAGGAACGCCTGAAGTTCGCACTCTGGGGCAGCGGTGGGGAATTGTGGGATGTCGATCTGCGCAACGGCGCGATCCTGCGCGAGAATCGGCTCGAGCATCTTGCGGCAAGCCGCGCGACCAGTGTGCAAACTGTGGCGGAGTATCGGCCGTTCGTGCATCCTGACGATTTGCACGAGTTCGAGCGCTCACTGGCGGCGCATCTGAAAGGGGAAAAGGCGTTCCTCGAAATCAGTTATCGCAGCCAGGATATCGACGGCGAATGGCGCTGGCTGCTCACGCGCGGCAGCGTCGTTGAGCGCACAGCCGATGGTCGCGGAGTGCGCCTCGTCGGCACTACCCAAGACATTACCGTGCTCAAGCGCACGGAAGAATCCCTGCGCAAACTGAACGAGGAACTGGAGTCACGGGTGGAATTGCGCACCGCCGATCTGCGCAAGGCCAACATCGAACTGCGGCGCACGCTGGATCAACTCACCCAGACCCAGCGGCAATTGCTCGAATCGGAAAAGATGGCCGCGCTCGGCGGTCTGGTAGCGGGCATTGCGCACGAGATCAATACGCCGCTCGGTGTCACCGTCACCGCAGCTTCGCATCTGCAGGAAGAATCCACCCGCATCGAGCGGCTCGCGGCGGCGAATGAACTCAGCGCAGACGAGTTGGAACGATTTCACGCAACCGTTCACCAGATTGCGCAGATCATCCTGCGCAATCTCGATCGCGCCGACCATTTGATCAAGAGTTTCAAACTCATCGCCGTGGATCAGACCACCGAAGAACGCCGCGTCGTCGATCTGCGCGAGTATCTGAACGAGATTCTGGTATCACTGGGCCCGGTGTTGAAGAAAGCGCCACAGCAGGTACGCGTCGAATGTCCCGACTCCCTGCTGCTCAACACCTACCCAGGTGCCTTGTACCAGATCTTCAGCAATCTGCTGATGAACTCCCTGATCCACGCTTATGCGCCCGGGCAGGCTGGCCAGATCGTGATCCACGCGCAGCGCGCTGGCAAACTCGTGTTGCTGCATTACCGCGACGACGGTCAGGGCATGAGCGAGGCGGTACGCGCACAGATCTTCGAACCGTTCTTCACCACCCGTCGTGGCCAGGGTGGATCGGGGCTAGGGTTACACATGGTCTACAACCTGGTGACGCAGTTGCTCAAGGGCAGCATTCGGGTGGAGAGCACGCCAGGCACTGGTGCGCTGTTCGAGATTTTTCTGCCCAATGATCTGACTCAGCTGGAGGAAAGCGAGGTTTCCTGATCAGGAAGCGTCCAGATCAGACTGTGCCATCCTGATCTGGCAACTGCGCGCGCACGGCCTGCACCCGCTCCCAATGCTCGAACAGCAGTTCAACCAGACGAGGCTCGAATTTCACGCCGTTCTGCTCGACGATGAAGGCGCGGATATCGTCGATTGGCCAAGGTTCCTTGTAGCAACGCCGGCTGCCGAGCGCATCGAACACGTCGGCGAGCATGGTAATACGGCCGCCGATCGGAATGGCTTCAGCGCTCAGTCCCTGCGGATAGCCACTGCCGTCCCAATTTTCGTGATGCGTGCGTGCGATGTCGGCAGCCAGTCTGAGCAGCGGCCGCTTGGACCCCGCGAGCAGCTTGGCGCCCAGTTCTGCGTGCGTGCGCATGATCACGGTTTCTTCCGGCGTGTGCGGGCCGGGCTTGTTCAGGATGGCATCCGGAATGCCGATCTTGCCGATGTCGTGCAGCGGCGCAGCCAGGCGCAAAGCGGTGGTGGTAGGCTCATCCATGCCGTAGAGCTGGCCGAGCAGCTCGGCGATCAGGCCCACCCGTCTGACGTGATTGCCAGTTTCGGAGGATCGCGTCTCCGAGGCGCCGGCGAGCACATGAATCATGTCCATCTGGCTATCGAGCAATTCGCGGTTGAGGTGCAAATTCTCGTAAGCGATCGACACGTTCGTGCAAAACACTTCGATCAGGCGATGATCCACATCGTCCGGATGCCAGTGCTCACCGACATAGAGCAGACTTTCCGACGCCCTGCGATCACTGACGTAGATCACATAATGATCGTCGCCGAACACGTGGTGCTTGCTAACGAAGGCATTGCGCAGCGAAGCCACAATATGTGATGGCAATTTTTCGTCGGCATTGCGGCCGATCAGATTGCGGTATTCACCGCTGGCCCCGGCAACCTGGAAATGCTCAGGCAATTCGGCACCCGGATTGGCGACCTTGCAGTACAGCGCACCGCGCTCGATTCCGACCAGTTCGGTCAGTTGCTCCAGCACGGCTGAGGCAAAGCGTTGCGAATGTTCATGGGAAAAAATATACGCCGAGGCATTGACAACTTTTTCCAGACCGCGCCGGTTGGCCTCGATCGTGCGCATGTCGCGATAGCTGCGCAGGGCTGCGAACATCGTCGTGGCGAGCTTCTGCGCCGTCAGCTCGGTTTTTTCCTTGTAATCGTTGATGTCGTAGTTGGCGATGACTTGCTGTTCCGGCGCCTGGCCTGGCTGGCCGGTGCGCAGCACGATGCGCACGAACTGATTGCCAAGGCGCTCGCGAACCGTACGCACCAGATCGAGGCCCGCACGGTCGGTTTCCATGACAACATCGAGCAACATCACGGCAACGTCGTGATTTTCGCGCAGAAGGGTTTCGGCCTGTGCCGCATTGTGGGCATTGAGAAAACGCAAGGGGCGGTCGGCGAAGCGGAAATTGCCGAGGACGAGGCGGGTGACGGCATGCACCTCGGGCTCGTCGTCCACGATCAGCACAGTCCACGGCAGCACCCGCGGAACCTCAGCGGTCTGGCGCAGTTTGCTACTGAGCGCGTTCATGATCCACCCCCTTGTAGTGGATGCGCCGAGTGTAGCGCAGATTGCCGGCCGCATGGCAAGCGCAACGTCGTATGTCGGCAAATGGTCGCCGTCTGGCGGTTTATCGCTGCGCCAGGCCGCTTCCGGCTCGTTCAGAAGCGATCAGAGGGTTTTACCGGGCTGAATCAGGGTGTCACCACTTGCCGTGGAACAGCTCCCGCCCGATCAACATGCGCCGGATCTCGTTGGTCCCGGCACCGATCTCGTAGAGCTTGGCATCGCGCAGGATGCGACCGGTCGGATATTCGTTGATATAGCCGTTGCCGCCGAGGCACTGGATCGCTTCGAGTGCAACCTGCACCGCGCTGGTCGAGGCATGCAGAAGGCACGAGGCCGGGTCGATACGCGATTTATGGCCGCGATCATAATCCTGGGCGACCATGTAGGCATAGGCCCGCGAGGATTGCAGCATTGTATACATGTCCGCGATTTTCGCCTGCATGATGCCGAAGGTGCCGATCGGTGCGTTGAACTGCTTGCGCTCGCGCACATAGGGCAGGGCAGCATCCAGCGCCGCCTGCATCAGGCCGAGCGGACCGCCGGTGAGCACCAGGCGCTCGGTATCCAGGCCGCTCATCAGCACGCGCACGCCTTCGTCGACTTCGCCGACACGGTTGGCATCGGGTATCTCGCAGTTGTCGAACACCAGTTCGCAGGTATTCGAGCCGCGCATGCCGAGCTTGTCGAGCTTCTGCGCCGTGGAGAAACCTTTCATTCCCTTTTCGACGATGAAAGCGGTCATGCAGCGCGACCCGGCCGGGCGGTGCGCCGTGCGCATGTAGACCAGCACGACGTCGGCGTCGGGGCCATTCGTGATCCACATCTTGGAACCATTCGCGATCCAGACATCGCCCTTGCGCTCGGCGCGGCAGCTCATCGAGCCGACCACGTCGGAGCCGGCGCCGGGTTCACTCATCGCCAATGCGCCTTTGAATGCGCCGCTGCAAAGTTTCGGAAGATACTTCTTGCGTTGCGCATCGCTGGCGTTGTGATTGATGTTCTGCACGCACAGGTTCGAGTGCGCACCGTAGGAAAGACCGACCGAACCCGAGGCGCGCGAGATTTCCTCCATCGCGACCAGATGCGCGAGAAAACCCATGCCCGAACCGCCGTACTGCTCCGGCACGGTGATTCCGAGCAGGCCCATCTCGCCGAGCTTCGTCCACAGGTCGGACGGAAAGGCGTTGTCGTGGTCGATCATGGCGGCACGCGGTGCGATTTCCTTGTCCGCGAATGCGCGCACGGTTTCGCGCAGCAGATCGATGTCTTCGCCAAGTGGGAACGGACGCATGCGGATTCTCGAATGGAGTGAATGGTTCAATGATAACCTGCGGTTGGCCGAATATCCGCCGGACATGCCAGTCGCCAGTCTCGATGACGCCGGCTGGCTTACAATGCGCGACGATTCGAAGACCTTACAAACGATGAAGAAAAACCCGGCGCCGGCCTCGCCCCAGCAAGTCGAACCCGGCGATATTCGAGGCCTGCCGCAAGCGGCTCTGAAGCACGTGCGCGAGGCGACGCAAGCACTCAATCGCGGCACCTTGATGGATGCCGAGCGTGCAGTCACCATGAGCCTGGTTTATGCACCGCAACATCCGGAGCCGCATCGTCTGCTGGGCATCACCCTGCAACGTCTCGGTCGCGCCAATGACGCCATCGCGAGTTTTCGTGAAGCCCTGAAGCTGCGTCCTGGCGATGCCAGTGTCCTGATACCGATGGCGCAGGCCCAGGCCGATGCAAATGACATCTCGGGCGCGATCGAAACCTTGCGCGCCCGCGTCGCCCAGCATGCGGATGCAAACACCTTGTACGCCTTGGCACAAATGCTCGATCGGCATGGCGAACTCGACGAAGCCCTGTCGATCCTGGAACGCGTCGTCGTGCTCGATCCCCGGCATGCTCCGGCGCGTCTTCAGTACGCTCGCTGTCTGTTCTACAGCGGCCACCTCGAAAAAGCGGAAGCGCAATTCCGGTATCTACTTCGCGCCGGCCAGGAAGTTGCCAGCGCCTGGTACGGGCTGGCCGAGATGAAAACTGTCGAGTTCAGTGCGGAGGATCTGGCTGCACTCACCTCACTGTGCTCAAAGTCGTCGATTGCCGGATTGGAACGTGCGACGTTGCTGCACGCGTTGGGCAGCATGCGTGAGAAGGCCGGCGACTGTCCGGGAGCATTCACCGCGTTTACCGCGGCAGCGCAACTGGAGCGCACGAAATTCACGTGGAATGCCGATGGCTTTGTTCGGCATCTCGCGTCGGTTCGCGCCTCTTTCGCGCACCCGGCGACCTCCCTCGATACGAATCTGGGACACGAGGTCGTTTTTATTGTCGGCATGCCACGATCCGGTTCGACCCTGATCGAGCAGATTCTCGCGGCACACCCGGAAATGGAAGGTGGCAGCGAACTGCCGGATCTGAACCGGGTGTTGCAGGAAGAATCCGCGCGACGCTGCATGCCGTTTCCGGAATGGGTCGGCGTGGCTACAGCGTCGGACTGGCGCCGTCTCGGTGAAGACTATCTTGCACGCACTGCGCGTTGGCGCAGGCAAAAGCCGCGCTTTACCGACAAGTTTCCGGGCAACTGGGTCATGGCCGAGGCGGCACTGGCGATGTTGCCTGGCGCGCGCATCATCGATTGCCGCCGCGATGCGGTGGAGACCTGCTGGTCGTCGTTCAAGCAGTTCTTCGCTCCGGGAATGGCGGCCTGGAGTTGCGGGTTTGAAGAGCTGGCCACGTTCTGGCGCGAATGCAGGCGGCATTGCGATTATCTGGCGGCGCGCTATCCCGGAAATTTCCGCATTCAGTCGTATGAAGCCTTGCTCGACGATCCGGAAGCGCAGACGCGCGAACTGCTCGCGTTTTGCGATCTTGCATTCGATCCGGCCTGCCTGCGTTTTTACGAATCCTCGCGCATGATACGCACGGCAAGTTCAGCCCAGGTGCGTCGCCCCATCACGCGCGGAAAGTCACGCGTGGACCTCTACGGTGCGTTGCTCGATCCGTTGCGGCGCCTGCTTGCGCAGGCGCAACTCGAGCTGGATGCCAAGAAGAACCCGAAGGCTTGACGCAGACGGAGCAATTCGGCACTCAGTGTCCGCGCATGCGCCCGAGGAAACGCGGACCGTTGTTGCCCATGTGCGGCAGCTTGATCTTGCCGATCGAGGCGATGCGTTCCTCGGCCATGCGGTCGGCCGCCTTGTAGGTCGGGATGTTGTCGCGCTTGGCAATCTGGAAAATGCGGCCGACATTGTGGTGGATGGTGCGCATCATGCGCATCGCACGTTCGCGATTGTAGCCGTCGATTTCGAGTGAAACGTTCATCACACCGCCAGCGTTTACGGCGTAGTCGGGCGCGTACAGGATTCCGCGCTTCTCGACTTCGTCGCCGATCGCATCGGTGGCAAGCTGATTGTTCGCCGCGCCGCAGATGATCTTGCATTTCAGGCGCGGCAGGGTCTTCTCGTTCACCGTGCCGCCGAGTGCGCAGGGGCTGTAGACATCGGCGTCGACGTCATAGATTTCATCGAGCCCGACTGCCGTGCAGCCGTATTCACTGACAGCGCGTTGCACCAATTCCTTGTTGATATCGGTGACGAACACCTTGGCGTCGTTTTCGCGCAGCAGTTTGATGAACTCCATGCCGACATGACCTGCACCTTGCACGGCGTAGGTGTATTTGCCGACATCTTCGTTGCCGAATTTCGCATCCAGCGCGGCCATGAGGCCCTGCAGGGTGCCGTAGGCAGTAAACGGCGAAGGATCGCCCGAGCCGCCATGCACCTGATGGACGCCGGTGACGAACTCGGTTTCGCGAAACACATGCTCCATGTCGTTGACGTCGATGCCGACGTCTTCGGCCGTGATGTAGCGGCCGTTGAGCGAGTTGACGAAGCGGCCGAATGCGCGGAACAGCGCTTCGGATTTATCCTTGGCCGGATCGCCGATGATGACCGCCTTGCCGCCGCCGATGTTCAGGCCGGCCACGGCATTCTTGAACGTCATGCCGCGCGACAGGCGCAGCGCATCGTTCAGAGCTTCCTGTTCGGTCTTGTACGGCCACATGCGAAGTCCGCCCAGCGCCGGGCCCAGCACGGTGTTGTGGATGGCGATGATGGCCTTCAGGCCCGCATCCTTGTTGTGGCAGAAAACGACTTCCTCGTGGCCCGTGGTGGCGATGGTATCGAAAATCATGTGCGACTCCGGAAAAAGCGATTATGGGGTTGCCACTGGCGGGGGATGAGCCGGAATTGCGGCAAGAATCCACATAACAATAATTCGATAGTGGATTGATTTCCCTCCCGTTGTCTGCGCGGAATTGGCTTCCTGCGCCGGCTCGGCACGCGCATTGTAGCGACGTGCGTCTCGTCGCGACAGTGTGAGTCGGATTTCAGCGTGCGGCGCTGACGGGTTTCCGGAACAGGATCGCCGGATCGGCCACCGCGACGATATGCCAGCCCAACGGCGGCACGTCGTCGAAGGCGAGAACTGCCGGCAGTCGGCGGAAGGTCGTTTCCAGAATTCCCGTCTCGCCAACTTTCATGCGGCGCAACAATTCGGGTGCCGGAAACAGGTCTGTGCCGGGATCGTCTGTCGTTGTCGGGTTGATGATCAATTTTCCAGTCGAGGCCAGGATGTGGCCTTCCTCGTCGATCAGAAACACACCGCGCAATCCGGCGACGCCATCGATATCGAGCAGGTTACCGACGATCTTTTCCGGCTGCAGCAGGGCACTCACCACCCCGACAAAACGCTGGTCCTGGTCGTACATGGGCACACTGAGCGGCAATTCGGGTTCGTGCGTAACTGAACTGCGGTACGGATCGCCCCATTGCGGGCCATGCTTGCCGGCGGCGAGCTGGTACCACGGATGCTGGCGTGGATCGTAATCCGTCGGCAGTGCGTCCCAACCCGGATAACGTGAAGCGATGCCGTTGTCGAAAGCCAGGATGATGGCCGACAGCGGATTGTCGTCGCCCGGACCCGGCGCAGGACCCAGTTGTACCTTGTACATGTCCGCTTCGCCACCGTGCATGATGGCGGCCGTGCGCATGTAGATGTCGCGGCGAAAATGTTGCAGCGCCGAGAGCTTGCGGATCGTCGGCAATGCGTTGGCTTCGTCCATGCTGGGCGGAATCGTCCACACCGGCCAGTCCAGGCTGATGCGGCCGCCGAGATTTTTGCTCGGAGCGAGATCCGGCGGCGCCTTGTCCGCATCGCGAAAATCACGCAGCAAGTAAAAGCGGTTGTCGGCAGGACGGCCGAATTCGTTGATCTGGGTGACCGAATCGGCAAGGTTCTGGATTGCCCCTTCGAGTTGGACCATGCGTGTCTGTATGTGGTCGCCGATCTCGGCGACGGCATCGCGCAGTTGCAGCAAGCGCTGTTCGCGCAGGCGCTCGGCCTTGAACAGTTGCTGGTTCTGCCAGAGCAGGCCACCGATGGCGATGGCCGCGACCGCAATCGTGCCAAGTATCGTCGCCAACGCAGCCTGCTTGTGGCGCACGATCCAGCGCTGCGCGCGTTGCCATGCCGCATCCGGACGCGCCAACACCGCTTCGCCACGCAGATAACGGCGTAAGTCCGCAGCCATGTCGGCGACACTGGCGTAGCGTGCGTCCGGTGTCAGCGCCGTGGCACGCTCGATAATGGCTGCAAGCTCGCGCGGAATGCGGTTGCCAAGATAGGCATGTACCAGTGCGCGACAGCGGCCGACCGTCGCATTGGCCAGTACCTCATAGGCAGTACGGCCCTCGTACGGCGGATTCAACGTCACCAGTTCATACAGGATCAGGCCCAGCGCGCATTGGTCGCTGCGCGCGTCGAGTTCGGCGTTACGGCCACGCGCCTGTTCGGGCGACATGTATTTCGGCGTGCCGACAACGTCGCCAATCTGGGTTTCCGAGGCGCTGCCGGAACTGTCCGGCGAGGACATCACCACCGATTTGTCCGGTGACGTTTCCTCCGGCTGGCGCAGCACCCGGCACAGTCCCCAGTCCATCACGTAGACTTCGTTGTGGCGGCCAAGCATCAGGTTGGCGGGTTTGAGGTCGCGATGAATCACGCCCTTGTCGTGGGCATAAGCCATCGCATCGCAGACTTTGAGAAAGTGCTCGAGCCTTGCGGCCAGCGTACGCGTTTCGTCGGGCAGGTGTTTGCTCTCGAAGAAATCGCGGGCTTCGTTGAGCAGGGCGTGGAAGGTTCTGCCTTCCACCAATTTCATCGTGTACGCGGGCACGCCGCCGGGCGCCAGTTCCAGCGCGTACACCGGCACAATGTTCGGATGATCCAGTTGCGCGGTGATCTGCACTTCGCGCAGGAAACGTGTGCGCGCACTGGTGTTCGCGTCGGCCTCGGGATTGAGTTGCTTCAAGGCCACGCGTCGCAGCAGTTCGGTGTCCCGGGCGATATGTACCGTGCCCATGCCACCTTTGCCGGCAGAACCGATCAGCACATAGTGGAATTCCGCATCGCTGGATGGCGCCGGCGAAGACTGGCCGACGGCTGCCGGCGGCGAATAGCTGCGCTCGGTCAGCACAGTCGGCGTTTCCGGGTCGGTTTGTGGGCTACCGGCGGCAAAGCGCGATGGCAGAATCCGGCTTACTTCGACTGGAGACTCGGTGCATGTCTGCTGCGGATCAAAAATCTGTGGATACTGCTCAGCGAGCCAGCTTTCGAAGGCGTCGTCCTCATCCAGACCGCCTTCGCGGCGATAGCGCAGCCAGGCCGCGTCGAGATCGATCGACGCGCGCAGTTGCTGCGGCAAAGAATTGCGGATGCGTTGCAGGTCCATCCCGTTTTCCCCGGTTCCAGCGGCTGCGATTATGACGCAGGATCGGCCCGGCGTGGCCGCAGGCGGCACGGTCGGGGTTACAATCGGCGCATCCTTAGCGTTTGTGATTCGTTCGCCATGAATACCACCGTCAGGAAAATTCCCGCCAGCCCGTCTCCCGCCGAAGCGGCGCCGCTGCGCTTCGTCACGGCCGCGAGCCTGTTCGACGGCCACGACGCGGCGATCAACATCATGCGCCGCCTGATCCAGGCGCAGGGCGCCGAGGTGATCCATCTCGGCCACAACCGCAGCGTCGAGGACGTGGTGCGTGCGGCGTTGCAGGAAGACGCCGACGCGATCGCGTTGAGTTCGTACCAGGGCGGCCATGTCGAGTACTTCAAGTACATGGTCGACATGCTGCCGCGACCGGGGCGCGGCTCATATCCGAGTATTCGGCGGCGGCGGCGGCACCATCACGCCCGAGGAAATCGCCGAGCTGCAGGCCTACGGCGTCGAGCGCATCTACCATCCGAACGACGGCATGCATCTGGGCCTCGTTGCGATGATCGAGGACGTGGTGCGTCGCGCGCGCGAGGCATCGGGCAAGCGCGCTGGTAGCGAAGCAAAAGCATTGCCGCAAGCGAAGGTGCCGCATCGACGACGAAATCGCGGTCGGTCATGCGCTGACCGCGATCGAGGAAGGCCGCTACGACGAAGCCGAACTCGCGCGCCTGCGCAAACAATGGCAGCTCGCGGGCGGCAAGACGCCGGTCATCGGCATCACTGGCACCGGCGGCGCGGGCAAGTCGTCCGTGGTGGATGAGTTGCTGCTGCGCTTCCTGCACGCATTATCCGCAAATGCGTATCGCCGTGCTTGCGGTTGACCCGACGCGTCGTCGCTCCGGTGGTGCGTTGCTCGGCGATCGCATCCGCATGAATTCGCTGCGCAGTCCAATCGCGTATTCATGCGCTCGATGGCGACACGCCGGCAGCATGCGGCGACCAGCGTCATGCTCAAGGACTGCATCGGTTTTCTGAAAGGGCAGGGCTACGACCTCGTCATCGTCGAGACCGCCGGTATCGGCCAGTCCGATTCGGAGATCGTCGATCTGGTCGATTTCCCGATGTACGTGATGACCAGCGACTACGGCGCGGCGAGCCAGCTCGAAAAAATCGACATGCTCGATTTCGCCGAAGCTCGTCGTGCTGAACAAATACGACAGCCGCGGCGCCGAAGACGCGCTGCGCGACGTGCGCAAGCAGTGGAAGCGCAACCGCATCGCGTTCAAGTTGACCGACGACGAGGTGCCGGTTTATCCGACCATCGCGAGCCAGTTCAACGATCCGGGCGTGACCTGGATGTTCGCGAATCTGTGCCGCCTGCTGCGCGACAAGCTGCATCTGCCCGCGGAAAAATGGACGCCGCAGGTCGACACCACATTGAAAGAACCGCGCGCAACCGTGCTGATTCCCGGCGCCCGCGTGCGCTATCTCGCCGAGATTGCCGAGCAGGGCCGCGGCATCAACAGCGCATCGACAAGCAGGCCGAGATCGCCGATCGCGCGCAGGCGCTGCTGGCAGGCGCTGCATGAACTCGGCGATGCGCAAGCTACCCGAGCAACTCAGCGTCTATGCCATGGCCGACCTGAGTGGCGATGCCGATGCTTCGCTGCTGAAGCTGCGCCAGCGCTACAACGACGCCGTGAAGGCGCTGACTTCGGACTCGCTCAACGCGCTGCGCGAATGGCCGGTGCGGCTCAAGGGCATCACCGATCCGCATTATCTCTACGAAGTGCGCGGCAAGCCGGTCGAGGGCAACAACTACGTCGAGTCGATGTCGCACCAGAAGATACCGAAGATCGCCGCGCCGACGTACAAGAGCTGGGGCGAACTGCTCACCTTCCTGAAAAAGGAAAACCTGCCGGGCGCGTATCCGTACACCGGCGGCGTCTATCCGTATCGCCGCACCGGCGAGGACCCGCTGCGCATGTTCGCGGGCGAGGGCACGCCCGAGCGCACGAACCGGCGCTTCCACTATCTGTCGCAGGGACAGAAGTCCACGCGTCTGTCGACCGCGTTCGATTCGGTCACGCTGTACGGCGAAGACCCGCATCCGCGCCCGGACATCTACGGCAAGATCGGCAACTCGGGTGTCAACGTCGCCGACGCTCGACGACATGAAGAAGCTCTACTCCGGTTTCGATCTGTCGTCGCCGAACACCTCGGTGTCGATGACGATCAACGGACCCGCGCCGATCATCCTCGCGATGTTCATGAACACCGCGATCGATCAGAACGTCGAGAAATATCTCAAGGAAGACGACGCACGCTGGGCCGATGCGCAGAAGAAAATCGCCGAGCTGTTCAAAGGCAAGAAGCGTCCCGAATATTCGGGTGCGCTGCCGAAGACGAACAACGGCCTCGGTTTGGGATTGCTCGGCGTCACCGGCGACCAACTCGTCGACGCGAACACTTACGCGAAGATCAAGACACGACGACGCTGCAGGCCGTGCGCGGCACCGTGCAGGCCGACATCCTGAAAGAAGATCAGGCACAGAACACCTGCATCTTCAGCACGGAATTCGCGCTGCGCATGATGGGCGATATCCAGCAGTACTTCGTCGACAACAAGGTGCGCAATTTCTACTCGGTGTCGATCTCGGGTTATCACATCGCCGAGGCCGGCGCGAATCCGATTTCGCAACTCGCCTTCACGCTGAGCAACGGCTTCACCATCGTCGAGTACTACCTTGCGCGCGGCATGAACATCGACGACTTCGCGCCGAACCTGTCGTTCTTCTTCAGCAACGGCATGGACCCGGAATACAGCGTCATCGGCCGCGTGTCGCGGCGCATCTGGGCGCGCGCGATGCGCGAGCGCTACGGCGCGAGCAGCCGCAGCCAGATGATGAAGTACCACATCCAGACCTCGGGCCGCTCGCTGCACGCGCAGGAGATCCAGTTCAACGACATCCGCACCACGCTGCAGGCGCTTGTACGCGCTGTTCGACAACTGCAACTCGCTGCACACCAATGCCTACGACGAAGCGATCACCACGCCGACCGAAGAATCGGTGCGCCGCGCGGTCGCGATCCAGCTGATCATCAATCGCGAGCTTGGCCTGAATTTCTGCGAGAACCCGTGGCAGGGCAGTTTCATCATCGACAAGCTCACCGATATCGTCGAGGAAGCCGTCTACAAGGAATTCGAGGCGATCAGCGAGCGCGGCGGCGTGCTCGGCGCGATGGACACGATGTACCAGCGCGGCAAGATCCAGGAAGAGTCGATGTACTACGAACACAAGAAACACGACGGCTGCCTGCCGCTGATCGGCGTGAACACGTTTCTGCCGAAGGAGCACGCCGGCGACATCGCGACCGACGATCGAACTGATCCGCTCGACCGAAGAAGAGAAAGGCCAGCAGATCGCGAATGTCGAAGGTTATCGCCAGAACCGCAATGGCTTTGCGCCGGAAAGCCTGAAGCGGTTACAGCAGGCCGCGCGCGATCGCGAAAATGTGTTCGCGCAGTTGATGGAAGCGGTGAAGTACAACTCGCGAAGGGCAGATCAGTCATGCGTTGTATGATGTGGGTGGGGAGTATCGGCGGAATATGTAGGCGATACGTCGACAATTCAGTGGCATGAAATGATGAATTTATTCCACTAGTTGACCACAAATCAGTAAATTAAACAGGAACTCTTAATATGGATGAGTTACCGCTTGAGCGGCGCGAGGAAATCGCAAAAGCACTCAATGATCGTGGGGCGAAGCTTCCGTGCCCACGGTGTGGAAATCAGCAATTCACTTTGTTGACAGGCGGATATTTTCTGAACACATATCAGCCAGAACTGGCCACGACACGTTTTGGTGGTCCTGCTGTTCCCACCGCTGCTGTGGCCTGTACACGATGTGGTTGGATAGCAGAACACGCACTTGGAGTACTTGGGCTGCTTCCGCCTCAACCTAGTACTTCTTCAAAGGATGGGGCCTGATATGAGCGTGCATGATCAGCAGCAGAGTGGCTTCGCGGAGCTTCTGACGCAATATCAACAAAATCTTCAAGTGCATGCGAATGTCTCGGCGCCCATAATAATTACTAATGAGGATAAAGTGCGTCTTGTGCTTAATGATCTGCACAAATCAATAGATGAAGCTAAGAGCTGGGTGGCACCTATTGGAATTCTCATAAGTCTTGCTGCTACGTTGGTAACTGCTGACTTTAAAGAGATTTATGGAGTTAAGCCTGACGTTTTTAAGGGGTTTTATTATTGCGTAACCTTAATAATTTTTATCTGGCTAGTTAGGGCTTGGCGTGCTAAGCGCAAGGAAATGACGGACAATGATTTTGTCAGAAAACTTAAAAATGAATCCGTTGGGGTCTCTGGTAGTTCTCAGACTGTAGAAACTGGTCTAGTGGTTAGCCCTCGTTGGGTAGATTATCTTGAGAGAAACCAATGGAGTCTCGAGTTTCGCACAGGCGCCTCAAAGGACATGCAATTCGTCAAAGGAGGAGGCATCCTTGGAGGGCGAAACAATAACGAGCACACTTGGAGAGCAAAAGATGGATTCCTTGAATTGATGGAAGTGGATGGACTAACTGTTCACAGCCGTTTTGTTTTTGATGATGCAAAGAGTTTGTTTACACAAACCAATGATCGAGACACGCCGAAAGCAAGTGGGCAAATTTTGCGGATAAAAATATTGGCTCGGTTCTAACGTCTCACCGCCTCAGCTGCACCCGTGCGGCCGACCAAATAACGGAGTCAGAGTGGCTTTCTCCGAATTAAGTAAGGCACTCCGACCCCGTTTGCGACGAAAAGGTGGACGGATGAACTTCGCGCTCAATCATGACGGAGATGACGAAATCGCATGAAGCAAAACGATAAGGCTACGGATGTCACAGCCGCAATGCACCAGTTGTGGGAGCTGAAAGACAATCTCATTGCGGCTCACGAGATATCGATTCAAGTGATAAATGAGGCAGTAAATTCGAAACCGAACCTACTTCGGGCTACAGCGATACTGCGAATGACGATGTCGTGGATTGTCATCACGCTGTGGAAAGTGCATGAACTTTGGCAGCGATACGCATATCTTGCAGGCGGCGATACGAAGAGGATGATGGGAAAGCTGGATAAGGAGATTCTTGAAAGAAACATAAAGCGCGTCCGTAACACGATCGCAGCTCACCTTCTAGATGATGATACGAAGAGCCCCGTTCCACCTTCGGCAGTGTTTGAGGAACTGCAAGGCGCCTGGAAAGGAGATCCGAAAGCTTTCTTTGGTTGGTTAGTTGGCACGGGCCACGGTACGCACTCTGTTCAAGGATGCCTTGACACGTTTCTCAATGAGCTTGACCAGACGTACCCGGGGGCACTGCAAGAAATGATGCTCGCCGAGCAGAGGAAGACGATTGGGTATCCAAATGGGGGCCCGACGATGCTAGACCTAAAAGGGAACATTGTTCGATAAACCATAACCAAAACGAGGGTCTAAAACAGGGGTCAGAGCGCACTTTCCAATCAAAGCGCAGCTCATAGGCATAGATGGCCACCAGCTCCGAGTTTCTGCCGGCACCTTTCTCGGTGCGTTAGACTCTCAGCATTCCCCAACCGCCTATTGGATCGATGATCAACAACGACGTCCTGCGCAGCATCCGTTACATGCTCGACCTGAGCGAGCCCAAAGTGGTCGAGATCGCGCGTCTGGCCGATGCGTCGTTCGTCATCGAACGCGACGATGTGCGTGGTTTTTTGCGGAAGGAAGGTGAGCCCGGTTACCTGGCCTGTAGCGACGAGGTGCTGGCGCATTTTCTCGACGGGATGATCGTCCACCTTCGCGGACGAGATGACAGCCTGCCGCCGCGACCGGTGGAAAAGCGCATCAGCAACAACGTGGTGTTGAAGAAGCTGCGGGTGGCGTTCGAGCTCAAGGACGTGGACATGCACCAGGTGTTCGTGGATGCGGGATTTCCTGTGTCCAAGCCGGAGCTGTCGGCGCTGTTTCGACAAACCGGCCAAAAAAACTTCCGCCAATGCGGCGACCAGATGCTGCGCAATTTTCTCAAGGGACTGACGCTTCGCGTGCGTGGCGCGTAGATCATTCCGATGTTAGTCGCGCACTGACTGACGCTCGCCTCAGAAGCGTTCGCCGACGGGCAGGCAGCGCCAGGTGCCGACGGGCATCTTGGCCAGCGCGATCCTGCCGATACGGATGCGCCGGATCGCCACCACGTCCAGACCAACTTGCGCGCACATGTCGCGCAGTTGGCCGCCTTGCACGCCCTTGATCGCGAAGCGCAGGCGGACCTCGTTCTGCCAGCTGACCTTGCACGGCGCCAGCGCGCGGCCGCCGTAATGCAGCCCGTGGTTGAGCTTGTGCAGACCATAAGGCGCGATGTCGCCGCTCACCTCGACCACGAATTCCTGCTCGATCTCATCGCTGTCTTCGGTAAGCCGGCGCCACACGCGGCCGTCCTGGGTCAGCACCATCAGGCCGCTGGCTTCGGTGTCGAGCGGCACCAGCGGTGTCAGGCGATGGAAGTGGCGCTGGAGCAGGCGCACACCGGAAGGATCGTCAGGCCAGCGCGTGGCAGCCTGGACCAGTTCTGCGGCGGGCTTGGGGCCGTGGAAGGCGTCGAAACCGGCTGGCTTGTGCAGCAGGAAAGTGGCGGGCTCGATCGCTTCGAGCCGTGCGGCCGCATCGAGCGTGACCACTTCGCTAGCCACCGGATGCGCCGGGTCTTCGACCACGCGCCCGTCGACCGAAACCCAGCCACCCCGGATGTACTGCTCGGCCTCGCTGCGCGAGCACTGGACCAGAGCGGCGAGGTGTTTGGACAGTCGAATCGGTGTGGTCATCAGTCGGCGCCAGGTGGGTCTTTGGCAACCAGTGTACCGGTCCGGTGCCTATCGTCGGAAAAGGCGTCAGGTTCATTTTCCGCGCGCAGGAAAGAATCTGACCCCATTTTCATGCCTGATCTTATTTCATGCGTTCCCACGTGGACTCTTGCTTACCGCGAGTCGATGGCATACACTGAACCATATGGTTCAGTATGCGCACGCCCGTTTCGATGCTTCTTTCTCCGCCCTAGCAGACGCCACCCGCCGAGGCGTTTTGGCGCAGCTCGTGCGCGCGGACGCGTCGATCACGGAACTCGCCGGCAAGTTCCACATGACCCTCACGGGCATGAAGAAGCATGTCGGCGTGCTGGAGCAGGCAGGGCTGGTCGTCACGCGGAAAGTCGGGCGCGTGCGGACCTGCAAGCTCGGCCTGCGCCGCCTGGAAGAAGAGGCGGCGTGGATCGAAGAGTACCGACAGCTTTGGGATGCACGCTTCGACGAACTGGACAAGGTCGTCGAAGAACTCAAACGAAAGGAGAAAGCCGATGAGCGCAAGAAAAGAAAGTGACGTCACATCCTCCAAGGGCCGCACGCAGGTCGAACGCAAGTCCGACTGCGAACTCATCGTCTCGCGAACCTTCGACGCGCCAGCGCGCATCGTGTTCGAGGCGTGGACCAAGCCCGAACTGATGAAACAGTGGTGGGTGCCGAAATCTTATGGCATGGAGCTGCTTTCCTGCGAACAGGATGTCCGCGTCGGCGGTGCGTACCGTTTCGTATTCCGCCATGGCGAATCGGGATCGATGGCGTTCCATGGGAAGTATCTCGAAGTCGTGCCGCCCTCGCGCCTGGTCTGGACAAACGAAGAAAGCGCCGACGGCTCCGTGACCACGGTGACCTTCGAGGAGAAAGGTGGCAAGACGCTGCTCGTCATGCACGAGCGTTATCCTTCAAAGGAAGCGTTCAAGGCGAGCGCGGGCGCCGCGGACGGCTTGTCCGAGTCGTTCGATCAGCTGGACGAACTTCTCGTCACGCGGGTTCCGTCGCGTCAATAAGTATTTGTGGAAAAAGGGGCCAGGTTCATTTTCCGCAATCGAGTTTTGGTCAGGCCGCCCGCCGCGCGGCCTGAACGGTCTGGTCGCGCGGAACGCCTATGGACGCTTGTCCGGCTCTTGCATCTGTCGGCGACGCAATCGTCCGAACACGCCCGCAGCGAGCAAACCGCCGAGCATCAACAACGCTGAAGGGTCGAGCATCGGTGCATCCTCTGCGAGCGTTACGCTGACGGAAAAAGTGCCGGGCGCCGTGTAGGTGTGGAAGCCGTTGACCTGGAGCACGCCGCTAGTCAACGGGGTCAGACTCGATTGATCAGCTTGATCGGCAGCCTGGTGGCGAATCAGATCATTCGCTACTGGTGGCGATCTTGATCCTCATCGGCAGCAAGACCACCGCTGAGGCCCGTATCGATACCCATGCTTGGACTGTCCCGGGGATTGTAAGCACTTCCAGTCTATGATTGGACTGTCCCGGGGATTGTAAGCACTTCCAGCCTATGTTAGATCGAGGACCACGTGCGATGCGCGTTTTTGTATTGAGAGCAAGGTCAGCACCGACCGACAGCCAGCAACTTCTGGATGCGGTCGGCAAGGAGGCGCATACCGAAATCCTGGCCCACACGCTGATGAACGCCATCTTTGTGGCGCAATCCCATCGTCCCGATGTCATCGTGCATCTGGTACTGGAAAGCACCCAGGACTACTCGCGAACTATCAGTTTCAACTCGAATGACATGCACGACATCGGTGGCTTCCACGAGCAGGCCTTGCTCGGCAAAATTGCCAGGGCTCTGGATGTCTCGAGAGGAATGGGCAAGGAAGAAAGCCGTCCGGTCGAGTCAGGCATCACGGTGCGCACGATCAGTTTCGAGAAACTGGTGCAGGAATTGGCTGAGGACCATCAACTGTTTGTCATGGACAAAAAGGGCACGCCCATTCGTGGCAAGGCGATTGCCGGCAACCCGTGTTTCCTGCTTACCGACCACATGCCGATGCCGAAGAAGAGCTTCAACAGCCTCGAGCGTCTGGGCGCCGAGAAACTAAGTCTTGGATCGAAAATGCTGTTTGCATCGCAGTGCGTCTTGCTCATACACAACGAACTGGATCATGGGGAACAGTAACGGAGTCAGAGTGCCTTCTGACCACTGACTCCGTTTTTCCCTTAGTGACCGCTGTCTGGTGTCCCGTCTGACCATTTGTGCACGAGCACGAAGATCAGGGTGAGCGGCATCAGATCGCTGGAAAAAGACATTACAGGCGAAGCGGGAAGATCTGCGCCCCACGTCGCGGGGTCCGTGTGCGGGAGGTAGAGCATCACGTGCGGATGCCAGTGGCCTCCGGCGGTATCGCCCAAGTAGCCGCCCTTCGACAGCATGTAGCTCATTGCACCGGGCTCCGGCGCCGTGATCTTCTTCGCTGTGAGCGCGGCCTTGATTCGAGCGAGCATCTCGGTCCTGGAAACGCCGGAAAGAACCCATTCGGTCCGCTTGAGGTAGTAGGGCATTACCGAGCGCACTGCCACCGGATTGAGGCACATGGGCCCGCGCAACTTCGGGTTCCAGAATTCAACATTGTCGAAATCCTGGTCCCAGGCCCTGGTGACAAAGCAGACGAAGCCGTTCTTGCCTTTGACTGCGGTTTCATAACCATGCACACCGAGCGTCAGGATTTCGGCATTGTCCGAGATCGAAGCGGGCGCTGCGCTGCGCGCCAGGGCGATCTCGTCGTTGCGATTGGCGATGAGGTATTGCTCGATCGGCGCCATCGTCGGGTAGGGCGTTGGCTTGGCGTCTTGCGCATGGACATGGCTGGCCGCGGCAAGCACAAGGGCAATCAAGACAGATTTGATCATGGGGCTCTCCAGTGGTTTCGAGTGGATTCTATACCGACGTTTGAGGGTGGGTGGAATCGACACAACCATCCGGGAATGGGTCAGGTTCATTTTCTTCGCGTCCAGGAAAGCACAACAAGGACAGGGTAAAGTTCACTTCCCTCAGGTACGTTCCGGGAACGAAAAGTGAAGCTGACACTGTTTGTTGGTTCGGTGCACGCATGCGTCTGAACAAGCACATCGCTGAAACCGGTTTCTGCTCGCGGCGCGAGGCCGATCGTTTGATCGCCGAAAAGCGTATCGTCTTGAATGGCAAACCCGGCGGTATTGGCAGCCAGGTGGAAGAGGGCGACGAAGTGCTGATCGATGGTCAGCTGCTGCGTGAGCGTCGCGCCGCTGCGCCGGGACGCCGGCATGTCTATATCGCGTTGTACAAACCCGTCGGCATCACCTGCACGACCGAGCGTGACGTCAAAGGCAACATCGTCGATTTCGTCGATCATCGCGAACGCATCTTTCCGGTCGGTCGGCTGGACAAGGACTCCGAAGGCTTGATCCTGCTCACTAGCAACGGCGACATCGTCAACGAAATCCTGCGCTCGGAGAATGCGCACGAAAAGGAATACCTGGTTGGCGTGAACAAGGCGGTGACACCGGAATTTCTCAGCGGCATGGCCCGTGGCGTGCGTGTGCACGGTGAGTTGACCAAACCCTGCAAGACTGCACGCATCGCCAAATTTGGATTCCGTATCGTGTTAACGCAAGGCCTGAACCGGCAGATCCGCCTGATGGCCGAAGCCTTCGGCTATCGCGTCAAGCAATTGCGCCGAATACGTATCGTGAATATCAAACTCGGCGCACTGAAGGTGGGGCAGTGGCGCAATCTGACGGAACTGGAATTGCGTGGGCTGCTGCCGAAACGGATGGAATGGTAAGGGCGAATCAGATCAGAAATGAGGAAACGCGGTCAGAAGGCACGGTGAATGGGAAGTCAACAAATAAGAAATCAACTGGAATCAGCGTAAAGATACTCCGACTCCGTTATTCTTGGCGAAATGCCCACCGAACAGGATGCCGCGAAAATTCGAATCGATCCGGCCACGAAGCCGGTGATCGACCTCGCGACGATTCCCGAAGAAGAACTGCTCGGCCTGCGCCTGTCGGAACTACCGGTGCGGATCGAAGGGACGTGGCTGGAGGCATGCATCGCGCAACTGTACGACGAACTCAAGGCCCGCAATATTCAGTTCGAACCGGGCTGCTATCTTGCCGACGAATGGCTGACGCCGGAGAACGAGCCGGTGATCGGCATTCCGTTCTATCTGGCGCATCCGCGGCTGATCAAGCTGCAGAAGAAGATGTTGCTCGAGGCCGAGGGCGACAACCACGATTGGTGCATGAAGCTGCTGCGCCACGAAGCTGGACATGCGCTCACTTACGCCTACGATCTCAATCGCAAGCGCAGTTGGCAGCGCGTGTTCGGGCACCCGTCAGAAGCCTACGAGGAAACGTATCGTTTCCGTCCGTACAGCAAGAGCTTCGTCCGCCACCTCGACTACTACTACGCGCAGTATCACCCGGATGAAGATTTCGTCGAGACTTTTGCGGTCTGGCTGACGCCGGGTCTGGACTGGCGCAGCAAATACGCCGGCTGGAAGGCGCTCGAGAAACTTGAGTTCGTCGACAAGCTGATGGCGAGCATCGCCGGCAAGCCGCCTTTGCGCGCGACCGGTCGCCGCTTGTGGAAGGTCGCGGCGATCCGCACCACGCTCAGGCGCTATTACCACAAGCGCCGGATCACCGAAGCCGAGGACTTCCCGGAATTCCACGATGCCAACCTGCATCGCATGTTCAGCGAGGGCAACGTCAAAGGTGAGACGCGGCGCCCCGTCGCCAAGTTGCTGCAGTCGCACCGCAAGTCGCTGTTGACCACGGTGTCGAACTGGACCGGCGAGCGGCGCTTCATGGTCAACGAAGTCTACAAGGCGGTGCTCCAGCGCAGCCGCGCCTTGCGCCTGGTCACCGAGGAACCGGACACGGTGGCGGTGTTGCAGCTGGCAACTTATCTGACGACGCTGATGATGAACTACCGCTACACGACTCGACTGCGCGGAGAACTGTGACGTGGCCACGCGTGTGCTGCTGGTATTCGATCTGCCGTATGCGGTGAAACCCGGCTACGACTACGCCGCGGAATTCGCCGATCCGGACGGAAGCTACACCGAGAACGATGTCTGGCAGGCGTTGCTCGAATGCGGCTACGAGGTACATCGCCTCAGCCTGTTCGACGACGTGCGGCCGTTGCTGGACGCCGTTCGCGAAGTGAAACCTGATGTGATCTTCAACCTCTGCGATACCTTCCACGAGGTCACGCATTGGGACAAGAACATTCTCGCGACGATCGAGTTGCTTGGTATCCCGTGTACCGGCGCGAGTTCGAATGCGCTGTTCCTGTGCAACGACAAGGCACTGAGCAAGAAGATCCTGCGCTTCCACCGCGTGCGCACACCACGATTCCATACCTTCTACCGTGGTCACAAGGTATGGCTTCCGAAAACACTGAAGTTGCCGTGCATCGTCAAGCCGTTGACCGAAGAAGCCTCGCGCGGTATTTCGCAGGCCTCGATTGTCGACGACGAAGCGAGCTTCATTGCCCGCGTCAAGATGATCCACGAGCGCATGAATCTGGATGCGATCGCCGAAGAGTACATCGACGGGCGCGAACTCTACGTCAGCATCATCGGCGACCGCGCGCTGCGAATATTGCCCACGCGCGAGATGACCTTCGGCCAGATGGACGAGGACGAACCACGCATCGCCACCTACAAGGCCAAGTGGGACGACAAGTATCGCAAGCGGTGGGGCATCAGGAATCATTTCGCGAAGACGCTGGAACCGGAACTGCAGAAACGCATCGAGGACGTCTGCAAGCGTGCCTATCGCGCGCTCAATCTGCGCAGCTATGCGCGCTTCGACTTGCGCGTGACGGCATCCGGCCAGATCTACGTGGTCGAACCCAATGTCAATCCCTGCATCGCGAAGGACGATGAGCTCGCGCAGTCGGCGCTTAAGGCTGGCATCGCCTATTCGAGCCTGATTCGCAAAGTGGTCAATCAGGCGCTGCGGCGAGAGGGCTAGCAGTAGGTGCAGAGTGCGTTTCAGAATTACGAAGAAACCGGGGTCGCTTTGTTTGCCCTGCTTCCAATCCGAGTCTGTGTGAGGAGTTTCTTATGAGCCAACTTACGAAGAAGACCGCGCGCAGGTCTGTCAAGAGCACCAAGGCAACCGACAAGACCTCGAATGGATTCACGGCCGAGGAACGGGGCGCGATGAAGGCGCGCGTCCAGGAGCTGAAAGCGGAAGCGCGCGCGAACAAGAGCAAGGTGGAAGGGGAAAGCGCCGCACTTGGGGCGATCGCTGCGATGAAGGAACCGGATCGCACCCTGGCCAAGCGTGTCCACGCCATCATCAAAGCCAACGCGCCGGACCTCTCGCCGAAAACCTGGTACGGAATGCCCGCATACTCCAACAGGGACGGCAAGATCGTCTGCTTTTTTCGCCCCGCAGAAAAATTCAAGGACAGGTACGCGACATTTGGGTTCAACGATGCGGCGAAGCTGGACGAAGGCCCTATGTGGCCGACTGCTTTCGCGCTGATGGGGAATTGACCGCCAACGAAGCGGCAAGGATCAGCGCACTTGTGAAGAAAGCCGTGAGCTGAGAATTGCACTTGCGAAGCAAACGGGATCAGGTTCACTTTTCGAAAGGACGGAATCTGCCTCATTGAAAAATGCAGGACAAGAGAGATTGAACATGACGATCAGCAGGTCCGGATCAGCCCACTCGAGTGGCGCAACCCTTCTCGCCACCTTGGTCGCCGCACTGTGTATTTCCCTTGTGGCCATCGTCGCGCGCGCAGCGGAGGCGGGGAACTGCCACGTCGGCACCTATCGGTTGTCCGATGGCAGAATCGTCGATATCGGGCCATCCAACGGCAATGCGCTGCGATGGCGTCGGTTTGACGGCACAAGCGGCGAGTTGACTGACAAAGGGAGCGGGCTGTGGGCCAGTTCGTATGGCTGGACCGGACGACTTGACGGCAAGTCGGTTCATTTTTCCACGTGCGAGGCCGGCCATATCAATTTTGCCGGAGTAGAAGGACAACGCATCCAGTTCGATATGACGGACACGAAATTCACGAGCCACGGTGTAACGCTCGTCGGGCGGCTGATTTTGCCGAAAGGTACGGGCGTCGTTCCCATTGTCACCCTGGTGCATGGCGCCGAGCACGACTCGGCGCGGCAATTCAATCCGCTGCAGAGGATGCTGCCGGCCGAGGAGGTCGGCGCATTTGTGTATGACAAGCGTGGAACAGGAGGGTCGGGCGGCAGTTACAGTCAGGATTTCAATCTGCTTGCTGACGATGCCGTGGCGGCTATGCGCGATGCCAAGCGTCTTGCTGGAAGGCGTGCCGGGCGGATCGGCTATCAGGGCGGAAGCCAGGGTGGATGGGTCGTGCCGCTTGCAGCGAATCGCGCGCACGTGGACTTTGCCATCGTGTGCTTCGGCCTCGCCGTGAGCGTGATCGACGAAGACCAACAGGAAGTCGAAATTGAGATGCGCGAGAAAGGTCACTCACCGGCGGAAATCGCGAGCGCACTGGAAGTCGCACGGGCCGCCGAGAACATCTTTGCCAGCGGGTTCACTGAAGGATTCAGGGAATTCGATGCCGTGAGGGCGAAGTACAAGGACGCGCCGTGGTTCAAGGACCTGCATGGCAACTACACGTATTTCTTTCTTCCCTATTCGGAATCGCAGCTCCGCGAGATGGGTGCAAAATTCCAGTGGGGCACGCCGTTCCACTACGATCCAATGCCGACCTTGCGTTCCGACACGACGCCACAGCTGTGGATCTTGGGCGGGGAGGATTACGAAGCTCCGAGTGCGGAAACGTCTCGCCGCATTCGGTCGCTGACCGCGGAGGGCCTGCCGTTCACCCTGGCGATATATTCGCAAGCAGAACACGGGATGACGCTGTTCGAAACCACAGCAGGCAATGGCGAGCGACTGTCCACTCGCTACGCGCCAGGATATTTTGCGATGATCCGGGACTTCGCTCGCGAAGGTAGACTGAAAGATGTCTACGGTGACGCCGAAATTGCGAGGCCAAAGACTGAGGCCCGCTGAGTGAATCTGGCCCCTTGTTGGTCGCGCCGCTCCGCGGTGACTGACTATCAAAGCCGGGGCGAAAACACGGATCAAAACAAATTTTCCATTGAGCAGATGAAATGACTGTTTCCACCTATCCGATCTGCACGCCCGGCCAACCCTGGGGCGACACGGAGAAAACCGAATGGCTTGCGCGCCAGACCCGCAGCCGAAGCTACGCGGATGACGTGCTGCGCGTGATCGAGCGCCTGCGTGCGCGTTTCGATGTGGAGCAGTACGGCGAGCTCGACTACGCGCCCGACCGCTATCCGCTGTTCGCCGTGCGCAGCCGCGGCTGGGACGACGCACTGCCGGTCGCGCTCGTGACGGGCGGTGTGCACGGATACGAAACCAGCGGTGTGCATGGTGCGCTGCAGTTCCTCGAGTCACGAGCGTCCGACTATGAGGGCCGCGTCAATCTGCTCGTCGCGCCGTGCGTGAGTCCGTGGGGTTACGAGCGCATCCAGCGTTGGAACGCGGCGGCGATCGACCCCAATCGCTCGTTCCGCGAAAACAGCCCGGCACAGGAATCGGCTGCGCTGATGCGTCTCGTCGCGTCTGTGCGCGACCGCGTGCTCGTGCACATCGATCTGCACGAGACCACCGACAGCGACGAAGGCGAGTTTCGCCCGGCGCTGGCTGCGCGCGATGGCGAGGTCTTCGAGCCGGGTATCGTTCCAGATGGCTTTTATCTCGTCGACGACAGCGAGAAGCCGCAGCCGGCATTCCAGAATGCGATGATTTCGGCGGTCGCGAAGGTCACGCATATCGCGCCGGCCGACGAGAAGGGCGAGATCATCGGTTCGACCGTAGTCGCACCCGGCGTGATCCGGTACGCACTCAAACGCCTCGGCCTGTGCGCCGGCGTCACCGATGCGCCATATACGACGACCACTGAGGTCTATCCCGACAGCCCACGTGCGACGCCTGCGCAATGCAATGCCGCGCAGATTGCTGCCGTTTGTTCGGCCATCGACTTCGCACTGACGCATCACTGAAACGGGTGACACCGAAGCAAGCTGATCCTTACCTCGGTCTCTTTCTTCTCTTTCAGTCCTATTTCTTGAGCGCCTTCACCGCATCCAGCATTTCCTTCACGTGCTGGTCGGGACTCAAGGCCGTGTAGGCGGCGGCGATCGTTCCCGACGGCGTGATCAGGTACGAGGTGCGGTCGGACCAGCCGGGCTTGAGCAGCAACTTCGAGTCGTATTGTTTGGCAATCTTCATGTCCGGATCGGCGGCCACCGGAAACTTGCCACTGCAGTGTTCAGTTTCCTTCGAGAAGTCGGCGAGTTGGTCAGTATTGCCGGCGGTGACACCGATCACCGTCGTATTCTCGGCCTTGAACTGGTCGATGGCTTGCGAGAACAGATGCGCTTCGACATTGCAGCCCGAGGTGTGCGCGGCCGGGAAGAAGTAGACGACGACAGGGCCTTTTTTCAGCGCGTCGGCAAGATTGAAGGTGAACGGCTGACCGGCGAGATAGGCTTGAGCTGTGAAATCGGGTGCCGCGGCGCCGACTTTCAACGCGGCAAAAGATGCGGAGGCGAACGAAAGGGCGCCAATGACGCCGAGAGTGGCAAGCTTGAGCAGAGGTTTCATGGCGATGCTCCTGGTGGGGGACTGCTGCTTTATACACCTGCTTCCGTAAAGGATGTCAGATTCATTTTTGCCAATCGGTCTGATGTGTCAAGAGGGCTTCCGCAACTTACGCAAGCTGGCCGTTCCTGGATGCGATACGTGATGGAAAAAGTGAATCCGACCCAATATCAGACCGGCACAAGGAGTCATTTATGACCGAATATCGAAAAACCGCCGAAGCCGTCGCGGCCCTGACGCCCGAGCAATATCGGGTGACTCAGGAAAGCGGCACCGAGCACCCCGGCACTGGCACGCTGCTGCATAACAAAACGCCCGGCATCTATGTTGACATTGTGTCGGGTGAGCCGCTGTTTGCGTCGTCGGACAAGTTCGAATCGGGCTGCGGCTGGCCGAGTTTCACCAAACCGATTGATCACGCCCACGTCAAGGAATTGAAGGACTCGACGCATGGCATGATTCGCACCGAAGTGCGTTCAGCGTCGGGCGACAGCCATCTTGGCCATGTCTTCAACGACGGCCCGCGCGATCGCGGCGGTCTGCGTTATTGCATCAACTCGGCATCGCTGCGCTTTGTGCCACGCGCGGGTATGGAGGCGCAGGGTTACGGTGCATACCTGGATCAGGTGGAGGAAATTTGATGAGTACCGAACGAGCAAAGGATGCCGAGCGAGCGATTTTGGCCGGCGGCTGCTTCTGGGGCATGCAGGAACTGATTCGTAGCATGAATGGCGTGATCTCGACGCGCGTTGGCTACTCTGGTGGCGACGTCGAGAATGCCACGTATCGCAATCACGGTACGCACGCCGAAGCGATTGAAATCATCTTCGATCCGGCCGAGCTGAGCTACCGTCAGCTGCTCGAATTCTTCTTCCAGATTCACGATCCGACGACGAAAAACCGGCAGGGCAACGATCTTGGCATGAGCTATCGCTCCGCGATCTACACCACGTCGCCCGAACAGGAACAGATCGCCGAGGACACGATTGCCGACGTCGATGCGTCCGGCCTCTGGCCCGGCAAAGTCGTCACCGAGGTCGAGGCCGCCGGCGATTTCTGGGAAGCCGAATCCGAACATCAGGATTACCTGCAGCACTATCCAAGCGGATACACCTGCCACTTCGTACGGTCCGGCTGGCGGTTGCCGACGAGAGCCAAGGCGGCGGCGGATTAGCACAGGCGTTCCGACCGCGCGGCGCAGGGTGGAAATTCGCTCCTACCGGTCAATCCCGGACATCGGCGTGCGACGTAGACGGGCGAAGCAAGGGTCAGAAACCTTGCTTGTGTCTGTTGCAACCGTGAACGAACAGCGTCAACATGCAACGACAATGGTTGGGGAGGGGAACCATGTTGCGCATCGCAGCAGCTCTGCTGATTCTGGCCATGCACAGTCTATCAGCGAACGCCGAGCCGTTGAGTTATGACTATGCATATCTCAGTCACGAGCAGGATCACGTCGACGGCCAGAACTTCAGCAACGACACGCTGGGCGGTTACTACTCGTTCGCCAAGGATTGGCATGTTTTCGGTTCGTACGGCAATGCCGGGAGCTATGGCAATCCTGCCTGGAAAGACAGCCGCGCAGCACGCATCGGCATTGGCGGACATTGGTTGCTCAGCGACGACACGATGATCGCCGTCGAAGGCGCCGTCGTGCATGCGCAGTTCGAAAAGCCCTTGGTCGGTACTGTGCGCGATACCGGTGCGTCCGAAATTTTCGAGATCCGTCATCGCTTCGCATCATGGTTCGAGGCAATCGCAAGCGAAAGTCACAGCGACGTACTCGATCACCGCACCAACGAATTCGTCGCCGGCCCGGTCTTCCATCTCAACAGTACCATCGCGATTGGTGCGTTCTACCGCAAAGTCGAGAACAGTTCGGGATTTGAAATCACGGCCCGAGCCTATTACTGAATCGCCAACGCGGAGCAACGAAACTACGGAATTGATTTTCGCCAATGGCTTCGAGACTGCGGCGTACAGATCGTTTTCTGCGCGACAATAACAGCGCCGCAACGCGCAATCGGCGATAATAGCGATCCTGTTTTTTTCGGCAAACCGTAATGAAAACCCCCAAGGGCCTGCAGCCGTTGATCGATGATGGCGTAATCGATGCTGTGCTGCGGTCGCTCAAAAGCGGCAAGGAAGCGTCCGTGTTCGTGGTGCGATCCGGCGGCGACTTGCTGTGCGCGAAGGTTTACAAAGACATGGCGCAGCGCAGTTTTCAGGCGCGCGTGCAATACCAGGAAGGACGCAAATTCCGCGGCAGCCGGCAGAAACGGGCAATTGCCAAGGCGACGAAGTTTGGTCGCCGCGAGCAGGAAACCGAATGGAAAAGCGCTGAGGTGGATGCGCTCTATCTGCTGGCCGAGGCCGGCGTGCGCGTACCGCGACCGCGCGGCTTTTTCCATGGCGTGCTTTTGATGGATCTGATCACCGATGCGGACGGGCACAGCGCGCCACGTCTCGGTGAAGTGGAACTGTCGCCCGAACAGGCGATTGCATTTCATGCCGGGCTGATGCGTGATGTCGTGCGCATGCTTTGCCTCGGCCTGGTGCATGGCGACTTGTCGGAATACAACGTGCTGGTCGCGCAAGATGGTCCGGTCATCATCGATTTCCCGCAAGTGGTCAGTGCCGCAGTCAACAATGCGGCGCGTGCGATGCTGTTGCGCGACGTGCACAATCTGCGCGACACACTTGCGCGCTTTGCGCCTGAGCTTGCGGCAACGCACTACGGCGAAGAAATGTGGGCGCTGTTCGAGAAGGGCGAACTGCTGCCGGATTCCAAACTGACCGGCGATTTCGTCTTCGACGGCAACAACGCTGATGTGGACGCCGTGATGGCCTCCATCGACGAGGCCCGCAAGGAAGCCCTGATCCGCCAGCAAGGGCGCGAGGAAGCGGCGTTGCGGGATTGAGTTCCATCTGTCATTTTTTTGCGCTCGCCTCATGCACGCATTCTCGCTACGATTGCATTCCAACGGCCTGCGCGCTACCAACACGAGTTTCATCCATGAGCGACACACCTCCTGATCGCCTCTGCAACGATCCAAGAAGCAGGTTTTACGACGAAGCCATCCTCGCGCGCGGCATCGGCATCCGCTTCAACGGGCAGGAGAGAACCACCGTCGAGGAATACTGCGTCAGCGAAGGCTGGGTGCGGATGGCGGTCGGACGATCCCTCGATCGCCGTGGCAGACCGATCACGCTGAAATTCAAGGGTGAAGTGGTGCCCTATTTCATGGACACGGTCGCTGCAAAATCCGGTTCGGCCGAAACGGATTCGGGCGGATCGGATTCGGGCAAGAAAACCTGAAAACTAAACGGTTCAGGAGACGATAATGGCTACCGGCTGGGCTGGCGACAATGCGGTGCAGGACCAGATCGACGCAACGATCAAGGACGCGATCAAGCGCGCTCGTGGTCAGGCATCGAAGGGCCCGAGCTCGAAGCGCTGCGAAGAATGCGATGCCAAAATTCCCGAGGCACGGCGCAAAGCGGTGCCGGGCGTGCGGCTTTGCGTTCCCTGCCAGGAAGCGCGCGACAAGGAGCAGGCCGCGTTCTGCGGCTACAACCGGCGTGGCAGCAAGGATAGCCAGCTCCGCTGAGACATGTCCACCCAAGACCAGATGCATTCATGACGGCGCAGTCTTCGCAGCAGATGTCACTCGAAGGATTTGCGCCGAGCCTTCCGACCGATCGTTTGTTCTTCGCGCTCTTTCCCGATGTCGCCGCACGCGACACGATTGCAATCCTCGCACGAGAGGTTTGCACCCGGCACGCCTTGCGCGGTGCGCCGCTGCGTGCGGATCGATTCCACGTCACCCTGCATCATCTCGGCGATCATGCCGGGTTGCCCCGGAACGTGGTCAATGATGCCTTGCGTGCGGCGGATGGTACCAAGACGTCAGGCTTCGACGTGGTGTTCGATCGTGTCGAGAGTTTCGCCGTGCGACGCGACAAGAAACCTTGCGTCCTGCTCGCAGCGGATGGCGATTCGCCATTGCGAAGCTTGCAGAAGCTGCTTGGCGACCATCTGATTGCCGCAGGTCTGGGCAAGTATATCGAGCGCAACTTCAAGCCGCATGTCACCCTGTGTTACGACCAGGCTCTGGTGCCGGCGCATCCGGTTGCATCGATTGGTTGGAGCGTACGCGAATTCATTCTGGTGCACAGCTTGCTAGGCCAAACCGAGCACAGGATTCTTGGGCGCTGGCCGCTGCAAGCTTGAGCCATTGGCCTGTTCGTCCACGCTGGTTGTTGCGCCCGTGGAAGGGTAAACCCGGAAGAAGAGTCCGGTATCAGAGCGAGCCGATCTTTTTCTCGAGTTCGGTGCTGCGCGGAGTAGCCAAGCCAGCATAATGCGCATCGATCTTGTTGAGCAACTTCAAAGCGTCATCGGGTTTGTTATGCGCAGACAGATCTTCTACCTGCTCTAGTTGCGCACTTACTTCCTTTTCGATGCGCGCGCGGCACTCGGCCAATTTGCCGGTATCAACAGGCTCGCCGCGCTCGGTCAGTGTGTCCAACGCACGATTGAAAGCTCCAGGTTCCGCCGGGTCGTGCCCGGTCCATGGCATCGCTTCGGTGTGCACATCGAACACGCACCATTCCCGCATCGACAGTCGGCTGTGCTGGTCTTCGTCAATATGGAAGGCGTCGTCCTTTCCGGTCAGATACACAAGACGCGTGGAATCCTGGAACTGATGGAACAGTTCGGCGGGAGGCAGGGGAATCTGCGCATTGCCGATCGGATCGCTGCCTGCGTCGAGCAATACGCCGTGAAAAATATCGGGATAACCCAGTGCGATGCGCAAAGCCACGCGCGAGCCGCCGGAGAAACCACCGATGTAGACATGCGCCGAATCGATTCGATAACGCTGCATGACGTTGTACGCGGCAAGCAGCGCCAGGGGTTCGCGGCGATCGAGCACGTTGGCATCGTTGCCGGATTTCGCCGCGCTGACGAAGATCATGCCGTGACGATCCAGAGCAGACGTCCATTTTGACGGTACCGTCGCTTCCTCCCACGGTGGCACGAACGCCAGCAAGGCATACCCCTGTGGAGGTACCTGCGCCGGCACGTACACCGCGAACTTCTCATTCGCCAAGTCGATCGATTGCTCGCGGGGTGACTGTCCCGAATGCGCCAGCGCATCGCGCACGCGCGTGGCGGTCAAGGGACTGAACAATCGTTGCAGGAGGACATCGCTGCGCGACAGCCGCGAGTAGCCGGTGAAGACGACATCGTGCAACAAACCAGTGGTTGCAGGCGCGCTGTCACCTGCGGCTGCGAATAACGGCAGCAACAAGGCACCGAGCAGCGGCAGATAGCGCGCAATCACAAAACACATGCTAGCACTTGCGCATGTTTCGACTGTGATTATATTTCCGGTCGATTGGAAAATATTATTTTAAATCATCATGTTACATACAGTATGCTGTGCAGATTTTATTGCGCGCATACTTAATGTCCTTCGCCCGTTTGCCCGGAGCGAAGAGGATAGTCAACTTAATATTTTCAGGGCAAAACTCTAAGGGAGGGACTAATGAAAATCATGACATCTTGCGTAGCTTCGGCGATCGCGTTACTCGCTGCCACCGGCGCCTATGCGGCAGATACGAACAAGGCGGACAAAGCGGACGTAAGCTGGGTGTTCAACGACAACGTGGCACCCGCAGAACAGCAAGCCTATGAAGCCGCCATCAAGAGTCTGAACAAATGCATGGGCGAACATGGGGCCAAGCACCAATGGGCTGCCTGGACGCACGAAACCGGCAACACCTATGCATATTCCTATGTTGCAGGTCCGTACACTTGGGCGGATATCGACAAGATGCACGCTGAAGGCAAGGCGTGCGAGGGCGTATGGCGCTCGGAAGGAAACGCACATTTGAAAAGCGAGACCAGCGCATTTCTCATCGCCAAGCCCGAATTCAGCCACATGCCGAAGAAAAATGACGCGACGCCCGCGCTCATCGGCGTTACCGATTTCTGGCTGAAACCGACACGCGAAGCGGACGATGCGTTTACCGATGCCGTCAAGAAGATCACCGCCGCCGCCGAGAAATCCAATTGGTCCTACTACTACACGATGTATCAGGTGCGCGCCGCCGGTGACAAGGACGCTCCGGATTACGTGCTGACAAGCCCACACGCTACCTGGGCGGACTACGGTGCGGGAGCCAATCCGTCGGTGTGGAAGATGGTCGAAGCTGCTGACGGCAAGCAGGAAGCGGATGCGATACGCAAATCGCTCGACGATGCGCTCAAGGATTCGTCTTCGCATGTAGACAGCTACAGTGCCGATTTGACCTACACACCAAGCAAGTAATTATCGCTCATCGCCAGGGCGGTCCACGTCGTGGGCCGCCCTTGGACCGGGGTTTGCGTGATCACACTCGACGACCCGCCGCCGCGGCCGCCCGTCAAACCGGATCCCGGCGATTGCTGTGGTGAAGGCTGTCCGCATTGCGTACTCGATTTATACGATGCGGCGCTCGAGCGCTACGAGGCCGAACTCGCTGCGTGGCAAGCTCGGCAGGCTGCGCGCGGTGGTGAATCCACGCCAGGCTCTGGATAGAATCGTTCCGGTTACCATTGTGCTGTTTCCGATCTGCCATAGATATGCCAAACCACAAGCCGACACCGAGCAATTCCCGTCTCGATAACGTCGTCGCGCAGGCACGGCGCGACGCGGAGCAACGCGAGCAGGGCTATCGCGAACGCGCGCTGAAGATGTATCCGTGGATCTGCGGACGCTGCGCACGCGAGTTCACCCGCGCAAACCTGCAAGAGCTGACCGTGCATCATCGCAACCACGATCACGACTTCAATCCGCCGGACGGCAGCAACTGGGAATTGCTGTGCGTGTATTGCCACGACAATGAGCATTCGCGATATATCGATCATGTCAGCGGCAGCACCGCAAACGCTGGCAGCGCACCCGCCGCTGCAACCAGCAATCCCTTCGCAAATCTCAAGGACTTGCTGAAACGCTGAGCGGTTGATTTCACCTTCCGGTTTTGTTGCTGCTAGGATGCGCAACCCGGCATGCGCGACGGAACCAAGCGAATCGCAACAAGCACATCAAAGCCGCGCGTCCGGGTTCAATTATTCCTTACAGATCGCAGGCACAGTATGGGCAGAGGCCCCAGTATCGAAGGTCGCAAGAACGCCGAGGACGCGCGCCGCGGCAAGATGTTCACCAAGCTGATCCGCGAGATCACCATCGCCGCCCGTACCGGCAGCGATCCGGCCGTCAATGCGCGCTTGCGCCTCGGCATTGCCAAAGCCTTGTCCGCCAACATGACCAAGGACACGATCGAGCGCGCAGTCAAGCGCGGCTCGGGTGCCGAAGGCGCGGACAATATGCAGGAGCTGCGTTACGAAGGCTACGGACCTTCAGGCGTGGCCTTGATCATCGACGCGATGACCGACAACGTGCAGCGCACGGTTGCTGATGTGCGCCACGCCTTGGCCAAGCATGGCGGCAATCTGGGTACCACGGGTTCGGTGGCGTTCCAGTTTGCGCGCGTGGGCGAACTGGTCTTCGCCGCGCCGAATCCACAGGTCGAGGAAAAGATTCTCGATGCGGCACTCGAAGCTGGCGCAGACGATGTGCAGACGGAATCCGGCCGCAGCACGGTGCTGTGCTCGCCGGACCATTTCGAGACGGTGAAACACGCGCTTGCTGCAGCGGGTTTCGAGCCGCTGCATGCCGGGGTGGTCATGCGCCCGGCCAATCGGGTTGCCGTTTCCGGCGAAGACGCAGATACCCTGACCGACTTGCTCGCATGGCTTGATGAACTCGACGATGTGCAGGAGGTTTATCACAACGCCTCGTTGCCTGGCGCCGTTTAGCCCGACGTAATTTTCGGCGGACCGACGGCACGCTACTCATTCGCGTGGTTTGCAGGCACACTGGCCACCTTCCTTCAGGCGACACGCATGCTCAAACCCAATTATCAGTTCGACAAACGCCAGCGCGATCTGGCCAAAAAGAAACAGCAGGACGAAAAGCGGGCGAAGAAACGCGCCAAAAAGGAAGGTGCCGACGTCGAAACACAGACCACACCGGGCGCAGATACACCCGCTCGGTAGGAAGTCTCAGGCCCGCTCCACCCGGAACTTGCGCCCCTTGATCTTGCCGGCACGCAACCGTTGCAAGGCCTTGTCGGCCACATCCCGTCGGATCGCGACGTAGGAGCGTGTGGCGAAAATATCGATCTTGCCGATGGCATCTGCGGCCAAGCCGGCGTCGCCGGTCAGTGCGCCGAGGATATCGCCGGGCCGCAGCTTGTCGCTGCGGCCGCCGTCAATGCGCAGGGTCGCCATCGCAGGTAACAGCGCAGCCTTGGTTTGAGTGCTCGACGGTGCAGCTTTGCGCCAGCGCAACGGTGTGCCTTGCTGTTTTTCGATCACCAGTGCTCGCGGCATTTCGCGCGGCGTACACAGGCTCAGCGCCAGACCGCTGTGGCCCGCACGGGCGGTGCGACCAATGCGATGCAGATAGATATCCGGATCGGGCGGCAGTTCGTAGTTGATCACAGCAGCCAATTCCTTGATGTCCAACCCGCGCGCGGCGACATCGCTGGCAACGAGTATGCTGCAGCTGCGGTTGGCGAACTGCACCAATACTTCGTCGCGATCGCGCTGCTCGATATCACCATGCAGCGCCGAAGCAGCGATGCCCAGGGACGACAATGACTCGACCACGCTTTCCGTGTCGCGCCGGGTATTGCAGAACACTACGCTGGATTCCGGGTGATGTTCGATCAGCAGCGCGGCGAGCGCCGCCGGCTTTTTCGCCAAGTCGTCCACTTCGTAAAACCATTGTTCGATCTTCGGCTGTTCGATTTCACCAACGACCGTGACTTCGAGCGGATCGCGCAGCACATTGCGCGCAATGGCGCGGATTTCGTCAGGGTACGTCGCCGAGAGCAACAAGCTCTGCCGTGACGGCGGCGTGGCAGCGACGATTTCCCTGATCGGTTCCTCGAAGCCCATGTCGAGCATGCGGTCGGCTTCATCCAGCACCAGCGTGCGCACCTTGGCCAAGGTCAACACCTGCTTGCGCAACAGTTCCTGGATGCGGCCGGGCGTGCCGACGACGACATGCGGATCCTTGCGCAGGGACGCCAATTGCGGGGCGAGCGCAATGCCGCCCGTCAGCGTCAGCACTTTCAGATTCGGAATACCGATCGCGAGCCGGCGGATTTCCTTGGCAACTTGATCGGCCAGTTCGCGGGTTGGGCACAGCACCAAGGCCTGTGCACGCAATAACGCGGGATCCAACCGCTGCAGCAGGCCCAGCCCGAACGCGATGGTCTTGCCGCTGCCAGTTGGTGCCTGCACGATCAGATCGCGGCCAGCCAGGATCGCCGGCAGACTCTGAGCCTGCACCGGCGTCATTTCGGTGTAGTCGAGTGCGTCGAGTGCCTGCAACAGGGGCGGGGACAGCGGCAACGACGAAAATGGATTCATGCGCCATGATCGCAGGAATAGCAGCTGGTTGCCGCAATTTTCGCGTCCGGGTGCAGGTCCGTCAAATCGAACCGGCGCTTCTGTCCGCCGGTTCGATTTATACAGTTGTTATTTGTTCTTTTTCTTTTCGTTCTTCTCGGCACGTTTTTCCTTCAGGGTCTTCTCCGGTTTCTTTTTCTGGTCTTTCTTCGAATCCATACCCTTGCTCATGACAGCCTCGCGTTTGTGGTTGACTTATTTTGTGGTTGACGTGTGCGGCGCATCTGGCCGCGTGCATGTTTTAAACGAGTACGCCGAAGATTTCCAGTGGTTGCCGGCTTTCAGACTCGAGCGGTGACGATGGAGGTAAACTGCAATGGCGTCACCCTGCAAGGAAAAGCGATCATGCCAGTGAAATCGATTCCCGATGGCTACCACTCGGTCACCCCGTATTTGATTGTTACCGGCGCGGTGCAAGCACTGGATTTTTACCGGCGTGCTTTCGGCGCGGAGGAAACCTTGCGCATGCCGGCACCGAACGACCGTATCGGTCATGCCGAAATCCGGATTGGCGACTCCGTGGTAATGCTTGCCGACGAATTCCCCGAAATCGGCGCGAAGAGTCCGCAGACACTCGGCGGCGCCGGCGTACACCTGATGATCTATGTCGACGATGCTGACGTGATATTCAATCGGGCCATCGCGGCCGGAGCCAAGGCAACGCGACCGATACAGGATCAGTTCTACGGCGACCGCACCGGTACGCTGGTGGACCCATTCGGACATCAATGGACCATTGCGACCCACATCGAAGACGTGTCGAACGAAGAGATGCAGCGGCGCATGGACGAGGCGATGAAGCAGCAGTGACAGCGGATTGTGGGCCGTTGCTTATCGGCGCTTGCCTGACACCACCGGCACATGCCACACGGCGTATTTCGGCGGTGTTTCGATATCGGTAATCATGGCGTTGAAATCGGCGCGTACGTCGGCAGTATCGCGGCCGCTGGCTTGCGCAAGCGGTTCGACGTAGCCGTCGCGCCATGCGCGCAGGATGCCGGCGAAAACCTCACGCGGTACGCGCAAGGTATCGACGATGATGTAGTCCATGGCGATGTCGGTGTAGCCGCGTTGCTCCAGCAGCGGCGGCGTATGCCGGCCGATGCGCCCGTCGCAACCGATGCTTTCGAGAAAAGGCAGCGCGTTCTCGATCCAGAAACGATCTGGATCGCGCTCGCCGTGCGGCATGCGCAGCATGGCGTAGTCTTCGGATAGCAGATGCAGCCAACCGCTGAGCTTGAGCACACGACCGATTTCGTCGAGCACCGAGGGAAAATTTGGAACCGCTTGCGACATGTGACGGCAGACAACAAGATCGAATTCCGCATCGGACGCGCTCAACGTGAAAGCATCGCCGGTTTCGTAATGGATGCGATTGCCGAACTCCGTGCTGGTGCTGCGTGCGATAGCGAGATTGCCCTCGAGAATATCGATGCCGACGATATGCGCCTGTGGAAAATGCCTGGCCAGACGGCAGGTGATTTCACCCGTACCGCAGCCCAGATCGAGGATTCGAATCGCGCCGGACAACGCATAGCGCGCGAACAACTGGCGTTCCTGCGGCCAGATCGCCTGTGCTTGCCAGGCGAGCGTGCGCGCCATCGACGCGTCGCCCATCTGCTCGGCTTGAGGATTGCGGTTTGTCGTCATCTACCCATCGTGGCCGCAAGTCAACCTCAACCCATGAAAAATGCGTTGAGCTTGTTGCCGTCGAGATCGCGGAAGTAACCGGCGTAGAAGCCTTCGCCACGAGGTCCGGGCGGGCCTTCGTCCGCACCGCCAAGTTCCATCGCTTTCTTGTGCAGGGCATCGACCTTGGCGCGACTGTCGACCAGCAGAGCCACCATCGTGCCGTTGCCGACGGTCGCGGGCTTGCCGTTGTGTGGCCGGATCACGCCCAGTCCCGGTGTCGTCGGGGATACCGTCCAAGCGATGAACTTTTCCGATTCCATCCAGCGTTTCGCACCGATGCTGCCCAGCAGTGCGTCGTAGAATTTGGCTGCGCGGGGCAGGTCGTTGGTACCGAGGGTGGTATAACCGATCATGGACTTCTCCGGAACGAAAACCGTACGCAGCATTTCACGCACGCTTGCCGGAGTAAAGCGCATTCACCGCCGCGATTCTTTCGCAATCACTGCTGGCATCCAATTTGCTTGCTAATTACTGACGTGCCAGCGTCATCGTCTTGGCACGCGGGCGCCTCGGAATACGGATTTCCATGTTGATGATGACCCAATACGCCTGGCCCGCTGGACTCGATACACCGCACAGCCGGTTTGTCGAGCGCAGTTATTGGCAGCGTTTGTTCGGGTTTGTTCTTGCCGGCGTTTGCATGGGCATGGTGCTGCACGTCAACGGCGCGCATCCTGGCAACTGGGCCTTGCTCGGCATCACTGTTTTTGCGTGGCCGCAGCTGGCACGGGTGTTGGTCTTGCGCAGCCGCGACGCCGGCACCGCCGAGATCCGCAATCGCCTGATCGACTCGGTGCTGGGTGGGGTCTGGATTGCGTTGCTGCAATTCAACTTGTTGCCCTGCGTCTTGCTGACCCTGATGCTGACCATCGACAAGGCCAATCTGGGCGGCTGGAAGCTCCTAGGGCGTGGCCTGCTGGTGCAGACGGCCGCGTGCGTGCTGACCCTGGCTGTTCACGGTTTTGCCTTCCAGCCGCAGACGCAGATGCCCGAAATTGTCGCTTCACTGCCCTTGTTGGTCGCTTATCCATTGGCCGTCGGCATGCGCCTGCATTCGCTCGCACGCAGCGCTCATGAACAGCAAGGTTGGCGGGCCCAAATGGAGCAAGACGCCGCCGCGAGTGATTTGCAGGAACCTGTTGACTAAACTGCGTTGGTGCCGCCTGACGGCACAGTGCGTGATGGGGTGGGGAATGGGCGATCGCGATCCGCGTGTCGATGTCTATATCGCAAACTCGGGGAGCTTTGCGCGTCCCATTCTCGTGCATTTGCGTGCGCTCGTTCATCGTACGTGTCCGCAAGTGCGGGAAACGATGAAATGGAATTTTCCACATTTCATGTATCACGGCATGTTGTGCGCGATGGCGGCATTCAAGCAGCACTGCGCCTTCGGATTCTGGAAAAGCGAGCTGATTGCTGAGGCGCAAGGTTCCGGTACGAACGCCGCCATGGGCCAGTTCGGGCGGATCGCAAAGCGCGCCGATTTGCCGGCAGACGCCGCCTTGGCTGGTTATATCCGCCAGGCGATGTTGCTCAACGAACACAATGTGAAAAAGTCGCGTTCCCCGTTGCTGGCGAAACCGGCGCCCGTGACTCCCGCCGATCTTGCCGCAGCCCTGCAGGGCAACGCCAAGGCGAGTGAAACCTTCGCCGGCTTCACTCCCGGCCAGCGCCGCGATTACATCGACTGGATCGAGGAAGCCAAACGCGACGCCACGCGCGCACAGCGGATCGTCACCACCGTCGAGTGGGTCGCCCAGGGCAAGCGGCACAACTGGAAGTACAAGGCGCGTTGAATCCGGATCGCTGCTGACGCCGGCTGCCAACGATCAATTGCAGCAGGTGGGTTACCATGCGCACCGGTTTGACCTTCAGGGAGCTTTCGTGAGCAGCACCTTCATCATCATTGCGATTACCTGCGTTGTTTCGATCATCGCCTTCAACAACACCGATCTCATCCAGAAACTGATCCTTTGGCCGCCGGCGTTGACACGCGACCGCCAGTATTACCGGCTCGTCAGCTATGGCCTGATCCATGCCAATCCGCAGCACCTGTTGTTCAACATGATCACGCTGTATTTCTTCGGGCAGTCGATGGAAGGGCTCTACAACCATTACATGGGTCCGTTCGGATTCGGGATTTTTTACGTCGGTGGCCTGATCGCATCGATCCTGCCGACCTATTGGCATAACCGCAGCAATCCGAACTATCGCAGCCTGGGCGCTTCCGGGGCGGTGTCCGCGGTGTTGTTCGCGTTCATCCTGTTGCAGCCGTGGTCGATGATCCTGGTGTTCTTCATTCCGCTTCCGGCCATTTTGTATGCCGTGCTGTATATCGTCTACACGTTCTACATGGAGCGACAAGGTTCCGGTAACGTCAACCACAGCGCGCATCTGTGGGGCGCGGCCTACGGTATCGTGTTCACCATTCTGATGGAGCCGCGCGTGATCGGCGTGTTCCTGCAGGCACTTGCGCACCCGAGTTTCCGGATGACGCCATGATCGCAATTGAAACATGAGCACAACTGAAAATGGAGAAAACGCATGTCGAGTTATGACGTCGCGGTTCTGATCGGAAGCCTGCGCAGGGATTCCCTCAATCGAAAATTTGCCCACATCCTGTGCGAACTGGCGCCAGCCTCGTTGAAGCTGGACATTGTGGAAATCGGCGCATTGCCGCTGTACAACCAGGATCTGGAGGCACAAACACCGGCGTGGTCGGCATTCCGCGAACGCATGGGTCACGCGCAGGCGGTGCTGTTCGTCACGCCTGAATACAATCGCTCGGTGCCGGCGGCGCTAAAGAACGCACTCGACGTTGGTTCGCGTCCATACGGCAAGAGCATATGGAGAGGTAAACCCGGCGCTATCGTAAGTGTGTCACCAGGCGCCATCGGCGGCTTCGGTGCAAATCATCATTTGCGCCAGTCGTTGGTGGCACTTGACGTACCCGCCATGCCGCAACCCGAAGCCTATATCGGCGGCGCCGAAAAACTGCTCGAAGCCGACGGCAACCTGGTCAATCCCGGCACGCGTGATTTCCTTACGAAGTACATGCACGCCTTTGCCGTATGGGTTGAACGCAACGCATCTGCGCGCGGATGAAAATTCACGTAGACGATCTTTCGCTCAGCCGCGATTCAAGCATGCTGGACTATCGTTGCGACGTATTGGTGGCAGGAGACCTGACATGAAACGAATGATTGCTTGGATGGTGCTGGGTGCTGCGCTGCTTGCGCTTGGCGGTTGCGTTTACGGCCCAGGTTATTACCAGCGGCCGGGTGTGGTCTACGATGACGGCACGGCGACCTATTCCGACGACGGCGCGCCGGCTGGATACGCCGATGGCTACGGCTACTATGGACCGGGTTATTACTACGATCCGTGGTGTTGCTACGGCGGTCCGTGGCTCGGCCTGGGTTTCTACGGTGGTTATTACTATGGCGGCCACGGTTATTACGGCCATGGTTATCCTGGCCGAGGCGGTTACTACAATCGCGGTGGTGGTCATGGAGCGCCGCGTTCCGGTGGTCATGGCGCATCCGGCTCGAGTTCCGGCGGCAGCCACGGGCAGAGGCCGTGAATAAACGCTGAGCAAGGTTTTTTTACCGAATCGACGCAACGGGCGATCCAGAGTGGGTCGCCCGTTGCGTTTTGTGTCCGGATGACCGCGCCGAAAAGCGCGCGGCAACCTGCATCGGCCGGATGCTATGATCAGGCCATGTCATCGGTGCTCGAACAACGCCACGCACTGCTGCCGGGTCGCTTTGCCTACCTGATGGGTTTGTATGCGGAAAATTACCACCGCCTCGCACGCTTGTTTGCACCGCAGTCGCTGGATCTCGGCAGTTACCTTTCCTCGGTGGACGATGATCTGGATGTGCGCCTGGATATTGTCGAACGCCATCGCTATACGATCGAGTTGCACCTGACCTACTGCATGACCGACCGTGGCACCGGCGATCCGTCGCCATCGGCGTGGCTGCGCATGTACCGTGACGCCCACGTCGCCGAAGCCACACATTGCCACCCCGGCAAGCGGCTCTGGCACGAACTCGGGCCGTTTCCGCCAGCGAAAACCGTGTTTGAACATCGCATGCGCATGGCAAGCTTTCTCAATCGCTGGCTCGAATATCTCGCTGAGCAGGGTCACTCGCGGGGTACGCTGGCGCCGCTGGCATCGACCGATCTGCCCGTTTGCGCGTAATGGCGCGCGTAATCACGCTGTCGCGTGCATGTCTTCTGCAAGCCATCAGACTGTCATGATGGCGGGGCAAAGTCCGCACATTATTGTCAGATGAAGCCCTCGTGAAGAGGACGTTACCGATTGAAGATGCGATTACGGATAACTCACATCCAGCGTGAAGCGATCTTGCCCAGGCGATGCTTCGAGGCCCCACTGAACCAATTCGAGGTGGCCATCATGATGCTCAACGATGGCGGTGCAGCTATCGACCCAGTCGCCGCAATTGGCGTAGACGATATTGTCGAGTTGCTTGATCGACGCCGCGTGAATATGCCCGCAGATGACGCCGTCGAGATTACGCTCGCGCGCGGCGTGAGCCACGGATGCTTCGAAATCCGAAATGAAATCGAGCGCGGATTTGACTTTGCGCTTGGCGTATCCGGCCAGCGACCAATAGCCGGAAATGCCGAGCTTGCGGCGAAGCCACGACAGCCAGACATTGATAAGTACCAGTGCCGAGTATGCGGCGTCGCCGAGCAGCGCAACCCAGCGATGGTGCCGTGTCACCTGGTCGAATTCGTCGCCGTGCAGCAATACATAATGCTTGCCATCCGCTGCAGTATGCACATGCTCGCCAACGATACGGATATCGCCGATGGTGACACCGAGGTAATCGCGCAGTGCCTCGTCGTGATTGCCGGGAATGAACACGACCTGTTCACCGTGGCGCGCGCGCCGCAGGATTTTCTGCACGACCGTGTTCTGGGCTGGCGTCCAGTGCACGCTGCGATTCATCGCCCAGAAATCAATGATGTCGCCAATCAGGAACAAATGTTCGGACGTGTAGGCGCGCAGGAACGCGAGCAGCCGTTCGGCTTGGCAGGCGCGCGTGCCAAGATGAATATCGGAAAGGAAGATAGTTCTGACCGCAGGCATGGTGGCGCCAATCTATGGCGCTTTCGTGACTGTGTCGTGACGGCCGCGTAAGCTGCGCCGACACGCAAAGACGCTATCGCTGACGAAATCGGGTTGGAACCGCAAGGATATGGAAATAACTGCTGAGGGACCGACTCGATGAGTACGCGCAATATTCTGTTGCTGAGCGTATCGGCGGGCGCCGGCCACGTACGTGCGGCCGAGGCGCTGTGCGCCTGTGCCGAAGCAGGTCCGGACGACGTGCGCGCTCTGCATCTCGACGTGATGGACTATGCCTCGAAGACATTCCGCAAGCTGTATACCGACGCCTACATCAAGCTTGTCGACAAGCATCCCGCGCTATGGGGCATGCTTTACCGGATCACGGCGGATTCGAATTCTGATGCAACGATGCACAAGATGAGGCGTTCGATGGAACGGCTCAACACACGGGCCTTGCGCAAGCGCATCGACGAGTTCGCGCCGGATGCCATCATCTGCACGCATTTTCTGCCAGCCGAAATCCTGATGCACGAGATCCGCCGCGAGAGGTTCGATGTGCCGGTTTGGGTCCAGGTGACGGACTTCGATCTGCACCGCATGTGGGTAATCCCACACATGACTGGCTATTTCGCCGGCAACGACGAGGTTGCGTTCCGCATGCGCGCGGTGGGCATGGCGGCAGACAAGGTGTACACCACCGGCATTCCGATCGCACCGGCATTTGCACAAACACTGGATCGCGCGACTTGCGCACGCGAACTTGGGCTCGATCCGCAGCGCTGCACCTTGCTCCTGATGGGCGGCGGTGGCGGCGTGGGCAAACTCGAACAGGTTGCCGAGCATCTGCTGGCACTGGATGCGGATTTCCAGCTGATAGCGCTGGCCGGAAAAAATGCGGCGACACTTGGGGCCCTCAACGAACTTGCGAAGGATTACCCGGACCGCCTGTTCCCGCACGGATATACGCATCAGATCGAAAGGCTGATGGCTTGCGCAGATCTCGCCATCACCAAGCCTGGTGGATTGACCAGTTCCGAGTGCCTGGCGATGGGTGTGCCGATGATTGTGCATTCGCCGATCCCTGGTCAGGAGGAGCGCAACGCCGACTATCTGCTCGAACAAGGCGTGGCGCTGAAGGCAGTTGATGCCGTAGGGCTTGCGTATCGGGTGGGTCAACTGCTGGCCGTACCAGCACGGCTTGAACAAATGCGAGCGCGAGCGAAGGCGCTCGGTCGCCCTCAGGCGGCAAGCGATGTGCTACGGATCGTGCTTGCCGCAACGCCGGGACACTGCGCCACATGATCGATACCTCGAATCGTCCCTGGCGGCTGTCGCTGATCCTGTGCTGGGTGTTGCTGCTCGCATATTTCTTTGCCAATGTCGAAATCCAGATCGAAGGTGCCGCCGGCTGGGCAGCGAATCTGCCGACCTGGCGCATCGCGCCGAATTACTGGCTCGACCTGTTCTGGGGTGGCCGACCGATGACGGGCTATCACGTCTGGGTTTTCTCCTGTTTCGCGCTGTTTTTCCATTTTCCGTTCGTGTTCTCGGGCGGCTGGTCGTGGCGTGCGGAAGCCCGCGCGTTTGGCTGCATCATGTTGTTCTGGACCGCCGAGGATTTCCTCTGGTTCGTATGTAATCCGGCATTCGGCCTGGCGCATTTCGCGCCGGCGTATATTCCCTGGCATATCCATTGGTGGGGATTCGCACCGAGCGACTACTGGATTTCCCTCGGCATTGCGGCAGCCATGTTCTGGTTATCGTGCCGCAAGCAAGCTGGACCGTCCCAAGCAACCTGAAATTTCTTTAGTGCCGGCGCATAATCGGCAAGTCATCCACTCTTGGGAGATCAGCCATGAAACTGGAAAAAGTCGTTTACACCGCGCAAGCCACCGCCACCGGCGGTCGCGATGGGCGTGCGAAATCCTCCGATGGCAAGGTTGACGTAAAACTCAGCCCGCCGGTGGAAATGGGTGGAAAGGGCGACGGCACCAACCCTGAACAATTGTTTGCCTGCGGTTATTCCGCGTGCTTTATCGGTGCGATGAAATTTGTTGCCGGCAGGGACAAGATTGCCATGCCAGCCGATGCTTCGATTACTGGTCTGGTCGGTATCGGGCCGATTCCTAATGGCTTCGGTATACAAGTGGAATTGAAGATTTCCCTGCCGGGCATGGATCGCGCTGCCGCCAAGACACTCGTCGACAAGGCGCATATCGTTTGCCCGTATTCGAATGCCACACGCGGCAATATCGAAGTGACTTTGACGATCGTCTAAAACACCGGGAACCCATTCGCAGTTCAGGATTCCAGGCATGAACTAGCAATGGCTGGTTGTGCCCTGTGCAGTTATCCAATTCGAGGCGCGAGATGGAACGCAGCTACGACTGCCTGATTATCGGTGCTGGCATGACCGCAGACGCGGCGGCCAAGGCGATTCACGATAGCGACGCCGGTGCGGGCATCGGCATCGTCGGCGATGAGTCACAACCGCCGTACGAACGGCCGCCGTTGTCGAAAGCGCTGTGGAAGGGCGACAAGACGGCCGATTCCATCGATCTGGGCACCGCGAAAAGCGGCGCTAGCTTGCATCTCGGTCGACGCATCGAATCACTCGATCGTGCGGCGCATCTGGCCCGTGACAATCAAGGCGATACTTACCGCTATCGACGCCTGCTGCTTGCAACGGGCGCCACACCGAGGCGGCTGCCGTTCGCTGGCGAGCGCGTCATCCATTTCCGCACGCTGGACGATTATCTTGCACTGCGACGTTTCGCTGTTGCGGGTGCGCGCATTGCCGTCATCGGTGGCGGCTTCATAGGCAGCGAACTGGCCGCATCGCTAGTGACCAGCGCTTGCAAAGTGACCATGCTGTTCCCCGGCGAGGCAATCGGTGCAGGACGTTATCCACCCGCATTGGCTGGGTTTCTCAACGGCTATTTTCGCGAACGCGGCATCGAGGTGCGCACCGGCGTGAAAGTCGTCGTCGGCAACGCCGACGAATCAGGCGTCGGTTTGGTGCTGTCAGACGGAACGACGTTGCAGTTTGATGCTGTGGTTGCCGGTCTCGGCGTGACCCCGAATATCGATCTGGCACAACAGGCGGGCCTGAGAATCGACAACGGTATCGTCGTCGATGATCGTCTGCGCAGCAGCGATCCGGATATATGGGCGGCGGGTGATGTTGCCAATTTCCACAATACTGCATTGAATATGCGGATGCGGGTCGAGCACGAAAATGCGGCGATCAGCATGGGCCATCATGCCGGACACGTGATGTCGGGGGGTGATGAGGCATATTCGACGCTGCCGTTTTTCTACTCGGATTTGTTCGATCTTGGCTACGAAGCCGTCGGCCTGCTCGATGACCGCCTGGATGTGGTCGAGCACTGGACTACGCCGTTCCGCGAAGGTGTGGTTTATTATCTCGACGCTGGCTTTGTGCGTGGCGTGCTGCTGTGGAACGTCTGGGGGCAAGTCGATGCCGCACGCGAATTGATCGCCGAGCGGGGACAGCACGATGCCGAAAGCCTGCGCGGGCGGCTACCGCGGGTGGTCTGAACGTTCGCGCCGATCTGTCCCTGGGGCAAGCCAATACGGCTGACCCAGGCTGGCAGGAACCTTGCTTTTATCTCTCGGTGGTTGCCTGCACGGCGGGGAATCAGATCTGTTGGGGGAGCGCCGTACCATCAAGACGGCTCGAGAAGGGAGATTATTCGTGAATGCATTGATATTTCACCCGCGCTCGGTTAAAAGTCGCGGGAATATTGCTGGGAACCATACGCAAGCATGAATTTACAAGCTGCCAGAAAGGGCTGGCGTCACGCGCGCATGTCGATCCATTCGGCCGTGCTGATGATTCATGGTGCGGAAGTCTGGTCGAGCGAGATCGAAGATATCTCCTCGACCGGGGTCTTGGTGCACCGCCCGGAAAAATGGAAAGGGCAGCCGGGCGATATGTATGCGCTGGACATGATCATCGGCGAGGATTTGAACATCCACGTCGATGCCACGGTGGCACGGATCACGACCTATAACGTTGGCTTCGCCTATGCGCGCATTCCGCCGGACAAGGAAGTGCCGCTGTGGAACCTGCTCGGCGGTTACGCGGATCGCCTGGAACCGTTTGCAGAGACCGATTCCTAGACCGGCGAAGCGGGTGCCGGGTCGCGCAGCTCCCGGCGCAGGATCTTGCCGACGTTTGACTTCGGCAATGAATCGCGGAATTCGATGTACTTGGGCAATTTATAGCCGGTAAGATTCTGGCGGCAATGCGCCTTGATTATTTCTGCGGTCAGGTTCGGATCCTTCTTCACTACGACGACTTTCACCGCCTCGCCGGATTTTTCGTCTGGCACGCCGACCGCCGCTACCTCGAGTACACCCGGACATTGGGCGACGACGTCTTCGATTTCGTTCGGATAGACGTTGAAGCCCGACACCAGGATCATGTCCTTCTTGCGGTCGACGATGTAGAAATAGCCTTTGGTGTCCATTTTCGCGACGTCGCCCGTGTGCAGCCAACCATCGCTGCCCAGCACTTTGGTGGTTTCTTCCGGGCGCTGCCAGTAGCCTTGCATGACTTGCGGGCCGCGAATGCACAGTTCTCCGATTTCCCCGACGCCTAGCACGACCCCTTCGTCGTTCTGGATCGACGCGTCGGTTGAGGGAATCGGCAAACCGATCGAGCCGTTGTACTCGGGCAAATCCAGGGGATTCATGCAGGCGGCAGGCGAGGTTTCCGTCAGGCCATAGGCTTCGATCAGGGTCACGCCGGTGACTTTTTTCCAGCGTTCGGCCACGGCGCGCTGCACGGCCGCACCGCCGCCCAGGGCGAACTGGAAACGCGAAAAATCGAGCTTGTCGAAACCTGGTGTATTGAGCAAGCCATTAAACAGGGTGTTTACGCCGGTCATCACCGTGAACCTGGAGCGCGCGAGTTCCTTGACGAAGCCCGGCATGTTGCGCGGATCCGTGATCAGGTAATTCAAACCGCCGAACTTCATGAACACCAGGCAATTCGCCGTGAGTGCGAAGATATGGTAGAGCGGGATCGCGGTGATGATGACTTCCTCGCCTTCGCGCAGGTTGCTGCCGAGCCAGGCCGAACCCTGCAGCATGTTGGCTACCATATTGCCGTGGCTGAGCATCGCTCCCTTGGCGACGCCGGTCGTGCCGCCGGTGTATTGCAGAAAAGCGATATCGTCGTGGCCGACTGCCACTTTCGGCAGCGTCGCTCGTGCGCCGATGGCCAAGGCCTTGTTGAAACGCACCGCGTGCGGAATGTTGTGGGCGGGCACCATTTTCTTGATGTGCCGCACCGCGAGATTCACCACGGCCGATTTCGGGAAGCCCAGCAGATCGCCGAGTCCGGTGGTGATCACATGCTGGCACGGCGTATCGTGCAGGACTTCGGCCAGAGTGGCGGCGAAATTATCCAGCACCACGATCGCACTTGCGCCCGCGTCGTGCAGCTGATGCCGCAACTCGCGTGCGGTATACATTGGATTGGTGTTGACCACGGTCAGGCCCGCGCGCAGCACCCCGAAGATCGCCACTGGATATTGCAGGACGTTCGGCAACATGATCGCCACGCGATCGCCCTTGACCAATTTCAGCGTGTTGAGCAGGTAGGAGGCGAACTGGCGGCTCAGGTGATCGATATCGGCATAGGTCAGCGTCTTGCCCATGTTGGCGAAGGCCGGACGATGGCGGAAGCGGTCGCAGGCGATTTCCAGCACGTTCGCGATCGAGCTGAATTGACCGATGTCGATCTGCGCCGGCACTCCGGGCGGATAGCTGGCAAACCACGGACGATCGCTGTTGTTCATTGCTGTTATTTCCTTCCTGGTTCCGCGGCGGTGTGGCGCGTGGACCGATTTCAGCACAGTGGCTGAAAGGCGGGCAAGCTGCATTGCGGCGTGCTGCCAACCAGCGCAGGATACAGGGCATGAATCGACGCATCGTTTTTGCCGCCCTAGTTGGCGTTCTCGCGCTCTGCGCCTGTGCGCGCACGCCTGATGAGACGCGCATTCGCGACGCCATTGCCTCGATGCGGCGGGCCGTCGAGGCGCACCAGCCGCGGGACTTCATGGCCTGGGTCAGTGCTGATTTCGCCGGTCAGGATGGCACGGTCGATCGCGAGGGCCTGGCGAAGACCCTGCGCATCGAGGTACTGCGCAATGACAAGGTCGGCGTGGCCCTGGGTCCGATCGACGTCGATCTGCAAGGCGACCGCGCCACCGTACATGTCGTGGTGACACTGACCGGCGGCGCGGGTGGCCTGCCGCCAGAACGCGGTGCGGTCTATGCCATCACCAGCGGCTGGAAGCTCGACGGCCGCGACTGGCGCTGTTACAACGCGAGATGGTCGAACGATGCGCGCTGACGCGATGGCGATGCCATGAATGGCACCGCGGGCGCGTCGTGAAGGTTAGGCAGGGACGCCGATCGGATTACGGCTCCAGGATGGATTTTTGGCTAAGCCGCCTTGGCTCCGCTGGCCAACTGCCGCAACACGTAGGGCAGAATCCCACCGTGGCGGTAGTACTCGATTTCTTTCGGCGTCAGTAACAGCACCCTGGCCTTGAACTTTTTCGATCCGGCAGCGACTTCGACTTCCCTTGCGGCGCCATCGTTCAGGCCGACGATTTCGAACACCTCGTCGCCTTTCAGACCGAGCGTCTGCGCATTCTCGCCATCCATGAACTGCAAAGGCAGCACACCCATGCCGACCAGGTTGGAGCGGTGGATGCGCTCGAAGCTCTCCGCAATCACAGCCTTCACGCCGAGCAGCAGGGTTCCTTTCGCGGCCCAGTCACGCGAGGAGCCGGTACCATATTCCTTGCCGGCGATCACGACCAGCGGCACATTTCCATTTTTATACTTCATCGCGGCGTCGTAGATCGACAGCTTCTCGGCGGCGCTCTTGTTCGACTCGAAGTACAAGGTGTTGCCGCCCTCCTCGCCGCCGAGCATCAGGTTCTTGATGCGGATATTGGCGAATGTGCCGCGCACCATCACATCATCGTTGCCACGACGCGAGCCATAGGAATTGAAATCGGCCTTGACCACGCCATTGCCTTGCAGGAATTGACCGGCGGGCGAGGTCGCCTTGATGTCGCCTGCCGGCGAGATGTGGTCGGTGGTGATCGAATCGCCGAACAGGCCGAGGCAGCGCGCGCCGCGAATGTCGGCGATCTTCCCCGGCTTCATGCCCATGCCGTCGAAGTACGGCGGATTCTTGATGTAAGTCGATTTGTTGTCCCAGGCATATCGTTCGCCTTCTGGTGCGGCGATCTGGTTCCAGCGGCTGTCGCCCTTGAACACGTCGGCGTAGTTGTACTTGAACATATCGGGACTGAGCGTACGCGCAACGACATCGCCAATTTCCTTGGTCGAGGGCCAGATATCCTTGAGATAAACCGGTTTGCCGTCGCTGCCGTTGCCGAGTGGCTGACTGGTCAGATCGATATTAACCGTGCCGGCCAGCGCGAAGGCGACGACCAGCGGCGGCGAGGCCAGATAATTCATTTTCACTTCCGGATGCACGCGGCCCTCGAAGTTGCGGTTGCCTGACAGCACGGCGGCAACGGCGAGGTCGTCTTTCGCGATTCCCGCAGAAATTTCCTGGGGCAGTGGACCGGAATTGCCGATGCACGTGGTGCAACCGTAGCCGACGAGGAAGAATCCTAGCTTCTCGAGTTCGCCGAGCACTCCGGCTTTCTTCAGATAATCGGTGACGACCAGCGATCCGGGTGCGAGCGAGGTCTTGACCCAGGGTTTCACCTTCAACCCCTTCGCGACCGCGTTGCGCGCAAGCAGGCCGGCACCGAGCATCACTGCCGGATTGGATGTATTGGTACACGAGGTAATTGCGGCGATGACGACCGAACCATTGCGCAAATGTTCGGCATCGGCATGAACACCGGCTTCAGCCACGCTGGCATCGTGACCGACGGCCGTATCGCCACCTTCGTTGGCGAAGCGCGCTTGATCGCCATTCTTCGGTTTATTCGTCGTCGCCAGCGCAGCAAGCGCCTGCTGATAACTTTTGGCCATATCGCCGAGCAAGACGCGGTCCTGCGGGCGTTTGGGGCCAGCCAGTGAAGGCTTGATCTCGGCCATGTTCAGTTCGAGCGTGGACGAGAATTCCGCCTGCGGAGAGTTTGCGTCGTGCCACAAGCCCTGTGCCTTGGCGTACGCCTCAACCACCCGGATATGGCCTTCGTCGCGGCCGGAAAGCTGCAGGTAGCGCAAGGCTTCCGCATCGACCGGGAAAATGCCGCAGGTCGCGCCGTATTCTGGCGCCATATTGCCGATGGTCGCGCGATCGGCGAGCGGCAAATGCTGCAATCCGTCGCCAAAAAATTCCACGAATTTGCCGACCACGCCGTGCTTGCGCAGCATCTGGGTGACGGTGAGCACGAGATCGGTGGCGGTTGCGCCCTCGGGCAACTTGCCGGTCAGCTTGAATCCGACCACTTGCGGGATCAGCATCGACGACGCTTGGCCGAGCATGGCGGCTTCGGCCTCGATACCGCCCACACCCCAACCGAGTACGCCCAGACCGTTGACCATCGTCGTGTGCGAGTCGGTGCCGAACACGGTATCGGGATAGGCCCAGGTCGTTCCGTCCTTTTCACCGGTCATCACCACGCGCGCCAAGTATTCGAGATTGACCTGATGCACGATGCCAGTACGCGGTGGCACCACCTTGAAATTGTTCAGAGCCTTCTGACCCCAGCGCAGGAAGCCGTAGCGTTCCTGATTGCGCTCGAATTCGATCTTGACGTTCAAGTCGAGCGAGTCGGCTCCACCGAACTTGTCGACCTGTACCGAATGGTCGATGACGAGTTCGGACGGAATCAGCGGATTGATCATTTTCGCGTTGCCACCCAGCTTGACGATCGCGTCGCGCATCGCCGCCAGATCGACCACACAGGGCACGCCGGTGAAATCCTGCAACACCACGCGCGCGGGCATGAAGGCTATTTCCGTATCCGGTTCCTTCTTCGCATCCCATTTCGCGACCGCTTCGATTTCCTTTGCCGTGACATTGACGCCGTCTTCCTGCCGCAGCAGATTCTCGAGCAGGATCTTCATCGAATATGGCAGGCGTTTGATATCGAAGCGCGCGCCAAGCTTGGCGAGGCTGGCGATGGTGTAACGCTTGCCGTCGACTTCAAGCGTGTCGCGGGTCGAGAACGAATCGGTCATGGCGGGCTCCTTGGGTGGATGATCGACGAGGCGGCGCGCTGCACAGACGAGTTAACGCGCCAAGCGAGGTGGCCGGAAAATCGCGGCGACCTTTGACAGCCGCGTTGAACGAATCCAGTGTCAATTATCGCGCAACGCGGGCACCGCGTCAGCTTCCATCGAGTGTGCAGCGCGCCAACAACCCGCGCGCCAGCATCGCGTATTGACGGCGGCGGAACAGCAGGCGAATCTGGCTGCCGCCGAGTTGCCGCCAAAGAACCGTGGCGCGCACCGCGGCGAGCAGCAGGGCACGGATCTGGTTCACTTGCGTGGCTTGATTGAGAAAGTTGGCGTTGCCATCGACCAGCACACGCGGTTGCAGTGTCGACAAGGTCTCGGAATAAAGTTGCGCCAAACGTGCAGTCACATCGGCATGTCCGGCTTCGGCCTGAGCAGCCAGTCCGGCCATGCCTTCAATGCTTGCGCGCAGTGCGATCAGCGTATCCGGACGGCGGGCAAGCGTGTGCTGCAGGCGCATGACCATGACGGCCATCCGCGTGAGTGCGGGATCACGTTTGCCGTTTTCACCAAGTTGCGCGAGCAGGGTTTGCAGCCCCAGCCGCAGGTTGCCGATACCGGCGAAGACATCGGCCGGACTGTCGGCGTTGATGCGGAATATGCTGGCCAGGCTCTGACGCATCGACTCGGCGTCGCAACTGCCGCGCGTAGCGACAGCGCGCACCAGCGCGAGCGCCTGAAACAGGCCGGCCAGAGCGATGACTCTGCCTTCTCTCATGACGTATCCATGCCGCCGAAGGGCGCGTCGGTGGCATCAATGATGCCGCCGCCCAGGCATTCCTGATCGCGATAGAAAACGACGGACTGGCCTGGCGTGACGGCGCGCTGTGGCGAATCGAATTCCACCATGCAGCCATTGTCACAAATCTTGAAGTGGCAGTCCTGATCCGGCTGACGATAGCGGGTTTTGGCGGCGCAGCGGAATTCCATGGCCGGTGGCGATCCAGCTACCCAGCTCAGTTCGCTCGCGCGCAGACGCGAGGATTGCAGCCAGCGGGTTTCGTTTCCCTGCGCGACGTAAAGGATGTTTGCCGCGACGTCCTTGCCGACCACGTACCAAGGTTCGCTACCGGCATTGCGGCGGCCGCCGATACCCAGGCCGTTGCGCTGGCCGAGGGTGTAGTACATCACGCCATCGTGTTCGCCGATGAGGTTGCCATCCGGTGTGCGCATCTCGCCTTTGCGTGCCGAAATGTAGTGGCTGAGGAATTCCCGGAAATCGCGTTCGCCGATAAAGCAGATGCCGGTTGAGTCCTTTTTGTCGTGGGTCGGCAGCTTCGCTTCGCGTGCAAGCCGGCGTACTTCGGGTTTCGGCAGTTCGCCGACCGGGAACAGGGTCGCGGAAAGCTGCCCTTGACCCAGAGTGTATAAAAAGTAACTCTGATCCTTGTTGGTATCGTGGCCACGCAGCAGGCGCTGGCGCCCATCGACGGAATCCGTTCGGGCGTAATGACCTGTGGCGATCTTGTCGGCGCCGAGTGCGCGGGCGTGATCGAGAAACGTCTTGAACTTGATCTCGCGGTTGCACAGTACATCCGGGTTTGGCGTGCGTCCGGCGCGGTATTCATCGAGGAATTGGGCGAATACGCGATCCCAGTACTCGGCGGCGAAATTGCGTGCATGAAACGGGATATCGAGCATGGCGCAGACGCGCAGGGCATCGGTGCGCTCGCGGTCGGCGTCACATTCACCAAAGCGCTCGTCTTCTTCCCAGTTTTGCATGAACATGCCGCCGATCTCGGCGCCTGAGCGCTTGAGCAGCAGCGCGGCGACGGAAGAATCGACGCCCCCGGAAATGCCAACCATGATCGTGGGTCGCGCGCTCATATCGGGCTCGCGATCGATGGCATGTGGATCAGGGCATCCAGCGGCAGGCGTTTTTCCGCCAGCCAGTCGTCGACACTACGCAGCACCATTGGGCTGCGCAAGCGGGCGTGCTGGGCGACGATTTCCGTGCGTGTGAGCCACAACGCGCGGACGATACCGTAGTCCAGGCGGCGGTGCGGATCGTGCCGGATCGGCCGGGCGGCGAAAGTGAAGCGCAGGAAATGGCCATCACCCGCTGGATTCGTCCATTGGTACACGCCGACAAGATGCGGTCAATTCGACCGTCCAGCCGGTTTCTTCAACGCTTTCACGCCGTGCAGCGTCGAGCAGCGATTCGTTCGGCTCCAGATGACCTGCCGGCTGATTCAGCACGAGTTCGGTCGCGCACAGTCTCTTCGACCAGCAGAAAGCGGCCATCCTGCGGCACGATGCAGGCAACGGTCACGTCCGGACGCCAGATGGTCGCGTTGTCTTCGTTGCTGGAGATGGTCCGATTCATGCTTGACGAATGTTACACGAGGCCCCATGTCGCTGACATTGAACGACCGCAGCGCGGCTCCGCTGAGCGTTATAATCGTTTGGGACAAAGCCACATAGTCACGATTCGCATGTCGCAACAGAACGAACGTCAATCCGAACATCAGCAGGGCCGTGGCCGTCGTGGAGACCGCCGCCCGGAAGTGGCGCGCCCGCCGCTGTTCCAGGTGCTGCTGCTGAATGATGACTTCACCCCGATGGATTTCGTGGTCGAGGTGCTGCGAGACTTTCTTCAACATGGACCCGGAGCTGGCGATCCAGGTGATGTTGCACGTACATACGCGTGGCAAGGGCGTATGCGGAGTATTTACCCGGGAGGTGGCCGAAACGAAGGTAACCCAGGTGAACGAATTTTCACGCTCCCATCAGCACCCGTTGTTGTGCACTATGGAAAAGACTCTGAGCCCCATTTAGAGCTCATACGGCGCTGGCCCCCATCTACATCAAAGACAAGATACAGGGCTAAATCCGAATGTTCAGCAAAGATCTCGAAGTCACCATCGGCCAGTGCTACAAGCAGGCGCGCGAACAGCGCCACGAGTTCATGACCGTGGAGCACCTGCTGCTGGCGCTGCTCGAAAATCCCTCGGCGGTGGCGCGTGCTGCGCGCCTGCGGTGCGGATACGCCAAGAAGCTCGTCGAGGAACTCGAAATCGATCATCCTCGAAACCGTGCCGGTGCTGCCAACCAGCGACGAACGCGATACGCAGCCGACGCTGGGCTTCCAGCGCGTGCTGCAGCGTGCCGTCTATCACGTGCAATCCTCCGGTCGGAAAGAAGTGACTGGTGCGAACGTGCTGGTCGCGATCTTCGGCGAGAAGGATTCGCACGCGGTGTACTTCCTGCATCAGCAGGAAATCACCCGGCTCGACGTGGTCAATTACATCTCGCACGGCATCGCCAAGATCGGCAACGAGCCGCGCAACCGGCAGCCAGGCGCAGAGCCGGGCAAGGAAGGCGAGGGCGGCGACGAACCAAGCGGCAATCCGCTGGCCGAATTCGCCACCAACCTCAACGAACTGGCGCATGCAAGGCAAGATCGACCCGCTGATCGGCCGCGCCGAGGAAATCGAGCGCACGATCCAGGTGCTGTGCCGCCGACGCAAGAACAACCCGCTGTACGTCGGCGAAGCCGGCGTGGGCAAGACCGCGCTGGCCGAAGGTCTGGCCAAGCGCATCGTCGAAGGCGACGTGCCCGACGTGTTGAAAGAATGCGTGATCTACGCGCTGGACTGGGTGCGCTGGTCGCCGGCACCAAGTATCGCGGCGATTTCGAGAAGCGCCTGAAGGCGGTGATCGCCGAGCTGAAGAAACAGCCGGCATGCGATCCTGTTCATCGACGAGATCCATACCATCATCGGCGCGGGTTCGGCGCAGCGGCGGCACGATGGATGCCTCCAACCTGATCAAGCCTGTGCTTGCGCATCGGCGAACTGCGTTGCATCGGCTCGACCACGTTCCAGGAATACCGCGGCGTGTTCGAGAAGGATCGCGCGCTCGCGCGGCGTTTCCAGAAAATCGACGTGGTCGAGCCGACGCGTCGCCGAAAGCGTCGAGATTCTCAAGGGTCTGAAATCGCGTTTCGAAGAGCATCACAACGTCGAATACACCAACGAGGCGCTCAAGGCCGCGGTTGATCTGTCGGTCAAGCACATCGCCGACCGTCTGCTGCCGGACAAGGCGATCGACGTGATCGACGAGGCTGGCGCGCGCCAGCGGCTGATGCCGCGGACCAGCGCAAGACCATCGTCGACGTGCCCGAGATCGAATTCATCGTCGCCCGCATGGCGCGGATCCCGGCCAAGCAGGTGTCGGCTTCGGATCGTGATGTGCTGAGGAACCTTGATCGCAATCTCAAGATGGTGGTGTTCGGCCAGGACCGGCGATCGAGTCGCTGGCCGCCTCGATCAAGATGGCGCGCTCGGGTCTCGGCCGACCCGCACAAGCCGATCGGCAGCTTCCTGCTCGCCGGCCCGACCGGCGTCGGCAAAACCGAAGTCACACGCCAGCTGGCGATGCAGCTCGGTATCGAACTGGTGCGCTTCGACATGTCCGAATACATGGAAGCGCATTCGGTGTCGCGCCTGATTGGCGCGCCTCCGGGCTATGTCGGTTTCGATCAGGGCGGCCTGCTGACCGAGACAGATCACCAAGCATCCGCACTGCGTGCTGCTGCTCGACGAGATCGAGAAGGCGCATCCGGATGTCTACAACATCCTGCTGCAGATCATGGATCACGGCAAGCTCACCGACACCAACGGCCGCGAGGCGAATTTCCGCAACGTGATCGTGGTGATGACCACCAACGCCGGCGCGGCGCAGGCAGCGCGGCGCTCGATCGGTTTCGTCGAGCAGAGCCATGCCACCGATGCGATGGAAGTGATCCGCCGAGCTTTCTCTCCGGAATTCCGCAACCGTCTGGATGCGATCATCCAGTTCGGCGCACTCGACTTTCGAGCACATCCTGCGCGTCGTCGACAAGTTCCTGATCGAACTCGAAACGCAATTGCACGAGAAGCACGTCAGTCTGCACGTTGACGCCGATGCGCGGCGCTGGCTGGCCGAACACGGCTTCGACCCGCAGATGGGCGCGCGTCCGATGGCGCGGGTGATCCAGGAAAACGTCAAGCGTCCGCTGGCCGACGAACTCCTGTTCGGCAAGCTCGCCGAAGGTGGCCGTGTCTACCTGAGCGTCAAGGACGACAAGATCGAGGTGCGAATCGAAGCCGAACAGAAGTTGCCGGCGGTGGTCGAGTAACGCTGTAGCTGGTCATTCCCGCGAAGGCGGGAATCCAGTTCTTGAGTTCGGCCAAGAGATGGATCTCCGATCGTCGTGCATCCCTGTACTGTCGGGGATGAGTTCATCCTGAACTCACTTCGTGCGGTAGGTTATCCGCGCCTTGGTCAGATCGTACGGCGTCATCTCGACCTTGACCTTGTCGCCGGTCAGGATGCGGATGTAGTTCTTGCGCATGCGTCCGGAAATATGCGCGGTCACAACGTGGCCGTTTTCGAGCTGCACGCGGAACATGGTGTTGGGCAGAGTGTCCAGCACGGTGCCTTCCATTTCGATTTGGTCGTCTTTTGCCATGAGCTCTTATGTTGAAAAGTGCGGCCAGGGCGGTCGCTTTTTTGATTTTCGCGTCCAGGAAAGAACGCACAAGTGTCGATGAGGCGCGCGATTCTGCCACGTTCGCAGCGTCGCGGGAAGCGAAAACGGTGGTTTCAGGCCAGATTCAATGGGGTCATTGACGGCCAGATGCCCGACCAACTGGTCGCTGTTGCCGGTATTGCGCAAAGCTGACGGACGCTGGTAACGAACTCGGCACGCGGAATCTCGAAGGCACCCATCGACACCAGATGCGGCGAGGCGACCTGCGCATCGAGCAGCGGGAAACCCCAGTCGTGCAACACTCGGCATAGCGCAATCAGCGCGACCTTCGAGCCATTCGTGATGCGGCTGAACATGGATTCGCCGAAGAACATGTGGCCGAGGGCGACGCCATAAATCCCGCCGATCAGGGCACTGCCAGCGTAAACCTCGACCGAGTGTGCGTGGCCGAGCGCATGCAGCCTGGCATAGGCGTCGAGCATCTCCGGCGTGATCCACGTGCCAGCTTGTGTCGCACGCGGCGCGGCGCAGGCGCGCACGACTTCGACGAAGGCAGTATCGGCACGCAGCGTCCAGTCACAATGCCTAAGCCAGCGGTGCAGTCTTGTGGAAATATGGATCTTGTCCGTGGCGAACACCGTGCGCGGATCGGGCGACCACCACAGAATCGGCTGACCGTGCGAGTACCAGGGAAAAATACCGTGACGGTAAGCATCGAGCAGGCGTTCCGACGACAGGTCACCGCCAGCAGCGACCAGGCCAGCGGGTTCGTCGAGTGCAGTATCTACCGGCGGAAACGGCTCGGTGATGCCGGCGTGCAGAATCGCGATAGGGACCGGGTTCATGGCAGCTCTCGCCCCGATCCACCTTCGACCGGAAGCGATGAAAGGTGAGGTAGCGCGTACGGCGAATGCGCCATCAGTTCGGCGTGGTAGTCATGCAGCGCCGAAGCCTCGTGCACGAGCGCATCACGCACGGCCGCACGAAAGCGCGGATCGGCCAGGTAATGGAATGAGCGCGTCATCGTTGGCAGAAATCCGCGCGCAAGCTTGTGTTCGCCCTGAGCACCGGGCTCGAAGCACTGCAAGCCGTTGCGCAAGCAATAATCGATGCCTTGGTAATAGCAGACTTCAAAGTGCAGACCTGGAACGGTTTCGCTGCAACCCCAATAGCGGCCGTAGAGCGTACCCGAGCTGCGCAGAAGCAACGCAGCAGCAATCGTCTCCCTGCCGCGGCGCGCAAACACGGCCAGTACACGCCGCGGCATCGCGGTTCCCAGATGCCGGAAAAAGGCCAGCGTAAGCGCGGGGTAGTTTCCCTTCTCGTCGAATGTGGCTGCGTAGAAATCATGGACGATGCGCCAGTCCGGCGCGCTCATCTCGTCGCCATGCAAAATCTCGCAGACCACGCCGGCGCGTGCAACGTATTGGCGTTCCTGACGAATGTTCTTGCGTTTTTTCGGCGTCATCGCCTCGAGGAAATCGCTGAAATCACGCCATCCGCCTTGAGTGACTGGCACATTTTTCCAGTGAAACTGCCAGTCGAAACGCGGCAACCAGACGCCGGCAGCGAATGTGTTTGCATCGGCAGGAGCAGCGAAATTCAAATGCACGGACGACAGTCCGAGCCGATCGCTTTCAGAGCGGATCGCATTGATCAGGGTTTGGCGCAGCTCGATGGAATTGTCCGCACGGCCAGGCAGCAGGCGCGGCCCCGTCACGGGAGAATAGGGCACGGCGCAGAGCAGCTTCGGGTAGTAGTCGAGGCCGTGCCGCGCGTAGGCGTTCGCCCAGGACCAGTCAAATACGTATTCGCCGTGCGAGTTGGTCTTCAGATACAGCGGTGCGGCGGCAACCAATCGTCCATTTTTATACAGTCCCGCATGATGCGGCTGCCAGCCATGCGCAAGATCAAGGCAACCGTATCGCTCCAGCCCGGACAGGAAGGCATGATCGACGAAGGGATTATCGTCGGGCAGAAGCGTGTTCCAGTCGCCGGCGTCGATATCGTCCAGCCGATTATGGAATCGCGCTAGAAGATTTTCCGTCATGCCGACTCGTGGGAACGTCAGCCAGCCAAACCTAATTTGTCGAGATATTTCTCCGCATCCAGCGCGGCCATGCAGCCGAAGCCGGCAGAGGTCACGGCCTGGCGATAGACCTGATCGGCGACATCACCAGCAGCGAAAACGCCGGGTACGCTGGTCGCGGTGGCGCCGCCATCGAGACCCGACTTGATCTTGATATAACCACCTTTCATGTCGAGTTGACCCTCGAACAGCGCCGTGTTCGGCGTATGCCCGATGGCGACGAACAGCCCGGTCACCTTGACTTCACGCGTGCTGCCGTTCTGCACGTCCTTCAGACGCACACCCGTGACACCGGTGTTGTCGCCGAGCACCTCATCGATGCTGTGATTCCAGACGATTTCCACCTTGCCGCTTTGCTGCTTGGCAAAGAGTTTATCCTGCAGAATCTTCTCGGCCTTGAACTTGTCGCGCCGATGCACGAGCGTGACCTTCTTCACGATGTTGGCAAGGTAAAGTGCTTCCTCGACGGCGGTGTTGCCGCCGCCGATCACGGCGACTTCCTGATCGCGGAAGAAGAACCCATCGCAGGTTGCACAGGCGGATACGCCCTGGCCCTTGAACTTGTCCTCGGAGGGAATGCCGAGATACTTCGCTGTGGCACCCGTGGTGATGATCAGCGCATCGCAACTGTATTCCCCGTTGTCGCCAACCAGACGGAACGGACGTTGCGACAGGTCTGCGGTATGAATATGGTCAAACAGTAACTCGGTGGCAAAGCGCTCGGCGTGCTTTTGCATGCGCTCCATCAAGACCGGACCCTGCAGGCCTTCGATGTCGCCGGGCCAGTTGTCGACATCGGTGGTGGTCATCAACTGGCCGCCTTGCTGCAATCCGGTGATCAAGGTTGGCTTGAGGTTCGCGCGCGCCGCGTACACGGCTGCGGTGTAGCCTGCCGGGCCGGAGCCGAGAATGATCAAACGCGAATGCCTTGGGGTGGTCATGTATAATTCTCTCCTGGAGCGGTTTGAAGGAACTCTCCCGCGGCTTGTTGCCAGAGCCGCGATATCCCGGTGAGTTCCTTGAACCGCTTCTGCTTGGTGATCTGGCGCGCAGAACCCGAAGCATGGGGTGCCTTACGCGTCGAATCAAGTCCGCACATACTTTTCGACTCTGGAGTTATCCATGCGTATTGGTGTCCCTTCCGAAACCAAGACCCTCGAAGGCCGCGTCGCGCTGGTTCCCGCCGCGTGCCACGATCTGATCCGCCGCGGCAATCAAGTGTATGTGCAGGAAGGCGCGGGTACGAAAAGCGGGTTTTCCGACGATGAATATCGTCGTGTCGGCGTGAAACTGGTGCCGACAGCCAAAAAGCTGTACGACGTCGGTGAGTTGATCGTCAAGGTCAAGGAACCCATTGCCGGCGATCTGAAACTGCTGCGCAAAAACCATCTGTTGTTCTGCTATCTGCATCTGGCAGCCGAACCCAAGCTGACCCGGCGCCTGCTTGATATCGGACTGACCGGCGTGGCGTTTGAGTCGGTAGAGGATACCGACGGCTCGCTGCCCTTGCTTGCGCCGATGTCGATCATTGCCGGGCGTATCGCGGTGCAGATCGGTACACATCTGTTGCATCAGCCGGCGGGCGGCAAGGGCAAGTTGCTCGGCGGGTTGCCATCGACCGAGCGCGGCAAGGTTGTCGTGCTTGGCGCAGGCGCGGCAGGTGGCAATTCGGCGGCACTCGCTGCCGCTGGCGGCGCCAACGTGGTCGTATTCGACAAGCGTCCGGATCGCCTCGCGCAGATGATGGCGCTGGGCTCCAACGTCACCGCGCTGTATCCGTATGAGGAATATGTGGCGCGCGAAGTGCGCACGGCGGATCTGGTCATCGGCGCCGTACTGATTCCAAGCGCCAAGGCGCCGCATGTAGTCACACGGGCCATGGTCAAGTCGATGGAAGCCGGAAGCGTGCTGGTGGATATCTCGATCGATCAAGGCGGTTGCTTCGAAACTTCCAAGCCGACCACGTATGCCGATCCGACTTACGTGGTCGACGGCGTGACTCATTTCGCGGTCACCAACATGCCGGGCGCGGTGCCGCAGACGTCGTCCCAGGCGATCTGTGCGGCGATCCTGCCATATGTGCAGCGCTTGGCAACCGACAAGCACTGGCGCAAGTTCGCGCCTCTGGCTGGCGGGGTCAATGTCGAAAATGGGAAAATCGTGCATCCTGTACTGAAGGGAATGAAGTTGGATTGAAAACAATAGCTTATAAATCTAACCTCAGGTAAAATCACACGGTGACGCGCGAATTGAAGAGTAAACCCGTCGCCGATTCAGGTGATGCAGTGCAGCGCCGCTTGCGCGAAGTGGCGTTCCTGTTGCTCGCGCCAGTGGCGGTTTACCTGCTGCTGTGCCTGATTACCTACAGTCCGCAGGATCCCGGTTGGTCGCATGCCGGCCATCCCGAGCATTTGCACAATCAGGGCGCTGCTGTTGGCGCATGGATCGCGGATCTGAGCTTCTACCTGTTCGGCTATCTGGCTTACGCGTTTCCCTTGTTACTGCTGGTGTTCGGCTGGTCGTTGTTCCGCGGCCGCGACCGTAATCAGGATTCGCCGCTGGAGCCCACTCTGCGTCTGGTCGGCGGTGTAGCTTTTTTCATCGGCGGAACGGGTCTCGCCTATCTACAATCCTACGCGGCGCAGGAACTGCCGGCGGGGGCTGGCGGCATTCTCGGCCAGGTCATTGGCGACTTGCTGAAGCGCGGCTTCGGCTTTCTCGGTGCCAGCCTGTTTCTGTTTGCGGTGTTTCTGGTCGCCTTCACCCTGGCCACTGGCATTTCGTGGTTCCGGGTCATGGATGCGATCGGCCGTGGCGTGATGATCGCGTTCGGCTGGCTCGGGGCAAGAGCGCGCAAGGCCGATGACGTGCGTGTCGCCCGCGCTGCACGCAACGAGCGCGAAAGTACACGCAAGATCGAAACCGTCAAGCAATCCCGGCGCGACCCGATCAAGATCGAGCCAACCTTCAGCTCGGTCGAAAAAAGCGAGCGTGCCGAACGCGAGCAGCAGATCCCGCTGTTTTCTGGCATCGCAGATTCCGATCTGCCGCCACTGTCACTGCTTGACGAGCCGCAGCAACAGACCAAGGGTTATTCCGAAGAAACTCTCGAAGCGCTGTCGCGTCAGGTCGAACTCAAGCTCAAGGATTTCCGTATCGATGCGCAGGTCGTCGGCGTTTATCCCGGTCCGGTAATCACCCGTTTCGAGCTGCAGCCGGCGGCTGGCATCAAGGGCAGCCAAATCAGCAATCTGGACAAGGACATCGCGCGCGGTCTTTCCGTGACCAGCGTACGCGTGGTCGATGTGATTCCTGGCAAATCGGTCATCGGCCTGGAGATTCCGAACGCCAATCGCGAAATCGTCTACCTTTCCGAAATCCTGCGTTCGGAAAAATACGATGGCGTCAAATCGCCGCTCGCGTTGGCGCTCGGCAAGGATATCGGCGGCCGCCGGTGGTGGTCGACCTGGCCAAGATGCCGCATCTGCTGGTTGCCGGCACCACTGGATCGGGCAAATCCGTGGCGCTGAACGCGATGGTGTTGAGCTTGTTGTACAAGGCCAGCGCGCACGATGTGCGCATGATCATGATCGACCCGAAGATGCTGGAACTGTCGGTGTACGAGGGCATTCCGCATCTGCTCGCGCCGGTCGTCACCGACATGAAGGAAGCCGCCAACGCGTTGCGCTGGTGTGTGGCCGAGATGGAGCGCCGCTACAAGCTGATGGCCGCGGTCGGCGTGCGCAATCTGGCCGGCTTCAACAAGAAAGTGCGCGATGCCAGCGACGAGTGGCAAGCCATTGGCCGATCCGCTGTTCAAGGCGCCGGAAAACACCACGGAACCGGTGATTGTGCCGCACGCTGGAACCGTTGCCGTACGTCGTCGTCATCATCGACGAATTCGCCGACATGATGATGATCGTCGGCAAGAAGGTCGAGGAACTCATTGCGCGTCTGGCGCAGAAGGCGCGCGCTGCTGGCGTGCATCTGATCCTGGCCACGCAGCGTCCGTCGGTCGACGTGATCACCGGCCTGATCAAGGCCAATATTCCCGACCCGCATCGCATTCCAGGTTTCCAGCAAGATCGACTCGCGCACGATCCTCGACCAATCCGGTGCGGAAACCCTGCTCGGTCATGGCGACATGCTATACCTGCCGCCGGGCACGGCGACGCCCGAGCGTGTGCATGGCGCCTTCGTCGGTGACGACGAGGTGCACAAGGTCGTTGCACATTTGCGCAACCAGGGCGCGGCCCGAATACATCGAAGGCGTGTTTGGCGATGTTCAATCGCTCGGCGACGGCCGCGTGGTCGGCGAATCCGGTCTGCCGGAAGACAGCGAGATTGCCGAGGGCGATTACGACGAGCTTTACGACAAGGCGGTCGCCATCGTCACCGAATCGCGCCGCGCCTCGATCTCCGGCGTGCAGCGCCGGCTCAAGATCGGTTACAACCGCGCCGCGCGTCTGATCGAGATGATGGAATCCGAAGGCATCGTCAGTGCCCAGCAACACAACGGCAACCGCGAAGTTCTGGCGCCGCCACCGCCAGAGGTGTGAAAACGTCCGCTTGAGTCGGGTAAGGAATTTCCTTACAATTCACTTGCTCTCCAACACGGAGTAAACGCCATGATCGCGAGCAAGTTGACCAGCAAGGCGCAAACCACGATTCCGCAGCCGGTGCGCGTTGCACTCGGTGTGCGCGACGGCGATGAGATCGAATACCGCATCGAAGGTCATCGCGTCACGCTGCACAAGGCCAAGACAGTCGTTGCCGACGATCCTTTCCGTACATTTGCGGAATGGGATAGCGAAGCCGACCGGCGTGCGTATGCCAAGCTTTGAAGTGGGGGATGTCGTCCGGGTGCCGTTTCCATACACCGATCGCGCCACACGCCAGCATCGGCCGGCGCTCGTTGTATCCAATCCCGAACTCACGCGTCAGCACGGGCTGTTATGGGTGACGATGATCACCAGTGCCGAAAATCGCGGGTGGCCGGGCGATGTGCCGATCAAGAATCTGGCCACCGCGGGGCTGCCGGCCGCATCGGTAATCCGCACTGCGAAAATCGCGACAATCGATGCGCGCGATGCCGCACCGCTCGGCAAGATCACGCCACGTATCCGCGTCGAAGTGAAGCGTCGTCTCGACGCAATTCTGGGTGCATGATACTCGGCATTCAGCGTCGATCATCGACCATATGCTTTTCCGTTCTTTGGATCACAGTCATGCGCTACTGGATTTTGTGCGGTTTGCTGCTTGTCTCGGCCTCGGTCCACGCGGCTGGCAGTGCGCGTGCGCAACTCGATGCCTTCGCGAAGAACCTGCATTCGGTTTCCGCCAGTTTCGAACAACAGGTGTTCGATCCCAACGGAGGCACTGGCAAGACCAGCCGCGGCACGCTGGCGCTGCAGGCACCGCGTCAGTTCCGTTGGGAAACCACGGCGCCTTACAGGCAACTGATCGTCGCCGATGGCGAGAAAGTCTGGATCTACGATCCGGATCTGGAACAAGTCAGCGTGCGCGCTCAGGGCACCGAGGAAGCGCACAGCCCGCTGACCGTGCTGACCGACCTGTCCCAGCTCGATCGCGATTTCACCACAACCGAGCAGAGCGAACACGATGGTCTGACCTGGTTACGCCTGAAATCGAAGGACAAGGAACCGCAGTTCAATTACTGCGATCTCGGCTTCGATGCCGGTGGTCTTGAAAGCATGCGGTTCGAAGATACCCTGGGAAACAATACGGAAATCCGCTTCTCGCATTGGCAACGCGATCCCAAGCTCGACGCCGGCACGTTCAAGTTCGTGCCGCCGAAAGGCGTCGATGTGATCGGTGATCCGACGCCGGCGGCGCAGGCGTTTCCCGTCAAGGATTAGGCGACTCCACGCATGATCAATCGTCTGCCGCGTTGGGTCTGGCTTGGCGGCGGCATGCTGGCATTCATTGCCGGCATGATCAATGCCGTCGGCTATCTGGGGTTTCGCCACCAGGCCATTACCCATATGACTGGCACCACATCCTTGTTCGGGATCGCGATCGGACAAGGTGATGCGGATGAACTGTTGCATTTCGGCGCAGTACTGCTGGCGTTTGTCGCCGGCTGCGCGTTGAGTGGCCTGCTTATCGGCGACAGCGCATTGCGCCTGGGCCGGCGTTACGGTATTGCACTGACCCTGGAGTCGATCCTGTTGTTTCTGGCCGTCCCGTTGTTGCAGGCGCACGCCGATTCCGGCCTGTGGCTGGCAACCGCCGCCTGCGGTTTGCAGAATGCGATGGCCAGCACCTACAGCGGCGCGGTAGTGCGCACCAGCCACATGTCCGGCATCACCACCGATCTGGGTATTTTCCTCGGCCAATGGCTGCGGGGAATCGCCATCGACACCCGCCGTCTGCAATTGTATGGCGTGCTCTACCTCGGCTTCCTTTGTGGCGGCATCTTCAGTGCCTGGGCTTTTTCACGCTGGCAGGAGCGCACGCTGCTGATACCTGCAGTGCTGACCGGGGTGGTCGGCATTGCCTACGGCGTGTATCGCCATCGCCGCCAGCACGATGCGGTGGCACAGTAAACGGTATATCGGCGCATACGTCGCACCGCATAACCACAGTTGGGTATGATCGACCGATGGCGCGATCGAAGACAACTCGAGCCCCCGAACTCTTTGCAGAACCCGAGGGTTTGAAACCTCTGGCCGAACGCATGCGTCCGCGAACGCTGGACGAGATCGTCGGCCAGGCGCGATTGCTCGGACCGGATACACCGTTGCGTCGATCCATCGAAGCGGGCCATGTCCACTCGATGGTGCTGTGGGGACCGCCGGGTTGCGGCAAGACTACACTGGCTTTGCTGTTGGCGAAATATGCGAAAGCGCGTTTTCGTGCAATCTCGGCAGTTCTGTCGGGATTGGCCGATGTGCGCGAAGCGCTGGCAGAAGCAGAAGTCCAGTTCGCACAAGGTGAGCGCAGTGTGTTGTTCGTCGACGAAGTGCATCGCTTCAACAAATCCCAGCAGGATGCATTCCTGCCGCACATCGAAAAGGGTGTGATCCTGTTCGTCGGTGCGACCACGGAAAACCCCTCGTTCGAGCTAAATTCTGCATTGCTGTCGCGCTGCCGTGTGCATGTCATGGATGCGGTGCCGGCATCGGCCATTGTCGAAGCGCTGCGGCGTGCGCTCGGCGACGCCGAACGTGGTCTCGGTGTGATGAAGGTTTCCATTGCCGACACAGCGCTCGACCTGATCGCACAGGCAGCCGACGGCGATGTGCGACGTGCGCTGACCTTGCTGGAAATCGCTGCCGACGTGGCCACAGACGGCGTCATCGATGAGATAACGCTCACGCAAGTGCTGGCCGACCGCACGCGCCGCTTCGACAAGGGCGGCGAGCAGTTCTACGACCAGATTTCGGCCCTGCATAAATCGGTGCGCAGTTCGGATGCCGATGCGGCACTGTACTGGTTTGCACGCATGCTCGACGGCGGTTGCGATCCCGCTTATCTCGCCCGGCGCATGACGCGCATGGCGATCGAGGATATCGGCTTGGCCGATCCGCGCGCATTGCAGCTCGCGCTGGAAGCCTGGGATACGTACGAACGCCTTGGCAGTCCGGAAGGCGATCTTGCATTGGCGCAATTGGCCGTCTATCTCGCCGTTGCCGCCAAGAGCAACGCGGCGTATGCCGCGTTCGGCGAAGTGCGTGGTGTGATCCGTGACACCGGTACGCTGGAAGTACCGCTGCACCTTCGCAACGCGCCGACGAAACTGATGAAGGGCCTCGGCTACGGCAAGGGCTACCAATACGATCATGATGTCGAAGGCGGTATCGCGCTTGGTCAGCAGTGTCTGCCAGATGCGCTGGTCGGACAGGAGTTCTACCAACCGACGGATCGCGGCCTGGAAGTGAAAATCCGCGAAAAACTGCAAAGCGTACGTGCGGCCCGCACAAAGACACGCGCAGGCTGAAGGCAAGCGAGCTGTAGCGATTTGCTGCACAGCGACGTGCGGGCGTGGCCGTCTCGGGTTAGCGTCGCACTCCCAACAAGCGAGGGAAATCGTATGCGTGTCCTGATTGCTGCATTGCTTGGCGCGGTCGTGCTGTTCCTGTGGGAGTTCGTCGCGCACATGTTGTTGCCCGTGGGTCAAATGGGCATGCGTCTGCCGCAGAACGAGAACGGCGTATTGCAGGCCATCGCAACGGATTTGCCGAAACCGGGTATCTACATCCTGCCGAGCCTCGATCCGGCCAAGATGAGCGATGCGGCCGCAGTTCAGGCCTATAAAGCCAAGACGGCAAGCAATCCGCTGGCATTTGTCGTCGTCAGCAGTGCCGGGCAGGATCTCACAGACATGGGCCAGAACCTGGCCGAGCAGTTCGCCAGCGATTTTCTCGGCGCAGTACTCGCAGCCCTGGTTCTGGGTGCGACCGCTTGGGGTTTCGGTGCGCGCGTTCTGGGCAGCGCAGCCTTTGGCGTATTCGGCTGGTTGGAGAATATTGTGCCGCTATGGAACTGGTATCGCTTTCCTTCGGATTTCATGGTTGGCAATCTGATCGAGCAGGGCGTGGGCTGGTTGCTCGCAGGTATCGCCATTGCCTGGTGGCTTGGTCGACGCAGGTAAAAAAACCACAGTCGCATTGCGATATGGACAGGGGCGCGGGATAATCCGCGCCCTTTCTTTTTTCGGACTTCCTTCATGCTTGATCCGGCCTTGCTGCGCGGCCAACTCGATAGCGTCGCCGAGCGACTTAAAGCGCGTGGCTACGATCTCGACACCAAGGCGATCGAAGCGCTCGAAGCGCAACGCAAGGCTGTGCAGACGCAGACCCAGGAATTGCAGAACCTGCGCAATACGCGCTCGAAAGCGATTGGTTTGGCGAAAGTCAGGGGCGAGGATACGTCGGCACTGATGGCGCGAAGTTGCCGGCATCGGCGATCAACTCAAGGCTAACGAACAACATCTCACCGAGACTCAGGCCGAACTGGCAAAGATCGTACTCGGCATTCCGAATCTTGCCGACCCATCGGTTCCGGAAGGCAAGGACGAAACAGAGAACAAGGAAATCCATCGTTGGGGAAAGCCGCGCGCGTTCGATTTCGCGGTCAAGGATCATGTCGAACTCGGCGCGCGTCACGGCTGGCTCGATGGCGAAGTTGCGGCGAAGTTGTCCGGCGCACGCTTTACTGTGCTGCGTGGTGAACTTGGCCCATCTGCATCGCGCTCTTGCACAATTTATGCTTGATCTGCACACGCGCGAGCACGGGCATCTCGAATGTAACGTACCGCTGCTGGTCAATGCGGAAACTATGCAGGGGACGGGGCAGTTGCCGAAATTTGAAGACGATCTTTTTGCCATGTGGGCTAAGAGCTATGTGTTCGAAGAAAAGAGACATTGTTCATCTGCAAGACATAGCAAAAGCTTTTGGTACCGCTGACGTGCAGGCGCTAGGTGACCTGAAACAGCCATTGGAGAGTGATCCGCTTGGTATTCAGAAATTGATCGATGAAGTCAAGCACAAAACTACTGGTCACTATCTGATTCCCACAGCCGAAGTCTCGCTGACCAATCTCGTCGCTAACGAAATCGTAGATGCCGAAAAACTGCCGATGCGCCTGACCGCGCATTCGCCTTGCTTCCGCGCCGAAGCCGGCTCGCATGGCAAGGACACACGCGGCATGATCCGTCAGCACCAGTTCGAAAAAGTGGAATTGGTGACAATTTCCAAACCAGCGGAAAGTTTTGCAGAACACGAACGCATGACGCGCTGCGCTGAAACCGTACTGGAAAAGCTCGAACTTCCATATCGACGGGTCCTGCTGTGCACCGGCGACATGGGATTTTCCGCCGCCAAAACCTACGACCTGGAAGTCTGGCTGCCGTCGCAGAAAACATACCGCGAAATTTCCTCTTGCTCGAACTGCACCGATTTCCAGTCGCGGCGCATGCAGGCGCGATGGCGCAATCCTGAAACCGGCAAGCCCGAACTGGTGCACACGCTCAACGGCTCCGGCGTCGCCGTCGGCCGTGCCCTGGTTGCGGTGATGGAGAATTATCAGAACGCAGACGGATCGATCGACGTTCCGAAAGTGCTTCAACCCTACATGGGCGGCGCCGAGCGGATACAATAAGCCCGCGCCATATAACGGTATACCGGAAGCGTGCCCGAGCGGTTTAAGGGACTGGTCTTGAAAACCAGCGACGGGGTAACTCGTCCGTGAGTTCGAATCTCACCGCTTCCGCCAAAATCCGCGTGCGGGTTCGACAAATCCGCAGGAAAGCCGATTCGTGCAGCGTAGCTCCCCGAAGGGCGAGGCACCGGGATGTGTCGAGTAACATCTCGCTCTCTCCGCCAACTTCCACTTGAATACCATGCCATCGCGCAGTACCTTTCCTTGGGGATAACGAAGGGGAAAGAATTATGATCCGCATCGTTCTTGTCGACGATCACACCTTGATGCGCACGGGGCTGCGCATGATTCTGGAAAAGCAAGCGGACATGGAGGTAGCCGGCGAGGCCGAAGACGGTGAAACTGGCCTCGCCCTGATCAAACGCACGCAACCGGATATTGCGCTTGTCGATGTCCACATGCCGGGATTCAGCGGCGTTGAACTGACCGAACGCGTGCGCCGCGCGAAACTTGCGACCCGGATCGTGATTCTGACGATGGCCGGCGAAGCCCCGTTCCCGCGGCGGCTACTCGACGCCGGCGCCAGTGCGTATCTGACCAAAGGTTGTCCTGCCGAAGAATTGCTCAAGGCCGTGCGTCACGTCGCCGATGGACGCCGCTATCTCGGCGGTGACATCGCCCAGCAACTTGCCCTGGACATCACGAATGGAACGGACTCGCCGTTTGCCGGATTATCCGCGCGCGAACTCGAAGTGGCGATGATGCTCGCCCAGGGCCATGCCGCACCCATCATCGCCAAACGCCTGAGCCTGAGCGCAAAGACGGTGGCGACCTACAAATATCGTCTGTTCGAGAAGCTCGCCATCGACAACGTCGTCGCGCTCGCGCATCTGGCGAGCGTGCATGGCTTGATGGACACAGGATCTCGCGCAAGAGTGTGACCGGCGGGGTGATGAGGCCACCGGTCACCTGACCTCTACGGGCCTGAACTCTCTGTAGGTGGTTTCGCCGCGGCCGGAATATTTGCCGGAACTGTCCCCGAAGTCGCAGGTAGAGCCGGTTCGAACGGCCGCAGCGGCGGACTGACCGGACTCACAAAGGCGGCAGGTGCTGCGGGAGCAACCACGCGCGGCGAAGTGGCTATGGGCGATGGCGGTGGCACGGCGTTCGGGTGCGGTACCGGTGTCCTGATTTGCTGCGGAGCAGGCGTTGTTATGCTAGGCGTTGTGACTGCCGCCGCCGGGCGATTTGCTGGAGCTGGGGTCGGTGGTGCGGCGGCAGGCGCCGAGGTGCTGGCTGGCACACGCAGCGGCAATTCGCCGCTTGCGCCGACCGGCGGAACCGGCTTCGGCTTCGGCTCAGGCGACGGGGCGGCCTGCTTGATTACAACGGGCGGCGGCACGAATCGCGAAGGAATCGGCAGCGGCATCGTCGGCATCATGGAGGGTGAAGGCGCAGTCGCAATCGGACGCACGGGCGCAGGAGTCGTCGGGGGCGGCGTGACCACTGGCGCTGCGTGGGCAGCTGGCTGTGGTGGCGCGGTAGGTATCGACGGTCTTGCAGACGGCGGCGCCGAAACCACCGGCGGCCTCGGCACACTAACAGCAGGCGTGGGCAGTGCTGACGGAGCTGGGGGTGCCGATGTTTGCGCAGCCACAGGTGCCAGCCTCGGTGGCAGTGGCGGTCGTGGCGCAGAAGTCGCCTGCGGCTGAGGTGCCATGGCAGGAACCGGCGCCTTCGCGGGGGGAATCGAGGCTGCCGCAACCGATGAGGAAACCGCGGGTACAGGGTTATTTGGCGCCGGAACTGCCGCAGGCGTGGATACCACAGCAGGTGCGTGAAGAATCACGGGCGCAGGCGCAGGCATCGCCACAGGAGCAGGAGTTGCTACGTGCATCGGAGTCGTCGCTGGTGCAGAGGCGGGCGCGCTGATGTCCACATCTGCAGCATGCGCTGCGGGTGAAGGAACGGTCGTGGCGGCAGTCGGGCGTTCCGGTGCGCGCGGCGCATTGGAATGACTACGATCGGCATCTTCGTCGTCGAAATCGAAAACGATGGGACTCACCGATGTAAGCGTTCCTGCTGCCGGCGTTGTCGATTCGCCTTTTTCCTCGTTACGACGACGGCGACGGCCACCGCGGCGGCCGCGGCGGCGCGAACGCGTGCCGTCATGCTCGCTTTCGGTGTTGTCTGGAATCGAGGACGTGGTGATCGGAGTGGCAGTGTCCACGCTTTCGCTGCGCGCAATCGGCGCTGGCTGCAATGGGCGTTCACTCGCGACCGCCGGCGTGGCATCGGCCGGACGTGATGGTGAAGTTGCCGCCGCGATAGCAGGCTGCGATTTGCGCGACGATTGGGTATTCGTCGCGCGTTGCTCACTTGCGTTGCGATCGTTTTGCGCTGGACGTGGTTCGCGGCGTGGCGGTTTGCCGTCGGCGCGTGGTCGGTCGCGACCGCGACCGCCGTTCGATCCACGGCCATCGCTTCCTCCACGAGAGGGTTGACGAGATTCGCTGCCGCCTCGGCGTTCACTGGCAGCCGCCGGTTTTGCCGGGCGATTGGGTTGAGGCCGCCGAGTCGGCGTTTCGGCCAGCACACGCTCTGGCGTCGGCGCGGATTTGAACCAGCCGAACATGCGCGCGAAGAAACCCGGACCAGACACTGGCGCAGCCAAGGTCGCGATCGGTTGAGGTTCACGCTCGGCCTTGATAGGAGCAGGACTCGTCGGCACGACGCCGCTGACCGCAGGCCTTTCCGCCTCGGCGCCTGGTTTGGCAAGCTGAGGCAATGGCACCGCGACGACCGGGGTGAGCCGCTCGTAGCTCGGCTTGGCATCGCCGTTGATTTCTGTGGCGCGGATACGCTGGATCTCGAAATGCGGTGTTTCGAGTTTGTCGTCCGCGACAATGATGACCGGCACTTCGTGGCGTGTTTCGATTTCCACCACGCTGCTGCGCTTTTCGTTGAGCAGAAAGTTGGCGACGGGACCCGGTACCTGCACCAACACCTGTCCAGTGCTGTCCTTCATCGCCTGTTCTTCAACCAGGCGCAGCACTGACAGCGACAACGATTCGACGCTGCGGATGCGGCCGTGGCCGGCGCAACGCGGACACACGCTTTGAGTGGATTCACCCAGACTCGGGCGCAAACGCTGGCGCGACATTTCCAGCAAGCCGAAACGTGAAATCCGCCCAATCTGTACACGTGCGCGATCGCTGCGCAAAGCATCCTTGAGTTTGTCTTCGACGTCGCGCTGATGACGCGGCGAATCCATGTCGATGAAGTCGATCACGATCAAGCCACCGGCGTCGCGCAAACGCAACTGACGCGCGATTTCGACAGCGGCCTCGCAATTGGTGTTGAACGCGGTGTCTTCGATATCCGTGCCCTTGGTGGCTTTGGCCGAGTTGATGTCGATTGCGGTCAAGGCTTCGGTCTGGTCGATCACGATCGAGCCGCCAGAGGGCAGGCGTACATCGCGGTCGAAAGCATTCTCGATCTGGGTTTCGATCTGGAAGCGCGAGAACAGCGGCACGGTATCCTGGTACAACTTCAGCTTGCGCAGATTCTGCGGCATGACCTGCTGCACGAATTCATGCGCGTCGTTGTAGAGTTCTTCGCTGTCGATCAGGATTTCCCCGGTGTCGGTACGCAAATAGTCGCGCAGCGCCCGGATGATGAGTTTCGATTCCTGGTAGATGAGAAATGGCGCGGAGCGCGAAATGCCAGCTTCAGAGATCGCCTTCCACAATTGCAGCAGATAATCCAGATCCCATTGCAATTCTTCGGCATCACGGCCCATGCCCGCGGTGCGAATGATCAGTCCCATCTCGTCGGGCAGCTTGAGTTCGTCAAGCACTTCCTTGAGATTGGTGCGGTCGTCGCCCTCGATCCGGCGCGAGACGCCACCGGCACGCGGATTGTTCGGCATCAGGACCAGATAACGTCCGGCCAGAGATATGAACGTGGTCAGGGCGGCGCCCTTGTTGCCACGTTCCTCTTTTTCGACCTGGACCAGCAGTTCCTGGCCTTCCTTGAGCAGATCGCGGATGCCTGCGCGGTTGGAGTCGACTCCTTGCGCAAAGTAGTCGCGCGAGATTTCCTTCATCGGCAGAAAGCCGTGACGGTCGGCGCCATAATCGATGAAACAGGCTTCCAGCGACGGTTCGACGCGGGTAATGCGGCCCTTGTAAATATTGGCCTTTTTCTGTTCCTTGGAGGAGGTCTCGATGTCGAGATCGTACAGGGATTGGCCATCCACAATGGCCACACGCAACTCTTCACGCTGAGTCGCGTTGATCAACATGCGTTTCATTTTTATATCCTCGCACGCTCGACCGGGGATGTCGTCGCGATTCCGCGCCATTGCGGGCGGCGGATTCGCGCAAACCGTGGGCAGGGTACGCATCCACGGGAGCGCTGATTTTTGCCGGCGCGACCAGTCGCGCCAAGGCTGTCAATGGGTGCCCTTATGCAGCCGCGACCCCCGTTGCCGTGAACGGCAATGGGCAATCCACGACTCGAACCGTTACGATTACCGCGGCGACCCGGATGGCTCCTCCCGGAGTGACAGCCAAGCGCCTGCGGGCGTAGGGTCGAGTGCGCTCAGAAACCAGCGGTATGCCGGATCAAGCGCGATGCACAGTCGGAGTCTATCAATTAACCGTAAAATTTTCCAATGGCGGCGCGAACTTCGATGAATCTTGAAAAGCTGTCGTCAAGTTCCGGTGTACGCATGGTCAGTGTCGCCGAGGATCGTGACGGTCAGCGTATCGACAATTTTCTGGCCGGACAACTCAAGGGAGTGCCGAAAAGCCTGATCTACCGGCTGTTGCGTACCGGTCAGGTGCGTATCAATGGCAAGCGCGCCAAACCCGACACGCGGGTCGCTGCTGGCGACGACGTGCGCATTCCACCCGTGCGAACAGCTATGCCTGCCGTAACCGGAACGCCGCCGAAAGCACAATTGCAGAGGATCGAGGACGCGATCATCCACGAGGACCGTGATTTCCTCGTCCTCAACAAACCGTCTGGAGTCGCCAGTCACGGCGGTAGCGGCATCGATTTCGGCGCAATCGAGCTGCTGCGCGCGGCACGGCCGGGGGACACGTTGGAGCTCGCACATCGACTGGACCGCGATACCAGTGGCGTACTCGTGCTAGCACGCCGGCGTAGCGCACTCACGGCATTGCAGGCGCTGATCCGCGATGGCGAGATCACCAAACAGTACCTGGCCTTGCTATGCGGGCGTCCCGGTCGCACGAAATTCGAGGTCAACGCGCCCCTGCGCAAATCGATTCTGCAGGGCGGCGAGCGCATGGTGCGGGTGAGCGAGGACGGCAAACCGGCGCTGACTGCCTTCCGCGTCATCGAAACCTTTGCTTCGGCAAGCTTTGCGGAAGTGACATTGTATACAGGACGTACGCACCAGATCCGTGTGCACAGCCAGCATGCCGGACATCCGGTTGCCGGCGACGAAAAATACGGTCTGCGTGAATGTAACCAGCAAATGCGCAAATCCGGATTGCGCCGCCTGTTCCTGCATGCGGCACGTTTCGAGTTTGCCCTCGCAGACAAGACGCACAGCTTTTCCGCGCCGCTGCCGGCAGAACTGGCCGCGGTACTTGATGCGCTCGCCGGCCAGCGCGTCAACGCAAAAACCTGACTCCGACTTCGGCCGAGAGCAGAATATCCGCGGGCAACAAGGTCAGGAGCAGCAAGGCACTGGCCGCATGCGATGCGGCCAACGGCAGCAAGGCGCGTTCGCGCAGGTATAGCGCGCACCACCCGAGGCCACCAGCAAACGTAGCCAGCATCAAGGTCGCGTTGGGTGTGTGCATCAGCGCAAAACCGAGCGCTCCCAGATACATCGCTGCCAAAGTATTGCCTGTAACGATGCGCCAGCGTTCGGTGCATACGGCACAAACCAGATATTGCTGCAACAGCGCCCAAGCCAGATAACGCGCGATATGGCCGCTGCCGATCGTGCGTAGTGCCGTATCCGGGTCGTGTCCGATCAATCCGATGATCGCCGCAAGTGCGATGATGGCGATGGAAAACAGCCATGCACGCGCACTTCCATTCCAGTGCCACTGACGCGGCCACGAAAGGCTGATGGCATACACCAGCGCAAGACCGATCAAGCTCAGTTGCCACGCATCCGGATTGCCATCGAAATGCTTGCCGAGAATAAGCCAGAGCGGCGCAACCATGACCAAAACGATTTCGACTAGCGCACGAAAACGTGGATTCGGCGGCGGACACAAGCGGAAAACGGCAAGGATCACGGCGAAGATCGCCAACGCCAGCCATGCAGCGAAAGGCGAGAGTGGTGGACGAGAGGGCAGGGCATCCGTGCGCGCACGCGCAAAGGTCGCATCGACTGCATTGGCAGGTATCGGAATCGCTGCCGGCAGTGCCGCAAGAATCGCATTGCGCAACTGCAGTTGCTGCTCGACACGGCCGCTTTGCGGCAACAGGATCAACGGGGTCGAATGTACACCTATACTTTTCGCGAGGCTGTCAATGGCGCTGGCCTGCAAGCGGGCGTCAGGCGTCAGCCGGTAAATGCGAGTCGAATCCGCTGGCGCGATGGCGCCTATTGCGATAACGCTTGCTGGCAGGGTCAGATCGATAGCCTGCGCGCCGTCGATGCGATTGAGAGCCACCGAGCGCAGATGCAGTGCGTGGCCTGCAGCCATACGGACGCGCAGGCGCAACATCGCGGCCGAATCTGGTGCCAGCACCGTACGTGCCTGTTCGGTCCAGATCAGCGTGGCCAGGTCGATGGTGCGATCCGGCGTGTCGGGCGACAACACCAATGCCTCGCTGTTTCGTTCCGGTGCATCCAGGCGCTTGCGCACTACAAAGCGCAATTCTGCCGGCGCATCCACAGTCGCGGAAATGAATAAATGTGGAAAACGTTGCATATCCACCGGGCGCGCCAGCGGCAGACCAACCTCGAACGCGCGGCCGTCGGATTCCACAGCGAGTTCCCCATCGCGGAACGCATAGTCGCGCGCGTCAAACACGCGACCGGCAACGACGTCTTCGCTGTCGCTGAAGTTCCAGTGATACGGTGTACTGCCAGTCGCCGCCAACGCCAGTGCATGGGCAGCGACGTCGCACAATGCTACGTTGGTCCGCGATTGCGCCAGTGCATACAGCAACCACACTGTTGGCGGCAGCAGCGCAACGAAGACGGCAACCGCAAACAGCTTGTGCACGGCAATCGGCAGCGTGCGCAACGGCTCAGCCGCCAAACAGGGTTTCAACCTTGGCCGCGCAGATGAAGTCGTTCATCGACAAGCCGCCGACATCGTGGGTGGAAAAGCGCACCAACACGCGACCCCATCCGAATTCGAGGTCGGGATGATGGTTCTGTTGTTCGGCAATCCAGCCCAGCGCATTGACGAAAGCAAGGGCATGGACAAAATCCGGGAAGCGGAATTGCTTGCGGATATCGCCGTCACCGGGACCGAACTCCCAACCTGATAGCAAGGCCAGCAACTCGCGCGCATGCGCTGCGTCGATCGCATGTTGTTTGCCTTTGAGCGCTGCACACGCCTGCGATCGCAGTTTGTCGATATTCATCCCGGATCTCCAGATTCAGCGACAAGTATACCAACCGCATCGGCACGGTGACGCGCCATCGATTTCGGACTAAACTAGTCCTGTTTAATCAGTGAAAGAAGAACTGCGATGGTCACCCTCTCCGACAATGCGCAAGCGCACTTTCATCGCCTGATCGAGCAGCAAGGTATCGACGGCCTGGGCGTGCGCATTCAGGCGCTGCATCCGGGTACACCGAAAGCCGATTGCCGGCTGGAATTCTGCGAGCCGACGGATTTGTCCGGCGACGAGTGGGCAGTCGACTGCCAGGGATTCACGCTTTACGTCGACGCTGCCAGCGTGGCTTACCTTGATTCGGCGGAGATCGACTATGTGGCCAACACCACGGGCGGTCAACTCAGCGTGCGCGCGCCGAAACTCAAGGGTAGCGTTCCAGACGCCGACGCCAGTCTGGTCGAGCGTGTGCGTTATCTGATTGACAGCGAGATCAATCCGCAAATCGCCGCACACGGCGGCCGTGTGGCGCTGGAAGAAATTACTGCCGATGGCATCGTGCTACTGCGTTTCGGCGGCGGTTGCCATGGCTGCGGCATGGTCGATGTGACCTTGAAGCAGGGGATCGAACGCACCCTGCGCTCGCGTTTGCCGGAAATCAGGGAAGTGCGCGACGCCACGGATCACGCCAGTGGCCACAATCCGTACTATCACGGTCATCACGGTAAAACGGCAGTACGCTGAGCTGATCGAGAAGTGCGACCAGGGATGGCCGCCGTCTGATTTTGCGATCACGGATGATCGCTAAAATAACTCATCAATCGCCCTGTTCGTGATGCGACAGGTCGTCGAGCTTGCCCGGCATGTCTGCGAAGTAGCGCGAAAGCGCATCGATGTCAGCATCGCTCAGGGTTCTGGCAAATCCTGCCATGATGGCATTCTGACGCGTACCTGAGCGGTATTCCTTCAACGCCTGCGCGAGATAATCGTGATACTGACCGGCCAGGCGCGGATAGATCGCTGCCGTCGCGTTGCCATCAACGCCATGGCAGGCCGCACAGGGCTTGGCCAGGTCTTCGACAGTTTTTCCGGGAGCGCTGCCACTTTCCGCACCGAAAGCATTGATCGTCAGGCCGCAGGCGAGCAGAGCGAGAAGTCGAATCGGTTTCATGGGCGCTTCCTTACGGTGTGAGGCTGGAAAGATAGGCGGCAATATTCTGGATATCCTGGTCGGACAGGCTCTCTCCCTGTGCGCGCATGGTCGGATGTGAACGCTCGCCATGCTTGTATTCATTCAGGGCACTGACTAGATAGTCGTAGTTCTGGCCGCCGATGCGCGGTACGTGATAGTTGGGATAGGCGTTCTTGTATCCGGTAACGCCGTGACAACCGCCACAGGTGTAGACCAGCGAGCGCCCAGCCTGAGGATCACCTTTACCGGCGTCGGCGGCGAATGCGGACAGGGTAAAAACCGACGTGGCCATCAGTACAGCAGCGGTTAGAGAACGGACAGGCAGAATTCTTGGCATGAGTCAGATCCGGCGATCCAGGTCAGTGAGCAAGCAACCTGTGAAGTATAACGTGTAGCGCAGCGCCGTCACCAGATCGCCTTGCTTGCGAACACTGTTCGTGATCATCCGAATTATGGACGTTGCGTGCGACTCGCAATTTTTTGCGTTGAGGCGTGAGTCTAGGTGTATCGATCCATGCAACCTATGAGACCTCGCTTGCATCCAATCCGTTATTGCCTAACGTCTGTCCCCAATCCGGACACATGACTACCGGCTCTGGCGGGCCATTCGATCAACATTGAAACTCTGCTCGCAAAAATCGATCGTGGGGCTTGAGTATTTTACTGATATAGTTTAGTATAACACCAGATCAAATCTCGACCTGCTCCTAATACCCATATTCCATGCCGAAATTTCCCATGACATTGAAAAATTCGTTGGCCGTGTGCGCTCTTTCGCTCGCAGTCATGCTGCTGTCCGCCTGCAACCGCGATGGCGCTGCCGCACAAACCAAGGCCTCCACCGTCGAGGCGGTACCGGTCGAGGTGGCTCAGGCCCTGCGCAGTTCGATCAGCGCCAGCTACAGCGGCACGGCAGCACTAGTCGCTGATCATGAAGCCGATGTTGTGGCCCAGACCGGCGGCGTACTGAAAAAACTGTACGTCGAGGAGGGCATGACCGTAAAGGCGGGACAACTGCTCGCGGAACTCGACGATGCCGACACGCGCGCCAAGGCCTTGCAGGCCGAAGCGCAAATGCACAAGGCCGAGGCAACCTACGCCCATGCCGAGGCGGCAATACCGAAACAGCTTATTCCGCAATTCGAATACGAACAGGACAAGTTCGACCTGGCCGCTCAGCGTGCTGCCTACGAAGGCGCCAAACTGCAATTGTCCTATACGCGTGTACTCGCGCCGGTGGATGGTGTGATCACCGAACGTTCGGTCAAGGTCGGCAATATGGTCCAGGCCAACCAGAAGATGTTTCACCTAGCCGGCATGGATCCGTTGCAGGCGGTGCTGAATGTGCCTGAGCGCCAGCTCGGCATCCTCAAGATCGGGCAGGGCGTACAGCTTGAAGTCGATGCCTTGCCCGGAAAGGAATTCGCCGGCGACATCCTGCGCATTGCTCCGGTAGTCGATCCGGCCAGCGGCACGTTTCGCGTCACCTGCGAATTCCATGACAAGACCAACGAACTCAAGCCCGGCATGTTTTCGCGCATCGATATCGTCTACGACCATCGCAACGACGCGTTGACGATCCCGCGCTCGGCCCTGATCGAGGAAGACGGTGAAACTGCGGTGTTCGTGGTTGACCACGCGCCTGCTGCCAGCGTGGTCCCGCCAGCCGCCAAGGCGACAGTGGGGAAAGTTGACCCGAAAACCTCCACCACGGCGGCGAATCCGGGCTATATCGCTCATCGCAAACTCGTCAAGATCGGCTATAGCGATGGCGACAAGGTGGAAATCCGATCCGGCCTCGACGACGGCGCGCGCGTGATCACGGTCGGCCGCAACGCCGTTCGCGACGGCACTGCCGTGTTGATGCTGGATGCCAAGGCATGAACCTCGTCGAACTGGCCACCCGCCGGCGCGTTACCGTCGGCATGGTGACGCTGACCCTGGTGCTGTTCGGCGTCATCGCGCTGTTCGGCCTCAAGGTCAATCTGTTGCCGGATCTGAGCTATCCGACCCTGACCGTGCGCACCACCTACGAGGGCGCTGCGCCACTGGAAATCGAGACCCTGATTTCGCAGCCGGTCGAGGAAGCGCTCGGCGTGGTCAAGAACGTGCGCAAGATCCACTCGGTATCGCAAACCGGACAGTCCGATGTGATCCTCGAGTTCGCCTGGGGCGCGAACATGGATCAGGCCAGCCTGGACGTGCGCGATAAACTCGATCTGCTGGAATTGCCGCTGCAGGCCGCCAAGCCAGTACTGTTGCGTTTCAATCCGTCGACCGACCCGATCATGCGTCTGTCCCTGACCGGCGCGACGACGCAAGGCACGAACGAGGCTGAACTCAAGCAATTGCGGCGCTTTGCCGACGACGTGTTGCGCAAGCGCCTGGAACCGACGTCGGGTGTCGCCGCAGTAAAGGTTGGTGGCGGACTCGAGGATCAGATCGACGTCGATATCGACCAGCAACGCCTGCAGCAACTGAATCTAAACGTCACCGACGTGGTCAAACGGCTCGGCGACGAAAACGTCAACGTCTCCGGTGGCCGCATCGAAAACGGTTCGCAGCGCTACCTGGTGCGCACGGTGAATCAGTTCACCAATCTCGACCAGATGCGCAACCTGCTGGTCAAGGTCGACAAGGGTGTGCCAATCCGGCTCAAGGATGTGGCCACCGTCAGCCAAGGCTACAAGGAACGAGAAGGCATCGTGCGCGTGGATGGGCACGAGGCAATTGAGTTGGCAGTGTACAAGGAAGGCGACGCCAATACCGTCAGCGTGGCCGCGAACGTGCGCAAGCAACTCGACGCGATGACGTGCACCAACGCGCCCACACCTTGTGCGTCGATACTGCCGCCGGGCGCAAAGCTGAGCACCATCGACGATCAGTCCATTTTCATCCAGAGTTCGCTCGACGACGTGCGCAACGACGCCGTCATCGGCGGCATTCTGGCGATCCTGATCATCTTTTTCTTCCTCGCCGATTCGTGGAGCACCTTCATCATCTCGCTGTCGCTGCCGGTTTCGTTGATTGCGACCTTCTTCTTCATGGGCGAGGCGGGCCTGAGTCTCAACGTGATGTCGCTCGGCGGCCTCGCGCTCGCCACCGGCATGGTGGTGGACGATTCCATCGTCGTGCTTGAAAACATCGCGCGCATGCGCGAACGCGGAGCGACGATCCTCGAAGCCGCAGTGAAGGGAGCACGCGAAGTTTCAATGGCCGTCACGGCATCGACGCTGACGACGGTTGCGGTGTTCTTCCCGCTGGTGTTCGTGCAGGGTATTGCCGGCCAGTTGTTCCGCGATCAAGCGCTGACTGTTACGTTTGCAATGCTGATTTCGCTGATCGTTGCGATGACCCTGATTCCGATGCTGGCGTCGTTGAAGGGCAGGGCACCGCTGGCGTTTGCGGAGGAAGCGCCACCGCTGCGCGTGCCGCCGCGCACCCGCTTTGGCCGTCTGATACATCGCATTCTCGTACCCATCGGACGTGCATTCGGCTGGTTGCCACGCGCGTTGGCGTGGCTCGGCTTTGTTCTCGCACGGGTGATCGGCGCCGGCGCCGGTCGTGCTCTGCGCTTTGCAGGCAAAGGTGTACTTTTACCCTATAACCGCGCCGCGAAGGCTTATCACGGATTTTTGCCGAAAGCGCTCGCACACCCATGGCGCGTATTGGGTTTTGCCGCGCTGACCTTCATCGCCAGCATTGCACTGATACCGACACTGGGCATGGATTTGATTCCACAGCTCGCACAAGGCCGGTTTGACATGACGGTGAAACTGCCGCCCGGCACGCCTTTGCTCGATACCGATGCTTTGGTGCGCGAACTGCAGCAGAAGAACGCGAAAAATCCCTACATCGGCATGATCTACGGAGTGAGCGGCACTGGCACGCGGCTAGACGCCAATCCGACCGAATCCGGCGAGAATATCGCGCGCCTGCTGATCGTGCTGAAACCCGGAGTCGGCGACAAAGGCGAAATCGGTGCGATGGATGCACTGCGCGCGAACATGCTGGAGCATCCTGGCAGCGATGTGAAATTCTCGCGACCGCAATTGTTCAGTTTTTCCACGCCATTGGAAATCGAGCTGCGCGGCTACGATCTTGACGCCCTGGCCAAGGGCGCGCGCAGGCTGAGCGAGCTGATGGGCCAGTCGCCGCGCTTCGCCGACGTGAAATCCACGGCGCAGGACGGCTCGCCGGAAATCCAGATCCGCTTCGATCAGGATCGCGCAGCAGCATTGGGCCTGACCACCAAACAGATCGCGGATCAGGTCGTGGACAAGATTCGCGGTGCAGTGGCCACCCAATACAGTTTTCGTGACCGCAAGATCGACGTTCTGGTGCGTGCACAAAAGAGCGAGCGTACCAGCGTCGACGACATCCGCAATCTGATCGTCAATCCCGGCGCCGACACGCCGGTGCGGCTGTCGGCTGTCGCCGACGTGGCCGTCACCGAAGGCCCCAGCGAGATCAATCGCATCGGCCAGGAACGTGTCGCCATCGTTTCGGCGAATCTGCATTACGGTGATCTCGGCAGCGCCGTAGCCGAAGTCCGCCAGATCATCCGCAATCATCCGCTCGCTGCCGGCGTCAACGCACATATCGGCGGACAGAGCGAAGAACTCGATGCTTCGGTGCAATCGCTGATTTTCGCGCTCTCGCTGGCAATTTTTCTGGTTTATCTGGTGATGGCTTCGCAGTTCGAATCGCTGCTGCATCCATTCGTCATCATGTTCTCGATCCCATTGGCCCTGGTCGGCGCGGTGCTGGCGTTGAAGATCACGTTCACGCCGCTGTCCGTGGTTGTGTTCATCGGTCTGATCATGCTCGCCGGCATCGTGGTGAAGAACGCGATCGTGCTGATCGATCGCGTCAATCAATTACGCGAGGAAGGCATCGCCAAACGCGATGCGATTGCGCAGGCCGCCGAGTCGCGGCTGCGCCCGATCACCATGACCACCTTGTGTACGCTGATCGGCTTCCTGCCGTTGGCGATTGGTCTCGGCGATGGTTCGGAAGTGCGTGCACCGATGGCGATCACGGTGATCGGTGGCCTGGCGGTTTCCACCTTGCTCACCTTGATTGTCATTCCCGTTGTGTATGACCTGCTCGATCGCCGTGCCGATGCGGTGTATGTCGAGCGTGCGCGGCGCAAGGCGCTTGCCGCCGATCTGGCGGAACCGTTGACATCGGTGGAAGTGCAGTCGTGACGCTTGCCGAAATCAGCCTGAAGCGTCCGGTCACCGCGATCATGTTTTTCGTGACCCTGATCGTGATTGGCCTGATCGCTGCGTTCCGCCTGCCGCTGGAAGGCATGCCGGATGTGCAGTTCCCGTTCATGATGGTGAATCTGCCGTATCCGGGATCCACGCCGGCAGAAGTTGAGCGCACGATCACGCGGCCGGTTGAGGACGCTTTGTCGACGCTCACCGGCATCCAACGCATGAACTCGGTTTCACGCGCCGATTCCTCGCAAATTTTCATGCAACTCAAATGGGGCGAGGACACCGCGGTCAAGGCGGTGCAGGCGCGCGAAAAAATCGATGCCATCCGCAGCGATCTACCGAATGATTTGCAACGCTATACCGTGATGAAGTTCGCCACCACTGATCAGCCGATGCTGCAATTGCGCATATCGAGTCAACGCGACCTGTCCAATTCCTACGATCTGCTAGATCGCAAACTCAAGCGCCCGCTCGAACGCCTGCCCGGCGTTGCCCAAGTGGCGATTCAGGGCGTCGCACCGCCGGAAGTGCAGATCGAGATTTCCTCGGATCGGCTCACCGCGGCTGGCATCAGTCTCAACGATCTTTACCAGCGCCTGTCCGATGCGAACTTTTCCACTTCTGCCGGCCTGGTGAAGGAGGGCAAGGTCCGCTATCAGGTACAACCGGTCGGCGAATGGCGCAGTCTCGACGATATCCGTGCGATGCCGGTCAACGCCAAGGGCCTGAAACTTGGCGACATCGCCGATGTCAGCCTGCGCCCGGCACGGCTGGATTACCGCCGTCATCTTGATGGCCGTCCGGCCGTGGCCGTCGATATTTCCAAGGAACGCAACGCGAATCTGGTCGATGTCGCCAGCCGCGTGCTTGCCGAAATCGACATCATCTCCCGCGACCCGGAAATGCAGGGTATACAACTATATTTCCTGGGCAACGACGCCAAGGCGGTGACCGACAGCCTGAGCGAGCTGGGTACGGCCGGTCTGATCGGTATCGTGCTTTCGATCTTCGTCTTGTTCTTCTTCCTGCGCGACTGGGCTTCGACCCTCATGGTTTCGCTGGCGATCCCGATCTGCCTCGTGATCACGCTCGGCTGCATGTACTTCTTTGGCATGACGCTCAACGTCCTGTCGATGATGGGTCTGCTGCTGGCGGTCGGCATGCTCGTCGACAACGCTGTGGTGGTGGTCGAAAGCATTTACCAATATCGCGAAAAATATCCGGATCGGCCTTGGTACAGCGCGGTGCAAGGTACGCAGATGGTCGGTGTTGCCATTGCTGCCGGAACGTTCTGCAGCATCGTTGTATTCCTGCCGAATATTTTCGGCGCCAAGAACGAAATCAGCATTTATCTTACCCAGGTTGCGATTGCGATGGCGATCGCGCACCTGGCTTCGTGGCTGGTTGCGGTAAGCCTGATTCCTATGCTTTCGGCGAAGCTGCCGCCACCGAAATTCATTGGTCGCAGCAACTTCATCAGCCGCATGCAACATCGTTACGAACGCTGGGTCGCGTGGACACTGGCGCATCGCGGGTTGACCATGCTTGGCCTGTTCGCATTACTGGCCGCGAGCTTCGTGCCGATGGCAATGACCAAGACCGACATGTTCCCGGCGGGTCAGTCTGCTGAATTGCACCTGCAATACAACTTGAACGGGACCTATCGGCTGGAAGAGCTTGAGGAATCGATCAGCATCGTCGAACGCTACCTGCAAGCGCATCGTGATGAATTGCACATCAAGAACATCTACAGCTATTTCAGCGAGAGCGGCGGCGGCGCAATGACCAATGTCCTGCTCAAGGATGGTCACGAAGGCGCAGGCAACTCACAGGCAATCATGGAAAAGATCCGCAAGGGCCTGCCGAAGATACCGATCGGCTCGATTGGCTTCGACCAGCAATCGCAAGACAACAACAACAATGGCGTGCAACTGTTCATCAATGGCGATTCCAGCACAACGCTGCGCGAATTGTCGGCTTCGGTGATCCAGGCATTGGGACAGGTTCCGGGCTTGCACGATGCGCGCACCAGCGAAACCAGCGGCGATCGTGAAATCGCCGTGCATGTCGATCGCGAGCGCGCACAGAACTATGGTTTTTCCGCCAGCCAGGTTGCGCAGTATGTCGCCATCGCCCTGCGCGGCATGCCGTTGAAGGAATTCCACAGCAACGGCACCCAGATTCCGGTGTGGCTGCGGTTCCAGAATTCCGATACGCAAAGTCTTGAGGACTTGAGCGACTACAAATTGCGCCGCGCTGACGGAACCATGGTTCCGCTGTTGTCGATGGTCGAATTGCGCAATCAGGGTGCGGCTTCCGGGATCGAGCGCGAGAACCGTCAGACTTCGCTTGAGATCAAGGCCAATCTGGCCAACGGCACGACCCTGGATGAGGTCAAGCCGAAGATCGAGAAAACCCTCAATTCGCTTCAGTTTCCGCCCGGCTACCGCTGGAGCTACGGTCAGAATTTCGACTTCGCCAACGACGCCGGCCAGCGCATGTTGTTCAACACGTTGATCGCCTTGATCCTTGTCTACGTGGTGATGTGCGCGATGTTCGAATCGCTGATCTATCCTGCGGCGATCCTGACCACCTTCGTCTTCTCGATCTTCGGCGTGTACTGGCTGTTCTGGATCACCGGCACCACGTTCTCGATCATGGCTTCCATCGGCGTGCTGATCCTGATGGGCGTGGTCGTGAACAACGGCATCGTGATGATCGCGCATATCAATCAATTGCGTAACGACGGCTTGCTTCGCCGCGAAGCGCTGGTGCAAGGCGCACGCGACCGCCTGCGTCCGGTCCTGATGACCATGGGTACGGCGATCCTGGGCATGGTGCCTTTGTGTCTGAGCAATGCCACCATCGGCGGCGGCGACACGCCGTACTACCCAATGGCGCGCGCCATCGCCGGCGGGCTGCTGTTCTCGACCCTCGTCACCTTGCTTGCACTGCCGACGATCTACGCCTTGCTCGACGACTCGCGGCTGTGGGCACGGCGCATTTTGCGCGAAGCGCGCACACGCAAATTTCCCGTCTTGCGTGCGCTGGGTTAGGGCAGGGTATCGATTGCCGCCAACGCTGCGCACTTGAAGCGATCTTCCAGCGGCAGTGGCTGCGGCATTTGTGCAAACCACGCGGCAAGCAGTGCAGACAATTCGTGATCCGGCGATGCCGCCGCTGCAGCATCACGCATCCGCGACGAAAGCCGTTGTACTTGATGATTCATGCGCCGCTGGCGGTCTTCGGGCGAAGATTCGATGCCGCCCACATATTCGAGCCGCACGATGATGTCGCGAGCGGAATCAGATTCGTCGACTCCGACGTCCCCAGCATTTGCCGAAAGCGATTCCGCACGCGCATGACGTGCCGCCAATAACACGTCGAATTCCGGAGCAGATACCGCAAGCTCGTCCCAGCGCGCTTGCGGCAAAGCGATGCCGGTTTCCATGCTGCGAATAAAAGTATATTTTTCCATCGCCGCGGAATAACGTGCCAGTCGCTGGCGCCGTGCCGCATCGCGGAGCCGCATGGCAATTGCGTCGTGCGCCTGGCGTTGACGTTGCACCAAGGCACGATCGTCCGACGCTAGCGCTTGCCAGCGCGCATCCACCTCGCGCAACTTTGCCCTGATCTCATCGATCAATAGAGCTTCATCCGTGGCGAGTGCTTCGAGTTCCGCGAGTACATTCTGTGCTTGGGCTTTTACCGCCACTGATTCGGCTTCATGCTGCTTGCGTTCGGCGTCGAGACGGCCAAATGCGGAATCGCATGCCGCTCGAAACTCGCGCCACTGCCGCTGATCCACAGCACGACGGCTATTGCCCAGCGCCGTCCAGCGTTTTTGCAGATCGCGTGCTTCGCGCGCCAGCGTCGTCTTGTCGCCACGCTCGGCAAGTGCTACGGCCTGTTCGATCAGGCGTTTCCGTGCATTTTCTATTTCGTGTTCATGTGCGTCGATAAATCCAGTCAGACGTGCAATCTCGTTCTTCAACTGCTTCGCCAGGACAGTGCGATTGCGCGGATCGACGCCATCAAGCGAGCGCAACGCGGTGCTTGCCTCGCTGCGCGACGCCGCGATGGCACTCCAGTCGCTGCTGTCCCCGGTGACCGCAGCGGTGCGTGCCAACAGCGCATCGATTTCCTCGCTGTGCGACTTGCGCACTTCCTTCAGTTTGGAGAAATAGACTTTCGTTGGACGCAGCGCGCGATGACACGATGCATGGAAACGGCGCGCAATGCCCTGGGTCTGTGCAGTTTCGGCCTCGATGCCTTCGGATACATCCAGACGCTGCCATTCGTCGCGCGCCTCGCGCACACGTGTAGCGACGGCATCCGGATGCAGGCCTGCGCTTGCGAGCGTTTCGATGTCCGCGCACAGGACGCGCCGGCGCTGGGCGTTCGCCCAGTGTTGCCAATGTTTCATTTCGGCATAGCGCGCTTCGAGCGGGCTGAGTTGTTTTTGCAGCGGCTCGGAAACCTCGCTCAACGTCTGCACGATGTCGTGAATCTGCCGATACAGCCGATGCGTGCTTGCTGAATCGCCGGCATCGATCGCAGCGGCGAATTGCGGCAGCAGGTCTTCGATTTGGCGACAGCGAGCCTGCTGTTGTTCGCGCTCGGCCCTGGCTGCGGCTTGTGCCGTTGCAAGCGCGACGTCGAAACGTGCCTGCGAAGTCAACACTTGCGCAGTGACTTGCGCTTGCTGGGTTTCGGCTGGCACGATGTCGGGCGCGTTGTGGTTCGGCGGAATTTGTGGATTTTGCAGCATATCGAGTGCGCGCAGGGCCAGTGCAATGGCGCCGCGATAGCGCGCAGTCAGATCCGCTGGAACCGTTTCGCCGAGCGCAGCCCACGCGCTGTCGATGCTGGACAACTCAGTCTCCATCGCTGCGTGCGGCGTACGCATCAGCGACTCGACACGCTCGCACAAGCTGCGCGCTTTATCGGCAATGGTCGTGACATCTCCGGCGGAAATACGCAGGGCTTCGAGGCGTTCGCGGGCGCGGCGATTCACCGCTTTGTCGGTTTTGCGTGCGCGTTCGGCGATGCGTTCGAGCGCACTGGCATCGTCGATGCGTTCCAGCAACTGCAGGCGCAATTGCGGATCCGGATCGGATATCGCTCGTTCGGCGAGCAGACCGGGGCGCCTCACATAGCCGAGCGCCGCAGCACGCAATTCGCGCAACACGGCGGTCGTCGCAACCTGGTCGATTTCGTCCGCGCTCAAGGTGTCGAGTTCGCTGATCTGGCGCAGTAACGGTGGCGCGCCTGCGGCGTTAGCGCACAGCAAGGCGAGATACGCGGCACGTGCGCTGCTCCGCAGCGAATTGTCGGCATCGCCAGTGGAGCGCTCGCGCCAGCATTCGTAATCGTTCAGACGCTTGAGCGCCGCGAGGCGCACGCCGGCATCGGGGTCCGCACGCACAAGATCAGGCAACGCCGCAATCAGTTCGGCATCGTTAGCGGTGGCCACAGCGATACGCCGCACCGCGGCGTCCTTTTCCTGCCACTTGGGTTTGAACAGCAGTCGGGCGAGTCGCATTATTTCGGGTCCATTACGTCGGGTCCATTACATCAGCCTGTGCAGAATCCGGATTCCGGCCAGCCACTCGCCGATCATCATGCCGATATTGGTGAGCATGAAAACCAGCAGGGTGCGTGAGACTCGGTTCTTCCACCAGCCGTGCCAGTGGATCACATCGTCGCGCAGCGTTTCGAAATCGGCCACGCGCGGATGCCGCAGCCACATCTCGACGCCAGCGCTGAGCGCGCCAGATGGCACGAACGGACGAAACGGTTTCAGTGGCGCGACGACGAAGGCCGTGAGCACGCTCAGCGGATGGCCGCCGCCGGCGAGCGCACCAAGCGCAGCACCACAGCCGGTGAACAAAACCCAGTCGCGCAATGCGACCGCACCCAAATCGGCGCCGCGCGAGAACGCGTAGGCCACGGCCGCGACGATGATCGCCAGCACGCCAAGCCCCAGCCATTTCGGCCAGCGTGCACCGGGAGGAACCGACGCGAGTGTTGCCAGCAACGCTTTCGGCGCATCCTGCTGGGCAGCCAGCTCGCGCTCGATTCCGGCAAGGTGTCCGGCACCGACCACGACCAGCACGCGTCGAATCGGCTGATGCGAGCTTTCCTCACGCAGGCGCGCGGCCATGAAACTGTCACGCTCGGAAATCAAGCTGCGGTATAGCGGCTCGGACTGCTCGGCAAATTCGCTGAACGCGCTTTGCAGCATGTCGCCTTGTTTGAGTTTCTCGATGTCTTCCTCGGCAACGTCGCCGCGTTCGAACAGACTGGCCACGAGCCCGGAAACGATGCCGAGGCGATCGCGCAGACGCACGCTGCGATAGGCGCGCTTGAGCGTCGTGCTGATTTCGCGATCGATCAGCCACAATGGCCGCTGCCGCTGATCGGCGAGATCGGCGGCGGTTTTCATTTCCGCGCCCGGCTCGATGCCGAACTGGTCGGCGAGGCGGCGCTGGTACGCCGAGAGTGCAAGATTTGCCGCGACCATTCCTGCCTTGCCCTGGCGGATGACCTGCCACAGATCCAGATTACGCCACGCTTCGCGATCGCGCAGTGCGCGGAAACGGGTTTCGCACAATTCCACGGCGATCGCATCGAAATCGCCGGTTTCGATCAGGCTGCGTACCGCGGCCACACTCGCACGCGAAACGTGCGCCGTGCCAAGCAAAGTGTACTCGACGCCATCGCGTGTGCAACGCGTCAACGGCTGTCCGGCGAGAGCATCGGCAGCCGGCGCCTGTGTGTCCGGGTCCGGAGAGATTGTGGTGCTGTCCATCGAAAATACCGCAAAAGGGAATTGTATATTTCGTCCGTGCCGGTGCGCCGGTCAATCGCGATAGCGTTTCAGCAAATCGCCGTAGGCATCGATACGGCGGTCGCGCAGGAAAGGCCAGATCCGGCGCACCGATTCGCTGCGCGCGAGATCGATATCGGCAATCAGCAATTCGCAGGTGTCCACCGATGCCTGGGCGAGCAGTTCACCCTGCGGGCCGGCGACAAAGCTTGATCCCCAGAATTGCAGACCTCGGCCAGTGTCCGGCGCAGACTCGAATCCGCTGCGATTGCAGGCCATCAGCGGCAGGCCGTTGGCCACCGCGTGACCACGCTGAACCGTGATCCAAGCCTCGCGCTGGCGGGATTTTTCATCTGCATCGTCGTCCGGATCCCAGCCGATGGCGGTGGGGTAGAGCAGTAATTCCGCTCCGGCCAATGCCATCAATCGCGCGGCTTCCGGATACCACTGATCCCAGCATACCAGCACGCCGAGCGAACCCAATGAAGTCTTGATTGGCGCGAAACCAAGATCGCCCGGCGTGAAGTAAAACTTTTCATAAAATGCGGGGTCGTCGGGAATGTGCATTTTGCGGTATTTGCCGCAAAGTTCCTTTTTGCAATCGAACACGACCGCCGTATTGTGATACAGGCCCGCGGCACGGCGTTCGAACAGCGACGCTACGACCACCAGTTCGAGTTCCTCTGCGAGCGCGCCGATGCGCACTGTGCTTGGGCCGGGAATGCTTTCTGCACGATCGAATTCGCTCACATTTTCGTGCTGGCAAAAATACGGCCCGTTATGCAGTTCCTGCAACAAGACGAGTTTTGCGCCTTTCGCTTTCGCCGCACGCAAGCCTGCTTCGATTGCATCGAGGTTCGCCGCGACGCTGCCATGATCGCGTTCTTGCAGCAGGGCCACACGAAGCTTCTTGTTCATCCAAGGATTCCTTGCGGCAACTGCATGGTCAGGCAATGCAGACTGCCGTTTTGCCAGATCAGGGGTTGGCAGGGTAGCGCAATCACTTCACGCCCGGGATGTGCCAGACCGATAATGCGCGTGGCTTCGGCATCCGCCGGATCGGCATACGCCGGCATCAGCACGGCGCCGTTGATGATCAAATAGTTGGCATACGACGCGGCAAGACGGCGGCCATCGTCAACTTCATCACCATCAGAGTCAGCGCCGTCAAAAATGGGCCGCGGCCAGGGCAGGGCATGCAGGCGATAGGGTCTGCCCTCTGCCGTCCGCAGGGCGGCGAGCTCATCGCGCATCGCCGCCAATTCGCCGAAATGCGGATCGGCGGGGTCGTCGCAAGCCTGGAATACGATGGCATCGTCTGGCGCGAACCGCGCCAGGGTGTCGATATGCGCATCGGTGTCGTCGCCTTGCAGATAGCCGCGCTCCAGCCACAGCACACGCGTGGCGCCAAGCTTGTCGCAGAGCAGACGCGTCATCTGTTCGCGGCTTTGTTCCGGATGGCGCTGATGCAGGCAACGCCAGGTCGTCAGCAGGGTACCGGCGCCGTCGGATTCGATGGCGCCGCCTTCCAGCGCCCAGTCAATACGCCGATGCTCGGCGTGACGGAATAGTTCGCGCGCCGCCAAGCCCTCGATCAGACGATCGTCGCGGCCCGCGGCAAATTTGCCGCCCCAGCCGGTGAAACGGAAATCGAGCAGGCGGAATTCATCGGCTCCGCGCAGCGTGATCGGGCCGGAATCGCGCAGCCAGGTGTCATCGTATTCGATTTCGACGAATTCGATTTTTGTCTTTCGTCCAGTGGTGGCCGCAATGACGAGTCGTTCTGCTCGGGCACGTACGTTGGCGTCGGGGACACAGATCAGCACGGGCTCGAAGCATGCAATCGCGGCGGCCAGCGCAGCAAAGACAGCCTCGACTGCCGCCAAACGCTCTGCCCAGTCGGTTTGCGCATGCGGCCAAGCCAGCAGCACGCCCGCCTGCGGCTCCCATTCCGCAGGTAGACGGAACGCAGTGGACGTCATCGATCGTCAGGAATGGTGTTTCGGTCCGACTTCGGTCGGACTGGCGCGATTGGCCACGCTGTCGATTACGTGGGTGCGCTCGAAATAGACGATGTAGCCCGGATACACCCAGCGATGGATGACCGGATGCCGTGGCGTATCGCCACCAGCCGGCGACAGCTTGCTGGTCGGTGCGCCAAAGCGGCGCTCGACCTCGGCCATGCTCATGCCACGATGCGGCGCATTCATGCCGCGTTCCTGCTGGACCCGCTGCATCAACAAGGTATCGGCATGGACGCAATTACCGCCGGCAAACGCCGCAACGGCGAACCCGCAGGCAAGGGTAAGAAAACGGGTGTTCATGGCACGAACTCCAGTCGCACGGCCGGCGGCCGCGAAGTTCAAGCTTTTTATCAGATTCCAGTGGGCAAATCCATGATCTGGCCGGAAAAAGTCCATCTGCCCACCAGCTTTGGCCGAAATGAAAAAGGCCGCAGTATGCGCGGCCTTCTCGACAGCATGCGTCCGATGACTGCTCAGCGCTGACGCGCCTTGAAGCGTGGGTTGCTCTTGCAGATCACGAACACCTTGCCGCGGCGACGCACGACCTTGCAGTCGCGATGACGCTTTTTGGCGGATTTGAGCGAAGACAATACTTTCATGGCGCTATCCAGTAAGGCTGAAGATGAAAACAGCCGCGCATTGTAATGCATTGGAAGGGAAAGGGAAATGGGTTTGGTACTCGGCTGCTTGGGCACCTGCATTCATTGCACGCGGTGAGCACAGTCATGCAGCCAACGGCACGCACTTCCACGAACATTTTCACTGACGACGATAGCCTCTCGGCCGCGCCAGCGAGCCCGCCACGACCCAGGCGGCACCGATCAAGGCGAGAGTCGTGGCGCTTTCGGTCCAATTTCCATGGCTCCTGGGGTCGGCCAGGAGCATAGGCCCCCACGCCAGCAGGGCGAAGCACACGTACATGGCGGTCAGCAGGATCGCAGCGAGGCGGGCGCGTACGCCCGTCAGGATCGCAAGCCCCGCCGCGATATGGCCAAGCCCGGTCGCATAGGCCCAAAACTCTTGAGAAGGCGGCAGCCATTTGGGGACCAGCGGGGCAGTGAGGTTCATATAGACAAAATGCGCTCCACCGAATATCAGCGCACAAATCCCAAACGCTACTTGGCCCAGGCGTGTGAGGCGTGCAGCCAGTGTGGCATCAATCCTGCCGTTTGCGGCGTAGACGATCAGTCCACCCGCCGTAATTGCGAGCTGCTCGGCGAGGCCTTCGTACGTACCGTATTCGGCGTAATGGGCGAACACCACACGACCGTTCATCAGGATGATGACGATGAGTGCATAGTAGGCGGTGAGCGCCGCGGCGCCCCAGGCCACGGTCCGACGCCACTCGACGGCCACACCCGCGACGAGCATGAATGCAGCGGCGACATAGGCCAAGGTGGTGTAGCCGGGAAAACTCTTGGGCAACGGCTGCCCCGGGTCGAAGGTTCCCCACGCCAGGCAGAGCATGGCAATCGCCATTACGCCCAGACCGTAGACGCGCCAGCCGCAAACCAATGTCGTTTTTTCTGCGGTCATGACTTTTCCATCTTCAATTGCGAACGCGAGGCCAGAGCGACGATCAGGCTGAACACTACCATAGCTGCAGAAGCTATGCGGCGCGTAGAGGCTGCCAACGTTTTCAGTCTCGACCCCTTGCTGCTTTGCGGCATAAACGTGCCGTATGTATATTATGTAAAATAATAGTACCAACAAATGCCGAGAACTATTACTGCCCCTGAAAAAAGGCCCGCTAAATCAGATCAGCCATGGTCGACCAGACGTTTGCGCACGGCATATCGCACCAATTCCGCGCTGTTACGCACGTCGAGCTTGTCAAGTATTCGGCAACGGTGGTTCTCTGCGGTTTTCACACTGATACCGAGCCGCTTGGAAATTTCCTTCGTGGTCAGGCCATCGACAACCAGGTGCAGCACCTCGCGCTCGCGCTCGGACAGACTTCCGTACGGGTCGTCAACAGGCGTGTACGGTTGCCGCGCCTGCCACGCCAGCACGCTCGTGGCGTACTGACCGAAATAAACACCACCCTTGGCCAGAGTGCGCACGGCGTCGAGCAAGATCGCCGTCGGCGTCTGCTTTTCAAGATAACCGCTCGCGCCTGCACGCACCAATTGCATCACGTATTCCTTTTCCTCGTGCATGGTCAGCGCCAGCACGCGAGTGCGCGGCAGTTCTGCGGTGAGCCGGCGTGTAACCTCGATGCCGCTCAGGCGCGGCATGGAAATATCGACGATGGCTACATCCGGATGCAGCAGATGCGCCTGCTCGATGGCGCTGACACCGTCGCCGGCTTCCGCAACTACCCGGCAATCGTCGCTGGCATTGAGCGCGGTCGCCAGGCTTTCGCGCAGGATGGTGTGATCGTCGGCCAGCAGCAGGCGGATCATGCCGGTGTCTCGCGGTTAGCGGTGGATATCGGAATGGTTGCCGTCAACTTGAAGCCCGCCCCCAGTGCCGAGGCAATACTCAGTTCACCATCGTATAGCGCCATGCGATCGCGCATTCCGCCGAGACCGCTACCCTGCCCCTCGCTGCCTGCGGCCAGCGCACTGCCGACTTCGCAACCGCGGCCATCGTCGCGCACGCTCAGGCTGAGCCGCGATCCACGTTGATGCAGACTCACTTCGACGCGTCGCGCATTGGCGTGGCGGGCGACGTTGGCGAGTGCTTCCTGCGTTGTGCGGAAGATCAGGGTCGATAGATCGCCGTGTAGCGGCGGTATTGACTGCTGAATGTCGAGGTGAACTTCCAGTCCATGTGCTTCGCCGAAGGTTCTTGTCAGCCAGTGCAGGGCCGGATCGAGTCCGAGATCATCAAGGATTTGCGGCCGCAGCAAACGCGACAGTGCACGTGTCTCGGCAAGGGTGCTGATGGTGAGTGCATGCGCTTTGATCAGTTCGGTGTGCGCCGGCGCAGCCGCATGCATGGCGCGATCGATCAGGCTCGCGATGGCACCTAGATTCTGGCCGATACCGTCATGCAGTTCGCGCGCCAGCTTGCGTTGCTCCTGCTCCTGTACGCGCCAGACCGAACGCGCCAGGGATTTGAAGCGGGACTGGCCGCGTTGCAAGCCATCCAGCAGATCGCGTTGTTGGCGCAGTACCTCGTCTAGCCGATGCTGCAGTGTCATGCGTTCGTCTGGTTGCACATCACGGTTCATGTTCTTGCCCCGTTGTATCGCGCCAACGCCGTGCGAGTTCCTTTTCCAACGTCGCGCGTGAATCTCGTGGCGCATCGGCCAGCAACTGCGCGCGAGCCGATTGCGAGGCAGTACGCGCAGCGGTGGCCTCGACGGCGTTGCCTGCGAGTGCCAGAGCGCCCAATCCGTGCAGCAGGCTTGCGCCGCTGTAATACCCAACATTTTTAAGTAACGGCAATGCACTGCGATAGTGCGTGGCGGCCACAGTGTCGTTACCTGAGCGCAAGGCTGCCGCGGTTTCGAGTTCCAGCCACATCAGGCGCAACGGTACTTCGCTCAGGCGTGTGGTTTGCTTGCTCACTTCGCTGAGCAACTTGACTGCATGCGCCGTTTCGCCGCTGGCCAAAGCTGCACGGACACGCTCCAGATCGACACGAATGGTCAGGGCCCCGCTGTGCGCCTGTGTGGCTGCATCGGCGGCAGCATTCAGCTGAATCAGCTCCTTCGCCAGCTCGTTGGCCAGCCCCACACGTTGCGCGGTAGCGAGTAGAAATTCGGCAGTCTGCTCGCGATTCAGGCGCTTTGGGTCAATCGCTGCCAGTGCTTTATCTGCTGCTGGCGCGTCGCCCAGAGCCAAGGCAATGCGTGCGCGCAGCACAGCAGTTTCAGCTTGCCCGCGCTGGTCGGCACGGCGCGTGAAGATTTGCGTCGCATCGTCGATCGCTGTTTCGGCATCGGCATAACGTCCTTCCAGCAAGGCCAATTCAGTCAACGAGGTTTCTGCCACCGCTGCTTCTTCAGGCAGTTGGTGCGCCTGTGCGTAACGCAAGGAGTCTTCAAGCTGTTTTCGTGCACTGGCGAATTGGCCGTGTGCAATATCGAGCAAGGCCATGCTCTGCTGGATGTCGAGCGCACCGGCACGGTCATCAAGGGTGCGGTATTGCGCCAACGCCTGCTTCCAGTACACCGCGGCATTGTCAAAATCGCCCATACGATAGGAACAGAAGCCAATGTTGTTCAGGCTCTGTGCTACGGCGGCAGGGTCATCGAGCTGTTGACGCAAAGCATACGCTTGACGGTAGAAATCCAGTGCCGTTGCGAAATCACCGGCTTCCTCGGAGACGACACCGCGATCGTTGTCCAGATCCGCCATGCTGGCGCGATCGCCCAGCGCATTGAGCAGGCCCTTGACTCGAACGAGATTCGCTTCGGCTTCGTCGCGATGGCCAAGTTCCGCCTGCACTATAGCGAGATTGCGCAAGGATTTTGCCAGACTAGCACGATCGTCGAGTTGTTCACGGATCGCTACGGCACGCTGGTATTGTTCGGCGGCGGCATCGAGCTGACCGAGACGTTCGTAACCGATGCCAATGGCATTGCGTGTCTCGGCTTCGGCGACGCGATCGCGCGCCAGAATGTTGAGGGTCTGTGCGTGCAGCAGATAATCTTCGACCGCCACGCGCGCATCGCCGTGTTCGATCGCGGTACGGCCCAGCAAGAACCACGCGCGCGCATCATCGTCGGCATCATGCAGATAATTTTTCAGCAGCGTTTCCGCTTGTGTGCCCTGCCCTTGCGCACGCAGCGTATCGGCATCGGCCATGATCAGATCGGCATCGTGTGGATAGGCTTGCACGGCTTGAGCGCTTGCGCGCGCGGCGAGATCGTCCTGGCCATTGCCTGATAATGCGTCGGCATACAACGCACGCGCGTCCGGTGCAGTCGACTGCGCAAATTGCGCGATGATTGCCTCGCGGGTGTTTTGCGCCGGCAAGGGTTGTTGTGCCGATTCTTCGGCTTGCAACAAAGCCGATGCGATCAGGGCACTGGGCGGATGCTGTGACGGTACCTGCGCTAGTTCCTTGGCTGCGGCTTGCGGTTGTTGCCGATCCAGATCGACAAGCGCCTGCCCGTAGACCGGCATGATCCCGGTGGCCAGCACGGGCGGTGCATCGACGTGGATACCTTCCAAGGCAAGAAAGGCCGGCAACTTCGCCAGATACGCAGCGAACAATGCGGTGTCGTCGGCACCGCGAATATCAACGGTCTTCGGCGCGGTCGTGGCGTTCGCATCGCTCAGGTTCAAATGCAAAGTCAATCCACTGCCCTCATGTTGCAGCTCGCCCCACAGCATGCGATTGGCATGAGCGGCGTTGGCAATCACTGGCAACAGGCGCAGCAAGTCCGCGCCATGTGCGTCGGGAGCGGTGCGGGCAACGGTTTGCAGCACGCGCCGGCGCGGAATGACGGCAAGCGCGGAATCTCCACGCAGCCATGTGTGCAAATGCGCTTCCAGGCCGCGCGCCTGTGCCGTCAACCCGGCATCGCCCGATGACGCGGTCAGGGGTAACAGTGCAATGCTGGGTGTCACCAGCGCCGCTGCAACGGGACCGGACGCGCGGGTGTGCGGCGGATGCAATCGCAGCCAGTCAGCTGCACCTGCGGCCATCGCCAAGGCCAACACACCGAGCAGGAGGATGCGCCGATTCAACGGCGGTCGCGGTACCCGTCGGGTGTCCAGCGCGCGCAAGGCAGCCTGCGCGCTGGCGAAGCGATGCGCTGGACTCAGCTTGAGCAGGCGGTCGCAAAATGTCTGCAGCCAGCGCGGCAGATCGGGGCGCGTTTTGGCCAGCGAAGGCGGTTGCCGGACGATGCGCTGCATCACCGTTTCGGCTGGCGTGCCGCCAGCGAACGGCAGCGTTCCGCTCAGCATTTCGTAGAGCATCAGGCCGACGGCATAGAGATCGCTGCGCGCATCGACGACCTCGCCGCGCGCCTGTTCTGGCGACAGGTATTCCGGCGTGCCGACGATCATGCCGCTTTGGGTCATGCCCGTGCCGCCCAAGCTCCGCGCTACGCCGAAATCGGTGATGTAGGCGCATTCGGCCTTGTCGATGAGGATATTTGCCGGTTTCAGGTCGCGATGCACTACGCCGCGCTGATGCGCAGCGACCAGTCCTTCAAGCAATCCACGCACGATTGCCAAGGTCTGTTCGGTCGGAAGTTTGCCGACGTCATCAAGGCGACGCTCCAGCGATTCGCCGTCGATGAAATCCATGCTGATGAACCAGCGACCACGGTCCTGCGCAATGTCGTGGATACGCACGACATGCGGGCTGGACACCTGGCGCGCGAGCAGCAGCTCCTGGCGGAAGCGCTCAAATGCCTCGGGCTTGCGCGCCAATTCCGGACGCAGCAATTTGATCGCAACATCGACATCGAGCGATTGATCGAAGGCGCGATACACCACGCCCATGCCGCCGACACCAAGTATCCCTTCGATGCGGAAACGGCCGGCCAGCACGTCGCCGCGACGCAATTCCGACAGGGCGAGCTGGCCAGTGACCGTCATCGCACTGTCTGCGGGGTCGACCGGCTGGATTGCGACCTCGTTGGGCATGCACGCAAGATAGCGCGGATCGACGATCCGCAACAACCGCATCAAGCAACAACGTTAAAGTGGCCGCAACTCATCCCAGCGCGGGCCGAGCGCGTCGGCATCGGCAGCGGATTGCAGTAGTTGTTCCACCTCCCCCTGCAACCGCCGCGCTGCAAGCGCCGTGGCCGCGTGTTGCGCCACACCGTCGATCAATTCCATATCGAGTTCGGTCACCGCCGGTCCCGGTGTGCGGCTGTCGACATAGGCCACGCCCGTCGATCCGTCATTCATGTGCAATGGCACGCAGACCAAGGCACGAATACCGCCAAGGCGCACGCTCGGCTGGATGCCGAGCCAGGGCGAATCATTCGTGTCGCAGCACACCACCGGTTGGCGCGTGGTCAGCGCCTTGTCGACTGCGCTGGCGCTACCGCTGAAACTGGCCTTGGCGAGATCGTCCACAGTCAGCCCGCGGCTGGCACGTACGCGCAGCGGTTCGTTCGGTGGCGCGTAAAGTACGAAGCCGCGTTCCAGTCCGGACAATTCGAGGATCACATCCAGGGTTTGCGGAATCAGGGTGCTGATTTCCAGGTGTGGCGAGAAACGTACGGCCATTTCGCGCGAACCGGCGCGCCGGGTGTCGTTCTGCGCGCGCAGCCGCGACGCCACATTCGCATCGATCAATTCGATCTGGCAATAGACGTCGCCAACCGCAAACCAGTTGGTTTCGGTAAAACTGGTGTTGAGAATCATGTGCCCGTCGACGCGCAGTCCATTCTTGCTGCCGGTATCGTGCAATACCCAGGTCGGCATGACGCCGGCATTGCCGCGCAGTTCCGCATGGAAGCGGGACACCGAGAAATGGTCGATGCACAGTTCACAATCGCTCGCGCGGCCAATGCGGTACGGAATACCCTCATCGAGCACTCGCATGAGGGCCGCATGGTCAGGCGGATAGGCAGTAAAGCGGCACGGCATGGGGGTTCAGGACGATGGCGGCAGACAGAGCGGATCGTTTTGCAGGATACCCAAGGTGAACTGCAGGGTTTCAGCAAGACTCAACAATTCGCCCGCATCGTTGCTCAAGGAACCGCCGGCAACCCACTCGTTCGCGATATCTCCGTTCTCCGCACCCGTAGTCACGTCGCTGATGAAGTCACTCAATACTCCATCTGCGCCAGCAAAATTCAGCGTACCGATGTCTACGCCGACTGTGACTAGCAGATCAGTCAGCGTGGTCAGCAGCGTCCCCGTGATTGATGACGTCGTCAGGCGTGTGGTCAGATTGCCAAGTTTCTGTACTACAACGACCAGAGATTGGCGACTGTCCTTGACGACCAGGAATTGCGAAAACGCGCCGCCGCGTCCGCGCGCGCGCACGCTGCCGGTGAAGATGCCGTCACTGACATCTGCGAAAACGTTGCTGCCGTGCGGTGCCTTGTACAGTCGATATGTGCTCGTCGACGATGAACATGCGAGATCGGCAGTGTGCATCTCAAATTGATATGTGTCGTAGAAAGCCAGATTGCCATTTCCGGTCTGATTTGACTCGAAACCGTTCAGATAGATCGCCACGGGTGGTTCGACCGAAACCAATACGGGAAACGCAGGATCGATGCTCACATTCGCCGGCAATGTTCCTGGCGGATTGTTCGGATCGACCAGTTCCGCGGTGAGATTCAGGCTGTCAGCCGAGAGATTGACAGCATCGTCGAACGTGATCGTCACCGTTCCGTTATAGATGTTGTTGTTCGCATCGGTGAGCGAGATGGTTGCGATCGCCATGTTGCTGTCCTGAATGACGACAGACACGCTCGCGTTGGCAACAGGGACGAGCAATAATAGCGCGGCGGCAAGCATGGCCAGCGCTGTTACGGAACTTCTGAATCCCTGGACGAGCATAGAACCCCCTGTTGGTTCCCGCATACCTTTGTCATGCGGAATCTACTGCAAGAAGCGGAGCACGCCTACCATGGGTGGCAGAAAAACCCGATGCGCGGTAGCGCTTGAGGGTTTTTCCTATCTACGCTTGAGGGTTTGCATCAACGACGCGTCTTGAAAAACCGACGCAGCAAGTCGCTGGCCTCGTCGGCGCAGAGACCTTGCGTGACTTCGACATGATGGTTGTGGCGATCCGAAATCAGCGTATCGAATGTGCTTCCGGCGGCACCGGTTTTTGGATCTGCGGCGGCGTACACGACGTGCGCGACACGAGCATGCACGATCGCACCTGCGCACATCACACAAGGCTCGAGAGTAACGTACAAGGTTGCGCCCGGAAAACGGTAATTCTTCAGCCTCCGACCGGCATCACGCAACGCGGCAATCTCGGCATGCGCGCTGGGATCGTGGGTGCCGATACTGCGGTTCCAGCCTTCTCCGACGATTTCGCCATCCAGAACCAGCACTGCGCCTACCGGGACCTCCTCATGTTCGTTCTGGGCATGCAGCGCCAGCTCCAGCGCCCGTCGCATGAAACGCTCGTCATCCGCGGTGAAGGTGTCGACCACGGCTATTCCCACTCGATCATCAACGAGACTCGCAAGTCCGCATGGTTAAAGGGATTGGCTTTGATCGACATGGGCCTTTACCGTCGCTTTTACCGTCAGGAAAACACGTCCTTTGCTGGTGCGGGATTCGGGACAATTTGCGGAGCGCAGACCCATCATCAATCAGCTTCAATCATACCGAATAGGCGATAAGACTTCAGGCTCTTCTGCACTTTGCCCTCATGAAGGTTCGCCGCGAAGATCGCTGCGCGAAACACTCATTCCTTCAATAGCGCTCGGCGCAGAAGTGCCTGCATCGCGCTGTCCGAAAGCAGTTTGCGCAAAGCGAGAAGAAGACCAGCGCCGTTGGCGGCATAGCGTATGCGCGCGCTGTTGTCAGTCGCCGCTCGATAGATGGCTTCGGCGACGCCTTCAGGTGGTGCGGCCTTCTGGATGCCGGCTTCCATGACGGCCTTCACTTGAGAGACTTCCGGCTGGTACGCCGCAGGCTCGAACCATTCGCTGCGGAACTTCGTCCTGATTCCTCCAGGCTCGACAAGCTTCACCCGCAACCCGAAGCGGGACAATTCGTGCGCAAGGGATTCAGTGAGCCCTTCCAGGGCGAATTTGGTTGCGCAGTACACCGAGAGGTAAGGAATCCCGACACGGCCGGCAAGCGAGGTCACATTCACAATCGTTCCGCTCCTTCGCTCTCGCATGCAAGGAAGGACTTCACGGATCAACGCCGCAGACCCGAAGAAGTTGGTATCAAAGGCGCGTCGCATGGCCTCGTCGCTGACGCCCTCGAGCGGCCCCGAGACACTAAACCCGGCGTTGTTGACCAGCACATCAATACAGCCATGCCGCGCAATCGCTCCGCCAACCGCCTCTTGGATGGAGCGATGGTCAGTGACATCAAGGCGAAGGGGTGTCAGTCGAGAAGAGATCCCCAATGTCCCCAGCGAGTCCATATCGCGCGCAGTTGCGACTACAGTCCAGCCGTGATCGAGGAAGAGCTTGGTTGCCGCTTGTCCGACACCGCCAGATGCCCCTGTGATGAATGCAATCTTGGTCACGTCGAAAACTCCAAATGATATTATTGTTATTGATTATTTAGTCCAAAATAGGAAAGATTTGTGCGATCTGCGAGGTTTATCTGACTTCCGGCTGCCCCCATAAGCTCAAGCTTGGTCATCCGAAGTGCTTGTAAGCACGCGCCACGCTGATCGCTGGCGCTCGGCGCGTGGCCGTGCGTGCACTGGCCTGAATGAGCCCAGTACACGCCGGCGAATCGTTGGTACCGCACTCTGCCCGCTTCGAATGGCGGGCCCTCGCCTCAGCACATGCGACGCTTCTCGCTTAATTACCACCCGCGGCTTCGGAAATGAACGCCGCCACCTCGGCAGGATGAGAGAGCATGGGGACGTGGCTTGAGGCAATGTGAATGGTCTTCGCATGCATCCGAGCTGCCATTACCTTCTCCAGATCTGGCGAAATCATCCGATCCTCGTCGGCCACGATATAGAACGTCGGTTTCTCTTTCCACGCAGCCGCCGAGACCTTGGCGCCGAGTTCGTTCGGTCCACTGGTCTGCCCCTGCGTGGCCGCAAGGATCATCTTCTCGGGTGCCGAAAGGTCTTGTGCAAAATCTTCCCCGATTCCCTTGTCCGTTAACCTCAGGTATCCATTGGCATCCGGCCGGAATTCCTTCGCTCCTGGTGTCGGAGGAACGCTGCCATTGAGATCGCCCGCGGACTGCCCAGCATCCGGCGCAAACGCCGCCACATAAACCAGCCCGGCCACCTTCGGATCATTGCCGGCCTCGGTGATGACGGCTCCGCCGTAGGAGTGTCCCACCAAAAGAACCGGGCCGTCCTCTAACGCGACAGCACGCTTTACGGCAGCAGCGTCATCTGCAAGCGTAGTGAACGGGAGATGCACCGCGGTGACATGGAAACCTTTCTTCTTCAGCAACTGGATGATCTTGTCGCAGCTCGATCCATCCGCCCACGCACCGTGGACAAGGACGATGTTGTGCACGTGAACAGGCTCAGTCTGTGTGTCCGCCGCGGTTGCTCCGCCACTCGCCATCACCGCGCCGCCAATCATGCTTGCCGCCAGAAATTTACCGAGATTCATATGGGAAGCTCCTACAGCGCGACTATGAGCATGCGAACAACGGCGCTGTTGCGCTGCCCACATGTGGCCCAGAAAGAAGTCTGGGTAGTCCTTGAGATACCGCTGTGGTCTGCAGAGCCAGGCATGCTTTCATTCGCCTGCCACGGCACTGCCCCTTACCTGCTAAAGCGTCATGCCGCCATCGATGGTGAGGCTCGAACCGGTCATGTAGCGCGAAGACGGGCCGGCCAAAGAGGAGACGAGTTCGGCGATGTCTTCGGGCTGGCCCACTTGGCCCAGCGGCACCAGACCTTTGATGTGCTCGATGCGCTGAGCCGTCATGTCTGTTTCGATGGGGCCGGGCTGAATGTTGTTGATGCGGATGCCGCGCGCGGCCAGATCCAACGCGAGGCCTTTCACCATGGCAGCCACCGCGGCTTTGCTGATGCCGTAGACCGTGCCGATCGGCGTTAATGGACGTACGGCGGTATTACTGCCAATGGTAATCACGCGGCCGTTTTCGCTCATGGCGCCACTGCTGCCTGAATCGCCACGTAGACACCGCGCACATTCACATGCAGCACTTGGTCGAAATCGGCCAGCGTGAACGCATCGACCGTACCCAGGTGTAGGATGCCGCGTTGACCACCACGACATCGAGTCGCCCGAAATGTGCGATCACCTTCTCCACGGCCGTCCGGATGGCCGCTGGATCGGCGCTATCGGCTTGCACGGCGTAGGCTTGGCCGCCATCGGCGACCACGGCAGCGACGACCTCCTGCGCACTGTCGGGCCGTGATACGTAGGTGAAGCCGACGGCGAAACCGTCGCGCGCCAATCGGCGTACAGCGGCGGCACCGATGCCTCGAGAGCCGCCGAAGACGAAGGCAACTTTTTCTTAGCTGGCGTCACTATTCATGGCAATCCTTGTTATGGAATGTTTGGTCAAGACTCGGCGATAAAAAAACGCCTTACGTGACGACGCTATCCAGAGAAACAACGGTTACGTTTTCAGGCGATCCACCGCGAAACGGGCGAGCCGGCGCAGTTGAGCCACCTTTGCTCCGCTGCGAGCAGCAACCTGCATACTAGTCATGCTCATCATCAGTGCAGCTGGCTGCCTCACTGGCGCTCAAGGTCGGATCGATCTCGCCTGCCGTCTGTCCCTCGCGAATCCTCTTGACCAGCCGCGAGTGCAGGTAAGTTGAGCTTTTCGCGCGCAGTTCCAACAACTGTGATTCGGTCGAGCCGAACTCGCGCACAGAGCCTACTCCCATGCAGCCTAGCGTTCGCAACGCATCGTCATCGACCGCCAGGCCTTCGAGCAAATCTTGGAGGCCCTGCAACGCAGAGGCGGGAGCCTGCGAACGCTGTGCGTGGGACGACGTGGAGCCTTGCTGATAATCGGCGAGGGCTTCCATATATAGCTTCCACTTGTCACCAAAGGCGTTGTAGAGGCTCTGGCGTCCGATGCCCATGGCCTTTACAAGGTCATCGGTGGACGTGGCGGCATAGCCCTTGGCCCAAAAAACGAGTCGAGCTTGCTCAAGGGCGATTTCACGATCGAATTCACGCGGTCTGACCATGGCGTCATAGTGATTGTTATGGACTGATATGTCAATAACAATCAGTGACGACTAAAGCCTGCCCCCAATCCCCGTTATGCGCCGCTTGTCGAAAATTGCGCCTCTCCAGCAATCATGCAGCCAGCCATTGGTGATTGAGATAGTTTTCGCAGTCTTAGCCATCTGTCTAGCCGGCGTTGCCTGCGCAAACCTACCCTGCAAGTTCAATGGTCGGCAGGTGATGCCCAGCGAAGCCGAGGTCATAGCGTTATAATGCGCTCTGGATGGCACTGATCACGCACCTGCGGAGAGATACAGCGTGACTGGTATCAGTGCTGGTTGGCACCCAACTGCCCCGGCATAGGCAGCATCTTCGGCACCTCCACGTTCTTCGGCAACAACGTTGGCACGAATTCTGCCCGCCGCCCCAGGCATCGACCAGGTTGGCGCCACTCTCGGAACATGTGACGCCGCTGCTCGACGTACTCAGCCTTGTTGTAGACCAAGCGAGAGGAACGGCTACTTCGGCCGTGTCATCATGTATAAGCGCATGTGCGCTAAGGAAGTGCACTTCAGCCGAAGCAATATCCATACGCTTTAGATATTCCTATCCCGCTCTAAACCAACACGAGAGTTACCCCGGTTCTGCCGGAGAGGCAGTAGAAGTTTAACGTTTACAGAAGTAGCCGTCGGCATCGTGGTAGTTTAAGCATAGCTATCGAACCGACGGCGCGCTTCCTGGCTTGCAATGGTGAGGTCGATACGTCGAGGGTTGGATGACGAGCTCTTGATTTTCGATGGCGAAAAGGCCCCTTTGAGGGGCCCGCAATCGTAGAAGCCCCCGGCTTTGCCGGGGGATTTTCGGTAGCCATAGCGGGCAAAGGTTGCTGTGGCCGCCGCCAAGATTGCATCCCGCTTTGCGTTCTGCCGACTGATAGGAGAGGTTCGCGCTCGACTCATATTGTCATAATAGACAACTATAGACTACTTTGTCAAGTTCTACTTGGTGTCTGGCAGACCGAACGGTGAACGACGCAATCGGCCGGAGACAGTAGACCACGTGCGGATTGCGTCCCTTCATCCGCTGCTTCGGGATCGTCCAGGTCTTGCGCTCGAAATCGACCTCATCCCAGGTGGCCTGGATCAGCTCGCTCTTGCGCACCAGCGTCAGCAGGATCAGGCGCAGCGCCAGCTTGATGGTCGGATAGGTCGCCACCGATTCCATCTGCTGCACAAACAGTCGGATTTCCAGCGGCGACAAGGCGCGATCCTTCGGAACGAAGGTGGCGATCGACGCCGCGCCCACCCTGTCGGCGGGGTTGTCCACCTTATTTGCCGTGGGCGATGGCGTAGACATAGACCTGCTTCACGATGTCCCGAATCTGGACCGCGGTGGCGGGCGCCCCGCGTTCCTTGACCTTGTTGCACAAGGCCCGCAAGTCTTCGGCCTAGATCTCGGTCAGCAGGCGGTTCTGAAAGACGGCAGGATGTCCCGGTCAATGATTTGCTTGCGCATGGCGCGGGTGCTGTCGGCCAATCGCGCATTGGCCAACCACGTCTCCATCGCCGCGCCGAAGGTCTTGATGGCGACCACCCGGCGTTTCTCGCGCTGCTTTTCCAGCGCAGGCGAGGTGCCCTTGAGCACAGCTTTGCGCGCGTCCAGCAGTTCGCGCGCCATCGCCAGTGAGATGCCGCCGGGGCCGTAGCGCCCGAGGGTCAGCGTCTCGCGGCGTCCGTTGAGGCGGTAGTCGTAGCGGAAGGTGACGGTACCGCCAGGCGATACCGTCACATACATCCCGTCTCGGTCAGAAGCCTTATAAATCTTGGACTTAGGCTTCAGATTTCGTAGTGCTGCGTCAGTAAGCATCGAGGTTTCCTCCGGCTTGTGACGGCTTTACCGTCAGGTTTTACCGTCAAGGAACTGGAGACCTGCTGATGTCCGGAAAGCCGCATAAAACAAGCATTCCCGAGAAGGCTTTTACCGTCAAAGACGGTAAAAGTCTGAATAGTGAACGAGAGTGTCTTAATTCGGCTTCGATTTTTACCGTCAGCTCTACCGTCAACTTTTTCTGCTGCCCGGCGATAGTCACCGATAGCTGCCGTAACGTATTTATTTATAAATCAACACGTTACGTCAGTTTTTCGATAGCTGGCAATAGTCCTCGAAGGACGTCAATTCACTCCCACTCGATGGTTGCCGGTGGTTTGCCACTGATATCGTAAACTACACGAGATATTCCTTTTATCTCATTGATTATACGAAGAGAAAGTTTCTCCAGGAACGCGTACGGCAAATGCGCCCAATGCGCGGTCATGAAGTCGATGGTTTCGACCGCACGCAAGGCGATCACCCATTCGTAGGCCCGCGCGTCGCCGACGACACCGACGGATTTGACCGGCAGAAATACCGCGAACGCCTGACTGACTTTGTCATATAAACCCTGCGCGCGCAGTTCACTGATGAAAATGTCGTCGGCACGCTGAAGCAGATCGACAAATTCCGGTTTGACTTCGCCGAGCACACGCACGCCGAGTCCCGGCCCCGGAAATGGATGTCGGTACACCATCTCGCGCGGCAGTCCGAGTTCGACGCCGATGCGCCGCACTTCGTCCTTGAACAGCTCACGCAGCGGTTCGATCAACTCAAAACGCATGCCTTCCGGCAGGCCGCCGACATTATGGTGGGATTTGATTACATGCGCCTTGCCGGTGGTGCTGCCGGCAGACTCGATCACGTCGGGGTAAATCGTGCCTTGCGCCAGCCAGCGGATGCCTTGCAGCTTGCCGGCTTCCTCGTCGAACACATCGATAAACAATTTGCCGATGATCTTGCGCTTGGTTTCCGGATCGCTGACGCCAGCGAGCGCGGCAAAGTAGCGTGGCGCGGCATTCACACGGATCACGTTGACGCCCATGCCCTGCTCGTTCGTGGCAGCGGCCATCGTTGCCATTACCTGATCGCCTTCGTGCAGACGCAACAGGCCGGTATCGACAAAGACGCAGACGAGTTGATCGCCGATGGCGCGCTTGAGCAAGGCCGCGACGACGGACGAATCGACTCCGCCGGACAGACCGAGCAATACGCGATCCGAACCCACCTGTTCGCGCACGCGCGCGACCGCATCGTCGATGATGTTGGCCGGCGTCCACAAAGTGGCGCAGGCGCACAAATCAACCACAAAGCGGCGCAGGATTTCTGTGCCACGCGCGGTGTGGGTGACTTCGGGATGGAACTGCACGCCGTACCAGCGACGCGCATCATCGGCCATCGCTGCAATCGGCAAGTCGTCCGTCGTCGCAGTGATGGTGAAACCCGGTGGCGCCTGCGTCACGCGATCGCCGTGCGACATCCAGACATCCAGCTTCGCATCGGCATCCATGCCGGCGAACAGTGCACAGGACTTGGTGAGAGTAAGCCGTGCATGACCGAATTCACGCGTGTGGTTGGCCTCAACCTTGCCGCCGAGCTGTGCTGCCATCGCCTGCATGCCGTAGCAGATGCCGAGGATAGGCACGCCGGTATCGAATACCTGCTGCGGTGCGCGCGGCGAGCCGGTTTCTGTCGTCGATTCCGGACCACCGGAAAGGATGACACCCTTCGGTGCGAAACGTGCAATTTCGGACGGTTCGTGATCCCAGGCCCAGACCTCGCAATAGACGCCGATCTCGCGGATGCGCCGCGCAATCAGTTGCGTGTACTGTGCGCCGAAATCGAGGATGAGGATCTTGTCGCCGTGTATATTTTTTTGCATACGTCCTTCAGCCGATCCGCGCCTCAGCTCAGCACGAATCAATCGAGTCGATAATTCGGCGCTTCCTTGGTGATCGCCACGTCGTGCACGTGCGATTCGCGGATGCCCGCGCTGGTCACGCGCACGAAGTGTGGTTTGGCGTGCATGTCGTCGACTGTTGCGCAGCCCACATAACCCATCGCCGCACGCAGTCCGCCGACCAGTTGATGCACGATGCTGCGCAGCGGCCCGCGGTACGGCACGCGGCCTTCAATGCCTTCGGGTACCAGTTTGTCGGCGTCGGTTTCGTCCTGGAAATAGCGATCCTTCGAACCCTTCTGCATTGCACCGAGCGAACCCATGCCGCGATAGCTCTTGTACGAACGGCCCTGGTACAACTCGACTTCGCCGGGCGCCTCCTCAGTGCCGGCGAACATGCCGCCGATCATGACGCAATTCGCGCCGGCGGCGAGTGCCTTGGCGATATCGCCGGAATAACGAATACCGCCATCGGCAATCAGGCAGGCGCCGCTGCCGCGGATCGCCTCGGCCACCATGTTGACTGCGGAAATCTGTGGCACGCCGACGCCGGCAACGATACGCGTGGTGCAGATCGAGCCGGGACCAACGCCGACCTTGACAGCATCCGCGCCCGAATCGACCAAGGCCTTGGCTGCTTCGGCGGTGACAATATTGCCGCCGACGACCTGCATTTGTGGAAAACGCTTCTTGACCCAATTCACGCGATCGAGCACGCCCTGGGAATGACCATGCGCCGTGTCGACCACGACCAGATCAACGCCCGCCTCGACCAGCGCCGCGACCCGTGCCTCGGTATCGCCACCGACGCCGACCGCGGCACCGACGCGCAGGCGTTCGTGGCTGTCTTTGGCCGAGTTCGGATTGTCTCGCGCCTTTTGGATATCTTTCACCGTGATCAGCCCGCGCAATTGAAATGCGTCGTTGACCACCAGGATTTTTTCGATGCGGTGCTTGTGCAGCAGTTGCAGCACTTCGTCCTCTGGCGCGCCCTCTTTCACCGTGACGAGTCGTTCCTTGCGCGTCATGATATTGCGCACCGGATCGTCGGGCTTTTTCTCGAAACGCAGGTCGCGGCTGGTGACAATGCCAACGAGTTGCGCGCCATCGACCACCGGCACGCCGGAGATATTGTGCGCACGCACGATCTGCATGACATCGTGAATCGACGTATCCGGCGTCACCGTGATCGGATCGCGGATCACGCCAGCTTCGAACTTCTTCACCAGACGCACTTCCGCTGCCTGCTGCGCGATCGGCATGTTCTTGTGGATGATGCCGATGCCGCCGCATTGGGCCATGGTGATGGCCAGACGCGCCTCGGTGACCGTATCCATCGCCGCGGCGAGAATCGGAATATTCAGACGAATACCGCGAGTCAGTTGGGTCGACAGATCGACGTCGCGCGGCAACACGTTCGAGTACGCCGGAACCAGCGATACATCGTCGAACGTGAGCGCTTCGGTGAGGATGCGCATGCGCCACTCCTCGGGCGGTGGTAAAGAGCGGAATTATACCGGTTGCTACGAGTCCGCGCTAGCGCGCCAGCGCCAGTGAGAGCTCAGGCACGTAGGTAATGATGAGCACGCACAGCAACAGGATAGCGTAGAACGGCAAACTGGCGCGGACTATCGTCGTAGCCGGGCGGCCGAAGCGCGCACTGGCGATAAAGATGTTCATACCCACCGGCGGCAGGAAGATGCCGATCTGCAGATTGGCAAGGAAGATGATGCCAAGATGCACCGGATCGACGCCGTAGTGCAGCGCGACCGGCAACACCAGTGGCACCAGGATAATGATGGCTGGAAAGCCTTCCAGCAACATGCCGAATACCAGCAGAAACGCATTGAGCAGGAGCAGAAAAGCGATTTTGTTGCTTATTCCACTTTGCAACATCGCGAACAGACGCTCGGGAACGTCGCCATCGATCAGCCAGTTGGTCAACGCCAGCGAGAACCCCAGCACAATCAGGATGGCGCCGACCAGCAGCATCGCTTCGCGGATCACGCGCGGCAGTTCGGCAAACTTGATCTCGCGCCGGATCAACACGGTCACGATCAGTACGTACAAAGCTGTCGCGGCGGCGGCTTCCGACGCGGCCAACTTGCCCGAGTAGATGCCGAACAGTACGACGAAAGGCAACGGTAATTCCCAGGCCGTGTCCTTCACGGCCGCCCAGACTTCGCTGCTACTGCTGGGTGGTGGACGCGGAAGCCTACGCGCCTGCCAGACACTGTACAAAGACAGCAGCACGACCATCAGCAGGCACGGCAGCAGACCGGCTTTGAACAGCGCGTCGATGCTCACCGGCGGCGTGGTGTGGAATTGCTGGGCGACGACACCGTAGAGAATCAGCGGCATCGACGGCACCAGCAGCAAGCCGAGACTGCCGGCCGACGTCAGCAGACCCAGCGAAAAGCGTTCGTCATAGTGCGCCTGGCGCAGGGCCGGATAGAGCACCGCACCGAGCGCGATCAGAGTGACGCCCGTGGCGCCGGTGAACGCAGTAAAAAGTGTACAGGCACAAATGGATACGATCGCCAAGCCGCCCGGCAACCAGCCGAACAGCGCATTGGTCAGTCGTACCAACCGTCGTGGCGCCTGGCTTTCGGCGAGCAGATAACCGGCCAGGGTAAACAGCGGAATTGCGATCAGCGCCGGCATGTCGGCGAGACGATAAAACTCGATCGCCACGGCGGTACCGGGTTGTCCGGCGGCGTGAAATCCAAACAGCGCGATCGCCGCGATCAATGCGAATAACGGCGTGCCCAGCGTGGCGAGCAGCAACAAGGCGCCGACGATCAACCAAATCATGGTTGACCGGATCCGGCCGGCCGAACCGGTACGTGCAGTAACTCCGGGACGTGCGCGGGCGGTGAGAATGCCCGCAGGACAAAGCGCAGCGCCATCAGGCCGAAGGCGAACGGCAGAATCGCTTCCGGCACCCATGCTGGAATCTGCGTCAACGCGCCCGAGCCTGCGCCGCCGAAATCGATCTGCACCAGGCCAAAGCTGTACCACGCCATCGCCGCACACAAAACGGCCGCGCAACCGAGAGTGATCGCCCGCGCGACGCGTTGTGCAGGTGGTGACAGAAACCGTTGCAGCACATCCAGCGCGATGTGCTTGTCGTCGCGTACAGCGGCAAGTGCCCCGAGCATGCCGGTCCAAAGCACCAGATCGCGCATCAAGGGATCGGCCCAGCTCAGGCCTGTATCGAAAAAATCGCGCAGGATAATTTGGCCGCCCGCGAGTATCACCAGCAGGATCACAAGACCGGCAAGCAGCCAATCCTCGATGTGATGCAGCCAAGCCAGTCCGCGCTGTGCGGCTGAACTCACTGCGCGCCTCCACGCGCGGCTGCCAGCGCCTTGTCCAGCGACGCCGCCATCACTGGTGTGATTTCGCCCTGCCCGATCAATTCCTTGCGCGCCGCCACGCCAACCGACTCCCAGGCTTTTGCTTCCCCAGAGTTCGGCGTGAAGATGACCACACCCTGCTTCTGCAAGGCATCACGTGCTTGAGCGTTGTCGGCGCGGTTGATCTTTTCCAACCGCGCGAACGCAGCACCCAACTCATCGCTTACCGCTTTTTGATCATCCGGCGACAACGCGTCGAACACTTTCTTGTCGATCACCAGGATACCGACGACATAGGTCAGCGGCAGATCGACCATGTGCTTGACCTTGGTGTGCCACTGAAAGGCGATCGTGCCTTCCGGGGTATTCGCGGCCGTATCGATCAAGCCGGTTTGCAGGCTGGTATACACATCGGCCAGCGGCAGCGGGATCGGAGTAACCCCGGCCGCCTTGAATCCGGCTTCGGCAATGCGATCGCCTTGCGGCACCCAGACCTTCGCGGCCTTGAGATCATCCTTGGTCTTGATGTCCTTGACGCTCAACAAATAAGCGAATCCGCCACCGCTGATACCCACCGCCTCGAAACCGGCTTGCTCGAAACTCTTTTTTAGCAGCGGATCGAGTTGCGCTCGCACCTTGTCGACTTCGTCCTGGGTCTTGAACAGGAACGGCAAACTGTAGATTTGCGCATCCTTGTCCACCGCAGACAATTCGCCACCGGTGAACGCGCCGCCTTGCAACTGGCCGATCTTGATCTTGCGCAGCACGGTCGGTTCGTCGCCCATTACTCCGCCGGGGTAATACTTGATCTCGACGCGATCGTCGGTGCGCTTCTTCACCGCTTCGGCGCCAGCACGCATCTCGTTCATCCAAGAGTTGCCATCGGGCGCCACGGTGGCGATCTTGATTATCGTCGCGGCCTGTGCACGGCCGAAGACGCTGATAATTGCGAATGCGAATAATGCAAATTTGTTCATTTTACTGCCTTGATTTTGGCGATCATCCATGATCGCGAGAGTCAAAAAAGTGGCCATCCATAGTCACACTTTCAGAAATAATCTTTGCCCGATTCCAGCAAGACCTTGGCCTTTCGTTTGGCCAGCATGTTGATCAACGTCAGATGCGGCGCGACCGGATCAGCGGCCAGCACCTCGTTCAGCAGCTTGTCGTGCAGTGCCTGATCGAACACCAGGCGCGCGTAGAATTGAGCGTAGAGCACGCGCACCATCTGGTTCTTGCCGCCGGAATATTCAAGCGCCTTGTCGAAATCCGCCTTGCCCAACTCGGGCTTGCCGCCGAGTGAAGCCGGACGGATCGAATTGAGCACGCCCAGATACAGATACGCTCCGCCACTGTCGTAATGCGGATCGATCGTGACCACACGTTCGAGTAGCGCTTGCACTTTCGGGATATTGGCAATCGCGTTCCAGTCCGAGGTGTTGGACTGGATCTTTCCGGCCCAGGCTGACGCGAATCCGTAAAGCGTGGCGACATCGCCATCGGGAACCTTGGCCAGTGCGTTCTGAAATGACTCGAACGGCCCATCCAGCGTCGCGCAGAAATCCTTCTCGCGCAGGCAGAGCGCGCGCCGCGCATAACCATACGCGCGCCCGGCCAGACGTTGCGTGCGTTCAGGGTCGTCTACAAATCCGCCGACATACGCACCGTACAATTTTGCACCAGCGAGCAGAATATCCGGATTCTGCGGGGATCCTTCGACCAGACCATCGACCAGCAGCAGATAGGCCGGCACGCCATCGCGCACCGTGGCCGGATCGTCCTGATCGAGGATCGCGTTGGTAAGGTTGTCCGCGAACTGGTTCGTGGCCTTGCGCATGACGCTGCCGCAGGCACTGAGCAGGGCCACACCCAGGAGCAAGGCGAATCGAAGGCGATGGCGAGAAGACGTCATGTGCGCGGGAAATCTGGAAAGCCCAAGGGCGCGAATGGTAGCGCAGACGCGGTAACCGCGCAGTGTGCTCAAGGACACGGTTGCAGTGCTATTCAGGCTGCTCGGCGGCCTCGACCGTATTTTGCATCAGAGTTGCGACCGTCATCGGCCCGACGCCGCCTGGCACGGGTGTGATCCAGGATGCGCGTTCGGCGGCCGCAGCAAATTCCACGTCGCCGGCCAGGGAGCCATCGGCCAAGCGGTTGATGCCGACATCAATCACGACAGCGCCGGGCTTGATCCAGTCGCCCTTTACCAACCCCGGCTTGCCGGCTGCGACGACGACGATATCGCCCTGCCCGACCACATGCGGCAAATCGCGCGTGAACTTGTGGCAGCAGGTCGTGGTGCAACCAGCCAGCATCAGCTCGAACACGAGCGGCCGGCCGACATGGTTCGACACACCGACAACGACGGCGTCCTGTCCGCGCACGGGACGATCCGTATGCGCAAGCAAGGTCATTACGCCCTTGGAGGTACACGGCCGCAGGCCGCGCTGGCGCAGCGCTAGCCGGCCGATATTCTCGGGATGAAAGCCATCCACGTCCTTGCGCGGATCGATGCGGTTGATCAGTGTTGGTGCGTCGATATGAGCCGGAAGAGGCAGCTGCACGAGAATGCCGTGGATCTCCGGATCGGCGTTGAGCTGGTCGATCAGCGCGGTCAACTCCGCCTGCGTCGCCGTCGCCGGCAGATCGAAATCGCGCGAACGAAATCCGACGTGCTTGCACGCGCGGCGCTTGTTGCGCACGTAAACCGCCGACGCCGGATCGTTGCCGACCAGCACGACGGCCAGCCCCGGCGCCGACTTGCCCTGCGCAATGCGTAATGCGACGCGTGCACGCAAGCTGTCGAGCAATTCATCGGCTATGCGCTTGCCGTCAAGGATCTTTGCGGTCATTCGGAATAGTCTGCAAAAAGAGGCGCATTATCGCTGTTGCGCTGGCGCGGCTCAAATCGCCAGGGGTTTATCATGCGTGGGCAGTCAATCTGGCCGGGAGCCGACAATGAGTGCTACCACAACCGAACTCGAAGCCGCCGCGTTCCGGCATCTGTTGCAACATCTCAATGTCGCGCGCCCGGACGTGCAGAACATCGACTTGATGATACTGGCTGGTTTCTGCCGCAACTGCCTGTCCGACTGGTATCGCGAAGCTGCTGCAGAACGCGGCATTGAAATGACCAGGGACCAAGCCCGCGAGCACGTTTACGGCGAACCGTTTGCGCAATGGAAGTCGAGGCATCAGAAAGAAGCGACGCCGGAGCAACTGGCGGCGTTTGAGGCGACAAAGAAACACCATCTCTGACAAAATTCAGTGAGCTGCGCAAATCCGCGCGATATCCTCGTATCCGGAAAATTCCACATTTTCCCCACAACCGGGACAACTTGGGTCGCGTGGCAGACGCAGTTCGCGGAAGCTTGCCGCGAGCGCATCGAAGCACAGCAGTCTGCCGACCAGTGGCGCGCCGATGCCGAGCACGAGCTTGATCGCTTCCGTCGCCTGTAGCAGCCCGATGATGCCGGGAAGCACGCCAAGCACACCAGCCTCGGCGCAGTTGGGAGCATCGCCGGCGGCCGGTGGCTCGGGAAAAAGGCAGCGGTAACAAGGCGAATCGTCGTGACGCGCATCGAACACACTGACTTGGCCGGTGAAGCGATGGACCGCGCCATAGATCAGCGGGATCTTCAGACGGCGGCAAGCCGCGTCAAGCAGATAGCGTGTGGGGAAATTGTCGGCGCCGTCGATCACGACATCATGATCACGGATCAGCATCTCGACATTTGCCGCACGCAGGCGATCTTCTCTCGCCTCGATCACCACGCGTGGATTCAACGCCGCTAATGCCATCCGTGCCGATTCGGTCTTGGCCATGCCGATACGCGCATCGGTATGCAGCACCTGACGTTGCAGATTGGATTTCTCCACTTTGTCGTCATCGATCAAGGTCAGCGTGCCGACGCCTGCCGCCGCCAGATACAAGGCCGCGGGTGAGCCAAGGCCGCCCGCGCCGATCAGGGCGATGCGCGCCTTGCCGAGCTTGATTTGTCCAACCGCGCCGACTTCGGGCAACAGTAAATGGCGCGAATAACGCTCCGCTGCGTCTTCGTCGAATGCATCGAAACGAAGCGGCAGATTTTCCGCGCGCCAGCGCCGGAAACCTCCCGTTACCGAAGCGACCTGCGTATAACCTAGCTGGTGCAAGGTATCAGCTGCCAGCAGCGAGCGCGTACCGCCGCCACAGAGGGTGAGAATCGGCGCGTTCTTGTCCGGGGCAACGGCAGCGATGCGCGCTTCCAGCGAGCCGCGCGCAATTCCAATCGCGCCGGCTGCGGTGCCGGCGGCGCGCTCATCGTCTTCGCGTACATCGATCAGTACGGCGCCCAACTCCTGTCGCGCATGTGCTTCCGCCGGTGCGATCTGCTCGATGCGTACAGCGAGTTCGGCCAGCAGTTGTTCGTGGTTCTGTGTCATCGGCAAAGCATAGCAGCGCAAAACGTTATCCGGGCCAACCCGGCAGCGGCAACACTTCGATGACGTCACCGGCAGAGAATTCGTGAACGGTTTCCGGCAGCACGACCAACGCGTCGGCTTCAGCAACGCCGCGCAACATGCCGGAGCCTTGTTTCTCCAGCGGCGTCGCCCACAAGATGCCGCTGGCATCGCATTCCAGATGTGCGCGCTGGAATTCGGTGCGTGCATGTCGTTTGTGGATTGCTTGCCTGAGGCGGGCGCGCAATGCCAAAGATTGCTTCACAGCGCCAGTCATGGCTTCCAGTGCAGGTTTTACCAAACTCAGAAAGGTGGCGACACCTGATACCGGGTTGCCGGGCAGCGCGAACATCAGAGTCCCGCCGATCTTGCCGAACAGGAATGGCATGCCGGGGCGCATGCGCACTTTCCACAAAACCACTTCGCCGATGTCGGCGAGCAGGCGCGGCAGGAAATCCGCTTCGCCGGCGGAAACACCACCACTGCTGACGATGATATCGGCGTCCTTGGCAGCACGAATCAAGGCCTCGCGCAGTTCCACTGGGTCGTCGCGCAAACGCGCATGCCGCAGCAACGCAACATCGTGCTTCTGCAACAGTCCGCCAAGACTGAAACGATTGCTGTCGTAGATATGACCGAAGCCAAGCGGATCGCCGGGAGCGGTGAGTTCATCGCCGGTAGTGAAAAGCACTGCGCGCGCCCGGCGCGCGACTTTCACTTCGGGAAACCCAAACGACGCGAGTACGCCGACCTGCGCCGGAGTCAGCCGCGTGCCACGCTTCAACGCCAGATCGCCGGCCTGATAGTCATCGCCTGCCAGGCGCACGTTCGCGCCGGGCACGGTGCCGGCTCTGATGACGATAGATCCGCCATCGGCACGCGTATTTTCCTTCATGACCACGGTGTCCGCACCCTGAGGCAACGGCGCGCCGGTCGTGATGCGCATGCAGGTGCCGGTCAGGACTTCGGGAGCCAAATCTCCGCCCGCAAAGATCTGCCCGAGCAAGCGAAACGCTTTTTCACCCGATGCAGGCAGATTGGCACCACGCACGGCGAAACCATCCATTGCAGAATTGACGAAGCCGGGGACATCGTGCGGCGCGTTCACGTCGACGGCCAGTACCTGACCGAGTGCCGCCTCCAGGGTTGCGTTCTCCGCAGACAGCGGATGCTTTGCCGCAATTTCCACAATGCGGGCACGTGCTTCATCGACGCTCAAACCGGTCGGAAACGGTTGCTTGTCAGTCACGATTGCGTTTCTCCCATCGGCGAAAGTCTTTCTCGGTGTTGAGGTTGAGAAAAGCTTGTGTCACATCGGAAAAATCGACCTCGACCGCGCCGCATTCATCCTGCCAACGCCAGACCGATAAGTCGCTCTTTAACGCCGATGCTGCATCGGCGGCAAGCTCGTGACGATAGATTGCGAACAGAGGTTGACGCCGCGTGCCATCGTGCACCACCGCCAGTTTCGCCTGAGCAGCATATGCGTTCCGGTAAAGGCGTTGCGCAAGGTCGGCTGGCGGTGCCGGGCAATCGACCGGGACGGTCAGCAACCATTCGGTCCGACAAGCTGCCAGCGCGGCGGCAATGCCGGCAACCGGACCCAAGAAACCCTCTGCGCGATCGGTACAAATTGCTGCATATGTTCCATAGAGCGCATTGTTTCTATTGATACAAATCAGCAAATTCCCGATCTGCGGGTGAACTCCTGCGATGACGTGCTCGATCAGCCGTTTTCCCGCAAGGCATTCCAGACCTTTGTCGCGTCCGCCCAGACGCTTGCCCTTGCCGCCAGCGAGGATCGCGGCGGTGATATCAGCGGGATTGAATTTGTCGGATGCTGCCATCTGGACGGTTAAAAACCGGAATGGACATCACAAGTTGCGGCCAAACGAAACTTTGGGCTTCAGCGCTTCTTCGCATTCCGCACCAGCCGCTTGCGTTTCTTCACCTGTCGCTCGGTTAGCACGTTTTTCTTTCCCGCAAAGGGATTTTCGCTTTCCGCGAACTTGATGCGAATCGGCGTACCTTCGAGCTTGAAACGCTTGCGAAAAAAATTCTCGAGATACCGCTGATAATTGTGAGCGATGTGTTTGGTGCGGCTGCCGTGGATCACGATGGTCGGAGGATTGCTGCCCCCAGGATGGGCGAAGCGTAGCTTCGGCGCATGCCCACGCACCAATGGCGGCTGATAGCTTTCGTAGGCTTTTTCCAGCGCCCGCGTCAGTTCGGACGAGCCAAACTCGCGCGTTGCCGAGGCGTGGGCGCGATTGATGGCGCGCATCAGTTCGGCGATGCCCGAGCCGTGCAATGCGGAAATCGTCACCTGCTTGGCGAAGCCGACAAAATCGAGTTTGCGCGATAGTGAACTGCGGCACTGGTCGCGATCATAGGTCGACAAACCATCCCATTTGTTTGCAGCGATGACCAAGGCACGGCCTTCGTCGAGCACGTAGCCGATCAGGGTTGCATCCTGTTCGGATACGCCCTCTTGTGCATCCAGCAAGACCACGACGACATTGGCCGCGGCAATCGACTGCAGGGTCTTGATGACGCTGAATTTCTCGACGGCTTCCTCGACCCGCGCACGGCGCCGCACGCCGGCGGTATCGATCAGGGTGTAATGCTTGCCGTCGCGCTCCAGGGCCACGCGGATGGAATCGCGCGTGGTTCCAGCCACATCCGAAACAATGACGCGATCTTCGCCGAGCAGACGATTGACCAAGGTCGACTTGCCGACGTTTGGCCGCCCGATGATGGCAACACGAATGCCTCCGTTGGGATCATCGGCGGCGATCGCATCGGGATCGACGGCTGGAAGACCGGTCTGGATCGCTTCAAGCAGCGCAGGCACACCGCGACCGTTCGAGGCCGACAGCGGCAGTGGAGCGGCGAATCCCAAGATGGAAAAATCCGCCAATGCGACATTCGCGTCTACGCCGTCCATCTTGTTGACGGCGAGCAGAATGGGTTTGTCCTGACGCCGCAGCGCATCCATCACGATGCGGTCGTGCGGCAACAGGCCATCGCGTGCGTCGACCACGAACACGACAAGGTCGGATTCGGCTATTGCCAATTGCGCCTGATGTGCGGTGAGGGCGCCGATGCCTTCCTTGTCGCCGGTCAGGCCGCCGGTATCGACCACAACGAATTCGCGCTCGCCGATGCGGCAGACGCCGTAATGACGATCACGCGTGAGTCCAGGCATGTCGGCGACCAGTGCATCGCGCGTGCGCGTGAGCACATTGAACAATGTGGACTTTCCCACATTGGGGCGTCCGACCAGGGCGACGACGGGCAGCATTGAAGGTAACGTTACCAGATTGACTCTTTTCCGCAGGCGGAAAAGAGTAGGAGTAAGGGGAAATACAACAACGTGAACTCCCCCGCTGGCCGCCTTCCCCTGCGCTACAGAGGAAGGTTATCAACTTACTTGCCGATGCGGTAAGCGCCGAGCTGGCCGCGAATGTCCTCGACATAGATCATATCGCCAACGACAACCGGAGCGGCCTGAATTGCGTGTTTTGACAGCCGTATGCGAGCGGCAAGCTTGCCGTCGGCACTGGCGAGCCAGTGGACGTAGCCTTCAATGTCGCCGACGACGACATAGTCGCCCTGCACTGCGGCTTCACTCAGCCAGCGATATTTCAGCTCATCCTGCTTCCAGTTGGATGCACCTGTGCGCAAATCCAGTGCCCATACGTCGGAGTCGGCATCGATGACATAGATCTGGGTCGCCGCGACCGCGACACCGGTATAGCTGGACAATGCATGCGTCCACAACGGGCGGCCGGATTGCGCGATCAGCGCCATGACCTGGCCTTGATAACCTGCCGCATAAACTACGCCATCGCCGACGGTTACATTGCCGTCGACATCCTGCAGCCGCTCGATTTCGGTACGGCCCTCGCCCGCCGACAGGGTTTGCTCCCATGCCGTGGCGCCATCGGTCAGACGCAGCGCCACTACCTTGCCGTTGTCCTGCCCGGCATAGACCACGCCATCGGCGATGCGCGGCGTGGCGTTGCCGCGCAAACTCAGGATCGGAACTGTCGCGCGGTCGTAGATCCACTTGCGCGAACCATCGTTGGCGTCCAGGCCGTATAGACGTCCATCATTGGTGCGCACCACGACAACGCCGTCGGCGATCGCCGCTGGGGCAATGACCTCGGAGGAAACCTGCACGTGCCAGCGTTCCGCACCGGTGCCGGCGTCGAATGCATTCACATCGCCTTCGAGCGAACCGACCACTAGCAATGATCCGTCGACTGCAGGGCCGCCCGACCAGCGTTGCGAATTCTCGCCGTGATGCAGAATCCAGCCGTGCCGTGTGCCGAGGTGCTTGCTCCACAACGTCCGCCCGGTAGCGGCATCAAGCGCTTCGATCGTGCCATCCACGCCCGCCGCGTAGAGCTTGCCGTCGGCATAAGCCGGCATCAGCCGCACGCCGCTGGTGCCCGCACCCTTGCCGACGCTATCGCTCCAGACTTTCTGCACATTCAGTGTCGGGGTGAATACGGTCAGCGGTGTCGGCGGCTGGATGTTTTCTTTCTTGACGTCGTTGAAGGCATTCTTGATGGCAGTGCAACCGACAACGGTTCCGGCCAGCAGCAAAAGAGTCAGTGCGCGCTTCATGAGCCTTTCTTCTCCTGGCTGCCCAGATCGTTGAGTTTCATTTCCAGAAAGGCGCGGTTGGCTGCGTTTGGGTCGAGATTGGTCAGCGCATCGGTATAGGCAGTGCGTGCGTCGTCCTGGCGCCCGAGCGCAGCAAGTGCATCGCCACGCAGTTCGTCGCGCAGCGCGGCGTAGCCTTGCTCCGGCAACTTGTCGAGCAGAGTCAATGCGTCCTGGGCTTTTTTCTGCGCGATTTCGACCCGCGCCAGATAGAGGCCGGTCAAGGTTTTCAGCGCCTCGATACCTGCATGCTGGTAAGCGTTGTTCAGTGCTGCGTAGGCGGCATCCTGATCGCCGCGAGCGGCAGCTTCGTTGGCCATGCGCAATGCCGCCAGCGCGCCATACGGCGTATCCGAATAATCACTTTGCAGTTTTGCGGCGATCTGTTTGGCAGCGTCGGCGTCCTTCTTGTCGAGATCGGCGCTGAACACACCGTATTGCGTGGCCGCATCGATGCGATGGGCTTCTCGGTGGCTGCGCCATTGCTGCCAGCCGAAAATCAGCAGCAGACCGAAACCGACACCGACCAGGATTGACACCGCGTTTTCACGCAACCACTTCTGTACCAGTTCGCTTTGTTCGTGTTCGTCGAGTACATCGAAAGCCATTGCGTATCACCGGAAAGGTCGAATTGGGAGGGAGTGCCGCACAGTCTGCGGCGCTACCGCGAACCGCACGGGCCGCTCGCGGGATGCGTAGGGTAACAGGAACGCAGGCAGGCGTGCGCGACGCCTGCCCCGGCGTTCAGCCGCCGCTACGGGAAATCGTGGATTGACCGCTGGCCAACTCGAAATGAGCGACGTTGGCGTGACGGTACGACGTGAGATCCTGCACGTTGCCGTCGATTTCCACACTGGCACCGGTGCAGTTGCCCAAGCGCACATCCAAGGTTTTGATACTGGTGTAGTCGCGCACACTTCCGGCCGGCAACAGACCGTATTCCAGTTTTTCGCCGTCCGCCGCGACTATCTCGACCCAACTTGGTTCGGTCAGGCTGAGGTGCAGACGATGTTCACCGGCTGCGAGTGGCGCCAATATCGTGGCTTTGGTTCCACTGTCGACAGCATCGCCGGGCGCCGGCTTGGTCGTGGGAAACGGTGTCATCGAAGCGATCAGCGGTGCCTCGTCGTTCGCCGCTGGTGGCGTCACCGACACCGGTGCCGAGGGTTGCTGCACCGTTGCCGGCTCCGCATTTGTGGACGGAATGCCGTTTGGTGTAATCGTTTTATCACTAACCGCACTCGTGATTGCCGGCGCTGAAAATTCAGGTGCATCCAGCGGCGCGATCCGGGCGAGGTTATGATCGAACCCGGTATTCATCGCCAGCCAGACGGCCGGTACGATGATGACTCCAGTCAGGATCAGATAGAGTGCCGATATCGAGTAACGGTCGAACAAATAGCGCGGCCGGGAAATCGTTCCGGAAGTCACCAGCGGCGGCACTTCCAGATGCTGGGCCACGCGTTCGGCCAGAACCTGCGGCAATTGCAGCAAGTGCAGGTATTTGTTCAGATAACCGCGCAGATACACGCCTTGGCCGATGCGCTCGTAATGCTCGGCTTCGAGAGCCTGGACAACAATTACGGGCAGCCTGAGCTGGCGCGCGGCGTCTTCGCAGCTCATGCCGCGTGCTTCCCGCGCGGCACGCAGACGCTGACCGAGACAGACATCGTCGACCTGGACGGCCGATTCAGCCTTGGCAACCGGCTCGGACTCGGCCGGCCCTGATCCGGCAAGATCGGACTCAGCCGGCTCGAATTCAACATGATCCGACTCGGCGAAAACATCGGTTGCGACCGTAGGCATCGGGTCGACCTGTGCGGTTTGCACTAGTACTGGAGTCTGCACGGACTCGGGAACAACCCCATCGATTGTCGTATTCATTTTTTCAGTTACGGCTTCGGCATCAAAAAAAGACAATTGAACTTGCTCGCCATCCTGGTCGATGGCAACCCCGTGACTGCCCTCCGTGGTCGTATATACCGCAGTACGATCTTTTTTTTCCGTGTTCATGGTCTCACTGTGCCGCCGGCACTGCGGCATCCAGCGTGCGCGCCTGTTCGGAATCCGGAAAGTCCTGACGCAACCGCTGGGCATACTCGCGAGCGGCGTCGGCATGGCCCAACTTGATCTCGATATCGCGCGCCAGCAACAGCGCTATCGGGTCGGGCTTGCCCTGCGATTCGAAGCGCTGAATGAAGGCACGCGCGTGAAAAAAGTCATTCTTCAGATAAAGTACCTTGGCCATGTGAAACAAGGCGTCGCGATTGGACGGATTGGCTTCCAGCGCCTTGCGGAAATCCTGCTCTGCCTGACCCAGATTCGCGCCGCCGCCATGATCGACCAGACAGGTGCCGGCATTGGTGTAGAGCACGTCGGGTGTCTTGTAGAACGGGTCCTGCATGGCCCGTGCGAAATAGGTTTGCGCCTGATCGAACTTGCCCTCGGCGCACAAAAACTGGCCGTAATTATTGTTGACATTGCCCGACTTTGGCGCCAGCTCGGTGGCGCGCGCGTAGTGCTGCTCGGCCTCCTTGGTATTGCCGATGCGCTCAAAAAGCACCGCTATCACGGTATGCGCATCGACATAATTCGGGTCGTACTGCAGTGCTTTTTGCAGATCATCCATCGCCAGTTCGAGCTTGCCCTGTTCCATGTAGCGCTGACCCAGCTCGACGCGCACGCGCGCCGCATCTTCTTTCTTGTCGGTCTTGCTTTCTGACATATGCGTGCCAGATGACGCGCATGCAACCATCATTGCGCACAGCAATGCGGCGCCAACTGCCTGCCAGAATTCACGCCGCATGCTTGGCCCCTTCTTCCACACGCCGCCGGAAATCGGCCTGACGCCGGGTGCGATCGACTACCTGGCCCTTGAGCTGTCCGCAGGCCGCGTCGATATCGTCGCCGCGCGTGCGCCGCACCATGGTCAGCACGCCGGCATCGAGCAGGATCGTCTGGAAATCGCGAATGTCGGCTTCGTCGGAACGCTCGTACTGCGTGCCGGTGAAAGTATTGAAAGGAATCAGGTTGACCTTGCGCCGGCACCTGGCGCATCAGTTTGATCAGCTGCCGTGCATGCTCCGGCCGATCATTTATACCTTTCAACATTGTGTACTCGAACGTGATCGAGTGCGCGCGTTGCCGCCGCGCTGCATAGCGCTGGCAGGCACCGAGCAGTTCGGCGATCGGATACTTCTTGTTCAGCGGCACCAGTTCGTGTGCGCAGTTCGTCGTTCGGCGCGTGCAGCGATACAGCGAGCGAGACATCCGCGACTTCGCCAAGCTTGTCGATCATCGGCACCAGGCCGGCCGTGGACAGGGTGACGCGCTTGTTGGCCAGACCGAAGCCCAGGTCATCGCGCATCACGCTCATCGCACGCACGACGTTGTCGAAGTTCAGCAGCGGCTCGCCCATGCCCATCATCACGACGTTCGTGAGTTTGCGTTGCTGGTGCGGCACGTTGCCCAGATGCTTGGCAGCGACCAATACCTGGCCGATGATTTCGGCTGCGGAAAGGTTGCGGTTGAAACCCTGCGTGCCGGTCGAGCAGAACGTGCAGTTCAGGCCGCAGCCGATCTGCGAGGACACGCACAGGGTGCCGCGCGTGGATTCCGGAATGAACACCGTTTCGATCGCATTGCCGCCGTCCATGCCGAGCAGCCACTTGTGCGTGCCATCGGTGGATTGCTTCTCGAACATGGTGTTCGGTGGAACGATCTCGCAGGCCGCCTCGAGCTTGTCGCGCAGCGCCTTGCCAACGTCGGTCATCGCCGCGAAATCGGTGACGTGACGATGATAGATCCACTTCATCACCTGCTCGGCGCGATAAGGCTTCTCGCCGATCTGCATGAACAGATCACGCAGACCCTGGCGGTCGTAATCGAGCAGATTGACTTTCGCGGTCGTCACGTCGTTCACATCGCTCAGCGCGAGCTGATCTCCGTGCCCGCGAAAAAATATGCAATTTCCACTTGTGCAGTTTCTGCGGCATCGGAACCGTGCACGGCGTTGGCGTCGATCGACTGGGCGAAGTCGGCACGAATCGTTCCCGGCGCAGCTTTCTTCGGATCGGTCGCGCCCATCAGATCGCGGTTCTTCAGAATCGCGTTCTCGCCTTCCAATGCCTGGATCATCACCGGACCGGAGATCATGAATTCAACCAGCGGTTTGAAGAACGGACGCTCGCGATGCACCGCGTAGAAGCCCTCGGCTTCGTCACGCGACAGTTGCTTCATTTTCGCGGCCACGACTTTCAGGCCGGCTTTTTCAAAACGCGCGTAAATTTCACCGATGACATTCTTTGCCACGGCATCGGGTTTGATGATGGAAAGGGTGCGCTCCAGCGCCATGTGTTGGTTCTCCGGATATTCAGACTTCGGGGCAACGGGACGATGCCCGGGCGGTCTGGCGAATTCTAGCATTAAATCCTGCGGCATTCACGGGTTTAGCTCACAAAATCAGACAGGAATTCTAGTTTGCCTTCACACTCTCGCGACACTCGCTGCCAATACCTTGCCGAACACCCGTGATAGTCTGCCTGATTCGTTGACCGCTGCACGGGCTGCACCGTATGCTTCAAACGACCGTTTGATCGTGCTGCCGCGGAATACCGTGGCGCGGCCAGGTTCAAGGACGCCAAGGTGAACGCTCCGCATTTTTCCACCAAGGAACGCATACTCGATTCGGCCGAGGCGCTGTTCGCGCGCCACGGGTTTGCCGGTGCCTCGCTGCGTCAGGTCACCGCCGCGGCCAGCGTCAACCTCGCGGCAGTCAACTACCATTTCGGATCGAAGGAAAACCTGATCAACGAGGTGTTCCGCCGGCGCCTGGATTCGTTGAATGAGCAGCGGCTGCAAGCACTCGAAGCCGTCCAGTCGGCGAAGGACTCACCCTGGAAGACGTCCTCGCCGCCTTTGTCCGTCCCGCACTGGCCCTTGTTCCCGACGATCGTGCCGGTGCCGGTGTTCATACGCGTGCTGGCACGTGCCTATGCCGAACACGACGAACAACTGCGTAAATTCCTGTCACGATAACTACGGCCACGTGCATTGAAGCCAGTTCGCTGCCGCATTCGTCCGCGCTCCTGCCGCATCTGGACAAACAGGAGCTGTACTGGCGGCTGGATATCGTCAGCGGTGCGCTGACCTATGCGATGGCCGATTTCGGCATGATCAAGCGCCGCGGAATTTCAGCGAACAGCAACATCGCGACCTGGCTGCCGAACACCTGATCAAGTTCGCTGCAGCCGGCCTGCGCGCGAGCGTAATTACAGGGATCCCGTGATCGCAAGATCGGGAATCGACCGGCCTTTGGCAAGGCCACACTTTCAAGTTCGCACCTGGAGAGGTTTCAATGAGCAGTTCCAACCTTCGCATCCGCAAGGCTGCCGTGCTCGGCGCCGGCGTCATGGGTGCGCAGATCGCCGCGCACCTGACCAATGCCGGCGTCGAAACCGTGCTGTTCGATCTGCCGGCCAAGGACGGCGATCCCAAAGCGGCATCGCGCTCAAGGCGATCGACAACCTGAAGAAGCTGTCGCCTGCGCCGCTGGCCGACAAGATCGCTGCGCGCGGCGCCATCGTCGCCGGCCAACTACGACGAGGACCTCGACATGGCTCGAAGGATGCGACCTGGTGATCGAGGCGATCGCCGAGCGGATGGACTGGAAGCTGGATCTCTACGCCAAGATCGCGCCGCATCGTGAGTCCGAATGCCGCGATGCTTGCGAGCAATACCTCTGGTCTTAGATCAATGGCCTGGCCGATGTGCTTGCCGTAAACCTGCATCAGCGGTTCTGCGGCGTGCATTTCTTCAACCCGCCGCGCTACATGCATCTGGTCGAGCTGATTCCCTGCGCCAAAACCGACCCGGCCGTGCTCGAAGGTCTTGAGGCCTTCCTCACCACCACGCTCGGCAAAGGCGTGGTCTACGCCAAGCGACACCCCGAACTTCATCGGCAACCGCATCGGCGTGTTCTCGATGCTCGCGACGATGCATCACACCGAGCAGTTCAAGCTCGGCTTCGACACCGTCGATGCGCTGACCGGCCCGGCGATCGGCCGTCCGAAGAGTGCGACATATCGCACTGCCGATGTGGTCGGCCTGGACACCATGGCGCACGTCATCAAGACCATGGACGACACGCTGCCGGACGATCCCTGGCACGACTACTTCAAGGCGCCGGCTGTGGCTGCAGGCGCTGATCGCCAAGGGCGCGCTGGGCCAGAAGACCGGCGCCGGTTTCTACAAGAAGGCCGGCAAGGACATCGTGGTGCTGGATCTCGGCCAAGGCCGACTACGCGTCTCCGAGCGGCAAGGTCGCGACGAAGTCGCCGCGATCCTCAAGCGATCAAGGATCCTGGCCGAGAAGTTCGCCAAGCTGCGCGCGAGCGACCGATCCGCAGGCGCAGTTCCTGTGGGCGATCCTTCCGCGACCTGTTCCATTACACCGCTTATCACCTGGCCGATATCGCCGACACCGCGCGCGATGTCGACTTCGCCATCCGCTGGGGCTACGGCTGGAAGCTCGGTCCGTTCGAAACCTGGCAGGCCGCCGGCTGGCAGCAGGTCGCCAAGTGGATTCACCGAGGACATCGCGGCCGGCAAGGCGATGAGCAAGGCGCCGCTGCCGGCATGGGTCACCGACGGCCGTACCGGCGTCGCACGGCAAGAACGGCTCGTACTCGGCCAGCGCCAACGCGGACAAGCCGCGTTCGCAGCACCCGGTCTACAAGCGTCAGCTGTTTCCCGATCCGTGCTCGGCGAGAAGTTCGACCAGGGCACGACGTTTGGGAGAACGACGGCGTGCGCCTGTGGACGCTTGGCGACGACGGCGTCGGCATCCTCTCGTTCAAGACCAAGATGAACACGGTCAACGATCGTGCGTGCTCGATGGCATCCAGCATGCGATCGGACGATGGCCGAGAGCAGCTCAAGGCGGTGGTGATCTGGCAGACCGGCGAGCCGTTCTCGCGCCGGTGCCGATCTCAAGGGTGCGCTCGGCCTGCTGCAAGCCGGCAAGATCGACGAATTCGATGGATGGTCGAGAACTTCCAGCGCACCAGCATGCGCATCAAGCATTCGCTGGTGCCGGTGGTGTCTGCGGTGCGTGGCATGGCCTTCGGCGGCGGCTGCGAATTCCAGATGCACTCGGCACGCACGGTTGCGGCGCTGGAAAGCTACATCGGTCTGGTCGAAGCCGGCGTCGGCCTGCTGCCGGCCGGCGGCGGTCTGCAAGGAAATAGCGATACGCGCCGCGCAGGCGCAATCCGTGGCGATCCGTTCAAGCAGCTGAAGAAGTTCTTCGAAACCGTCGCGATGGCGAAAGTCTCGGGCAGCGCGCTCGAAGCGAAGCAATTGGGCTTGCTGCGCGCGAGCGACGTGGTGGTGTTCAACGCCTACGAACTGCTGTACGTGGCGAAGCAACGAAGCGAACGCGCTGGCCGAATCCGGCTGGCGTCCGCCACTGCCGAAGCGCGCAGATCGTGTGGCCGGCGATGTCGGCACTGCCACGTTCAAGGCAGTCGCTGGTGAACATGCTCGAAGGCCGTTTCATCTCGCCGCACGATATGGAGATCGCCTCGCGCATCGCCGATACCTTGTGCGGCGGCCTGATCGAACGCGGCTCGACCGTCGACGAACAATGGTTGCTCGATCTCGAACGCAAGCATTTCGTGGCGCTCGCGCAGATGCCGAAAACGCAGGAACGCATCGCGTCACACCATGACAACCGGCAAACCGCTGCGCAACTGAGTGCAGGACGCACTCACCCGGACAGCACAAGGATGTGCGTTGATCCGGGATCCAGCTTTGAATGGAACCGCAGGCACACGAAAAGACACTGGATTCCCGCTTCCGCGGGAATGACGACGAAAGAGAGAATCCCATGAGCAAACAAACCCAAGACGCCTACATCGTCGCCGCCATCCGCACCCCGGTTGGCAAGGCGCCGCGCGGCGTATTCCGCAACACCCGTCCGGACGACATGCTGGCTCTCGTGATCGACGCCGTGCATGGCCAAAGTCCCTCCGTGGACAGATCCCGAATCAGCGACGCCATCATCGGCTGTGCCATGCCCGAGGCCGAGCAAGGCATGAACGTCGCACGCATCGGCGTGCTGCTGGCCGGCTTGCCGGACAGCGTGCCGGCAGTGACGATCAACCGCTTCTGCTCCTCCGGTCTCCAGGCTGTGGCGATGGCGGCCGACCGCATCCGTCTGGGCGAAGCCGATCTGATGATCGCCGGCGGCACCGAAAGCATGAGCATGGTGCCGATGATGGGTTACACGACCGCGATGTTCAATCCGCGCGTGTTCGACAACGAGCACATCGGCATCGCCTACGGCATGGGCATCACCGCCGAGAAAGTCGCCGAGCAATGGAAGGTCACGCGCGAGCAGCAGGATGCGTTCGCGGTGGACAGTCATCGCCAAGGCACTCGCCGCCATCGCCACCGGCGAATTTGTGGACGAGATCACGCCGTATACCTTGGCCGATCATTATCCCGATCTCGAACAAGCGCGGCACCATCGACGACACCGCATCATCAAGAACGACGAAGGTCCGCGCGCGGGCACCACGCTCGATGTGCTGGCCAAACTCAAGACGGTGTTCCGACGCTCGGCGGCAGCGTGACCGCAGGCAATTCCTCGCAGATGTCCGATGGCGCCGGTGCGGTCCTGCTCGCCAGCGAACAGGCGATCAAGGATTACGGCCTGACACCGCTCGCCCGTTTCGTCGGATTTTCCGTCGCCGGCGTGCCGCCGGAAATCATGGGCATCGGCCCGAAGGCAGCGATTCCGAAAGTCTGCTCAGCAGACCGGCATCAAGCAGGACGAGCTGGACTGGATCGAACTCAACGAAGCCTTTGCCGCACAGGCGCTCGCCGTCATCAGGCGATCTCGGCCTGGACCCCGACAAGGTCAACCCGCTCGGCGGCGCCATCGCGCTCGGTCATCCGCTCGGTGCGACCGGCGCGGTGCGCATCGCCACCCTTATCAGCGGTCTGCGCCGGCGCAAACTGAAATACGGCATGGTGACGATGTGCATCGGCACGGGCATGGGAGCAGCTGGGATTTTTGAGGCTGTGTAGCTGAGGTACAACGTATAGCGCCTTCGCTTCCATTATCATTATGTGAGGCCGTATCCCGATTGACGTATTACGCCTGACGTAATATTCTTGACTCACGATCCGGAGCTTCCACTGCAAGGATACGCAGGCATTGTTCGAGGGCGGCGATCCGCGCCGGTTCCGTTCCATCAAGGACGCTGCCATCCGCAAACTGACGCAACTGGACGCGGCAAACACGCTGGAGTTTCTGCGTTCGCCGCCCGGCAACCAGCTCGAGGCATTGAAGCGCGACCGCACCGGTCAACACAGCATCCGCATCAACCGGCAATGGCGTGTGTGTTTTATCTGGACGAGCGCCGGACCGATGAACGTCGAAATTGTGGATTACCATTGAGAGAGCGATATGAATCTTCCCGTCAACCACATGCGTCCAGTGCACCCCGGCGAAATTCTGCGTGAGGATTACCTCACCCCGCTCGACATGAGTGCCAATGCCCTCGCCGTCGCATTGAACGTCCCAGCCACGCGCATCCATGAGATCGTCAACGAACGGCGCGGCATCAGTGCCGATACCGCCGAGCGCCTGGCACGGTATTTCGGTGGCGACGCCGTGTCATGGTTGAATCTGCAGGCGATGTACGATCTCAAGACTCTGCCAACGCGCAAGGAGATACTGCGCCGAATCGAGCCGCGGGCTGCGTGACGAACGCTGAGGGAACTTAGCCGAACGCGCACCGGTCTTTCGTCGTCATGACCGACGGAATTGAACACTATGCGCATCATGCCCCAACGTCTCACTAGCCTTCTCGCCGCAAACAAATCACTGTTCGTCTTTTTCGCACTGATGATGATCTTCCGCTCCGCAGTCGCGGACTGGATGGTCGTGCCGAGCGGCTCGATGAACCCGACTATCGTCGAAGGCGACCGCATCCTGGTCGACAAGGAAGCTTATGGTTTGCGCATTCCGTTCACGACGAAGCGGCTAACCCAGGGCAGCAATCCGCAACGCGGCGACATCGTGATTTTCGCGTCGCCAAAAGACGGCATCACCTTGGTCAAGCGCATCGTCGGCTTGCCCGGCGACACCGTTGAAATGCGCGGGGAGCAGTTGTTTATCAACGGTATCGCAGTCGAATACATGGCGGCACGCAATGTAACTGACACGGATTTGCCGCGCGCGACGCGTGCGCAGGATCATCGTTATCTGACAGAAAACCTTGCCAGTCGCGAGCATTCGATCATGGTGCTGCCGGACCGACCGGCAATGCGCTCATTCGGACCGACGGTCGTTCCGCCGGGCCAATATCTTTTCCTTGGCGACAGCCGCGACAACAGCGAGGATTCGCGTTACATAGGTTTTGTGCCACGGGAAAGCATTGTCGGTCGCGCGTTCAGAGTGGCGTATTCGCTCGATGCGGATCGCTGGTATCGACCACGCACGGATCGCTTCCTGTCGCCACTGAATTGAGTGGGCAAGTTTCGCGACTGTCGAACCTCGCGCTAAGATAGCCGTGCTCGCGCTTTTGCGTCGGGTTACGGAGTTCGATCTTGGCCTACACCCCAGCTCACCTCGCCGCCTGCGCTCAGGCTATCGCCGCTGCCGGACGCAAGCTCGGCGCGCAAGGCCTGACGCCGGCGACAAGCAGCAATTTTTCGATGCGTCTGGACGATGTGCATGCCGCGATCACGATTTCCGGGCGCGACAAGGGCGCGCTGACACCAGACGACATCATGGTGATCGACATGGAAGGTCGTGCAATCGGCACCACGGCACGACCATCGGCCGAAACGCTGTTGCACACCCAGATTTATCGCCGCTACGCCGATGCGAACGCGGTGCTGCACACGCATTCGCGCACGCAAACGGTGGCATCGCGGCTGTTCGCAGCAGCCGGCGTAATCCGCATCGAAGGCTACGAACTGATCAAGGCGATTGCCGGCCACAACACCCACGCGACGCATATCGATGTGCCGGTCTTCCCGAACACCCAGGAGATGCCGGAACTCGCAGAACGTGTCAATGCCTGGATTCGAACGGATAAACCGCTATACGGCTATCTGATCGAAGGCCACGGCATTTATACCTGGGGCCGCGACATGGCCGAGGCCGAGCGTCATATCGAGGCTTTCGAGTTTTTGCTAGGCTGTGAACTGGATTTGCGGAGGTTGAAGTCATGAGCCGGTTGCGCATCTATTCCGAAAATGAGGGCGGCGCAGCGCTGAAGTCGACAAGCGCTCACAACGAGATCGCGCAGGAACTGGACAAGGTTGGTGTGCGCTTTGAGCATTGGGAAGCATCGAAGCCAGTCGTTCCCGGCGCGAGTCAGGAGGAAGTCATTGCCGCGTATCGCGCCGACATCGAACGTTTGCAGCGCGAAAATGGCTATCAAGCTGTGGATGTCATCAGCCTGAATCCCGATCATCCGGATCGCGCCGCGTTGCGCCAGAAATTCCTCAACGAACACTCGCATTCGGAAGATGAAGTGCGTTTCTTCGTTGCCGGACGCGGGCAATTCACCCTGCATATCGGTGAGAAAGTCTACGAAGTGCTGTGCGAACAAGGCGACCTGATCGGCGTACCGGATAACACGCGTCACTGGTTCGACATGAGCGAGCGCCCCTACTTCATCGCGATCCGCCTGTTCACCAACAAGGAGGGCTGGGTAGCGAATTTTACTGGCAGCGACATCGCCGAACGATTCCCGCGCCTTTCCGCCGAACCGGTCGCCGCATGAGCTATCTCGACGAATCGCTGTCACCCGGCGAAACCATCGTTGCGCGTTTTCGTCTCCACTGGACTGCCAAGGGCCGGCTGATCCTCGGCATCGTCCTGATTCCGGTCGTTGTCGGCATTTTCATCGCGGTCTACGAATGGCTGCGCCTGCGCGCGATCGAACTGGGTGTGACCACACAGCGCGTGGTGCGCAAGACCGGCATTGTCGGGCGTGAAACCGAGGAAATCCGCCTGAGCGCCATCGAAACCGTGGACTTGCACCAGACCACGTGGGGCCGTCTGCTTGGTTACGGCGACGTGCGCGTCACCGGACGCGGCGAAAGCAGCATGCTGCTGCATCGCGTGGCCGATCCGGTTGGTGTCAAACGCGCGATCGAAGGCGCTTACGCTGCGCAGGTGGAGCACAAGGTGTGATCCGCGCCATCCTCACCGATATCGAAGGCACAACCAGTTCGATCAGCTTCGTCAAGGACGTACTGTTTCCTTATGCGCGCGAACGCTTGCCAGCCTTCGTCGTTACTCACGGGGACAAACCCGAGGTACAGCATTGGCTGCACGAAGCCGCGAAGGAAGCCGACCTCGTGTCGGCATCGCAACAGGAAATGATCGATCTGCTGCAACGTTGGGTCGACGAGGATCGCAAATCAACGGCGTTGAAAGCGCTGCAGGGAATGATCTGGGACGAAGGTTATCGTCAGCATGAATTCCGCGCTCACGTCTACGCCGATGTCACGCCGAAATTGAAGGAATGGAAAAAGCAGGGCCTGGATTTGTACGTTTATTCCTCGGGCTCAGTTCCAGCACAGAAACTGTTTTTCCATCACAGCGAAGCAGGTAATTTGACGTCATTGTTCTCTGGCTACTTCGATACCGAGACTGGACCGAAACGCGAAGCCGAATCGTATCGACGCATCGCCGTGGCGATCGGCAAGCCCGCAGGCGAAATTCTGTTCCTGTCAGACGTCATCGAAGAACTCGACGCGGCGCGCGTGGCGGGCCTGAGCACGACCCTGCTTGCGCGCGCGCCGGCGGTCCGCCCGGCAGATGCATCGCATCCCTGCGTCGCGACATTCGACGCCATCCACCTGGCCTGACCACGCGATGCGTCGTCTGCTCCTGCTTACCTTCGCCATCGCACTTGCCTGCGGTGCGTTGATTTCCGCGCTGTCGCTGCGCCGTCAGTCGATTGTTCCGCCGCATCCGCAGACTGCAACCATGCAGACTCCGGCATCGACCAAGGCCGATAAATCCGACAGCGATGACGATACCGATAACTGGCCGGACAACGCCGGCACACCGGAACAGGTGCTATATGCGCAACCGCAGATGATGCGTGCGGCCACTGCCCGGCTCACGTCGCGCACTCCCGGCAAGGTCAATCTGTACTTTATCGGCTTTGCCGGCGATGGTGACGAGGATGTATTTCGCAACGAAGCCGAATACGCGACGAAGCTGTTCAGCACGCGCTTCAACGCCGCCGGTCATACCCTGTTGCTGATCAACAACCCGGCTACGCTCAATCAGTACCCGCTGGCCTCATTGACCAATCTGCAAACCGCCGTCGACGCAACCGCCTCGCGCATGGATAGCGACCAGGACGTACTGCTGTTGTTCCTGACCAGCCACGGCTCCGACGACCATTTGCTGTATGTCAGCATGGATCCGTTGCCGCTGGATCAGATCGCGCCTGAAGACCTGGCGGATGTTTTCGCCAATATGCACATCCGCTACAAGGTCATCGTGATCTCGGCCTGCTATTCCGGTGGATTCATCGATGCCCTGAAAAACGACACGACAATGATCATTACCGCCGCACGCACCGATCGCGCTTCGTTCGGCTGCGGCACCGATTCGGATATCACCGACTTCGGCCGAGCCTTCTTTGCCGAAGGACTCAACCACCACGATTCGTTCACCGCCGCATTTGCTGAAGCCAGCAAGCTCGTCGACGCTTGGGAAACCCACGATGGCGAGAAGCACTCCTTTCCGCAAATCTCAACAACGCCGAATATCGAAGCGCAACTCAAGGCCTGGCGCAACGGCATTCGTCTGGGTGCGCCCGTTCCCTTCGTTGCACCGCAATCTTCGGGTGAAAAAGGTGCGCTGACAGCGGCGCGTTAGTGTCCGCTTCAGCCGGAACTGTCAAACGTGTTTTGTGCCGCCACCGCCGTATCCGGAAAATCACAGAATAGTGCGTCCACGCCCAGCGCAAACGCCGCGTTGAACTCCTCCTGCGGTGTCGCAAACGGCGCCGTCGCCAGATCATCCCGGAAAGTCCAGGCATGCACCTGCAACCCATGCGCATGTGCGGCGGAGACAAAGCCGGTGTCGTTCCCAAGATTGTCCCAAAGTATAAATTTGCTCGGCGCGACGCCTCGCGTCCAAGTGGCAAGATCACGCAACAGCGCATCGCGTTCGCCGGCATCTGCCGGTGCAACCTCGAGCAAGGCGAAGCACGGGTTGCTGAGCTGCGCATGCGCTTCGCGCAGGACGGCGTGATCGAAACACTCGATCCACACCGGCGCCTGTGGCCCGGTCAAGCCACGCGATTCCAGTTCCACGGACAGCGCCGCCACCATGTCGAGACCATGCGCACGAAAATATTCGGGATGCTTGAGTTCCGCATCCACGACGATCGGCCGGCTGTGTTCTGCAGCCAGTGATTGGCGCAGATCCAGCAGCATCGAAAATCGTGGCAGGACGAAGTAGCCATCGTACTGCGAGCCACGTTGCGGAAATGGCTGGATCGCGCGCAACGTATCCAGCTCCGCGGCGTCGAAATCGCCGACCCACCAGTCGCGCACGCCTGCAATCTCTCGTGCACGTGAGGCAAATTCCGGCCGCGTCGCAATATCGGTGCTGCGAGCCAGCCCCAGATCGTGACGCGCGAACAGCACGCCGTCGCGGCTGAGCAGCAAGTCCGGTTCCAGTACGTCTGCACCTTGGCCTGCCGCCAGTGCGTAGCCGTCCAGCGTGTGTTCCGGTCGATAGCCGCTGGCGCCGCGATGGGCGATGATTCGAGAAGGAAGTCCGTTCAACGTGTTCCAATGCGCCATGCGGGCAGTATGAGCGGCGATTTGCGCGACCTCAACTGGCGTTATGCCGGTCACACAATTCCGTCACGAGCTGCACTGCATCCAGTCCGCGTGAGCGCACCAATACCAGCAGGTGAAACAGCAGGTCGGCCGCTTCGCCGAGCAGTGCGCTTTCGCTTTCAGTGACTGCTGCCAGCGCCGTCTCGACGCCCTCCTCGCCGACTTTCTGCGCGATTCGCCGGATGCCGGATTCAAACAATGACGTGGTATAGCTGCCCGCAGGACGTTCGCGTTGGCGTTGCGCAATCAACGCATCGAGCTTGGCAAGAAAAGCCAGCGGTGGCGCAGACGTATCGCCGAAGCAACTCGCCGTACCCAGATGGCAAGCGGGCCCGACCGGTTCGGCAAAAACAAGGATCGCGTCGCCGTCGCAATCGGCATGCAACGACTTCAGTTCTAGGTAATTGCCGGAGCTTTCCCCTTTAGTCCAGAGGCGCTGCCTGCTGCGGCTCCAGAACGTGACTTTTCCACTTTGCTGCGTTTGCCTCAACGCCTCGCCATTCATATAGCCGAGCATCAGTACAGCGCCGCTTTGCCAATGCTGCACGATTGCCGGCAGCAAGTCGCCCTCCTTGCTCCAGTCGAGTTTGTCCGAATCAAAACTGGATTCTTTCATGGACGCACCGCAATGCCTTGCTCACACAAATAGCGTTTGAGATCTGCAATCGCAATCGCTCCGGAATGGAACACGCTTGCGGCGAGCGTTCCGTCGACATCGGCGCGCTCGAATGCCGTATGGAAGTGTTCGGGCGCGCCAGCGCCGCCCGAAGCGATCAGCGGCACGTGGCATACAGCCCGGACCGCAGCAAGTTGCGCAATGTCGAACCCTTTGCGCACACCATCGGAATCCATGCAGTTGAGCACGATTTCCCCGGCGCCGCGACGCTGCACCTCCACGACCCAATCCAGCGTGCGTCGCCCCAGTGCGCGAGTCTTGTCCGGGTCGCCGCTGTATTGGCGTACGCGCCATTCGCCGTCGCCATCACGCCGACTGTCGATACCGACAACGACGCATTGGATACCAAATTCTGCAGCGAGCTCGTCGATCAACTCGGGCCGCTCCAGTGCCGGCGAGTTGATCGAAATCTTGTCCGCTCCCGCGTACAGCACAGCACGCGCTTCGTCAACGCTGCAGATCCCGCCGGCAACGCAGAATGGAATGTCGATAACACGCGCGACGCGCTCGACCCAGGCACGATCGACCATGCGACTATCCGGACTGGCGGTGATGTCGTAGAACACCAGTTCATCGGCACCGGTATCGCGATAGCGTTCGGCAAGCTGCACGATATCGCCGATCTCCACGTGATCGCGAAAGCGCATGCCCTTGACCACCTTGCCGTCGCGCACATCCAGGCAGGGAATGATGCGTCGAGTCAACATGCGAGCGCATCCGCCAGGGAAAGCCGTCCTTCAAGCAGGCTGCGGCCCAGAATCGCTGCCGCCGCGCCCTGACTGCGCAATGCACGCAGATCATCCATATCCCGCACTCCGCCCGACGCTTGCATGGACAGCGCAGGTGCAATTTCGCGCAGATGCGAATAAAGGGCGAGATTGGGTCCGCTCAGCATGCCGTCGCGCGCAATGTCAGTGCACAATAGATGCTGTGCGCCCACTGCAGCGTAGTGTGCTGCCAGATCGTCAAGCGTGGCGGTGGACGTCTGCGTCCAGCCCTTGACTGGCAAGACCCAACGCCCGTCCGTCGTCTGTTTCGTATCAAGAGCCACACAGATTCGGTCGGCTCCGAAATGTGAAATCCACTGTTCCACTTTTTCCGGGTCGGTCACGGCAACGCTGCCGACGACGGCGCGCGAAACGCCGGTATCGAACAGGCGCTGGGCATCGTCCTGGCTGCGGATCCCGCCTCCTGCCTGCACTCGTAACCGGCTTTCAGCCAATGCGGCGATGACCGGAAAATTCCCGATGGCTCCAGAGCGCGCTCCATCGAGATCGACCACATGCAGCCAGCGCGAACCGGCCGCGGCGTACTCCTGCGCCAGCGCCAGTGGATCGATGTCGTAGCGCGTCTCGCGTGAATAATCACCTTGCGCAAAACGTACGACGTGCCCCGCACGCAGGTCGATGGCCGGAATGATCTCCACTCACAGGTCCAGAAAATTCGCGAGCAAACGCGCGCCGAGCGCACCGGAACGCTCCGGATGAAACTGCATGCCGCAGATATTGCCGCGTCGCACGACGGCGCTGAATTCAGTGCCATGTTCGGTGCTCGCGAGCGTCGCCGTAGACAGCGGCGCTACATAGCTGTGCACAAAATAGGCATACGCATCGTTGCCGATGCCGCCAAGCAGCGCATCGTCCTGTTTCACACACAACCGATTCCAACCCATATGCGGTATGCGCACCTTGCTGTGTCGAGGAAAGCGCTGCACGTCGCCCTCAAGCATGCCCAGGCATGTCGTATCGCCTTCCTCGGATCGCTCGAATAAAAGTTGCATGCCAAGACAAACGCCAAGTATGGGCTGGGTGAGATCGTGCAACACGTCGACAAGAGAAGCTTCCCGGAGCTTTCTCATGCCGGGGCCGGCGGCGCCGACGCCCGGCAGGATGATGTGACTCGCGTCGCGGATACGTGCGGCATCGGCGCTCAAATCCGCGTGCACACCCAGACGTTCCAGCGCGTAACGCAGTGATCCAATGTTCGTACCACCACTGTCCACCAGCACGACTTCGCGATTCGCCGTTGCCCGACTCACAAAACACCTTTCGTGGTCGGCAAGACATCACCATCCCGCCGCAACGCCTGGCGCAGCGCACGTGCGACCACCTTGAAGCAGGCCTCAACCATATGATGTGTGTTTTCGCCACGCACGGCGAGATGCAGGTTCGCGCCCAGGCTGTCGCATAACGAACGGAAGAAATGCGGCACAAGCTCGGTCGGCAACTCACCGACACGTTCACGCGCAAACGTACCGTCGAAAACGAAATACGGACGTCCGGAAAGATCCAGCGCGGCCCGCGCCAGGGCTTCGTCCATCGGCAGCAGGATTTCGACCGGCAACGTTGTTGCGCCCTCCACGGCGGCGCCATAGCGGCCGATGCCACGTTTGTCGTCGAGTGCACGCCGCAAGGCTTCGCCTATCGCCAAGGCGCAATCCTCCACGATGTGATGCTCGTCGACGTCACGGTCACCGCGGCAATCGACGTTCAGCGCAAACCCGCCGTGCTTTCCGAGCTGCTCCAGCATGTGATCGAAGAAACCAAGCCCGGTCGTGATGGCCGGTGTCGCGTCATCGTCGAGATCAACCCGCACCTGAATTTCCGTTTCCGTTGTGTTGCGTGTCACATCGGCGATCCGCGGCGCATCGCAGAGTACATGCGCAACCGCGTTCCAGTCGCAACCCGGGCCAAGCCTGAATCCATGCACGCCAAGATTGGCGGCGAACTGCACGTCGGTTTCGCGATCGCCGACCATGGCCGATGCAGCACGGCTCCAGTCGTCGTCGGCAAGGTAATGCCGCACCAGACCAAGCCCCGGTTTTCGCGTGTCCCTGCCTTCCTGCGGGAAACTCGCGTCGATCAGGATTTCGCTGAAGCGGATACCCTGCGAGGCAAGAATCTGCAACAGGAGATTCTGCGGGCCGTCGAAGTCCGCATGCGGAAACCGCTCGCTGCCGAGGCCGTCCTGATTGCTGACCATCACCAGCGCATAACCCGCTGCGACACAGCGGCGCAGCGCGGGGATCACATCGTCGACCAGTGCGAATTTGTCGTAGCGGTCGATCTGCTCATCCGCTGGTTCGACGATCAGCGTACCGTCCCGATCGACGAACAACAGTTTGCGCTGCCTCATGCGGCGATCTCGCAGGCGCCGAGTGCGGCCAGCAGCCGATCATTTTCCTGCGGTGTGCCAATACTGATGCGCAGGCAATTCTGCAATCCCGGATAGCCACTCACGTCGCGCACCACGATGCCGAGTGCGAGCAGACGGCGATATGCCGCTCCAGCATCGGCGAAACGCACACAGAGAAAATTCGCCGCAGAGGGAAGCACGGCGCACACCTGCGGGAGCATGGTCAACATGGGGGCTACCCGTTCGCGTTCGTGTTCGATGATCATTACGCGTTCGGCAGTGCGCCTGCATGCCACCGGTGTCAGTGCGGCCAGGGCGAGTTCCACACAGGGCGAAGGCAGCGGATACGGCGCCTGGATGCGGCGCAGAAGCGCGACGACATCATTGCGTGCGATCAACGTGCCGACGCGTGCGGCAGCCAGCGCATGCGCCTTGGACAGGGTGCGCAAAACACCGATATTTGCAAAATGTGGCAAAAGCGATATCGCGCTCTCGCTGCCAGCGAATTCGACATAGGCTTCGTCGACGATGACGAGTGCCCTGCCGGCCAGCGCGGCGGCGATGCGCGCAATCGTTGTAAGCGGGACTACGCCACCAGTCGGATTGTTCGGCGAGCACAGAAAGACCAGCTTGACCCGTGGCGTTATCGCGGCGAGCAAGGCATCGGCGTCAACCTCGAAGTCGCGCGTCAGCGGAACCTCGATTACCACCGCATCCTGGATGCGCGCGCTGACCGCATACATGCCGAACGTTGGCGGACACACGGCGATGGCATCGCTGCCGGCGCGGCAAAACGCGCGCACTAGCAAGTCGATCGCTTCGTCGCTGCCACGCCCGACCAATACCTGCTCCCGCGCAACGCCGTACAACTTCGCGAGATTCGTCACCAGCATTGCCGGTTGCGGATCGGGGTAGCGATTGAACTCGGCTCCGGGTGCCGGCGGCCAGGGCGATTCGTTCGCATTGAGCAGCACGTTGCCGCCGACCGCTTCCATGCGCGCCGATGAGTACGGCGCGAGCGCGCGTATTTCCGGTCGTGCAATAGCAGCAATGCCCATGATCATCTTCCCGCTTTTTCCAGACGCAGGCTGACCGCGCGCGCGTGCGCATCCAAACGTTCCGCGCGCGCCAAAGTTGTCGCACACGGCCCTGTCGTGCGCAGTCCTTCCGGCGTCAGTTCCTGCACCGTGATCTGCTTGAGAAAACTCGCAACCGATATGCCATTACGGGCACGCGCATGGCCACCGGTTGGCAATACATGATTGGTTCCGCTGCAATAGTCGCCGACCGCCTCCGGCGACCACGGTCCAAGAAACACCGATCCTGCACTTTCCACTTTTTCCAGCCACGCACGCGGCTCGTGGACATTCAGGATCAGGTGTTCCGGCGCATAGCTGTTGCTAATCGCAAGCGCGTCGTCGAGCGAATCGACGTGGATGAACCGGCTGCAGGCCAGGGCTTGCGTGGCGATTGCCGCACGTGGCAATGCGGCAAGCTGTGCTCGCAGCGCACGCAAGGTCGCAGCGAGAACTTCGTCATCGTCCGACAGCAACAACACCTGTGAATCCGGTCCATGCTCGGCCTGTGCGAGCAGGTCGGCGGCCAAAAATTCAGGATCGGCATTGCGATCGGCAATCACCAGCACTTCTGACGGTCCGGCCGGCAGATCGATCGCGGCACCGTCGCTGGCCAGCGCGACCTGGCGCTTGGCTTCCGTGACCCAGGCGTTGCCGGGGCCGAACAGCTTGTCGCACTTCGGCACGGATTCAGTGCCGAATGCCATTGCCGCCACCGCTTGAGCGCCGCCGAGCTTGAATACGCAAGTGATGCCGCATAACAGAGCCGCGTACAGCACTGCAGCGTCGCAACGACCTTCGCGATTGGTCGGAGTACACAAAACCACTTCCGGACATTGTGCAATCTGCGCGGGTACGCCAAGCATCAATGCGGTCGACGGCAACGGCGCCGTGCCGGCGGGCACATACAAGCCGGCACGCGTGATCGGGCGTAACACACGCTCGCAGACCACGCCCGGTGCGGTCTGTACACGCAGAGGTTGCGGCGCGGTGGCGCGATGAAAAACCTCGATGCGTGCTCTTGCTTCCTCGATCGCGCTTTTGAGCGTCGGCTCGAGCTGTCGTTCCGCCACCTCGAATTCTTCGGGTGTAACCTCGAAGCGAGCCAATTCGCACTGATCGTAGCGGCGGGTCAATGCGCGCAACGCGGCATCGCCATCCGCACGAACCTGGGCGAGGATGCGCTCCACTCCGGCACGCAAGGTATCACTGGACGAGAAAACTGGTCGTGCCAGAACCGCGCCGCGAGCCTTCGCATCGAGTGCGGCCCACTCGACTATCTGCCAGTCGGCAACGGAAGTTTCGACGACGCTCATGCCAGCATCCTCTCGACCGGCAGCACCAGCATCCGGCAAGCGCCGACGCGTTTCATCGCCTCCAGATCCTGCCAGGTGATCGCACCGTAGCAGACTGCCTGCAGAGCGACATCGAAATCGTTGCCGTCGATCGGAGTTATTGTGGGATTCGGCCCATTCGGCAGCAATTGCGTAATGCTGGGTATCGCCGCCCGCGGCGCGTGCAGCATCAACAACCTGGACTCGCGCACCTGGATTACGCCGTCGATGCGCGCCAACAGCATCTTGCGCAGATCGCCGCGTTCAGCGGCTGGAGCAACCTTCGTTCCGACCAGCACCGCTTCACTCTCAAGCACCGTTTCCACTTCGCGCAACTGGTTGGCGGCCAAGGTTGCCCCGCTGGATACCAGATCGCAGATCGCATCCGCGGTACCGAGCCGCGGCGCGATTTCGACCGAACCGGAGAGCATCACGATATCTGCAACCACCCCGCTACGCTGCAACCATTGTCCGAGCAGCGATGGATAGGAAGTCGCGATGCGCAGACCCGCAAGTGATTGTGGATTCGTATACAACGCATCCTGTGGCAAGGCGATAGCCAGGCGGCAGCGACCGAAACCGAGCGCGTTCAACTCCTGAACCTTGATGGCCTCGCCCTGCCTGACCGCCGCTGGCATTTGTTCACGCACTACATTACGCCCGGCGATGCCGAGATCGCATACGCCCTGTGCGATCAGCCCGGGAATGTCGTCATCGCGCACCAGCAGCAAATCGATCGGCAGGTTTTCGCCGAAGCAGAACAACTTGTCGCGGCTCTGGCGGAAGTTCAGCCCGCAACGCGCGAGCAGGTCCTGCGAAGCTTCGGCCAGTCGTCCCGATTTTTGCACCGCAATGCGCAAGCGCTCGCGCGGCTTTGCCGTGCTCATCGCTTTCTCCGCTTGCCGGATTCTGGATTTACCGATGGCACAGGTCCGCGCTTGCGCAGAACCGGTACGGCAACGTGGCTAACCGCGGCCTGATAGCCGCCGTTGCCCTGACTCAGAAATCGCGCGACACGGCCAATGGTGGTGACGCTTACCGACGTACGCTCGTGAATTTCACGATAAGCCATACCCTGCAACAAGTAAGGTACAACACGCCAGCGATCGGCCAGTGCTTCCAGTTCCGCGGGCGTACACAGGTCGCGCAGGAAGGCGCGCATTTCCGGCAAGGTTTTCAGTGTCAGCAGCGCGCGGCACAGGCTGTCTGTCGGCGTTTCCGTCATTTGTTCCGGGTTGAGCGAGCGATGTTTCATTATCCAATGTATTAACGCATTAGTACATTATGGCAAGCATAACAAGCAAAATACGGAAAGTAAACCTGACGGGACAAACGACTGAAAAACGATGATTGTTGAACGCCGACGCGGTGCCGCGGCGAATACCAACTCAGCCTGGCGCGTGATCTGCAAACGCACCGCTCGCAACCAGCTCCGTGATGCGCTGGACGTCGGCGTCCATTGCGCGATCATACTGCATGAAGGCAATGTATTTCCGGATCGTCGCAAACGCCGCACGGACTGCTTTCCCTGCGTGGAATTCATCGGCACTTTCCAGCGCTGCCATCAGAGACCGGACTTCCCGCTCAAACTGAGCATGCTGCAGATGACCGGAGCCCGGTGCACCGGAAACCTTGCACGCCAGTGCCTGCCAGTCGCCACGCGCGGCCAAAGTGCGCGCCGCATTGAGCATGTCCTGGCGATATTCCAGCGCCTGCGCAGCGGTATACAACTCCAGCGCGAGCACGTGGGATAAATCTTCACTCATATCCAGCACATGCCGCGCCTCGTTCGCACCCATCGAGACGTGGTCCTCGGCGTTCGCGCTGGTCGGAATCGAATACACGCTGGATGGATGCGCGCGTGTGGCCAGATCGTTGACCAGGGCCGCAGCGGTGTACTGCACGATCATGAAGCCTGAATCCGTGGCGTCTTCGTTGCCGATCAGGAACGCGGGAAGCCCATCACTGGTGGCTGGATCGACGAGCTTGTTCAGGCGCCGCTCGGAAATCGACGCCAGCACCGGAATCGCCGCCTTGACGTAGCTCATCGCCAGCGCCAGCGGCATGCCGTGGAAGTGTCCAGCGGAAATCACCTGATCCTCGATCACTTTCGCATCGACGGCATCCGGGAAAATCAGTGGATTGTCGGTAACCGAGTTCAATTCAACGTCGATCACGCGTTGCGCCTGCATCAACGCGTCGCGCACGGCACCGTGTACTTGTGGAATACAGCGCAAACTGTACGAATCCTGTGGCTGGTGTTTCTTGCCGCCCTTGAACGGCAGGAAGCGTGCGTAAAATGTTTCGCTTGCCGTGGCGCTGCGCCGGCGGCACGTAATCCCAGCCGATATCGAAACGCTGCTGCCTGGTCCTGCGGATCAGCTCCACGATTCCGCGAGCCAGGTCTTGAAGCGCGGCACCAGATGATAGGGAATGTCGGCCAGGGTCGAGCCTTCCAGCAGACAGCGCAAATTCGCCGCGGTTTCGACCTGCCCCGGATGCGGACGCAAGCGCGTGCACCTCCGCCTTGAATGCCGAGGTGCGGCCGGCGAACGCATCCAGCGTCATCGCCGCCGCGAGATCGGCCGTGGCCAGAAGTTTTTCGAGCCGATCCAGCGCCAGCACGGCCGTTGCCAACATCTGCGTCGTGCCATTGTTCAGCGCGAGACCTTCCTTGAACGATAGCCGCACCGGCACCAGCCCCGCGCGCTTGAGCGCGTCGCCACCGGATATGCGCTCGCCTTTATAGAATGCCTCGCCACCACCGAGCAGCACGATGGCCAGATGCGATAGCGGCGCCAGATCGCCGCTGGCACCGACGGAACCTTTCTCCGGAATCACCGGAATCACATCACGATTGAGCAGTTCCGCGAGTGCTTGCAGCGTGGATGCGCGAATGCCGGAATGGCCGCGCAGGAGTGTGTTCACACGGATCGCCAGCATCGCGCGCACGACTTCCGGCGCCAGCGGCTTGCCGACGCAAACGGCATGCGTGATCACGAGGTTGTGCTGCAATTCCTCCATCAAGCTGCCGTCACGTCGCTCCGGATTGCCGCCGGGCAACTCGTCGCGCGCGCGGTGCGCACCGAGCAGCTTGTCGGCATTGCTGCCGAAGCCGGTGGTGACGCCGTAGATCGGCTCACCGCGCTGGACCTGCTCGGCGAGAAAATCGGCCGTGCGTTGCACGCATTTGAGTTGCTCCGGCGCAAGCCCGATGAGCGCATCACCACGGGCGATCTGGGCAACCTGCTGCCGGCTCAGGTGTGAGCCATCGAGCAGGATCACATGCCGCGTTTCGGCACTCATACCGGCATCGCTCCGGCCTGCTCGAGCTCAACGCGCAGTGTCTTGACCAGCTCGGCGCGCGACACTTCAAATTGATTCTGTCGGTGCATATCTTTCACGGTGACGACGCCTTTCGCAATCTCGTCTGGGCCTAGCACCAGCACGAAACGGATGCCCGCGCGATCGGCATACTTGAACTGTTTGGCAAGCTTTCCGCATTCCAGCACCACTTCGGTGTTGATGCCGGCACTGCGCAGCTCGGTCGCCAGCTCCAGATAGGCCGGCAGTATGCCTGCATCCATCTGCGTGACCAGCACTTCGACCGTACTCCGCGCCGTGCCGAGCAGCCCGGCCTCGCGCAACTGCCAGAACAGCCGGGTTGCGCCGATCGAGATGCCGACGCCGGGCAGTTGCGACTTTGTGTAATTTGCCGCAAGATTCTCGTAGCGACCGCCGGAGCAGATCGAACCAATCTGTGGATGATCGTTGAGCGTGGTTTCGTAGACGGTTCCGGTGTAGTAGTCGAGGCCGCGCGCGATCGAAAGATTGATCGCGTAATGCGTTTCCGGCACGCCGAACGCCTTGATGAGTTCCAGCACTTCGCGCAACTCGTTCGCGCCTTCGCTCAGCAGGTCGAACGCTTCGCTGCCGCGCGCCCGAGCGCGAGCGAGCTTGCTCGATCGCATCACTGAGTGCCGCGATCGCGTCCGGATGGCTCTGCGACGAAATCCGACGAATTGCAGTCAGTCGACCTACGGCAGCCGCAGTCCGAAAGCCATCGCCGGTCGAGAAGTCGCGTCGTAAATCTTCGGCGCCGCGCTTGTCGAGTTTGTCGACTTCGCGCAGCGCCGCGCCTGCTGTTCTGGCATCGACACAGCCAAGTACGCCTCGAAGAACCCGCGCATCAGCTTGCGATTGTTGAGCCAGATCGTGAACGGGCCGATACGCGAGATCGCGGAACACGCTGTAGATGACGGCAGGCAATTCGGCGTCGTAGCGCAGCGACAGCGTGTCCTTGCCGATCACGTCGATATCAGCCTGATAGAACTCGCGGAACCGTCCGCGCTGGGCGCGCTCGCCGCGATACACGCGCTGGATCTGATAGCGGCGGAACGGAAAACTCAAATCGTGCTCGTGCTCGGCCACATAGCGCGCCAGCGGCACCGTCAGATCGAAGCGCAGAGCCAGTTCGGGCACGTTCGTTCTTTTCCAGCGCGCCCGTCGACTGCACAAAATATACTTGGCGTTCGGTCTCGCCACCCTGCTTGGTCAGGAGGATGTCGGACAATTCGATCGCCGGGGTTTCGATCGGCAGAAAGCCGAAACGTTCGAAATTGCCGCGGATCGACATCGAGCATGCCCTGAAAAGCGATTTGCTCGAGCGGCAAAAGCTCCATCACGCCAGGCATGGTGCGGGCTGGGGTCAACGCCATGAAATCCTCGAAAATTCTGCGCCGCTCAGGGCCACGTGAAGGCGCATAGACTAGCAGATCGACCACGTCTGGCGCTTCGCCGGCAACGACTGCCATCATCGTTGCGGTTGCGCCTGAGCACTCGTGTCGCTATCATGCGCGACCTTCCCATCGGGGTGTAGCTCAGCCTGGTAGAGCGCTACGTTCGGGACGTAGAAGTCGCAGGTTCAAATCCTGTCTCCCCGACCAGTTTTTTTGCCGCATGCGGCAGGCAGTAGCCGGCTACGGCACATAAGTCACACGATAGACCGCACCGGCGAGATCATCGCTGACCAGCAGACTGCCATCAGGCAACGGTTGCACGTCGACCGGTCGGCCCCAGGCTTTTTCGTTTTGCTGGAAACCGTCGATCAGTGGTTCGTACGAAATCACCTTGTCGCCATCCAGCCGCACCGTCATCACCCGATAGCCGGACTTCTTCGTGCGGTTCCATGAGCCGTGCTCGGCAATGATCAAGGCGCCCTGATAACTGACCGGAAACTGTTTGCCTTCGTAGAAACGCAGGCCCAGCGACGCCACGTGCGCACCCAGCTTCAGCACCGGCGGCGTGTAGTCCTTGCAGTTCTTGCCCTTGCCGAATTCGGGATCGAGCGTGTCGCCCTGATGGCAATAGGGATAACCGAAGTTTTCGCCGATATGCGAGAGCTTGTTCAACTTGTCGCTGGGCATGTCGTCGCCCATCATGTCGCGGCCATTGTCGGTGAACCACAATTCATTCGGAGCCCGGCCGCCAAGTGAAGCCGACCGAATTGCGGATGCCGACGGCGACAGTCTCCATGCCGGAGCCATCGGCGTTCATGCGGATGAGCTTGGCGTGATCCGGACCTGGATCGCAGATGTTGCAGGGCGCACCGATCGGCACATAAAGCTTTCCGTCCGGGCCGAACGCGATGAACTTCCAGCCGTGATGGGTTTCGGTTGGCAACTTGTCGGTGATTACCTCGGGCTTGGGCGGATCATCAAGGTGATGCTCGATATCGCGCAGCACGAGGATGCGGCTCACCGCCGAGATGTACAGGTCGCCATCGTGGAACGCCACGCCCACCGGCATCTCCAACCCGTTGGCGATCACGCGCACCTTGTCGGCGTGACCGGAATGGTTTGAATCGGTCAGCGCATAGACGTTGCCCGCTTCTTTCGAGCCGACGAACACTGTGCCTTTCGCGCCCAGCGCAAGCTCGCGCGCGTTCGGCACCCGATCCGAATACTCCGCGATATGGAAACCCTTCGGCAAACTCAGCTTGCCGAGCTGCGGGTGCGCGGAAACTGACGCGGTCAACAGGATCAATACAAGCCAAAGTAAAGTGCGCATGGCATCGTCCTCGGACAACGGCTCGATCATAGCCCTGTCCAATCGCGGCCGTAAGCGTGATGCACAAAAGCGCGGCGAGGTCCACAAAAAAACGCCCGGCATGCCGGGCGTTTTCGTTCCATCTCGAGTTTATTCAATCAAACACCAAGAGCCACCCGAACAACCAGCTTACTTGCAAGCTTTGCCACCCGCTGCATGGTTGCCAGCGGCTTCCGCTGCGGCAGCGGTCATGTACGAACCTTCCTTGGTCTTGCCATACCACTCGTCACCCGGGCAGTGATAGACCTTCGAGCTGGAATTGACCCAGACCATGCCCGGCCCGCCACCCGGTTTCTGCGTGATCTGCGAGGCCGGCGTCGGAGCACTGTGCTTGGACGAAGTTGCCTTTGTGGCGGCGGCAGCCGGCGCGGCAGCGGTAGCTGCGGCGGCTGGGGCTGCAGCGGCCGGTGCGGCAGCTTCAGCCTCGGCAGCGGATGCCTTCGACTTCTTCGTTTTCTTCGTGGTCGTGGTCGCGGCTGTGTTGTCAGCAGCAGCCGGAGACGCTGCGGATGCACCCGCGGCGGTCAGGTATTGCTGCACACCTTTGTGTCCTTTGCAGGCTCCCTTGTGGGTGGCTCCCGAGTAATAAGTGCCGTCCTTGCATTGCGCGGTAGCACCAGCGGGGGCGTCCGCGTATGCGCCGGCGCAGAGCAGAAGTCCTGCCCCGAGTGCGGCCGTGACAAGAAATGTTTTCATCGTTGTCTCCCAAATGAAAGATGAGGAAATCCATGTTGCGCATGTAGCTGGCGCGGTGCAGAGCATGTGCATGGAAGCATCGCGTGTCAATCGAAAGCAGCAACTCCGGGGCCTGTCGTTCAGGGGTTTTCGGAGTTTTGTTCAGGAAACTCGATGATCTGCCAACCGTAACGATCGAAAACCCGCCACCCGGGTTGCGGCCGCGCCCGCTTGACATAACCTTGGCGCGGCGATACCGGGCGATCGGGCAACGCAATGGCCCATTCGCTCGCGCTGTGCCGTACAAGAGCAGTCCGCCGGACATCGCCGGTGATGCAATCACGCACCTGTGCGCCTTCTGCCGACGCATCCGGGCGGATCATCCAGCGCAAATGGCTACCGTCGCCATATTCGATGACGACGAACAGGACGGTTCCACGTTCGCCACCTTTGAGGCCTTCGATCGCGAGGAAAAATGACGATCCGGCGGCGCCATCGACCCGTGCACGGAGCACATGCTGCGGGTCCGCCCGCGCCGTCGCCGGACGATAGATTTCAGGTAGGGTTGCATAGCGCAGGAAACGGCGTCGGCTCAGCCGCATCTGGCTCACATGGGCCAGGATCGCCGCATGCTTGGTTGTCCTGTCCTGGGGGTTCGCCTTGACGACGACGGTGCCATCACGCAGCGCATCGCCGTGCACGGCGAATTCGAGCAGGCGTGGAGGATCGCTTCGGCTTTGCGTCAGCGCCAGCCGGGCCAGGATATTGGTCGCGCTATGGTCTGGATGCCGGTCGCCGAGTGCGGGCAAGACCAGCAAGCTGGGTGCGAATTCATCGATCTGCGCCTGCAGCAATCCAACCACGTTCGCATCGGCACGCATCAGTAGATCGGTCAGACCCAGATCGGGCAGGCCGAGAAAATACGCCTCGGATTCGCTCATGCCGAGAATCCGCATCGCATCGCGTGCTTCCTCGCGTCGGCGCGCACCCCAGCGTGCACGCTCGGCAACACCGATGCGCCAGCGCTTTTCGACCCAACGTTGCGGCCAGGGATTGTTGTCGCCGTCGGTCAGCACCACCACGCGGCAAACGGCACCGGCACGGCGCGCAGCTTGCAACAAGGCGCCGGTGGCGATGGATTCGTCATCCGGATGCGGCGCGAGAATGAGCAGCCGATCGTGGGCGTCCGGCATGAACTGCGTATTCAAAATCTGTCCGCATCGGATTGCAGGGTGAATCTTGAAAACTGGTTTGTAATCATCTTTTGCATTTTTTGCACAATTTTAGCCTTGTCCAAACCCCTTGATCCCGATACCGTTTATCGCAAGCTTGTTGAGCGGCCAAGCTTGTTAAGCGGTGTTTAACCCCGGCAGGGCCGTGGCCGGGTATCCTCCCGCATCCTCGCGGCGCAGGAAATCTGCCTGTGCGCCAATGTCCAACTACAGGGAACTGTTGAGAGCTGCCGATGACGATCGAAACGCTGCCATCGCAAAGCACAGCCCACGACTATCATTTGCGTCCTGGCGACACATTCTATCGGATCACCATCCTGGTGGGATTTGTCGTCGTCGTGATGACAAGCTGGCACTTGCAGGTATTTCACGGCTGGATCCATTTCACGCGCGAGTACGGCTGGCTTGGATACGTCGCGCGCCCGAGCATGCTGTGGGCGGGCATGGGACTGTTGATGCTGCTGTTTCGCACCTTGCTCTGGTTTCGTTACCGCACGCCGCCTGTGGCTACACTCAACGATGCGCCAAGCCTCACCGTCGTAATTCCCGCATACAACGAAGGCGCCATGGTGGCGCGTTCGATTGATTCTGTCGCCACGGCACACTATCTGCGCGAACGGCTGGAAATTTTCGTCATCGATGACGGCAGCCGTGACGATACCTGGCAGCACATTGAAGCGGCCGCGGCCCGGTATCCGGGCCTGGTAACGGCCCTGCGCTTTCCGCAAAACCGCGGCAAGCGCGCCGCTCTCGAGGCCGGCTTCCGGCGTGCGCGCGGCGACGTGCTGGTAACGATCGACTCCGACAGCGTGATCGAGCCAGACACCTTGCTGGCCATGGCCGGACCCTTCTGCGACCCGCGCGTCGGCGCCGTTGCCGGCAAGGTCAGCGTCTACAACCGCGCCGCCGGGCTGATTCCGCGCATGCTCAAGGTACGTTTCGCCCTGTCGTTCGATTTCCTGCGTGCGACGCAAAGCACTTACGGCACGGTGTACTGCTGCCCAGGCGCACTCGCCGGATATCGCGCCAGCGTGATCCACCAGGTGCTCGATCGCTGGGTCAATCAACACTTCATGGGCAAGCCCTGCACCTTCGGCGAAGATCGTGCGCTGACAAACGAAATCCTCAATGCCGGCTACGACAGCGTCTACCAGCACGCCGCCGTGGTCCACACCCTGGTGCCGGTGCAATACGGCAAGCTGTGCAAGATGTTCCTGCGCTGGGATCGCAGCTATGTGCGCGAAGAACTCCGCTTTCTGCGCCACGTTGTCTGGAAACGCCCCTTGCGCGCACGTTGCATCGCTCTGGCCGATACTCTCATCACGAATACCCGCTACCCGATCGGCTGGGCGGTGCTGGCTCTGCTCGCGTTCATGATTGTTGATCACCCGCAGGTACTGCTGCGTTTCTGTTGCACTTTGTTGCTGATTGCCTCGTTCAACATGCTCTATTACCTGCGCGCCGAACGTTCCTGGGATTTCATCTACGGTATCGCCTACTCGTTTTTCTCCGCATTCGCCCTGTTCTGGGTTTTTCCCTATGCGGTATGCACCGTGCGTGCTCAGGGCTGGTTGACGCGCTGAGCGGCGTCAAAAACTACTGCGCTCGGTATTTTATGCGAGGGCGGTGCTCGGAATCCTCATGTACCTCAACGTGCACTCCGGTTCCTGCGCTCCGTCCTCGCACAAACTCCCCTCGCTCACTACGTTTTTGATGCCGCTCCCGTTCACGTCGAATGCAGTTGTGCCAATCGCTCACGCAATACGTCAAGTTGCAGATCGGCGGCCGCACCCGGCGAATTTCGCACCGCCAGGCTCGCCTCCGGCGTGCTGCCCTGCCCCGCATTCGCGATGGTTTCCGCCGCCTGCCGATAGGCATCGCGAAACGGCACGCCCGCTACAGCCTGTTCGATCGCGACATCGGTGGCGTACATCGCTGGCTCGATCGCAGCGCGCATCCTCGCCGCGTTCCACTGCAGGCGTGCAATCAAATCGGGAACCAACTCCAAAGCGGCGAGACCGTGGCCGAAGCCATGGAACAGGGCGCCCTTGCTGATCTGGAGATCGCGCTGGTAACCCGATGGCAAGGACAGCAATTGCTCGATCTCGCAGCGCGCCGCGGCCACACTGGCATAGCTCGCACGCAGCAGTTCGATCACATCGGGATTGCGCTTGTTCGGCATGATCGACGAACCCGTCGTATATTCCGCCGGCAGTTGAACGAATCCGAATTCCGCTGTCGTGAACAAGCTCAGATCCCAGGCGAAGCGGCGCAAGTCGAGCATTGCCGAAGCGAGCGCATCGAGCGCGGCGATCTCGAACTTGCCGCGAGACATCTGCGCATAAACCGGCGAGACCTGCATCCGCGCGAATCCGAGCTCGCGCGTGGTGAAGTCGCGGTCGAGTTTCAGATTCACGCCATAGCCCGCCGCTGTGCCGAGCGGATTGGTGTCGATCCACGCCTGCGTCTGGTGCGCGCGCACGGCGTTGTCGATGAAGGCTTCAGCGAATCCGGCAAACCACATCGCCGTCGACGACACCACGGCGCGCTGGAGATGAGTGTAGCCCGGTAACGGCAGCGCCTCACGCGATGCGCGATCCAGGCAGGCGCGTGCGATATCGCGGCACAGCACATCGAGTTCGCCCAGCCTCGTCTTGAGCCATAGACGCGTGGCGACCAGAATCTGATCGTTGCGGCTGCGCCCGGTATGCACCCGGCGGCCGATATCACCGAGGCGTTCGACCAGCCGCGCCTCGATCGCGGAATGGCCGTCTTCGTAGCGCCCATCGAGTACAAAGTTACCTTTGTGGAAATCTTCGCCCAGCGCATCGAGTTCGCGCGCCAGTGCGGCGGCATCCGCATCACTCAAGATGCCAATGCGTGCCAGGCCGGCAACGTGCGCCTTGGTCGCGGTAATGTCGTAGACAAAGAATTCGCGGTCGAGGACGACGTCGTCGCCAGCGAGAAACCGCATGATGCGTGCGTCCGTCGCCACTCCGGATTTCTGCCACAGCAGATCACTCATGTCGAATTCCTTCGAGTTCCGCAAACCCCAGGGCAAGATTCAGGTTTTGCATCGCCTGCGTCGCCGCACCCTTGAGCAGATTGTCCAGCGTGGCCACGACCACCACGCGCTTGCCGCCCGGCGCAACCTCGAAGGCGCCAATCTCGGCATGATGGCGGTGCGTGATCCGGCTGACCCACGGCGCGGTATCGAGCACCCGCACCAGCGGTTCGTGCGCATAGCGTTCCCGGTAGTGTTGCTTTACCGCCTCCGCCGTCATCGGCTGATCCAGCCACAGATTTGCCGTCAAGGTAATACCACGGAAATGTGGCGCGACATGCGGCAGGAATTCGACCGGTATGCCGAGCTGCTTCGTGGTTTCGCGCTCATGCACGTGATCCACCAAAGAATAGGGCATCAGATTGTCGCGCAGTTTTTCCGGATCATTCCTGTCCGATGGCGTGGTGCCTGCGCCGGAATAGCCGGAAACGCCAAAACACACCGGTGGCGCGACAAGCCGGTCCTTGAGTGGCGCAATCGCAAGCTGCATTACTGTCGCGAAACAGCCCGGATTGCTGATTCGACGTTGTCCGGCATAGCGATGGCGGGTCAACTCCGGCAATCCGTAATACCACGCCGGATCGAAACGATAATCTGCGGACAAATCCACAATGACACTTTGTGGATCGATCGCATCAATGGCAGCAACATAAGGTTCTGCCTTGCCATTGGGCAACGCCAGCACAATCGCGTCGGCACACTTGGCGGCTACCGCAGCGGGATCGAGATTCTCGTAACGCAGTTCGCCGGCGAATTCGACAACTTGGTCGCCTACACACTGCCCAGCCAGCTCGCGCGATGATACGAAGATCAGTTCCAGATGTGGATGCCGTGCGATCAGCCGGATCAGCTCCGCTCCGGTGTGCCCGCGCGCACCAACAATACCGACTCGTGCGCGACGCGTTCATGCTGGCTCCAGCAAGGAAACAGGACGCTTGCCGGCAATGCGCGACGCAGCGCTCGATAGCATCGAAATCCGGCATGCCGTACCAGAACACTTTCCACTTTTCCTGCTTGCAGCAACCATCGGATTCCGCGTAGTAGAACGGATTGACCGGATTACCGTGGCGTGAGCGCCAGAACAGGCTCGGGTTTTCCTCGCGCATGACTTCCCAGACCGCGCGGCCCAGGCCCTCGCCCTGCGCGTCGTCGAGCACGGCGAACTTGTCCAGATAAGTCATATCCGCGATCTCGCACAGAATCAGCGCCGCGCGATAGTTTTCGCTGACATACACACGATACAGTGGAGTGCGCTCGAAATAGTCGTCCACGAGCTTGCGTCCGAAACTCGATTCGATCAGGACGCGCAGACGTCCAACGTCGGCTTGATGCCACGATGTATACGTATGCACTTTCTCCCCGCGCCGCACAAGCGTACCGGAACCCTTGTGGGTGAACAATTCGCTGGCGAGTTCGGACGGCCGTGTGATCGATACCGATGAGGTCGATGGCAAGCGGTCGAGCAGTTGCTTGATCTGCTCGATCTTCACGCGCATCCCCGAATGCAGCCACGGCTGCGCAATCAGGTGTGCGTATTCGGTACTCAGGTTGATCGAATCCATGATCCGGCCACTGCCGTCGAGCAAGCCGCCGGTACCGGTGAGGAACACAATCTTGTACGGCTGTACGGCCTCCACCAGTGCATTGGCGGCAAAATCGGCATTGATATTCAGGATTCTGCCATCTACGGTTTCACCCAGACTGGCGATGACCGGAATCGAACCCGCCTTCAGGCTGAGTTCGACCGGCGCCAGGTGCACGCGATGCACTTTGCCGACGCAGCCGTAACGATCTGCATCGAGCGTCACCGCCTCGAACACGCCGGATACCAGCGACGTCGCGCGCGCATCGGCTTGTTGCAGGGCCTCGACCAGACGCAGGTTCTGCGCGTGCAAAACGCGGCGCACGATGGCAAGCGCCTCCGGCGAGGTCACGCGCAGGCCGTCAAGCGTGTGTTTGACGATACCGGCTGCGGCCAGTTCCTCATCGAGCTGCGGCCCGGCGCCATGCACGACGATCGGCGTCAACCCGACCTGCTGCAAAAATGCCAGCGACGAAGTCAGCGCATCGAGATCGTCGCGCAGCACGGCGCCGCCGACCTTGACCACGGCAAAACGCCGCGCATCGAGTTGCGAGAAGCGTTTGAGGTATTGCGATATTTCCTTCGCGCTGGCCATGCTCGACAGCAGACGCACGATGGTCTGACGAGTGCGCTTATGTGCGTCCATGGTCCACGATTCCGATGTAACCTTCGGTAATTTGCTGCAATTGGGACAAGTACACCCACTCGTCTGCACTATGCGCCTGGGCGATATCGCCGGGTCCGTAGACGCAGGCAACATAGCCGGCTTCGGAAAACAGCGACGCCTCGGTCCAGAAATCCACGGCGTTGCCGATCGGCAACGCCAATTCGTCGGCGACATCGCGTGCTGCAAGGCGCAGCGACTCCGCTTCAGCGGTATCGCCAGCCGGCAACGATGGACCACGGAAAGTTTCCGTCAACTCTGCGGACTTGTCTTGTGCCAGGTGCCTGAATGCGTCGAGCAAGGCATCGGTATCCATCGACGGCAATGGTCGGAAGCCGAAGCGCACCTCAGCCGAAGGCGCAATAACGTTCGCCTTGATGCCGCCTTCGATGCGACCGATATTGAAGCGCAATCCGGTCAATCCGCCAAAACGCTGGTGCGACTGGCTTTCGACGAAATCCAGTGCATGCGCACCCCAGCGCATGGCTTGGTGCACCGCGCTGTCGCTGAGCGCCTTGCTGCCTGAAGCGTGACCCGCGGTACCATCGAAGCGCATGCGCACCGAACTGATGCCGCGGTGCGCGAGCACGGTTTCGCAGCGTGTCGGCTCGGCAACGATCACGGCGTCGAAAGGCAGTTTGTGTGCGAGAAACGCCGCGATGCAACGCGCGTCGTTGGCTTCCTCGTCGGTCGTGAAAAGAAATGCAGCATCGCCATCGGTCTGCGCACGCGGCGGTCAGCAACGCTGCCGCTGCGCCTTTGATATCGCAGGCGCCGAGACCAATTGCGCGGTCGTCGATCACCAGCAGATCATGCGGGTCGCGGGTCCAGGTGGGCGCTGCAGGCACCGTATCGAGATGGACGTTGAACAGGATTTTCGGCCGGCCACGAACCGCAAACAGGCTGACTGCGCCGGCGCCGTGATCGGTGACGGTGACAATCGAATCCCGGGAGCTGCGCGCGCAGATAATCGAAAATGCCGCCGCTACTGATTGCACGCGGCGGATTGCGCGTATCGAACGCAACCAGCGCGCGCAGATGGCCGATGGTGGCATCCAGCAACTCGTTCACGCCGGCTTGCTCCCGTTCACTTCTGCCCACAGACTCGAACTCATGCCGTACAGGCGGATGAAACCTTCGGCCTCGGCTACGCCCCAGTCGGCAGTCTGCGCGTAGGTAGCTTTCGCCGAGCGCAGCAGATGAGGCGACACAACTTCGATCGCATACGCGCTGGCGCCGCAGGTTTCAAGAGTCACCGTGCCGTTCACGCAACGCTGGCTCGATGCGAGAAAGGCTTCTAGGTCGGTCTTGAGCGGATCATGGAAGAAGCCTTCGTAGACCAGTTCGCTCCACTGGCGCCCGACCACGGGCTTGAACCGGTTCTGGTGCTTGCTCAGCACCGCCTCTTCCAGCGCGCGATGCGCAACATGCAGCGCGGTCAGTCCCGGCGCTTCGTATACGATGCGGCCTTTCAGGCCGATCGTCGTATCGCCGGTGTAAAGCCCTCGGCCGACACCGTAGCGGGCAAAATTGTCATTCAATGTTTTCAGGATTGCTGCACCGACCAGCCGCTTGCCGTCGAGGACAACGGCCTCGCCACGCTCAAAGGTCAACGTTGCCCGCAGCGGTTCTGCAGGCCAGTCCTTGCGCGATGCGCACCAGCCGTGTGCGCTCTCGCCCGGCGCTTGCCAGCGATCGATCTCGCCGCCCGACAGGGTCACGCCAAGCAGGTTTTCATTGATCGTGTATTCCTTCTGCTTGCTGCGCACGCCAAAGCCACGTTCTTCGAGATAGTGTTGCTCGTAGGCGCGCACGGCCGCATGTTCGCTCTGGATTTCACGGATCGGCGCCACGATGTCGTAATCGCCAAGCGCACGCACAGTCAGATCGAAACGCACCTGATCGTTGCCCATGCCGGTGCAGCCATGTGCGAAATGCCGTGTGCCGAGTTCGTCGCAGCGCTTGAGCGATTCACGCACGATCACGTAGCGATCCGAAACCAGCAGCGGATACTGGCCCTGGTAGAACTCGCCGGACCAGATCAGCGGCTTGACGAAGTCGTCCCATATCGCCTGCGATGCGTCGATCGTGCGATGCGATGCGACGCCAAGCTGCTCCGCGCGCTGTTCGATATAGGCGCGTTCGTCCGCGGATACTCCGCCGGTATCGGCAAACAAGGTATGCACGCGATAACCGCGCTCGCTGCAACCACGGTACGCAGAAACTGGTGTCGAGACCACCGGAAAACGCAAGCACGATATCGGTCGGGTTCATCGGGATTTCCCTTCATTCAGATCAGAATGGGTTTGCCAGCGTCGCCATGATCGCTTTTTGCACATGCAGGCGATTCTCGGCTTCGTCGATGGCGATGCAAGCGGGTGAATCCATGACTGCATCGGTAGCCTTGACGTTGCGCCGCAACGGCAGGCAGTGACTGAACACGGCGTTGTCGGTCAGTGCCATCTTGGCTTCGTCCACAATGAAATGCTTGTACTCATCGCGCACCGGCTTTTCCTGCTCCCAGCGGCCGAAATACGGCAACGCGCCCCAACTTTTTGCGTAGACGACGTGAGCGCCGCGATAGGCATCCTCGATATTGTGACTGATGCGCAACGAACCGCCATTCTCTGCGGCATTTTTATTCGCGAAATCCATGTAGCGCGGATCGAGGATGTAGTCCGGCGTCGGGCACAACAGGGTCACATCCATACCGAAACGTGTGGCAATCTGCAGCGCCGAATTGGCTACCGCCGTGTTGAGCGGTTTGGGGTGGTACGTCCAGGTGAGGACGTATTTCCTGCCGCGCAGATCCGCGTTGCCGTAGTGCTCCTGCAGAGCGAGAACATGCGCGAGTTCCTGACACGGATGCGTAATCGTTTCCATGTTGATGACCGGCACTGTCGCGTGCTCGGCGAAGCCACGGATAACCCGGTCCTCGCGATCGACAGCCCAGTCGCAGAATTTCGGAAATGCGCGCACGCCGATCAGATCGACGTAGCGCGACAACACGCGCGCGACTTCCGCGATATGCTCCTCCGCGTCACCGTCCATCACGGTGCCGACATCGAATTCAATCGGCCATGCATCTTTGCCAGGTTGCAGCACGATGGCGTGACCACCCAACTCGAACGCGCCCAGCTCAAAACTCGTGCGCGTGCGCAGCGAGGGATTGAAAAACAGCAGCGCAATGCTCTTGCCGGCGAGATCGCGTCCTGGCTTGCAACGCTTGAACGCGGCGGCCCGCTGCAACAGCGCATCGAGCTCGCTGCGGCTCCAGTCCTGCGTGGTCAGAAAATGGCGGATGGTAATGGTCATGGTCAAAATCCTGAAAAACAAAAACCCGGCGCGGAGCCGGGTTTGATCGATGCAAAAATGCTGCGCGACGAGCTATCCGGCCGAATAAGTGACTTCCGGTCGGCGCGCACGCGAGGTCATTCCTGCGGCCAAACGGGCGCTGGTCAGAATGTCGGCAATGGGTGTGCGGTGAGTCATTGGCGTGGATAATCGCACGGAAGATCGCCGCAGCGCAACCAAGGTCGCTGCGAGGCAGTGTGCTGTTTACTCCACCGGCGTCACACTGACACGCACGCGCATGCGATCGCCTGGATCGTAATTCAAGCGCGAATTGTAGACATCGCCGCGATAACGGTATTCAACCTCGTAGGCAATGACACGTCGCGACGTAGCCGCAGCGCCAGTCGGCCGGCAATGCCGTTGCGTGATGTACTGCGGCTCGCCGGCATGTTGTTCGCTGGCTGCAGCCAGGTTGTTGCCGACCACGCCGCCTGCGACCGCACCCGCCGCGGTCGCCGCCACGCGCCCATTGCCGTTGCCAACACGATTGCCAAGCAAGCCGCCAATGATCGCGCCGAACACACTGGCGACCGTACGTTTATTGTTGCCGGGAACATCCGCAAGCGCTTGCGCCGGGACCTGCTCCTCGTAACATTCCTGCTGCGGCGCGCTCGGCGTTTCCTGATCATAGACCGGATCCACGCGCAGCACGTCGGCCCATCCAAAGTGTGAACCCTCCGCACCTGTTGCAGGCGGCGACGACGTTTGCGGCTGCGCCAATGCCTGGCCTGCAAGCAGCAGCAGGAATGCCATCGGGATAGCAAATTTTTTCATGGTGTCTCCATCCACTACCGACACGCGCTGATAGTCGCACGGCGGACTGCACGACGAAACCGTGCTTCCGGTTCCCGGCGGCGGTGGAGATGCTCCAACCTGCGCGCAGCTTCGCCAATTTGGCAGAGATTAGAACACCATCAGGCTGAATGCAGGCTAAGGAAAACGGCCACGTGACGGGCTCTGCGCACAGCGGCCACGGCCAGCCGAAAACGATTGTTATACAATGAGGCAAGCTAAAGGCCCACTCATGTCATTGCGACTTTACAACTCCCTGACCCGCCGCACAGAGGATTTCTTCCCGCAGAATCCCGCGCATGTGACCCTGTATCTGTGCGGTCCGACGGTCTACAACTACGTACACATCGGCAATGCGCGTGGACCGGTCGTCTTCGGACTGCTGGCACGGCTGCTCAAGCGCATTTATGGCGCGGATCACGTCATCTACGCACGCAACGTCACCGATGTCGATGACAAGATCAACGCCGCTGCACAACAGGCCGGCGTGCCGATAGATACCATCACCGAGCGCTTTGCCGCAGCCTATCGTGAGGACATGGCAAGGCTCGGCGTCGACGAGCCCGACGTGGTGCCCTACGCTACCCGGCACATTCCGCAAATCATCGCGATGTGCGAGCGCTTGATTGCAAACCGGAACGCCTACACGGTCGAGGGTCATGTGCTGTTCGATGTCGCTTCGTTTCCTGAGTATGGACGTCTATCCGGCCGTTCCACCGACGACATGATTGCCGGATCGCGGGTAGAAGTTGCACCGTACAAGAAAAATTCGGCGGATTTCGTGCTGTGGAAACCATCAACGCCCGATCTGCCCGGCTGGGACAGTCCATGGGGCCGCGGCCGTCCGGGTTGGCATATCGAATGCTCGGCGATGAGCGCCGCGCATCTGGGCGAAACGATCGATATTCACGCAGGCGGCAACGATCTGCTGTTCCCGCATCACGAGAACGAAGTCGCACAATCCACTTGCGCACACGGCGGCAAGATTTTCGCACGCTGGTGGCTGCACAACGGCATGCTCACGTTCGACGGGAAAAAAATGTCGAAATCGCTGGGCAACACCCTGGTGCTGCACGAGCTGCTGCAGAGATACAATCCCGAAATCCTGCGCTTCACGCTGCTGAAGGCACATTACCGTCAACCGCTGGACTGGTCTCCATCCGTGCTGGAACAGACCCAACGCACGCTCGACGGATTGTATGGCACTCTGCGCAACATGGCGGATGTTGCCATCGAAGCAGATGCCGCATTGCCCGCGGAATTTGAGTCTGCGCTGCTGGACGACCTCAATACGCCGGACGCGCTGTCGGTATTGGCGCGACTGGCAGAAGATGCGCGCAAGGCAACGAATCCACAAGAAAAGAAGTCAGCAAAATCAGCACTGCTCACCTCTGGCAAATTTCTTGGCCTGCTGCGGCAAGATGCGGAAATTTGGTTTAAGCGTGGTCAAGAAGATACAGACGAAGTTACAAAACTGCGGCTGGAACGCCGTGCTGCACGAGCTGCGAAAAACTTTGCTCGATCAGATGAAATTCGCAAGACGCTCTTTGGTATGGGAATAACCATAGAGGACTTGCCCGATGGTACGGAGCAACTAATTCACAACATAAACGTAGTCGAAACGGCTGAAAGCCTGAGTAATGTAACTATGAAGGTTGCGGAAAAATTGAATTTATCTGGCAGAAAGTAATGAATGCGCGGCCAGATATCGCTATCGGCGAATCCGCACAGGATGCGCAAAACGCCATCGCCGAAGAATTTTCGTTCTTCAACGACTGGACCGAACGTTACCAGTATCTGATCGACCTCGGCCGCAAACTGCCTGCATTTGCGGACGAACTCAAGATTGAAGAAAACAAGGTGCAGGGCTGCCAATCACAGGTGTGGCTGGTAGCGAGCGGTGACGCGCATCGACTGGAATTTCAAGCGATCAGCGATTCGGCCATCGTCTCAGGCCTGATCGCATTGCTGCTGCGCGTCTATTCCGGCCGTCCGGCCCGGGAGATTCTGGAGACCGAGCCGACGTTCATTGCAGCGATTGGTTTGGAGAAGCACTTGTCACCGACGCGCAGCAACGGCTTGGTGGCGATGTTCAATACGATTCAGGAACACGCGCGCTGCGCCCTCGCCGCCTGATCTTCCGATTTGCCTGAGTCCACAAAATAAAGCCGCGATACGCACGGCTTTTTTCGCGAATGGCTGGAGCAATCGTCAGTCGCCCATCTGCTTCTGCCGATGCTCCCAGCGTTCCTGCGCGTCGAGACAAAGGGTCGCAATCGGGCGCGCTTCCAGACGCTCGATGCCAATTTCCTCGTCGGTTTCCTCGCAAAAGCCGTAGCGACCATCCTCGATGCGCTTGAGTGCCTTGTCGATCTTGGCGATCAGCTTGCGATAACGGTCACGCGTGCGCAGTTCCAGCGAATTCTCGGTTTCGCGTGTGGCGCGCTCGGCCTCATCGCCGACATCGCGAACTTCCTCACGCAGATTGTCAATAGTCTGCTTGGATTCCTCGACCAGATCGTCGCGCCATTGCTGCAGTTTCCTGCGGAAATAGGCAAGCTGGCGCAGGCCCATGTATTCTTCACGCACCGTTGGACGATATCCGCGAGGCAGCTCGACCACCGTAGTGCTGGACAGAGCGAAGTGTCCATCTTCGCGCGTGATCGTGTCCTTGACGGTGACTACTGCCATTTTTTCCTTTTTCGCCTTGGCGATTGTTTTCGATGGAACGGGCTTTGCCGCCTTGACCGGAGCCCTCGATTTACCCGGGGCTAGCGTCTTCTTCGGCGCCGGCTTTGGCGCGACGTGTTTCTTCGCCGGCTTCGACGCTTTGGCGGTTTTCACCGGTTTGCGCGCAGACGGCTTCGCCGCTGATTTCGCACGTGTGGCTTGTTTCGGCGCAGGTTTGCGCACGGATGCCTTCACCTGCTTCTTCGCCGGCTTGGCTGCTATGGTCTTCTTCTTTGCGGCTGGCTTGGCCGCAGATTTGCGTTTGATATTCGCCATATCCTTCTACCGTTGTGACTCGGCGGTCGCGTGTTATAGCCTAAGTCACACTGTGCGGCAAGGTATTTAAACTCCGATCGTGGTATTCCTCTGATCAGGAAGACACACGTTCGCCAAACTTTCGCCCTCAATCGTGCCCTGAATTCTCCATCCGCTTCGATGATTCGCTTGCTCCTATTTCTCCTGACTGCGTACAAACGCCTGTTGAGTCCGCTGCTTGGCGCACACTGCCGGTTCCATCCGAGTTGCTCGGACTACGCGCGCATCGCCGTGGCGCGCTTCGGTGCATGCCGCGGCGGCGTGCTGGCGCTCTGGCGCATCGTGCGCTGCCAACCTCTGTGCCGCGGAGGGTTCGATCCGGTGCCGGAAAGGTTTACGATGCGTCGCTGCCCTGACGGAAGACCGCACGCATGAACGCTTGCCCTTATGAATGATTGGCTGATCGTCAACGCCGATATCGTCAACGAAGGCCGTCGCTTCGCCAGCGACGTGCGCGTGCGCAACAGCCGCATCGCGGCGATCGCGCCGAGTCTTGCGGCACAACCGGGCGAACGCGTGTTCGATGCGCGCGGCCGCCTGCTCGTACCCGGCATGATCGACGATCACGTGCATTTCCGCGAACCAGGCTACACGGCCAAGGCCGACATCGCGTCGGAATCGCGCGCGGCGATCGCGGGCGGCGTCACCGGCTTCATCGATATGCCCAATACGAATCCGCCAACGCTGACGCACGCCTTGCTCGAGGACAAATACGCTGTGGCCGGGCGCAGCTCGGTCGCTAATTACGCCTTCTATTTCGGCGCCTCCAACGACAACCTCGACGCGATCCGCGCGCTCGATCCACGCACGGTGCCCGGCGTGAAGGTGTTCCTGTGCGAATCGACCGGCAACCTGTGCGTAAGCGATCCACAGACGCTGGAAGGCGTGTTTCGCGACTCGCCAGTCATCGTTGCGGTGCATTGCGAGGACGACCGCATCGTTCACGCCAATCTCGATCGTGCCAAGGCGACGTACGGCGACGCCATTCCAATGCGGATGCACCCCGACATCCGCTCGCGCGAAGCCTGTTTCGAATCCACCCGTTGGGCGGTCGAAACCGCGCGCCGTCACGGCACCCGTCTGCACGTGCTGCACGTATCCACCGCCGACGAGCTGGCGCTGTTCGAAGCGGGCCCGATCGCGGGCAAGAAAATCACCGCCGAGACCTGCGTACATTTCCTGCGTTTCACCGACACGAATTACGCTAAATTGGGCGGCCGCATCAAGTGCAATCCCGCGATCAAGGCCGCATCCGACCGCGACGCACTGACCCGCGCCCTGGCCGACACACGCATCGACGTGCTCGCCACCGATCACGCGCCGCATCTGGCCGAGGAGAAGATGCTCGCGTACACGCAATGCCCGTCCGGAATTCCGCTGATCCAGTTCGCCTTGCAATCGGCACTGGAACACGTGTTCGACGGCAAATTGCGTCTGGAACGTCTAGTCGAAGCGACAGCGCACGCGCCGGCGGCGCTGTTCGCGATCAAGGATCGCGGCTTCCTGCGCGAAGGTTATTTCGCCGATCTCACCCTGGTCGACCTGAATACGCCGCAGACCGTGAAGCGCAGCGACGTGCTCTCCAAGTGCGGCTGGTCGCCGTTCGAGGGCGACGCCTTCCGCTCGTCCGTCGCCGCAACCTGGGTCAATGGTCACCTTGCATGGAATGACGGCAAGCTCGACGATACCCTGCTCGGCCAGCGTCTGGAGTTCGATCGATGATATTCGGCGCCGCCATGCTCTCTCTGGCAATGTTGCCATTTGCGGCTGGCACCAACCAGGTGGAACTTCCGGATCACCTCCAGCAAGGCCAACTCGTGATCGGCCACGCACCAGCCGGTGCGCAGATCGAATTCTACAGTCGCAAACTGCGCATCGACAAGGATGGCATATTCGTGTTCGGCCTCGAACGCGATGCGCCAGCACAGGCGGCTCTGAATGTACATTACGCCAACGGCGAAACGCGCTCGGTCACGTTCGACGTCGCCAAACGCGAATATCACATCGAGCGCGTCGAGGGCCTGCCGCAGCAAACCGTGACTCCAAATCCCGAAATTGCCGCGCGCATCGAACGCGAACAGGCCCGCGTGGCGCAGGCGCGTACGCGCGACGATGCGCGCGAGGATTTTCTCCACGGATTTGCGCTACCCGTGCAAGGCGCGCGTATCAGCGGAGTCTACGGCAGCCAGCGCATCGACAACGGCGTAGCGAAAGCGCCGCACATGGGTCTGGATATGGCCGTGCCGACCGGCACGCCAGTGCACGCGCCTGCTGCTGGCTTGGTGACCTTCGCCGATCCGGATCTGTTCCTGACGGGCGGCACGGTGCTGATCGACCACGGTTTCGGCCTGACCAGTTCCTTTCTGCATATGAGCCATGTCAATGTGAAAGTCGGCGAACAAGTTGCCGCCGGCCAGGTCATCGGCGCCGCTGGCATGACAGGCCGTGCGACCGGTCCGCATGTGCACTGGGGCTTCAATTGGTTCGATGTACGACTCGATCCGGCTTTGTTGCCGAAGCCGTAACTCGGCGAAGAAAGAAGCTTGGATCACGGCTGGCGTTACACGGCCGGCACTGTTGTGGATCGCTCCAGGAGTCGACTGCGTTTGGTGGAATATTCACCTTGGTATTTTCGCCCGGCACCGGCAACCCGACCTTCTTGCAGAACGCAGCGAAACGCGGGTCGTCTTGCAGAGCACGGAAAAACGGATCGAGCAGCAGATCCATCACGCCTGAGTCGCGTGCCGCCCAGGCACGATCGAGCCAGACAAAGGCCGTGTCCGGCTCCTTGCGCAGCGCATAAACCTCGGCGATCTGGAATGAGAACGCGTCAGCGCGATGGGCGATCAAATCGCGCAGCGCAGAATCGGCCATCGCGCGATCGGCGCCGATCTGCAAGGCCAGCGTCACGGCCACATCGCGCCAGGCGTCGTCGGTTTCCTGGCGGGCATTGCGCAATGCCGAATCGGGATCGCCACGCACGATGTCGATGACCGCCAGATCCAGATAATTGAATGCCGCATCCGGCCGCAACAGGATCGCCTTGCGGATCGCCTGTTCGGCCGCATCGGGCTCTCCCCGCGCGAGCTCATATTCGGAAAGATTCTGGAACGCATGCACGCTCAGCGGGTCCAGCTGCACGGATTCGTGCATGAGACGGACGGCCTCATCGAGCCTGCCAAGCTGCGCGAGTACGTTGCCCAGATAGCGTTTCGGCATCGCCGCGCCCTGCGGCAGCGTCAGCGCCACCGCCTTGCGGTACTCAGCCTCGGCAGCGGCCAGGTTCATGTCGCCCAGCAGCAGCACGGCACCCATTGCCAGATAGCCGTTGCCCAAATCCGGCGCAAGCGCCTGCGCCTGCTGCGCATCGCTGCGCGCACGCGCATACATCTCCGTCGAGTCGCCGCCGCCAAGATACGCCTCAGCGAGAATCGAGCGGACACGCGAACGTGCCGCATACGCCAGCGCGTATTGTGGATCGAGCTCGATCGCGCGATCGTAATCTGCGATGGACTTGCGCAAGTCAGCTTCGGTCGCGAGCGTCTCGTGAAAGTTGCCTTGCAGCCAGGCGTTGTAGGCATCCAGGCTGCCGCTGGGCGGACGTAAATCCTGGCTCGCCGCACTGGCGCCGGGTTGCAGTTTGGTTTGCAACTCGCCGGCGATGGTGTTCGCGATTTCGTCCTGCAACGCGAACAGATCCTTGTACGGGCGATCGTAGCGCTGCGACCACAGCATACTGCCGTCGGCGACGTTGACCAGCATCGTGCTGATGCGCACTTCGCCATCCACGCGGCGCACGCTGCCTTCGAGCAGATGCGCGACACCCAGTTTCGCGCCGATGGTTTTCGCGTCGTCTTTGCTGTCGCGGAACTGGAACGAGGAATCGCGGCTGATGATTTTCAAGCCCGCGAATTGCGACAAGGCGATGATCAGGCTTTCGGACAGTCCATCGGAAAGATACTGTTCATCCTTGTTGCCGCTATCGTTGGCAAACGGCAGCACGGCGATGGATTTTCCCGGCGCAGCAGCGTTCGATTCCCTGTGCGACACGAAACGATCGGTCACCAGCAACACCACCGCAACTGCGAGCACACCGATGATGGCGAAATCGAGCTTGCGCCCCATACCAAGCGCGATTGAATCGTCCGTCACGACTTCGCTTTCGCGCTTGAGTCCCTGCGGCGTGAATTCGTAGAACCACGAGAACAGTATTGCGAACGGGAAGCCGACCATCGCGGCGATCACAAACCAGCGTGTGAACCACTCCGGCGCGTTGAACGCTGGCCCCAGTTGCGAGATCCCCTGCGCCAGCGCCCACATCGCACCAATGTACAGCACGCCAGCGCGCAGCACGTTACGGCGTTTGAGTTCGGCAAATAGAGACGGCAAAGCAGTCCCCCGGAATGAGATGCTGCAAAAACCGAAGGCATCATAAACGATTTCAACCGCTCTCTACGTGAGGCAGAGCCACTGCAAAGAAATCCGCGAATCAATCGGAGACGCCCATCGTCAAACGCTGCTTGTGAGCTTGCTATCATCACAAGCAGTGAATTGACTCAGGTTCTTCTTGCCATCATGACTGCGGCACCGCTTTCTTCGCACACAAAAGCGCAATTGCAGATTCACTTTTGCGTGGTGCTGTGGGGTTTCACTGCCATCCTCGGCAAGTTGATTACACTGTCAGCGCTGCCGCTGGTATGGTGGCGCATGCTGCTGGTCAGCGTCTCGCTGTTGCTGGTGCCGCGGGTGTGGTACGGATTGCGTGCGATGCCTGCACGGCTGGCCGCAAGCTATGCCGGCATCGGCGTGATCGTGTCCCTGCATTGGCTCACGTTCTATGCCGCGATCAAGCTGGCCAATGCCTCGGTCGCCGCGACTTGCATGGCGCTGGCGACGGTCTTCCTGGCCTTGATCGAGCCTTGGATCGCTCGCCGTCGTTTCGATCCGCGTGAACTGCTGCTGGGTGTCGCCGTGGTACCGGGAGTTGCCTTGGTCGTCGGCGGCATTCCGGCTGCCATGCGCGTCGGCGTCGGCGTCGGTGCGTTGTCGGCGCTGTTCGTGGCCTGCTTCGGCGCACTCAACAAGCGGATGGTGGAACATGCCGATCCACTCACCGTTACCTTCATCGAACTCGGCGCGGGCGCCGTTTTCCTGACTTTCGCGTCGGCCATCTTGCCGCATGCCGGCCCGGCATTCGTGTTGCCCGACGCACACGATGCGATCCTGCTGCTGACCCTGGCGCTGGCCTGCACCCTGCTCCCATTCGCATTGTCGCTGGTGGCGTTACGCCGGTTGAGCGCGTTCAACGTACAGCTTGCGATCAACCTGGAACCGGTTTATGCGATCGTGCTGGCGATCATCCTGCTCGGCGAGCAGCACCAGCTCGATGCATGGTTCTATCTCGGTGTCGTTGTCATCCTCGGCGCCGTGTTTGTGCAGCCGCTGATCAATCGGCGATCACGCGCATAACAGAATCCGCGCGCTTTGCCGGATTGTCAGCGCGCCCAGGATTCATGTCCGTACACGATGCGCCAGCCTTGCGGCAGCCGTTTCCAGACCGACGTCACGACGAAGGTTCCTGTGCTGATCTTGCCATCGGGCGCGGTGCGACGGGACGACAGCATTTGCGTGCTGACCACGAGATCGGGTGTCAGCACCTCGAATTCCGGCGCGACGGACGGCGTATACACCACATCGCTTTTGCCATTCTTCCACCAGATCAACTGCTGCGCGTGCAGCGCATCCCAGCCGCGAATGATCCGGCCATCGATTGCAAAAATAAGGCTCGGCGAATGCTGATAGAACGCCATATAGGCATCGGTATCGTGTGCGTTCGCGGCCACCGCCATGGCATCCATCAGCGGCTGGATTTGCCGCTGCGCCGATGGTGCATCGGTTTTGACCGGAGCACATCCGGCAAACAGGATGCAGGCACCAAGTATAGGAAGTAACAGTTTCATCATCACCCTCCTTCGCAAAGAAAGATCGCTCAGCGGTCTATCCCTGACGGTGCAACGACAAGCCGCGATCCACGCTGGCGGTGTAGCCGCCGACGATGCCCTTGGTTGCCGTCGCAACGGCGTCGTGCGCATGCAAGCTTTCGTGGTGCGCCGTGCGGATCCAGAAATCGGCGAGGCGTTCGTCGCCTGCGAGTGCGCTTTGTATACGCCGGGCTGCATCCTCGCAGAACATCAGATTCTGGCCATTGAGCAGCGCGAAAGCCTGTTCATCCTCGCGCTTGACCGCCGTCTGCACCGGCGTCTTGAGCGCATCCTCAATCCTGTCGATCAAATCGGCGATGGGAAAACCGAAACTCGGCATCAGCTTTACCCGCACTTCGGCGACGCTGCGTTGGCTGTGTGGCGTGGCGCAGATGCCCTCCTCACTCCCGAGCCAGGCAACAACGCTATCGTAATCAAGCAGCTTGCCACGCTCGAAATCCTGCCCGAAGCGTTCCTGCACTAATTGTCGCGCCAGCGCGGCCGAGCACGGACAGGTGCTGGAATAAACGACTTCGCAACGCAGTTCGAGTGTAAATTGTCCGTTTTCCATTATTCCAGTAATACACACTGGATATGCCTTCCAGCCGCTGTGATCGCTCTTGAGCGCAGGACGGCGCAGCAGGTGATCGAACGCAATCCGTACCATCGCGCGATCCGAAAGCTCGGCATGCGAGTCGAGAAAATCACGCAACAGGCGGCGAATCGAGCACGGCGTCAGAGGTTCGGTCGACAGCGCCTTGTCGACATGCAGATACAGTCGCGACATGTGGATGCCGCGCACGTCGGGCTGCCTAAGATTGACATAGGCCGCGACGCGCGCGGCGGACTGCACACTAGCGCCATCGTCACCGGCAAGCCGGATCGGCGCATCGATTTCATCCATGCCGACCCAGTCCAGCATGCCAGCCACGGCGACTTCCGCCTCTTTGGCGATATCCGGCATCGTGCGTACGGCGTTTTCGATGTGCTGCATGGAAACCTCTCAATGATTGATCCGGACCGCAAGTGCAGCCGGTGGGCAACGCTTCAACCTAATTGGTGGCTTGTGCAGCCCAAGTCAATGGTAACGGGTGTCGCGCTGGATTGCGCGAGCTTCGCGCCAGGCGATCCAGAGACTTCGCCAGCGCCCAGCGTGTGCATGCGCGACGAGGTACGCCAGCGGATCGGTCGCGCGGCTTGCCGATGTCAAGAGGCCGCGGTCGAGCCGCGCGCGAACGCGCTGGGTCAGGCTGTGACTCGATGAAATCCCAAGCGCGCCATCCATCTCAATCGTCAATTCATCGAGATAATCGTGCGCGAGCACGTTTCGTTGTTGGCTCGCTGAGGCAAGTGAGGAGCGCGTCAATCCATACCGCGCAAGCAGGCTCAGCGGCAAGGGCAGGCGCTCGCTGGTTTCCGACAGGTTTGCCAGCGCACGCAACAGATGTGAAATTATCCACAATGCTGCATTTGCCTCGACATTGGCGTGAGCGGAACAGAACAATGCCGCTTCGGCACGCGCAATGGCAGTGTAGTAGGGATCGTATTGCTCTAGCAGGATCGCCAGCGTGGATGCGTTCGGCCGTTCAATTTGACCCAACGCCGCATTGGCCAGGGCCGGCCACAGCACAGGATCGGTCGCACGAACCTGCGCGTCGGCAAACAAGGCTTGGGTAATCGGATGATGCGCATTCCCGACCGACGCATCGGTCAATTCCTGCTGCCACCAAGCCAGTTTGGTTGCGGCCACTTGCGGCTCGCGCACATGGAATGCCGCCTGGGTTAATTCGTGCACCAAGCAGCCGAACGCGCTCGCGCTTCGCCGTTGCAGCGCCGGAAGAAACACCGCGATTAATGCATTTTCCGGATATGCAGCCAGCCACTTTTGCTCGAAACTGGCAAAGGCTTCCTGGCTGGTAGTCAAGACGCAACTCGTTTCAGGTTCAGAGCACTCAACAGCGCTACTGGCGTCGACACGACGAGATCCGCACTCCAGGTGTCCGGGTTCTCGCCATCGAGATACCCCCAAGCCGCTGCAATCGTTATGGTGCCAGCACGCTGTCCGGCTTCGATGTCGCGCGCATCATCGCCAACATAAATCGTTTGGCGTGGATCCACTTCGATCACTCGGCAAGCGTGCAGGATCGGTTCCGGATCGGGCTTTCTCTGTGCCAGACAATCGCCAGAGACCAGCACTGCACAGCGCCGATCCAGCGCCAGCGCAGACAGCAAGGCTCGCGCCAGACGGCCGGGTTTGTTGGTCACAATGCCCCAACGAATGTCACGCGCTTCCAGCGCGGCCAGTACCTCATCAATGCCGGGAAAAGTGGATGCGTGCACAGCAATCGCCTCGGCATACAAATCGAGAAACCTCGGCAGCAGAGTTTCGACCCGGGCCTCGTCCGCGCCGGGAAAGCCGCGCCGCATCATCGCGCGCCCTCCTTTCGACACCACCGCGCCAACGCCGTTCAGATCGATATCCGGCTCGCCCAGTTCAGCCCGCAGGCGGCGCATGGCCACGACCATATCCTGCGCCGAGTCGACCAGGGTACCGTCGAGATCGAACAGCACAGCCTGGATTTCCGCACCCTGCAATCTCATTACGGCTTGCGTGCGCAGGCGAGATAGTTCACTTGTGTACTTTGCGCAATTCTTGCCCGCCGTGTCAGCGGGTTGTAGGCAAGGCCGCTGAGGTCTTCCAGTTCCAGCCCGGCACTGCGCAACGCCGACGCGAGTTCGGATGGCCGGATGAATTGCGCATAGTGATGCGTGCCGCGCGGCAGCAAATTCAGCGCATATTCCGCACCGACGATGGCAGCGCCGAATGCCAGTGGAGTACGATTCAGCGTCGACAGAAACAGGCGTCCTCCGGGCTTGAGCAGGATCGCACACGCCGCGATCGTACTGCCGGGATCGGGCACATGTTCGAGCAATTCCATGCAGACAACCACGTCGAATGCAACGGGCATTTCCGTTGCCAGCGCTTCCACGCTGATCTCGCGGTAATCGACTTGGTGTCCGGATTCGTGCAGATGCAACCGCGCAACGTCGAGCACGCGCGGGGCAAGATCGATGCCGGTGACTGCAGCGCCAGCGACGGCCAATGCCTCACTCAATATTCCGCCGCCGCAGCCGACGTCGAGTACACGCGCGCCTTTCAGCGCCGCACGTTCGGCGATGTAATTCAACCGGACCGGATTCAGATCGTGCAGCGGCCGCGATTCGCCATTCACATCCCACCAGCGCGCAGCGAGCCGGTCGAACTTGGCGGTTTCGGCAGGATTGACGTTGACGGCGCTCATGTTGGATCGATCAGCCTGCAATCCGCGTCTGCCAGGCACGCGCCCTCGCCCGCAACGCGTCAATGTCGATTCCCGGCAAGGTCCCATTTTCCACTTTGCGTATACCGGCGATCCACACATCGCTGACCTGATGCCGGCCGGTAGCGTATACAAGTTGCGAAATGGCATTGTACAAAGGCTGGGTTTCCAGCGCGTCCAGACGCACGGCGGTGAGGTCGGCCTGCTTGCCGCGAACGATCGAACCGACGCGATCGGCGAGGCCAACTGCCCGCGCACCGTTCAGGGTCGCGGCTTGCAGCGCGAATGCGGCGTCGAAAGCGCTGGCATCGTCGGCGACACCTTTCGCAAGCAGCGCCGCTGTGCGCATCTCGCCAAACATGTCCAGATCGTTGTTGCTGGCGCAACCGTCGGTGCCAAGCGCGAGGTTCACGCCGGCGCGGCGCAATTTCTCGGCTGGGCAAAAGCCGCTGGCGAGTTTGAGATTGGATTCCGGACAATGCACGACCGAGACTCCGGCGCCAGCACACAGCGCGATTTCCGCATCGGTCAACTGGGTCATGTGTACGGCGATCAGGTGATCGTTCACCAGACCGAGTGATTGCAGGCGCGCCATCGGGCGCACGCCGTGCAGTTTCCGGGAATCCTCAATTTCCTGCGCGGTTTCGTGCACGTGGATATGCACGGGAATGTCGAGCTGATCCGACAGCATGCGGATGCGCTCGAAGCTCTCGTTCGCAACCGTGTACGGCGCATGCGGCGCCAGTGCGGTGGAGATCAGCGCCTCGCCCTTGAACTCGTCGTGCACGGCAAGGTTCTTGTCGAAATACTCGTCGCGGCTGCCAGCCCAGGCGCTGGGAAACTCGATGAACGGCAGGCCGACAACGGCGCGGAAACCATGGCGCAGATACGTCGCTGCCTGCACATCGGGGAAGAAATAATTCTCGTTGCAGCAAGTCGTACCGCCGCGCAGCATTTCGGCAATCGCCAGCTCGACGCCATCACGCACGAACTCCGGACCGATCACGCGTGCTTCGACCGGCCAGATATGCTGTTGCAGCCAGACCATCAAGGGCAGATCATCGGCGATGCCGCGCATCAACGTCATCGGATTGTGGGTGTGCGCGTTGATCAGGCCGGGAATCAGCGCGTGTTCCGACAAACCTATACGTTTGACATTCGTATACTTTGTGCGTGCCGCACCGATTGGCAACACATCGACGATGCGGTCACCGGCCAGAACGACGGCGTGATGTTCCAGCACCACGCCGTATGGCTCGACCGGGATGACCCAGCGGGCCTCAACAACCTGATCGGCCTTGCCGTGCGACGCCGGACTCACGCGGGCAGCCTTATTTCACGCGGCCCACATATTCGCCAGTGCGCGTATCCACCTTGATCTTTTCGCCATTCGGCACGAACAGCGGCACGCGCACGGTGGCTCCGGTTTCGAGTTTCGCGGGCTTGCCGCCGGTGCCTGCGGTATCACCCTTGACGCCGGGGTCAGTCTCGACGATGAGCAGTTCCACGAAATTTGGCGGGCTCACGGTCAGCGGCGCGCCATTCCACAGCGTGACGATGCAGATCTCGTTGCCCTTGAGCCACTTCTCGGCGTCGACCATCGCATTCTTGTCCGCAGCGATCTGCTCGTGCGACTCCGGGTGCATGAAGTGCCAGAACTCGCCGTCGCTGTAGAGATACTCCATATCCTGGTCGAGCACGTCGGCAGCTTCGACCGAATCGGTGGACTTCATCGTCAATTCCACGACGCGACCCGTTTTGATGTTGCGGTATTTGACCCGGGTGAACGCCTGACCCTTGCCAGGCTTGACATATTCGGTGTCGACAATCGAGCACGGATACCCGTCGACGAGGATTTTCATGCCGTTCTTGACGTCATTCATGCCATAGCTGGCCATACGAAAAACTCCGTTGTGCAACGAGCCGCCGGGGAAAGCGGCTAAAATGGGAAAGACCGATTCGGAACGCCAATGATAACCGCAAGCCCCCGTCGCGCGCAGTATGTAGTCCATGAAAATTCCGCAGGGACACGGCCTTCGCGCTGGCAGCAACTCTGGCGCGAGGCTGTGACCGATCCTCTGGAACTGCTGGAACTGCTCGGGCTGGAACATCTGGCCGCCAGCTTGCTTCCGGCCGTCGATACGGGTTTCGCCCTGCGCGTGCCGCGCGGATTCATCGCCCGCATGCGCCGCGGCGATCCGTCTGACCCCTTGTTGCTGCAAGTCCTGCCGCAGTCGGCGGAATTGCTAGACGTGGCGGGATTCAGCGCCGATGCAGTCGGCGATCTGGCCGCGCGAACAGCATCCGGCGTGCTGCACAAATACCAAGGCCGTGCCTTGCTGATCGCGACAGGTTCCTGTGCGGTGAATTGCCGCTACTGCTTCCGCCGGCATTTCCCGTACGCGCAGGAAACCGCCGCCGCCAATCATTGGCGCGCGGCCATCGCGCAGATCCGTGGCGACACCTCGATCGACGAAGTGATCCTGTCCGGCGGCGACCCGTTGTCGCTATCTACGCCGAAACTGGCTGAACTGACCGATGGGCTAACATCCATCGCGCATTTGAAGCGTCTGCGCATTCACACGCGATTGCCGGTCGTCCTGCCTGAACGCGTGGACACGGAACTGACCGACTGGCTGCGGCGACTGCCCTGGCCCGTTGCGGTGGTGTTGCATGCCAACCACGCCAATGAAATCGACACTGACGTGGCGGCTGCCTGTGTACGTTTGCGTGATTGCGGCGCGAGCCTGCTGAATCAATCGGTGCTGTTGCGCGGCGTCAACGATGACGTCGAGGCGCTGGCGACGCTGTCCGAACGCCTGTTCGCCGCTGGCGTATTGCCGTATTACCTCCATCAGCTCGATCGCGTCGCCGGTGCAGCGCATTTTGCGGTGGACGATGCAAGCGCGCGTTGCCTGGTCGAAGCTCTGCGCGGACGCCTATCCGGCTATCTGGTGCCGCGGCTGGTGCGCGAGATCGCCGGCGCGGCCGGCAAGTCGCCGTTGTGAAGCGACGGCAGCCGTTCATTCGCGCAAATAGGCCATTCGTCTGCTGGAAATGCAAGCCGGAATCGAGTAAAAGCTGTATCCACCTTCTGCCTTCCATCCAATGACCAAACAAGACACCGTCATCAAGCTGCTGCTGATCGAGGACTCGGTCGACGACGCCGAACAGCTCATCAGCATGCTGCGTAACGGCGGTATCGCTTTGCGTCCGACCCGCGCCGGCAACCCCGATGAACTCGCCGCCCAGCTTGAGGCGCAAACGCCGGACATCGTCCTCGCCAATGTTGATGCGAAAGTACTGAAACTGTCCGATGTGGCCGCACTGGCCAGCCGTGGCGGCAGGGATATCGCTGTGATTGCCGTCACCACCCACGTCACTGAAGATACGATCGTTGCCGCCTTTGCCGATGGCGCACGCGCGCTGGCCCTGCGCAATCGCGCCGAGCATGTACAATCGATCGTGAAACGCGAATTCGAAAGCCTGAACATGCGCCGCAGCGTACGTCGACTGGAATCGGCGCTGCGTGAAACCGAACGCCGCTGCGACGCGCTGCTGGATTCCTCGCGCGACCCCATCGCCTATGTGCACGAAGGCATGCATGTGCGCGCGAACAAGGCATATCTGGAAGTCTTCGGTTTCGAGGAGTTCGAGGATATCGAGGGCGTGTCCATTCTTGACATGATCGCCCCGGACGATGCCGACGACTTCAAATCGCTGCTGAAAAGATTGTCCAAGGGCGAGAAACCGCCGCAGAAGCTGAACCTGAAAGCGCAGCGTGCGGACGGTTCGAGCTTCGACGCCACGATGGAGTTCGCCGAAGCCAGTTACGAAGGCGAAATCTGCCAGCAGATCATCTTCCGCCAGCAAACCATGAATACGGAACTGGCCAAAGAGCTCGACGTCCTGCGTTCGAAGGATCTGGTCACCGATCTGTACAACCGCCAATACTGTCTTGCCGAACTGGATCGCATGATCGGCGATGCCGCGAAAGGCACGCACGATCAGGCGCTGATGCTGGTCGAAGCCGACAACTTCAAGCATCTGCTCGACACGGTAGGCCTGGGCAACGCCGATCTGCTGCTTGGCGACATGGCCAATCTGATGCGCCGGCACATCAAGGAATCCGATATTGCCGGTCGCTTCGGCGAGCACACGTTCGGTGTACTGGTTGCCGGACGCAGCGTGGACGAAGTGCGTCAGCTCGGCGAAACCCTGCGCCATGCGTTCGAGGAACGGATTTTCGAGGTCGGCAAACAGTCGGTCAACGCCAATGTGAGCATTGGCGGCGTCCTGATCGGCGAGAAGAACGCCAATTCACAGACCGTGCTCACCCAGGCCAGCAACGCACTGCGCACGGCGCAAACCGAGGGCGGTAATCGCGTCAACATCTTCGACGCCTCGGCCAAGGACAAGGCAAACGAGGAAAAGAACCGTCACTGGCTGGCGCTGGTAAAAGATGCACTGGCCAACAACGGCTTCCTGCTCTTCTATCAGCCGATCATCAGCCTGCACGGAGCCGAGGGCGAATTTTACGAAATCCTGTTGCGCATGCATGGACCGAAAGGCGAAATCGCACCGAACTTCTTCATGCCGATTGCCGAACAGCACGGCCTGATGCCAAGCATCGATCGTTGGGTCATCTCCAACGCGATCAAATCTCTGGCCGAGCGCGAAAAAGCCGGACACAAGACCACGTTTTTCGTCAAGCTGACGCCGCAATCGCTGGACGACCAGACCCTGCTGCCGTGGATCGCGCAGCAACTGAAGAACTCGCGCTTGCGCGGCGATGCGCTGGTGTTCGAGATGCCGGAGAGCAAGGTCGTCACCAGCCTCAAACCAGCGCGCGCCTTCGTCAACGGCCTGAAGCAGATCCATTGCGGCTTTGCCCTGGAACAGTTCGGGTCGGGACTGAATTCGTTCCAATTGCTCAAGCACGTGGATGCGAATTATCTCAAGATCGATCGCAGCTTCATGGCCGAACTGCCGAAGAACAAGGAAAACCAGGACAAGATCAAGGAAGTTTGCGAGCAGGCGCATCACGCCGGCAAGCTTACCGTTGCCGAATTCGTCGAAGATGCCGCCAGCATGTCGATCCTGTTCTCGTGCGGCGTCAATTTCGTGCAGGGAAATTTCCTGCAGGAACCTGAGAAAGTGATGACTTACGAGACTGCGTAGTCAAGCTGTCATCCCGGCATGGTCGAAGCCCGCGACAGCGGGCTGAGGGGGATCCAGACTGCATGGACGCAATCATTCGGTAACGTACTCGTCTACCTTCCTGGTTCTGGATTCGCCTCAGCCGCTGGCGAGCTTCGACCATGCCGGAATGACGGGCAATCACGCCGCATTGCGCAACGCAGCGATCCGTTCCTCGATCGGTGGATGGCTCATGAACAGCCGCGCGACGCCACTGTCGCCAGAAATACCGAATGCCTGCACGGCCTTGGGCAACGCCGTCGGACCCTGATTGCCGGCCAGTGTCTGCAAGGCGGAAATCATCCCCGCGCGACTGCCGAGTTTCGCGCCTCCGGCATCGGCACGGAACTCGCGCCAGCGCGAGAACCACATAACAATGATCGTGGCAAGGAAACCAAGCACAGTCTGCAGCAGCATCACGATGATGAAGTAGCCAATGCCGCCGCCGCGATTATTGTCGCGATCGCCGAGCGAGCCGTCGATGACGCTGCCGATGATGCGGGCGAGAAACATCACGAAGGTATTCAACACGCCCTGGATCAGGGTCAGCGTGACCATGTCGCCATTGGCGACATGGGTAATTTCGTGTCCGAGCACGGCCGCAATCTGATCGCGATTCATGCTGCGCAGCAGGCCGGTGCTGACTGCGACTAAAGCATGATTCCTGCTCATGCCGGTGGCAAAGGCATTCATCTCCGGCGCGTCGTACAAGGCAACTTCGGGCATGCCGATACCGGCGTTCTGGGCATGATGGCGAACCGTGTCGATCAGCCATTGCTCGTCTGCGCCGCGTGGCTGGGTGATGATCTGTGCGCCCACGGAGTGCTTTGCGATCGTCTTCGACAGTGCCAGTGAAATGAAGGCGCCGCCCATGCCGAACACCGCACACATGACCAGCATGCCTTGCAGATTGATGCCTGCGTGGTTGTAGGCCCATCGATCCAGGCCGAAGATCGACACGACGACGCTGAGCACCAGCATGATCGCCAGGTTGGTACCGAGAAAAAGCAGAATGCGCAACATAATGATCCTCTGGAAGCCGGTATCTGGATGCTGGTCATCGATCAGCTTGGGTAGACTGGCAGAATTTCAAGCCGGGCAGCAACTTTCCAACGAGCTATGACTTTCCAATGAGCTATCGCGGTCGCTTCGCCCCCTCGCCCACCGGCTCGCTGCATTTCGGCTCGCTGGTCGCTGCGGTCGGGAGCTGGCTGCGCGCACGTGCGCAAAACGGCACCTGGCTGGTCCGTATGGAAGACCTCGATCCGCCACGCGAGGTTCCCGGCGCCAGCGCCGACATCCTGACCACGCTCGCTGCTTTCGGCATGCAATCAGACGAAGCGGTGATCTATCAGAGTCAGCGCGAATCCGCCTACCTCGCGGCATTTGAGCAATTGCAGAAAGCCGGAGAGGTATTCCCGTGCTGGTGCAGCCGCAGCGATTTGGATGCACGCAATGGAATCCATCGCTTACCCTGTGTTGCACCGGCGGACGACTCGCGCCCGCCGGCGTGGCGCCTGTGCGTGCCGGATACGACGATCGATTTCAGCGATCTTGTCCTCGGGCGGCAAACGCAGAATCTGCGCGATCACGCCGGCGACTTCGTCATCCGGCGGGTCGAAGGCTGGTACGCGTATCAGCTCGCAGTGGTCGTCGACGATGCGTTCCAGGGCATCACCGAAATCGTGCGTGGCGCCGACCTGCTTGATTCGACGCCGCGGCAAATCCATTTGCAGCGGTTGCTGGGCTACCCGACGCCAGCGTATCTGCATCTGCCGCTGGTGCTGGATGACGACGGACGCAAACTGTCGAAGCAGGATCGTTCGCGTCCAGTCGATCGTCACGATCCGGTTGCAGCTTTGCGAGCGGCGCTCGCGTTTCTCGGTTTCCGCCATCTGCCACAGCATGCCGGAGTGGATGCCTTGCTCGTTGCCGCGGTCGCCGCATTCGACCTTGAGCAATTGGCGCAGGCCTCCTCCGCAGTGCCGGCGTGCGTGCGCGGTGGATAGATGTAGAATCGGACCGGATTGAATACTACTAGCGGAGGGAATCATGACAACACGAGTAGCATTGGTTACCGGCGGCACCGGCGGCATCGGCACGGCCATCGTCAAGCGCCTGGCATCGCTGGGACACAAGGTCGCCACCAATTATCGCGACGAAGGCAAGGCTCGCGCCTGGGCCGCCAGGCTCAAGCAAGAGGGCGTGGACGCGGCCATTGTTCCGGGCGACGTTGGTGATGCTGCCTCTGCGGAAAAAATAGTGCACGCGGTCGAACAGCAACTCGGTCCCATCGATATCCTGGTGAACAACGCCGGCATCACGCGCGACACGACGTTTCACAAGATGTCGGCGATACAGTGGCAGGAAGTGATCAATACCAACCTCAATTCCTGCTTCAACATGACCCGGCCGGTGATCGACGGCATGCGCAATCGCAAATGGGGCCGCATCGTGCAAATCAGTTCGATCAACGGCCAGAAAGGCCAATACGGTCAGGCCAACTACGCGGCATCGAAAGCCGGCATGCACGGCTTCACCATTTCGCTGGCGCAGGAAAATGCCAAATTCGGCATCACGGTCAACACGGTATCGCCCGGTTACGTCGCCACCGAAATGGTGATGGCCGTGCCCGAAGACGTGCGCGCCAAGATCGCCGCGCAGATCCCGCTCGGCCGCCTCGGCGAACCCGACGAAATCGCCTACGCCATCGCCTTTTTCGTCAACGACGAAGCCCGCTGGATCACCGGCGCCAACCTCGCTATCAACGGTGGCCAGTACATGGGATGGTAGAAAACGGCGTGCTTATGGAATGCCATTCATGGCATTCCAAGTGTCGTTTTCTGGTGAGGCAGGAAGCCAGACGGCAACGCGCCAGGGATGGTTGCTTGGGAAGATACGCTTGCAGGCTTTCGCACAGACAATGCCGCGCAGCAACCGAACTGGTGCGCCGCGTCACAATCTGCTAACTTTGCCGCATGGCACAAGTACGCATCATCAAGAAATACCCGAACCGGCGGCTCTACGACACCGAGATTTCGAGCTACATCACGCTCGAGGAAGTGCGTCAACTGGTGGTTGACGGCGAGGATTTCGAAGTACGCGACGCCAAATCCGGCGACGATCTCACCCGCTCGGTATTGCTGCAGATCATCGCCGAGCACGAGGAAACCGGGCAGCCGATGTTCACCACGCAGCTGTTGTCGCAGGTGATCCGTTTCTACGGCGATTCGATGCAGGGTTTCATGGGCAGTTATCTCGAAAAGAGCTTGCAGATTTTCCTTGACCAGCAAACCAAATTCCGCAGCCAGCTCAATAATATCCTCGGTCAGACGCCGTGGTCGATGCTCAACGACATGACCGAGCGCAATATGGATTTGTGGAAATCGGTGCAGGAAGGTTTCCTCACCGCGGCAGCCGGATCAGCCAAGGCCGGTGCTCCAGGCAAGGATTCCAAGTCCTGATCCACCCGCAGTTTGATGCTGCGGTTTGACACTATCCTTCTTGCTCCCTACCATCGCGCGTTTGCTGCGCTGCGACATCATGCGCGCTGCAAGATTATTGGCGATAGCGAAGGTAATTAATCATGAGCAACCGTGTTGCACTAGTCACCGGCGGCATCGGCGGTCTCGGCACCGAAATCTGCAAGTATCTTGCGCGTTCCGGACGCCGCGTCGTCGCCGCGGATCTCGGCAGTCGTGGCGAGCGTCTGGCCGAATTTCAGCGCGAGATTGCCGAATTCGCCAACCAGATCGCCTTCGAGCCGATCAATGTCGGCGACTTTGACAACTGCGCCAGTGTGATCAAGCGGATCGAAGGCAAATACGGTCCCGTCGACATTTTGGTCAACGCTGCCGGCATCACCCGTGATACGACCCTGCGCAAGATGAGTCCGCAACAATGGACAGACGTGCTGCACATCAACCTTGATGGCGTATTCAACACGTGCCGCAACGTGATCGAAGGCATGAGCGAGCGCGGCTTCGGCCGCATCGTCAACATCTCGTCGGTCAACGGCCAAACCGGACAGTTCGGCCAGACCAACTACTCTGCCGCCAAGGCCGGCATGCACGGCCTGACGATGGCGCTGGCGCGCGAAGTGGCGCGCAAAGGCGTGACCGTCAACAGCGTGTCGCCCGGCTATTGCAATACGGCGATGGTCGCAGCGATTCCGGAAAACGTGCGTAATCAAATTGTTGCCGGGATTCCGGTCGGACGTCTAGGGGAACCCTCGGAAATCGCCCGCGTGGTGGATTTTCTCTGTGCAGACGAATCGGGATTCATCACCGGCGCGAACATTCCGGTGAACGGCGGGTATTTCATGGATTTTTAGGGCTGCACACTTTCCACAACGATGCGGCCTTGAATCACCAATTGAAACCGTCAGCAAAGATCACATCGTCGCCGAACCCGTTCCGGGTACAGCTATCGGATGTCTGCACGGTGCCGATCGGCATCACATCGAAATCGCCTAGCGTCACGCCGAATAGCGAGTGAGAGTCAATATCGATATCGGCATCGCTCCATTGATGCGTTGTGAACATGCCATCATCCGCCGTCAACGGTATGTTGCCGCCGTCTGCCAAAAACATGCCGTACTTCTGCAAACTGCGCAGGATCACCTGCGCGGCTGAGTTGTAGCTGCTCATGGGGAAGGTCGACTTCAATCGCAAGCGCGCGCCGTAGGGAATCATGCTCGATGACCCGCTCGGGCCGCCGTAATGACTGGCGGGAAATACGTAACTACTCGTTCGCATTTCCGAGTTCGGCAGGATGAAGCGGATAGCGTGGCCGAGATCGCCATTGCTTACCTGCATCGCGGCGTAGACTTCATCCGGGTTGAAGATCAACGGCGCCATCGGAAAACCTGCCGCATCCGCGCTGGTGCAGCCATTGCCGCGGCCATTCTGCGGATAGACCAGATTCAGGTGCCACAGCGCCAGACACTGCGAGTTCAACCCGCTCGAATTCACGTTGGAGTGAAAGGACTCGAACAGCGAGTCTCCGTCCACCACGAACAGGTGGCAGTCACCGCCCGAGCAGGTGTAGCCCGTTTCGCCTTCGATGGCTCCAGTCGCCGGCAGTGGAACGATGAGTCCTGTATCGCAGTCAGGCAGGTAGTAACCGTTACTTTCGACCAGAGGCTCGTCAGTGATGCTGCCCCATGAGCTGTAAACGACATGCATGGAAAAATCGATCTGAAATTCCGTGCTTCCGGGACCCCAAGTGCCACTGGCCGAGATCATCGCGGCCGAATTGCTGTCCGGCGTGACTTGCGAGATGTCCTGATACCAGATCGCTCCGGACGGGAAACGCGGCGGATACCGATCCGGCGCGAGTGTTTGCGCCTGACCGGCGTAAGCGAGCAGCGAAAACACGACGCAGACCAATGGCTTGTGCACGGGATATCCCTAGCCTGGGTTCAACGCTCGAAAGCTACTCCCGGTCGCGTTAGCGCATTGTGTGATGAATCACAACTGGCAAATCACCACACCAGATCCGCCGGCACATCATCCTCGCCTGTCGCATCGGGATCGCACAGCAGGACCAGGGCCTCGGGCTGAATCGCCTGTGCCTGCAATGCGATGTCACGTGCAACCAGCAGATAGCGTCCAGCCAATTGCACCACGGCAAGGTCGCCGCGATTGAGTTGGATGAGTTGCGGTGCAGTGCAGTAAATACGGCGGATCTTGTTGCCATGCGGAAAATGCCGCGGCACATCGGCGTCGGGCGCATTCAGCGCCTTGCCGGCAAGCAATGCCGCAAGTTTCTGCTTGCGTTCTTTCTTCTCGTGCGCGATTCGTTCGGTCTCGCGTTGCATACGTTCGCGCTCGGCATTTTCCTGGCGCGTGCGCAGCGCGTAAGCGCGCGCGAGATCGACGTCGTCGGCGCTCTTCTGCACCGGTCTGGCCGGTTGTGGTCGCGGTGCTGGCCCGGTACGCGGCGGTGACGGTTGTTTCGCCTCGACCCGAGGCTTCTTCACAAGGCCGCTTTTCAGCAACTGGTCGCGCAGAGAGTCGGACATGGGTTTACGTTGCGTTGAATTGTGCGGCCACGGACGGCCGCTTCGTGATTCTAGCGTTCATGGACGGACGCATTAGTAATGTGGCGGCGGCGGTTCGTCATGGGTGTCGTGCGCAAGCGACTGCCGGATTCCACCGAGTTCGCCACGCAGTCTCGCAAATTCGCGCTGCATCTCGACAAGCGCACGATCCTGACTGGCGACCGTCGAATCCAGCGTCTGTACCGTGCTCTCAAGAAAAGCTATGCGCATTTCGAGTTCAGTCAGGCGTTGTTCCAGATCGGTGCTCATGTTCGACTCACAACCGGCCATCGACGGCGTCTGCCGGCAGGACGTACTTTACATCGTAGATCACTGCATTCGGTTTGGCGAAGCTGCGCACTCCAGCGATGCCGAGGGCACTAAATTCACGATGCGCCACGGCCAGTACGATCGCATCGTAGGCGCCCGCCGGCGGTGCGTCGAGCGGCCGGATACCGCACTCGCGTTCGCATTCGTCCTTGTCGGCATGCGGGTCGAACACGTCGACACGCGCGTGACAGGCGCGCAATTCGTCGATGATTTCGCTTACGCGGGTGTTGCGCAGATCCGGACAATCTTCCTTGAAGGTGATGCCCAGAATCAGCACACGGCTGCCGACGACGTTGATCTGCTTGAGCGTCATCAACCGCAGCACCTGGGCGCTGACGTGGGCGCTCATGCCTTCGTTGATGCGACGTGCGGCGCTGATCAGTTCCGGGTGATGGCGCACTTCGTTGGCCTTGTGGATCAGGTAATACGGGTCCACGCCGATGCAGTGACCGCCGACCAGGCCAGGGCGAAAATTCAGGAAATTCCACTTGGTCCCGGCTGCTTTCAGCACTTCCTCGGTATCGATGCCGAGCCGGCCGAAGATCTGGGCCAGCTCATTGACCAGGGCGATGTTGACATCGCGCTGGGTGTTCTCGATCGCCTTGGCGGCTTCGGCCACGCGGATGTTCGGGGCACGGTACGTGCCGGCGCGGATGATGCGGCGGTACAGGGCATCGACGAATTCCGCTGCCTGCGGCGTCGAACCCGACGTAATCTTGACGATATCCGCAAGCCGGCGTGTCTTGTCACCGGGATTGATGCGCTCCGGACTATAGCCGACGAAAAAATCCGCGTTGCAACGCAAGCCTGACGTACGCTCCAGCGCCGGTACGCAGACTTCTTCGGTCGCGCCCGGATAGACCGTGGATTCGTAGATCACCACGTCGCCGCGGCCGAGTGTCTGGCCGATGGTTTCGCTGGCCGCAATCAACGGCGTCAAATCCGGCCACTTGTGCGGCGTCACCGGTGTCGGCACCGCGACAATGTATACATTGCAGCCTTGCAACTGCGCCACGTCGGCGCTAAACCGCAACTTGTCGGCGGCAGCCAGCTCCGGCGGGTCGATTTCGCCGGTGCCATCGCGCCCCGACTGCAACTCGGACACGCGTGCCGAACGGATGTCGAAGCCAAGGGTCGGAAACTCGCGCCCCAGCGCCACCGCCAGCGGCAAACCGACATAGCCCAGGCCGACAACGACGATACGGGCGTCTTCCAGGCGCAGGTCGAAGCTCATGCACGTTTGTCCGTCAGTCGCAGGCTGCGGCCACGGCCGATACCGTAATAAGCGATACCCGCTGCCTCGACCGCATGCGGCTCGTAGATGTTGCGGCCGTCGAAGATGGCAGCGGCGCGCAAGCTGGTGTGGATGCGCGCGAAGTCAGGACTCCAGAATGCCTTCCATTCCGTGAGTATGACGAGCGCATCGGCACCTTCCAGCGCGGCGTAGGCGTCATCGCACAAAACCAGATCCGCACGTTTGCCGTAGACGCGCTGCGCTTCGGCGAGTGCTTCCGGGTCATAGGCACGCACCTTCACGCCCGCAGCCCAAAGCTGTTCGAGCAGGCGCCGGCTCGGCGCCTCGCGCATGTCGTCGGTGTTCGGCTTGAACGCCAAGCCCCACAGCGCGATCGTCCTGCCGGACAACGCACCGGCGAAATGCCGCATTATCAATTCGTATATTTTTTCTTTCTGGTCACGATTGACGGCTTCCACCGCGTCCAGCAGACGGGCTTCGTAACCGTGACTGCGGGCGATGCGCTCGAGTGCCTGCACGTCCTTGGGAAAACAGGAACCGCCATAACCGGCACCGGGATAGATGAAGGAATAACCGATACGCGGGTCCGAGCCGATGCCGTGACGCACAAGTTCGATGTCGGCGCCGACACGCTCGGCAATATTCGCCATCTCGTTCATGAAGCTGATCTTGGTCGCGAGCATCGCATTCGCCGCATACTTGGTCAGTTCAGCCGAACGCGTGTCCATCAGTACGATGCGCTCGTGATTGCGGTTGAACGGCGCATACAGCGTCTTCAGCAATTCGACCGCGCGCTCACTGTCGGCGCCGAGCACGATGCGATCCGGGCGCATGCAATCCTTGACCGCGTCGCCTTCCTTGAGGAATTCCGGATTGGAGACGACATCGAATTCGATTTTTGCGCCCCGAGCAACGAGTTCCGCGGCAATCGTTGTACGCGACGCGATCGGCAGTACCGACCGGAACCGTGGATTTGTTGACGATGACGCGATAACCGTCGACGTGCTGGCCTATGCTGCGGCAACCGTCAGTACGTGCGACAGATCGGCGCTGCCGTCCTCATCGGGCGGTGTGCCGACGGCGATGAACAGCATCTGGCCATGTGCGATGGCAGCTTGCGCATCGGTAGTAAAACACAGACGCCCGTTGGCACGATTGGCGGCAACCAGATCCGCCAGGCCCGGCTCGAAGATCGGCATCTCGCCGCGTTCCAGGCCGGCAATCTTGCCAGCGTCGACATCGACGCAGACGACATCGTTGCCGACTTCGGCCAGACAGGTTCCAGTGACCAGGCCGACGTAGCCGGTACCAAACATGGTGATACGCATGCGGATTCCAGTGTTCGCGCGTGAAGCGCGGATGGCGGATGCGCATTGTAGTGAGCCGCTGCGTCTACCGCAAAAATGCGAAAGGCGCGGATCGCTCCGCGCCTTTCGTCAGAACATCTTCGGAACTCAGTGCTTAGCTGGCGGCACGATGGCCGGTTTGGCAGCGGCTGCGGCCGGCTTGTCGATGCTGATCAGCTTGACGTCGAAGATCAGGGTCGCGTCCGGACCGATCGGGCCGGGGCCATGCTCGCCGTAGGCCAGTTTGGCTGGAATGTAGAGCTTGTATTCCGAACCCACCGGCATCAGTTGCAGTCCTTCGGTCCAGCCGGGGATCACATTGGCCAGCGGGAATTTCGCCGGTTCGCCGCGATCAATCGAGCTGTCGAACTTGGTGCCGTCGATCTTGGTTCCGGTGTAATCCACCGTCACGGAGTCGGTCTTGACCGGCTTCGGGCCCGTGCCCTGCTTGATCACTTCATACTGCAAACCCGACTCGGTGACCTTCACACCCTTCTTCAACTTGTTCTTGGCGAGGAAATCGTCACCGGCTTTCTGGTTGGTCGTGGCTTCTTCCTTGGTCTTGGCGGCTTGCGAAGCTTGCAGCTTTTGCACGAATTCCTGACGCACCGACATCCACTCGGCTTCAGTCAGCTTGCTCGGCTCGCCCTTGATCTTGGCTTCCAGCGCCTGGACCACGACATTGACGTCGATCTGGTCCTTGATCGAGGTCAGGCCACGACCCACGTCCATGCCGACCATGTAGCTGTATTCGGCCTTCTTGTCGCCCTTGAACTTGGCGTCGATGGCCGCTTGATCGACCGGCGGCTTCGCCGGGGCGGCATGTGCCGCAGGTGCGGCTGCAGCGGGTGCGGTATCCGCAGCGCAGGCGGCGCCTGTGGCAGCGAGCGCCATCGCAACGGCGGCGGCGGTCAGGGTCTTGCGCAGAAACTTGCTCATGTATGCTCCTGGAGGATGAAATGTTTTTTGCCGGCCATGCGGCTCGGCGACACCACGGAAATCGAAGCGTGGGACCTGCGATGGGGCCGCGTATTGTGCGGTTCCGCAACGCCGAAGGCAAACAGGTGCGGCTTGGACTGCCAATCGCGGTTCAGGTTCCCTGAAGTACAAGCCGCCGTTCAGTCCGGTAAAAACAGGTAAAATACCCCGATGCTTCGTTTCGATCACCTCGCGCTGCGGCGCGGCCCCTTGCTATTGCTTGACGATATGGATCTGGCCCTGCACGCCGGCTGGCATGTGGGTATTGCAGGACGCAATGGCGCGGGCAAATCCAGCCTGCTGGCACTGATTGCGGGCGAAATTGCCCCCGACGCCGGCAATTTCGAGCGTCCGCGCGACTGGATCATGGCTTATGTGCGCCAGGAAGTGCCCGCAATCGAGATCACCGCGCTCGATTACGCACTCGATGGCGACAGCGAGTACCGCCAGATCGAACGCGATCTCGCCGATGCCGAGGAAAAACACGACGGCGTGCGCATCGCGGCCCTGCACGAACGTCTGCATACCATCGGCGGCTACGCGGCGCCCGCGCGCGCCGCCGAGCTTCTGCACGGTTTAGGCTTCGCGCCGGGCGAGGAAAACCGCAAGGTTGCGGAATTTTCCGGTGGCTGGCGCATGCGCATGAATCTGGCGCAGGCACTGATGTGCCGATCGGATCTGCTGCTGCTCGACGAACCCACCAACCATCTGGATCTGGATGCGGTGATCTGGCTGGAAGGCTGGCTCAAGCGCTATCCCGGCACCTTGCTGATCATTTCGCACGACCGCGAATTTCTCGACGCCGTGGTCACCCATGTCATCAGCATCGCAGATCAGGCCGCCGAACTTTTTTCCGGCAACCTGAGCGGCTACGAGCGCAAGCGCTCCGAGCGCCTGGCGCAACAACAGTCGATGTATGAAAAGCAGCAGCGTGAACGCGCGCATCTGCAACGCTTCGTCGATCGCTTCCGCGCCCAGGCGACCAAGGCGCGTCAGGCGCAAAGCCGGGTCAAGGCACTGGAACGCATGGTCGATATTGCACCGATTCGCGCCGCCTCGACCATCCAGTTCGAGTTCCGCGAACCGCTTGCCTTGCCGGTACCGCTGTTGCGCCTCAACGACGTCGTCGCCGGTTACGGCCAGCGCCATGTGCTGGACGACATCAAGCTGAGCCTGTCGCCGGGCGATCGCATCGCCCTGCTCGGTGCGAACGGCGCGGGCAAATCCACGTTCATCAAGATGCTCGCAGGCGTGTCGGCACCGCTGGCCGGCGAACGCATCCCGGCGAAGGATCTGCGCATCGGTTATTTCGCCCAGCATCAGCTCGAACAACTGGATCTGCGCGCCACGCCAGTCGAACACCTCAAGGAACTCGATGAAAGCCTCGGCGAAAAAGCCGCGCGCGATTTTCTCGGTGGCTTTGGCTTCTCGGGCACGCGCGCACTGGATGTTGTCGAACCGTTCTCCGGCGGCGAAAAGGCCCGCCTGTGTCTGGCTCTGACCATCTATCAGCGCCCCAATCTGCTCTTGCTCGACGAACCAACAAACCATCTCGATCTGGATACGCGCGAAGCGCTGACTGAAGCGCTGAACGACTACACCGGTGCCTTGGTCCTGGTCGCGCATGATCGCGCCCTGATCCGCGCCTGCTGCGATACCTTGCTGCATGTCGGCGGTGGCCGCGTTTCGCCCTACGATGGCGATCTCGACGACTATGCGCGCCTGGTGTTGCGCAACGATGCCGTGTCCACCCAGCAGGCGCCGGTCGTAAACACCGGCAATCGCCGCGACGGCCGCCGCGAGCGCGCCGAGCAACGTGCACGTTTGGCCCCGTTGCGCCAGCAACTGCAGCGCATTGAAAAACGCATGGCGGATATCAACACGCGCAAGCGCGATATCGATGCCGCCCTGGCCGATCCGCAATTCTATGCGGACGAGCAATCCACGCGGCTTGCCGAGCTGACCCAACAAGCCGCCGCGCTCGCGGCTGAGCATGCGCAACTCGAGCACGACTGGCTCGCCGCGCAGACCGAACTGGAGCAGGCGACTCCCATTTGATCGTATAATTACCGACTTTGTCGCCCTACCCCGTCCCATTAATCTTGACCACTTCCGGAACCTCAATGTCTGAGCTGATCGCGCCGCACGGCGGCCGCCTTGTCAATCTGCAGGTCATCCCCGCCGCCGAGCGCGTGGCACTCAAACGCGACGCCGCGCATCTGCCTGCGTGGGATCTGACTGCACGCCAACTCTGCGACCTGGAACTGTTGCTCAACGGCGCGTTCTCGCCGCTGGAAGGTTTCATGACCCGCCCCGATTACGAGCGCGTCTGCAAGGAAATGCGTCTGGCTTCCGGCGTGCTCTGGCCGATGCCGATCACGCTCGATGTGACCGCCGAATTCGCCGACAAACTCGGCGACGCAAAACAGATTGCCCTGCGCGATCCCGAAGGCGTGGCTCTTGCCGTGCTCGATGTTGAAGACAAGTGGACAGCCGACCGTGAAGCTGAAGCACGCCACGTGTTCGGCACCGCCGACAAGCTGCACGCCGGCGCGAATTATCTGCTGACCAAGTCCAATCCGATTTATCTTGGTGGCCGCCTGCGCGGGCTGGAAGCCCCACGCCATTACGATTTCCGCCATCTGCGCCTGACTCCGCGCGATCTGCGTGATCAGTTCGAGAAACTCGGCTGGCATCGCGTCGTCGCGTTCCAGACCCGCAACCCGATGCATCGGGCGCATCTGGAACTGACTTTCCGCGCCGCGCAGATCGCCGAGGCGAACCTGCTGATCCATCCCAGCGTCGGCATGACCAAACCCGGCGACATCGATCATTACACGCGTGTGCGCTGCTACGACAAGCTGATCGCGCACTACCCGGAACAAACCTCGATGTTGAGCCTGCTGCCGCTGGCAATGCGCATGGGCGGGCCGCGCGAAGCGCTGTGGCATGCCATCATCCGCAAGAATCACGGTTGCACCCATTTCATCGTCGGCCGCGATCACGCCGGCCCGGGCAAGGATGCGTTGGGCAAGGCGTTCTATGGTCCCTACGACGCGCAACAGCTCGTGCAAAAGCATCAGGACGAACTCGGCATTGTCATGGTGCCGTTCCAGGAAATGGTCTACGTGCAGGAACGCGCGCAGTACATGCCGTCGAACGAGGTCCAGCCCGGCGAAACCGTGCTCAATATTTCCGGCACCGAACTGCGTCGGCGCCTGCACGAAGGTCTGGAAATCCCGGAGTGGTTCACCTATCCGGAAGTGATCGAGGAACTGCGCCACACCCATCCACCGCGCCACAAACAGGGTTTCACCGTGTTCTTCACCGGTCTGTCCGGATCGGGCAAATCGACGCTCGCCAACGCCCTGCTGGTGCGTCTGCTGGAACTCGGGTCGCGCCCGGTGAGCCTGCTCGATGGCGATGTGGTGCGCAAGCATTTGTCCAGCGAACTCGGGTTCTCCAAGGAACACCGCAACCTCAACATCCTGCGCATCGGTTTCGTCGCCAGCGAAATCACCAAGAATGGCGGCGTCGCAATCTGCGCGCCGATCGCGCCGTATGCGCACGCGCGGCGTGAAGTGCGCGACATGATCGAGCAATACGGGTTATTCGTGGAAATCCACCTATCCACGCCGATTGCCATGTGCGAATCGCGAGATCGCAAGGGTCTGTACGCTTTGGCTCGTGCAGGCAAGCTCAAGGAATTCACCGGCATCAGCGACCCGTATGAAGTGCCGGAACACGCCGAACTGCGCATCGACACCAGCGATATCAGCCCGGATGAGGCGGTGCAGCGTATCGTGCTAAAGCTCGAAGCACTGGGACTGATCCGCCCGCGTGGCTGAAGCACGTCCGCGCAGTTCGTAAAGTTGACTTTAGCAACATCTGCCAAGTAGCTGATTATACGAACATGTCGCCCGAGAAATTCCGGGCGGCAGTTCATTTCCTCTGATTATCGTATCGAGGCAATACCTGCCCGCTTGACATTGTTCGACTTGGTGTTATACTTACATACAACACTATAACTACAGTTCACCTACGAGGAACTTGGTATGAACATGCAAGCCTTGCTGATCCGCGCCACCGTCATGATCGTTCCATGCATGGGGCTATCCGTCGCGTTGCTGAATAGTCACCCGGCCGCACCGGTCGAATCCCGGGCCTCGACCTCGACTACGCAAACGACGTCGATCGAGCCACAACCGATACTGTTGCCGACAGTCAGTGTCCGCCCGACCGCCGCCGAGATGGCTGCGGCCATGAATGACGCGAACTCAAGCGCTGCGACGTCGCCGCATCTCATTGATGCCTCCGAAACCAGCACGATCTACGACAACGTAGTGCCCGCGCTGCCGAGTCTGCGTCTGGACATGCCGTATTATTCTTTCGGGAAAGTACTGCCGCGCGTGCGCAAGGAATAAAGCATGAGCATCACCTGGAACGATAACGCCCCGATCTATCGCCAGCTACGCGACCGCGTGGTGGCGATGATCCTGGACGGTGTCCTCAAGCAAGGCGACGCACTGCCCTCGGTGCGCCAGGTTGCGGCGGATTTTCAGCTCAATCCGATCACCGTATCCAAAGCATATCAGGAGCTGGTCGACGAACAACTGGTAGAGAAACGGAGAGGATTGGGCATGTACGTGAGCGAAGGGGCACACAAGGCGCTGTTGCAATCCGAACGCGAGCACTTCCTGCGCGAGGAGTGGCCGATGCTGTACGCCCGGCTCAAGCGAATGGGACTGGATCTGAGAACCTTGATGGACCACGCTGAATTGAATCAAAGAGAAAAACCCGCAGGAGCCAAGTCATGACCGCCGTCGTGCACGCAAACGGACTGAGCAAGCGTTACGGGACCACGGCCGCGCTCGACAACGTGAATCTGAATATCGAGCCTGGCCGTATCGTCGGCCTGGTCGGCCCCAACGGCGCCGGCAAGACCACAGCGCTCAAGGCGATTCTCGGCTTGACTGAATTCGACGGCGAACTCTCCGTGCTCGGCCTCGATCCGCGCACGCATCGCTATCAACTGATGCAACAGGTCTGTTTCATCGCTGATGTCGCCGTGCTGCCACGCTGGATTCGCGTGTCCGAAGCGGTGGATTTCGTTGCCGGCGTGCATCCGCGTTTTTCGCGCGAGAAATGCCAGGCCTTCCTCGCGCGCACCAAGTTGAAACCGATTCAGCGCGTACGCGAATTGTCCAAGGGCATGATCGTGCAATTGCATCTGGCCTTGGTCATGGCGATCGACGCGAAACTGCTGGTGCTGGACGAACCTACCCTTGGCCTGGACATCCTGTATCGCAAGGAGTTCTACCAGAGCCTGCTCAACGATTACTTCGACGAGCAGAAAACCATCATCGTGACCACGCATCAGATCGAGGAAGTCGAGCACATTCTCACCGATCTGCTGTTCATTCGCGACGGCCGCATCGTGCTCGACGCGACGATGGATCAGGTTGGCGAACGCTTCGCCGAAGTCATGGTGAACCCCGACAAAGCCGACGCCGCGCGCGCGCTGAAACCGATTTACGAACGTCAGGTTTTCGGCAAATCGATTTTCCTGTTCGACGGCATCGATCGAACCCGTCTGGCCGAACTCGGCGAGCTGCACAAACCCAGCGTCGCCGACCTGTTCGTCGCCACGATGAAAGGAACTTACTCATGAATAACGGCAGCATGAATACGAGCGATATGAATTCAAGCAGCACGAATAGGATCAGCAGGACTGCGCGCACGCCAGTGAATACCTTCGGCTGGCTGCTCAAGCGTGAATTCTGGGAACACCGCGGCGGTTTCCTGCGTGCGCCCGTGATCACCGCACTGATTTTTCTCGCGCTCACCTTGATGGGCCTGGTGACGGTGGAACTGACTGCGCGCAAGTTCTCGTTCGATTTCAATAATCTGAATATCCAGCAACTGACCGAACATATTGCGAACCAGAACGTCGCCCAGGTGAATGCCGGTATCGACATGGGCTTGCTCAGTCTCGGCTCGCCCATCGGTATCGTGCTGTTCTTCGTGGTGTTCTTCTACCTGGTCGGCGCACTCTACGACGACCGTCGCGACCGCAGCGTGCTGTTCTGGAAATCGCTGCCGCTGTCGGACACGCAGACGGTATTGTCGAAGGTTGTCGCCGCCGCGTTGATTGCTCCCGTTTTCGCCATCGCGGCAATCATCGCCTTGCATGTGGGTTTCCTGATCCTGCTCAGCCTGTACGCCATGCTGCATGGAATCAATCCCTTGCCACTGCTGTGGTCGCCACTGCACCTCGTCGGACTGTGGTTGAAGCTTGCCGCGCTGATTCCACTGAACGCCATCTGGGCGTTGCCTTGCATCGGTTGGCTGCTGCTGTGTTCGAGCTATGCGCGTAGCAAGCCGTTCCTCTGGGCAGTTGCGGTTCCGGTGCTGGCAGGCATCGTGGTGAGTTGGGTCAACCTGACCTCGCATCCGTTCTCCAGCATCTGGTTCTGGCGGAATATCGTCGGCCGGGTCCTGCTTAGTATTTTCCCCGGCAGCTGGATGAATCTGGATGCACTCAAGACGCTGGCGCACACGCACGGCGACGAAGTCGATCCGCTCGGTGCCATGCTGTCGCTGGACAGCCTGCAAACCCTGCTGTTGTCGGCCGACCTGTGGATCGGCGCCGCCGCCGGCATCGCCATGATCGCCGCAGCCGTCTATTTCCGCCGCAAACGCACCGAAGCCTACGCCTGAGCCTGAGCTCACGGAAATCGCAAGCAGGAGATTCGCATGAACATTGCCCGCAACATCGTTATTCCACTGGTGTTTGCAAGCGCGATAACCGCTTGCAGCAACAGTGGCAGCGACAATTCGGTGTTTCGCTACATCAACGTGCTCGACAACACCCATCTTGCGGTGCACGCACATGGTGCAGCAGATGCGATCGTTTCTGCCGACGGCGACCTCAGCATCGCCGGCAACAACATCGTGGTTACGCCCAGCGAACGCGACTTGCTCAAAGGCTACTTCGCCAGCATCATCGCCTTGCGCGCAGATGCCATCGACACAGGCAAGGCAGGCGCGAACACCGCGGCAACCGCCATCGGCAGTGTGGTCGCTGGAATCGCCAGCGGCAATGCCGACAAGATCGGCGACAACGTCGATGCGCAGGCGGCGAAGGTCGATGCTGCCGCGTCAATGGTCTGCACGGATCTGGCGAACATCCGGACGGCCCAATCGGCGATCGCCGATCAACTGGCCGCATTCAAGCCTTACGCGCTGATCGACGCAAGCCAAGTCCAGGACTGCAAACACGATTGAAACGAGTAATGTGCGGCCTGCAGGCTATTTGCATCGGCAGGCCGTGCTTTGCAACGGCTCCTACTTGACTGTGTCGGATAGTACCCGATAGGCGCTATCACCCTGCTTGAGCAGGCCGCTCTGGCCCAGATTCAGGTCGCCATCCAGCCAGTAACGCACCAGTTCCGTGCCGGAACGCCGCAGTACGATGGCAGACGACTTGCCCATGTAAACGATGTCGCCAGTGCGCAGATCCGTCGGACGCAGACTCGCGGAAACGTCGCGGCCGTCCGCATAGTGTTCCTGCAGCGATGTGCGTTCGGCCGAACCCGGTGGCGGTACATTGCCGACGAAATGTCCACCAGCGCGGGTACGCAGTGGAGGATTGGCAATATCGCGCACCGGCTGATTCACGCTATAGCGGTCGTTGCCGGTTGGCGTCAGCTCGGCGCGATCCAGATTTAGATCGCCCTGCAACCAATACAAATGCGCGCGCGCGCCCTCGCGCCGCACGATACCGCGCACCGAGCCATCGACAAAAAGCATATCGCCGGCCTGCAACTGCGCAACGGTCAGGCTGCCATCGGCGGGATTGCCATCGTTGAGATTCTTTTGCATGCGCTGCTGGATTGCCGCAGTCGAATCCGCTGCGGCTTTTGATGCCGCCACCTTCGCGGCCTCAGCCTTTGCAGCTTCGGCTTTCTCCGCTGCGGCCTGTGCTGCAGCGCGCGCCGCTTCAGCTTTAGCGGCTTCGGCTTGTACCGCTTTGGCTCTCGCAGCTTCTGCTTGGGCCGCTGCGGATTGCGCAGCTTCAGCCCGTGCCGCATCCGCCTTGTCGGCTTCCGCGCGTGCAGCCTGGGCCTTGGCCGCTTCGGCTCGTGCCGCCGCCTCGGCTTTGGCCGCGTTCACTTTCGTGGACTCTGCTCTGGCCGAGTCTGCCGCCACCGCGTCGGCTTTCGCCGCAGCCGGCTTGCTGTCTTCAACACGCACCAGCACGTTCTCGAAGAAGCCATCGCTCATTCGCACATCGACGTTGGCTGCGCCGGCATGCAGCTTCGCCCCGATCTTTGCCTGCCAATACGGCGGCGCTGTCACCACCAGCGTCTTGCCTTCCGCCGCAGCCTGACTCGCAATATGCGCAAGTTGCGCATCACCCGCGCCGGACAGAAAGTCCTTGCCGCTGACATCGACCTGCTGTGCGAATGCGGTGCCGGACAACAGCACGCCTGCAAAAAATATACTTTTCAACATAGCCATCTCCAAACGCCCCTGTAACCTTCATTCATCGAACTGGCGAGTTTGCAGCGCCACAGACACGGCACATGTGCCGTAAGGCATGGCAGTGCAATTTACATTCCTTAACCACCAGCGCTACCGCCGTGTACTCCACCCTTGGTCAAGGCCATCGGATCGAGCAACTCCTTCAGCTTCGCCTTCGACAAGCCAGTCGTTTCCAGCGCGACGTCCAGAATCGGCCGGTTCTGCTTATATGCCTGTTTGGCCGTCGCGGCACCCTTGTCGTAACCGATGACGGCGTTCAACGCCGTAACCAGGATCGGATTCCTGTCCAGCGCCTGCTTGATGTGATCCACGCGCACCTTGAAGCCGGCGATCGAACGATCAGCCAGCACACGCGAGGCATTGGCAAGAATTTCTATGCTTTGCAGCAGATTCAGCGCGACCACCGGCAGCATCACATTGAGCTGGAAATTGCCCGACTGGCCGGCGATCGTGATCGTGGTGTCGTTGCCGATCACCTGCGCGCAGACCATCGTCATCGCCTCGGGAATCACCGGATTCACCTTGCCCGGCATGATCGATGAGCCCGGCTGCAGCGCCGGCAGCTCGATCTCGCCCAGGCCGGCGAGCGGACCCGAGTTCATCCAGCGCAAATCGTTCGCGATCTTCATCAACGAAACCGCGAGCGTCTTCAACTGACCGGAGAGTTCGACCGCCGCGTCCTGCGATGACATGCCCTCGAAGAAATTATCGGCAGACTCGAACTTCACCTTGGTCATTTTCGTCAGTTCAGCGCAAATTTTCGCCCCAAGCTTCGCATCTGCGTTGATGCCGGTGCCGACCGCCGTGCCGCCCTGTGGCAACTTGCGCATGCGCTTGAGCGCGTCGGTTAGACGTTCGATGTTGGAGCGGATCTGCGCCGCCCAGCCGCCGAGTTCCTGGCCGAAGGTTACCGGCATTGCGTCCATCAGATGGGTGCGGCCGGTCTTGGCGATCTTTTTCAATTCCTTCGCGCGCCGGTCCAGCGTCGCTTTCAAATGCGCGAGCGCTGGCAGCAATTGTTCGGACACGGTCAACGACGCGCTGACGTGGATCGCGGTCGGAATCACATCATTCGACGACTGCCCGTTGTTGACGTCGTCGTTCGGATGCACCTTGGTCCCCGCCGCCGCGCACAGGTGCGCGATCACCTCGTTCGCATTCATGTTCGACGACGTGCCCGAGCCGGTCTGGAACACGTCGATCGGAAACTGTTTGTCGAACTCGCCCGCTGCGACACGTTCGGCCTGTTTGCGGATTGCGCGAGCCTTGTTCTTCGCCAGATGGCCAAGATCGGCATTCGCTTGTGCCGCCGCCGACTTGATCAGACCCAGCGCGCGGATGAACTGGCGCGGCATGGTCAGTCCCGAAATCGGAAAATTGTTCACCGCGCGCTGGGTCTGCGCGCCGTACAACGCATCGGCCGGCACCTTGAGTTCGCCCATGCTGTCGCGCTCGATACGGAAATCGCTCATTGAAAACTCCAAGGGAAGGCTGTTCGTGAAATCGCACCGACCATTATAGCGAGCCGGTGTATCATTCGCTTTCTCGCCGATTACGCTCCCATAGCCGCCCATGCAGCACTCGACCCTGACCGCCCTGTCCCCGCTCGACGGCCGCTACGCCAGCAAAGTCGAGGCATTGCGCCCGATCTTCAGCGAATTCGGCCTGATGCATCGCCGCGTGCTGATCGAAGTGCGCTGGCTGCTGGCGCTGGCCGATGAAAACGCCATAGACGAAGTCGCAGCTTTATCGAATCTCGCACGGCAGTCTCTGGAGACGCTCGCCGGCAATTTTTCGTTGCAGGATGCCGAGCGCATCAAGGCGATCGAGGCAACCACGAATCACGACGTCAAGGCGGTCGAATACTTCATCAAGGAAAAAATCGGCCAGGAAAAAATGGAAATCGGCGCCGAACTGGCCAGGGCGAAGGAATTCGTCCATTTCGCCTGCACCTCTGAGGACATCAATAATCTGGCCTACGCACTGATGCTGCGCGACGCCCGCAACGGCGTGCTGTTGCCGACGCTAGACAAGCTGATCGCGACGCTGCGCCAGATGGCGCATGCGCTCGCTGCCCAGCCGATGCTGTCGCGTACACACGGACAGACCGCATCTCCGACAACGCTGGGCAAGGAAATCGCCAACGTCGTCGCGCGCCTGCAACGTCAGCGCAAGCAAATCGCGGGCGTCGAGCTATCCGGCAAGATCAACGGCGCGGTTGGCAACTACAACGCACACGTCATCGCCTACCCGGAAGTCGACTGGCCGGCATTGTCTAAACGCTTCGTCGAATCGCTCGGTCTGGCCTGGAATCCCTACACCACGCAGATCGAGCCGCACGACGGCATCGCGGAAATCAGCGATGCGATTCGCCGTGCAAATACCATCCTCATCGATTTCTGCCGCGATGTCTGGGGCTATGTCTCGGTTGGCTACTTCAAGCAGGCCCTCAAACCCGGCGAGGTTGGCTCATCGACGATGCCGCACAAGGTCAACCCAATCGATTTCGAGAATGCAGAGGGCAATTTCGGTATCGCCAATTCTCTCTTTGTACACTTTGCTGAAAAATTGCCGATCAGCCGCTGGCAGCGCGACCTCACCGATTCCACCGTGCTGCGCGCCCTCGGCACCGCATTCGGCCACACCCAGATCGCCATGGACTCGCTGCTGCGCGGGCTGGCGAAGCTCAACCCGAATCCCGAACGCCTCGCCGCCGACCTCGATGCCAACTGGGAAGTACTCGCCGAAGCGGTGCAGACCGTGATGCGCCGCTACGGCTTGCCTGAACCCTACGAACAGCTCAAGGCGCTCACCCGCGGCCAGGGAATCACACGCATATCAATGCATGAATTCATCAACAGCCTCGCACTGCCGAAAGACGCCAAGGCACGGCTTCTCGCGCTGACGCCCGCGAGCTACACCGGGTTGGCTTCGCGTCTGGCCGGCGAGATCTGATCGCGTACGATGGCTGCAATTCCAATCGAACTGAAGGCCCGGCGCAAGCTGCCCCTCGGCATTCCTCCCGCGCGCTTCCTGCGTGACTACTGGCAAAAACATCCGCTGTTGATCCGCAGCGCGTTTCCACAATTCCACAATGCGATCACGCCGGAGGATCTTGCTGGGCTGGCCTGTGAGGAAACGGCGTTGTCGCGCGTCGTGCTGCACGATCCGAAGCGCGACCGCTGGACGCTGCGCAACGGTCCGTTTGCCGAATCCGATTTCGCCAGACTCCCAAAATTGCACTGGACTTTGCTCGTCCAGGACGTCGACAAATGGGACATGGACGTCGCCACCCTGCTCGATCGCTTTGATTTCATTCCGTCATGGCGCGTGGACGATGTGATGGTGAGCTACGCGACCGATGGTGGCGGCGTTGGCGCGCATGTGGATCAGTACGATGTGTTTCTCGTACAGGGTCGCGGACAACGCCGCTGGCGAATCAGCACCGACAAGAATGCGCCACAGGAATTCCGTGCTGATACCGAACTGAAGCTGCTGCGGAAATTCAAGCCGACGCACGAATGGCTGCTTGAACCCGGCGATGCGCTGTATCTACCGCCGGGCGTGCCGCACGAAGGCGTCGCCGTCGGCGAGTGCATGACGCTTTCGGTCGGCATGCGCGCGCCGTCGCAGGCTGAACTGCTGCTCGACTTTGCAGAATTTCTGGCGGAGCCGCTGGGCGAGGAAGCACGGTATGCCGATGCAGATCTCGCTCCACCGAAAGACATGAACGAGATCGACGCTGCCGCGCTCGCGCGCGTGCGCGCCGCGACGCCACATTTTTCCAATGTGGATAATGTCATTCTGGCACACTGGTTCGGCTGTTTCATCACCCGCTACCGTGCCGCACACGAGGCGGCGCCGCGAACACGCCCGTTGACAGTGGCACAACTGGCGACGAAATTGCCGGGCGCACGGCTTGTGCGTAATCCCTGGAGTCGCATCGCGTGGTCGCAACAAGGGCGCGAGGCCCTGCTGTTTGTGGCTGGCCATGCGCGCACTTGCCCGCTCGCGCTGGCGCGCCTGCTCGCGGGCACCCGCGAGATCGCCGGTAGCGATTTGCAAAAATACGCGGGCAAATCGGGAGTTGCCGTTGTGGCCGATCTGGTCAACGCCGGGCATTTGCAGCTTTCCAGACAGCGCTGAATAATGCACCGATGGAACCAACCACCACGAATATCCCTACCGATTTCATCATCGAAATCGTGAACTGGAACAACGAAGACGAACGCGATGCCTGCCTCGCCATGCGCGACCAGGTATTCGTGCTCGAGCAGAAGGTGCCGCGCGAGGACGAACACGACGAGTTCGACCCGACTTCGCGCCACATACTCGCGCGCGATACAGCCCGCAATCCGATCGGCACGGGACGGGTAACGCCCAGGGCAATCATCGGGCGCATGGCCGTGGTCCCGGACTGGCGCGGCAAGCAGGTCGGCGCGGCCATTCTCAATGCCTTGCTCGAACAGGCCCGCGCGCTGGCGTACCCGGCGGTCGAACTGCACGCGCAAACGCGGGCCGTGCCGTTCTACGAGAAATTCGGCTTCGCCGCATACGGCGACGAATTCCTCGAATGCGACATCAAGCATTTCCATATGCGCCTGCAACTGGCGCCGAATGCCAAACCCGAACGACCTGCGTTACCACCACGACCCGAGGTACGCAGCGTCACGATCGAATCGATGGCGCAGGCGGCGACTGAAGCCCTCTCGCTGATCGTCGCGGCCAAGCGTGAACTGTGCATCTACACACGCGATCTGGATCCCGCGCTGCTGGATACCCAACCGATGCTCGAAGCGCTCAAGCGTCTGGCCATCGGCGGCCGCGGCACGAGTATCCGCATCGTCGTGCAGGAACCGGAAAAACCCGCCAGAAATGGCCATCGCCTGATTGCGCTCGCCCAGCGCCTGACCAGCGTGTTCGCGTTCCGCACGCCGGTGCAGGAAACCGATCTGCAATATCCATCGGCGTTTCTGCTCAACGACACGCGCGGCTATTATTTCCGCGTGCTCGGCAATCGCTACGAGGGCGACGTGGTGAATTACGCGCCGGGGAAACACGCGCAACTGCTGGAATACTTCAACCAGGTCTGGGAACGCTCGGAAGGCAGCGACGAATTGCGGCAGCTGGCGCTGTGAGGGTGTCGCAGCGCAACATGTTCCGCGTATAATTTGAAGTTCATGCGTCCTGCATCCGTGGACGCTTCTTTCATATTGGCAGGCCAGCGTGAGCGCGAGTCTTCTCCAGCAATTTGCGGCATCGTCCCAGCTTTCCGGCAGCAACGCCGGATTCATCGAGGACTGGTACGAAAGTTATCTGCGCGACCCGAATGCGGTTGCTCCGGAATGGCGTAAATACTTCGACACTTTCAATGGCCGCGAAGCCGGGGACGTGCCACATTCGGATGCGATCGCCCGCATCGAGCAGGCGCAGAAACTCAATGGCCGTGCGCCCGCCGCGCTTGCGCCAACCGCTCCGGTCAGCGATGCAATGGCGCAGAAACAGGCTGCCGTGCTCAAGCTCGTCACCGCCTACCGTTCCCGTGGTCATCTCGCGGCCGATCTCGACCCGCTCGGCATGGCGCACAAGCTGCCGGCGCCGGATCTCGATCCCGCCTTCCATGATCTGACTGCTGCGGACATGGAAACGGAGTTTTCCACCGGCTCGCTGGCCGGACCGGCGCGGCTCAAGCTCAAGGACCTGATCTCCTTGCTCAAGGCGACCTACGCCAGCACCATCGGCGCCGAATTCATGCACATCAGCCACGTCGAACAGCGGCGTTGGGTGCACGAGCAACTCGAACGCGCCGGCGGCAAATTCGGCTTCACCTCGGACGAACGCAAGCAAACACTTCGAACTGCTCACCCAGGCCGAAGGCCTCGAGCGCTACCTGGGCACAAAATACGTCGGTCAGAAACGTTTCTCGCTCGAAGGCGGCGACAGCCTGATTCCGCTGCTGGACGAACTCGTGCGTCGCGGCGGCGAGGACAGCGTGCACGACATGGTCATCGGCATGGCCCATCGCGGCCGGCTCAACGTGCTGGTCAACACCTTCGGCAAGGCGCCGCAGAAACTTTTTGCCGAATTCGAGGGCAAGTTCGATCACGCCGATGATCCGGCGCATTCCGGCGACGTGAAGTATCACATGGGTTTCAGTGCGGACATCAAGACGTCCAAACATACTGTACATCTGGCTCTGGCGTTCAATCCTTCGCATCTCGAAATCGTCAACCCGGTCGTGGCCGGTTCCGTACGCGCGCGCCAGACCCGGCGCAAGGACGAAGCCCAGGAACAAGTGCTGCCGGTGGTGATCCACGGCGACGCCGCGCTATCCGGTCAGGGCGTCAATATGGAATTGCTCAACATGTCGCAGGCGCGCGGATTCGGCGTCGGCGGCTCGATCCATATCGTCATCAACAACCAGATCGGCTTCACCATTTCCAATCCGCATGATGCGCGCTCGACCCTGTACTGCACCGATGTCGCCAAGATGGTCGAACGCGCCGGTGCTGCACGTGAATGGCGATGATCCGGAGGCCGTGATTTTCTGCGCGCGCCTGGCATTCGATTTCCGCCTGAAGTTCAAGCGTGACGTGGTGATCGATCTGGTCTGCTATCGCCGTCACGGCCACAACGAAGCCGACGAACCGGCGGCAACGCAGCCGCTTGATGTACCAGATCATCCGTGCGCGCCCGACCGCGCGCGAGTTGTATGCGAAACGGCTGGCAGGTGACGGCGTGATCGCCGACGCTGCTGCACAGGCGATGGTCGATGCCTATCGCAACAAGCTCGATGCCGGCCAGCCGGTCGCCGAACCTCGATCCAGCGTTCAAGGATGCGTTTGCTGTGGACTGGACGAAGCACCTGTCAGGCAAACTCGATCAGATCCGTGAAAACCGGCGTTGCAAAAGACAAGCTCGCCGAGCTGAACCAGCAAGATTCTGGACACGCCAGCGGATATCGAGCTGCACCCGCGCGTGGCGAAAATCTACGACGACCGCCACAAGATGGCTGCCGGCCAGCAGCCCATGGACTGGGGCTTCGCCGAGAATCTCGCGTACGCAACCCTGGTTGATCAAGGTTACGACCTGCGCCTGGTCGGTCAGGATTCCGGCCGCGGTACTTTCTTCCATCGCCACGCCGTGCTGCACGATCAGAAGACCGGGCGTACCTTTGCGCCATTATCCACAGTGCGCAAAGATGTAAATGTGGCGATCATCGACTCGCTGCTGTCGCGAAGAAGCGGTGATGGCGTTCGAGTACGGCTACTCGACCGCCGATCCGCATACGCTCACTATCTGGGAAGGCCAGTTCGGCGATTTCGCCAATGGCGCCCAGGTCGTGATCGATCAGTTCATCAGTTCCGGCGAAGCGAAGTGGGAACGCCTGTGCGGGCTTGCCCTGTTCTTGCCGCATGGTTATGAGGGTCAGGGTCCGGAGCATTCGTCCGCGCGTCTGGAGCGCTACCTGCAACTGTGCGCGCTGCACAACATGCAGGTCTGCGTGCCGACGACACCCGCGCAGATGTTCCACCTGCTGCGCCGGCAGATGCTGCGCGACTGCCGCAAACCGCTGATCGTGCTGACGCCGAAATCACTGCTGCGTCACAAGCTCGCGGTATCGTCGCTGGATGAACTGGCGAATGGCGGCTTCCAGCTCGTGATCCCCGACTCCACTGCGAAGCCCGGCCAGAAAACGCGCCGCGTCGTGTTGTGCTCGGGCAAGGTTTATTACGACCTGATTGAGGCAGCGGCAAAGCGCGGAATCAACGACGTTGCCATCGTGCGCGTCGAGCAGCTGTATCCGTTCCCGCGCAAGGAAATCTCCGCCGAACTGGCAAAATACCCAGCGACGAAGGAAATCGTCTGGTGCCAGGAAGAGCCGATGAACCAGGGCGCGTGGTACCAGATCCAGCATCACCTTCTCGCCAGCATCAGCAACCAGCATTCGCTGCACTACGTCGGACGCGTACGTTCGCCGGCACCGGCCACCGGGCATCTCAGTACACATCTCGCCGAACAGGCGGCCCTGGTCGAACAGGCGCTGGTTGCACAACCCGGCGTTGATCACGTGCAGCGTGACCAAGAGACCGCTTGACACGAATTAAATAAAGGGAAATCCTATGGCACTCGAAGTCAAGGTTCCGGTACTTCCCGAATCCGTTTCCGACGCGACCATCGCGGCCTGGCACAAGAAGCCCGGCGATGCGGTCAGACGCGATGAAAATCTGGTCGATCTGGAAACCGACAAGGTCGTGCTCGAGGTACCTGCGCCCGCTGATGGCATCCTGAAGGAAATCAAGCAGCAGACCGGCGCCACCGTGACCAGTCAGCAACTGCTGGCCGTCATCGAGGAAGGCGCGGTCGCAGCCGCGTCTACGCCCGCGTCGGCACCCGCTGCGCCGAAGGCCGCCGCCGCGCCAACGCCGGCAGCCGCCCCATCATCTTCAGCCGTAAAGACTGCCGAACTTTCGCCTGCGGGCCAGCGCGTTGCAACCGAAAACAAGATCGACCCGGCGCAGGTGCCCGGTAGCGGCCGTGGTGGTCAGGTGACCAAGGAAGATCTCGTCAACTTCATGCGCAGCGGCAATACTGCTGCAGCGCCCGTCGCGAAAGCGCCAGTTGCACCTGTTGCCAAATCCACGCCGGGCGCGCGCCCGGAAGAACATGTGCCGATGACGCGCATGCGCGCGAAGATCGCCGAACGTCTGATGCAGTCGAAGAATTCGATTGCGATGCTGACCTCGTTCAACGAGATCAATCTGGCCAAGGTCGCGGCGATGCGCAAGGAACTCGGCGAACAGTTCGAGAAGAGCCAACGGCATCAAGCTCGGCTACATGAGCTTTTTCGTCAAGGCCGCCTGCGAGGCACTCAAGCGCCATCCGATCGTCAACGCTTCAGTCGACGGCAACGACGTGATCTATCACGGCTATCAGGACATCTCTGTCGCCGTGTCGACCGACAAGAGGCCTGGTCACGCCGGTGCTGCGCGACGCGCAGAGCATGAGCTTCGCCGATATCGAAAAAGCCATTGCGGCCTACGCAAGACAGGCGCGCGAAGGCGGACTGAGGCTTGAGGATCTGCAAGGAGGCACGTTCACGATCACCAACGGCGGCACCTTCGGTTCGCTGTTTTCCACGCCGATCGTCAACCCACCGCAGAGCGCTATCCTCGGCATGCATACGATCAAGGAACGCGCCATCGTGGAAAATGGGCGGTCGTCGCCGCACCGATGATGTATGTCGCGATCAGTTACGACCACCGCATCATCGATGGCAAGGACGCGGTGCTGTTTCTGGTGGACATCAAGAATCAACTGGAAAATCCGCAGCGGATGTTGCTGGGAATGTAAGCGGCTCGCTCACGAAGGAAAAACAATGGCAGATCAATTCGACGTCATCGTTATCGGAGCAGGCCCGGCGGGCTATGTGGCCGCGATCCGTGCCGCGCAGCTTGGTCTCAAAACCGCCTGCGTCGATGCCTTCATCGGCAAGGAAGGCAAACCCGCGCTCGGCGGCACCTGCCTGAACATTGGCTGCATTCCATCGAAGGCTCTGCTCGATTCGTCGAAGCAATTCCATAACCTGACGCACTCGTTCAAGGACCATGGCATCACCGCCACCAATCGCGAAGCATCGACGTCAAGACCATGGTCGGGCGCAAGGACAAGATCGTCAAGCAATTCACCGGCGGCATCGCGATGCTGTTCAAGGGCAACAAGGTGACGCCGTATTTCGGCAAGGCGATCTCTGAAGCCAAACCGCGTGATATCGGTGAAGGGCATTGATGGCGTGACGACCGACCTCAGCGCGACCAATGTGATTCTCGCTGCAGGCTCGAAATCCATCGAACTGCCTTTCGCGAAGTTTGACAACAAGTTCATCGTCGACAATGCCGGTGCGCTGGATTTCAGCGAAACCCCGAAGCGCCTGGGCGTGATCGGTGCCGGCGTGATCGGTCTGGAACTCGGCAGCGTATGGCGGCGGCTGGGTGCCGAAGTCACGATCCTCGAAGCGCTGCCGGATTTCCTCAGCGCAGCCGATCGCGACGTCGCCCGGATCGCCGCGCGTGAATTCGTCAAGCAGGGTCTGGATATCAAACTCGGCGCGAAAGTCAGCAAGGCAGAAATCAAGGACAATGCCGTGGAAGTGACTTACGCCGATGCCAAGGGCGAACAGAAGGTCGTCGTCGACAAGCTGCTTGTTGCTGTCGGCCGTCGTGCCGCAACGGAAGGGCTGCTTGCCGATGGTACCGGCGTCAAGCTCGACGAGCGTGGCCGCGTCGCTGTCGACGAACACTGCTGGACCGGCGTCGAAGGCATCTGGGCCGATTGGCGATTGCGTGCGCGGCCCGATGCTCGCGCACAAGGGTTCCGAGGAAGGCGTTGCCGTTGCCGAACTGATCGCCGGCAAGGCCGGACACGTCAACTACGAGACGATTCCGTGGGTCATCTACACCGAACCGGAAATCGCCTGGGCCGGCAAGACCGAGGAAGAACTCAAGGCCGCCGGCATTCCGTATAAAACCGGAACTTTCCCATTTGCCGCCATCGGCCGTGCCGTCGCCATGAACGAAACCGCGGGTCAGGTCAAGGTGATCGCCCACGCCGAAACCGACCGCATCCTCGGCGTGCACATGGTCGGCCCGGTGGTGTCTGAACTCATTGCCGAAGCCGTCGTGGCGATGGAATTCCACGGCTCGTCCGAGGATCTCGCCCGCATCGTCCACGCGCATCCGACTTTGAGCGAAGCCGTGCATGAAGCGGCGCTTTCGGTGGACAAGCGGGCGATACACAAGGCGAATTAAGGCGCCAACGTCATTCCGGCAGGGAATGCCGGAATCTAGGTCGCCATGGATGGCAACCTTGAAACGAGCCACGTCCATGTGATCTGGATTCCGGCATTCCCTGCCGGAATGACAAGCAAAAAGAATGAACATTACCGAATCCTTCCGCGCCTTCCGCATCCACGCCGATCGTGACAACTATCGCGCCGGAATCGAGCAGATGCGCGTGGACGATCTTTCGCCCGGCGAAGTCGTGGTCAAGGTCGCCTACTCCAGCGTCAACTTCAAGGATGCGCTCGCCGGAACCGGCAAGGGAAAAATCCTGCGCGAGTCGCCGCTCAACGGCGGCATCGACGTTGCGGGTTACGTGGCCGCTTCTACCGACTCAGCAGTTCAAGGAAGGCGATCAGGTACTGTGTACGGGTTGCGGCCTGTCCGAGACTCGCGATGGCGGCTATGCGGAATTTGCGCGGCTGGAATCGAAATGGACGATTCCGCTGCCGGCCGGATTGACCTTGCGCGAATCCATGATACTCGGCACCGCCGGTTTTACTGCCGCGTTGTCATTGTACAGAATGCAGCAAAATGGACAGACACCGGAGATGGGTCCGATCGTCGTTACCGGCGCGACCGGCGGTGTCGGCTCGCTGGCAATCGATATCCTCACCCGTGCCGGTTTCGAGGCGCATGCAATCAGCGGCAAGATCGAACATTTCGACGATCTGATCGCACTCGGCGCGAAGCAGTGCATCTCGCGCAAGGATCTGTACTGGGGCCAACGGCCGCTCGAAACGACGCATTGGGCCGGCGCCATCGACAACGTCGGTGGCGACATGCTTTCCGGACTGACCCGCGTGATCCAGCCCTACGGCAATATCGCCAGTTGCGGCTTGGCCGCCGCGCCGGAATTGCAGACCACGGTGATGCCGTTCATTCTTCGTGGCGTGAGTCTGCTCGGGATAGCTTCGGCCGGTACGGCACGCGCAATCCGTGATGCCATCTGGGAGCGGCTGGCTGCAGACTGGAAGCCGGCGCACCTCGACCGCATCGTCACGCGCGAAGTCGGCTTGGAGGAATTGCCGGGTGTTTTCGACACAATGTTGTCCGGCGGCTCGTTCGGGCGCAGCGTGGTCAAATTCTGATCAGGTCTGAACCGTTTCTCGATTTCACCTGAGCTTCAGCATTCAATTCAATGTTGCATAGCGAATTTTTAATAATTCGCCCAACGGCTTTTCGACTTGCGTCACAGTTCCGGAGATCCGATCCTGCATAACCAGTTGGCCTGCGCGCCCGTGGGCCTTAGAATGCGGCGTCCGCACGAGCGGCATGCAGGGGGTTAGGGATTTCTATGGCGCGCATTCTGATTGTGGACGATTCGCCGTCGCAACTGGTCGGCTTGAAACGCATCATCGAAAAGATGGGCCATCAGGTCATCACCGCCGAGGACGGCGCGGCGGGAGTCGAAGTCGCCAAACGCGAAGTCCCTGATCTGATCCTGATGGACGTGGTCATGCCGAATCTCAACGGCTTTCAGGCCACGCGCACGATCGCCAAGGACGCCAGGACCAGCCACATCCCGATCGTTCTGGTCACCACCAAGGACCAGGAAACCGACCGCGTCTGGGGCATGCGTCAGGGCGCCAAGGCCTATGTCACCAAACCAGTGAACGAAGGCGATCTGGTGCAGACCATCAAGAAGCTCTTGCCGGCGGCATAGCGCTGCACCAGCACGCGCTCAGGCGGTTACATGCCGCGGGTCGTAGGCGAAGGTTTTCGCCATTTGCTCGTAGAGCTTGCGCTGCGCCTCGGTTTTCGCAGGCGGAGCGTGGATTTCCAGAGTAACGAACTGATCGCCCGGCGTACGCCCCGGCATGCCGCGACCGCGCAGGCGCATGCGTTTGCCTGAATCCGAACCCGCGGGAATCTTCAGTTCGACATCGCCGCCCAGCGTTGGCACCGTAATCTTTGCACCCAGCGCTGCCTCCCACGGTGCAATCGGCAAAGCCAGATGCACATCACGACCTTCCAGATGGAAACGCGGGTCGTCGCGGATCGCGATTTCGAGCATCAGATCGCCGGCCGGCCCTCCTTGAGCACCAGGCGAACCCTGCCCCGCGAGACGGATATGCTGTCCCGGCAATATCCCGGCAGGAATTTTCACGTCGAGCGCGCGTTCACTGCCATTCTGATCGCGCAAGCTGATGCGTTCGCGACCACCGCTGAATGCCGTTGCGAGAGGAATCTCGATACGCGCCTGCACGTCACGCCCACGCCGCGGCCCGGCACGCCCGCCACGCGCGGCGCCGCGGCCGAACAGCGATTCGAAGAAATCGCTGAAGGCGCCTTCCTCACCGAAATCCTCGGTATTGAAACCCGCGCCTTCACCAAAATGCGGCGGCGGCCGGAAATCGTCGCCGGGCCGGTAACCACTGGCGCGCAATTGATCGTAAGCGCGGCGCTTGGCCGGGTCCTTCAGTGCTTCGTAGGCTTCATTCGCGGCCTTGAACTTTTCCTCGGCCCCGGATTCCTTGCTCACATCCGGATGATATTTGCGCGCGAGCTTGCGGTAGGCCGATTTGATTTCCGCCTCGCTGGCTTCGGGCTTTACCCCGAGAATGTCGTAGTAATCTTTGAACTGCATGGTCGTGTCACTCATATCCGGCGACGAGCAGCATCAATGATCGTCGCTTGGCGCCAAAAAACAAAGCCCGCAGTCGACGGAGCCGACCGCGGGCCAGTCGCAAAATGACGAATCAATGATTGATATTGATCCGGCGCGGCGTGGTTTCGGGCTTTTTCGGAATCGAAATTTCCAGCACGCCGTGCTTGCCGTTCGCGGTGATGCCATCCGCGTCGGCACTATCGGGCAGCGTGAAACTGCGCTGGAACGAGCCGTACAGGCGCTCGACTCGCGTCTGTTTGCCGTTCTCTGCGTTGATTTCCGACTTGCGTTCGCCCTTGATCGTCAGCACGCCCTTGTCCATGCTGATGTCGATATCTTTCGGGTCGACGCCGGGAATATCGGCAAGAATCGCAAAACGCTGGTCTTCTTCGCGGACATCCACGCGCGGCGTCCATTCACCGCTCGCGGCACCGGAAACGTCGGCATCGTCGTTGAAAAAATGGCCGAACGCGTGCCGGATGTTGTTCAGCCGGATATCGCGGTGAAAGCGATGCGCCTGCGCCCAAGGGTAGTAATGAGTAATGGTCATGTTCACTCCAGATCGTTGCCGGGCACGTGCGGCCCGTATGCGCAAATAGATAGTGGCAGGACATGCGATTTCAAGAGTGTGCGCAGACACGCACAAGGCTTATCATTCATCCATGGTGCCCGGCCGGGCACTACCGATTCCCCACGAGGACATTGCCATGACGATCAAAGTCGGAGACCGCATTCCCAACACCACGCTGAACTATCTCAAGGATGGCGTACAGGCCATCAATACCGATGAAATCTTCAAGGGCAAGAAAGTCGTGCTGTTTTCGGTTCCGGGCGCTTTCACACCGACCTGCTCCGCCAAGCATCTTCCGGGATATGTGGAAAAGTTGGCTGAGTTCAAAAACAAGGGCGTCGATGTCGCCTGCATCGCGGTCAACGATGCCTTCGTGATGAACGCCTGGGCGAAGGATCAGAAAGTACCCGAAGGCCTATGGATGCTGGCCGATGGCAATGGCACGTTCTCGAAAGCCCTGGGACTGGAAATGGACGGCACCGCATTCGGCTTGGGCATGCGCGGCAAGCGTTTCGCGCTGTACGCCGAAGACGGCATCGTCAAGCAACTGCATGTCGAGGCACCGGGCGAGTTCAAGGTGTCGGCGGCGGATGCGATGCTGGCGGCACTTGGCTGATGGGGTACAGCCCTGCTGGCGTTAGCCGCGAGCCGGGCCCGTACCGTTATCGTGGTGTATTCAGATCGACAATCAGCTTGCCGAGAATCTCGTCCAGTGCCAGTTTGGTCGATTGCTGAATCGCGTTCTTCATGCCGAATGCCCCGGCGAAAAACATTTTTCCGCCCTGACTTTTCCCGTCGGCAACGTATGTCTTGCTGAAAATATTTTGTCCGGTGTGTCGATACGTCACACGCAGTTCGACATGTGCGGCAAAATCAGTGAACGTGTATTTCTGCAAATCGAAGATCAGGTCATTTCCATCGACATCATCACCCTTGATCAACTTACCGAAAGCGCGCTGCACTTCAACTGACTGCAGGGTCTGGTCAAGCATCTGGCCAAATTCGACGACCCACAGATTTGCGGCACCCGTCATAACCGCGCGAAATTCGTAGTGGTGCGATACGGTCGCTGGTGTAAGCGTGTAGCCGGTACTCGAGCTTGGTGCTTCCTATATCCGCGGATGAATTATTTGACAGATATTGCGGATAGTCCCTGGCAATCGGATGCGTGATCGAACACGCCGACAAAGCGGCCGATACAATCACAGCAGCAACTATGTAACCCTTCTTGAACATTCCAGCCTCCCTTGAGTTGTTGTAGTGAAAAACCCCAAAACCGCTCACGCGTCCGATGCGCCCGCATCAGCCAAATCCGAGTCAATCTCTGACGTGGACTCATCCTCCGCGCTGAGTGATTCCACACGCACGACACCGACCAGCGATTCTTCCGCTGGCAGGCGAATCAGGGTTACGCCTTGGGTATTGCGGCCGACCCGCGCGACTTCCGCAGCACGCGTGCGCACCAGGGTGCCCTGATTGGAAATGAGCATCAGTTCGTGCGCGTCGTCAAGTTGCACCGCGCCGACCAGTGCACCATTGCGATCCGAACACTGGATCGCGATCACGCCCTGCGTGCCGCGGCCTTTGCGCGGATATTCGGACAATTCCGTGCGCTTGCCAAAACCACGTGCGGTGGCGGTCAGGATGTCGCCCTCGCCTTCTCCAATAATCATCGATTCGACGTGCGCACCGGTGGCGAGACGGATACCACGCACACCGTGCGCGGTGCGCCCCATCGGCCGCACTTCGCTCTCGGAGAAACGCACTGCCTTGCCGTTGCTGGCGAACAGAAGCACGTCGCGCAAACCATCGGTAATGGCCACGTCAACCAGACCATCACCTTCGTCAAGGTCGATCGCGCGTATGCCGTTTGTGCGCGGCCGCGAGTAATCCGATAGCGGCGTTTTCTTTACTGTGCCCTTGCGCGTGGCAAAGAACACATAACGGTCGTCCGGGAACTCGCGCACCGGCAAAACGGCCTGCACTTTCTCATCAGCTTCCAACGGCAACAGGTTGACGATCGGCTTGCCGCGGGCACCGGGACTGGCATCGGGAATTTTGTACACTTTCAGCCAAAGCACCCGGCCGCTGCTGGTGAATGCCAGCAACGTATCGTGAGTATTGGCGACCCACAGCCGCTCGACGAAATCCTCTTCCTTCATCGCCGTGGCAGAGCGGCCCTTGCCGCCACGCCGTTGCGCTCGATAGATACTGACGGGCTGGCGCTTCGCGTAACCAGCATGCGACAAGGTGACGACCACGTCCTCCGGCTCAATCAGATCGAGTACATCGAGATCTTCCTGGCTGCGCTGGATCACAGTCCGGCGCGCGTCGCCAAAATCTTCTTTCAACGCGACGAGTTCTTCGCGGATCACACGCAGCAGCTTGTCAGGATTCTCCAGGATCGAAATCAGCTCGACAATGCTCGTCGAGCAGTTCCTTGTATTCGTCGGACAGCTTTTCCTGCTCCAACCCGGTAAGGCGGTTCAGGCGCATCTCGAGAATTTCCTTGGCCTGCGCCTCGGACAACTGATAGCCGTCCGTGCCCAGACCGACCGCGTCCGGCAAATCTTCCGGGCGTGAAGCACCCGCGCCCGCAGCGGCCAGCAAGGTGCGTACCAGGCCTGGTTCCCACTGCCGCGCCAGCATGCGTTCTTTTGCTACTTGTGGACTTTGCGACGTTTTGATCAATTCGATCATTGCATCGATATTGGCCAGCGCGACAGTCAGGCCTTCGAGGATATGTGCGCGGCTACGCGCCTTGCGCAGGTCGAAAATCGTGCGCCGGGTAACGACCTCGCGGCGATGGCGAATGAAGGCTTCGAGAATTTCCTTCAGGTTCAGCAGCCGTGGCTGGCCGTCGACCAGGGCAACCATATTGATGCCGAACGTGACCTGCATCTGGGTTTGCAGGAACAGGTTGTTCAGCAGCACGTCGGCCATCGTGTCCTTGCGCACCTCGATGACGATACGCATGCCATCCTTGTCGGACTCGTCGCGCAAACCGTCCGCACTGATGCCCTCGATCTTCTTTTCCTTGTGCAACTCGGCGATCTTCTCGATCAGGCGCGCCTTGTTCACCTGATACGGCAGCTCGCTGACGATGATCGTCTCGCGGCCGTTGTCGTCGGTCTCGATATCGGCCTTGGCGCGTACCAGGATACGGCCACGCCCGGTTCGATAGGCTTCACCGATTCCGGCGGCACCGTTGATGATCCCCGACGTCGGAAAATCCGGTCCGGGAATGTGCTGCATCAACACCTCGATGCCCAGCGCCGGATCGTCGATCAAGGCGATCGTCGCCTCGATCACTTCGCTCAGATTGTGCGGCGGGATATTCGTTGCCATGCCTACGGCGATACCGGCCGAGCCATTGACCAGCAGATTCGGCACTCGCGCCGGCAACGCGCTCGGCTCGAGTTCCTTTTCGTCGTAGTTCGGCACGAAGTCGACGGTTTCCTTGTCGATATCGGCGAGCAGACTTGCGGCCAGGCGCTGCAATCGGCATTCGGTGTAGCGCATGGCCGCCGCGGTGTCGCCGTCAATCGAGCCGAAGTTGCCCTGGCCATCGATCAGCGGATAACGCAGTGAAAAATCCTGGGCCATGCGCACGAGCGCGTCGTAAATCGAGGCATCGCCGTGCGGATGGAATTTACCCATCACCTCGCCGACCACGCGTGCGCATTTCACATAGGCGCGGTTCCAGACATTGTTCGCTTCGTGCATTCCGAACAGCACGCGACGATGTACCGGCTTCAAGCCGTCGCGTACATCCGGCAGGGCGCGGCCAACGATCACGCTCATGGCGTAATCGAGATAACTCTGCCGCATTTCGTCTTCGATATTGACGCGAATGACTTCTTTGGCCAGCTCAGCCATCAGCAGTTTTTCCTGGTTTATAACGGTGCCGGATGTCCGTGTTGCGCGGGCATCCACGAGGGTCTTCGCAAGAGGTAAATTCTACCACATCGGAGACCGTGGCAACGCGGTTCTGGCACTCGATTTTCGCTGTTGCGGAGCCGTTTTCTGCAACAGTGCCGGTGCTCACAGCGGGATAGCTGTCACTCACCCTGGCCGGGTGCAGGCGCGGGACGCGCAGGATGTCGATAAACCCAATAGCGCGAGGCCGTGTAGTTGACGCCAAGGCCGGCAATCGAACCCGCGGCGACGGCGAGAATCAGCCACTGCCGGTCGATATTGTAAAAGTATACCAAGGCCGAATACGCGGCAAAATTGCAGACGAAACCGGCGCTCATGGCAAGGATATAGCGCGCCCATTCGCCGACCAGACTGTGCCGCCGCGGGCCATGGAAGGTGTAATGACGATTGAATATCCAGGTTGCCGTGGCCGCAGCAAGGAAAGAAATTAAGCGGCCGCTGTAGCGATCCCAGTGCAGTCCAATCACAAGCAGTTGCAGCACGCCTGCATCGACGATGAAACCGAGCACACCGCCGACGCAGAACATCGCCAACTGACGTATTGTGGCTTTCATGCGGGAAGTGGCGGCGAGGAAAATGCTGCCTGCATCGCTGCGCGATCCGGCCGCTCGATTGCGCCGCGCTCGGTGACCAGGGCATCGATCAGCTCCGCCGCGGTCACATCGAAGACGGGATTCCACGCATCCGCTCCCTCAACCACGCTGCGATGACCGCCGAAGTTCAGCAGTTCGGCCGGATCGCGCAGCTCGATCTCAATATGCGCACCATCCGGCGTTGCCATATCCACGGTCGATGCCGGCGCGACAACCATGAATTTGACTCCGTAATGACGCGCGACGATTGCGAGTTGACTGGTGCCGATCTTGTTCGCCGTGTCGCCATTGGCGGCGATCCTGTCGGCGCCGACGATGACCCACTGCACCATTCCTGACTTCATCAAATGTGCAGCAGCCGAATCGGCGATGAGCTTTGCCGGAATGCGGTCGCGCGTCAGCTCCCACATCGTCAGACGTGCGCCCTGCAGCCAGGGCCGCGTCTCGCCCGCGTATATTCGTGTAATCTTGCCTTGCGCATAGCCGGCGCGAATGACGCCTAGCGCCGTGCCAAAACCCGCGGTGGCCAGCGAGCCGGTGTTGCAATGCGTGAGCACACCGACTCCTTTTCCGAGCAGTTTCGCACCGAACTCACCCATGTGCCGGTTCGCAGCGAGGTCCTGCTCTTGAATCGCCTGCGCTTCGGCCATTAACGCGGCGACGGGATCCACGGGCGAGCGCGCCAGCACCGCGCGCATGCGCGCCAGTGCCCAGGCAAGATTCACCGCCGTCGGCCGTGCCGCATTCAGATGCTCGAACACTGCCGCCAGTGTCGCTACGGAAACCGGCTGCCCCGCTGCCATCGTGCGTTGCGCTTCGAGCACCACACCCCATGCTGCAGCGATGCCGATCGCGGGCGCTCCGCGGACGGCCAGATCGCGGATTGCCGCAGCCACGTCATCCGCACTACGGCATTGCAGATACTCTTCCACAAACGGCAAGCGCCGCTGGTCGAGCAGACGCAGGCAGTCGCTGTCAAACACGACCGCACGGATGGTATCGTGAGGATTGAGTGCGTGCATAGTGCGATTCCGCAGAAGCGCACAGGATAGCGCAAGATCGCCTCCGACGGCGCAGCCGTGCAAGCTGATAGCATGCCTGCATGAGAATCATCGGCCGCCGACGCCAGCCTGCGCAATCGCCGCGCAACCCGCGAAGGCTCGCAGCGAAATCTGCTGACGCCCAATTCATCGCACTGCTGCGACGCAAGTGCCTGCGCGCCGCCGGCATCGGTGCGCTGACGGCCGCAAGCGAATCGATTCCCGGTCTGCGGCGCGTGCTCGGGCTGGTATTCGGCGAATTGCTCGATGCCGCCTTTCTCGCGGCGGTCCAGCGCGAACTGATCGACGAAACATTCGCTCTGTACGGCTTGCACCTGCCCGCGGCAGCGCAGAGTACACTTGTGAACAAAGTGCTCTTGGTCGGAACCGGCGCCAGTGCCGCGGGCGACGCCTTTGTGCGCAGCATGCTGCGGCGCGCCTTGGGCCGTGCCGGCAGCATGGTCACGCGGCGCGTACTGCCGATCGGCGCGATCGTGTCGTCAGCATTTGCCAACGCAACCGTCTCCTATGCCATTGGCAAACGCGCTCAAGCCGTGGCGCGGCTGCGCGAGGCGCCAATCGGCGGCATGCCCGACGTGCTGCGTTCATTCACCGGCATCGACGAGCGCCGGATTTTCATGTGGTCGCTCGCAGCCGTGAAAAGCTCGCTTGGCCTGATCGGCAAGGCGCTGGGAAAAATGGCGTCACCGCGAGGTCGCGTTACACCAGCGAAGTCACGTCCGCTTGCCTGACTGTCTGCGCACCATCACAACGCACTGGCAAAAAATTTCGATCGGAGATATCAGCCGATCTTGCTCGGCATCAAGAAAAATTCTCCGGCTTCGTGCCCGGCGAACTGGATCGGTGCGTATTCCGGTGCCTGTTGCAGGCCGGCATTGGCGCTGCGCAGCGCCATACCCGCGGCGACTTCGCGGAACAGGTGTTGGCCAGTCAGCAACTGATTGTCGTTGTTGAGCACCGCGAGCAACGCACTGGCAAAGACCGAATGCTCGCTGTTGGCTGCCGCGTCGGCAACCGGTTGCACACCGCCCGACGTGAGTGCGGTGCGCGAACGGCCATCGACCATCGTCTTGACCCAGTCACCCCAGGCACTCACCGGCATACCGCCGCCGAAAGTCGCGAGTGAAGAACTCGTCATAGTGCCGGAATAGCAGGAATCGGCGATCACCAGAACATGCTTGGCGTCCATCGTCGTCAGGATGTCGCTGACGGCGCGATTCGAAATCCAGCTATTCGGCTGGTTGGCTTGCGCATCTACCGGCAGCCAGTAGCCTTGGTGCGCGGAGTCGATTTCACCGTGACCGGCATAGTATACAAGTAGATTATCGTTGTCCTTGAGTTGCTCACGCATATCGTTGAGCGCGGAAAGCATCTCGAAACGATTGGCATTGGTCAGCAAGCGCACGTCGTAGCCGTAGCGCGACTTCAGTACGCCGGCAATCGCCGTGGCGTCATTGGCCGCGCTCTTGAGTCCGGGATACGCGGCATAGGTATCGTTGCCGATGACCAGCGCATAGTACTTACCGAGCTTGACGCCGTGCGGCAGTGCGTCGATGTGCGGTGTATTCGCCGAACGGGCGACATCCTTGCTTCCGGGACCCGGCAGCAAAACAAAATCCAGCACTGCCTTGCCGCCACTCTTGTCCAGCGCCGATACGGTCACCGCGGTATTGGCACCGGTGACGGCCACGTGGGTCTTGAATAGTCCGCCGGCGTCGACACTGACTGTCTGGCCGTTGAGGCTTAGCGAGGTCAGACCTGCCGGTGCCTGCACGCGGCCGATGACTTCCATGCCATCCTGTGATGGCGGCACTGATGCGGCGGGCTTGTCCAGACCACGAGTCATAGTCAAGGCCGGCTGCAGGATTTCCACACGCAGATTACCCGTCGTGCTGGCAGTCGCGTATCCCGGCGGCAGCGACGCAATCCTGTCGCCATCGATCTTCGATTGCAAACTGGCCATCTGGTTGCGCTGGTTGGCCAGTTCCTGTCGCTTCTCCGTAAGCTGGGCTTCCATCAACTTGAGCAGATGCTTCGCGTCTTCGTTCTGCGCATGCTCGCGCGCCAGATCGACGCGAGCCTGATCGAATTTTGCCTGAACATCCTGGCGTTGCTGTTCGTTCTGTGCCATCTGTTGCTGCAACTGCTGCGTGCGTTGGCGGCCATCGCGCAAGGCTGTGTCCATCTGCGCCGCGGACATGCGCAGTGCGGTCAAATCCTTGTCGTTGTCCGGCGACGATTGTTTCGCCAGCAATTCCTGCTCGTGCGCCTTGAGTTTTGCGATCTGTGCTTCGGCGTCGGCCAACTGCTTGGCGTTGGCTTGCTGGTCGTTCTGAAGCAGCTGCTGCTTGTCGGCCAATTCGCGTTCGTGTGCCTGTTCGTCGGCCTTGAGTTTTGTGTACTTCGGATCACTGTCCGCTCCCACCTTGGCCTGTTCCGCATCCAGCTTGCTGCGCACGTCGTTCAGTTCACTTTGCGACTTTTGATAATTTTGCTGCTTTTGCTGCAATTCCGATTTCAACTGGCCGACCTGCGCGCGCAACTGCGCGGATTTTTCCTGCTCGCTGGAAAGCTGCTCGCGCAACGATGCGCTCTCGGTTTTTGCTTCCTGCACTTCGGCGGTTACCGTGGAGGCGAAAACCAGATTGTCATTGCTGATGCCGGAGGCTTCACGGTAGAGATTCAGCGCCTTGGCCATGTCCTTGTCCACGCCCAGTCCCTGCTCGTAGAGATAGCCGAGGTTGATGCGCGCACGCTTGGAACCCTGCGCAGCAGCCTTCTCGAACCACTCGCGCGCCTGCGCATAGTCCGGCTCGGTGCCCAACCCCTTGAGATAGATTTCACCGACGTAGTTCTGCGCATCGACGTTGCCTTCCTGCGCCTGCCCCATCCAGACCTTGAGCGCCGTCTGGTAATTGGCGCGGTCGTAGGAAACGTATTCGCCGCCACGGATTTCGCAATCGGCCTGGGTCGTACGAATCGGCCGGCGCGCGCTCATGAAACTGGCAGAACGTCCCAGCTTGCGCACTTGGCCCGGCAGCAGGCAATCGACAATCAGGAAATCCTCCGGATTGCGCGTTTGCACTGTGGCCGACGCCCGCGTGGCAGGCGTCGAGATGCCAGTGACCGCGACCAGGAACATCGCCACCAAGAGTGGAAACGGACTGATTTTCCGGACCGGGTTCATGGCGAAATGCATCATATAATCCCCTCGCTATATTCAGCAGATGCTTGCGGACAATTTGCGGCTATACTTCAGTATAAACCGCCTAGGGGAGGACAGGGGCATGAAACCGGCACTCGATTGTGTTGTGGCAGTACTACGTTCCACAACGAGCAAATTACTCCTGCTGGCTTTGATGATTTGCGGACCAGCGCATGCCGTATTTGCGCAAACCATTACGTATGTCAGCGGCAACAACCAGAGTGGCGCGGCCAATACGCAGTTGGCCAGTCCCTTGACTGTCTCGCTCTCCGCTGACTCGTTGGACCCTAATGTGTATTGGACAATCCAGAGCGGCAGTGCAACTTTCGTGGAAAGTGGTAGTGGTACCTACACTGCCACGGTACCCACAACCGGCGGCAACTCATCAGTGCATCTGCAACTCGGCAGCACTACCGGAACGGTCACGCTTACGGCCGCCTGTTCCAACTGCACTGGAACTGGGATCATCAGTTTCACCGAAACCATCACGCCTGCGTCAAACCTGATTTCCATCGTCAGCGGCAATAACCAAAGCGGTCAAACGTACAATCAACTCAATCCGCTGACCGTTGGATTTTCCGGAGCCGGCGCTGTGACACTGAATTGGCAAGTCAACGGCGATGCTTCTTTTCAGAACACCGGTACAACAACCCAGACCCAAACACTCACGACGACTGCGGGCACGACCTCCAGCGTTAATCTGGATCTCCACGGGACGGTTGGCCCGCTGTCGGTGACAGCGACCTGCGCCGCGGGTTGTACCGGCACTGGCCCGCAAAACACGGTGACATTCAATGAAACCGTCACGGCACAGCCGCCTTACCTGGAAATGGATATCGTCAGCGGAACCCCGCAAAGCGGAGCCCCGAATACGGCCCTGGCACAGCCGCTCGTTATCAGTCTTACCCCCGGAGAAGGGTTCGACGGCCCGTTCACGATTCCGATCCAGTGGTCGATAACGAGTGGCACGGCGACATTCGCGGAAAACCAGTCACAAAACTATACCGAAAATGTGGGGTTGGGCTCCGGTGGTTCCACTCACCCCAGCCAAGGCCAGGTATCGATCCTTCTTGGCGCTACGTCGGGCCCGGTGGTGGTGAGCGCGAGCTGCTCATCTTGCTCTGTTGGTAAATCCAGACTATTTCGTTTGACCATCGTGGGTTCAACTCTTACCTTGCAAAAGATTTCCGGTGATGGCCAATCCGGTGCCGTCAGTACACAGGCAGATTCACCCCTTGTGGTGCAACTGGGGCCAGCCGGCAGCTACCCATCGGGCCAGGCCGTCAGTTGGAGCGTCATCAGCGGTCAGGCAATCTTGAGCGCCACGTCCACGCCAGTCGATAGTAGCGGACAGGCATCGATCAACTTCACCTATGGCAGCAGCCCGGGTCCAGTCACGATTCAGGCAAGCGTGGGCACAGTCAATGTGGATTTCACCGCAACTGCCGTCAACGCAGGTGTCGGAATCGCAAGCGGCAACGGTCAAGTCGGTATAGTTGGCAGCGTCTTGCAACCCTTCGAGATTCAGCTCACTGCACCCGCGACCAGCAGTCTGGCCAAGAGTCTGAGCGGGGTGACAGTCAACTGGAGCGTGACTCAAGGTGGCGGCAAACTGGTCACGACAACCACGACGACCAGCGCCAGCGGCACATCGAGCAATACCTTGACGCTTGGACCCAACCCAGGCGCAAATACGGTAACCGCCACGGTTCCCAGCATGGGTAACGCGACGGCAAGTTTCTCAGCGACTGCTATTCCCTCGACAGCGAATCTCATTCTCGGCAGCGGCAACAATCAAAGCGCCAGTCCCGGCACTCCCTTGCAACCTCTGGTGGTGCAGATCACCTCGGCCGGCAAAGGCGTACCCGGAGTTCTGGTGAGTTGGGGTGTGGGTCAGGGCGGCGGTACGCTCGGGGCACTGGCAACGATGACGGATGCCAACGGCAACGCAAGCAATACATTCACGCTCGGTCCGGGTCCCGGGCTCAACACGATCACGGCTTCGATTTCCGGCGTAGGCAATATCGTTTTTTCGGAGATTGCCAGCGCATCCGTAGCCAGCGGCAGTCAGTTCACCATCGTCTCAGGCAATAATCAGGCATTGACGCCAAAACAGACCTCGCAACCGTTGGTAGTCAAGCTAGTCAATGCACAAGGCCAGCCAGTCAACGGGGCTGTTGTGCAGTGGAGCGCGTCGAGTTCCGCGGCCTCACTGGCAAATTCGAGCACGTCCACCGGAGCCAATGGCCAATCGCAGAACCAGGTCACCGTCGTCTTGCCGGGCAGTTATTCGGTGACCGCACAACTGGCCGGTGCCACGGGTGTGTCGCCGCTGACGTTTACCTTCAACAATGGCGTGGCCAATTTGCCAGCGTTGACACCAACCCAGATTGCCGTCGCTGGTGCCATCGACAAAGCCTGTCCCGCACTGGCTACAATGCCATCTGCACAATTGACACCGGCGCAGACGGATTTACTGCAACGCTGTTCAGAACTTGTGGTCGGAGCCAACAGTGATCCGGGGCAGGTATCGAATGCACTCAATCAGATGCTCAGCAACAAGAACCTGCCGCAGAATCAGTTGGCCAACAGCGTGCAGTTGGGCCAGTATGGCAATTTGAATACGCGCTTGGCCGAGTTGCGCCAAGGTGCACAGGGCATGAGCATCAATGGCCTGACCGTGAGCGAAGACGGTCAGAGCCTGCCGTTGGCGATGCTGGGCAATCTGTTCCTCAAAGACCCGAAACAGAACGATGAAGCGGGTGCAGATTTCGATCGCTGGGGCTTCTTCGCCACCGGCATGGTCGACCGCGGTGGCTTCAGCGCGACCGGCTCCAGCCCCGGATTCGATTTCCACAATGCTTCGCTCACCGCAGGCGTCGACTATCGTTTCAGTGATGCCTTCGTTGCCGGCGTGGCGGCAGGTTACGACCAGAACAATTCAGGTCTCGATTTGAACGCCGGCAGTGTCGATGTCGACGGCTACAGCCTGAACGGTTATTTCACCTGGTACCACAACAACGATTTCTATGTCGAAGGATCCGCGATAGTCGACTGGCTGGATTACGATCTGACGCGCAATATCGCCTATCAGATCGCCAGCCTGTCGGGTGGAACGACCACAGTCAACGAGTCGGCCAGCGCTTCGCCCGGCGGCCAGCAGGCATCGCTCGCACTGGCAATCGGCAAGGACTTCAACTGGGGCGCGTGGGCAGTCAGCCCCTATCTGCGCGGCGTCTATACGCACCTGAACCTGGATGGATTCAGCGAGTCACCGGATGAACCGAACAGTCCTGGAGCGGGCTTGGTGACCTCGGTGGATTCGCGTTCAATCATCTCCGAACTGGGCGTCATCGGCGGTCGTTTCAGCTACACCACCAGTTTCGACTGGGGTGTGCTGGTGCCGAATGCCACGCTCGAGTGGAATCACGATTTCCGCGACAACCCGCAAGTGATCGTGACCCGCTTCCTGGCCGATCCGACGCAAACGCCGATCGTGATCACCGACCAGGCGCCCGACCAGAACTATTTCAATGTCGGCATCGGGCTGAACGCGGTGTTGCCGCAGGGCCGCTCGGCCTACATAAGCTGGGAACATCTGGTCGGCTATTCCGGCGAACACGAGAATAGCTTCTCGCTCGGCATCCGCATCGAGTTCTGAACATGCAAGGGCAACGCTGCACCTGCGGCTTTGCCGCTTGCATCCGCTGCCACTGGCGCGGCATGCTATGGATGCCGCACACGGCCAGACCGCTGCGGGAGCTAAAGCAATCGCACGGGGACTCCGCAGCTTACCGGTCGGCCAACGCATGATTGAATTCGGGCATCGCAGTCACGTCGGTTTGCGGCGTGAACACAACGAAGACACCTACTACGCTGATGCCGAACTCGGCCTGTGGCTGGTCGCCGATGGCATGGGTGGGCACGAGCACGGAGAAGTGGCTGCGGCATTGGCGCGCGACACCGTTGTGCGTGAAATCGGACAAGGCGCGCCATTGGCACAAGCGGTACAGCGTGCCGATGAGGAAATCGTCCAGCATTCGGCGAAGAAGGCCGAGGCGCTGCCCATGGGCACGACCATCGCCGCCATTCGCATGCGCGATTGCGATTACGAAATCTGCTGGGTCGGCGACAGCCGTGTATATTTGTGGAATGGCGAGTTCAAGCAACTGTCGCAGGATCACTCCTACGTGCAGGAACTCATCCAGCAAGGCGCGATCACGCACGAGCAGGCGCGCACGCATCCGCACCGCAATGTGGTCACCCAGGCGCTGGGCGTCACCGATCCGCAGAGTCTGCGGGTGGAAACAATTCGTGGCACGCTCGCGCCCAACACGCAAATCCTGCTGTGCTCGGATGGCTTGACCGAAGAAGTCGACGACAAGAACATTGCTGCTGTGTTGGCGCGCAAGGATTTGTCCGCCCAGGAATGCGTTGATCACCTGATCCTGGCAGCCCTCGACGGCGGCGGTTCCGACAACGTCACCGTAATCCTGATCCGCAACCGCTGAGTCGCGATCGTATCGGCGCTCATCCGCCCTGTTCGGCTTTGGCCAGATCCGTCTTCAGTTTCAGCAACGCGGGACTCTTGGGATCGGCGCGCAAACCCTTGCCGATGAACTCGTCGGTTGCGGTGTAGAGACCATTCCTGAGTGCGCCACTCGCCGCCTGCTCAAAGAAGGCGCTGATCTGGGCCAACCCTTTTGTCGCCCTGTCATTGCCCGGATCGCGCTGCAATACTTCCTGATATATGTCGATGGCATTATCCCCGGCGGGAAAATCGAGTTTTTCGCCGTAATTCTTCTGCCCATACGCGAGATATTCGTCGCCGCGCGAAAGCAGAGTCGGCAAATCGAGTTTCGCGAGTGCTGCAGTCGCGGCACTATCGCCTGGCAATTCGGCTGGCGGCGGAGCAGCGCTGGGCAGCGCAGTTGCCGCGGCCGATGCTGGCGGAGTTTCGGCAGATGTAGGCCTCTGCATCCAGCGCCAACCCAAACCGGCAAGGACAACCAAGGCGACTGACGCAACTGCCACCCACACCCAACGTAAATTGGGCGTACGTGCGATTTTTGGCACCGGCTGGGAAATAGCGGTAGCCGACGATGCGGAACCTGAACTCACTGCACGCCGACGCGCACTGCGTTGCTCGTGCGCCGATGCCGAGGCCCGCGGATTGTCCTGAACCAGCTTATCGCAGGCAACAATGAAGGTATCTCCGGTGGCGAAACGCTGCTCCGGATTTTTCGCCATCAGACCGTCGATCAGCGGCTGCAACCAGACCAGCTTCTCCGGAAGTTTGGGTACCGGTTCGGTGACATGCATCAGGGCGACTGCATACGCATCCGGCGCCTTGTAAGGTTTATACCCGGCCAAGCATTCGTACAAAACGGCGCCGAGGCTGTATAAATCCGAGCGTCCATCCACCGGGCTCGCCTGGGCCTGCTCCGGACTCATGTAATCCGGCGTACCAATCGCGTTGCCTGCCATCGTCGCCGCGCTTACCGACTTCATCGCCTTGGCAATACCGAAATCCGCAAGCACGGCAGTGCCGTTCGAACGGAACATGATGTTGCCCGGCTTGACATCGCGATGGACGAAACCTTTCTCGTGCGCGTAGGACAGACCCGAAGCGATATCGCGTGCGATCTCGAGCGATTCGGATGTGCTCAGCCGATCCATGCGTTCGCGCAAGGTTCCGGCCGGCAGATACTCACTGGCCAGATAGTAGACGCCGTGATCAGTGCCGATGTCATGCACCGTCATCAGATGCGGGTGAGTCAGTTTGGCGGTGATCCGCCCTTCCTTCATGAACTGTTCGCAGAACGTGGCATTCGCCGCCAGCACCGGCGACATCACCTTCAGTGCCACTTCACGGTCGAGCGACTCCTGGATGGCGAGATAGACCGTCGCCATACCGCCCTCACCGAGCGTTCGGATCAAACGGTAACCGGGAATCTGGACGTTTTCGGTCATGCGGAATCAGCCGTTGCGATGGCACGCGAATTACGTTGGCACAAAGCCACAGCGGCAAGAATACGTGTGCGGCACTACGACGGGCAACTGCCGCGCTTTGTGCTGCTACGGCGCGGCGCTGCGCAAGTTCTTGAGGGCGGCGACGAAACTCGCCATCGAGTAATTGTTTTCGTCCTTGACGGTATTGTACAGGCTGTCCAGCCGGGACTTGAGCGTCGCATCCTTGGCGGCGTCGAGTTTGCCATCGTTCTCGAACGCGATGACCAGCGATTCGGCCGCCATCGATACTTGCTCGGCCGCCACGTAATCGCGGAATTCGCCTCGCTCACCGTCGGCGACCATGCTGGCCAGAATGGGATCGAGACTCGACGCATCGTAGTTGTAGGCTGCAACTTTCGGCAGCAACTCTTCCAGCGTCGCACGCAACGTGCGTGCGGCGGCAAAGGTCGCCTCGCGGCTCTGCGTGGTCGCGCGATGCAGTTCGCGCGTCTGCTCGAATACGCGCTTGGCTGTGGCCGGGTCCACCGGCGCCAGCACGTAGCGGAACATCACCAGGTTTGCGTCGTTCAAGCGCACCACGCCGGGTCCCAGACCCGTACCCTGACGCGGACCCCAACTATTGTCCTTCATCAACTTGTGGCAGGCCTGACAGTTGAACAGTACCAACTCCGGAAAGATGCCCTGCCAGCCGGTTTTCGGATCGAGCAGCAGGTTCAGCAGATTCTCGGCGGCAACGCCCTCCCCCACGGCCAAGTCGCGCACGCCATTCCAATCGCCTTTGCGCCTGATCCAGTTGGCGTCGATCTTGTAGTGCGGACGCAGCCAGGTAAAGGTATCCAGCTCAAACGTCAGGCGCGGATGTCCAGCGCCCATGATCCGGTGGGTGATCATGCGTTCCTTCTCGCCCATATGGCACGACAGGCACAATTGCGCGCGCTTGAGCGGATCTTCGGTCGGATACATGCCCTTGGCGAGATTGTCCGCGTGCGTGACCTTGCGGTCGGCATGCGAATTCAGCCATAACTCGGACCCGCCGTGACAAGCCTCGCAGCCAACGCCATCGCTAATCTGAAAACGCTCGCCACGATCCGCCGCTGGAATATTGTCGGCATGGCAATCCAGACAGACTGTCGCCTTGGTCGGATCGCCCAGACCGAGTTTCTGTGCGATCGCCTTCGACCTGGGTTGCTCGAGGACGTGATAAGCCTTTGCGTGCGGGTCGAATTCCTGCCAGAGGGCGAATTCGTTTTGCATCACATCGGAATCGCGGAAGGGTTGCGAAGCACCGTGACAAACACTGTTGCTGCAACTCGCCACACCCATGTGCTTGTGCGCCGCAATCGCCTCCACGGCGGTTTGCGCGTTTGCACCAGCGGCAAACAAAACCAACGTCCAAAGCACCGCTTTCATCGCCGTTCTCCCCAGCTTGGCGGATCCGCTGGCCTGATCATACCGCAGTCGTGGCCGGATCGTTATGCCTTCATTCCTGCCACAGGCAATGCCCCTTCGTCGCCTGCGCCAGCCGCGTCAGGCGTGCATCGTGCAGAGCCAGTTCCGCGGCATCGGCCAGGCGCACGCGCAGCGGCTGTCGCGTGGCGGATACCATATACTCGCGTGTTTCCACCGATCCCGCAGGGCCTGCATTGGCAAACCCGAGATCGCCCTGGCCGCCGGTCATCGCCAGATACACTTCGGCGAGCAATTGCGCATCCAGCAAAGCCCCGTGCAGATCGCGATGGCTGTTGTCAACGTTCAGGCGCCGGCACAAGGCATCGAGATTGTTTTTCTGACCGGGAAACTTCTCGCGCGCCAGGGTCAAGGTGTCGAGTATGCCGGCGCGAGCGGCGATGCTCCCCAGGCCAGAATCAGTTCGCGTCAATTCGGCATCCAGAAACGCCACATCGAACACAGCGTTGTGAATGATCAGTTCGGCGTCAGCGATGAATTCGAGAAACTCGGCAGCGATTTCGGCGAAGCGGGGTTTGTCGGCAAGGAATTCGCTGCTGATGCCATGCACCGCGAGCGCGCCTTCGTCGATTGCGCGCTCAGGATTCAGATAACGATGAAAGCGGCGCCCGGTAACACGCCGCTCGGCCAGCTCGATGCAGCCAATTTCGATAATGCGATGGCCCTTGGCGACTTCCAGACCGGTAGTTTCGGTATCCAGCACGATTTGTCGCATCATTCCTCCATGATCGCGATCGCCGCGTCGCGCGCGAGTTTATCGACCTGTTCGTTTTCGGGATGCCCGGAATGCCCGCGCGTCCATTTCCATTCGACGCGATGCGGTGCGGCAGCCGCCGCCAGACGTTGCCACAAATCTTGATTCTTCACCGGTTTCCTGTCTGAAGTGCGCCAGCCATTGGCCTGCCAACGCGGCAACCACAACTCGATGCCTTGCTTGACGTATTGCGAATCGGTGGTCAGGCAGACCGTGGTCGCACGGCGCAGCGATTCCAGCGCAGCGATCGCCGCCATCAATTCCATGCGATTGTTGGTGGTATTGCGCTCGCCGCCTGAGATGGGCTTTTCCAGCGTCTTGTAGCGCAACAACGCCGCCCAACCACCGGGCCCGGGATTTCCCAGACAGGCGCCATCGGTAAATATCTCGACATCGGCCATCTGGCTGTGCGCGACTGCGCGCGTGCTCATGCGCACTCCCGGCGTGCACCGGGCACCAAGTGTGGATTCAAAGCCAGTTCGCGTTGATTCGAACGCAGCCGCAACGGTGTCAACGTGCTGCGGCGCTTGCGTGCGAGCAACAACCAACTGCTGCCGAAGCGGGCCAGCATCGAAGCGAGTCGCGACCGGGATTGGTCAATGGCACGCGTAGCACCAGCATGTGGCCACAGGCATCCGGGGTAACGTACTTGCAAGGTATCCACACCCTCGCGTGCGAACAGTTCCTGCCATGCAGAGGCCGACTGCAGGTGCAAATGCGGACAGCCGCGCAATCGTCTCGTCACCAGCCACGGCCGCCACGAACCCAGTGGATTAAAACCCAGCACCAGGGCCACGCCTTCAGGTGCCAGCACCCGCACCAGTTCGACAGCACACTGCTGCGCACAATCGATGCGCTCGAACGCATGCTGGACGATCAGCAGCTTGAAGCTCTCGCTGGCAAAGGGCAGATCCGCCGGATCACAGCGCAGACTGCCTTCAAGCCACCCTGCTGATGTAGGCGCCAATTGAATGATCCCGCCGAGCAGATGCGGCGGCAATCCAACAGGCGCAGCAGCGTGCGCACGCACGAACAGACCGTGGTTGCCGTATACGCCGGAAAGCACGGGAGCGAGCGACGCCAATTCGTGCGCGAGCAACGCCTGAATCGGCGCACTCGCGTAGAACCGGCTGGGATCTTCTGGCATTGGCGCATGACAGCAAGCAGGGAAGTGTGATTGTGCGCGAAACCGCCGTGCCTGGTAAACCGGCATGTTGCGCCGCACGATCGATCGCCGCTGTTCGACTGCGCCAAGCTGGTATAGTGCGCGTCCGTTTCGCCGGGGAGGGCGTCGCGCGACGATTCCAGCATATGACCGCCTTGCATTCCGCTGCCCTTGCTAAGTACCGGCCTGGCCGATGCGAGGCCCCATGAAGCGCCAGATACATCGCGACTGGCGCCTGGCCGCGATCGGCGGTGGTTGTTCCGTCCTGGGAACCGCCTGTTTGCTGCTCGCCGCCTGCGGCGTCAGTCCGTCACGGCCGAGTCCGTCACCACTTGCACCTGCGCCTGCGCCTGCGCCCGAACTCGCCACACCCAACGCTACGCCTGCGGCAACTCCGTTGCCGCCGCTGCAACCTGAGCCGCTGGTCGAGTTGTCACCTTGGCAACGCCTGCGCAAACGTTTTGTCATGCCCGGATGCGATTACAACCCGGCAGTGCAACACTGGGCGCGCTGGTATACCGAAAGCCCGGCGGGATTCAGTACCTCTCTGAGCCAGGCGATGCCGTTCCTGCTGGTCGTACTCGATCGCATTGAACAGCAGGATTTGCCAGGCGAATTCGCGTTTCTGCCCTACCTCGAAAGCAATTACACGCCGCTGGCGTCCAGCGGCGACCACGCCGCCGGTATCTGGCAACTGATGCCAGATACCGCCCGCGAGGCGGGATTGCGCATCAACCATGATTATGACGGACGTCTGGACGTCTATGCGTCCACCACGGCCGCGCTCGACCTGCTTCAGCGCTACCAACGCGAATTCGGCGACTGGCGTCTGGCCAACATGGCGTACAACGCGGGCGAATACCGGGTCAGGCAATTGGCCGGAAACAATCGCAACGAGTTAACTGCAAGCGAACTTTCCGGCTTGCGCCTGAATCCGGGCACTCACGAGCACTTGGCAAAGCTGCTGGCCCTGGCTTGTATCGCATCCGATCCCGAGCGCTTCAAGGTCGATCTACCCAACCCGCAAGCCAATGACGAGCTAGCCCTGATCGACTTCCCCGCGCCCATCGACCTGCGCCTGGCTGCACGCGTGGCCGGTGTCGATGCAGTGCGCCTGCAGCGACTGAATCCAGGCTATTTGCAACCGCGCATGTCTGATGCCCCGTGGCACTTATTGGTTCCGGCCTCGAAGAAATCGTCGCTCGAACAATCGCTGGCCGGGATTCCGCAGTCGGCTTGGCGCGATTGGCATGAAGTCGTATTGAAGCAAACCGAAACCGTCGGCGTACTTGCCAGCGCGGGGAATATCGACCCCGCTGTACTGGCGCTGGCCAATAACGTGAACAAGGATGCAGCACTCACACCCGGTACGCATCTGTTGTTGCCTGGCCGCAGCAGCAAGGATGGCGCCACGCCTGTGGCCGTCACAGCGCAGACAACGGCGACGCTGTCGGCATCAATCGTGATTGTTCATTCCGGTGACACCTTGTGGTCCATCGCCCAACGTCAGCATGTTCGCCTGGACGATCTGTTGCGCTGGAACGGACTCAATCACAACGCGACACTGCGGCTTGGACAACACCTGCATCTGCGCGCACCTGCCGGCATCGTCAGTGGACAGGTGACCGCAGCGGCTGCCGCTACAGCTGCGAACTGACTGCGAACTGACTTGAAGGGCGCGCTCGGGTAAAATCCCGCGTTGTTGCATCGAATAGTGCGGCTCGCAAACGGCCGCGTTTTGCTTTTCGCAATTGCGGATGATTGCAAGAATAACGGAGGCCACATGGGATTTCTGCACGGCAAGCGCGCGTTGATTACCGGCATCATCAGTCAGCGTTCAATCGCCTGGGGCATAGCCAACGCCATGCACCGCGAAGGGGCGCAACTGGCCTTCACCTACGTCAACGACAAGCTCAAGGGCCGCGTCGACGAAGCCGCCAATGCCTTCGGCTCGAATATCGTGTTGCCCTGCGATGTCAGCAGCGACGAGCAGATCACGCAGTTGTTCGACAATCTCGGCAAGCATTGGGACGGATTCGACATCCTCGTGCACTCGATCGGTTTTGCCCCGCGCGAAGCCATTCAGGACAACTATCTCGATCATCTCACGCGCGAGAATTTCGCCATCGCCCACGACATTTCCAGCTACAGCCTGTCGGCGCTGGCCAAGGCCGCGCGACCGCTGATGAAAGGCCGCAGCGGCGCAATTCTGACCTTGACCTATCTCGGCGCGGATCGTGCGATGGCCAATTACAACGTGATGGGCGTAGCCAAGGCCAGCCTCGAAGCCAGCGTACGCTACCTCGCCTACAACCTCGGCCCCGAGGGCACGCGCGTCAACGCAATATCGGCGGGGCCGATCAAGACCCTGGCCGCTGCCGGTGTGGCGGATTTTCGCAAGATGCTCGATCACGTCGAACAGAATTCGCCCTTGCGGCGCAATGTCAGTATCGACGAAGTCGGCAACGCCGCCGCCTTCCTTTGCTCGGACCTTGCCTCGGGTATCACCGGCGAAATCACCTTCGTCGATTCCGGCTACAACATTCTGGGAATGACGGGAATCTGATCGAGCATTCAGCAACGAAAAAGGCCGCGTGACGCGGCCTTTTTATGCGGGTAACGATCACGCCATCCGAGCCTACATATTGCTTTCCTTGACCTCGATCTTGGCGTTCTTGCGCAGGCTCGCGATGAACCCAAGTACAGCCTCGTTACCTGTGCCCTGACGTAACTGGTTGCGTGCAGCCTCCAAGCTCTTCGGATCGAGCTTGGACGGCTCACCGTCCTTTACCGCATCGAGCGCGACCAGCGCGTAGGCATCGTTCGGCAACGTCACTTCGCCAACCGCGGGTTTGCCGGCTTGCGGTCGCGCCAGACTGAACACTTCCATGACGAGTTTGCCATCGAGGTTTGCAGCCTTGCGGCCAATGTCCTTCTCATCCTGCAGTTTTAGCTTGAGTTCATCGGCGAGCTTGTCCAGACTTTCGCCTTTCTGCAGGCGTGCGAAAAGGGTGTCGGCACGATCCTTCGCCTGTTTGGCCACCTGCTGCTCGACCAGAATCTTGCGGATATCCTCCCGTACCTGATCCAACGGCCTGGGTACCGATTTGACGTGCTGATCCAGGCGTACGACGACGATATGGTCGGTGCCAAGTTCGATCGGATCCGAGGTATTGCCTTCGCTGAGGACGGAATTGGAAAACGCCGCCTTGACGACGGCCGGATTGGCAGCAATTCCGGTACCGCCAGTACGCGCGAACAATCCGGTTTTCTGCACGGTCAGGCCCAGTGACTTCGCCGCCGGCGTCAGTGACGTCGGATCTTGATAGATCGCATCGGTCAGCTTGCCCGAGATATCGCTGTACTCATGCTCGCGCTGGCCTTCCAAATATTTCTTGGCGAGTTCGGCTTTGACCTCGTCGAAGCTGCGCACCTGTTCCGGCTTGACGTCGCGCAATTCGATGATGTGATAGCCCTCATCGGATTTGACCGGATCGGAAATCTCGCCTTTTTTCATGGCGAACAGCGCGCTCTCGAACGCCGGATCGGTGACTCCTTTCTCCAGCCAGCCGAGATCGCCGCCCTGCGCCTTGGATCCGAGATCGTCGGAGTCGGCCTTGGCCAACGCCGCAAAATCCTTGCCGGATTTTGCTTCCTTGTCGATCGCCTCGGCCTTGGCCAGCGCCGCCTTCTGGGCCGCAGCATCCGCGTTCTTGTCCACCTTGATCAGGATATGCGATGCCTCACGCTGCTCGGATGTGACGAAATGCGATTTCTGATCCTCGTACTGCTGTTTCAGCGTCGCGTCGTCGACCTTGTCGGCAAGCTGCATCTTGGCCGCGTCCAGTTCGATGTAGTCGAGCGAAACTTCTTCCGGCGTCATGAAGTCGTCAGCGTGCGCCTTGTAGTAAGCCTCGATGTCGGCATCGGCTATGTTCACGTCGACGACAGGCTTGTCGAGAGTAAGAACTTGAAAATCGCGAGTCTGGTCGCGCAGGCGCAGGTAGTCATCAACATCGGCATCAGTCACGATACTGCCCTGAGCCAACTGCCCGACCAGATCGCGCAGCGCGAGATCGTGGCGCACGCTTTCCTGGAACTCCAGCGGAGTCTTGCGTTGTGCCGCCAGCAACATGCGGTATTGATCCGGGTTGAACTTGCCGTCAACCTGAAACGCTGGATAGCTGGCGATTTCGTTGAATACCTGCTGCGGCGTTACCACGGCGCCAAGCTTGTCGTTGGCATCTAGCAGCAACTGTTCGTTGATCATCTGATCGAGCACTTCGCGCTTGCGCTCCGGCGTATCGAACGCCTGCGCATCGAATTGCTCGCCGTACATTTTCTGCATCTGCGCCCGGTACGACTCGTAGTGTTCGCGAAAATCCTGCTGGCTGATGTCGTGCCCGTCGACCTTTGCCACGTAGGAGGCAGTGACCGTGTTGTAATAGGGAATGCCGAAAAAGCCGCCGAAGACGACGCCAATGACACCGAGGACGACTTTCGCGATCGGGCCGGAGAATCTTTCATGTAAGGTTTTCTGCTGCATTGACGCTGCCCGATACCGTTGTTGACTGCGCAACCTGCTGGGTGCGCCATGGCTTTGCCGCATTTTCCACTTTTCAGCAGAGCCGCTGCGGTTGGCGGAAAACTAAAGGCGCTTGCGGCACGACACGCTAATAAAAAAACAAAGCGCCTGCGGCGCGACATACTCAAAAAACAAGGGCGCCTGCGGCGCCCTTGGAAACGTGGCGGAGTGGACGGGACTCGAACCCGCGACCCCCGGCGTGACAGGCCGGTATTCTAACCAGCTGAACTACCACTCCGCGATCTTTATCGAAGAGCCGGCCAAGAATGACCGAACACTTGCGGAAGGATCCGCTTCCTGCAAAACAAGCCCGGCCTTGCGACCGGACTTTCGCGGTTGAACCCGCAGCGGCGACTGGTGGGTGCTGAGGGGTTCGAACCCCCGACCCTCGCCTTGTAAGGGCGACGCTCTACCGCTGAGCTAAGCACCCAAAGGCGAAAGCGCGTTAGTTTATGGCATCTTTCAGCGCTTTGCCAGCCTTGAACGACGGATTCTTCGAAGCCTTGATCTTGATCTGCTGACCGGTACGCGGATTGCGGCCGAGGCGCGCAGCACGCTTGCGCACGATGAAGGTGCCGAATCCCACGAGGGAAATGGTATCGCCCTTCTTCAACGCCTTCTTGACGGTTTCGATAACCGCTTCGACAGCCTTACCGCCTTCCACTTTGGTCAGGCCAGCGGCATCGGACACAGCACTAATAAATTCAGCTTTATTCATTTATCTCTCTCCCGAAGGAAATCAGCGACAGCAATTCGTGGCGAGTGTGCAACCCGGTTACCTGTGCGATCAAACATCGAACACGTACTCGACTTGCGACCCCGCGATCACCCGGACTTGTCTAGTCTTCTGGATCGCGGCGCTGACTTTATACCAGCCGCCATGATCCGGCGCAATACAAGTCGTGATGCGGGCTGGCGCAAATTCACACATGCTCGCCCGCGATGGAATTTTGACGGATTTTCACTTGACACGATGGTGAGGAATTTGCATGGGACGGCCATGCCGCCCCATACAGGCACTCAATGCGCACGCGGCAGCGATGCCTCATCGTCACCATCGCGTGGTTGTCCCAATGTGGATTTTGTCGCATCCTCCACTTTGGGTTGCGCTGGCGTGAGCGCATGTTCCAACGCAATGTCGAGTACTTGCTCGATCCAGCGCACCGGTTTGATCGTGAGCGATTCGGTGACGTTTTTCGGAATTTCCGCGAGATCCTTCTCGTTCTCCTCGGGAATGATCACCAGCTCGATGCCGCCGCGATGCGCCGCCAGCAGTTTCTCCTTGAGTCCACCGATCGGCAGCACGCGGCCACGCAGCGTGATCTCGCCGGTCATCGCAACTTCCGAACGCACTGGCACCTTGGTCAAGGCCGATACCAGTGCTGTGCACATGGCGATGCCCGCACTCGGCCCGTCTTTCGGCGTCGCGCCTTCCGGCACATGGATATGGATATCGTGCTTCTGATGGAAATCCGGATCGATGCCGAGACGTTCGGCGCGCGCACGCACCACGCTGAGTGCGGCATGGATGGATTCCTGCATGACATCGCCCAGCTGGCCGGTATGGATCAGTTTGCCCTTGCCCGGCATCACCGTCGCCTCGATGCTGAGCAGATCGCCACCGACCTGGGTCCATGCTAGCCCGGTAACCAGCCCGACCTCATTTTGCAACTCGGCACGGCCAAAGGTGAACTTGCGCACGCCCAGATAATGCTCCAGATTGTCCGAATCGACGTTCGCACGGCCTGGCTTGCCCTTCGCTTTGGCCGCCTTTACGACCGCAGTTACTTTCCTCATCTGACCCTTTGCTGCAGGCTCTTTCGCCGCTTTTACGCTGACCTGGCCCAGTGACAACTCTTTCACGACCTTGCGGCAGATCTTGGCCAGCTCGCGTTCGAGGTTGCGCACGCCGGATTCACGCGTGTAGTAACGGATCATGTCGCGGATGGCGGATTCCGCAACCTGAACTTCGCTTTCGCGCAATCCATTGGCCTTGATCTGCTTGGGCATCAGATAGCGCTGCGCAATATTGAGCTTTTCATCCTCGGTGTAACCGGGAATGCGGATCACTTCCATGCGATCGAGCAAGGGCCCGGGAATGTTCAGCGAATTCGCGGTAGCCACGAACATCACCTCGGACAAGTCGAAGTCGACCTCCAGGTAATGGTCGTTGAAAGCGTGGTTCTGCTCGGGATCGAGCACTTCGAGCAACGCCGACGACGGATCGCCACGAAAATCCATCGACATCTTGTCGATTTCATCGAGCATGAACAGCGGATTGCGCGTGCCGCCCTTGGACATGTTCTGAATGATGCGTCCGGGCATCGAACCGATATAGGTACGGCGATGGCCGCGAATCTCGGCCTCATCGCGCACGCCGCCCAGCGACATGCGCACGAATTTACGATTGGTCGCGCGCGCGATCGACTGCCCGAGCGAGGTTTTGCCCACACCTGGCGGCCCGACCAGACACAGAATCGGGCCTTTCATCTTCTTGACCCTCTGCTGCACCGCCAGATATTCCACAATGCGTTCTTTTACTTTTTCCAGGCCGAAGTGATCGGCGTCGAGCACTTCTTCGGCGGCCTTGAGATCCCTGCGCACCTTGCTGCGCTTCTTCCATGGCGCGGCAACCAGCGAATCGATGTAGTTGCGCACCACCGTCGCCTCGGCCGACATCGGCGACATCTGCTTGAGTTTGTTCAACTCTGTGCGTGCCTTGGCCTCCACCGGCTTGGGCATGCCCGCCTTCGCGATTTTCTTGCCGAGCTCCTCAACTTCGTTCGGTGCTTCCTCGCTTTCGCCCAGTTCCTTCTGGATCGCCTTCATCTGCTCGTTGAGGTAATACTCGCGCTGGCTCTTCTCCATCTGCGATTTCACGCGGCCGCGGATGCGCTTCTCGATCTGCTGCACATCAATCTCGCCGTCGACAAAACCGAGCAGCATTTCCAGACGATCGGCCACATCGGCAGTTTCAAGCACGCGTTGCTTGTCCTGCAGGCGGATCGACAGATGCATGGCGATCGTGTCCGCAAGCCGGCTGGCGTCGTCGATACCGGAGAGCGTGGTCAGCAATTCCGGTGGAATCTTGCGGTTGAGTTTGACAAACTGCTCGAACATGGACACCAGTGAGCGGGACACAACTTCGATCTCGCGCTGCTCGCGCGTGTAGGCGGGTTCCAGTACACGCGCGTGTCCGGTCATCACACCATCACGTTCGCCAAAACGCACCACTTCGGCGCGGCTGGCGCCTTCCACCAGCACCTTGATCGTACCATCGGGCAGCTTGAGCAACTGCAGCACCGTGGCCACGGTGCCGATCGAGTGCAGCTCGCCCGCCTGCGGATCGTCGATATCCGGACTGCGTTGCGCCACCAGCAGGATGCGCTTGTCGCTCGACATCGCCACGTCCAGCGCGCGCACGGATTTTTCGCGCCCGACAAATAGCGGAATCACTACATGCGGATAGACGACGACATCACGCAGAGGCAGCACGGGTAATTCACTGATCTGCGTGCTGGCGATGTTCTCGGGTTTGGCGACTTTTTCCATTCTTCAGTTCCAGAAAGCAGTAAGAAGACAACAATCGCAGCGTGATCGCACGCCGCAACTTCGTCAAGTGAGGACGATCTTCGGTTTTGCAAGTCGATCGCGAGCCTTGCCCGGCTACAGAAACAAACTTCCGCACGGACAGGGAACACGCGCGGCACCAGACATCAATCATCCCGCTGATGCAGGAACGACAAGTCGTTCGGAACGCGCCCGGGCTGGCCGTGAGGCAGTTATTATTCCGACGCCGCGCGCGACTGCATGCCGCGGTAGATCAGATACGGCTCGGCCTGACCGTTGACCACGGCATCGTCGACGACGACCTTGCTGACATGCTCGAGCGATGGCAGCTCGTACATCGTATCGAGCAAGACTTGCTCGAGAATCGTGCGCAGGCCGCGGGCACCGGTTTTGCGCTTGAGCGCCTTGCGCGCGACGGCCCCGAGGGCTTCGTTGCGGAATTCAAGTTCCGCGCCTTCCAGCTCGAACATGCGCTTGAACTGCTTGACGATTGCGTTCTTCGGTTCGGTGAGGATCTTGATCAGCGCCGCTTCATCGAGTTCTTCGAGCGTGGCCACCACCGGCAGACGCCCGACGAATTCCGGAATCAGACCAAACTTGACCAGATCCTCGGGTTCGACATCCGCCAATACCTTGCCAACATTCGTGTGCTGGGACTTGCTGCGGATTTCCGCCGAAAAACCGATGCCGGTGGATTCAGAGCGCTGCTGGATGACTTTCTCCAGCCCGGAGAACGCACCGCCGCAGATAAAAAGTATATTTTTGGTATCGACCTGCAGGAATTCCTGCTGCGGATGCTTGCGCCCGCCCTGCGGCGGCACCGAAGCGATCGTGCCTTCGATCAGCTTGAGCAGCGCCTGCTGCACGCCTTCGCCGGATACGTCGCGCGTGATCGAGGGATTCTCGCTCTTGCGCGAAATCTTGTCGATTTCGTCGATGTAGACAATGCCGGTCTGCGCTTTCTCGACGTCGTAGTCGCACTTCTGCAGCAGCTTCTGGATGATGTTCTCGACGTCTTCGCCGACATAGCCGGCTTCGGTCAATGTGGTCGCATCGGCGATTGTGAACGGCACGTTGAGCAGGCGGGCAAGCGTTTCGGCAAGCAAGGTTTTGCCTGATCCGGTCGGCCCGATCAAAAGGATGTTGGATTTGGCCAGTTCAACTTCGTCCTGGCGCTGACGCGATTCGAGCCGCTTGTAGTGATTGTAGACCGCCACGGCAAGCGTCTTCTTGGCCCGGCTCTGTCCGATCACGTACTGATCGAGCACATCCATGATTTCCTTCGGCTTCGGCAGGTGATTGCGCGTGCCGGCAGCTTTTTCCTCGAGCTCCTCACGGATGATGTCGTTGCACAGCTCGACGCATTCGTCGCAAATGAAAACGCTGGGGCCCGCGATCAGCTTGCGCACCTCATGCTGGCTCTTGCCGCAGAACGAGCAATAGAGAATCTTGCTGCTGTCGCCTGCGCGGCTTTGCCGGTCGTCGCTCATGCCGAACCCCGGTATCTGTGCAATATCATGTCGGTAATCAGAATAGCACACCCCTGCCCGAAGCCAGTGCTGGCGGCACGGTCATTCGGACGACAGGCGGTGCAAGGAAGTCGATCAGGCGGTCTTCACGGTGTCGCCGGGACGCTTCTCGAGCACCGCATCGACCAGACCGTAGGTTTGGGCTTCTGCCGCGCTCATGAAATTGTCACGATCGACGTCGTGTTCGACCTGCTCGATGGTCTTGCCGGTATGGCGCGCCATCATTTCGTTCAGTCTCGCCTTGGTCGCAAGGATTTCCTTGGCATGGATGGCGATATCCGAGGCTTGGCCGGAGAAACCAGCCGATGGCTGGTGGATCATCATGCGGGAATTGGGCAGCGCATAACGTTTGCCTTTGGCGCCGGCAGCAAGCAGGAAAGCCCCCATGCTGGCCGCCTGGCCGACGCAGATGGTGCTCACGTCGGGCTTGATGAACTGCATGGTGTCGTAGATCGCCAACCCCGCCGAAACCGAGCCGCCGGGACTGTTGATGTAGAGATTGATGTCCTTGTCCGGATTGTCCGATTCCAGAAACAGCAGCTGCGCGACGATCACGTTCGCCATGTAGTCGTCGACCGGCCCAACCATGAACACCACGCGTTCCTTCAGCAGGCGCGAATAGATGTCATAGGCACGCTCGCCACGCGAGGTCTGTTCGACCACCATCGGCACCAGATTCAGCCCGCGGATCGGTTCGTGACTCATTCGCCTTTCTCCCTGCGGCTGGCGCTCAGGCCGGACGCATCGCTTCAGTGAAACTCAACGGCTGTTCGGTCGCCTGCGCGTGCGCTGCAACCCATTCGGCCACCTGGTCTTCCAGCACACGGTTGTGCAGACCGTTCATGAGTTGGGGGTCACGCTGGTAAAGTTCAACCACACGTTCAGGTTCTTCGTAGGTCGATGCGATCGTCGCCAATGCTTCGGCCACGCGCCGGCTGTCGGGGCGAATATCGTTCTGACGCGCCAGCTCCCCGATCAGCATGCCGGCAATGACACGGCGACGAGCCACGTCGGCAAACGCCGACTGAGTGCCCGCGTACACCTGTCCCTGCTGCTCGGCCTGAGCCTGGGCCTGCTGGTTCAATGCGCGCGACTCGTTATCGATCATGCCGTTGGGCGCTTCGACGTCCGGATGTGCATCGACCAGTTTCTGCACCACTTCATTCTTCAGCCGCATTGCGAGCATGCCGTTGAGTTCGCGTTCAAGATTCGCGCGCACATCGGCACGGAACTTGTCCATGCCACCATCGCCGATGCCGAAGCTGGCGATGAACGCCGCATCGATGTCGGGTAATTTGGATTCCTGTACGCGAATGATTTTCAGCGCCACATTTGCCTGTTTGCCGGCGAGCTGGGCGACGCGGAAATCCATGGGAAACGTCACATCCGTATCGAATTCGTCTCCGACGACATGGCCGACAAGCTGGTCTTCCAGTTCCTTCGACATCGCGCCGGACCCGAGAATGGTGCCGACCCGGTCGCGACCCTGCGCCGGATGCGTGACTTGTTCGGCCTGCGCGGCATACTCGAACAAGACCATGTCGCCTGCCTGCGCTGCGCGCTCCACTGGCGCCCAGGAACGGCGTTGCTGGCGCAACGTGTCGATCATCGCATCCACATCGGCATCGCCAACTCTTGCCATCGGCTTGTTGATGGCCAGGCTGCTGACGTCGAGCTTACCCATCTCCGGCAACACTTCGAAGGTGGCCGTATATTCGATCTCGCCATTTACCGGAGCACCCGTGGTCGAAATCGACGGCGATACCGCCGGACGCAGCTTCTGTTCGTCCACTGCCTGCTGGAAGCTGGTACGCACCAGTTCGGACATCGCTTCGCCGCGGATCTGCGCTCCAAAGCGCTGCTCGATCACCTTGACCGGGATCTTGCCTGGACGAAAGCCCTTCAGCCGCACCGTACGGCCGGCCTCGACCAAACGCGACTTGACCTGGGTTTCGTAGGCGTCGGCGGGAATGCGAACCGTCAGCTTGCGTTCGAGTTTGCCCACGTTTTCAACCGAGACTTGCATGCTTGCTCCTCAGAATCTTCACTCTGGCGCCGCCGCAACGGTTGCGCCATACGTACGATGTATACTTTTGCCGTGGTGCGAAAGGAGAGACTCGAACTCTCACGGGTTGCCCCGCCAGAACCTAAATCTGGTGCGTCTACCAATTCCGCCACATTCGCGCCGAACTGCTCCATCTAGCCATGCCGTCGTCAGCACGACATGCGCTTGTCGTTACTCCCGCGCACTGGTCGGCAGACACATCCGCGTTGTGTCGCCATTGCGCGCGACAGGAAAGAAAATGGTGGGCCGTCTAGGACTCGAACCTAGGACCAAGAGATTAAGAGTCTCCTGCTCTACCAACTGAGCTAACGGCCCACTTTGATCTTGTCTGCTTTATCTTGTTCTGCACTCTCCGGCACACGGTGCCAAAAAGTTATTCCATTCTCAAGCCAACGTGGGGTGGAAGACGGGACTCGAACCCGCGACCCTCGGAATCACAATCCGATGCTCTAACCAACTGAGCTACATCCACCATTGTCTCGCTTTTCATAAGCCGCGATCTTGGCGCGCCCGACAGGAATCGAACCTGCAACCGCCGGCTTAGAAGGCCGATGCTCTATCCGGTTGAGCTACGGGCGCCACGATTCAAGTGTAACCCAGCCGTCGCACCGCAGCCCTGTCGAACCATATGTCCCACTTCTATTCTGGCTACATCCATACCACATGCCGGCGCAAAAACTATGGCGTGGCATTGCATGCAAATTGGTCGGGGTAGAGGGATTCGAACTCTCGACGTCCAGCTCCCAAAGCTGGCGCTCTACCAGGCTGAGCTATACCCCGTTGCTGCCGACACAAGACATCAGCCGGGAGCACGCAAAAAACGTCTGAATCACTGGCCCGAATGGGTCAGCCCGTCGCACCGACGACTCGCCTCCTTCCGAAAACAAAAAGGGTGCCGAAGCACCCTTCGCAAATCTGGCGCGCCCGGAGAGATTCGAACTCCCGACCACCAAGTTCGTAGCCTGGTACTCTATCCAGCTGAGCTACGGGCGCGAAGAAGCGGAATTATTCCGTTACGCAGCATTTTCGTCAACCTTAATTTGCCTCAGGCCAACTGCCTTCATGCTGTATAACTGGCGGAGAGGGAGGGATTCGAACCCTCGATAGAGCTTTTGACCCTATACTCCCTTAGCAGGGGAGCCCCTTCGGCCTCTCGGGCACCTCTCCGGATATTTCATCCCCGTGGTTCAAACACACCCGGGTTCATGCGGCGGGTCATTCGCGGGCATGCAGGATACCGAGTCGCGCGCCGCGGGTAAAGCGCAAAGACCGGTTCCATCGTAGATAATCTTTGCTTTTCAGGATGCTGCAGGTGGTGTTTCTCCCCCTGCGGCTTCGTGCTCACGCTTGATACGCTGATAGATCTCTTCGCGATGCACGGCAACATCCTTGGGCGCATTGATGCCGATTCGCACCTGATTGCCTTTGACCCCCAGTACGGTCACGCTTACGGCGTCGCCAATCATCAAGGTCTCGCCCACCCGACGCGTCAAAATCAACATACCAATTTCTCCTTACGGCGTAGTCGTCATTCCTAACGAATCTGCTTCGCGATGCAGTTCCCCAAATGCAGCGCGACCAGATTCAAATTGTGAGCCCTCGACTCACAGTCGATTCGGTCACCCCGGGGCTCACATACTCGGAGAGATTTTTATTGACACTTGATCGGTTAGCTCACCGTCGGTCAGGCAACGGCGGTCGGATGCTAGTCCAAGCTCCCGGGGCACGCAATCAAGTAACGCAACGTTTACACGATTCTCGCGCCGGCGCACATGACGAAAGTCACGCCAAGCGAGCGCCAACCCACGCGGGTACGGCTTCAAGCACGGCAGCGAGTTGCGCTGAATCCTCACCACCACCCTGCGCCATATCGGGCCTGCCACCTCCTTTACCGCCGATTTGACCCGCGACATGCGCAACAAGTTCGCCGGCCTTGATCTTGCCCAATGCCTTGCCGTGAACGCCGGCGATAAGCGCAACCTTGCCATCGCTGCCACTCGCGAGCAGGACGACGCAATCGCCCAGTTTCTGCTTGAACTGGTCCACGCTATCGCGCAGGGTCTTGGCATCGGCGCCGTCCATTCGTGCCGCGACCACCTTGATACCTTGTATGTCTTTCGCATTGGCTGCCAGGTCGACACTGGCAGCACTCGCCGCTTTTGCCTTCAGCGCCTCAAGTTCACGTTCAAGCTTCTTCTGTCTGTCGAACAGCTGGCGCAATTTTTCGACCACATCGCCGCCACTCGCGGAAAGCAGATGTGCGACTTCATCCAGTCGCGCCTCCTCGGTCTTTACATAAGTAAGTGCGCCGGCACCGGTGACCGCCTCGATGCGCCGGATACCCGCCGCAACGCCGCTCTCGCCGACGATCTTGAACAGGCCAATGTCGCCGGTACGGCCAACATGCGTACCGCCGCACAATTCGGTCGAGAACTCACCCATCTTCAACACGCGGACATGGTCGCCATACTTTTCTCCGAACAGCGCCATCGCACCAAAATCGATAGCGTCCTTGTAGGCCATCTCATGCACTTCGGCTTCGACATTGCGCCGCACTTCGGCGTTGACGATGTCTTCGATCTGCTGCAATTCAGCCGGCGTCATCGGGGCAATATGCGAGAAGTCGAAGCGCAGGCGATCCGGCGCGACCAGCGATCCTTTCTGCGTCACATGGTCACCGAGCACAGCGCGCAGCGCGGCATGCAATAGATGCGTGGCCGAGTGATTGAGTACCGTGGCCTGGCGACGTGCTGCATCGACGGAACCGGCCAAGGCCGCTCCTACACGCAGGGGTTTGCCCTGCCAACGCCCAACGTGACCGTGAAATGCGCCCGCAAGTTTGACCGTGTCGGTCACCGTGAACCTGCCGTCAGCATTGCTCAACACCCCAGTGTCACCAACCTGGCCGCCGGATTCCGCATAGAACGGCGTCGCATCGAGAATCAATGTAGCCTCATCACCATCGGCCAGTTCGTTCACGCTATGGCCGTCACGCACAATGCCCACGATGTTCAATGCATCCGCATCCAACGCGCCGTAACCGAGGAATTGCGTCGGCGTCAAGCGCTGGACGAGGTCCGCAGACAGGGACGCCCTGGTTTCAAACTGGCTTGCACCGCGCGCGCGTTCGCGCTGTTGGTTCATCGCTCTCTCGAAACCGGCCATGTCAACCGTCAAGCCGCGTTCGCGCGCAATGTCTGCAGTCAAGTCAACGGGAAAACCAAAGGTGTCGTAGAGACGAAACGCATCGACGCCAGGAATCGTCTTGCCGGCGCGGGTAGCGACTTCATCGAACACCTTCATGCCGTGTTCCAGCGTCTCGCCGAACCGTTCTTCCTCCGCCTGCAACGTCTTTTCCACAATGCCGCGTTTTGCCACAAGCTCGAGATACGCCTGCCCCATCTCTTCAACCAAGGTACCGACCAGCTTGTAGAAAAACGGTTGCTTCTGGCCCAGCATGTAACCGTGACGCAGCGCGCGGCGGATGATCCGGCGCAACACATAGCCGCGGCCTTCATTCGACGGCAGCACGCCGTCGACGATCAGGAAACTGCACGCGCGGATATGGTCGGCAATCACACGCAGGGATTTGTTTTCCAGATCCGTTGTATTGGTCAGCTTCGCCGCAGCCTTGATCAGATGCTGGAACAGATCGATCTCGTAATTTGAATGCACGTGCTGCAATACTGCGGCCAGACGCTCCAGACCCATGCCGGTATCGACGCAAGGTGCTGGCAGCGGACTCAGCGTGCCGTCAGCGGCGCGATCGAACTGCATGAACACGAGGTTCCAGATTTCGATGAAGCGGTCGCCGTCTTCGTCGGCCGATCCCGGCGGACCACCAGGAATCTCCGCGCCATGATCATAGAAAATCTCGGTGCACGGTCCGCACGGTCCCGTATCGGCCATCTGCCAGAAATTGTCCGATGCGTACGGCGCGCCCTTGTTGTCGCCGATGCGCACGATACGCTCGGCAGGCAAGCCGATTTCCTTGTGCCACAGATCATAGGCTTCGTCATCGTTGTGGTAAACCGTCACCAGCAGACGATCTTTCGGCAACTTGAAAACATCGACGAGCAACTCCCAAGCCCAGAGAATCGCCTCGCGCTTGAAATAATCGCCGAAGGACCAGTTGCCAAGCATTTCGAAAAACGTGTGATGCCGCGCTGTATAGCCGACCGAATCCAGATCGTTGTGCTTGCCGCCGGCACGCAGACAGCGCTGCACGTCGGCCGCGCGCACGTACGGCAGTTTTTCGCTGCCTAGGAACACATTCTTGAACTGCACCATGCCGGAATTGGTGAACAGCAAGGTCGGATCGTTGCCCGGCACCAAGGGCGCGGACGGCACGATGGTGTGCCCCCTGGCCTTGAAGAAATCGAGAAAGGTCTGGCGTATTTCGGCGCTGGTTTTCATCGGATCGATCGGAATGTTGAACTCGGAAAAGTTTGATCCAAGCGGGCCAAGGCTAGCCGCCGGCAATCGAGTACTCAATCGAACTCGTCGGCCGATTCGCCTGAACCCTCAGCACGGGTGATGCTGCTTACTGTGGCGGCATCGAAGCCGCGACGCAAGAGGAAGGCGGCACGTTTGGCGCGCTCGGCGAAACCCACTGCCGGTTTGCCGCCATAGCGGCGGCGTAATTGCCGACGGATCAGGGCCGGCCAATCCGGTTCCGCAGCTTCGATCAACACATGCGCTTTTTCTTCGTCGATGCCATGCGTGCGCAACTCGGCGATGATCCAGCGTGGACCGTAACCACCTTCGATACGCGAACGCACCAGCATCTCGCCGAAACGCGCGTCGTTCTGGAAATCCTTCGATTGCAGACGTTCCAGTGTTGCGGCATTGACGTCGGTATCGAAACCACGACGCGCGAGTTTCGATTTCAATTCGCGCGCTGAATGCTCGCGGCGCGCAAGCAGGGCGATCGCCTTTTCGTAGGCGTCGCCGGGGGTCTTATCGCCTGACTTGCGCGCCATGACGCGGCGCTACACGATGCTCAAGCTTCTGCGAGTTCTGCCGCAACGATCGGCTTCGCGGCTTTTGCCGTGCTCAGCGCAACGCGCAGCTTGTCTTCGATTTCCTTGGCTACGGCAGGGTTTTCCTTGAGATACTGGCGTGCGTTGTCCTTGCCCTGACCGATGCGTTCGCCACCGTAGCTGTACCAGGCGCCCGATTTGTCAACGATCTTGTTGTCGCTGCCCATGTCGATCAATTCGCCTTCACGCGAAATGCCTTCGCCATATAGGATTTCGGTGATGACCTGCTTGAACGGCGGCGCCAGCTTGTTCTTGACCACCTTGATGCGGGTCTGGTTGCCGACGACTTCGTCACCCTTCTTCACCGCACCGATGCGGCGGATGTCCAGGCGCACCGAGGCATAGAACTTCAGCGCATTGCCGCCGGTCGTGGTTTCCGGACTCTGACCAGGCATCATGATACCGATCTTCATGCGCAACTGATTGATGAAAATAACCATCGTCCCGGACCGGCTGATGTTGCCGGTGAGCTTGCGCAACGCCTGCGACATCAGACGCGCCTGCAAACCGGGCAATTGATCGCCCATCTCGCCTTCGATTTCAGCGCGTGGCGTCAGCGCGGCAACCGAGTCGATCACCACGACATCGACCGCCGCCGAACGCACCAGCATGTCGGCAATTTCCAGAGCCTGTTCACCGGTATCCGGCTGCGACACCAGCAGATCGTCCACATTGACGCCGAGTTTTTCCGCATACGTCGGATCGAGCGCGTGTTCGGCATCGACGAACGCGCACGCGCCGCCGAGTTTTTGTGCCTGGGCAATGACATGCAGGGTCAGCGTGGTCTTGCCCGAGGATTCCGGCCCGTAGATTTCGACGACGCGTCCGCGCGGCAAACCGCCGATGCCCAAGGCGATATCCAGCGCCAGCGAGCCAGTCGGAATTGCATCGATCGCGTCGGAAGTGCGATCGCCCATGCGCATCACCGCGCCCTTGCCGAACTGCTTCTCGATCTGGCCCAACGCGGCGGAGAGCGCCTTGCGCTTGTTGTCATCCATTGCGAAATCCTCAAAGTCTGTGTGTGCGAGTCGGTGCAGACTGCGCGGTTGCCGTCTCACCGAATGCGACGCGGGTTAGTGCAGCGGAATTATTCCACAGTGACGGTCGCCCTGCATGGGCCAAATTGCCCGTCAGCCTGTAAGAATTTTCTGAATCCCGCGCAGCGCCGCCGCAACCGTCTGGCGCCGCACTGCTTCGCGGTCACCGGCGAAATGGAACAGCTCGGTCTGTGCATAGCCGCCGCGCCGTTTCCAGCCGATCCACACCGTGCCGACCGGCTTGTCCGGCGTGCCGCCACTCGGGCCGGCAACGCCAGTGACGGCCACCGCAATGCTGGCGCCGTAGCGCGCGAGCGCACCCGACACCATCTCCAGAGCGGTTTCCTGACTGACGGCACCAGTGCGTTCCAGCGTCTGCGGCTGCACGCCAAGCAGAGATTCCTTGGCTTCGTAGCTGTACGCGACGACCCCACATTCGAACCAGGTCGAACTGCCGGGAACATCCGTCAACACCTTGGCGATCCACCCACCCGTACAGGATTCGGCGGCCACCAAGGTAGCGCCCCGCTGGGAACACACGTTGGCAATGGAAAGGGCCAGATCGTACAACTCGCGATCATCGGCGGCGACAGGAGGCGACATGCGGCATTCCAGAACAATAGCCATCCGCAGGCTATCGGACTCTGCACTCTATCGTAAAGCGTGAATCGCGACGACATTGGCAAGCAAGCGCCGCGATGGATGTGAAACCATTGAGGAACCGAGTGCCGTCCGGTCACCGGCGGTGCGAGGCAGTCCACAGTCGATGAAAATATCGACGGGAGTGACGAGGGCAACGAATTCGGGCTCGATCGAATAGCTCTTGGCGATGTCAGCGCCGCCCGGTCATGCGGGTGTCATGCCCACAGGCACTTTTTGTGGTCAGGTTTCAATCGATGATCTGAGACACTCTCTATAATCCGGCGGGCAGGCACCGCGATGCGGCAGGGCCGCACATCCCATCACTGCGAGGAATGTATTGGACAATCAAGTCGCTACGGAGTTGAAGGAGCATACCCCCCTGATGCGCCAGTACTTCGCCGCCAAGGCGGACTATCCGGACACCCTGGTGTTCTTTCGCATGGGCGATTTCTACGAGCTGTTCTACGACGATGCGCGCAAGGCGGCGCGTCTGCTCGATCTGACATTGACCCAGCGTGGGCAGTCCGCTGGCGTACCGATTCCGATGGCCGGCGTGCCTTACCACGCCGTCGAAGGCTATCTCGCAAAACTGATCAAGCTTGGCGAATCGGTGGCGATCTGCGAGCAGATCGGCGATCCGGCGTTGGCGAAAGGACTGGTCGAACGCAAGGTCGTGCGCGTTGTCACGCCAGGCACGGTCACTGACGAGGCGTTGCTCGAGGAACGCCGCGAAAACCTGCTGCTGGCGATCGCGGCGGGTGGCACATCGACGCGAAACGCAACGGCCACCGCCTATGGATTGGCTTGGGTCGATCTTGCCAGCGGACGTTTCCTGCTCAGCGAAGTTGCGAACGCCGAAGCGCTTGCTTCCGAGCTTGCGCGTCTGGCGCCGGCGGAAACGCTGATCGGTGAAGATACTGATTGGCCTAACTTCGTTACCGAACTGACGGGACTGCGCAAACGTGCGCCGTGGCATTTCGATGCGGAAACCGCACAAAGGCAACTTTGCCGCTTTTTCCACACGCGCGACCTGTCCGGCTTCGGCTGTGAAGGCATGCCGCTTGCGCTGGCCGCCGCCGGTTGTCTGCTTGGCTATGTCGAGGAGACACAGAAAGCGGCGCTGCCGCATCTGAGCGGACTTGCCGTCGAAAGCGCCAGCGAAACCATCGCGCTCGACGCAGCGACGCGGCGCAATCTTGAACTCGATACGCATCCCGGCGGAAACCGCGAATTCACCCTGCTCGGCGTGCTCGACCACACGATCACGCCGATGGGCGCACGCGCCCTACGCCGCTGGCTGCATCGGCCATTGCGCAATCACGCGACTCTGCGACAGCGCTACCAGGCCATCGACAGCTTGATAGAACAACGCCGGTTCGAGCCGCCACGAGAGATCCTGCGTGGCATCGGCGATCTGGAACGCATCCTCGCCCGCGTCGCATTGCGCTCAGCTCGGCCACGCGATTTGTCCACGTTGCGCGATGGCCTCGCCGCCGCGCCCATACTGCGACAAGCACTTGCCAGTTGCGACAGTCCGCTGCTGCACGAGTTGCTGGATCGTCTCGGTGAGCACGCCGATACCGCGCGACATCTCGCTGCTGCCGTGCTCGAACGTCCGCCTGCCCTGCTGCGCGATGGCGGCGTGATCCGCCCGGGCTTCGACGCCGAACTCGACGAACTGCGCATGCTGTCGACCCGTGCCGATCAGTTCCTGATCGATCTGGAAGAACGCGAGAAGGCGGCGACGGGAATTCCGACGCTGAAAGTCGGCTACAACAGCGTGCATGGTTACTACATCGAAATCAGCAAGGGTCAGTCCGACAAGGCACCGACGCATTACACACGACGACAGACACTCAAGGGCGCGGAGCGCTACATCACCGAGGAACTCAAGGCGTTTGAGGACAAAGTGCTTTCTGCACGCGAGCGATCGCTGATGCGCGAACGCGCGCTGTACGACGGCTTGCTCGACTTCCTCGGCGAACGACTGGGATCGTTGCAGATCGCCGCCGCTGCGGTCGCCGAAATCGACGTGCTCGCCAATCTCGCGGAACGCGCGGACGCATTGAACTGGAAATCCCCGCAGCTTAGCGATGCGGCCGGCATCCACATTGCACGCGGCCGTCATCCAGTGGTTGAACAGGTACGCAGCGAGCCATTCGAACCGAACGATTTGGTCTTTGATGATTCGCGTCGGATGCTGATCATCACCGGACCGAACATGGGCGGCAAGTCGACCTATATGCGCCAGATAGCGTTGATCGTGCTGCTCGCGCACATCGGCAGCTTCGTGCCGGCGGACAGCGCGTCGATCGGCCCGATCGACCGCATCTTCACTCGCATCGGCGCTGGCGATGATTTGTCGCGCGGACAATCGACCTTCATGGTCGAGATGAGCGAGACCGCGAACATTCTCCACAATGCCACATCTTCCAGTCTGGTACTCATGGATGAAATCGGGCGCGGCACGTCGACCTATGATGGTCTTGCGCTCGCACAAGCGTGTGCCATTCAACTGGCCATACACAATCGTGCATTCACGCTGTTTGCGACGCACTATTTCGAGTTGACCGAACTCGCCACGCAATACGATGGCATCGCCAACGTACACCTCGACGCAATCGAATACGGTGACCAGCTGGTATTCATGCACGCGGTCAAGGAGGGTCCGGCGAATCGCAGTTTCGGTCTGCACGTCGCTGCACTGGCGGGCCTGCCCAAGCACGTGATTGCCCAAGCACAGCATTATCTGCGGATATTGGAGCGCGATCATGCGCGTCGCGAAGCAAATCCGGTCGTCTCCGAAGAAACTTCGCCACAACTCGGTCTGTTTGCTCCGCCGCAACCGTCCGCGGCCGAAGAAGCCCTGCGTGCGCTCGATCCGGACACGCTGACGCCGCGTGAGGCGCTGGACGTTCTCTACAAGTTGAAAAGCTTAACCTAAAGCGACATAGACTTTTCCGCGTGCGCGATAGATTCCACGCTCAACCCATAACACCAGGAGCCGTCCAAATGAACGCATCCGAGAAAATCATCACCACGTCCACGGATCTGGCTGCTGCGGCAAAGGATACTGCCACGCACAATATCGTTGTGCGCGGCGTGCTGACCAATGCGCCGTCATTCCGGCTCCTGCCTGGACAAGTGCTACGCGGTGAAGACGAACACGCGGCGATTATTTTTGCGGCGGGCAGCGATGGTGTGCAGCTTAGCGCGGACAATCAAATCCACGATCTTCATCTGCAAGCCGCGCCCGACAAACGCGCCATCTTCAACGATGCCAATATCGACAGCCTCGGCCACATCGTGCTCGCCAGCGTCAGCACGATCGGCCAGGTGCAAATTCTCGCACGCGGCAAGGTACGTGCCGGCCATGTCGAGGTGAACGGCCTCGACGTCATCGCCGCCGATGCGCGCGCGCAGCCCGAGCGGCCGCAGGGATTCGGCGTCCACGTGCTGCAGGGCGCGTTCACCCTGTGGAATATGCAAGCCGATGCGAGTGTCGTCATCACCGCACGACTCACCGGCCTGTCCGCCGGCCGCGATGCGGCCCCAGTACGCGGCAGTGGCATCTTCGTCAGTGGCGCCGGCTTTGAAGGCGGTCGATTGACCGTATCGTTGCTTGAAACCGGCGCAATTCATAGCGATGGTGGAATCGCACCCGGCACACCCGATGCAATCACTGGGGGCGTATTCACGGTCTTCAACGCGTTCGTCGACGTCGTGCGCAATCTAGGTCCGGTGACCACCTATGGCGTCAACGACATGGTGCTGGACAACTGGGGTTCGGTGGACCGCTGGATTGCCGAGGAAAAAATCACTTCGTACGGGCCCAGCGGCATCGGCTTCGTCAATTTTGGCATCGTCAACGAACTGGAAATGCAAGCGCCGATCGAAACCTTCGGTCAGGGCGCGCGTGGCTTCAATCAATATGCCGGTACGGTCAATCGCGCAGTATTCGATCGTATCACCACGCACGCCGATGGCGCCGTAGGCATCCAGATCAGCCAGCCGGTCGGTACGATCGAAGTGCGCCGTGGCATCGAGACGTTTGGCGGCACCGGAGATTCGCTGGTAAAAGGCGTTGTCGTCAGTCTCTCGGCAATTGCGTTCAGCGTCAAACCCGGCGGCTCGGCGCGCTCGATTGATATCGAGGGTGGCGTCACCAGCCACGGCAAGGGCGTCTCTCCGCTCGAAATCCAGGGTTCGATCGGCCAGTTCAACGTCGACGGCGGCGTTGTTGCAGCCACGCCGAAATAGGTCCGGGCTTTTATACGACGCTTTCGAGGAAATCCGCGAACGCGCGCACCGCGACATCGTCCTCGAACAATCGCGACTGGCGCGTGCGGATCGTCTCGCTCAGAGCTTCGCGCCTTGCCGCGTCGCCGATCAAGGCAACAGCCTTGGCGACATAATCGTCCTCGTCACGCGCGATCAATTCCTCAACGCCCAGCATGCGCAGCATGCCCGAGGTCTGACGGCCGCGCGCCATCACGCCTTCCCACGCCAGCACCGGCGTGCCGACGCTGAACGCATCGAGACTGGTGCCACCACCGGAGAACCAGGGCGAATCCAGCACCAGTCGTGTGCGTGCGATGCCGGCGAGATAATTCGCATGCGTCTGCACGGGCAGGAAGACGAGATGTTGCTCTGGATCGATGCCATGTGCCTTGAAGGCAGCGCCAATGCGTCCGTGGAAGCGCCGCATCAGCGGCGGGTTGCGCGTGAAAAATCCGACCCGCGCACCGGTATCGGCAGCGATTCTCGCCAGTGCGCGATCGTACGCAGGAATCAGCTTGATGAAGTTTTGTAAACAAAGCAACAATGGTGCATTTGCCGCATACTGATCCAGCCAGTCGCCACTGCCCGAAGCCGGCGGCGGTAGCGGGCGCGTGCCGAGTCCGGGCAAGCGCACGAGCCGCTCACGGTAATGCTGGTCACCATTTGCCGGCTCCAACGTATCGCCGCTGAGAAAATAGTCGATATTCGGCATGCCGCTGGTCGCCGGATGACCGTAGAGCGCGCATTGCACCGGCGCCAGCCGCAGAGCCGCAAGCGCCTGATGATGCGGATCCATGCCGATCTCGGGATAAACCAGCACATCGAGTTCGGCACGACGGATGTCGTGTGCAACATTCAAGGCATCACCTTGTGTCCGCGCGAACGCGGCAACCTTGCCAGAGATGAAGTCCGTACTCGCATCGCGAGTGCCACCGCCGTACCAGACCTTGACCTCGAACCGTTGCGGATCGAGGTCTGCAATCAGCGGCGTGAAATAGCGCGATACCGTGTGCTGCATCAGATGGTTGCCGACGATGCCGACACGCACCCGTCCACCGTGTGTGTGCGGTGACCAGTTGCATTTCTCCACAAGTTCCGGCGCGGCATGCGCCATGACACGCGTGACCAGATCGCCGAAACGACATTGCAGCACAGTGTTGTCGTACGGCTGATATTGCAGGTAAAACGGTGCCACGCTGGCTACCGCCTGTACGGCTTCGTGGAGCGATTGCGGCGTTTCGAGCTTGAGCCCGGCATCCAGTTCGTCCAAGCCGGCATCGAATCGCGCCCGGGACGAATTTATCTCCGCATCGTCGCGATATAGCGCTGGCAAACTGAGCGCACGCAACCAGCGCACGCGTTCGCCGCAACCGGGCAATGTGTCTGCGCCTGCGAACAGCGTTCGCGCTTCGTCGATTGCGCCGGCTTCGTTCAAGGCCAAAGCCAGTTCCAGCGACGTGGCCGCATCATTGCGATCGAGCGTGAGCGCCTTGCGCAAGGTCTGGATGCTGTTCTCGATGTCGTGCAGCAGCCGCTGGGCGACACCGAGTGCCTTCCACCACAGTGCCTGCTCCGGTTCCAGCGACACCGCCGCCCGGGCGAAACGCACTGCATCGGCTTGACGACCGAGATTGCTCAGCAACAAGGCAAGATTGCCGTTGGTCTGCGCGCGCTCGGGTGCGAGCCGCTGCGCGTTCTCGAGCAACGGCAATGCCTCTTCCGGGCGTCCGTGACGGGCGAGAAGGTTGGCCAGATTGATCGCCGCATCGACGTGGCTTGTGCGCCACACCAATGCCTGCCGATACGCGCGCTCGGCTTCCGTCGGAGCACCCGCGGCTTCAAAGGCGATACCCAGATTGAACATCGCATCGACATAACCGTTGCGCGCAGTCAGTGCATCGCGGAAAGCTGCAATGGCCTCGCCGTAACGACCCGCTTGGCGCAATGCGACTCCGAGATTATTGTGTGCTTCTGCGAACGCAGGGCGCACTTTTATACATGTGCGCAAATGTTTGGCTGCCAGTGCGGGATTGCCCGACTGCAGGGCCGTGACCCCAAGCAGATGCCAGGCATCCGCATTAGCCGGATCGAGTTTCACCGCGCGCTGATAATGACTCTGCGCCAGGCCAATCTGGCCAGCACGATGCAGAACCGTTCCCTTGCGCAGTTGCTCGACCGCCTGACGCGTATCGTTGGTATTCATCGAAGCGGAAATCACCCTTGCTGCAATGGTTCCGGACAGGCTTGAAGGAGCAAGATCCTATCCCGCTCGTCGCCAGCATGAACCCATTATCCATCACACAGCGATGATGAGCGCCAATCTATGGCCGAATTGGCGATGGCAGCAGATATCGAGGAGGAGCCTGGCACACGGTGCTGCGGCCGTTCAGCCCTTCGTAGTCGTGGGTGAAGGTCACGGAAGTATTCCCGCCGCTGTTGACGAGATCGACGACGAAGATGCTGTCGTAATCATCGTCTGGCCACGCCGGAACGACCGATGCATCGCCGCCGTTGTCTTGCACGATATTCGCAACCAGTTCGTCCATTTCGGTGTGCTCCCAGGCAACGAAGATGGTGGATGCGGCGTACTTGGATTTCATCAGCTCGCTTTCCAGATCGTTGATGTCGTTCTTGTCATATTTCAGATCGATCGTCACCCCTGCCTGAACCGCAGTCGGCTCGATCGTCGCAAGCGCACGCAGATAGTAATAATTGACACCGTTGTCGTCCTGGTTCTCGTCCGGCTCCGCGGCGAAGATGTAGCTCGGCACTCCGAATTTGCCAAGCAACACGTTCGGCAGTGCCAGCGCCCGGTTTTGACCCTGACAGGTCAACTGGCCATCTTCGCCGGTTGCGGGTTTCTCGCCATGTCTGACGAAAACCAGGGTTTCCTGCGTGGTCGCCGGGGAACTTGCTGCAGACTCCGCGAACGCCTGCGGTGCGAGCGCAAAAATGCTGCTGGCAAGTACGGTTAGACAGGCAGTTTTATTCATGATCTGACGCTCTCAAGCACATCACATCAGGATGCCATAGACGCCTGACTGCTCGCTGACCGGCGCTAACCACAGGCGCGTTTTCAGGAACCGGGATGATCGGCCACGGAAGCCAGCAGTGCATTGACTCGGCGCACGTAAGCCGCTGGATCCTCAAGCGCGACACCTTCCAGCAATTGCGCCTGATCCAGCAGCAACAGGCCCAGATCGCTGGCCCGCGCGTTGTCGGTTTCGCCTTCCAGACGCTTGAGCAAAGGGTGCACCGGATTGATTTCGAGGATCGGCTTGCTCGCCGGCACCTCATGTCCCGCCTGCTTGAGCAGGCGCTGCATGGCCAGGCCCATGTCGTGTTCGTCCAGCACCAGACACGACGGAGAATCGGTCAGACGGACACTCACACGCACGTCGCGCACACGCTCGCCTAGCAGATCCTTCAGCTTCCTCACCACGCCTTCGGCAGCTTTTTCAGCTTGCTTGCGCTTGTCATCGTCGATACCGCCGAGCTTGCCGAGATCAAGATCGCCTTTGGTGACATTGCGCAACGTCTTGCCTGCGTATTCGGTGAGATAGCTCGCCATCCAGTCATCGATGCGGTCGTACATCAGCAGCACTTCGATGCCGTGCGCCTTCAATGCTTCGAGTTGCGGACTGCCCTTCGCCGCGGCATAGCCATCGGCAGTGATGTAATAGATCGCCTCCTGATTCGCCGCCATGCGCCCGACATAATCGTCCAGCGATACCGTCTGTGCGGCGCCTTCGGATTTCGTCGAGGCAAAACGCAGCAGTTTCGCGATGCGCTCCTTGTTGGCGAAATCCTCGGCCACGCCTTCCTTGAACGTGGCTCCGAACGCCTTCCAGAAAGTTTCGTATTTTTCGCTTTCGCCCGATGCAAGCTTGTCGAGCAGATCGAGCACGCGCCGGGTGCAGGCCGCGCGCAGTTTTTCCAGATTGCGGTTCTGCTGCAGGATTTCGCGGCTGACGTTAAGCGGCAGGTCGTCCGAATCGACCACGCCACGGACGAAGCGCAGATACGCCGGCAGCAGTTGTTCGGCCGCGTCCATGATGAAGACACGCTTGACATACAGCTTGAGTCCCTTGCGCTCGTCGCGGCCGCCAGTCAGCAGGTCGAGAGGCGGTTTCGACGGCAGATACAGCAGCGAAGTGAAGTTCTGATTGCCTTCGACGCGGTTGTGCGTCCACGCCAGCGCATCGTTGTAATCGTGCGCAATGCGCTTGTAGAAATTCTGGTAATCCTCGTCCTTGAGTTCGCTCTTCGGCCGCGTCCAGAGCGCCGACGCCTGGTTGACGACTTCCCATTCCTCGCTGGATTTGTCGTTCTTGTCTGCGCTGTCCTTTTCCTTGGGCATGCGGATTGGAAAACCGACGTGATCGGAATAGCGCGCGATCAGGCTGCGCAACTGCCAGCCGTGCAGGAATTCGTCTTCATCGGGCTTTAGATGCAAGGTGACACTGGTGCCACGCGATTCTGCTTGCACCGTTTCCAGCGTGTATTCGCCGGTGCCGCTGGATTCCCAGCGCACGCCCTCGTTCGCCGCGGCGCCGGCGCGGCGTGTGGTCAAGGTCACCTTGTCCGCCACCACGAAGGCCGAATAGAAACCGACGCCGAACTGGCCGATCAGGTTCGCATTCGCCTTCTGGTCGGCCGACAATGCCTCAAGAAATTTACGCGTGCCGGAACTGGCGATCGTGCCGATATTGGCGACGACCTCGTCGCGACTCATGCCGATGCCGTTGTCATGGATCGTAATGGTGCGTGCCGGCTCGTCGACGCTGATATCGATATGCAGGTCACTGTCTCCGACCAGCAGCTCAGGCTTGCCGATCGCCTCGAAGCGCAGCTTGTCGCAGGCGTCGGCAGCGTTGGAAATCAGCTCGCGCAGGAAGATTTCCTTGTGCGAGTACAACGAATGCGTCACCAGATGCAGCACCTGGGCGACTTCGGCTTCGAACTTGCGGGTTTCGGTGGCGGCGGTCATGACTGGCTTCCCAATTTATGGCGATGGCCAACGTGTTGTGGCGCAGGCTTTGGATTTCAAGCGCTCATGCCATCCCGCAACATTTGGAAAAGCACTATTCGGCACAAGGAGGTGCCGCGAATCGGTGCCCTTTGGCCGATTCGACAAACGTGGCGCGGCTCCGCCGCGACCGTTTGTGTGCAAACTGCGGCAGGATGCCCAGTTTTGCACTAATCAAGAAAAGACAAAGCGACCGTCGTTGCCGGCGGTCGCTTTGGACGAGGAGCACAGACGCGACTCGATGCTCCAAGACTTTTGTCTTCGGCGCAGCTCTCGAGCCGCACCTGCTGTACGTCAGATGCGCTTGCCCAGATCTTCCTGGATGCGCGCTGCCTTGCCCTCGAGTCCGCGCAGGTAGTAGAGCTTGGCTCCACGTACCTTGCCGCGACGCTTGACCGTGACCGAATCGATCGACGGACTGTGCGACTGGAAAACGCGCTCGACGCCGGTGCCGTGCGAAATCTTGCGCACGGTGAAAGCGGAATTGAGGCCCGCATTCTTCTTCGCAATGCATACGCCTTCATAGGCCTGCACGCGCTCGCGCGTACCTTCCTTGACCTTGACGTTGACCACGACCGTATCGCCCGGCCCGAATTCGGGCAGCTTGCGGGTCATCTGTTCAGCTTCGAATTGTTGCAGGATATTCATGACGCTCACCGATCTAGTTGGAATTATACGCGGATGTTCGCCTCGATCTACGGGCGATTTCATTAAATTTTCGTATCTTGTTGAAATTCCAGTAAAAGTTTTTCATCTTCCTTGTTCAGCTTTAATTTGGTCAGCAACTCCGGCCGTCGCAGCCAGGTTCGTCCCAGCGCCTGTTTCCTGCGCCAGCGGCGAATCGCCGCGTGGTCGCCGGAAGTCAGCACCGCCGGCACCGCACCCAGCGCGTGCTGTTCCGGCCTGGTGTAATGCGGGCAATCGAGCAGGCCATCCGAAAACGAATCCTGCTGCGCCGACTGCGCATCGTTCAACGCGCCTTCCTGCAGCCTGCCGATGGCATCGATCAGTACCGCTGCCGCCAGTTCGCCACCCGACAATACGTAATCGCCGATCGAGATTTCCTCGTCGACTTCGTGCGCGAGCAAGCGCTCGTCCACGCCTTCGTAGCGCCCGCACAACAAAATCATCCGCTCCCTGCGCGCGAATTCCGCGACCTTGTCCTGCGTGAGTCGCATTCCCTGCGGGCTCAGATAAACCACGTTCGCTGGCGCTGGATCCGCAGCGCGCAGCGCGCTGATTGCGTCGCGCAGGGGATCGATCAACATCACCATTCCCGGACCGCCGCCGAACGGACGTTCATCCACCCGGCGATACGCATCGGTCGCAAAATCGCGCGGGTTCCAGGCTTTCACCTGCAACAAGCCGCGTTCCTGCGCCCGGCCCACTACTCCAATGCCAGCGCAGCTTTCGACAAACTCCGGAAACAATGTGACTACGTCGATGCGCATCGCTTGTGGCCTGTGCGCTCATCACTGATCGCGAGAATCAAAACTCCGGATCCCAATCCACCGTGATCCGTTGGGCAGAAAAATCCACGTCGCGCACAAATTGCTCACGGACAAACGGGATCATGCGTTCGCGAATGCCATCGCGCACCACCATCACGTCGTTGGCGCCGGTGGCGAACAGGTGACTCACCTGCCCCAGCGCTACACCTTCGACAGTGACCACGTCCAAACCTTCCAGATCGGCCCAGTACATTTCACCGCGTTTGGGCTTCGGCAACACCGAGCGCCAGACCTGGATTTCCGCGCCGACCAGCGTTGCCGCCGCGTCGCGATCATCGAATCCCGGCAAACTGCCAACGACAGTCTTGCCCTGCTCGCGTCCGCTCGCACCGGCAATTTCCACTTCGCGACCCGCACTTGTCACCAGCCACGGCTGATACGTGAAGATGCGCAAGCGCGGCTCGGTATACGATTCCAGTTTCACCCAACCCTGAACGCCGAACAGGCCGACGATCTTGCCGACCAACAGGCGGCGATCGGCGCGCATGCGCGAACAACCGTCCGCGCGGACTCGATCAGGCCGCCTTGGCCTGCTTGCCGGCTTCCTTCATCAGCAGACGGACCTTGTCGGTCATCTGCGCGCCTTTGGCAACCCACGCCTTCACCTTCTCGGTGTCGAGTTGCAGGCGCACGTCCTTGCCGGCGGCGATCGGGTTGTAGAAACCCACGCGCTCGATGTTGCGGCCATCGCGGGCCTTGCGCTCGTCGGCGACGACGATGTGATAGAAAGGACGCCCCTTGGCGCCGCCACGGGACAGGCGAATCTTGACCATGTGCTGTGTACTCGAAAAGTTGAGCGAAAATCCGGGCCGACGTTCAGGCTGATCCAAATCAGCCGACATCGGAGCCGGTAATTATAGCCTAACCCAGAAAATATTGCAGCATCTCAACAGCTTGGGCAGATGCTACTGCACGAAGCCCCGAATGTCGAAGGTCCCGCGGAAAATGTCGTCCGTGGTGCCGGCTGGAGCACCCTCGGCAATCCAGTCGTAGATCAGCGCGATCTGCTGCAAAGTGAGCCCGCCCTCGTAGTTTTCTAGCGGCATCTGGTCGCCGCCGCCTGGCGAGCTGCAGTCGATTTTCGCGAACAGAAAGCTCTTTTCCGGGTAGTTCGGTACCACGTAGACAAAGCCCGGATACATCGGACTTTCCACATTGATCAGGTTCACGTAGGGCGACGGAGAATCCTGCGGATCGAGATCCAGCTCGCCCGTCGGCACGCCAGTCCCGCCATTGGTCGTGTGGCAATCCGCACACCCGCCCATGCCGCTATAGTTGACGAAGATGCCTTCGATCGCCGCGCCGAACTCGATCGGAGTGTAGATCGGCGCAATGCCGCTGATCGACAGACATCCCGACGGATTCAGGTCGCCACGCACGGGTAGCGATACCGCCAAGCCCGCCGCACCGCTGGCGAGCGCTGCACACATCAGTGGCCAAGCCGCCGTGCGCTGAAGGTGGGATGAAGCACTAGCCGACATCGTGCCTGCTTAGGACATCGGCAAGAAGCCGAGCGTGCCGCCGGGGAAAGTGGTGCTGAGATTCGGGAAGGCCGCGTTCAACCCGGAAGTGCTCACGTCCATCCATTTGGCAAACGTGGCCGCGTACTGCTGGACGCCAAGACCCGGAATCAGCTGACCGCGCGAGAACGCATTCGCATTCGCGTTGGTCATCGTGCCATAGGCCTGATTGGGAAATGAGCCATCGATGCCTGCGCCATTGAGCCCGCTTGTGCCTTGGGTATACAGCTTTCCGCCGGCCACTGCACCGCCAAGAGCAAAGTGCACGCCACCCCAGGCGTGATCCGCGCCGGAGCCGTTCGATTGCAAGGTGCGCGCGAACTCGGTCATCGTGAACAGCGTGACGTCGTTGGCGATGTTCTGTGCCGTCGAGCCCATCTCCATCCAAAACGCTGCGATCGCCTGATCAACCTGATACAACAGTCCCGCATGATCATTGGTATTGCCGGGCGGGTTATTGCCGTCGGTGCTGGACATGAAGCCTGAGTGCAGGTCGAAGCCACCGAGCTGGACGAAGAATATCTGGCGCGTGGCGTAGTTCTGCGCCTTCGACAGCTTGATCATCTCGGCGACGATCTTGAGCTGGTTGCCGAGAGTCGTGTTCGGGAAGGTTGCGGTCACGTTGTACGGAGATACGCCGAGATTCGGCTTGAGCGTGGAAAACAGAGCGCGGGCGTCACCAAAAATGTTGGCGTATTCGCCCGCAAGGTTGCTGTTGTACGTATCGGCGAGCAGATCGTTCAGCGCGGAATCGCGCAGGCTGTTGTTGCTGGCGCCTCCTGTGCACGGATTGCACACGCCGTTGAGGTTGGTCAGTCCACCCGACGACAACTGGTATGGATTGTTTACGATGTTGCCGATCTCGAAGCGGTTGGCGCCGGCAACGGAAACGCACAGCGACAGCTGCGGGTCGCTTGTGCTGTTCGCGCCATTCGTCTGCAAGTCGTCCGCGCAGAGTCCACCCCAGCCGAGCGTCGAATTGGAGTCCGTGTTTCCCTGATTCCACTGGTTGGTCTGGTCCGCGTGCGAAAACAGCTGCGGCGGGACCGAAGTTCCGGCGTTGTACTGGGTCATGTCGATCGGCGTGGTGAGCGTGCCGACGTTGACGGCGAACGCCAGCTTGTTCGACTTGTAGATGCTGGCAAGATTGGTAAGGTTCGGGTGCAGGAAGTACTTGTTCGTCGAGGTGTCGGTATTGTTGCCGTCGGTGACGATCTGCGCGTTGCCCGACGCCGGCCGCGCCAGCGCCAAGCCGTTGGAATTCGTCGAACTGTTGTAGACGCCGTTGCGCGCCTGCGAATACACGTCATAGCGCAGGTTCGTCCCGTTGCTGTCGTACGGCACCAGCATGTTCCAAGAATCGTTGCCGCCTTGCAGATACAGACACACCAACGCCTTGTAACCGGTCAGCGACGGCGTGGCCGCCATGGCCGTACCCAGCATGCGCAGTTGCGGTATCAGCGAAGCCGCGCCGCCGCTGCAGGCAAGGCAGGCCATCTTGCGCAGGAATTCGCGACGTGAATTGGATGAATGGCTCATGGTCGTGTCCTCAGCGCTGGGTTGCGTATTCGGGTGAAAGCATGGTCACGTAGATCGCCGACCAGGCCATTTCCGCGGACGTCGTCCCACCGCTCTTCAACTCGGTGAGCATCGTGGTCAGTTCCGTGCTCATCGTCGACGACATCGAGCCATACAGCATGTCGGCGTCGATCGTCGCCGCCATGGCGGACGGAGTATTCGCATTGACGGTCAGGGATGACAGGTCGATCAGCGGACGATCCGTCGGTGCAGCCGGTGGAGTCCCAGTCGTATAACCCTGATAGCCTTGCGCAGTGAATCCGTAGTACGTATTTGCCGTCGTGTACGTCGTCGATGTGTTGGTGATCTGGAATTCGGGCCCGTAGAGGGTATCGTTCGGGTCGAGGGTTCCCAGAGTCGGCGGAATGTAGTCGGGCAGGTAGAAATTGAACACCGTCGGTGATTCCAGCGGGTTCTGGCCGAAGTTGCCTTGGAATCCGCCGCCGCCGATCATCTTGACTTCGCCGTACGTGTCCGCCGCAGGCGCCACCGCGTTGAAGGCACGCCACATCGCAGTAAGGCGCAGCACCGGTTCGCGCAGCTTGCCGTAAGTGTCGCCAGCGGCAAGGGTCGGCGGATTGCGCGCTTCAGTGTCGGTGAGAATCGCCTTGATCACGTCGCCGAGATCGTTGCCAGCCGTATCGAACACGGTGGCCACACGCTGGATGTATGCCGCTGATGGATTACTGCCGATGAAGCGCTGGATCAGCTGGCGCGAAATGAACGGCGGTATGTTCTGGTGCGAGGCGAGTACCGTCACTTCCTGGCCGACCTCGGAAGCACAAGTGCCGGTTGCAGTGATCTGCGTGCCACCCAGCACGGTCAACATGGCGCCGAAGACCTCGTTGTCGCCGTTGACATCGTGTTTCATGTTGCTGTTGCCGATCGGGAACAGCTCCGTGCCCCAGCACGCCATCGGGTCGTACCCGCCAGCAAACGTGAGATCGCCGCCGTAGAAGTTGGCCGGATTGGTCGGTGCATCGGAATAGGTGAAGCCAGTGAATACCTGGGCCGTGCTCGTGATTGTGGTTTGGTTGTACGTCGGAATCGTCTGTCCGCTGCTCAGGACCGGTGAATGGTCCATGTTCAGCATGATCAGGCCGACGGAAAACAGCTGCATCACTTCGCGCGCGTAGTTCTCGTCCGGACTGGTACAGGTCAGATTCGGAGATACGCCCGTACATACTGGCGCAATGTTGTGATACGTATTGAGATACTTGCCCATCGTAGGGCTGTAAGTAACGTCGTTCAGCAGCGTGCCGTAGTAGCTGAACGCATCGCTCGCCAGCAGGTCCTGGTAATGCGTCATCGGCACCACGTCCTGATTGATCGCGCTGCTCTGATCGGAAACGACGAAGATCTGGCCCAGCGCGAAAGCCATACGCTGGCGCAGTTGATCCGGCGCATACACCGCCTGCCAGTAGAAGCGATTCAAGCGCTGGGTCTGGCTGACGTTCTGTCCGCCTGCCGTGCGCGCGTTGACGACGGACTCGACCGTCGGCTCGCCGAGCGTCGTGGGCTTGGCGAGCTGTTCGTCGATCCATTCGCTGAAGCCCTGCGCCGTCACGTAGGCGATGTCCGCCTGTGTCGGACCGAATGTCGCCTGCGTGAGGAAACGCGCGGCATCACCGGGACTCGAAGGTGCATCGGCGGGAATATCGAACGAACCGCGAAATATGACATCGTGCACAGTGGCGTGCAGTGTCGGTGCTGCGAACACCGCGACAAACGCAATCAACTTGGCCAGATTTCTCATGGAGCCTCCCTAGTTTCCGCCTGCTAATTGCTGCGGACGGCAACGATACGCGTCTTGTGCGACAACCACTGTGATCGCCGCCCTAGAAACCAGAATTCTTTTCGACGCAAAGGGCCAACGCGTCACGGGAAGATCGGTTGACAGATCTTCGCGCACGCGCGACCCCCTCCGCCGCAAGTGCCTCCCCAAGGCTTGAACGCCGACAAGCCTGACCTGCACCAATGGCGTTTTCAACGCCCCGGCATACCGCCCGGCGGCAGACCGCCGCCGCCCATGCCCTTCATGGCTCCGGACATCTGACGCATCAGACCCTTGATCCTACCGGAGGCCATCTTCGACATCATTTTTTCCATCTGCATGTATTGCTTGAGCAAACGATTGACATCGGCCGGCTGAGTGCCGGAGCCACGCGCGACACGCACTTTGCGCGAGCCGTTGAGCAAGTCGGGATGGCGGCGTTCCTTCTTCGTCATCGAATGGATGATCGCCACCATGCGCTGGACTTCCTTGTCGTTGACCTTGGATTTCACGCTGTCCGGCAAGCTGCCGACACCAGGTAATTTGTCCATCAGTGAGGCCAAGCCGCCCATGTTCAGCATCTGCTGCAACTGATCGCGCATGTCGTTCATGTCAAAGCGCTTGCCCTTGATGACCTTTTCGGCGAGTTTTTGCGCTTTTTCCTTATCGACCTTCTGCTCGACCTGCTCGACCAGCGAGAGCACATCGCCCATGCCAAGAATGCGCTGCGCAATGCGGTCCGGATGGAAGGCATCGAGGCCGTCGGGCTTTTCGCTGATGCCGATGAACTTGATCGGCCGCCCGGTGATGTAGCGCACCGACAACGCCGCACCGCCGCGCGCATCGCCATCGGTCTTGGTCAGAATCACGCCGGTCAGCGGCAGCGCTTCGGCAAAGGCCTTGGCTGTCGTCGCCGCATCCTGGCCGGTCATCGCATCGACCACGAACAAGGTTTCGATTGGATTCATGGCCGCATGCAGCGCCTTGATCTCGTCCATCATCTGCTGGTCGATGGCGAGACGGCCGGCGGTATCGACCAGCAACACGTCGGCGAAATTCTTTTTCGCGGCATCGACGGCGGATTTTGCGATCGCGACTGGATCCTGCGTGTCTTCGCTCGGATGGAACAAAATATCCACCTGCTCGGCGAGCAGGCGCAACTGTTCGATGGCTGCCGGACGGTACACGTCGCAGCTCACCACCATCACTTTTTTCTTCCTGCGGTCTTTCAGGAATTTCGCCAGCTTGGCGACCGTCGTCGTCTTGCCCGCGCCCTGTAACCCGGCCATCAGCACGATCGCCGGCGGCGCAGCGGCAAGATTCAGATCGGAATTCGCCGTGCCCATCACCGCGGTCAATTCGTCGCGCACGACCTTGACCAACGCCTGGCCCGGCGTGAGCGACTTCAGCACTTCTTGTCCGACCGCGCGCACCTGGATGCGCTGGATCAGCGCCTGCACCACCGGCAGCGCTACGTCGGCTTCGAGCAGGGCGATGCGCACCTCGCGCAGGGATTCGCGGATATTCGCTTCGGTCAGACGCGCGCGTCCGCGCAGGCGTTCGATGGTGGTGGACAGGCGTTGGCTGAGCGACTCGAACATGGTGTCACGCAAGGAATTTTGGGCGCGCGAGTATAGCAGCGCCTCGTGCCGTTCTCGCCGCCGGCACGCCGCTATGCGACACTTGTACCATGCCGATCGCATTCCTCGCCCTGCTCGCCGCCGCACTGTATCTGTCCGCTGCAGCCTTACTCGCCTGCCCGCCATTGCAGCAACGTCACTTGCCGCGCGCGACGGGTTTTGGCTTGGCTACCGTCGCCGTGCTCATCCACGCCAGCATCCTGATTGGCGTGCACCGCGGCGGTGTCGACCTGCATTTCTTCGCCGCACTGTCACTGGTCGGTGGCTGCGTTGCCGCCTTGTGCCTGCTGGTGAATCTGGTGCGCCCGGTGGCTACACTTGGTGTGATCGTGTTTCCGCTGGCCGCCATCCTGCTGTCGGTCGATGTGTTCTTCGCGCCGGCCACACGGCCATTGCCGATCGAATGGCAGATCAAGCTGCATGTCGTATTCGCCCTGCTCGGTTTCAGCGTGCTGAGCGTTGCCGCCGTGCTGGCCATCCTGCTCGCCTTGCAGGAACGCGCCTTGCACAAACGCCACTTCGATGGCTTGGTGCGCGTGTTGCCGCCGCTGACCCTCACCGAAACCCTGATGTTCCAGTTGATCGGCGCCGGTTTCGCGTTGCTGACGTTGACGCTGCTCAGCGGCATCCTGTTCGTCGACAACCTGTTTGCCCAGCATCTGATTGAAAAGACGGTATTGTCGATCGCCGCTTGGATCGTATTCGGCGCCCTGCTGTTCGGACGCTGGCGTTACGGCTGGCGCGGCCGCCGCGCGGTGCAATTGACGCTAGCCGGAATGTTTCTCCTGCTGCTGGCCTATTTCGGCAGCCGCTTCGTACTCGAAGTGATTCTCAAGCGTGTGCCTTGATCGCAACTCCCTTGATCGCATCTGCGCCGCTGTGCAGAATCCGTCCCCATGAGCCGCCAACCCAGCCACGACTCCACGCACGACGAGCGTCGCCGCTTCCATCGATTCACTTTCGACGGCACGGTGAAACTCTACTCCGACAAGGCGATGTGGGAAACGAAACTCGTCGACATCTCGCTCAAGGGCGTGCTGATCGAGCATCCGTCGAACTGGAACGGCAAGGTAGGCACCAGCTACCGCATGGACATGCGCATCAACAACAGCGTGATCATCAGCATGGGCGTGACCACCGCGCACATCATGCCGCACCGTGTCGGCTTCCAGTGGCAAAAGATCGACCTCGACAGTTTCGCCCAGCTCAAGCGCCTGGTGGAACTGAATCTCGGCGATCCGGCGATCCTGAATCGCGAGCTGTCGGCGCTGGGTTAGATTACGGCGCCGATCGCCTCGCTCAGCCGCTCCACTGCAACAATTTCCATTTCTCCCATTTTCCCCCGATTCAATTTGGAATTTTTGGGTGCATTCGCCTTCGGCACGATGGCCTTTAGGAATCCGTGCGTGGCGGCTTCCTTCAGGCGTTCTTCGCCGTTCGGTACCGGACGGATTTCACCAGACAGGCCGACTTCGCCGAACGCAACGAGTTTTTCCGGCAATGGCCGGTCGCGAAAACTCGACAATATAGCCAACAGCACCGGCAGGTCGGCCGCCGTTTCCTGCACGCGGATGCCGCCGACAATGTTGACGAACACATCCTGATCGTAAACCGCCGCGCCGCCGTGGCGGTGCAGCACAGCCAGCAGCATGGCCAGACGATTCTGTTCCAGCCCCAGCGCGACACGACGCGGATTGCCCAGCGAGGATTGGTCGACCAGCGCCTGCACCTCGACCAGCAACGGCCGCGTGCCCTCGCGCGTAACCATCACTGCGCTGCCGGGTGTCGGTCCCGTATGCGCGGAGAGAAAAATCGCCGATGGATTCGGCACTTCGCGCAGTCCCTTGTCCGACATGGCGAATACGCCGAGTTCGTTGACCGCACCGAAACGGTTCTTGAACGCACGCAGCACGCGAAAACGCGAGTCGGGTTCGCCCTCGAAATACAGCACGGCATCGACCATGTGCTCAAGCACGCGCGGCCCGGCGATGCCGCCTTCCTTGGTGACGTGGCCGACCAGAAAGATACTGACGTGCCGGTTTCCTTGGCGTAACGCACCAGTCGTGCTGCGGACTCGCGCACCTGACTGACCGAGCCTGGCGCTGCGGGCAAGGTCTCGGTCCAGATGGTCTGGATGGAATCGATCACAAGAACGCGAGGAGTATCTTTTTGCGCCGAATTTTCCGCCCGGAAAATTCTTTTTTGTTTTCCGCGGGGACCGCGGAAAATTCCTTTTGCACGCTTTCCAGAATGCGTTCGACGCAGGTTTCGGCCAGGCAGCGCAGTGGATCGAGCGACAACCCGAGACGCTGCGCCCGCGCGGCGACCTGCGCCAGCGATTCCTCGCCGGTGACGTACAGGCTCTTCATGCGTGCGCCGAGGCCGCCCAGCATCTGCAGCAGCAAGGTCGATTTGCCGATACCCGGATCGCCGCCGACCAGCACCACCGAGCCTTCAACAAGTCCCCCGCCGAGTACGCGATCCAGTTCGCCGATACCGGTGAGCGTGCGCACCTCGGCGTCGGATGCGACCTCGGTCAGCGCCACGATCTTCGCTTGCGCCGCGCCGGCATATCCGCGTGCGCTTCGACCGTTCCTGACCGCGCTGGTTCAACCACGAACTCGCTCAAGGTATTCCACGCGCCGCAAGCATCGCACTGGCCCTGCCACTTTGTGTACTCGGCACCGCATTCGTTGCAGACATAGGCGGTTTTTGCTTTGGCCATGATCAGGCGTCATCCTCTATAAACAGCACGCGCTTGGTCATGCCACAGGTCAAATCGTAGGAGATCGTGCCGGCACAGGCGGCGATTTCCTCGACCGGCAGGCCGCGACCCCAGAGTACGACGCGATCGCCAACCTTGGCGTTCGGCACATCGCGCAGATCGATTGTGATCAGATCCATCGACACGCGCCCGATCAAGGCGGCACGCACGCCGTTGACGAGCACGGGCGTGCCGGATGGCGCGCTGCGTGGATAGCCATCGCCGTAGCCAATGGCAGCGACGCCGACCGGCATATCTTCCGGGCATTTCCAGGTTGCGGCGTAACCGACGCGCTCGCCACGTTTTATGCAATTTACCGAAATCAACTTTGTGGACAAGGTCATCGCCGGTGCAAAACCGAGATCTGAACCCGTCTTGCCATCGACCACGGACAACCCGTATATCAGGCCACCTGCGCGCACCCATTGGCCACGCGCTGCAGGCCAGCCCAGCAGGCCCGCGGAGTTCGCCAATGCATGCGCACCAGGAAGGCTCGCGGTGACTGCGTCAAAGCGCGCAATCTGCTGCGCAGTCAGATCATTTTCGAACTCGTCGGAGGCAGCGAAGTGCGTCATCAGCACGATGTCAGGATCGACATTGGTCAGTGCTCGCAGCCGAGCGTGCACATCGTGTATATGCTCCGGGGCGAAACCGAGCCGGTGCATCCCGGTGTCGAGTTTCAACCACACGCGCAGAGGTCGCCCGCTTCCGGAGGCTACGTCGCGATCGGCCTCCAGCCAGCCAAGTTGCGATTCATGATGAATCACTGCATCCAGATCCAGGCGTCGCAATTCAGCAAGATCGGCCGGCTCATCCGGACCGGACAGCACGACAATGCGATTGGCAATTCCGGCCGCACGCAGGCGCAGGCCATCTCCGATCGCAGCCACGCCGAAGGCATCGGCATCGCCCAGCACGCGCGCGACACGTTCCAGTCCATGCCCGTAACCATCGGCCTTGACCACGGCCATCACCTTGGCTGCACCGGCCAGTTCGCGCACGCGAGCAAGATTGCGACGCAAGCTGCCAAGATGGATCGTGGCGAGGGTGGCGCGACTCATTTGCCGATGCGAAAGATTGGGCATCCATGCCGCAACTTTCGTGTCGCTCGACCCGAAATGAATTCGGGCCGGCTCCCGCCGCGCACCTGCGCGTCGTTGGCACATCCGCTGCCAAGCCAACGACGTCGGCCTTTCGGAATCCCGCATTCACTCATGACCGCCGCCGTAATTTTCCGAGGTAAAGTTCTCGAACTTCGTGTACTGGCCGAGGAAAGTGAGATCAACCACGCCGATCGGGCCGTTACGCTGCTTGCCGATGATGATTTCCGCACTGCCCTTCTTCGCCGAATCCTTGTCGTAGACCTCGTCACGGTAGATGAACAGGATCACGTCAGCGTCCTGTTCGATCGCGCCGGATTCGCGCAGGTCGGACATTACCGGACGCTTGTCGGTGCGCTGTTCCAGCGAACGATTGAGCTGCGAGAGTGCGATCACGGGAATATTCAGTTCCTTGGCCAGGGTCTTCAGTCCACGCGAGATTTCTGAAATTTCGGTGGCACGATTCTCCTTGTTTCCGGGCACCTGCATCAGTTGCAGGTAATCGATCACGATCAGGCCCAGATCGTGTTCACGCTTCAAGCGTCGCGCGCGTGCACGCAACTCGGCCGGCGACAACGCCGGGGTGTCGTCGATGAAAATTTTCGCATCAGATAACAGAGTGATGGCGCTGGTCACACGCGGCCATTCCTCTTCCTGGATGTCGCCCGTGCGCAGGTGCTGCTGGTTGATACGGCCGAGCGAGGAAATCAGGCGGAACGCAAGTTGCGATGCCGACATTTCCATCGAGAAGATCGCGACAGACTTCTTCGCCTTGATCGCGGCGTATTCGGCGATGTTGACGGCCAAAGCGGTTTTTCCCATCGACGGCCGCGCCGCGATGATGATCAGGTCCGAGGGCTGCAAGCCGGCTGTCTTCTCGTCAAGATCATTGAAGCCGGTTGCCAAACCGGTGACCGAGCCTTTGCTTTCGTAGCGTTGATGCAGGATCTGGAATGCTTCCTTCACCGCCGCACGCATGGCGATAAAACCCTTGCGCCCACGCGCTCCGGACTCGGCGATGCGGAACACCTTCTGCTCGGCGCCTTCGAGAATTTCCTGGGTGCTGCGGCCTTCGGGCTGGAAACCATCGCCGGCGATTTCGGTGCCGGCATCGATCAATTGCCGCAGCACGGATTTTTCACGCACGATTTCGGCGTAGGCGACGATGTTCGCCGCGCTTGGCGTGGAATTGGCAAGCTGGATCACGTAGCTCGAACCACCGACCAGCTCAGCCAGACCCTTGGCGTCGAACCATTCGCCCAGTGTCACCGCATCGCAGGGCATGTTCTTTTCCGCAAGATCGCCGATCGCGCGATAGATCAGGCGATGATCCTTGCGGTAGAAATCGTCCTCGGAGAGTTTGTCGGCAATGCGTTCCCACGCGCGTTCGTCGAGCATCAATCCGCCGAGTACCGCCTGTTCTGCGTCGATCGAATGCGGCGGTACACGCAGCGCATCCAGGCGCGATGGGAAAATCCTGTCGGCAGCAGCAGCCATGTATTGCCTCGCGCGTGTTTGACCCGGATGATCATACCTACTCGCGTCTCATCTGCCGATACGACAAGTCTGTGGATAAGCTGTGAGGCGACGAGCGGCGTCGATGCAAAACGACCGGGTTACGATGGGGTAGTCATTACCGGTTGCGTCCTTGCAGTCTGGATTTCTGCGATCCACACCGGGATGACGAGCAAAAAGAAGGGCGCCCGCAGGCGCCCTTCAGGATCATGCAAATGTCACACGATCATTCGTCGGCAGCGATGACGACTTTCACCGTGGTATGCACGTCAGCGTGCAGGTGCACATGGACTTCGAACTCGCCGGTGTGGCGGATCGGGCCTTCGCCCATTACCACTTCGCTCTTTTCCAGCGGCTTGCCGGCGGCGCTGAAAGCCTCGGCGATATCGCGCGGACCGATCGAGCCGAACAGTTTTCCTTCCGGACTGGCGTTGGCCTTGAGCGTGACGGTCGCGCCGTCCAGCGCGGCCTTGCGCGCTTCGGCGCCGGACATGATCTGGTTGGCCTTGGCCTCGTACTCGGTGCGGCGTTTTTCGAACTCGGCCAGATTGGTCGCAGTTGCGGCGGTGGCCTTGCCCTGGGGAACCAGATAGTTGCGGCCATAGCCCGGCTTCACCTTGACCTTGTCGCCAAGATTGCCGAGATTTTTCACTTTTTGTAAAAGTATCAATTCCACGATGTTCTCCAATTCGTTAGCGCCGCCACCTTGTCGATGCAAGCGGCGGCGCAGCTGACCTCAGGTGTCCGAGGAGTGGGGTTGCTCAGTGCGTATGACTGTCGCAATACGGCAGCAACGACAGAAAACGCGCGCGCTGTATCGCCTGGGTCAACTGGCGCTGATAGCGCGCCTTGGTGCCAGTGATGCGGCTGGGCACGATCTTGCCGGTCTCGCTGATGTACTGGCGCAGGGTGTTGAGATCCTTGTAATCGATCTCGGTGGCGCCTTCGGCGGTAAAGCGGCAGAACTTCTTGCGGCGGAAGAATTTGGACATGATCGGACTCCTGGTTTATTCGGCAGATTCGACGCGTGGCGCACGCGGTTCACGCGGTTCGCGTGGTTCACGCTCGCGGCGCGGCTCGTCATCGGCACCGAAGCCGAAGCCTTCATCGTCGCGGCGACGACTGCCCTTCTCGTCCTTGTTCTTGAGAATGAAGGACTGATCGGTCACCGGTCCATCGCGGACGATGATGAGGTGACGCAGCACCGCATCGTTGAAGCGGAAGCCGGTCTGCAGTTCCTTCAATGTATCCTGGCCGCACTCGATATTCATCAGCACGTAATGGGCCTTGGCGAGATTCGCGATCGGATAGGCCAGTTGGCGACGGCCCCAGTCTTCCAGGCGGTGAATCTTGCCCTTGCCGCCTTCGATCAGCGTCTTGTAACGCTCGATCATCGCGGGCACTTGCTCGCTCTGGTCAGGGTGGACCAGAAACACGATTTCGTAATGACGCATGATGTCTCCTTGTGGATATCACGGCGGAGAATTCCACCGTAACAGCCTCCCGCGGTGCGGTGAGGCAAGTGCTTCTTCCGGGACCAGCCCGAATGAAGGCGGCGAATGGTAGTGGAATCAGGGGATTGGCGCAACAAATATCGGCGACGCAGCATCTTTCAGCGTTGGCGCCGGTTCGATGCGCGCGATGGCGTTGACCGGCAGAATCACCGCCTGACGATCAGTGGGATCGTAGACGAATACATAATTGGCGATTGCGCCGAGATAAGTCCAGGTTTGACCTGACTTTGCCGCCAAACCGGCCGTATCACCATTTAGCCAGATCGCGACCTTGGCCGCGTCGCCCTTGCGCACCGCATCGACACGATAATCGGCGTAGTTACGGACGAACATCCAGCCATATCCCACGATGATTGCCAGGTAGACAAGCGCGGTAACCCATGGCGGTGGCGAACGCAACCAGAACAGGTGGAGACGTCTTGCCAGCGAATCACGCGAATCACGCAATACCTGTTCGCGTCTCGCCGCACGTCGCCGGCGTTTGTATACATTGTACTTGTCGAACAGCCACAACAGCGGAAAGGTGGACGCCACGAGCAACAAGGCTACCGGCTGCTGGATACCGGCAACCAGAAAATCGCTGATCTGTGACAGCGTCAATACTGGAATGCCGAACTTGGTGTAGAAACTGTAATTGTAAAAAATGCCGGCCATCGCCACGAGCAGGTAGCCCAGGGTGATGGCCAGCGCGGGTTCGCGCCTGAGCGTCTGCAGAACGTGCGGCAGCAGGTTGAGCAGGACCGAGGGTTCGACCAGCGAATTCCGCGATGCAACGCCGGCGTTGGCTGCTGAGGCTTCGGTTATCGCACCGGCAACGGGCCGATCGTCCATCGCCACGGTTCAGGCTGCCGGATCGACCGTGAAGCTCTCGCCACAACCGCATTCGCCGGTGACGTTGGGATTGCGGAACACGAAGGCGGCGTTCAGACCCTGGCGCGCGAAATCGATCTCGGTGCCGTCGACGAAAGGCAGGCTTTTACTGTCGACGACGAGCTTGATCCCATCCTGTTCGATCACCCGATCGTTGGCAGCGACGCTGTCGGCAACCTCGACCATGTAGGCATAGCCCGAGCAACCAGTCTTGCGCACGCCAAAGCGCACGCCGGCAGCACCGGGCTGACTGGCCAGATAGCTTTGCATGCGTTGGCGCGCAGCAACGGTGATCCGGATGTTCATGACTTCGCTACTCATGGCTTCATTCTAGCAGGCTATACCAACCAGGAACCTTGGCCCGGGTTCCGTTATCATCTTGCCCTGTCATTCTGGCAGGGAGTGCCAGAATCCAGTGACCACGGATGGCAACGCCCAAGGCTGGCGCAGCATCCCATCCATGCAGTCTGGTTCCGGCACTCCCTGCCGGAATGACGAGAATAATTACCTACGATGTGCGGAAAGAGCCCAGGAGTTTCAAGGTATGTCGGTAGTCAGCGTCAAACAAGCATTGTCCGGTGCGATCGCGGCAAACAGCGAAGTCACAGTCAGGGGCTGGGTGCGCACCCGGCGCGATTCCAAGGCCGGATTGTCTTTCGTCAATGTCAGCGACGGTTCGTGTTTCGACCCGATCCAGGTCGTCGCACAGAACACGCTGCCGAACTACGCCAGCGAAATCGCGCGCTTGACCGCCAGCTGCGCGGTGATCGCGACCGGAACCCTGGTGCCTTCGCAGGGTAAAGGTCAGTCGTTCGAAATCCAGGCGACAAAAGTCGAGGTCGTCGGCTGGGTTGAGGATCCGGAAACCTATCCGATCCAACCCAAGGCGCACACGATGGAATATCTGCGCGAGGTCGCGCACCTGCGCCCGCGCACGAACACATTCGGCGCAGTCGCCCGAGTGCGCGACTGCATCGCCAAGGCGGTCCATCGCTACTTCCACGAACGCGGTTTCCTCTGGGTCAACACGCCGATCATCACCGCCAGCGACGCCGAAGGCGCCGGCCAGATGTTCCGCGTTTCGACGCTCGACCTGGTCAACTTGCCGCGCGACGACAAAGGTGCGATCGACTGGCACCAGGATTTTTTCGGCAAGGAGGCGTATCTCACCGTTTCCGGCCAGCTCAATGTCGAAGGCTACTGCCTCGCATTGAGCAAGGTGTACACCTTTGGCCCGACTTTCCGTGCGGAGAATTCGAACACCACGCGGCATCTGGCCGAGTTCTGGATGATCGAGCCGGAGATCGCGTTCGCCGATCTGAACGACGATGCCGCGCTGGCCGAAGACTTTCTCAAATACCTCTTCAAGGCCGTGCTCGACGAGCGCATGGACGACATGAAGTTCTTCGCGGAACGCCAGGAAAAGACAGCGATTTCTCGACTGGAAGCTTTCATCGCAGCGCCGTTCGAGCGCATCGACTACACCGAGGCCGTGGAGATCCTGAAGAAATCCGGGCACAAGTTCGAATACCCGGTCGAGTGGGGCCACGACCTGCAGACCGAACACGAACGCTATCTGACCGAGCAGCACGTTGGCCGTCCGGTCGTGGTGATGAACTACCCCGAGAAGATCAAGGCGTTCTACATGCGCCTGAACGACGACGGCAAGACGGTCGCGGCAATGGACGTTCTCGCACCGGGCATCGGCGAAATCATCGGCGGCAGCCAGCGCGAGGAACGCCTGGATTACCTCGACCGGCGCATGGCCCAGTTCAAACTCGATCCCGCGCACTACCAGTGGTACCGCGACTTTCGCCGCTACGGCACCGTGCCGCACGCCGGCTTCGGTCTCGGCTTCGAGCGCCTCGTTGTATACATTTGCGGCTTGTCGAATATCCGCGATGCCATTCCCTACCCGCGTGTGCCAGGCTCCGCCGAATTCTAGATTCTGTGAACATCTTCCTGCGCGCAGAGCGCCGCATCCCGGCTCCCGCCGAGGCGGTCTATGCGCTGTCGATCGACGCGCAACGATTCCCCGCCGTGTTCACCGGCTTTGGACCGATTCCGGGATTGGGTCGAATCACGCTGCACGGCGAACCCGCCGTCGGCACCACGCGCGACGTCGAGGACAATACCGGCGTCGTGTTGCATGAACATATCGATGTGCTCGAGCCCGGACGTCGCCATGCCTACACGCTGTCCGGCATGCAGCCGCCGTTTGCGTGGCTGGTTCGCGTTGGCCGTGCAGACTGGACGTTCACGCCGGCGGGCAAGGCAACGGACGTCGTGTTCAGCTATACCTTCGAGTTGACTAGGCCTGTGTGCGTGGCCGCTGGCGTGGCCGTTGCTGCGCGTCTTTATGCGCGGCGCGATGCGACGCTGCCTCGACGACATGGCACGCGTGCTGGAATCCGGAGCTCAGCGCTGATGGAAAAGTGGATTCTACTCGGCATGGCGCCCGTGTTCGCGGTCTGCATCGCGGTCGAAGCCTGGTACTGGCGCAAGCGCCGACCGGAAATCTATTCGTGGATCGACACGATCTCCAATGGCGGACTCGCGCTGATGCACCAGAGCGCGGACGCGGTAGCGTGGGCGCTGGTGATCGGCATCTATTATCTCGTCTACCAACACCGCCTGTTCGATCTGCCGACATCGGCGTGGACGATCGCGGGACTTTTTGTCGCCCAGGATTTCTTCTACTACTTTTTCCATCGCGCCAGCCATCGCATCCGCTGGATGTGGGCCTCGCATGTCACCCATCATTCGTCAGAGCAGCTGAATCTGTCGACGGCGTTCCGGCAAAGTCTCACCTACCCGATCTCCGGCATGTGGCTGTTCTGGCTGCCGCTGGCCTTGCTCGGTTTCGAACCCAAGAACATCATTGCCGTGGTAGCAATCAATCTCGGCTTCCAGTTCTTTGTCCACACGCAGGTGGTCGGCAAGCTCGGCTGGGTCGAGTACATCTTCAATACACCTTCGCACCATCGCGTGCACCACGCGCGCAATCCGAAATACATCGATCGCAACTACGCCGGCGTACTGATCATCTGGGACAAGCTGTTCGGCAGTTTCGTCGAGGAAGACCCCGCCGTGCCCTGCGAATACGGCATCGTCGGCCATGTGCATAGCTACAACCCGATCAAACTGACGTTTCACGAATGGATCGACATGCTGCGCGACGCCACGCGTACCGGCGGAATGCGCTCGGCACTGGCGCAGCTGTTCGGGCCGCCCGAACGCGCGCTGTCGCATACACAGCGCGATCCACGGTTCTGACAATATTCCTCAGGGTTTCCCGATCAGCGCGATCGCTTTCGTGCGCACTTCGGAAAGTTCCGATGCGGACGCCTTGCCCTTGCGCACGGCTTTGCGCGCAATCCAATCCAGACTCTTCACCTGATCGGCGAGCGCTACACCCGCGCGAGTGCCGGCGATTACTACTTCGAACGGATAGCCTTTGATCTGCGTCGTCAGCGGACAGCACAACATCAGCCCGGTCTTGCCGTTGTATGCCGACGGACTGATGACCAGCGCGGGACGATGTCCCGCCTGCTCGTGCCCTGCCTGCGGATCGAAGCGCAGCCAGACGATATCGCCCGCATTCGGCACGTAGCGGGCCACGGCTAGAACGATTCCTTGCCGACGCGCGGACCGAAGTTCGATTCGGTATGCAGATTCTCCGGCGTGATTCGCGCCAACAACGTGTCGAGATCGCTGTGATCGTCGCCGACCGGCTCGACGACGATGCGGCCGTCTTCCTCGCGCACATCGACGGCGGCGTCCAGCTTCAGGTTCGCGGCTTGCATGACCGAGGCCGGAATGCGTACCGACGCGCTGTTGCCCCACTTCTTCACATGCACAAGCATGGCAATCTCCACAATCCGTCACATATCGACAATGTCGATACTAACTCCATGTCATGCAATGTGTCAACTTTGTAGATACATGATGATCTACTTCACGTCCATGTAGCGCCCTCGCCTTTCCTGCGCGCGGCCCAGCGCGACGAGCATGTCGAGCAGCGGTGGCAGGCGCTTTTTCCATGCGCCGCGCGAACTGAAGTGCGCGGCGATGTCGTCGACGCTGAGCGGCTGCGCACTGGCAGCGAGCACGTCGGCGACGGCACGCACCTGATCGACGACATCCTTCGGCCAGGGTTGCGCTTTCGCCGCGGCTTTGGTTTGGTGATCGCCTGCGCGGCGCGTGCAAACGGCATTCGCAGGATGTTCGTGCAACTGTTCGGGCCGCCCGAGCGCGCGCCATCGCACACGGCAAAGGATCCGTGCCTTCAGTCCGAATAGCGCGACTCACTTCGATTTATGCTTTCGCCACCGCGGCTGCGCGCGCCAGCAGCAGCTCGCGTTCGCGTTCATTACGCGAGAGCGCGGCGGCGCGTTTGAACTCGGCGCACGCTTCGTCTTTGCGTCCTAGCTTTTCGAGCAGGTCGCCACGCACCGTCGGCAACAGGTGATAGAACTTGAGCGCCGGCTCGGTGACCAGCGCATCGACGAGTTCCAGTCCTGCGGCGGGGCCAGACGCCATCGCCACGGCGACCGCACGATTGAGTTCGATGACCGGTGACGGTGTGACTGCAACGAGTATCGCGTAGAGTTCAGCAATGCGCGACCAATCGGTCGCGTTGGCTTCCCCTGCGCGTGCGTGACACGCGGCAATTGCGGCTTGCAACGTGTACGGCCCGGTAGTCCCGGATAGTTTCTCGGCACGCTCCAATGCTTTCAAGCCGCGACGAATCAACAGTTGATTCCAGAGGGCGCGATTCTGTTCGAGCAACAGAATCGGTCCGCCGGCTACGCCGACACGTGCATGCAAGCGCGAGGCTTGTAGTTCCATCAGTGCGACCAGCCCGTGCATCTCGGCTTCGTTCGGCATCAGTCCGACCAGAATGCGACCCAGGCGCAACGCTTCCTCGCACAACTGCGGGCGCATCCAGTCCTCGCCGGCGGTCGCGGTATAGCCTTCGTTGAAGATCAGATAAATCACTTCGAGCACCGACGCCCGGCGCTCGTCGAGTTCTATGCCGCGCGGCACCTCGAACGGTATCTGCGCATCGGCGAGTGCACGTTTGGCACGGACGATACGCTGCGCGATTGTCGTCTCCGGTAGAAGAAAAGCGCGCGCGATCTCATCGGTCGTCAGGCCGCCGAGCAGACGCAACGTCAACGCGACTCGCGCTTCAGGCGAAAGCGCCGGATGGCAGGCGGAGAACACAAGACGTAAAAGATCGTCGCCTATCGGATCGTCGAGCGCGGCGTCGGCTTTCACGGCGGTATCGTCCAATGCAGCTTCGACTTCGCGCGCCAATTCGACCTGCTTGCGTTCGAGCAACGAATCGCGGCGCAGCTTGTCGATTGCACGATGCTTTGCCGTCGCCATCAACCATGCTCCCGGATTATCCGGAATGCCGGCTTGCGGCCACTGCTCGATCGCGGCGACCAGCGCGTCCTGCGCCAGTTCCTCGGCAACGCCAACATCGCACACGATGCGTGCGAGTCCGGCAATGAGCCGAGCGGATTCGATCCGCCAGACTGCGTCGATTGTGCGATGGACTCTTGCCCGGTCTTCGGTCACCGTCATGGCGACCGATCACACCATTGTCGCCGCGTCAGCGCAAGCGCGCGATGCAATTACGCCGTGGGCGGCGTATCCATTAGCTGATACGTCACGCACTCGCCGTCGCCCGCTACTTCCATGAAGCGCTTGGCGCCTTCGATTGCAGCTTCGCGCGATGGATACTCGAGCATGGCAAAGCCGCCGAACAACTCCTTCGATTCGGCATAGGGCCCGTCGACCACGTGGCTAGTACCGTTGGTGCGGCGCACGACCACACCGTGCTGCTTGAGCGACAGGAAACCGCCGCCCATGATCAGTTCGCCGCGTGCGATGGCGGCTGAAATGAACTTGTCCATCTCTTCCTTGTGCTTGCCAGTCGGCTTGCCGCCTCCGTTGGTCTTCGGATCGGGAATGTAAATGCTGAAATATCTCATGATGGCATTCTCCGGTTCAGGTTTGATCAGTGCGCAGCATTTTTGGTGACCTGCGTGCGCAGACGCTCTTCCTGCTCCCGCAACTCGGGCGTCAATTGCGCGCCGAAATCCTCGGCCTCGAAAACCTGACGTATTTCGATTTCGCAATCGCCATTCTCGAACGGACGCGGGCAACGCTTGATCCACTCCAGCGCTTCCTCCAACGACTTGCATTGCCACAGCCAAAACCCGGCGATCAGTTCCTTGGTTTCCGCGAACGGCCCATCGATCACGCTGCGCTTGTCGCCCGAAAACTTCAGGCGCTTACCTTTTGAGCTCGGGTGCAAGCCTTCGCCCGCCAGCATCACGCCGGCCTTCACCAATTCTTCGTTGAAACGGCCCATGTCCGCTAGCAGTTTGGCGCTCGGCATCACTGCCGCCTCGCTGTCTTTCGTTGCCCTGACCATCACACAAAATCGCATCGTTGTACCTCCTGTTGGTTTCGGGTTGCGAGCTTGACCGGCGCCTGATTCACACCGACTGAAGCCCAACCCTTGTCTATATGTCGAACGAGAGACCGCTGGATCGACAACTATCGCAAAATATTTTTTTGGAAGCTTCAACCATGACCTCAGCCAACAGGGTATGAGTCTGAGCAAGGAGTGTGATTCCGGTATATTGTGTTCCCCGCTCCCTGACCCTGTGTGATTCCCACACAGTGACAACAACCACTTCGCGAGGACTTGCCAGACTATGGAACAGAACGCCGACAGCGCGGCCCCCAAGATGCATCGCGTCCTGGGTGTACGCGATCTCGTCCTGCTCAACATCGCGGCAATCGTCGGCTTGCGTTGGCTATCGATCGCGGCGCAGATGGGGCCGTCAAGCCTGATCCTGTGGAGCCTGGGACTGACCATCTTCTTCGTGCCATTGGGATTCGTCGTGCTGGAATTGAGTTCCCGCATTCCGGGTGAAGGCGGTCTCTACCTTTGGTCGAAGGCCGCGTTCGGCGATCTGCATGGCTTCATCACTGGCTGGAGCTACTGGATCTCCAATCTGGTGTACTTCCCGTCCCTGCTGCTATTCGCTGCGGGAGTGTCGGTCTATATCGCGGGCGACCGCTGGCTGCCGCTGGCCGGTAGCGCCATCTACAACGGCATCTATTGTCTGGTGGTGCTGTGGGCCGCGACCTGGCTCAATGTCATCGGCCTCGAACGGGCGAAATGGCTGCAGAACATCGGCGGCCACGCCACCTGGCTCGTGGCCACGCTGATTCTGTTGTGCGGGGGCTACGCCTGGTACCGGCTCGGTTCGGCAACCGTCGTCACGCCATCGAACACGATGCCCGATCTGGGATCGATGGCAGCGCTTGCCACGCTGGCGACGATTGCACTGGCTTATAGCGGCCTTGAGTTGGGGCCGATACTCGGTGGCGAAATCAAGCAGCCGAGAAAGACGATTCCGCGCGCTATCCTGATTTCCGGAGCGATGATCGCAACGATTTACATCGCCGGCACGGCGGCCCTGCTCATCGTGCTTCCGGCCAAACAGATCGATCTCGTCGGCGGCATTCCGCAGGCCCTTGCCGACGTGGGCCATCGACTGGGGTTCCCGTTATTCGGACCACTGACCGCGATACTGCTTGCCGTGTCGCAACTCGGCGGCTTGGGCGCCTGGATCACCGGCACCGCACGTCTGCCGTTTGTCGTGGGCGTCGATCGCTATCTGCCCAAGCCGATGGCGGCCCTGCATCCGACCTACCGCACACCCCATGTCGCGCTGCTGACCCAGAGCACGATCGTGACCGTCATCCTGCTCGCTGGACTTTCCGGCAGCACGATCCACGAAACGTATTTGATCTTGATCGACATGACCCTGATCCTGACCTTCATACCGCTGCTGTATATCTTTGCGGCGTTGCCGGTGTTGCGGCGACGGGCTGCCGGCGCCAACGCGGAAATCCGCTTGATTCCCGGCGGTGAATTCGGCTGCTGGCTGGCGAGCGGACTCGGCTTTGCGACCACCTTGCTGGCCATCGTCACGACGTTGGTGCCGCCGGAACACAGCAGCCACCCGGAGCTGTTTTTCCTCAAGGTCGGTGGCGGGAGTTGCCTGCTCATCGGCATCGGTCTGGCCTTCTACGCGCGCGGCCGGAACCGCGTATACGTTGAACCAGTGACTAGCGCTGGCGCCAACAGTTAACATGCCCGAAGTTATCGGGAGTCAAAGATCGCCATGAGCGAATCCGCGGATTTTACCGACGAACAATGGTGGCTCGCCGCGCTCGGCGAAACCCTGGTCTGGGCGCGGCTGCGCGTGCGCCATTCCGGCATCGCCGAAGTATTCGATGCCGAGGGCGAAACCTTGCGTTATGACGATGAGGATGCGGCACGTTCGGCCCTGCTCGACGCGGAGTTCCGCGCCTTCGACGGCATCGATGACGACGATGCGGCGATGCTCGGTTTTGATCTCAACGACATCGAACCGCCCGATGGCCGCAGCGACGAGGAATTGCTGCCCTTCATGACCGAGAAATTCCAGCGCGGAGACGATTGATGAATCTCGACCTCAACGGCAAGCACGCCCTCGTCTGTGGCGGTTCGCAAGGCATCGGCCGCGCCTGTGCGATCGAACTGGCGCAACTCGGCGCCGATGTCACGCTGCTGGCGCGGCGCGCGGAAGCGCTCAAGCAAGCCGCCGCCGAATTGCCGCGCACGCATGCCGCGCAGAAACACGGATTCATCGCTGCCGACAGCGGCGACACCGAAGCCTTGCGCGCGCAAGTGCAGGCGCTGACCGCCGCCAGCCCAGTGCATATCCTGATCAACAACTCCGGCGGCCCGCCGCCCGGAACGGTGCATGGCACGCCAACGGAAGCGTTCGTCGATGCCTATCGCAAACATCTGCTCGCCAATCACGTTCTCGCCGAGGTCGTGATTTCCGGCATGCGCCAGGATGGTTATGGCCGCATCGTCAATATCATCTCGACGTCGGTGAAAGAACCCATCGCCGGACTGGGCGTTTCCAACACCACGCGCTGGGCGGTGGCGAGCTGGGCGAAAACTCTTGCGACCGAACTCGCGCCGTTCGGCATCACCGTCAACAACGTGCTCCCTGGTTCCACCCACACGCCACGCATCGAGCAGATCGTCGCCACGCGCGCGCAGAAAACGGGAAGCAGCGTCGAGGACACACAACACACGATGGAACAGGATATCCCGATGCGGCGCTTTGCCGACCCTGTCGAGATCGCCGCCGCGGTGGCGTTTCTCGCCTCGCCAGCCGCCAGCTACATCACCGGCATCAACCTGCCGGTCGATGGCGGACGCACGCGCTCGTTGTAACACCCGGGAATCTCGAAAAACATCCAATTTTCGTCATTCCGGCGAAAGCCGGAATCCATTTTGTTTTGTACAACAGCCACATGGATCCCGGCTTTCGCCGGGATGACGGCAAAAAATCCAGTTATTCGAGGTGCCCACCCGTAACCGGGGCAACGAACGCACGTCGCCTGTCGCGCCGCATGAATCGCGCGCGCCACTCGGCTACACTCCGGCGCGGAGGCCGGGCCGTTCCCGGCGGAGTTTTCTGCGCGTGGCATCCGAAAAGCCCGGCTTCCTGCATGAACTGAAGCGCCGCAACGTGCTGCGCGCGCGGTGTTGTATGCCGGCGCGGTGTGGGCGCTGGCGCAGGGCATCTCGCAGTTGAGTCCCGCGTTCGGTGCGCCCGATTGGGTGACGCGCTGGTTCGTGATCGCCGCGTGCGTCGGTTTTCCGTTCTGGGTCGCGTTCGCGTGGTTCTACGAATTCACTCCGCAGGAGATCCAGCGCGAATCCGAGGTGGCGCCCAGCGCATCGGTCACGCATTCGACCGCGCGCAAGCTGGACTTCGCGATCATCGGCGTGCTGATTGTTGCGGTAGTGTTGCTGGGTTCGGGTTATTTCATTCGCCGTGACGCGCCCGCCGCTGCGACGCCTGCAAAAGTGGCCGCCGCGTTCCACCCCGCCGCCGATTCCCTGATGGTGCTGCCGTTTGCCAACCTCTCCGGCGACAAGAGCCAGCAGTACTTCAGCGACGGCATCACCGAAGAGCTGACCGGCGCGCTCGGGCAAAATCCCAGCCTCACCGTGATCGCTTGGCATACCGCGTCCAAGTACCGTGACAGCAAGCAGACCGCCGGTGAAATGGGCCGCACCTTGAACGTCGCGCACATCCTCGACGGCAGCATCCAGCGCGAAGGCAATGAGGTGCGCGTATCGGTCGAACTGGTCAGCACCGTCACCGGCCGGCAACTGTGGTCGCGGCATTACGACCAGCCCTTCAAGGACATCTTCAAGGTGCAGGATCAGGTTTCAGAAGCCATCGCCGATGCGCTCAAGGTCAAGTTCGCGCAGGCCGATCTGCCCCAAGGCGGCACCACGAACCCCGAAGCCCACGAGCTGGTGCTGAAGGGCCGCGCGCTGATGGAGAAGCGGGACGCCGCGAGCTTCGCCGCCGCGCAGAAGGATTTCGAGCAGGCGATCGCGCTCGATCCCGATTACGCCGACGCGCACGCGCTGCTGGCGCGCGCGCTGCTCGTTCTGACCGTAGTGTCCGATCTGCCGCGCAAGACCGTCGAGCCCAGAATCCGCGCCGAAGCCGAACGGGCGCTTGCGCTCGATCCGCACAATGTGGACGCACTGGTCGCCATGGGCAATGTGGATTCGATCGACCTCAAGCCCGAGCGGGCACGGGCCGAATTCCGGCAGGCACTCGCGCTCGATCCCAGCAACGAGGCCGCGCATCTGGATTACGGCACCGTCCTGCCGCTCAAACAGGCGGTGGCGCAAGAGCAGGAAGCGACGCTGCTCGATCCCAACAACGTCGGTGCCTGGAACAACCTCGCCACGTACGTCCAGGATCTCGGCGACTATGCGCAGGAGACCACCGCCGCCGAAGCCCTGCTCCGACTCGATCCCACGGGCGTGGACAGTGCGTTTGGCCTCGCCTTCGCCTACCAGCAGTTGCGGCAACTGCCGATGGCGGTCAAGGCCTTCGATCGCGTGCAACCCGCGAACGCGCCCGACCGCGCGCAGGTCGCGGCCGGCCGGCTGACCTATCAGGCGCTGCTCGATCCGGCGCTGCGCCCCCAAGCGCTGGCCGCCCTCCAGCACCTCGGCCGCGACGCGTCCAATCCCGATGTGGCCAGCAATCTTTTGCAGTTATACCTCGCGCTCGGCGAGACGCAATCGGCACTGCCATTGCTGGAAAGCCTCTGTGCGGCTACGCCCATCGGCTGCAGCGACCTCGCCATCAATCCCCTATACCGCGCGCTGCACGGCGATCCGCGCTTTGAGGCGCTCGCGAAGAAATACACCACCGTCACCGCAGAGTGACGGCCGCCGCAGCGTATTCATCGCACACCGGCGTGCGGCGGACAGCCCAACTCGGCTAAGCTTGGCGCATGAGCCACCGCGTCGTGCTTGCCAACTACATCGACGGCCATCTGTGCCCGCCGCGTAGCGGGCGCTATCTCGATGTGTTCGAGCCGGCCACGGGTCAACGCTATGCGGATTGTCCGGATTCCGGCGCGGACGATATCGATGCCGCCGTCGATGCCGCCGCGCGTGCCTTTCCGGCGTGGTCGGCAACACCAGTGGCGCAGCGCGCGCGGCTGCTCAATCGCATCGCGGATCGGATCGAAGCGCGGCTGGACGAATTCGCCGCCGCCGAATCGCGCGACAACGGCAAACCGGTGGCGCTGGCGCGCAGTCTGGATATTCCCCGGGCGATCTCGAACTTGCGCTTTTTCGCCGCCGCGATCACGCAGTTTTCCAGCGAATCGCACAACACCGACGACGCGATCAATTACACCTTGCGCCAGCCGCTAGGCGTCGTCGGCTGCATCTCGCCGTGGAATCTGCCGCTGTATCTGTTCACCTGGAAGATCGCGCCAGCACTGGCCGCCGGCAATGCGGTCGTGGCCAAACCATCGGAAGTCACGCCGTTCACCGCATGGATGTTCGCGCAAGCCTGCATCGACGCCGGTCTGCCGCCGGGTGTACTCAACATTGTGCAAGGCAACGGCCCCAATGCCGGCCAGGCCTTGATCGAACATGCCGGCATCAAGGCGATCTCGTTCACCGGCAGCACGCGCACGGGCGCGGCCATTGCCGCTGCAGCGGCGCCGAAATTCCGCAAGTTGTCGCTGGAAATGGGCGGCAAGAATGCCACCCTGATCTTTGCCGATTGGGAAGCGAACGACGCGAACTGGGCCACGCTGCGTGCGTTCGGCGTTTTCCAATCAGGGCCAGATCTGCCTGTGCGGCTCGCGGATTCTGATCGAACGCAGTATCTACGCAAAGTTTAAAAGTATCTTTGTGGAAAAAGTCCGGAGTTTGCGCGTCGGCGACCCGAACGAGGCGACCAGCGATCTCGGCGCCGTGGTTTCGCAGGCGCATTTCGACAAGGTGATGGGCCATATCGCGCTGGCGCGTGAAGAAGGCGGAAAAATCCTGTGCGGCGGCGACGCGGTGAAGCTTGCCGGACGCTGCACCGGCGGCTGGTTCATCGCACCGACCGTGATCGAAGGGCTCGGCGCGGACTGCCGCACCAACCGCGAGGAAATCTTCGGTCCGGTCGCAACGTTGATTCCATTCGACGGCGACGACCAGGCGATTGCGCTGGCGAATGCGACGGAATACGGCTTGGCCGCGTCCGTATGGACGACGAATCTGACCCGCGCGCATCGCGTCGCTGCGCGGCTGCAATCGGGCATCGTCTGGATCAACTGCTGGATGCGGCGCGACTTGCGCACACCGTTCGGCGGGGTCAAGAATTCCGGCATCGGCCGCGAAGGCGGCGTCGAGGTGCTCCGCTTCTTTACCGAGCCGAAAAACATTTGTATACAATTGGACTGAGATTGTGGCCGCATTGATCGACCTTCTGCAAAGCAACCGCACCTGGGCGCAGGCACAGATCGCGCAGGATCCGCAGTTCTTCAGGCGTCTGTCGCAACAACAGGCACCGAAGTATCTGTGGATCGGGTGCTCGGATTCACGCGTGCCGGCGAACCAGATCGTGAACGTGGCGCCCGGCGAGGTGTTCGTTCATCGCAATGTCGCCAACGTGGTGGTGCATGCCGACCTGAACTGTCTGTCCGTACTGCAATTCGCCGTCGACGTGCTCAAGGTCGAGCACATCATGGTGGTCGGTCATTACGGTTGCGGTGGCGTGCAGGCCGCGCTGACCGGCGCCCGGCTCGGCCTGGTCGACAACTGGCTGCGGCATGTGACCGACGTGGCGCAAAAACACGCGGCGCAGCTGGATGTCATCGAACTCGAATCCCTGCGTCACGCGCGCTTGTGCGAGCTGAACGTGATCGAGCAGGCGATCAATGTCTGCCATACCACGATCGTGCAGGATGCCTGGGAGCGTGGCCAGCCGCTCACCGTGCATGGCCTGGTTTACGGCCTCAACGATGGTCGTCTGCACGACCTCGGCTTGGACGCGAGCGCGCGCAACCAAGTGAGCGAAAGTTATCATCACGCCCTGACCGGCCTCGGCGGACCGAGCACATGACCAAGGCCACTGGCGCGCCGGTCCCGTCTGCGGATGATGGCGAACTTCAGAGTTCGGCGTGAGGAACGAATGATGCGGCGAAGAATGGCTTGTTACATCCTATGCGTCGCAACGATGGCGGCACTGTTCGCATCCGGCGCGATGACTCCGGTCTACGCAGATAACGAGGAACACAGCACGCCAAGTGCGGGCGAAATGTCGCCGGCAGAATGGCGCAGGCAGCAACTCGCCGCCGCAGACCAGTCCGACCGCATCATGCGAGATGCAGAGAAGCAATCCGGATTGCTGGCCCAATATTTGTTCATGAAGCTCAACTACAACAACAACCATGGACGTGCGTTCCAGTTGATCTTCGGCCAGTATCTGTCGTGGTATCAAACTTTCGTCGGCGACTACACCGGCGCCGCCGCCAGTTTTTCCATCGCGCAGCCTCCGCAGCCCGATGATGGCCCTTCGCCCCTGACCGGCAACTACCGCGCACGCCCGGCCGCAGACGTCATTCTGGAAATGGCCGGAACGCGCAAGGCCGTATTCTTCAACGAAGCCCACAGTGCGCCGATCACCCGCACGTTGACGATCGAACTGCTGGCAAAGCTGCGCGCGGAAGGTTTCAACTACTTCGCCGCCGAGACACTCTACGATACCGACCACGATCTGCAGACACGCGGCTACCCGACGCCGAAGAGCGGCTTCTATATCAACGAGCCGCTTTACGGAGAGATGGTTCGCACCGCGCTCAAGCTCGGCTACAAGGTAATTGCCTACGATGTCGAGACCGCCGGTAGTGGCGATGCGCGCGAACGCGCCGGCGCCGAAAGCCTGTACAAGCAGTCGTTCAAGAAAGACCCCACTGCCCGACTCATCGTTGACGCAGGTTTTTCGCATGTACAAAAGACCGGGAAATACCTCGGCGGCACCAGCATGGGCGAGTTCTTCCAGCGGATTTCCGCCATCGATCCGCTGACCATCGAACAGACCATGATGATCCAGCACGCACGACCCGATCAGGATCATCCGTTCTACCGGGAGATCATGCAGACGCAACATCCACACGAGCCGATCGTGTTTGTCGCGGCGGATGGCAAACCGTGGACGTTGAAACCGGGCAAATACGATATGAGCGTCATCTTTCCACCAACCGAAAATCGCAAGGATCGGCCGGATTGGCTGGCACTCGACGGTTTGCGCGTGCCTTATCCGGTAGCAGGTGAATTGTGCCGCAACAAGTTTCCCTGCCTGATCGAGGCCCATTACGCCGATGAAGGCGACGACGCAGTAGCGGCCGATCGCACAGCGCTGAACGTGGTCGATGAGCAGTCGTCCGCTGCCAACCGCATTGTGACCAACCATGGCGAAACCGAGGGACGGCTGTTCCTGCGACCGGGCAAATACCGTCTGACCGCCACAAACGACAGCGGCCGCACGTTGTCGTCGAGCAACATTGTCATCGATGCCTCCGTGCTTGCCAAACCATGAGCGGGATCGTCCACGCCCCGCAAGCACCCAGGCCCGTTGGCGCCTATCCGCACGCGCGCCGCGTCGGCAATTTGTTGTTCCTGTCCGGCGTCGGCCCGCGCGATCCGTCCACCAATGCCATTATTGGCAATGTATACGATAGCGAAGGCCGCCTGCTCAGCTACGATATCGAGGCCCAATGCCGCACCGTGTTCGCGAATGTACGCAACGTCCTCGAGGCATCCGGCGCGCGTTGGGAGGATCTGGTCGACGTGACCGTATTCCTCACCGACATGGCGCACGATTTTGCCGCGTACAATCGCCTCTACGCCGAATACTTCCGCGACGCGCAACCCTGCCGCACCACGCTCGGAATCGTCGCCTTGCCGACGCAGATCGCGATCGAGCTGAAGTGCATCGCAGTATTGCCGGAAGGACACTGAAATGCTCCTGCCACCGATTGATTTCCACAAGTGGATAAATGAACACCGACATCTGCTCAAGCCTCCGGTCGGCAACAAGTGCATCGTCGACGGCGACTTCATCGTGATGGTGGTCGGCGGCCCCAATCAACGCAGCGATTATCACTGGGACGAAGGCCCGGAATTCTTCTACCAGATCGAAGGCGAGATGGTGTTGAAGATCCAGGACGACGGCCATGCACGCGACATTCCGATCCGTGCCGGCGAAATCTTCTACCTGCCACCGCGAGTGCCTCATTCGCCGCAACGCGGACCGGACTCGGTCGGTCTGGTGGTCGAGCGCAAACGCCTGGCGCACGAAAAAGATGGCCTGCTGTGGTTCTGCGAGCGCTGCAACAACAAGTTATACGAAGAATTTTTTATACTTCGCAGCATCGAGCAGGATTTCCCACCAGTATTCGAGCACTACTATCGCTCACTGGAGGCACGCACTTGCAAGGGCTGCGGGCACGTCAATCCGGTGCCCGATAAATACTGCTGACAAGAGATCGTTCGTCCCAAGCGAACGAAGCTCCGCTCACAAATCCAGCAAGCGAATCACCAGCGATCCACTATCATCGTAGTGATGCTCCGGACCCTGATCAAACTCAAGCCGCGCGATGTGCCGATCGTGGTTGCGTTGCGCAACACTGCGGCGGTTACTTTGCCGCTTGCACTCGGTCTCGCCACGAATCACCTCGGTATCGGCTTGGGTATTTCGGTCGGTGCACTGAACACGATGTTTTCGGATCAGCCCGGTCCATATCGGCTACGTATGCGCCGCATGCTGTTCGCGGCGGTGGCGGCCGGAGTTTCCGCGTTCGTCGGCTACACCCTCGGCGGCAATGATGTCCTGATCACGCTCGTCGCGCTGATCTGGGGCACCGCTGGTGGCCTGCTCGTGGCGTTAGGCACGGATGCCGGCCGGATCGGCCTGACCAGCATGATCCTGCTGGTCGTCACCTCAGCTGATCCGCGGTCGCCGGGTGAGGCGATCGGACCGGCGCTGCTGTTGTTCGGTGGCGGAGCGCTGTTGACCTTGTTTGCCGTCGCGGCATGGCCGTGGCAACGCTACCGGCCAGAGCGCACGGCGCTCGCGCAACTGTGCCGCCAGCTCGCAGCGAGTGCGCGTCAGCACGACGACAGCAGCCAACCTCCGCCGGTAACGCAATCCTTGATCGACGTCGAGAATCTTCTGCACGGTGCGTTTCGCGCGCGCGGGACGGCGATGGAATCGTTTCGTGTACTGGCCGAACTGATCGAGCGCATTCGTCTGGAATTGTCGGCGCTCGGCGGTATCGACGAACGTCTGGGCGCGGGCGAACTCAAGGCCACCCTGCCGCGCTTGCGCGAATACGCTGCACGTACGCTCAATGCCATCGCCGCGGCACTGGATGCGGGCGCAACTGCGCTGACGGCCACCGCTGCCATCGAAGGCTTCGACGCGGCGTTGACCGGACTCGACAACCGCTACGCTGGTGCCAGCGAACAGCCTGCCGATACGGTAACCGTTGCCCTGACGCACGCGCACGCATTGGCCGGGCAATTGCGCGCCGCCATGCGCAACGCCGACTTCGCCGGCAGTCGCGGCGAATTGCGCCTGGCTGAACACGAATCGCGCCTGCCGCGTGCGCTGCGGCCACGCAATCCGTTTGCAATTTTGCGCGCAAACCTGCGCCTGTCCTCGGTCGCTTGCCGTCATGCCATCCGCTGTGGCGTGTGTCTGGCGCTGGCGATCGCCGGTTCGCGCATTGCCGGGCTGTCGCATGGCTACTGGATTCCGATGACCACCGCCATCGTACTCAAACCTGATTTTGCCGGCACCTTCAGTTTTGGCCTGTTGCGCGTGATCGGCACCCTGCTCGGACTCGCGCTGACGACTGCGCTGGTCCATTTCGCGTTCGGCGGCGACTGGCAGCGCATCGTCCTGCTTGCGGTGTTGTGCTTCGGGTTTCGTCAATTGACCACGATGCATTACGGCATCGGCGTGATGTTGTTGACTGGCCTGATCGTCGTACTGCTGACCTTCGAGGGCATCTCTCCGGCGGAAACGATGAGTGCACGTGCCATCGGCACCGGCCTCGGCAGCGCCCTGGCGTTGCTCGCGTATCTGATCTGGCCGACCTGGGAGCGCGGCCGGTTCCGCACCACCCTCGCGGACATGCTCGATGCCTACCGGCACTATTTCCTTGCTGTGCTCGACAACGACACGCGCTTACGCGCGGACGTGCGCAGCGCCAGTCGCAGTGCGCGCACGAATGCGCAGGCCTCGCTGGATCGTCTGCGTAGCGAACCGCGAGTCAAGCCAGCCCTTGTCGCCATCGCCGAAGGTACCTTCGCCAATGCCAACCGCTTCGTGCGCGCGACGATGGCACTCGAAGCGATCCGCCAGGATTCCAGCGTAGTGCCGGCACGCGAACAGGTGCTGGCGTTTTCCGCCCAGGTCGATGCAGATATGACGCTTCTCGCCCAAAGCCTGCGCGCGACGACCCCGATGCAGGTCGACCCTCGTCTGCGCGCGGCCCAAAACGCTCTGAGTGCCGCACTGGTCGGTACCGCCGCGAGCGAAAACGAACGCGTCATCGCTGCCGCGTGGATCGACGCCAGCGACCGCATCACCAACAGCGTCGATACTCTCGCTCACCTGCTGTCGCGCGACGTCGCCCACGCGACGCAACCGAGCAGGTAGAATCGACGCTATGCTCAAGATCGATACCCACGCCCACATTCTTCCGTCAAGCTGGCCGAATCTGGCGGATAAATACGGCGATAACCGCTTTCCGGTGATAGTCGAGACCGAGGGTCGTCATCGCATCTACAAGGACGGCAAATTTTTCCGCGAAGTCTGGGAAAGCGCATTCGATGCCGAATACCGCATTACCGATTACGCAAAATTCGGCGTGCAGGCGCAGGTGATCTCGACCGTGCCCGTGCTGTTCTCCTACTGGGCCAAACCCGGTCAGGCACTGGAACTGCACCGGTTTCTGAATGACCATACCGCCGAAGTCTGCCGCAAACATCCACGCCACTACGCCGGCATCGGCACTGTGCCGCTGCAATCGCCGACTCTGGCGATCCAGGAAATGGAGCGCTGCATCGAGCAGCTCGGTCTGCAGGGCGTGCAGATCGGCTCACATGTGGAATTGTGGAATCTCGATGTGCCGGAGCTGTTCCCGTTCTTCGAGGCCGCCGCCGATCTCGGCGCGGCGATCCTGGTGCATCCATGGGACATGATGGGCCGCGAAACGATGCCCAAGTACTGGATGCCGTGGCTGGTCGGCATGCCGGCCGAACAGGCGCGCGCGGCCTGTTGCCTGATCTTCGGCGGTGTACTCGAACGTCTGCCGAAACTGCGGGTGTGCCTCGCTCACGGCGGCGGCGCGTTTCCCTATACCATCGGCCGCATCGAACACGGTTTCCGCATGCGCCCGGACCTGGTCGCCACCGACAACGCACGCAATCCACGTGACTATTTCGACCGGCTGTATTTCGATTCCTGTGTGCACGACGACCGCGCATTGCAATATCTGCTCGACGTGGCCGGCGCGGATCACGTGATGCTCGGCACCGATTATCCCTTCCCGCTCGGCGAGCAGGAACCGGGCGCCGGCATCGCCGCGCTCGGCCTGTCCGCGGCGAAGCAGAAACGTCTCTATCACGGCACCGCGCTGGAATGGCTGGACCTGCCGCTATCGCGCTTCAAATAAATCATTTCAATTAAATCCGCGTTTCAACTGAGTTTCAACCGAATCGGGAAAATCTCATGCCGCATAATCGCATTGTATACTTTGTCGTCTCCCTCCTGCTCGCCGCCAACGCTGCGCGGGCGCAGGATGCGGGCCAGTACTCGCTCGATCAGGGCTACATCAAGTTCAACGCACCGCCGGCATGGCCGGTGATCATGCAGAAATCGGAAGGCAACCCGCAGTTCATCGCGTTTCAGGTCAAGGACCCCGCCGACACCGGCAGCGGCGAAGCCACTCAGGTGACCGTGGAAACAAAACTGCTGGACAGCTCGGATAATTTCCAGGCCACGGTCAATGTTGGCGTGGACAAGGCCAAACAGATGTCCGGTTACGAACAGCATACGGAAGGCGTCGACCCCTCGACCCTGCGTTACTACGCACTCAACAACAGGACCCGCTACGAGTACCGCGAAACCTGGTTTCTGAATGGGCATCTGCTGGTGCACGTACGCTGTGCGCGACCGATGCTGGCGGCTACGACGACACAATGGACGGCGGACTATGAAAAGGGTTGTGCCCAGATCATGCAGTCGCTCAAGCCGCATTGAGCGGGCCGCATCGAGATATTCCGCATGAGTCCCGAATCCGATTTCCGCGCTGATGAAGCGTGGGCGTTGACGCAGGATGCGAACGACCCACTCGCCGCGTTCCGCAACGAGTTCCTGATCCCACCGCATGACAACAGGGAACAAGTCGCTGCCGGCACCCTCGCCGGCGGCCAACAGATCTACCTGTGCGGAAATTCACTCGGCCTGCAGCCGCGGGCGACACGCCAGGCACTCATCGACGAACTCGACGACTGGGGCAAGCTTGCGGTCGAAGCGCATTTTCGCGGCAAGCATCCATGGATGCCGTATCACGCATTCGTGCGCGATCCACTCGCGGAACTGGTCGGCGCAGAACCAGCGGAAGTCGTGGCAATGAATTCGCTTAGCGTCAATCTGCATCTGATGATGGTGAGCTTTTATCGGCCTACGCGCGAACGCCCCGCCATCCTGATCGAAAAGAGCGCGTTTCCGTCCGATCGCTACGCGGTCGAATCACAGATTCGTTTCCACGGTTTCGATCCGGCAACCGACCTGATCGAGCTCGTCGGCGATGAAGCCAACGGCTCACTTTCCGAGTCCGCCATCGCGCGCGCGCTCGACGAACATGGCTCACGCATCGCCCTGGTGCTTTTGCCCGGCGTGCAATATCTCACCGGCCAGGCATTCGATCTGAAGCGCATTACCGAACTGGCGCAGCGCAAAGGTTGCGTCGTCGGATTCGATCTGGCGCATGCGGCCGGCAATCTGCCGCTGAACCTGCACGACAGCGGTTGCGATTTCGCCGTGTGGTGCAGCTACAAATACCTCAATTCGGGACCGGGCGCCGTGGCCGGCTGCTTCGTGCATGCGCGTCACGCAACGCGACACTGCCGCGTTTCGCCGGCTGGTGGGGCCATGACCAGGCGACGCGTTTCCAGATGGGTCCGCAGTTCGTGCCGACGCCCGGCGCCGACGGCTGGCAATTGTCGAATCCGCCGATCCTTGCGCTGGCGCCGCTGCGCGTGTCGCTGGACATCTTCCACCGCGCTGGCATGGCTCGCCTGCGCAAAAAATCGCGTCGACGCTGACCGCCTATCTGGAATTGGCTGGTCCGCGACGCAACTTGCGACACGCTGTGGACATCGTCACCCCGCGCGAACCGCGAACGCCGCGGCTGCCAGCTCTCGTTTGCGCGTGCAGCGGCAATCGCGCGACGCCGGCCGCGCGCTGTTCGAGCATCTCGCCGCACGCGGCGTCGATCGGCGACTGGCGCGAACCGGACACGATCCGCATCGCACCCACGCCACTGTATAACCGTTATATCGACTGCTTGCGATTCGTGCAGGCCGCGCGGGAGTGGGCGAATCGGCGCTGAGTCATTTGCGCAAGTCAGTCTCGCTTGCGTCGCTACTGGTAAGAAGGCGGCGGGCCAAAGCCGTTCGCGAAGATGCGATCAAACGGCACGGAGTTTGCTTCCACGGCACTGGAAGGATCAGAGCGCCAATACCCTCGCTGATCGGTCGATGGTCCGTTCGACCACACGGTAAAGTTGATTGCTTTACTGCCTGCCCCCCGGCAACATCGTATTGGTCGGGCCGACGTTGCCCTGCAAAGGGCCCAGGTTGATCAGGTTAGGTAGCCGCCGAAAAGCAAACTATCGCATCCACAGCGCCGTCAGGGCGGCGCGGTTGCCGACGCCGAACTTCCGGTAGATGGATTTGACGTGGATATGAATCGTGTTGTGGCTCTTGCCCAGCGATTGGGCGATTTGCCTTTCGGTCTCCGCGCCGAGCAGCGCCAGCAGGACGCTGCGCTCGGCGGGCGTAATCGGCTCGTTCGCGGCGTGGATGCCGTGGCTCAGCAACAGCCGGTGCTGGAACCACTTCAGTCCGCGTATCGCGAGCGTGAATGGTGCCTTGATCGCGGCCGCGTAACGAGGATCCTCCGGGCCGCGGTAAAGCAATAAATGAATCCGGACGTCCTTGCCGAAGGCGCAGCGCGCCGATACGTGATCCGCATGGCCGACGGCCAGGTAATGACTTCGGTAATAGTCGCCTTCGAACCACCTGGCCGGCAGCGCTTCGAATAGAAGCCGAGTCAAGAATGGCTCTTCTCCGGCGGCGCCGACGATGGACGATAGGTCGACCTTGGGCAGCCAGAGCTTGTCGACCTGTTTCTGCACCGATGCGGAGAGCGGTGCGAGCGGATTCAAAAGACGCACAAGGCGCGGTCGCCAGCCGTTCAACGCATCTCCCTCCGGCGGAACCGGCAGTCTCACCACGACCGACCAGAGCGCGTTTTTCGCGCCGAAGATGCCGCATAGGCTTTTCAACATGTGCTTGAGCGCGTCGTCGTAGCGGCTGACCGGAAAATCGGCCAGCTCATCCCAAAGCGCATAGATGTCGTCGGCGAGGACTTCAGACACCAGAACTCCCTGTGGTGGCCGGTTTGCACATTGTCGCCGATTTCGAGTGCCGTATAACCTGATCAGGTTATATCCCGAAATTTGAGGAGTTCGTATGCTGCGCGCCTGAAGTCGAACTGCGGCAGCATCGATGCGCGAACCGCGTCCGCTCGCAAATCGTCCCGATAGTTCGTCGACTTTTCGAAAGGAGACCACGTGAACACCGCATCCTCGCATTCACTGCACGCTCGCTCACCGCTGCACTCGCCGCTTACCTTCGCCCTGGCCACCGCGCTGGCGTATCCGTCTTGCCGGGGCTGGCGGCCGCTGCCACGTATGTCGTTACGGACCCTGGCGACGCCGGCACGGCACCTGCGCCATTGCCCCTGGCTCGTGCACGCTGCGTATGCGGTTGCCGTGGCCACTTCCGGCTCAGACACCATCACGTTCGCATCGAGCTTGTCCGGCGATACGATCGTGCTCGACATCGCGGGCAAGGGGCATATCAGCATCGGGCATAGCCTGACAATCGCAGGCCCGGGGGCCAATAAACTCACCGTGTCCGGTGGCGGTGTCGCCAGCAATAGCAGCGGCGGCCTTCTCTCCGCCAGCGGAGGCACGCTGACTATCTCCGGCATCACGCTGGCCAACGGCAACACCGGAACCGGCCTCTCCAATCGCCACGGTGGCGCGCTGTATTCGAGCGGCGTCCTGAACCTAAATTATGCCGCAGTCGTTAGCAACACGGCAGGCGGATATGGCGGCGGCTTTTACCACCATGGCACGGGAGCCGTTACGGTCAGCCACAGCACCATCAGCGGCAACTCGGCTGGCGGTGGCATTGGCAGCGGCGGCGGGTTTGCCAGCGGGAAAAAGCTCAGTTCATCATATGGCCCGGTTTACGTTATCGACAGCACGATCAGCAACAACACGGTCGGGGGGCTTTACAGTGGAGGGGGCTTTTTTGCGAATACCGGCGGCTCCCCCATTGTCGTCAGCAACAGCACGATCACGGGCAACACGTGCGGTAGCTGCCAAGGTGCCAACGGGATTTTCCTCATGAACCGTTATACATCGGGATTCACCAACACGCTGACGAACAGCATCGTCGCGAACAACAACAGCGCAAACGGCTGGCAAATTAACGGCCTGGGCGAGCCGAGCAGCAGCACGGGGGTATTCATCAACGCCACCCATAGCATGATCAGTCAGGACGCGGCTGGAATCGTCACCAATTGGACGGACCCGAGCAATATCACTGGCTCAACCGCCAACCCAGCCCTCGGCGCGCTCACCAACAACGGCGGCCCGACCCAGACGCAAGCCATTCAGCCCGGCTCACCTGTCATCGGCAGGGGCCTCAACTGCACGCCCACGGACCAGCGTGGCGTCGCACGGCCGAGCACCGGAACGTGCGACATGGGCGCCTACGATTACATCGAGATTTTCTACAACGGCTTCGAGCTAAGTCCCTAGCAAAAAGCGGAAGATCAATAGACCGACCCGCTGCGCTCAGCGCACGTTCCAGTCGACCAATCCACCGAAGCGTTGGTCGATTTTGCGCGCGAGTTCCGTCGCCTGCCGTTGTTTGTCGCCGGCGGCGAGTGCGGCGACCTGCTTTTGACCATCGTCCAGTTGCCGCTGATAGCGCGCGCGGCACGAAGCGAGTTTCTCCGCATCGGACGCTTCGCGCTTGCGCAAGGCATCGAGTCCCGCGCCGAACGCCGACGCGCCCGCCAATTCGTGGCCGGTGAACGGCACGCGCACGGTCGCCATGTCGAACACGCACCAAGCGCGCAGCGAATCGCGGCTGTGCGCGTCCATGTCCAGATGGAAAGCGTCGTCTGCGCCGGTCATGTAGACCAGCCGCGCCGATTCCTGGAACCGGTGCATCAGATCCGCAGGCGGCAGCGGAATCTGCGCTGTGCCTATCGGGTCGCTGCCTGCATCCAGAAGCGCGCCGTCGAACAGGTCGGGATAGGCCAGCGCCAGATGCAGTGCGACGCGCGATCCGCCGGAAAATCCGCCCACGTAGACGTTGCCCGAATCCACGCGATAGCGCCGCATGACATTGAACACCGCAAGCACGGCCAGCGGCTCGCGGCGATCGAGCACGTTCGCGTCGTTGCCGGATTTCGACGCGGTAACGAAAATGAAGCCGTGCTTGTCGAGATGGCCGATCCATTGCGGCGGAACGGTCGCTTCTTCCCATGGCGGCACGAACACCAGCAGGCCGTAGCCATTTTCCGGCATGGTGCGCGGCACATGGATGGCGAAATGTTCCTTCGCCAAGTCGATGGCCTGTTTGCTCACGCCGCCATGCAACGACGCCTGTGCGCGCCGTACTTCCGCGGCGACCAGCGGACTGAGCAGGCGCCGCTCCAACTGCTCGCTGTCCGACAGCGGTGTGTAGGCGTCGAATACCACAGTCTGTTGCAGTCCCGTCGTCGGCGCCGCACCGGCACCGGCATCGGCTTGAGCCGTCAGCGCGGCAACGATGCAAAGCAGGCAAACAGGAATCATGCCCCCAACTGTAACATGCACCGCTTGCATCCAATTATTGTACTTGTTAGTATTGCGATAGTTGAAACATGAACTATTACAGTGACTGACCTTCCCGCTTGCCCCAGCTTTGCGATCATCGAATCCAGCATCGGCCGGGTGGCGACGCGCCTGCGCGGAGCGCCGGTGCAGGACATCGTGCTGCTGCGGTTGATCAAGCACCTGTCAGCACAGTTCGGCGCGCACCTGAGCCACATGGTGCGGCCGGTAGGGCTGAATGAAGTCGGATTCCGCACCTTGATGATGCTTTATGCCGATGCCGCTGTTGGCATGCATCCGTCGCAGTTGAGCGAAGCGAGCGGCGAGACACGCACAAATATGACGCGCATCTGCGATGACCTGGCGCGCAAAGGCATTCTGCGCCGCCGTGCCAGTGTCGAGGATCGCCGGCGCGTGGTGGTGCAGCTCACGCGCAAGGGCGAAACCCTGATCGAGCGTCTGCTGCCGAAAATATGGAGCGAACTCGATTTCGGCATGCGCGCGTTAAGCGCGAAAGAGAAGCGCGAACTCGAACGTCTGCTGAAAAAACTTGCCACCGCGCTCGAAACCACAGGCTGAAGTCCATGCGCAGAATTGTCCTGTCACTGTCTGTCTTCACTGTCCTACTCGCCGGTTGCGCAATTCCGCCGCGCCCGCAAGCACCGCAACTGACCAGGATCGCGCCGCTTGACGGTGTGCCGAGTGAGGCGATGGCAACCTGGCCGGACAACACTTGGTGGACGCGCTACCACAATGCCCAGCTCGACGCGCTGGAATCGCGCGCGCTAGCCGACGCGCCTACGCTTGCAGTCGCGCGCGCGCGCTTCGATCAGGCGTCGCGCAATGTCGCTGTCGCCAATGCAGCCGGCGGCCTGAGCATCGATGGCAGCGCGCAGCTACAGCGCGAACGCCTCAGCGACAACGGTCTGATTCCGCCCGCGTTCCTCGGTTTCGACTGGTATGGTCAGGGCGATCTCGGCTTGCAGTTCAACTACGATTTCGATTTCTGGGGAAGCCACGGTGCAGAAATCGCCGCCGCGGTGGATCGCACCCATGCGGCTGCCGCAGAGCGCGATTCCGCCGCCGCCATGCTGACCGCCGCCGTGGCCGACACGTATTTTGGCTGGCTCGCCGATCAGGCGCGTCTGGCCATCGCGCGCGATCTCGTCGCCGGCCAGATACAGGCGCACCGGATCGCCGACGCGCGCGTACAGCGCGGTGTCGATTCACCGGATCTACTGCTGCAGGCCGACGCGGAACTTGCCGATGCGCGCGAGCAAGTTGCGAATCTGCTGGGTACGGCCGAAATTCAGCGCGCATCGCTTGCCGCCCTGCTCGGCATCGCGCCGGCGAATCTGCCGGAATTGAAACCGCTGCCGCTGCCGCAAACCGAAGCGGCGTTGCCGCTGGACGCCGGACTCGATCTGATCGCACGGCGTGCCGATGTCGCCGCCAGCCGCTGGCGCGTGGAAGCCGCTTTGCGCGATGTCGATGTTGCCCGCGACGCGTTCTATCCCAATGTGAGCCTGTCTGCGCTTGCCGGATTGTCGTCGATCGATCTGAGCAAGCTGCTCGACCCCGGCAGTACGGTCGTCGCGATCGGACCCGCGCTGCATCTGCCGATTTTCGAGAATGGCCGTTTGCACGCGCGCTTTGGCGTATCGCAGGCGGCACTGGCCGCCGCCGTGGCCGACTACAACGCTGCCGTGGTCGACGCCGCGCACGACGCCGCCACCCAGTCGCTGATTTTGCAACAAGCCCGCGCGCGCTTGCATGAACATGCCGCGCAAATCAGTGCCGCCGAGCATCTGCAAAAGACGGCGCAAGCCCGCATGGATCGCGGTCTGGTCGATGCGCGTCCGGTGCTGGCGGCAGCCTTTGAAGTCGATCACCAGCGCGATGCCGCGATTCAGCTTTCCGCTACTGCCTTGTCGGCCGACGTCGGTCTGATCCGGGCACTCGGCGGCGGCTATCGCGTCAACGCATCCGATTCCAATATTCCCAACGATTCTAACGCCAACTCCGCCGGAGCAACTTCCCGATGAGCGCTACCGATTCCTCTCCCGTCGCGCCTGCGAATGGCAACGGCAAACGCCGCGCAATCCTGCTCACGCTGGCGCTTGTGTTCGTGCTTGCCGGCATTGTCTGGCTGTTGCTGTGGTGGTTCGTGTTCTCGCTGCGCGAGGTGACCGACGATGCCTACGTCAATGGCAATCAGGTGATCGTGTCGTCACAAGTGCCAGGCACCGTGGTCGCTGTACTCACCGACGACACCCAGCGCGTGGATGCCGGACAAGTGCTGGTCAAGCTCGATCCAACCGATGCCGATCTCGCGCTCGCCAAGGCGCAAAGCGCGCTTGCGCAAGCGGTGCGCCAGGTACGCCAGCAGCGGCAGACAGCCGGACAATACGACGCCGCGATTGCCGCGCGCCGCGACGATCTGGCGCGGGCGCAGGCCGATTTGAAACGTCGGGAGCCGCTCCTCGCCGAACATGCGATAGCGCCCGAGGAAGTCGCGCATGCGCGCCAGGCCGTCGCCGATGCACAAGCGGCACTCGATGCCTCGCAGCGCCAGTCCGGCGCGGCACATGCGCTGGTCGACGGCAGCGACGTTGCCAGCAATCCGCTGGTGCAACAGGCGCGCACGGCGTTCCGCGAGGCCTGGGTGAACGCACACCGTAACGCCATCGTCGCCCCGATCAGTGGTTATGCCGCGCAACGCAGTGTGCAAATCGGCAGCCGCGTGCAACCGGGCCAGGCCTTGCTCACCATCGTGCCGCTGCACGACCTGTGGGTGGATGCCAACTTCAAGGAAGTGCAACTGCGCAACATCCGCATCGGCCAGCCGGTCGAAGTACATGCCGACCAGTATGGCGGCGACGTTGCTTTTCACGGCCATGTCGAAGGACTGGCCGCAGGCACCGGCGGAGCGTTCGCCCTGCTGCCGCCACAGAATGCGTCCGGCAACTGGATCAAGGTAGTGCAGCGCGTGCCGGTGCGCATTGCGCTGGATCCAAAGGAACTGGAAAAACATCCGCTGCGCATCGGCCTGTCGACCGATGTCGATGTCGATACGCATGACCGCAACGGTCCCGTGCTGGCAGCAGCGCCCGCGAATACGACGGTCGCGCAAACCAAGGTCTACACGCTCGACCCGGCGAAAGCCGACGCCGCTGCCGACGCCATCATCCAGTCCAACCTCGAACGCTGAGCCATGAGCGTGCCTGATCCAAGCCGGTCCGACCCCATTCGGCGCGCACCGCCGCTGCACGGCGCACCGCTGGCATTGCTGACTGTGGCGGTGGCGTTTTCCACCTTCATGGAGGTGCTGGATCTCACCATCGTCAACGTCTCGGTACCGCATATCGCCGGCAGTCTGGGCGTGAGTCCGAACGAAGGCACCTGGGCAATCAGCTCGTATTCGCTGGCCAGCGCGATCATGCAGCCGTTGACCGGCTGGATCGCGCGCCGCTTCGGCGAGGTGCGTACGTTCTGCATCTCGGTGTTGCTGTTCGTGGCGATGTCGATGCTGTGCGGACTGGCCACCAGCATGCCGATGCTGGTGATCGCGCGCCTGATGCAGGGCGCCGGTTCCGGGCCGATGGTGGCGCTGTCGCTGGCGCTGCTGCTGAACAATTATCCGAATGACAAGAAAGGCATCGCCCTGGCGCTATGGGCCATGACGGTCGTGGTCGCTCCGATCTTTGGCCCGATCCTCGGCGGCTGGATTGACCGACAATTATTCCTGGCCGTGGATTTTCTACATCAATGTGCCAGTCGGCATACTTGCCGCCATTCTTACCTGGTCGCTGCTGCGCGGCCGCGAATCGCCGACCGTGCGCGTGCCGATCGACGCCATCGGACTGGTCCTGCTGGTTGTCGGCATCGGCAGCCTGCAATTCATGCTCGACAACGGCAATGACATGGACTGGTTCTCCTCGCCGATCGTTCTGACGCTCGGTATTACAGCTCTCGTCGCGCTGGTCTTCTTTGTCGCCTGGGAATTGACCGATCGCCATCCGATCGTGGACTTGTCCCTGTTCCGTAAACGCAACTTCACCGTCGGTGTGGCCGCGCTGTCGCTGGGCATGGTTGGATTCTTCGGCATCAACGTGGTGTTTCCGCTGTGGTTGCAGATTGGTCTCGGCTATACCGCGACCTGGGCAGGACTGGCCACCGCGCCGGTCGGCATTCTCGCCTTCCTGATCTCGCCCTTCATCGGCAGGAATATCCAGCGTCTGGAACTGCGTACAGTGACGACGTTCGCTTTCCTTGTGTTCGGTGCAACATCGTTCTGGTTCGCCACCTTTCCCAGCAGCGCCGCATTCGGTCAATTGATCGTGCCGCGGTTCCTCATGGGTATCGGCATCGCCTGCTTCTTCGTGCCGCTCAACCAGATCATCCTTTCCGGTCTGAAACCCGCAGAAATCGCTTCCGCCGGCGGTTTGTCGAATTTTTTCCGCACCATCGCGGCAAGTTTTTCCACCGCGGTCTCGGTGACCATCTGGCAACATCGCGGCGAGTACCACCACGCCGTTCTCGCCGAGCACTTGAATGCCGCCAGTCCAGCCACCAGCAACTATCTGCATCAATTGCAGACGCTGGGCGCCTCGTTGCCGCGCGCATGGTCGCTGATCGATGGTGTGGTCGAACGCGAAGCGCTCACGCTTGCGGTCAACGATGTATTCCTGCTCTGCGTCGTGCTGTTCCTTGCCATGATCCCGGTGATATGGCTGGCGCGACCACCGTTCGGCAATGCGGGCTCGGCCGCGGTGCACTGAGCGCGTGTCGTTTTAAAACATGTTGTCTCAAAACATATGTTTTTCGATCCCGAGCTGGACGAGGATCTTGCCCGCGATTTCCTCGATCGAGGTATGCGTTGTGTTCTGCACCGGGATATTCTCGCGCCGAAAGAGTTTATCCGCCAACTCCAGTTCGTGCCGGCATTGTTCGATCTTGGCGTAACGGCTTCCCGGCTTGCGCGCCTCGCGCACCTGGGCCAGACGCTGCGCGTCGATGCTCAGGCCATACAGACGCGATTTATGCGGCAGCAGGCGTTTGGGCAATTCGAGCTTGTCCAGATCCTCTTCGGTGAGCGGATAATTCGCCGCCTTCACGCCGTAATGCAGTGCCATGTACAGGCAGGTCGGTGTCTTGCCGACACGCGATACGCCAACCAGCACCACTTCGGCCTCGGCATAGCTCACATCGAGACCATCGTCGTGAGTCAAGGCGTAATTGGTCGCATTGATGCGCGCTTCGTATTCGGCAAAATCCGTCATGCCGTGCGCCTTGCCAACGCTCGGGGAACGCGTGGTTCCGAGTTCCGCTTCCAGCGGGCCGATGAACGGCGCGAACACATCCAGCATCAGCGCCCCGCTGGTCGCAAGAATTTCGCTCAACAGCGGATCAATCACCGTATTGACCACGATCGGCCTTATCCCGCTAACCGCGTAGGCATTGCGGATGCGCGCGGCCGCACCGTGGGCCTTTTCTTCGTCATCCACGAACGGGATGCGAAAGGTATCGAACTCAATGCCATCGAACTGGGTCAGCACGGAATGACCGATGGTTTCGGCGGTAATGCCGGTGCCGTCGGAAACGTAGAAGATCGATCGGTGCATGGGAAACGCCATAGCGACGATACATGTCAGTGTAAGCGATCGCGACAGCGCTTGTTTCGCTCGTCATAAACACCGAAAATTGCAACTTCTTGCGGCTTGGCCCGCACATCACGCAATCCGGAGAATCCCTTGAGCGATTTGGTGCTTTGGCTCGACCAGTTGCGCATGACCGATCTGGGCAAGGTCGGCGGCAAGAATGCTTCGCTGGGCGAGATGATCGGCAACCTGGCCAAGCTCGGCGTATCGGTGCCCGGCGGCTTCGCCACCACTGCCGATCGCGTTCCAGCAATTCATCGCCCAGAGCGGTCTGGCCAAACGCATCCAGGAACGACTCGCGACGCTGGACGTGGACGATGTTGATGCGCTGGCCCGGGCCGGGCAAGGAAATCCGCCAATGGATGATCGACACGCCACTGTCCCCGAACTCGATGCGGCGATCCGCGCCGCCTATGCAAAGCTGTGCAAGGACGCCGGCGCCGAAGATATTGCCGTTGCGGTGCGCTCTTCGGCCACGGCTGAGGATCTGCCAGACGCCTCGTTCGCCGGTCAGCAGGAAACCTATCCTCAACGTCGTCGGCATGCGACGACGTGCTGCACAAGGTCAAGGAAGTCTTCGCGTCGCTGTACAACGACCGCGCCATCGCCTACCGCGTGCACCACGGCTTCAAGCACGAGGACGTGTTCCTGTCCGCTGGCGTGCAGCTGATGGTGCGCTCGGATGTCGGCGCGTCCGGCGTGCTGTTCACGCTGGATACCGAATCGGGCTTCCGCGACGTGGTCTTCGTCACCGCCAGTATGGCCTCGGCGAAATGGTCGTGCAGGGCGCGGTCAATCCCGACGAGTTCTATGTCTACAAGCCGACCTTGCGCGCAGGCAAGAATGCCGATCCTGCGCCGCCAGCTCGGCGCCAAGCAGCAGCGCATGGTGTATTCGAGCACACCTGGCGAGCGCGTGCGCATCGAGGAAACGCCGGCCGCCGATCGCGCAAACGATTCTGCATCAGCGACGCCGACGTGCAGGAGCTGGCGAAGCAGTCGCTGGTGATCGAAAAGCACTACGGCCGCCCGATGGATATCGAATGGGCGAAGGACGGCAACACCGGAAAAGCTATACATCGTGCAGGCACGCCCGGAGACGGTGAAATCGCGCGCGCATGCAACCCAGATCGAACGCTATCATCTGAAGCGAGACGAGGCAACGTGCTGCGCGAAGGCCGCTCGATCGGCCAGAAGATCGGCGCCGGCAAGGCACGCGTGATCCGCTCGCTTGCCGACATGAGCAACGTGCAGGCCGGCGACGTGCTGGTCGCCGACATGACCGATCCCGACTGGGAGCCGGTGATGAAGCGCGCCGCGGCGATCGTCACGAATCGCGGCGGCCGCACCTGCCATGCCGCGATCATCGCGCGCGAGCTGGGCGTGCCGGCCGTGGTCGGCACCGGCAATGCGCTGGACGAAGATCCCCGATGGCGCCGCAAGTTACCGTGTCCTGCGCCGAAGGCGACACCGGCACGATCTACGACGGCATGCTCGAAATTCGACGAGGTCACCGCCGATCTCGGCGACATGCCACCGAAGCACCGCTGAAGATCATGATGAACGTCGCCAATCCGGAGCGCGCGTTCGATTTCGCCATGCTGCCGAACGCGGGCATCGGCCTTGCCCGGCTCGAGATGATCATCGCCAGCCACATCGGCGTGCATCCGAAAGCGTTGCTGGAATATGCGAAGCAGGACGCGGAAACGAAGAAGAAGATCGACGAACGCATCGCCGGCTACAGCCGATCCGGTGCAGTTCTATGTCGATCGCCTGGCTGAAGGCATCGCCACCATCACCGCCGCGTTCGTATCCGAAGCCGGTCATCGTGCGTCTGTCGGATTTCAAGTCGAACGAATACGCCAACCTGATCGGCGGCTCGCGCTACGAGCCGCACGAAGAAAATCCGATGATCGGCTTCCGCGGTGCGAGCCGCTACGTCGACCCGAGTTTCACAGGAAGCCTTCGCGCTGGAATGCCAGCGCCATGAAGAAAGTGCGCGAGGAGATGGGCCTGACCAACGTCTGGGTCATGATCCCGTTCGTGCGCACGCTGGACGAAGGTCGCAAGGTGATCGACGTGCTGGCCGAAGAACGGCCTGAAGCAGGGGCGAGGACGATCTGAAGATCATCATGATGTGCGAAGCTGCCGTCGAACGCCCTGCTGGCCGACGAATTCCTCGACATCTTCGACGGCTTCTCGATCGGCTCGAACGATCTGACCCAGCTCACCCTCGGTCTGGATCGCGACTCCGGCATCGTCGCCCACTTGTTCGACGAGCGCGACCCGGCGGTGAAGAAGCTGCTGGCAATGGCCATCAAGACGGCCAACGCGAAAGGCAAGTACATCGGCATCTGCGGCCAGGGTCCCAGCGATCATCCGGATCTCGCCGAATGGCTGATGGAACAGGGCATCGAATCGCTGTCGCTGAATCCGGACACGGTGGTCGATACGTGGTTAATGCTTGCCAAGAAGAAAGCAACGTAAGCAATTGAACTGGAAATATATTAACCGCAAGAACTCGCACTGCCGTGACCACGGCGCGACGTGCTTGGCAGTCAGTTGATGCGTAAAATGATCCTGAAATGACGCACACACGGTAACTGGCTTGCACATTGCGCGCAGGCCAGTTATGCCGGAATCCTCGGGCAACGCCAGCAGCCGGAGCTGACGGTTGCGACGGATTACGCTGGCGGATTACCGCCGATGAAATCGGGCTTGCCCAGTTCGACGCCGTTATGGCGCAGAATCGCGTACGTTGTGGTGACGTGGAAATACAGGTTCGGCAGCACAAAATAACGCAGGTAATCGAGACCGTTGAAATGCAGGTCGCCATTGCGCGTGTTCAGCGTGATGGCGCGATCCTCGCTGCCGGCGAACTTGGCTGCTGCGAGCCCATTGACGAAGGCCAGCGTTTTGGCGATGCGCGCCTTCAGTTCCGGAATCGTGGTTTCGGTATCGTCGAACTTGGGAATTTCGGTGCCGCTCAGACGCGCCGCGCCACCCTTGACCATGTCGCAGGCGATCTGGACCTGACGCGCGAGCGGAAACATGTCCGGTGCCAGGCGCGCATTCACCAGCACGACGACATCGAATTTCTTCGCGTCGGCATGTGCTGCCGCCTTGTCGAGAATCGCGGACAAATTGCCGAGCATGCGGTTTGCGATTGGAACGAGGGTTTCGTACATCGAGATTTGCATGGAAGCTCCTGAGTTGTACCGCATCGCCGATGAGCGCGAGGCGACATTGCGGAATTCGCCAGCGGCGAGTCATATCACAGATCGGGCCGATCGCAGGAAACTCAACTGTCGCGACAGGATCGGTTCGTGCGAAAATCTTGCGGACAGGCCCCGTAGCTCAGCTGGATAGAGCGCGCCCCTCCTAAGGGCGAGGTCGCCCGTTCGAATCGGGCCGGGGTCACCATATAAATCAATAGCTTGTGTAATAACTCCGTAGCTGCGCTTGTACTGCAGGGACACTACAGGGACATTTCCTCTCAATAAATTTGGCAATTGAGAGGACTGGCTAACGTTAGTCTATAGGCGCTGGAGTTTGCCGCAGCCGACCCGCAGCGGTCCGCTTGAAAATTAGGCCACAACACCCGCCGGCTGGTTGAAGGCTCGCCTTCAGGAGCTACTTCACGCCAGACTAATGCACATCAAAGGACTGAAGGCGAACAGGTACGGAAGCTGCCACAAGGACCGTCTTAGTGGTTGTGGAGCAGTTCACAATGCCATCAATTGCGCTGAAGCTGACGGTGCGTGTGCCTGTATGCAGTTACCTCGTTTGACCTAGACAGAATGGTGTGAGTCGAAGCAGCCTGCCGTCGCGGTGTCGAAACGTGCCGGCAGCTTACTCCGCGCCCCATTCGCAAACATACTTGTGCTAGTCGGCACGGACCTCTGCTGAGTAGAACATGGGGCACTTACTGCGCCTCAAATCCGTTGGCGAAAATATAGTCGGCTTCTATTGCGCCGATATCGCATTTCGGACCCTGCGGCCGCGGTGTGCCCTGAAGGTCCTCCGCGACAACATTGCCAAAGGCATCATCGCAGTCAATTGCTGCGTCGATTACCGGACTCCCGTACTTGGGAAACAGAATAGGGTAGCCATTACTACCTGTGGCCAAGTTCTGAAAGTTGGGGTTACCGGATAGGCTGAAGCCAGGGCAGCTATTGTCGGCGGCCAAATTCGCGCCTTGAGTCACAATCGTCCCTCCGTCAAGACCGCAATCGCCATTTCCGCTGGAGAGCACGCTGCTGCGGACTACAACCGTTGCGCCGGCCAACAGATCAGTTGTTGCCGCGCTTCCCCCAGATCCATTGGAACCCAAGCCAAATCCCCCTTGGCCGGGAACCGCATTGTTGCCGGCAACTGTGACGAATTCCAGGACGCTGAATCCGGAAAAGGCAAGTGCCCCTGCGCTGGCGTTGCCTCCATTGCCGGGAGTTAGGCCTGGAAAGGAAAAATAGAGGGGTCCGCCGGTTCCTCCGATCGCGCTGTTATATGCGACCAGGCTATTGAGCAATTCAACTTGGCCGCTCCCCGCAATGACGCCTCCGTTGGCGTTTCCACCCATACCGCCCCCACCGGTTGGCGAAGGAGGAAAAAAAGCACCTCCAGCTCCGCCGGCCGCGGTACTGTTTGTAAATGCGCACTGAGAGCAAGTTAAGGAGCCCAGGTTGTAGATTGCGCCGCCCGCGGCGTTCCCTCCACTGCCTGCGATAGTCGAGACAATTCCAGAAAGCACTGGGCCTCCTGCGCCACCGCTCGCAGTGTTTTCATTGAGCACGCACTGTTCCAAACTCAGCGATGCCCCGCTATCGATGAGGATTGCGCCACCGTAGGCTGGACCACCATTGGTAGCCGCGCTGGTTGAGGTGTCGGCCGCGCCGACGGCGCCAACCGCCGCGCCTTGAGTCATGGTAAGTCCGCTGATATTCACGGCAGCGTTCAACGCAACTTCCACAATGCGGCTTTCAAGGTTTGCGTTGACGGCCAATTGGCCAGGTCCCGGTCCGGCAATGCTCAACGATTTGTAGATCAGCAGTTCCTGACCATTGAGCGTGATTGTCGCGGGATAAGCCAGCCCTGGGTCAAAAACAATCATGTCATTGGACGCGGCACTAGTAATGGCATCGCGCAAGGTGCAGGTAGTCGCGCAATCACCTGGACCATTATCGGCCAATGAGTTCACGGTGATGGTTGCCGCGTAGGAGTGCATCGAAATGCAAAGTATCAATACGGTATAGCCGCGAACCTGAAACGACATAGTCTTCCCCTCAAACAGCGGGGATCAATACTAACTGAATTCTTGTTCAGCGGATTGCGGCTCAATCCATGTGACTCTGACGTGTGCCAGGGCCAGTCACGGAGCTAGGATGAACGAATTGCACCGCTCGTCTGATGAGTTTGAACACTTCGAGCTGGGCGAGGCCGACAAGGCGTTCGCGTGGCTCGACAAGGCGGTCGAGTACGGCGACCCGGGCCTCATCGAAAGCGTGCCGGAGAACCTGTTCGACAATATCCACAACGATCCACGCTGGCTGGTGTTCCTGCACAAGCTCGGCAAGGCGCCGGAGCAACTGGCGAAGATCGAGTTCATAATTACGCCGCCGGCGGCGGAAGCCAACGCGGCAAGCGGAGGGGCGAATCACTAGCCGCTGCGGATCGAGAACCGCGGAAATCGTAACGGTTACGCCTGCGACAAGCCCATAGACGGCTCACTTATCAAGCTTATTGTCACCTATGAGGTGGAACAGGCCGACATCATCTTCAACAGTGGTTTCGATGGTTGTCTGCCCCAGCCCGAGAAGGAGATATAAGCCAAAACGCCACCGCCGACTGCCAGCGTGCCATGGCGCCTACACCGCCAGGGGTGCAGCGGTTACAGCATGCCGAAGCAGATCACATGGCGTCCAGGTCTGCCGATTCCGCTTCCGCAAATCCGGTTGAATGCTGAGCTGTGCACCGCCGTCTCTGCTAGAATTCCCCACCTTTTTCGCGTGCCGGTTCCGTTTTCGCGGATAGCACACGCGTCTGTTCTGGCAGGAGGCAGCATGTCCGCAACCATTCTCAAGGCGCTCGGCTTGGCCAGCGCCGAATCCGGCACCTATCTCGGCAACGACGAATGGTCGAAAACGACCGATGCCGGCAGCATCGACGTGATCAATCCGAGCACCCACGAAATCATCGGCACCGTGCACACCAGTGCAGCCGCTGATTACGAAACCATCGTCACGCGTGCGCAGGAGGCCTTCAAGATCTGGCGCGTGACGCCTGCGCCGAAACGTGGCGAGGCAATTCGTCTGTGCGGTGAGGCGTTGCGCAAGCACAAGGATGCGCTGGGTTCGCTGGTCGCGCTCGAGATGGGCAAGATCAAACCCGAGGGCGATGGCGAAGTGCAGGAGATGATCGACATCGCCGACTTTGCGCTCGGTCAGAGCCGCATGTTGTACGGCAACACGATGCACTCGGAACGCCCCGGCCATCGCATGTACGAGCAGTGGCATCCGCTCGGCATCGTCGGGATCATCTCGGCGTTCAATTTCCCGGTTGCCGTGTGGGCGTGGAATGCGTTCATCGCTGCCGTGTGCGGTGATATCTCGGTCTGGAAACCCTCGCCGAAAACTCCGTTGTCGGCGATTGCATCACTGAAGATCTGCAACGAAGCGCTCAAGGCCGGTGGATTCCCCGACCTGTTCTTCCTGTTCAACGACGCCGGTGTGGAGATCGCGAAGAAGTTCGTTGACGATCACCGCATCCCGTTGATCAGTTTCACCGGCTCGACTGCGGTCGGTCGCCATGTCGGCGAACGTGTCGCCAAGCGCCTGGGGCGCAGCCTGCTCGAACTCGGCGGCAACAACGCGATCATCGTCGACCAGACCGCCGACCTGAAAATGGCGATCCCGGCCATTGTGTTCGGCGCCGTCGGCACTGCCGGCCAGCGCTGCACGACGACACGACGCCTGTTTGTGCACGAATCGATCTACGACAACGTGGTCAACACCCTGGTGGCCGCCTACAAACAGGTCGAGAAGAAGATCGGCGATCCGACCCTATCAACCACGCTGATGGGACCGCTCAACGACAAATCCGCAGTGCAGCGCTACAGCAATGCGATCACGAAAGCGAAGTCGTCCGGCGGCACGGTGCTGACCGGCGGCACGGCGATCACTGATCGACCCGGCAACTTTGTGCTGCCGACGATCATCACCGGATTGAAGAATTCCGACGAAGTCGTGCAGACCGAAACCTTCGCGCCGATTCTCTACGTGATGCCGTTCCAATCCATCGACGAGGCGATACGCGCGCAAAACGGTGTGCCGCAAGGACTATCGTCGGCGATTTTCACCCAGGACGTGAAAGCGGCCGAAGCGTTCCTGTCCAGTGCAGGATCGGACTGCGGCATCGCCAACGTCAACATCGGCACCAGCGGCGCGGAAATTGGTGGCGCGTTCGGCGGCGAAAAGGAAACCGGCGGCGGCCGCGAATCCGGCTCGGATGCGTGGAAGGCGTATATGCGCCGGCAGACCAATACAATCAACTATTCCGATGCGCTGCCGCTGGCGCAGGGAATAAAATTCGAGTTCTGATCATGAACACACCCGCAAGAACTACCAATTCCACGGCAATCTTCAGCCTCGTATTCGGCATCATCTGCTGGTTCGCATTGCCATTTATCGGGGCCGTTATCGCCGTGATATGCGGTCACATCGCGCGCGGCGAAATCAGGCGTTTGCCGCCGGGCTCGGTCGACGGCGATGGCATGGCAGTCGCCGGATTGGTGCTGGGCTACCTGCACCTGGCATTCTGCGTGCTGGCCATCATGGTCCTGTTCCTGTTTCTCGGCGGGCTTGCGTTTCTGGCACACTGGCATTGAGATCCGCGGGCGCCAGACCGCCATCGATGTCGATGTACGCTCTCGCCCGCCCCTTTCTGTTCTGCCTCGACGCCGAGCGCGCGCACGATCTGGCGCTTGTGTCGATCGAAACCGCGTATCGCACCGGCTTCAACCCGTTGCTCGCGCAAAAGCCCGAACCGCTGCCGACCAAGTTATTCGGCATCGAATTTTCGAATCCGGTCGGACTGGCCGCCGGGCTGGACAAGAATGGCGCCCATATCGACGCGCTCGCGGCGCTGGGTTTCGGTTTTGTCGAAGTCGGCACGACCACGCCGCGGCCGCAACCAGGCAATCCGAAACCACGCATGTGGCGGCTGCCGGAACATTCAGCCGTTATCAACCGGCTAGGTTTCAACAACGGCGGTGTCGATGCGCTGCTGCGCAATGCGGAACGCGCGCGATTTTCCGGTGTGCTCGGCATCAATATCGGCAAGAACAAGGACACGCCCAACGAGCGCGCCGTCGACGATTATCTGTTTTGCCTGGAACGCATCTATGCGCGAGCGAGCTACATCACCGTCAATATCTCTTCGCCCAACACCCAGGGTCTGCGCGATTTGCAGGAAGAAGAAACGCTGAGACGTTTCATCGGCACGCTGCGCGAAGCACAGGAACGTCTCGGCGCGAAGCACGGTGCGCGCAAACCGATGCTGCTGAAGATTGCTCCGGATTTGAAGGAATCCGAACTTGACGGAGTCGCCAGTGTGCTGCTCGCCGCGAAAATCGACGGCCTGATCTGCACCAATACGACGATCGACCACAGCGTGATTGCCAGCACGCGACACGCAGATGAAGCTGGAGGTTTGTCCGGCAAACCCTTGTTCGATAAAGCAACTTACGTACTTCGCGGGATGTCGCGCCGGCTCGGCGGGAAAATTCCACTGGTCGGCGTCGGCGGCATTCTTGGGGGTGAAGACGCTGCCGCAAAGCTCGTGGCCGGTGCAAGTCTGGTGCAATTTTATACCGGCATGATCTATCGCGGACCCGCTCTCATCCGCGAATGCGTGGACACCATCCGCGCGCGGGCCACAGCATGAGCGGCCGTATCACCGGTGTCGCCAGCGAACCGGGCTATACCGTGGTCGAAAACGCCTCACTCGAAGGCCGTAACAGCTTTCGCGTCGCCGCGCGTGCGGATCTGCTGATCGATGTGAAGCGACCGGAAATGTTGCCGACTCTGTTCGACTTCGCCGCGCTGAAAAGCAAACCGATACTGATTCTCGGCGAAGGCAGCAATATTCTGTTCACGCGCGACTGGCCTGGCGTGGTTCTGTCGATGACGGCGCCGGGAATTCGAATTCTCGAAGACCGCGGCGAATCGGCACTGGTGCGGGCCGAAGCCGGAGAAAACTGGAACGATTTCGTGCACTGGTCGCTGACCCATAATTTTTTCGGCCTGGAAAATCTCGCTCTGATTCCCGGCACGGTTGGCGCCGCGCCGATCCAGAACATCGGTGCTTACGGTGTCGAAGTGCGCGAATTCGTCGCGGTCGTGGAGGCCTTCGACCGCACCAACAACTCGATGGTACGACTGAACAATGAAGATTGTGCATTCGCTTATCGCGACTCGCTGTTCAAACGCGCGCCCGGGCGCTGCATCATCACGGCCGTCGAATTCCTGCTACCGCGTACGCGCGAACTGCGACTGGATTACGCCGGCGTGCGCGAGGAATTGGCTGCAATGAACATCGCCTCGCCGACCGCGCCAACCGTTGCCGAGGCCGTGTGTCGTCTGCGCACTCGCAAACTGCCGAATCCGGCTGTTATCGGCAATGCCGGCAGTTTCTTCAAGAATCCGTTGGTGGCTGCCGATCTGGCGGAAAATCTGCGGCGAGAGAATCCGACGCTGGCCGCCTGGGCCGCCGCAGACGGTCTGCAAAAACTATCCGCCGCATGGCTGATTGATGCTTGTGGATTCAAAGGTTTGCGCGAAGGTAATGCGGAAGTTTCGAGCCAGCACGCCTTGGTGCTGGTCAATCGCGGCCACGCTACCGGTGCACAAATCTGGGCGCTGGCGCAAAAAGTCCGCGATGCAGTCAAGCAACGATTCGGGGTGACTCTGGAGCCGGAACCCCTGGTGATCTGAAACGACTAAGCAAAGACAACTCAATCACCGCTGCACTGGAAGAAAACGACATGGTCCGGATTCAGCGCGATGGTCTGGCCCAGACTGATCGCACCGGACTTGCGCAGATGCACTTCATCGCGATGCAGGCGCAGTTCATCGTCCTCGCCAAGTTTGACGTAGGTCCCGTTTGTGGAACGATCCGAAATACTGAAATAACCGCGCTTGTATTCGATCAAGGCGTGATTGCGCGACACCCATTCGGCGTCCACCGTCAGGCTGCTTTCGGCATCACGGCCCAGCGTGAACGGCGGCGACAATTGATCCAGCTCAAGCACCTGGCCACGATAGCGCAGCAACAGCCTGGTCCTGTTTTCTCCATTCGCATCGATCCGGATCGCGCGCTGCACCATGGTGACGTTGGAGGTGTCTTCCTGCCATTGCACATCGACGATATCGATCGGATGCTGTTTCCCGGCCACGCGCGCCTGACCGACCGATCGCGTACGCAGCATGCCGGCATTGGTAAGCAATTTCAGCGTGCTGGCGGTGGCAATGATCTGTTCGCGCTTGGCCAGTGAAGCCATGCGTGCAGCGGTATTGACCGCATCGCCATAGACGTCATTGTCCTCAATCAGGGTATCGCCGTGATGCAGACCAATGCGAATGGCGAGCCTGTCCTTGGCGAACCCCGGATCGTGCGCGATGCGCTTCTGCATGTCGACCGAGCCGAGCAGGCCCTGCATCGGTCCCGGGAACGTGCACATGATCTCGTCGCCAATGGTCTTGATCACGCGTCCGCCGTGGCGGGCGGTAACTTCGGCCAGCGCACCCAGAATCGCGGCCACCAGACGGCGCGCTTCAAGATCGCCACGCGTTTCGAACAGCTTGGTGCTGCCGCTGACATCGGCGAACAGGATCGTGAGAGGTTGACTCTGGGTCATTGCAGGCGAAGTGTAGGCCAATACGCTGGCTGGCTCAAAGCCCGGTTGCCCGGAACGCGGTCATGCCAGCGTCCGCGCCGCGGCCACGATGTCGGCCTCGCCGGGCAATACCAGCAGAGCCGCGCCTGCCAGCGGCGTGTACGTATCCGCTCCGACCACGCGTTTGAGCGGTTTGGCGCCGTGCCGGGCCTCGACAATCGCCGTAATGATGCCCTCGCCCACGCCCGCCGAACTGCGGCCCTCATCGACGACCAGAATGCGTTGCGCAAGCACCGGCATGACGCGCGATCGCCGCTTCGTTCAGCGGCTGCAGCCAGCGCAGATCGACGACGCGCACTTTCCAGCCTTTTTCTTTCTCGATATCGCGTGCCGCGCGCAGGCTCATCGGCACGCCGTTGCCGAAGGTAAAAATCACTACATCCTTCGCCTCGGCGGCATACACGCGTTCCTCGCCCAAGGTCATCGCCTGATTCGGCGCTGGGTAGGCGAACTGCCATTGGCCGTCGCCCGCCGCGTACAGATCCTTGGTCATGTACAGCGCGATTGGTTCAAGGAAGGCGCAGACCCGGCCGTCGACCTTGGCCAGTGCCATCAGCGTGCGTAACATGCATCGCCGCGTCGTCGCCACGGATGCACAGCCGACGACAAGACCGGGAATATCGCGCAGTGCGGTGATCGAATTGTCGTTGTGAAAATGCCCACCGAAACCGCGCTGGTAACCGAGCGCTGGCGACGCGCAATCACCATCGGATTGCGATACTGGCCGTTGGAGAAAAATTGCAGCGAGCCGCCTCGCCACGGATCTGGTCGCAGGCATTGTGGAAATACGCCAGGTACTGGATTTCCGGCAGCGGCAGCATGCCCATGTTGCCGAAACCCTGGGCCAAGCCAAGGATCATCGTTTCATCCAGCAAGGTGTTGAACACGCGCGCTGTTCTTGAACGCCTTGTGCAGGCCCTTGGTAACAGTGTAGACGCCGCCCTTCTGCGCGACGTCCTCGCCGAACAGCAGCGCCTGAGGATACTTTGCCAGAACAGATCGTGCAGCGCGTTGTTGATCTGGATCGCCAGATGCCGCGGCGGCAATTTTTCGGGCAGCTTTTCGTCGCCGCCGAACACTGCCAGACGTTTGTCGAGGAAGTCGGCGCGCTGGGCTTCGGGTTCACCTCGATCAGGATGATACGGCGCCAGCGGCGCCACCACTTCGGCAAGAGCGGTCAGACTTTGGCCGGCGATCGGCTTCTTCGGCTGCAGCAAAGCAGCGCTTGCGGATATCTTCGTATCTCGCCAGCAATTGTTCCTTCGTGTACAGACCCGCCATCAAGCGCGATCGCCGCCGAACGCAGCAGCGGATCGCTCGCCTCGACCGCCAACAATTCCTCGAACGTGCGCCACTCGATCTCGAAATCGGTTCCAGCATGGCCCATGATGCGCGTGGTGCGCAGATGCAGAAACGTCGGCCGCCGCGTGGTACGGCAATGATGGACCGCGCGGACGACACCTTCGTATCCCGTCGGCCAAATCCAGACCATCGGCGTAGAAATAATCGAGCCCATTGCGATGCTCGAACGCATTACGCGACCCAACCGCCCGGCGTCTTCACCGAAATGCCGATGCCATTGTCCTCGCACACGAACAATACCGGCGCCGGCAATTTCTGGTACGCCGTCCACTGCGCCGCGTTGAATGCGGTCTGCGCGGTGGCATGATTGCTGACGAGGCATCGCCGAACGAGCAGATCGCAATGCTGAATCGTCCGGAATCGGCAGCTTGTGGCCGATGCGCCGCGCCTGCTCGATCGCCACCGCGGTGCCGAATGCCTTGGGCAGATGCGAGGCGATGGTCGAAGTCTGCGGCAACACCCACAGCGGCTTCGATCCCCATACCTTGTGGCGGCCGCCCGAGGCCGGATCGTCCTTGCTCGCCGCGAAGCTCAGCGCCGAATCCATGATCGGATCCATTCCAGGCAGTTTGCGGAAGCGCTCGGCCATGAACGCGCCGCTGCGGTAATGCAGGAAGGCCGGATCGGTATGCCGCGTCAGCCGCGCCGACCATGGCATTGCCTTCGTGGCCGCTCGATCCGATGGTGTAGAACACCTTGTTCTTGACCCGCAGCACGCGCGCCATCAGATCCAGATGACGACTGATCAACTGCGAATCGAACAATTCCACGAAGTCGTGGCGAGTGCAGAAACTCTCGGGCAATACTGGCGCGTCCGGCGCAGCGACACTGGCCTGCGATCCCTGCCAGTTCTGCACGAACTCGATGAAATTCTGGTCGCAGACTTCGGCGCGGTTGACGTTCTTGTGCCGGGCGGGAATCAGATTCGGAATGGCATTCATGCTTCGGAAATCCGTCAAGGATTACGCCTGAATTATCGCGACCGCGCAATCAGCGCAGCGTTTTCGGCAGCGATCGGCGGCATCGGCACGAAACCGGGCTGCGCACGCACGCGATCCAGCCATGCCTGGATTGCCGGATACGCAGCAAGGTCGAAGCCGCCATCGTCCGCACAATGCGTATAAGCGAACAAGGCGATGTCGGCAATGCCGTAACGCTCGCAGTTGAACCATGCATTCGCTGTCAGATGTTTTTCCATCACGGCCAGTGCCTGATGTCCACGTTCGCGCAGTTTCGGCAAGTCGGCGCGACGCGGTGAATCCATCGGCGCCCAACCACAGATGAAACGCGCTACCGCGATGTAAGGCTCGTGGCTGTATTGCTCGAAGAACATCCACGAGAGCGCCTGTGCACGCTGCCAGGCATCGCCTGAAAAATACTGCGTGCCTTCGGCAAGCCAGCACAAGATGGCGTTTGACTCCACCATGATGCGGCCATCGTCAAGCTCGATCATTGGCACGCGGCCATTGGGATTCTTCGCCAGATACTCCGGCGTCCGCGTTGCACCATGGGCGCTATCGGTTTCGATCCAGCGGTAATCCTGATCAAGACGACGACCAAGCTGCCTGAGCAATATGCGCAGCTTGTGGCAATTGCCGGACGGCGAGTAACCATAGACTGTAATCATGCACCACGCTCCTGTTTGCGTCGCGCGAACCATTCCGCGCGCGACTGGCTCCAGATGTCGACTTTCACGTCCTCGAACGGCGCAGGCATTTTCCCCGGGCCAAGATTGACCGATCCAAGACGCGTTGCCACCGCCTGCGAAGCCTTGTTTTCCGGATCGATGCAATGAATGACTTCGCTCCAGTCCAGACGTGCGAACGCCCAGTCGATCGCCGCGGTCGCACCTTCGACTGCGTAGCCATGCCCGCAGGCACTGGATAATAACCCCCAGCCAATCTCCGTGCCTGGCCAGCCCTCTGGCATCCAAGGGCCAAGCCGACCGACCCAGTTCCCGCTGCTTTTCTCGATCACTGAAAACATGGCGAACCCGCTCAAGGCCCAGCAACCCGCGACCATCATCAGGCTGCGCCAAGCGTGCGCCTTCGGCTGCACCCCACCCATGTACCGCATCGTCGTGGCATCGGCATGAAAAGCTGCCCACGGATCGAAATCCTCGGCACGCGGCGGACGAAGGATCAGACGTTCGGTTTCAAGTTGAAAATCAGGCAGACGCAACAGTAATTCCGTAATCACGCTGCATCTTCAGCCTTGCGCCGCACGCGCCATTCGTCGCGCGTCTGGCCCCAGAGTTCGATCGGCGAATCCTCCCACGGCGCGGGCAGTTTTCCCGGGCCGCGCTTGCGCGAACCCAGGCGCATTGCCAGCGCCTGCGAGGCTTGGTTGTCAGGATGGATCGAATGGATCACATCCTGCCAGCCGAGTTGCTCGAAGGCCCAATCCATTGCGGCCATGCCCGCTTCCGTCGCATAGCCGTTGCCCCAGGAAGACGGGTGAAATGCCCAGCCCACCTCGGTGCCCTGCCACCCTTCCGGATACCACGGACCCAGTTGACCGAGCCACTGCCCGCTGGATTTCTCGATGACCGCGAACATGGCGAACCCTTGCATGGCCCAGGCCCCCGGCATCTGCAGGAACTTGCGCCATGCTTCCGGGCGCGATAATGGTCCGCCAATGAAGCGTGTCGCTTCCGGATCGGCCTGCATCTGCGCAAAGCTGTCGAAATCCCCGGCTTCCGGCAGGCGCAGGATTAGACGTTCGGTTTCGAGTGTCGGACCCGGCGTCATGGCGCGATCAAAACGCATTGATCCCAGTTACTTCGCGCCCCACCACCAATTGATGCACGGTTTCCGTGCCTTCGTAGGTGATCACCGATTCCAAGTTCAACGCGTGACGGATCGGACAATGCTCCGTCGTGATTCCAGCGCCGCCGAGAATGTCGCGCGCCTCGCGAGCGATGTCGATCGCCATGCGTACATTGTTCCACTTCGCCAGCGAAACCTGAGTCGGCTGCATCTTGCCGGCATCCTTCAGACGGCCAAGCTGCAACGACAACAATTGCGCCAAGGTGATCCGGCGCGCCATGTCGGCCAATTTCAATTGGACTGCCTGAGTCGCCGCGATCGGGCGCTCGAACAGCACGCGTTGCTTGGCGTATTCAGTCGCTTCAGTAAAGCAGGCAATGGCAGCACCGATCGGTCCCCAGGTGATACCATAGCGCGCTTGAGTCAAACAGCCGAGTGGTCCCTTCAGGCCTTTCACGTTCGGCAGGCGGCTCGCGTCCGGCACGCGCACATTGTCGAAGAACAGTGCCGAGGTGACCGAGGCGCGCAGGCTCATCTTCTTGTGTACTTCCTGGGCAGTGAAGCCCGGCATGCCTTTTTCCACTATGAAACCTTGTATACCGTCGACCGTCTGCGCCCAGACGATCGCGATGTGCGCCAGATTGCCGTTGGTGATCCACATCTTGGCGCCATTGATGACCCAATCGCCGCCGTCCTTCTTTGCATTCGTTTTCATGTTGGCTGGATCCGAACCGCCGTGTGGTTCGGTCAGACCAAAGCAGCCGATGACCTTGCCGGCTGCCATCTGCGGCAGCCAGCGTTTGCGTTGCTCTTCACTGCCGTAGGCGTAGATCGGATACATGCACAAGGACGACTGTACCGAGGCGAAGCTGCGGATGCCGGAATCGCCACGTTCGAGTTCCTGGCAGACCAGACCATAACTGACCGCATTCATGCCTGCGCAACCGTATTCGGTCGGCAAAGAGGAACCGAGCAGGCCGAGTTCGGCCATTTCGGGGATCAGCTCCTTCGGGAACACGCCCTTGTCGAAGCAGTCGCCGATGATCGGCAGCACGCGCTCGTCGGTGAAGCGCGCGACAGTGTCCTGCACCATGCGCTCCTCGTCGGAAAGCAGCGAGCGGACGTCGTACAAATCAGCAGGATTCAGCGGCGCGGCGGGCATGGGAAACTCCGGACTTTGCGGCGAGATGGCAAGGCCGCGTATTCTAGCGGCCGTGCCATCAAAAGTCCCGCCAGATCAAGCGTTGCGCATGCGCATTCCCGTTCTCACCTACCACGCCGTCAATATTGCCGGCAACGATTACGCCAGCAACGACCACGTCGCCTTCGCTGCCGACCTGCGCATGATCGACGATCTCGGCTTGCGTGTCGTTCCGCTCGCCTGGGTTGTCGATCAGTTGCTTGGCGCCGCGAATCGGGATTTGAGCCGTTGCGTGGCCCTGACCTGCGACGACGGTTCGGACTTCGACTGGTTCGATCTCGAACATCCTGTGCATGGCCGGCAGCGCAGCCTGTTCAACATCCTGCAGGACTTTCGCAGCGAGCGCGGTCGTGAAGCGCAACCCGATATGCATCTGACCAGTTTCGTTATCGCGTCACCCGCCGCACGCGAACAGCTCGACCGGCGCTGTCTCGCAGCGCGCGGATGGATGGGCGAACAATGGTGGTCAGACGCGGCCGACTCCGGATTAATGGCGATCGAATGCCATAGCTGGGAGCACAACCATCCGGCCCTGGACGAAATCGGTGGTGACGGCATCACGCGCGGTTCGTTTGCCAGTGTCGATACGCCGGCGCGAGCCGAGCATGAAATCGCGCAGGCGATGACTTATCTGGCTGGCCGTGTTGGCGCGCATCTGATCAGTCAGTTCGCCTTTCCCTTCGGCCAGAGCAATCCATTCCTGATCGACGACTATCTGCCCAACCGCGGCGCCGAACTGGGATTGAAAGCAGCGTGGTCGACCGATGGCCGTGCCGTAACCTCATCCGAAAATCGTTGGAACCTGCCGCGCTTCGTCTGTGGCTGGCATTGGAAATCGCCGGAGGAGTTGCGCGCAGTTCTTCGCGAGGCATGGTGAATTCTCAGAACGGCCCTATCGCGTGCGCTTGTGCAACGAGCTTTTGCCGCTCGGCCTCATCCGTCTCTCGGGTCCAGTAGACCAGCAGATGCGGATGCTTGGTTTTGGAGAAACCGACCACAAGATCAGTGCGCTCGGCGAGTGCGTCGCCACAGTAGCCGAAGATCGCAGTGAAGCGCGGCGCGAAATGGCGCACCGACCAGGCCAGACTGTATTTGTACAACCCGCCGGCAGTGCGAATGGCTGCGCGTAGCTCGGCCGGCAACTGCCGCAGGGCGCGGTTATCGACGCACGCGCCACCGCCGAGCAGGGCATCGCCCTGCGCGGTGAAATGGATGTAGCACAAAGGAATCTTGCCGTCGCCACTGCGCCAGAACGCGATCACGTGATGCGGAAAATCCGGCGAGTCTTGGTGATAGCGCAAGCGGAACAACGCATTCGCAACTCTGGCGCCGTCCTCAACTTCCTCGACGACAATGTCCGGATCAAGACTCGTTTCCACTAGGCGTTGCCGCCTTCGTTACGTACGCCGTGCGGCACATGCCCGGTGGTGACATGCTGGCGTGCGGACTCGACATTGGCATGGGAATCGTCGAAGAAAATATCGGCGCCGAAGGCTTCCAGGAAAGGCCCCTTGTCGCGACCGCCGAGAAACAGCGCTTCGTCGAGGCGCACGCCCCAACTGCGCAGGGTCAGGATCACACGCTTGTGCGCCGGTGCTGAACGTGCGGTAACGAGTGCGGTGCGGATCGGCGAGGCATCTTCCGGGAATGCCATCTGCAGGCGATGCAATGCATCGAGAAACCCCCGGAAAGGGCCACCGGACAATGGCTTGTCGGCGAGTTCGGCCTCGTTGCGATGGAAGGCATCGATGCCCTGCTCCTGCGATACGCGCTCGGATTCGTCACCGAAGATCACCGCGTCGCCATCAAATGCGATGCGCAGTTCCTGCGACGCGGTTTTTGGCGCATTCGATGGCAGGATCGTCGCCGCGGCAACGCCTGCGGACAGTGCCCAAGCCACGCTCTCCGGATTTGCGGACAGGAACAAATCCGCCCCGAAGGAATGCGCATAAGGCGAGGTCGAGGCGCCGCCGGTGAATACCGCGCGCACGATTTCCAGTCCGTAGTGCTCGATCGAATTGAAAATGCGCAAGCCCGTATCGGCTGAATTGCGCGACATCAGGATGACTTCCACGCGCGGTGCCACCGGCGGTGCCCGGTTTAACGCAAGCAGCTTCTGTACCAGCGGAAACGCAATGCCGGGTGCGAGCAGCTCGTCCTCGCGTGCCACCTGATAGCGGCGATAGGCATCCAGGCCCTCACGCTCGAACAGTGCATGGCTTTCGCTCAAGTCGAACAGAGCGCGCGCGGAAATCGCCACGATCAGGCGATCGTCATCGCTCGACGCCGCGGCAGCAGGCCCGTTCACTATGGATACGGTCGATGAAGTGGCCACGGCAGGCAAGCCTCAGCTCGCGAACTGCTCATTCAGTATTCGATCCTCAAGATTGTGCTCGGGATCGAACAGCAAGGTGACTGTCTGCTCGCGCGATTCGCGGACCGTGACTTCGACCACATCGCGCACCTCATTGGAATCTGCAGTTGCGCTGACCGGGCGCTTGTACGCATCGAGCATCTCGAATTTGACTTCGGTCCCGGCACGCAGGATCGCGCCGCGCCAGCGCCGTGGCCGGAACGGACTGATCGGCGTCATCGCCAGCACATCGGCGCCCAGTGGCAGGATCGGTCCGTGCGCAGACAGGTTGTAGGCGGTCGAACCGGCCGAGGTACAAACGAGGATGCCATCGCACATCAGTTCCTCGATCTTCACCGCGCCATTGAGCGAGACGCGAATATGCGCGACCTGCTTGGTTTGACGCAACAGCGAGACCTCGTTGAACGCCAGTGCCGTCGTCGTCGTCCCTGATTCACTTACCGCCTCCATCACTAGCGGCTTGAGCGTCGTTGCCTGCGCGCGAGCTAGACGTTCGGTCAAGCCATCGGCGTGATACTGGTTCATCAGAAAACCGACTGTCCCCAATTTCATGCCGAACACCGGCTTGTTCAGCGCCAGATGACGGTGCAAGGTACGCAACATGAAGCCATCGCCACCCAGAGCGACAATGACACCAGCCTGTTCGATCGGCGCCTCGCCATAGCGCTCGCGCAACTGCGCCAGCGCGGCATCGGCGCCTTCGTTCTTGCTGGCGACAAAGGCGATGGAAGTCGCAGTCACAGTTCACTCCGACAGCCGCAGCGCATGATCACACCCGCTGCCCCGCCTGCAGCAACTGTGCAAGCCGTCGCACCGCAACCGATACGATCGGGTAATCCGTCACCACTTGCGAACGCATGTCGGCAAACATGCCGAGCGTAAACTTGAGTGAAGGGTCGTCGCGGTTGAGCCACGCTTCAACGAGTTCAGCGCCTTTGCCCTTGCCACCCTGCTCCAGTACCTGTGCGGTAAGCGCGCGATGCTGCGTGTAAAGCTCATCGCGCAGCGAACCACGCGCGTGCGCGTGCCAGCGCGATTCCACCGGCAGCTCCTCGATCTTGCCCATCAGCCAGGACAGATGCAGGGCCTCGCCAAGGGCAAAGTATACTTCGGCGGCGCGTTCGACCTTGAGCTTGTGCTCGGCGGCAACGTGAATGATGTCCAGGCCCGATCCCGGAGTCGGCAGCACTGCAAGATCGGCGGACAGCGCTTCGGGGAAGCCGGCATCAATCCAGCGTTGCCTGTCGGCATCGTAGCGGACGCGTTCGTGCGGCGTGATCGCCTCGGTCAAATGCTTGCGCAGATCACGCATGCCCTGATGATAACGTTCGACCGCGGCGGCGATGTCGAGCGTTGCGTCGGAATGGTTCAGCACCCAGCGCGTGGAATTGCGCAGCGCGCCCCAGATCACCAGCAGAGCATCGATTTGCGTATTACCGTTGACCTTGCCGTCGAGCGCTTCGATCCCCGCCCAGAGTTCGCGTGCGTCGAACACTTCACGCGCAATGTTGAAGGCGCGCGCCACCTGTGCCGGAGTCTTGCCGGTGTCCTCCCCCATGCGCAGCACAAAGGTCGCGCCCATGCGGTTGACCATGGAATTCGTCACCGCGGTGGCGATGATTTCGCGTTTCAGCCGATGCCGCTGCATGTGCTCGGCGTATTTTTGCTGCAGCGGTACAGGGAAATAACGGCGCAATTCCTTCGACAGGTAGGCATCTTCCGGCACGTCGGAGTCGAGCAGCTGCTGGAAAAGTACAATCTTGGCATAGGACAGCAAGTATCGAAAGTTCCGGCCGGGTCAGACCGAGACCGCGCGCCTTGCGCTCGATGAACTCCGCGTCGCTGGGCAGGAATTCGATCTGCCGATCGAGCAGGCCCTGCGCTTCGAGCGTGCGGATGAAATGCTGCTTGGCGCCGATGCGTGGCACCGACATGCGTTCCATGAGGCTGATCGCCTGGTTCTGGCGATAGTTGTCGAGCAACACCAGGCGTTCGACCTCATCGGTCATCGCTGCCAATTGCTTGTTGCGCGCGTCGTAGCTCAATTCGTCGCGTTGCACCGCGTCGTTGAGCAGGATCTTGATGTTGACTTCGTGATCCGAGGTATCGACGCCGGCCGAGTTGTCGATGAAGTCGGTATTGAGCAACACGCCATTCAATGCGGCCTCGATGCGGCCGCGCTGGGTGAAACCGAGGTTGCCGCCCTCGCCCACCAGCTTGCAGCGCAGCTCGCCGCCGTTGACGCGGATCGCGTTGTTGGCGCGGTCGCCGACATCGGCATGGGTTTCGGTCGCGGCCTTCACGTAGGTGCCGATGCCGCCGTTCCAGAGCAGATCGACCGGTGCCTTGAGAATCGCACGCATCAGGTCGTTCGGCGACAGCTGAAGCCGTATCGCCTTCGATCCGAGCGCCGCGCGTACTTCCGGCGAGAGTGGAATCGACTTGGCACTGCGCGGGAAGATGCCGCCACCCTTGCTGATCAGCTTTCGTCGTAATCGTCCCAGGATGAACGCGGCAGCTTGAACATGCGCTCGCGTTCAACGAACGTTTTGGCCGTGTCGGGATTCGGGTCGAGGAAGATATGGCGATGGTCGAATGCAGCGAGCAGGCGCGATGTGTTTTGACAGCAGCATGCCGTTGCCGAACACATCGCCGGACATGTCGCCAACGCCGACGCAGGTGAAATCCTCGCTCTGGCAATCGCGTCCGAGCGCGCGGAAATGGCGCTTTACCGATTCCCAGGCGCCCTTGGCCGTAATGCCCATTGCCTTGTGGTCGTAGCCGACCGAGCCGCCGGAGGCGAAGGCATCGCCGAGCCAGTAGCCGTGTTCGGCTGAGATCGCGTTGGCGATGTCGGAGAACGTCGCGGTGCCCTTGTCGGCGGCGACGACGAGATAGGGATCATCGTCGTCCATGGCGCACGCAGTTTTCCGGATGCACAACCTTGCCGTCGACCAGGTTGTCGGTGATATCGAGCAGGCCATTGATGAACAGGCGGTAGCAGGCGATGCCTTCAGCCAGCTGCACATCGCGGTCGCCATTGAGCGGCGGCCGTTTGACGAAGAAGCCGCCCTTCGACCCGACCGGCACGATCACCGTGTTCTTGACCATCTGCGCCTTGACCAGACCCAACACCTCGGTGCGGAAATCCTCGCGCCGATCTGACCAGCGCAAGCCGCCACGCGCGACCGGACCAAAGCGCAGATGCACGCCTTCCACGCGCGGTGCGTAGACCCATATCTCGCGATACGGGCGCGGTTTCGGCAGATCCGGCACCTTGGCCGAATCGAACTTGAAGCTGATGTACTCGCGCGGCTTGCCGCCGGGAGTCTGGTAATAGCTGGTGCGCAGCATCGCGCCGATCACGCCGAGCCAGGCACGCAGGATGCGGTCCTCGTCGAGACTGGCGACGCGATCGAGCAGGATGCGCAGCGCGGCCACGATCGCCTGTTGTTGCGCGTCGCGCGATTCGCCACGCGCCTTGACCAGATTTTCCACAAATCCGGGATGGGATTTTGCGACATCTTCCGGCAGCAGGGTTTCGAGTTCCTTCTGCAGGCGCTTTTTCGCGCCTTCCAGCACCGTCTTGCCGGCGCTTTCGCGATGCGGATCGAACTTGGCCTCGAACAGCTCGATCAACAGACCCGCAATCAGCGGATAGCGCTTGAGCGTTTCCTCCATATAGCTCTGCGAAAACGTCAGTCCAGTCTGCAGCAGGTACTTGCACAGGCCACGCAACACCGCAATCTGGCGCCAATCCAGGTTCGTGGCGAGAATGAGCTGGTTGAAACCGTCGCTTTCCGCCTGGCCGCGCCAGACGCGCTCGAAGCCGTTCTGGAAGCCTTCCTTGATCTGCTCGATGTCGAAGCCGCAGTCCGCTGCCGGCTGCACTTCGAAATCCTGGATCACAATCCGTGTTTGTCCGAGATCCATTTCGTAGGGATGCTCGGAAAGGATTTTCAGACCCATGTTCTCCAGCATCGGCAGCGCTTCGGACAACGTGATCGGCGCACCATAACGGAACAACTTGAAGCGCAGGGTTCCGTCTTTCTTGCGCGAACGGTACAGCGACAACTTGATATCGTCGGCATCCTTCAGGCCGGCCGCTGCTTCGACGTCGGTTGCAGCAACATGGGCGCTGACTTCCTCGATATAACCCGTCGGCAAAGCGCGGCCAAACCGGGTGGCAAGCTTGCTGCCCTTGTCCTCACCGTGCTTGTGCACCAGGATTTCGCGCAATTCGTCGTGCCAGTTGCGCACGACCTGGGCGATCTTGCCTTCGAGATCGGCAATATCGTACTGCGGCTTTTCACCGACTTTCGGCCGGATGGTCAGATGCAATCTCGCCAGTGCGGATTCGCCGAGTTGAATTGTCGAATCCACACGCTCGCCGTGGAATGCGCGTTTGAGCAGAGTTTCGATGCGTTCACGCACCTCCGTAGTGAAACGCTCACGCGGAATGAACGCCAGACTGGAAAAGAATCGCCCGTATCGATCCCGGCGCACAAACAAGCGCGAACGTGTACGCCCCTGCAATTGCAGGATGCCGGTCGCGGTAGCGAACAATTCGTCCTCGCTGGACTGGAACAATTCGTCGCGCGGCAGGGTTTCCAGAATATGGCGCAAGGCCTTGCCCGAATGCGAATCACGGCGCAAACCCGAACGCACCATCACCGCGTCGAATTTGCGGCGCAGCAACGGAATCTCCCACGGCCGGCGCGTGTAGGCACCCGACGCAAACAGACCGAGAAAGCGTTGTTCACCGACCGGCACGCCATTCGCGTCGAATTCGAGCACGCCGATGTAATCCATGTAGCCTGGCCGATGCACGCTGGACCTGGCGTTGGTCTTGGTCAGGATGATGGTGTCCATCGAACCGGATTGCGGCAGGTCGTGAGCTGCCAGGGTCTTGATCGAGCGCGGCGCCACCGCACGCTCGGAGGCACGCAAAATACCCAGCCCCGAACCTTCCACCGCCTGCAATACCTCGTCGGTGCCTGCCTTGGCGACGCGGTATTCGCGGTAACCGAGAAAGGTGAAATTATCCTCCGCGGCCCAGCGCAGGAATTCCTGCGCCTCGGCCACGCCTTCGGCGGAAACCGGCAATTTCTGCTCCGACAAAGCAGCCGCGATTGCCAACATCTTGTCGTGCATCGGCCCCCAGTCGCCGACGCATTGCGACACATCCGAGAGGGTCGTACGGATGGATTGTTCCAGCCCGGCACGTTCGGCCGGTTCGGCAATGCGCTCGACCTCGAAGTGCATCAGCGATTCGGTGCGGCCCTTGCCGCCTTCAGCCACAAGACTGAGCACGTGCCCACCCGGATCGCGCTCGACGCTGTATACCGGATGCACCACGGCATGCAGCGACAGGCCAGCCTGAGCGATAGCGATGCTGACCGAATCGACCAGGAACGGCATGTCGTCGGTGATGATGTCGATCGCGGTCTGATTCGATTCCCAACCATCCTGGGCGAGAGTTGGATTGAACACCCGCACATTCGGCGCACCGGGCTTGCGGATGCGGACAAAATCAAGCAGCCCCAGAATCATTCCGACCCAGGCTTCGACCGGGCGTGCAGCGATATCATCGGCGCTGATCCGGCGAAAGAAATGGCTTGCGAATGCCTGCGCCTGCTTGCTTTGGGCCGGACCGAGCCTGGCCTGGATCTGCTGCACTACGGTATCGGTGACGGTCGTCGCAACAAGCGGTTTCGCGTTCATGAAAAAAGGGCCCGGAAGCAGATTTTCGAGGATGCCAAGGATAGCGCTACGGCCACGACATAAGCCAGCCACGATCATCGGGCGCAATGCCGGAAACTTATTGAGTGATGGAACACGGCACGCTTGCGGCTGTCACGCGCAACGGAGTAGTGTTCGCGCTGGTACCTTGTTCTGGTCACGGGAGGCAACATGGATTGGCAGAAAGGGCGTGAAAGCGACAACGTCGTCGAGGACGATGGCAGCGGTGGCGCGGTGGCAGCGGTGGTCTCGGCGGCGGCGGGATGCGCTTCGGCGGCTTTCACTACAGCGTCGGTGGCATCATCCTGGTGGTGATCGTCAGTTATCTGTCCGGGCAGAATCCGCTGACGTCGCTGCTTTCGTATTTCGTCAGCGGCGGCGGTACAGGTTCCGGCACTGCGACGCAACAGCAGGTCGCTCCCGGCCAGCGCAAGGCGGCCGATCTGACCGATCCTCAACATAAATTTGTCGCCAGCATCCTCGGCAGCACCGAAGATGTTTGGGGCGCATACTTCCAGTCGATGGGCAAGCAATACGAGCGGCCGAAATTGCTGCTGTTCCATGGCCAGACCAGTTCCGGCTGCGGCGCGGCACAGGAGGCGATGGGGCCGTTCTATTGTCCGGCCGACCACATGGTTTACCTGGATCTCGATTTCTTCCAAGAGATGGACACGCGCTTTCACGCCAGCGGCGATTTTGCGCGTGCCTATGTGATCGCGCATGAGGTCGGCCATCACGTGCAGAATTCGCTTGGCATCATGGACCAGGAACAGCAGGCGCAACGGAGCGGACAGCCGATGAACGGCGCAACCGGTTTGTCGGTGCGACTGGAATTGCAGGCCGACTGTTTTGCCGGCGTGTGGGGCAACCGTTCGCAGGCGCAGCTGAACTGGCTTCAGGCGGGCGATGTGGATGCAGCGCTGAATGCCGCCTCGCAAGTCGGGGACGACACCTTGCAGAAGGAAGCCCAAGGCTACGCCGTGCCGGATTCGTTCACCCACGGCACCTCGGCACAGCGCTCACGCTGGTTCAAGGCCGGCTTCACCTCCGGCGATATCAAGAGCTGCGATACGTTCAGCGCGACGACGCTGTAATCCTCCCACGCGATCGGGTGCCGGCACGAGCAACACCGGCGCCTGATCAGCATCCGCAAGTATCCGCATGAACAGACCGATCCGATTTCTTGTCGCATTGCTGGCGCTGGTTGTCGTCTCCTGTGCGACGCAGACGCCGCGGCAAGCGCAGAATGTCTACTCGCCGTTGATCCTGATTTCGATTGACGGCTATCGCGCGGATTACATTCAGCGCGGACTGTCGCCCAATCTTGCTGCGCTGGCTAGCGATGGCGTGCGTGCGCAGGCGATGCGCTCGGCGTTTCCAACCCTGACCTTCCCCAATCACTACACCATCGTGACTGGGCTGTATCCGGATCATCACGGCATCGTCAACAATCGCTTCGTCGATCCGGTCAGTGGCAGGAAATTTGTATACAACGACCGAAAAACAACCGGCGATCCAACCTGGTGGGGCGGCGAACCCATTTGGGTAAGCGTCGAAAAACAAGGCAAGCACGCCTCCACCCTGTTCTGGCCGGGCTCGGATGTCGATATCGCTGGCGTGCGTCCGGAACATTGGCTGCCGTTCAACGGCAAGATGCCTCCGGATGCGCGTGTCGATCTGGCGCTGGCGTGGCTTGATCTGCCCGCTGGTCAACGCCCGGATTTTCTCACCCTGTACTTCGAGCAAGTCGATCATGCCGGGCATGAAGCCGGGCCGGATTCCGCCGATGTCGATCACGCATTGCGCGAAATCGACGCCGCACTCGGACGGCTGATCGCAGGACTCAAACAACGCGGAATCTTCGACACCGCCAACATCGTCGTGGTTTCCGATCACGGCATGACGGCAACCAGCGAAGACCGCATTGTCGTATTGGACAAAATCGTCAACATGCAGGATGTCGATCTCGTCAACGCGGGCATCCTCGCCGGACTGGCGCCGAAACCCGGACACGAAGCCGAGGTCAATCATGCATTGCTGACGCCGCATGAGCACATGCGTTGCTGGAAAAAATCCGATGTGCCTGTGCGCCTGCATTACGGCACCAACGCGCGCATCCCACCCCTGCTCTGTCTGGCGGACGACGGCTGGATCATCGACACCCAGGAATATCTCGATCGCCCCAACCACCATACCTCGCACGGCGAACATGGTTACGACAACGCCGATCCGAAGATGGGCGCTCTGTTCGTCGCTCACGGCCCGGCGTTCAAATCCGGCCTGGTCGTGCCGGAATTCGACAATGTGGATGTGTATCCTTTGCTGACTCGTATACTCGGGATAAAACCAGAACCGAACGACGGCAACTTCGCCGACGTGGCCGGCATGCTGTCGCAGCAGAAGCACTAAGTCGCAGCGAGTTTTTCGACCGCATCGCGATAGCGCGCGGCGATGCGTTCCTCATCGCGATGACGAAAATCGCGCACGACCCATTCGCCATTGACCATGACGTGGCGCACCAGACTGACGTTGCCGGCAAACAGAAAGGTATCCAACACCTTGGCTGCGTCACGCGCGGCGAGCAAAGGCGCAGTGTGATCGAGCACTAGCAGGTCCGCGCGCGAGGCGGTGGCTGGATTCTGCGCATCGCCCGCTTCGATGACGCCGATATCCACTCCCGCCGCCTGTGCCCCGCCGAACAACGCGTCTCCCCACAGGGTTTCGCCGACACTGTTCGTGGCCTCGGACACAGCGATGTTGCGATGGTGCGTCGTCAAGCGCTGGCCATACTCCAGCCAGCGCAGTTCTTCGACCGGCGATATCGAAATATGCGAATCCGAACCGATACCGAACACACCGCCGGCATCGAGATATGCGCGCAGCGGGAACAAGCCATCGCCCAGATTCGCTTCCGTGGTCGGGCACAAACCAGCGACGGCGCCGGTTTCGGCCAGTCGCCGCGTTTCTGTGGGCGTCATATGCGTGGCATGAACCAGGCACCAGCGCGGATCGACCGGCGCGTGATCGAGCAGCCATTCGACCGGACGTGCATTGCGCAGCGCGAGACAATCCTGTACTTCACCGATCTGTTCGGCGATGTGGATATGGATTGGTGCGGCATCGATCAGACCTGATTCCAGCACCGCGCACATCGCCGCTTCCGGCACAGCACGCAAGGAATGCAGAGCAACGCCAACGCGCAATGTGGAATTTTCCATTTTGCGCAATTGTTCGATCAGGCGCAGAAAAGTATCGACCTCGAATCCGAACCGGCGCTGACGTTCGGAAAGTGGCCGGCCATCGAAACCGCCGGTCATGTACAGCACCGGCAGCAGGGTGAGGCCAATGCCCGCCTCGTGTGCTGCCTCGATCAACGCCAGTGACATCGTCGCCGGATCGGCATGGGGTTTGCCATCAGGTTGATGGTGCAGATAGTGGAATTCGCAAACTTGGGTATAGCCGGCCTTGAGCATCTCGACGTAGAGTTGCGCGGCGATGGCGCGCAATTCGTCGGGGCCGACGCAGCCGGCAAACGCGTACATGGTTTCGCGCCAGGTCCAGAAAGAATCTCCGTGCGATCGTCCATGATCGCGAGAATCAAGAAGCGGCCTTCCATAGCCGCGCTCGTCATCAAGAGCACTCCTTTCCGCCAGGCCGGCCATCGCACGCTGGAATGCGTGCGAATGCAGGTTCGGCATGCCCGGCAGAACGTAGCGGCCGAGATATTCGGCGCCCTCGCGCCCGGCTGATTCAGCGACTTCGAGCAAACGTCCTGCGCCAACACCGGCGCGAAATTTCTCACCCCAGCCGTGCGGCAACCAGGCAAAATCTGAATAAAAATCCCGCTTCGTCATTGCAGCAATGCCTGACTCAATCTGGAGTAATCGGCATCATACCCAGATGCTGCGGCTGATGTGACGCTCACTGCACCAAGGCAGACTGCCCTCGGGTGAAGTCTGCGATAATGGTGCAATGCCTACAGACTCCGGCGAACGCGCCAACCATCAACGCCTGCGTGCCCTGCTCGGCAACGAGTTCTTTGCCCCGGTGCAGTGGAAACGTCGGGTCGCACTGTGGAGCGGCGGCATTCTGGTCGGTCTGGTCGCAATCGCGTTTGCGCGTTGCAGCGGACTCGCCTACGAACTGTTCCAGCGCATCATCGCGATCTCACCTTGGCTGCCTCTGTTGATCACGCCGTTGCTGTTCGCCGCGCTCGCACGCCTGACTGCGGGAAAGCTGCGCGCGACCCGTGGCAGCGGAATTCCGCAGGTGATCGAGGCACTGGAAGTCGAAGACCGGGGTTTTCGCGAGCGCCTGCTGTCGCTGCCAGTAATCGGGGTGAAGATGCTGCTGACTCTGGCCGGCTTGGCCGGCGGCGCGTCGATCGGACGCGAAGGCCCGACCGTGCATGTCGGCGCAGGCATCATGTACTGGCTTGGCCGGCGCTTCGGTTTCAATGATCCCAAGGCGATCTCGCGCTTCATCCTCGCCGGCGGCGGTGCAGGCATCGCCGCCGCATTCAACACACCGCTCGCCGGCGTCGTGTTCGCGATCGAGGAACTGGCCGGCACCTACGAACACCGCTTCAGCGGCATCGTGCTTACGGCGGTCATCTTTGCCGGCGGAGTGTCATTGGGTGTGCTCGGCAATTATGCCTATTTCGGTCGCGTGGATGCTGGCCTCCCGCTTGGAGAAAGCTGGTTGGCAATTCTGCTGTGTGGCATCTGCGGCGGCATCGGGGGCGGAGTGTTTTCCCGCGTCATCCTGCTCGGCGACCGCGGCGTGCTTGGACGCATTGCAGACATGCGCCGACGCTGGCCGGTGTTGTTCGCCGGTGGCTGCGGACTGGCACTGGCGGTCGTCGGCATCGTCAGCGCCCACTTTGGTACCGGCGTTTACGGCACGGGCTACGATGAAGCGCGCGACCTGGTGCAGTCAGCACACGGAGCAGGCGCAACATTTGGATTGCTCAAACTCGCTGCCAATATCCTGTCGTACTGGGCCGGAATCCCTGGTGGTATTTTCTCGCCGGCGCTGGCCGTTGGCGCCGGCATGGGCCACACGCTTTCCACGTTATTTCCCAGCACGGTCGGTGCCGCTGTGGTACTGCTCGGCATGGCCGCATTTCTTGCCGGCGTGACCCAGGCACCGTTGACATCAGCCGTGATTTCACTGGAGCTGACCGCAAACCAGGACATGGTCATACCGATCATGACGGTATGCCTGCTGGCTCGTGCGATGTCCTCACTGTTCTGTCCAACGCCGGTCTATCGTGCGTTTGCGACACGGCAGATCGCAGAGTACGAACGTGAGCGCGAGCGCGCAGAAATACCCACGGAGCCCGAGCTGCCCGCTGTTTCTGCATCGGCTCCCACCGCTCCTTCGACGCACGATACAGATGCAGCCTAAGAGATTCGGGAATCGTTTTTGTTCGTTCATTCAGTTGCCGCCATGTAAGGTTTTCGACCACAATTTCACGATTGCTGAATCCGATGAGCCAAACAATAGGACGATGGGATGGATTACTGCTCGACTGCCGCCTCGCCATCTTGCGCAGCGGCGGCGATGGCGCGTACGGCACCATCGAGAAGGCGGCGCTCGGGTGGAAAGGTGGACAAATAACCTTTGCAGCACCTCAATCGCAATTGCCGGGGAACCCGGATGCTCTGGCGGGACACGTTGAATCGATGCATGGCGCCTGGATCACACCAGGGCTGATCGACTGCCACACCCACCTCGTTTTTGCCGGCAATCGCGCCGAAGAATTCGAGTTGCGTTTGAACGGCGCGAGTTACGAGGACATCGCCCGCGCCGGCGGCGGTATTGTTTCCACCGTGACGAAGACGCGTGCCACCAGCGAGGACGAACTGTTTGCGCAATCGCTTCCCCGCGCGCGCGCCTTGTTGCACGACGGCGTCACCACCCTCGAAATCAAATCCGGCTACGGTCTGGATCTCGATAGCGAAGCGAAAATGCTGCGTGTGGCGCGGCGCGTCGGTGCCGAACTCGGAGTCACGGTGCGCACGACGTTTCTCGGCGCGCATGCGATTCCGTCGGAATTTGCCGGGCGTCAATCCGATTATGTCGATGAAGTCTGCGTACGCATGCTGCCTGCGATTGCGCAGGCCGGTCTGGCCGATGCGGTCGATGCCTTCTGCGAGAACATCGCGTTCACGCCGTCGGAAACGCGGCGCGTATTCGAGGAGGCGCACGCGCTCGGATTACCGGTCAAGTTGCACGCCGATCAGTTGTCAGACCTTGGCGGCGCAGCACTCGCAGCCGAATTCGGTGCGCTTTCGGCCGACCATCTGGAATACACCAGCGAAGATGGCGTACGCGCGATGGCCGCTGCCGGCTCGATCGCGGTGATGTTGCCGGCAGCTTTTTATACTTTGCGCGAAACCAGACTGCCGCCAATCGACCAGTTCCGTGCGCATGGTGTACCGATGGCGGTGGCCAGCGATCTCAATCCCGGCACTTCACCGCTTTTGTCGTTACGCCATGCCATGAACATGGCCTGCACCCTGTTCCGGATGACACCGGAAGAAGCCTTGCGCGGGGCAACGGTGAATGCCGCGCGCGCGCTGGGCTTGAACGACCGCGGCACGCTGGAAGCCGGCAAGCGTGCGGATTTCGTGATCTGGGACATCGGCCATCCGGCCGAATTGAGCTACTGGATTGGCGGCGGCCTGGCGCGGCAAGTATTCGTCAGCGGTCATCCGATCTGAATTCCAGCCAGAAACGCGAAGCCCCGCCGGAGCGGGGCTTCGATACATACAGAAAATGTTGGAATCAGCCAGCTTTCTTCGCTGCGGCTTTCTTCACCGCAGGCGCGGCTTTCTTGACCGCCGGCTTGTGTGCGGCGGCCTTTTTCACCGCGCCAGCCACCGCCTTCTTCGCCGCCTTGTGCGGCCGCGCGTTACCGTAGCTGCGGATTGCGGTCTTGCCCTTGCGCGTCTTGCGGTCGCCTCTGCCCATCTGATTCGATCTCCGGAAAAGTGAATTGCAAAGCTGCACAAGTAAGGTACAGCTTCTTGATCGGCAACGATCAAGAACAGGCGCGTAGCTTACCAGCGCCACGCGCGAACGCAACAGCACGCGCACAGGATCAGTGGCGATGGCCGCTACCGGCGCAGTCGCTCGAAGTACAGTCCACGTTTTCAAGCTGCACCGTGACGTGCGCGATGTGGAAGCGTTCGCGCAATACGTGCTGGATCGAGGCGATGGCAGCGCCCGGATCGCCGCCGGACGCCGGCAGCGCGTGCAAGGTCGCAATGCGCTGGCCACCGGCAAGCTGCCAGACATGCACGTGATGCACATCGGCGACGCCCGCTTCACGGCGCACGGTTTCCGCGACGATGGCCGATTCCAGCCCCTCGGGCGTGCCTTCAAGCAGGATATGTGCGGATCGGCGCAGCAAGCTCCAGGCGCTGCCTAGAATCAGCAGCGACACCAGGATCGATACCGCCGGATCGGCCCAGAGCCAGCCAAAATAACCGATGGCAGGCGCTGCGATCACCACACCAACCGAACCGAGCAAATCACCCAGCACGTGCAGGCGTGCACCGGCAGCGTTGAGATCCTCGTGGTCGTGGCGGCCGAGTGCTATCAACACCATCAGGTTGATGAGCAAGCCGGCTACGCCGATCGCAAACATCCAGCCGGACAGAATCTGCCCAGGCATCAGCAGGCGCGACACGGCCTCGATGACAATCCACGCGACCAGCGCGAATTGCGCAAGCGCATTGGTGTAGCCGATAAGCACTTCCAGCCGCGCGTAGCCAAAGCTGCGCTGTGCATCAGCTGGCCTCCGCGCGAAATGCGCACCAGCCCAGGCCAGCAACAACGCGAACGTATCCACCAGCATATGGCCTGCATCGGCGAGCAAGGCGAGCGAACCGGAGAGCCAGCCGCCGAAAGCCTCGGCCAGCATCGCTACCGTCGTCAACACGAACGCCAGCAACAAACGGCGTTCGCCCGCGTGCGCGTGAGAATGGATATCGGACATGACGGACTTTCTGCGGCGGACCGGAAGGGCCGCGACGATGCTAGAGCCGGCGCGCGGTGTTACACAATCGCAGGGCCGTGCGAATGCTCGCAACACTCACCGTGTTCATGACCATGCAGCAGGCGCAAGTTGGTCAGATGCGCGAGCGCAACGCAACTGCCGCCGAGCGCGACCAGGGTCGCATGCACGCCTAGCGACGTGCTCTCGTCGAACACAAAACCACCGGCCCACAGCAGGATCAGTCCCGGCACCAGCAACAGCAGGGCATGGCGCACGCCATGACGACGGTAGCCATAGATCAGGGTAGCCGACGCCAGCACGCTGGCGAAAGCGATGAAGCCACGCTCGAATCCGTGGTCGGCAAGAAATCCCAGCCCCAAGGCTGGCAGCAACGCCAGAACGAACGGCAGCGCCGCGCAGTGCACCGCACACAGGAACGACGCGGTCGCACCGACCCGATCAGCCAGGTGCGGTAGCGCACGTTGGGTTTCGGCGCGGAATTGGGGAGCGAATTCGATTTTCATAGGTAAGTTATAACATAACAGAGTGACGTTTTCAGCCTACCGAGGCATGACTTTCGTCACCTCGACTGGCGATGCAATTTGATATACTATAACATAACATTTGGATTACCGCCCGTGGAGATTCAAACACATGAACCAGACCCTGCTTGCCCTTGCCGTCGGCATCGCCCAGTGCACAACCACAATCGCTTTCGCCGATACCAATGCCGCCACGGCTGATGCGTCGGCCGCATCAGCGGCCAGCGGAAGCAGCGCCAATTCGGGCGGCAGCTCGACCACACTCCATTCGGTCCAGGTCACGGCGACGCTCGACAAATCGCGCAACCAGCTTTCGCCTGACATCGGTGCCAGCCAGTATCTGATCGATCAGCAGGCGATCCAGCAACTGCCGCTCGGCGACGCCACGCCGCTGAATCAGGTACTGCTGCAGGCGCCGGGCGTCGTGCAGGATTCCTACGGCCAGTTGCACGTACGCGGCGACCATGCCGATCTCGACTATCGCATCGATGGCATCATCATCCCGGAGAGCATCGCCGGATTCGGACAATCCCTCGACGCGCACATGATCGATCAGGTCCAGTTGCTGACCGGCGCCCTGCCGGCGCAATACGGCTATCACACGGCGGGTATCGTCGATATCACCACCAAGAACGGCGGACAAGGCGAAGGCGGCAGCATCGGTGTCACCACAGGTTCGTTCGGCACGTTCAATCCGGAGTTCTCCTTTTATGGCAACGAAGACCGCTGGAGCTGGTTCGTCACCGGAAACTTTCTCGAAAACGACGTCGGCATCGAAAACCCGACCGCGGACCGCAACGCGATCCACGATCACACCGACCAGTCCAAGGGATTCGGTTATCTGTCCTACCTGGTCAGCGACGATGCGCGGCTGGTTTTCATGTTCGGCACGGCCGACAACCGCTTTCAGATTCCAAATAACCCCGGTCAGCAGCCCGTCTATGATCTGGCCGGCGTGCCGAGCTTTGATTCCTCGAATCTCAACGAAAATCAGCACGAGATCACTCGCTTCGGCGTGCTCTCGCTGCAAGGCAGATTTGACAATACGGATTACCAGATTTCACTGGGCCAGCGCTACACCAGCGCGGACTTCCAGCCCGACCCGATTGGCGATCTGATTTTCAACGGCGTGGCCAGCACGGTCGATCAGGCCAATCGCGCCAACACCCTGCAAGCCGATCTGTCGACACCGCTGAATGGTTCGAACACCCTGCGCTATGGTTTGTACGCCAGCAACGAGCATCCGCTGAGCAACACCTCTTCGCTGGTGTTCCCGGCCGATGCCGAGGGTAACCAGACTTCGGACGTGCCGATCACGATCGTCGACGACGCACCGTTCATCGATGCGCGCACTTACGGCCTGTACATTCAGGACGAATGGAACATCACCGACAAGCTGACCATGAACTACGGTCTGCGTGCCGACAAGGTGCAGGCCTACGTCACCCAGGGCCAAGTCAGCCCGCGTCTGGGATTTGTATACCAGGCGACCGATTCCACGACTCTGCATGCCGGTTATTCGCGCTACTTCACACCGCCGCCGACCCAGCTGATTTCGCCGACCGACATCGCTTTGTTTCAGGGCACGACGAATCAGGTGCCGACCAATGTCAACGCGGAGACACTATCCGAACGTTCGAACTACTTCGATGCCGGCATTTCACAGAAGGTCACCGACAACCTGACGCTGGGCCTGGACGCCTACTATCGCCAGGTTCACGATCTTCTCGATCTGGGCCAGTTCGGCGCGGCCTTGATCTTCGCGCCGTTCAACTATGCGCAAGGCCGCGTGCGTGGCGCTGAATTCACGGAAAATTATACAAATGGAAATTTCAGCACCTACTTCAATCTTTCGTCGAGCCGCGCCATGGGCAAGGACGTTGTCACCGGTCAGTACAATTTCACCCCGGCCGAACTCGACTACATCGCCACGAACTGGGTGCATCTGGATCACGACCAGCGCCTGACCAGCAACGGCGGCATCGATTACAACTGGGACGGTACCAAGCTCGGTGCGGATTTCCTTTACGGTTCGGGCCTGCGCGCCGGCTTCGCCAACACCGAGCATCTGCCGCAGTACTACCAGGTCAACATCTCGGCCAACCGCGACTTCGACTTGCCGGAGATCGGCAAGACCAATGTTCGTCTGGCCGTCATCAACGTCACCGACCACGTCTACGAACTGCGCGACGGCTCCGGCATCGGCGTGTTCGCGCCGCAGTACGGACCGCGACGCGGCGTGTATCTCGGTTTGACGAAGGAATTCTGATCAGGCGGCGCAGCGCTTGCACACACCGTGCACTTCCAGCGTCTGCGCGCGCGGACGGAAACCGAGTGCCTGGGCCTGATCGTTGAGCAGGCCGGCGACGCGCTCGTCGCAGATTTCGATGGCCGATTCACAGACATCGCAGATCAGGAACGGCACCTGATGCACCACGCTGGGATGGTGGCAACTGACGTAGGCATTGATTGATTGCAATTTGTGGATGAATCCATTTTCCAGCAGAAAATCCAGTGCGCGATAGACCGTCGGCGGCGCGGCATTGCTGCGGTCATCTTTCAACTGATCGAGCAGATCGTAGGCCTTGACCGGCTTTTCCGAAGCCGCGACCAGTTCGAGCACCTGTTGCCGGATTTCAGTCAGGCGCAATCCGCGCAGTTCGCAGGCGGCGGTGACTTCGCGCACGAACGCTTTTGCGTTGTGCTGATGGTGGTGGTGCTGTGCGGCGTGTGCGGTTTTGACGGCCATGTCAAATAATAGCACTGAGAAGTACGGCAAAGGTTTTGGCTTGCTACGGAACGATTTTCGCTCCGCAATGGCGGCAGTGCTTGTCACCTGCTTCGACCATGCGCTTGCACGCCGGGCAGACCGGTTTCGGTTTCGCCACAGGCATGCACAATGAAATGATCCAGCCGATCGGCCCGAAGGCGGCGCCGAGGATTGCATCGCGCACTACCGCCTTTTTGTACTTTCCGATCAGCGCACCGACGACAGCACAACCGACGGTGAAGACGATCGCCCAGATCCATAGCGTCGGATCGGTGAGTGCAGCGGTGCATTGCTGCAACAACGCATTGGCCTGATCCGGATCGGTCGGATCGATATTTGACAGTGAGGAAAAATCGCAGGCCACGGTCGTCGGTCAGGCACCGGCTTTCGCCAATGCGTCCTCGATGCGTTTGAGCGCACGCTCGCGTCCGGCCAGATACACGGTGTGATCGATGGATGGCGAGACCTGGGTTCCAGTCATCGCCACTCGCAAGGGTTGCGCGACCTTGCCCATGCCCTCGCCGATCGCGGCAGCGGCGGCTTCGATCGCCTTGTGGATCGCTTCCACACTCCACTCCGGAACGATGGCAAGCTGTTCGTGCGCGGCGGTCAGCGCGGCGGCCGCAGTCGGCGCCCGCAGATGCTTGGATACGGCGGCATCGTCCCAGTGCGTGATCGGGCCGTACCAGATGGCGGCCTTGTCGGCCATTTCCTTGAGTGTCCGCGCACGGTCGCGCAGCGCGACGACAACGTCCGCGGGTGCCGGACCATGCGCGGGATCGTAACCCTGCTGGCGCAATTGCCATTCCAGATGCGGCGCGATTTCTGCCGGATCGTCGTGCTTGAGGTAATGCTGGTTGAGCCAGCTAAGCTTTTCCAGATCGAAACGCGATGCCGCCTTGTTGACGTTGGAAACATCGAACAACGTCGTCATCTCCTTGCGCGAGAAAACTTCCTGATCGCCGTTCGACCAACCCAGCCGCACCAGGTAATTGAGCAAGGCATGCGGCAGGAAACCGTCATCGCGGTACTGCATGACACTCACCGCGCCATGACGCTTCGACAACTTCTGGCCATCGGCACCGAGGATCATCGGCAGGTGCGCGAATTCCGGAATGTCGGCACCGAGCGCATGGTAGATATTGATCTGCCGTGGGGTGTTGTTGACGTGGTCGTCGCCGCGGATCACCTCGCCGATGCGCATGTCGATATCGTCGACGACAACGGCGAAGTTGTAGGTCGGAAAGCCATCCGAACGCACCATCACCAGATCGTCGAGCTCCTCGTTGTTCCACTCGATGCGGCCCTTGACCTTGTCCTGGAACACGACCGAGCCCGATGGCGGATTCCTGAACCGGATCACCCGATTCGGGTCGTCGCGCAGCGGCTCGCTGCGATCGCGGTAAATGCCGGCATAACGCGGCTTCACGCCTTGATCCATCTGCTGCGTCACGCATCGCCTCGAGTTCGTCCTTGCTCTCGTAGGCGTAGTAGGCCTTGCCGGCCTTGACCAGTTCCTGGGCGACCTGCGCGTAGCGATCCATGCGCAAGGTCTGATAGTACGGGCCTTCGTCGTAATCCAGGCCGAGCCAGTTCATGCCGTCGAGAATCGCCTTCACCGCTTCGTCGGTCGAGCGCTCGCGATCGGTGTCTTCGATGCGCAGAATGAATTCGCCGCCGCGATGGCGCGATTCCAGCCAGCAATACAGCGCGGTACGCGCGCCGCCAATGTGGAGGAAACCAGTGGGGCTGGGAGCGAAACGGGTGCGGACGGTCATTGCAGATGTGGGTGCGAAAACGGCCTGCAAGAGTAGCAGATGCGCGATAATCGTGGCGACTCCCGTCACCGTTGGTGCCTGCCATGAATCCATCCAGCCTTCGTATCCTCCTCGCTGGCTTCACCGCTGCACTGCTGCTCGCCGCCTGCATCGCGACGAAGCCTGACGCATCGCGTCCGCCTGCCGACGGCACGCGCGCGCAACTCGCCGTGCTCGAAACCACCGACCTGCACTCCAACGTGATGAGCTACGACTATTACAAGCTTGCCTCCGATCCCAACCTTGGCCTGGAACGCGCAGCCACACTGATCCGCAACGCACGCAAGGAATTCGCCAATACCCTGCTGTTCGACGACGGCGACACCATCCAGGGCACGGCGCTCGCGGATTACCAAGCCCTGGTCAAGCCGCCGACCTGCGATCAGGAACTGGCGATCTACAAGGCGATGGACTCGCTCGATTATGACGCCGGCACCATTGGCAATCACGAATTCAACTATGGTCTGGGCTTCCTGAGTCAGGTTACCGGCACGCCATTCGATGTCGCCGGAATTCCGGTGGAAAAGTGTAAAGGTCCGCATTATCCCTTTGTGCTGTCGAACGTGTTCGGCGCAAAGGACGGCAAACCGTTGTACGCGCCCTGGCGCATATTGACGCGCACGATCCACGTGCGCACACCCGACGGCAGCGAGCGCGAGACGACGCTGCGCATCGGCCTGCTCGGTTTTGCTCCACCGCCGATCATGGACTGGGACCGGCGCAATCTCGAAGGCAAGGTGACGGTGATGGGCGTGGTTGAGGCCGCACGCAAATACGCCCCGGAAGTACGCAAGGCCGGCGCCGATATCGTCATCGCGATCTCGCACGGCGGTATCAACGCCTCGCCTTACACCGCGGACATGGAAAACGCCGGTTGGTATCTGGCCCAGGTTCCCGGCATCGACGTCATCCTGCTCGGCCATTCACACGATATCTTCCCGAGCCCGAATGACGCAAAATCCCGTTTTGCGCATATTCCCGATGTGGACAATGCGCGCGGATTCGTGCATGACGTACCCGCGGTCATGGGCGACTATTACGGCAAGGCCATCGGCTTGATTGATCTGGCCCTGGTCTATCGCGACGGCAGCTGGCGGGTGGACCGCGTGCTCACGCATTCCGAAGTCCGCCTGGTGCGTAATGCCGATGGCAGCCATGCCGCCGCCGACCCGGAAATTGCCCGGCTCGTCGCCACCGAACACGCCGCCACCATCGCCTACGTCAAAACCCCGATCGGCACCAGCGATTTCGCCATGACCAGCTATTTCGCCGACGTGGGCGAGGTCACGGCCTTGCAACCGGTCAACATGGCGCAGAGTGATTATGTGGAAAAGTATATAACGGCCAATTTGCCGCAGTACGCCGGAATTCCGGTGTTATCCGCCGCCGCGCCGTTCAAGGGCGGTTTCGGCGGCGCCGACGATTACACCGATGTTCCCGCCGGGCCGCTGGCGCTCAACAACGCCGCCGACCTGTACCTGTATCCGAATACCCTGACCGCCGTGAAAACCACAGGCACCGGCGTCAAGGCCTGGCTGGAGAAATCCGCCGAGCGCTTCAACCGCATCGATCCGGCGAAAACCACGCCACAGGAACTCGTCAACCGGCGTTTCCCAAGCTACAACTTCGATGTCGTCCAGGGCGGCCTGAGTTACACCATCGATGTGACCAAACCCCAGGGCGAGCGTATCGGCAACCTGTGTTACGCCGACCACGCCGTGCGCGGCGACGATCCCTTCATCGTCGTGACCAACAACTATCGCGCCAACGGTGGCGGACGCTTTCCCGGCCTCGACGGCAAAAACATCGTTCTCTCGGCACCCGACACCAATCGCGACGTTCTGATCGCCTTCATTCGCGCCGCCCGGAACGTCAACCGTGCCCGATTCGGCAACGATCGCAACTGGCATTTCGCCAAGGTGAAAACCACCGGCCCGGTGATCTTCACTTCCGCCGCGGGTAAACTCGATCTCGCTCACGCGGACGGTTTGGATAATGTGACATTGTGGAAAGATAATGGCGACGGGACTGCGGTGTATGCCGTAGATTTGTCGCGCTGACTTTTTCAGGTGGAGCTTCCGCTCGCCGGCTGGCGAGCGTCTCACTTTTCTTTGCTTCGCCAAAGAAAAGTAAGCAAAAAAAAGGCGACCCCGATGCCACACTTGCCGGGCATAGCCCGGCAAGTGCGCGAGCGCATTCCGGGGTTCGTTGAACGCACATCCCTGTACGTGCAACGAACTGGCGCGCATCGTGCGGCCACTCTGACGAGCTTTCCTCCATGCGCTCGCCGCGGCAAGAGGGGCCCAAGGGCCAAGGCGAAGCTGCGCTTTGGTTCTGCACTTGATCTTGGCCCCCTTCACCGCGCCGAGCATCGCAGGCAAGGCGGGAAAATGCCCGCAGGGGCGCGGCGAAGGAGCGCCGCGATTGCGAAGCAGTGCAAGGATGCACTGTCTGAGCAACCCCGTCCTGCCGAAAAGCGCAGGGTACCTCGCGTGCAGCGCGAGGCGCGGTGCCGGAGTGTGCTTTCTTTTGGTGACTTTTCTTTGCACAAGCAAAGAAAAGTTACACGCTCGCCGAAGGCGAGCGGAAGCTTCGCTCTATACGCAAGCACACGCTACGTACTCAAGCGGACGGCCCATCCGGAAACTGGATCCCGTGTCATCGCACATCCTGTGCTGCACGGGATGAGCGCGATCCTTGCATCACTTCACATGAATCGTGATCTTCTTCGACACGATCGGCGGATCGAACTGCATGTGCGCGTAGTTGGCAAAATCCAGTTGCAGGGTGTGATCGCCGGGCGACAGATGGATCGTGTCCTCGGTCTGCCCCTTGCCGTAGTGTTTATGGGTGGCATCGTTGGGAATCGGCGCGTCCATTGGCGGCAGGTCGTTCACATCGATCAGCAGATGATGATGCCCGGTATTTGGCGACGTGTCCGTTGCCGGTGCGACAACAAGGTGCTTGACGCCGAATTTCACTACGACATCCTGACCAACGGTCGCGCCGTTCCTGGGCGAGATGATGAAAACCTTCGCTCCATGCGGGGCCTTCGGATTCGCTGGCGAAGCGGACGTCGCTGCGTCCTGGGCAAAGGCAACGCTGCTGACGAGAGCGAGTCCGAGTACGATGAGAGCTGCGTGGCGCATGATGCTTTCTCCAGTCGTTGCGGGGTTTTGGTCTTGCGCTTCCGATCATACGCCGCTCGCTTGCGCAAGCGATAATGGCCCCCATGTTTCGGCGATGACTGAACCCGTGACCACAGCTTCGACCACCGTTTACGCCACCTTGCGCCGCCTGCGGCCGTATGTCTGGCATTACCGCGGCCGCGTGGTTGTGGCGCTGGTGCTGCTGGTCGCGGCCAAGCTGGCCAATATCGGCGTGCCGGTAGTGCTCAAGCACCTGGTCGACGGACTGGACCTGAAATTGCAGGTGCTGACGATCCCGGTGCTGCTCCTGCTCGCCTACGGCGCACTGCGTCTGTCGACCTCGCTGTTCCAGGAACTGCGCCAGGTGGTCTTCGCGCGCGTGCTGGCGCGCACGTCTCGCGAGGTCACGTTGCAGGTCTTTGCGCATCTGCATGCGCTGTCGCTGCGCTTTCATCTGGATCGGCGTACCGGCGGCGTGTCACGCGACGTCGAACGCGGCATGGTGTCGGTGTCGGATCTGCTCGACTGGACGATTTACACAATTTTACCGACGCTATTTGAAATCACGTTGATTTCCGTCTTCCTGATCGTGCGCTATGACTGGGGCTTTGCTCTGATCACGTTGACGACGATCGCCACGTACATCACGTTCACGTTTTCGGTCACCGAATGGCGCCTGCGCTATTACCGCGCCAAGAACGAGGCCGATACCGAGGCCAATGCGCGTTCGGTGGATTCGCTGCTGAATTACGAAACGGTGAAGTATTTCGGCAACGAGCGTCACGAACTTGCACGTTTCGATGGCGCGCTGAAGCTGTATGAGGAAGCCACGGTCAAGAGCCTGAAGACGCTGGCCGTACTCAACGTCGGCCAGTCCGGCATCGTCGCGACAGGTTTGACCCTGCTGCTGTGGCGCGCCGCCGCGGGCGTGGTTGCCGGCACCCTGACCATTGGCGACTTGGTCATGATCAACGCCTTCCTGATCCAGCTCGCAGTGCCGCTGAATTATCTCGGCATGGTCTACCGCGAAGTGAAACAGGCGCTGATCAACATCGAACGCATGTTCGCCTTGCTGGACGAACCGCAGGAAGTCCGCGACGCAGCGGACGCAAAGCCTCTGGCCGTGCGCGGCGGTGCCGTGCGCTTCGAGCACGTGTCGTTCCATTACGATCCACGACGTGCCATCCTGCACGACGTCGATTTCCAAATCCCGCCGGGCAAGACCATCGCCGTGGTCGGCACTACCGGCGCAGGCAAGTCCACGCTGGCGCGACTACTCTACCGTTTCTACGACGTCAGCGGCGGACGCATCCTGGTCGATGGCCAGGACATCCGCGAGATTACCCAGGATTCACTGCGCGCCGCCATCGGCATCGTGCCGCAGGATACCGTGCTGTTCAACGATACGATCTATTACAACATCGCTTACGGACGCCCGGATGCGACGCGTGAGGAAGTGATCGCGGCCGCGCGTGCGGCGCATATCCACGATTTCATCCATGGCCTTCCACAAGGCTACGACACCAACGTCGGCGAGCGCGGACTGAAGCTGTCCGGCGGTGAGAAGCAGCGCGTGGCAATCGCACGCACTCTGCTCAAGAATCCCGCCATCCTGGTATTCGACGAGGCGACGAGTGCGCTCGATACCCGCACGGAGAAGATCATCCAGGGCGAATTGACCGAGATCGCACGCGAACGCACCACCCTGATCATCGCCCATCGTCTGTCGACCATTGTCGACGCCGACGAAATCATCGTGCTCGAGCATGGCAGCATCGTCGAGCGCGGCAGCCACGCGGGCCTTCTCGCGCACAACGGCCGTTACGCCGCGTTGTGGGTGATGCAGCAGCAATCGCGCCAGACCGATGCGGCCAAACCTGCCGAAATCCCGCCAACAGTCGCACTGATCTCCTGAACCGGCAGGTTTCCGGCACGCCGTGCCGCGGTGTTTTGAAGTACACTTTGATGCGATTCATCGGCTGCCGCCCGATTCGGGCGGTTGAGGGAGCGGTTCGTGGCACGCGAGAAATATCTGGCTGTCATCGGCATCGGCGAGGAAGACACGGCGCATCTGCGCCTGCTCCTGCGGATGGCTGCGGGCAAGCTGGAATATCACTGGCGCTGGGGCAGCGAAGACAACGCCGATCTCCTGATCATCGATCCGGCCATGCTGGCCGGGCAGATCGCACGCAACCGTGCTTTCAGCGGCGGCCGCCGCTGCGCGATATTCAGCGCAGACGAGTCGTTGCGCGATGGCGAATTGCGCCTGACCAAACCGCTGAAGACCGAAGCTCTGATCGCGATCCTCAACGGCACGATTGCGACGAATGTCAGCCTGAATACCGCCGTGCTGCAACAAAACGACGATTTCTACGATCTCGATGCGATGAACCCCGACTTCGAGCTCGAGGACGACGAAACCGCCGAGGCGCGCTCGCGTCAGCGCGAGAATACTCCCGCACCGGGTCTCGACGAGTTGCTCCAGCCCGACACTGAAAGCGCAAAGCCGATGTTCGCCGTGCCGACCCAACTCGACAACAACACTTCGTTCGAAGCCATGCAACAGGGGCCATCGACGCGCGGCGAGCGGCGCATCGCCGATTCCACCGACGCCTTTCGCAAACCAAACAAACCGGAAGGCATCAATATCGGAGTACCGGTCAAGCACGGGCCGCCGATCGATCGCGGCAAACATGCCCTGCGCGACTATCTGCACGGCAACCTGCTCGGCGGACCCGCCACGATCAGTCTCGACGGCACACCGGAGCTCACGCTCGATCCAAAGGAAAAGGCGTTTCATACCAGCGCCGGCCTGAGCGCACTGACGCCCTACTGCACGCAGGATCTGGCGCACGCGGCATGGCATCCGCTAACGTCCGCCGAACTTGGCCGTTTGCGTTCGGAGCAGCCGGGACAGAGCTATGCACGCCTGATCTGGCTAGACGCCCTGGTGCGTTCCAACGGACGTTTGGCGTCGCACCTGGATCCTGGTGGTCGCTACAAACTCAAGAGCTGGCCGGAAATCGAACGCGATTATCCGAATCATTTCCGCATCGCCACAGCATTGACGCAGCCGACCAAACTCAACGAGATCGCGACCGCCAGCGGCGCGCCGATGGCCGAAGTCTTCGCCTTGGTCAGCGCCTACGACGCCATCGGTCTGATCGAGGTCGAACGCCGATCGCCACGCCACGACCCGCCACCGGCCGCGCCTGGCGGTCTGCTCGCACGCTTGCGCAATCCCTTCGGCAAGTCCTGACCGGCGCGACGACGATTGGTACTGCGCGCTTGACCCGGTGGTGGAATCGGCGACAATTCGCGCGATGCTAGTATGGTCATTCCATTGCCGCAGCCCGAAAACACCAATAACCATAACACTCCCAGGGGGGATTTATGACCAGACGTTTGGCGCTGCAAGGCGCTGGCGAAGACGATGTCGCGCTGTTGCGCGGACTGTTGCACACGGCTGAGCCGAGCCTGAAGTCGGCCTGGAAATTCCACGCCGATGCAGATACGAATGCTGCCGACTTGCTCGTGATCGACATCGACACCGTTTACGGTCACATGGACTGGTTGCGCGCACATAGCACCGGGCGACCCCTGGCCATGCTGACAGCGCATCCGCAGGCCGGCGAAGGCGACCTGATCCTGCACAAGCCGCTGACCCTGGAGAATCTGATAGAGGTTCTCGATCACGCCACCACGCTCGTGCCTGATCGACCGGAACCGCCACGTCGTACAGCCGAGCCTGCCGCGATCCGATCAGCCATACCCGCTCCTGTGGCAAAGGCGACTGCGGCGATACCCTCGCCACAGCCTGAACCAGCACCCATTTCTCCGCCCGAGCCATCCCATGAACGGCGTTTGTCCGACTGGCTCGCTGCGGGCGCATTGAGCGCACCGATGCGGGTGCGCGAGGCTGGCGTGCCGGATCTGGTGCTCGATCCTGGCAGCAAGACGTTTCATGCCGACGGCAGCCTGCGCTCGCTTGCCGCGTATTGCACCCGTATCATCACACCTAACGACTGGCAGCCACTGGAACCAGGGGAACTGGCCGGAATTCTGGCTAGTGTCAAAACCCAGCCGTATGCACGCCTGCTCTGGCTGTGCCACGCGCTGGGCTCGAACGGCCATCCGGCGCCGGGCATGGACATCAACGCAAAGTATAAATTGGCGCGCTGGCCGCAGATCGAACGCGAGTTCCCCAAGCATTTCCGCATCGCCACAGTGATGATGAAGCAGCCGGCGACGCTGACCGAAGTCGCCGAACAAAGCGGCGCGACCTTGGCCGACGTGATCGACTTCACCAACGCCTACAACGCCATCGGCTATATCGAAGTTGAAGGCGTCGCAACTGCTGAAGCGCCGTCACGCGACGGTGGTCGCGGCGCGATCCTGTCGCGGCTGCGCAACCCGTTCGGCGGCACCTGAAACATACGCGGCGCTGACGCAGATACTGTGGGGCGGACCAAAATCGGCGCATGAACACGAACACCGCAATCCCACGAATGCCCGCCTTGTTCGTCGGTCATGGTTCGCCGATGAACGCGCTGGAGGACAATGCCTTCACCCGCGGCTGGCAGGCAGCGGCGCGGCGCATCCCGAAACCGCGCGCCATCGTCTGTGTGTCGGCGCACTGGGAGACACGCGGTGTTTACGTTGGCGCGACCGACCGGCCGGAAACGATCCACGATTTCTACGGCTTTCCGAAAACGCTGTTCGACGTCCGCTACGCGGCGCCAGGCGATCCGGATCTGGCGCAGCACCTGGTGCAGTTGGTAAAAAGCACCAAAGTACACATCGATCCGGGCCGTGGTCTCGATCACGGCGCCTGGAGCGTGCTGCGCATCATGTATCCGGACGCCGGTATTCCGGTGATCCAGCTAAGTCTTGATACTGCGCAGCCTGGCGAATTTCACTATCGGCTTGCCCGGGAACTGGCGCCATTGCGCGACGAAGGCGTACTGATCCTCGGTAGCGGCAACATCGTGCACAATTTGCGGCTGTTCCGTTTCCACGATCTGGCGCCTGCCGATTGGGCAGCGCGTGCAGACGCAATCATTCGCACCCGGATCGAATCGGGCGATCACGCCACACTGACGGATTGGCAGGGGCTTGGCGTCGATGTCATCCTTGGCATACCCACGCCGGAACACTACCTGCCCCTGCTTTATTTGTTGGCGCAACAGAACGAAAACGACAAAATCCACATTTTCAATGACAGCGTAACCAGCGCGATCTCGATGACTTCCGTGCTGCTGGGTTGACTCGGGGAAATCGGCGATCCGTCACCTTGCTACGCTACATTCGCGGAACGCGTGTCATCCACGCAGGGAAGAAACCCATGAATTACCGTCACGCCTTTCACGCCGGGAATTTCGCCGACGTGTTCAAGCACGCGATCCTGATCGGCTTGCTGGAATCACTCAAGGCCAAGCAAACGCCATTCTGTTACGTCGATACCCATGCCGGCGCCGGTCGTTACGATCTGCATGGCGAACAGGCGCGCAAGACGCAAGAACACGAAGCCGGAGTAATGCGCCTGCTTGCGGCAACGCGGCTTTCGCCGCCCTTGCATATCTATCTGAATCTCGTGCGTGCACTCAACGCCAATACCCAGGGACACGATCTGGCCGTCTATCCCGGCTCGCCGTTGATCGCCAGCCTGCTGCTGCGCGAACAGGATCGTGCCGTGTTGTGCGAACTGCAGGACGACGAGGCCGCGAAACTGAAAGCCCTGTTCGCCGGCGACGCGCGCGTAAGTGTGCACCAGCGCGACGGCTACGCCGCACTTTCCGCGCTGCTGCCACCGAAGGAACGGCGTGGCCTGGTGCTGATCGATCCGCCGTTCGAAGCGCAGGATGACGAGTTTCGCGCGATCGAGACAGCACTCGCCGCCGCGCATGCGCGCTGGCCGAACGGCATCTACGCTATCTGGTATCCGATCAAGCTGCGCCAGCAGACGCTGCCGTTCCAGCGCTGGTTCGCGCGCCACAAGATCCCCAAGGTTCTGTGCGCGGAGTTGCTGCTGCATCCGGACAATTCGGCGCTGCGCCTGAACGGTTGCGGCATGATCATCGTCAATCCGCCGTGGAAATTCGAGCAGTCGTTGGAAGACGTGCTGTCGAGTTTACGCCAGTATCTGGCGCAGGGACGCTTCGGTCAGCAACGCGTCGAATGGCTGACGTCGCCCTGAATCGATTCAATCGCCGCGTGGCACCGGAACCGAGGCGAAGCGGCGGCTCTCGATCAACACACCGGCATAGTAGGCAACGTAATAGCCGATCAGGACGCCGAAGATTGCCAGCGTGAGTGGGCTCTTCTGGTATGCGGCGAACGGGTTTGCGTCGACCTGCGTCGCCGCATGCATTGCCGGATACAGCACGATGAACCGGTATGCGACACGCGCCAGCAACAAGGCTGACACGGCCACGCCAATGTAAGTGTGCGGCGTATAGAAGTTGCCCTGTGGCGTGGTTTCAAACTTCGTGTGACGCAATCCGAACCACGCCAGCGCTGCACCGCCAGCCAAGCCGGCGAACATCGCCCCGAGCAGATTCATGTCGCGCAACGACGCAAACAGCGTCAGCGCACCGAACACGCTGAAAATAACGATGCGAAACTGCATCCACCCGGACCTTATTTGCTGGCGCCCGATATTGCGCCGCACCCGGCGATAGATCACCCACGCGACCACGCCAACCATCAAAACCGGAGTGATGAGTTTGGGATCCACAGGGGCGACCGATAGCCAAGGTGAGGCGAGAATTCTAGCTGAGCGCAGGTTCAGGCGCACCGGATCTCCGAGAACCGAACTTTCCAAGACATAAAGCGTTATACCGCCTCTCAATCCTCCACATCTGGCTCGAAAAACGACCAGCGGATTTCCGGAAACTGCTGCTTCATCGCCGCTTCGACCCGATTGATCGCCGCAATCAATTCGTCGCCGGAGAGTTGGCCACGCATTTGCGCCTTGGTCGCGACCATCACATCCGGACCGAGTTGCAGGGTAATCAAATTGAATACACGCTCGATCTCCGGCTGCGCACGGACGAAATCGCCGATCGCAGCGCGCAAACCCGGGTCCGCACTCTGGCCGATCAGCAGCGAAGCAACCTCGCGCGCGACGAAAATGGCGATCACGCACAACAGCACGCCGATGGCGATCGAGCCACAAGCATCGAACAAGGGATCGCCCGTCAGGAACGTGGCCAGCACGGCGGCCAGCGCAAGACAAAGGCCGAGCAACGCGGCGAGATCCTCGCCGAACACCACGATCAGCTCGCTCTGGCGGCTCTCGCGGAACCAGCGCCAGAGACTTTTTCCACTTCTTGCCTTGTTGACTTCGCGCAGACAGCCCCACATCGAAAACGCTTCGGCCGCAATGGCGAACACGAGTACACCGACAGCCAGCCACGGCCAGCGCAGCGGTGCGTGCACGTGCAGCTTGTGAATGCCTTCATAGACGGAAAAAATGCCGCCGACGCTGAACAGCAGCAATGCGACCAGGAAGGACCAGAAGTATACGACCAGGCCATAACCCAGGGGATGATCCGGCGATGCCGCGCGCCGGGCCTGGCGCATGCCGATCAGCAGCAGCACCTGATTGCCGCAGTCGGCCAGCGAATGCACGGCCTCGGCCAGCATCGAACCGGAGCCGGTCAGCAACGCCGCGGCAAGCTTGGCGACAAAGATCGCGAAGTTCGCTCCCAGGGCGAGGAAGATCGTCTTGCGCGAATTGGCTTTGCCGGACATTCAGATTCCCGCGACGCTGTTGTCAGCGGTGCAGTTTATCATCGTGCCATGAAAGCTCCTGGCCCATAGGTTGGGTCGTAATCCGGGAGACACGGCAACGACAACCGTCCAGATCGAGAATCCACTCCAGTATTCGGCACACTTAGAGCGCGCCGGGATTGAGCGCATACTTCGCCGCTAACGAAGGAGGCAGCGCTCGTGATCACCGTCCATCATCTGAACAATTCGCGCTCGCAGCGCGTGCTTTGGCTGCTCGAGGAACTGGGTCTGACCTACGAGATCAAACGTTATCAGCGCGATCCAAAGACGATGCTCGCGCCGGCCGCGCTGCGTGAAGTGCATCCGCTCGGTAAATCACCGGTGATCACCGATGGCGCGCTCACGCTTGCCGAGTCCGGCGCGATTGTCGAATACCTCGTCGACATTTACGGCAACGGTCGTCTCGCTTCCGCGCGTGGAACGCCTGAGCGGCTGCGCTACACCTATTGGCTGCACTATGCGGAAGGATCGGCCATGCCGCCGTTATTGCTGAAGCTGGTGTTCGACCGCGTCGAGAAGTCGCCGATGCCATTCTTCGCAAAACCCATCGCCCGCGCAATCGCCGGGCGTACGAAAAATACGTTCATCGACCCGCAGATCGCCATGCATCTGGATTATCTGGAATCGGAACTGGACAAAAGCGCCTGGTTCGCGGGCGAGGAATTTTCCGCGGCCGATATCCAGATGAGCTTTCCGCTGGAAGCCGCTGCAGCGCGTGCCGGGCTGAACGCGAGTCGCCCCAAGCTGATGGATTTTCTTGCGCGCATTCATTCGCGGCCGGCTTATCAGCGCGCACTGGAACGTGGCGGCAAATACGAATTGCTGGGTTGATGCCTCAAGCGGCGCCGAGTTTCGCCTGCATCTTTTTCGTCAGGCCCGCACGCACCAGATCGTAGGAATGGCGGATGAATTCCTCGATCCGCGTGCGCGGGAAGCGCTCGGGTTCGACGATCGTGACCCAGAACGCACGCGCCATGTAGTGCGCCGGCACGATGCCGGGTTGATCGGTGAGCTCGAAGGAAACGTTCGCGATCGACCTTGAACGACAACCGGTCGCGATCCGGCCCACGCAGACACAGCACGGCGAACATCTTGCCGGCGACCGTGAACACCAGATCGTCCTCCCATTTGATGCTGCTGGCTGCTCCAGGCCATGCGCCGCACAAGGTTTCGAGTTCGTTCGCGTCCACGATTCCGCCTGTTTGATCGATTACCTGAACGGCTGCCCACTGGTTTAGGTGGCCTGCTCCAATCGGATTGGGCAAGTTGACGTCCATGAACACTGTAGCAAAAACCCGCACCATCCCGTACGTCGGCGCGCAAGCTCCCGGCGCTTCGCGGCGTCCGCCTCCACGTGCGCCTAAACGCCGCAGCAAGACACAAGACACCGCGCAGACGAGGATGACCGCACGCGACGGTCGCGAACTGGTGCTGCGGTCCATCGGCGTCGACGACATCGCGGCACTGCAACGCGGGTTTGTCCGCTTGTCGCCGGAAGATGTGCGCATGCGCTTTCTCCACCCCATGAATGAGTTGCCCTACGAACTCGCCGCGCAGCTTTGCGATCTCGATCCGCGCAATGCAGCTGCCTGGGTTCTCGCCGATCCGGACGGTACACCCGCAGCAGAAATCCACGCGGTTGCACGCGTGCATCTCGACCCCGTCACGGAACACGCAGAGTTTGCCGTGGTGGTGCAGCGCGAACTTTCCGGCCAGGGTTTTGGCCGCCTGCTGCTCGAACGCGCGATCGGCAGTGCACGTGGCATGGGCGCCACCGAAATCTGGGGCGATGTGCTCGTGGAAAACACGGCAATGCTGGGTCTGTGCGACCGGCTCGGATTCAGGCACGGCGCACTGGCGCATCAACCCGGCATCCTGCGGGTCACCCTCGCCGTCTAACATCTGGCGCGATCCAGGACTGGATGCGATCAGGCCGTACGTGATGTGTGCGCGAGCACAGGCTTGCCGCGCCGATGCCGCAACCATTCCTGGAAATGGTCGAAATACAGATAGATCACCGGCGTCAGGTACAGGGTCAGCAGTTGCGAGGTCAGCAGTCCGCCGACCACCGCCAGACCCAGCGGCCGGCGCGACTCGGCACCGGTGCCCAAGCCCATCGCGATCGGCAGCGTGCCGAACAGCGCGGCGAAGCTGGTCATCATGATCGGGCGGAAACGCACCAGGCTGGCTTCGAAAATCGACTCTTCGGCGGTCTTGCCGCCACGCTCGGCCTCGACCGCGAAGTCGATCATCATGATCGCGTTCTTCTTGACGATACCGATCAGCATGATCAGGCCGACGGTCGAATACAAATTCAGATCGATGTGAAAAATCAGCAGCGTCAACAAGGCGCCGAAGGCGGCCGTCGGCAGGCCCGACAGGATCGTCAACGGGTGGATGAAGCTCTCGTAGAGAATGCCAAGCACAAGATAGATCACGAAAATCGCCAGCAGCAATAACATGCCCATGCCGGCAATCGAAGACTGGAACGCCTGCGCCGTACCTTGGAACGAACCGATGATCGTGTCCGGCATCTTGAGTTTGGCGACGGCGCCATCCAGCCGCTCCACCGCCTGACTCAGCGATACACCGGGTGCGAGATTGAACGACAGTGTCACCGCCGGCACCTGACCCAGATGGCTGATCTGCGCGGGGCCAACGGATTTGGTGAAATGCGCCACCGCCGATAGCGGCACCAGTTGACCGCCGTTGCTGTGGATATAAATCTGATTGAGTATGGCCGGATCGCCCTGCTTGGCCGGATCGACCTGCATCAGCACCCAGTATTCGTCGATCGAGGTATAGATCGTCGATACCTGCTCGGGGCCGAACGCGGTATACAAGGCACCTTCGATCTGCGCTGCGCTGACTCCGACCGCTGACGCCGCATCGCGATCGATATTCACGTCCATTTCCGGTGTGGCGATCAGCAGGTCGCTGGCGACATCCTGGAATCCGGGAAGTTTCGAGACTGCACCGACCAGTTTCGGCACGAAGCCAAACAACTCGTTGGTATCGATATCCTGCAAAGTATACTGGTACTGGGTCTGGGTCAGATGTGCACCGATGCGGATGATCGGAATGTTCTGCAGGTAGACCTGAAGCCCGGGAATGCCGGTGAGCTTGCGCCGCATCTCCTGAATCACCTCGTCCGCCGAACCGCGCTGGTTGGCGGGCTTGAGCGAAACGATCATGCGTCCGAGATTCAGGGTGGAGCTGCTGCCCGAAACGCCGATGAAGGACATCACGCCGGTCACGTTCGGATCGCTGCTGATGATCTTCGCAGCCTGTTGCTGCTTGTTCGCCATCGTCGTTGAACCCGACATCCTGATCGGCCTGGGTGAATACGAACAACTGGCCGATATCGTCGTCGGGCAAAAAACCCTTCGGCACGATGATGAACAGGACTACGGTGGCGACAAGGATGCCAGCGAAGACGAGCAGTACCCAGCGTCGATGTTCCAGGCAAGTGTGCAGTGTGCGCCGATATAAATTCTGCGCACTATCGAAGGCCCGCTCGAAGGATTGGTACATGCGACCATGCTGCTCGCCACGATGCGGCTTGAGCATACGGCTGCACAGCATCGGCGTCAGACTCAGCGAAACGAAACCGGATACCAGCACCGCGGCAACGATAGTCACGGCAAACTCGTGCAGCAGACGGCCAATGATGCCGCCCATGAACAGCAGCGGGATGAATACCGCGGCCAGCGACAACGTCATCGACACGATAGTGAAGCCGATTTCCTTCGCGCCGTCGAACGTGGCCTGCAGAGGCGTCTTGCCCATTTCCATGTGCCGGGAGATATTTTCCAGCATCACGATCGCGTCGTCGACGACAAAACCCACGCACAGCGTCAACGCCATCAGCGAAAGATTGTCCAGGCTGTAGCCGAACGGGTACATGACTGCGAAGGTGCCGACGATCGACATCGGCAGTGCCAGCGACGGAATGATCGTCGCCGACAGATTGCGTAAAAAAATAAAAATCACCATCACCACAAGGAATAGCGCCAGCAACAGGCTGAACTGCACGTCGTCGACCGAGGCGCGGATGCTCACGGTGCGGTCGTAGAACACTTTCAGATCCAGGCCTGCGGGCATCTGTTTCTCGAAGCCCGGCAGCACCGCGCGAATGCGCGTGACCACATCGATGGTGTTCACGCCCGGCTGTTTCTGGATCGCCAGCAATACGCCCCGTGTCCCATTCACCCACGCCGCCAGCTTGTCGTACTGGATGCCATCGTAGACATGAGCGATATCCTTCAACCGCACCGGTGCACCATTCTGATAGCTGACGATCAGGTCGCCAAAGGGTTTCGCCGTTTCATACTGGCCGTTGACCATGACGTTGTAGGTGCGATCGTTGCCGTACAGCACGCCGGTCGGCAGATCGACATTGCCGTTCGCCACCGCCGTCTGCACCTGATCGATGCCGATGCCGCGCGCGTTCATCTCGCCGGGGTCAAGATCGATGCGCACGGCGTACTTGGCCGAACCGTAGACATTCACCAGGGCGACGCCGTCGATCATCGACAACTGCTGCGCCAGCAGCGATTCGCCATATTCGTCGACCGTCGACAGCGGCAGAGTTTTCGAGGTCATGCCGATGTAGTAGATCGGCGCGTCGGCGGGATTGACCTTGCGGAAAGTCGGCGGCGTGGTCATCGTCGGCGGCAGTTGCTTCAAGGCGGCCGAAATCGCGGACTGCACGTCCAGCGCGGCCGCGTCGATGTCGCGATCCAGGGTGAACTGCAGGGTGATCTGACTCTGACCGATACCGCTCTGTGAGGTCATCGAATCGAGCGACGGTATCGATGAGAACTGCTTTTCCAGCGGTGTCGCCACGGCCGATGCCATCGTCTCCGGTGACGCACCCGGCAACTGCGCGGTGACCTGGATGGTCGGAAAATCCACATTGGGAAGATCCGACACCGGCAACAACCGGTAGGCGGCAATACCAAACACGAGAATGCCGATCATGACCAGGGTGGTCATCACCGGCCGACGTACGAAGACTTCGGAAATACTCACTGCGCGGCCCCGGACGCCGACACCTTCACCAAAGTGCCATCGGCCAGGCGCGACTGCCCATCGGTCACCACGGTTTCGCCGACACTCAGTCCCTTCGAGATCATGCTGTCGCCATCGACGCTACGTACCACCGTCACCGCCTGCTGCCGGGCGCGGTTGCCGGGCTTGATCACGAAGACGTAACTGCCGTCCGGACCGGCCTTGACTGCCGCATCCGGTACAACCAGTGCATTGGCATCGGTGCCCAGCGTGAGGGCAATGTTGACAAACTGTCCCGGCCACAGGCGCTCGTCGGCATTGGCGAAACTGGCGCGCAGCTTCACCGTGTTCGTCGTCGGGTCGATCGCATTGTCCACAAAGGACAATTGTCCACTTATTCCTCCGTGGATGCCGTCGCCGCTCGCCGTCACCGCAAGCAGGCCTTTGTCCTGCGCTTCGCGCACGCGATCGACATACTGTCCCGGCACGGCGAAGTTGACAAAGATCGGCACAAGCTGGTTGATCACGATCAAGGAATTCGTGTCGTTCGCCTTCACCAGATTGCCTGGCTGTACCAGAATACGGCCGACGCGGCCATCGATCGGCGCATAGATGTTGGTGTAACCCAGCGTAAGTTTGGCCGCCTCGACGTTGGCCTGATCGACCTTCACGCTCGCCGCGGCGGCTTCCTCGGCGGTGACGTACTGCTGCATCTGGTCGGCAGAAATGAAACCCTTGTCGGCGACCGGCTGGTAGCGCACGACTTCCGCGTGCGCAAGCACGCGTGCCGCCTCATCCTTCGCCTGTGCGGCATTCGCCTGCGCCAGCGCCGCCTGTGCCGGGCGCGGATCAATCCGGAACAACAGTTGTCCCTTCTTCACGTCCTCGCCATCCTTGACCGGGCTGTCCAGCAGTTGCCCGTCGACCAGCGATTTCACCGCGACGCTATTGATTGCCTCGACCGTGCCGACGGCGTCGAGCCGATCCGGCACCGATTTCTGCTGCACCTTGGCGGCCGTGACCGGCACTGCTGTCTCGGCATGCGGCGGCGCGGAACGCGAACAGGCGGTGAGTGCGAGCAGCGCCACTGACAGCACCATCAGGGCGTGACCGCGGACCGAAAACTTGCGCTGAGGAGAAAGCATGAAGGTCCCGTTCATTGGTTGATCGCGTGCACCGCACATTATCGCCGAACAGAATGTGCAGCGTTTGCCCAGCACCCTTGCTCAGCGCGTAAAGACTTGTGAAATCCGTGCCCGATGTATGCCTAAAGTCACAGGTGAAGTCACAGATTCAACGCACTCGCGTTACACTGCACGCCCCGCGTCGACTGCGATGAGCACTTCGACGCTGCTGGTGTTTGTGCGATCGTCCTTGGTCGCGAAAATCAAGAAGCGGCCATCCCTGCCCGCAATTTCAAAAGATCACCATGACCGAAACGCTTCTGCTGCATCCGCCTCTGCCGCGCAATCCGAAACAACGGCGGTATTGGAACCCGCCCCACGGCAGCGCACTGGCACTGGCGCTCGCCGCAGCAGCGCGCGCGCATAACGGCATCGTTGTCGCGGTGACGCGTGATACGCATGCGGCACACGCGCTGGAATCAGATCTGCGCGTGTTTGCCGGTGATGCCGATTCAACCGATGCGCTTGAGGTGCTGCATTTTCCGGATTGGGAAACCCTGCCCTACGATCTGTTTCCTCCGCATCCGCAAATCGTTTCGCAACGCATTGCCGCACTTTACCGGCTACCGGCGACCACGCGCGGCGTGCTGGTCGTGCCGGTCGCCAGCCTGATGCAGCGTCTGGCGCCACGCAGTTTCATCGGTGGATCGAGCCTGATGCTGACGCTCAAGCAAGCGTTCGATCTCGGCGCCGAACAACGCCGGCTCGAAGCATCTGGCTATCGCAATGTCCCGCAGGTGCAGGAACCCGGCGACTATGCCGTGCGCGGCGCATTGCTCGACATCTTCCCGATGGGCAGCGCCGAACCGTATCGCATCGAACTGTTCGATCGCGAAATCGACTCCATCCGCACCTTCGATGCCGAAACCCAGCGCTCGCTGCACAAAGTGGATAAAGTCGAACTTGCTGCCGGCGCGCGAATTCCCGCTGACGGAGGCCACGGTCAAAAGCTTCCGCAATACTTTGCGCGAGCGTTTTCCGATCGACCCGCGCCGCTGTCCGATCTACCAGGATCTGAAAGAAGGCACGACGCCGGCTGGTATCGAATACTACCTGCCGCTGTTCTTCGAGCACACCGAAACCTTGTTCGACTATCTTGGCGAACAGTCGCTGTTCGTGCTGGCGGAAAACGCACTCGACGCTGCCGACGTCTTCTGGCAACAGGCCGCTGCGCGTTACGACAGCCGCGCCCACGACATTGAACGTCCGATCCTGCCGGTCGCCGAACTGTACCTGCCGCCGGAGCGTCTGCGCGAACAGTTCAACCAGCGTCTGCGTGTCGACATTGTTGCAATAGGTACAAATGAACACGCAGTCGATCTCGGTACGCAACCGGCGCCGAGCTTGCCACTGAATCGGCGTGGCGAAGCACCAGCAGAGGAGCTGAGAAACTTTCTGCGCGATTATTCCGGCCGCATCCTGATCGCTGCGGATTCTGCCGGAAGGCGCGAGGCACTGATCGAGCAACTGGCTGCGGCGAAGTTGCAGCCGCAGGCCGTCAGCACATGGCAAACGTTTCTCTCTTCTGCTCGTCATCCCGTCGAAAGCCGGGATGACGAGCTTTTGAATGCTCCGCGCTTGTGCATCACGGTGGCTTCGCTCGACGACGGCTTCGCTCTCACCGAGCCGCCGCTCACCATCCTCACCGAGCGACAGCTTTACGGCGAGCGCGCGCAACAGACTCGGCGACGCACAATCGCCGTGCGTGAACCGGAAGCCGTGCTGCGCGATCTTTCCGAGCTGGCCATCGGCGCGCCAATCGTGCATGCCGATCATGGCGTCGGCCGCTACCAGGGCCTGGTCAAGCTGGATATCGGCCGGCTCCAAGCAGACGGCGCGCGTGGCGAGTTCCTTTGCGTCGAATATGCAAAAGGCGACAAATTATACGTTCCAGTCGCGCAATTGCATCTGGTTTCGCGTTACTCCGGCGCATCGCCAGAACTGGCGCCGCTGCATTCGCTCGGCGGCGATGCCTGGGAACGCGCCAAACGCCGCGCGGCGCAAAAAGTACGCGATGTCGCCGCCGAATTGCTGGCGTTGTATGCACAACGCGAGGCCCGTCAGGGTCACGCTTTCGTCTATGACCGCGCTCTGTACGAGCAATTCGCGGCTACATTTCCATTCGAGGAAACTCCCGACCAATGGCGTGCGATTGAAGCCGTCATCGCCGATCTTGCGGCGGGCAAGTCGATGGATCGCGTGGTCTGCGGCGACGTCGGCTTCGGCAAGACCGAAGTCGCGCTGCGTGCCGCCTTCGTCGCAGCCATCGCCGGCAAACAGGTCGCGGTGCTGGTACCGACCACCCTGCTCGCACAGCAACACTACACGAATTTTCGCGACCGCTTCGCCGACTGGCCGGTGCGCGTGGAAGTGATCTCGCGCTTCAAGACGAAGAAAGAAGTCGATGCCGCGCTAGCGAAACTGCGCGAAGGCCAGATCGACGTGATCGATCGGCACCCATCGTTTGCTGCAGCCCGACGTCAAGTTCAAGGATCTCGGCCTGGTCATCGTCGACGAAGAGCATCGCTTCGGCGTGCGCCACAAGGAGCAGTTGAAAAAATTGCGCGCCGAAGTCGATTTGCTGACGCTGACCGCCACGCCGATTCCGCGCACGCTGAACATGGCCATGTCGGGACTGCGCGATCTTTCCATCATCGCCACGCCGCCGGAACATCGGCTAGCCGTGAAGACCTTCATTGCGCCGTACGATCCAGCCGTGGTGCGCGAGGCGTTCCAGCGCGAACTGGCGCGCGGCGGCCAGGTATACTTTCTGCACAACGAGGTCGAGATCGATCGGAAAAACCGCACGTGAACTCGGCGAACTGATGCCCGACGCGCGCATCCGCATCGCCCACGGCCAGATGCCGGAGCGCGAACTCGAACAGGTGATGCTCGATTTCTACCGCCAGCGCTTCAACGTGCTGGTGTGCACCACGATCATCGAGTCCGGCATCGACGTGCCCAGCGCCAACACCATCATCATCGATCGCGCCGACCGTTTCGGCCTGGCGCAATTGCATCAGCTGCGCGGCCGCGTCGGCCGCTCGCATCATCGCGCCTACGCCTATCTCGATCGTTCCCGACACGCAAGCTCGATCACGTGCGGATGCGCAGAAGCGGCCTGGAGGCCATCGCCTCGCTGGAAGAACTCGGCGCCGGCTTCACCCTCGCGACGCACGATCTGGAGATCCGCGGCGCCGGCGAACTGCTGGGCGACGAACAGAGCGGACAGATCCAGGAAATCGGCTTCTCGCCTCTACACCGAACTGCTCGAACGCGCCGTGAGTGCGCTGAAAAGTCGGAAAGGTACCAGATTTCGACCTGGTCAGCGAACACGACGCCGAAGTCGAATTGCATCTGCCCGCACTGATTCCCGACGATTACCTGGCCGACGTGCATGCGCGCCTGACCCTGTACAAGCGCATCGCCAGCGCGCGCAATGCTGACGACACTGCGCGAACTGCAAGTGGAAATGATCGATCGTTTCGGCCTGCTGCCCGAGCCGGTGAAAAACCTGTTTGCCGTCGCCGGGATCAAACTTGCCGCCAGCGCGATCGGCATCCGCAAACTCGAACTCGGCGAGAAAGGCGGCCGTATACTTTTCCAGCGCGCAGCCCAACATCGATCCGCTGAGCGTGATCAAGCTGATCCAGACCCAGGCAAAAGTATACTCACTTGATGGCCAGGACAAACTCAGGATAAAACTCGAACTGCCCGGCGCCGCAGAACGTCTCGGTGCGGCACAGACACTACTGCGGACGCTGAGCGCGCGTGCCGCAGAATAAGGCCGCGCAAGTATCGCGCGTGGGTCGATCACATCCTGTCGAGCGGACTCAAGGTTCCGCCACCCCCACGGTTGATCACATGCGTGTAGATTTGCGTCGTGGCAACATCGTTGTGACCGAGCAATTCCTGAATCGTGCGAATATCGTATCCCGCTTCCAGCAAATGCGTAGCGAAACTGTGGCGCAACGTGTGCGCGCTGAGCGGCTTGACGATGTGGGCCTTGAGCCGCGCTGATTTGAGCGCACGCGCCAATGCCGCATCGTCGATGTGATGCCGCCGCTCGATACCTCCGCGTGGATCGCGCGATCGTTTTTCAGCGGGAAAAATATACTGCCAGCCGAAGTCGCATGCCGCGCGCGGATATTTGCGTGCCAGCGCATGCGGCAGCCAGGCCGCGCCACAACCTGCCGCGAGATCCTCAGCGTGCAGCACGCGCGCACGCTCCACTTCACGCTGCAGCGGTTCGACCAGTGACCGCGGCAACATGGTGTGACGATCCTTGCCACCTTTGCCATCGCGGACAACGATGTCGTTGCGCGCAAAATCGACATCCTTGACGCGCAGACGCAAGCCCTCCATCAACCGCATTCCGGTGCCATAAAGCAGGCTCGCCAACAACCACGCGCGGCCATCCATCACCGCCAGCAAGCGACGCACTTCATCCTGCGACAATACCGTCGGCAGCCGCCGCGGACGCTTGGCGCGCACGATCGACTCCATCCATGGCAAGTCGATTCCCAACACCACACGATAAAGAAACAGCAAGGCAGACAACGCCTGATTCTGCGTCCCGGCGGCAACATCGCCCTCAGTCGCCAGATGGCTGAGAAAGCCCTCGACGTCCGCCGCACCCATATCGCGCGGATGGCGCTTGCCGCTCGCAAGTATGAACCGCCGTATCCAGCCGAGGTAGGCCTGCTCAGTGCGCAAACTGTAATGTTTAACCCGCAACTTGCTGCGAACGTCGTCCATCAACCGCGGTGTCGATGACTTTACCGACACAGCCATTACGCCCCCTGCTTTCGCCCCCGTAACTCATACGCTCTCGCTTTCGCGGTGTTGCGCGACATTCTTTCAAGGCGAGACAGGCAATGCTGTCGGCCAACACCGTGATTGCGTGTAGGAAATTGGCTTGACGTGCGAGCAACAGAGCATGACTATACGGTGCAACACCCCGAATGTGGGGTCTACTTGTAGTTAGGTTCCGCACCGACGGGTATGGCAAATCGTTGTCTCACATTTGCTCTTCTTGCATGCCTTGCGTGCACATCTACTTTCGCGAGCACTTTGCTGCCGCTTACCACGCTCTACGCAGAGCATGAAAAATACAACAATCAATTCGTCTCAATCCGTGGCATCGTCGCAATTGACGAGCTCGGACATCAATATCTGTTCAATACACTTGATGAAGCTCGCGTCGAAAAAATATTCAACCTCAATTGACCTACTCCCATTCTTCGACGACGAGCGCAGTATTCCTCAACTGCGCGACCTTGCCTGCGCGGAGGTGTATGGCAAATTTGAGTCTTGGGGCGTCTACATCCCCACTGGCTACCTGTATTGAGCAAGGCTGGCGGCTTGAGAGTGAAGCGCGTTTCCGCGTGCTCAAATCAGCCGGTCCAATGAGCAAGCGGCACCTAACTACGCGGTCGAGCGGACTCACTCCGTTCGCCGCTCACCTTGGGCGTTAGCACCCACACATGCGCATCATTTTCTTTCTCGCGTTCTCGGCGGTCGTCCTTTCCGCTCATGCTAGCGCACGAGACCAATTCGCTATTCCGACAGGCTCGCCGCTTGCACTTGCATCCGCCGCCAAGCGCCCGGTGCGAACACGAGTTTCCGCGGCAAGGTTGAGGTTGCGGGCAAGTTCGAATTTGCTTGGCACTTTCTCGATGGAGAACCAGACGCTCTAGAAGCTTTTTTCTTCCCATCGGACGCCTCGCGCAAACTTCTTCCATACGAGATGGGCACTGAGTCCCCGCGCGTAGTCGAAGTCTTTAACCCGGGAGCTGCAGCTCATATGTTGCTCGACGCCGAGGTGGCGTCGGCCCTTGTAGCCAAGCGCACACTACGCGTTTCGGGCGTTGCTACCGTAGTCTTGTCGCAGTACTTTTCTGTGGTAGAGTGCGATCACAGGTACTACGGGGCAAATGTGTTGTCTGTCGTTGCCCCCCCGTCGCTCCTTGCATCTCTTGGTTTCAGCTATGAGCGCGGGTGCTAACTATTCGCTCAAGCGGACGGCTGCGGGTTGGTTGCGCTAACATCATGCGCATCGCGGCAGCCGCCGCTTAGCTCAAGCGTTAGGCGTCACATGCGTATTCGTGCAATTCTCGCTGCGCTAACGATTTTCGCATCGGGTTGCACGCCCGCGCCGGTTCGAATCGACACGCCGGTCGACTTGATTGGCCAGATTTCTAATCCAGATTTTACTGGCTGGTATATCGACTACTGCAGTGGTGGCGGCCTTACAAAAGTATTTCCGAGCTGCACGCAAATCGGCGGCGAGATCTACAAAGTCACGCTCCACGCCAGCAGCTCCTCGCAGAGTCTTGTCATTGCTTTTCCAGCTCATGCGCTTTCACACCAGTATCGTGCGCGAGTGCATGTCCATCTGGTCAAGGCACCCGATGCGTTCGCGAACGAAACCGGTATAGCCTACTTGGCAAGTGAGTGGAGTGACGCCTAACTATTCGTGTATGGACTCCTCGCGCAAGAGATCGATTTTCGGATGGCTGCTAGCGTTGGGGAATGAGATCGGTTGCAGTCGTGTATTCGGCCTTGGGGTGAGCGTCGTGAGCTCGGGCCATCATGGAATCCGCGAATCGAAAGCCAATCGGTACAAGCGGCTTCGTGAGCCAGAAAAGTTATCGGCTTGATTCGATTCGGGACCGACACATTCGCCATGACTGTGATCGCAGGCAACTCGGTGGTGAGATCGAGTGGGATCAGTGTGTTCGCACGCTGATGTGATTGGAATCGAATGCCGCACGGTGGTGCTCCATGGCCCACAATCGACGCGCGGTCTTGTTGGCCAGAGCGACCGCGGCTTTGTTGTGGCCGACACGCTGTTCCAAGGACAGGACCCAAGCTTGCATTTGGGTCAGGGGCTGAGCACGTTGTTGTCGTAGACGCGCGGCTCGCAGTGCTGCGCGTGCACCGTGAATCAGGAGCAGGCGCAGATAGCCGTCGCCGCGTTTGCTGATGCGACCGAGGCGACGTTGATTGCCGGAGGAATGTTCACGCGGTGTCAGGCCGAGCCAGGCGGCGAAGTAGCGACCGCTACGAAAGCGGTCGAGCGAGCCGACGCTGGCGTGCAGGGCCGTCGCGGTCAGCAAGCCGATGCCGGGAACTTGTTGATAACGCGCACTGACCGGATCGTGGCACGCGAGCTGCGATAACCGTTGTTCGATCGCCGCCATGCCTCGCGTCAGATCGACCAGCCGCTCGAGCATCTCACTGAGCGTATCGCGCAATGCCATCGGCACCTCATTGCTGCCATCTTCGAGTGCAGCCAGTACCGCCGGACGAACCTTCGCCGCGCCGAGCGGGATCACGATGCCGAACTCGCGCAGCACGCCGCGCACCAGGTTGATCGTTGCGGTGCGCTGCGCCTTGAGCCGTTCCCGAATCCGGTGTAGCGCCAATGTCCCTTGCTGCTCGGGCGACTTGATCGGCACGCTATCGATCTGGCCGCAGCGATCGGCTTCGAGCAAACCGGCCGCATCGGTGCGATCGGTCTTGTTGCGGCGCACGTACGGGCGCACGTCGCGTGCGGGCAGCAAACGCGGGGTGTGACCCTGGGCGGCGAATCGCCGCGCCCAGTAATGCGCGCTGCCACACGCTTCCATCACCACACGCAGTGGCCCGCGATTGTCCAGGGCGTGCGTGAACGCACGACGCGACAAGCGTGTGCGCTGCACGATCCGGTTCTGCGCATCGGCGAACGCCAATTCGAAAACGTCTTTTGCCAAATCGATAGCAACGGTCGTAGCATGCATGACGGACTCCTCTCGTGACAGGTCAACTGAAATGCAACACGCTCAGTTTGGCACTTCGATGCCGATATACCGGCGAGAGGAGTCCATTCAATCATTCAAGCGGACTGGCGCGGATCGGTTGCGCTAGACTGTGGTTCACGGCGGCGCCAGCCGCTTAACTCCAGCGTTAGGCGTTGTTCGTGACCACTCTTCAACTTCCAACTAAAGAAGCCATGCATGCGCTCATTCGGCGTGAGCTTGAGGCTTGCGCACCTGGCGTTCGCGAGGCTTTCGCCCCGTTTCTAATTGACCCGACGTCCAAGATTCTTGAATGGGAGTATGGCCAGCTAGAGCAATTTCCATCATGGGTTTTCGCGAACTTCGGTGAGCGTGACGTTTATGCGGCTTATTGCGTCGGCGGTCATGGGGCGCTTGGTTCACCATGGGGTCTCGTATTCGCTCACAACGAGAATTTCGGTATGGACTGTGGTTGGTTTCCGTCCTTGCAAGAGTTGCTGCTAGATTGGGGTTTCGGCAGCAACGTCTAACTCATCATCCAAGCGGACGCCTCCGGCGCCGCTTAACTCAAGCGTTAGGGCCCATCTATCGGCTACCAAAGGGGTGAAATTAGTGAGCAACTTCTTGTCCAACTTATTTTCGGGCGTTTCCGCTGATACCAGTGAGCAATCCAAGCGCGCAAATTTATTGCTTGGCTATGCATTCCTTACGGTCCTTTGCATGGTTATGCTCTTCGCAATGCTACCAAGTTGGCCACTTGCTATCGGTGTGGTCACAGGTTGTGGTGCGTTCGCTTACGTTGCGTACTTGGTCATTGGGCGCTCATCCGGCGATGGTCCCTAACTATTCGTCCAACGCGACCGTGAAGGGTCGCCGTGAAATCCTGCCGCTTCGCGCGGCGCGTTAACTCAAGCGTTAGGTGTTACTTATGGCCACGTCGCAATGGTTGCTGCTTGAACTCATCGCTGTCACAGGCATACCTCTTGTCTTATTCCCGCTGGCCGCTATCACTTTGGCGTGGCGCTCCATCAAGCATCGCGCCTTGTATGCGCTTCTTGCGTTTCTCGCCATGTCGGGACTTCAAAGTCTTTCCTATCCAGTCATTCTGCGCCTCATCAATCCTCCGCTTGGCCCGGCAACCTATCCAAGCCCAATGTTCAACGTGCTCCTCGCAAACGCTGTGCTTGTAGCGCTCGTCGGATTCCCCGTTCTTTGGTGGTTGCGCAACACGTTGCGTAACACCTAACAATTCGTGTATGGACTCCTCGCGCAAGAGATCGATTTTCGGATGGCTGCTAGCGTTGGGGAATGAGATCGGTTGCAGTCGTGTATTCGGCCTTGGGGTGAGCGTCGTGAGCTCGGGCCATCATGGAATCCGCGAATCGAAAGCCAATCGGTACAAGCGGCTTCGTGAGCCAGAAAAGTTATCGGCTTGATTCGATTCGGGACCGACACATTCGCCATGACTGTGATCGCAGGCAACTCGGTGGTGAGATCGAGTGGGATCAGTGTGTTCGCACGCTGATGTGATTGGAATCGAATGCCGCACGGTGGTGCTCCATGGCCCACAATCGACGCGCGGTCTTGTTGGCCAGAGCGACCGCGGCTTTGTTGTGGCCGACACGCTGTTCCAAGGACAGGACCCAAGCTTGCATTTGGGTCAGGGGCTGAGCACGTTGTTGTCGTAGACGCGCGGCTCGCAGTGCTGCGCGTGCACCGTGAATCAGGAGCAGGCGCAGATAGCCGTCGCCGCGTTTGCTGATGCGACCGAGGCGACGTTGATTGCCGGAGGAATGTTCACGCGGTGTCAGGCCGAGCCAGGCGGCGAAGTAGCGACCGCTACGAAAGCGGTCGAGCGAGCCGACGCTGGCGTGCAGGGCCGTCGCGGTCAGCAAGCCGATGCCGGGAACTTGTTGATAACGCGCACTGACCGGATCGTGGCACGCGAGCTGCGATAACCGTTGTTCGATCGCCGCCATGCCTCGCGTCAGATCGACCAGCCGCTCGAGCATCTCACTGAGCGTATCGCGCAATGCCATCGGCACCTCATTGCTGCCATCTTCGAGTGCAGCCAGTACCGCCGGACGAACCTTCGCCGCGCCGAGCGGGATCACGATGCCGAACTCGCGCAGCACGCCGCGCACCAGGTTGATCGTTGCGGTGCGCTGCGCCTTGAGCCGTTCCCGAATCCGGTGTAGCGCCAATGTCCCTTGCTGCTCGGGCGACTTGATCGGCACGCTATCGATCTGGCCGCAGCGATCGGCTTCGAGCAAACCGGCCGCATCGGTGCGATCGGTCTTGTTGCGGCGCACGTACGGGCGCACGTCGCGTGCGGGCAGCAAACGCGGGGTGTGACCCTGGGCGGCGAATCGCCGCGCCCAGTAATGCGCGCTGCCACACGCTTCCATCACCACACGCAGTGGCCCGCGATTGTCCAGGGCGTGCGTGAACGCACGACGCGACAAGCGTGTGCGCTGCACGATCCGGTTCTGCGCATCGGCGAACGCCAATTCGAAAACGTCTTTTGCCAAATCGATAGCAACGGTCGTAGCATGCATGACGGACTCCTCTCGTGACAGGTCAACTGAAATGCAACACGCTCAGTTTGGCACTTCGATGCCGATATACCGGCGAGAGGAGTCCATTGAATCAGTCAAGTGGAACGTGGCGATGGGCCGCTGTATCTTCATGTGCATCGTGGCAGCGGCCACTTACCTCAAGCGTTAGGGCGCAAGTGCAGCCGTTCAAAGTATTCGCTAGTCAATCGTTGATTGCCGCTACGCTGGCAATCTTGGTATCTGCCTTCTTGGGTCTCTTTTCTGGCGTGCTCATGGCGCGCGTTGCACATTCGCCATGACTGTGATCGCAGGCAACTCGGTGGTGAGATCGAGTGGGATCAGTGTGTTCGCACGCTGATGTGATTGGAATCGAATGCAGCACGGTGGTGCTCCGGTGTCCTGCTGATTGTCTTGTCGTTCGTATTCGAGGTCTTTTCATTGTCGCCAATGTGAGCATGTTTCATGCACGTATCCAGAGACCTTTCTGAAGCAATTACGCATCACGAGCCGAGGCTTTTATCGCGCATCCTTGGCTCTGCAGGGAGCCTAACTCGCTCAAGCAGGCGCCGGATTGGATGCTACGATTCTCCCAACGCGGCCGCCTACGCCGCCTAGCTTGGGCGTCAGGGCTGCATGAAAGCGTCGCTATCAGAGTTGTTGTCTCGTATTCCCGGGGCGCCATCCGGGCAATGGCCGGCGGGTGAACGTTATGCGCTGGCGTTCTCTCACGGCACGATGTCCGTCGGCTTTTATGCTCCAGTCGACTCCGATCCTCAAAAGCCGCACAAGCGCGACGAGATCTATATCATTCATGCCGGCACTGGCAAGTTGGTCATTGATCAAACTACGCATTCATTCCAACCGGGCGATGCTTTCTTTGTTGCGTCCGGTGCCGAGCATCGCTTCGAGCAATTTTCTAAAGACTTTGCTACTTGGGTTGTATTTTGGGGTCCGGCTGGTGGCGAGACGCAGCCCTAGCCATTCGCTCACGCGGTCATAAAAAAACCCGCTAAGTAGCGGGTTTATAAGTGTTTCCTGGACTTTGTTGGACGTCCTAGGATTATGCTCTGGTGCCCAAAGGGGGACTCGAACCCCCACGACCTAAGTCGCTACCACCTCAAGGTAGTGCGTCTACCAATTCCGCCATCTGGGCTGGATTCGATCTCAGTTCTTCTTCGCCGCGTCGGCTCCGCCATCGTCGGTTTTCTTTTCTGGCGCGACTACGGGCGTCGGCGCGGGTTTGTCCGATCCGGCTGCAGGAGGTGCGCTCGGCACATCGCCGCTGGCGGCCGGTGCGGTGGTGGGCGTCTTGGCCGCTGGCGTCTGCAGCGCCGCGCCCATGATGCCCAGATCGGTGGCGGACTGAGTCTGCGCACCGGGATGCACGTAAATGCCCATGATGATGCTGAGAACGAAGAACGCGCCGGCCAGCACGGCCGTGGCACGCGACAGGAAGGTAGTCGCGCCGCGTGCGCCGAAGACGGTGGCTGAGGCGCCGGAGCCGAATCCGGAACCGGCCTGTGCGCCCGATCCGCTTTGCAGCAGGATCAGGATGGTCATGCCGACAGCAACCAGCACGTAGATGACGTTGAAGAAAGTCAGAAGCATGGTTCAACCTGCCAGGTTACGTTTGCGCCGCAGCGCAAATCGCGAGGAAATCCGTGGCGACGAGCGACGCGCCGCCGACCAACCCGCCGTCGATGTCCGGCTGGGCAAACAGCCCGGCCGCATTGTCCGGCTTGACGCTGCCGCCATACAGCAGCCGCAGTGAGCCTGTAATTGTAGCATCCTCACGGGCCAGTTTGCCACGGATGAAGGCGTGAACTTCCTGCGCCTGCGTCGGCGTGGCGGTGCGTCCGGTACCGATGGCCCAGACCGGCTCGTAGGCGACGACGGCCTGCGCGAATGCGGCGATGCCATTGCGCGCCAGCACCGCGTCGAGTTGTGCCGCAATCACGGGTTGCGTCTGGTCCGCATCGCGCTGCGCCAGCGTTTCGCCGACGCACAGCACCGGAATCAGCCCGGCCGCCTGCGCCTGGGCGAACTTTTCCGCGACGCTTTCGTTCGACTCGGCATGATATTGGCGGCGTTCGGAATGTCCGACCAAGGCATGGGTCGCACCGATGTCCTTGATCATCGCCGCCGCAACTTCACCGGTATAGGCGCCCTGTGCGTGCGCGCTGACATCCTGCGCACCGAAGGCAATTCCCGAGTTCTTTTGTTGCCAGATCAACTCGGCGAGATACGGAAACGGCGGGAACACGGCAATCTCGCAAGCCATCGGCGGAGCTGCGGCAACCGCATCCAGAAGCGCCTTCGCGCTGGCGCGCGAGCCGTGCATTTTCCAGTTTCCGGCGACGAGTTTGCGGCGCATGATGATGCTCGCGATCCAGGGCCGGCGAGGATAACTGCGCGGAGTAGCAGACGCAACGCGCTAGAATCCCAGCCGTCATTCCGGCAGGGACTGCCGGAATCCAGTCGCCAAGGATGGCAGCCTTCAGCGGTTACTCGACTTCGCGTCCATGCAGTCTGGATCCCGGCAATCCATGCCGGGATGACCATTACAGGAATGAATGTGAATACGATGATACGGAATCCACCGTTTGCCCTGGTCACCGGCGCTTCGGCCGGCATCGGCGCAGCGTTTGCACGCGAACTGGCCGCTCGCGGCGTGTCGCTGGTGCTGACCGCCCGCCGCGCGGATCGATTGGCTGCGCTCGCGGCAGAGCTGGTGCCACGTTATGGCGTACGTGTGGAAACCATTGCCGCCGATCTCGCCGATCCGGACGCACCGCAAACGCTGTGTGCGGAAATCGAACGCCGCGGCATCGCGATCGACTGGCTGATCAACAACGCAGGCTATGGCGTGACCGGCCACTTGCCGTCGCAACCGTGGACCACACACGCCGAGTTCATCCAGGTCTTGATGACGGCGCCGTGCCACCTCGCCTATTTGCTGCTGCCCGGAATGCAGCAGCGCGACTACGGCCGCATCGTCAACGTCGCTTCAATGGCCGGACTCGTGCCTGGCTCGGCCGGGCACACACTGTACGGCGCATCAAAGGCCTTCATGATCAAGTTCTCACAATCGCTGGCCCTGGAAAACGCCGCGCATGGCGTGCACGTTTGCGCCGTCTGCCCGGGATTCACGTACTCGGAGTTCCACGATGTCACCGGCACGCGCGGCATCGTCTCGAAGATGCCGAAGTGGATGTGGCAGAACGCCGAGGAAGTGGTGCGTCAGGGCGTGGACGCAGTCGAGCGCGGCGACATCGTATGCGTCACTGGCCGCGTCAATCGCACGATCAAGACCCTGTTCAAGCTATTACCGGATCGTCTCGCCCTGCGCATGATGCAGAAGCGTTCAAAGGATTTTCGCGCACAGGAATAAACCCTTGCACATCTGTTGTGCGAGGCGAAGGCCAGCGATGGCATGTTGCGGGTGAGAACTAACGACACACTCCGTCGAAGCCATCAGCGAAGATGTGTTCAGTAGTCAGCGAAGAATTGCGCCAGTTGGCGTTGTAGTTCGGCCATCGCCACCTGGGTTATCCGTGGTCCGAAAGCGCTTGCAGGATTAGCAAAGCCGAACTCTACGGATCGAATCCGTTCTTGAAAATCTCGTCGGAAATGGAATTGGCTTCCACCGCGCCGACGTCGCAGGGTGTGGCCAGTTCCCGGCTGGCTGGATCGGGCCGGATCATGCCGCGCTGATCGGTGGGTGGCGCGTTGGTGCAGGCAATCGCATTGATCGCCGCGCTGCCCACGCCGGGCAGCAAGGTCTGCGTTGGGCCGCCATTGTTCTGCAGCGGGCCGAGATCGAGGTTGGAGACGTTGTAGCGCGAGGTGCCTGCATTGGAAACACACGTTGCATTGGCACCGAGGTTGCCGCCGTTGTCGTAAATCTCGCCACTCGAATTAGGTGTAAATTCATCAGCGCAGCTATCCGCAAGGATGGTGTTGGTCAGCGCAGCTTTGCCGTAGGTCGCGTTATAGATGTCGCCGCTTTGGGAGAAATTCGCGTTTACCGTGGGTTTACCCACGGAGCGATTGCCGGAGAGCGTGCCGTTGATCAGCGTCAGCGTGCCGCGGTTCCAGATGCCACCGCCGAAACTGGCGACATTGCCGCTGAGCGTGCTGTTGGTCAGCGTCAGTGTGCCGCTGTCGTAGATGCCGCCGCCGAGACGGGAGGAATTGCCGCTGAGCGTGCTGTTGGTCAGCGTCAGCGTGCCGTCGTTCTCGATGCCACCGCCGAGACCGGAGGAATTGCCGTTGAGCGTGCTGTTGGTCAGCGTCAACGCGCTTCCAATGGGGACGTCAATACCGCCGCCCGCTGTCAAGCTGAAATTGAACGACAGCGTGCTGTTGATCAGCGTCGCTCCGGCATGAGACAGGGCAATGCCCCCGCCAAAGGCGCTGGCTTCACCGTACGGAACTTTGCCACCGTACGTAGTATTGCTGCTTATGGTGCTGTTGATAATCTGCACGTCGTTAACGCCTTCCAAAGAAATTCCGCCACCATATGAATGGGCATAGTTGCCCGATACCGTGCTGTTAAGCAGGGTCAAAGTGCCGGAAACGGCCCTGATGCCGCCGCCACCTAAGGCTGAATTACCAGATATCGTGCTGTTGCGCAGCGTCAGCATCCCCTCGCTGGCGATGCCACCAGTATCCCCCAAACCGTGTTGCACGGTCAGCCCCGTCAATTGCGCAGCGACACTCAGATTGACCAAAAACACGGTGGTTTTGCCATTGCCGTCCACCGCAACGGTGTGGCCCGTGGCATCGATGGTAATGTTGCGGCTCAGCGTAAGCGTGGTGTTGCTGGCGAGCACGATCGTCATGTCGCCGCTGAAAGCGATCGTATCGCCACCAAGTGCCGTGGCGATGGCGTCGCGCAGGGTGCAGGTGTTGGCATTGTTCGCCGCGCAATTCGCCGCGTTGCCCGTTGCCGGATCGCCATTGTTGTTCACGGTCCAGACGCTGGCCGCCCATGCCGGCACTGCAAGCATGGCCAGCCGACTGCACTCCAAAACACTTCAACCATATCGACTTTCGGTTCATGATATACCCCTGTTGTTGCGGACACGCACTAATCGATCTTACGACGCTGTGAACATCCATGAAAGTGATTTTGCAACTTGCGCGCCTTGGGCGGTCCGTGGCACGAAAGCTTGCGACTACTGCGGATCGAAGCCGTTGACGAAGATCACATCGTTGTCGTATTCCACCGCGCCGATATCGCAGCCTGGTCCCTGCGGCCGCAACACGTAGCGTTGATCGCGGGCAACCGGGCACTGTCCGGAAACCGGTGCGATCCGCGTAAATAGCCCGCTGCCAGCCATCGGCACCCGGGTTTGGGTTGTGCCGCCGAAATTGCCAAGCGGCGTTAGCGTGGATTGCCGCTCAGCGGCGCGTTGGCGAAGGATGGCGTCGATCGCGTCGCTCGGCGGCGGAGCGCGCCGGAAATACAGATTGTTGCTGCCCGCGATCGCGATGCTTCCCGTGAATATGTCAATGTTGCCGCCGCCACCGGATGGAGCAATCGTGTTGGCGAACAGGCTGCCGTTGATGGTCACCGCGCCAGATCCGCTGGTCATGATCATCAAGCCGCCACCACGTTTGCCTGCGGTGTTGGACGCGATCGTGGTTTGCTGCATCGTGATCGGATCGTTGTTCTGCTTGACGTAGATGCCGCCGCCATACCCATAACGGTGGCTGCGGAATCCCGGCAGGACCCGCCGCGCGGCTGCACCACGTCGCTGGAGGTCGAGCGTGCACAGTGGCGGCGGGGCCGTGGGGCCCGAGGGGTGCAGCCGAGGCCGAACAGATTCTCGATGCTGCGCAAGAAGGAATAGTGGTTGTAAGTCTGTGTGGACGCGGTTCCGGGTTGAATGGAACGGCGATAGCAATACCGCGCCGATACACCACCACCAGGTGCAACGACCTGGCACTGGGCCGCCCAGCAAGGGCTGCTCGCCCGCAACAGGCGTCGCCGTGGGTAGCCATCGAAGGTGACAACCAGCAGGCCATCCTGTTTAAACGCGGGCGAGGCGAGAATCCGCGGCACCCAGCGGCGCAAGAACGCATCGGCGGAAATCAATCCACCCGGCTCGCCGTTCTTGCATGGCGCGTCGTGGCCGTCATGGCACAGATTGGGCACGATACGGCGAAGTTGGGTGTGCCGGCGGCATCGCCAAGATCGTGTTTCAGCACGTCGAGATTGACGACATGCGCTGCGCAGCGTGCGCGATCGTCGATGATCGAATGGAAATAGATGAAAGGATTGTGCTTGTCGGCGTACTGATCCGTCGGCGTTGCATGATTGGTGACGTCACGCGCGCCGATGGCGACATGGCCACAAGTGGATGCTCCACGCGCCCGGTCCGCGCCCATGTCCTCCATGTAACCTTTCCAGCTCAGACCGGCCTGTTCCAATTGGTCGGGTAAGGTCATGACGTCCGCAGGATAGACACAACCTTCGCCAGCGCCTGTCCGCTCTCATCCAGCCCGGGTTGATTGCGCTCGAATTCACTGAACACGCCGCAATCTTCCTGTGTGTCCTTGTCCGGTGCCTGACGCTGATCATCGGATGAGTTGTCCAGACTGTTGTGGCCGATGGCGTAGTAGTTTTGCAGCAGCGCGCCTTGTTTCGGCAATCCTGGGCGAGATAGGGCGAAAGCGAATGCGCATTGAACGTGACCTCGAATGGTTCGTTTTCCAGCATGATCACGAAGACATGACGGATCGGTGCCGGCAGGTTTGTGGCCTGTTTATCCGCCGGATGCAGCGGATGCCGAAACCGATGAGACATGCCGCCAGCAAGGCCAACAGGATCCCCGGACCCGCAAACCTTACAGGTCGCACATCGGCACGGGCTCAATCCTCGAACATTGCATTTGCGTTACGGAGTGGCCGTGCTGAACGTGACCCAGTTGGTGACCGCAAAACTGCCGACCAGGCTGGGATCGGCGCCTGTGTAGTCGTAGTCGACTGTGGCACCTCACCCATCATTGCTGCCGAATGTGATCAGCGTATACGTCGTGCCGAGCGTTGGCTTGCCGTTGCCATCGCTGAAATGGAACACCCAGGTTCCCGCGCCGCCCTGCCAAGTTACCGGTCAGCGAAGCAGATCGTATCGGTGGTGCTGTTGGTCGCGCCCAACTGAAAATCGAATGCGCTGCTGCCATTCCAGGTCAGGTGGCGCCATTCAAGGTGCCGGGCGAATCGCCGGGGCAATGGCGCCGGACGAATTTAAGGTGATATTGCCCAGTTCGGGCTCCCGCCGAAAGCTGCCGTTGACTGTCACATCGATGACGTTCCATCCACCGCAAGTCGCAGAATGGACAGTCCTGCGTGTTAATTTATTGACGCTGGTGATAATCGCTTGATCGGTAAGGCGCCGTATGATATTTCCGGATGGATATGATAAAAATACCGTCAGACCATCCGAATTATTGTTGACGGCCACCGCACTTATATTGGAATCAACAAGATCGCTCTACAGCGTCAATCCGTGTTCTTGAGGTCAATGGCCTGTTTTGGCGCCGGCCAATTCGACATTGCCGGTTATCGGATCCGTCAGTTGGTTCAGTGTGTTGGTGGCTCCTCCCGTGACAGGATCGCGTCCGCCCGCTGTGCCTAGGTTAGAGCCTGTGCCGCCCGCGCCGCCACTGATCGTGCCACTGTTGCTGATGGTCAAATTCGCGCCGGTTACGCCGTTGCCGCCACCGCCACCGCCACCATAGGAGTCGCCAGCAACATAAGACCCGGGGTAGCCGTAACCGTTTCCGCCAATCCCACCCGTGATCGTGGCGCCGGCGCTATTGACGATGCTCCGACCGTTCCCCAAGCCATCGCCGCCGCCGCCGCCGCCGCCGCCGTTACTGAGCCTTGCGGGCCGTAACCACCATGTCCACCCGTGATTGTGGATTGGTTTGTCACCGTGATCCCGGTCGCCGTGTAAATCCCATCGCCGCCGCCACCGCCGCCGCCACCGCCATTTGTGCCGGCGCACCCATTACCACCAATCACCCCATGTTGCGATGGTCACGGTGCTGTTTACCCAGGAGCGAGTTCCCAACGGCACCGCCGGCACCGCCGGCACCGCCGGCAGCGTTCGAGAGGAGCCACCCACCCCTCCGAGGCCGCCCGCACCGCCAACGCCGCTGACGTTGCTGTTCATGACAGTGCTGCCACCGCCACCGTTGCCACCATTACCCCCATTGCCCCCATTGCCACCGTAGGGGTTCCACCTTGACCGCCGGTAGAGCAGACTTGCGCCAAGCGCGGAGCCGGGCAAGCCCCAGCGCCAGCAGACCGGCGGCGCAGGCGGCACCAATGGACGCCTGCGAATGGCGTGAGCGGAAAAACGCTGGAGCCATTGCGGTTCATTGGTTTCCCCTTGGGATAAGTTATCGGAATCGGCATTGCCACAGCTGGCGGGAGCAGCTCTCCGAATCATCGCAATTCAAGTAAATCAAATCAACTTGATCTCGCGCAGACGTTCCTGCAAATATTCGTGCGCTGTTATGGAAGTGCCGGATAGCGACGCGGATTGTCCAGCGTCACGCACACGGACAACGGATCGAGTATGACATCCGGATTGGGATGCAGAAAGAACGGCACCGAATAGCGCGGCTGGCGCGCGGCTTCGCCCGGCGGATTGACGACGCGATGCGTGGTCGACGGATACACATGATTGGTCAGGCGTTGCAGCATGTCGCCGATATTGACCACGATGGTGTCGGCGTCGGCAGTGAACGGCACCCATTCCCCTTCTGCGATTTGACTTCCAGCCCGGCCGCACTGGCACCGACCAGCAGGGTGATGAAATTGATGTCCTCGTGCGCACCGGCGCGTACGTTGGGAATGTCTGGCGACGTGATCGGCGGATAATGGATCGGACGCAGGATCGAATTGCCGAAATTGGTTTTGTCGTCGAAGAATTTTTCCGGCAAGCCAATGTGCAGTGCCAGCGCACGCAACACGCGTGTACCGAGTGCGTCCAGCGCCTGATACAGGGCCAAGCCCTTCATGCAAACCCGATACTTCGATCGGCCAAATGTTCGGCGCCATGACCCCAGCGAATTTCGAGCCGTGTGGCAATTCACGGCCGATGTGGAAGAACTCCTTCAGGTCGGGATAGCGCGAATCTTTCGCGGTTTCAATCCCGAACGGTGTGTAGCCGCGCGCACCGCCAGTGCCCTTGAGGTGATATTTCATCTTCACCTCGGCCGGCAGCGCGAAGAAATGCACGAAGGCGTCATAGGCGCGTTCGATCAAAGATTGCGGAATGTCGTGACCGCGAATCCCGGCGAACCCCCACTCACGGTACGCCGCGCCGAGTTCGGCAACGAACGCATCGCGATCGCTGTCGTAGCGACGGATGTCGAGGGTGGGGATGTGGCTTTCCATGATGACGAAGATCAGATGGAGGCGGCGGATTTTACCGCGGCGGCAAGCGTATCCGCGAGCCGTTCCACTTCACTCGCGTCGTCGCCTTCCACGGTGACGCGCACCAAAGGCTCGGTGCCGGAAGGCCGCAGCACGACACGGCCACGCCCATGCAGCGTACGCTCGATCTGTGCCAATGCTTCGCGCACCGGTGCTCGGGTGATCAGAGCCGCGCCGTTGGCGAGTGCGAGATTGCGCGTCAACTGCGGCACGCGGCGCAGATTCGCGCGTGCCTGCGCCAAGGTCGTTTGCTGCCGGCGCAGCACATCGAGCACCAGCAAGGCACTGACGATGCCGTCACCAGTCGGCGCACGATCCAGGCACAGCAGATGGCCGGAAGCTTCGCCACCGAGCATGCCGTCGTGTTCGCGCAGCAGTTGCAGCACATGCCGGTCGCCGACGTTGGCACGCAGGAATTCCACGCCGAGATCGGTGAGCGCGCGCTCGACACCGAAGTTCGTCATCAATGTGCCGACCACAGGTCCGTGCAGCACACCGCGTTCATGGCGATCGCGAACAAGGATGTAGAGCAGATCGTCGCCATCGGCGAGATTGCCTTCATGATCGACCATCTGCACGCGGTCGCCATCGCCGTCAAAGGCGATGCCGAGATCGGCGCCGCGTTCGCGCACGGCCGCCTGCAATGCCGCCGGATGGGTCGCACCGCAATCGCGATTGATATTCATGCCATCGGGCTCGACGCCGATCGCACTCACCTGCGCGCCAAGTTCGGCAAAGAGTTTCGGCGCAATCTGGTAGGTGGCGCCGTGCGCGCAATCGAGCACGAGATGCAGACCGCGCAAATCCAGTCCCGGCACCGAGGCACGGCAGGACGCCGCATATCGCGCCGCTGCGTCATCCACCCGCGCCGCCTTGCCGATGCGTTCCGGCGTGACCGTTCCATCGCCCGCATCCAGTTCGTGCTCGATTGCCAGCTCGACCTCGTCGGCCAGCTTCTCCCCGTTGCCGTTGAAGAACTTTATGCCATTGTCCCAATAGGGATTATGCGAAGCGCTGATGACGATGCCCGCCGATGCGCCCAGAGTGCGCGCAAGGTAGGCCACGGCGGGCGTCGGCATCGGTCCGAGCAGGCGCACGTCGGCGCCGGCAGCGGCCAGGCCCGCTTCGAGCGCGGATTCGAGCATGTAGCCGGACAGGCGCGTGTCCTTGCCGATCAGTACGGTCGCGCGTCCAACCCCGGTCAGCACTTTGCCGGCCGCACGTCCCAAGCTGAGCATGAACTCGGCCGTGATTGGCGATTCGCCGACGCGGCCGCGAATGCCATCGGTACCGAAGTATCTTTTTTCGATCATCAAAAACTCGACCCAGTGCTGAAGCCATTCCAGAAACGTAGCGAGCGAAGGCATTTTGCACGAGGACGGAGCGCAGGAACCGGAGTGTACACGCCAGTACATGAGGATTCCGAGCACCGCACTCGTGGGTAGTGGGTCAGTTTCAATTTGCTTGAGCGGTCAGGGTTTTGCAGGCTTGGTACAATACCCGTATGACCAAGACTCCCAAAAGACCAGCCGGTATTTTCCAGCTTGCCAAGCTGATCGGCGACATAGCGACCGGCCAGCACAAAGGGCCGAAAGACGACGGCAAAGACCCTGCGGCGGTCGAGCTAGGCCGCAAGGGTGGACTCAAGGGCGGTAAGGCACGCGCCGCCAGCCTGAACAAGGAACAGCGGTCGGCGATTGCGAAGAAGGCTGCGAAAAAGCGGTGGGATGCTATCGAACGACTCGCAACCTCGGCTTCTCCTGCGAAGCGACGTAAAGTCCTTTCAATCGATCAGGATTGACAAGAACAACGCTAGAAAATTCTTCGTCTGTGAAGTTCAGATCGTTGCGAAAATAATTCAAAATCATTGGGTGCAAAGTCGTCGCCTCTTTCGGAATTGGCGAAGGCTGATTCTTCCGAATGTGAAGCTTAGACATTTGGATGAATAGGTTCCGAGCCTGTTCCGGGGTAATTTTCCCGAGCGCCTTTGCCTTCATGATCAAGGCGGCAATTGATATGCCCCAGTACGCTTTCAACGTGATGTAAGACTCAAGTCTGTCAGCTCGCATTCTTGATAAGTCAGGTGCGATTTCTGCACCCGGTACAAGAAACTCTGCGGCAAACTGATCGGCCTCATCTTCCATTTCCGGCTTGGGAATGTCGTGCATGACAAGATGCGCGAGTTCGTGTGCCAAAGTGAATCTCCACCTGTCACCTGGCACGTCTTTATTGATGAAAATAACAGGCGGCATATCACCCAATGCAATGCTCGTCGCATCCATTGGTATGTCTAGAAAATCGCACTCAATAATGATGACGCCAGCACCTTCAATGATCTTGGTTAGATTCTTGATTGGTCCAAGCGGCAAGTTCCAGATACTTCTAAGAGCTGCGGCTACGGCCTCTGGCGTGTGGTAGTCATCTAGAGATAGACGCGGAAGTGGACGAGACGCTCCGATGTCCACATGATCCAGCATGCGTTTCGTCTGAATACGCAGTACGTTAACAAGGCCAGCAAGGCGCTTCCTTTCGCCCGCTGTAAGTTGGCGCGATCGCGTGAAAACTGAGCTGGTGCCATAACTATAGCGCTGGTCATTCAGTAGGAAAAATTCGCGCTTGAAACCAAGAGCGGTCGACAATTGTGCGAACTCATCCTCACTCAAATCAGCGCCAATACCGGCTTCAATACGCGCGATCCTTGATTGCGTAAGACTACTTCTATCAGCAAGTTCTGCCTGTGTGAGGCCGCGAAATTCACGCGCTAGAATTGCCATCTCCGGATTCAGTTTCATCTTTCCTGTCTCTCTTTTTTGGCAGCAGCGTTGCACCTTTGGGCTCGCTCGGAGTACCGAACAAGCTAACCACAACGGGTCGCGCACCATCATCTTGTAGTTCAGAGTCCCACATGTTGGCTCTGACACCGGCTGGACAAATTAAGTAGACCGCCCTCAAGCGCCCTTCTGTGTCCAGTTCATAGCTCAGGTCGAGGTTTATCGATTTTGGTAGCCCTTCGAGCTGTTCGTGATTTCTAAACCTTCTGACTTGTTTGGTCCTATGGCCTGCGGCAAGCCGAGTGCGACCAACTTTCTTAAACCGTACTAAATAGCCTTGCGGGAATGTAAGCACCCATAGATTGGCTACTTGCTGCAAATCCACGCGATCCAAGTCCTCGGCGAGGTGAGCCATGTTGTCGACAATATGGTCATGAATCAGAGACGCCACCGACCTTTTGCTGTGAATCTTCCTGACTGCGATGTCATAGATCCCGTTGTATTCGGCAACGGCCATGGCGATGGCGTTGCGCAACGAAGGGAGGTAGGCGGACAAATCTGAATGAACGGCTTTTTGCTGAACTTCCATCGGTGCGCTCTGTAGCCAAGTCAAAGAAAGCATATCCCACCGTGGAAATTTGTGCAACAATTTTATGCAGATTTAAGTCATATCACTTTACTTTGCATAAGCGGTCATGCATAATGGTCAGTATGAACAGACTAGACGTAAAAGCACGCGCCCAAATCCTCGGCATGATGGTTGAAGGAAATTCGATCGGCGCTATTTCGCGCATGACCGGCGCGAGCAAGAACACCATCGCGAAGTTGTTGATCGACGTTGGCACCGCTTGCAGCAAGTACCAAGACGAAGCGTTGGTGAACCTGTCCTGCAAGCGCCTTCAGCTTGACGAGATTTGGAGCTTCGTCGGCATGAAGGACAAAAACGTTCCGGTGCACCTGAAAGGTGTTCCCGGCATCGGTGATACGTGGACATGGACGGCGATTGATGCTGACACGAAGCTGATCGCCTCTTGGATGTGCGCAGATCGCTCCGGGCGCGCCGCGCACATCTTCATCAATGATCTGGCCAAGCGTCTCAAGAGTCGCGTACAGATCACGACGGACGGACACAAAGCATACATCGACGCCATCGCTGTGACGTTCAACGACGACGTGGACTACGCAATGTTGATTAAGCTCTACGGTGCATCGCCGGAAGGCGAGAAGCGTTACAGCGCTGCCGAGTGCATCGGGATCAAGAAAATGCCGATGCTCGGCGACCCTGACTACAAACACATCAGCACAAGCTATGCGGAACGCCAGAATCTTACGATGCGCATGAGCATGCGCCGCTTCACACGTCTTACAAATGCGTTCTCAAAGAAAGTTGAGAATCACATCCACGCTCTGTCGATCTACTTCATGCACTACAACTTCGGGCGCATTCATCAGACGTTGCGCGTTACGCCAGCGATGGAAGCGGGGATATCCGATCACGTTTGGAGCTTGGAAGAAATCGCGAAGCTTGCTGACTAATGCGCCGGCTTCGGGGTTGGCACTTGTGCCGGTGTTGCTGGCGAGGTCGCAAGAGCTTTTTGAAGCTCAGTACGAATGGCCTCAATTGTAGGGGTGCGCACAGCCTCAACAATGATTCCACCAAGCAAAATGACCGCGGCAAACAATCCACCAATAGCCCAGTTTTGGGCTTCGTGTTTCGTGAGCAAATTGGGAATACCAGCAGTAATCGTGGCAACGTTGACGTTGATTGTCTTTATGTCACCCTCGAAAACGCCAAGGCGACGATCAAGGCTGTTCAGCATATCGTTTGACATGGGGTCATCATCTTTGGGGTCTTGCAGCGTAGGCGTGTAGACAACTTGAAACACGAATGGTTTCGAGTTTGCTTGTGCAAATATCGGAGGCGGAGCAGATATAAAAAACGTGCTCCCGGATTGGAAGTCAACCGACATTCGTCTTGACCGTAGCAAGGATACCAGCAGCGAACACATCGAATGCTGCCTTTGGCATTGAAATTATTGCCACGTCTTCTCGAAGCGTATCGAAATTTTCTTGCGTTGCTGAAACCGCCATTCCCATCTGAGATGGATTTTCTGGATTTGCAGCCGGCTTTAAGTCTTCTTCGCGCAGCGAAACTAGGTCGCGATAGAACTGTAGATGTACCATTCCATCTGGAGTTGGGCCGACGACAGAGACATACGAGGCAACGCCGGTGGAAAAGCCGGGCGCGCGAACGTGTGACATAACCTTTAGGTTTGCTAAGGAAGGCACAGGTTGTTCCCCTCAATGGTTCGCGTGCGCACATTACATGATATGTGCGATTACGCAAATCACAAGCAACCGATATGCCAAGCTTGGCGAAATTATTCACCAAACTGACCCACTACCCACTCGTGCATGCCCCCATTCGAATAAAGCCGTCTGAGCGCAGTAGTTTCTGGAATGGCTTCTACATCGTATGCGTCGCCCGCTCGGCACCGAGTATGCCGGCGAGAATCGACTCAATCTTGGTGCGTGCAACTTCGCCGTCAGCCGATTCGTTGAACTGCACGCCGATGCCAGCGGCGCGATTGCTCTGCGCAGCGGCCGGAGTGATCCAGACCACCTTGCCGGCCACCGGCAGGCGATCCTTCTCTTCCATCAGGGTGAGCAGGATGAAGACTTCGTCGCCGAGCGCGTAACGCTTGGCCGTCGGTACGAACAGGCCACCGCCGCGTACGAACGGCATGTAGGCGTTGTACAGCGCACCCTTGTCCTTGATTGCCAGCGACAGGATACCCTGTCGCGGCATGCCGCCCATCGCACTGGTTACCATGTCAAATCCTCAATGACGACAACAGGCCCAACAGTACCAGTTCCGGCCGCAACGGCCCGCGCAATTGCGCGCGTGCTTGGTTGGCCCGGTCGAACCAAGCCGATAGCTTGGTGAAATCGGCGCGCGAGGTCAAGGCGAGTGGCCCGGCGCTACCGTGAGCTTGCGCCCGTGCCTCATCCCGCACCAGCGCCGCGGCGAACCACAGGCGCGACTCCGGCTCGGCCTTGCTCCAGCGATTGGCTGCATCCACGGCGGCGATCTTGCCGGCGCATAGTCCGCGCAGGTCATGGGCCACTTCCTCGCGCAGCTTGAGCCCGCCGTTGCGAATCCAGTCCAGCGCCAGTCCGGGATTGCTTCCGCTGGCCGCGAGCGCGGCGCGGGCAGTTTCGGCATCGATACCCTGCGCCAGCAGCCATGCCTCAGCCTGTTCCAATGCCGGTAGCCGCAGATCGATGCGCTGGCAGCGGCTGCGGATCGTGGCCGACAGACGTGCCGGTTGCGATGAAACCAGGATGAGGTGCCGCCGCGCGCCCGGTTCCTCCAGCGTTTTCAGCAAGGCATTCGATGCGGCGGTATTCAGTGCGTCCGCCGGCTCGATCAAGGCAACCTGGGCGCGACCGAATTGCGGCGTCAACGCCAGCCACGCGGACAGATCGCGGATCTGCTCCACGACCAGTTCGGTATACATTTTCTTCGGACTGGATTTCTCGTTGATCACATAGCCGACGAAACGCACGTCCGGATGACCAGGATGACCGCCGGGCTGCGCCAGACTGCCGTCGGGGCGCGTCTCCTCCGGGTCGCGTTGCGAACGTAGTGCAAAGAGGCTGCACGAACGACATTCTCCGCAAGGTTCTTCGCCCTCGCGTTCGCACAGCAACAGGGCGGCGGCTTGCTCGGCGAACGCGCGCTTGCCGAGACCCTCCGGCCCGGCAATCAGCAAGGCGTGCGCGAAATTGCCACTGTGCACGCGGCTGGCGAGCTTGCTCCACGCTTGCGCGTGCCAAGGCGCCAAGCGTCATGCGACCGACTCCCATTCGATCGATTCCGCACTGATCGAGAAAGGTGCCGAGCACAGCACGCACCTGGACCAGTACGTCGTCCAGCGTGCGGCCGGCATCGATCAGGCGAAACCGTTGCGGCTCGGCTGCCGCGCGTGCGCGGTAAGCGGCACGCACGCGCTCGAAAAATTCTGCATTTTCCATTTCTATACGATCCGCCGCGCCGCGGCCGTTCGCACGCTTCAGGCCCTCGGCAACCGGCAAATCGAGCAACAAGGTCAGGTCAGGTTTAAGTCCTGCCGCGGCCCAGCGTTCCAGTTCGGCGATGCGCACGGCCGGTTGGCCGCGCCCACCGCCTTGGTAGGCGAAACTGGCATCGGTGAATCTGTCCGACAACACCCAGCGGCCCGCTGCCAATGCCGGCTGGATCAGCTCGCGCACGAGTTGCGCGCGCGAGGCAAACATCAGCAGCAGTTCTGCTTCTGCGCTCAATCCGCGCAATCCCGGATCGAGCAGCACGCTGCGGATGGCTTCGCCCGCCACGGTTCCGCCCGGCTCACGGGTGACAACGACTTCGAGTTTGCGCTGCACCAGCATCGCGCGAACGGCATCGAGCACCGTGCTTTTGCCTGCGCCCTCGCCGCCTTCGAGCGTGATCAGTTTTCCATTCATTGATTTGTGTGCAATTGATATTTGGCGACCGCGCGATTATGCGCTTCCAGGGTCGCGGAAAATTCGTGCGTACCGTCGCCGCGCGCAACGAAATACAGCGCATCGGTTGCCGCCGGATGCATCGCCGCAGTCAGCGACGCCGCACCCGGTAGCGCGATCGGCGTCGGCGGCAAGCCGGTGCGCGTATAGGTGTTGAACGGCGTATCCGTGTCCAGATCGCGCCGATGCAGCTTGCCGTCGTAACTGCTGCCGAGTCCATAGATCACACTCGGATCGGTTTGCAGTTTCATGCCCAGTTGCAATCGATGCAGAAACACGCCGGCGATTTCGGGGCGCTCCTGTGCACGCGCGGTTTCCTTTTCCACGATCGAGGCAAGAATCAGTGCCTGATACGGCGATGCCAAGGGTAGATCCGGCGTACGCGTGGCCCAAAACCGGTCGAGTTCCTTGTGCATCGCCTCGTTCGCGCGACGCAGGATATCCATGTCGCTCATGCCTTTGACGTAACTGTACGTCTCCGGCAGGAACCAGCCTTCAGGCGGCGACGTTGCGTCGCCAAGCGCATGCATGATGTCCGCGTCGGTGTTTGCGGGAAGCGTTTGCTTCAGCTCGGCATCCTGCGCCAGAGCCGTGCGTAATTGTGCAAATGTCCATCCTTCCACAATGGTAAAATGATGTTGGACGACGTCGCCAGCGACCATTTTCTCCAGCATCCGGCGTGGCGTGATACCGGGCGCGAGCGCATATTCGCCCGCATGCAGGCGCCCGGCGACACCCATCTGCCGCGCCAGGATACGCCAGTACAGCGACTGTCCTGGTCGAACATTTTGTTGTTCGAGCAGATGCAGGATGCCTGGCAATGCCGTGCCCAGCGGCACGTCGATCGATATTGCTACCGGCAGTGGCGCCAACGGTGCATCGGCGAACGCGCGGTAATCGCGGTAGACCCAGGCGACGGCAATGGCTGTCGACACCAGGATCAACAGCACAAACACGCCCCAACGGATCTTGCCGTGCGTCAACCTGATCAGCATGCATCCTCCGTCAGCAGACCCAACGCCTGCACGTGCGCCATCAGCCTGTGAGTCACCGGGCCAACGGGCCACGTCGCGGCGTCCAGCGCCGTGACCGGCACGACGCCACGCACGGCATTGGTCAGGAAAATTTCCTCGGCCCGCATCAATTCATCCACTCCGATTTCGCGCTCCGCCACCGACGCGCACAGCGCCATCGATCTCGGCGCGCATCACTCCGGCAATGCCGCAGCGATCCACGACCGGTGTGACCAGGCGCCCATCGATCACGGCGAACACATTGGCCGCGGTCGCCCCGATCACATTGCCGGACATGTCCAGCATCAGACCTTCGCCGATCCGCTCGTCGTCCCACTCCGCGCGCGCCAATACCTGTTCCAGTCGATTCAAATGCTTGATTCCCGCCAGCAATGGTTGGGCCGCCAGACTCGTCGCGCAAAAGCGTACCCGGATTCCGCGTCGATACCAATCGCACGCGATGGATGGTGCCGGGAAAGCACTGACGATGCGGTTTGGCTGCAGCATGCGTGGCGGCGCGTAACCGCGTTCGCCGACTCCACGTGTGAGTGTGATGCGCACGACGGCGCGTACCAACCCGGCGCTAACATGGGTGCCTTCACGTCCCAGTTCGTCGATGTCTGGCAAAGGCAGTTGCAAACGTGCGCAGGCATCGGTCAAACGTGTGACATGACGTGACCAAAGCGGCGCATGACCCTTCACGAACAAACAAGTCTCAAAGACACCGTCGCCGTACATAAAGCCACGATCGAGCACATCGATACGATCGGCGGCGATACCATTGACGAGAGTACGCAAGGGATCGCTCATGGCGCCGCTCCGAGCGCATTCAACAAACCGCGCGCCTTGGCACGTGTCTCGGCCAGCTCGGCGTCGGCCTGCGAATCGGCAACGATCCCGGCTCCGGCACGCAGACGCACGCGGTCCTCACACAAAGTCAGACTGCGAATCAAAATGTTCAGGTCCATGTCGCCGTCACCATTCAAGTACCCGAGCGAGCCGGTATAGGCACCACGTCCGGCACCTTCGAGTTCGGCAATGATTTCCATCGTCCGTACTTTCGGGCAGCCGGTGATGGTGCCTCCGGGAAACACCGCGCGGATCACCTCGCCGGGTGTGATGTCTCGGCGTAAACGCCCGCGCACGTTGGAAACGATGTGATGCACATGAGTATAACTTTCCACTTTCATCAATTCATCGACCACGACGGAGCCGGGCACGCAGACGCGGCCGAGATCGTTGCGTTCCAGATCGATCAGCATGATGTGCTCGGCGCGCTCCTTGGGGTGCGCAACCAGTTCGCGCATGAGCGTTGGATCATCGTCGCCGGCCAGGCGCGGACGCGTGCCGGCAATCGGCCGGGTCTGCATGGTTTCACCGCGCACTTCGACCAGGCGCTCCGGCGACGAGCTGACGATCGCCCAGCCGTTCCATTGCAGCAACCCGGCGAATGGCGCCGGGTTGGCGCGACGCAGACTGGCATAAAGATCCGCCGGCGTCGGCGGACTTGCATACTTCGCCCGCCACTCACGCGACAGATTGATCTGGAACACGTCACCCGAGCGCAGATACTCGTGGATGCGCGCCACACCGTCGCGAAAACGCTGCGGCGCGTCTTCTTCAACCGCCGCCGAGGGCAAGACCGATGGTGCAAACGCGGGCGTGCCATCGAGGTCGGCCTGCAAGGCATCCATCAGTGCTGAATGCCCGGATTCCGCAATCAGCAAAGTCTGTTGCGCATGGTGATCGATGACGATTGCCGCTGGACAGCGCAGCGCCAAGGCAACAGGAATCGCCGGTTCCAGCGGCAGCGGCAACCGCAGGCACGGCTCGATTTCCGCCGCGAGTTCGTAACCCAGAAACAGCGCCCAGCCGCCGCGGAACGGCAAATCCGGAAATGCATCTCTTGTGGCATCCAGCCGCCACGCTGCATCCAGCGCATCGAGAAAGTGAGCACCGCGGTCGCGGTTCTGCATGTCACGCACGCGGCCGTCTCGGTGAAGTGTCAAGGCATCCTGCGGGAAAGCAAGCAGCACGTCATAACGCGACTGCGTGCCGTGGATTACGCTTTCCAGCAGGCAGGGATAGCGTTGCGGATTGGCCGCGGCGAACGGCAGCAAGTCGCGCACGCCGGGCAGTGTGCGCAGCACGTGCGCAGGTTTCAAATGCGCTTGAACACCAGGGTGCCGTTGGTGCCGCCGAAACCGAACGAGTTCGACATGGACACATCAACCTTGGTTTGACGCGCGGTATGCGGCACGAAGTCCAGGTCGCAACCTTCGCCGGGATTATCAAGGTTGATCGTCGGCGGCACAGAATTGTCGCGGATCGCCAGCACCGAAAAAATCGCCTCGATACCGCCGGCGGCACCGAGCAGATGACCGGTCATCGACTTGGTCGACGAAATCATCACCTTGTTCGCCTGCGCACCGAAACAGGTCTTGACCGCTTTGGTTTCAGCCAGATCGCCAGCGGGCGTCGAGGTACCGTGGGCGTTGATGTACTGCACCTGTTCCTGACTCAACCCGGCATCTTTCATCGCCGCCGCCATGCAGCGTGCCGCGCCGTTGCCATCCTCGGCCGGTGCGGTGATGTGATAGGCATCGGCACTCATGCCGAAGCCGACCAGTTCGCAATAGATGCGCGCACCGCGTTGCTTCGCGTGTTCGTAGTCTTCGAGCACCAGTACGCCGGCGCCATCGGACAGGACAAAACCGTCGCGGTCGCGATCCCACGGACGACTGGCTTTTTCCGGCTCGTCGTTGCGCGTGGACATGGCGCGTGCCGAACAGAATCCGCCCATCGCCACACCGGTGGTGGAATATTCGGCGCCGCCGGCGACCATCACGTCGGCATCGCCATACTGGATCATGCGCATCGCCAGGCCGATGTTGTGCGTCGCCGTCGTGCACGCGGTGACGCAGGCGATGTTCGGGCCTTTCAGACCCAGCATGATCGACAAGTTGCCGGCAGCCATGTTGACGATCGAACTCGGTACGAAGAACGGCGAAATCTTGCGCTGGCCACCTTCGTGATAAATGATGCTGGTGCGTTCGATCGTCGTGATGCCGCCAATGCCGGCGCCGATCGCGCAGCCGATGCGCTGTTCATCGTGCTCGTGCGGATGCAGGCCTGCATCGGCCAGCGCCTGCACAGAAGCCGCTATGCCGTAATGGATGAACGGATCCATCTTCTTGACGTCTTTCGCGGCCACGAATTGCGCCGGATCGAAATCGCGGATTTCACCGGCGATCCGCGTCGGGAACGTACTCGCATCGAAATGCGTGATCGCACCGATGCCGCTCTTGCCGGCGAGTATATTTTTCCACGCGGTCGCCACGTCGTTGCCGACGGGGCTGAGGATGCCGAGTCCGGTGATGACTACGCGCCGTTTGCTCATGCTATTTCTGCCCGGAAAGATTCGTGCGCAGCACGCACGCTTAGACTACTCACGCAAAAGCCGGAAACGAAAACTGCGCCCTTGAGGCGCAGCTTCGCGTGAACCGCATTGTCCCGGCTCAGGCCTTGACGTGCGCCTTGATGTAATCGACCGCCTGCTGCACGGTGGTGATCTTCTCGGCTTCCTCGTCCGGGATTTCGCACTCGAACTCTTCTTCCAGCGCCATCACCAGCTCGACGGTATCGAGCGAATCCGCGCCCAGGTCATCGACGAACGAGGCGTTCGGGGTGACCTCGTCTTCCTTGACGCCAAGCTGTTCGACGACGATCTTCTTGACGCGATCTTCAATGCTGCTCATGTGCAAAACCTCACCAGAGTGGAAACCATGATCCGAAGCGCGCGGATTGTAGTGGATGCGTGGCCTGCGCGCCAGCGAACGGCCGTTTGATCTTTAGGCCAAGCGCCCGACGAAATCGTCGCGAGCGAAGGCAGCAGATTTCATTGGGCGCTCAAGCCATATACATGCCGCCATTCACATGCAGCGTCTCACCGGTGATATACGCAGCAGCGGGCGATGCGAGAAACAGCACGGCCTGGGCAATATCGTCCGGGGCACCGAGCCGGCCGAGCGCGATCTGACCGAGCAGTGCCTTGCGCGTTTCTTCCGGCAATGCCTTGGTCATATCGGTGTCAATGAAACCCGGTGCGACCACGTTCACGGTGATGCCGCGCGAACCGATTTCGCGCGCGAGTGATTTCGAGAACGCGATGATGCCGGCCTTGGCCGCGGCGTAGTTCGACTGGCCCGGATTGCCGGTCAAGCCGATCACCGAGGCGATATTGACGATGCGGCCGCGACGTGCCTTCATCATCCCGCGCATCACGGCTTTCGACGTGCGGTAGACAGACGTCAGATTGGTGTCGAGGATCGCTTGCCAGTCTTCATCCTTCATGCGCAGCAGCAGCTGATCGCGGGTGATGCCGGCGTTGTTGACCAGGATCGAGACCGCGCCGAATTCCTTCGCGATGTCGTCGATCAGCGTTTCTACGGCGACACCGTCGGTCACATTCAGAGCGCGGCCGATACCACCCTGTGCGGCCAGGCGTTCACCGATGGCGTGTGCGCCGGCTGCGCTGGTCGCTGTGCCGATGACCTTCGCGCCGTTCGCGGCAAGGCAATCCGCGATGGCTGCGCCAATACCGCGGCTGGCACCGGTGACAAGGGCGATTTCGCCGTGAAGGATTCCACTCATTTCCAGTCTCCGATGGTTTGCTGAATGTCTGCAGGCGCGCCGATGGCACGGCCATCCAGAGTGCGCTCAATGCGTTTGAGCAATCCGGTCAGCACCCTACCCGGTCCGCATTCGGCCACGCGGGTTGCGCCAGCGGAAGCCAAAGCACGCACGCTATCGGTCCAGCGAACGGGCAAATAAAGTTGCTGCGCCAAGGCTGCGCGAATATCCTCGATAGTACTGCAGGATTTTGCTTCAGCATTCTGAATTATCGGAATTTTTGGCAGCGACCATGAGATAGTGTCAAACTTCTCCGCCAGCCGATCGGCAGCGTCTCGCATCAACGCGCAATGCGATGGCACGCTGACCGCGAGCTTGACCGTCTTGCGTACGCCAAGTTCGGTCAATCGTGCCAGCGCGCGATCCACGGCTTCGGTGTTGCCCGCGATCACGAGTTGCCCCGGTGCGTTGTAATTGGCCGGCGCGACGACCTGGCCGTTCGCGACCTCGACGCAAACCTGCGCAATCTGCGCATCGTCGCCACCGAGGATTGCCGCCATCGCACCTACGCCTTGCGGCACCGCGGCCTGCATCAGGCGCCCGCGTTCGGCGACCAGCGCCGCCGCCGCATGCAGTGGCAGGGCATCGGCACAAACCAGCGCCGTGTATTCGCCAAGACTGTGTCCCGCCAACCGGCCGGGCGTCGTTCCGCCCAGTTCCTGCCATACACGCCACACCGCGACCCCAGCGGCAAGCAACGCCGGTTGGGTATTCTCGGTGCGATTCAAATCGTCTTCGGGGCCGTTCTGCGATAACGCCCATAGGTCGACGCCGGCGCCGGACGAAGCCTCGTCGAACGTGTTCTTGATCGCCGCAAATTCACTGCCAAGCTCGGCGAGCATGCCGAGCGACTGCGAACCCTGTCCGGGAAAAACGAAAGCAATATCTACTGCCTGGGTCATGGACTTGATCTGGAATTACGAAAGGGAAACGTAACGAATCGCGCCGGCGTGGTTTTGGTAGAGCCGATTCAATATCTGATCAGCGCCGAACCCCAGGTGAAACCGCCGCCAAAGGCTTCGAGCAAGAGCAACTGATCGCGCTGGACCTTGCCCGAGCGCACTGCCAGGTCAAGCGCCAGCGGCACCGATCCGGACGAGGTATTGCCGTGTTTGTCGACTGTGACGATGACGCGGTCCATCGGCATATCCAGGCGTTTGGCCGTGGCCTGGATGATGCGCAGGTTGGCCTGATGCGGGATCAACCAGTCGATATCGTGCTTGTCCAGGCCGTTGGCTTCAAGGGTTTCGTCGACGACGCGGTCGAGCGTCTTGACCGCAACCTTGAACACGTCGCTGCCCTTCATCAGCACGCGTACGCCGGCGTTTTTTTCTTCGGGTTTGAAGCCGACCGAGACGCCGACCGGATTCCACAGCAATTCCTTGTGGCCACCGTCGGCGTGCAGATGCGTGGACAGGATACCGGGTTCGTCCGCGGCCTTGAGCACCACCGCGCCAGCGCCGTCGCCGAACAGCACGCAGGTGGCGCGATCCGACCAGTCGACCATGCGCGACAGCGTCTCCGCGCCGACCACCAACACGGTTTTCATCGTACCGGAGCGGATGAACTTGTCGGCAACCGACAGCGCGTAGATGAAGCCCGAACAGGCGGCGTTGACGTCAAATGCAGCACAGCCGTTGGCGCCGAGCCGGTGCTGCAACAGGCACGCCGTCGAAGGAAAAATCAGATCTGGCGTGGTTGTTCCGACCACGATCATTTCGATTTCGCTGGCGCTGACGCCGGCCGATTCCATGGCTGCGAGTGCGGCGCCGTAGGCAAGGTCGCCTGTGGTTTCGCCATCGGCCGCGATATGCCGCTGACGGATACCGGTGCGCGAGGCGATCCACTCGTCGCTGGTGTCAACCAGCTTTTCGAGTTCGGCGTTGGTGACGACACGTTTAGGCAGAAAACTGCCGGTGCCGGCAATGCGTGCGTAAGTCAGAGTGGCATCCCCCATATCATCCGCGCAGACGAATGCAGGCGCACTTGCACCAAACTCGCCGGACCGTTCCGTTCATGCCTGCAACCGGGTGTTTTGCCGCAGCGAATACGCTATCAGTCTTCGTTACGCACCGACGACTTGTCGTCGATCACCTTGCGGCCACGGTAGTAGCCGTCTTTGGTGACATTGTGGCGCAGATGCACTTCGCCCGAAGTCGGGTCGGTGCCCAACTGTTTTGCAGTCAGGGAGTCGTGGGCGCGGCGCATGCCGCGGCGCGATGGGGATTTACGGCTCTTGGCAACAGCCATGTTACTTCTCCAGATTCAGGATTTTGATACTTTTATGTCGTGCAGCACCGCGAACGGATTCGGCTCGATCGCCGTCTCCACCGCATCCACCTCGCCCCATGCCTGCGCTGCATGCACGGCGCCGGGTTTCACCGGCACCACCGGCAGGGCAAGGATCAACTCATCCTCGATCACATCAGCCAGACACAGCAGGCCGTCCCTGGTCAGCAAGGGTTCGTAACCACCCGGCAAGGCGGCTTCGTCGGCTTCCCGCACGATCAAACCCAGCCGGGTATCAACATGTACCGGCAACGTGAACGGTTCGAGTGTACGCTGACAGGTCAACGGCAATGCCGTATCGGCGCGGACGCTCACATAAGCTATACCGAGATCGTCCTTGCCGAATTCAATCTCGAAGACGACTTCGCCATCGGTCGCAGCCAGACTGTCCCGCAATCGCGGCAACGCCGCAAGTGGCAGGATACCTTGGAACGAACGCCGCGCTTGCACCATTCGCCAAGCATCGACGGTTTCCGGCAAGCCCGTGTTCATGGCGCGCGGGATGGTAGGTGCCGCAGTGCACAAAGTCAACAAAAACTGGGGTTCTGACCGTCTTGTCAAGTCGGTTTCGACGATCATGGGTTCAGTTTTTCCGGAACCCGGCGAATTTACCAATCGCGACACTTGAGGCAGACTGACTAGAATCTATCTCAAAACGTAGCGAGCGAAGACAGGTTGTGCGCCGCCGGAGCGCAGGAAGCGGAGTGTACGTATGAGTACATGAGCACTCCGAGCACCGCCGGCGCACAAGATGACGAGCGCAGTAGTTTTGAGATAGGTTCCAGCCGATCTAGGGGATATCTGCACCGTGCCTTATCTCGTACTTGTCGCCATTGCCGCGACCCTGCTGCTGCTCCTGGCATGGCTGCGCGAGCGCCACTGGAAGCGGCACGAGCGCGCGATCCGCACCCTGCTGGACGGCGCCGATGCACTCGAAGCGCAATTGCAGGACTGTCGCCAGCGCATGCAGCGCCTGCGCGGCATGCTAACCATTCTACCCGAGGAAATGAGTGCCGACGCCAATACCGCCCTGAGCGCCGATACCAAGGTGAAGGCAGCACTGAAGGATCTGCTCGCACACCGGCTTTGGATCAAGCAACACGCGGCCGATGCCAGCCTGCAACAGCTCGATGCTGCACGCAGCGCACTCGATCAATCCGGCACCACACTGAAAGCGCTGATCGAACGCCTGACGACCATCACCACGGATCTGGAACAGGCGCAGTCCAGTGCACAGACGGTATCGCCCCGAGGCAGGACACCATGACGCAACCCGACCGCGTCGATCTGGTGCTGGCTTCGACCTCGCGTTACCGGCGGGAATTGCTGGCACGCATCACGCCGGATTTCCGTGTTGCAGCACCGAAGGTCGACGAAACGCCGCAAGCCAACGAAGTTCCAGCGGCGCTGGCTGCGCGACTTGCCGAGACGAAAGCCCGCGCCGTTGCAATAGTTTGTCCTGGCGCGCTGATCATCGGTTCGGATCAGGTCGCCGATCTCGATGGAACGTTGCTGGGGAAACCTGGAAGTGTGGAGGCCGCGCACGCGCAACTTGCTGCCAGTTCCGGTCGCGAAGTCGCGTTTCATACCGCGATCTGCCTGTTCGATGCGCGCACCGCGCCGATCCGTGTGCATAAGGCGCTGGATACGACGCAAGTGCTTTTCCGCACGCTCGGCGCCGAAGAAATCGTACGTTATGTTGCGCGCGAAATGCCGCTGGACTGCGCCGGCAGCTTCAAATCCGAAGGTCTCGGCATTGTCCTGTTCGAGCGCATCGATTCCGCCGACCCAACCGCCCTGATCGGCCTGCCGCTGATCGCGTTGTGCCGGCTGCTGCGCGAAGCCGGTGTGGCGCTGCCGTGATCATTGCGCCGCGGCAATGCAGGATTGTGCCGTCACGGCGGACACGGGAATTGCATTCACCGGAATGCTGCCGCTAAACCAGCGATAGCGTTTGCGCCCGGCGTACGCGTCCAGCTTCGCGACCGGCGCCAGTATGTCGATGCGTCCGCACAGCGACTGCAACCACTCCGCACGTTCGCGTTCGCGGCGCGCGGTCGGTTCGACGACCAGCAACACTCCGCGGGGACCAAGCGCGCGCAAACCAGCTTCATCACGCCCCCACAACGCCAGTTGCGGCGCGCGGCCATGTTTGACGTTGAGCGGATGATCCAGGGTGTACACGGGACGCGCGCCGCCGAGCGCAAAATCCAGTTCCGCGGCAAGCATGAAATTGTCGGCGACCAGCACGGAATCCGCAAAACGTGGCTGCACCAACAATGCTTGAGTTTGCGCAGAAACCCCGCGCCAGCCGACGAATTGCTCGGGAAACGCCTTCATGCGTGCAAACGTGGCTGCTCCACCGGGAACCGCGGCCACGGCAAGATAAGCGAAGGCCAGCGTCTGGCCGAGCAACAGCATTACGAGGGTCAACGAGACTGCGACACGCATCCATCGTGTCATCGTGAGCTCACGTAGCAACACCGGCACGACCAGCAGCAGCGGCAGATAGCCCGGCAACGGCCAGTGCACGCGAAAGCGGGTGTCGTCGGCGAAGCAGCCCAGCACGAAATACGCGGCTATTGGAATGATGGCGCAAATCGCCAGCAGATCCCAAGGTGCGCCAGCATGCCGACGGCGCAGACATTGCCACGCCGCCCACAACAGCAGGAGGTAAAACAATGGCGTGCATACCAAGGCCTGCTCGATCGGCTGCACCAGCGCATCGGCGTGGAAGTGCCAGGGATTGCGATCAACGAGCTGGAAGCCGAGTGCAACCCAGTGATGCTCAAGGTTGAACAGGAGCAACGGCACCAAACCGAGGAAGGAAATCGCCAACGCCAGCCATAGGCCGCGCTCGCGCCACAGTACGCGGCCGCGCGGCGTCAGGCACAGGAACGCCAGGCCGATGAGCAACAACATTGCAGCGCGATAGTGGCTGAGCCAGGCGCCAGCCAGCGCAACGCCGAGGATGTACCAGTCGCGCAACCTGCCCTTTCGCGCGGCGCTTTCCAGCGCATCCAACGCAAGCGCGCTCGCGAACGTCAGCGGCACATCAGGCAAAGCAAAGATGCCGAGTGTACCCAGCAATGGCAGCGCCAGCGTCAACAGACCCGCGCACCAGCCCGCCACGGAATCAAACATCCGGCAACCGATCCGCACCATCAGCAACGGCAACAAGGCGCCGAACAACAGGAAGGGCGCGCGCATGGCCAATGCGCTGTGTCCGAACGCGGCTTCACCCAGACGGATCAGCCACGCCGTGGCCAGCGGCAGATCGCTGTACGACCACGCCAGATGCCGGCTCTCCTGCCAGTACCAGGCTTCGTCGCCGAACGGTGCCAGATTCGCGGCCAGCGCAATTTTCGCTAGCAGGACAACCGTCCACGCAACCCAGAACGCCGTTCGCCATTTTTGCGCGCGCACCGCTGGCAAAAGGAACTCCTGCACCGCAACATTGCCTATACTCGAACCCATGCACGGTTCCATGCCATGACCATCAGCCGCCTTGCACCTGCCGCTCCGGCTGCACCGCCTCTCGAACCGGCGCTCGCCAGCGCGCTCACACGCGCCTTGCAACAGGTGAACCATGTCGTACTCGGGAAAAATCCACAAGTACGCCTTGCCTTTGCCTGTTTTCTCGCCGGTGGCCATCTGCTGATCGAAGATCTGCCTGGCGTCGGCAAGACCACGCTGGCACACGCGCTGGCGGCAACGCTGGCTCTCTCCTTCCAGCGCGTGCAGTTCACTTCCGATCTGTTGCCATCGGACATTATCGGCGTCAGCGTGTACGCACGCGAGGATACTGCCTTCAAGTTCCATCCCGGCCCGCTGTTCGCGCAACTAGTGCTCGCCGACGAAATCAATCGCGCCACACCAAAGACACAGAGCGCGCTGCTCGAAGCCATGCAGGAACAACAGGTCACGGTCGATGGCGTCACTCATGCGTTGCCGACACCATTTTTTGTCGTGGCGACGCAGAATCCGCTCGATCTCGCCGGGACCTATCCGCTGCCGGATTCGCAACTCGACCGCTTCATGCTGCGTATCAGTCTGGATTATCCGGATCGCGATGCCGAGCGAGCGCTGCTCGCTGCCACCGATCGCCGCGAGGTGATCGAGCATCTGCAGGCTTGTCTCGACCACGCGCAGATTCTGCAGTTGCGCGCTGCCGTCGGCCGCGTGCTCGCCAGCCCCGCCTTGATCGATTACGTGCAGGCCCTGCTCTCTGCCAGCCGTGCACATGCCGACATCCGGATCGGGCTGTCCCCACGTGCCGGACTCGCACTGCTCAACGCCGCACGCGCCTGCGCCGTACTCGCTGGACGCAGCTATTGTCTACCCGAAGATGTGCAGACGGTGTTTCCCGGCGTCGCCGCACACCGGCTGATTCCTGCAGCTGCAAGCAATCTCGGCCGCGATCGTCTTGCGGCAGAACTTCTGGCACGGGTTCCCGTGCGTTAGGCGCGCGCGTGAACGCCAGGATCGCTTCCGCTTCGCGTTGGCCGCGGTTGCTTGAATTCGCCGAACGCCGGTTGCCTGCGCTGACCCGGCTCAAGCAGCCGGAACCACTGCCTATCCTGCTCGACCGGCACCGCATCTATGTGTTGCCGGCGCGCTTCGGCCTGATGTTTTCGGCAGTCCTGTTGGTCATGCTGCTCGGTGCGCTCAACTACAACAACAATCCGGCCATCCTGCTCACCTGCCTGCTTGGGGCCGCTGCATACCAAAGCGTGTTCCAGGCATTCCGCGCGATCAACCGCGTGCAACTGCGCGCGCTGCGCGCCGAACCTTGCCATGCCGGCGATACTTTGCTCATTGGTTTATATTTCCACATCGATGCGCGACCGCGGCGCAGCCTGCGCCTGGGCGTCGACGGCCGGGAAACCATCTTCGATCTGCTGCCCGGCGATGACGGCTGTGTGCACGTCGAGTTGCAGGCGCCACAGCGCGGCTGGCAACGAATGGGCCGTATCCGCCTGTACAGCGAATATCCGTTCGGATTGTTCCATGTCTGGAGTTGGCTGCATCCGGACAACCGCGTGCTCGTCTATCCGCGTCTGGAAGCCAATGCACCGCCACTGCCGCAGGATGGCGTCGACTCGCAGCAACGGGCCGTGCGTCGCAGCGGCGACGAGTTGGCGACGCTGCGCGACTACCAACCCACCGATCCGCTGCGCAGCATCGCCTGGAAAGCCAGCGCGCGTCACGACAGCTTGCTGGTGAAGGAATTCGAACAATTGCGTGGACGCGATGTCGTGCTCGACTATGCCAGCCTGCGCGGACTCGACCACGAACGCCGCATTTCGCGATTGGCGCGATGGGTCTGCATGGCCGAAGCCGCGCAGCTGCGTTACCGCTTGCGCCTGCCCGATCGCACATTGGGACCAGGACTCGGCAGCGAACACCGCCACGCCTGCTTGCGCGAACTTGCCCTGATGCGCGGAGCGGCGTCGTGAAACCTGCATCCGTGCAAGCACTGACGCCGGCGCAATTCGATCTGACCGCGGCCAGTGTCTTCGCCGCCGTGCTGCCGCACCTGTGGCGCCTGCCGTGGCTGTTCTCCGTGCCGATCCTCGTGCTGTTGATCGGTCGCTGGCTGCAACGCCGGCGTGGTGGCGCACGCATGCCGGTGTGGATCAAACTGCCGCTGATCCTGATTTTTCCCATTTTGATCATTTTCCACTATGGCAATATTTTCGGCCGTGAACCCGGCAGTGCACTCGCCTGCGCCATGCTCGCGCTCAAGCTGGTCGAAACCGAAACCCGGCGCGATGCGCGTGCGGCGCTCTGCTTCGCCAGTTTTGTATTGATGAGCGCGTTGTTGTTCGACACCGGCCTCGGTCTCGCTTTGCTCCTGTTCGCGGCCCTGCTCCTGTTCTTCGCCGCCATGCGCGAGCTGGAGCCAGTCGCGCCGGGCGCTGCGATGCGATCCGGGCGCACTATCCTCGCAACCGATCTGCGCAGCGGCGCCGTGGCCCTGGCGACAGCAGTGCCGCTGGCGCTGTGCGTCTTCGTGTTCTTTCCACGCCTTGGCTCGCCCTTGTGGGGCGCGCCGACGGATACGACGGCGCATACAGGTTTGGGCAGCCGCATGGCGCCGGGCTCGGTGCAGCAGTTGCTGATCGACGACAGCCCGGCATTTCGCGTGAGTTTCGATGGTCCACTACCGCCGCATTCGCAGTTGTACTGGCGCGGACCGGTGCTGTGGCATTTCGACGGCACCACATGGTCGCGTCCGGAATACTTCGCCAGTCCGCCGCTGACGCCCGATCTGCAGGTCGGCACGAAAACCATCGCCTACGACATCACGATGGAGCCTTCCGACCGGCGCTGGCTGTTGGCCCTCGACATGCCGGTGGCGGTCCCGGACAACGCCGTGCGTGGCGCAGACATGAGCCTGGTCAGCCGCAGTCCGGTCGATCGCCTGCTTCGCTACCATGCCGTATCCGCGCCAATGTATCGTCTCGACGCCACGCTCGATCCGCAACAGCGCGAACTGGCCCTGCAATTACCGGATGGATTCGATCCCCGCGCGCGCGAACAGGCCCAACACTGGCGTAAAGAGTTCAGCGATGACGACGACGCCATCATCCGCACGGCGCTGGATTTCTTCCATCAGAAGTTTTTCTACACCTTGAATGCACCGCTGCTCGGCCGCGATTCGGTCGACGATTTCCTGTTCGGTACCCAGCGCGGATTCTGCGAACACTTCTCCTCGGCCTTCACCTTCCTGATGCGCGCCGCCGGCATTCCCGCACGCGTGGTGACCGGCTACCAAGGCGGCTACTTCAACACCGCGGGCAATTATCTGGTGGTGCGCCAGTCCGATGCGCATGCCTGGTCGGAAGTCTGGCTCGCAGGGCGTGGTTGGGTGCGCGTGGATCCCACTGCGGCGGTGAGTCCGCAACGGGTTGAATTCGGCGCACAAGCCGCCGCCGGCGACAGCGCGCCGTGGTACCAGTCCAACTGGCTGCTCGGCCTGCGCAACCAATTCGACGTGGTCAACCGGCTCTGGAACGATACCATCGTGCAGTTCAATGCCTTGCGTCAGCAAAGTCTGCTCACCCCATTCGGCATCGCCAAGGCCGACTACATGGACCTGATGTGGACCCTGATCGGCGTCAGCACCCTCCTGCTCGGGCTATTCGTCTGGTGGGTGTTGCGCGCGCCACGGCGGGTGGAAGATCCTCTGGATGTGGCCTTCGCCCGGCTGCGCCGCAAACTCGAGCGCGCCGGCGCGGTCAGTCTTCCTGCCGAAGGTCCGCAAACCCTGGCCGCGCGTGCCGAGGCCCTCTGGCCGGGTAATCGTGCCCTGCAGCGCCTGTTCGCAAGCTATGTCGGCCTGCGCTACGCCTGTGCGTTACCCTCGACTGGAGCAGTCCACGCGTTTACGCGTGCGGTAGCTGCGCTGCGCGTAAACGCCCCACCAGACGCGACCTGAGGGAATGCGACGAAAAAGTGCCCTTCGGCGTCGTACAATCCAGAGACTTCAGGAGACCTGAGCATGCGCCAGATTCCCAACATCACAGTAATCGTCTTCAGCGCAGTGGCCGCCCTCGCCCTCGGCGGTTGCGCGACCGTGCCGGCCCAACTCGCCGGCAACGATTTCGCTGCAGTCACGCCGCAACAGGCGGCCGGCCAGGACGTACAGGGTACGCGAGTGCGCTGGGGCGGCGAAATCATCAAGGTCGAACCGAAGACCGATGCCACCTGCTTCGAGGTCCTGTCGCGCGATCTACGCGCCGATGCACGGCCGGACCGGCGTGATCGCAGCGACGGCCGGTTCATCGCCTGCAGCAAAGGTTTCTACGACCCGGCGGTCTATACGAAAGGCCGCGAGCTGACCGTGGTCGGGCATCTGGCGGGTACCGAACGACACCAGGTCGGCGATTACAATTACACTTATGCACGTGTGGATGCCGACAACGTCTACCTCTGGCCAAAACGTCAGTATGCCGCCGGCTACTATGGCCCGTATGGCCCATACGGGCCGTATGGCGACCCGTTCTTCGGCCCGTACTGGGGTGGATGGGGAGGCTGGTGGGGTCCACCGGTGATCGTGCGGGGGCCGTATCGCTGAGGCGATTCCAGCCGCAACCATGCTGCGGGTTTGGCCACGGCGGCGAACCCGTACACTTCAAACTTTGGTAGTCAGCGAAGTGCCGATCGCGCGCACTACCCCGGCGGCCAATGCAATTGCCGGCCGGCGAGCACATGCAGATGCAGGTGGTGTACGGTCTGGCCGCCGTCCTGGTTGCAATTGATCAGACAGCGATAACCTGCATCGGCAAAGCCTTGCTGCTTTGCCCAACGCGAGGCCGCAAGCACCAGTTTCCCAATCAGCAGGGCGTCGGAGTCACTGGCGTCGTTGAGCGTTGCGATCGGTTTCTTCGGAATGAACAGTGCGTGCACGGGCGCTTGCGGATTGATATCGCGAAACGCGAGAACGTCCTCGTCTTCGTAAACGATATCGGCGGGAATTTCGCGACGGATGATCTTGCCGAACAGCGTGTCGCCCATGGTCTTCTCCTCAATCGCCGAGATTCTGCCGTCCACCGAAGGCATGTGCCAGGGTGCCACGGTCGATGAATTCGAGCTCGCCGCCGAGCGGCACGCCGTGCGCCAGCCGCGTCGCGCGCACACCCGCCTTGCGCGCAATCTGGCTGAGCATATGCGCAGTGGCTTCGCCTTCGACGGTGGGATTCGTTGCCACGATCAGTTCACGCACTTCGCCTTCGGCCAGACGCGCGGCGAGCAGATCCAGACCCAGCTCTTTCGGGCCGAGACCGTCGAGTGGTGACAGCCGTCCGAGCAAAACGAAATAGCGACCGCGAAAACCCGTGGCCTGTTCGATCGCGAGCTGATCGACCGGAGTTTCCACCACGCAAAGCAATTGCGCATCGCGCGACGCGCTCGAACACAACACGCAGACCGGGTCTTCGCTGAAGGTGCGGCAACGCGAACAGTTGCCGATGCACTCAACGGCAGCGGTCAATTTTTCCGCCAAACGTTTTGCCCCGGCTCGATCGCGTTCGAGCACATGGAATGCCATGCGCTGCGCCGTTTTCGCGCCAACTCCCGGCAGGCAGCGCAGGGCTTCGATCAATTCGTTGAGGAGTGGAGAGCCTGACATTCAATTTTCCGTTGACGCAACATCAAAACCCTACTCAACTTGAAAAACTTTGGGAAGATGCAGATTGAGTTGTTCGAGAAGACGCTTGGTTTGATTTCCCATCGGCCAATGGGAGGCGTTGGAGCACTCTCGTTGGATGCTTTTATCTCCATGCTTGATCAGGATCTCTGCTGAGGTTCCATCAGCCGCATTCTTGCATCCGTTCGAGAAATCCACAGCAGAGTCAGCTAAACGAATAATTGCAATGGCTTCTTCTCTCGTGATCTGAAAATGTTGCTCAGACTTCGTGAACTCGCCGGGCGGGACAATTGGAAGCTCAGTCTTCGTCACTACCAAGCTGCCATCATCAGATAGTGTTACCCAAAAATTTGGGCCATCGTTGGCAATGCCACCGCCGACGTATAATTCGACCTGCGATTTCTCGACTGAAGTCGCTGGGAGAGCAACAAGCAACATTGTAAGAAAAAGTAGGTAGCGCATGTCCTTGTCCAACGCATGTTCGCATCCATGCAGACTGGATTCCGGCAATCCATGCCGGAATGACGAGTCACATTTTTTGACCAGACTGCTAAAACGGCAACTGAAATCCCGGTGGCAGATTCATGCCGCCGGTGACATCGCTCATCTGCTGCTGACTGGCTGCGGCAATCTTGTTGACCGCGTCGTTGATCGCGGCGGCGACCAGGTCCTCGGCCATCTCGGGATCGTCGGCGAAAAGGTTGCGATCGATGTTCACACGGCGCACTTCGTGGCGGCCGTTCATGGTCACGCTGACCATGCCGCCGCCGGACTGGCCGATGACTTCGAGCTTGGCCAGTTCCTCCTGCGCGCGCTTGAGGTTTTCCTGCATGCGCTGCGCCTGTTGCATCAGTTGCGCCATCGGTCCACGCATCTTATTTCTCCGCAGTTCTGCCGGCATCGGCCGCCGGCTTGATCGATTCCGGGCGGACGGAATCGGGGACGACACGCGCATCGAAGTCGCGCATCAGGGTCTGCACGAACGGATCGTCGCCGATGGCCTGCTCGGCCGCCTGCTGTCGATTCGAGCGCGTGCGAGCGCTGGCGTCGGCCGGCGTTTCCGTGGCCACGGCGGATTTCTCGAAGCGCACCTTCACTGTGTAGCCAAGCGTCGCACCGAGCTTTTCCTGCATCTGTTCGATCAGCGGCGGCGAGATCAGATGCTCGAACTCGGATTTCAGCGCCAGCCGCACGCAACCTTTTTCAATAGCGATCAGGGCGGCGTGCTGGGCAAGCTGGCCAACCGGCCCGCGCAAGCCGGCTGTCTGGATCAGCGCCGGCCAATCGCCGGCGGCCGCGGCTTGTACGCCGGCGCCCGCATCGACGCGTGGCGTACTTTGTACACTTTGCTGCGTTTTCTGTTCTACGCGCGATTCGGCGACGCGGCGCGGCGGCACAGGAGTCGGCACCGTCGCACTTGCCGCAGGGCGTGGTGCTGGAACGGTTGCCTGCGCCGGGCGAAACGCAAGCATGCGCAACAGCGTCATCTCGAATCCGGCACGCGGCGTCGGCGCCAGCGGCAGATCGCGACGGCCCGCAATCGCAAGCTGATAGAAAAGCTGAGTCTCTTCCGGCGACAGCGAAGCCGCCAATGCTTCGATTACCGCGTTGCCATCCGGATCGACATTATCCTGGCCGGCAACCAGTTGCCGAAGCTGAATCCTGTGCAGGGCGCCGGCAACTTCGTCGAGCACAGCGGCGAAATCCGGCGAGAATTCCGCCAGCCGATCGATCTCGTGCATGAGTTTCGCGCCATCGGCCGCCTGCACCGCTTCGATCAAGGCGAATACCCGGCCGCGTTCGATCGTACCCAGCATCGTGCGCACGTCGCCCGCGTGCACGCTGCCTGCACCGTAAGCAATGGCCTGGTCGAGCAGCGACAAGCCATCGCGCAACGAACCATCAGCGGCACGCGCGAGTTCGTCCAGCGCCGGCGCTTCGTATACGACCATTTCGGCGTCGAGAATATGCCGCATCTGGCCAGTGATCTGCTCCGGCAGCAGGCGTTTGAGATTGAACTTGAGACACCGCGACAGCACTGTCACCGGCAGCCGCTGCGGGTCGGTCGTGGCAAGCAGGAATTTCACATGCTCCGGCGGCTCTTCCAGCGTCTTCAGCAAGGCGTTGAAGGCCGATTTGCTGAGCATGTGCACTTCGTCGATCAGATACACCTTGAAGCGGCCGCGCGACGGTGTGTACTGCGCGTTCTCGATCACCTCGCGCACATCGTCGACACCGGTATTGCTGGCCGCGTCGATCTCGATCATGTCCATGAAACGGCCAGCATCGATGTCGCGGCAAGCCGAACACTCGCCACAGGGATTCGACGACTGCCCGCGTTCGCAGTTCAGCGATTTGGCGAAGATACGCGCGATCGTGGTCTTGCCGACACCGCGCGTGCCGGTGAATAGGAAGGCGTGATGCATGCGATCGGAATCGAGCGCATTGCACAGCGCGCGCACGACGTGTTCCTGGCCTACGAGCTCGGAAAACTTCTTCGGCCGCCATTTGCGCGCAAGAACCTGATATGACATGAACCACGAAGCTCGACGAAGTGAGTAGCCATTGTGCCACAGACCCGTCGCTTTCGACCTTGTGCCCGCAGGCACGGTCTTGTATCCTCGCGGCCCCTTGCCAGGACGCAAGGCCTTATCTGGAGAGGTGCCCGAGTGGTTGAAGGAGCACGCTTGGAAAGTGTGTAAGCGGTTTATCCCGCTTCGCGGGTTCGACAAATTCGTCGGGAACGAATTTGGACAGCCGCAGGCTGGCCCTGAGCATAGCGAAGGGCGGGTCGCAGGATGCGACGAGCAATCCCACCCTGCACCGGTTAAAATGGTTTCATGCGGAGAGGTGTCCGAGTGGTTGAAGGAGCACGCCTGGAAAGTGTGTAAGCGGGTTAAACCGCTTCGCGGGTTCGAATCCCGCTCTCTCCGCCACCTTCGGACACAGGCTTTGCCACCAGTTCTACGGTGGTCCCGTCGGTTCTCCCGCGACGATAGTTTGCAAACCCCGCCAGGGCCGGAAGGCAGCAACGGTAGTGAACGATTCGGGTGCCGGGATGTGGCTGGCGGGACCGCCACCCCCTGCGATACATCGTTATCGTCGATGCAACATTTGCCGACAGATTCAAAGGCGATTGTGGCTTGCCTTCCTTCGAATCCTTCAACGCGCCCAGGTGCGGGAAGTTTTCGTCGACGGGCGATATTCCTCGACCCGGTGATTGCCGGTATCCACCAGCAATATGCGATCGGCGCCGGCGATGGCAATACCCGCAGGTTCGCGTGTCGGATAACAGATCGGATCCGTGCAGGTGAATTTTCCACCGTCGAATTCCGACACGGTTTTCTGCTTGAGATCGATCGTGCGGATCCGGCTGTTGTAGGTGTCGGCGACCAGAATCCGGTCGCCTTCCACCGCGAGCCCAAGTGGATGTTGCAGTCGCGCGACATTGAAAGCGCCGTCGACGTGACCGAAATCGAACAGGCCGGCACCAACCACCGTCTTCGTCGCATCCGCGTTGCGTAGCGCAATCGCGCGAATCGCCGAGCTTTCGGCGTCGGCGACATAAAGCGTACTACCATCGCTGCTGAGCGACAGGCCACTGGGTTGGGCGAATGCCGCCTTGTCAGCCGTGCCCGCGACGAGATCCTCGGCGCCGCTACCTGCCAGGCGCGCGACCGTACCGGTCTTCAGATCAAGCACACCAATCTGGTGCGTACCGGCGTTGGCGAAGAACAGGTGCTCGCCCTGTTTCTCCAGATCCCACGGCGACGCCAGCGCAGTGGAAATGCCCGGCTGCGGATCGCTGGTCAGAATCGTGCCGCGTCCTCCCGTTCCGGCCAGCGTCGTGACAGCATCAGTCTTCAGATCGATGCGTCGAATGGCGTGATTGCCGGTATCAGCAACGAAAATCGCATCGTTCGAGGCGATCAGTCCTTGCGGGTGATCGAAAGCTGCGCCCTTCGCGCTGCCATCTTTCAAACCGGCCTTGCCGCTGCCAAAACGCCGTAGATCGTTGCCCGCATCGTCAAGCAGCACGACCTGGTTGTGCCCGGAGTCTGCCAGTGCCCAACGCGATATCGCACCAGGTACCGCTTTGATCTTGCCTGGAAACAGAAAGCGGCCTTTTGGCATCTCCACCGCCTGCAACTGAAGATGTGCCGGCTTGAGTTCGCCCGATTTGCCCGCGATCGCAACGAGTTCGTCAATCGATTTTTCGAACGCCACTGGATTCGGTTCGCCAGGCAGTTGGGCGAGCACATTGCCATCCGGGCCGATAATGACCAGGGTGGGCCACGCCTGAATGTCGTAGTCCTTCCAGAGTGTCAGCTCGGGATCGTGAATGATCGGATGATGGATTTCATAGCGTGCGATGGCGTCCTCGACACTGGAGGCGCGTTTCTCTTCGTCGAATTTCGGCGAGTGCACGCCGATGACGACGACCTTGTCGGGATATTTCTGCTCGATCGTTTTCAGGATCGGAATGATATGGATGCAGTTGATGCAGCCTTCCGTCCAGAAGTCGAGGATGACGACGCGCCCGCGCAACGACGCGATCGGTATGGGCGCGGCAACGTTGAACCATTGCAGACCAGGACGCGCAATCTCGGGTGCCGCGGTCGTCGCAAAGCCCGACCGGAATGGCATCATTCCGAACAGGATCAGCAAGGCAGCAACGAGCAAGGAAACCAAAGCCAGCCTGTTCCGCACACCGAGATTAGCCATCAGTTTTCCGTAAAATCCAAGGAGAAAAATCCAAGAGAGATATGGGGCGCACTTACGCAGCCGGCTTGAATGTTAGCGCCGCGCCGTTCATGCAATAGCGCAAACCGGTGGGCGGTGGGCCGTCATCGAAGACGTGACCGAGATGGCCGCCGCAGCGCCGGCAATGGATTTCGTCGCGCACCATGCCCAACGAAGTATCGCTCCGCTCGCCGACGGCATGCGGGAGCGGCTTCCAGAAACTCGGCCAGCCGGTGCCGCTATCGAACTTGGTGTCGGAAGAAAAAAGATCGAGTTCGCAGCCCGCGCAGGCGAAGATCCCGCGACGCTTTTCGTGATCAAGCGGGCTGCTGAACGGTCGCTCCGTGCCTTCCTGACGCAGGACCGAATATTGCTCCGGCGTCAGCAAAGACTGCCATTCGGCATCGGTATGGTTCACCTCGAACGATTCCTTGTCCGCAGCGTGGGCCGTGCCCATGCCCGGTAGGCACAGTTTCAGGAACAGTGCGCCAGCTGCGATCGCTCCAGTTGCAAGCAGCAGTTGCCGGCGGACTGGATCGGCCCGGACTGGATCGGCCCGGACTAAATCCGGCTTGGAATGCTTTGATTTTTTGTTCATGACGAACTCCCGGAATCGGGTCATTACACTTCGACACTTCCGCCGTTACGCGGCTGTGAACGTCGTTGAAGACCGGCGCAAGGCACCAGGCATTACACGTCCGGTGCGGTGCGCACGACCGGATCGACTGGCGTGTTGTCCGGATGCAGCCAGCCCGAGTCACCGTCGGCGTAGCGCTCGTTCTTCCAGATCGGTACGCGCTTTTTCACTTCGTCGATGATGTAACGGCAGGCGGTGAAAGCCGCCTCGCGATGCGCGGCGCTGACTCCGACCCAAACGGCGAGATCTCCGACCTGCAGCAGGCCGACACGATGCACGCAGCGTGCGTCCACGATGGCAAATTGCTGCATTGCTTCGGCGACGATGCGTGCACCTTCAGCTTCAGCCAAGGAAAGGTATGCCTGATACACCAGCGCGCAAACCACACGGCCGTCGTTGCGATTACGCACCCAACCCTCGAAGCTGACACAGGCACCGGTGCCAGCATGCGCGAGATCGCGCGCCAATGCGGCGATATCGATGGGTGTGCCACTGAGCCGGAACGCACTCATCGCACTACGCCGTCAACCACCGGAGACGGGGGGGATAAAGGCCACTTCGTCGCCATCGGCCAAGGCACGATCCCAGCCGGCGAACTCGCCATTGACGGCGACACGCAACCGTTCGTGACCGAATCCGAAGCCATGCTTGTGCCGAAGTTCCGCGTACAGCACGCGCGCATCCGTCGTGATCGCATCGACCGGCTCGTGTTCGCAACCGGCCGCGTCGCGCAATGCGGCAAAGTATAAAATCCGGTAATTCATGGCACGACCTTGCCCTTGCGCACGCGCCGTTTGCCGCCGGATTTCTCCAGCAGGCGCACATCGACAATCACGATTTCGTGCGACAGTGCCTTGCACATATCGTAGACAGTCAGGGCGGCGACCATGGCGCCGGTCAGCGCTTCCATCTCCACGCCGGTCTTGTGCGTGATGGAAACTTCGCAGCGGATTGTCAGCTCAGTCGCAGACGCGAATTCGACCGCGAAATCGCATTTCTCGATCGCCAGTGGGTGACAGAAAGGAATCAATTCGTGCGTGCGTTTGACTGCCAGCGTCCCGGCAATGATCGCGGTGTCGATGATCGGGCCTTTTTTCGCGCGCATGCCACCCGCGCGCAAGGAGTGTGCGACTGCCGCGGGAAAACGCACGATCGCCTGCGCCGCTGCGTGGCGCGCGGTCGCCACCTTGGTGCCGACGTCGACCATGCGCGGCCGTCCGTTTGCGCCAACGTGACTCAGACGTTCCGGCTTGTTTTTCTTCTTACCCGCCGATGGCATACATTTCCACTTTTTCCATGGCTCCCGCCGCACGCAATTCGGCACGGTGTTCGCTGTAACGATCCTCGCGCCGTCGCCATCGTTGCGCAATCAGCGCTGCCAACTCGGCATCGTCGGCGCCGGCACGCAGCGGCCCGCGCAGATCGTGACCGGTACGCGCGAACAGGCAAGTGTAGAGTTTTCCGTCAGCGGAAAGGCGTGCGCGCGTGCAATTGCCACAAAACGGCTGCGACACCGAGCTGATGAAACCGATCTCGCCTGCACCATCGGCAAAGGTGTAACGTACGGCGACCTCGCCGCGATAGCCGCGTTGCACGGGCCGCAACGGCCAGCGTGCGTGGATGCGCGCGAACAATTCGGCGCTTGGCACCACCCGCTCGCTGCGCCAGCCATTGATGGTACCGACATCCATGTATTCGATGAAGCGCACGCTGTGACCAGTGCCACGAAAGCGTTCGAGCAACCCGAAAATCTGCGCGTCGTTGATGTCGCGCATGACGACGCAGTTGAGCTTGATGCGGGAAAATCCTGCCTGCTCAGCCGCAGCTATTCCCGCCAGCACCTCGTCGACTTCGCCACGACCACCGGACAATTGTCGGAACGTCGCCGGATCGAGCGTATCCAGCGAAATCGTCAAACGTTGCAATCCGGCATCGCGCAACGGCTGTGCGAGTCGTGGCAACAGGACGCCATTGGTGGTCAAGGCGAAATCGTCCGCATGTGGAATCTTGGCAAGCAGGCGTACCAGTTCCGGCAAATCGCGGCGCAATAGCGGCTCGCCACCGGTCAGGCGCAGCTTACGAACGCCCAGACTCACGAAAGAGCGTGCAATGCGCTCAATTTCCTCGAAACGCAGGCGTGCATCCTTCGCCAGAAAGACGTGATCGTGCGCATACTGATCTTCCGGCATGCAATACGGACAGCGGAAATTGCAGCGGTCGATGACGGAAATGCGCAGATCGTGCAGCGGTCGCGCCAGCGCATCGCGCGGCGCGGTCTCGACCAAGGTATGCGGTATCGGCGCAACGCTCATGCATGAACCTCGCCGCCCGGCACGCCCTGGGGCACAGGTTCCGGCAGGACGAAACGCTCATCGCGCTGGGCAATGCGGTAACCACGCGCTGCCAACGCGACGCCATCTGCCGCGCTGCCATAATGGTACAGCGCCATGCGTGAGCGTTGTTCACTTGTGTACTCGCGCTCGAGATCATCGACACCGGTATGCGAAGGATTGCGGTGAAGCGCACAGTCGTGTGCGATCAATGCCGGAGCAGGCGCGTACTGCGCCAACATCTCCGGAATCGGGCGGGTATCGCCGGTCCAGGCGAAGGCACCGTGCAAGGCGACGCCGAATGAAGTCATCGGCGCATGATGGCGGGTGGCGAACACATCGAACCACAAGCCGCGATGCCAGAAACCGCGCGAACACGGTATCAACCGGAATCCATCCCAGAAATTCGCGCCGCCTTCGGCAACGACATTCGGATAATCCGCAACGCGGCTTTGCAGATGCGGCACCAGGGTCGCATGTGCAAACAAGGTTATATTTCCCTTCAGTGCCGCGTCGAAATACGCACGATAGAACAGGCGTTCCAGACCGGCGACATGGTCCATATGCGTGTGCGTGACGTAGACGGCACGCGGCACATCACCATACTCATCGAGGAAGCGCGTCAGCGTTTCCGGACCGCAATCGATCAGCAGCACAGGCTCGCCATCGCATTCGAGTACGGCGCCGGAAGATCCCAGTTCTACCGCCTGCGCCGAACCAACGCCGAGAAAACGCAGCGCATAACTCATACCGCCAGACCTCGTTCGTGTTCCAGTTCGCCGAAGCGGCGCTCGTAGGCCGCCATCAGCGGAGTCCACCAGCCACGTTCGAATATCGTCTCATCGTCACCGGCCGCGCCGAGCTTGCACAGCGATCGCCGCAGACGCGCCAGGTTCGCCAATTGCCATGCGCGTGCCGGCGTGCGCAATTCGCCGCGATCGAAATCCACCAACCACACCTTGTCCGCTGTCAACAGCACATTGTGCGCATTCAGGTCGGCGTGATACGCGCCCGCCGCGTGGAATTCCGCAATCGACGTGCCGACACGTGTGGCGACATCCATGTCACAACGCGCATCCGCATGCAATTGCGCGAGAGTGGCCGAGTCCTCGATTCGGCGCGTGATCAGATCGGCACGATAATGCACACCATCGCGCCGGTAACGCGCGGCCACAGGTGCGGGCACGGACAGGCCCCGATCATGCAAGACGACCAACATCCGGAATTCGGCAAAACTACGCGTGCGATCAGCGCCGGTCCACAGATAGCGGTCGCCCATGATCCGTGCAGCCATGCCGCCGCGGCGATAGTGCCGCAGTACGGCGCGGCCGAACGGCGCATCGATCGCAGTCACGCCGCCGCGGCCACCACCCAGCTCCGCAGCGCGGGCCTGGCTGCGCCAATGCACCGCCTCGAACCAGTCCGGATTGAACCGGGCCTGATCTCTACCGCCAGCTTGTGCCGCGACGCCTGCGTCGAACACAATCGCACCATCGGCGATCGTCTGGATTTGCGCCTGGATCATTGCCTCGGCCCTGTCACCCTGCGAGTTTAGCAAGCCTGCATGTCATCCGCGCCATTTTCCGCCACCCATCAGCCACAATCGATCTGCCTGTTGCGCACCTCGGCCATCGGCGACGTCACTCACGTCGTACCCATCGTGCACACGCTGCAGGCGCAGTGGCCGCAGACACGGCTGACCTGGATCGTCGGCAAACTCGAACACAAACTCGTTGGCGATATCGCCGGTGTCGATTTTGTCGTGTTCGACAAATCCGCAGGCTGGTCAGGATTCAACGCCGTCCGTGCCCGGCTTGCCGGCCGCCGTTTCGATGCCCTGCTGCATCTGCAAGTGGCACTGCGCGCGAACCTGCTCAGCACCTGCGTACGTGCGCCGCTGCGCATCGGCTACGACCGCGCGAGATCGAAGGATCTGCATGGCTTTTTTATCAATCACCGCATCGAATCTCGCCGTGGCGAACACGTACTCGACGCGATGGCGAGCTTTCTCGAACCACTCGGTCTGAAACAGACGCAGGTGCGCTGGGATATTCCGGTTGCCGCCGAAGCCGATGAATTCGCCACACGGCACCTGCCTGGCGATGCACCCACCCTGCTGATCAGCCCCTGCTCCAGCCATCCCGTGCGCAACTGGCGACCGGAACGCTACGCCGCCGTGATCGATCACGCCGTCGCAAAGCTCGGCTGGCGTATTGCATTGTGCGGAGGACCAAGTGCCTACGAACGCGAATTCGGCGACGCAATCCTGGGGAAAACGAAAAACAAACCGATCGATCTGATCGGCAAGGACACGCTCAAGCAATTTCTCGCACTCGCGCGCCGCGCGAGCCTGGTACTGACACCCGATTCCGGACCGATGCATATGGCCAACGCCGTCGGCGCACCCGTGCTGGGTCTGCATGCGGCGAGCAATCCACAGCGTTCCGGGCCATATTCCGATCGCCGCTGGTGCGTGGATCGTTACGATGCCGCAGCACGCAAGTTCCGCGGCAAGCCCGCGGCGGATCTCGCCTGGGGCACCAAGCTCGAGTATCCCGGAGTGACGGATCTGATCGAGATCGACGATGTGATCGAGCGGCTCGAAGCCTTCGCGCAATGGCGCAACGGACGAACTCAGCCGCCTACCGGAGTGCGGTAGTCCTGGTACGATTTTTCCTCGACCAGCTGCGATCCAAGCTTGAGATTGATTTCGCGCTTGAACGCCGCGCGTTCGTCGTTGCGGAAGTAGACCGAGCGTGCCAGTTCGACAAACTCTGCATCGAACGCCTGCGCCTTCTCCTTCACCCGGATGCGATCCTCGATATCCCACAGGGTTTCATTGACCGCCTTGAGCCGTGCGCGCTCGGCACCGATATCCGTGCGCGATGCAGGATTCTGCGACCAGGTCGCATTCAGCAGATGGAGTTCGGTGCGCACATTGGCGAGCTTGGCCGCGTCGTGCATGCGTGCAGCCTTGATTTCGAGGATGGTGATCTTGTCGATCAGCTCGCCGAAGGAAACGGGAACGGAGATCGGAGCTATAGAGATCGGGTTCATGGATGAACTGCCGGAGTCGCGGCCGGCGCGTTGCCAGCGTGACGGTGGGTGCAGTCTACCCTGAACTCGTCTCTACACTCCATTCCCTGGTAACAGGGAAGATATTTCCTGACATTTTTGTATGTACGAGCGACTCCTGTCGACCTAGGCGGTCTCATGTGGGTGCCGGTTTTCGCACACCCAATTCGTGCTCGGTCGAGCGTCGTATATTCGTCACAAACGCCTCCCGCCAGGGACGATTCGACCCAAGCGGGCACATCTGCACTGGACTCAGTGGTCGGTGCTTCGCGCTACTCGAATCCGTTCGCAAAAATATAGTCGTGGACAATTGTGCCCGTCGCTGGGCTGCCGGCGAACACTGCTTGATACTGCGTGTTGAGCAGCACAGAGACCGTATTGCCGTTGCCCTGCCCCCAATTCGCCGTGATCACGTCGGGTTCGCCGTCGCCGTTGATATCTGCGGCGGTGACGGCATAGAGATACGCTCCCGTAGCAAAGGTCTGTTGAGCAGCAAAGCTCGCCGTCGTGGCGCCGGGCAAGGTAGTGTTGAGCAACACTGAGACAGTACCATCGTTGTAATTCGCCACAATCAAATCGGGTCTGCCGTCGCCGTTCACATCGGCGACAGTGACGGAATCGGAATTCGTTCCCGTCGCGAAGGTCTGCTGGGGCGCAAAGCTCGGCGTGGTGGCGCCGGGTGCAGTGGTGTTGAGCAGTACCGAGACGGTGCTGGCTATACCTTCGCTCGTCACGATCAGATCGGGTTTGCCGTCGCCATTGACATCGGCAACGGCAACCGAAACGGGATACGATCCCGTGGCAAACGCCTGCTGGGGCGCAAAGCTCGGCGTGGTGGCGCCGGGCGCGGTAGTATTGAGCAGCACGGAGACAGTGGCGTCGCCCTCGTTCGTCACGATCAGGTCGGGTTTACCGTCGCCATTCACATCGGCGGCGACGACACCATACGGATATCCCCCCGTGGGGAAGGTCTGTGCAGTAGCAAAAGTCGGGGTGGTGGCGCCGGGCGCAGTGGTATTGAGCAGCACTGAGACGGTGTTGCCGCTAGGGCCGAAATCGTCCGCCACAATCAAATCCGGTTTGCCGTCACCGTTCACATCGGCCACAGTCACCGTCGTCGGATACATCGCCGCAAAAGTCTGCTGCGTAGCGAAGGTCAGCGTGGTGGCGCCGGGCGCGGTGGTGTTGAGTAGAACCGAAACCGTGCTGTCCGAACTGTTTGACGTGATGAGATCGGGTTTGCCGTCACCGTTGAGATCGGCGACGACCGCGTTATACGGAGACCTTCCCGTGGCGAACGTCTGCGGAGCCGCAAAGCTCGGCGGCGTGGCGCCCACAGCACTGGTGTTGAGCATTACGGAAACGGAGCCGTTGGGGTAAGTGTTGTTCGCCACGATCAGGTCGGGTTTGCCGTCGCCGTTTACGTCAGCGGCGACGACGGAGTACGGAGCCGACCCCGCGGCGAAGGTCTGCTGGTTGGCAAAATTCGGTGTCGCCGTCGGCGCCGCGGTGGTATTGAGCAGTACCGAAACGGTTGCGTTACTACTGTTCACCACGGTCAGGTCGGGCTTGCCGTCACCATTGATATCGGCGACAGCAACCGAAAGCGCTCCCGTTCCCGCGGAGAAGGTTTGCTGAGCGGAAAAGCTCGGCGTGGTGGTGCCGGGCGCAGTAGTGTTGGACAACACGGAAACGGTGTGGTCGTTGAAATTCGACACGATCAGATCGGGTTTACCGTCGCCATTCACATCGACGGCGATGACAGATTGGGGATTCGATCCTGTTGCGAAGGCCTGCTGAGCGGCAAAGCTCGGCGTGGTGGCGCCGGGCGCGGTGGTGTTGATCAGCACCGAGACCGTGTTGTCGCCCTGGTTCGTCACGATCAGGTCGGGTTTGCCGTCGCCATTGACATCGATGGCGGTGACGGAATTCGGACTCGTTCCCGTGGCGAAGGTCTGCTGCGCGGCAAAGCTCGGCGTGGTGGCGCCGGGTGCGGTGGTGTTAAGCAGCACGGAAACGGTGTTGTCGAGGACATTCGCCACGATCAGGTCGGGTTTGCCGTCGCCATTGATATCGGTGGCGATTGCGGAGTTGGGAAGCCCTCCCGTCGCAAAAGTCTGCTGAGTGGCAAAGCTCGCCGTGGTGGCGCCGGGCGCTGTGGTATTGAGCAGCACCGAGACCGTGTTGTCATCCAAGTTCGTCACAATGAGGTCGGGTCTGCCATCGCCATTGACATCGGCGGTAGTGATGGAAGTTGCACCCGTTCCCGTGGCGAAGGTCTGCCGAGCGCTAAAGCTCGGCGTGGTGGCGCCGGACGCCGTGGTGTTGAGCAGCACCGAGACCGTGTTGTCGCCATCGTTCGTCACGATCAGGTCGAGTTTGCCGTCGCCATTGACGTCAGCGGCGGTCACAGAAATCGGGTACGACCCGGTGGCGAAGGTCTGCTGGGTTGCGAAGGTCGGCATGGTGGCGCCGGGCGCGGTGGTATTGAGCAGCACCGAGACCGTGTTGTTATTACCGTTCGTGACGATCAGGTCCTTTTTACCGTCGCCATTGATGTCGGCCATGACGACGAATGTGGGTCCCGATCCCGTACTAAACGTCTGCTGGATGGCGAAGTTCGGCACTGGGCCGATACCGGTCGCGCTATCGAGCAACAACTGGAAAGTCAGGCTGGTGCCGTTGCCGGTATTGGGTGGCAGCGTGACAGGAACGGTTGTCGTGGTCGACCCCTCCGGTATGACCACGTTGCTGGTGGCCGCGGTGTAATCCGTGCCGGCGAACGCCGTGCCGTCCATGGTGTGATAGTTCAGCACAGCCTCGTAGCCTATATCCCCGCTGCGCGTCACCGGAAACAACATCGTGACAGGACTGCTGCTGGTGCCTTTGGTGGCGTTTGCCACGGTAAGCGTTGTCGTGTCGGCATGCACCGAGGCGGCCAGGAAACATGCCAATGCTGCTCCCAGGAGCATCACCGGGCGATGCGTCAGCCATTGACGCTGGGTCAAAACGTGCATTGCCATGGGGTTTCCTCTCGCTTGGAAGAAATACGTCGGCTCGGAATGAGCCAAAGCTTTTAGCGACAATCATGCCACGGGCGAAGACCGAAATGCTTCACCTACTTACCGTCCAGCGTTTCAGACAGCGGGCAATGGAGCAGTCGATAGTGTGCACTCAATTGGCCATCATCGCACGCGCACAAGTGCATGTTCCAACAAAGCTAGCCGACGCGCCCGCTGCGCGGTGGAGAATTGTCAACCGATTGTGTCCGCAATTGGCCAAAGGCGGACGACTGCGTCTGACCGTTGGCGACCCAAAGCGGGCGTTCGATCAGCTGCGGAGCTCTGTGCGTTGTTCGCCAAGTGGCGGCCGCCAAGCACGCGTCCGCGCCTCCCATTTCGACACGTCGATGCCCTTCAAGAGAAGCCATAGGCAGAACGACAGTTCGGCTAAAAAGCATGGCAGCAAGATCGCCGGGAAGAGCACTTCCGCCACGACTGGGGCCAGGATCAGCGCAAAGCTGTTGATCAGATAACACACGCCGGCGATCTGGATCGCGACGCCAAGCATCTTGGGTAGATAGCCCGATTTGAAAATCAGGTAGCCCGTGATCAAGCATTCGAATCCGAAAAATATCAGCCCGATGCCGAAACCGTGCTCATGCGCCTCAATCGCGACATAGGCGAGCGCATGCAGTTGATCCGGCGTGAACGCCTTCAGATATTCCGCATCGGCCGACAGGAACAGCGGCATCATCAAGTTTATTTTGTTCGCCACCAGGGACGCGGTCTGCACCAGCGTGAACAACAACGCCGTCAGAGCGAGATTCCTGTTCACCGGGCTGAGCAATACATAGAAGATCATCATCAACGGGACGTCCGTTGCCTGCATGATCAGATCGCCGGCAATGCCGATACGCCATAGCAATGGAGATTGCGCAATGTTGGCAGCAGTGGCAGTGGCATTGCCGGAGACGATCAGCGCGTTGCGGACGAACATCTCGCCAAGCAAGCCGGCCGCGATGTTGATCAGATAGAGCGCGCCGGCGATGCGCGCATAGGTTTGCGGCGAGAAATCACGAATACGATCTGTCATCGAGCTGATCTCGCTTTGCGCCATGAGCAGGATTGCAGGATAAGCGTTTTACATTGTTTCGGCAGGTGCCGTTCGGGCGTGATTCTCAAGCCCGGGGCTACCGCGGATCAAGGACGAATTACGCGAGTTCTGCCGCGGCGAGATCGCGCACTGCAAGGTGTCGCAGTATTTCTGTTTCGTCGATGGGTTACGGATGACGGTTACGGGGAAGGTTCAGAAGTATATTCTGCACCAGACTGTAGTGGACGAACTGGAGTTGCGCGCTGGGAAAACCGCCTGAAGCCGCTTTACTCCGCGAGCACTTCGCCCGATCCACCCATTTCCTTCGGGAAGTCCTTCAGCTTTGGCAGACCGTCCCGCATACGCAGCACGGTCTCCTGGTAGTTGACGTGCACCGCCGGTTTGAAAGCCGCGGGTGGCAGCATCGCTGCGGGTACGTCCGTGAGCTTCAGTGGCGGGTGCTCGGAGAACAGGTGGCCACCGCAGACCTTGCACGCCTTGCGATAGCTGACCGGAGTCTTGTTGTAGGTGCCGATCTGATCCGCGCCCTTGGTGACCTTGACGGCATTGGGTTGCCACAGGGTGAATGCGTTGACCGGGCCAGCCGACCAGTGACGGCACGACTCGCAATGACAGTAACCCATCGCCACCGGCTCGCCGGTTACCGAGAATTCAACTGCGCCGCAAAAGCAGCGAGCCTGATACTCAGCCATGGTCCACCTCCAAAGGAACGATGATCTGCGGCTGCTCCGGCGAAGTCAATGCCGGGAACCGCCAAGACAGCAACTCTCATGTGCCACCCTATAGATGATGAGCGTGCGCTTATTCGCGAAGCGCGGCAAGTGATGCGACAGACTTTTGGTCCCCGTGCTCGACAGCCTATCCTTGGCCCATTGATAAATGAGACAGCTACCGACGTTTGAAAGAGGCTGCGACAATCCGAGGAGTGTACCGAAGACGCTGTTGCGCAAGCGCTGTGTGCGCAGCCTTTGAAATCCCGGCACCACTCACGCGACGATCACGGCGCGGAAGGAATCAGCGATATCCGCAAACGCATTGCGTATTGGTACACGGCGCTCGGCGCGACGCCTTCATAAGCCGTATCGCGCGGTGGCGTATCGTCGCCGATACCAGCCTTCAAGCCGGGCCCGACGCTGAGTTATCCATCGATCACAGAAATCGATGCCAGAACACCTGTATCGATCCAGGGCTGCATGGATGGGTGAATCTGGTCAAACGTCATCGAACAATGACAACCTTTGCCCGACAGAGGCGTGAAGTTGTGTGGCCATTGCGAGAACGTACGAATGCGGACTCGCTGTGAAATTTCCTGCAATGGAATTCACATACTCAAAAGGGGCTCGATTCCCCGTGATCGGATTGCCGCGGCACCCCACCCAGGCGCCGCGGCAAAGTTTCAGGCTTGGCTTATTGGGCGGGTTTGAGTGTGAATGCACCTATGTCGATGCCGAGATCGACGCCTTCACCGGCACCCGCCAGTGCGAGTGATACCGTGCCCTTGGTCAACACCTGCGCGGTACCGGATTTGACGATGCCGGCGTGCGCTTCGCCTTCCGCATACGAGCCGAGCACATCGCCAATCGAGTGCACGTCCGTAAAGTGCCCGGTGCCACCGTCCACCTTGGACCTGCCGATCGTCAGGCCGGCGCCCTTGGCTTCGATATTCACGGGCATCGACGTACCGTCGGCGCAATTGACCATGCCATGTCCTTCGGCGTGCTTGTAGATGGCTGACCACCCAGTCAGCGAAAAGCGCAGATTGCAGTCCAGGTCAGCACTTACCGCCCGAACCTGCGTAGAGGAAAACAATCCGGCCAGCGCGAGCGTCATGCCGGCCAGTAGCATGGTGAGATTGAACTGCTTCATGATTGATTCTCCTTTCGTTGTAGAAAAATCGAAAACGTTTGCAATTCTTCCGACCGAGCTGGAGACAGCACCAACGCCGCTTCCCGCTGGCCTGCCTGGCGGCGTCCCTGTCGCTGACAATGAATGACAGTCCCTTCCGAGATTCCCTGATCCACCTTGCCGTTTCGTCCTTGGCACTTCCATAACGCTCCTGCACGATATCCGCCAAGGCATAACGCCCTCGTCCGACTCGTATAGCAAACCTAGGCCGACGCTACTGAATTCATTCTGAATATGCATGTCTGTTGAATTCAAGTTCATGTAGCATTTTGCGCAAAAGGAAAATGTACATTTGACAAGATCTTATTAACGCCGAGCCTCAGTTGCATGCAGCGTGATTTGCGACATCGCGAGTCGTTGACAGCTCCGCTGATTCCGGCATTCAGCAAAGGTTGAGGTTCGCGTTGCGAATTCCAACCTGCCACTGCAGCAACTGACTACTCGTGCCAAATCGACGCCGGATTCATGCCTGCACTGCGGCCCCAATTTATTGCAGGTTCATCGCGTCGGAGTAGGGTCTACGTTTGAGTCAGCTGTGGCGTGCGCACAGGACTCTGCAGGTTTTCAGACGCACGTGGGCGATCATCTCATCGCCTAGTTTTCTCGCCGGCCAGGCGGGTTTTAATACCCCGTCCGCCCGTGGCGGAAAACTAAATATCGCGGTGTGCCCGCAGGCACACCTTATGTTCTCAATGGTCCGCAAGATGTTTTACGCGACCTTGAAACCTTCGCCTTAGGCGATCCAGGAGGAAACCATGAGCATTCATCATAACTACGTCAAAGTTGCCGCAATGGCGCTCGCTATCTCCGTGGCGTTGCCAGCACTCGCTGACGACACTACGGTGATGGTCAAAAAGGACGTGCATCACTATGTCTTTTATCGCGACCACGACATCTACTTCTCACCCGAAACCGAGACGTACTTCTGGCTGGATAACGGAGTATGGCAATCTGGCCCGATCTTGCCGGCCGAGTATCATCGCTACATCGGAAAAGGTGGCGTCGATATCGAGCTTGACACCATGCGTCCGTTCGAGCGCAACGACTATGTGTTAAATCACTACAAGACCGATGAGCCTATAACACAACAGACGACCACCACGGAGCGCACGACTTCCGACAATGGTGCTACGACTACTACAACAACCACGACGACGACGAAGCATCACTACGTCTACTACGCAGACGACGACATCTTTTTTGCACCTGATACAAAGACCTACTACTGGCGGGCCGATGGCCGGTGGCAATCAGGTGCCATACTGCCGCCTGACGTGCAGCCTTTCGTGCGCAATGGCGGCGTGATGATCGAGCTGGATACGGATCGTCCGTACGAGCGACTCGACTACGTGATCTCGCACTACAGGCACGACCACGATAGCGACAAACAATAACACCACGACGGCAAATAGACCGTGGATCGATTTGAGCCCGCGCGAGCGGGCTCTCTTTATCGGAAAATTCAGGTCAAGCTCATGGCGTATCGGCAGGTATGTCCATGGGCCATGTTGATCGACGGCATGTTCAGCAGAGCGCCTAGTCCGCAAGGCTTCCTGCGTCTTCGTCAACCCGCACTTTTATCATGCCGTGAATTCTTTGGTGGTTTTCCCCAATGGATGATCCATTCGGGGATATGCATAATCAGGTAGCGGCCATAGGGTCCGCAAACGCCGCGCGTGAGCGCCGCGAACCAAAGGTCAAACACGGCCTAGGGACGGCTCTTGCCCTAGGGGCAAATGCAAAACACCTGCGCCGGAAGACGTTCCCCCTTCCGGCGCTTCTTTTATCTGACGGACAATCAGCTGCGTCCAATCCGAAAATTGAGAGAAAATTCGGACAGCAAGATAAATGGTCACGTCTTCTCCCGAATGCCAATCGCAGCGTAAATTACCAATTCGCCGGGGACATGCTCCCGGAGTTGCAACATGATGTTGCGATACGTCAGCTGTGGCTGTGCTGCTTACTACCATCGGCTACAGAATGAAATGGAGTCCAATGACGGTAACGCAGCTTGCTGCGACCAGATTAGCCGGGATTCCGCTCTTTCTTGCACCCGTCGAATAGATTGCAAGGAGGGCCAGTATCACTGCGAACTGGATCCACCAATAGTGCGTGGCACCCAGAAATGCTTTGGACAATCCCCAACTCCACAAGTCCCATCCGAGATGAATCGACGAATGTGGATAGAGAGCGAGAGGCTGCGGATGAATTAGGAAATCAAGAACGAAATGCGAAAACACCGCAAGCCATGCAGGGACGAAAACACGTGGTCCGCGCCTGTAGAACAAGAACGCGAAGATTGTGGCTTCCAGCGTGATTGAGGCAAGTGAGTGGGACCAATCGTCGAAAAAGATTTTGGAATCGGCTGGTTCCACACCGACAGCCGCAAGCCCTATCCAAAGGAAATCGGGAATGAACGCACCGCAGAGAAGAGCCCAAGCGGACGTCCTCGGCGCTAGGCCCTTTATCGCAAGGGCAGCTGCGAAATGCGCGGCATACATCAGCGCGATTTCGTCTTATTGATCAGCGACAGCACGACCGCGGGAATCACGATCAGCAACAATTGAAAAATGCATTCTCTCGCACTCATGTCAAGTAACCTCATGCAGCTCATGTGACATCGCAGTGATGCAATAACGCAAATGACGCGACTTGCAGTTTGATCTGAGTACGCCTAAGAAAGTATTTTCCGCGACAAGCACCTACGCTCCCCTTTTCGCAGATAAGCCAGATCGAGCGTCTGCTTCGTGCTGTCCCAATTTTGTCCGGCGGTTTCCGTCTCTGGCCGATACCCGCCGGCCTCACGATGCTGCGAGCATCGGGCAAGTTCCCGAACGCAGGCATCATCTTGTCGCCGAAACCACGCTACCGCGACGATCCCGGACATAGCACTCGGTCATGGCCATATTCGAATGCCCAAGCTGCATTTGGGCCTAGTGAACATCGCCGGTTGCTTCGGCTTTATCGGACGCGGCCTTGGCGTGCCTGTCCGAATCTGAATTTGCCGCTCCGGATTAGCTAAACGGTCTTCGTGAGCCCATTCAGACGTCACTGTTCGCCAACATTTGCCATGGTTCTTCGCGCAGAGCGCATTGTTGGGCTTACGTGCTATTGGGCGCCGTAGTAAGGCCATGTAGCCAAACCGGTCTTAAACGAGTCCTTACCATGAACTATGTCGTCTAGAAGCCAGCAACCATCGTCGGTGGGATGCACTAGCTTAATCTGCACTGTTTTGGACTCTCCTTTCTTTGCGTGCTCATCCAAAGCTAGCGTGAATGACATCTCAACGGTGGCGGAATGCTGCTCTTGGGCTGCCATCCGATATTTAATCGGGTTCAAAACGTAACCATCTTGGGCGCCTGTCCAAGGGTCAGACTCGATCTCACAAACATCACCCGGCTCCTGACATTTCCAGTCTCGTTCAAGAAGAGAAAATAGCTCCGGAGAAATGTATTGCGGCGATCCTTTCTTATAAACATCAAAGTCATTCGCGTGCTCGTAGATCCAGCGGGCGGTGGCGACTGGGTCCTTCGCTACGCAGGCGAAGGCGGCCACCGGGAGAATGAGAAATAAGAACAGAATGCAGTATCGAGTCATGTTAGTAGGCCGAACGTTGAAGTTGAGCACTGCACCGAGGCTTGCCGAGGGACGTCGGCTCATACGACTGGTTAGCCCGCATCATTTGGCCTCCACAACAGAGCCATTCTTGACTGCGAACGTTACCGTGATTGGTAAGGAAGGGCAGCAGCTTGCGTCTGACTCTGACCATGCCTTCCCACTGATTTGAACTGTGCTGAGTTTGATTTTCATGGTCTCGAAATCAAAGGAGCGCCAGCGTCTGCCGCCGACTTGCTGAACTGCAACGAGTCGGAATTGCCACGACAGGTGTCTCAGGATTTCGGTACGCGCGCAACCACCGCGTCATCTGCGAGCGTACCGCCCTCGTCGGTCGCGGTGTCGTGCAAGGCAACGTGCGTGGTTTTTTCCTTGCGTGCATTCACCGCAAACCAACTGCCCGGCGGCGGCGTTGCACGGAAATAATTGCGCACGCCATCGAGGATCGCGTCGGCCAGCTTCTGGCGTTGCGCAGGATTGTTCAGACGCTTTTCCTCGTCCGGATTGGTGATGAACGCGGTTTCGACCAGAATCGATGGCACATCCGGCGAACGCAGTACCACGAAATTCGCTTTCTCGACATAACCGCGGTGCGTCGGTCCGATCTTGGCCAGTGCGTGCAGGACTTGATTGGCGACCACGCCGCTGGCTTCCAGGGTGGCGCCTTGCGACAGGTCGAGCAGCACCGCCGCCAGGGTGTTGTCCTTGTCTTCGAGTTTGACGCCGCCGACCAGGTCGGCGCGGTTTTCGTTGTCGGCAAGCCACCGCGCCGCCTCGTTGGTGGCGCCGCGCGGCGACAACATCCATACCGAGGAACCGCGCGCATCGCCGCTGGCAAATGCGTCGGCATGGATCGAAACGAACAGGTCGGCCTTGGCGTCGCGCGCCTTCTGGTAACGCTGCTTCAGCGGAATGAAGTAGTCGCCATTGCGGGTCAGCACCGCGCTCATGCCGGGTTGCATGTCGATCATGCGTTTGAGCTCGCGTGCGACGGCCAGGGTGATGTCTTTCTCGTGCGTGCCATTGCTGCCGGTCGCTCCGGGGTCCTGACCGCCGTGTCCGGGGTCGATGGCAATGACGACGTTGCGCGGTCTGGCTTCCAGCACGCTCGCGCTCTTGATGACCGGCGCAAGTGACTTGCCTTGTTTATACAAATCCACAATCAGGCGATAACCGGCGCCGTCGGCCGGCGGCAGCAGAAAACTTTTGGGCCGCACCGCGCCGGCCAGATCAAACACCACGCGCACGTCACCCTTGCCTTGCCTGCCGGTGCGCATGGATTTGAGCACACCCTCGCCTACTGGCGCGGAGAACCCTGCGGCGAAGCTCGCCGCATGCAAGTCGATCACGATGCGATCCGGATTACCGATCGCGAACAGCTTGTAGTCCAGAGGCCCGGAAAGGTCGAACGTCGCGCGCGTGTATTCAGGAGTTGGCGACACCCGCACGGTGCGGATTTCGGTCGCTTGCACAGCATCTGCGCACGCCAGCAGCAAGGCGCTGCCAACGATCAACCGCCAACAACTGGATGCAATTCCCCTCATGACGCTGTATTCAAGCGCAAAAGGCAGGAGGATTTCAAGTATTTTCTTATATAAATCGTGGTTTTATACGAAATAACTTTATTCAGGGTAAGGAATATGGTCTAACTTGCTGTAGCAGGCAGCTGAATCTCGACAGTTTTGCAGGCCTTGAGCCAGTGCTGCCCGTGTGCCGAAACCGCCTCCAGGCGCAGGTCGCGTCCATGTGCTGCATAGGCCAGATGCACGATAAGATCCGCTGCGGGCAGAGCCTCGATTGCGCGCTCGGGCCATTCGATCAGCCACAGATGGCGCCCGACATCGAGATCGCGCAGACCCAGCCATTCCACTTCGTCGGCCGCAGCGATGCGATACAAATCCAGATGTTGGATGGTCAGCCCGGCGATTTCGTAAGTCTCGATCAAACTGTAGGTCGGACTCTTGATCCGCACGCCAATGCCGAGCGCGGTCAGCAGCGCGCGCGCGAACGTGGTCTTGCCGGCGCCAAGTTCGCCGGCAAGATGGATTGAACCGCCGCCGGCCACGACAGGTGCCAAGGCGCGTGCCACGCCAACGAGACCGTCTTCGTCGATATCCATCCGGCTGATGCTGCTGCGCTCAGTCATCCAACGCTCGCAGGTTGCGCAAATTGTGCAAAGGTATAAAAAGATCGCTGGCCAGAATACCGGCTTCGCCGCCCTTCGCGGCAGCGGCATCCCCGGCCTGCGCGTGCAGGGCCACGCCCAACCGCGTCGCTCGCCAGGCATCGAGCCCTTGCGCGAGCAAGCCGGCGATCACCCCCGTGAGTACATCACCCATGCCGCCGGAGGCCATGCCGGGATTGCCCCAGGGACACACTGCAACCTCGCCGCCAGGCTCCGCGATCAGACTGCCCGCACCCTTGAGTACGATGACCGCGCTGAAGCGCGCAGCCAGCGCACGTGCTGCAGCGTAACGATCGCGTTCAATCGTGGCGATCTGCGTACCAAGCAGACGTGCCGCTTCGCCGGGATGCGGCGTGAGCACGCACGCTGCTGGCAGCCTGCATGGCGCCGCCGCCAGCAGATTCAGACCATCGGCATCGAGCACCAAGGGCTTCGCGGCAGCGACCACGACCCGCCACAGCGTGTGGCTCCAGTCGCCCCGTCCCAAACCCGGGCCTAGGGCGACGACACTGGCACGCTCGAGTACAGGCATCAAGGACGCCGCATCCTCCACCGCATGCACCATCAATTCCGGTCGTGCCGCATTGATCGCACTCACATGCTCGGCGCGTGTTGCCACGCTGACCAGACCGGCACCGACACGCAACGCGGCTTCGCCGGTCAGGCGGATGGCACCGCCCATGCCGGCATCGCCACCAATCGCGAGTACATGTCCATAGCTGCCTTTGTTCGCATCGCGTGGGCGCACTGGCAACCAGACGGCCATCCGGCGCAGATCGAGCAGGTTCGCATCCGCAGGCGAATTTTTATACAACGACTCCGGCAAACCCAGGGTGTCGAGCAGCAATTCGCCGCGATAATCCAGCGCCGCGCCGGTGCACAGGCCGCGCTTGTACGCGACGAAAGTAATCGTCACTGCCGCGCGGACGGCCACGCCGAGCACGCCGCCGGTGTCCGCATCGATGCCGGACGGTACATCCAGTGCGAGTACCGGGCAGTCACTGGCGTTGATCCGCTCGATCAGCGCGCGCGCTGCACGATCGACAGCTCGTGTCAGACCAGTGCCGAAGATCGCATCGACATAGACATCGGCCGTGGGCAAGTCCACGTCTGTACCCAAGCCGTTCGTGTCCAGGATGGTGCCGCCAGCTTGCAGCCATTCGGCGCGCGCAAGTGCTGCATCGCCACCATCGGCGGGGGCAGCAAGTGCGACGACGGTCGCATCCAGTCCTGCCTTGCGCGCCATCGCCGCAAGCAGGTAGCCATCGCCGCCATTGTTGCCGTTGCCGCAGGCCACGACGATGCGCCGCTGCCTGCGGCCAGCGCGATCGCAAAACCTGCCATGCCGCCGCCGCGGCGCGTTGCATCAGGACGTAGCCGTCGATGCCGAGTGATTCGATCGCCTGACGATCGAACGCACGGACCTGGGCGGTGGTGTAAAGACAGGTGGCCATCGTCGCCGGATTATACTGACTGCGTGAACACCCACGATTACGCGCATCTCGCCGACGACATCAAACGCTGGGGCGCCGAACTCGGCTTCCAGCAAATCGGCATTTGCGCCACCGATCTGGGCGAAGACGAAACGCATCTGCTCAACTGGCTGGCCGCGAACCGTCACGGCGCGATGGATTACATGGAGCGGCATGGCGTCAGGCGCAGCCGCCCGGCGGATCTGCTTGCCGGTACGCTGCGCGTGATTTCGGCGCGAATGGACTACGATCCGCCGGCTGCGCGTGACGCTTGGGATGTCCTGGATGATCCGGCGCTCGGCTATGTTTCGCGCTACGCGCTCGGCCGCGATTACCACAAACTGATGCGGCAGCGTCTGCAGAAACTCGCCGACCGGATCGCCGCAACCACCGGCCCGTTTGGCTACCGCGCCTTCGTCGATTCGGCGCCGGTGCTGGAAAAGGCACTGGCACGCAATGCCGGCCTTGGCTGGATCGGCAAGCACACTGCACTGATCAACGCACAGGCAGGCTCGTGGTTCTTCCTCGGAGAACTCTACACCGACCTGCCCTTGCCTGCCGATGAGCCGGCGCCCGCGCATTGCGGCACCTGCGAGCGTTGTATACAAATCTGTCCGACCCGAGCGATCGTTGCGCCCTATCAGCTCGATGCGCGACGCTGCATCTCCTATCTGACCATCGAATTGCGCGACAGCATTCCGCTGGAGTTACGGCCGCTGATCGGCAACCGCATCTACGGCTGCGACGACTGCCAGCTCGTGTGTCCCTGGAACAAATTCGCGCGCAAGAGCACAGAGGCGGATTTTGCGGTCCGTCACGGTCTGGATGCGCCGGAACTGATCGCATTATTCGCGTGGAGCGAGAACGACTTCATGGCGCGCACCGAAGGCTCGGCCATCCGTCGTATCGGTCACGACTGCTGGTTGCGCAATATCGCCGTGGCGCTAGGCAATGCGCCGCACAGCGACACAGTCATCACTGCTTTGCAAAGCCGTCACGATCATCCGTCAGCGCTGGTGCGCGAACATGTGCAATGGGCGCTGGAAGAACAAATGCGCAGGGCTGCACAATCAGAAGTGCGGCCAAGGACGGTCGCTTCTTGATCTTTACCATCGGGATGATCGCAGAAGCTTACGCGGCCTGCTTCGGAATCGAATTCTTGGTGTGGCTGAGTTTGTTGTCGCGATCGACATACACCAGGGTCGGCTTGAAATTCGCCAGCTCTGCCTCGCTCAATTGTGCGTAAGCGCAGATGATGACGATGTCGCCCGGCGAGGCACGATGCGCGGCGGCGCCATTGATCGAGATGATGCCGGAACCTTCGTCAGCGCGGATCGCGTAAGTAACGAAGCGCTGACCGTTGTTGACGTTGAAAATGTGGATTTGCTCGTATTCGCGGATGCCTGAAGTATCCAGCAGACGGCCGTCGATGGCACACGAACCCTCGTAATGCAATTCGGCATGGGTCACGGTGGCGCGGTGAATCTTGGCTTTGAGCAAGTTCAGATGCATGACAACCTCGGTCTATCCTGAGTGTCGCTTTTTTACGACAAACTCGCATTATGAGTTTGTGGCGACGCACAAATTATCCGCCGTCGGGTGGCCTGCCGGCAAGTGCGTGCTCGCACCATCCATCAGCCTGTTCACGATAATTCGCCAATATCAGGATTTACAAGGCAAAAAAAACCCTCGCCAAATTCGGCGAGGGTGGATTATCGGAGTGATGATTACCAAACGATGCGCCCTGCGACAACGGGGCAACGAGCTCGCGTTGCATAAATCCCGATGACGGTCGCGAGAATACCACAAGGCACACTAAATTGCTACATGTCCGTGATCAGGTTATCGATCAGTCGAGCCTTCCCCAGCTTTGCCGCGATCAAGGCGATCAATCCCACACGCGAGTCCGCAGTCGGTTCGCTCAAGTCATCCGCATGCCGCAGAACGGCATAATCCGGCGTCAGGCCGGCGTTTTCGAGCGCCGCACGAGCGTCGGACTCGATCGCTGTGTGCGAACGCCCGACATGCAATTCGCTGCGCATCACCTTCAATGTGCAGTAAATGATGCCGGCGCGTTCACGCTCCTCGATACTCAGATACTGGTTGCGCGAACTCATCGCCAGCCCATTGGCCTCGCGTAACGTCGGTGCGGGCACGATCTCGATCGGCAGGCGCAAATCGCGGACCAGTCTTTGAATTACCAGCAGTTGCTGGTAATCCTTCTGCCCAAGCACGGCGGCATCGGGCTGCACCAGATTGAACAACTTGGTCACCACAGTGGCGACGCCGGCAAAATGCCCCGGTCGCGATGCACCATCCAGAATGTCGCTGATACCGGGAACCTCGACCTTGACCGACGCCCGCGCACCGAACGGATAAATCGCATCGACCGGTGGCGCGAACAGCAGATCGCAACCATGTGCAGTCAGACCGGCGCTGTCCTGTTCCGGCGTGCGCGGATAGCTGACGAAATCCTCACGCGGGCCGAATTGGGTTGGATTGACGAACACGCTCGCGACCACGCGATCCGATCGTGACCGCGCAATATCCACAAGGGAAAAATGTCCGCTGTGCAGATTTCCCATCGTCGGCACGAAGCCGATGCGCAGGCCGGCGCGGCGCCAGTCCGCGATCTGCGCGCGCAACCCGGCGATGTCGCTGACGGTTTGCATCAAAACGTGTGCTCGGCAGCGGGAAATGTGCCGCTGCGCACCGCGTCCGCATAAGCGCGGATCGCTTCGACGATCGAGCCATGGCCGGCAAGAAAATCCTTGCTGAAACGCGGGCGCTTGCCGGGTGTGATACCGAGCATGTCGTAGATCACCAGCACCTGGCCGTCGCAATCGACGCCGGCACCGATGCCGATGGTCGGGATCGAAATTTCTGCGCTGATTCGTTTGGCCAGCGCCGCAGGCACGCATTCAAGTACCAGCAGATCCGCGCCAGCCTGCTCCACGGCCTTCGAATCGGCCAGAAGCTGTCCCGCGGCAGCTTTGGTTTTTCCCTGCACGCGATAACCACCAAGCTTGTGCACCGATTGCGGAGTCAATCCCAGATGCGCACACACTGGAACGCTGCGCCGTGCGAGCGCGTGAATCACATCGAGCACGTAATCGGCACCCTCGAGCTTGACCATCGCCGCACCGCCTTCGGCGATCAATCGCGCTGACGAGCGCAGCGCGGTATCGGCATCGCGAAAACTCATGAACGGCAGATCTGCAATCAACAAAGCGCCGCTCAGTCCGCGCGCAACCGCGGCAGTGTGATAAACCATGTCATCGATGCTTACAGGCAAGGTGCTGCCGTGTCCCTGCACGACCATGCCCAGCGAATCGCCGACCAGAACGACATCGACTCCCGCCGCATCGCATTGCGCAGCGAAACTCGCATCGTAGGCAGTAAGCACGACGATCTTCTCGCCTTTGGATTTCATCGCGTGCAGACGCGGCACCGTGATCGCAGTGCGGGGCGAAGCAGATTGGGTGTTCACGTACATCCTTCAGCTCCTGCAGTAAGCGCGCAATGATTGGGACACAATCTTGAGACAGTTGTTCACGAAATCAATTTTCCGTCGCAACGGGTTCGCGCTCAAGCGCTTTGCACTCCGATGCGTTGATCTGTGTCAGCAGCGCATCGACGCGACCGTACCCGGGAATTCGCAACTCGGGTGCAATTTCCGCCAGCGGCACCAGCACGAAGGCACGCTGGTGCAGATGCGGGTGTGGCAAATGCAGCCCAGGTTCATCCAATGCCAGATCCGCATACATCAGAATATCCAGATCGAGCACGCGCGGTCCCCAGCGCGTGACGTCGCGTTGGCGGCCGGCACTGCGCTCGATTGCAAGCAACGCATCGAGCAGCATCCGTGGCGGCAACGCTGTGCTTATTGCGGCAACGGCATTGACGAATTCGGGTTGATCCGATCTCCCCCACGGCGCGCTGCGGTACAGGCGTGAATGCCGCAGCAACTGCGACTGCGGCAGCGCGGCCAGTGCATGCAGGCCGGCTTCGATCTGCATGCGCGGATCGGCGAGATTGCTGCCGAGGCCGATGTATACGTTTACCATTTGCACCATTCGGGCTATTCCGGTGTCACGGTCGCGGCCTGACCCGGTTTGCGTCGACGGCGTGGACGCTTCGGTTTCGGTTTGGCCTCGCCTTCGATGGCAGATGACGGTGCTACCGGCGCGGACGCAGCCGACGTGGACAACTGCGTGGCGAGTTCGTCGTGTGGCATTGTCTGCACCTGCGTCCACCAGCGACCGAGTTCGGCGATATCGTCTCCTTCAGCCGCACGCAACAGCAGGAAATCGTAAGCGGCGCGAAAGCGTGGATGCGCCAACAGCCGGAACACGCGTTTTTTCTGGCGCTGCTCGAAGCGCGGTTGCAGCGTCCAGATTTCCTGCATGACCATACCGAAGCGACGCGGTATCGCCACTTGCCGGGCCTGCTCGGTAATGACCTGATGGCTGACGCGCAGCCAGGCCAGCGCGGCATCGGTTCCCTTGGCAATTTCACGCTCGGCCTGCGCGCGCACTGCTCCCCAGAGCAGAAAGGCGAACAGAAACGCCGGGGTGACCGGCTTGCCCTCGGCAATGCGCGCGTCGGTGCCGGCCAGACCGGTCTCGATCAGCGTGCGCAAGCGCTCGCCGCCACGGAATGCAAGCGCGCGCGCGGTCAACGGCAACATATCGACAAGCAAGCCGGATTGTTCGAGTGCGCGGAAACTCTTCAGGCCGTTGCCGGCGAGGAACATTTTCAGCGACTCGTCGAACAGGCGTGCCGGCGGCGCCTGCAGCAACAGCTCGCCGAGGTCCGCAAACGGCGCGAGTGCTTCGGGCGCAATGGCAAACCCCAGCTTCGCAGCCAGACGTACGGCGCGCAGCATGCGTACGGGATCTTCACGATAACGCTGCACCGGATCACCGATCAGGTGCAGCACACGCGCATCCAGATCCGCATAACCGCCGACGTAATCACGTACGCTGAAATCGGCGATGTTGTAGTACAGCGCATTGACGCGGAAATCGCGGCGGATGGCATCTTCCTCGATGCTGCCGTAGACATTGTCGCGCACGATGCGCCCGTCGACGACGTGACGGTCGCCGCTGCCGTCGTCGCTGCTGCCGCGGAACGTGGCGACTTCGACAATTTCCTGCCCGAACACCACATGGGCGAGACGAAAACGCCGCCCGATCAGGCGGCAATTGCGGAACAGCCGCTTGACCTGTTCCGGCGTGGCATCGGTAGCAATATCGAAATCCTTCGGATGACCACCCAGCAGCAGATCGCGCACCGCGCCGCCGACCAGATACGCCGCGTAACCAGCTTCATTGAGGCGATACAGCACGCGCAGTGCGCCGCTGGAAATATCCTTGCGGGAAATGCGATGCTGCTCGCGCGGGATCACGCGCAATTGCACTGCGATCGCCGCTGTGCTGGAGTTGGGGTCGGGCTGGTTCATTCCATGATGCCGGTTGAGGATCGGACCGATTCGCGGACGCGGAGGGAATTTATCCGTCGTCGTTAAACCGCTATACTAGCGCGCGCTCGCGATTTCCCCAATCCACGCTCCCTTCGTCTAGTGGTCCAGGACACCGCCCTCTCAAGGCGGGAACACGAGTTCGAACCTCGTAGGGAGCACCAAATTGCTCCGTTGTATACTTTTTTCCGGACCTGTGCCATGCCGTTCGTCGTCATCGAAAACTGCATCAAATGCAAGTATACCGACTGTGTCGAAGTGTGCCCGGTGGATTGCTTCCATGAAGGTCCGAATTTTCTCGCCATCGACCCCGAGGAATGCATCGATTGCACCTTGTGCGAGCCGGAGTGCCCGGCCAATGCGATCTTTCCCGAAGACGACGTACCGGCCGGCCAGGAGCAATTCATCGCGCTCAATGCCGAACTCGCCAAGGGCTGGCCGGTGTTGACCGAACGCAAGGATGCGCCAGCCGACGCCAAGGAATGGGATGGCAAGGCCGGCAAGCTGCCGTTGCTGGAGCGCTGAGCCGTAACGCATCCGCCGTCTCGGGGATGCTTGTCGGGTCCGATCTTGTCAGACCCGCTCTATTTGTATACTTTCCGACGACTCAGGACAGGCGCGCACGCAGTGTGTCGAGCACACGTTTCGCCGCTTCCGCTGCCGTGCTGTCGGTCGGATCGCCCTCGACATCGACCCGCGCACCATCGCCATCGGCACTGACCTTGACAGTCACATGACCGCTGACCGGTTTCGACGCCGCAGTGTCCTTACCGCCACCGAAGGGATGCAGAATGCGGCTGTACCAGTGATGTTCCGTGGTCGGTGCCGGCGCTTCGCTCAGACCGCTGACGTCGACGTTGTAGCTGTACCCGCTTTCGTCGCGCGCCGAAATATTGCCGACCTGACCACGCTCCAACGCCAGACCGACACGCTGCCAAGTGTGTGCGACCGTATCGGCAACATGCAAACCGCTGCCGCTGAGTACGCTATTGCTGGCAGCAGGTGGCGCAGTACCTACCGCGGCGGCGGTGGCTGGCGGCGAAGTGGCGGCAGCCGTAGTGCTGCTGGTGGATGTGCCCGCTGCCGGAACGACGAGTTCATTCGACGACACCGGTGTATCCAGATCCGGTGGTACCTCCAGCGGCCGCGCTTCCTCGGCCTTGGCATAGTAGTTGTCGGAATGATGAAACCAGGTGCAGCCGCCAAGCGCCGTGGCGGCGGCGAGTAGGGAAATGGACCAGCGAAGTGGGAAAGTACGGTTCACGTATCGGATCCTAAGGACTAATGGGGTGGGAATTGCGCAGTTTCACGCGGCGCTGCTGTGCCGCGGCTGAATCGCGGTGTCGAGATGCAACTCGTCGAGTATGCGCCGCGCAGGCCCCTGCTGCACGGCACTCAGCGGCAACAGCGGCAGACGCGGCGCAGCCAGACCGATGCCGATCTGCTGCAGACACCATTTTACCGGAATCGGATTGGGTTCGACGCCCATCAAGGTGTAAAGACCGGCAAGTTGTGCATCCAGCGCCTGCGCTCGTGCAGCGTCGCCGGCCAAGGCCGCATCGCACAGTGCGCGAAATGCGGCGGGGGCGACGTTGTTCGCGACCGAGATCACGCCATCGGCCCCGGCAAGCATAGCGTGCATGCAACTGGGATCGTCGCCGCTGAGAACGCTGAATTGCGGGGTTTTTAAACGCACCAGCGCAGCCATGCGTCCGGCATCTCCACTGGCTTCCTTGATGCCGGCGATACCTGCATGCACGGCCAGCCGAGCCGTGGTTTCCGGCAGCAGATCGCAGCCAGTACGCGATGGCACGTTGTAGAGCACGACGGGCAGGCCGCCGTGATCAGCGACTTCGCTGAAATGCCGCAGCAGGCCGTCCTGGGTCGGACGCACATAATAGGGAGTGACGACCAAGGCCGCGTCGGCGCCCAGCGCCTGCGCACGGCGGGTGGCGTCGATGGTCTTGCGGGTATTCGCCGTACCGGTGCCCGCCAGCACCGGCACGCGTCCACCAACCTGCGCAACTGCGAAAGCCAGCAAACGGTCGAATTCGGCTTGATCCAGCGCATGCGCTTCGCCGGTTGAGCCCGCGACCACGAGGCCCTGCGTTCCGGCGGAAAGCTGATAATTGATCAAGTCGGCAAACGCATCCAGATCAAGCGCGTCGCCCCGAAACGGGGTCGCCAGCGCACACAGGCTGCCGATGATTTTTTTCAAGATGAAATCCGATGATGCCGCAGGCTGGCGATGTTACTTGCGGGTATCGGACGTGGCAAGTATTCTCAAGCAGACGCCGGCGGATACCGGTGCCTTGCGCAACATCCGGGACCGTACGCTTTGACCGACATCGCACAACGCCCTGCCGCAAACGAGAATTATCTGCTAATCAACGCGTTCGCGGCGCAGGCCCGCTCACCGCTCGTTGCCATCGCCAAACGCGTTGCCGATTGCGGCTGCAATATCGCCGAAACACGGGTCGCCGCACTCGGCAGTGATATTTCCGTGCTGGTACTGGCGTCGGGGCCATGGGACGCGATCGCAAAGCTCGAATCGGCGCTGTCGCGGCTGGAGCGCGAGGAACAAATCCGCCTGCTGCATTTCCGCAGCGGGCCAAAACCGCCGCAAACCAACTTGCTGCCCTATGTGGTCGAAGTGGTGGCTGCCGACAAGCCGGGTATACTTTTCCAGATCGCCGAATTCTTCCAGCATCACGGCATCAGCATCGAGCAATTGCAGTCCACCCGCTATCGCGCGATGCAGACCGGTGCGGACATGTTCTCGGCACAGATCACCGTCGGCATCCCGGCAAACACGCACATCGCCGCGTTGCGCGACGATTTCCTGGAATTCTGCGACGGGCTCAACCTCGACGCGATCATGGACCCGATGAAATACTGATGTCCAAGATCGGCAATCTGATACCCGACCTGCGTGGTCAGAGTACGGCTGGCGAAATCCGGCTGCGCAACCTTCGTGGCAACTTCGTCATCGTATACTTTTATCCAAAGGACAATACTTCCGGATGCACGCGCGAAGCACAGGATTTCCGCGACCTGGCCAGGGAATTCAGTGCGCACAAGGCGGTCGTACTCGGCGTATCGCGCGACTCGATCAAGTCGCACGAGAACTTCCGCGCGAAACAAGCGCTGACGTTCGCGCTGATCGCCGATACGGACGAAACCTGGTGCCGCGCTTTCGACGTGATCCACGAAAAAACGCTGTACGGCAGACATTACCTTGGCGTGGTCCGCAGCACCTTCCTGATCGGGCCCGATGGCCAGCTGCGCCGCGAATGGCGAGGGGTCAAGGTGCCTGGTCACGCCGCGGCCGTACTGGCCGCGCTTGAGGCAGAACCCGCGTGAAGCCACATCCGTGTCACATCCCGCACGCACACTGCGCCGCCATCCTTTTCCCATTCCCTTCCTCCCCACGGTAACCTCCGCATGACCCGAGGCAAGCGTATTTACGTTCTTGACACGAATGTGCTGATGCACGATCCGACCGCCCTGTTCCGCTTCGAGGAACACGACGTGTTCCTGCCGATGACCGTGCTGGAGGAACTCGACGCAGCCAAAAAAGGCATGTCCGAGGTGTCGCGCAATGCCCGCCAAGTCAGCCGCTTCATCAACGAGCTGATCGAGCGCGGCAACAAACAGCCGATCGAGCAAGGCCTCGAACTGAAGCTGCCACAGGGCCTGCAACTCGACCGCAAGGCTCAAGTCGGACGTCTATATTTCCAGACGCAGAACTTCGAGACGAATGGTACCGGCAAGAAGCGGCAACTTCCCGATAACCTGATCCTTGCCTCTATCCTGGCGTTGCGCGAGCAGAAACCGGATACGCCGATTGTACTGGTGTCCAAGGACATCAATCTGCGCATCAAGGCGTCGATCTACGCCATCACCGCCGAGGACTACGAGAACGACCGCGCGCTGGACGATTTCAGCTTGCTGTTTGCCGGTCACGCACAGTTGCCAAAGGATTTCTGGGACCGACATCCCGAGGTGCGTTCGTGGTCGGAACGGGGGCACACGTTCTACGAGGTAAAGCCACGCAAGGACGAAATCTGGCATCCGCACGAATTCGTGTACCTGGCGGAAGAAAACGACATCGAGCTGCGCGTTCTTGACGTTCATGACAAGCGCGCCACCCTGCAAATCGTGGACGATTACCGTGGCGGTTCACATACGGTGTGGGGTATTTCCGCGCGCAACCGCGAGCAGAACTTCGCGCTCAATGCGTTGATGGATCCGGAAGTCGATTTCGTCACCCTGCTCGGCACCGCGGGCACCGGCAAGACCCTGCTCGCACTCGCCGCGGGCCTGGCCCAGACGATGGATCAGCAGCGTTACCGCGAAATCATCATGACCCGCGCTACTGTATCCGTTGGCGAGGACATCGGTTTCCTGCCCGGTACGGAAGAAGAAAAAATGACGCCATGGATGGGCGCGCTGACCGACAACCTCGAAGTGCTGGCCACGCCGCAGGAAGGCGGCGGCTGGGGTCGCGCCGCGACCAACGACCTGCTGGCGTCGCGGATCAAGATCCGCTCGCTCAATTTCATGCGCGGGCGCACCTTTCTCAATCGCTACGTGATCATCGACGAGGCGCAGAACCTGACGCCGAAGCAGATGAAGACCCTGCTCACCCGCGCCGGTCCCGGCAGCAAGATCGATATGCCTCGGCAACGTCGAGCAGATCGACACACCCTATCTGACCGAAACGACTTCGGGCCTGACCTACGCCGTGGACCGCTTCAAGGACTGGCGCCATTCCGCGCACATTACCTTGCGCCGCGGCGAGCGTTCGCGCCTAGCGGACTATGCGTCGGAAATGCTTTGAATTGAAAGTGCGACCAAGGATGGTCGCTTTATGATTCTCGCTAGCAGGGGCGCGAGCAAAAATACGCAATCAGAAGCGCGTGACCCATGTGGTTTCGTATTCGATCACGTTGCCGCTGTCACCTGTGCGCAGGCTGTAGCTGGTGGGCAGGCCAAGCACGAATTGGGTCGGCGCGTACGTGGCCGCCAGATGCAGGCTGGAATTCAGGCCGAACACGTGAGCAAAACCAAATTCGATATCGTGCGACGAGAGATACGGTTCCAGCGCCGATTGCAGCAATGGTGAAGTCGGCAACGGCTGTTCGCGCGTGCTGTAGTGCAGCGTCCATACGCTGTCCAGTGGATCGCGCCAAGATCCGCCCACGGAATACACGCTCAGATTCTGCCAGGCGAAGGCCGGGCTGATCGAGCTGCCGAGCAGCACCAGGAAGCGGGTCGGCAAGGCATCGCTGGTGAACGGCGTTATCTCGCTGTACATCACGCGTTCGACACCGAGATCGAACTTCAGCCGGGGCGTCAGTGCAAAACCCAGTCCGGCGTTGGCGCTGGCTGGAATGTCGAAGCTGCCAGGTTCGGAATACACGCCACGATAGTCGTTGAACGCATCCATGTTCACGCGCGACTGATAGCCGACCTGCCAACTCAGGCGATCGGTCAAAGCGCTGTTGAAATCCACGCGCATGCCGCTTCCGTACGATCCTTCGCTGTTGCGCCCCATGAGTGGCGAGGCGGCAAAAGCACCGCTGTCCTGAACCGGCACGCTGTCGATACCGAGGCCAAGGCCAGCGAAACGCTGGTAGGCAAAGATCGCCGAGAAGCTCAGCGCACTGTTCTCACCCCAAGGCTCGGAAAACGAAGGCGCAACGATATAGCGCTGCAAGCCCGGGGTGTAATCCTGCATCAGGCCGAGGCTGTCGGATGGAACAAACATCGGCGTGTCGGCAACTTTCGATTTGACGAAGCTCACCTGCAGCGGCGCAGGATCAACCGCAGCGCCGGCAAAACGCGAAGGCGGCGGCGCGAGATGGGCATTGCCGCGATCGAACAACGATGGTGCGGACAGCATGGGTTCACTGCCTCGCGCCCAGGAAAATCCCTGGGTCAGGTCCGCCAGCGCGTAGCTGCGCCAGGCCTCGAGTATACTTGCGGACTGTGCAAGCTCAGCCAACGAGGAGACATCCGCATTCGTGCGCAAATCCGCCGGCGCCGCCTCAGCGAAAGAAAGCGGGAGCGCGAGGATCAACCCCAGCGCTCCCGCAAGTTTGTTTACTTTCGCTGTTGACCGACGCATAGCCCTGAATGCGCTAGGAGTGTGATTGTCTCCGCCTTTATTTTGGCAAAAATGCAACATGACGTCAAGCACAGGCACATCTTCAATCCTATTTATTTCTCAAGAGTTTTCACCGCATTAGCATGGATTCTGCAGCGCCATCATCTCGTCTGTTGCGAAAGCGCAACACTACCAAGTATTTGCCGTCATCCCCACTGAACACCCGATTGCGCTGCGTTCTGACCATTGCCGGGTCGGATTCCGGCGGTGGCGCCGGCATCCAGGCTGATTTACGCACAATCGCTGCCTTCGGTCTGCATGGTCTGAGCGTAATCACCGCGGTCACCGCGCAGAATTCGCGCGAAGTCGTCTCGATTCATCGCGTGCCGCCGCGGGAAATCGAACGCCAGTTGCATGCGTTGTTCGCGGATTTTCCTATTCGCGCGGTCAAGATCGGCATGCTCGGTTCCACTGCTAATATCGCCGTGGTAGCCGACGTATTGCGTCAGACGCGCGCGCGCCATGTGGTTGTCGATCCGGTACTCGTTTCCAGCAGCGGCAGTCGCTTGTTGCCGGCCCGTGGACTCGCCGTGCTGCGCGAAGAACTGATCCCGCTGGCGGAAATGCTCACTCCCAACCTGCCTGAAGCCGAAGCCCTGCTTGGACGTCGGTTGCAGACGGCGGAGGATTGGCGCTGCGCCGCGCGCGATCTGCTCGAACTGGGCGCGAAATCGGTATTGCTGAAAGGAGGACATGGCAGTGGTCGCTCCATTTGCGACTACTTCGCTCAAGCACTCGACCTGCACGAATTCCGCCATCCTCGCCTGCCGCTGCAGGTTCACGGCACTGGCTGCGTGTTGTCGTCAGCAATCGCGGCCAATCTTGCGCGGGGCCGTTCGCGTCTTGTTGCGATGCAGGCCGCTCAGGTGTTTCTCCAGAAAGCACTGCGCGGCAGCTATCGGATCGGCAAGGGTACGAATCGGGCCCTGCGAATCGACGCCAACCACGATTGAACTCCACGCTTTTCGCACGCTTCCACATGAAGGCGTCGGTTCCGGACTGCACAAATGACACAAAATTGTTCTATGCTGCGGAGCAGGCAGTAGGCAATGGCGTTTCCGACCAAGAGGAGGGGCGAATGCTGGCCGATGTTCAAACTAGCAGCGACATCCATTCCACCCGTGTCCTGTCGCTCGATTCCAGTGGCCGCATCCTGGACTGGATGTCGTGGCAAGACGCGGTATGTCTTTACGTGCGCAACGCTGTCGCATGGACACTCGGCGATCCGTGCCTGACCATTCACGGCGGCACCAATCGCGATAGCGGCGAGCAGAGCCTGATCGATCTGCACCCCATCGTCGCCAGCCGCGGACATGCGCGGTCAAGCCTGGTCGATCCCGCTCCCGCCCTGACCAATGCCGCCCTGTTCGCACGCGACCGCATGCTTTGTCTGTACTGCGGCGATCATTTCAGCCGTGGCGAACTGACTCGCGATCACGTCGTGCCTCTCTCCAAGGGTGGCCTGGATTGCTGGGAAAACGTCGTCACCGCATGTCTGTCGTGCAACGTGCACAAGGGCTGCTACACCCCGCAGCAGGCATCAATGCCGTTGCTCGCGGTTCCCTACCGACCGAGCTGGGTCGAACACCTGATCCTGTCCAACCGCAACATTCTTGCCGACCAGATGGAATTTCTTGTCCATCATTTGCCGAAGAACCGGCGCAGGGCCTGAACCGATCGATCTTTCTGTCCACCCTGCTGCCGCCAGCGGGATGCTGAAAAATTCATAATTCCATAAATTTAGCCATCTTTACGGCCAAATACCGATAAACCTGCGCAGCAAACACATTTGCAGGAACCATTTTCAGCCTGGGCTCGACGGAAAACCGGGCTCCGACGCAGCATGCGCCATCCATTGGCCCGAAAACTGCTTGTGCCGCGAAGGGCGGCGAGCGCGGCTGATATAAATCGCGGCTGACATACTAAGATGTAAAGCAATGTTTGCGAACACCACATCCAGATCCAGCACTCAGCCATGGCACGCATCCTTCGTGGGGCGGCTTTCGTTGCTTTTCGGGGCACTCGTGGTGATCCTGGTCACACTCGGCATTCGCGTGTGGCAGACCAGCGACCGCTTCATCGTGGAAGACGGTTGGGTCGCGCACACACTGGAAGTGAAAAATTATACCCAATCGATTCTGGCCCGCCTGGGTGCGATCCAGGCAGCCGGCGTGGCCTACACCACATCCGGCAGCGAGGCACGGCTGCAGGAATTCACTACCGAATCACCGTTACTCGACAACGATATTGACGAATTGGAAAAGCACGTCGCCGACAACCCACCGCAAGTCGAGCGTGCCAAGATATTGGCTGCGGCGGCGAAGGCGCGGCGCGACCTGCTGGCCAAGGCCGTCGCCTTGCGCAAGCAATCCGGTCGTCAGCCCTCGCTGCCAGAGACGAGTATCGACGATGTGCGCCAGGCTGCCCGGCAGATGATCGTCGTCGAAGACCAGCTGCTCGAGAACCGCCGTCAGGAAGCCCGGCATACGGCCAAGGTCACGCGCACGCTGACAGCACTGGCAGTGCTGATAAGTATCGCCGGCCTGGCGCTCGCCTTCTTGCTGTCCACACGCAGCTATTGGAGCCAGAGCCTTCAGCGACAGAATTTGCGCGATTCGTACGCACAGCTGCAGTCCTCGATGAGCGAAACCAAGCGTCTCAGCGAGAGCATGCAACGGCTGGCGCAATTCGGCGAATTGTTGCAAACCTGCCATTCGATCGACGAAGTCCGCGACGGTGTGCCGGCGGCGATCGCGGGATTGTTGCCGGGCATCGGCGCGCGCATGGCCCTGCTCAATCCATCGCAGAACCTGCTCGCAGTGGGTGCGCATTGGGGCGAGCATGGCCTGATCGCGGAATCGGTGTTCGCTCCCGAGGATTGCTGGGCGCTGCGCCGTGGCCAGGCCTACCCACTCGCCGGCGCCAGCGGCGGGTTCGTGTGCAAGCACGTGCATTGGCCGAATCCGGATCTGGCCGACGCGAGCTATCTGTGTGTGCCGATGGCCGCCCAGGGCGAAATCATCGGCGTGCTGACCTTCGATGCAAACCGTGCGCTCGACGCCATCGAACGCCGCTTCGCCATTGCCACCGCCGAACATCTGGGGCTGGCGCTGGCCAATCTGCGCCTGCAGGAAACCCTGCGCACGCAGTCGATCCGCGATCCGCTCACCGGACTGTTCAACCGCCGCTACCTGGAAGTCTCGCTCGAACGCGAACTGATGCGCGCGACCAGGCGCTCGCATCCGCTGGCGGTACTGATGCTCGATCTGGATCATTTCAAGCGTTTCAACGACACCTACGGTCACGACGCCGGCGACACACTGCTGGCGCAATTCGCCGAAACGCTGAAGCATTGCATGCGATCGGAAGACATCGCCTGCCGCTACGGTGGCGAGGAGTTCACCGTGATCCTGCTCGAAGCCGATGCCGATATCGGACACCAACGCGCCGAACAAATCCGCAGCGCGACCTCGCAGTTGACGGTCGAACACCGCAAACAACCACTTGGCCGGGTGAGTGTGTCGATCGGCATCTCTGTGTTCCCGCGCGACGGGCAGACCCCGGAAGACCTGCTGCGGCGCGCGGACGCTGCGCTATACCAAGCCAAGAGTGCCGGCCGCAACTGTGTTGTCATCGCGAATGAATCTGATCCGGCGTGAATGCCGGAATTAAAACAGGCCGGAATCAAGTCAGGTCAAACGCACCTCGACCTTGACCTCGCTGCCTCAGCGCAGCCCGGTTTCGTTGCGCGCGATTACCAGTCGTTGGATCTCGCTGGTGCCTTCGTAGATTTCGGTGATCTTGGCGTCGCGGAAGTAGCGTTCCAGCGGCATTTCCTTGGAATAACCCATGCCGCCGTGGATCTGCACGGCTTGGTGGGTGATCCACATGGCCGCCTCTGATGCAGTGAGTTTGGCCACGGCGGCCTCGGTAGAGAAGCGGCCGCCTTGCTGCTTGGTCCAGGCAGCACGTAGCGTGAGAATCTCCGCCGCGTCGAGTTTGCATTTCATGTCGGCGATCTTGGCCTGGGTCATCTGGAACGAGCCGATCGATTGGCCGAACGCCTTGCGGTCGGTCGCGTAGGTCAGTGTCGCCTGATACGCAGCGCGTGCCAGACCCACGGCCTGCGAGGCGATGCCGATACGGCCGGCGTCGAGCACACCCATCGCTATCTTGAAGCCGTGACCTTCGTCGCCGATCACTTCGTCGGAAGTCGCGCGATAGTCGGTGAACTCGATCTCACAGGTGGCCGATGCGCGGATGCCGAGCTTGGGTTCGGTCTTGCCGCGGTGAAAACCGGCGCGTTCGGTGTCAATCATGAACGCCGTGATGCCACGGGCGTGCTTGTCCGGATCGCTCATCGCGAACAGCAAAATATACTTTGCCACCGGGCCGGAGGTGATCCAGCTTTTCTTGCCGTTGATCAGGAAACTGCCATCGGCCTGCTTGGCTGCGCGGCAGCGCATTGCGGTCGCATCCGAACCGGACTGCGGTTCGGTCAGCGCAAACGCGCCGATGGCCTGACCGGTCGCTATCGGAGTGACGTACTTGTGCTTCTGCTCCTCGTTGCCGAACTTCAGCAGGCCGTTGCAATACAACGTGTTGTTGACCGACATGATGGTCGAGTGCGCGCAGTCAGCGGTCGCGACCTCGATCATCGCCAGCACATAGGCAATCGAATCCATGCCGGCGCCGCCGTATTCGGTGGGCACCTCGATACCCATCAGACCGAGCTGGCCCATCTCCTTGATGTTCGCCAGCGGAAATTCTCCACTTTTATCAAAATCCGCGGCGACCGGAGCAATGCGCTTCTGCGCAAAATCACGGGCGATAGACTGGATGGAAAGCTGGTCCTCACTGAAACGAAAATCCATGACGGCTCCTGATTTTTGCGCGACGCTGCGTCTTCCGCGGCAAGCGCAGCATCAATGCTTGTTGTACGCGAATTCTACCGGTTTCAGCGCGCGCCTGCCGCAGAAAGCGAACCAGCAGGTGGCAGATTGCCGAAATCGCAAGGCGTATGCCTGAGACGTTGGTCGAGCAGCCACGGCAGCAATTCCGGCGTGGCATAAGCCTGGTGCCAGATCACGTGCATCTCGTCCGGATATTCGGTGTAGTGCGGCGTCCCACCCATCGCACGCAGCGCGCGCACCACCGCACGCGAGCCGACCATCGTGCCACCGTATCCGGTTTCGATGTCGGTATCGTTGTCCTTCGCCCCATGGAATACCCACAACGGCACATCCACTGTCGGCGCCAGCCCGGCCAGTTCGGTCATACCCGACATTGGCACACCGGCGGCGAAACATGCCGGCCAGGTTTTGATTGCATCCCAGACACCGGTGCCGCCGTCGGAGATTCCAGTGAGATAGATGCGGCGCGGATCAATCGGAAAGTGCCGGAGCACATCGCGCACCACGGCGGCGACGCGGGCCGGCGGCCAGTACGAATGCGTTGTCTGTGGCGCGACGTATACAAGTGGAATCTCGCTGCGAATCGCGCTATCGAGCATCAGCATCGATCCATTGCCGTAACCGGCCAATTGGGATTGGTTATTGGTGCCGTCTTGCCAGTCGCCATGCAAAAACACGATCAGCGGCAGCAATTCGCCTTCCGATCGCCCGGGCGTGACGATGGCACGATACGGCACATGCAGCGCATCCTGTGTATGAAATTTACCCAACGCCTCGGGTTTCACCGCCGCCGTCGCCCACATTGCCGACAGCGCCAGAATTGCCGCCAGCAGTCGGCATTGAACACCTGTTCCAATCACATCTGTCCCAATCAATTTTCCGCTCTCCTCCGACGCAGGGCTTCTGACCACATCGTTGCTGCCGAGTTCGCCGCACGCCCAGTTGCAGGCAATATTGGTGCCGGCAACATTGACGCTGCACCCACGGAGGATTACGCTTCGCATCCATCTTTCAATCAAGATGAAAGGATACCTCTTGAATCTGGCGGAAACATCGGCCCTGCTGCGTCTGCTCTCCGACCCAACCCGGGTGCGTCTGCTCGCCTTGCTGGAGCGTGAAGAACTTACCGTAGCCGAACTCTCCACGGTACTGCGACTGGCGCAGCCGCGCGTATCGACGCATCTGGCCAAACTCAAGGAGTCCGGCCTCGTGCGCGACCGCCGCGCTGGCGTGTCGGCCTATTATCGCTGCAATTCAGATTTGGATGCGAAATCCGCAGCGCTGCTCGACGCATTGCGCGAACACGTCAACGATGCGCTGATTGCCGACGATATCCGCCGCCTGCCAACCATCCTGGCGCAACGCGCACACGCCGAGGGCTGGGCCGATACGGTCGCCGGCGACATGGAACGGCATTACTCACCCGGACGCACCTGGGAAGCGCTGGCGCGCGCCATGACCAGTCTGGTCGATTGCGGCGATGTACTCGACATCGCCTCGGGCGACGGCGTACTTGCCGAACTGCTGGCGCCGCATGCGAAGTCCATACTTTGCGTCGATGCCAGCGAGCGCGTGATTGCCGCCGCGCGCACGCGTCTGAAGACGTTTCGCAACGTCGAGGTAAAACCGGGCGACATGCATGCGCTCAGCCTGGGGACAAAACGTTTCGATCTGGTGCTGCTGATGCACGCATTGACCTACAGCACCGAACCCGCGCTGGCCATCGCCGAAGCCGCGCGCGTACTCAAGCCCGGTGGTCGTCTGCTGGTCAACACCCTGGGCCGGCACGCGCACCGCGCGGTGGTCGCGCCGTTCGACCATCGCAATCTCGGTTTTCGCGTCGAGGAATTGCACGAGTTTGCGCGCAAGGCCGGATTGAAAGTACTTGGCTGTGAACGCATCACGCGCGAACGCCGGCCGCCGCATTTTGAAGTGCTCAGCCTGCTCGCCAGAAAACCGCTATGACGAATCCGAATTCATCCGCCCTGCCTTGGCTGCATCCGGAACGCGCCGGAAAACTCCTCGACGCACTTGCACGCCGCATCCTCATCATCGACGGCGCGATGGGCACGATGTTGCAGAATTACAAACTCGACGAAGCCGGCTATCGCGGCGAGCGCTTCGCCGCCGGTCACGACGGCACCCATGCACATGGACATGGCCCAAGTTGTTCACACGATCTGAAGGGCAACAACGACCTGCTCAGCCTGACTCGTCCCGACATCATCAAGGCCGTGCACATCGCCTATCTCGAAGCGGGTGCGGATCTAATCGAAACCAATACCTTCAACTCGACCACCATCTCGCAGGCCGATTACAAACTCGAACATCTGGTGCCTGAATTGAACCGCGAAGGCGCGCGCCTGGCTCGCGAAACGTGTACGTTGATGGAGACGAAAACTCCGGACAAGCCACGCTTTGCTGTTGGCGTGCTCGGCCCCACCAGTCGTACCGCGTCGCTCAGCCCGGACGTCAACCGTCCAGGATTCCGCAACACCAGTTTCGACGAACTGGCCGCGGCCTATCGCGAGGCCGCGCGTGCGCTGATCGAAGGCGGCGCGGACATCCTGATGGTGGAGACCATCTTCGACACGCTCAACGCCAAGGCTGCGTTGTACGCCATCGACGAAGTATTCGAGGAACTCGGCGGACGTCTGCCGGTGATGATTTCCGGCACCATCACCGATCGATCCGGACGCACCTTGTCCGGGCAGACGACCGAGGCATTCTGGTATTCGGTGCGTCATGCGCGACCGTTGTCGGTAGGCCTCAACTGCGCACTCGGCGCGGACGAGTTGCGCCAATACGTCGATGCGCTGAGTCAGGTTGCCGATTGCTACGTCAGCGCGCATCCCAATGCCGGCTTGCCGAATGCCTTTGGCGAGTACGACGAAACGCCGGAACGACATGGCGGCGACGATCGGCGAATTCGCAAAAAGTGGATTAGTGAATTTTGTCGGTGGCTGTTGCGGCACCACGCCTGATCATATCCGCGCCATCGCCGAGGCAGTAGCTGATACGTCTCCGCGCGCCATTCCCAGCATCGAAGCCGTGACACTCGCATTCCCGTCTCGGATCTGGAACCGCTTCGTGATCACGCCGCAGATGTTGTTCGTCAACGTCGGCGAGCGCACCAATGTCACCGGCTCGGCCCAGTTCAAGAAGCTGATCAAGGAAGACCGCTACGACGAAGCCTTGGCCGTTGCGCGTCAGCAAGTCGAAAACGGCGCCCAGATCATCGACGTCAATATGGACGAAGGCCTGCTCGATTCCGAAGCGGCGATGGTGAAGTTCCTGAATCTGATTGCCGGCCGAACCCGACATCGCGCGCGTGCCGGTGATGATCGACTCGTCCAAATGGAGCGTCATCGAAGCCGGACTGAAATGCGTGCAGGGCAAGAGCATCGTCAATTCGATCTCGATCAAGGAAGGCGAAAGCTCCATTCCTGGAACAGGCGCAGCAAAGTGCGCCGCTACGGCGCGGCGGCCGTGGTGATGGCGTTCGACGAACAGGGACAAGCCGATACAGCAAGTACGCAAAGTGGAAATATGTACGCGCGCCTACAAGATACTGACCGAACAGGTCGGGTTTCCGCCCGAGGACATAATCTTCGATCCGAACATCTTCGCCATCGCCACCGGCATCGACGAACACAACAACTACGCGGTCGATTTCATCGAGGCCACTCGCGCCATCAAGACGACCTTGCCGTACGTCCATATTTCCGGCGGCGTCTCCAACGTGTCGTTCTCGTTTCGCGGCAACAACAGCGTGCGCGAGGCAATCCACTCGGTGTTTCTTTACCACGCGATCAAAGCCGGCATGGACATGGGCATCGTCAATGCCGGCGCACTCGCCATCTACGACGATCTGACCCGGCGAACTGCGCGAACACGTCGAGGATGTGGTGCTCAACCGTCGCAGCGACGCCACCGAGCGCCTGCTCGACCTGGCGGAAAAATACAAGGCAAAAAAAGGTGAGCGCACAGGTTGAAGTTCTCGCCTGGCGCGAACAGCCGGTGCGCGAACGCCTCAGTCACGCCCTCGTGCACGGCATCGATCAGTTCGTAGTCGAGGACACCGAGGAAGCGCGGGCTTTGTCGCCGCGCCCACTCGACGTCATCGAAGGCCCATTGATGGATGGCATGAACGTGGTCGGCGATCTGTTCGGTGCGGGCAAAATGTTTTTGCCGCAGGTAGTCAAATCCGCGCGCGTGATGAAGAAGGCCGTGGCCTATCTGCTGCCCTACATCGAAGCCGAGAAGGAACGCAGCGGTGACACCGGCAAGTCCAACGGCAAGATCGTCATGGCCACGGTCAAGGGCGACGTGCACGACATCGGGAAGAACATCGTCGGCGTGGTTCTGCGCTGCAACAACTTCGACGTGATCGATCTGGGCGTGATGGTGCCGGCGCAGAAAATTCTCGATGCCGCGATCGCGGAGAAGGCTGACATGATCGGCCTGTCGGGATTGATCACGCCGTCGCTGGAGGAAATGGGCCATGTCGCAAAGCGAAATGCAGCGCCAGGATTTCAATATCCCGCTGCTGATCGGCGGCGCGACGACATCGCGTGCGCATACCGCACTGAAGATCGAGCCGCATTACAAAACTGCGCGGTGTGGGTCAAGGATGCTTCACGCGCGGTCGGCGTGGCACAGTCGCTGGTCAGCCAAGGAACTGGTCGATGACTTCCTCGCCAAGGTGCGCGCCGACTACGCCGACGTGCGCGAACGCTACCGCAATCGCGGCGCCGGCAAACGCCTGGTCGCGCTTGTGCAGGCCCGCGCCAACGACTTCAAGCGCGACTGGAGCACATACACGCCGCCGACACCGATCAAACCCGGCATCACCGTGTTCGACGACGTCGACCTGCACGAACTGCTGCCGATCATCGACTGGACACCGTTCTTCCAAGCCTGGGAATTATCTGGCCACTATCCGAAGATTCTCGACGACGCCGTGGTCGGCACGCAGGCACGGGAACTGTTCGCCGATGCACAAGCCATGCTGCACCTGCATCGTCGACGAAAAATGGCTGCGCGCCAAGGCCGTTATCGGCTTCTGGCCAGCCAACCGGATCGGCGACGATGTGGAAGTCTATCGAGAATCGAACGACCCTGAGACACGTGTGCCTCTGACCACGCTGCACCATTCTGCGCCAGCAGGCCGACAAACCCGTCGAACGCCCGAACCTGTGCCTCGCCGATTTCATCGCGCCGAAAGATTCTGGTGTGCACGACTGGATTGGCGGCTTCGCCGTCACCGCGGGATTGGGCATCGAGGAACATCTCGAACGCTTCCGTGTCGATAACGATGATTATTCCTCGATCATCCTCAAGGCGCTGGCCGATCGTCTCGCCGAGGCGATGGCCGAACACATGCACCGGCGCGTGCGCCGCGAATTCTGGGGTTATGCGCCGGACGAAGCTCTGGACAACGACGCGCTGATCGCCGAAAACTACCGCGGTATCCGTCCCGCTCCCGGCTATCCTGCCTGTCCCGACCACACCGAGAAGACCATTCTGTTCAAGCTGCTCGATGCCACGAAAAATGCCGGCATCGAGCTGACAGAAGGTTTCTGCGATGTATCCTGCCGCCGCGGTATCCGGCTGGTATTTCAGTCATCCCGACAGCCAGTATTTTGTCGTCGGTCACCTGACCCGGGATCAGGTCGAGGACTATGCGCAGCGCAAAGGCTGGACCCTCGCCGAAGCCGAACGCTGGCTGGCCTCGAATCTGGATTACGATCCGGAATAGCTGATTTCAGCCAGCATCAGCCGTCATTGCAGTCTTGCGGTGACGCATATCGACGACGATGTTGTAGACCGAGACGAAGGCGGGAAACAGATTCGAGATGATGCCGACTGAATCGTTCTTGCCGAAGATGAAATAGCTGACAAGCAGAACACTACCCAAAACCGACAACCACCAGAACGAAGTCGGCATGTGCACGCGCTTGAGCTTCTTGGTCGCGTACATCTGCACGAACCAGCGGCTGGTGAACAGGAACACGCCGATATAGCCAACGAGTTTCCACGGCGTGACGCCAATATGGTGGATATGGAACAGTACTTCGTTCATGCGCGTCTCCCCGCGTGACCGATCTCAGGTGCGTGCCTTGAGCCAGTCGTGAATCGCGCTCGGCACTTCACGCTGGGCACGACCGGACACGTAAATGCCGATGTGGCCACCCTTGAACGCGAGCTCGGTATAGTCCTTGGTGCCGACATGCTGTTTCAGCGGACGCGAGGCTGATGGCGGCACCAGGTGATCCTGCTCGGCGAAGATGTTGAGCACGGGCATGACGATATTTTTCAACGATACATCCTTGTCGCCGATCTTCAAGCCGCCGTTGATCAGCTTGTTGGCCTGATAGAAATCCTTGATGAACTGGCGAAAGGCTTCGCCGGCCTGGTCGGGGCTGTCGAAAATCCACTTTTCCATTCTGAGAAAATTCTCGAGCTCGACCTTGTCGTCAAGGATATCGACCAGGCCGATGTACTTCTGCTGGAACAGGCGCACCGGTTTGAGCGTGAGGTAACACCAGTTCATCAGATCGGCCGGCACATTGCCCAGCGTATCGACAAACAAATCCACATCCATGCCACGCGTCCAGTGCGAAAGCATGTTGTCCGGCGTATGGAAATCCACCGGCGTGACCATCGTGATCAGGTTGCGGACTTTCTGCTGATGGGTCGAGGCATAGCACAGGCTGAACGCACCACCCTGGCAAATGCCGAGCAGGTTGATTTTTGCCAGCTTGTGGCGCTTGGCCACAGCATCGACACAGCGGTCGATGAAGCCGTTGATGTAATCGTCGAGGGTAAGGTAACGATCGGATTGATCCGGGTAACCCCAGTCGACCAGGTAGACATCTTCACCTTGCGCCAACAGATTCCTGACCAGTGAACGATCCTCCTGCAAATCGACCATGTACGGCCGGTTGACCAGGGCGTAGACGATCAGCAGTGGAATCTTCGCGGTCGGCTTGTCCTTGCCCTTGAAGCGGTAGACGACCAGCTTGTCCTCGCGGTAGACCTCTTCCTTCGGTGTGGCGCCGTAGTCGACTTCATCGAGCGAACGCAGGGATTGGAATCCCGCGGCGAGTTTGCGGTTGAATCGCAGCGCTTCATCCAGCGCCTTTTGCGGATCGATTCTGATCGGGCCCATGCTTTCCTCAGCGCTTTCTGTTTGGACGTCTTTACGGCTTTTTTCGGTGTAGGCTGCGGCGCGCCTTGGCGTACTCGCCTGCGGCTTCTTCAACGCGGCCACTTCGGCTCGCAGGCGCTCGACCTCGCTCCGCAAAGCAGCAACATCCTGGCTCGCCAGAGGCTTGCTGACGCGGCGCAATTCGTGCAGGCGCTGGTGCACGCTGTTCAACTCGGTACGTGTCGGCATGCCCAGATCGGTACCGATGCGCTCGACTTCCTGCTGCACATGGCTGCGCACACGCATCTGCGCATTCACTACATTGCCGTACACCTTGCGGAATTCTTCCGACAGCGCGACCTCCGCATACGCCTCTTCAGCCGCATCCACCCACAAATCGTACAGCCCGCGCAAGGAATCGATCTGGCGCCCCGGCTCGGAGCGCTCGGCCAGCTTGTCCTCGAAGATCGCAAAACTGCGTTGGCTGGACTTCAGAATCAGCGCGTTGTACTGCTTGACCGCTTCCTGGAATTCGACGAAAGCCGCGGCCGCTTTCTGCTGATGCTCCTGATGCTCGCGCGCGTACCCGAATGCCGGAGCCTGCAGCCAGGACATGCCATCCTGTTTCATCTGCGCCAGGAAGGGCGCGAAATTGGCGGAGAGTTGCTCGAAACTTTGTGCGTCCTGCCCCGGAATTGAACGCAGCATCACAGCCAGCGGATTGTCGCGCAATTCGGCATCGAGATCGGGCAGGTTGAAGCCGCCGCGCAAGGCTTCGGTCCATGCCTGCAACGGGCCGGCCTCTGCATTTTTTCCCACGACAGTGGCCAGCATCGACTGCATCAGAGCGACGTAGCCCTTGGCGCTCGCCATCAGGCGCTCGGCAGTTTCGCTCTGCTTGCCGGAATCGCCGAACATCCGTGACCACTGCTCCAGTCCTTCGTGCCACGGCGTCGCGGCATCCGGTGTCTGGCCCTGAGTCTGCCGCGTCACATCGGACCATGCGTTCCAGTATTGGCTTTGCAATGCCTGCCAGTCCCTTGACCAATCGGCCGTGGATTTCGTGTCGCTCATCGGCTGTCTCCGGAGATTGTGCAAATGCTAACACGCACAATGTTGCACCGCAAAAAAAGATCGGCCGCGATACCAGGAAAATGTGCTTGGGCGCGCGGCGAGCCTTAACAAAAAAAGCGCGCCGAGGCGCGCGAGAATCCCTAACAAAAAAAGCGCGCCAAGGCGCGCTTTTTGTATTTTTCCACTTGTGCGCCAGTTATGCGGCGGGCGCTTCTTCGGTCACTGCCTTCATCGACAGGCGGATGCGGCCCTGCTTATCGACTTCAAGCACCTTGACCTTGACGATATCGCCTTCCTTGAGCTTGTCGGAAACCTTCTCGACGCGCTCGTTGGAAATCTGCGAGACGTGAACAAGGCCGTCCTTGCCCGGCAGAATCGTGACGAAGGCGCCGAAATCCATCAGCTTGGCGACCTTGCCTTCGTAGATGCGACCCGGCTCGACGTCGGAGACGATCTGCTCGATGCGTGCTTTCGCGGCTTCCGCGGCTTCGCGGTTGACCGAGGCGATGACGATGGTGCCGTCGTCGCTGATGTCGATCGTGGCGCCGGTTTCTTCGGTGATCGCCCGAATCGTGGTGCCACCTTTGCCGATCACTTCGCGGATCTTGTCCGGATGGATCTTCATCGTCATCAGGCGTGGCGCGAACTCGCTCATTTCGGTGCGCGAGGCGGTGATGACCTTGGCCATTTCACCGAGAATGTGCAGGCGGCCTTTCTTGGCCTGGGCCAGGGCGGTGCGCATGATCTCTTCGGTGATGCCGTCGATCTTGATATCCATCTGCAGTGCGCTGATGCCGTCGGCGGAACCGGCGACCTTGAAATCCATGTCACCCAGATGATCTTCATCTCCCAGGATGTCGGACAGCACGACGAAATTGCCGCCTTCCTTGACCAGACCCATCGCGATACCGGCAACCGGCGCCTTCAGCGGCACGCCCGCATCCATCATCGCCAGCGAAGAGCCGCAGACCGAGGCCATCGACGACGAGCCATTGGATTCGGTGATTTCCGACACGACGCGAACGACATAGGGGAACGCTTCCATCGACGGCTTGACCGCCTGGACGCCGCGCTTGGCGAGACGTCCATGGCCGATCTCGCGACGCTTCGGCGCACCGAAACGACCCGCTTCACCAACCGAGAACGGTGGGAAGTTGTAGTGGAACAGGAATGGGTCCTTCGACTCACCTTCCGGCGCGTCGATGATCTGCGAATCGCGCGCGGTGCCCAGCGTGACCGTGACCAAGGCCTGGGTTTCGCCGCGAGTGAACAACGCCGAACCGTGAGTGCGCGGCAACACACCGACGCGGGCGCTGATGGCACGCACATCATCGAGATTGCGGCCGTCGATGCGCACCTTCGTTTTCAGCACGCTGTCGCGCAGGGTGCGGTATTCGAGCTCCGCGAATTCCTTCGCCAGATCGGCCGTCTGCCAGCCTTTCTGCTCGGCCTCGGCCTTGAGCGAAGCCAGCACGTCGGCCTTGATCGCGGAAATCGCGTCGCGGCGTTGCAACTTGTCGCGCACCTTGAATGCTTCCTCGAGTTTGTTGCCGACAGCGCCTTTCACGATCGCAACCATCGATTCGTCGCGGCCCGGCGGCTGCCAGTCCCACGACGGCTTGGCCGCTTCAGTGGCGAGTTCGGCGATCGCACGGATCGCCACCTGCATCTGCTGATGACCGAACATGACCGCGCCCAGCATCACCTCTTCGCTGAGCAGCTTGGCTTCGGATTCCACCATCAGCACCGCATTGGATGTACCGGCGACGACCAGATCGAGATCAGATGTCTCGAGCTCGGTCTTGGTCGGATTGAGCAGATATTTGCCATTGGCGTAACCGACGCGCGCCGCACCGATCGGTCCCTTGAACGGGATGCCGGCCAGACTCAGGGCCGCCGAGGCGCCGAGCAGCGCAGGAATGTCGCCATCGATCTCGGGATTGAGCGAGACCACCTGGGCGATGACCTGCACTTCGTTCTTGAACTCCTCGGGGAACAGCGGACGTACCGGACGATCGATCAGACGCGAGGTCAGCGTCTCCTTCTCGGTCGGGCGGCCTTCGCGCTTGAAGAAACCGCCGGGAATGCGGCCGGCCGAATAGAACTTTTCAACGTAGTCGACGGTGAGGGGGAAGAAATCCTGGCCCTCGCGCATCTTGGTTGCGGCCACGGCGGTGACCAGCACCACGGTACCGCCCACCGATACCATCACCGCGCCGCCGGCCTGACGGGCGATTTCGCCCGTCTCCAGCGTGACTTGGTGATTACCGTACTGGAATGACTTGGTTACTTTCGCCACGTGGTGGCTCCTAAAGTTTGAGAGTGCGATAGCCGCTGCATGATTTTCGCGTTCACGGATAAACGCATTAGCGGCGGAGGCCGAGACGTTCAATCAGGGTCTTGTAGCGATCGCTGTCGCTGTTCTTCAGATACTGCAGAAGACGACGGCGCTGGTTGACCATCTTGAGCAGACCGCGACGCGAATGATGGTCCTTGTCGTGATCGGCAAAATGCTTGGACAAATGTTCGATGCGCGCGGACAGCAGTGCAACCTGGACTTCCGGCGAACCGGTATCGTTGGCGGCGCGGCGGTAATCCGCGATGACCTTGCTGGTTTGTTCGACTGAGAGAGACATGATGATTACCCTTGATGGAACGTACGGCGCGGTTTGGCTCGCAAGCGCAATCCGCGTTAAGCAACCTCGAAAGCGTTGCCGAGGTTGAGAAAAGCCGCTTATTGTAACTGGTTTCAGTGGGAAAAGGCGATCAGGGTTCGATAACGCAATGGAACCCGCGCCGCACCCGCACCTCACCGTGGCCGTCGATCTCCACCAGTGCAACCAGGTGGCCGCCCGGGTCCAGCGCCCTGCACAATGCCTGATTGGCCAAGGCAGACTGTGCCAGACGTTTACCTTGCTGCAATTGCATAGCCTGTTCGGCGGATACTTCCACCGTCGGCAATCCGGCAAGGCCCAGCTCCAGCGGCAGCAGTAGCCGGTCGATGGAGGCCATGTCGCCATCCGCTGCCAGCCGTTGCAGGGTTTCCAGCGTCACCATCGCCGGCTCGCGGAACGGTTCGACCCAGAGTCGCCGCAGCGCGGTCAGATGCGCGCCGCAGCCCAGCGCCTTGCCGAGGTCGCGCACGAGGCTGCGGATGTAGGTACCCGATCCGCATTCGACCTGCAGGCCCAGCATGCTGCCCTCGCGCGCGACGACATCGAGGCGGAATACCTCGACCTCGCGCGTCGGCGCTTCGACTTCTTCGCCGCGCCGCGCGCGCTTGTACAACGGCACACCACCCTGCTTGAGCGCGGAATAGACCGGTGCAGTCTGCGCAATGCGGCCGCGCAATGGGCGCAGAGCGGCTTCCAGCATCGCATCGTCGATAGCCGGAACAACGCAAGTCTCGACGACCTCGCCTTCCGCATCGTCGGTGGTCGTCGTCACGCCGAGTTTGCATTCGGCCGCATACGCCTTGCGCGAACCAAGCAGGTACCCGGCAATTTTGGTCGCCTCGCCAAAACAGATCGGCAACAGACCGGTAGCCAGCGGATCGAGACTGCCGGTATGCCCTGCCTTGCGCGCATTGAACAGGCGTCGCGCTTTCTGCAAAGCCTGGTTCGAACTCAGGCCCTGAGGTTTGTCGAGCAGCAGAATGCCACGGATGTCGCGGTAGGTATTCATTCTCGTCATCCCGGCAGGGAATACCGGGATCCAGACTGCAGGGAAGCATTCTATGCAAACAAAGCATGCCATCCATGGCAACTGGATTCCGGCACTCCCTGCCGGAATGACGACGTGCTAAGTACTTCCGCGCAACAAGGCATCAATGCGTTCGCCGCGATCGACCGAATCGTCGTAGCGGAAGCGCAGCTCCGGCACGCGGCGCATGCGCATCGTCTTCGACAGCTCGCGACGGAATTCCTTGGCCATCTCGTTAAGCGCCTTGACCGCCTCCTTGGCGGTATCCGGCAGCAAGGCGGTGACGAACACCGTGGCCATGTCGAAATCCTTGGTGACTTCGACATCCGACACGCTGACCGACGGCAGGGCGTGATCGCGCACAGCCTCGTGCACCATGCCGCCGAGCAAACGGCGCAACTCGGCGGAAATGCGGTCGGAACGGGTGAAATCGCGAGAAGTCATAGCTTACAGCGTACGCTGTACCTCGATGCGTTCATAGCACTCGATCTGGTCGCCGGGTTTGACGTCGTTGTACTGCTTGACGCCGATGCCGCACTCCATGCCGTTGCGCACTTCGTCCACATTTTCCTTGAAGCGGCGCAGGGATTCGAGTTCGCCCTGGAAGATCACGGTGTTGTCGCGCAGCACGCGGATCGGTTTGTGGCGCTTGACCACGCCTTCAATAACCATGCTGCCGGCAATCGCGCCGAACTTCGATGAGCGGAATACGTCGCGCACCTGGGCGGTGCCGATGATTTCCTCACGGATTTCCATGCCGAGCAAGCCGGTCGCCGCCTGTTTTACCTGATCGATCACGTCGTAGATGATCGAGAAATAACGCAGATCGATGCCATTGTCCGCGATTACCTTGCGCGCAGAAGCATCGGCGCGCACGTTGAAACCGATCATGATGGCTTTCGACGCCGCGGCGAGCGTGGCATCGGATTCGGTGATCCCGCCAACACCGGAGCCGATGACGTTGACCTTGATCTGATCGGTGCCGATGGCAGTGAGCGAGTCACGCAGTGCCTCGACCGAACCCTGCACGTCAGCCTTGACCACGAGGTTGAGCACGCGCTGGCCGTCGGTCTGGCCCATGGTCGAGATGACGTCTTCCATGCTGCGCATGGCGGTTTTCGTCAGGCGTGTCTCGCGGCGTTTGCTCTGACGTTCCGACGCAACTTGTTTGGCAAGGCGTTCGTCCTTGACGACAACGAAATCATCACCAGCGTCGGGAACGCCGGAAAGGCCAAGCACCTGCACCGGAATCGATGGTCCGGCGCTTTCAACCTGATTGCCGGCTTCGTCGATGATCGCGCGCGCGCGACCGTATTCGACGCCGCAAACGAGGAAATCGCCCTTTTTCAGCGTACCTTGCTGCACCAGCACAGTCGCGACCGGGCCGCGGCCCTTGTCCAGACTTGACTCGACCACCACGCCGGTGGCGAGTCCGTCCCTGACCGCCTTGAGTTCCATCACTTCGGCTTGCAGCAGGATCGCATCGAGCAGCGCGTCCACGCCATCGCCGGTCTTGGCCGACACAGGCACGAACGGCACGTCGCCGCCCCATTCTTCGGGAACCACTTCATGCTGCACCAAACCCTGCTTGACGTGATCGGGGTTGGCCTCGGGTTTGTCCATCTTGTTCATCGCGATCAGCAGCGGCACCTTGGCGGCGCGCGCGTGCTGCACGGCTTCGACAGTCTGCGGCATAACGCCGTCATCGGCAGCGACCACCAGCACGACGATGTCGGTGAGCTTCGCGCCACGTGCACGCATCGAAGTGAACGCGGCGTGGCCGGGTGTGTCCAGAAACGAAATGACGCCCTTGTCTGTTTTGACGTGATACGCGCCGATATGCTGGGTGATCCCGCCGGCTTCGCCTGCGGCGACTTTCGTGCGGCGGATGTAATCGAGCAGCGAAGTCTTGCCGTGGTCGACGTGGCCCATGATCGTGACCACCGGCGGGCGCGGTTCCTTCACGCCTTGCACTTCAACCCGGGACAGCGCGGTTTCGGCGTTCTTTTCTTCGGCCTGCACGGCCTTGTGGCCGAGTTCCTCGACCACCAGCACGGCAGTGTCACGGTCGATGACCTGATTGATCGTCGCCATCACGCCCATCTTGAACAGCACCTTGACGACGTCCGCGCCCTTGACCGCCATCTTCTGCGCCAGATCTGACACGATGATCGATTCGCCCAGCGGCACATCGCGCACGACCGGCGCCAGAGGTTTGGAGAACCCGTGCGGACCCGTCGCGGGAGCGCGTTGCGGTTCAACCTGCTTGCGCGGTTTGCGTTTGATTGCGCCCCGACGCGCATGACCGGCATCGGAGAGGTGCAATTCGCCACCGGCGTAACGTACACCGGCATCGCCTTCCTCGGCGCCGTCCTCGCGCATGCGGTGCGAGCCATGCTTGGGTTTGGCGTGTTTATGTGGTGCTTCTGCCACCGGCGCCGGGTGGCCGCGCCGTTCTGCGGCGGGGCGCGCTTCATGCGGTTTGCGCGGGCTGGCTGCACGCTCCTCTTTCTGTGGTTTTTCGACGACTTCGCCAGGGACCACGGGCTTGGATTCAGTCTCGACCGGTTTCTTGGCTTCTTCCACGCTGCGTCGTGCTTCCTCGGCGGCACGCAACTTCGCGTCCTCCTCGAGCCGGCGACGCTGTTGGTCCTGCGATGCTTGTTCTTCGGCCTCGCGCTTGAGTTGCGATTCCTGCAGCTTCTTCAGCGCATCTTCGCGCACTGGATCGACATCCTGGCCGTCGGTCATCGTGCTGCGTTTTACATAAGTGCGCTTTTGCCGCACTTCGACATTCACGGTCTTGCCGCGTGCGGCACCCTGATTGACCGTCAGTTCGCTGACGGTCTTGCGCTTGAGCGTAATCTGACGTGGCGCGCTGTCTTCGGTTTCTTTCTCGAGCTTGCCGTGGGTACGGCGCAGGAAGCCGAGCAGCTTGACCTTTTCCGTGCTCGAAACCACCTGGTCGGGAGCGGAAAACTTCATGCCGGCGCCGTCGAGCTGGGTCAGCAGCTTTTCGACGCTCATGCCGAGCACACCGGCGAGTTGCTTGATGGTTACATCCGACATGATCTTCGTTTCTCCTTTCGACATCGCGCGTACTGCGCTGCGCATCTGATGCCGTTTGCCTTCGTCCGGAGTTTTACCGGACGACAGCCTGTTGTTTTATGCGTTCATACGCACACCGTATCCTGCGCCATCAATGCGGCTATGCCGCCTTGGCTTCGCGTGCAGCCATGATCAACTCGCCAGCGCGTTTTTCGTCTACACCATCGATCGCCAACTCCGCCAGCTCGTCCGTGGCCAGATCGGCAAGATCCTGACGCGTGACGATCTTGTGCTGAGCCATGGCGAAAGCAATGGTTTCATCCATGCCCGGCACTTCGAGCAAATCCTCGGCCGGCTTGTTGTCGTCGATGTCTTCCTCGACCGCAAGAGCTTCGGTCAACAATGAATCACGCGCACGTGCACGCAGCTCCTCGACGATGTCTTCGTCGAAGCCTTCGACTGCCAGCAGTTCGGCCGTCGGCACGTAAGCAATTTCCTCGACCGTGGTGAAGCCTTCCTGCACCAGGATCGCAGCGATCTCGGCGTCGACTTCGAGTTTTTCCTGAAACAGCTTGCGCGCCGTTTCCTGCTCGCCTTCGGACTTTGCCGCAACCTGATCCTGGGTCATCACGTTCAATTGCCAGCCGGTGAGCTTGCTCGCCAGGCGCACGTTCTGACCACCACGACCGATCGCCTGCGACAGTTTGTCCTCGGCAACGGCAATGTCCATCGAATGCTTTTCCTCGTCCATGATGATGGACTGCACTTCGGCCGGCGCCATCGCGTTGATCACGAACTGCGCGGCGTTGTCGTTCCACAGGACAATGTCGATGCGCTCGCCATTGAGTTCGTTCGACACCGCCTGCACGCGCGAACCGCGCATGCCGATGCAGGCGCCGATCGGATCGGTACGATGATCGTGCGCGAGCACGGCAATCTTGGCGCGGTCGCCGGCATCGCGCGCAGCGCCTTTGATCTCGACCAGATTCTGGCCAACTTCGGGCACTTCGAGCTTGAACAATTCGATCATGAATTCCGGTGCAGTGCGCGAGACGAACAGTTGCGGGCCACGCGGTTCCGGGCGGACTTCGTACAAATAGCCGCGCACACGGTCGCCTGCACGCACGGCCTCGCGTGGAATCGCGCGGTCGCGCGGGATATAGGCTTCAGCATTGCCGCCGAGATCCAGGAACACGCTGCCACGTTCGACCCGCTTGACCACGCCGGTGATCAGCTCGCCGATGCGATCCTTGTACGCTTCGACAACCTGCGCGCGCTCGGCTTCGCGGACACGCTGCACGATCACCTGCTTGGCGGCCTGCGCGGCGATGCGTCCGAAATCGGGATTCTCGATCTGTTCCTCGATGAACTCGCCGACCTGGATGTCGGACTTCGTATCCACCGCATCCATCAGCCGGATCTGGCGATCCGGCGATTCCATCACCACGTCGTCGGCCACGACTTCCCAGCGGCGGAAAGTTTCGTAGTCGCCGCTTTCGGTGTCGATGCTGACGCGCGTGGCGACATCCTCATTCGGATAGCGCTTTTTCGCGGCCGAAGCCAGCGCGGCTTCCATGGCGTCGAAGATAACGTCCTTGGCCACGCCTTTTTCATTGGCGACGGCGTCGACGACCAGTAACAGTTCTTTGCTCATGCTGCTTGCTCCTGCGTCCGGATAGTGCCGGACGGATTGCTAAATTCTAGGCACTTTTTGCTTTCTTGCCTTTGTGCACTTTGCCGGGCTTTTCTTCCAGCACCGGCACCAACCGCGCCTTGTGAATATTGGTGTGCGCGATCTTCACCGCCACGCCATCCTGCTCGACAACGACGTCGGCGTCTTCAATCGCCACGATCGGCCCTTGAAAACGGCGCCGGCCGTTCAACGGCAGGTTCAGCTCGATCTTCGCCGCGCTGCCGACGAAACGCGCAAACTGCGCCGGCGTGTACAGCGGCCGATCGATTCCCGGCGACGATACCTCGAGCGTGTAGCGGCCCTGAACCGGATCGTGCACATCGAGCGTTGCCGATACCTGGCGGCTGACCGCCTCGCAATCATCCACCGTCACCGCACGATCCGCCGCGTCGATGTAGACGCGCACCAGACCGTTGCCCTGCGACGGGCTGTACTCCACGCCGAGGCATTCGAGTCCCAGGTCCGCCACGATCGGCGCCAGTAATTCGGTCAATTCTTCGTTTCTCATGTTGTGCCTGTACGATCGTCCATGATCGCGAAAATCAAAAAGCGTCCTTCGCAAACAAAAAATGGGCACGAGGCCCATTCCATAGTCCGCCGTTGTCTCGCATCCCAACATCGGCGCCTCACGCGTCCTGCGCGAGGCTTGAACAAAAAAGCCTCCGGAGGAGGCCTTCTCTTACAAATCAACTGCTGGTAGCGGGGGCAGGATTTGAACCTGCGACCTTCGGGTTATGAGCCCGACGAGCTGCCAGACTGCTCCACCCCGCAGCAGTCGAACGCGCAGTTTAGCGGAGCAGCGAGGTTTTCGCAATTCGAGAACACTATCCCACGCCAAACGCGCGGTAGCACCAATCGATCAGCGGTCCCCAATACAGACCCAGCACCAGCAAGGCCACGCCGTTTAGCGAAAGCAGCCAGCGGAAAGGCAGATCCTGCGGCAGCACCAGCGGCGTCTTGTCGTCCGCCACGTCGAAGTACATCACCTTGATGACATGCAGATAGTAATAGCAGCCGATGATGGCGAAGACGATGGCGACGATCGCCAGCCACAACATGCCGGCATCGATCGCAGCCTTGAGCACGAGCAGTTTCGCGAAGAACCCGAACAACGGCGGGATTCCCGCCAACGACGCCATCGCCATCAGCATGATAAAGGCATACCACGGATTGCGCTGGTTCAGGCCCTTGAAGTCCTCAATGTTCTCGGCCTCGAAACCGGCGCGCGCCAGCAGCAGGATCACACCGAAGGCCGCGGTGGCCATGATCGCGTAGGCGAAAGCATAGAACATTGCGGCCGCATACCCAGAAGGTGTGCCGTTGGCGAGCCCCAAAAGCAAGAAGCCCACATGTGAAATTGTGGAATACGCCAGCATGCGCTTGAGATTGGTCTGGGCGATGGCGACGACGTTGCCGAGCGCCAGCGAAATCACCGCCAGCACCGCCAGCATCTCGCTCCAGTGTGGTTGCATGCCACCCAGACCCGCTTCGAGCAGGCGATACGCCATACCGAACGCGGCGATCTTCGGTGCCGAGCCGATGAAGATCGTCACTGCAGTTGGCGAGCCTTCGTAAACATCCGGCAGCCACATGTGGAACGGCGCCGCGCCAAACTTGAAGCCGATGCCGACAACAAGGAAGACCACGCCGAACGCCAGCAAGGTCAGATGTTGATGCTGATCTTGTGCGCCGCCAGCCGCAAAGGCGACGACTTGATGGATTGCTGCCAGATCCAGCGTGCCGGTAGCGCCGTAGATCATCGACATGCCGTACAGCAACAATCCCGAAGCCAGCGCACCGAGCACGAAATACTTTATCGCCGCCTCGGACGACAGTCCGGAATCGCGGTTTATCGCAACCAGCGCATACGACGACAGTGTGAACAATTCCAGGCCGAGATACACCATCACCAGATTGCCAGCCGATACCAGCAGCAGCATGCCGAGCACGCCGAAAAGGCAGAGCAAATAGAATTCACCGATGTACAACTTGCGATCGCGCAGATAACCGCGCGAATACACGAATACCGCCGCGGTAACGCCGAGGATGAACAGCTTGAGCACGGCCGCGATGCCGTCGTGGATATAGGCACCGTTGAACGCGACCGTCGCCGGATCGTGGTCGGCAAGGATCAGCGCCATCGTGCCGATCAGCGCCGCCAGCGAAAGCCAGTGCGTGATGCCGCGCTGCGCCGGCTTGAGAAACAGATCGATCAGCAGGATCACGCAGATCGCGCCGAGCAGGAAGTCTTCCGGTGCCAGCAAGACAAGGTCGTGGAGATTGAAGTTCATCGGGTCTTCCTGCCTCAGATCTTCGCGACCAGCAGATGATCGACGATCAGCCTGACCGACGCATCCATCAGATGCGTCAGCGGTTCGGGCCAGACACCGACCACGAGTACGCCGGCGGCAAAGCCTGCCAGTACCAGGGCCTCACGCGGGTTGATGTCCTTGAGCTTGGCGACGTGGTCGTTGGTCACGGCGCCGAAGATCACGCGCTTGACCAGCCACAGCGTATACGCGGCGCCGATGATGAGCGTGAACGCGGCACCGGTGGCGACCCAGGGACTCATCGCGAAGCTGGCCAGGATCACCATGAACTCGCCGACGAATCCGCTGGTGCCGGGCAGGCCGCAATTGGCCATCGAGAACAGCACCCAGAACGCGGCGAACCACGGCATGGTGTTCACCACCCCGCCGTAATCCTTGATCAGGCGGCTGTGCACGCGGTCGTAGAGCACGCCGACGCAGGAGAACATCGCGCCGGAGATAAAGCCGTGCGAAATCATCTGCACCATCGCGCCGGAAACGCCGAGATACGCCGCGCCGTTGTCGCCGGCGACGCGCACCAGCGCCAGGCTGATGAACACGCCGAGAGTAACGAAGCCCATGTGCGCCACAGACGAATAGGCGATCAGCTTCTTCATGTCTTCCTGCACCAAGGCGACATAGCCGATGTAGATAATCGCGATCAGTGACATGGCAATGACCAGCCAGGCGTAATGCTGCGAGGCGTCGGGCACGATCGGCAGCGAAAATCTTATGAAGCCATACCCGCCGATCTTCAGCATGATCGCGGCCAGGATCACCGAGCCGCCGGTCGGCGCTTCGACGTGCGCGTCCGGCAGCCAGGTATGCACCGGCCACATCGGCACCTTGATCGCGAACCCGGCGAGGAAGGCGAAGAAAATCCAGGCCTGCGCGGTGGCGCCGAGCTTGAGATTCGCGAACTCGGCAAGCTCCCACGAATGCGCGTGCAGGTAGAGATAAATCAGCGCGATCAGCATGAAGATCGAGCCGAAAAATGTATACAGGAAGAACTTCAATGTCGCGTATACGCGCCGCGGGCCGCCCCAGATGCCGATGATGACGAACATCGGAATCAGCATGGCCTCGAAGAACACGTAGAACAGCAGCGCATCCATCGCCGAGAACACGCCGATCATCACGCCTTCCAGCACCAGGATCGAGGCCATGTACTGGTTGACCCTGTCCTTGATCGCATCCCAGGCGCCGAGAATGACGAGGATGGTGGTGAACGTGGTCAACAGGATCAGCGCAATCGAAATCCCGTCCACACCGAGGTGGTAATTCGCATGGATCGCGCCGATCCAGACGTGATTTTCGATGAACTGCATCGTGCCGCTGGCCGAATCGTAGCCGGTGAACAGCGGGATGCTGACAGCGAACACGAGGATCGCGACCGCGAGCGCCAGCCAGCGCGCGACGTCGGCGCGGCCGGTTCCGGCGAGCGATACGAGCGCGCCACCAAGGATCGGTAGCCAGATGACGAGGCTTAGGATGGGCCAAGACTGCATTCTTATTTCCAAGCTATTTTGAATTCGTCATTCCGGCATGGATTGCCGGAATCCAGGAGCCAAGGACGGCAACCGTCCGATTCGCCGTGACAGATGCATCCCTGCAGTCTGGTTCCCGGCAATCCATGCCGGGATGACGTTGTTTCATTTGTTCGCGTCATGTGCGTACTACCCACCACAATCCGCCCAGCAGCATGACCAGTCCAAGAATCATGGCGAAGGCGTAAGTATACAAATACCCGGTCTGCACCCAGCGCACAGTGGCGGCGATCCGCCCGACGGTCGCGGTGGAGCCGTCGATGACGATATTGTCAATCACGCCGACATCGCCGTGTTTCCACAGGCCGCGGCCGAGCGCCACACCGCCGCGCATGAACACGAACTGGTACAACTCGTCGACCCAGTATTTGTGGTCGAGCAGACTCCATAGCGGATGCAGGGCTTTCTTGGCGCGATCGGCCAGCGCTGGATTGAACAGATAGACATAAGTCGCGACCGCAAATCCGGCGAACGCAAACCAGAATGGTGGCGCGGCAAATCCTTCGAGCACCATCGCCAATGCGCCCGTGAATTCCTGCGCCGCTTCGTGGCCGCCGGCTGCGACGCGAATTGCCGCACCAAAGAAATCGCCGTGCAGCAACGGCCCGACCGTGTACCAGCCGATCAGCACGGACGGAATCGCCAGCAGAATCAGCGGCACGGTCACGACCCAGGGCGATTCCTGTGGCGGATGCGCCAGATGGCCAGGCGCGTGATGGCGGTCGTGATCGCCATGGCCGTGCGCGCCATGTTCGATGACGAAGCGTTCCTTGCCGTGGAAGGTCAGGTATAGAAGTCTAAAACTGTACAATGCGGTGACGAACACGCCGAGCAACACGCAGGCGTAAGCGTAGCCGGAGCCCCAACGCGTGGATTCGTGCACCGCCTCGATGATCGCGTCCTTGGAGAAGAATCCGGCGAAACCAGGCATGCCGACCAAGGCCAGCGTGCCGGCCCACATGGTGAAATACGTGATCGGCATATAGCGGCGCAGGCCGCCCATGTAGCGCATGTCCTGCTCGTGATGCATGGCAATGATCACCGAGCCGGCGCCGAGGAACAGCAGCGCCTTGAAGAAGGCGTGCGTCATCAGGTGGAAGATGCCGACCGAGTAGGCCGACACGCCAAGCGCAACGGTCATGTAGCCAAGCTGAGACAAGGTAGAATACGCCACCACGCGCTTGATGTCGTTCTGCACAATGCCGATCAGGCCGGTGAAGAACGCGGTGGTCGCACCGATCACGAGTACTGTGCTCAGCGCGGTTTCCGACAATTCGAACAGCGGCGACATGCGCGCGACCATGAAGATGCCGGCGGTGACCATCGTCGCCGCATGGATCAGGGCCGAGATCGGCGTCGGGCCTTCCATCGAATCCGGCAGCCACACATGCAGCGGCACTTGCGCGGACTTGCCCATCGCGCCGACGAACAGACACAGGCAGATTACCGTCGCCGCCGACCAGGCGTGGCCGCTGAACAGTTCCAGCGTCTTGCCGGACAACGCATCGGTGTGCGCGAATACGCTGGCGTAATCGAGGGTGTGGAAAAAATACAAAACACCCGCGATACCAAGAATGAAGCCGAAGTCACCGACACGATTGACCAGGAAGGCTTTCAGGTTGGCGAAGATTGCGCTCGGTTTCTTGAACCAGAAACCGATCAGCAGGTACGAAACCAGGCCGACCGCTTCCCAGCCGAAGAACAGTTGCAGGAAGTTGTTCGCCATGACGAGCATGAGCATCGAGAAGGTGAACAGCGCAATGTAGCTGAAGAAACGCTGATAGCCGTCGTCGTCGGCCATGTAGCCGATGGTATAGATGTGCACCATCAGCGAGACGAAGGTGACCACGACCATCATTAGCGCAGTCAAACGGTCGATCAGGAAGCCGATATGGGTGGAAAAATCACCCACCTGAAACCAGGTGTAAATATTCTGGTTGAACGTTTCCGCACCGCCCCAGACGAGCTGATACAACACCTGGAACGACAGCACGCAACTGAGCGCCACACCGGCAATCGCCGCAGTCTGCGCGCCGATGCGGCCGATCTGGTTGCGCAGCAGACCGGCGATCAAGGCACCGACAAGCGGCGCCAAGGCAATGATGAGCAGGATGGTTGAACTCAAAATCATACTGTTACCTTGTTTGCCGCCATTCGCATCGCTTCGTCATTCCGGCAGGGATTGCCGGAATCCAGAAGCCACGGACGGCAAGCCGACCGGAAACTCTCACGCCACACTGGCATCCATGCAGTCTGGATCCCGGCAATCCCTGCCGGGATGACGGTGCTTTACCCCTTCAATTCATCGATTTCGCCGACATTGATCGTCGCGCGATTGCGGAACAAGACCACGAGTATCGCCAGACCGATCGCCGATTCGGCCGCGGCCACCGTCAGGATGAAGAACACGAACACCTGACCGGAAACGTCGCCGAGGTAGCGCGAGAACGCGACAAAATTCATGTTGACCGAAAGCAGCATCAACTCGATCGCCATCAGCAGGACGATGATGTTCTTGCGATTGACGAAGATGCCGGCGACAGAGATGCAGAACAGCACCGCACCGAGCACAATGTAATGCGCCAGCGTGATCATGGCGTCGGCGCTCCCTTCGTGGCACTGCTCTGAACGGCACCGCTCTGGACGGTGCTGCTCTGAACGGTACTTGGCATCTTGACGATACGAACGCGATCGCGTGCCTGCACGGCAACCTGCTGCGACGGATTCTGATAACGCACGCCGGCGCGCTTGCGCAAGGTCAGCATGACCGCGGCAATGACCGCCACGGTCAGGATCACCGCGGCAACCTCGAACGGCAGCAGAAACCGGGTGAACAAGGCATTGCCCAGCCATGCGGTATTCGATGCACCACCGGGATCGGCGGGTGCCAGGATCGACATGCCCTTGACGCCGATCAGCAGCAGCATTTCGATCAACATGATTGCGGCTACGCCAATACCGACCGGCAGATAGCGGATATAACCCTCGCGCATCTTTTCGGCGTCGATATCGAGCATCATCACCACGAACAGGAACAGGACCATGACCGCGCCGACGTAGACCAGCACCAGGGCAAGGGCGAGAAACTCGGCCTGCATCAATAGCCACAGCGCAGCGGTGGTGAAGAAGCACAACACCAGCAGCAACGCGGCGTGTATGGAATTGCGCACGCCGATCACACCCAGCGCCGCCAGCACCAGCACGCTGGCGAAAACGTAGAAGAGAATCAGATTCCAGGGAAGGTTCATGGCGATCCTCTCAACGATACGGCGCGTCTTGCGTGCGCGCTGCCGCGATCAATTGCTCGAAGCGGTCGCCGATCGCCAACAGTTGCGGCTTGGTCACGATGTTCTCGCCGCGCTTTTCGAAGTGGTATTCGTGGATATTGGTTTCCACAATGGAATCGACCGGGCAACTCTCCTCGCAGAATCCGCAGTAGATGCACTTGAACAGGTCGATGTCGTAGCGCGTGGTGCGGCGCGTGCCGTCGGCGCGCTGTTCCGAATCGATGGTGATCGCCAGCGCGGGACACACGGCTTCGCAGAGCTTGCAGGCGATGCAGCGTTCCTCGCCGTTCGGATAGCGGCGCAGGGCATGCAGTCCGCGGAAACGGTTCGATTGCGGAATCTTTTCCATCGGATAACGCATGGTGTACTTGGGCTTCCACATGTATTTCATGGTCAAGCTCAAGCCTTTCCACAGCTCGATCAGCAGCAGGCTCTTGAAATAGCGCGCGATCCGGATCATGCCCCTGCTCCCATCGCCACATGTACCGGAACCTGCGGCCCGACTACGCCGAAATACACCAGACAGCCAACGACGAAAATCCAGACCAGCGCGATCGGAATGAAAACCTTCCAGCCCAGACGCATGATCTGGTCGTAGCGGTAGCGCGGAAACGCGGCGCGGAACCACAGGTAGAAAAATGCAAAAACAAAGGCCTTGGCGAACAGCCACCACCAGCCGGGCGCGCCGAGCACGCTCCACGATTCCGGGAAAGGCGACAACCAGCCGCCCAGGAACAGTACCGACGCGAGGAACGAAATCAGGATCATGTTCGCGTATTCGGTGAGGAAGAACACCGCGAACGGCGCGCCGGAATATTCGACGTGGAAACCAGCAACGATTTCGGATTCGCCTTCCGCCATATCGAAGGGAGCACGATTGGTTTCAGCGACGCCCGACACAAAATAGATCACGAACAGCGGCAACAGCGGCAACCAGAACCAGTTGAACAGGCCGGAATTGCCACCCTGCGCACGCACGATGTCGGAAAGATTCAGGCTGCCCGCGCAAATCAGCACACCGACCAGGGCCAGACCCATCGCCACTTCGTAGGAAACGACCTGCGCCGCCGAGCGCATCGCGCCGAGAAACGCGTATTTCGAATTCGATGCCCAGCCGGCCAGGATGATGCCGTACACACCCATCGACGTCATTGCCAGCAGATACAACAGGCCGGCGTTGACATCGGCGAGCACGACCTTGTCGTCGAACGGGATCACCGCCCACGCCGCGAACGCGGGGACCAGCGCGAGCAACGGTGCCAGCACGAACAGCAGGCGGCTGGATTTCTCCGGCACCAGCAATTCTTTCAGCAGCAGCTTGAAAACGTCGGCAAAGGTTTGCAGTAGTCCCGCCGGGCCGACGCTGTTCGGCCCCATGCGTACGTGCATCCAGCCCAGCACCTTGCGTTCCCACCAAACGTAGAACGCGACCGCAAGAATCACCGGCACGGCAATGGCGAGAATTTTGATAACTGTCCAAATCAGCAAACCGATAGTGCCGAATGCAAGCCAAAATTCGGCGGTACCGAGGCTGCACAACCAGTGCAAGATGGCGTAAATGGAATCCATCTGCTCAGACCCTCGCAACCGTCAATGCCGATCCGGTCGGCGGCAAGGCCCGCGTCTCCGGCCAGGTGGATTCGATCCACGCCGCACCCTTCGGCACCGCGCGCGTGACCACAACGGGCAAGGTCGTCTTGGCGTCCGCGCCGCTCACTTTTGCCTGCGCGCCGTTGACCAACCCCAACGCCAGCGCATCTTCGGGATTGAGTCCGACTGCGGCTTTGCCGGTGAGCGGATGCGCCTGCAACGCAGCCGCGCGCCGCAGAACCTGATCGGCGCGATAGATCGGCACGGTGGCGATGCGAACCAGTCCTGCGGTTTGTGGAGGACGCGGCGGTAATTGTGCAGAATGCAGCGTTGTGGATTTTGCCTGCAACGACGATTGCAGCAGACGGCGCGCGTCGGCAATATCGACGAAGTCGAATCCGGGAATGCCGAGCTTCGCACCCAGCGCGCGCAACACCTTCCAGCCGGGCCGGGCCTGACCAGGCAATTTCGCGCCGGCGGCAAACACCTGCACGATGCCATCGGCGTTGATATAGGTGCCATCAATCTCTGGCGGCAGACCAATCGGCAGCACGGCGTGCGCAGTACGGCGCACGCCGTCGCAAGCGTAGGCGCCGATGTAGACGCAGAAATCCGCCTTGCTGCGCGCCTGGCCGAAAGCCGCCGGCGCAGACATGTCCGGCGAACTGGCCTGATACACTATCAAGCTGTGTGGTGGCTTGGCCAGCATCGCGCCGGCACTGGCGCCGTTCGCGTGCGGCTGTACGCCCATGCGCGTGAGGCCGAGGGCGTTGCCGCCCGCAGGCAGTTCATTGAACGCACTGCCGGTTGCCTTGGCCACGAACATCGCCGTGGCACGCAACCACGATGCCTGCGGATGCTGGCTGGCGGATTCGCCAAAGATCAGCACCGATGGCGGTGCCTTGGTCAGCGCTTCGATCAGCGCAGTCGCGGCCGGATTGCCGGCCACGCCGGAAATTGCCTGCGCGAGTGCGCTCGAATCCGGCAAATGTCCTGCGTCACTGGCGGCTTTTGCCAGCGCCAGCAAGACATCGACCATCGCGGCAGGAGTGCCGATTATCTTGCTCGCGATACTGAAATTGAGATCGAAATCCAGCGGATTGATCGCGTGAATTTTCGCGCCGGCTTTCCACGCCTTGCGAATGCGATGGGCCAGCAACGGCATTTCATGACGCGGATTGCAGCCGATCAGAACGACGCTGCGTGCTTTCTCGATCGCCGCGATCGGCATGGCGAATGCCGCACTGACCGGGCGATCAGAAAAGTCCAGCGTGCGCAGGCGATGATCGATATTGTCGCTGCCGAGTCCACGCAGAATCTGCGCCAGCAGCCAGCCTTCTTCGCATGAAGCCAGCGGCGCGACCAATGCACCGAGTTCATCGCCCGCATGCTGTTTCAAGCCGGCGGCGACGAAATCGATGGCTTCGTCCCACGTCGCCTCGACCAGTTCGCCGTTACGGCGGACCATCGGAATACCGGCGCGGTCGTCGGAATACAAACCTTGATGACTGTAACGGTCGCGATCCGACAGCCAGCATTCGTTAATCGCCTCGTTGTCGCGCGGCACCGTGCGCAGCACTTCGCCGCGGCGCGTGTGCAGCCACAGATTCGAGCCAAGCGCATCGTGATAACCGATCGATTCGCGCGCGATCAATTCCCAGGCTCGCGCCTTGAAGCGGAACACCTTGTTGGTCAAGCGCACCGACGGGACACACATCAATGATGTTGCCGCCGAGTTCGCTGTCGATGGTCTTGCCGATATAGGTGCCGATCTCGAGGTTTTCGCCACGGCCCATGCCGCCGAGTTCGTAGCTGCCGGCGACTTCGTTGACAACGCGAACGCAACGCGTGCACTGGATGCAGCGCGTCATTTCGGTTTCGATCAGCGGACCGAGATCCTCGTCCGGCACGACGCGCTTGCGTTCGACGAAACGCGACACCGAGCGGCCATAGCCCAGCGACAGATCCTGCAACTCGCACTCGCCACCCTGATCGCAGATCGGACAATCGAGCGGATGGTTGATGAGCAGAAACTCCATCACGTTGCGCTGGCCCGACAAGGCGCGCTGTGAGCGCGTATATACTTTCATGCCTTCCATCACCGGCGTAGCGCAGGCAGGCTGCGGCTTCGGCACCGGCTTGCCGTTCATTTCCGTCTCGACCATGCACATGCGGCAGTTCGCCGCGATCGGCAACTTGTGGTGATAGCAGAAACGCGGAATCGGAATTCCGGCAGCGTCGGCCGCCTGGATGATCATCGAATTCTTCGGCACCTGCAGCGGCTTGCCGTCGATCTCGATGTTGACCATATCGGGCGCGGTATTGGGATTGGAGGGAACGGCGCTCATGCCGCCGACTGCGGAGTTGCGCAGTCCATCAACGTCTGCGCTTGTTCTGGACGAAGTATTCGAACTCGCTCCAGAAATTCCTGAGCATTCCCTGCACAGGCCACGCGGCTGCTTCACCGAAGGCACAAATGGTGTGGCCTTCGATCTGCCCAGCCGCCTGCTTGAGCATCTGCACGTCGGCCATGCTGGCATTGCCTTCGACGATGCGCGTGAGCACACGGTACATCCAGCCGGTGCCTTCGCGGCACGGCGTGCACTGGCCGCAGGATTCAGCAAAATAGAACCGCGCGATGCGCTGACAGGCGCGTACCATGCAGGTGGTTTCGTCCATCACGATTACCGCGCCGGAACCCAGGCCTGAACCGGCTTTCTGGATTGCGTCGTAGTCCATCGTGAGATCCATCATCGTTTCGGCCGGCAACACGGGCATCGACGAACCGCCAGGAATCACGGCCTTGAGCTTGCGGCCGTTGCGCACGCCGCCAGCGAGATTCGAGCAGATCCTTGAACGGCGTGCCGAGCTGATCTCGTAAGTTGCCCGGCTTGTTGACGTGACCGGATACCGAGAAAATCTTCGGGCCGCCGTTGTTCGGCTTGCCCAGATTGAGGAACCACTCGGCGCCCTTGCGCAGGATCGCAGGCACCGAAGCGTAGGTTTCGGTGTTGTTGATCGTGGTCGGCTTGCCGTACAGACCGAAGTTGGCCGGGAACGGCGGCTTGAAGCGCGGCTGGCCCTTCTTGCCTTCCAGCGATTCCATCAATGCCGTTTCCTCGCCGCAGATATAGGCACCAGCGCCGAGCGCGGTATAAATATCCACATCAAGACCGCTGCCCCGGATATTCCTGCCGAGCAAGCCCGCCGCATACGCTTCCTTGAGCGCCGCCTCGCAATGTTCGAACGGCTCGTGATGGAATTCGCCGCGCAGATAGTTGTAGGCGACCGTCGAACCCGTCGCGTAGCAGGCGATGGCCATGCCCTCGATCACCGAGTGCGGATTGAAGCGCAGGATGTCGCGATCCTTGCAGGTGCCGGGCTCGGATTCGTCCGAGTTGCACAGAATATACTTCTGCATCGTGCCTTTCGGCATGAAGCTCCATTTCAGTCCGGTCGGAAAACCGGCGCCGCCGCGGCCGCGCAGTGCGCTTTTCTTCAGTTCGTCGATTATTGTGGCCGGATCGGGCTTTTCGGCAAGGATCTTCTTCCACGCTTCGTAGCCGCCGGTCTTGACATAGCTGTCCATCGACCAGGGCTGATCGAAATGCAGCGTCGTATAAACGACCTGATGTTCCTGCGGTGCGGGTCCGAATGCCATAACCTCAAAGCCTCAAACCTCGCCTGCCGTCATGCCGGCAGGGATTGCCGACATCCAGACTGCATGGATGCCGGCGGTGGTGTCGCAATAATGTTGCGTTGCCATCCTTGGCACATGGATTCCGGCGTTCATGCCGGAATGACGAGCATTCTGTTACTTCAATCCATCCAAAATCGCGTCGACCTTTTCGGTCGTCAGATTCTCATGGTAATGACCGTTGACGACCATCATCGGCGCGCCGCAGCACGCCGCGAGGCATTCTTCCTCGCGCTTGAGGTAGACGCGCCCGTCTGCCGTGCTCTCGCCAAGCTTGATGCCGAGTTTTTTTTCGCAATGACGCACGACATCTTCGCCGCCGTTGAGCCAGCACGATATATTGGTACAGATCGCGACATTGTTGCGGCCGACTGTCTCGGTCTCGAACATCGAATAGAAGCTCGCCACTTCGTAAGCCCAAATCGCTGGCAGGTCTAGATACTTCGCCACTGCGGCGATCAGTTCGTCGGTGAGGTAGCCGCCGTTCTGTTCCTGCGCGGCGAACAAGCCCTGAATCAATGCCGATCGCTTGCGATCGGGCGGAAACTTCGACAGCCAATGATCGATGTGCTCACGCGTGTGCGCGTTGAGCACGATCGCCGGATCAACGTCTTTCACTTCCGCGTAGTGATTCGTGGCCTTCACCGGTCGATCTCCCCGAACACGACATCATAGGTGCCGATCATGGCAACAACGTCGGCCAGCATGTGTCCGCGCACGATGGTATCCATCGACGACAGATGCGCAAACCCCGGCGCGCGCAGGTGCACGCGAAACGGTTTGTTGGCGCCGTCGGAAATCAGGTAACAGCCGAATTCGCCCTTCGGCGCCTCGACCGCCGCGTAGGTTTCGCCTTCCGGCACGCAGTAGCCTTCCGTGAACAATTTGAAATGGTGGATCAACGCTTCCATGCTTTCCTTCATTTCCTCGCGCCTGGGCGGCGCGACCTTGTAATTCTCGATCATCACCGGACCGGGATTGGCGCGCAGCCAGTCCACGCATTGCTTGATGATGCGATTGGACTGGCGCATTTCCTCCACGCGCACGAGATAACGATCGTAACAATCGCCCTTTACGCCGACCGGAATGTCGAAATCCATCTGGCTGTACTTCGCGTAGGGCTGCTTCTTGCGCAAATCCCATTCGATGCCCGAACCACGCAGCATTGGCCCGCTCATGCCCCAAGCCAGTGCCTGCTCGGGCGAAACTACGCCGATGCCGACCGTGCGCTGTTTCCAGATGCGATTGTCGGTGAGCAGGGTTTCGTACTCATCGACCTTGTGCGGAAAATCCGCGGTGAAGGCGTCAAGAAAATCCAGCATCGAACCTTCGCGCCAGGCATTGCGCTGTTGCAGATCGTCGCCCTTGTGCCAGCGCGATTCCTTGTACTGCGGCATGCGCTCCGGCAGATCGCGGTATACGCCGCCGGGCCGGTAATAGGTTGCATGCATGCGCGCACCCGACACCGCTTCGTAGCAGTCCATCAACTCCTCGCGTTCGCGGAACGCATAGAGAAACACCGCCATCGCACCGAGGTCGAGCGCGTTCGAGCCAATCCACATCAAGTGATTGAGGATGCGGGTGATCTCGTCGAACATCGTGCGGATGTACTGCGCACGTACCGGCGCCTCGACGCCGAGCAGCTTTTCGATCGCACGCACGTAGGCGTGCTCGTTGCACATCATCGACACGTAATCGAGCCGGTCCATGTAGCCGATGGACTGGTTGAACGGTTTGGATTCGGCCAGCTTTTCGGTACCACGATGGAGCAGGCCGATGTGCGGATCGGCACGCATGATCGTCTCGCCGTCCATCTCCAGCACCAGGCGCAGCACGCCGTGGGCCGCCGGATGCTGCGGACCGAAGTTGATCGTGTAGTTCTTGATTTCCTGCATTTGTGTAGCTCTTTACTTTTGCGCAGGAGCGGCATCCGCCGCTTCTTCGGCACGCGCCTGGACATAGCGCGAATCGTCACGGATGACGCGCGGCACCAGTACTCGCGGTTCGACGCTGGTCACCGGTTCGTAAATCACGCGCTGCTGGACTTCGTCGTAGCGCACCTCGACATTGCCGATCAGCGGGAAATCCTTGCGGAACGGATGACCGACGAAACCGTAGTCGGTAAGAATGCGGCGCAGATCCGGATGGCCCTCGAAGATGATGCCGAGCAGGTCGAATGCTTCGCGCTCGAACCAGTTCGCTCCCGGCCACAGCGATACCAGCGATGGCACTACCGGCAGCGCGTCGTCCTGCGCATGACAGCGGATGCGGACGCGCTGGTTGTTCCTGATCGACTGCAATTGGACGGCGACGGCAAAGCGCTTGTGGCCTGGACCGATGCGCGGCCGCTCCGCCCAGTCGAAGCGCCCGGGTCCTTCGCCTTCGACGCCACGCGAGAACCCGGTCGAGGTGACGTCGGTGGTATCCCACTCGGTCTGGCCATAGCTCAGATAGTCGATGCCGCAGACATCGATCAATTGCTCGAAATGGAATTCATCCTCGTCGCGCAAGGTCTGTGCGACCGCAAGCCAGTTTTCCGGCAACACTTCGACGCCGGTTTCGTCCGCCCCACTCGTGCACAGCGACAACCTTCTCGCCAAGACGGGCGGAAACGCGCTGGGCCAGCGTCGCGGTGTCGGCGCTCATGTCTCGCCCTGCCTGGCAGTGGCCGATTTTAAAAAGTTCGTCGTGCGGCGAATCTTTTTCTGCAGCTGCAGGATGCCGTAGATCAGCGCTTCGGCGGTCGGCGGACATCCGGGCACGTAAACGTCGACCGGAACAATGCGGTCGCAGCCGCGCACCACGGCATAGGAATAGTGGTAGTAGCCGCCGCCATTGGCGCACGAACCCATCGAGATCACCCATTTCGGGTTCGGGCATCTGGTCATAGACGCGGCGCAACGCCGGCGCCATCTTGTTGACCAGGGTACCGGCCACGATCATCACGTCGGACTGGCGCGGACTCGGACGAAACACCACGCCGTAACGATCCAGATCCAGACGCGCCGCACCAGCATGCATCATCTCGACCGCGCAGCAAGCCAGGCCAAAGGTCATCGGCCACATCGATCCGGTGCGTGCCCAGTTGATGAGACTGTCCAGTGAAGCCGTCGCGAAACCGCGTTCGATCAGCGGGTTGTCGGCACCCGGACGCAGGATGTCTTCCACCGGCCCGATCGGCACCGGGTTGTGGAACAGGCCTTTTTCGACGCTGGTATCGGTCACTCCCATTCCAGAGCTCCCTTCTTCCAGCAGTAGACAAATCCCAGGATCAGCAACAGCAGGAAGGTGCCCATTTCGAGCATGGCCACGATACCGATCTGCTTGAACACCACCGCCCACGGAAACAGGAAGGCGATTTCCAGATCGAAGATGATGAACAGGATGGCGATCAGGTAATAGCGCACGTCGAACTTCATGCGCGCATCCTCGAATGCCTCGAAACCGCATTCGTAGGCGTCGGATTTTTCCTTGTTCGCGCTGCGCGGGCCGAGCACGGCGCCAATGCTGATCAACGCGACGCCAATGCCGCCGGCGACGATCAGGAACAGCAGAATGGGCAAATATCCGGCCAGCACGGGATGCAAACCTCCAAGGCTTCAACGCAGCGTGAAGCCGTGGAATTTTCGCATGTGCGTGTGGCTTTGCGCAATGCGCCAAAACACCTTGCCAACGTGCCCGTCAAGTGCGCTCCGAACCGAATCCGGCGCGCACGAGCCGGTGCGGTCATTTCCGCGCGGCGGCAATCTGGCTCAGATAATCCGGCGTACCATCGATGCGCTGCAAGTGTGGATACTGCAAGCCGCCGTGATAATCGACGGGAATCGTTTTGTACTCATCCTGGTACTTGAGCAGCAACTCGATTGGCGCCTTGCCGATTTTCGCCGCGGTGATGGCGTCGTTCAGAACCTCTGGTTTGAAGACGTGCCCGTTCACCGCGACCAGGGTGGCGCCGGTGCTGACGCCGGCTTTGAACGCCGGTCCGTTCCAGCGCACGTCGTTGACCTCCCCCTTGACGTTCATCGTCAGACCGATCGACCAGGCGAAGTTGTACAGATGGCGGGACGGTTCCGGCCGGCTGTTGTATTGCTTCTCGTATTCGCTTTCCTGATCGGTGTAGACCAGCTTCCAGCCAGTCGCCGCGATGCCGTTTTCCAGCGACGGATTGAGCGTGTCGACGCGCGCGCGCAGAAAGCTTGCCCAGTCGTACTTGGCCACGCCGTTCAGCGCCGCTACCACATCGTCAAAGGTGTAGGTCTTGGTCACGTAGCTGCCATTGTCGACGCCGAAGAACGTGCGTGCAAAATCGTCCAGCGATTTCTCGTCATGCGTCAGCGCGCGGAGCTTGGCGTCCACTTCCAGCCACATCATCTGCCCGCCGCTGTAGTAATCCTCGCTTAGCTGCCAACTGCGGTACGGCAAGCTCATGCGATGGGCGGCAGTCGGGTCATTGGTGGTGTCTTCGAGCGTGCGCCAGTCGAAGCCGGGGCGGTTGCGGTCGTAGTTCGCCGCAACCATGGCCAGCGCATCGCGGAACTGCTGCGGCGTCCACATGCCGGAACGGGCGGTCAGCGCGAAGCCCCAGTATTGCGTCTGCCCCTCGTACACCCATAGCAGCGAATCACCCATCGGCACGTTGAAGTTGGGCGTCCACAAGTCCGCCGGACGGCGGAACTTGCCGTTCCACGAATGCGTGTACTCGTGCGCCAGCAGGTCACGGCCGGGCGCGTTGTCGTTCCATGCGGTGAAGTAGTCGGCGCCCATGCCGTCCTCACTGGATTGATGATGCTCGGTACCGTTGCCATCCAGCACATCCGACAGCGAGAACAGGAAGTCATAGTGATCGTAGTGATGCGAGCCGAACAGCTTCACCGCCTGCGTCACCAGTGCACGATGCACGTTCAACTGCTCGGGCGTCATCTCCAGATACTTCGGCGCGTCGGCGACGAGGTCCAGGTGTACCGGCGCGTCACCGCCTGGGTTGAGATCGACCCGCTTGAAGTACTGGCCCGCGTAGATCGGCGAATCGACTAGTTTGTTGAAGGTCACCGGCTTGAAGGTGATGGTGTCGCCCGACTGCGATGCAGTGTCCAGTGCGGTGCCAAGCTGCCAGCCATGCGCCAGTGTCACGCTGGGTGCGAAGGTGATGCCGCGCGAAAAATAGCCGGCCGGATACAGTGCGACCTTGCTCCATTCCATGTCCATCATGAGGTTGGTGATCTCGAGCCCTTCGCTGTCGGTGCGACCCGACGTGTACTGGAATTCCGCATCGATGGTGGCGACATCCGCGGCCACATCGAGATGGAACGCGTACACGTTGTACTCGTCGCGCTTCCACATCAGCCGCTTGCCCTTGGCACTGAACTTGAGGCCGGCGAGCATGGCGATCGGGCCGGTCGGCGAGTGGTCGCCGGGAATCCACTGCGGGTACAGCAGCGTCAATGCGCCCGCTTTCACCGGAATCGTTTCGTGGACGCGGAAAATGCCCTGCGCCGTGTCGCTGGCATCGACATGTAGCGCGATCGTGCCTGGGTATGACATATCGACTGGCGGCGGAATGTTTGAATCGGCGGCATCGGCGAAGACCGTGCCTGCGGCCAGACAAACCGTCAGCGCGATGGCGATGCGCATGGCAACGAGTGAGGACAAACGGCAAACAATGCTATTCGGTGTGGGCAACATGGGAAACTCCGTTCGGATCGGCACAAATCGAAATACAGGTGAATGCCGGAACCAAGGAGTTTAGCAAGCCAGACTTGCCGCGAATGGGCCAGAAGGCATGCAGGTTGGCGCGAGAAGCGCGCAGAATATGAAGAACTGCATCTACCCTATCGAGTCAGATCGACTTGCTTCAAACCAGTGTCAGACTGCATTTCCGTAATCGGCCTTGTGGGGCGTGTGCTGCTTGCCCGGACCGCTGTATAAAACCGCACCCGGAGGCCTCGCTCGTTCATCGGGTCTGCCCGCGTCCAGGGATCAGCCGGATCGCGTGGTGGCAACCGTCTAGTTAGACAGGCTCTCTCCAGGTCGGTCTGACCTGTTTGTACCGCGTCGCTCTGACGTTGAACGCGTACGTATCGTGATGGTGTGCCTGAATCAGGCGGCCACCTCCAGCGTGTTCTTGCGCGATGCATTTCGCTGCACCATCGGATGGTGCAGCCAAGCGTTGGGATCGTAGGCGTCACCGCGTGCCAGCATCACCCAGAGTTGGCGTGCGTGTTTGTTGGCAATGGCGACCAGCAGTTTTCCAAACGGCATGCGGGTGACCAGATCGTTGCAGACTGCGGGTGTAGCTACGGTGTTTCCCGTTTCGTTCGCGGCCGCAGCCGCTTAGCTCAGGCGTTAGCTGTGTCATTACAACTTCAGAGGTGTGACCTTCGACACTTTCACGACGATTAGTCTGAGGTTTAACTGCACGTTCCGTACTTAAGAGAATTGAAATGAAACGCTTCGTGCCTCTTTTGTTCTGCTTTATACTTTCGGGCCCTTCGTTTGCAGGTATCCCTCAAGAAACCCACACCGAGGCGGCAGTAATCGCCGCGGATGACGCATGGATGGACGCCGAAATCCGTGGTGATGCTGAATTTTTGAACAAACTGTTATTGGACAACTACGTATCGGTTGGGACTTCCGGGAAGGTGTCCACAAAAAGCAAAATTGTTGACGGCGCACGTAAGCGTGGACAGTCCGACGACTTTGCTAAGGAAGTGGCAGCCTGGAAGGCGCACCATCCTTCCCAAGCAAAAGTACAGATATTTGGTGACACCGCTGTTCTAACGTGGGTTCTGACGAATCCTGCGCTGGCAGGACCGGTTTCATCGAGTGACATTTTTGTCTATCGTTCTGGGCATTGGCGGGCCATTTATTCACAACACTCCACGGCTGCACAATAAATTCTCGCGGCCCCACAGCCAACAATTCATTCAAGCCGAAGCCGCTTCGCGGCTCGGCTTAATTCAGGCGTTAGGCATCAGCCAGCCCTCTATGGACGAGCCAAAACTCAGCTTCGCAACGCAGGAAAAGTGGGAGGCTTGGCTTGAGCGAAGCGGGAGTACCTCGTCAGGTGTGTGGCTCCGCCTGGCGAAGAAAAGTTCAGCCGATACAACCGTCTCCTACGCCGAAGCGCTGGAAAGTGCCCTGTGCTACGGGTGGATCGACGGTCAGAAGCAGGCAGAGAGCGAGCACCATTGGCTTCAGCGATTTACGCCCAGAGCAGCCAGGAGCATTTGGTCGAAGATCAATAGGGCAAAGGCGGAAGCTCTGATTGCATCGGGGCGAATGCGCCGGGCCGGCTTGGACGAGATCAATCGAGCCAAACAGGACGGCCGTTGGGATGCCGCTTATTCATCCGCGAGCAATGCAACCATCCCAGACGATTTGCTAGAGGCGCTTGACGCGAATCCGAAAGCAAAGGCCTTCTTTGCAACGCTCAACAGTCGGAATCGGTACGCTGTACTATTCAGGATCCAGAACGCGAAAAAGTCGGAGACCCGCGCAAAGAAGATCGCTCAGTTTATCGAAATGCTCAACAACGGTGAAAAGCTCCACCCATGACTCCGCGGCTGATGCCTAACCCTTCCATCGAGGGGATGTCTTCCAGCAGGCTTCGCCTGCTTCCAGCCGCCCTCATGTCAAACGTTAGGTGTCTCCAAAATTCAAAGAGCACTCAACGGGGATTTCTTTTACCATGAAGCCATATCAAATACTTGCATGTATCTCTGGCTTTATTCCTATTGGGCTGGGTCCTCAATTTTCCGAGCGCACACATGATCGTCCTTGGGGGATTCATCGAAATTGATAGCCGCACGTTCTTCTGGCAGATGTGTGCTTGGGCAACAGGTTTAGGTATTGGCTTTATTGCCCTAGTCGTTTCTAACATTAAGAAAAACCATAGGCTGGAAGTGCTTACAATCCCCGGGCCAGTCCATCCATTATTTTGCAAAAAAAACATCTGGAAATTCCAGGATGAGAACATGAAGAAGCCAGACGCAAACCAAGACCAGTCGGCATCGGAACTCATCTCGAAAAGAATCGCCGAACTCAAGGACTGGCGCGGGGAAGCCCTCGGCAGGATGCGCAAGCTCATCCGGGAAGCAGACCCGGACGTCATCGAAGAGTGGAAGTGGAGGGGCACTCCGGTTTGGGAGCACGATGGCATCATCTGCACTGGCGAATCCTACAAGGACAAAGTGAAACTGACCTTTGCCAAGGGCGCATCGCTGAAGGATCCGGCGCGTCTATTCAATTCGAGTCTCGACGGAAACGTACGCCGTGCAATCGACATCCACGAGGGAGAAGCAGTTGGCGAGTCCGCCTTCAAGGCGCTCGTTCTTCAAGCGATCACCCTCAACAGTTCGGGCAAGTCGAAGTCTTCGAAGAAAGCGAAGTCGTAAGGGATTCCGCCCCCGAGCAGGTCCGGCATTGGGCGAGTTCCGTGAAACCCAGGTTCACCACATGACAATTCGTCAAGCCGAATCCGCTTCGCGCGGTCGGCCATATTCAGGCGTCAGGCACCTCGCGACACCCCCCGAGCACATCAGCGATAAAAGGAATGCCGTGCACCACTCTCGTCTTTGTGCGCTATTGATCGATTGCCAGACATCAGATGTTGATCAGGCCGCCAAGTTCTGGGCTGATGCGCTTGGCCGTGCGATAGATTTCGCTCACCCCGGTACGCGGGGCAACTATCGCATGCTTGATACACCGCCAGACGAACTTATCGTGCAGGTCCAGCGCGTCGAACATGCGAGTCGAGTTCACATTGATATTGAAACTGACGATATTCCCGCCGAGGTTGCACGTCTGGAAGCGCTGGGAGCCAGAGTAATGGACCGCCTGGAACGCTGGGTTGTGATGCAAGCGCCTACCGGACAGAGGTTTTGCGTTGTACGAGCACAACGCCCCGGTTTCCCGAAAAACGCGAGTCGCTGGAATTGAGTGACTGCCCCGGCAATGGCAGCGGCACCTAACAATCAAGCATCGGGCGTCCAATCAACCAGAAGAGGATTGTTATGACAGATCACCCTCTTGAAATCTGGCATCGGCTTGTTCGCGATCGCGACTCGTCCGGCCTGAATGCCTTGCTCGCGGAGGACGCGGTCTTCTACTCGCCGGTCGTTCACGCGCCGCAACGCGGGAGAAAGCTCGCCGCCGGGTATCTGAGCGCAGCATTCCACGTGTTCTTCAACCCGACCTTTCACTACGCACGAGAGATCGTCGGCGCTTCGGACGCGATGCTGGAATTCGAAACTGAAATCGACGGAATATTGGTCAACGGAGTCGATCTGATCAAATGGAACGACGAGGGTCAGATTGTCGAATTCAAAGTGATGATCAGGCCGCTCAAGGCGATCAACCTCATCCATCAGCGTATGGCAGCCATGCTTCAGTCCAGCCAATGAACGTATCGGCGCCCAGTCCATCCTTCAGATGAAACGTTCCTTGCCAGACGTCTCATCCACCCATCGCGCGGGCTCGCGGAATGCCGTCGTGCTTGTGCTGGCACTTGTGGTCTGGTCAGGTGTACTCCTGCAGTTGTGGCTGTCCTTGCGCCTCGTCCAGGCAGATGGCAAGTCGTTGGCCGCGGGACTTCTGGTCTATCTCGGCTACTTCACGGTGCTGACCAATATCTTCGTCGGGTTGACACTGACGCTGCCATCGCTTGTTCCCTCGACTGGCCCGGGCCGGTTCTTTGCACGCTCGCAAACTGCGGCGTGTGCGGCGACGAGCATTGCCCTGGTCGCCTTGGGCTACCATTTTCTGCTGCGCCATACATGGAATCCCGAAGGCTTGCAGTGGATTGCTGACGTCCTGCTTCACTATGCTGTGCCGACGTTGTTCTGCGTGTATTGGTTGCTTGCACTGCCAAAGGAGCACCTGGCGTGGTGGTCGCCGTTGGCTTGGTGCACTTATCCCATCGCCTACTTCGTGTATGTGCTGATTCGAGGCAGCGCTTTAGGTATCTATCCCTATCCATTCATCGATGTCGCAACCATCGGCTACAGACAAACGCTATTGAACGCACTCGGTCTGTTGGCGGGCTTTGTGTTGGTCGGCTGGCTATTCCTGGCGCTTGCCAAGACAACAGATCGCAGAGACAGGCGAGTTCACCCCTGAGACACGAAGCCGCAACGCTTTCATCGAGCGGACTCTCTGCTCCGCGGCAGAATTCAAGCGCCGCGCTTACTGGCTTTTGCGCGGTGCAGCGGATGCAGGACCAGCCGGCTGGATTTCACCAACGCTGACGTGGCCGCGCCAGCCGTCGAATACATTCGCGGCAGACTTGTCGACGACCTGGGCCAGGGAAGCCATGCCGATGCAATGGACCTGATTTCTCATCATGTCGGTGGCAATGCATATCGTGCCTTCGTCGTGATTCGCCAAGGACGCCATGCTTTTGCGATAGCGCTGCTCGGCGCGCACGGCGGCAGTTGCGTCGGCGTAGGTGGGCCGCATCTTTTGCAATAGCGCGTCGGCAGCGCGTTGCTCTGCCGGTGTGGCGGCAGCGTAATTCGATGTATAAGCGGCTTCGAAATCCACGCGATGACGCTCCGCGGCCATGGCCAGCCAAGCCAAGGCTTGCGGGCGATTCACCGGCTGATGATCGCCATGCAGTGCCATGATTCCCAGCACATACTGCGCGGGTTTGCTGGCCCAGCTGGCTGCCGTTGTATAGAACTTGCGCGCTTTCTCATAATGCCCTTTGCCGTAGGTTTGCGTGCCCAGGCAGAAGTAATAATCGCCAGGCAGGAAGCGTTCTTCCTCGCCAGCGCATTGCTGGCTGGCCAAATCGGCATCCGAGGGTATGTCAGTCTTCGCGCCGTCTGCGACTGCCGTTGTATCTTTCGGTGCGGCCAAAAGGGTGGCACTTCCGAGCACGGAAACGAAGAGAACCAGAATGAGTTGTCCATATCGTAGGCGCTGCATGACACGTCGTCCTCGCTCGGGACTCATCGACCGTGGGTGGCCTAATGCTACCCGATTATGCCTGGCGACTGCAGCCGTCGGCGCCTGTGCCCAGCGCGCCCATGAACTGACGGTAATAAGCCAACTCGGCGATGGAATCAAGTACATCGCTCAGTGCAGTGTGGGTCGATTCCTTGGTGAAGCCCTTGTGGATTTCCGGCGCCCAGCGTCTGGCCAATTCCTTCAGGACGGAAACATCCAGATTGCGGTAATGGAAAAACCTTTCCAGCCGCGGCATCAGACGATGCAAAAAGCGGCGGTCCTGGCAGATCGAATTCCCGCACATCGGCGACTTTCCGGCCGGCACCCATCGGGCGAGAAAATCCACGGTCAGGGCCTCGGCCGTGGCCAGGTCATTGGTGGAATCCAGCACCCGCTGCCAGAGTCCGGATTTGCCGTGCTGGTTGCGATTCCAGTCGTCCATGGCCTCGAGCCGTACAAGTTCATGTCGAATCGCAAGTTCCGGACCTTCTGCCAATATATTCAATGACTTGTCAGTTACAACAGTAGCGATTTCGAGGATCGAATCGTGATCGGTGTCCAGCCCGGTCATTTCCAGATCGATCCAGACAAGGTTGTCTTCCTGTGGAATGACTTGGGGCATTGCGCGGATTCCTCGGTGCGATGGTCGAGTACGATCATCCGCACCATAACATTCCTCCTCCGCACCTGCCCAGACCCGCGATTTGCGCCCGCCACAGCAGGGCGTTAAGCTCATGTGCTTCGTGAGTGGTGTTTCCAGGGGGTAACACCGTGGATCGGATCCTGTTGCTGGAAAGCTCGGCCACGCGCCGCCGGGCAATGAATGCCCTGCTCACTCGCAAGGGTTTTCAGGTCAGCGAACTGCAAAACTTCGGCCAGGCGCGGCCGGTGCTCGAACATCTCGGCGCCACGTCGGCGGGAGTTCGCGGCATCATCGTCGGCTGGCCGGAATTCCCGGACGAGCAGGCTGACGAGTTGTTCGCCCTGCTGCGGCGGGATGAATTCGAGCATTTCGCCGTGCTCCTGCTGGCCGACACCAACGATGGCGCCGTCGTCGACTGGATGATGCGGCGCGCGAACACCGGCCTGCTGCTGTGGAGCGACTACAGCGAATGCGCCGAGGCGATGACCAAGTTGCTCAGTCCGCCTTCGCCGCTGCTGCCGGATATCGACAGCGGCGGCCAATCGCATCTGCGCGTGCTGTTCGTCGACGATTCGGCCACCGTGCGCGTGGCCTTCCGCCGCCTGCTGATGAAGCATGGCTATCTGGTCGAAACCGCGGACAACGTCGAGGACGGTTGGCGCAAGGCGCAGGCATCACCGTTCGATCTGGCCATCGTCGATTACTTCATGCCTGGCGATCCCGGCACAGTGCTGGTGCAGCGGATGAAGAGCGATACACGCACCGCCAACGTGCACTCGGCGATCATCACGGGTACCTATTCGGACCGCGTGATCAACGAATCGCTCGGCGCCGGCGCAATGGAATGTCTGTTCAAGAGCGAGGCGCGCGAACTGTTCCTTGCACGGCTGGGTTCGCTCGCACGTGCGGTGCAGGATCGCAAATCCATCGATGCCGAACGCCGCCTGCTGCACAGCATTCTCAGTTCCGTCGGCGACGGCGTCTATGGCGTCGACGGCCGCGGCAACATCCAGTTCATCAATCCGGCCGCGCTGGATATTCTCGGTCACGCATCCGACAACGAGTTAATCGGCCAATCCGCATTCGACAGTTTCCATCACAGTTATGCCGACGGCACATCGGTACCGCGCAGCGCCTGCTTCCTGTTGCAATGCTATGCCCAAGGCAGCCAGGTACCGGGTTGGCAGACCGTGTTCTGGGGTGTTGCCAAACGGCCGATCCCGGTGGAGTGCACGGTCTATCCAATGCAGATGGAAGGACGCCGCGAAGGCTCGGTCGTGGCGTTCCGCGACATCTCTGCGCGGCGCATGCTCGAGGAAGAATTGCGCTGGCAGGCCAGTCACGACGCCTTGACCAAGCTGCATAACCGCGCCTGGTTTGAAACCGAACTCGAACAGGAAATCGCGCGGCTCAAGCGTACCGAGCATGTGTCTCTACTGCTGTTCCTGGATCTGGATCGATTCAAGTACATCAACGACACCGCCGGCCATGCCGCGGGCGATCAACTGCTGGTCGAGATCAGCCGGCGACTGGCTTCGCGTCTGCGCGCCAGCGACCACATCGCGCGCATGGGCGGCGACGAGTACGCGATCATCCTGCGCAACGTGGGCAAAGGCGATGCCGGCCAGGTCGGCGACGAATTCCGCAAGGCGCTCGGCGCGTTGCCGTTCGTGTATGGCGGCAAGAGCTATCGCGTCGGCACCTCGATCGGCGTTGCCCGGCTCGACCAGCACACGCCATCCAGCAGCGAGGCCATGGCCGCCGCCGATGTCGCGCTGCATCTGGCCAAGCGTCACGGCCGCAACCAGATTCACGTGTTCTCCGTAGACAGTGACCAGCGCGCACGCATGGATATGGAACTGGGCTGGTCGTCGCGCCTGGAAACCGCGCTCAAGCATGATGGCTTCGTGCTGCACTATCAGCCGATCCTGCCGCTGGCGCAGATCGAATACGATCATCTGCCGGAGCAGCAGGGTGCGCTGTGGACACGTCACATGCGCCGACACGGCCCGGAGCAACGCACATTCTACGAAGCGCTCATCCGTTTGCGCGCCGCCGACGGCACCCTGGTCGCACCGAACGCGTTTCTGCCGGCCGCCGAACGCTTCAGCATGATTGCCGACATCGATCACTGGGTAATCCGCCATGCCTTCCAGGTGCTGCGCGACAACAACCATCAGGATCAGCCGACCGGCCTGTCGATCAACCTGTCCACGCAATCGCTCGCTCACGGCGACCTGAGCCGCTACATCACCGATTGCCTGGTCGAATTCAACGTCGATCCGCGCGCTGTGATCTTCGAGGTCACGGAATCCGGCGCGCTCAATCATGTCGAAGCCGTGCGTCATCTGATCCAGGAACTGCGTCCGTTCGGCTGCCGCTTTGCACTCGACGATTTCGGCATCGGCTTTTCCTCGTTCGCGCATCTGAAACATCTGGACGTCGATTTCCTCAAGATCGACGGATCGTTCATCCAGGGCCTCCTCAACGAACCGGTCGATCTGGCCGTCATCAGCGCGATTACCAGCATCGCCCACTCCATCGGCAAGATCACCATTGCCGAACATGTCGATCGCCCGGAAATCCTGCGCGCCCTGCACGCCTGCGGCGTCGACCAGGCGCAAGGCTTCTACATCGGCCGACCGCAACCCAGCCTGCGTGCGGCGAACGGGCAACTCGAACTGGTGCACGGTGCCGAAGCAGCAGGCGTGGCCGCGCAGCGTTGACGCCACGCGTGATCTGCTAACCTTCGCCGATGCAAATGGCGAGCTTTTTCTGGCACGACTACGAAACGTTTGGAATCGATCCGCGCCGCGACCGGCCAGCGCAGTTTGCTGGCCTGCGCACCACGCTGGAACTCGAACCCATCGGCGAGCCGTTGTCGATCGATTGCAAACCGGCGCCCGACGTGCTGCCGAATCCAGTCTCGTGCTTGATTACCGGAATCACGCCTCAGCGCTGCGAACGCGATGGCGTCATCGAGGCCGAATTCGCTGCGCGCGTGCACGAGGAACTCGCCACACCGGGCACCTGCGGCGCAGGCTTCAACTCGATTCGCTTCGACGACGAGTTCACCCGCAATCTGCTGTATCGCAATTTCCACGACCCTTACGAACGCGAATGGAAGAACGGAAACTCGCGCTGGGACATCATCGACCTTGCGCGCATGTGCTACGCGCTGCGTCCGCAGGGAATCGAATGGCCGGGAAGCTTCAAACTCGTTGATTTGGCCGCAGCAAACAACCTCGCGCATGCGCGCGCGCACGATGCGCTTTCCGACGTCGAAGCCACGATCGAACTCGCGCGCCTGCTGCGCAGGACGCAGCCGCGACTATGGGATTTCTATTACGCGCTGCGCCAGAAGCAGCGCGCACTCGAACTGCTCGACTATGCGCATCGCACGCCCGTGCTGCACGTGTCTTCGCGCTATCCAGCGGAACGTGGCTGTCTTGCTATTGTCGTGCCGCTGACGGTGCTGCCGGATCGGCCCAACAGCGTCGTCGTTTATGATCTGGATGCCGATCCGATTCCTTTGCTCGAACTCGACGCCGACGACATCGCCGACCGCCTGTTCACGCCGCAGGCCGACTTGCCCGAAGACATCGCCCGCATCCCGCTTAAACTCGTGCACGCCAACAAATCACCGGCACTGGCGCCGCTGTCCGCACTCAAGAATGTCGATACCACACGCATCGGCCTGGATGTGGAACGCTGCCTGCGGCATTTGCAACTTTTGCACGATGCAACCGACTTGCCAGAAAAACTCCGTCACGTCTTTGCCACACAGCACGACGAAAACGAAAAGCCCGACGCGGAACTTGCAATCTATCGGGGTTTTGCCAGCGATGCCGACAAACGTCTGTTCGGCGAGGTACGGCGCACGCCACCTGCCGAGCTTGGCAAGCGTGAGTTCGGTTTCCGCGATCCGCGCTATGCCGAATTGCTGTTCCGCTATCGTGCGCGCAATTACCCGGAATCCTTGAACGCGGACGAGCACAGACGCTGGGAATCGCTCCGGCGCGAACGTCTGACCACGTCGACACCGTTGACCGCGCTGACTCTGGACGAGTACTTTGCCGCGATTGCAAATGAACGCGCAGTCGCAGCAACAGACGGCACGCGCCAGACTTTGCTTGACCAGCTCGAATTATGGGGCCACAAAATTGCCGCAACTGTGTAGCTCTGATTGTCACTCCGGCAGGGATTGCCGGAATCCAGTTGCCACGGATGGCAATACAAGCGACACGCACGTTTGAACACTATCTATTTGCGAAATCGCATCCCTGCAGTCTGGATTCCGGCAATCCCTGCCGGAATGACGGTCCTCTTTTATACTAAGGCTGGCGATCGGCGGAAAACCCAACGCAGGCTGATGAAATCATGGGACAAATATACTTTTCCAAAGCAAGCTTCCGTTTCCTGCGCGTGCTCGCGCGCAACAACAACCGCACCTGGTTTCATGCACATCAAGGTGACTACGAACTGCATGTACGCGAGCCTTTCCTGCAACTGATCGCCGATCTGCAAGCGCCGCTCAAGAAAATCAGTCTGCACATGCGTGCCGATCCACGCAAAGTCGGCGGCTCGCTGTTCCGCATCTATCGTGATACCCGTTTCGCCAACGACAAGACTCCGTACAAGCCTTGGGCGGGTGCGCGCCTGTTCCACGAACGCCGGCGTGAAGTTGCTGCGCCATCGTTCTATCTGCATATCGCGCCGAACGATTGCTTCGCCGGTGGGGGCCTCTGGCATCCGGAACCGCCGACGCTCAAGCGCATCCGCGATTTCCTCGCCGACAATCCTGCCGCATGGAAGCGCGCCACACGCAGCAAATCATTCCGCGAACATTTCAGCTTCTGGGGCGAAAGCCTCACGCGTCCGCCTCACGGCTTCGATCCGCAGCACGAATTGATCGAAGACCTGAAACGCAAGAGCTTTGCCGCCGGCGAGGAACTGACCGAAGCCCTAGCCTGCTCCAGCGAACTGCTGCCCACCGCCGTCGCCACGTTCAAGCGGAGCGCACCGATGATCGATTACCTGTGCGCGGCGCTGGATCTGGAGTTTTGATGGCGCTGCGGCGCATTGACGTGCAGCCAGTGCAGTGTGCAGGATGAAATCTACCGCCCCGGATGTGGGGTCTATTCGTAGTTAGGCGCTAGACAACTAAGTGATTGTACCCATGCTGATCAAAATACTGGCCATAGCAGTCGTCATTTTCGTAGCATGGGATTGCATGCGATCGCTTTCGACAGGCACAGCAACGATTGGTAGCAGCTTTACTGTTTCCGTAGATCGATCCTGTAATCCGATTGGCTACTGGTCAATTATAGTTATCAAAATTATAGCTATTTGTGTTGTTATATGGTTTGCCGTAAGTTAGTAGGCCCAATACAGGTGGTACGGCGGGCGGCCTAACAACTTAATCCAGCGGACGCGCTGCGCGCGCCGCTGATTTCGGGCGTTAGGGTGCACTAGTGGAACTAAGTCCGACAGCTGAAAAATATCCACGCTTACTGAGGCGGCTACAAGGTGTGTTCATCGACGGAATTGTCGTCCCAATGGCGGCAATAGGAACTCTAGTCGCGCTAACCTACGCCGGAGTCGAGAGCACTTGGGTCAAAGTGCTATGCCCGTTGCTAGTGATCTTTTTGCTCGAACCAGTAGCAGTAAGTGTAACTGGCGGGTCAATTGGCCATCATTTAGTTGGCTTGCGGGTCCGCAAAGAGCGAGCTGACGAGCGCATAAACCTTCTTGCTGCTGTCGTCCGGGTAGTTGTCAAAACATTGTTCGGCATTCCAGCTTTCTTTGTCGCCTTTATTACACGCAAACGCCAAGCGCTGCATGATCTCGTTACAAAATCTCTCATTGTCCACAAGTCTACAATTGACCTTCCTCTGCACGAACTCCTCCCTGAGAGGACACACGAAGACGAGCAGGCAGCATACGTCAGTATCTGGCGCCGCATGCTCGTTATACTTCTTTACTGGGTTCTCTTTTACTTCGCCTGGAGCTTAGTCGTCTTTGTGGTTCTCGCTGGGCCATGCGCTCGATACGGCAAGTGCAGTCAAATACAGGCAATTGTTGCTCTTGGCGCTATGATTATATTGCTGGCTGTTCTTATCGTATTCGCAATCCTCGGCTGGCGAGGAAGTCTATACGGCTGTAGAAAGTCTCGCGCTGCCATTGCGCCTTAACTATCATACAACCCGACCGTGGTCGGTTGACACGATTTTCCGCCTCCTTAAATCAGACGTGAGTCACTCTGTGAAAGATCAAGCGACAATCCGCAGAGCTGCGCTAAACGACTTCCAGCAGTGGAAACCGCTTTGGGACGGTTACAACGCCTTTTACGGCCGCGCAGAACAAACTGCGTTGCCGCTGGAAGTAACCCAAATGACCTGGTTGCGTTTCTTCGACGCGTATGAACCGATACATGCGCTGGTCGCGGAGGACTGCGGCAAACTGCTTGGCCTGGCGCACTTTCTATTCCACCGCAGCACGATCCAGATTGCTCCCATCTGTTATCTGCAGGACCTCTTCACGGTCGAAGAGGCGCGAGGCAAAGGTGTCGGCCGCGCGCTCATCGAAGCGGTATACCAGCACGCATTGGCGGCTGGTTCGCCGCGCGTTTATTGGCAGACTCACGAAACCAACAAAGTCGCCATGCAGCTCTACGATAAAATCGCGGAAAAGTCCGGGTTCGTCGTGTATCGCAAACTGTTGTGAGCGAATTTCTCCGAAACATGCCGGCAGGGCATTCAACTCAAGTTGGCGGCTTCACGCGTCGGCGAACGCAAACGCCAGCACATCGCGGATGTCGTCTGCGCCGCTGATCGCGATCAGCAGACGTTCGACGCCCAGCGCAACGCCCGCGCACTCAGGCATTCCGTGTTTCAGCGCGGCGAGGAAATTTTCGTCGATGCGCAGTTCCGGCAGCCCGCGTTCGCGGCGCCGCCGGTTGTCGCGGACAAAACGGGCACGCTGCTCATCGGCATCGGTCAATTCGTGATAACCGTTCGCCAGCTCATGCTGACCTAGATATAGCTCGAAGCGCTCGGCCACCGGCGGATCGTCGCGGCGAATCTTCGCCAGCGCACATTGGGATGCGGGATAGTCGTAGACGACGGTGATGCGGTCGTGCGGAAACCGCGGCTGGATAAGATGGGTGAGCAGGAGATCGAGCCGGTCGTCGCGCGAAAGTCCGTGCGCATCGATACGCACGTCTCCCAAGGCTGAGCGCAGTTGCGTTTCATTCGCTGCGAATGGGTCGAGATCCAACGTTGCAAGGAACAGCTCCCGGTAGCTGGATTTCTGCACTCGTGCTTGGGTACCAGTCACGCTGAGTGCGATCTGCACCAGGTCGACAACCTCGTCCATCAGACGACGGTGATCCCAACCGACGCGATACCACTCCAGCATGCTGAACTCGGGATTGTGACGGCGCCCCGCCTCGCCGTCGCGGAACACACGGCCCAGTTCGTAGCAGTCGCCGATGCCGGCGGCGAGCAGACGCTTCTGCGCGAACTCCGACGACGTGCGCAGCCAGCGTTCACGCGCTCCCGAATCTGCATGACCGGAGTAGCGCGTGAAAAAACTCTGGATGTTCGGTTCAGTGTTTGCGCCGGCCGACAGGATCGGCGTTTCGACTTCGAGCACGTCGCGTGCCGCGAAGAACTGGCGGATTTGCGCGTAGAGACGCGCACGCAACTGCAACGCGTCCGCAAGTTTCGTGCTCATTCCTGCGTTACCGGTACGGGTCGTACAGTCGAAAAATACCGGCGCAAGGCCTGATTAGCTGGCTCGGAAAAGAAGTGTGAAATCACGCCAGCAACGCCCGAAGAAAGTGCGATGAACAGCACGAGCCACGGCAGTTTCATCGCATAACCAAGGCTCTCGCGTGGAACCAGATCGCGCATCAGTGCAAGGACGATGATGTGAAACAGATACAACTCGTAGCTGTGTCGCCCCAGCCAGCGCAGAGGTTGCGCGATGCGCGCAGACGACCAATCGGTCTGCGGCAATGTCGGTGACGACAACAACAGAACGGACGTAGACAAGGCGACCAAACTGAAACCGAGTGCCTCGTGGCCATCGATTCCGACGAAATAAGTCGCTGCCAAGGCTATCGCACCCACAAACGTCGCGACGCGATTCGTCATCGGCGACAGATCGAAACGATTCTTGAGCAGCGCCGTGAGACAGCCGAGTGCGATAGCGTCGAAGCAGGCGAAGTATCCGTACATGAAGAACAGCTCGTTGTCCGCGTGCATCGCGCGATAGAACGGTCCAACGACAACGAGCACCAGACACAGTACGACGAACAGCCACGTACGTCCCAGTAGCACGCCCGCTAGCGGTAACGCCAGGTAGAAGACTTCCTCCACCGAAAGCGACCAGTAAATATTCAGGCAGTAGTTGAAGTAACCGACCATTTGTATCAAGACGTTGTGCCAGAAGGTCAACACGGAAAGAACAGCGACGAAGAAATAGGACATCGGCAAGCGTTGGCCATGCACCACATTACCGAACGAAGGCAGATCGAGACAACAGAGCGCGACGATAACGGACAGTGCGAGCACCAGCGTCGGCGTGATGCGGGCGAGCCGATATATGTAGAATTTCTTTATGTCGATTCGTCCGAGACTGCCTGCACGACGCAGCGAATTCGATGTGATCAAAAAACCGGAAATCGCAAAGAAAATGGTGACGCCGTAGTTGCCGTTGATGATCAATGCACGCACAAATTGTGGCGTGAGCCAGATAGCCACCGGACTTTGCGTCAGCCGATAAGTCAGCGAAAAGTGCAATAGCATCACGACCAGAATTGCAATACCGCGCAGCAAGTCGATACGCGCGTCGCGCTGAGCCTGCCTCGGAATCACTTCGACACTTCCAGCCTGTACAGGAACTCCAGTAACCGCTTTTCTTCCCACACTTTGATGCCCAGTTCGTTTGCCTTGTCCAGCTTCGAGCCTGCCTCGGCGCCAGCGACGACGAAACTGGTTTTTTTCGACACGCTGCCGGCGACTTTTGCGCCCAGGGCTTCGAGCTTTTCCTTCGCTTCGTCGCGCGTCAGCGCACTGAGCGTGCCGGTGAGCACTACGGTTTTGCCGGCGAGCGGTCCTTTGGCTTCGCGCTGCGGCGCCGATTCCTGCCACTGCACGCCGGCCTTGCGCAAGGCGGCGATCGCTTCGCGGTTATGCGGCTCGGCAAAAAACACCGCGATATGCGATGCGACAATCGGACCCACATCGGGCACTTCGGTCAGCCCGGCTTCGTTCGCCTGCATCAGCGCATCCAGCGAACCGAAGTAGCGCGTCAACGCCTTGGCCGTCGCCTCGCCCACGTCAGCGATGCCAAGCGCATACAGGAACCGTTCCAGCGTTGTGTGCTTGCTCTGGTCGATTGCCGCGACAAGATTTTCTGCCCATTTCGTCGCGACCTTTCCCGTCTTCACGGTTTCGGGCGTGGTGCCGTCGCGGTCGTCGGCGCGGCGTTTCATTTCGAGCAGATCGGCCAGAGATAATGTATACAAATCCGCCACTGAGCGGACGTAGCCGAGATCACTCAGTTCCTCGATGTAACGCTCGCCAAGACCATCGATGTCCATCGCCCGGCGCGAGGCAAAATGGAAAATCGCCTGCACGCGTTGCGCCGCGCAGGCCAGACCGCCGCTGCAGCGCGCCACGACTTCGCCTTCCTCGCGCACGATCGCCGAGCCGCAAATCGGACACTGCGCCGGCATCTGCCAGAGCCGCGTGTGTTGCGGACGTTTGTCGAGTACAACACTGACGACTTCGGGAATCACATCGCCTGCGCGGCGCACGATTACGCTGTCGCCGATGCGCACATCCAGACGCGCGACCTGATCCGCATTGTGCAGGGTCGCGTTGGTGACGGTGACGCCGCCGACGAACACGGGCTTCAGGCGCGCCGTCGGCGTCGCCGCACCGGTGCGGCCAATATTGATGTCGATGGCCTCGACGATGGTGGTCTGTTCCTGCGCCGGAAACTTGTGCGCGATCGCCCAGCGCGGCGTGCGACCGACGAAACCAAGCTCGCGCTGTGCGGCAAGGTCGTTCACTTTGTAGACCACACCGTCGATATCGAACGGCAGCGTGTCGCGCCTTGCGCCGATGCGCCGAAAATAATCCAGACATCCATCGACGCCGCGCGTCGTATCGACCAGTTTGCTTACCGGCAAGCCCCACTCATGGAATTTCGCCAGCATTTCGGAATGTCTTGTCGGGAGTTCCGCACCGTCGATGACACCGACCGCATAGGCGTAGAACGCGAGCGGCCGTTGCGCCGAGATACGCGGATCGAGCTGCCGCAACGAGCCTGCTGCGGCGTTGCGCGGGTTGATCAGCACCTTGATCTTGCCGTTCGAAGCGCGGGCCTTCTCATTGTATTTCTCGAAACCGGCGCGCGGCATGTAGACCTCGCCGCGCACCTCGAGCACACGCGGAAGATCGGAACCGCGCAAACGCAATGGAATGCTTTTTACCGTGCGCAGGTTCGGCGTCACGTCTTCGCCGGTTTCGCCGTCGCCACGGGTGGCACCACGCACGAACACGCCGTCCTCGTAGCGCAGGCTGATGGCCAGACCGTCGAATTTCGGCTCGACCGAAAATTCCACGTCGGACGTACCGAGGCGCTTTGCGATGCGGCCCACGAATTCCCCGACTTCCTCGGCACTGAACGCATTGGCCAGCGACAGCATCGGCATCGCGTGACGCACTTCGGCGAATTCACGCGAGGGTGCCGCACCGACACGCTGAGTCGGGGAATCCGGCGTCCGCAATTCCGGGTGCGCCGCTTCGAGCGCCTCCAGTTCGCGCATCAACTTGTCGTAATCGATGTCCGCCAGCGTCGGCTCATCGAGGATGTGATAACGGTAGTTGGCGTCGGCAATCCGCTCACGCAGGCTAGCGGCGCGATCGCGGATTTTGGTGGGAATGGCTGCGCTCATCGTGGAATGACTACGATCCTTTAGGCACAGTTTACCGGCTTGTTGCAGTTGCCGCGCACTTGCCGGATGCTTGCGCATCCATCGGAGGACGCTACATGGCAAAATCGAACTGGGCCCCCTTTTCGCATCCCGACAAGGCATTCGACTATACAGGCGACAAACTCGCCAAGGCGTGGCCGAAGCTGCACGCGGGTGACCAGGAGCTCTTCCCTGACGAAAAACATGTCGCGAAGTTGCTCAAAGCGAACCCGGAACTCAACAAGCTCGGGTTTAGCAAGGATGCTGGCAAGCTCGCCGCGCAATTGCAGGATGCCTGGCGTGCGTTCCATCGTGGCGATCTTCAGCAGGCGCACGATGCCGGTGTTGCGCTGCGGGCACTTGGCGCGTCGGTGGCGATCAAGGCCGGCGGCATTCACGCGACTTATCTCGTTGCCAACGATAAGGACAAGATTGCGCGTTACGAAGCGCTGGCGAAACTTGCCGACGAAGCCATCGCGGTACTGCCGGACGAGGCCAACAGTCACTATCGCCGCGCTTTCGCGCTCGGACGCTACAGCCAATGCCTGTCGATCACGCAGGCGCTGGCACAGGGCATCGCCGGCAAGGTGAAGTCGTCGCTGGATGCCACACTGAAGCTTGCGCCAAAGCATGCCGAGGCACGCACCGCACTCGGGCTGTATCACGCCGAAATCGTCGGCAAGGTTGGCGGCATGCTGGCCAAGCTGACGTACGGCGCCAGCGCCGCCGAGGCCGACAAACAATTGCACGAAGCGATGAAACTGACACCGGATTCACCCATCGCCTGGATCGAATACGCCAATGCCTTGCTGCTGCTTCACGGCAGCAAGCGCGAAGACGATGCCGCCGCCGCGTACGCCAAGGCCGCAAAACTGAAACCGCGCGATGCGATGGAAGCGCTGGATGCGGCATTCGCGGCAGCGCAGATCGAATGACGGCGCAGGTATACTTGTAGACAATGGACGTCGAAACTACCGCGCAAGCCGTCACACCCGTTGTCGTCACAAATCCGCTGCTGACAGCCGCCGACAAACGCACCCTGCTGTGGCTGGTTGCGTTTTCTTTCTTCATGCAGATGCTGGATTCCACCATCGTCAATACGGCGACGCCGAGCATCGCCCATGGCATGGGCATCGCGCCACTCGCATTGAAGACGGCGCTGACCAGTTACACCTTGAGCTTGGCAGTGTTCATCCCGATCAGCGCGTGGCTGGCCGACCGCTTCGGCACGCGCCGCGTATTTTGGCTCGCCATCCTGATCTTCACCCTCGGATCTCTGGCCTGTGGACTGTCGCAGAGTTTGTGGATGCTCGTGGCCGCCCGCATCGCCCAGGGTTTTGGCGGCGCGATGATGATGCCGGTCGGTCGCCTCGCGCTGGTGCGTGCGTTCGACAAATCCGAGTTCGTCAATGCAATGAGCGTTGCCACAATCCCCGGCCTCATCGGCCCGACGATCGGCCCCGTGCTTGGTGGGTTGTTTTCGACCTATCTTTCATGGCGAATGATTTTTTTCGTCAACATTCCGTTCGGCATCGTCGGCCTGCTGCTGGCGCGCCGGTACATGCCGGACTACCGTGGGCCACGCCATGTGCCGCTGGATTTTGCCGGCTTTGCCCTGTTCGCCCTCGGCATCGGCGGCCTGTCGTGGGCGCTGGACCAGGTTACCGACGGTAACTACACAGTTGCGGCACCGGCTGCGCTGATCGCCGGTGTGATGCTGGTGGCCTACGTGCGCCGCAGCTTCCACGTGATCGCGCCGATTGTGGATCTGGGCCTGCTGCGCATCGCCAGTTTCCGCATCGCGTTCAACGGCGGTTTCGCGACGCGCCTCGGCGTCGGCGGCATGTTTTTTCTTCTTACCCTGCTGTTCCAGATTGGCTTCGGCTATTCCGCGGTGACAGCCGGATTGCTGCAGGTGCCGCAGGCGCTGGCGATGATCCTGATGCGCTTTTTTGCCAGCCGGATCATCAGCCGCCAGGGCTACCGCAGCGTGCTGATCCTCAACACGGCGCTCGCCGGCATTCTGGTGATGTCGTTCGCGACGATTACGGCGGCGACGCCGTTGTGGCTGATTTGTATACAAGTGTTCGTCTATGGCTTCGTGATGTCGCTGCAGTACACCGCGATGAACACGCTCGGCTTCGTCGATCTCGGACCCGCGCAGGCAAGTATGGGATCGAGCATGACCAGCACCGTGCAGAACCTGTCGATGAGTTTCGGCATCGCCTTCGCCTCCCTTCTCATGGCCATCTTCCTGCACGGCAACAATCCTGTAGCCGCGGGTTCTGCGTATATCGCGGCATTCCACGCTACCGTCATCCTCCTCGGCGCAATCACCCTGCTGTCCGCCGCCATGTTCACGCGCTTGCCGCGCCGCGCGGTGGCGTGAGCTTCATTACTGGATCTCTATGGCGAGCAAGGCAACTGTCTACAAAGCCGAATTGCAGATCAGCGACATGGATCGTCACTACTATGCGACGCATGTCCTGACCGTCGCCCAGCATCCTTCGGAAACCGACGAGCGGCTGATGGTGCGCCTGCTGGCGTTTGCGCTGCATGCGCAGGAACGGTTGGAATTCGGCCGCGGCGTCAGCAGCGACGACGAACCCGACCTGTGGCTGCGTTCGCTCAGCGGCGAGATCGAACTATGGGTCGATCTCGGCCAGCCCGATGAGGCGCGTATCCGCCGCGCCTGCGGCCGTGCGCGCTAGGTCGTCATCGTCACCTACAGCGGACGCGGCGCCGATCTGTGGTGGGAGAAAGCTGTGCCGTCACTCGCGCGTCTGGATCAGTTAAGTGTTGTCGATATTCCCTACGCCGCCGTGCAGGAACTCGGACGCATGGCCGAACGCAACATGACACTGCAATGCCTGATTCAGGACGGTCAGGTTCAGATCATTGACGCGACGAAGACGACGATGATCGAACCGGTTTGGCGCAAGCGCGCAAGATGACCGGCTCTTGTGATGTCGTGATCATCGGCGGCGGCGCCGCGGGTCTGATGTGCGCGCTGATCGCAGGCCAGCGCGGCCGGCGCGTGATCGTGCTTGAAGGTGCGAATCGCGTCGGCAAGAAAATTCTGATGTCCGGCGGCGGCCGCTGCAATTTCACCAATACTGGCACGACGCCCGAGAATTTCCTCTCGGCCAACCCGCATTTCTGCAAATCGGCGCTGGCGCGCTACACGCCGACGCATTTCATCGATCTGGTCGAGCGTCATCGCATCGCCTGGCACGAGAAGGAACTCGGGCAATTGTTCTGTGACGATTCCTCCAAACAGATCGTGGCGATGCTGCTGGCCGAGTGCGCCGCGGCTGGCGTGGACATCCGCGTCAACTGCGCGATCGATTCCGTTCGCAGGACCGACGACGGTTTCCTGATCGGTACGCGCGCCGGCGAATTTGCAGCACCATCCTTGGTGATCGCGAGCGGTGGCCTGTCGATACCGAGTATGGGCGCCAGCGGCTTCGGTTACGAGATCGCGCGCCAGTTTGGTCACGAGGTGCTGCCGACGTGCGCCGCCCTGGTACCGCTGACCTTAAGCGGAACTCATCTGGAACGCTGGCAGGATTTGAGCGGCGTTGCGTTGCCGGTCGAAGCATGCTGCAACAATCAAAGTTTTCGCGGCGCCTTGCTGATCACCCATCGCGGTATCAGCGGTCCGGCGATCCTGCAGATATCGTCCTATTGGCAGCCGCGCGACGCGTTGGCGATCGACCTGCTGCCCGATACCAATGCGCTGACGCTGCTGCGCGAACAACAGACGCAGCGAGCGTCGTCCGAGTTGAAGACGATACTCGCCGACGTTCTGCCGAAGCGATTTGCGCAACGCATGTGCGAAACCACGATCACGAATCGTCCGATGAAACAGTATCGGGACACAGAGTTGATCCAGATAGCGTTCGAACTCAAAAACTGGCCCATCGTCGCCAGCGGCACCGAAGGTTACCGAACAGCCGAAGTGACCTTGGGCGGCGTCGATACGGACGAGCTTTCGTCAACGACCATGCAGTCACGCCGCGTTCCCGGTCTTTATTTCATCGGTGAAGTCGTCGATGTCACCGGCCATCTGGGTGGCTACAACTTCCAGTGGGCGTGGGCCTCGGGGCATGCGGCGGGTTGCGTGGTTTGATCGGCGTGGCCGCCGCACACTCGCGGAGAAATCATGTGTAATGCGCCAGCGTCGCCTCCGCATCGCCAGCGACGATATCGCCATCCCAATCTTCCATCAGCGTAATCAGGGTCAACTTTTCCACTTCGCGAGCGAAGCGCTGGACGATGGCGTCGGGATCGGTCACGCGCTTGCCGTCGGCGATCAGACCGAAATGCACGCGGCCGTTGTAGCTGAGGATCGACAGGCCCATACCGATGTTGCCGTTCTGTGGTACCCAGAACATCAGTTCACGCACCTGACGGCCGGCGAGATACAGCGGCATCTGCGGACCGGGAACATTCGTCGCCACGGTGGTGGCCTTGCGGCTGAACAATTCCAGCGCCATGCGCTGCACGGCGACCGGCGCCATGCCGACCGCGGCGAGCAGACCGAAGGTGAGAATCGCCTGCCGCGATTTCTTGAGTTCGCGCATGCTGGCGGCAACTCGCTCCAGCCGGCGCAGCGGGTTCGCTTCGCCAATTGGCAAATCGAGGAATACCAGACCGAAATGGTTGCCGAGCTTCTTCGCATGCTCCAGCGGGCGCAGATTTACCGGCACCGTGGCGCGGATCGTCACTCCGTCCACCTGTTCACCAATGGCCAGCAGGTAACTGCGCAGCGCACCGGCAGCGCAAGCCAGCAGCACATCGTTGACCGTGCAGCGCAGGATCTTGCCGATCGCTTTCACGTCGGCCAACGGCAACGGTTCAGCCCAGGCGCAGCGCTTGCTGACGCCAAGCGGGCCATTCTTGAACGCCGTCGGCGGATCGTCAGGCAGGCTTAGTGCGACGGCGAGTTCACGCGTGATCTCGCTGCTCGCCCGCGCCAGCATGGCCGCCAGCACTGGATCGCGCAGCAATTCACTGCCCTTGCCGATCGCCTTGCCACCGATCGCCAGCGCCTTGGAAAGCCCGGCACGCGTCGGCGCCAGCAGACGCTGGACCACGCCGCCCTGGTCGCGCTTGAGCCACACCTTCGCCAGCGCAGCGTGCTTTTCGGGTTCCGGCGCGGCGTCGGTCAGCGACAGCATCACCTGCACCAAGGCCAGGCCATCGGCATAGCAATGATGAATTCTGGACAAAACCACACTTCCACCTTGGTAATTGTCCACAACGTGGAATTGCCATAGCGGGCGGGAATGATCGAGCGAGGTCGAGGCGAGATCGCTGACGAATTTCTCCAGCGTGGTCTTGTCGGCGTTGCCGGGCAGCGCGGCAGCGCGCACATGCCAGTCGAGATCAAAATCCGGATCAGTTTCCCAGAACGCGGCCTTGCCGGTGTCGACTGCTTTCTGGCGGAAGCGCCGGAACGCGAGGAAGCGCCGCTCGATCAGGCGCTTGAGTTTTTTCAACTCGAGCCGCTCGGAAAAGATCATCACGCCGGTGATCATCATCAGATTGGTCGGGCTTTCCATGCGCAGCCAGGCGGTGTCCACCTTGGACATGGGTTCGCGCGCGTCGCGACCGGCATCGAACATGTGCATCTCCCCTTTCTGCGGCCCGGCGTGTAGCATCGCGGCAACGCCGCGAAAAGGCAACGCCCGGAAGCCTCCCATGCCCCATGGCAGCGATATCCTGCTCAGCCTGTTCATTGTTTTCGTCGCCGCGCAGATTGGCGCCGAGATTGCCCAGCGCCTGAAATTGCCTGGCGTAGTCGGCGAAATCGCCGCAGGCTGCGTGGTCGGGCCGTCTTTGCTCGGCTGGATCGCACCTTCCGAGCCACTCGACGTGCTGGCCGAAATCGGCGTCGTGCTGCTGCTGTTTTCGGTCGGGCTGGAGACGCGCCTGGACGACATGAAGCGTGTCGGCCGTAGCGCGTTCGCAGTCGGCGTGCTCGGCGTGATCGTGCCCTTCGCGCTCGGTTCGCTCTGGGCGCATGGATCGGGATTCGACTGGGCGAAATCACTCTTTGTCGCCGCTGCCTTCGTCGCCACCTCCGCGGGCATCACTGCGCGCGTGTTGCAGGAACTCGGCGCGCTGCAGCGCGAGGAGAGCCGCGTGATTCTTGGCGCCGCGGTGATCGACGATATCCTCGCCATGTTGCTGCTCGGCATCGTGACCGCGCTGCAATCCGGTGAGGAATTGCGCATCGGTCATCTCGCCGTCGTGCTCGCCGAGGCCGTGGGTTTCGTGCTCGTGATCGGCTTCGTCGGCACGCGCGTGATGCGTCGTTCATCGAACTGGATCGAGGCGCCGATCAATCCGCTGTCGCCATTGACCATTGTGCTGGCCTTGTGTCTCGGACTCGCCTTCCTGTCCACCCAGTTCGGGCTGGCCGCGATCATCGGCGCCTTTCTTGCGGGCATGATCGCATCGGAGACGCGCCAGCGCGAAACCATCGAACACCAGACTCAACCGCTGCTGGCGCTGATGACACCGTTCTTCTTCGTGATGACTGGCAGCAAGGTGGAACTGGCGCAACTGGCAAACGCGGATGCGCTGCTGACCTTGGCGCTGATCACGGTCATTGCAATCGTTTCCAAGCTGATCGGCGGCTTCCTCGGCGCGCTCCCGCTGGGCAAGCGCGGTGCGCTGATCGTCGGCGTCGGCATGATCCCACGCGGCGAAGTCGGCGTCGTCGTCGCCAGCCTGGGTCTGGCCGCCAGCGTGTTCTCGCCACGCACCTATGCGCTGATCGTGGCGATGTCGCTACTGACTTCGATGATTACGCCGCCTGTGCTGGCACTGTTGCTACGACGGAGAACCGAGTCCGACACATGAGTCGTTTCTCCTTCGTCGGAACCGGTCTGACGCGCGGCGCTGCCTGTGTGGTCGCAATAGCTGCGCTTGTAACGATCGTGTACTGGCCAGGTGTTTACGGCTTCTGGGGGCGTGATGATTTTGGCGTACTCGCTTTCGTGAGGCTGCTCGGATCACCGTGGCCGCTGTTTGTGCACGATCATTTCTCGGCACCGGGGGCAGTGTTTCGACCGCTGGGGTTCGCTTCGATGTGGCTGGGCGAGGCAGTCCTCGGCAATGGCTATCGAGCCCATGCGATTACCGACCTTGCGCTGCATATCGGCGTGAGCCTGGCGTTGTTTGGGGTAATGCGACGCAGCCATATTCCGGATGTGATCGCACTGCTCTGTGTGTTGCTATTTGCTTTACATCCCGCGGCAATTGGAACCGCGCTTTGGTGGTCCGCGCGCTTCGACCTGCTGGCAACCTTGTTCGTTCTGCTCGCGTTGTATGCAGCAATCAGCTACCGCGAAAGCGGCGGCATATGGATGCTGACGGCGACGCTCGTCTCGGCATTTGCAGCGATGCTGTCGAAAGAGATCGGTCTGATTGCGATTGCGGCACAATCGCTGTTATGGCTAAGGTGGGCATGGACCGAGCCCGCCGATCGTGCCCGCGCAATGCGCGCCGTCGCACTTTCCTGGTTGTGCGCGCTGATCTTTCTCGTGTGGCGATGGGCCGTACTCGGCACGCCGTCCAGCAATGTAACAGCCATGATCCCGCTTGGCAGTGCGATTGCTCGAGGACTGGTCGCATGGATGCAGCAAATCGTCGGCTACTTCGCATTCTGGGCGCGTCTTGAAGTTGCTCAGCGCATCGTACTCATGGGCGCGCTCTCATTTTCACTGGCAGCGATCATCGTAGTTGCGATACGGGATCATCTACGTTTCGTATGGGGTTTACGCGGCGATGTGATCCTTTGCGGCGCGTGCATGCTGATACTGCCGGCATTGCTGCAGGCGCCGGTCGCCGCTTTTGCGCTGCCGATAAGCGGTGACGCCTCCGCGGTCGAAACAGCCATGCAGTCGCGTCTATATTACCTTGGAATCGCAGGCGCATGTTTAACCATTGCGGCGGTTTTGACTGTTCTGCGGAACGTATCCGGAGCGAAATTTCGACTTGGCTTTTTTGCTGTGCTGGTGCCAGTAGTCGCCATCTTTGCCTGGACTTCGCACAAAACTGCGCAAGCATTTTCGCGGCGCTCAGTCGTGATATCCGGTGTCGCGCGAGAAGCAGTCTCGGCACTGGCTCAAATCACACTGCCACCCTCACATTGCCACGTGATGTTCCTGGACGTTGAACCAGAATCGGAATGGAATACTTATGTATCCATGGATTCGGTCGTCAAAGCGCTTTATCCCGACCTTGATCGCGTAAAGCATTGCTGGTTCCACGACAACTACGGGACACCCATGAACCTGCAAGCCGCACCGGCAGTTCCGGCTGACGCCACTCCCTATGTCCCACTGGAAGTCGACGGCCGGCGACAGCCCTGGCGTGTGGTCGGCGACGTCGTTATTACCTACCTGCGACCGCCAGCAATAGTCGAGCCGCGTGAATTGGCACGATTGATCTTTCTGCGTTATCGCGACGGTCGATTCGAAAATGTCAGCGCTGATGTGGTTTCTGGCCGTTTGGCAGTGGATCTGGAATAGCCACGCACACCATCAAAAACTTCAGCCTTCAACGTCAATACCTACTTCGATGATCACGCCGCCTGTGCTGGCCGTTCTGCTGCGGCGCGAGTCCAGATAACGCTGCGCCGGCTGCGGTTTAATGAAGGTCTGAATAACCTCGCTGTCATTCCGGCGCAAGCCGAGATCCATTTTGATCTTCGCGAAGAATCAACGACTAAAGTCAAACTGGATTCCGGCTTGCGCCGGAATGACGAACAAAATCAGTGGTTCCTTAACGCGTAGCGCGCACGCCGGCTGCCGTCGCATCCAGTTCAGCCATTCGTGCCACGGCCGTATGTGCAAGTTCACTCAGGCCTTCACCGCCGTTTTGCAGGTGCGCGGCAATCTGCCGGCGCATGCGCGGGTCCCAGTATTTTTTCAGATGATTGCAGGCGCCTTCGACGGCGAGCTTGCGATCCGGCTCGGTAGCGAAATAGCTGGCGATGTCGTTCGCCATCTGCACCAGATGTTCGATGCTCATGAGGCGATCTTTCCGGGCGTGGCGCGGCTGCGTTGTGGATAGGTATACACCGAATGACCATCGGCGCGGGCGAAGCCGATCAGGCAAAGGTTCGTTTCCTGCGCCAGCGCGATCGCCAGCGCGGTCGGCGCGGAAATTGCGGCCAGCGCACCGATGCCCACGGTCGCAGCTTTCATCACCATCTCGTAACTGGCGCGACTGGTGACGATGAGGAACCCGCCACGCGGATCGATGAGCGCGCGCTGCATCGCACCGATCAGCTTGTCCAGGGCATTGTGACGGCCGACATCCTCGCGCAATACCGCGATGCCGCCGTCGGCGCGCGCCCACGCAGCCGCGTGAACCGCGCCGGTCGCGGTGTTGAGCCTCTGGTGCCGACCCAAGGTGCCGAGTGCCGCTTGCAGGCTGGCGGGATCGACATGCGTATCATGCGCGACCGGCGCCGGATGACGTACAGCGGCCTCCAGCGTCTGGGCGCCGCACAGACCGCAACCGGTGCGGCCGGTGAGTTCGCGCACGCGATCCTCGAGCCGCGCGGAACGGGCAGTTGGAATCCTGATGCGCAATTCGATGCCGGCAAGCGCCGGAACAATTTCCACTTTTTCGCATTCCGCCGGATTGGCGATGATGGCCTCGCTCAGCGAAAATCCCAGCGCAAAATCCTCGAGATCGGCTGGTGTCGCCATCATCACTGCATGCGGCCGGTCGTTGTAGACCAGGGCAACGGGAATCTCCTCGGCCACGGCATCATTTACACGTGACGAAACGCTGCCGCGCCGGCGCTCGGCATCGCGCCGTACCGCGCCGGGCGGAAGCGGCGCATCTATCCTGTCATTTTGCGGTGACGGCATGATCGAGCAATTCCTGCTGCTTCCGGCTAAATGCCGCAAAACGCTTCTGCCACTCCGATGGCTGGCTCACGCGCGCCACCTGCACGGCGGTGACCTTGTATTCCGGACAGTTGGTCGCCCAATCGGAATTCTCGGTCGTAATCACATTTGCACCGGAACCCGGGAAGTGAAACGTCGTATACACGACGCCGGGTTGCATGCGTTCGCTTATCAGCGCATGCAACACCGTCTCGCCGGCGCGGCTCTCGATACCGACCCAGTCGCCATCCTTGATGCCGCGATCCTCCGCATCCTGCGGATGGATCTCCAGCAGGTCCTCGGCATGCCATTGCACGTTCGCTGTGCGCCGCGTCTGCGCGCCAACGTTGTACTGGCTGAGAATGCGGCCGGTGGTCAGGATCAATGGATATTTGGCGTTGACCCGCTCCGTCGTCGGCACATATTCGGTAACGAGAAAGCGACCTTTGCCACGCACGAATTCGCCGACATGCATGGTCGGCGTGCCTTGTGGATGCTCGTCATTGCACGGCCACTGGATGCTGCCGAGTTCGTCGATGCGGTCGAAGCTGATGCCGGTGAAGGTCGGCGTCAGTCGCGCGATCTCGTCCATGATTTCCGACGCGTGCCGATAATTCATCGGATAGCCGATCGCGTTCGAGATCAGTTGGGTGATCTCCCAGTCGGCATATCCGGCCGGTGGGCGCATTACCTTGCGCACGCGCGAGATGCGGCGTTCGGCATTGGTGAAGGTGCCGTCCTTCTCCAGAAAACTCGATCCGGGCAGGAACACGTGCGCGAACTTGGCCGTCTCGTTGAGGAACAGATCCTGCACGACGATGCACTCCATCGCCGTCAGCGCAGCGGTGACGTGCTGCGTATTCGGGTCGGACTGGCCGATGTCCTCGCCCTCGATGTAGAGGCCCTTGAATTCACCATCCAGCGCGGCGTCGAACATATTGGGAATGCGCAGGCCGGGCTCATCGAGCAGGCTCACGCCCCAGTCGTGCTCGAATGTCGCACGCACCGCTGCATCCGAGACATGCCGGTAAGCCGTGAACTCGTGCGGGAACGAACCCATGTCGCAGGAGCCCTGCACGTTGTTCTGCCCGCGCAATGGATTCACGCCCACGCCGGGCCGGCCGATATTGCCGGTCAGCATGGCCAGGTTCGCGATGGCCATGACTGCGGTCGAACCCTGCGCGTGCTCGGTGACGCCGAGGCCGTAATAGATCGCCGCATTGCCGCCGGTGGCATACAGCCGCGCCGCAGCACGCACTTGCGCAGCCGGCACGCCGGTGTCGGCTTCCAGCACTTCCGGCGAATTGCACGGTTCGCTGATGAACTTTTTCCACTTGTGGAAAGCATCGCCTTCACAGCGCGCGGCGATAAAGGCTTCATCGGCCAGCCCTTCGCCGACGATAACGTGCGCCAGACTATTGAGCAGGGCGACATTGGTGCCGGGCCGCAGCGGCAGATGATAGTCGGCTGCCACGTGCGGTGTGCGTACCAGATCGATGCGGCGCGGATCGGCGACGATGAGCTTGGCCCCGTTGCGCAAGCGCCGCTTCATCTGCGAGGCGAATACCGGATGCGCGTCGGTCGGGTTCGCACCGATCACCAGGATCACGTCGCACGCATCAACCGAGTCGAAATTCTGCGTGCCGGCGGATTCGCCCAGCGTGTTCTTCAAGCCGTAGCCAGTCGGCGAATGACAAACGCGGGCGCAGGTATCCACGTTGTTGTTGCGGAAACCGGCACGCACCAGTTTCTGCACCAGATAGGTTTCTTCATTGGTGCAGCGCGACGAGGTGATGCCACCGATCGCGAACCGGCCGTACTGCGCCTGGATGCGCTTGAACTCCGCGGCGACATGCTGGATCGCTTCGTCCCAGCTCACTTCGCGCCAGGGATCGGAAATCTTCGCGCGGATCATCGGCTTGGTGATGCGGTCCGGATGCGTTGCGTAGCCGAGTGCAAAGCGGCCCTTGACGCATGAATGGCCGTGGTTGGCATGGCCGTCCTTGTTCGGCACCATGCGCACCAGTTCCTCGCCACGCATCTCGGCGCGGAATGAGCACCCCACTCCGCAATAAGCACACGTGGTGACGATGCTGTGTTCGGCCTGTCCTTTTTCGATCAATGATTTTTCGGACAAGGTCGCCGTCGGGCATGCCTGCACACAGGCGCCGCAGGAAACGCATTCGGAATCCAGAAACGGTTCGTTCTGGCTGGCGGAGACTTTCGACCCGAACCCGCGGCCCTGAATTGTCAGTGCAAACGTGCCCTGCACATCCTCGCAAGCGCGCACGCAACGCGAGCAGACGATGCACTTCGACGGATCGAACGTGAAATATGGATTGGTTTCATCTTTGGCGACGAACAGCGGATTGGCGTTGCCATCTTTCTTTGTGTAGACGTGGTTTTCGCCTTCGTAGCCGTAGCGTACTTCGCGCAATCCTACAGCACCGGCCATGTCCTGCAATTCGCAATTGCCATTCGCCGGACAGGTCAGGCAATCCAGCGGATGATCAGAAATATACAATTCCATTACGCCGCGGCGAATCTCGCCAAGCTTGGTATTCTGCGTCGTCACCTTCATACCCTCGGCCACCGGGGTTGTGCAGGACGCGGGATAGCCTTTCATGCCCTCGATCTGCACCAGACACAGGCGGCACGAACCGAACGCATCCAGCATTTCGGTCGCGCACAGTTTCGGAATCTTGACGCCGATACTCGCCGCGGCGCGCAGTACCGAAGTTCCTTCCGGCACACTGAGCTCGAAGCCGTCGATAGTCAGCGCGACTGACTTCGTCGACTTTGCGGCGGGCGTGCCGAGATCGGTTTCGTTGATTGACAACATGATGTGCCTCCTGCGCTACGCGACCGTGCGCGGCGCAAAATCCTCGGGAAAATACTGCAAAGCGCTGCGCACGGGATCCGGCGTCAAGCCGCCGAGTGCGCACAGGGAACCATGGCGCATGGTTTCGCACAGATCGTTCAGCAGTGCAGAATTTTTCTCGCGCTCGATGCCGGCACGGATACGGTCGAGGACTTCGACGCCACGGGTCGAACCAATCCGGCACGGAGTACATTTTCCGCAAGACTCGATTGCGCAGAATTCCATCGCGTACCTGGCCTGTTCGAGCATATCGACGCTGTCGTCGAAGGCGACGATGCCACCGTGGCCCAGCATGGCGCCGATCGCTGCGAACGCTTCGTAGTCGACGACGGTGTCAAACTGCGACTCCGGCAGATAGGCACCGAGAGGTCCGCCAACCTGCACCGCGCGGATCGGCCGGCCGGACAGCGACCCGCCGCCATAGTCGTAAAGCAACTCGCGCAGAGTTACGCCGAATGCTTTTTCGACCAGCCCGGCGTGCTTGAGGTTCCCGGCCAGTTGCAGCGGCAGCGTGCCGCGCGAACGAGCAATGCCATAGTCGCGATAAAACCCGGCACCGCGATCGAGGATGATGGGCACGCTGGCGAATGTGACGACATTGTTGACCACCGTAGGCTGGCCGAACAGGCCCTTGATCGCCGGCAAGGGCGGCTTGAAACGGATCTGCCCGCGTTTGCCTTCCAGGCTTTCCAACAGCGAGGTCTCTTCGCCGCAAATGTAGGCACCGGCGCCAAGACGCACCTCCAGATCGAAGTGTCTGCCGCTGCCGCAAATATCCGCACCCAGCCAGCCGGCGGCGCAGGCATTGGCGATGGCCGCGTTCAGCGCGCGATGCGCATGCGGATATTCGCAACGCAGATAGATGTAGCCCTGCGTCGCGCCGACCGCGAGCGCGGCGATCGTCATGCCTTCGATCAGGCACAGCGGGTCGCCTTCCATCAGCATGCGGTCGGAGAACGTACCGGAATCGCCTTCGTCGGCGTTGCACACAATGTACTTTTGCGTACTTTGCGCACCGAGCACGGTCTGCCACTTGATTCCGGCCGGAAACGCGGCACCACCGCGGCCGCGCAGGCCCGAATCCGTGACCTGTTTGACGATATCGGCCGGCGCCATGTCAAGCGCCCGTTGCAGACCGCGGAATCCTTCGTGCGACCGATAGTCATCCACACTGAGCGGATCGGTGATGCCGACACGGGCAAAGGTCAGGCGATCCTGATTTTTCAGAAACGCAATGTCGTCGACGGATCCTAGCCGCAACGCATGCACCCCTCCTGCGAGAAAATTTGCGTCAAAAAGACCCGACACGTCGCGTGCCAGCACGGGTCCATAGGCAATGCGCTCGCCAGCGGTTCCGACTTCGACCAGTGGCTCGACGAAAAACGCTCCGCGCGAACCGTTACGCACGGTGCTGATTTCGATGCTGCGTTTCTGCGCTTCGCGCGCGATTGCCTGCGCCGTCGCTTCGGCGCCGAGCGCAAGTGCCGTGGCATCGCGTGGGACGTAGACCTTGGCGCTCACGATGCTATCCTCATCCCGTCGACCAAGGCATCAAACGTTTCCGGGGTCACCTGCGCGTGCAGACCGTCCGCATCAATAAGCACCGACGGCCCGCAGCCGCAGTTGCCGAGGCAGTACACCGGCTCGAGCGTGATGATGCCGTCCGTCGTCGTCTCATGGAATTCGATACCAAGCGACTTTTTCGCATGTGCCTCCAGCGCGCGCGCACCGAGAGCCTGACAGGCTTCGGCGCGGCACAAGTACATGATGTGCTTGCCTGCCGGCTGCGTGCGGAAGTAATGATAGAAGCTCACTACACCATGCACCTCGGCACGCGTGATGTTCAACTCGTGCGCGATGACCGCCAGAGCGTCCGGCGGAATATAGCCGAGGGCTTCCTGCACACCATGAAGAATCGGCAGCAGGGGGCCTGGCTTGCCTCGCCACGAGTCGACCACTTCGAGGATGCGCTCGCGCACATCAGCGTTCGGTGCCGATGCGGGAGGCTTTTTCGCTGGCCGTGGAACTGAAGTCATTCAGATCGCCCCGTGTCAAAACAACGCAGAAGCCTTCTGCAGTGCTATGTAGAGGCCAATGAGGAATGGTATTCCCACGCCGCACCATGCGAGCGCGCCGACGACGCCGAACGGACCGCGCGCAGCCGTGTCGGCGTTGCCGCCGCCGGCACGGTCCTCGCGCTGCAGTGCACGTTCGTGTGCGAGTTGCTCGTCGCTCATGTAGTCCGATTCCTTCACCGGCCGCACGAGCGCATTGCAGACCAACCCGATCAGCAGCAGACCAGCCATCAGATACAAGGTACGATCATAGACAAGATTCTGTGCAATCCCGGCTTTCAATTGCGTCTCACGCACGGCGGCGATCACGAGCGGTCCCGCAATACCGGCGACCGACCATGCCGTCAGCAGGCGCCCATGAATGGCTCCCACCATTTGCGTGCCGAAGATATCGGCAAGGTACGCGGGCACCGTGGCGAAGCCGCCGCCGTACATGGTCAGGATCACGCAGACAGTCACAACAAATAGTGCCGCGAGGCCCAGGTGACCGAGGGTCGGCAATGTGCAATACAAGGCGATGCCGAGAATGAAAAACGCGTAGTAGGTATTTTTGCGGCCCAGCTTGTCCGACAGCGATGCCCAGAATATCCGTCCCAGACTGTTGAACAGGCTGATCAAGCCGACGAGACCTGCGGCCGCCGCAACAATCATGGCCTTCTGTTCGGGAGTCAGCGCAGCGCCGCCCACGCCGCCAAGAAGCCTGGCGCCGAAAATGTCCTGGAACATCGGGCTGGCCTCAGAAATCACGGCGATTCCCGCGGTGACATTCAAGCACAGTACCACCCAGATCAGCCAGAACTGCGGCGTCTTCGATGCGCGATCAAGATGCACATGGCGGCGCGTGATCATCGCGGTTTTCGCGCTATCCGCCGGTGCGCTCCAACCGAGCGGTTTCCAGCCTGACGGCGCGACGCGAAAACCGAAGGCACCCGCCGACATGACGAAGAAATAGATCACACCCATGGCAATCAGCGTCTGCGCCACACCAAGCGTTCCACCCGGCGCAAACTGTTTCATCAGTGCAACCGCCAGCGGTGCTCCGATCATGGCGCCACCACCGTAACCCATGATGGCGAAACCTGTCGCCATGCCACGGCGATCGGGAAACCACTTGATCAAAGTCGATACCGGCGTGATATACCCGAGCCCCTGGCCGACACCTCCGAGAACACCACAACCCAGATAGGCGAGCCACAATTGGTGTGCCATCACGCCAAGGCCGCCCAGAATCAGGCCACCACCCCAACATAGCGCGGCGATGAAACCCGCCTTGCGCGGGCCAGCGTGCTCCAGCCAGCCGCCCCAGATCGCGGCGGAAATGCCGAGCATGGCGATGAAAGTCTCAAAAATGTGCGTGACCTGCGGCACGTCCCAGTTGCAAGTCGTCGTGGTCAATGCCGCGATGAAACCAAGGTTCGCGCAGGCAACGGCATCTGTAGTCGCCAGCTGCTTCGTCATCGGCAGCCAGAACACCGAGAAACCGTACGCCATGCCGATGCACAGGTGTATTGCCAGCGCCGCGGGTGGCACCAGCCAGCGATTGAAGCGCGGCCCGGCGATGATGCGATCCCTGGCCAGGATGCCCGGCATCGCTCCAACGCTCGGTATTGCGCCTGAGACACTTGCCATACGCCCCTCCTGCGATATGCGCCGTTGGTCCGGCGTTTTGAGAATCTGCATTCGGCGCAGCACGCTGCGCGGACGCCTCGTTCCTAACGATAGCGCAAAGCGCGACGACGCACTATCGTGGGTGTTTATGACAATGGCAACGCTGCCAAAGCGCATAACGGGCAGCGGTATTTTCGCTGCTGCCCGTCGTGCGACAGGCGTGATAGATCACAACAGGCCGAAACGCCGGATCATCCAGGTTTTCACCCACTGGGTAAGCGCCATGTACACCGCCAGGATCACCAGCAGGAACAACCAGTACTGGCCCGGCAACGCCACGAAGCCGACCCACGCCGCCACCGGCGAAAATGGCAGCACCACACCGACCAGACAGATCGCGATGCTGGTGACGGTGAGCGCAAGACTGGCGCGACTTTCCAGGAACGGAATCTTGCCGGTGCGGATGATGTGCACGATCAAGGTCTGCGACAACAACGATTCGACGAACCAGCCGGTCTGGAACAGCTTCTGGTGTTGGTCGCCATTCGCGCCGAGCACGAACCACATTACCGCGAAGGTAGCGTAGTCGAAGATCGAGCTGATCGGCCCGATATACAACATGAAACGCGTGATCGCGCCGAAATCCCACTGCCGCGGTTTGGCCAAGTAGTCGGCATCGACTTCGTCAGTCACCACCGCAGTCTGCGAAAAATCGTACAGCAGGTTATTCAGCAGCACCTGCACCGGCAGCATCGGTAGAAACGGAAACAGCGCGCTGGCCCCGATCATGCTGAACATATTGCCGAAGTTCGAGCTGGCGGTCATCTTGATGTACTTGAGTACGTTGCCGAACACTTTGCGGCCTTCGATCACGCCCTCCTCAAGCACCATCAGGCTCTTCTCCAGCAGGATGATGTCGGCCGATTCCTTGGCGATGTCGACCGCGGTATCCACCGAAATGCCGACATCGGCGGCGCGCAGCGCGGGTCCGTCGTTGATGCCGTCGCCGAGAAAACCAACGACGTGGTTGTCGCGATGCAAGGCCTGGATCACGCGTACCTTTTGTTGCGGATTCAGGCGCGCGAATACTTGCGTACTGCGCGTTGCCATCGTCAACTCGTCGTCGGACATCGCCTCGACCTGCGGACCGACCAAGTAGTTATCCACTTTTATACCGACGTGACGGCAGACGTTGCGAGTGACAATATCGTTGTCGCCGGTGAGGATCTTCACCGCAACGCCGTTGGCATTGAGCGCTTCGATCGCCTCGGCCGCGCTGTCCTTGGGCGGATCGAGGAATGCGATGAAACCCAGCAGGATGAGGTCTTTCTCGTCGTCCCGCGAATAGCTCGGTTTGACTTCGATCTGGCGCACGCCGAGCGCAAGCACGCGGAAGCCGTCGTCGTTCATGTCGCGCGCTACTGCACGGACCTCTGCCAGCTTGTCCGCGTTCATCGGCGCTTCCTCGCCGTTGTCGCGCACGCGCGAGCAGACGCCGACGGTTTCCGCGACTGCCCCCTTGGAGATCAGGAAATGCCGGCCGGTTTCGTCGCGCACGATCACCGACATGCGCCGGCGGCTGAAATCGAACGGCACTTCATCCACAAGTGTATAAGTGGATTTCAGGCGCGCGGCAGTTTCCGGCGCAGTGCGATCGAGCACTGCGACATCGAGCAGGTTGCGCAAACCGGTCTGGTGATGGCTGTTGAGCCAGGCATACTCGAGCACGTCCTCGTTCTCGTCGCCGCGGATGTCGGTGTGGCGTTCGAGAATCACCTTGTCCTGGGTCAGCGTGCCGGTCTTGTCGGTGCACAATACGTCGATCGCGCCGAAGTTCTGGATTGCGTTCAGGCGCTTGACGATCACGTCCTTGCTCGCCATTTTCAGCGCGCCCTTGGCAAGATTGATCGCCACGATCATCGGCAGCATTTCCGGCGTCAGGCCAACCGCAACCGCAACCGCGAACATGAAGGCCTCGAACCAGTCGTGTTTGGTCAGGCCGTTGATCAGGAAGACCAGCGGCACCATCACGATCATGAAGCGGACCATCAACCAGGCGAAGCGCGAAACCCCCTTGTCGAAACTGGTCTGCACACGCTGACCAACCAAGGAGCCGGCGAGTGCACCGAAGTAGGTGTTGGCACCGGTTGCCGCAATCACCGCCGTGGCGCTGCCGCTGACCACATTCGAGCCCATGAAGCACAGACTGCGCGCATCCAGTGCGGTCTTCGCCTCGGCGTCGGTGCCGGCGAATTTCTCCACCGGCATCGATTCGCCGGTCAGCGCCGACTGGTTGATGAACAGGTCCTTCGCCGCAAGCAGACGCAAGTCGGCAGGCACCATGTCGCCTGCCGACAAGTGCACGATATCGCCGGGCACCAGACCATCGATCTGCACTTCGAGCTTTTTCACCACGCGCAATGGCGGCGCATCTTCGTCGCTGCCTTCAGCGTGCTCGTCGACTTCGCGCCGCGCCGTGGCGGTATTGCTGACCATGCGCCGCAACTGCTCGACCGCCCGGCTCGAACGCGCTTCCTGAAAATGCGCGACGAATACCGCCATGATCACCATCGAAAACATGATGAGCGCACCGATCTTGTCGCTGACTTCCTCGCCACTGGCCCAGGTGATCACCGCCAGCACGGTCAAAAGAATATTGATCGGACTGGTGACGAAGCGTTCGAGGATGTTCCACAGGAAGGATTTTTTCTTCTCCTGGGCGACGATATTCGGGCCGAATTCGGCCAGGCGTTCCTTGACCTGTTCCGGATTCAGACCGTCGGCCGAGGCATTCAGGCGCGTCAGCGCAAGCGACACGTCCGCCTGTGCCAGCTCCAGCAATTCGGCGCCGGAACGCGCCGCTGCTTCGCCCTTGGCGCGATCGCGCACGGCGTTCGGGATGAGCATGGAAAAGATCGAAAAATCCAGCATCGCAATTCTCTCGCAATCGGGCAGCCTGCCAAGCGAATACGACAGATTCATGACACTGGTGCTCGCCACGAGGCGAGGACCGGCGCATTTCCGCCTGCGCGGAAACGCCCGGTGAACGGGTTTCCGCGAATTACGCTGACTGGGCTGCAGTGGTGTGACTACTGCAAGGGTCCACGGAGGACGACCTCGTTCGGAAAGGTGCGCGCAAGGTAGTCGCGCGGCCCGCGCTTGTCAATCCGCGCGCGGATCGTCCCGAAGCTGTTTCAGTCGCCCGGCAAGATCGTCCACGAACGCCGGCGGCAATTGCGCCTGCACCGGCACCGACCACCAGCCGGATCGAGCGAAACCGCGGCATTTGACCGCATCCTTCGCCGTCATCAGCACGGGCAGTGTATCGCCAAAATCCAGATCCGCGGCAACGAAGGGGTGATGGTCGGCGAAAGCATGTTCCACCGGGTCGATGCCGGACGCGCGCAATTGCGCAAAAAACCGCGCCGGATTGCCGATGCCTGCCACAGCGTGCACGCGCTGCCCGGAAAAATCGCGCAGGGTCCGGCGCTGCTCCGGGTCGCGCAACGACACCGCCGCATCGCCGTCGAGCTTCATGGCGATTTCGCCAGCGGCAGCGACACCGCCATTGCAGACGCGATAGGTGAACGCGGACAGCCGCGCCATCGGTTCACGCAACGGCCCGGACGGAAGCAAACGACCGTTGCCGAAGCGGCGCGCACCGTCGATCACGCAAATCTCGATGTCACGCGCCAGTCGATAGTGTTGCAGACCATCGTCGGCGATCAGTACGTCGAGCTGTGCCGTGCGCAACAATTCCCGTGCAGCCGTGACGCGATCGCGGCCGACGATGACTGGCGTCTGGCTGGCCTGGAAAATCAGGCAGGCCTCGTCGCCTACGGTCTGCGGGTCGCTTTGCGCATCGACCCGTGTGGACGTCTGCGCCGTTCCCGCATAACCACGACCGACCACGCCAGGATTCCAGCCACGGGCACGCAGGGCCTGAACCAGGGCAATCACCAGCGGCGTCTTGCCCGTGCCGCCGATGGTGATATTGCCGATCACGACAACCGGCACCGACAGGCGTTCGCGGCGCAATATCCCTGCGGCATACAGCCTGCGGCGCAGGTTCGACAACGTGGCGTAGACCGGGGTCAGCGCGCGCATCCACCACGGTGGCGTGGCGCCGTCGTACCAGATCGCCTGCAATTTCTGCTCGCTGAGCATGCAAGCCAACAGCTCAGTTGCCGTTGTCGCGGAACTGCATTTTATACAATGCCGCATAATGACCACCACGGGCAAGCAATTCGGCGTGCTTGCCTACTTCGACGATGCGGCCCTGGTCGAGTACGGCGATCTGGTCGGCGTGCTCGACCGTGGACAATCGGTGCGCAATGACGAGCACGGTGCGATCGCGCAGCAGGCGTTGCAACGCATCCTGGATCAGGCGTTCGGATTCGCTGTCGAGCGCGCTGGTGGCTTCGTCGAGAATCAGGATCGGTGCGTTCTTGAGCAGCGCGCGCGCAATCGCCAGGCGCTGACGCTGACCACCGGAGAGCAGGGCTCCACCCTCGCCCGCGCGGCTGTCGAGTCCCTGTGGCAATGCATCGATGAAGTCGAGCGCGTTGGCGGCACGCGCCGCATCGATGATCGCCTCGCGCGTGGCGCCGACGAGCGCGCCGTAAGCGATGTTGCGGCCGATGCTGTCATCGAAGATCACCACTTGCTGACCAACCCAGGCAATCTGGCCGCGCAGGCTGTCCAGCGTGTAATCGTCGAGCTCGCGGCCATCGAGCAACACCTGCCCGGCGCTCGGCTCGTAGAATCGCGGAATCAGGCCGGCGAGACTCGATTTCCCGCTGCCGGAACGCCCGACCAGCGCGGTGATGCTGCCCGGCGCGCAACGCAGGTCGATGCCGCGCAGGGCCGGCGTCGCCTGGGCTTCGTACTGCAAGACGACACCGCGCAGTTCGATCTCGCCGCGGCATTGTGCGATTGTATACTTTCCGTCGTCACGCTCCCCTTGCAGGTCGACGATGGCGAACAGATCCTGGGCCGCGGCGACGCCGCGCTGCATGAGCGCCTGCACGGTGGTGAGGCGCTTCAGCGACGGCAACATCAACAGCATCGCCGTGATCAGCGACATGAACGTGCCCGGACTCATGTGCATCGCCGGGCGCGTGGCGAAATAGATGAGCGCAGCCAGCGCCAAAGCGGCAATCAGTTGCACCAGCGAAGTCGCCAAGGCATTGGTCGCGGCAACTTTCAGGTTCAGGCGCAGGTTGCTCTCGTTGACCGCGCCGAAGCGTGCGCGCTCGGCGACGGCGCCCTGGTAAACCTTGATCTCGCGCTGACCGCCGACGGCTTCGTCGACGATGCCGGTCACCGCACCGACCGAATCCTGGATGCGATGGCTGATGCGCCGGTAACGGCGTCCTACGATCCATACCACGAGCGCGATCAAGGGCGCCATGATCAGCAACAGGACGGTCAATTGCGCGCTGTTGTACAGCATGACACCAAGCAAGCCGAGCACGGTCAAGGTGTCGACTATCATCACCTTGACTGCGTCGGTGCTGGCCTGCGCGACCTGCTCGACCGTGAACGTCAGGCGCGCGATGGTCTGGCCCGAGGACTGGCGGTCGTACCACGCCGCCGGCAATTGCAGATAGCGCGCGAACACCTCATCGCGCAATTGTCGCACCACGCCGCGGCCGATGCGCGCCATGCCGAAATCGCTGGCGAATGTGGCTGCACCGCGCACCACGAACAGCACGATGATGGCGATCGGCATCCAGAAGATCATGCGTTCGCTGCGGCGGATGAACAGATCGTCAAGCATCGGCTTGATCAAGCGCGTGAACGCGGTGGTCACGCCGGCATCGAAAACCATGCCGCAGATCGCCAGCGTGGCAATCGGCCAATGCCGCGCCGCATAGCCGAGCAGGCGCTGGTAGGTCGCGAACGCGGTGGCTGCTGGCGGCACCGGTGTGCTCATCGGCACCTGCTCGATGTCGGCGTGCTCATTTGGAATCGTCCGACTTGCTGCGCACGGTGGCAATGGACAGGTGGGTGAACCCGAGTTGGCCGAGCGCATCCATGGCAGTGACCACGGCCTGATGCGGCGTCATGCCATCGGCACGCAGGATCACCTGACGGTCGTGATCGTCCCCGGCGACCTGCGCAATCGCCTGCTTGAGCGAATCGACATTCGGATTCAACACCTCGTTGTTGTCAACATAGAAGCGGCTGTCGGCGCCAATCATCACGACAAGCGGGTTCTTCGCCGCCTCTTCCAGCGTTTCCGATGCTTCCGGCAGGCTCACCTTCATCGCCGAATGCTGCACGAAGGTGGTCGTCATGACGAAGAACATCAGCAGGGTGAGCATGACATCGATCAGCGAGATCACATTGATCTCGAAATCGTCCTGACGCGCATTGCCCAGGCGCATCGTCAGCGCGCTCCACGTGCGGCGCGTACGGCAGGCGCGGGTGCCGGCGCCGGTTCGGCGTGTGCCGACAGCTCATCGATCAACAGGATCGTCTGCTGCTCCATGTCGACGACGTAGCCACTCACCAAACCGCGGAAATAGCGGTGGAAGAAATACGCCGGGATCGCCACGCACAGACCGGCCGCTGTGCACACCAGCGCTTGGCCGATGCCGCCGGCCATCTTCAGCGGATCGCCGACGCCGCTGACCATCACCGCGAAGAACATCTCGATCAGACCGAACACGGTGCCGAGCAGTCCGAGCAGCGGCGAGATCAATGCGATCGTGCCGAGCGTGTTGAGGAAACGCTCAAGCCGATGCACGACATGACGACCGGTGTCTTCGACGCGTTCCTTGATGATTTCACGGGAACGGTTACGCACGGACAGAGCCGCCGCCAGGATTTCACCTAGCGGCGAATTGACCCGCAAGGTCTCGATATGGCCCGGATCGAGCTTGCGCGTGCGCGCCCACGTGAGCACCTGCTCACCCAGCTCCGGCGGCACCACGTTCTTGCGCCGCAACGACCAGAAACGTTCCAGGATGATGGCCATCGCCGCAGCCGAACACAGCAGGATCGGCACCATCGGCCAGCCACCGGCAATCAGGATCTCGAGCACGCGTGAAACTCCACAAATCTGGACTGGCGCAAATCATACCAGCGTTCGGCGCAGTTCCGATGCGGCATAAGTCACTCTCGACAGTATTCGATGTATACAAACGCTATGCCATTTCGAGATCGAAGGGGCCCGCAGATTGTGCGGATTGCGCGTCTTGTCGCAGCCCGTGAAAGCGCGCATTGTATGGTTCGTGTCGCGGGGCAATGCGCCAGCGCCGCGACGAAAAAAACAGGCGCAGGTCATTTTTTGGATAGGAGTAAATCATGAATCGTCTCGCGTTTTGTACATTGATTTTGATCGTTGGTGTGGCACAGCAAGCAGTGGCGTCCGGCATCGTGCGCATCGCCAATGGTGATTGCGCGGCGTTGTCCAAAGCCGCGGCGGCAACGCCCGGTCAAGAACCTGCGCTGATCGTGCTTGCAACGAATGGATCCTATACGTGCGCGGCTGCCATATCGGTTACCGGCAATATAACCATCGATGGCGCTGGAGCAACACTGCCAATGCTGTCTGGCGTGACTGAATCGGGCTCTGAAACCCCCGCCACGATAGCCGTTGCGAGCGGCGCAAGCCTGACAGTGCGCAATATCAATCTGGGAAATTCCGCCCCAAATGCGACAGCCGGTGTGACGCCTACAGCTCAACCCAAGTTCTGTTGCGCAATATTGGGGCCGGCGATCAGCAACTCGGGCAACTTGACGCTTGATTCCGTCAGCATATTTGGCAACCAATTTTCGGGCGGGCCAGAAGTCGTTGCCATCGGATTTTTCCACAATTCCGGCAACCTCATCCTGCGGAATGTTTCGATAGTTGGCAATTTCTACAGCGGAAACGACCCCGCGCTACTTACCAACAGCGGCAGCGTAGACATTTCGCAATCCTCGTTTGTTTCGACTGCGAGCGGATACGCACAGGCATTGTTGGACTCCACCAGTCCCGGGACAATGAATATTCGCAACAGCATCATTGTGAACAACGGTTCGTATGCCGCGCCGGATTGTGCCGCGGACATCGGCCAGATCATGTCGCTCGGCGGCAACATCGTCAGCGACACGACCTGCGGATTGAATGGTCCCGATGACCATGTTCTCGCCAACGCCGGCCTCGCCGACTTCGGCAATCACGGCGGCCTGGTGCAGACGCTGGCCTTGAACAACAACAGCCCGGCAATCGGGAATGGTCTCGCTGCGAACTGCGAGGCCACCGATGCGCGCGGATTGACGCGCGGCCAGAACGGCTGCGATTCCGGCGCCTACGAACTCGGCGGCGGTCCGGGTCAGCTCACGCAATCCGGAATGTCGGGTTTGTATTTCAACGCGGCAAGCAATGGACACTTCGTTTCCGTGCAGAGTCTGGATGCCAACACCGCCTTGGTGATCTGGAACACGTTCAACCAGGAAGGTGCGCCGGCGTGGGTCTATGGCGTCGGAACAGTGAGCGGAAACGATATCCATGTCGCACAGGTAGCGCAGAACGTCGGTGGCGTCTTGCATGCCGGCGGAAACGTCACCGGCGCGACGGCAAGTCTTTGGGGAAGCTTTGATCTGACGGTGCCCGACTGCCTCTCCGCAACATTGAACTATCAGTCCGCATTGCCACTGTTCGGTTCGGGCACGATCAACCTGCAACGGCTCGTCTTCGTCAACGGCGTGGACTGCTCGCAATAGGACCGAAAAACGATCGCTGCCACAAACGCCGGCCACACACCGGCGTTTGCATTTTTGCATACCGCCCAGATCCACTATTCACGCCAGTAAAGATGTCGGTCGATACGCCCGCGTTCGACGACGCGCGGCGCGGCATCCAGGCCGAAGCGCACATCCACAAATCCACTTTGCGCTGAATTCACCATGTCGACGCCGGCCTGTTCATAACGCTCCACTACCGCCGGATTGGGATGGCCGAAATGATTGCGGTAGCCAGCCGAAACCAGGGCCAGCGCCGGGTGCAACGCGTCGATGAATCCGGCACTCGACGAGGTCTTGCTGCCGTGATGTGGTACTTGCAATACGAGATGCGCGGCAACCGGATCGAGCGCGGCGGCAATCTGGCCCTCGACTGTCACTGTGACATCGCCGCTGAGCACGAGCTCGCTAGTGCCACTGCGCACATCGAGCACACAACAGCGATCGTTGTCGCGATTGGACAGCGGCAACACCGGATGCACGATGCGGAACGACACGCCGTTCCAGTTCCAGGTTTCGCCTGCCAGGCATTGCGTGGCGATAACCTTCAAGCGCCCCGGCTCGCCAGATTCGACTGGCATAGATGGATAGGCGGCTAAAATAGCCACCGCGCCACCGGCATGATCGTTGTCGCCATGACTGATGATCATGCGATCCAGATGCTCGATGCCGAGCGCGTGCAGCGCAGGCACGACCGTGGCGTTACCCAGATCGAAACCGGAGGGAAAACGCGCGCCGGCATCGTAGACCAAGGCGTGGTCGCGCGTGCGCACGACGAAGGACAAGCCCTGGCCCACGTCAAGCATCAGCGTTTCGAACTCGCCTTCCGCCAGCGGCATGCGTGCCGGCATGAGCAGTGGCAGGAACAGCAACAGACCCAGCGGCCGCGCCGGCATGCCACGCGGCAGCAGCAACCAAAACGCGCCGAACAGTGCAAGAATCAAAGCCCAGAGACTCGGCTCCGGGAAATACCACAGCGCACCGGGCCACGCTGCGATCTTCTCGAGCAGCCACCACAGACTCTGCATCGCCCATCCGGCAATTTGCAGCAGCGGTGCGCCGATTGCCGGCACGACCAGCAGGATCAAGGTGGCGAGTACCGTGAGCGGCAGTACCAGAAAGCAGATCCACGGCACGGCGACCAGATTGGCCAGCGGCCCGATCAGCGAACTCTGGCCGAAGAACCAGATGCCGAGCGGCAGCAATCCGACGCTGGCTACGCCCTGCGCCGTGACTAGTTCACGCCCCCAGCGCCTGCGTTGGGTCGCGCCGCCCAGACAAAACATCAGCCAGGCGACACCGACAAACGATAGCCAGAAGCCGGCACTAAGTACGCACAGTGGATCCCAGATCAGCAACGCGATCACGGCCAACGCCAAACCCTGTACCGGCGCACGTGCGCGACGCGCGAGATTGGCCACCAGCAAAGCCGCAATCATCACCAGCGCACGTCGGGTCGGCAGGCCGAGTCCGGCCAGAATCGCGTAAGTGATCGCAAAAAGCAGACTCGCCACCGCCTCGATCAGTGGCGCCGGCCAGCGCAGGGTCAATCGCGGTGCCAGCTTCCACAGCAGGCGCACGAGCATTACGCCGAAGCCGGCGAACAAGGCAATGTGCAGACCGGAAATCGCAATAAGATGAGGAATTCCGGTCGCGCGCGCAACAGCCCATTCGTGCTCGTCCATCGCATGCTGGTCGCCGAAGGCGAGCGCACGCAGCAGGTCGGCGCTCGGGCCGGGTCCAAGCGTGGCAACGATCGCGTCGCTGATGCGTGCGCGCAGACGATCAACACAGACCGTATCCGCACCGAGCGTACGATTGTCCGCATCCTCTCGTACATATCCGGTGGCGACGATGCCTTGCTCCAGCGCGTAACGCTCGAAGTCGAACCCGCCGGGATCGATCGTGCCACGCGGACGTTTCAGGCGCAGGCGCAACTGCCAGTGCGCACAAGGTTGCAATGCCGGCGCATCGTTGTACCAGCTCAGGCGCACGCGGCCACTGAAGGCCAGCACATGGCCATCCTGGTTGGCCGTCTGAATGTCCATTTCGAAACGTGTGCCGTCGTCTTGTACGCGCGGCAGACCGCGGATCGATCCGGTGACGACAATATCCTCGCCTTCAAACGCCGCTGGCAATCGTCGCGAAAGCGAGAAGTCGGCGCGCAGCATCGTCCACGCCGCCGCCAGCAAGACGAAACCGATCCAGCCAAAATTAAATCGGCGCCAGCGGGATAGAATCGTCACGATCAACGAGCCAGCGATCGCCAGTACCACGTCGACCCAGCGTGGCGGCAGCGTGGTCAGCATCTGCACGCCCAGTGCGCCAGCAAGCAGTGCCAGCGCGGTCGCTGGCCGGAAAAATTCTGCCAGTGGCATCGATCGGACGATACGACCGATCAAGGTGCCCGTTGCGGATTCCCTGTGCACGCGCGCGACCGTGGCAGGCTAGGCGATGGCGGCGGAATCCGCCTCGCGTAGTGCGCCATCGTGCAGTACGAGTACACGATCCATGCGTCGCGCCAACCCATGATCATGCGTGACCAGCACGAAGCTGGTGCCAATCTCGCGATTGAGTTCGAGCATCATCGCGTACACCTGCGCTGCGTTCTTCTCGTCGAGGTTGCCGGTCGGCTCGTCACCCAGCACACAGGCCGGACGCGTCACTAACGCGCGCGCAACAGCGCAGCGCTGGCGCTCACCGCCGGACAGTTCGCCAGGCTTGTGTTGCAGACGCTGACTCAAGCCGACGCGCGTCAGCAACTCGCCCGCCTCGCGTTTGGCCTGCGCGATCGCGGTGCCACGAATCAACAGCGGCATCGCCACGTTTTCCAATGCCGTGAATTCCGGTAGCAGATGATGGAACTGGTAGACAAAGCCGAGCGAACGGTTGCGCACACGGCCGCGTTCGCGATCCGAAAGCGTCGACAACGTACGGCCTTCGACTTCGACTTCGCCGGCGCTCAGCGTATCCAGGCCACCGAGGATGTGTAGCAGCGTACTTTTCCCGGCGCCCGATGCGCCGACGATCGCAAGCGTTTTGCCGCGTTCCAGGGTAAAGCCGACGTCGCGCAACACTTCGGCGCGCAAGCCGCCTTCCTGATAGGTCTTGGCTACGCCGGTGGCGCGCAGAACAATGGCGGCATTCATGCCGGCGTCCTCCGATCAAGCTGCGGAAACCAAGTCATGCCGATGTCGTCTACACAGATCCCATCGGCCAGTTTGACGCGTTTGCGAAACCGACTTTCTTCGGAAAAACCGCACTTTTTATACAAATGGATTGCCGCCTCGTTGCTCGCGCGGACGCGCAGCTCGACCCTTTCCACGCCGTTATGGGCGCGTGCCCAGTCCAGCAGTGCGCGCAGCAGAACGGTACCGATTCCCTGCCCCGTATGCCCGGGATGCACGACAATGGTCAACGTGCGCACATGAGCGAGGGCGGCTATGGTCGCCGCGGGTTCCAGTAAACCGTGAGCGACAACGGCCCCGTCACGCTCGACCACGAGATAGCTACCTGCCTCCGCCAGTTCACCAATCTTGTGCACGAACGCCGCCTCATGCAATTCCTGCGACTGCGACAACAGGCGGCCCGGAATTCGCGCGGTTTCACGCTCAGCCGCGCACAAAACAGCGGCGTCGGCCTCGCCCGCCTTGCGGATGCGCAAAAGCGAAGGCGAATCCGTCATGTGAACCGTGGTGCTATTCATAGCGCAGCGCCGCGGCCGGTTGCGTGCGCGATGCGCGCCAAGCGGGATACAGGGTGGCGAACAGGCAGAACACGAAGGCGATGGCGGCGATCCAGCCGACGTCGCTCCAGTGCATGTCCGACGGCACTTCGCTGATGTAATAAATATCGGGCGACAGGAATTCGACGTGGAAGGTGTGCTCGATCCACTTCACCAGCACCGGCAGGTTGATCGCCAGGGCGACACCACCGAGTACGCCCATCAGGATGCCAAACGTGCCGACGATCACACCCTGCACCATGAATACGCCCATGATGCTTTGTGGAGAAATGCCCAAGGTGCGCAAGATAGCGATATCCGCCTGCTTGTCGGTGACCAGCATGACGAGAGTCGACACGAGATTGAACGTGGCCACCGCAACGATCAGCGACAGGATGATGAACATCACCTTCTTCTCCATCGACACCGCACTGAAGAAGTTGGCGTGGCCTTCGCGCCAATCGCGCACACGGTAGAACTGGCCGAGCTTGTCCGCCAGATCGCTGCCGATATCCCAGGCACGGAACATGTCGTCCAGACGCAAACGGATGCCGGTGGGACCATCGAGCTGGAACAGGCGCTCGGCGTCGTCCATCTGCATCACCGCCATGCCTTCGTCGTACTCCTGAAAGCCCACCGAGAAAATACCGACGACCGTGCAGCGCTTGAACCGTGGCACTGCCCCGATCGGAGTGACGTTGACATCCGGCGTATACACCGTGACCTTGTTGCCGACGCCGACACCGAGTTCCATCGCCAGTTCGTTGCCGAGGATGATGCCGAATTCACCCGGCTTGAGATCGCCGAGTTTGCCCTTGACCATCTTGCGGTCGAGATCGGAGACCTTCGGCTCCTCGTCGGGCAGCACGCCGCGGATCACCGCGCCGCTCACACGCGTGCCTTGCAACAACGCCTGGCGCTCGACATACGGTGCGGCACCGAGCACATGCGGATTGGCATAGGCGGTTTTCACTGCAGCCTGCCAATCGTGCACGCTTTCGCCGACGCCGGAAATCGTCGCGTGCGCGACCATGCCGAGAATGCGATCGGTCAACTGCTTCTCGAAACCGTTCATCACCGAGATGACCGCGATCAGTGCAATCACGCCGATGGAAATACCGAGCATCGACACCAGCGAGATGAACGAGATGAAGTGATTGCGGCGCTTGGCGCGCGTGTAGCGCAGGCCGATGAACAATTCGAGTGGGCGGAACATCGAGCGGGAAATCCGTTTGCCTGATTCGGCGCGTGCGGCAGATGAGCGCCGCAGAGTGCCTCAGCCACTCGCCGACTGCAAGCATCGCCGGCACGTTGCCGTCGTCCGCGATTCAGAGTCAGCTACCTGAACAATTACTAAACTAACAAGTATTGTAATGCGACTTCGCGTCCCCAACTAGGGTCTTACGGTGGGATCGCACGATGAACGCGATCGCTCGTGTGCAGGTTCTGCACACCGCCGCAACCTTATCAAACTGTTGGAGAACGCAATGAAAAACACCCTGCTTGCACTTGCCCTTTCCGCCGCTGGCCTCGCCATGGCGCCCGCCATCAGCCACGCCGACGACGGCAGCAATGGCGGATTCTTCGTCAACGGCAACGTTGGTCAATCCAATCTCGACAGAGGCGCGTACAACGACAGCGACACCGGTTATGGTGCGAACGTCGGCTATCGCTGGGCGTTCAGCCCGTCCGTCGCGCTGGGCGTCGAGGGCGGCTATACCAAGCTCGGCAGCTTCAATCCGAAATCCGAGTTCAGCGGACTGGGGCTCAACAACGCCCAGATCCAGGGCTGGAACGCCGGCGTGAACGGCCACTTCAACCTCAGCCCCAACTGGTATGTCAGCGCTCGTACCGGCCTCTTCCGTGGTGATCTCAAGGGCGACTTTATCGATGCCAGCGGCACGCCCAACTATGTCAACGACACCAGCAACAAGTATTACGCCGGCGCAGGTTTCGGTTACGACTTCAGCAACAACCTGAGCGTCGGGCTGAACTACGACTACTACAAGGCCGACAAGGATGGCCTCAACTTCAATCCGGATTTGGTGTCGGTGAGCGCCGAATATCGATTCTGATTTTCGCGATCTTCCCTGATCGCACGCTGCAACGTCGAACTCCCAACGGAGACTCAGGGCAAGGATGCGGACTCGCCCGGCTCGTAATGAGCCGGGCATTTTTGTCCGTACGTCGCTGATCAGACGCCCGGGATATCGCCTTGCACCTTGGCCAGGCGCACGCGCAGCAGTCGATGGATGTCGGCAGCGCAATTGTCCGGCAGCAGTGGCAACGTGATTGCGCCAGCAGGGCCGCGCAGGCCCAGCACGATCAATGGACCCACCACAACGGCACGCTGCAGCTCGACAACGTGCTCTATACCATCGGGTTCTACACCATCAGGTTCTTCACCATCGCAAGTTTGCACACGCCAATGTCCGGCCGCATGCCAAGCGACGCGACGCGCAGGTGGACGGAACAGAAACCGGCGCAGCGCAACCACAGCATACGCGCTGGCGACAGCGGCCAGCATAAGCCGGACCCAGACACCGAGCCCACTGAGTACGACGGCGAACAGTGCCAGCATCCAGACCGCGGCGATCGCTGCGGCGAGCCAGCGCGAGGGACGATATTCAAACGCGATCGCGGGAACGGATTTCATCGACGATCCGTCGCCATTGCGGATTTTCCGGCGTGCTGCGACCGTTCAGCCAGTTCCACAGTTCCGGGTCCTGCTGATCGAGCAAAGTGGAAAATGCAGTTTTTGTCGCATCATCGAGCTGCGGATAGCGGATGGCCAGATAGCCGCCGAGCAATTGATCCAGTTCGCGCATTCCGCGCCGGCAACGCCAGCGCAATCGCCCGATCTCATCTGTGCTCATGCACGGGACATCAAGACTGCCGCTCGACCATCAGCTGCTTGATCTCGGCGATGGCCTTGGCCGGATTCAGGCCCTTCGGGCAGGTGCGCGCGCAGTTCATGATCGTGTGGCAGCGATACAGCTTGAACGGATCTTCGAGATCGTCCAGACGCGCGCCGGTGTCTTCGTCACGCGAATCGGCAATCCAGCGATAAGCCTGCAACAGGATCGCCGGGCCGAGATAACGGTCGCTGTTCCACCAGTAGCTCGGACACGAGGTCGAGCAGCAAGCACAGAGGATGCATTCGTACAGACCGTCGAGCTTGGCGCGATCCTCCTTTGATTGCAGCCGCTCCTGATCCGGCGGCGGCGCGCTTTCGGTGCGAATCCACGGCTTGATCGATGCGTACTGGGCATAGAAATGCGTCAGATCCGGCACCAGATCCTTGACCACGGGCATGCTCGGCAGCGGATGGATCTTCACATCGCCCTTGCACTCGCCGATGGCCTTGGTGCAGGCCAGCGTGTTCGTGCCGTCGATGTTCATCGCGCACGATCCGCAGATGCCTTCGCGGCAGGAGCGGCGGAAGGTCAGGGTCGAATCGACCTCGTTCTTGATCTTGATCAGCGCATCCAGAACCATCGGCCCGCAGGCGGCCAGATCGATTTCGTATTCGTCCATGCGCGGATTCGCGCCGTCGTCCGGATCCCAGCGGTAGATGCGGAAGGTGCGCACATTTTTGGCGTCCGCCTTGGCCGGATACTTTTTACCCTTTTGTACTCTGGAATTTTTCGGGAGCGTGAATTCGGCCACGGATACACCTCTAGTTGAACCCAAACTGCAAACCTGACTCAACGTCATCCCGGCATGGACTGCCGGGATCCAGACTGCATGGACGCTGTCTGGGCGGCGAGCCGAGTTTCACAATTACCTCCCTGGCACTGGATTCCGGCAATCCCTGCCGGAATGACGAGCTAATCAATACACCTCAATACACCCGCGCCTTCGGTGGCACGGCATCGACTTCATTGGTCATCGGCTGCGTGTGCACCGGGCGGTAATCAAAGGTCGCCTTGCCCTTGGCATCGACGCCGACGAGAGTGTGTTTCATCCAGTTGACGTCGTCGCGATCCTTGAAATCCTCGCGCGCATGCGCGCCGCGGCTTTCGTGGCGCTGCTCTGCGGAGTACATCGTCGCCACCGCTTGACCGAGCAGGTTCTGCAATTCCAGGGTTTCGATCAAATCGGTGTTCCAGATCAACGAGCGATCGGCGATCTTGACCTTGGTGAACGCATCGTGGGCCTGCGAAATCTTCGCACAGCCTTCCTTGAGCGTGTCGCCGGTGCGGAACACGGCAGCATCCTTCTGCATGATGCGCTGCATGCTCAGGCGCAGATCGGCGGTGGATGTGTCGCCCTTGGCATTGCGAACGGCGTCGAAATTGGCCAGCGCAGCATCGCAGACCGAGGCTGGAAGATCCTTGTGCGCTGCGCCGGGCTGGATGATTTCGGCGGCGCGATTGGCGGCAGCGCGGCCGAAAATGACCAGATCGAGCAGCGAGTTGGAACCGAGGCGGTTGCCGCCGTGCACCGAGACGCACGCAGCTTCGCCGATGGCGAACAAGCCCGGTACCACGCTGTCCGGATTGTCGCCGACCCTGCGCAGCATCTCGCCGTGGTAATTGGTGGGGATTCCGCCCATGTTGTAGTGCACGGTCGGCAGCACCGGGATCGGCTGCTTGGTCACGTCGACGCCGGCGAAGATGCGCGCGGTTTCGGCAATGCCTGGCAGACGTTCATGAATGACTTCGGGTCCCAAGTGCATCAGATTGAGGAATACGTGATCCTGAAGTTCGCCCACACCGCGGCCTTCGCGGATCTCCATCGTGATCGCACGGCTGACGACGTCGCGCGAGGCCAGATCCTTGGCGTTGGGTGCGTAGCGCTCCATGAAACGCTCGCCCTTGGAATTGGTGAGATAGCCGCCTTCGCCGCGTGAGCCTTCGGTGATGAGACAGCCGGAGCCGTAGATACCTGTAGGATGGAACTGCACGAATTCCATATCCTCCAGCGGTAGCCCCGCGCGCAACACCATGCCGCCGCCATCGCCGGTGCAGGTGTGCGCCGAGGTGCAGGAAAAATACGCACGGCCATAGCCGCCGGTGGCCAGCACCACCGCGTGCGCACGAAACAGATGCAGCACGCCAGTGGACATATCGAGCGCGAGCACACCGCAGCAGCTGCCCTCGCTGTCGAAAATCAGGTCCAGCGCGAAGTATTCAATGAAGAACTGCGCATTGTGCTTGAGCGATTGCTGATACAGCGTATGCAGCATCGCATGACCGGTGCGGTCGGCCGCCGCGCAAGTACGCTGCGCCGTGCCCTTGCCGTAGTCCGTGGTCATGCCGCCGAACGGTCGCTGGTAGATCTTGCCTTCCTCAGTGCGGCTGAACGGCACGCCGTAGTGTTCCAGTTCGATCACAGCGGCCGGTGCGTTCTTGCACATGTATTCGATCGCGTCCTGGTCGCCGAGCCAGTCGCCGCCCTTGACGGTGTCGTAGAAGTGGAAGCGCCAGTTGTCCTCGCCCATGTTGCCCAGCGCCGCGGCAATGCCACCCTGTGCCGCGACGGTGTGCGATCGGGTTGGAAACACCTTGGTGAGGCAGGCCGTGTTCAGGCCCTTCTCGGCCATGCCGAAAGTCGCGCGCAGACCGGCGCCGCCAGCGCCGACAACCACGACATCGTACTTGTGCTGCTCGATTTTATACGCAGGCATTGATTATTGTCCCAAGGCAATGCGCAGGACCGCGAGCGCGCAGGCAAGCGCGCCAAGCACGCAAAGAAATTTGACCGTCAGCTGCAATGCGATTTCGCGCCAGCGGGTGTGGACGTAATCCTCGATCACCACTTGCACGCCAAGCTGGGCATGCCAGAACAGCGCGATGACGAAGGCGATCATCAATACCGCATTGAGCGGTTGCTGCAGCAAGGCATGCGCATGCGAGTAATCGGCGTGCAACAACATCAGGGCAAGCCAGATCGACCACAGCACCAGCGGAATCAGGGCGACGGCCGTGATGCGCTGGACGATGAAATGATGCGTACCGGATTTTGCGCTGCCGAGCCCAAGCACACGCTTGAGCGGCGTCTGCAAGTCGGATTTGCCCAGATCGACGGCGCTCACGCGACACCTCCACGCGCGAAGACACAGGCCCAGATCAGCGCAGTCAATATGAACGAGCCGATCACCGTGAGCCAACTGTTGCGCACGAACTGGGCGATCACGTAGCCCACGCCAGCGTCTTGCAGCAAGTGGCGGATGCCGTTGAGCAAGTGGTAACACAGCGACCAAGTCCAGCCGAGCAGCAGGAACAGACCCAGGCCAGACGCACAGAACCCGCGCACGGCTTCGTATGGATGCGGCCCGGCTGCGAGCGCGAGCAGCAGGATGCAAACCATGATCGAACCCACCGCCAGCGCAACACCGGTGGCGCGGTGCAAGATCGAAGTCACCATCTGGATCTGCCAGCGGTAGATCTGGATGTGGGGAGAAAGTGGGCGGGCTGACTCTGGCGTGGATGTTTCGGACATGAATGGAGCCTCAAAAATCGATACAGCGGCCGTTTTTCTCCCAATCGCCATAGCGCGTGGGATCGAGTCCGCCGCGACCACCGACTTCCGCTGGTCCGACTGGCGCGGGCCGTTCCGGCGGTTTCGGATCGACGTCGCCGGCTGGATCGTTTGCGGCGGACGTCGGTTCGTGCAGGGTCATGCTCATGAAGGAATCCTAATGTCCGCAGCGCTTACTGACAACCCAACGGCATGATCGCGTACGATTGGCTGTCCACCTGCTTGCACCTCTGGAAGTATAGCGCCGATGCCTGGCCGATGAACTCATGCTGATTACATTAGCGCCACCGCAGATACTGGAAATCGCCGGGCCGGACGCGGTCGCGTTCGCCCACGCGCAATTCTGCAACGATGTGTTGGCGCTTGCGAATGACCACTGGCAATGGAACGCGTGGCTGTCGCCGCAAGGCCGGATGCGTGCATTTTTCCACTTGCTGCGCTACGACAACGAGCGTTTGCGGCTGTTGCTGCGCGGCGGCGACGCCGAAACCATGCGCACCGAGTTGGCGCGGTTCGTCTTCCGCGCGAAAGTGCAATTGCATGTGCTGTCCGACATTCTGGGCATCGGTGCCGATGAGGCGTCGGCACTACCGGTGCAATTTTCTGCTCCGCCCGTCGCCAGCGCTTTGGCGACTTCGGATCGAATCACCGGCATCGCCATGCCCGGCGTGACGGCACGCTGGTTGCTGTTGTGGCCAGCGGATGCCCTGCCGCCTGCGGCGATTGCATCGACCGACGCACGCGATCACTGGAAGCTCGACGATATCCATGCTGGATTGCCGGAACTGGCACCGGCGCTAGAAGATCAGCTCCTGCCGCAATGGCTGAGCCTGGATCACCTGGATGCCATAAGCGTGAGCAAGGGCTGTTACCCCGGTCAGGAAATCATGGCACGCCTGCACTTCAAGGGCGGCAACAAGCGTAGCCTTTATCGACTGGAATTCCGGGCCACCAACCTGCCCGAGCCCGGAACGATCCTGCACACGCCGGACTCCAAGGCTAGTGACAGCATCGGAGTCGTGGTTATGGCGGCGCCGACCTCACCCGGAAGCGGCGAGGCCCTCGCGGTTCTCACCGACACCGCAATCGGCAAGGCCTTGCACTGCGATGCACTGGATGAGGTTAAAGTTCTTTCTCGCTTCAGCCACTCTATCCCTTGATCCGCCGCGATTTTTCCGCAGTGCGTCTCGCCTTTGCGGCATTTTCATGCTATAGCGCAGACAGCTCAAAGGGGGGATTTCGCCATGACCATCCAGTCTGGAACCGTACCGAAAATCTGCGTCGCGCTACTCAGCGCAATTGGCGTTGCATTCGCCTCGTTCCCGGTCCGCGCCATCGCTGCGGATTACACATTTACCATCGAACCATCGAGCCCGCCGGAACGTATCCAGGAGATCTATCAGCCTTTGATGACCTATCTAGCCAAGGTCACGGGGCAGCACTTTACCTTGGTCACGGCGCGCAACTACCACTTCTACTGGCGCGACATGCAAAACGGCGGCAAGGTGGATTTTGCCTTCGATGAAGCGCACCTGGCCGATTACCGCATCGAGCAGGGTCATTATGAGCCGCTGGTGCATACCGCCGAGCCGACCAGTTATACCTTGGTATCCAACATCGATATCGGCACGAAGGGCCCGCCAGGACTGGTCGGCCACGGTATCGTGACCATGTCCGCACCCAGCCTGGGCTATACCCTGCTGATGGGGTTCTACCCCAACCCGGTACTCCAACCGGATATCCAGTCCATCGCCACGTCCTCGCGCGACGCGGTGGACCGGGTGTTCGCCGGCGAGGCCGACGCGGCGATGATTCCGACGGCGCTCAAGGATCAGTACCCGAACCTGACACCGGTCAAGACCTCGCGCGAATTCCCCGGACAGTGCATCACCGCTTCAGCCGACGTCCCGGCCGAGATCAGGGCCAAGGTCAAGGATGCTCTGCTCAAGCTCGATACCGATGCTGACGCGTCGAAACTGCTGTTCGAGCTTGGCGTCACCAAATTCGTGCCCGCAACTGCGAAGGAATACGAAGGCGACGAGCAATTGCTGAAGGACAATTTCGGCTACAAGTGAGCGCCATCGGTGTCACTGCGTGCGGCGCGCAAACGGGAATTTGCGACATAATCCACTTTGCCAAAATTTCAGGATTGCGCAAAGGTATACCATTGAAAGTATTACGTAAATTTAACATCCGCCTTTGCGAAGGTTGACAACATCGCCTACAATTAGAGTGACAACTCCAGCAGATATGCGATAATTCGCAACTGACGCCACCACAAGACGATGGCGCGACCGCACGATCGGTCGGTAATCCAGACTTCCATCGCGACAATGAACGGCCTTTCGCCGTTGACGTTGCCAGGATTCAAGCAAGAAAACCGGCACCAGCTCCACACTCGGTGCTTACGCTGCGGCCCACGGGACGTGCGCTACAGCGGGGATCGAAACGATCCCGCAAACACATCGGCAAGGACTAACCTCCGGCCGAAAAAATACCGCGGCGCCGACAAACGCCGTTCGTTGCACCTTCAGGGCCGGCGCATATTGCCTTTGCGACGCCCTGACGTGCGCGCTACGAAATTCATTTCAGCAAGAGGCGTCAACGATGAAATTGGCCTGGATTCTGTGGCTGGCATCGACATTCCACAACCCGACGGGCGATCGCGCCTGTCTGGCGGCAACCGTGTATCTGGAAGCGCGTGGAGAATCCACCATCGGCCAGATGGCGGTTGCAGAAGTTGCTCTACGTCGCCGCGAAGGCGGGCAATGGGGCAACTCGCTTTGCGCGGTTCTGCGCGCGCGTGGACAATTTGCTTTATCCACAACAAGTAAAAATTACATCTTTAGCGATGCCCGCGCATGGCAGGAAGCCTGGCTGCTGGCTGGCTTCACGATGGACATCTGGAAGATGCCGCCGAGCTGGCGCGTGGCAGTGGTGCCGGAGGCGGATCATTTCTTCGCCTCGGACACGAGTCGCCCGGACTGGGCCAAGGGCCCACCGCTCGCGGTGATCGGCGATCACAGCTTTTACCGCACCGACTGATCGACCGCACTTCAATCTTTGCACGCGCTCATCCCTGCACGCGGCCGAACGAGCCAAAATTCCGCGGCGACGCGCCATGACACGCCGCCGCGATTTGACCGAGCTTTATTTGCGTATCCACTCCAGATGATCGCCGCGAATGATCACGCGATCGCCGTTGTGGAAGCCTGGGTTGTTGCGCTGAGTCACCGTCGCCCAACGCCCATCGTCAAGTTCGACCCGGAAGCGCCAGACATAGCCGGAAGCGGCACGCGCATCGTTCTGCTCAACCGAATTACCGACCGCTGCGCCGCCCACCGCACCGATTGCCGTTGCCGCCGCACGGCCACCGCCCCGGCCGAAGGAATTCCCAATCACGCCGCCGATGATCGCGCCGAGTACGGCGCCGCCACCGGTTGTTCCCTGCTGGACTTCAACCTGCTCCAGCTGGCGCACGGTGCCGCAGACATGGCAATAACGGCCTGAATAGGACTGATCCTGATCGCCGCCACCTTCCTGGTAAACCACGCGTTCGCGCGGCGGTGGCGCGACACAGGCATTGAGGCCAAACAGGGCTGCAAGCAGCACAACAATGATTCCGCGATTGCGTAACATGGGTACATCCTCCGATTGACAAATGATTCAACGCACAAACGCGTGATCCGTTGAGTCACAGTTTCCCAAACGTCGTGTGAACGCCGCTGAAACCACGGAATTCGCGTGCACTGCGCCAGTCTCGGGTAGCATTAGGCATCGCGTTATTCCGGAGTGCGCATGAAATCCACGGCCGACCCGCGCCGTCTCGGCGAACGTATCCGTGAACTGGATCCGCAAGGCGCTGCCGACCGGCTGGCCGATCTGCCCGATGCTGCCATCGCGCAAACGCTGGCCGAACTCGGACCCGGCCACGCCATCGACATCCTGCAGAAATTCACCGCCGAGCGCCGGGCGCGCATCGCTGCGGCGACGTTGTCGGGTGAAGGCGAACAGTGGCTCAAGGATTGGCATTATCCGGAAGGCAGCGTCGGCCGGTTGATGGAAATGTCCCCGGCACAGTTCCGACCACAGACGAAGGTGACCGAAGTCGTCGAGGCGCTGCGCGAGGCGGTCAAGCGCGAATTGATCACTTATGTTTTCGCCACGGATGACAACGGTCTGCTGATCGGGGTCGTTACATTTCGAGAACTTCTGTACGCGCAGCCGCAGCAGGTGCTGGCCGATGTCATGGTGCGCGAGCCGTTCTTCCTGCATCCGGAAACCAGCCTGGTCGACGCGATGCGCGAAGTAGTCACGCGCCATTATCCGGTATACCCGGTGTGCGACGTCAACGGCCGCCTGATCGGCAAGGTGCGCGGCCAGGTGCTGTTCGAGCAACAGGCCTTCGAGATCAGCGCGCAGGCCGGTTCGATGGTCGGCGTCGAAAAGGAAGAACGCACCGCCACGCCGTGGCCACGCGCACTGCGTTTTCGTCATCCCTGGCTGCAACTGAACCTGCTCACCGCCTTCATTGCTGCCGCCGTAGTCGGGCTGTTCCAGAATACAGTCAACCATATCGTGCTGCTGGCAGTGTTCTTGCCGGTGCTGTCGGGCCAATGCAGCAACACCGGTTGCCAGGCGCTGGCCGTGACCTTGCGTGGCATGACCTTGAACGAACTGCGTGCCGGCGTAGGCCGCAAGCTCATGCTCAAGGAAGCGTGGCTCGGATTTCTCAACGGCCTGCTGGTGGGCATCGTCGCCAGCATCGGCATGTACGTGATCGCACGTCTTGAGCACAATCCGCACGCACTGCCCCTGGCCTTCATCACCCTGGCTGCGATGGCACTTTCCAGCGTGGCGAGCGGCATTGCCGGCGCTGCCGTGCCACTGGGCCTGAAGCGACTCGGCGCCGATCCCGCAATGGCGTCGAGCATTTTTTTGACCACAGCGACTGACGTGGTGAGCATGGGCCTGTTTTTGGGTATGGCGGCATTTCTGATTCCATGAATTCGCTGATCGACAGCCATTCCCATCTGGATGCTGCGGAATTCGATGCCGACCGATCGCAGGTACTCGCGCGCGCACGCGCCGCCGGCGTAACCCGTCAGATCGTGCCGGCCGTCACCATTGCCACATTCGATACCTTGCGCACTTTGTGTCATACCGAAACCGGCTTGTATCCGGCCTACGGTCTGCATCCGATGTATCTGGCCGAACACTTGCCTGAACATCTGCATGGGCTGGCGCGCTGGATTGAACGCGAGAAGCCCGTAGCCGTCGGCGAATGCGGACTGGATTTCACCCTCGAAGGCCTCGATCCGGATACGCAACGGCTGTACTTTCATCGCCAGCTTGAACTGGCACGCGATTTCAGATTGCCTGTAATTGTGCACGCACGCCGCGCACTCGACGAAGTGATCGCCTCAATCCGCCGCGTCGGCGGACTCACTGGCGTCGTGCACAGCTTTTCAGGCAGCCTCGAACAAGCGCAGCAATTGTGGAAAAGTGGATTCTGTCTGGGCATTGGCGGACCCGTTACCTATGAGCGAGCGCGACGTCTGCGCAGCATCGTCGCATCAATGCCGCTGGAATTCCTGCTGCTGGAAACCGACTCGCCCGACCAACCGCTCCACGGCCACCAAGGCGCACGCAATGAACCGGCGTTGTTGACCGAAGTCTGCACCTGTGTTGCCGCATTGCGCGCCACGGACGCGGCCACCATAGCCGATGCAACGAGCCGGAATTGCGAACGTTTATTTCGTCTGGGCAACCGCGTATGACTGCCTCGATCGGCCCGTCCGCAACCTACACGCCCGCTTCGTTGGGCACGCCGCGCTGGATTCTCGCGCTGATGCTCGCGCTTGTGGTCCTGACGCTGGCGCGCGGCGCCTGGCTGGTGTTGCACCGGCCGCTGATCGGTCTAGCAAACAGCTACGACGAAGTCCGCTACAGCAGTTGCTTCGACCTCGCGCCGATACGACCAGGCGTGCCGCCGGCGCAATACAACCCTCAGGCACCGTTGCGCGTGTTCGGTTTTTACGGCGGATTCGCCTCGGACGTATGCGTGTGGACTTCGGACGTCATATTCACGGCACCGATCGCCTATGGCTGGAGATCCGCCGAAGCGCTGGGTGCTGCACCGTCGCATTCCATCGGCAAACTTGGCCTTTGGCGTCTGCTGGTCTGGGGTACCTTGATTGCATGGTTTACGCGCGCGTGGCTCGCTAGCGGTCGCCCGGAGGTCGCATTCGCACTGCTGGCGTGTACCTGCATCGTTTTTTTCGACCCGGGCAACACGGTGCTTTTCAATACGTGGTACGCGGAACCCGCGGCGACATTTGGACTTTACCTCGCTTGCGTTGGCACTCTACTGGTCATGCAGACGGGGCAACGTGCGCTTTGGGCTGCGACAGCCCTCGGAGCCGCGATCCTTGCCGCGAGCAAGATGCAGCATGTTGTGCTGCCCTTGCTTCTGGCCCTCACTTGTCTTGCTGTCGGCAAGCGCGCAGCGCATGCAGCGGCACTGGCATTGATGATCGGCGGTCTGGTCGGCGCAATTTTTTCCGTAATCAACAGCGTGCGCCCTGCGAGCCACGGCATCATCATGGCAAATCGCGGCGACTATGTGCTGATGGTATTGCTGCCAAACGTGGCCGACCCGGCTCATGTCGCACGCAACATCGGACTGGCTGCCGAATGCGCTGCCTACGCGGGACCGCAGGGCACGTGGGGGCTGCCTCATTCGATCGATCAGTCGTGCCCGAGTCTCGCGAACGTCTCTTCGTTGCGTGCCTGGGCGGCACTGATCGTTGAACCGGCGGCACTTGCCCATGCGCTCGCCAACATCCCGAAATGGCTGCTGCCGTGGGTTTCGGAGTTTCTCGGCATGGTTGAAGGAGCCAATTATGCGCATCTGCCAGCGTCACAATGGTCGTTGACCCGGGTGCTTGGCAGCAACGCGAGCGTTGCGTGGCTGTTGCTCGCCCTGCCTTGGCTGGTGTTCCTGTTTACCCTGCGGATTCGGACGAATGCGATCGCCAGGGTCTGTGCGGCAATGTGCGTCCTGGTGACGCTTGAAGTTCCGATTGTGGCGATGTTCGGTGCCGGCTACGGCGATTTTGCCAAGCATGCGCAACTGGCCGTCGTGGCGTCGCTCTCCAGCCTGTTCATCCCGCTGGCCGCACTCGCGCAGCGTGGGTTCTCCCGCATTGGACGAATCAGCCTTACTGCGATAGCAGCCGCTCGATCACCCGCGCCGCAGCAACCATGCCGAAGCTCGCGGTGACGTGCATTGCCGCACCAAGACCACCACTGCAATCGAGTTTCAGGCCGCCTTCGGGTTCGGCCGGTCGAGTGCCGCAGACGCTGCCATCGGCTTGTGGATAACGCACGTTCTGGCGCGAAAATACCGCCTGCACGCCAAAATAGCGTTTCGGGTTGCGTGTCCAGCCATACTCGTCGCGCAGGCGCCGCCGCACGAGCCCAAGCAGGATGTCATGCTCGGTTCGAGTCAAATCGCGCGCGCTGACGAGAGTGGGGTCGGTGCGGCCGCCGGCGGAACCCGAGACAACGATGGGGATTTTTCGCCGTTTGCAGAACGCGATCATGGCCACCTTGATCCGCAGGGCATCGCAGGCATCGATCACGGCGTCATAGTCGCGGCCGAACAATGTGTCGAGATTCGTCAGGGTCACGAACTCGGCCAATGCATGAACTCGGATTTCCGGATTGATCGCACGCAAGCGCTCGGCGACCACATCGACCTTCGGCCGCCCAAATGTGCCTTCGAGCGCATGCGATTGACGATTGGTGTTGGAGACGCAAACGTCATCGGCGTCGATCAAGGTCAGTTCGCCCACGCCGGAACGCACCAGCGCCTCGGCTGCCCACGAGCCGACGCCACCGATGCCGACCACGCATACGTGGGAGTGCGCCAGGCGCGCAACGCTACCAGCGCCGTACAGTCGCTCGGTACCAGCAAAACGAGGATCCATCAGATGACGCCGTGATTCATTGACGTATACTTTATCATCCGAGTCACTTCTCATGCTGCGCCGAGTGAGGCGAACGATGCCGAATTCTCCCTTCGATCCCAAGCTCAGCTCTCCGGATCAACCGACCGTGATCGATGCGGATGCCCCGGCCATCCATGCCGGGCAGACGCTTGCGCCCGGCGCCTTGCTCGGGCCCTATCGCATCGCACGCCTGCTCGGCGAAGGCGGGATGGGAGCGGTGTACCTGGCCGAACAGCTCGAGCCGATCCAGCGCACGGTCGCGTTGAAGTTGATCCGCGACCAACTGCGTGGCGGCCTGGCCGAGGCCTATTTTCTGGTGGAGCGTCAGGCGCTGGCGCGCATGGATCATCCGGCGATCGCAAAAGTATACGACGCTGGCACAACGCCCGAGGGCTATCCGTATTTCGCGATGGAATGGATCGACGGTCTCTCGCTCGCCGCCTATTGCGCTGCGCACTCGCTGTCGTTGCGCGCTACGTTGGCGCTGTTCGGACGCATCTGCATGGGCGTGCAGCATGCACATCAGAAAGGCGTCATCCACCGCGATCTGAAGCCGAGCAATGTCCTCATCGCCGAAGTGGACGGTCAGGCGATGCCGAAGATCATCGATTTCGGCATCGCCATCGGCGCAACGCAAAACACCGGCGATGGTCTGGCCCTGATGGAACGCGCCGGCACGCGCGGCTACATGAGTCCGGAACAGATGCAGGGCAAGACCGGCGAGATCGACATTCGCAGCGACATTTATGCGCTGGGCGTCATGTTGCTGGAATTGCTGGCGCCGCATGCCGTGATGGACGCTGCTGCCGCCGCCAATCTCGACAACCGCGATCTGCACGCCGCACTGCTGGCCTCGCTCGGCCAGAAGACCAATGCGCGCACTGACATTGCGCGCGGACTCGCGAAAATTCCGGTGCCGCTGCGCTGGGTACTGATGCAGGCGATCGATCCGGAGCGCACACGACGTTACGATTCGGCGCAGGCGCTGGCCAACGACCTGGATCGGTACCAGCGCGGCTATCCGCTCGCCGCTGTGCCGCCAACGCGCACCTACCGCCTGCGCACATTTGTGTCGCGCAATCGCGGCCCAATCCTCGCCGCCACACTGATTGCGCTGGCGCTGATCGCAGGAACCGCGGCAGCGGTCGTCGGCATGCTGCACGCTCGCGATGCCGCCGCACGCGCCACGATCGAGGCGGACAAGAGCCGGGAAACGGCACGCTTTCTCACCGACGTACTTTCCGGTGTCGATCCGGAACAGGCGCGCGATCTGGACAAGACCCTGCTGCATCTGGTGCTCGACCGCGCCGCCAGCCGCGCCGGCAAGGAACTGGCCGGACAGCCCGAAGTGCTCGCCGATATCGAAGCGACAATCGGCTCGAGTTATATGAGTCTGAGCGAATACAAACTGGCGATCGTGCATACACAACGCGCCTACGATCTGAACCGTGAGCACCTCGGCACCGATGCACTGCCGACATTGCAGAACCAGCGTGCGCTCGCGCGTGAGTTGCTTTACACCGGCAAGCCGAAACAGGCGGTCGCCCTGATTGCACAGAATGTCGCCGCACTCACCCGCAGCCACGGTGCGGACGATGCGCAAACCCTGGACAGTGCGCTCGATCAGGCCCAGTACGAACGCGAGAACGGTCAATACGCCGAAGCCGAACACAACGTCGCCACATTGCTGCCAACGATCAATCGTGTTGCCGGCAGCGACAGCAAGCTGGCCACTGATGCACTGAGCGTACATGCCGTGGTGCTAACCGATCTCGGCCGCTACACCGAGGCTGAGCCGATTTTCCGCGATGTGCTCGCGCGCCAGACCAAACTGTATGGTGCCGAAGATCCAAAGACTCTGGACACGATGAACAGCTTTGCGATCATGTATCTGGAATCTCACCGCTATGCCGATGGCGCGAAAATCCTCCAGGCGATGTTACCTGTCTGCGAAAAGCTCTACGGGCCTGATCACGGCTTCACTATCAACATCATCTCCAACCTCGCCGGCGCCTTGCGGCAGCAGGGAACGCCGGAGAAAATCGCCGAGTCCGGCCCGTATTACAAGCGCGCCTACGACACCGCGCTGAAAAAATACGGCGAAAAACACCAGAACGCGATCATCGCCACGGGCAACTACGCCAACTATCTGCTCGATATCGGCGATACCACTCAGGCCATCGCACTGAATCAGCAAGCACTGGCCAACTCGATCGCGCTGTTCGGCCCTGACCACGCCGTCACCGGTGAAATGGAATTCCAGTTAGGCCAAGCCTTGCTGCGCGCCGGACGCTACGCCGAAGCGGAAAAACCGCTGCTTGCGGCCATCGCGGAGAAGCAAAAGGACCTCGGCGCCGACCACTGGCGCATCCGTGGTTATATCGCTCCATTGATCGAGGTCTATAAGGCTTCGGGCAAGCAGCAACAGGCTTCCGGATGGGAAGCGAAACAGGCAGCGCTGAAACCGCAACCGGCGAACGAAACCTAAGCCGCAGCGCAAACCCGGTTGCGGCCTTCCTGTTTGGCGCGATAGAGCTGCTCGTCGGCGCCGCGCAACAGGTCCGCGCTCGTTGTGGTCCGCTCGTCGGCCTGCGCGGCGCCGATGCTGATCGTCACGGGTAAATTGACTTCGCGCGTTTCCAGCGGCCGCGCGGCAACCGCCTGCCGCACCCGGTCGGCCAGTGCCACTGCCTCGTCTAGCGACATGCCGCGCAGCGCCATGGCAAATTCCTCGCCGCCGAGACGGCCAATTGGAGTGCCGGGCGGCGCATTTTCACGGATCAACTGGGCGACGCCGGTCAGCACCTGATCGCCGACCAGATGGCCGTGGGTGTCGTTGACCTGTTTGAAATGATCCAGATCCATGATCAGCACGCTGAGTAGCGCGGATGCCTTTAGTTTTTCCATGTACTCATCAAGCAGCCCACGGAAATGACGGCGGTTGAAAAAACCGGTCAGGCCGTCGTAGATGGCCAGATCGATCAGTTCGTTGTGATAGGTCGCCTCCATGCTGGCGCCGGTAAAGTACTTGATCGAATTGCTGCCGACGCTGATCTGGTCACCGTCGCGCAATTCAACGCGCGTGACCGGCTTGCCGTTGAGATAGGTACGATTGGTCGAGCCCAGATCTTCGATCACGTAGCTGTTGCCTTCGCGCCAGATGCGGCAGTGATGGCGCGAAACGCTGGGATGCGGCAGCGACAGCCCGCACTCGCTGGCACGGCCAACCACCACCAGAGCACTACCGAGTTCGAGCTGGAAACCCAGCATCACACCGCTGACAACGACGAGCCGCGGCTTGAACGTGTCGTCGTCGCGCGGCGGCGCTTGCGCCACGGTATGGCGATCGGTCGTCGAATCCTGATCTTTGCTCGATTGCACAGAAGGGTTCCGGTGTCTACGGTCAATTGTAACGCAGCCGGACTGCATCCCGGCGCCTGCCTCGAAATGTCCTGATGCGCGACTAATTCCGTTATTCTTTGCGGGCTTGGTCAACGAATCGATGCATGCGCAATCTGATCCTCCTCGTACTCGGCATGGCCATCGGCGCACTCGCCGCCGGCAATGTCGTCAGCGCCCTGCGTCAACGCGACGCCTATCCGCGCGGGCTGATGAACGTGATGCAGCACCACTACGCTGCGCTGCGCGATGATGTCCGTTTGCAACATTGCGGCGCAGACTCGGCGCAACATCTGGCCATGTTGCGGGAACTCGCCAACGGGATCGAAACCGCGATCTACGCCGACGATCCTGTGGAGCCTCCCTTCCACGAATACGACCAACGTCTGCGCGACACCTTGGCCATCGCACCCACGACGCCTGCCGACTGTGCTGCGCTGGCACCCTTACTGGACAAGATGGGCGCGGCCTGCGATGCCTGTCATCGACAATATCGTTGAATTCAATAGTGCGGCCAAGGCTGGCTGCTTTTTGATTCTCGCGCCCATGGACGAGCGCAAAAACTCAATGTTCCGGCAAGGGAATGGATTCGGTTTCGCCGGGCACTGGGGCAAAACGCTTCGCTGCCCAATCCGCCTTGGCGCGCTCGATGCGCTCGCGCGAGCTGGACACGAAATTCCACCAGACATGCCTTTCGCCATCGAGCGGATCGCCGCCGAACAGCACGGCATGCGCGGCAGCCGTCGCACGAATTTCCACGTTTTCACCCGGCGGCAAAACCGCGAGGTGCCCCGGCGCGAGTTCGATGCCGTCGATCGACAGGGCCGCATCGGTGGCATAGACGGCGCGCTCGATGTGCTCTGGCGGCAGCATCATGGCGCTTCCGGCGGAGAACTCCGTGGCGAGATAGAACATCCGCGAAAACGTCACAACCGGGGAGCGTTGGCCGAAGGCGTCGCCCGCGATCAGACGCAGACGCACGCCATCAGTATCGATCTGCGGCAAGGTCGCGGCCGGATGGTGATGGAAACTTGGAGAGGTTTCCTCGGCCTCTCGCGGCAACGCCACCCAGGTCTGAATACCGTGCACGGCTTGCCCCGCAGCGCGTTCCGCCACAGGGGTACGCTCGGAATGCACGATGCCGCGGCCGGCTGTCATCCAGTTGACGTCGCCGGGCCGGATCGTCTGCAGGTTGCCGAGATTGTCGCGATGCTCGATCGCCCCGGCAAACAGATAGGTCACCGTCGCCAGTCCGATATGCGGATGCGGACGCACATCCATGCCCTGTCCCGCCACGAACTGCGCCGGTCCCATGTGATCAAAGAACACGAAGGGACCAACATGGCGTGCACGCAAATGAGGCAAGGCGCGGCGCACGTTGAAACTACCCAAATCGTGGACGCGCGGATCGATGATCGTGATGGCAGCGGAATTCATGCCGCTATCCTAGCGCGATTTCGCAGGGATGCAGCCCATTCCGGCCGCGGATTGATCGCGCAAGAACCAGTGGCGGAATATCGCAAATTACCGGGACGAGGATTATCAGGGCGCGGAAAAACACGCCGGAGAAACGGGTCCTCCGGCGTGCGAAAAAGTTCCGGTATTACTCAGGCGGGAGCGACCTCGTCCGCTTGCAAGCCTTTCTGGCCCTGCACGACCTTGAAGCTCACTTTCTGGCCTTCCTGGAGGGTACGGAAACCCGTGCCCGTGATGGCGCGGAAATGCACAAACACATCGGGGCCACTCTCGCGGCTGATGAACCCGAAGCCCTTGCTGTCATTGAACCACTTGACGGTACCAACCTCACGATCCGACATAAAAACTCCACAGGACAATTCAGACAAAGCTCCGCCTAATGCGGTGCCGACTTACTGGATTGCATGGAAACTTAATGACGAAACACACCGTGACCAGCGCTTTCTGATCACAATTCATGAGTGACCGTGCAAACACAGTGGATAAACTATAACTCAAAATTTACAAAAGGACGAATTCTGTACTTCTTGCCTTTTTGGCTTGGGTAACTCATTGTCTTCGCTGCGGAATCCTGACGGGATTCCTGACAGAATTCTTGCAATTCGCCGCAGCGCAACACCTATTTTCAACGCGATTGGAGTAAGGTTTTCGAGTAAGGTCTATCGTCCCCGATTCGGGTTCATCACCACCTTCAAGGAGTTTGCATGCCCGTCAATGGCTGTCATCCCAATGCTCCGCACAAAAAACTGCGCATACCAGATTGGTACGTATCCAGCCTGATGCTCGACCGCGCGCTCGACGCCATCCTGCGCCGGGTAAAGAAGCTCGATCGCAACCACGACATTCCCTATCTGGCCGGCTACAGCCAGGATGGCCAGACCATCTATATCGATCGTCACCTGCCGGCTACGATGAACTACAAGGGAAAAAAAGTGGGCGTCGACCGGTTTTTGATCATGCACGAGGAAGTCGAGAAAACCCTGATCGACCAGCTCGGCCTGCATTATCTGCACGCCCACCAGATCGCCACCCGTGCCGAGGAAGCCGCAGTACGCGCCGAAGGCATACTCTGGCGCGATTACGACCGCTTCATGCAGAAATACGTCAAGACCGTGGGAGATGAACGCCTGAAGAAAGTCCCCGAGGATCTGGATCTCAAACCCTATCGCGACGAACACGATTTCGACCTGATCCAGCGCATGCGCAAAGCCCTGACCACGCGTGGATTGCGCAAGGGCGAAGATGCCGCCATCATCCGCAAGGGCCTGGATCAGTACGTGGCTTCGCTGAAAACCGAGCAGCACGAAAAATCTGCGGCCAAAGCGCGCAAGAAAGCTCCAACGAAACGCAAATAGCCACCCATGAAAGTGATGAACCACGCTTGGGTGGTTCATCTGCGCGCACAAACTGAACTTGCCAGTTCGTGGCCCAATCGATCAATGTTGCGCGCAATTCCCATCGGAAGTGAGTACCAACATCCATGATCCCTCAATTCAGCGACCACGCCGCCAACGAACGCACCTACCTGGCCTGGGTGCGTACGGCGATTGCCATCATCGCTTTCGGTTTTCTGATCGAACGCTTCGATCTGTTTCTTGCTTATATCGGACACAACGCGGCGCGCTCGAGTCCGGTGCGACATCTTGACGTCTCCGAATGCACAGGATTGCTGCTCATACTTTTTGGCACCGTGATCATTCTGCTCGCGACACTTCGCTTTCTGCATCATCGTCGCGGCATTGCCAGCGAACAAATTATCGACTACGGCAGTGCCACATCCGAGCGCTTGTTCACCGCGATTCTGACGTGCCTAGGGCTATTTCTGCTGATCTACATCGGTCAGCAATTATGGGCGATGGGCTGAATTACCGAATGTTGAAGAACTGAACCTGGAAGCCGCCAGCGTCGACTACTGCGTGCGCGCAATACGAATCCCGCACCGGTATAGTCTCGGCGCTTCAACCAAGGAGATCATGACCATCCTGCCTGAATAGGAGCGACGACCGCGGTCAGAATCGAGGCATCGCACTTGCACTGCACTTACGAAAAAGCCGACATTTAGCCGGCTTCTTGTAACTCGTTGATTTTATGGTGGGCGATACAAGGATCGAACTTGTGACCCCTGCCGTGTGAAGGCAGTGCTCTACCGCTGAGCTAATCGCCCAGAAAAGGGGCCGTAGGGTAATGCTGGACGCTCCGCAGGTCAATGCAAAATGCTAAATTACGGGTTATCGGATCGCTCGACATTTGCTGTCGCGACGACCGCACAGTGATCGAGGCGAAACATGAAGTATGCACGATTGGTTTGTTTGATGATTCTCATGGCTGCTGCGATGCATGTTCAGTGTACGAACAGCGAGTCGGCTGCGCAGCAATTTAAAGACGTGGAAGCACTGCTCGCACGTGCCGGACGCTTCGATCTGAATGCGCATGTGGTCAGCCACGGGGCGGTTGAAAGCGACCTCACCGCCAAGTCTTGGCGTTGCCAATGCGGAAGATGTGGCCATCCATTTGCACGGCACAATGAACGGCAAAGTACAAAATTTGATGTTGCGCAGTGACGGCGTGGTCACGATCATAACGCACGACGGGCAAAATCAGCGGCTGCAACCAGGACGCGCCATGCGCCAAGCGGTGCAAATTGGTTTTTTGCGGATGGGCATTCTGCACAACCTCATCCTGCTGACTCAGTTGCAAGAACCTGAGCACCAGAAGGGGGGAATCACTCCGTGGGTTCAGGTGGATCGCATACGTTACGCATCGAAAAGATGCGCTAGCGAGACCGGATTGAGTTTCGATGTGCTCATTGACAGCAAGAAATGCGGCGAAGCCACGCTCTGGATCAACAACAGCACGCATCTACCGGTAAGCCGCGAACAGTCCATTTGGCTTGACGGCGAAGTCGAAACCGTCGAAGATTATTCCAACTTTATTGCGACAGCCTGACCTAAAACAGATACTTGCCCGCATGATCTCGTGATTTATATCGTTCAATTAGCCCCGATCAATGCCAGCAGCGCAAGGTGTCTCCGTCTGTTGCATCGCTTGCGTCAGCACTAGTTCCTTTCAATCCGGGTTATCTAACGTTAGTATTGCGCATTGATCAGTAGCTTGCGGGCCGCCGGCCACTGGCGTCGCCCATAGTGTGTAGGTGTTGGCAGCAATGGCGTTCAAGGATATCGGTGTAATAGCCTTGCGGCGACGCAATTGAATCGTTGGCAGTTGTACAGGTGGGCGCGGCAGCTCCGTAGATTTGCGCCAGACTTCCGGTAGTGTTGCAGCGGTAATAATATTTCTCCTCCGCCTGCGCGGCATTCAACAATGCGCTTTGCGCATCAGAACGACGTGTGCGCTGCACGTATTTCAGATAGCTGGGGAAGGCTATCGCGGCCAGGATCGCGATAACCACCACCACAATCATCAGCTCGAGGAGGGTAAAGCCATGCCGCGTACTCGCTCCTATCGCTCCGGTTTTGATCAGCTCGCGCATTCGTGTCCCCTAGTTATTGTTGAGTAGCGTGCGCCAAAGAAACCTCACCGTTTGCTACGCCCTGGACGGTACCCAGAGGCGTGCAGGAAATCGCTCCGGTGGGATGTCTGCACACAAAGCTTGCAACTTCGGCGCTGTGCCGGCACCGCCACCTGCAGACGGTGTCAATAACAGGCTTGCCGACGACGCAGCACCTGCGCCCAGCGCTTGCGATAAATTAATCGCGCCACCTGTGGCGGTGCCAAACGGCGGATTGGCTGCAGGCAGTTGCCGTGCCGGTTTCGATAATTCTGTGCGTACAGATTGCTCGTGCCATTACCGCCGCAAAGCGAAGTATTGGGTATGTAGGTCGTTGTAAACAACTGCCCACCGAGCAAATCCTGATCACTGAGCACGCGTTCCGATCCAGTCTGCGTCGTGGTATTGCCTACCGCGAGGCCGCTATAAACCCAACCGTTATAGCAGGGACTGGGCAACGGCGAAACCGACGCAATTGCTTGCGGCATCCGCAACGAGTTGCTGGAATGTCGTGGCTGGCCCACCGGAAACTGTTCCATTCATGTCTACCGAGATGCCGTTATTAGCAAGCAACCCTTGGTTACCGGTGGCTGTCGGATCCTGTACGCAACTTCCGGAAGTTGGGCAGGCGGTAGTGGGATGGGCCGGTGTTCCGCTGTAGTCCTTGAGCCCATAAATCGCCTGTTGCGACGTGGTGGCTTGATCGGCCGTAGTCCACAAGCGCCCCGTACCGGCAAAGATATAGGGAGTGGCATTGTTGTCCAAGCCCAGCGCTGGCCTTGCCGTCACCGGCTGCGAGGCTGGCAAGGCGTACAGCGTGTACATGCCCCAATTTGCCAAAGTAGCATCAGGTGCATCCGCTGCAGCGCCACCCGGCGTATGAGTTTGCAGTTTGTACATCCCTCCGTTGAAGTCGGCGCCTGCGGTCTTTTGCTGCGTGCCGAAATAGACGCCTTCATCCTGCAAATCGAAGTTCCAGTCCGACGCGACAAGGTCGCCTACCATGCTGTTCGTGGAACTGTCACCGCGACACTCTTATCCGGGGTGGTAACTCCGTTGGCGTCGTAATTCTTGATGTTGTTGAGATCGTAGACGTAGACGTTAGCGGTCGTGCCACTCGAGACAGTCGCGCGCGTGTCGGGACCCCAGCCCACAACGAGGAACCAACTGTTCGGGTCGCCCGTAGCGGCATCGGTCTTGCGAATGGTTGCAATCGTCGGACTGGACGTCGCCAGCTGTCCGGCGGGCAAGGTGATTTCGCCGATGAGAGTCGGCGGCACTTCGGGATCGGTCACGTCCATGATGATGTAACCGGAATGATAATTGCGCAGTACACTGCCGTCGCCTTTGTAATCGACGGTGATCAGGCCGCCGCCGAGACGGAACGGAACCACGGCAATCGACCCCAGTGGCTGCAGTCGACAGTGGTACTGTTTATCAATCCGCTACAGGTGTGATTGATGACGCTGGGCAAGTTGACGTCGAATATGCGTGGCGTGCCGTCGACATAATAGACGTGCGTGTAACCGTTGGTAGCCGGCGGATCTTTGGTAAGCCACGTGAGCTGCGGAATCAGGTTCTGCGGAACGTAGGCCCAGATTTCTTCGCCCAGCGCATAACTGTTCGTGGAACTCGATCCGGCCGCAGTTTGTCGTGTTAGGCGTTGTGGAAAATGCCTGATCCGCCACGTTGTAGAAGCCAGCGTTGAACGCATGCAGCATGCCCTCGTTTGCACCTACCAAAACGACCTGCCGGCGGCACGCATTGTTGTTGCGATATACGCCATAGGATTGATCGCCGTATAGCAAATCGAACGATTGCGTGGGTGTTGCCACAACGCTCGGCGTCGAATCGATAATGTCGCCTAGACGTTGCGTGGCCGCACCGCTTGCACCGTTGAGAAATATTGTATGCGAGCGTGCGATTGCGATAACCCGTCAAGTCTTCACCGCGCACCCATTCGATGATATTGGTCGCTTCTGTCGTCGCGGTCGCCGACGGTGGAGCCGGACCCGGTGAAACCAGATTCAGATAGAAATAGTCGGCAGGCTGTATACCAGTTGCATCGGCTGTGAAAGGCTCGACATCGCTGGAGGTTACTACGCCGTCACCCGCATGGTTGATCCAGGTGAAAATATAGCGATCGGATGTATTCGTTGACGTGAACGTACGTTGCGGCACCACGGCATTTATTGTCGGGGTAGCAAGGGTCTTTCGCGCATTCCATATCGGCAGCAATTCCGCCAGAGTGTGGTTGGACGTTCCCTCGGTAACGTCGGTGAACTTGGTTGAATTTGTCGTGGATCGAAATAAAACGTGATTTGATGATCGGTGCCGATCTCGAGTTGCCCGTCTTGATTGTTATCCTCGTACAAATTGCCATCCGGACCGACAAACAACGCCTGCAGCGTGCCCAGCCAATTCACGGTACGATTCGGCGCGACTGGTTCTTCGTGGGCAGGTTCATAGAACGCCTGGTAAACGGCACCCGAACCCGACGAGGCGTTGGCCACTACGGATGCCGCCGTGCCCGATGCCACTTTCGCGATGATTTGACTGAACGCGCGATTGAGCGATGCCTGCAACTGCGTGGGGTTGCTGACCAAATAATAATTGTCCGGAACGCCATCGGCACCGGCGGCGCCGGTGGAATTGTTGTGACTGATCCCATTTGCGCGTCGCATCGGGAAGGCCGTCGGCAAAAGGCCCCGTTCCGCCCGCGGCGGTCGGCGGATCGTCGACGAAGCCGCCCCATTTCGCGGCATACCATAGCGGATCATTTAACGACTGCACGGTAGTCGTCGGATTCAAGGTAAACGCAAATGAAACCGGCGCGGAGGGAGTTTGGCAGTTATTGCAGTTTTTCCCCGTGCCATCGGTGGGGGCGTTGTAGCCGTAAGCACCCGACCAGAAATGAGGTCCATCAAGGTTTGTGCCACCAATGGTGAATCCAAATCCCTGCCCGCTCGCCGAAGATGCGCCAATACTCGCCGTCGTGACCGTAATGGTTCCCGCACCGCTTCCAGTGCCGGTAATGGAATAACTGATAATCCCCCATAGCATCCTGATCGAAGTCGCCACCTTGCTGGCTGTCTTCGAAATTGATGTAGTAACTCCCGCAGGTCGTATTTCCCGTTGTACCGGTCGGACAGCTTGCAGCACTGTTCGGCAACACGATTCGAAAGTCGATGAGTCGTCCTGAACCCCACGAGGCGTTATAAGTCGGGGTGATGGTCACATTCTGGTTGATTGAGCCACCCGGCACCGGTATCGAAATTACGGGCGTATTGCTCGCCAACTGGATACCGTACATATTCACTTTCAGCGACGACGAGTCGTAGGGCAATCCGGGACCGGTCGGAGCCGGCGGCGGAACATCGGTCAAGTCGTTGCGTATGCGATTGATATGCGCTGCATAGGCAATGCCGGACAGCATGTAGCTGCCGTTTAATGCCGGGCCATCCGGGCAAACGCCGCTTGCCTGGCTTAAACCGGTAATGGTCTTGGCGGTACACTTCTGATAACCGGCGTCAGTTGTAGCTTCGCCGACGGTCGATCCGATAAACCAGCTACCGCCATTGATCTTGTCCGCCGCACTGGTGCCCGCACCGACCAGGTCGGTCCAATTCGCAACCGTCGTTCCGGTGATGGGAGTCGTCAGCACGGGCGCCTGGGTCAAGGTCAGGTCGGAAAAGCTGTTGTAATAGCCGGAATTGGCGGTGTTCGTGTCTTCGTAGGTCGGTACGGCACCGTTGAACGTGAGTACATTCAGCGATGCACAGTAGTTGGTATTGTTGAGCGGATCGGTCCACGCGGGCTCCGGCAGTCCTAAGGTGGTATCGGGCGACCCCGAAGACGTATATTTGTATAAAGCCGTTGGAATGTCGCCTCCGGTCTGGCCAGCGCCGGCGAAATAACGCACCGATTCCAGGTAGGCCTCGGAAATGGCGTTGCCCCAGTTCGTGCAACTGCCTTCGTTGATCAGATTGCCGGTGGCACCACTATGCACGATGCCCGAGCGCTGGTAGGGGCAGCCATCGCCATCACCGTAATTATCCGCTCCACCACCGCTTTCATAGTTGTAACCGTACACTTTGAGATCATTCAGCGTGGCGATCATGCCAGCCGTTGCCGGCGTCAAAAACGTACCATTGGTTGTGCTTATCTCGGCCGTCAGCGAATTTGTGCCATTGACGGCGGGCAACGGTATGTTTGCGCGCACGACGCCGCCTGAAATATTCTTGGCGTAGCTACCCGTAACCAGACCGAACTTGATCTGCCCTGATTCCCCGTACGTCTGCAACAGACCGATCGGTTTGAGCGACGTCGCATTCGTGGTGGTATTCGTGTATGTCTTGCAAGTTTCGTTGACCGTCAAAGCAGCGCTGGCGCATGCTTGGACACGAACCACATATTCGCCGTTGTAGCTATCACCGGCATAGTGACTGGATGCATTCAAGCCGATCGCCTGAGGCGGGTTCTCGTCGGTGGACGGCAACCCCGAGAAAAAGGCAAGATTGCCATTGGAGCCATTGATCGCGAATCCTCCGTTGCCCAGGTTGTTTTTCTGATCTGAGAAAAGGCATTGATACGACTCATTGGCTCCCCACAAACGAAAGTCGCCCGGCACTACACGCACTAACGGCGGTACGCCGCTTGCCGCTGGCGTCGTGACTATGGCTTGGGAATTCGAGGAGCTGCCGAATCCGCTCTCGGTGAGGTTGCACAAGGTGATGCCGGGTACACTGAGATCGGTAATGGCCCAGTTGCATGTAGAACTAGAACAACTCGACGGTATTCCCGCATAGGAAGAAACCCCGGAAATTGTTGGGATTTCCATGCTGATGGTTGTACCGGAAAAAGTCTTGATGCGGCCAATGATGTAGGTAGTCACCGACGTGCCTGTTCCAACCGGTCCGTTTAGTGGCACTCCCTGTCCATTCAAAACGCAGGAAGTGGCACTTGTTGTCATACAAACTTGGTCGCCTACTTGCGCGTTAGTCGTGGTCAATCCGGTGACACTGGTCAAAGTCAGCGTCGAGCAATTGTTTGACCCACCCCAGCAGCTTGCGGCTGCGGGTTTGGCGGATGTTTTCGCCGTGCCCACCCGTGTCGAATTGGTTACGGAAGTGGAAGTGAACGGTGTGAGACTCGCGATATCCGTGCCGTTGTAGTACTTGGCCCAGGCATGTCCATCCGGCGGAAAATAGGCGCGTTCAAGTATGGTGCTTGTCGCGCTATCGGTATAGCGCAGGCCGCCATAGAGCAGCTTGCGCACATCATCGATGCGCGACATGGTCGCCCAGTTGAGGAAATTGCCGCTCCAGTTGCCGGAACAATAATGATTCGTCGGTGGCGTCGTCGTATTACCGATGACAGCACCGGTTGGAACAAAGGTATCGCTGCTGTAGGTATAGCATTTTTCGCTGTCGAAATAACCGTAGTATTCGACCTGATCGCTATACGTGGTTTGGATCGCGGTGCTGCCCGGTATCAGCGCCGAATAGTCGTTGTATGCACGGGAAAAAAGCGTGGTGTCCCGGGAAAGATTCAACATTACCAGCGGCGTGGCGCTGGCGACATTGAGCACGGGATAAGACTGGAAATTGCTCTCCAACTGAGTAGATTCTATTGCGCCGGCTCGATCGACCGCGATGGTCGCCAGGAAAGCTGCAGCCAGTACGAATCCAACGGCTTTGCCAAAATTGGAAAATGATCTGCGTTTCATAAAGCACCTATCCCGCACATGGGAATCTGCAAATCCCGATCGTCAGCGCGGCAGGCAAACAAAAAACCGCGCCCCAATAATTCCGCATTCAGCCGCTTCTACCAAGCCAGCCGGCAAACTCTTCTGCCGCCTGTTCAAATTCATTGCAATCGATACCACCGAGTTACTGGCGAAATACCCACGCTATATTCAGTATGTGAGAAATCGCCACTGCGCCATTGCCTAGCTGACCCTGACTGCGAATCTCGTACCATTTATTCGAATCGCTGCCGGCGCCTTGTCCCAACGTCGCCTGATTCTGTGCCGTGCCCGCGCCAGCAGCAACGCGCGTACCGATGTTGTATACATTCGACCTAGCAGATGCTCCGGACGAACCGCCCGGGCAATACGCCATCAATTGATTGGGGTCGCCAGCGATATTTGTCGCAGTCGCCGTAGGAATATTGCCCTGAAACACGCCGTAGATGGTGTGCCAGCTGGTCGAGTACGTAGCACTGGAGTTGGCTGCGTAGAGTTGTTGTCCCACGCTCATGGCGCCAGCGGTACACGACGTACCACCACCCGCCTGACTGCCGACGGACCCACCGGTTCCGCCACTGATATTTGCCGATGTCGACGCATTGCCGGTGAATTGCTGCATGCCGCGATTCTGGGTGTTTTGATTGACGATCTCGCCAGTCATCGTGCGCAAGGTTTCCGACAACTGAAAAGCCGAAACCTGTTGCGAGCCGTTGGTCGCCATCCTCAATTCAAGCGTCGTGCCCTGCATCGTAATCAACGCGACCAAGGTCAATATCAGCAGAAACATCAATCCGACAAACAGGGTTGCCCCGCGCTGCGCGCGCCAATTGACAATATTCTTCATCATGGTTCGCTCAACCTCGATTCTGATTGCGCAAGTTTCCGAGAGTCGTATAGACGGTGTGCTGCAATAGCGCCGCAGCCGCAGCGCTTGGATACTGTGGCGCGTACTTCGTCGTAGGATTACTACCAAGGGTCCAGGTTCCCTGCAAGCTTTGCTGTGCCACGTTTCCGCGCGTGCCACTGGAATTGAAGCTATCCCCTTGCGCCATGATGCCGACGCGTACGCCAACGATGCCGACCCAGTCATCCGGACTGCCGGCTGTCACTTGGGCGGCGGACTCATAGGTTTGAACGCCGGCAAAGATCGCCGGAATGCCACTGCCCGATGCGTAGTTAGCCGCCATCCCGTATTCCAGATGAAGCATCTCAATGCCCTCAACCACCGGCTCCAGCACCAAGGTCCCGTCATTGCTCAGGCGCCGGCGCCATAACGAGGGAATTGGATTGCCATTGTCCGCAGTGGCTCCGCAAGTAGCCGCTGTGTTGGGATTGCTGCACGAGCGTACGTAGTAGATTTCCAAGCGATACGGATATGTATACAAGCCATCCTGGTTGCCGGTTGGACTCTGCGAGTATTGTGCGGTGTACAGCGGGTTGCTCCCCGGTGTACCAACCTCGGTAGCGGTCATCAGGATCGCGTTTCCCCCGACTGCCACACGCACAAACAATCCCTGATACGTTGTACCGATGTCAGTTGCGGGCGGTACTGGCGCTGCGGTACACGCCCCTGTGCATGGAAGGAAATCGCTGTCCGCGTAACGCAGCACGATCACGTCGGTGTTGGCTACATAATCTGGAATGCATGCGTTGCTCAGCGTAGTCGTCGGCGGAACACTGTTGTCGATTCCCACAACGCCGAGAGTCCAGAACGCTTCGGGGTCCTTGTTGTCCGTACCGTTATAGGTATTGGTCAAAAGTCCGGCGCAGGCACCCAAATCAGTCAGCAATTGACCACCTGGTGTGCCGATTACACCGCCCGCCGCAACGGAATGGGCCGCCGCTGTCGGTTTGGATGACCCAAGATGGCCGGCCATCTGAATGGAACGATTCAATTGCACCATCGCGTAGCGCGCATTTTCCTGCATGAAGTTTGCGCCTTGCGTGGCCTGCGCGGCGGTCTTGCCGGCGACCATCACTTGAACCAGTCCAATCGACAAGATGATACCGATGAGGATGGCTATCATCATTTCGATAAGCGAAAACCCGCGTCCGAAATGCCGATAGCGCAGGTTGTTGTTCGAATTCATCATCGTGTGCACCCGTTCAAAACGCGAAATCGAACTGATAGCAATCGCCGGCCGATTCACCACCACCCAGATTCCTTGTCGCGGTTCCACTGTTCCTCTCACTCCATGTGATCAACACACGCATGAATCCCGTGGCAATCGGCGTCACGGTCGCACCGGAGGGACAGGCCTGCGTCGGTGTAGTGCCTTGTGCGAAAATGTAACCCACGCCTTGGCTACCTGCAGTGCCCGGATATTCCTCCAAAATCCGATTCGACCAATCCGTCATATCCGACGCTGCAAGGGCCGCGCCGCTGCATGCGGTGCCGCCGATGCACCCTGGCGTTGCACTAGCGCTTGCCGTAGTCCCTACATAGCTGGCCGCATTGGAGTCATTGGCGCGGATGCGTTCCGCAATATCGCTGGCGAGGAACATCGCCTGGGTGCGCGAATACGAGGTTTTAGTGAAACTCAGCGCCGTGGTTTGCATCAAACCGAGGCCGAGAAGTCCAACAGACAAGACAACCAGCGTCACCAGTAATTCGAGCAAGGTGAAACCCGAGGCCGGACGATTAGTGGAAGCGCGCAGGGGTCAGTCTCATGGGCAGGCGACGTTGGGCTGGATGGAAACGCGACCGCTCAACGACACGTTGAGTTGCGGCCCTGTCTTTCACCGTGAGCTGGGCTATCGCAAAAGCTTGACGGTGTATGCGCTTGTTCCTGCATCCAGCGCCGTATTTGCCGCAGCGGCCGACCCGGTACAGGCGGATCCGGCCACGTTCAAGGCCACCCAACCCCAAACCGTTGTAGCAGACCGTCATGGTGGCGTCGCTTGGCGTGGCTGTGATCTTGTTACCATCGGTGCATGCGTCGCCCGAGGCCGTGGGGAACCCGGTGATGAGCGGCAACGTACTGCCAGCAGTATTGGCACCGGCGGGTGGGGTATCCGTAGTAGGAATGATCGGAACCCAGACGAATGCACCATAGGCCCAGCTTGCGACGCCATTGCAGGTAACGGGATCGACGCGAACGTAGGTATTGCGTTTGATCGCTTCCTCGCGCGCGGTGTTTAAGGCAATTAGCGCGCCATTCGCTGCCTGGGTCAAATTGCTGCTTGCGATATAGGTTCGGAACGCGGGCAACGCGAGCACAGTCAGAATCCCGCCGATGATGACTACGATCATCAATTCGAGCAGCGTAAAGCCGTTATTTCGCGATTTCATGACTGGCCTTTTAACAAATGCCATTGCTGACGGAAAGCATTGCCTGCCAACCGAAGGATTTGGCCGATAAATGGTGAAACTTGCGGGGAGCGTTAGTGATTTGCGTCGGTGGCTGCCGCTACCGGCCCCGTTGGGGATTTGCAGAACTCGCGCTGCTTGGATTCGAGGTCGGCACGACGCACCGCCACCTGTTCGGCAGTGATCGCATGCGTGTGAGTACCGTCAGCGGCGAACTCGACAATCGGTCGCCCGCTACTATTGAGTGTGCTCAGGCGCTGACTCAGGTCATCGCAAAACGCTACCGTTGCGGCAGCTACTGCGTCAGGTTTCTGTTCCCCGCCTTCGTCCGAGCTCGCGTCAGCCGTACCGGCCTTGCTCGTGCTGTGGACTCCATTGATGGTAATTCTTTTTGCCGACACGCCGTTCGGCGGTGGTCCATCCGAATAATGCGTAACCCCGTTTTGATCAACCCATTTGTAGTATTCGGCAGCGTGCACCGGTAAAAAAAAGTAACCAACCAGGACCAGTATCGAGTATCGCGCACCGGGTCCGACGACAAAACGAAATGGATTCATAACCACATCCTCCGTCACGCCAGCGGATAAGTCTGGTTAACTTTAGCATTGAATGCAGGGATCAGCTCGGTGAAGTCGTCATTTTCGCACCGAAGCTGCTCAAACAAAGGCAATTGTCCGCAGCCGTGCCGATTGCTGGTGCCGACGAGAGGAGTCGAACCTCCGACCTACTGATTACGAATCAGTTGCTCTACCAACTGAGCTACGTCGGCGCTGGAAGGGCGCGCAGTGTAGGCGATCACTACCGCAGGCGCAAGGCAACCGCGCTCAATTCTCCACCACCACGCGCAACTCCTTCGGCAGCGCGAAGGTGATGTTTTCGGCGTCTCCATCGAGTTCGCGCACACCGGCGCTGCCCCATTCGCGCAGGCGTGCGACGACGCCCTGGACCAGGCTTTCCGGCGCCGACGCGCCAGCAGTGACGCCAATGCGTTGCTTGCCGGTCAGCCAGGCACGGTCGATGTCGTCGGCGCCATCGATCAGGTGCGCGGCCACGCCCTGCTTTTCCGCAAGCTCGCGCAGGCGGTTGGAGTTGGAACTGTTCGGCGAACCGACGACAAGCACCAGATCGCACTGCTGACCGAGCCGGCGCACAGCATCCTGACGGTTCTGGGTGGCGTAGCAAATGTCATCGTGGCGCGGGCCGAGGATGGCCGGGAATTTCGCGCGCAAGGCATCGATCACCGCTTTCGTGTCGTCGATCGACAACGTGGTCTGCGTCGAGTAGGCGATGTTGCCGGGATGCTTCGGCGTCAGGCGTTCCACATCGGCGGCCGTTTCGACCAGGTGAATCTCGCCCGCGGCACCAGCGCGATCCCATTGTCCGAGCGTACCTTCCACTTCGGGATGTCCGGCGTGGCCGATCAGCACAACGTCCCTGCCCGCCTTGGCGTGGCGCGCGACTTCGATGTGTACTTTGGTCACAAGTGGACACGTGGCATCGAACACGCGCAGATCGCGCGCATTGGCTTCGCTGCGCACCGCCTGCGAGACGCCATGGGCGCTGAAGATCACTGTTGCGCCATCCGGCACTTCGGCAAGCTCGTCGACGAAGATTGCTCCGCGCGCGCGCAGGCCATCGACGACAAAGCGGTTGTGCACGACTTCATGGCGCACGTAGATCGGCGCGCCGAACGATTCCAGCGCGCGCTCGACGATCTCGATCGCACGATCGACACCGGCGCAGAATCCACGGGGATTGGCGAGCAGGATATCCACGCGTCTATTTTACTCCCTCGCGCTTCGCGTGGCTGAACAACCCAAACCACACCAGCAATACCGCGCCGATGCTGATCGCCGAATCGGCGACGTTGAACGAAGGGAATGCCCACTGTTGATAGTACACTTGGATAAAGTCAGTGACGTGACCGAAGCGCACGCGGTCGATCAAATTACCGAGCGCACCACCGATCACCAGCGCCAATGGCAGTGCGCTGCGCCAGTCGCCGCGCGGTGTTTTCGCCAGCCAGCGTGCGAGCACGACACTGACCACGACTGCGATCACGGAAAATATCCAACGCGCCAGCTCCGGATGATCGGCGAGAAAACTGAAGGCGGCACCGGTGTTGAAGGCCAGCGTCCAATTCAGAAATCCGGGAATTACCGGATGCGGCACGAACGGCTGCAACGCACCAAGCACGATGTACTTGGTGAACTGGTCGAGGGCGATGACGGCTGCGGAAATCCACAGCCAACCAAGGGCATTATTTTCCGAGATCATTACGATCAGCCAGATTTGGCCCCTCTCCCCTTGTGGGAGAGGGGTTGGGGGAGAGGGGTCCGCGCGCAGCGCGGCGACTATTGTTTCCAGCACATCGTTCTCGCGCAAGAGCACTTCATCATTCCAGAAACGCAAGACGCGAAAGCCATGATCTTGCAGCCAACCGCTTCGTTGTGCGTCAGCGTGCGTGTGCTCGCCGTGCTGACCTCCATCGACTTCAATTACCAGCCGCTGGTCAAAACACACGAAGTCCAGGATAAATGTTCCAAGCGGCTGTTGACGTTTGAACTTGAATCCCAGCAGACGCTCCGCACGCAACCGTCTCCACAGCGCCGTCTCGGCGTCTGTGGGTCGATGGCGCATGGCTTTTGCGAATTTGAGCAGTCGTTCTTTCATGCATTGTCGCGGTTCACCCTCTCCCCTGCCCCTCTCCCATCAAGGGAGAGGGGAAAATCAAAACCAACGCCGGTTTTCGCCGGGGCCACCGGGCAGATTCTCAACGCAGCGCCCGCAGATTTCCGGATGATCGGAATGTGAACCCACATCGGTGCGATGATGCCAGCAGCGGATGCATTTCCTGTTTTCGCTACGCTGCGCGGAAATCCACACTTTCGCATTGTCCACATCTGCACAAGGCGAACCGGATAGCGCCGCAGTGGTGTCGGCCAGGCGCAGCTCCGAGGTGATGAAGAAAAAGCGCAGTTCATCGGCGACTTCGGTCAGTCGCGCGCGCAGCAGCGCATCGACGTAAACAGTGACCTCGGCATCGAGCGCTCCGCCAATCTGGCCGGCGTTGCGCATTCCCTCGAGCAACTTCGCCATGGCACCGCGGATTGCGAGCAGGTCCGCTCCAGAATAGGCGTTGCTGCGGCGACCCCTGCAAGGCTTCCAGACCCTCGTACCAAGTCTCAAACAAGACGGACTCACCGCGTCCTCCGGGGATGAGCGGCCAGATTTCCTCAGCCGTGAAGGAAAGAATCGGCGCCAGCCAGCGCACTAGCGCTTCGAGAATGCGATACATCGCACTCTGGGCACTGCGCCGGCCCCGGCTGTTTTCCTGCATGGTATACAAGCGGTCCTTGGTGATATCCAGATATAGTGCACCCAATTCGTTGGTGCAGAAATTCTGCACACGCTGCACGATCTCGGGGAAGTCGTAACGCTCGTACGCGGCGATCACGCCCTGCTGCGTATCGTATGCCTGCTGCACCGCCCATTGATCAAGCAAGAGGCAATCCTTGACTGGCAGCAAATGTTGCGCAGGATCGAAACCGTACAGATTGCCGAGCAAGAAGCGCGCGGTGTTGCGGATGCGCCGATAGACATCCGATGCGCGCTTGAGGATTTCGTCCGACAGCGCCATTTCGTTGCGGTAGTCGGTCGAGGCGATCCACAAACGTAAAATGTCGGCGCCGAACGTGCCGAACACCTGCTGCGGCGCGACCACGTTGCCCAGCGACTTCGACATCTTGCGTCCCTGCGCATCGACGGCGAAACCGTGCGTGAGCACGTCGTCGTAGGGCGCGCGGCCGTGCATGGCGGTCGCAGTCAGCAACGAAGTATTGAACCAGCCGCGATGCTGGTCCGAGCCTTCCAGGTACATGACCTTGTCACCGGGCGCACGTTTCAGATTTGCACGCTGATCAAGCACACAGTAATGGGTGACGCCGGAATCGAACCAGACATCGAGGATGTCGGTGACTTTTGTATAATTCTCCGCATCGGCGCCAAGCAACTCGGCCGGATCGAGCGCGTACCACGCATCGACGCCCTGCTGCTCGACGCGCTGCGCCACCTGCTCCATCAACTCCACGCTGCGCGGATGCGGTTGACTTGTGGATTTGTGCACAAATAGTGCGATCGGCACGCCCCAGGTGCGCTGGCGTGAGATGCACCAGTCGGGCCGGCCTTCGACCATGCCGGCGATGCGCTCCTCGCCCCAAGCCGGATACCATTTCACGTCTTCATGCACGGATTTCAGTGCCGCCGCGCGCAATCCGGCCTGCTCCATGCTGATGAACCACTGCGGTGTGGTGCGGAAAGCGACCGGCGTCTTGTGCCGCCAACAGTGCGGATAGCTATGCGTGATTTTTTCACTGGCGAGCAGGACGCCGCGCTCGCGCAACAGGGCGATGATTGTGTCGTTCGCCTTCCAGATGAACTGACCGGCAAAGATCGGCGTTTCCGGTAGGTACACGCCATTCGGGCCGACGGGATTAAGTTCGGCAGGAGGATATTTTTCCACCAGGCCGTATTTCTGGCCGACGGCAAAATCCTCGACGCCGTGTCCAGGCGCTGTGTGCACGGCGCCGGTGCCTGCATCGGCAGAAACGTGATCGCCAAGGACAATCGGTATTTCGCGAGCGATAAAACGGATGCCGGAGCTTTATTTGCCAACCTAGCCTCTCAAGCTCGAACCCATTAAGAGGCGTTTGCGATTTCAAGTAGTCATCACTGGGTGGTGGCACACCATAGCGCTTCGCACACTCATCTCTCAGATCGCTTGCTACAACCAAATAGACATTGTGGCCATCTCGTTGACGGCCCTTTAATCAACACATAAGCTATATCTGCGCTCCACCGCGACCGCAAAGCTCGCCGGCAGCGTCCACGGTGTAGTCGTCCAGATCGGCACGGCGACGATGTCACCTTCACCTATCGTCACGCCGAACTTTGCCGCAAGCGCATTCGGATCCAGCGCGTCGTAGGCGACATCGATAGCAGGTGAGGTCTTGTCCTGGTATTCGATCTCGGCCTCGGCCAGCGCCGAGCCGCAGTCGAAACACCAGTGCACGGGCTTGAAACCGCGCAGAACGTGACCGCGTTCGTGGATCTTCGCGAGCGCGCGGATGGTGTCCGCCTCGTATTTGAAATCCATGGTGCGATAGGGATTTTCCCATTCGCCAAGCACGCCCAGGCGCTTGAAATCGGCGCGTTGCAAGTCGATCTGCTTCGCCGCGTATTCGCGGCACAGCTTGCGGAATTGCGCTGCATCGACCTTGACGCCGACCTTGCCGACCGTCTTCTCGACCGCGATCTCGATCGGCAGGCCGTGGCAATCCCAACCCGGCACATAGGGCGAGCGGAATCCGGCCAGCAATTTCGATTTGACCACGATGTCCTTGAGCACCTTGTTGACGGCGTGACCGATGTGGATCACGCCGTTCGCGTACGGCGGCCCGTCGTGCAGGAGGAACATCTGCTCGCGCGCTGCCGTGCGTTTCTGGATTTCGCCGTAGCGATCGCGCTTTTCCCAGTCGGCAAGCATGCCGGGTTCGCGTTTTGCCAGATCGCCCTTCATGGCGAAATCGGTCTGCGGCAGATTGATCGTGTTCTTGTAGTCGGTCGTCACAGCGTAGCTCCGGCTCTCGCCCTTCCGGCGATGCCTAAAATGTTCCGCGCGGCATGCGCATCGCGGTCGATCTGTTTCACCATCGCTTCGAGGTTGTCGAATTTCGCCTCGTCGCGCAATTTTTCCACAAATTCCACTTCTATCCTTTTGCCGTACAGATCGCCGTCGAAGTCGAACAGATGTGCTTCGAGCAACGGCTCGGTACCCTTGACCGTCGGGCGTATGCCCAGGCTGGCCACTCCGGGCATTGCCTCGACGCCGACGCCATGAACGCGCACGGCAAAAATCCCGCCGATCGGCGCCACGCGCGACCCCAGTCGCAGGTTCGCGGTGGGATAGCCGAGCTTGCGCCCTAGCTGCTGACCGCGTACGACATGGCCGCCGATCGTGAAGCGACGTCCGAGCAGGCGTGCCGCGTCGGCGAAATCACCCGCAGCCAGCAGCGCACGGATACGCGAACTCGACACGCGCTCGCCATCCAATGCGAAGGTCGGCGCAACTTCGACGCCGAATCCCTGCGTCTGTCCGAGTCGTTGCAACGTCGCCACGTCGCCTTCACGACCATGGCCGAAGCGGAAACCATCGCCTACCCACACCTCTCGCGTCGCCAATCGCATCACCAGCACACGCGCGACAAAATCCTGTGCCGACATCGCCGCCAATACTGCATCAAAGCGCAAGAGCAGGACCCGTTGCATGCCGGACTCGACAAACGCGGCGATCTTTTCGCGCGTCGACATCACTTGTGCAACCGCTCCGCCGCGCGCGAAAAAAACGCGCGGAATCGGCGCGAAACTGACGACAACCGGCATCAATCCAAGGCTTGCTGCTCGCGCGCGCGAATGTTCAAGCACCGCGCGATGGCCCAGATGCGCGCCATCGAATGCGCCGATACAGACCACACTGCCGTGCGGCGCGAGGCAAGGCCCGGCGGCATCCCGAAACAACGTTTGCATCGATCGAAGTATAGCGGTTGCGCTGCAACGCACAACACCGAAAGTACTGCTGCGAGCGTCCAGATTCCGAGCGGCTGATCGCAGCAGCTACGTCGCATGCAAATCGCGCAACCGGAAACCGGCGGCAAACAGCACAGCCACGTATGCACCGCCGCTGGCGACCACCAGCGCCGCAAGATGCCACGCGCGCGCCCAGATCACAGCCGTAGTCCAGTCCGGCCAGATCCAGCGCCCGAGCGACAGCACGATCACCATCGCCGCGCAAGCCAGTCCGAGGCGGCCGAAATGCGCGGTCCAGCCCGGTTTGCCTTTGTATACACCAGCGCGCTTGAGGAACCGCCACAGCAGGACGAAGTTCAGCCAGTTCGACAGGGAACTGGCAATGGCCAGCCCCACGTGCAGGCCCGGTACAAGGGCGATGCCGTCGAGCCAGGGCAACTGCTTCTGCGCCGGCGACGCCCAAAGATCGAACAGCAGCGCGATCAGCGCGAAATTCAGGACCATGTTGACGATCAGCGTGACGACGCCCGCGCGCATCGGCGTTTTCGTGTCCTTGCGCGAATAGAACGCCGGCAACAGCGTTCTGACCAGCGCGATCGCCGGGACTCCGAAGGCGAGTGCCACGATCGCCAGGGCGGTCATGCGCGTGTCGAAGGCCGTGTACTGGCCATTCTGGAAGAACGTGGCGACGATCGGTTCGGCCAGCAACATTAGCGCGAACATCGCCGGTATGGCGATCAGCAGGGTGATGCGAAGACCCCAGTCCAGCGCGCGCGAAAAGCCTTCGCGATCGGTGGCGACGTGGTGGCGCGACAACGCCGGCAGGATGACCGTACCGAGCGCCACGCCGAATACGCCGAGCGGCAGTTCGAGAAAGCGCGTGGATTGATACAGCCAGGTCTGTGAGCGCGTGATCAGCAGCGAGACGACTACCGTGTCCAGCAACAGATTGATCTGCGCCACTGACGAGCCGAACAGCGTTGGCACCATCAGACGCATGATCCGGCGCACGTCTGGATGGCTCCAGCCCCAGCGCGGCAACGCGAGCAGGCCCAGGCCGTGCACCGCCGGCAGCAGGAGCAACAATTGCAGCACACCGGCCGCCAGCACCGACCAGCCCAGCGCCATGATCGGCACCTGCAAGTGCGGCGCCAGCCACAGCGCACCGGCTATCATGCTGACGTTGAGGATCACCGGCGTCACAGCCGCCAACCCGAAGCGGTGGAAGCTGTTCAGCACGCCGCCGGCCAGAGCGGTGAGTGAGACGAACAACAGATAGGGGAAGGTCAAGCGCAACAGATCAATGGTGAGATCGAACTTGTGCGGCTGATCGAGTGCACCGGGCGCGAACAGAGTCGCCACTTGCGGCGCGAAGATCAGCCCCAGTGCGGTAATGACCAGCAACACGCCGCCCAGAGTGCCCGCCACGCGCACGGTCAGTTCCTTCAGGTCGGCATGGCTGCGGGTTTCCTTGACCTCGGTGAACACTGGCACGAAGGCGGTGGCGAATGAGCCTTCCGCGAACAACCGGCGCATGAAGTTCGGAACGCGGAAAGCGATGACGAATGCGTCTGTGGCAGCGGTTGCACCGAACACATGGCTCATCGCGATGTCGCGCGCCAGCCCGAGGATGCGCGACACGAAGGTCATCGCACTGAACGAGAGCATCGAACGCAGCAGGCTCGGCGTCTTCATCCGTAGTCCTCGGCATCATTGACGCAAAGCCGCGTAATCCCTACAATTACAGGTCTTTTTCCACCCCCAGTTACCCAAGCTTCAATTACTGCTACCGGAGTTTTCCCTTGGCCAATATCAAATCCGCCAAAAAGCGCGCGCGTCAGGCTGTCAAGCGCAATGCGCGCAATTCCAGCGCGCGTTCCATGCTGCGCAGCGCGATCAAGAAAGTCGTCAATGCGATTGCCGCAAAAGACAAGGCCGCCGCTGAGGCGGCGTACAAGACTGCCGAACCGATCATGGACCGGTATTCCAGCCGCGGCCTGATCCACAAGAACAAGGCGTCGCGCCACAAGAGCCGCCTGACCGGGCATATCAAGGCACTCGGCTAAGGCACGTCTTATCGATTTGTGGAGCCTCTGATTTTGCTCGTCATTCCGGTGCAAGCCGGAATCCAGTTTGACTTTAGCCGCTGATTCTTCGAGAAGATCAAAATGGATCCCGGCTTGCGCCGGGATGACAGCGAGGTTATTCAGATCTTCCTTAGCAAACAGGCCGGCTCGCGCCGGCTTTTTTGTTGCCTGCGCATTCGCCGCAGCCATCAGGCGTCTTCGCCCCGCGCCGCCTCTGCCGCGTCAGCCTTGAGCCGGTCGAAGAATTCCTGGATCTTCAGGCATACCGGCCAGGTGCCTTCGCGCGAGATCGCCGAAACCACGAACCATGGCTCTTTCCATTTGAGCTTGCGCACCAGCGCCTTGGCGTGTTTCTCGCGTTCCTCGGGCGCCAGCAGGTCGGCCTTGTTGAACACCAGCCAGCGCGGACGATCCAGTAAATCAGGGTCGAATTTTTCGAGCTCTGCCTCAATCGCGCGCACCTGCTCGACCGGATCGACATCCTCGGCCATCGGCGCCATATCGACCAGATGCAGCAACAAGCGTGTGCGCGAGACGTGCTTGAGGAACTGGATGCCGAGTCCGGCGCCATCGGCCGCGCCTTCAATCAGACCGGGAATGTCGGCGATCACGAAACTCTGGTCGGTGCCAATGCGCACGACGCCCAGGTGCGGTTGCAGGGTCGTGAATGGGTAATCGGCCACGCGCGGCGTTGCCGCCGACACCGCGCGTATGAAAGTGGATTTTCCCGCGTTCGGAAAACCGAGCAGGCCGACATCGGCCAGCACTTTCAATTCCAGGCGTAACTCACGCGTCTCGCCCTCGGTGCCTGGTATCGCCTTGCGCGGCGAGCGGTTGACCGAACTCTTGAACACCATGTTGCCGGCACCGCCATGACCGCCAAGCGCGACTTGAAGGCGTTGTCCGTGTACGGTCAGATCGCCGATGACTTCTTCGGTATCGACATTGATTACGGCGGTACCAACGGGAACGCGGATGACAATATCGTCGCCGGCCTTGCCCGCCATCTGCCGACCCATGCCGTTTTCGCCGCGCTGGGCGCGGAACGAGCGCTGGTGACGAAAGTCGATCAGCGTGTTCAGGCCTTCATCGGCAGCAATCCAGACACAGCCGCCATCGCCGCCGTTGCCGCCGTCAGGGCCGCCCAGCGGAATGAATTTCTCGCGCCGGAAACTCACGCAACCGTTGCCGCCGTTGCCGGCGTGGACGGTGATTTGGGCTTCGTCGACGAATTTCATGGGATGGATCTTATGGGATTGGCTTGCGGCTGGATTTGTGGAGGAATCAAAAAACCCGTCATTCCCGCGCAAGCTCGAATGACGAGCATAAAGCAAGATCGGCATCGAGCGGCAATCTATCCAAACAAAAAGCCCCGCGCGAGGCGGGGCTCTGTCGAAACAATGATGCTGCACTCAGCTCTTGGCGACGCTGACCGTGCGGCGATTCTTTGCGCCCTTGATACTGAACTGGATGGTGCCATCGACCAGCGCGAACAGCGTGTGATCGCGGCCCAGGCCAACGCCAGTGCCTGGGTGAAACTGGGTGCCGCGCTGACGCACGATGATGTTGCCGGCGTTGACGGCCTGGCCGCCATACATCTTCACGCCGAGATATTTTGGGTTTGAATCGCGGCCGTTACGGGTACTGCCGCCTGCCTTTTTATGTGCCATGACTGATTACTCCTTGCTCGCCGATTTCTTTTCGCCACTGCCCGAGATGCCGGTGATTTCGATCTCGGTGTAATACTGGCGATGCCCCATCTGCTTCTGATGGTGCTTGCGGCGGCGGAATTTGATGATGCGCACCTTGTCGGCACGGCCATGCGCCGTGACCTTGGCCGCGACACTGGCACCCGCCACGAGCGGCGCGCCAACACTAATGCTGTCGCCCTCGCCGAGCAGCAGCACCTGGTCAAAGTTGACCGCGGCGCCGACATCGGCTTCGAGCTTCTCGACACGCAGGGTTTCACCCTGCATCACGCGGTATTGCCTACCGCCGGTAACGATAACTGCGTACATCCTGGCATTCCTCTGTAGTTATTTTGACAACTGCCTAGCCAACACAAGGTGCCGACAAGCACCCAGAAAAGGCGGGAGATAATAACGGCTTACGGCCTCGCGGTCAAACAGGACGTCCCCACTTACTAGCACGATCAGGGCGCACGGCCACGGTTCGACGCGCTATAGTACTCCGTTAACCGGAAAACCAACTGTCTATGGACTCCATCCGCATCCGCGGCGCACGCACGCATAACCTCAAGAACATCGATCTCGACCTGCCGCGCGACAGCCTGATCGTGATCACCGGCCTGTCCGGTTCGGGCAAGTCGTCGCTGGCGTTCGACACCATTTACGCCGAAGGTCAGCGGCGCTACGTCGAGTCGCTGTCGGCCTATGCGCGGCAGTTTTTGTCGGTCATGGAGAAACCCGACGTCGATCATATCGAAGGCCTGTCGCCGGCGATCTCGATCGAGCAGAAATCCACCTCGCACAATCCGCGTTCGACGGTCGGCACGATCACCGAAATCTACGATTACCTGCGTCTGCTGTTCGCGCGTGTCGGCTCGCCGCGTTGTCCCGATCACGGCATTGCGCTGGAAGCGCAGACGGTCAGCCAGATGGTCGATGCCACCCTGGCGATGAATCCCGAGCACCGTTTCATGCTGCTCGCGCCGGTGATCCGCGAACGCAAGGGTGAGCACTTGCAGGTGTTCGAGCAATTGCGCGCGCAGGGCTTTGTCCGCGCGCGTGTGGATGGCGTGCTGCACGAACTCGATGCGGTGCCGGCATTGGCGCTGCGCGTCAGAACATACGATCGAAGCGGTGATCGATCGCTTCCGTCCAGGCGCGGATTTGCGCCAGCGTCTGGCCGAGTCGTTCGAGACTGCGCTGCGCCTGGGCGACGGCATTGCGATCGTCGCTGATCTTGGCAAGAATGATCTGGACGATCAAAAAACCGCCCAGACGCTGTTCTCGTCGCGCTTTTCCTGCCCCGTCTGTGATTACTCGCTGCCGGAGCTCGAGCCCCGCCTGTTCTCGTTCAATTCGCCGGTCGGCGCCTGCGGCACCTGCGATGGCCTTGGCGTGACCCAGGTATTCGATGCCGCGCGCGTCGTCGTGCACCCGAATCTCAGCCTCGCCGCCGGTGCAGTACGCGGCTGGGATCGGCGCAATATGTACTATTTCCAATTGATACTTTCGCTGGCGCGACACTACAAGTTCGATATCGATACGCCGTGGGAACAGTTGCCGGAGGGCATCCGCCACGCCGTGCTGTTCGGCTCCGGCGACGAGCAGATCGCGTTCCGTTATCTCACCGATGCCGGCGGCAACGTGACGCGCAAACACCGCTTCGAAGGCATCGTGCCGAATCTGGAACGGCGCTACAAGGAAACCGAATCGCCGGCGGTGCGCGAGGAATTATCCAAGTTCATCAGCGAACGTCCCTGCCCCGATTGCCATGGCGAACGCCTGAACCGCGCCGCGCGCAATGTCTTTGTCGACAATCGCAATCTGCCCACCCTGACCGCATTGCCGATCGATCAATCGCTGCAATTTTTCAGCACGCTGGCCTTGGCGGGCTGGCGCGGCGAGATCGCAACAAAGATCGTCAAGGAAATTCGCGAGCGCCTGCGCTTCCTGGTCGACGTGGGGCTCGATTACCTCACGCTCGATCGTCAGGCCGATTCATTGTCCGGCGGCGAAGCCCAGCGCATTCGTCTTGCCAGTCAGATTGGTGCGGGTCTGGTCGGTGTGATGTATGTGCTGGATGAACCCTCGATCGGTCTGCATCAGCGCGACAACGAACGCCTGCTCGGCACGCTGACGCGCCTGCGCGATCTGGGCAACACCGTCATCGTGGTCGAGCATGACGAAGATGCCATCCGCGCCGCGGACCACATCGTCGACATCGGCCCCGGCGCCGGCGTGCACGGCGGCGAGATTGTCGCCCAGGGCGGAATCAAGGATGTGCTCGCGGCGAAGCGATCGCTGACCGGACAATACTTGTCCGGCCAACTGCGCATTGAAGTGCCGCGCGAGCGTCATGCACCCGATCCGCAACTGATGCTGCGCGTGCTGGGCGCCTCCGGCAACAATCTCAAGAATGTCGATCTGGAAATTCCCGCCGGCCTGTTTGTCTGCGTGACCGGTGTTTCGGGTTCCGGCAAGTCCACCCTGATCAACGACACCCTGTACCGTCACACCGCCGCCGAACTCAACGGCGCGAATGAAAAACCGGCGCCGTTCCAGAGTGTCGAGGGCCTGGAATTGTTCGACAAGGTGGTCGATATCGACCAGTCGCCGATCGGGCGCACACCACGCTCGAATCCAGCAACGTACACCGGCCTGTTCACGCCTTTGCGCGAACTGTATGCGCAGGTGCCCGAATCGCGTGCACGCGGTTATCAGCCGGGCCGGTTCTCGTTCAACGTCAAGGGCGGCCGTTGCGAAGCCTGCGAAGGCGACGGCCTGATCAAGGTGGAAATGCACTTTCTGCCGGATGTCTACGTCGCCTGCGACGTCTGTCACGGCAAGCGTTACAACCGCGAGACGCTGGAGATTCTCTACAAGGGCCACACCATCGCCGACGTGCTGGGACATGACCGTCGAGGATGCGCTCAAGTTGTTCGAAAAGATTCCGGCACTCGCGCGCAAGCTCGAAACCCTCATGCACGTGGGCCTGAGCTACATCAAGCTCGGGCAAAGCGCGACGACGCTGTCCGGCGGCGAGGCGCAGCGCGTGAAGCTGTCGCGTGAGCTGTCCAAGCGCGACACGGGACGTACGCTTTACATCCTCGACGAACCCACGACGGGTCTGCATTTCCACGACATCGAGCAGTTGCTGAAAGTGCTGCATCGGCTGCGCGACGACGGCAACACGGTGGTCGTGATCGAGCACAATCTCGACGTGATCAAGACGGCCGACTGGGTCATCGATCTCGGTCCTGAAGGCGGCGATCGCGGCGGCCAGATCATCGCCACCGGTACGCCGGAGCAGATCGCTCGCGACAAGAACTCCTACACTGGGCGCTTTCTGTCGCGCGTGCTCGTCAATGGCAAGAAACGCGAGGCCGCGTGAACGTGCCGGCACCGAAACACCTGATCGAGGTATCCATCGCGCTGCGCTGGCGCGATCTGGATGCGTTCAACCACGTCAACAATTCCACGTTCATGACGTACCTCGAAGAAGCGCGGCTGCAGTGGTTTTCCCGCGTCGGCGGCCCGTGGTTCGCCGACGGCTTCATGCCGGTGCTAGCCGCAGTGCACGTCAACTACCGCGCGCAACTGTCCTGGCCCGGACAGATCGTGGTCGATCTGTATTGCGAGCGTTTGGGCAACAGCTCGCTTACAATCGCGCACCACATCGTCGACGCGGCCGATCGGAAAAAAGTATACAGCGACGGCAATTCGGTGCTGGTGTGGATCAATCCAGCGAACGGCAAGCCCGTACATTTGCCGGAGGCGATCCGTCGCGCGTGTGCATCGAACTAAGCAAAAGATCAACGCGTCGTTCCGACCTGACGGATCATGCTCGACTGATCACGGCGCCGTATCGCGCACCACGAATTCAGCCGTTGTGCCACCGCCCGATTCCGTAGCAACGTGGATTTTTACCGAATCGCCGGGTTTCAAATCACGTTTTGGCTGCATCAGCATGAAATGCTTGCCGCCCGGAGTGAAGTCCACGCTCGCGCCCGGCGCAATGGCGAGCTTGCCCAGCGGGTGCATGCGCTCCACGCCGTTTTCCTCAACGCTCTGGTGCAGCGACACCGAACCGAAATCGGCGCTGTCGGCAGCAGTCACGATCAGCGGGGCGTCGCCGGTATTGTGAAGCGTCGCGTAACCGGCGAGCATCATCGCGCCCGGCGGCACGGTGCGGATCCACGCGCGCTCGACTTCGAGCTTTCCCGCCGCCACGGCGTGACCGGCGATTCCGGCCAGCACCAGCATTACTATTGCCCATCTTTTCTGCATGTTCGGCGCACTCTACTTTGGCATATGATAACCCCGGTCTATCAGGCAGGGACCGCGATCATGCGCCGCATTACTCTGGTTGCCAGCATTGCCTTGGTCTGCATCGGCGCGGCCGCCGCCGAACCGTCACCGACGGCTTACTCGGTGAGTATCTACAACAGTGCCAGCAGCAACTCCGACGCGTTGTTCGAGACCACCGAAGTGGATAGTGGAGCGCCGGGCGGCTATGCCGTCGTGCGCGAGCAACGTCAATTCGACCTGAACAACGGCGTCAATGTGCTACAGGCACACGACGTGGCACGCTGGCTCGATCCCGGAGCGGTCAGCGTGCGCCTGAGCGGCACGGCCGGCGATGCGGAAATTCTCAGTCAGCGCTTCGAGAACGATCCCCTGACCCTCGACGCGCTGACCCAGAAAGAGCTGGGCCGCGCGGTCGAAGTCGTCAGCAGCGATGGCACGTCCGCGGGCACGACGATCAGTGGAACCCTGCTGTCGAATCTCGGCGGACTGACCGTGCACCTGGCCGATGGCCGGGTGACGACGGTTACCCAGTTCACGCGCGTGACCTTCCCCGATCTGCCCAAGGGCCTGGCGGCGGCACCCACGCTGCGCTGGGAAGTGGCCGCGAAAAAATCCGGGCCGCAGACCTTTGAGATCGTCTATCCCACGCAAGGCTTGGGCTGGCGTGCGGAGTACAGCGCCTGGCTCGAACCGGGCGGCGATTGCAAGGTGGATTTCGCCGCCTGGGCGCAGATCGCCAACCGCAGTGGAACGGATTTTTTCCCATGCTCAGGTCAAGCTCATTGCCGGTGAACCGCATCGGGTCAGCCAGACGGTGCGGCCACGCGTGATGATGGCCAAGGCCATGTCGGCGCGCGCCGTCACGGCCGAAGACAGCGGCAAGGCCGGGGATTATCACGAGTACACACTCGATTCGGCGGCCGATCTGGCCAGTGGCACCCTGCTGCGCGTCGCCCTGTTTCCTCCGCAGCCGCTGCCATGCCAGCGTCAATATATCTTCGAGGCCAGCGACCTGCGCGCCAATCCGGGAATGGCGCCGATCACGGATCGTGGTTATGGACTTGATGCGCACCAGCCGGTGCGCTCGACACTCGGCCTGCACGTCGATCGTCCCCTGCCCGCCGGGCGTATCCGCGTGATTGAGGACGCCAGCGACGGCGCTCCGGAATTCGTTGGCGAAGACCAGATCGACCATACCCCCCGCGGCGAACCGATCAACATCGAGCTTGGCAACGCTTTCGACCTGCGCGGCGAACGCAGCCAGACCGATTACCGCATCGACAAGGACAAACACACGCTCGATGAATCCTTCGCCATTCGTCTGGTCAACGCCAGCGCGCACGCGCAATCCGTGACCGTGCGCGAGCACCTGTACCGGTGGACGCAATGGAACATCGTGCAAGCGTCGGGCAAATACGACAAGCGCAATTCGGATACGGTGGATTTCAAGATCGATGTTCCGGCCAACGGCAATGCCGCATTGACGTACAGTGTGCAGTATCAATGGAACGAGTCGTATAAATAGAGTCTGCTGTTCCGAGTAACGCCGAGGAGATTCCCGATGCTTGAAACTATCCGCCACGACGCCATCGTCGAGTTGCGCCTGGCACGTCCTCCGGTCAATGCGCTGGACCCGGATCTGGTACAGCACCTGCGCACGGCGGTGGAATCCGCGGCCGCGCAGGGTGCACGCGGAATCCTGCTGTCGGGGCGACCCGGAATGTTCTCGGCAGGCCTGGACGTGCCGGCCTTGCTCCAGCTCAATCGCGAGAAACTGGTCGCCTTCTGGCAGGACTTCTTCGGCCTGTGCGCGGCACTCGCGAGTTCGCCGATTCCGGTGGCCGCTGCCGTCGGCGGTCACAGTCCGGCCGGCGGCGCGGTGTTGTCGATCTTCTGCGACTACCGTGTGATGGCACACAGCAGCGACCCGGACAAACCCTTCCGCATCGGCCTGAACGAAGTGCAGGTCGGATTGTCCGTGCCGGAATGTATACAATTTGCCTTGCGCCGGCTGGTCGGCCGTTACCGGGCCGAACGTCTGATGGTATCCGGGACCATGCTCAGTGCCGAACAGGCGCTGACGATCGGCCTCGTCGACGAACTCACCGACGTCAACAAGGTAGACACACGTGCACTGGCCTGGCTGCAGGACTTGCTCAAGCTGCCGCCACAGGCGATGTCGACCACGCGCCTGCTCGCCCGCTCCGACCTCATCGACGTGTTCGCCGACCCGGCCGCGCTGTCGGTCGAGGAATTCGCCGATGGCTGGTTCGGTGCAGAATCGCAGATGATGTTGAAGGAACTGGTGGAGAAGTTGAAAAAATCCTAGCGGACCGCGGGATAACTACTTTCGATCAAGGCGATCCCGGACATCACACTTCCAGCCGATCTCCCGGACGCGCCACCAGGGCATAGAGCGCCGGCATCAGAAAAATGCTGATCAACAGTCGCGTGAACAGACCGCTGACAATGACCAGGGCAAACGGCCGCTGGGAATCCGTGCCGACGCCGGTGGCCAGCGCCGCCGGCAACAGCCCCAACGCCGCCACCAGCGCGGTCATCATGATCGGACGCAATCGCAGGATCGCGCCTTCACGAATGGCCTCGGCTAGGGATGTGCCGCTGCGGCGCAGTTCGTTGACGTAGGAAATATAGACGACGGCCGTCTGCACCGAGACGCCGAACAAGGCCAGGAAGCCGATGCCGGACGAGACCGAGAACGGCGTGCCGGTGATCCACAGCGCCACGATGCCGCCCACCGGCGCCGACAGCACCACGCCGAGCACGGTGATGAACGGGAATTTGAAATTGCTGTAGAGCGCGAACAGCAGCAGGAAAATCAGGAACAGGGTCAGCGGCAGAATGACACTCAGTTGCTGCGCGCGAAGCCGTGTATTCCGTGTATTCTCCGCCCCAATCCAGACGGTAGCCCTGCGGCAACGTGACCTTTGCGTTGACCTGCTGCATGGCATCGTCCACCGCGCCGGCCAGATCGCGTCCTTCCACCGAGAACTGGACGCCGATGTAGCGCGAATTGTCCTGGCGGTAAATGAACGAAGCGCCGTTGGCCACCTGGATGTCCGCGAATTCCTTGAGCGGAATCTGTTGTCCGGCCGGGCGTGGCCACCAGGATATTGCCGATTTCCTCGGGGTTGTCCCGGTATTGGCGCTCGAGGCGGACGACGAGATCAAACTGCTTTTCTCCCTGCACCACCTGGGTGGCCACGTCCCCGCCGATGGCGGTCGTGAATCAAGCCATTGATGTCGGCGACGTTCAAACCGTAACGGGCAATCTTGGCGCGGTTGATCTTGATGGTCAGGCTGGGCTGCCCGAGTTCCTGCACCAGGGTCACGTCACGGATTCCGCGCACCCGCTCCAGGATCTGTTTGATGGCTTTGCCCTTTTGTTCGAGCGTATCCAGATCGGAGCCGAAGACTTTGACGGCCAGGGCGCTTTTCAAGCCCGATTCCGCCTCGTCCACCGCATCTTCCGCCGGCTGGGTGTAGTTGAAAATGATTCCGGGAAAGGCCTGCGAGCTTCTGGTTGATGGCCTCGATCAGCGCGGCTTTGGTGCGATAAGCGCCGGTCCATTCCGAGTAAGGTTTGAGACCGACGTAAAACTCGACGTTGAAAAAGCCGGTCGAATCCGTGCCGTCGTCGGGCCGGCCCAGTTCCGAGGCGACCGTGGTGACTTCGGGAAAGGAGTGCAAGATGTCCCGGATCTTCGGGGTGATCTTCGCCGATTCGTCGAACGAAATGGTGTAGGGCATCGTGGCGCGCACCCACAGCGCGCCTTCATCCAGTTGCGGCATGAACTCGGCGCCGATGCGGGGAATGAGCAGCAGCGAACCGGCCAGCAGAATGGCCGAGGCGAACGTCGTCCCCCAGGGATGGGCGAGACAAAAATCGAGGCCCTTGGTGTAGACCGATTTGATGGCTTCAAAAGCGGCGTTGCGCCGCTCCCGCACGCCCTTGCGCATGAACCACGAACACAGCACCGGCAGCAACGTCAGCGTGACGATCAAGGAGCCGACCAGCGCGAAAACCATCGTGTCCGCCATCGGTTTGAACAGCGTCCCGGAAGGCCCGGACAGGACATAGATCGGCAGGAAGCTGGCCACGATCACCGCGACCGCGTAGAACAGCGGGCGATCCACTTCCGCCGCGGCATCCTTGATGATTTCCATGACGTTGAGCGGCGTTCCCTTGCGCGCGGCGATCTGGCGGAAAATGTTTTCCACCATCACCACCGCGCCATCCACCAGAATCCCGAAATCCACCGCGCCGATGGAGAGCAGGTTGGCCGAGGCGTTTTGCAGATCGAGGCAGATGAACGCGAACAGCAGCGCCAGCGGGATGGTGGTGGCGACAATCAATCCGGCGCGAAAATCGTAGAGGAAAAAGATGAGGACCACGACGACCAGCAACATGCCGCGCAACAGGTTTCGCTCCACGACCTGCGTCGTCAGCGCGATCAAATCGCTGCGGTCGTAGAACGGAAGGACCTTGACATCCTTGGGCAGGATTTGATCGTTGAGTTCCTTGGTCTTCGCTTCAACCCGCTTCAGGACGTCCTGGGTTTTTTCGCCCGTGCGCAGCAGGATGACGCCCTCCACGGCGTCGTCCTGTTTCTCGTAGCCGAACTCGCCCAGGCGCGGCGCGATGCCGATGACCACGCGGCCGACGTCCTTGACCAGCACCGGGGTGCCGTTGTGCACCGCCAGCACCACGTTGCCGATGTCCTCCAGCGTGATCCAGGCGCCCCATGCCGCGCACGTAATAGAACTGGCCGCCTTGCGAATAGAACCCGCCGCCGGCGTTGCCGTTGTTGGCCGTCAGCGCGCTCTCCACCTGCGGCACCGACAAGCCGACGCCGGCAATCTTGGCCGGATCGAGCAGCACCTGGTATTGCATGGTGCCGCCGCCAAACCCCGAATCATCCGCCACGCCGGGAACGGATTTGTATTGGGGTTCGACGGTCCAGTCCTCGAAGGTCTTGAGCTCCATCGGCGAGCGGTCGGGGCTTTGCAGCACGTAGCGATAGATCAGACCCGAAGGCGCGGACAGCGGCGACACCGAAGGCGTCACGCCGCTCGGCAGACTGAGGTCGGCCAGCCGGTTGAAAACCTCCTGGCGGGCGAAGTAGATTGTCCGTGCCATTGTGAAAGGTGAGGATGACGTCGGACAATCCATAGAGCGAGATCGAGCGGATCGTTGTCCATCTGCGGAATGCCGTTCATCTCCGATTTCGACGGGCACCGTGATCAGCCGCTCCACTTCCTCGGCGGCGTGCCCGGGCCATTGGGTGATGATCTCGACGATGGGCGGCGAAAGATCGGGATAGGCATCCACCGGCAGGCGGTCCAGCGACCGCGACCCGCGCCGATCAGCACCAGCGTCATGAGGACGACGAGAAAGCGCTGCCGCAGCGAGGAGGCCACGATCCGGTTCATGATCGACGCCGTTCGCGGCGGCGATCCGGTGGGCGGCAGAGGGTCGCTCATTGATTTTGCATGAACTGAACGAAGATGCCGCCGTCGACCACGATCTGGTCGCCGGCCTTGAGACCGGCGGGAATATCGTATTGATCGCCGCTGCGATAACCCAGGGTCACATGCTGCCGCGCGAAGCTGCCGTCGGGCTGGACGACATAAACAAACGGCAGGTTCTCATCGTCGCGCAAGATCGCCGAAACCGGGACCAGCAGCCCGGTGCTTTCCTGGCGCGCCTGAATCAGCACGCGGACATACATCTGCTTCTTCAGAAAGTCGCCCGGATTCTCGACGACCACGCGCACCACCACCGAACGGGTGTCGGGATCCACCAGGGCCGAGATGTTGTCCACCGTTCCGGAAAAGTTCTTTGCATCGATGCCGGTCGATCACTTCGGCCGGATCGCCGACGCTGACCGAGGCAAGGTCGGAACCGAAAACCTGCGCCATGACCCAGACGCGCGAAAGGTCGGCGACGGTAAAACACGGCGTGGTGCCCGCCTGCAGAAGTTCTCCGGGAGTGATCAGTTTTTCCACCACGGTTCCCGCGATCGGCGAGCGGATCATTCCCTCGAGGCGCGCAACCGGCCGGCCTTGCCTGAATGTCCTTGATGGTCTGCGGATCGACGTTCAGCGACACCAGTGCCTTGCAGGGCGGCGTCGCGGTCGGCCTCGGCATTGACGGCGTCGGTTTCCGCCTGCTGCCGCTTCGCGCTGGGCGACGCCGTGATGCTGGATCAGATCCTTGTCCAGGTCGGCAAGCTGGCGGTCGGTCTGGGCGGTGGCGAGCGCCTTGCGATAGGCGCTGATGGCCGCCGCAAAGTCGGGCGAATCCACCGCCGCCAACGGATCGCCCTTTCTTGACCTGGTCGCCGGGGGAAACCAGCAGCCGCGACACCGGACCGGAGAAGGGCGCCAGCACGCTGGTGGCCTGATCGTTGTCGAAATCGACCGCCCCGGTGGTCTCGATCGTCTTGTGAAATTTGGACGGCGCGACGGTGTAAAGGTGGATGTTCTGCCGCTGCGCCGCCGTCAGCGTCACATTGCTGCGCCGTCGCGGCTGATGCCTGCGGCGTCGTGTCGTTTTCGGCGAACAGCCGGCGAACAACACCATGGCCGCCACCATGACGACGGCAATAGCCAGTGCGCGCAGAAATTCGACCCGACGTTCCGCAGGCGGCGTATCCGCATGCGCAGCGATTTATTTTTCATGTCTTATCACTTCGGCCAAATCCGCGCGGTGCCACCAGCCGCCGCCAAGCGCCTGAAACAACGCCGCCGTATCGGCATAACGATTGGCCTGGGCCTGCACCAGGTTGATCCGGGCTTGCTGATAGGCTTGCTCGGCGCTTAACAGCGCGAGATAGCCGGCATAGCCGTCCTGCCATTGTCGTTGCGCCAAATCCAGCGTCACCTTGGCGGCATCCGCGGCGGCTGCGGCCGCCTTCAAACCCTCGGCGTCCTGTTCAAGCGCCGTCAAGGTGTCGGCGACATTCTGAAAGGCGGTCAGCACCGTGCTGCGATATTGTTCGGCCGCTTGAACGTAGGCCGCCTTCGCGGCGCGCTCCTGGTGCAGCAGTGTCCCGCCCTGGAAAATGGGTGCCGTCAGCGTCCGCGCCCACACCCCAGAAGCCCGTGCCCGACGTGAACAGCTGATCGATGGCCAGCGCCGTGCTGCCGGCATTGGCGGTCAACTGCGATATTCGGCAGCCGGTTCGCGATGGCGATGCCGATCTTGGCGCTGGCGGCGTGCAGGTTTGCCTCGGCCTGGAGCACATCCGGACGCTGCGCCACGAGTTCCGAAGGAAGGCTCACCGGCAGATCCTGCGGCAATTGCAGACTCGAGAGCTCGAATTTTTCAGCCGGCGCCTGGCTCGGAAACCGGCCGGCCAGAACCGCCAGAAGATCGCGCTGCTGGGCCAATTGCTTGAGCAGCGGCGGCAGCGTGGCGGTGACTTGCGCGAGCTGCGATTCCTGCGCGGCCACATCGAGCCGGCTGGCATAACCTTTGGCGAATTGGTATTGCAGGATTTGAAGCATGTTGGAGTTGATGTCGATGAGCTGGCGGGTCGCGTCGATCTGCATCTGCAACGAGCCCTCCTGAATCGCCGTGACCACCACATTGGCGGTCAACGTGGTGTAGGTCGCGATCATCTGGAAGCGAACTTCCTGTTCCTGCGCCTGCAGCGACTCCACGGTCCGGCGGTTCAGGCCGAAAACATCGGGCACATAGGAAACGCTGACCTGCGGGGTGAAAAGATTGTATAGAAAGGCGTTCGAGTTGGGCGTCGGCGCGATGTGTCCCTGATTGCCTCTGGCGGCTGGCCGAAAAATCTGCCGCGACGCTGGGATAGTAGACGCCCCGTTGCGCCAGGACATTTTCCCTGGCCACCGACAATGCCGCTTGCGCCGCCTTGAGGTCGGGATTGTTCGTGAGCGACTGTTCGATCAGATCATTGAGCGGCTTGGAATGAAACAAGGTCCACCAGTCGCGGAAATGTCGCCTCCTTTGGCAAAGCGTTGCGCTTCGCCAGCCGGCGATGTTCGGGCTGGTAACGGTAGTCGGAGGCGGCTGGCGGTATAGTCGCTGACATCGGGAGCGGCTGGTTTCGCAAAATCAGGCCCCACTGTGCAAGCAGTCATCAGCAAACACGACAGTGCCACGATGAAAGTCGATGCGCGTAATAGCGACAAATCGGCTACGGGCGAGATGGCCTTTGTGGCCTCATCTCCCGTTGCTTCATTCCTGGCAAGCCAATCAGCCCACGGCCTATTCATGCGAGCGCGTCTTCAGAGGAGTAGAGGGGCAAACTGGATGTGACGATATATCGTATCAAATAATAGCGAAAGCCCTGCCGAAAGTCATGACTTCATGGCAGGCAGCGAATATCGGTGCGTACGAACGCCCCCAAACGACGACGAGATTTCCCCGACGCTCAGAACTTGAAGGAACAGGAAACGGTCCAGAATCGAACAGCGGCAAAGCTACAAGCTGCATCCTTCCGGCGTGGGCCCGGTCCGAACCAGATTGATGGTGCCGTGCTGGCCTTGATTGGTTCCACCGGTGAACGTGTAGGTCAGGGTCATCGCGTTGCAGCTCTGGAAGGCGATATTGGCACTGCCGACCTGCACTGTCGTTGCCGTCGCCGGATTGTTGAAGATGCCCCCGGTCGTCTCTCCGATCGGAATGTTGTTCAAGCTCGTCAGGCCGGCCGTGAACGGACCCGCGCCGGTCACGATCGTGTACCAGCTCTGGCTGGCCCCGCCTCCGGTCTGCTGTCCGTCCGGCAGGAACGTGTACCAGGCAGCGAAGAGCAGCGATTGAGCTGGATTGATATCGAAAATCAGTCCCTGACCGCTGGTGCTGGGGTCGTACCAGTCGCCGGACAGCAAATAATCCGAGGGCGCAGTACTGTTCGTGCCGCTGGCCCCGCAGGTGATGTTCGTGGTCAGACGCGCAAGCGGTATCGTGCCGCTGCGGCCGCTGCCATCGGTAAACGTGTAGGTCAAGCTGGCATCGTTGCAATCGCTGAACTGGAGCGTGGCCTGGCCGACCGCGGTCGCACCCACCGCCGGCAACGCATTGAAGTTGCCGCCATCCACCGCACCGATCGTCAGTTGGGCCGACGAACTGGTATTGCTGACATTGCCGCTCAAGGCATACCAGCGCTTGCCGCCCGCCGCTGTCACGTCAAAGGTGAACCAACCCGCAAACAGCAGTCCCTGTCCCGGAGCGACCAGATCCGGATACACCTCCATCTCGATACCCTGGCCACTCGTCGCCGGGTTGTACCAGGATCCCGTCAGACCGTGTTGGTCGAGGTTGACCAAATTGAGGCTGAGGCCACAGGCACTATACCAAGGGACTACGCCCGTTGCGGCATCCCAGTCCGGTGCGTACGACGCTGCCAGCGCATTCGGACAAAGCACGGAATAACCGGACAACAAATTATCCGGACTCGGCGCTGCAGGCACGGAACCGCTCAACTGGTTATTGCCCACATCGAAAATATTCAGATCGCTCAAGCCCGTCAGTGCGGGAATGGACCCGGTCAACTGGTTGCTATCGACATTGAAATTCTGCAGGGCTGTCAGGCTGCCTAGCGCAGGAATCGATCCACTTAGTTGATTCGTGCTGACGTCGAAATATTGCAGATCGCTCAAACCCGTCAATGCTGGAATCGACCCGCTCAACTGATTATCGAACGCATAAAAAGTCTGCAGATTGGTCAACCCGCCAAGCGCCGGAATTGCGCCGATCAACGCATTGCTGTCGATATCGAAGACGCGTAACCCGACTAGGCCATTCAAAGGCGGCACGCCGCCGCTCAACTGGTTATGACTGACATTGAAGCCCTGCAAATTGACCAAGCCGCCCAGCGCCGGAATCGCTCCGGAGACAGCGTTGTATCCAGCATCGAAACCCACCAGGCTGGTCAGCCCCTGCAGCGAGGGCAGGCTGCCGCTGAAATTGTTGGTATCGACGCTGAAGGTCTGCAATTGCGACAGCCCGCTCAGCGACGGAATGGAACCGGAAATTTCGTTTTCGCCGACATCGAAACTTTGCAAGGCAGTCAAGGCACTGATGGCGGGTAGCGATCCCTGCAGATTGTTGGCGTAAAGCTGCACGCCGACCACATTCGAGGATGCGCTGTTGCATTGAATCCCGTACCAGTTGCACTCGGTGCCGGGGGCGCCATTCCAGCCGGTAGAAAAGCCCCAGCCGCTGCCGCCGGCATCGGCGTATATATCTAGTAGCACAGCACGTTCTGACGCGGGGATTGCCGCGCAGGCCAGCGTGCCGGTCGCGGCACCGAATCCGGCAACAAGCATCAACAATGCACAACGTCGCCTGGACACGATCCGCTCCCGTCAACCTGACCAATCAGCCTGGCCCAATGATACCTTGCGCAGCCACGATTTCACTGCCGGCAATGGACAGGCGAGGATACGCAACGAAACTTTACAAACCCCGGGACTCTCCCGTACCGTTGCGCGGGCGCCGCTTGCGCACTACCTTCGCCCACACTAGCCTGCGCATCCCCCAATCAGGAACCACCCTATGCAACGCTGGCTGAAACTTCCCGATGGACGTTATCTCGATGCCAATCGCATTGCCTACGTCGGCAAGGTGGAAACCTATCCGCGTCTGGACGACGATGGCAATGATGCTGGGCAAGGCTATGCCGTGAATCTGGGTACTGATATTCCGCGCGAACATCACGTCGCGGTGATGGGCACGAAGGAAGAAGTGCTGGCCTTGCTGAAATCGCTGCTTGGCGGCGGCGCGGCCACGAGCTAATCCGCGCCTCATTGATCCAGGCTTCATTGCTCCACGCTTGATCCAGCCCCGGCTAGTTCGCGCTCGATCGTTCCGGCTGCGGACGCGCGTTTGGCAATGGTTCGATACCAGCGCCAGGATGCGAATCCGGCCAGGAACAGGACGGCCGATGCCAACGCCAGATGCATGGCTTTGTCGGCCAGCCAGGGTGCGAGCGCTCCGGCCAGCAACGCGTTGAACGCGAGCGTGATGAACCCCTGCACCGACGACGCCGCGCCGCGATGACGCGGGAACAGATCGAGCACCAGCAGGTTCAAGGTTGGCGACACCAGATTGATGCCAACGCCGCCAAGTGCCAGCGGCAACACCGCCCACGGCACCCGCGCCGGCACGACGCACCACGCCACGAACACACCGAGCACCGCTGCGATCAGCATGATCACATAACCGGCACCGAGCAGGATGCGTGCATTGATCCGTCCTGCGCAGCGGCCCGACAGCATCGCACCGAGCACCAGACCGCTGATCGCCGGTACGAACAGCCAGTAGAACTGATCCGGCGCCAGTCGCAGCACGCCGAGCACGAAGGCCGGCGCGCAGGCGATGTATAAAAATAAACCGGCGAAATTGCAGGTGACGGTCGCGGCCAGCGGCAGGAATTGCGGATGCACGACAATCTGCCGGTAGCTCGATGCCAGCGAGCCGGGCGACAGCGCAACGCGGCGCGCCTGCGGATGCGTCTCCGGCAAAATCAGTACACACAGGCCGAGCAAAACTGCGGCGAAACCGGCGATGATCCAGAACAGCAAATGCCAGCCGCCCCAGCCTACGATCCACGCGCCGACGACTGGCGCGACGGCCGGCGCGACACCGAAGATCATGCTGATGTTCGACATCAGCCGCTGCGCGGACGCACCCTCGAAACAGTCGCGCACGATCGCGCGGCCGACGATCAGGCCAACTCCTGCGCAGGCGCCCTGCAAGGCACGGAACGTCAGCAGCACCGGCATCGATTGCGCCAGCGCGCAACCGATTGATGCCGCCAGGAAGATCGCCACGCCGCCGAGAATCACCGCGCGCCGACCCCAGGCATCAGAGAGGGCACCGAGCAGCAACGACATCGCAGCATAGGCGCCGAGATATACGCTGATCGTTTGCTGCATCGCCAACGGGCTGGCGCGAAACTGCGCGGCGATGGAGGGAAATGCCGGAAAGATCGCATCAATGCAGAACGGACCGAACATGGCCAAGGCGGCGAGCAACCCGGCAAGCACGGACCGGCGTGGAATTGCAATGTCGGCCATGTCGGCTGAGTGATGCACGGAGGATTGCCGCCATCTTAACCGGGCGGCGCACTTGACGTGGTACCCGCGAACTGCGCTACCATGTAGATGTTGTCGGGAGATGGCATTCCTCCCGGCGCGATCAGCCGATTTATTCTGGATCGTCGATCGCGTCCAACCGCCGCAAGGCTGATGATGCCTGCCAGGGTTTGTTCAGACCCAATCCCGGACGCCCGGGATGCGCAGGCATTGCTACGAGTCGCTCTCGCAACGACCCTTCGTATCCCATGCGTCCGCAACAATCGCGGATGGAGAAGTCATGGGAATTTTATCGGTTTTCGCAGTCGTTTTCGGCGGCGCCTTGGGCACCTGGCTGCGCTGGGTGCTCGGCATGTTGCTCAACCCGCTGTTTCCGACGCTGCCGCTGGGCACGCTCGCGGTCAACCTGATCGGCGGTTTCATCATTGGCGCCGCGCTCGGCGTGTTCGGGCAGTTCCAGAGCCTGCCGCCGGAACTGCGCCTGTTCGTGACCACTGGCTTCTGCGGCGGTCTCACCACATTTTCCACTTTTTCCGCCGAGACCGTGACCCTGTTGCTGCGGCAACAATATGGCTGGACCTTGGCGATCGTCGGTGCGCACCTGTTCGGATCGCTGCTCATGACCCTGGCGGGAATCGGAATCATGCATTTGCTTTTCAAGGCTTGAGGAGAACTCCATGAATGGTATACATCTGCGTTTTTATACTTACGAGAACCGCAAGCATGGCGGCGAGCTGTTGTATGAATGGCTGCTGGAATACGCCAAGAAACTCGGCATCCATGGCGGCTCGGCATTTCGCGCCATCGCCGGTTTTGGCCGCCACGGCCGTCTGCATGAACAACATTTCTTCGAGCTCGCCGGCGACGTGCCGGTGCTGGTCGAATTCATCGCCAGCGAGGTCGAAGCCGACGGCCTGATCGCCGCGCTGCACAAGGAAAACGTGCCGCTGTTCTACGCACGGCTGGCCACCGAGTTCAACATGATCGAGCCGACGACCACCGGATGATTCGTCTACGCGTGCTGCATTTCGCGCCGAGGAGAATGTGATGACTGAAGTCTACGCACTCGCCGCGCTCTGGGTGGGACTGGCACTGCTTGCGACCCTGTTGTCGATCTGGTTGCGCATCGCCACGGCGATGTCGGAAATCGTGGTCGGCACGGTGGCGCAACTGGTCATCGGCGCGATCTTCGGCATCGGTCTGTTCGGCACGACCACGCTCGGCACCGATCAAGGCTGGATCCAGTTCCTGTCCAGCATCGGTGCGGTGATGCTGACCTTCCTCGCCGGCATCGAGCTCGATCCGGACGCGCTGCGCAAGAATGGCAAGGAAGCCTTTGGTATCGGCCTCGTCGGCTTCATCGCACCGTTTCTGGGTTGCGCTGCCGTCGCACGCTGGTGGCTGGGCTGGTCAGTCGACGCAAGCTGGCTGACTGGCGTCGCCTTGTCAACCACCTCGGTCGCTGTGGTCTATGCGGTCATGCTGGAGTTGGGACTCAATCGCACGCAATACGGCAAGGGTGTACTCGCGGCGTGCTTCATCAACGATCTGGCGACGGTGCTGGCGCTCGGCCTGATGTTTGCGCCATTCACGCTGAAAACGCTGATTTTTACAGTAATCAGCATTGTTGCTTTTGTGATCCTGCCCTGGATTACGCCGCGTTTCTTCAAGCATTACGGTAATCGGCCATCGGAACTGGAAACCAAATTTCTGCTGCTGATCCTGTTCGGCCTCGGCGCGCTCGCAATGTGGGCGGGCAGCGAAGCGGTGCTGCCAGCCTATGTCGTCGGCATGATCCTGGCCGGCACGGTCGGCAAGGATCACGCGCTGATCCGGCGCCTGCGCACCCTGACGCTCGGCTTCCTCACGCCGTTCTATTTCATTCGTGCCGGCTCGTTCGTTTCGGTGCCGGCACTGGTTTCGGGCTTTGGCATCTTCCTTGTTCTGCTCGGCGCCAAGATGGCAACGAAACTCGTCGGCGTGTATCCGATGACCCAGGCATTCCATTCGCCACGGCGTGAGGCGATGTATACAACCCTGTTGATGTCCACCGGACTCACCTTCGGCAGTATTTCAGCCTTGTATGGCCTGAACCATCACATCGTCAGCCAGGCGCAATACAGTTATATCATCGCCACCGTGGTCGGCAGCGCGGTCATTCCGACCCTGATTGCGAATGCGTTCTTCCTGCCGCGCCATCTGCTACCGCGCGACGAACCCGAACCGGTCGCGGCAGTGGCAAAATCGGAGACGTGATCATGTTCAAGCACATTCTCATTGCCTACGACGGCTCCCGACCGACAGATAAAACCCTCGGCCATCGCGGCAAGAACCTGCTTACACGCTGGCTGGTCGGGTCGGTGTCACGTCAGGTTATCGATCACGCCTCCTGTTCGGTGACCGTGGTGCGCTGATGACCGAAGCAGTCAAGTCCGGGAAACCGGCGCGCAGCGCCTTGCAGTTCGTCGTGTTGATCGGCGTGGTCAGTCTGTTCGCGGACATGACCTACGAGGGCTCGCGTTCGATCACCGGACCATTTCTCGGCACGTTCGGCGCCACTGGCGCGATCGTGGCGATCGTTGCCGGCGCGGGCGAGCTGCTCGGTTATCTGCTGCGGCTGGGCACCGGTGTACTCGCCGATCGCACCCAGCGTTACTGGGCGATCACGATCCTGGGTTACGCTATCAACCTGCTTGCGGTTCCCGCGCTGGCCCTGGCCGGCAACTGGCCGATGGCGGCGGCGCTGATTATTCTGGAGCGTTCCGGCAAGGCCTTGCGCACGCCCGCGCGCGACGCGATGCTCAGCCACGCCGCAAAAGGTATGGGCGGCGCCGGCTGGGCATTCGGCCTGCATGAAGCGCTCGACCAGACCGGCGCCACGCTCGGCCCCCTGATCGCCGCCCTGGTGTTGTGGCTGCACGGCAGCTACCGGCACGCGTTCGCGTGGTTGCTGCTGCCCGCGCTGGCCGCGTTGGCGACCTTGATCGTCGCTCGCCTGCGTTATCCGCAACCGCACGAACTGGATCGTGCGCCCAAGCCAATCCCCGACGACGCGCAGGCGCTACGCGAACTGAAAGTCTTTCTTGTCGCGACCGCGCTGATTGCCGCCGGCTACGCCGACTTCGCCCTGATCGCATTCCATCTGACCAAGGATGCAGTACTGCCTGCAGCCGGTGTGCCCGTGCTGTACGCGCTCGGCAATATCGCCGCCGGAGGTGCCGCCTTGGTACTTGGGCGTGCGTTCGACAAACACGGCCTGGGTGTGCTGTTGTGGGCGACGCTGGTTCCAGCGCTGTACGCGCCACTGGTATTCCTTGGTGGCGAGGGTGCAGCGATACTCGGCATGCTGATGTGGGGCATCGGTTTCGGCGCGCACGATTCGCTGCTGCGTGCGGTGGTGGCACAACGTATCGCACCGAAAAAACGCGCGACGATCATGGGCGTGTTCAATGCCATTTATGGCTTGGCCTGGTTTCTTGGCAGCGCCTTGCTCGGCGTGTTGTACGATTACGGCCCGGTTTACGCGGTCGCTGCAGCATTGATCCTGCAGTTGGCCGCGTGCCCATTGTTATGGTCATTGCGCCGCCAGCGATCATGAGCATGGAATCATGAGCCTGCTGCAACAGAAAATCGAAACTTTGCTCGGTCAGGCCGGCGTGTGCATCGACGGCGATGCGCCGACCGACATCCATGTTCACGACAAGCGCTTCTACGCACGCACGCTGACACACGGTTCGCTCGGCCTCGGCGAGGCCTACATGGACGGCTGGTGGGATACCGATGACCTCGACGGCTTCCTGTTCCGGGTCATCAGCGCGCAACTGGATCAGCGGCTACGCGGCTGGGACGATGCGTGGCTATGGCTCAAGGCCAAGCTCGTGAATCTGCAACGCGGCCGCCGCGCCTATGTGATTGGCGAACATCACTACGATCTCGGCAACGATCTGTTCCAGGCCATGCTTGGCCAGCGACTTGTGTACAGTTGTGGATATTGGAACAATGCAACCAACCTCGACACTGCACAGGAAGCCAAGCTCGATCTGGTCTGTCGCAAGCTGGAACTCAAGGCCGGTATGCGCGTGCTCGACATCGGCTGTGGCTGGGGCGAGGCACTGAAGTTCGCCGCCGAGCGTTACGGTGTATCCGGTGTCGGCATCACCGTGTCGCACGAACAGGCGGAATTCGCGCGTGAGTTGTGCCGCGGCCTGCCAATCGAGATCCGCGTGCAGGATTACCGCGACGTGAGCGAACGCTTCGATCGCAGCTGGTCGATCGGCATGTTCGAGCACGTCGGCGTGAAGAACTACCGCGCCTATTTCGAAATGGTGCGCCGTTGCCTGACCGACGACGGCTTGTCGCTGTTGCATTGCATCGGCTCGAACGTATCCCTGAATCATACTGATCCCTGGATCGCAAAGTATATTTTTCCCAATTCCATGCTGCCTTCCGGCGCGCAGATCGCCGACACGCGCGAAAACCTGTTCGTGATCGAGGACTGGCACAACTTCGGCGCCGATTACGACAAGACACTGATGGCATGGCGCAACAACTTCGACGCCGCCTGGCCGCAACTGCAGGCAAAGTACGGCGATCGTTTCCGGCGCATGTGGCGCTTCTATCTCTCCGGCTCCGCCGCGGTATTTCGCGCCCGCCACGACCAACTCTGGCAGATCGTACTCAGCCCGCATGGCGTTCCGGGTGGATATCGTGCGCCGCGCTGAACCTGCGGCCGTCAACTCAATTGACGCAGATCAAGCGGCATCCCGGCGATACACGCATCCTCACAGTCACGGTAATCGGGACGGTTACTGTTCTTTGGCGATTCCGGCACAATAGACTGTTGTTCTTGCGACCATCCACGATCGCGGGAATCAAGCAGCTGCCATCCTTGACAGCACCCTGAATTTTTTGCCAATCGACACTGCCCGAATGAACCCGCAAGCCAATTACGAACAGATTCCGCTCAAGGATTATGCCGAGCGCGCCTATCTCGATTATTCGATGTACGTGGTGCTGGATCGTGCCCTGCCCTTCGTCGGCGACGGACTCAAACCGGTACAACGCCGCATCATTTACGCCATGAACGACCTTGGCCTTGACGCCACGGCGAAGCCGCGCAAGTGCGCGCTGGCGATCGGCGAAGTGCTGGGCAAGTATCATCCGCACGGCGATAGTGCCTGCTACGAGGCGATGGTGCTAATGGCGCAGCCATTCTCGTATCGCTATCCGCTGATCAACGGCCAGGGCAATTTCGGTTCGCCGGACGATCCGAAATCATTTGCGGCGATGCGTTATACCGAAGCGAAACTCACGCCGATCGCGGAACTACTGCTCGCAGAGATCGATCAAGGCACGGTCGACTTCACGCCAAACTATGACGGCACACGGCAGGAACCGTCATGGCTGCCGTCGCGCGTACCGCATGTGCTGCTCAACGGCTCCACGGGAATTGCGGTCGGCATGGCCACCGATATTCCGCCGCACAATCTGCGCGAAATCGCCACCGCCTGCATCCGCTTGCTCGACGAACCCGAGGCCAGCATCGCGGCGCTGTGCGAGCATGTGCGCGCGCCGGATTTTCCCACCGCCGCGGAAATCATCACGCCAAAGAACGAACTCGTGGCGATGTACGCCACTGGCAACGGCTCGGTACGCTGCCGCGCCGTGTATACAAAGGAACAAGGCAACATCGTCGTCACGGCACTGCCATATCAAGTGTCGCCATCGAAGATACTCGAACAGATCGCGAACCAGATGCGCGCGAAGAAGCTGCCGATGCTGGAGGATCTGCGCGACGAATCCGATCACGAAAACCCGGTGCGCCTGGTACTGATCCCGCGCAGCAATCGCATCGACATGGACGAAATGATGCAGCACCTGTTCGCCACCACGGACATGGAAAAGAGTTTTCGCATCAATCTCAACATGATCGGGCTCGATGGCCGTCCGCAGGTCAAGAACCTCAAGCAGATTCTGGTCGAGTGGTTGCGCTTTCGCCAGGACACGGTGACGAAACGCCTGCAGCATCGTCTTGCCAAGGTCAAGCGCCGGCTGCACATGCTCGAAGCGCTGCGCGTGGCGTTCCTGAATCTCGACGAAGTCATCCGCATCGTGCGCAGCGAGGACGAACCCAAACCGGTGCTGATGCGGCGTTTCAAGCTGGATGAGGAACAGGCCGACTACATCCTTGAAACGCGCCTGCGCCAGCTTGCGCGGCTCGAAGAAATGAAACTCGATGCCGAACGCGATGAGCTGGAAGAGGAACGCGCAAAGATCAACGTGACATTGAACTCGAAGGCGCGGTTGAAAACGCTGATCAAGGACGAATTGAAAGCCGACGCGAAAAAATACGGCGACGAACGCCGCGCCCCGATCATCGAGCGCGAAGCCGCACAGGCGCTGGATGAAGCCGCGCTGGTAGCAAGCGAACCAATAACCGTGGTGCTGTCGGAGAAAGGCTGGGTGCGAGCCGCCAAGGGCCACGACGTCGATGCCGGCGCGTTGAGTTACCGCGAAGGCGACAGCTTTCTCGCAACGGCAAAGGGCAAAACCACACAACAGGTGGCATTCATCGATTCGAGCGGCAGAAGTTATTCTACGCCAGCCCATACGCTACCTTCCGCGCGCGGCAACGGCGATCCGCTGACCGGCCGCTTCACGCCTGCGCCGGGCGCGCGCTTCGATACCGTGGCGATGGCCGATGTGGCGACGAAGCTCGTGCTCGCTTCGGATTTCGGCTATGGCTTCATGACGAAATTCGAAGCACTGCTGGCGAACAAGAAGGCCGGCAAGCAACTCATCAACATGGATGACGAGGCGCATGTGCTTGCACCCGCGTACGTGAACGACTCGGCGCGCGACCGCATCGTTGTCGCGACCAACGCCGGTCATCTGTTGATGTTCTCCGTCGCCGAACTGCCGGAACTCGACAACGGTGGCAAGGGCAACAAGTTGATCGAAATTCCGAAGGCGAAATTGACCCAGGGCGAACGCATCGCCGGTATCGCCGTCGTCGCTGAAGGCAAGGGCGAAGTTACGCTCTGGGCCGGTCAACGCAAATTGATTCTCAAATGGGCCGACCTGGTCGAATACAACGGTAACCGCGCGCAACGCGGCAGCAGCCTGCCGCGTGGCTTCCAGCGCGTGGAGCGGATCGAGACGAGCGGCTGACGAGAGATCACCGCCAACGTTTGCAACTTGCATCGAGTGGAGTGGACTATTATTCCTGCAGATGCTCGGCCCCCTCGCGCGCCGGATGTTCGATACGCGCCTGCCGAGGCGCTGTGCCATAAAGCTTTCGCCATGCGCGGCGCAGTTGGCGCGTAGAGGCGAAACCGGCTTGTTCCGCCACCCGCTCCATGTCCAGGCGCGTTTGACTGAGCAGTTCCTGCGCAAGCGCCACACGCAGGCGGTTACTGTAGTCGGTGATGCTCATGCCGACATGTTCATGAAACAGGCGCGACAGATGACGATTGCTCGCACCGGCTAGCTTGGCCAATTTGCTCAAAGTCCATGAGGCCGCGAGATCACCAGCGATGGCGTCTTGCACACGATGCACGGCAGGATGAATGTGGTTACGCCCTTCCAGCCACGGCGATAGCTGCGGATCGGCACCGCTGCGGCGCAGATAGACGACCAAATAGCGCGCCACGGCGACCGCGCAGGATTGATCAGTGACCTGGGCAATGATATGCAACATCAAGTCGATGCCAGTGGTGATTCCAGCGCTGGAATAACACTCGCCATCCTCCACATACAAACGGTTGTCCAGCACCTTGGCCTTGGGCGCGAGCCTCGCCAGTTCTTCGCAGCAGGAATGATGGGTAGTGCAGGCAAGTCCATCCAGAAGACCGGCCCGCCCGGCCAGCAATGCACCGGAACAGATCGAGATCACTTTATGACTGGGCCGGATGGCCGGGCCAAGCCAGTCGACGATGGCTTGCTCATCGATGGCATCCTCGGACGATGGACCGGGAAGGACCTCGCCGCTGCACATCATGACGTCTTCCACATCACCGGCGAGTACGACCCAGGCTCCCTTGGGTAGTGCGTCCGGCAACGGTTCAATCGCTGCGATGGTGATGCCGATCGAGGTCTGCAACGAGGAAGATGGTCCGATGTAATGCACCTCGAAACGCACCGCGTTCTGCACCTGGTTGGTTCGGCGCAAGACTTCGAGCGGCCCGGCGATATCGAGCAGCAGCAGGCGCGGCGGAACGACGACATAGACCTGGATTCGTCGCATCAGCGCATGCCCCTTGGTTTGTTCGTCGCAGTTACCACGGCAATACGAGTGCTCTCAAGCGATGAGGATTTTAGGTTCGCAGAGAACCGGTAAATTGAGCGAGTTCGCGATGAAGCACTTGACGTGAGCAGCATCATGCAAGGCGCTCGCCTTGGCTACGTCGCAGCCTGGTTTGATGGACACCTCAGGCCGCAGGGTGATGCTACTGAAACGTCCCAATCCGTTCGCCAATTCTTCCAGCACCCCTTCGGCATGATCGATATAGGCAACAACGACGATGCCTGCGTCGGCGCACAAATGCAGATACCAAAGCTGGTGACACGCGGATGCCGAAGCAACCAGCAGTTCTTCCGGATTCCATCGCGTTGCATCACCACGAAATGCCGGATCGGACGATCCCGGTATGGTCAACTTGCGCACATCGACAGAAATTTCGTGCTGGCGCGAGTAACCGCGATAATCGGCAGTCCCTGTGCCGGTGTTGCCGGTCCATTTGATGGTGACGGAATAGATGTGGTTTTTCGTCATTTTGTTCTCCATGCGCGCGAGACGGGCTTTCGCATTATTTCCGGAGCAAGGATGCGCAGGCATGCCGAGTGAGTGCGCGAGCCGGATGAAGATACAAGGTTCACTGGCCCTTTCGGAATTCCCATCAACGGTAGAGCCCAGCCACAATCGTTACCGCAGTCCGAACCTGCTCCGGAGTTCACGCTTTGACAACTCCAACCTGCCAGCAAGCGCTTCTTCGACGCTGACAATGCGCGCGAAACGACCATTCAGCACGAGCTCGGTGCGCGACTTGATCTCCTCGGCGCTCCACTGCCTTCCGTGGCGATCGGTCATGGCGAATGTGAGCGTGGCCTCCGTGACGTAGTCGACCTCGTAGCCGGAATCGGAAGCATGCCGTGTGGTGGTTTCGCAGCACTGCTCGGTGCGGATACCGCAAACGATGATACGACGAATACCGTGCCGGACCAGCCAAACGTCGAGGCCACTGCCGATCAGCGCGCTGTGACTGCGCTTGTAGAAGACCGCATCTGCCTTGAGGGAAAGTCCTGCAAAAGGCACGACGTAACCCGAGGCAAGAGCAAAGGCTCCGGAATCTTCGACGTGAAAAATCTGCACGACGGGTATGTGGCGCATTTTTGCACCATTAATGAGCGTCTGCAGTCGCTGTACAAACAAGGGCACGTCAGAATCGCACCAGTAGGAGCGGTGGCGAAACGATTCCTGGACGTCGATGACTAACAGCGCAGTTTCGGAAAAGGACATCAAATGTCTCCGCGAGTCGGTTCATGTTTCTCTTGCTTTAATGACACGCAGCAGCTTTGGCTTCTTGCGGATCAATGCAGCGTCCCACGCTCAGGCAAACACCCGAGCGTGGGACGTTGGTCAAAGCCATACACTGGCAACAGGGGCATGTGCGCTAGCGAAGCCTTGCTGCAACTACTTACTCGAAGAAAATATTGAAGTCCTGGCGAATTTCACTCCTTCTGTTCCACTCGACGGTATAACACGGGCTGGCGACGCCTTTTGATGTGCACGCAGTACCCGTCTGCTTGGTATATATAGGTGTGGCGAGCACGGTCGACGTGGTAAAGGTGGCCAATCCTGGCACTGGTTCACGGCAGGTGCTGCCACCCTTGAGGACATAGACTTCCCCCGGGTTAGCGGCGGCTGTGAGCGGATAACCGCTGTCGCCGGAGCAGTTGCCGTTGTTGGGGCCGGTGCCCTCGCCTGCCGTCGGCCAAAAGCCGAAGTTGGCGTCGGTGCTGAGGATGACCGTAACGGGATAGGTCACACTTGGTCCCGCCGGACCATAGTCCACGGTCCCTGAGTCATACACGATGCGATCGCCTTGGGTAACCACGATGCGCTGAAGCAGATCATCGGTGGTGTCGTTGGTATCGTCTTCATACCACGTGGCAATTTGACCACACGGTTTGTAGTTGGGCCCGAGCGGGCCGGTAGTGCCGTTGACGAGCGCATCGCAACCGTTGCCGTTGCCGTCGCCGTTGCCATAACCATAGCCGGTGTTGTTCTGCAGCTTCCAGACGTACTGCGGAACACCGACGACCACGCCACCGACGGGGAATGGAATCGAAGGGTTACCCAAGGTTGGGCAGTCGGTGTTCGGGCCAAAGGCGGTGCCGTATCCGAAGCACGGCCAGAGGTCGCTGCCGTCCGCGTTGGGTCCTATTGTCGGATTGACCTGGGTAAATGTCGCTTGCAATCCGTAGAGGTCAGGCGGGGGTGCCGTCGCGGAATGGGCATTGCTGTCGTTCACAACCTCGGCCGAAACGACGAACTGCCGGTGGTGGGTTTGTTGGGCTTGTGCTGACTGGCCAACGAAGAAAAAGGCAGCCATAACGAGGGAAGCGAATGTGTGAAACATGCGGGTAGTATTCATGAGTAATCCTCGTGGAAATTCGAGACTGACGGACCGTTTCGCTTTTTTTTTTGCGGCAGCCGTCGGTGAGTGTCTGCGTAGCTTGGCCGACAAGGACACGTCGGCAGCGCTCAGGCAGGAGCGATGGCGAACGATGTCCGAACATCAGCTATGCGCAGGGCCGTTTCAGAAGCAGATATTGGGTATCTCCATGTGCCGATGTGTAGCGCATGGTACGTAGGAGCCACGGGTGCTCAAAAGACCTGCGACGAACCGGAATCGGACAAAAAGGGACATCCGTTTTTCGTTCAGAGCGGCCATGTTTTATGGCGTTGGCTGACTTGTCGCTAAAGCATTTTTGATTTATCTGCATACATAGCCAGATGACATGAAGTAGTTACTGCATTCGGCGGCAGAAAATACGTCAAGCAGATGGCCGATCTCGCCCCACAACGCTCCGACAGAGCATTTGGCGGCTCTGCGTAGCAACGCTTTGAGCTTGGCGAGAGCCTTTCGATAGGATTCCAATCCGGGGAATACGGCGGCAGATAGCCAATCGTGGCACCGACTGCTTCAGTGGCCTCACGGATACCGTACCGGCGACCTTGTGACTGGACAGGTTGTCGGCATCGCCGTCGTTGCCGAAGGCAACGGCGAAGTCACGCTCTGGGTCGGTCAGCGAAAACTGATTCTCAAATGGGCCGACTTGGTCGAATGCAACGGCAACCGCGCGCAACGCGGCAGCAGCCCGCCGCGTGGTTTTCAGGGCGTGGAGCGGATCGAGAGCAGCGGTTCCTGATCTGCTCACCGGGCATCGGTGGCTGGATTATCCGGTGGAGAGCATGCGTTTGGCGCGCAGGTACTGTTCCCCAGCGACGCGCCAGCCTCCATCGACGTAGTGCATTTCGATACGGGAAAAAGCATCGCCATCCTGGCTCTCGAGCACGGCCATGTCGCCATCAAGGTAGACCGCTGTAATTTCGACTTCGCCAGCCTGATTCGCGCACCACAGATCGAATGTCGGCCCGAAGTCGCGGGTTCGGCGCAGTGCGCGCCATTGCCGTCCGTAATCATCGGTCATGGCTTCAAGCACCGCCTCGATATCGCGACGCCGAATAGCGGCGAGATAGTCGCGATACGCGCGCTTTGGATCGGAAGCTGGCGACGGTTCGACGAAGAAGGTGGCGGGAAGGAAAGACGCGACCGCGAGATTCATCCTGACTTGCTCCGGGATTCGGGGGTTCCCGTAACAAACGCCCTGGAGCAGTCGATGCGAACATCGACAGGTCAGCAATGATCAGCTAACGGCAGGTGAAGCCGATCGCAGCAAGTTGCGCCGGGTTGGGTGTGGCCATGCTCCAACCCGCGCTATTTTGCGTGAGGCGCAGTGCGATCCTGTGCGCGAGTTTGCTGCGGGCGGCGCGGACATCGATCTCCAGATCAAGGCTGTGCGCGTCGTGCCAGCCTTTTAACTGAGCCTGCACATGACCGACGTCCTCGCCTGCGTCACACTGGATCTGAATGCTAGGTCCGGTTGCGTCCAATGCGGCAACGCGGATGCTCAACGGCGGATCGTCGGTGTTGAACGTGACCAGGTGCAAGCCATCCGGCGCCGGCACAGCCACGTCGCTGCCATTGTGCACAAAGGCCGTTTTCCCGCTCCTGGGGTTGATCAGGAAACTGCCCGGCGCGTCATGACCAAATTGCACTTCGACGCGATAGTAACCGCTGCCACCCAGACGACCAAGATACCAATGCGTTTCTTCGTCACCGTCGGCCGTCTTCGTCTCCGGCATATTCCAGTCGACGAACACCACCGGCGCGCCCTTCTCGGGAGCAATGCTCAAGCGCTTTCCTTCGCGTTTGACTGCACCGCCCGCGGCATCGATCCATTGGCGTTCGTGTTCGAGCGAGCAGTCCTTCGACGGTCGGCCCTTCGACGGCGTTGTACAGCCATACACGTCGTCGGAGAACAGCAGCGACGGCTGTTCTTCGCTCAGTGTCGGTGCAGCGAAAATTTTCTCGACATCCGCCAGCGCCAGTGCGGAGACCGGAATGGCGTCACCAATCAGTTTCTGCGTGCGCTCGGCCAGATCGAGCACGCCGGGACTGTCGAAACGCAAGCCTTTGCTTGGATTGTCACTGGCATGCAGCGCACCGACAGCGAACGCGCACAGCGCGATGGCCACAAAATGCGGGCGAGCGCTGTGGCGAGTTCTCATGTCAGTTTGCATGGAGAAAGCCTGCTCACCGGAATTCGGGTACGTCCATCGGCACAGCGTTCCGAGCCGACACGCCATGTCGCACCATCGTGCACCAGGGTGACGCGTCCTGGCAATGACGCACCCTCGACTTCCACCTGCGCTTCCATGGTCGCCGTATCGCCATCGATGAAGCACGCCGTGACACCTTGGTGGCGCGGATAGGTATCGCACCACAGCTCGAACAGCACGTTGAACCGGGCCTTGGCGCGCGACTTGCGCAGCCCGCGCCCATAGTCGTCACTGAGTGCAGCGAGTACGGCATCGACATCGCGCCGTTCGATCGCGGCGAGGAATTCTGCGTACACCGCGACCGGTTCCTGCGTCTTGTCCAACAACTTCCCGTAGCCATGCGCGAACGGAGAAGGTTCTCGTAACGGATCAGTTTCCGCGGTAATGGCACAATTCAAGTTGGATGGCTGCATATGCAAATCCCGATTCCGCTGTTCAGTCACACTTCTCTTCAAGCATTGCCGATGTGGCCCGTCTCAATGAGCTTCGAAATCGTCGCGGAAAATCATGTCGTTCGATTCAGTGGCGCAGGTGCCGATTTCGGAGGTGTCGTTGTGCCCGTTGCCGACAGACGTCGCTGTCGCGCCGAGCGTATAAGGGAATGGCAGGTTCTGCCCACCTAACGAGTTGAACTTGATCCAGAAATTCGCTACGCCACTGGCGTTGGTCTGCACCATGACATGCGCTTCGTCAGTGCCACCGCCACCGCGGGGATATGCATGTCCTGAACTGATGCAACTCGGTGCGGCATAGACATCGATCTGTACCGCCTGATTGGCGAATGTCGTCACCGTAGCCTGCACCCACTCAGCCGTGGCAGTGCGGAATGCATTCGTGATTATCGGATAGTTCTGCAGCTCGTTGGGCAGGCCGGTGTTGGCTACCTGCGGGTTTTGATTCGCCGTCGCGCCTGCTGCGCCCAGGTCGATCGCCAAACCGGCATTGGAAAAGATGCCATTCGCCAGCACCAGATTTCCAGCGGCGGCGCTGGAAATAAAAACGCCTTGTGCACGGTTGTAGTTGATGGCGTTGCCACCGTAGAAACTGCCGGGTAGCGCCCCGATCAGGTTGTTGTAGGCGTCGTCTTCGACCAGAATCCCTGGGCCGCCGTTACCTGCGGCTTGGGCATTGGCAGGAGTTTCCCCGATGATATTCCTCTGCACGAGATTTTGAGTGGATGATGAACCGTTGATCACGACGCCCGCCGTCGCATTGTTAACCACGACATTGTTCTCGAGGACGTTGCCTGGCGAATAATCGATCTCGATACCCGTGCCGTTGCCCGAAGCCGTAGTGCCATCCGGCGCAACACCAATCAGATTGCCCTCGACGACATGATTGGCGCTTCCGTTACCGAGGCTACCGTCGATGTGGATGCCGACATTGGTCGAGTCGGAGATCAGATTGAACAGGGCGGGGTTGCTGTTGTCGCCGACGGTCGAATTCGTCGCGCTGCCGCCGAGATACACGCCATCGTGGTTCGGACCCACGCCCAACAGCCCGAGATCGGCCACCAGAGGTGTGAGCACGTTCCCTGCAATAACGTGATTGGTGCCGCTCTCGAGTTTGATGGCGGCATCGTTGAAACCGGCAACGCCCAGTCCACGCACCACCAGACTGGTGTTGCTCGACGCCGTCGATGGCACATGCAGCGCATACGGGATGCTCTGATTGGTGACAACAAAGACGCAGATATTAGCCGTGAAGTCGGCAGTGTCGGTATTTGCACTCCAACCCGCCTGCGACGTGCCGTCGATGATGAGCTGGCCACCGGAAATGTCCGGCAACGGGCTCTGCAACACGATGGCATAAGGACAGTTGTTACCCAGATTGAACGTGATCAGGCTGTTCAGCGGCGCGCTGCTCATGGCCCAGCGCAACGAACCCACCGTGCTGACGCTGTCCGAGGTGTTGGTAACGGTGATGAGGTGATTGTTGTTCACCAGCGATTCGTAGGCGCCCATATCCGGCGCGCTGCCGACCCAGCGCGCGTTGCCGGAAATATCCGTTTGCGGCAGAGTCAATGGAACCGGCGATGAGGTACCGGCGTTGACGGCCAGAGAGGAATTCTGCAGATGGTAATCGCTGCCTTCGGCAACGAACATCGGCGTGCTGCAACAAGGGACATTCAGGGGGATATTGTGGGAACCGGAGGCATTCAGGGTCGGCGATGACGGGAACTGGGAAAACATCGAATAGGCAATGCTGGGAGGATTGCTGACGTTACCCGTAGCGATGTCGGCATAGTCTTCATTATTGTAATAAGCAATCGTGTTGTAAACGAACAGCTCGCCGGAGTTTTGCGTTTCCAGTTCCATCCCTTCGATGGCGTTGTCGGCCACGGTGCAGTTGATGACGTAGGCGTTGTTCCCCCACGTCGAGATATGCAACGCGGCAATTCCGGCAGGCGTTGTATTCGACTGGCCGTGAACCAGACAGTTTTCCACGGTAATCGAGCCGTTGGTGTCGCCGCTGCCATTGTGGAAGTACACACTCGAATCAGCTTGGGCAACAAAGCGGCTCACAAACAAATTGGCGGCATTGGTGATCGTCGATATCTCCACGCCGCGTACGTTCTGGCCGGCGATTTCCTGCGAACCGGTATAGTTGCGCAGGGTGATCCCGTCGATGATCAACGATGCATCCGGCTCAAGAAACAGGACGCTGCCGCCACCGTCCAGAATGGTGGTTTGCGTACCGAGATTGCGTTGCGAAGTATCGCAATTGGTTCCCGGCGCAAATCCTCCGAGCAAGTTCAGGCTGGCGCTCGAAAATTGTGTGAAGTTGCCGCTCAGGCCATAGGTTCCCGCCGCCACGTCGATCGTGATCGTGCCGGTGCCCGAATTTGCCCATTGCTGCAGCGAGGTGATCAGGTTTGGGCTGGCAGGATTCGTGATATCGACACAAATCGTTTGATTCGCCCGCGCTGCGCCACAAAGGCCCAGACCGCTGGCGAGAAAGGCCAGACCGAACACCCATGACTTCAGCTTCATTGCGTTGCTCCAGAGCGAACCACTCGTAGTGGCTTATTGGAGTAAACGCCGGTGAATGGGTTAGCCGAACATCTGCACGACAAAATCGTCAGTCGATATCGATTTTGCCAGTTTGAACAGTCAGCACTGCCGCTACCGCCAACCACCCTCGCTGACAAACGCGGCCCAGTAGTAGGGATGATCGGACTGACCCGCAGCTCGGCGCGCGGCAATCACCGAGCGCATTGCCGCCGCCATGGCATCGGGCACATCCGCGTGCTCCACAAATCGTTGCCGATACAACGATTCCATCAAATCGGCGGTAGCGGCGTCGTCGACCTGCCACAGGCTCATCACCACGGTCCGCGCGCCGGCCAGGCGCAAGGCGCGGCGCATGCCGAACACGCCTTCGTTGCGGCCGATCGGCCCCAAGCCGGAATCACAGGCGGACAGCACGATCCAGTCCACATGCGACAAGTCCAAGGTCGCGAGTTCGCCAGCACTGAGCACGCCGGCAGAGCTGCTGCCCAAGGCGACACTGGCACCGGCGAACGCGAGCCCTGATATTGCAGACGCACTTTCCGCGCTGGAAGTGGCCGCTTCGCTTTCGCGCTTCAATGTCACGCCACGCGTGCCTGGCTCTTCGCCGCAGCTTTCATCGAAACTGAAGCCATGCGTGGCGAAGTGGACGATATTGGCGCCTGGCAACGCAGCCAGCACGTTCTCCTTGGTCGCATCGGCACCTACGATCAACTTTACCTGCGATCCGGTGGTCGATCCAGACAGCACGCCGCGCAAATCGTCAAGTTCGCGTGCGGCATTCGGGATCGCCGCAAACCCCTGTCGTGCCGCACGAAGGCAGAGCTGCCGCTGTGTCGACACGACCGCCGGGGACGACACGGAGAAATTCGGTGCGCCCGCGAGCAGCGCACTGGTCGAATCCGAGGGCACGGACGGCAACGCAAGATCGCTTTCGTGCGCGAGGGTGTGAACACGCGTGCCGCCTTCGATCAGATAGCCTTGGGAATCGCCGGGCAACGCCGCAAAACTCACCCGGAACAACTCGCCTTCCGGGACGACGAACAACTGGCGTTTGGCGGCCGAGCCGATGACGTGATCGAGCAGTGTCTGCCGTAGCGCCAAGCCGTTGTTGCGCAACTGCGCGGGGTCGGAAGCCGGATCGCGCAATTCCATATACCAAGCGTTCACTTCGGCAGTCAGTGCATCAATGCCGCCGACACGGCGCAAGCTGGGTTGCGAGTCCGCGCTGAGCGAAAACGCGTACCAATCCTCTGGCGTCAGCTGGTCGCCGGCGACCATCAGGCGCGCAGGGTCATCGGCGACGCCTTCGGTAAACGCGATCAAGACGCCATCCGCCGGCAACGCATGAGCGAGATCCGCGACGCCCATTGAATTGGCGGCGCCCGAGCCCGGATGATGGCCGGCACGCTCCCACAACCCCCGCTCGGCGTTCTCGGACTCGGCTCGCAGTTGTGCCATGCGCTCGGCCGTGGTGTCCGTGCCGAGCCAGGCTTCAGCCAGCGCGGAGTTCGCCTTTCGCCATGATCGCCATGCCTCGGCCAGCGCCGGATCGTGCACGGATCGCGCTGCAGCCAGCCGATGCGCCTGCGCACGTGCAACCAGACCCCGCTCGACCATCGCCAGACGCCACGCGGTAGCGATGCTGTCGGCATCGCCGCGCTGCGCGGCCAAGGTGACAACCAGCGCCGTTGCCGGCTGCAACAGCTCGCGATACGCAACGCTTTGACGCTCGGAGAATTCCGTCGCAAAGGTTGCCAGCATCGCCTGCTGATTTTCCGCGGTCAGCGTGGCATAACGAAACGCATCGTCGCTGCGGCCCTGCCCCGAATACGCCAAGGCTAGACCAAAGTTCAACGGCGCCAGGGTCGGATGATGCGGCGGCAAGGCACGACCGCGCACCTCGAGTGCGCGCCGAAAATATTGCTCGGCATCGACATAGCGCTTGAGCGCGAGCGCGCACGAACCGAGTCCTTCCAGTGTGAAGCCAAGCCCGGGATTGTTCTTGCCGTCGGACTTTTCCCGCAACGCGAGCGCACGCTCATAGTCCGCAATCGCCGCCTCGAAATGCTTGAGGCGAAACTCGGTATTGCCCATGCCCGTGGATACAATGGCGCGCACGTGGGTGGTCTGCTCGTCATCGCCGAATGCATCGAGCGCCTGGCGATACTGCCCCAGTGCCGCGTCTTCTTCGCCCATTTCCTGCAGCAGGTTACCGTAATTGTTGGCGATGATTCCGCGATCGTTGGCTGGCGCATTCGGCAGCGACGCCAGCGCCGCCTCGGCATGCGCATAGCGCTCGCGCGCCGACGGGTAGTCGCCTATTTCCTGCAGGTGCGCGCCAATCATCGACTCCGACTTTACCGCTTCGATGCTGTGGTCGCCGTAGCGCTGTCGTGTGGCCGACAGCACCGCCTCACTGATCGCCAGCGCTTCGGCGTTGCGGCCCACATCGGCCAGCACGCGCGCGCGCTCGGTGTCGATGCGGATGCGGGCCACGCTGTCGGCGCCGAAGCTGGCGATGGCAAGTGCGGAACCTAGGTTGAACTGTTCGATTGCGCGGCTCTTGCTACCCGCATAGGAATCGGCGGTGCCGATGATGTCGTAAAGCTCGACCTCGTGCCAGGCGCTGCGCAAACCGTGCCGTTTGCGCCAGACATCGAGCGCGACACGGGCCGCAGTCTGCGCCAGTTCGAGCTGTCCGTTGTTGACCAGGATGGCTGCGCGCGCTTCCGCGGAACGCAACTCGCCCACATCCTCATCGGTCCGGTGTCCGGGTGCTGCCAATAATTGTTCCGCAAGCTTCAGCGCCGTCTGTGGGTCGCTGTGCTCCAACGCTTCGGCGATCGGCAGCCGGTCATCCAGACTGCGTACTTTCGCGTGCTGCCCGGCATAGCGCTGTATCGCATCGCGCAAAGCCAAACCTTCCGGTTTGGTAAGCTCCGAGTGTTCGCCGAGCACATCCAGACGCGCCTGTAGCACCGCAGCGCGGTGCGCGTCGGCATCGGCAGTCTGATTGAACAGCGCGGCGCTCAGATCAGCCCCGGTCGCCAGATCACCTTGTCCGAGCGCGAGGTAAATCTTGTCGATGCGCACATCGACCGAGGGCTCGGCTGCCGGACACGCGGATGCGCAGAGCAGCAACATTCCCGCCACTGCATGCACAAGCGCTCGCCTGACGAGAAGGACGCGCCTGACAAAAAAGATCTGCCCCGCTTCGCAACCTTGCAAACGCATGTGTCGATGCCCGGGAAACGGCGATACTGGCTTCATCTTGCCATAAACAACGAGTATTTCGTCGGGCACACAGATTTGTTGAATGACAAAAATCGATCCGCGTCGCCGGCACGACTACGGCGAGGTATGCGGAAAGACGAAACGCCAGCGCCGCAGATGCGTCGTGTCGGTTCCCAGCTTGCCCAATACCGCACGCAACGAGGCGCTGGCGATTTCGGCATCGCTCGGACCCGGCGCCAGGACCAGCGCACCACGCGATGCACCCGTGGCTGGTTTGACGGCGCGTTGCCAGGCCGCGACCGTACGCTCAAGTTCCGGTTGCGGCTGATCGGCGGCCAGGACCACGAACTCCTCGCGCTCGGCCTGGCTGCTGACCTGCCAGGTCAGTGCTGTCGCGTCGGACTCGCCCGGCAACTGGTATGCCGTGTTCGCAGCCAGTGGATTGACCGGATCGATGCCATCCAGCGGAAACAGCACGGCAGCTTCACCCGAGCCATCGTCGTCGAAAATGTATACATAGGCTGGACGGTCGCTGCGGAATTTCAGCGCGAGGCGGTCACCGACCGCAATGACCGCTCCGTCGGTCAATGCCGCGCTGCCGCGCGCATCGATACGGTAGAACGCTGCGTCGGCTTGCCATGCGGGCATCTGCGCGTCACGCCAGCGGCCGAAGCCCAGCGCCAATCCCAGCACGGCTAGACACACCATGGCGGCGAGGGCAAACGACGTGACGTGCGACTTGCTCGCCGCTTGTGGCGACGACGGCGCCAACGCAGTTGCGAATGCCAACGCGCTGGCGTGACGCTTTGCCGGATTGCGCTCGATCGCACATTCGATTGCACGAATCAGGCCTGCGGGCGCATCGGGTTTCAGATCGACAAGACACAGGCGCTTGCTGTCGTCTTGCAATCGCAACAGACCTTGCACATCCTTTACGTCGCAGGGGTAAACGCCGCTGAGCAGCCGGAACAAAAGCGCGCCGAGCGCGTAGATGTCGCGCGCCGGCGACGATGGTGCGCCGCTCAGCACTTCCGGCGCCAGATAGTGAAGCGTGCCGGAAATTACCGCCGCGTGCGCCGCATCTAGTTCACGCGCCGCACCAAAATCCATCAGCACAATGCGCCCGGACACTTCGCGCATCACGTTTTCCGCCTTGATGTCGCCATGCACCAACCCGTGCCGGTGCACGGCAGCCAGCGCATGGCAAAGATCCAGACCGATGCCGCGCACTTCCTCGGCCGGCAGCGGGCCATCCTCGGCGAGCAGTTCGGCCAGCGACGTACCGTGGATCAGTTCAGTCCACAACCCCGCCCGACCTTCATTTACCGCCGCGCCGTAGACGCTGACGATATTCGCCTGGCGTACGCGCGCGAGCCGGCGCGCTTCGTCGAGGAAATCGTGTGCGAGAGTGCCGGATTCCACTTTGCGCAATTTCAGCGCGACATGCAGATCAAGCATCGGATCATAGGCGCGCCAGACATCGCCTTGCGCACCGCTACCGAGAGGTTCCAGCAGGGTCAACGCTCCGAAATGCGAACGCCCCGGACGTGGCGCATCGCGTCCATCGCAGAGCTGCAAATGACGAAAACCTTGCACCAGCTGTTCCATTTCGCGCAGGCCGTGCAGGGCCTGATCGCTGCCCGAGGCGGGTAGCGTCAGCGTGCGCCAGTTCACTGGCTCATCGTCAACGATGCGGGCGGCGAGTCGTTCCAGTTCGGCTGTAGTCTTGGGATCGGGTTTCATCCGTTCGGTCTTCCGGTCGGTCTTCTGGGGTAGCCAGTATTCACAGAAACGTCAGGCTGTGTGCGAACCGAACACGACGTGCGTTACTCCTGACTTCCGCCGAGCGCTCGCGAGAGCTGGACGATGGCACGCGCGACCATCACCCTCACTGCATCGGGCGTGCTGCCAACCTCGACCGCGATTTCCGGATAACTCATGCCGAATTCCACCCGCATCACGATCAAGCCCTGCTGGCGCTTGGGCAGGGTGGCCAGCGCCTGCTCGTAAGCGCGTACGCGCTCGCTGCCAACGATGCGCTCGATCAAGGCGGGCGCGTCGGGATCGCTCATTTCGACATCGATTTGCGCATGCTCGGGACGGCGCTGATGGCGTCGGATCTCATCGCGCACCTGATTGAGCAAAGCTTGGCGCAGATAGGCCAGAAACGCACCGGGACCGGCACTTTCAAATTGATCCAACCGCGCCAGTGCCTTGACCAAGGTGACTTGAACCAGATCGTCGGTCTCGTTCAGATCGCGCATCTGCCGCGGCAGGCGGCCGTGCGCCCAGCGCCGCAACAACGGCAGAAAACGGCGCAACAGCAACTCGCGCGCATTGGTGTCGCCCGCTCGAATGCGCTGGATCAAGGTAACCGTCGGTTCGGTCACTGTGCTGCTGACGCCATCATCGCTGGTGTTCATGCCGTCGTGTTCGTGCCGTCCCATGTTCGTTCATGCTGCCCTGGTTCGCGATGCCAGCATAGCGCCGCAGCCACACTTGCCGATAGCCCGATACCGCAACAGCGAGCGCGCCGAATGCCTTACCATTGCGGTTTCGACTCTCGTGTATCCCGCCATGCCAAAACAACGTCGCTCGTTGCTGCGCCGTCTGCTGTTCGTTATCGGTATTTTGCTCGTGCTCGCGTTCGCTGGTGCGTGGCTCGCCCTGCGTGCGAGTCTGCCGCAACTGAGTGGCCAAATCCGGGGCGCCGTGACCGCTACAACAACCATCGAACGCGATGCGCTCGGTACGGCCACCATTTATGCCGCCAACCGCAATGATGCCTCTTGGGCACTCGGTTTCGTCCATGCGCAGGAACGCTACTTTGAAATGGACCTGATGCGGCGCATGGCCGCAGGCGAGTTGGCGGAATTGGTTGGATCTGCGGCATTGCCGCTGGACAAACAGCACCGTGCGTTCCGCATGCGCACGCGCGCGATGCAGGTTCTCAGCACGCTGGCGCCGGAGGATCGTTCCGAACTCACCGCCTATCGAGACGGCGTCAATGCCGGACTGGCTGCGCTCGCTTCACGGCCATGGGAATACTGGTTGCTGAATTCGCGGCCGGCACCGTGGAGTGAGGCCGACAGTCTGCTGGTGATGGATGCGATGTTCTTCGACCTGAGCGACTCGACCAACGCGCGCGAACTGGGATTCGCGAAGATCAAGGCAGCGCTGGGCGACAACGTATACAAATTCCTTTCCGCCAGCGGCGGCCCGTGGGATGCGCCCTTGCTCGGTCCGCCGATGAAGTATCCAACACTGCCGTCTGTTGCGGACATCGATATCTCCAAACTCGATCCGAAACTGTTGCACATCCCGGCCGCCCCGAGCGAACGAGCGACGACGCCCGGCAGCAATGGTTTCGCGGTGAACGGTGCGCTGACCGTCACCCATGCCGCGATCGTCGCCAACGACATGCACTTGCGTCTGCGCGTGCCGAACATCTGGTTCCGCACCCGGCTGGAATATCCCAACCCGCGCCGCCAGGGCGAAACCACAGACTTGATCGGCGTCACCCTGCCCGGCCTGCCGGTGCTGGTCGCCGGCAGCAACCGTCATGTCGCCTGGGCCTTCACCAACAGCTACAGCGACTGGATGGACTGGGTGCGTGTGAATCTCGATCCCGCCAACAAGAGTCGCTATCGCGACGGTTCCGGCTGGAAAGCAGTGGAAGAAAGTGAAGAAGTGATCAAAATCCACAATGCGCCGGATGAAAAGATCACTCTGCGCGATACCGAATGGGGTCCGATCCTCGGCGAGGACGCCGATGGCACGCCGCTGGCGCTCGCGTGGACGGCCTTGCAGCCAGGCGGCCTCAATGTGGAATTTGCGCACATGGATACCGCCGAAGATGTGGACGAGGCGATCGAGATAGCGAACCTCAGCGGCATGCCGCCACAGAATTTCGTCGTCGGCGACCGCGCCGGCAACATCGGCTGGACCATTGCCGGGCGCATTCCGAAACGCAGCAACAATTACGACCCGCTGCTGCCGTCGGACTGGAGCCAACCCGGCACCGGATGGGATGGCTGGCTGGCGCCAGGCGACTACCCACGCTTGCCAAATCCGCCAGCACAACGCATCTGGACGGCGAATGCGCGCACGCTGGATTGGGAAAGCCCGGACTTCGCCAAGCTCGGCGACGGCGGCTACGATCTCGGCGCGCGCGCGCGCCAGATCCGCGACGATCTCAAGGCCAAGGATCAGTTCACGCCGGACGACATGCTGGCCATCCAGCTCGACGACCGCGCCTTGTTCCTTGAACACTGGCGCACCAATCTGGACGAAGTGCTCAAGCGTGCCGGCGACGACGCGACGCTGGCATCAATGAAAAAGTATACCGCGGACTGGAGCGGCCATGCCGATCCAGCTTCGATCGCCTATCGGCTGGTGCGAAGCTATCGTCAGGAAGTCCTCGACACGGTGATGGACGGTTTTGCCGCCGCGGCGCGTGTCAAGTATCCGGATTTCAAGCTGCCGCATCTGCCACAGGCCGAAGTCCTGGTGGACACGATCCTCATTCATCAGCCAGCCAATCTGCTGTCACCGGGCTATTCAAGCTGGAATGACTTGTTGCAAAAATGCGCCGAGCGTGTCGCGCAAAAACTGGGCGGCGAACCCGGCGGACTCGCGCGCACCTGGGGCGAAGTCAATACCACGCATATCAATCATCCGCTGAGCGACGCACTGCCCGGCCTTGGCTGGTTGCTCGACATGCCGCGTCGGCAACTGCCCGGCGACAGCAATATGCCGCGCGTGCAGGCGTCGGATTTCGGCGCGTCGGAACGCTTTGCGGTTGAACCGGGCCACGAGGAATATGGCTACTTTCACATGCCGGGCGGGCAAAGCGACAATCCGTTGTCGCCCTTCTATGGCGCCGGCGACGCCGACTGGGCCAGGGGCAAGCCGACGCCGTTTCTGCCGGGAGAGACAAAGTATACTCTGACCCTCGATCCACACTGACCGGGATGGATCAGCCCGCTCATATCAGCAGCTGGCGAGCAGGCGCTCGGCTATGCGCCTATAGAGCCGTGGCAAAACCTCGAGTTCTTCCAGCGTCACGTGCTCGTCGATCTTGTGGATCGACGCATTCACGGGCCCGACCTCGACTACCTCGGCGCCCAGTGGTGCGATGAAGCGCGCATCCGACGTGCCGCCACCCGTATCGGCCCTGGTCACAATTCCGCAAATTTCCTCGATTGCGCCGAACACAGCCTCGCGCAACTTGCCCGCGTGAGTGAGGAAAGGTTCGCCGGACAAATCCCATTGCACGCCGAAGTCCAGCGCATGTTTGCGCAGGATCGCTTCGCTGCGTTCGCGCAGACTCTGCGCCGTGCTGGCGGTGCAAAAACGGAAATTGAACTTCGCCTCCAGCGCATCGGGCACGACATTGAGCGCTCCGGTGCCGGCATGAAGGTTCGAGATCTGGAAAGATGTCGGGGGAAACTCGGCGTTGCCTTCGTCCCAGCGCGCCGCCGCCAGTTCCGCCAGCGCAGGTGCACTGAGGTGGATCGGATTGCGTACCTGGTCCGGATAGGCGACATGGCCCTGCACGCCGTGCACTGTCAGCGTGCCCGACAATGAGCCGCGCCGGCCAACGCGAACGACATCGCCGAGACGCTCGATCGACGAAGGCTCGCCGACCACGCAGAAATCAATGCGCTGCCCGCGCCGCCGGAATTCCTCAGCAACGCGGCGCACGCCATCGACATTGCGCGGCCCCTCCTCGTCGCTGGTCAGCAGCAGCGCAACCGTGCCTGCATGGTTCGGCTGCGCGGAGACGAAGGCTTCGAGCGCCAGCGTCATTGCCGCCACGCCGGCTTTCATGTCGGCAGCACCGCGGCCATATAGACGTCCATCGCGAATCGTCGGCACGAACGGCGGGCTGGTCCAGGATTCGGCCGGACCGCTCGGCACCACGTCGGTGTGCCCAAGGAATACCAGCACGGGATCGCCACTGCCATGCGTTACCCACAGATTGTCGACGTCGCCATAATGCAGTTGTTCGATACGGAAACCCGCGCGCCGCAATCGCTCGGCGATCAACGTCTGACATCCGGCATCGTCCGGCGTCACCGAGACGCGACGGATCAGTTCACTGGTCAGTTCAACGATCGCGCTCATTGGTCGAACAGCCGGGCAAAGAGTTTGTCGGTAAACCCGAGACTCACGCTGCCATCGTCCATCACAACCACTGGCCGACGAACCAGCGCCGGATATTCCCTGATCAGCAGCAACCATTCCGGATCGGATCCGGGCGTCTTGCGTGCAGGTGGCAAATTGCGCCAGGTCATGCCGGTGCGGTTGACCAGTTTCTCCCAGCCACCAACGGACTCGGTCCAGGATTCAAGCGTGGCCGGATCGACTCGATGCTCGCGATAATCGACGAATTCGTGGACGATCTTGTGCCGATCGAGCCACTTCCGTGCCTTCTGACAAGTGCTGCATTTTTCCAGACCGTACAGGCGTATTTTCATCGATTCGTTCCGGAAAACCGATATCCAATGTTCATGCCGGCTTGTGCACGCCAGGAATACGCTTCAACAAGGCGTACAAGCCCGCACGACGCAACCATGCGTAGACCATCGCGCAAAACAGCGCGGCTGCCAGCCACAGCAATCTTGTAGCGTTCGGCCATGCGGCGCCATCGCGCAAGTTCACGATACTCGCGAGCAACAATTGCGCAACCACCAGCACGCCGCACCAGTTCACCATCTTGCCCATTCTGGCATTGTTGTTCCTCAGTTCTGCCTGCAGCCGCTGAACGATGTCTTGCGCTACCTGATAGTTTGCATCGAGCTCACGAGCAAATTGCACGCGCTCATCGAAGTCGGCCTCGAATTGCGCCAGCGCTTCCGCCACCGGCTCGCCGGCAATCCAGGGTTGCTGCAGACGTTCGCTCAGCCGCATGGCCTGTACGGCTACATCCGAATCGTCGTTGACGACGACAGGTTTCGCAAGGTCATCGTCCCGGGAACTGTTGATCCGGCGAGCCAGCGGCTCGATACATGCGGGTGCGTACGTCTCGCCGAGAAACTCGAGCACGCTGCGCATCGTCGCCTCGGAACGCTGGATCAAATCGGTGTAGCGGATTCTGCATACCGCCTGCCCGCCCAGTGCCTGTTCCGCCAGCGCACACGTCTGTGCGGTGCGCAGCCAGTACGCATAAGCCTGCTGTGCGTCCGCGACCAGCGGACTGCCATCGTCCTGGCGGAAATTCAGCAACGACGCGACCACTTCGCCAACGTCGCGTGCGATATGCACGAATTTCGCTCCTGGGAAGAGTTTGTGCAATCCACAAATATACATCGAGTATTCCGGCGTACCGTCGACCCAGCGCGCTTTGGGCTCGTCGCGGTCGCGCGACACGGCGAACTCCGGGCTGACCTGGCCCGGATCGCGCTGCGCGATGCTGTGGTTGTTGCGTTCCAGACGCCGGCGATGATCGAGTACCAGGCGATCTATCGTGTCGCCGAAGCGGTGAAAAAACTCTGTTCGCTCCACGCCCTGCGCCGACAATTGCGAGCGTTCGCCGCGTGCGCTGCCGGCGGCGTAGTGTGTACCAAGATTCACCGCAAATGGCCCCATCCAGTCGGATTCTTCCAGCGGCAGGATATTGGGATGCTGGCCCAGGCACCAGGTGAGAATGCTGGTACCGGATCGCGGCGAGCCGATGACGAAAATCGGTGCGGCTGATTGCTGGCCCGTCGCTTCCATTTCAGTCGCCGCGCAGCAGTTCGTTCACCGAAGTCTTCGCGCGTGTCTTCGCATCGACGCGCTTGACGATCACCGCTGCGTAGAGACTGTGGCTGCCATCCTGTGCCGGCAGGCTGCCGGCGACCACGACGCTGCCGGCAGGTACACGGCCGTGATGAATTTCCCCGGTGGCACGATCGTAGATACGCGTGGACTGACCGAGAAACACCCCCATGCCGATCACGCTGCCGCGCTCGACGACCACGCCTTCCACCACTTCCGAACGCGCGCCGATGAAGCAATCGTCCTCGATGATGGTCGGCGCGGCCTGCAGCGGCTCGAGCACGCCGCCGATACCGGCACCACCAGACAAATGTACATTTTTACCAATTTGTGCACAAGAGCCTACCGTGGCCCAGGTATCCACCATCGTGCCTGCGCCGACGAACGCGCCGATGTTGACAAAGCTCGGCATCAGTACGACACCGCGGCCGATATGCGAACCGCGGCGCGCGACGGCGCCCGGCACCACACGCGCACCGAGTTCGCGGAAGCGCATCTCATCGAAGCCGGCGAAGCGCAGCGGCACCTTGTCAAAGTACGGCGCCGGCTCACCACGCTGCGCCCGGCTATCGCTGACGCGAAAGTATAAAAGTACTGCCTTCTTCAGCCATTGATTCACATGCCATCCGCGTTGCTCATCTGGCTCGGCTACGCGGCATTCGCCGCTTTCGAGCAAGTCCAGCACGCGCTCGATGACCGGCCGCAATTGCTGGCTGATTTCGGGTTCGCCCAGTTCCGCGCGCCGTTCCCACGCGGATTCGATCTGTGTTTCAAGCGCTTGCATGCTGCCCCCTTGCCGTGTATGCCGGATCGAGTCGCCGCTGCAACGCCGCACTCAAGGCATCGCATTCGGATGCGGTCAGCGAGCGGTCGCGTTCGTCGCTGATCAGGAAAAAATCCTCGACCCGCTCGCCGAAGGTGGCAATACGCGCATCATGCACGCGAACGCCGGATTCGCGAAAGACCCGGGCGATAACGGCAAGCAGACCGGGCCGGTCCGAACAGATCAGAGAAAGTTGGGTGCGCACATCATCCGCGCCTGCGTCGAACACGATACGCACGGGTATGTGGAAATGCCGCAACGAGCGCGCCGGTGTCCGCGACGATAACTCAACCCCGTATGGCGATTGCGCAAGCGCCTTGTGCAGAGCCGAGCGCACACGTTCGATACGCACGGGATCGCCCAGCGCACGGCCATCGGCATCGAGAACGAAAAAACTATCCAGGCTCATGCCGCTCCGCGAAGTCATCACGCGGGCATCCTGGACCGACAGGCGCAGTCGGTCGAGCACGGCGGTGACCGTCGCGAACAAGCCATCACGATCGGGTGCATGCACGAACACTTCGGTGGCGCCGCGCAGGCTGTGCGGATCGATCAGCACCAGTGGGCCATTCGCTGCCGTCGCGCGCGCCATGCCCGCCGTCTGCATGGCAATCTGTGCCGGAGAAAATCGCAGGAAACTTTCCTCGGGAAACTCCGTCCAAATCCGTGCGACCGTGTCGTCGTCGATACCCTCTGCGGAAAGCAACTCGCGCGACCGTTCCCGGCATTCATGCACACGCTCGGCGGCATGCGGCGTCCGATCCGAACTGCTGCGCAACTGATAGCGAGTGCTCACGTACAAATCGGACAGGAGTTGATTTTTCCAGGAATTCCACAATTTCGCACTGGTGCCGGCGATGTCCGCGGCAGTGAGCAGATACAAATAATCCAGGCGCTCCCAGTCGGCAACTTCGGCGGCGAAACGCCGCACTACATCGGGATCGGTAATGTCCTGACGCTGCGCGGTCACGCTCATCAGCAGATGCCGGCGCACCAGCCAGCACACCAGATCGATGTCCGGCCGGATCAATCCCAGCCGTGTGCAGAATTCCCGCGCCTCGGCTTCGCCGAGTTCGGAATGATCGCCGCCGCGACCTTTGGCGATATCGTGGAACAATGCCGCGAGCAGCAGCAGTTCCGGCTTCGGCAGCCGCGCCCACAATTCATGCGCATGGGCAAATTCACGGCTGGATCCGGCGTCGGCAAAACGCGTGACGATGCGCAATACACGCAGGGTATGTTCGTCAACGGTATACATGTGGAAAAGATCGTATTGCATACGCCCGACCACACGTCCGAACGCCGGCAAATATTGCGCAAGCACGCCGTGACGGTTCATGCGCGCCAGCGCCTCGACTGCCATCGAACCCTTGCGCAACAGACGCAGAAATGCCGCGTTCACCTCTGCATCCTGCGCCAGACGGGTTCCAGTCACCTCCAACGCCTGTTGAATGCGCCGCGAGAAATCGGCACGCAGGCCCTTGAGCTGCGGATGCTCGATCCAGATGCGGAACAGATCAATGAGTGCCGCAGGACGCTGCAACAGCAGATCGGGCGGATCGCAGTCCAGGCGTCCGCCGATGGCGACGAAATCCAGACTCAGGCGCTCGACGCGCAAAGGCGAATGGGCATGAGACGATTGGACATCGAGCGTCTCTTCGCAGCGTTGCACGAAGCGTTCGTTCAGGCGCTCGTTGGCGATGGCCGCGCGATAGTAGCCCTGCATGAACTGCTCGACCGCCAGGTTCTGTCCGTGCTCATCGACAAAACCGAATTGGTCCGCCAGGCTGCGCTGATAATCGAACAGCAGGCGTTCTTCACCGCGACCGGCGACCAAGTGCAGCGCGAAACGGATGCGTGACAATAGTTCACGTCCACGTTCCGCGTCCGCCGCTTCCGCTGCAGAGATCAGATCGCGATCTGCCAATCCCTCGAACGTCGATGCACCGAACAATCGCCGTCCCAACCACAGAATCATTTGCAGTGCGCGCAATCCGCCAGGACCATCCTTCAGATTCGGCTCGAGATTGTAGGCAGTGTCGTCGAAGCGCGCGTGGCGCTGCTGCCGATCCTCGCATTTTGCGGCAAGGTATTGCGCAGGCGGCCAGATTCGCGCGTCGCCCAACAGTCCGGCAAGTCCCGTGTCCATTGCCACGGCGCCCGCAATCCGGCGTGCATCGAACAGGCTCGTATAGATTGTCGCATCCTGACCGGCGAGCGTGCGGCATTCATCCAGCGTGCGCAGCGCGTGTCCGGGTTTGAGTCCCACATCCCACAGACAGGCAAAGAACGCTTCCAGCGCACGCAACGCCGGCGCGGGCGGCGGTGCAGCGCACAAGGCGAGCAAATCCACATCCGAATGCGGAAAAAGTTCGGCGCGGCCAAACCCGCCCACGGCGTAGAGCGCCATCGTGTCGGTATCGCCGACGCAGGCGCTCCAGACATGCGCGACGACGCGCTCGACCGCCTCGCTGCGTGCGCGAATCAGTCCAGTCACTTCCGCGCCGCCGCGAAACGCTTCGGCCAGTTGCCGGCCGACATCGCCAAGCAGTTGCCGCAACGCGAGGCGCGCCACATCCGACACGCCCGAGCGCGGTACCGTCGCCGGCAGCCGCGGCAGGCTCAATTCAGCGGCTATGGGCGTGGCAACGGGCGGCATTGCGCCAGTATGCCCGCTCACTTGACAGGCGTCACCGCCGCTTGCGCATCGGATTTTTCGCCCGGCGACGGCAACCCTACTTTCTTGCAGAACGCGGCGAAGCGCGGATCGGCGCTGTAATCCCTGACGAAGGTGGCGTAGCGAAGGGTGGGCACGCCCGGATCGCGCGTGGCCAGACCGTGATCGAGCCATTCGAACAGCTTGTCCGGCTGCTTGCGCAACGCATACACCTGGGCGATCTGGAATGCACCGGTATCGGCGTACTTGTCGAGCAGCTCCTTGAGTGCCGCATCGGCTTCGGCGCGATCGCCATTCGCGAAGTGGGCGACCGCCAGCGCGTAGGTGCGCCAGAAAGGATCCGTCTCCTGCTGCGCCAGTTCCACGGCGACGGTCGGGTTGCCGCGCAGGATTTGCAGGGTCGCCAGTTCGCAGTAGCTCTGCGCGCCCTGCGGGTTGACTTCGATCGCTTTGCGCACCGCAGTCTCGGCTTCGTCATAGCGGCCGAGCGCATCGAGCGTGCGCGCGAGATAGACATAATTATTGCTGCCCAGAGGATCGAGTTCAGTCGAGCGGCGCCCGTATGCGGCCGCTTCATCGAGCCGGCCGAACGATGCATTCACGACATTGAGCGACCTCGCAGTAGCCGCTTCCTGCGGCGCGAGTTCGGCGGCACGCCGGTATTCGGATTCCGCCGCGACGAGATCGAAGTCGACGATCTGCAGGATGAACGCGTGCGATTGATGCGCCCTGCCGAGATCCGGCGCCAGCGCCAGCGCGGTGCCCGCAGCCGTCCGCGCCTTCGCGATCAGCGCATTCCTCTCGCCAGTGTCGGTCACATTGAAAACCGTGTTGAGGGCTACCTCGGAAAGCGCCAGGCTGGCGTAGGCCAGGGCGTATTTCGGATCGATCCGGATCGCTTCCTCGTAATAGCCGATCGCCTTGCGCATGTCCGCGTCGGTGTTGCGCTTGCCGTGGAAAACGCCTTGTAGATACGCGTTGTATGCCTTCAAATTGCCGCTCGGCGGACGATCGCCTTGTATGGCGGCGGCATCACCTTCCAGCAGTTTCGTCTTGAGAGTGGTGGCGACTGCCTGGGTGATGTCGTCCTGCAACGCGAACAAATCCTTGTACGACCGGTCGTAGCGTTGCGACCACAATGTGCTGCCATCGACCGCGTTGACCAGCTCCGCGCTGATGCGCACCGCGTCGCCGGCGCGGCGCACGCTGCCTTCCAGCAGGTGCGCGACGCCGAGTTTCGCGCCGATAGTGCGCGCGTCGTCTTTCGTATCGCGGAACTGGAACGAGGAATTGCGGCTGATGACTTTCAGTCCGGCGAACTGCGACAGCGCAGTGATCAGGTCTTCGGACAAGCCATCGGAAAAATACTGCTCGTCCTTGTTGCCGCTTTCGTTGGCGAGCGGCAACACGGCAATAGACTTGTCGGGTGCGGCGGCGACTTCGTTCGCGTCCTTGTGCAGCACGAACTGATTGGTCAGCAGCAACACCACAGCGAGCGCGAGTACCGCGATGATCCAGCGGTCGAGTTTCTTGCCGGTCGCGCGGGTGACCGGGTCCGTTGGATCAATCTCGCTTTCGCGTTTCAATCCTTGCGGCGTGAATTCGTAGAACCACGCGAACAGCAGCGCGAACGGAAAACCAATGATCGCGGCGATCACGAACCAGCGCACCACCCAATTCGGGATGTCGAACACCGGCAGGATCTGCGCAACGCCTTGCGACAACGCCCACGCCGCACCGATATAAAGTGCCGCTGCGCGCAACACGTTGCGGCGTTTGAGTTCGGCGAGGAAGTTCATGACTCACTCGCAAACATAATCGCCAGCGGCGTTCTTCTTGCACAAATCCGGCGCGCCGTACTTGTCCCATAGCGCGGCGAAGCCGACCTTGCGCGCGAAGTCGGCGAATTCGGGCAGATGACGCGCGGCGCGGCCCAGCGGACTCCAGAAACGAATGAACAGTGTCGCCTCGTCGCCGGTAGGGCCGAGTGCGATCACCTGAAGCGCACGCTGCGGCTGGTCCAGACGCATCAGCCCGATCGGCGCCCATACCGGCATGGCAACAGGTTTGCCAGCAAGGCATTCGTCGATCACCCCCAGTGCCTTGAGGCGCGCCGGCGCATCGCCGCCGATTTCGCCTTCGAGATAGATCGGCATGGAAACCCGTGGGGTCTTCACGCAAGCCGAGTTGACGTTATTGAGCAGGAACGGAAGGGTCAGCGCGCGCGCCTTGGCGTAATCGCCGCGTGCCGCCGCCACTTGGCCCAACCCGTTTTTTCCAATCGACAGGCCGAGATCAACAGCACGCTGGAACATGCGCTCGGCGACATCCAGATCGCCTGCGTACTCGTATTGCATCGCCCGCCAGTTGATCGCGTTCGGCAACAGCGGATCGATGGATAACGCACGATCCAGATGCGCGATGCCTTGCCGCGTGTAGCCGGTGATGATCAGATTCTCGGCGGCGTAAAGATTGGCTGAGGCGTCGTCCGGCGCCAGTTCGAGCGCGCGGTCCATCGCCACGCGCGCGTCCAGACGGTGGCGTTGCTTGCCCGCCAGCATACCCAGCACGGATTGGGTTTCTGGTAGCAACGGATTGAGCTTGAGCGCAATCTGCGCCTGTTGCCAGGCTTCGGTTTCCGACGCGCCGTACTTGGCCCATCCAACCGCATGAATCATCGCCAGCCGCGCATGCGCTCTGGCGAAGTTCGGATCGAGCGCGATTGCCTGATTGAGCCAGCCGATCGCTTCACCCATGCGTTGGTAATCGCGCTGGTTCAGCGCATCGGTTGCTCGCAGGAACAGATTGTAGGCGTCGGTGTTGGTCGTCCCGACCTGCACCAGATGCGTGTTCTGGTCGCCGATCAGCACCACCTTGAGCTGGCCGGTGATCGCGCGCGCGATGTTTTCCTGCAACTGGAACACGTCGGACAGATCGCCGTCGAACGCCTGCGACCACAGATGCGTATCGTCGGAGACCTGGATCAACTGCGCGGTGATGCGCACCTTGTCGCCCTGCTTGCGCACCGAACCTTCCAGGATATTGGCCACGCCCAGCGCCTTGCCAATGGTGCGCAAATCCTCGTTGCGACCCTTGTAGTAGAACGACGAAGTGCGACCGGCGACTTTCAGGTCTTTCACCTGCGCCAGCGCGTTGAGGATTTCCTCGGCCATGCCGTCGGAGAAATAATCCTGATCGTGGCCCGGCGACAGATCGCTGAAGGCGAGCACTGCAATCGACTTGTTCGGGATTGGCGTCGCCGTCTCGGTTGGCGATGCCTGCGTGGCGGCAATGGTTGATGGCTCTTCGCGCGGCACTCGCGCCAGACGCCACAGCAAACCGCCGCCAATGGCCAGCAACAATGCGAGAATCAAGAGTTCGGTGCCGGTTACCTTCTGCGTGCCGCGCTCGCCGTGATACCAGGCCAACACGACCGTCACGAAAAATCCAACGGCGAGTACGATGATGATGAAACGCACGGAGTATTCCGGCCAACCGAAGCGCTGCGCGACGATGTCAAGCACCTGGATCAGCGCAAATGCCGCAGCGATGTAGGCCAGTACCCATTGCACCAGTTTGCGTTGTTGCAAACGTTGCAGAAAATCGGTCATGCGCGGCGCCCCTATACGTCCCGCGATTGTCACACAGTGCGGCGAGAGGCGTAACGCCTCACGCCGCTTTCGGCCAGGGCGTGAGTATCTCGAAACCATCGTCAGTCACGGCCAGGGTATGTTCCCACTGCGCCGACAGCGAATGATCCTTGGTCACCACCGTCCAGCCATCCGGCAACAGTCGCGTTTGCGGCTTGCCGGCGTTGACCATGGGCTCGATGGTGAAGGTCATGCCTTTCTCCAGGCGCAGTCCGACGCCACGATGGCCATAGTGCAGCACCTGCGGGTCTTCGTGATACACGGTGCCGATACCGTGGCCGCAGTATTCGCGCACCACCGAGAACCGGTTGGCTTCGACGTATTGCTGGATCGCGTAGCCGATGTCGCCGAGGGTCGCGCCGGGGCGTACCTGCTCGATGCCCTTCATCATGGCCTCGAACGTGATCGTGCACAGACGCTTGGCCAGCACCGGCGGTTCGCCAGACGTAGTACATGCGGCTGGTATCGCCGTGCCAGCCGTCCTTGATCACGGTGACGTCGATATTGACGATGTCGCCGTCCTTCAGAATCTTGCCCGGATTGGGAATGCCATGGCAGATGACATTGTTGACCGAAGTGCAGATGGTTTTCGGAAAGCCCTTGTAGCCGACGTTGGCTGGAATCGCCTTCTGTACCTTGACGATGTGTTCGTGGCACAGGTGATCGAGTTCCTCGGTGGTCACGCCCGGCTTGACGTGCGGCATGATCATTTCCAGCACCTCGGCGGCGAGGCGTCCGGCGACGCGCATTTTTTCGATCTGATCCGGGGTTTTGATGCTGACGGACATGGCTTTGGCGATTTTGGGATTCAGCATAGTGTAGCGAAGGTGCTGCACCGTGGCGCTTTGCCGCGCCGTCATTCCGGCAGGGTCGAAGTCCGCGACAGCGGGCTGAGGGGCGGGTCCAGACTGCATGGATGCGATCATGGGGATAACGCAATGTTTGCGATTGCCTTCCTTGGCAGCTGGATTCCGGCAGTCCCTGCCGGAATGACAGAATCTTGTTTGCGCACAACCTACGTAACCCGTTATAATTTCACAGTTCCCCGCCTTGGGGAACAAATCCGCACACGTATCGATACCGCTGTCGGGGTGCCTTGCAACAAGGTCGCCAGCGTTGGATGCGTGGAGGTTCAACCCCGAGCGTCGCCACGCCATCAACCCGTGGCCGCTCACAGTTTGGAGTTTCCCATGCCTCAAGTCACCATGCGCCAGATGCTCGAAGCCGGCGTACATTTCGGCCACCAAACCCGTTACTGGAATCCCCACATGGCGCCGTACATCTTCGGCGCGCGCGGCAAGATCCACATCATCAATCTGGAAAAAACCCTGCCGCTGTTCACCGACGCGATGAATTTCCTGTCGGGTCTGGCGCAGAAGCGCGGCAGCGTGCTGTTCGTCGGCACCAAGCGCTCGGCACGCGATGCGATCAAGGAAGAAGCCGTGCGCTGCGGCATGCCGTACGTCATCGCAGCGCTGGCTCGGCGGCATGCTGACCAATTTCCGCACGGTCAAGGCCTCGATCACGCGTCTGAAGGAAATCGAAGCCAGTCCGACCGATGGCCGTTTCGAGAAACTGGTCAAGCACGAAGTGCTGAGCCTGATCCGCGAGAAGGAAAAGCTCGACAAGTCGCTCGGCGGCATCAAGAACATGAACGGCCTGCCGGACGCGCTGTTCGTGGTCGACATCGGCCATGAGGATATCGCCGTCAAGGAAGCCAAGAAGCTGGGCATCCCGGTGATTGCGGTAGTCGACACGAATTACGATCCGAGCCTGGTCGATTACGCCATTCCCGGCAACGACGACGCCATCCGCGCGGTACAATTGTATACCAGCGCCGCGGCCGACGCCGTGCTCGAAGGCAAGGCTGCTGCGCCGCAATTTGCTGCCGCCGCCAAGGACGAGTTCGTCGAACTCGATGCCGAAGGCAATCCAGTGAAGAAGCAGGCGGCCCACGATCGCGCCGAGCGTCACAAACCGGCAGCGCGCAAGCCGGCAGCGAAGAAGGCCCCGGCACGCCGTGGTCCGCTGCCTGCGAAGAAGGCCGCCGACAAGCCTGCCGACGGCCTGGCGCGCGCCGAGGCCGAAGTTGCCGAGAACGAGGCGGCCGACAAGGACGCCGCGGTTTAATCAGACTCTCCTTTCTCCCAGTGGGAAAAGCGCCCCGGCTTCGCCAGAAGACGGGGCGGATGAGGGTCCGTTTTCAGAACGACTTTCACAACGACGATTGCACCGGTCGCGAACTCTCATCCTGCGCTTCGTGCCACCTTCACGCTTCGGGGAGAAGGAAACATCCGTTGTCACGCGCGATAGCCAAAATCACGCATCCAAAATTTCTCCAAGAGGTACACGATGGAAATCACCGCAAGCTTGGTCAAGGAACTGCGCGAGCGCTCCGGCGCCGGCATGATGGAGTGCAAGAAGGCCCTGGTCGAGAACAAGGGCGACATCGACACGTCCGCCGAGTGGCTGCGCAAACAGGGCCTGGCCAAGGCCGACAAGAAGGCCAGCCGCGTTGCCGCCGAAGGCCGCATCGTGATGGCTCAAGACGGCGGCAAAGCCGTGTTAGTCGAGATCAACTCGGAAACCGATTTCGTTGCCAAGGACGAAAATTTCGTGCGTTTCGCCGATGCCGTGGCCAAGGCCGCACTCGCATCGGGCGTGGCTGATGCCGAAGCGCTGAAGGCGGTCAAGCTACCGAGCGGCGAAACCGTCGAGGAGACCCGTGCCGCGGTCGTCGCCAAGGTCGGCGAAAACGTGCAGGTGCGCCGTCTGGTGCGTATCGACAGCAGCAACCAGGTCGCCGCGTACGTGCATGGCGGCCGCATCGGCGTGCTCGTCGAGATCAAGGGCGGCGACGCCGACTTCGCGCGCGGCGTTGCCATGCATGTGGCGGCGATGAATCCTCCGCATAACAAGGCCGCTGACGTGCCAGCCGCCTTTATCGAGAAGGAAAAGGAAATCGAGCTGGCCAAGATGTCGGAAAAGGACAAAGCCAAGCCCGCGCCGATTCTCGAGAAGATCATCAGCGGCAAGATCGCCAAAATCGTCAACGAGAACACTCTGTACGGTCAACCCTACGTGCTCAACACCGATCAGACCGTCGAAGCCGCAGCCAAAGCCGCTGGCGCCGACGTGATCGGTTTCAAGCGTATCGCCGTCGGCGAAGGCATCGAGAAGGTGGTCGAGGACTACGCCGCCGAAGTGATGAAGCAGGCTGGCTTGGCGTAAGCGTTCTGCACAGTCGTACACGAAAAAGCCGCGAGCGATCGCGGCTTTTTTCTTGCCCGCCGCCGCAATTCGGCGCGCTCGGCTACAATACGCCCGTTTTGCCTCGCCCACCCTGCGCTGGAGCGCCCGCATGCCCGCCGAGAACAAATATAAACGTATCCTTTTGAAACTTAGCGGCGAGGCGCTGTTGGGCAGTGCCGATTACGGCATCGATCCGAAAGTGCTCACGCGCATGGCGCGCGAAACGTTGGAAGTCCAGCGCGCCGGCATTGAGGTCGGCGTGGTCATCGGCGGCGGCAACATCTTTCGCGGCGAAGGTCTGGCCGCGGCCGGCATGGATCGTGTCACCGGCGACCACATGGGCATGCTTGCCACCGTGATCAATGCACTGGCGATGCAGGATGCACTGGAAAAAGTTGGCGCGCGCGTGCGTGTGATGAGCGCGATCAAGATCAACGAGGTCTGCGAGGATTTCATCCGCCGCCGCGCGATCCGGCATCTGGAAAAAGGCCGCATCGCGATCTTCGCCGCTGGCACCGGCAATCCGTTCTTTACCACCGATTCGGCCGCCGCACTGCGCGCGATCGAAATTGGTGCCGATCTGCTGCTGAAAGCCACCAAGGTCGACGGCGTGTACAGCGCCGATCCGAAGAAGGACGCAAGCGCGCAGCGCTTCGAGAAGCTCTCCTATGACCAGGTGATCGAACGCAAGCTCGCAGTGATGGACACCGCGGCTATCGCGCTGTGCCGCGATCACAAGATCCCGTTGCGCATCTTCGACATGAGCCGCGAAGGCGACCTGATGCGCATCATCCAGGGCGAGCCGATCGGCACCCTGGTCAACTGAGCAATTGTCCGGAAATCCAGCGGCCACGTATGAACATCTGTAATCCATCGCGCCGCTGCTATACTTCGCAGCCTTCGGGAAACCTGCGGAGCCGCCCATGCTCAACGACATCAAGACCGCCGCCCAGCAGCGCATGACCAAGAGCGTCGATGCGCTCAAGCACGAATTGCAGCGCTTGCGCACCGGCCGTGCCAGCACCACCCTGATCGATCATCTGAAGGTGAATTATTACGGCACCGACGTGCCGATCAGCCAGGTTGCCAATGTCGTCGTCGCCGACGCACGTTCGCTGACCATCACGCCGTGGGAAAAGCCGATGGTGAAGGAAGTCGAGAAAGCCATACTCGCGTCGGATCTCGGCCTGAATCCAACCACCGCGGGCACGGTCATCCGCATCAATCTACCGGCGCTGACCGAAGAGCGCCGCAAGGAATTGTCCAAGCACGTGGCGCACTCCGGCGAGGAAGCGAAGGTGGCCGTGCGCAACATCCGGCGTGACGCGATGCAGCAGGTCAAGGAATTGCTCAAGGAGAAGAAAATCACGGAAGACGAGGAACATCGCGCCGAGGACGAGATCCAGAAACTCACCGACAAGTTCATCAAGGATGTCGACGCCGTCGCCAAGGCGAAGGAAGACGAATTGATGGCGCTGTAACCAGGCACGGCGCGTGGAGGGGAGCCTGAAATCACCGGAGCCGGCACTGCCACCAGACAATGTGGAAACTTCCACATTGCGGCAGCCGCGTCACATTGCCATCGTGATGGATGGCAATGGGCGTTGGGCGAAGCAACGCCACCGTCCGCGCAGTTTCGGCCATCGCGCCGGCCAGAAATCGGTGCGCGCGGCGATCGAGTTTTGTCTCAAACGCGGCATCGAGGCGCTGACCCTGTTCGCCTTCTCCAGCGAGAACTGGCAGCGTCCACCCACCGAAGTCGGTGCGCTGATGGAATTGTTCCTCAAGGCACTGAATCGCGAAGTCGACGAACTGCATGGCCATGGCGTGCGTATTCGCTTCATTGGCGAACTGCCCGCCTTCGCGCCAGCCTTGCGCGAACGCATGCAGGCAGCCATGGCAAAAACGGACGCGAACCGCAAACTCGCCCTGAATATTGCGGTGAATTATGGCGGGCGCTGGGACATCGCCAATGCAGCCCGCCAGGCCGCCGTCGCCGTGGCGCGCGGAGAACTGACCATCGACGACATCGACGAAAACCGCCTCGGTCAATTTTTCTGCCTGGCCGATCTGCCGCCACCGGATCTGTTCATCCGCACCGGCGGCGAGCAGCGCATCAGCAACTTCCTGCTGTGGCAGCTGGCCTATAGCGAACTGGTTTTCAGCAACGTACTCTGGCCCGACTTCGACTCGGCCTGTTTGCAGCGCGCGCTCGACGATTTTGCGCAACGCGAACGCCGCTTTGGCAAGTAACTCCCCCATGAAACAACGCGTGATCACCGCCCTGCTGGTTACTCCACTCACGATCGCGATGATCCTGCTGCTGCCGACTGCGGATTTCGCCGTCATCATCGCCGGACTATGCCTGCTCGCCTTGTGGGAATGGACCCGCCTCTCGGGTCTGCGCGACCGCCGCATCCGCGGCGTGCTGCTTGCCATCGCAGTGATTGCGTTCGGCACGCTCTGGATCTGGCGCGGCACCTGGCCGTGGTGGATCGCCATTGTCGCGGGCTGCGCCTGGTGGATCGCCGCTCTAGTCTGGCTCCGGCATTTCACCTTTGCCGCCGCGCCTACGCGCGAGAACACCGTCATCAAGCTGCTGGTCGGTGGTTTCGCGGTGTTTCCTGCATGGGCTGCCCTGATGCAGATACACGCCGGCATGGTGCACGGCCCAGTCTGGGCCTTGTACGCGCTGGCTCTGGGCTGGTCTGCCGATACCTTCGCCTATCTGGCCGGCAGTCGCTGGGGCAGGAAAAAGCTTGCGCCAAATATCAGTCCGGGCAAGACCATCACGGGAGTCTACGGCGCCCTGGTCGGCACGGCGGTCCTCGCGACGATCGGCGGCTGGCTACTGGGCGTGCGCGATGGAAAATTGCTGGCGCTGATTCTGCTCGCGTTGGTGTGCGTGGTGTTCTCGGTGGTCGGCGACCTGTTTGAAAGTCTGATCAAACGTCACGCCAACGTGAAAGATTCCGGTGCCCTGTTTCCCGGCCACGGCGGCGTGTTCGATCGCCTCGACAGCGCATTTGCGGTACTGCCGATTTTTGCCATCGGCAAGACGCTTCTCGGTCTATGAAGAACGTCGCCGTCCTCGGCGCCACCGGTTCGATCGGCGCCAGTGCCCTGGATGTCATCGCACGTCATCCGGATCAATTCCAGGCCACGCTGCTGACGGCACACCGGAATGTCGATGCGCTGATCGTATTGTGCGCGCGCTTCCGGCCGCAGCTTGCGATCATCGCCGACCGGGCCTTTGAATCTGCGCTGCGCACCGGATTGACTCGGGCCGGACTCGCCACCCGCGTCGCAGCGGGTGCAGACGCCTTGCGCACAGCCGCCGCCGATGCCTCCAGCGACACCGTAATCGCTGCCATCGTCGGCGCGGCTGGGCTCGAATCCACCCTGGCTGCCGCACGCGCCGGCAAACGCCTGTTGCTGGCCAACAAGGAGGCGGTAGTGATGGCCGGGCCACTGCTGCTCGATGCACTGCGCACGGGCGGTGGTGAACTGATTCCGATCGACTCGGAACACAATGCGATTTTTCAATGCCTGCCCCATCGGCCGAGGGCGGCCGATGTCGAGTGCCTGCCAGCAGACAGGTCGGAACTCGAAAAGTCCGGTGTGCGGCGAATCCTGCTCACCGCGTCCGGTGGACCGTTCCGTGGAAAGCGTCGCCACGAGCTGGCTGCGATCACACCGGATCAGGCCTGCGCGCATCCGAACTGGGTCATGGGCCGCAAGATTTCGGTCGATTCGGCCACCCTGATGAACAAGGGTCTGGAGGTCATCGAGGCGCACTGGTTGTTCGGCGCCAGCGCAGCGCAGATCGAAGTCGTCGTGCATCCACAAAGTATCGTGCATTCGCTGGTCGAATACGCCGATGGCTCGGTGCTGGCGCAGCTTGGCAACCCGGACATGCGCACTGCACTCGCGCACGCGTTGGCGTGGCCACGGCGCATCGATTCAGGCGTTACGTCGCTGGATCTGCTCAAACTCGGGCAACTGAACTTCGAGGCGCCAGATCGTCAAACTTTTCGCTGCCTGAGCCTGGCTTATGATGTCCTGGCGACGGGGGGCACTGCGCCGGCCATCCTCAATGCCGCCAACGAAGTGGCGGTGACGGCATTTCTCGATGGCACCCTGCCGTTTCTGGCAATACCTGAATTGATCGAGGCTACCCTTGCTGCAATGCCGGCTGAACCGTCGAATACACTGGAAGAACTGATTTACACCGATTTAACCGCGCGCCAGCATACGCAACGTATCATGCGCCAGTCTTTCTGTTAGACATCACCGCTGCGAGCCAAGGCTGGAAACGTTTATACTGTGCGGCCTGGCTGTGAAGGGTCCGAAGCGACCCGGAACGGATCACAGCAGGGCTTCCGAGTCCTCTTGAGTCAAGCGGGCGGCGCAAGCGGGGTTGTGGAAACATCGCCCCTCGACGAAGCAAGTCGCGGTTCAAATCAAAGAGTGTGGATCAATCGATGAGCGAGTTTTTCGGTTCCGTGTGGTGGCTGCTGGTCACCCTCGGCCTGCTGGTCACCTTCCACGAGTTCGGCCACTACTGGGTGGCGCGGCGCTGTGGAGTCAAGGTGCTGCGCTTCTCGGTCGGCTTCGGCAAGCCGCTGTGGTCGCGCTATGGTCACGACGGCACCGAATACGCCATCGGCACGATTCCGCTCGGCGGCTACGTGAAATTTCTCGACGCGCGCGAAGCGGAAAATCCGGAACTCGTCGCGCACCAGCCGGGTGAATACAACTCGGCCCCGATCTGGCAACGCATGCTCATCGCTGCGGCCGGCCCGGCGTTCAATATCCTGTTCACGATCGCGGCATTCTGGGCGATGTTCGTGGTCGGGCGCCCGGATTTTCAGCCAGTGATCGGCGCGCCGCAAGGCCTTGCGGCCACTGCCGGACTGCACGCAGGCGACCGCATCGATGCCGTCGACGGCGAGCGTGTGGATTCGTGGAGCAGTGCGAGCCTGGCTATCCTCCAGATGGCAATGCTGCATCGTGACGCCGTTGTCGCAATCACCAATGCGCAAGGCCAGGTGCAGCAGCACACGCTGGCGCTGAGCAAGCTTCCCGCGGGCGCCGCTGACGAAAAGACCTTCGGTGCCATCGGCCTGGAACTGCAAGCGCCGCCGGCCATCGCCGGAGATGTGCCGGCAGGACCAGCCTCCAGCGCCGGACTCAAGTCCGGCGATCGCATTATCAGTGTCGACGGTATTGCGATTGCCACTTTTGCCGACCTGGTGAAAGTGGTTCCGGAACAGGCGGCGAAAAATCCGCATCTGCACGTCGTCGTCGCGCGTGGCCTCGATACGATTCCGCTGGAAATTACCGCCGAACATCGCAACACCGACGGCAAAGATCGCTGGGTGATCGGCGTCGGTCCGCAGGCGCCGTACAACGCCATCGAACACTACGGCCCGTTGCGCGCCATTCCAGCCGCCTTCAATGAAACCTGGAAAACCACGCGCAGCACCGTTGCCTTGATCGGCAGCATGCTGAGCGGACAGGCGTCGACGAAGAATCTTTCGAGCGTGATCGGCATCGCCCAGGTCGCCAACGCCTCGGCGCAGATGGGATTGGCCTGGTTCCTGTCGTTTCTCGCGGTGATTTCGCTGAGCCTCGGCATTCTCAACTTGTTGCCGATTCCGATCTTGGACGGCGGCCATCTGCTGTATTACCTTATCGAATGGGTCAAGGGCAGCCCGCTGAGCGAACGCGCCATGATCGCCGGGCAATACGTCGGCATGGCCCTGCTCGTGACCTTGATGAGCGTCACGTTCTACAACGATATCCTGCGCCTGGTGACTGGTTGAGCAGTGCCCGGCCGGGCGCATGCCGGGCCGTTGCAAGAAACTATCCGGTGCAGGATGCGCCGGCGCGGCGGATGCGCAGTGTGCGCCGCAAATGAAATGCGACAACGTGCAGGATGCGCGGATTTGCAACGACAATGACGACTCCGCGGCCGCTTGGGCGCGGGGATGGATCCACAATCTCTGGAAGTGACGATGAAGCGTATCGCCGCACTTGTTCTGCTCGCCTGCCTCACCGCCAACACCTATGCTTTCGATCCGTTCGTGGCATCCGATATCCGCATCGACGGATTGCAGCGCATCTCCGCCGGTACGGTATTTACCTATCTGCCCGTGGAAAAAGGCGATCGCGTAACCAGCGAACGGGTGCAGCAGGCGGTTCGTGCGCTCTACAAGACCGGCTTCTTCACCGACGTGGAAGTCTCGCGCCAGGGCGACATCCTGGTCATCACCGTGAAGGAACGCCCGGCGATCTCGAAGATCCAGATCAAGGGCAACAAGGACCTGAAATCCGAGGACCTGCTCAAGGGCCTGAAGGATATCGGTCTGGCAGAAGGCGAACCGTTTGACCGTCTGTCGCTCGACCGCGTCACCCAGGAACTCACGCGCCAGTATTACAACCGCGGCAAGTACAACGTCACGGTCACCCCGAAGGTGATCAATCTTGATCGCAATCGCGTGGAGCTGTCCATCATCATCGCCGAAGGCAAGGTGGCGAAGATCAAGCAGATCAACATCGTCGGCAATCACGCGTTTTCCGAATCCGACATCCGCAGCGACTTCGAATCCGACACCACCAACTGGTCTTCGTGGTATTCCAAAGACGACCAGTATTCGCGCGAAAAACTCTCCGGCGATCTGGAAAAACTCAATTCGTATTATCTGGATCGTGGCTATGTCGATTTCAACATCGACTCGACTGAGGTCAGCATCAGCCCCGACAAGCGCACCATGTATCTGACCGCAAACGTCTCGGAGGGCAAGACTTACACGGTTTCCGACGTCAAGCTCAGTGGCAACCTGGTGTTGAGCGAAGCCGACATGGCCAGGCTCATCACGTTCAAGCCCGGTGAAATCTTCTCGCGCAAGAAGCTCGAAAAATCCGCGCAGGCGATGACGGCCGTGCTGGCCAACATCGGCTATGCCTTCGCACAGGTGACGCCGATTCCCACGCTGGAACGCGACAAGCGCCTGGTGGCAATCAACTTCTTCGTCAACCCCGGCAAGCGCGTCTACGTGCGGCGTATCGTGTTCAAGGGCAATGTCAGCACCCAGGACGAGGTCATGCGCCGCGAAATGCGCCAGCTTGAAGGCGCGTGGTATTCACAGGCAGCCATCGACCGCTCCAAGGTCCGCCTGCAGCGTCTGGGCTTTTTCAAGAAGGTCGACATCACTACACCGCGCGTTGCCGGCACCGATGATGAAGTCGACATGGTCGTGACGGTGGAGGAAACCTCATCCGGCGCGTTCACGTTCGGCGTGGGCTTCTCCCAGGTTTATGGCGTCGTGCTGAGTACGTCGGTATCACAGAATAACTTCCTGGGTACCGGCGACCGTGCATCGATCAGCTTGTCGAAGAGCGATTTTCTGACCAAGTACGCACTGTCCTATTATCAGCCCTATCTGACTCCGGACGGAATTGGTCTGGGCTACGATGTGTCGTATACCAAACTCAATCAGGAAGAAGCGAATCTGGCCGATTACCTGAGCAACACCGGTGCGTTTTCCACTTACATCGGGCTACCTGTATCGGAAATCGACTCGGTCGTCCTGCAGCTGGGTATCAGCAGTACCAAGATCATCACCAGCTTCAACACCGAGGAACTCGATGCCAACGGCAACCCGATCCTGGATGCGAATGGCAACCCGATATACGTCAACAGCGTGTATTCGCCACAGCCGATCATCGACTACATCCAGTCGCTCGGCCACGCCACCTTCCACGAATGGTCGACGCAGGTTTCCTGGGCACACGATACACGCAACAAATTCTTCAATCCGACGCACGGCTCGTTCCAACAGTTCTCCGCTGAAGTGGCACTGCCGGGTTCGACCGTCGAGTATTACAAGCTGATCTACAAATACGCCCAGTACATTCCAATAACCCAGGGACTGACCTTGGAGGGCTCCTCCACCATTGGCTACGGCAACACCTACCGTTCCGCCAACGGCTTCGACCCGACGACGGGTGCGCCTATAAAGGTCACCGGTCTGCCGTTCTTCGACAATTTTTACGCGGGCGGTGTTTCCGACGTGCGCAGTTTCCGCGACAACACGCTCGGCCCCTACACGCTTGCGCCAGGTTGCACAACGGCAACGCTGGACACCAACAGCTACTGCCGCGAGCCACTCGGTGGCAATCTCAAGACGGTGGCTTCGGCGGAATTGATCTTCCCCACGCCGTTCGTCAAGGACGATGATACGACCACCCGCCTTTCGTGGTACGTGGACGCCGGAAACGTGTTCAACAAGAACAATCCGTCGCTTGGCAACACCCTGTTGGACAACGAGGGTTTCTCCTGGGATGCCATCCGCGTATCCACCGGTATTTCCCTGCACTGGCAAGCACCGGTCGGGCCCATCATCATCAACGTGGGCACACCGATCATCAAGAAACCCGGCGATATCTCCGAGATACTGCAATTCAATTTCGGCCAGACCTTCTAACATTCGAACAGGTTCAGACGTTCCGCGATCCGGGATGGATCGCACGCGGGGCAATCGCGCAAGCGGTTGCTCTTGCGTAGCCGAGTCCGGATCTGCGCCGGACTCGGCGCACGATGACGAGCCCGGGATGGACTTGTTCCGAGCTCGCCGAGAAGACGTTCCTCTCAAGAGACGCTAAGATGGCTGCAGCGGCCGGCGCACTCACTCATGCCCGCCCGCTTCCCGACGTGCAACAGAGGCAGCAAGCGTGAGGCCAAGTGCAGGCGGACGATACGGCATCGGCGCGCTGGCATTGGCGCTGCTGCTGGCATTGGCGCTGCTGGCATCTGGGCTGTCGCCGCTGCATGCCTACGCCCAGACTCCCACGGAAAAGATCGGTTACGTGGATCTCAAACGCCTGATCGACAATGCGCCGCAGATGATCGCAAGCCGCAATGCGCTGCAACGCGAATTTGCACCGCGTGATGCCGCGCTCAAGTCCGATGAAACCCGACTGGCCGCTCTCAAGCAGCGTTATGATCGCGACAACGCGATCATGGCCAAAGCCGACGCCGACGGGCTGAAGCGCGAAATCGACACGCTCGATCGCTCGATCAAGCGTACGCGCGAGGATTTGCGCAACGAATTGAATACGCGCGCGGCGAGCGAGCGCGATCGTATCTGGCAGCAGATCAACAATACCGTGATCGATTACGCACGCGCGCAAGGCTACGATCTTATCGTGCCCAGCCCGGTAGTGTACGCCAGCCCGCACATCGACATCACGGATGCCGTGCTCGATCGCCTGCGTCACGCCGCACCTGCCGCGGGAGTCAGCCCATGAAGGCACCCGGTTACAGTCTGGCAGCGTTGGCCGAACACTTCGGCCTGCAACTGCGCGGCTCCGGCACGCACACGATCACCGGCGTCGGCACACTCGCCGCCGCGACATCCGATCAATTGAGTTTCCTCGCCAATCCACATTACCGTACCCAGCTCGCCAGCAGCCGCGCCGGTGCCGTGGTGTTGCGCGCCGACGACGCCGCGCATTGCGCGGGCGCCTGCCTGATCGCGACGGACCCCTATGTTGCCTTCGCCAAAATCGCGGTTCTGTTCGACCCGACACCTGCCGCTGCACCAGGCATACACCCAAGCGCCGTGGTCGCCGCGGGCGCCCGTGTCGCCGCCAGCGCGAGCATCGGCCCGCTGTGCGTGATCGAAGCCGGTGCAGTGATCGAAGCCGGTGTCGTGCTCGGGCCGCAGTGCGTGATCGGCACGGATTGCACGGTCGGCGCGCAGTCGCGCTTGATTGCGCGCGTAACCTTGGTGACGCGCGTGAACCTGGGCAAACGTGTACTCGCACACCCCGGTGCCGTGATCGGTGCGGACGGTTTCGGTCTTGCCTTCGATCACGACGCTTTCGAGCATGGTGGCTGGATCAAGGTGCCTCAGCTCGGCGGCGTACGCATCGGTGACGATTGCGAAATCGGCGCCAACACCACCATCGACCGCGGCGCGATCGAGGACACGATACTCGAGCAAGACGTGCGCCTGGACAACCAGATCCAGATCGCGCACAACGTGCATATCGGTGCGCATACGGCAATGGCTGGCTGTGCCGCCGTTGCCGGCAGCGCGAAAATCGGCCGCTACTGCCTGATCGGCGGCGGCGCTGGCATACTGGGCCACTTGAATGTGGCCGATCGCGTGACCATCACAGCCCGCAGCCTGATCACTCATTCGATCCACAAGGCGGGAGAGTATTCGTCGGGCGTCCCGTTCCAGGACAGTCGCGAGTGGCGCCGCAATGCCGCGCGCTTCAAGCATCTGGACGAACTCACCCGTCGCGTGCAAGCCATCGAGAAGGAACTGAAATCATGACGCAACCTGCTTCGTCCGCCGCCACGATGCCCGTCGATGCCCAGCGCATTCAGGCGATGCTGCCGCACCGCTATCCGTTCCTGCTGGTGGACCGTGTGCTCGAATTCAGTCCGAACGAGCGTCTGCGTGCACTCAAGAATGTCAGCATCAACGAGCCATTCTTCCAGGGACACTTTCCGGGTCAGCCGGTGATGCCGGGCGTGCTGATCATTGAAGCACTGGCCCAGGCTTCCGGCCTGCTGGTACAGCTTTCGACCGATCGCGGTGCCGGCCCGCAGCCCTTGTATTATCTGGTAAAAGTGGACAAGGCAAAATTTACCCAAGTCGTTGTACCCGGTGACCAATTGATTCTGGACGTAGACCTGAAACGCATGATCCGGGGCATGGGCCTGTTCGCCTGCCGCGCATCGGTCGCCGGCAAGCAGGTTGCAGAAGCCGAACTGCTTTGCGCGGGGCGCGCTGCGGGATGATCGAATCCGGAATGAATCACGCCAGCATGGTGCATCCCAGCGCAGCGATCGACCCCACCGCCCGGCTCGGTGCGAATGTCAGCGTCGGTGCATTCAGCGTCATCGGTGCGGATGTCGAGATCGGCGACGGCACCAGTGTTGGCCCTCACGCGGTCATTCAAGGGCCGACCCGGATCGGTCGCGACAATCGCATTTTCCAGTTCGCCTCCGTAGGCGCCGAGCCGCAGGACAAGAAATTCCACGGCGAGCGCAGCGAACTGATCATCGGCGACGCCAACACGATCCGAGAATTCGTCACCATCAACCGCGGCACCGTCGAAGGTGGCGGCGCGACGCGCATCGGTGACGACAACTGGATCATGGCCTATGCCCATATCGCGCATGATTGCCAGGTCGGCAGTCACACGATTTTTTCCAACAACGCCACCCTCGCCGGTCACGTCGAGATCGGTGATTACGCCATCCTTTCGGGTTTCGCCGGCGTGCATCAATTCTGCCGCGTCGGCGAGCACGCCTTCATCGGCATGGGCTGCCTGATCAATGGCGACGTGCCACCCTTCGTGATTGTGGCCAATGAATACGGCCGTCCGCGCGGAATCAACGCGGAAGGCCTGAAGCGTCGCGGCTTCTCGCCGGAGCGCATCGCCGCGATCAAGCGCGCGTACAAAACCCTGTATATGTCCGGCCTGCAATTGAACGCCGCACGCGACGAACTCACCCGCGCCGCAGCTGACGAACCGGACGTGCGCCGCATGCTGGATTTCATCGAGCGCGGCCAGCGCGCATTGATGAGATGACGGCGGGAGCGAGTCCGCTCTTCGTCCTTGTCGCCGGAGAGGCTTCAGGCGACCTGCTCGGCGCGAATCTGATCGCGGAACTACGCGAACACTTTTCCGCGGCGCGTTTTGCCGGCATCGGCGGCCCGAAGATGGCGGCAGCGGGAATGGAAATCTGGCACCCCGCGGAAATGCTCAGCGTGATGGGTCTGGTCGAAGTGTTGCCGCATTTGCCACGGTTGCTTACGATCCGGCACGATGTATACAAACGCACGCGCAATCTCCGCCCCGCGGCTTTCATCGGCATCGATGCACCGGATTTCAACCTCGGCCTCGAACGCAAACTCAAGCGTGTCGGCATCCGCACCGTTCACTACGTGAGCCCTTCGGTCTGGGCATGGAAGGAAAAGCGCGCGGCGAAGATAGGTCGCAGCGCCAATCGCGTGCTCTGCCTGTTCCCGATGGAGCCGGCGATCTACGCGCGTCACGCAGTCGATGCGCGTTTTGTCGGTCATCCACTGGCCGATGCATTCCCGCTGCAACCCGATCAAGCCGCCGCGCGACGCACGCTTGATCTGCATGCAGATGCGCCGGTGCTGGCGCTGCTGCCCGGCAGCCGACTCGGCGAAATCCGCCGCCTCGGTCGCGATTTTCTCGATGCGGCCGCCCTGTTGAAACGACAATTGCCGCACTTGCATATCGTCGCACCGATGGCGAATGCAGCCTGCCGAACGGCGTTCGAGGCACTGCCGCGCGAACCCGAACTGGATTCGGCACTCCGCGTGATCCACGGCGATGCGCACCAAGCCATGATTGCTGCCGATGCCGTGCTGCTCGCCTCAGGCACAGCGGCGCTGGAAGCGATGCTGGCGAAACGGCCGATGGTGGTGGCCTACCGTCTGGCGCCGCTGACTTATCGTATCGTCACTTGGCTCGGCCTGCTGCGCACAAATGTATACTCACTGCCCAACATCCTCGCCGGCAAACCCCTGGTGCCCGAGTTGATGCAGGACGCCTGCACGCCGGCGGCCCTGGCTGACGCCTTGTTGCCCGGCTTGCGCGCACGCGCGATCGCACCAGCGCTGCTGGCCGAGTTCCAGCGGATTCATCGCGCGTTGCAAGGCGATGCCGACCATAACGCCGCCGCGGCCATCCGCGATCTGTTGCTAGAACCTATCTCAAAATCGTAGCGAGCGAAGACATATCGCGCGTCGCCGGAGCGCAGGAACCGGAGTTTACTTATGGTAAATGAGGATTCCGAGCACCGCCGACGCGCGATATGGCGAGCGCAGTAGATTTTGAGATTGGTTCTAACGTCTTGCAGCGCGGATTGACTGCGTTGAGCTAGCAACCCACTATGGGCCAGTCTGTTACAGGCCCATGACAACGATGCCGCTATCCCCGACACCGAAACGCACACGTATTGTCACCGCCGTCGCCTTGCTCGGCTTCGTCGCATTATTGATCGCCGGGCCGCTGCACGAATCGGGTATCACCGAACGCCTGTTTGCACTGACGCTGATTCTGGACTGCGTCGCCCTGATTGCTTTCGTGTCGCGCCGCTTCGCCTTCGCCCTGATCGCGCCCGGTGTGATTTTCGGCGGTCTGCTCATTGCCGCCGCAATGAAATTCCACTACTTGACGACGCCGTTGCTGGCGCCGGATCTGGTTTACTTTCTCAATCGCGACCTGCTCGAAGTCGCCACGCATTATCCCAGTATCATGCTCGCGCTGATCGGCGGCGTGATCCTGGTTCCGGGCCTGCTGATCCTCGCCTGGTGGCTGGATCGCCCGCGTCTGTTCGCGGCAATGCAACCCGGCCCACGTCGTTGGTTGCAGATCGTTGGCACGCTCGCCACGATTGCCCTGATGTTCGCCATCGATTCGCCCGGTGGCCCATTCTCGGCCGTTTTCGGCAAAGGCATGTGGGCGACGATGAATGACCACAGTTATCTCGTGGATTTTTTCACCTCGTTCCACCAGACTGAAATCCGGATTCCACCAGCGGCCACCGATGCCAGGCCGGACGTTTCCTGGACCCAGCCGGCCACCGACAATCCACCGGCCTGCGCCAATCGTGCCTGCACGGCAAGCGCCAGGACCGGCACCACCCAGGATCACCCCGACATTGTCGCGATTCTCGAAGAAAGCACCTTCGATCCGACCATGTTGAAAGTCTGCACCCTGCCCCTATGCAAGCAAAAAATGTTCGAAGCCGATGGTCGCACGCGCGCGCACGGTCCCTTGACCGTGCATGTCTGGGGCGGCGGCACCTGGACCAGCGAATTCGCCCTGCTGACCGGCATGAATCACGCCACCTTTGGTGATGCCGGCCTGTACGCGCCCTACAATCTGGCGCCGCGCGTCACTCATTCGCTGCCGGACGATCTGCACGCGGCCGGCTACCGCGCAATTGCGATCTATCCGATGTCCGGCGACTTCATCAACGCGCGCAACGCCTACAAATACTACGGCTTCGACAAGTTCTACGATGGTCAGGACTACGGCCTGTCGTGGGAATCGTCCGACAGCGACCTGATGCAGGTCTTCGACCGTATCTATGCCGCGGAAAAGAAAGCGATCGGCAATCAACCGCTGTTCGTCATGATGCTGACGCTGCGCCAGCACGGGCCACATATGACGCCGCTGAAAACGCTGCCGCCGCCCTACGACAAACCGCTGTTTCCGGGAAAATTCCAGCCAAAGGAACTGGATGACTGGGTCAATCTCAATCTGGGCAATTACCTTTACCGTCTATCCATGTCCGACGCCGCGATCACGCACATCGAGAAGACCCTGCTCGACGGCAACCGGCCCGCGCTGCTGTTCCATTTCGGCGATCACCAGCCATCGTTCGATGGCGCCATTCGCGCCATTCCGAAGATCGCGCCGCCGTCAGTGCCCGATCCGAATTTCATTACCTACTACATGCTCAAGACCAACTACAAACCGGCACGCAACTACGCCTACCCGGCACTGGATTTGAGCTTTGGCGGCGCGCTGATCCTGGATGTCGCCGGGATCAAGAAAGACGAGTTCTTCCAGGCCAATGCGCTGCTGCGCGAGCGCTGCAATGGCGCCTATCTGGACTGCAAGGACAAGCCACTGTTCGATTCCTACCAGAATTATATTTTCCAGCACCTCGGTGTCCTGCATGATTGAGCCATTGGAGCTCACGGCCGGCGTCGACGAAGCCGGGCGTGGCCCGCTGGCGGGGCCGGTCGTGGTCGCCGCGGTGATTCTCGATCCGGGCCGGCCCATAGCCGGTCTGGCCGATTCGAAAGTGCTGAGCGCGGCGCGGCGCGAAAAGCTCGATGCGCTGATCCGCGCACAAGCGCTGGCGTTCAGCGTGATCGAGATCAGCGCCGCAGAAATCGACCAGCACAATATCCTGCAAGCAACCCTGCTCGGCATGGCGCGCGCGCTCGGCGCGCTCGATCCTGCGCCCGTATTCGCCCTGATCGACGGCAATCATCTGCCGAAAAACATGCCCTGCGCAGGGCGCGCCATTGTCGACGGCGACGCGCTGGAACCGGCGATCAGTGCCGCGTCGATCCTGGCCAAGGTCGCACGCGACCGCATCATGGGCGAGCTGGATGCGCGTCATCCAGGTTACGGATTCGCCAAACACAAGGGTTATCCCACGGCGGCCCACCGCGCCGCGCTGCAACGTCTTGGCCCCTGCGCCGAGCATCGGCGCAGCTTCGCACCGGTCAGACAGCTACTGGATTACCCGTTGCTTTAGCCAGCCGTTGTAATCGCCAGCGCCAATTCCCGAATGTCTAGGTGTGTACCCCGCCGGAGAGACGTTCATGAGCATTGCCCACCTTGGTGTAAACCTCCCCAACAGCCGAAAATTGCGTCCGCGCCATCTGGCAGCCTGTCTGGCCACTGCGCTTGGGCTTGGCAGCTTGGTCACACCGGCAATCGCGGCCAATATTGTCGTGGAAGTCTGCTCGGATGCCAACGTTTTCGTCCCTCCCAACCCGCCGGTCCCACCGCTTATTCTTTTTGGATTGCGCGAATCAGTCGCCATCGCGAATAGCGGGGATACGATCGACATGACGCATTTGGTCGGGTGCACGATCACCCTGACCGACGGCGAAATCCCGATCACGGTCAACAATCTGACTTTCAATGGGCCACCGGGGCAACCAGTGACCATCAACGGAAATTATACCAGCCGCATATTCGATCACACCGGCACGGGCACGGTGACACTTTCCTATCTCTCGCTGACAAACGGCTATTCAGGGCCGGTGGATTCCTATACCGGAACCGGCTACGGCGGTTGCATTTTTTCCAAAGGCTCGCTGTCGCTCGGGCACTCCACCGTGTCTGCCTGCGAGGCAGGCTACGGTAGTGCAATTTTCGCGGCCAACAATATATCGCTTAATCGAAGCGTCGTGACCGGCAACACTGCTACCGGCAACACTACTTATAATCCAGGCACGGTCGAAATGAACGGGAACCTTTATGCCAAATACGGTCAAATCAACAACAACTTTGGTTCTGGCATCACTAGTTTTGGAAATGTCGAACTGATAGACACCACGATCAATGGCAACAGCCGCGGCGGAGGAGTATTCGCCCGAGGTTATGTCGCATTGACAGCCTCGACCATCGACAGCAATATCGGGAGAGGAATAACCAGCGGCGGCGTCGTTACGGTGAATGGGTCGACCATCTCCAATAATACCTCTTCTTTTTCTGGAGGCGGTATTTCCGTTTACGTCGGCAAGTATACCACGACGTCAGGATTGACGATTACCAATAGCACCATTTCCGGCAATTCCGCGCACGGGCAATCCACCAAAGGGGGCGGAATTTATGTTTATTACTCCGTTCCGATGACCCCGATAAAAATCAGCAATAGCACGATTGCGTACAATTCAGCGCAATACAAAGGCGGTGGTATCTACGCTAAAAATTGTAGCGGCTTTACTCTTCAAAGTTCGATTATTGCTGACAATTCGGTTACCAGCAGTAACGAGCAATCTTACTCGGACGCTGACGTGACGAGCTGCACAGTGACGGGCAGCAACAATCTGGTCGGCGTACTCAGCTTTTCGTTGCCGGGCACATTGACAGGGCCGGCCGGCCTCACACCGCTGGCCAACAACGGCGGGACTGTGAAGACGCACGCGCTGCTGGCGACGAGCCCCGCCATCGACGAGGGAAACAATCTCCTGAATCTTGCGACGGATGAGCGCGGACTTCCGCGCGTGGTAGGTCCAGCCGCCGACATCGGCGCCTACGAGCGGCAGACAAACGACGACGAGATTTTCTACAACGGCTTCGAATAAAGCCTTCGCCCAAGCCGACATTCGGGAAGCGTCCAGGGACGGACCCTTTTCGGCCCATCGGATTTGCAGCGAGCCGATGTCCGCAGGTTAATCGCAATACACGCTATCGCCCCTGAGCCGAGCATCGGCGCAGCTTCACGCCGGTGCGGCAGCTACTGGAATACCCCTGCTTCAAGCCAGCTTTGTAATCGCCGGTCGCAATTCCCGAATCTCTGGGCATATATCCGTCTTTGAACAGAACCGACCCGCGGTGCCCTGACATTGACAAACAAGCGGAGGTACCACGGTATTCAGTTAGCCGCCCAATAGAGGATTTTGTATGTACGGTTTATTGAACAGTGTATCGCGATTGGCGCTTATCGCGAGCGTTGCATGGAGCGCCTCGGCAATCGCCACCAACGGCATCGTGTCGTCGCCAAACTGCAATGAAGCCGGCTTCGTCAGTGTATTCAATAGCGTCGACGCCAGTGGTGGTGGAACCATTACGTTCAGTTGCGGTAGCTCGCTGGTGACCATCACATTTTCGAGCTACAAATTGGTAAATGGCAATGACGTCATCGACGGGGGCAATCTGGTTACCTTTGACGGCGCTGGTGTGTACGCGTTTTTCCAGATTTACAGCGGCAAGAGCCTCTCGCTGAAGAACCTCACCTTGCAACATGGCGCTTTTAATGCAGCGCACGCACTCGAGAATTACGGCACGCTGAACTTGAGTGGCGTAACCATGAAAAACAACGTCTCGACCGATACGGCGATCGACAATTCCGGCACGATGACCGCGATATCCAGCACATTCACCGGAAACGGGATCACCAGCGCGGGCACGACGCAACAGGGCGCGGCATTGCGCAACGACGGCGGCAACGTGCAAATCAGCAACTCGACATTCAGCAGCAATGCCGTGAATGGCGGAAGCTCGGGCGAAGGTGGCGCGATCGCGAATGCGTCCGGTGATTTGCTCATCGTCTCCAGCACCTTTACGGGCAATAAAGCCTACGACGGCGGTGCCATGCAGATAGGCAGCGGCACCATGAGCGTGAAAAGTTCGAGTTTTACGACCAGCACGGCGGGCTACGGTGCTGCAATCGAAGACGATGGCGGGGGCTTGTTCGTATCCAACAGCACGTTCACCAATAACACGTCCAACGCCGATGGCGGCGCCATCTGGAACCTGTCTGGCACAGCGACGATCGATAGCAGCCAGTTCGTCGGTAATCAGGCGGGCACGACGGGCGGTGCAATCAGCTGCTACGGCAGCACGCTGACGCTGACAAACTCGGCACTTGCCAGTAATCAATCGGGGACTAACGCCGCCGCGGGCAATGGTGTGGGCGGCGCGGTTTATAGCGAGTGCGGCCTGACCGCGACAAACAACACGTTTTATTCGAACACCGCCGAAGGCCTCGGCGGAGGTGCCATCTATCAGGACAGCAGCCAGAACGCGGTGGTGACTTACGCGACCATTGTCGGCAACACAGCATCGACGTTCGGTGGCGGAATCTACAACGACAGCTCCGGCGGAACCCTGACTCTCAGCAAGTCGATTATCTCGGCGAACAGCGGCGGCAATTGCGACGGCACGCTCGTTTCCGGCGGATACAATCTTGCAAACGATATGGGCTGCGGTGGCTTTTTCACCGGGTCCGATCGGTCGAATGCGACTTTGCCGCTCGGCATATTCACGAACAATGGCGGCCCGACATCGACGATGCTGCCCAAGTCGGGCAATCAAGCGATCAACTTCATCCCCGTCGCCCAGTGCGCGACCGATCGCGATCAACGTGACGCCGCTCGGCCTGCCGGGAGCGCATGCGACAGCGGCGCCGTCGAACTCAACGGCGTTTTCGACGCGATTTTTGCCAGCGGCTTCGAGTTTTGACGCGGCCAATGACTCAAGTTGTGCAATTTCTCCATGGAGCACCCTATATGAAACGATTTGTTTGTGCCTTGGCGCTCGCTGGTTTCTGTCTTGCCGCTTTCGCCGATGGCGATCTGGATCCTGGCTTCGGCACCGCGGGCATCGCCCAGACTGGCGTATCGAACGCTGGCGGATACGTGCGCGGTCTGGCGGCTCAGGCGGACGGCAAAATCGTGATCTGCGATCGCGGCAATTTGTCGGCGCCGTCGGCCGATGATTTTTATGTTGCGCGTTTCAATACCGACGGATCGCTGGATGCTTCGTTTGGATTGGGCGGCAAGACCTTCGTCGATTTCGGCGGAAGCGACTATTGCAACGCGGTTGCAGTGCAGTCCGACGGCAAGCTGGTGTTGGCTGGATCTACAGGAAACACCAGCACTGGTGCGGTGATGTTTGCCATTGCGCGCTTGAATAGCGATGGCACGCCAGATTCCACTTTCGGTAGCGCGAACGGACAGGTGACGATCAGTTTTAGTTCGGCGGGCACCGTTGCCGGTGCATGGGCCCTGGCAATACAAAATACGGGGACTATCGTGGTGGTAGGGCAAGCGGGGCCGAGTGTTGCGATCGCCCAGCTTCTGCCCAACGGCACGCTCGATCCATCGTTCGGCGTAAATGGCCAAAGCATCAACCACTTTGCCTTGAACGGCGGCGGCGTGCAGGGGCGCGCTGTCGCTATCGATAGCCAAAGCAGGATTGTCATCGTCGCCGCAGGTGCGGGCTCCGATGGCTACGAATTTTTCCAGATAACCCGGCTCCTCACCGATGGGAGCACGGATATGAGTTTTGGTGTCGAGGGTTTTACTCAAGTCAGTTTCGACTATGGTGGCCTCAACGACGCTACTGCCACGGCAATGGCGATTCAAAGTGACGATAGAGTTGTTGTCGCGGGTGTAGCCGACACGTCCACCACCGTGAGCGCGCAAGACGAAGAATACGCGGTCGTGCGCCTGCTCACGAATGGAACGCTTGATCCCGGCTTTGGAACCCAGGGCAAAGCGGTCATACCGTTTTCCGGCCCGAACAATTATGCGCGCAGTGTAGCGATTCAAACCAACGGGCTGATCGTGCTGGCCGGCTCGGCTTTGCCGTCCTCTGGTGGTTCAGTGCCGACCGCGACACGGCTCAACACCGATGGTTCGGTCGATACCAATTTCGGACTGAGAACCTACAACCTGGGCACAGCGAGTTCCGGAATCTTCAGCATGATCGTCGATGACCTCGACATTTATGCCGCGGGCTTTCTCCCCGTCACCGGTGGCAATGACGATTTCGTCATCAAGCTGACCAACGATCAAGTCTTCGGCAATGGATTCAACTGATCCGCAACCGGCAAACCAGAGGATTATCCAATGAGTTCTACGAGACGAATAATTTCTTGGGTCGCTGCCTGCCTGCTCGGTGCGGCGAGTTTTTCCTGCGCGGCGCAAACCATCGACGGCAACGGCGCCTACGTCAGCGGAGTGGCAATAACGTCTGACGGCAGCATCCTGTTCGGCGGCCAGTTTTCGGCTGTCGGTGGCTTGCCTCGACCGGGGCTGGCGAGGGTGCACTCGGACGGCCGGCTGGACACATCGTTCAATCCCGCGCTGCCGGCCTCGTCGCGTGTCGACTCATTGGCATTGCAAGCGGACGGGAAAGTGATCGTGGGCGGTTATTTCCCCGATTCGCAGGTCGCAGGCGGCTTTAACGCTCTCATGCAACTGAATGCGGATGGCTCGTTGGGTACCATGCCGGCGCAGCCGAACAGCAGCCCGAACGTGCTCTACGTTCAATCCGACGGAAAAATACTCGTGGGCGGCGGCTTCACCAGTTTCAGCACCGCCTTCAACAGTGCCGGCATCCAAGGGCTTCATTATATCGCGCGATTGAATACCGACTTGACGCTGGATTCGACATTCCTGGTATTCGCGAATGCGCAATCCGCCCCGCTATACCCCATCAAGAGCTTCGCGGAACAGAGCAACGGCAGCATCCTCATCTCCGGAACTTTCGATACCATTTCCGATAGTGTCAACGAAATTTTCGCTTATAGCCTCGCGCGCGTGGATGCCAACGGCAATGTCGATGCAGGATTCACGTTTCCGGTCGATTATCGGGGAACCGATTTTACCGTCAATCAAGTGAATGTATTACCGTCTGGAAAAATCCTTGCGGGCGGCTATTACAATTTAGTCGGCGTCGACGCCAATGGCACGACAACCGTCAGTCTGCACAACAGCGACGGCAGCCTCGACAGCACTGACTTCACAATGAACACGCTGGGCGGTCCCAGCGTCATGACTGTGCAATCCGACGGAAAAATCCTGCTCGGTGGCGTTTTCAGTCAAATCGGCAACGCGTCGAACTCATTGGCCCGCAACAACATCGGCCGCTTGAATGCCAATGGTTTGCCGGATAGTCAGTTCGTCTCCGTTACGACCGCTGGCGGCACGGGGCAATTCGGCTCCATCGTTGAACAAGCAGATGCCAGGATCGTGATCAGCGGATCGTTCACTTCCGTCGACAATCAAGCGCGCGATCTCATCGCTCGTCTTCTGTCCAATGGTGCGCTCGATCCCACCTTCAATGTCAACGACGACATTTTTACGGGAAACTTTGATCCGTAAATTCTCACGGCCACGCGCTGATCGAATGAATATCCACGACGACACTACCTGGGGATTGACATCATGCCGACTCGACATTTTAGCCATCGAATTACAGGCAAACCTTCCAAGGCTCTCTTGATGGCGAGTCTTGGAACGGCGTGCTGTTTGCTCACGCCGTGGGCGATCGCGGTCAACTACGTCACCAACTGCGCCGACCAGGGCGCGGGCAGCCTGCGTCAGGCAATAGCGAACGCGCCCGAGAATGGCGTGGTCGACGCGACGGGACTGGCCAACGTATGCAGCACGATCACGGTCAAGACTGGCGACATTCAGGTCGCGGTCAATGATTTGACGATACTCGGCCCGGGAGCCGACGCGCTGAATATTTCTGCGCTGTACATACTTGAGCGTGGTTTACATCAGTACGAGAGCCGGATCTTCAATCACACCGGCACCGGCACCTTGACGCTGAAAAATCTGTCGGCGACCAATGGGCTGATTACGAGCACCAATCAGCCAAGCTACGGCGGCTGTATTTATTCGAAGGGCAATGTCAGCCTGATCCAAAGTACCGTCAGCGGGTGCGGTATTTCTTCGACGGCCAATGCCGAAGCCGCCGGCGGCGGTATCGACGCGTACGGCAAGGTATATCTGCTCAACAGCCAGGTCACCAACAACACGGTGAGCGGTGTTTTCTTCGCGGACGGCGGCGGCATCGTAAGCAGAAACTTCGAGGCGCACGACGCCATCATCTCGGATAACACTTTGGTCGGCGGGTCAGAAAGCAGCGTACGAGGCGGTGGGCTGAGCGCCTTCGGAACCATCGATATTGAAAGCACAACAATCTCCGGCAATACCGCCTCGAGCAATACCGCTTCTTCGAACGAGAGCGCGTTTGGCGGCGGGGTGTATGCTCGGTACGAAGTGTACGGTGTCGACACGATAACCGTTCGCAACAGCACGATCTCGGGCAACAGCTCCAATGGCATCGCCGGTGGAATTTTCGCGCGCGTAACCGGCAATAGCATGACACTGCTCAACTCCACGATCGCCTTCAATCACAGCCAGGACAACTCGGGAGGTGCGCTGATCATCGCGACGACCTTCGATGGTGAGAGCAATATCCTCGCCAACAACACCTGGGGCAGCGCCGGGGCCAGCTACGATTTACAGACATCGTTCTTCGGTACGCTAACTACGCTAACGGGTTCGCACAATCTGGTGTTCGCTACCAGCGGCAATGTGCCGGCTGACACGTTGATCGGCAAATGCCCGCTGCTGGGATCCCTGCGCAACAACGGCGGGCCAACGCCTACCCACGCCTTGCTCAGTCACAGCCCGGCCATCGATGCCGGCAGCAATCCCACCAACCTGAATAACGATCAACGCGGGCCGCCGTACTTGCGCACGCTGGGTTCCGGCACGGATATCGGGGCTTACGAGGTCAATCCGGCCGACGTTATTTTCAATGGCGGCTTCGACGGCTGCTGACACGCCCGTCTAAAGTTGCATTGATCGATTCGATAGTCACAGCAGACAACCACGTCAAGCCTTGTCGAGTCGGTGGTGGGGGGCTACTCTGGGACAGTAGCTCCTCACCGCCCATGACTCCCAGCTTCGTCCATCTCCACATTCACAGCGACTACTCGCTGGTCGATTCGACCATCCGCCTGCCGGACAAGCCCGAATACGGCGATCCGGCCAGGGCGCCGCGGCCGAATCTGATCAGTCGCGCGGTCGAGTTGTGCCTGCCTGCGCTGGCGCTGACGGATCAAAGCAATCTGTTCGCGCTGGTAAAATTCTATCGCGCCGCCGAAGCGAACGGCATCAAGCCTATCGCCGGCGCAGATCTGTGGATCGCCAATGCCGCCGATGCGCAGCACCCGACGCGACTCACGGTGCTGTGCCAGAACCGCGTTGGCTATCTGAATCTGGCGCGCCTGATTTCGCGCAGTTACATCGAAGGCCGTCATGGCGATCATGCGCTGCTCGATCCCGCCTGGTTTGCAGGCCACAGCGAGGGTCTGATCGCACTGGCCGGACGCCACAGTGACATCGGTCATCTGCTGCTTGCCGGAAAAACAGATGCGGCGCTCACAGGCACGCGCGACTGGCTGCGACATTTCGGTGACCGCTGGTATTTCGAGTTGACCCGTACCGACCACGTGGACGAGGCGCGTTACCTCGACGCCGCATTGCAAGTCGCCACGGCAACCGATTGCCCGGTGGTTGCGACCAACGATGTGCGTTTTCTCGCGCGTGAGGATTTCGAGGCGCACGAAGCGCGTGTGTGCATCCAGCAGGGCCGCCAGCTCAATGATCCGAAGCGTCCACGCGACTACACGCCCGAGCAGTATTTGAAATCCGCCGAGGAAATGTTGGCGTTATTCGCCGACATTCCGGAGGCGTTGCAAAATAGTGTAGAAATTGCAAAACGCTGCAATCTGGAATTGTCCTTCGGCACCTATCATCTGCCGGCATTTCCGGCACCGCAGGGACAAACGATCGACGCGCATATTCGCGCGCAGGCCGAGGCGGGCCTCGATCTGCGTCTGCGCAAGCATCCATTGGCACAAGGTTTCGTCCCCGTGGATTATGCGAACCGCCTGCATAGCGAACTCGATGTAATCATCAAGATGGGCTTCCCGGCTACTTCCTGATCGTCGCCGACTTCATCAACTGGGCGAAGAACAACGGCGTGCCGGTCGGTCCCGGCCGCGGTTCGGGCGCGGGTTCGCTGGTCGCGTAGCGCTCGGCATGACCGACCTCGATCCGCTGCGCTACAACCTGCTGTTCGAGCGTTTCCTGAATCCGGAACGCGTGTCGATGCCCGACTTCGACATCGACTTCTGCAAGGAAGGGCGCGACCGCGTCATCCAGTACGTGAGCGACAAGTACGGCCGCGACACGTGTCAGCCAGATCGCCACCTTCGGCACGATGGCGGCGAAGGCGGCGGTGCGCGACATTGGCCGCGTGCTCGGCATGGGCTACGTTCAGCCGACGGGATCGCGAAGCTGATCCCGTTCGACCGGGCGAGCACCTGTCGCTGGACGATGCGCTCGGACGCAGCAAGAAAGCGACGCGAGGAACCGGAAGCATCGTCGCATGCAGGAGCGCTTCGACAACGAAGACGAAGTGCATCAGCTGCTCGAACTGGCGCAGCTGGAGGGCCTGACGCGTAACGTCGGCATGCACGCGGGCGGCGTGCTGATCGCGCCGCGCCGCTGACCGACTTCTGCCCGCTCTACACGCGAAGGCGGCGGCGAGCGGCGTGGTCAGCCAGTACGACAAGGACGACGTCGAAGCCGTCGGCCTGGTGAAGTTCGACTTTTTGGGCCTGCGCACGCTGACGATCCTCGACTGGGCCGAGCGCTATAACCGCGCCGCGCGATCCGGCGAAGCGACGACTGGATATCTCGCAAGGTGCCGCTCGACGATCCGGCTCGTTCTCGATTCTCAAGAAGGCGCAACACGGTCGCCGTGTTCCAGCTTGAAAGCCGCGGCATGCAGGGCATGCTGAAAGACGCGCAGCCTGACCGCTTCGAGGACATCATCGCGCTGGTCGCGCTGTATCGTCCGGGCCCGATGGACCTGATCCCGAGCTTCTGCGCGCGTAAGCACGGCCGCGAAGTCGTCGAGTATCCCGATCCGCGCGTCGAGCCGATCCTGAAAGAGACCTACGGCATCATGGTCTATCAGGAGCAGGTGATGCAGATGGCGCAGATCATCGGCGGTTACTCGCTCGGCGGCGCCGACTTGCTGCGCCGCGCGATGGGCAAGAAGAAGGCCGAGGAGATGGCCGAGCATCGCGCGATTGTTCCGCGAGGGCGCGGCGAAGAATGGCCTCACCGCCGAGAAAGCCGACGAAATCTTCGACTTGATGGAGAAGTTCGCCGGCTACGGCTTCAACAAGTCGCACGCGGCCGCCTATGCGCTGCTCGCGTACTTCACCGCGTGGCTGAAGGCGCACCATCCGGCCGAATTCATGGCAGCGAATATGTCGCTCGCCATGGACGACACCGACAAGGTCGTCGACTTTCTCAGCGAAGCGCGCGCGCTCGGCCTGACCGTGCTGCCGCCGGACGTCAACTCGTCACGCTATCATGTTCGATGCGCTCGACCCGAACCGGCACGCCGCGCTCGAATACGATCCGCTACGGTCTCGGCGCGGTCAAAGGTGTCGGCCATGGCGCCGTGCGAAAGGTTGTCGATGCGCGCACGCGCGGCGGCGCGTTCACGCGACCTGGCCGATTTCTGCCATCGCGTCGACGCGCAGCAAGATCAACAAGCGCGTGCTCGAAGCGCTGATCCTGTGCGGAGCGATGGATGCGCTGGCGAGCAGCCGCGCCAGCCTGATGGCGCAGTTGCCCGAAGCCGTGCGCGCCGCCGAGCAGCAGGCGCGCGACGCCCAGGCTGGACAGAACGACATGTTCGGCGCCAGCAGTCCCGCGGCGGCCCCCGTGCTGCCGCAGGTGGATGTCCCTGAATGGCCGATCGAACGCCGCCTTGCCGGCGAGCGCGACACACTCGGCCATTACCTGTCCGGTCATCCCACCGACACCTGGCGCGATGTGCTGGCACAACTGGCCACGTGTCCGATCGGCGAGATAGGCCAGCGCTTCCAGCCGCCGAAGCCGCGCCACGGCGGCGACGACAGTTCGAATCGTTTTCGCCGACCGCCGGAAACCACCTGGGTCGTCGCCGGCCAGATGGCCGAGTTGCGCAAGCGCGGCGACAGCATGGCCTTCGTCCAGATCGAAGACGGGAGCGGGCGCATTGAAGTGAGCTTCTATCGCGAAACCTTTGTCGAATTCGCAAATCTTTTGACCCGCGATGCGATTCTGGTCATTGAAGGCGGTCTTGCCTGGGACGAATTCGCTAGCGGATTGCGTCTGCGCGCGCGGCGCGTGCTCACGCTCAATGACGCCTGCGAACGCAACGCCCGGCTGCTGCGGGTAAAACTCAATGGCGTCGATGCCGCATTCGCTGCGACCTTGCGCAGTGCATTGAGCGCTTTCCGCGGCGGACAAACCGCGTTGCGTCTGAGCTATGCCAACTTGCACAGTCGTGCAGAAATCGAACTCGGCCCGGAATGGCGCGTGCGTGCGACCGCGGATCTCAAACGGACTCTGGACGCTCTGCCCGGCGTGCTGGCGACCGAGCTGCTGCTGAGCCGACCGGCATCAGGCGAGGCGTGACCGCAGCCAGCCGTTCTCGTTTCGTACCGCGCATCTGGCTATACTTGCTCGATCAGGGCCGGCCCACTTTGTGTCGGCCCACTTTGTACCGGCCCGTTTTTTACCGGGAACTCCCCGCGATCTTCCACGAATGAACCCGAACTTCCTCGATTTCGAACAACCGATCGCCGATCTGGAGGGCAAGATCCAGGAGCTGCGGCATGCCAGCCACGGCCAGGCATTCAACATCGAGGACGAAGTCGGGCGGCTCAAGGACAAGCTGCGACACAAGACCGCAGACATTTTCCGCAACCTCACGCCGTGGCAGGTCGCGCAACTCGCGCGGCATCCCTCGCGCCCGTATACGCTCGATTATGTGCAGGCGATCTGCGAAGAATTCCACGAACTCGCCGGCGACCGCGCCTATGCCGATGATGCGGCCATCGTCGGTGGCCTCGCGCGTATCGACGGCCGAGCGATCATGCTGATCGGTCATCAGAAAGGCCGCGACACCAAGACCAAGATCAAGCGCAATTTCGGCATGCCGCGCCCGGAAGGCTATCGCAAGGCACTGCGGCTGATGCAGATGGCCGAGCGCTTTCGGCTACCCATCTTCACTTTCATCGACACACCCGGCGCGTATCCCGGCGTCGGCGCTGAGGAACGCGGGCAGAGCGAAGCGATCGCCCGCAACCTGCTGGAGATGGCGCAGTTCAAGGTGCCGATCGTGTGCACCGTGATCGGCGAAGGCGGCTCCGGCGGCGCGCTCGCCATTGGCGTCGGCGATCGCACGACCATGCTGCAATATTCCACGTATTCGGTGATTTCGCCCGAAGGCTGCGCATCAATCCTGTGGAAAAGTGCGGACAAGGCCAAGGATGCGGCAGAAGCCCTGGGTTTGACCGCGCCGCGTCTGCTCGAACTCGGCCTGATCGACAAGGTGGTGCGCGAACCGCTGGGCGGCGCCCACCGCGATCCGCATGCCATGGCCATTCGGCTCAAGGCGGTGCTGCTCAATCAGCTTGACGAACTGGAACGCAACGACACCGCCACGCTGATCGAGCAGCGCTACAAGCGCCTGCGCCGCTATGGTGCCTACAAAGCGGCGTAGACCCGCCGCTTACTCGACCTCGAGCTCGATCCCGCCCACGATCCCGGCAATGAGGTTGTATAGCGCTGCGCCGATGGCTCCGGCGATGAAACCGAAGATGCCGTACATGATCGGAAAAATGATCAGTGTGGCGAAGCCGCCGGCCATTCCGATCATCCCGCCACTATTACCCATCAGTCCGCCGAACATGCCGCCAAACAGCATGAACATCAGCGCTCCAAGCAGACCGAATGCCGCCATCATTGCTGCCTGAAAAATTGCCAGCTTGAGTACCGCAACGCGTTTGATAACCATCTCGACTTCCTCCCCGTTACATTGTTGTCTGCCGGGCCCGGCAAACGGGGCGACCATAGCCTGCGATGATGTCCGGCGCAAGCGCTTCTGGCACCATGCACCCATGTCACAGAATGCTGTTATTCCTACGCTGCACGCAGCCCTCGCGCAGTTGCCGCAAGGCGCCATCGCGATCGCGTTCAGCGGCGGCATGGATTCGAGTGTGCTGCTGCACGCGCTGGCGCAAATCCCGGCCGCGCGCGAACGCGGATTGTGCGCCGTGCATGTCGATCATGGCCTGCATGCCGGCAGCGCCGAATGGGCCGAACATTGCCGCGTCTTCGCCAGTTCACTCGGCATCGCTCTGGAGAGCGTCAAGGTCAAGGTAACTCAAACCGTGGACAGTGGCCCCGAAGGCGCGGCGCGTGCGGCACGTCACGCCGCATTCGCTGAACATCTCGCTGCAGACGAAATTCTCGCGCTCGCGCACCATGCCGACGATCAAGCCGAAACCATTCTGCTCAAACTGCTGCGCGGTGCCGGACCGGAAGGCCTCGGTGGCATGCGCAGCTTGCGTTCGTTGGGAAAAGGCTATCTGTGGCGTCCCTTGCTCGCCGTGCCGCGCGCAGTGCTGATCGAATACGCATACGCGCACGATCTGCATTGGATCGACGACCCGAGCAATGCCGATACGCACCTGCGCCGCAATTTTCTGCGCCACGAGATCCTGCCGCGTCTTCGGCAACGCTGGCCGGATGCGCCGATTGCGCTCGCGCACAGCGCCGGATGGGCGCGCGCCGCGGCGGATTTCATCGCTGTCGAAGCGCAGCGCGCGCTGACGCATCTGCAAGGGATCGATCCGGCGACCCTGCGCTGGCAACCCTGGCTCGACCTTCCGGATGCCTTGCGCGATCCCGTGTTGCGGCTGTGGCTGCGCCAGCTCGATCTGCCGGAGCCGGCACATTTTCACGTCGCCGAACTCGAACGCCAGTTGCGCGAAGCCGGCGAAGATCGCCTGCCCTGCGTCAGTTGGCGCGGAGCCGAAATCCGCCGCTATCGCGAAATGCTCTACGCCATGCCGCCGCTGGCATCCGTATCGCCAGACTGGGAAACCGTCTGGGACGGTGGGGCACTGATCCTGCCGGATGGTGGCACGTTCGCACTCGAAGGCAGGATCAACGCGCACGACGTGCGCTTGCCCTCGCCGCTGCAAGTGCGTTACCGGCGTGGCGGCGAGCGGCTCAAACCCAGCGGTCATGCGCACTCGCGCGAGTTGCGCTCGCTCTTGCAGGACGCAGGGATTCCACCCTGGCTGCGCGAGCGTATTCCTCTTGTCTTTGCAAACGGCGAACTGATCGCAGTGGGCGATCTGTTTCTCAGCGAAACGGCGCGTGAACTGTGCAGACTGCATGACGCACGTCTGGTCTGGACGAAACCCCAAAAACCGGCAGCGCTCCGGCATTGATTCCGCAGCGCCACTGAGGTAGTTTCCGCGCCATGCCGAAAGCCGTAAGCAAACCCGCCGAATCCAACCAGATCGCCGAGTTCGAGAAGTCGCTCGACGAGCTGGAAAAACTCGTAGCGCAAATGGAACAGGGCGATCAGAGTCTGGACGATTCGCTGCAATCCTTCGAGCGCGGTATCGCTCTGTATCGCAACTGCCAAGGCGCGCTGGAACAAGCGGAGCTGCGCGTAAAGCTGCTGTCCGATCCGGAAAAGCCAGATCAAGCGGACGACTTTGAGCCGGACACTCCTTGACCCGCTGCCTTGATCCGCCAGCAGTGCTGACCACAACGGTGCTGACCACCTATGGCTCGCGCGTCGACGCTGTACTGGCGCGCGTGTTGCCTGATGAAAATCAACCGCCCGGCGATTTGCATCGGGCGATGCGTTACGCCGTGCTCGGCGGCGGCAAACGCCTGCGTCCGGTACTTGTCTATGCTGTCGGCAGCGCGCTCGGCACGAGCATGGATCGGCTTGACGCCACGGCAGCGGCAGTCGAAATCATTCACGCCTATTCGCTGGTGCATGACGATCTGCCGGCGATGGACGATGACGATCTGCGCCGCGGTCAGCCGACCTGCCATGTCGTTTTCGGCGAGGCGTTGGCGATCCTGGCCGGCGATGCCCTGCAGGCGCTCGCGTTCGAGGTATTGGCGCACGACCGCAGCCTGCGCGACGATCCGGCGACGCATGTGGAAATGTTGCGTACGCTGGCGGCGGCCTGCGGTTCGCATGGCATGGCCGGCGGCCAGGCCTTCGATCTGGGCGCGGTGGGCCAGCAACTGAGCGCCGATGAACTCGAGCGTATGCATGTGCACAAGACCGGTGCACTGATCCGCGCCTCGGTGTACCTCGGCGCACTCGCCGCCGGTTGTCGCGAGGAAGCCCTGCTGGGCGCGCTGGAACGTTACGGCCACTGCATCGGCCTGGCGTTCCAGATCCGCGATGACATCATCGATGTGGAAGGCGACAGCGCCACTCTCGGCAAAACCGCCGGCAAGGATGCAGCCAACGACAAACCCACGTTTCCGGCCATCCTGGGCATGGTTGCATCACGCGCCAAACTGGGCGAACTGACGGAGTCGGCAATCGCCGCGCTACAGCCGCACGGCGCGGCCATGGGAGAACTCATCGCGCTGGCGCGCTATGTCGCCGAGCGCGAAAGTTGAGATAGCGGCAGCCACTCTGCCACGGATGTCTATTTGATCAGACGCAGGCTTACCGGATAGCGATACGCTACACCTTCGTTCGCCTTGATCGCGGCGATGATGGTAAAAACCAGCCAAGCAATACCGACGATCACGCCCACTGGAATCGCAATCAACAGACCGATCCCGAGCGTGAGGATGGACAGTATGAGCAGCGCCAGGCCGATGATCGCAAGCGTGATGTTGAAGTTCAGCGCTTCCTTGCCCTGATCGTTGACGAAGGGCATGGTGTCTTTCTTGATCAGCCAGATGATCAGCGGGCCCAGAAAACAGCCCCAGCCAAACAAGTGGCCGGTCACAATACCGCCGAGCAACGCCGACAGGTGCGCGAACATGGCCCATTGCTTTTCTTCGGCGCTGGGCGTGCCGGCAGGAGCTGGTGGCGGCGCGGTAACGTCATTCGGCGGAACACTCATGGCAACTCCCCAAGGATATGTGGTCTTCGCAAGGCGACACTAACCGCCACGATGCCTGTGCGTCAACATGACTAAAAGCCTACGAAGTTCGTCCTCAACTCCCCGCCAGTGTCATGCGCTCGACCAGGATCGATCCGGTCAGAATATGCGAGCGCGGATCGACATCGACACCGATCGCGGCGATGCCAGCGAACATGTCACGCAGATTCGCCGCAATGGTGATTTCCTCGACCGGATAGGCGATGGCGCCATTCTCGACCCAGAAACCCGAGGCGCCGCGCGAGTAGTCGCCGGTAATGATCGACACTCCTTGACCCATGACTTCGGTGACCAGCAAACCCGTGTCGAGCTTCTTCAGCATCCCGGCGAAATCGTCGCTGCCCGGCGTCACCACGAGATTGTGAATGCCGCCGGCGTTTCCGGTGGATTCCAATCCGAGTTTGCGTGCGGAATAACTGCCCATGACGTACCTTTGCAAAACTCCTCCACGGATCAAATCGCGATCTGTCGTCGCCACGCCTTCACCATCGAATGCAGCCGAGTTCTGGCCGCGCCGCAACCGTGGGCGCTCGACAATTTCCACAAAGTCGGGAAATAGTTTTTTACCAACGTGGTCGAGCAGAAAACTCGCCTTGCGGTAGAGCGATCCGCCGCTGACCGCCGATATCAGATGTCCGATCAGGCCGCGCGCGACTTCCGGTGCGAATAGCACGGGACATTCGCGGGTGGCGAGCTGGCGTGCGTTCAGGCGTGCCAGCGTGCGCTCGGCGGCCTTGACTCCGATCGATGCGGCCGCCGGGAAATCGCTCGCACTGCGTACTGTTTCGTACCAATAGTCGCGCTGCATGCCGGCATCGTCCCCGGCAATCAACGCACACGACAACGAATGCCGCGTACCGCGCTCGCGGCCGACGAAACCCTGCGACGTGCGCATACACCGACAGTGTCGCGCCTGCCTGCACCGACGCACCTTCGGAATTGGAAATGCCGGCCACGGCGCGGCCAGCATCTTCGATCTCGACACCGAGATGGATCGCCTCTTCCGGCGCAATCGCCCACGGATGCCACAAATCCAGATCCGGAAAACTCGTCGCCAGCCGTGCCGGATCGGCCAGCCCGGTGTACGGATCTTCCTCGGTGTAGCGCGCAATCGCGCAGGCCTGCTCGATGGTCTTGCCGATCGAATCCGGTTGCAGGTCGGCCGTGCTGGCCGAACCCTTGCGCTTGCCGAAATATACGGTCACGCCGAAGGATCGGTCGCGCGTGTGCTCGATCGTCTCAACTTCGCCCAAACGCACGCCGACATTCAGGCCCAGATCGACACTCGCGCCCACTTCGGCCTCGCTCGCTCCCGCCAAGCGGCAACGCCGGATCACGTCTTCGGCAAGCGTTGCCAGCGTGTCCAGTTGTGCCAGACTCGTATCGGCGGATTCCACTTCAGACTTTGCGATGCTGCTGTTCACTGCGTATCCTTCCGTTATTGCGTTGCCATTGATACCCATGCACGAATTCGATTCCAACACCGATCCGGCCGACGACGAAGTCAGTCGCAGCCAGAAGCGCCGTGAGGCGCTCGACGTGCTCAAGCTCGCTCACGCGCTCGTCGAACTATCCGCCGCCCAGCTCGCGCGCGTACCACTGTCCGATGAACTGCGCGAGGAGGTGGCGCGCGCACGCGCCGTCACTCAACAGATCGCACGCAAACGCCAGACCCAGTTTCTCGCCAAACATCTGCGCCGGCGCGAAGATGAGCTCGAACCCATCCGCGCCGCGCTCGAACACGATCGCGGCCACAGCCGCCGCGAAGCCGTGGCGCTGCAACGCGTCGAAACCTGGCGCGAACGCCTGATCGTTGAAGGCGACGATGCACTGAATGAATTCTTGCAACAATTTCCAGAAAGTGATCGCCAGCGTCTGCGTCAACTTGCACGTCAGTCACGTGCGGAGCGCGAAGCCAACAAGCCACCGCATGCGCAACGCGAGTTGTTTCGCACACTGCGTGAGCTGTTCGACGCGGCCGAAAACTAGGCTCGTCATTCCGGCAGGGACTGCCGGAGTCGAGAAGCAAAGAATGGCAACGTCCAACTTCATAATTACGTTTGCATCCTTGCAGTCTGGATCCCGGCATTCCCTGCCGGGATGACAAATCTGGTCACGCCGCCGTTCCGCCGACGGTCATCGCATCTATCTTCAATGTTGGCTGACCAACGCCAACCGGCACGCTCTGGCCTTCCTTGCCGCAGACGCCGACGCCTTCATCGAGTTTCAGATCGTTGCCGACCATCGACACACGCGTCAGCACTTCTGGTCCGGAACCGATCAGGGTCGCGCCCTTGACCGGCCGTGTGATCTTGCCGTTTTCGATCAGATATGCCTCACTCGCCGAAAACACGAACTTGCCGTTGGTGATGTCGACCTGGCCGCCGCCGAAATTCACCGCATACAGGCCGCGTTCGACCGAGGCAATGATTTCACCCGGATCCCTTTGTCCCGGAAGCATGTAGGTGTTGGTCATGCGCGGCATCGGCAGATGCGCGAACGACTCGCGCCGGCCGTTGCCAGTCGAGCGCATACCCATCAGGCGCGCGTTGAGTTTATCCTGCATGTAGCCCTTGAGCACGCCGTTCTCGATCAGTACCGTGCATTCGCTCGGCACGCCTTCGTCGTCGATGCTCAGCGAACCGCGCCTGCCGGGCAAGGTGCCGTCGTCCACCACGGTGCACAGCGGCGAGGCAATTTTCTCGCCCATGCGGCCGGCAAAGGCCGAGGTGCCCTTGCGATTGAAATCACCCTCGAATCCGTGACCGATGGCCTCGTGCAACAACACGCCGGGCCAGCCGGGGCCGAGTACGACCGTCATCGTGCCGGCGGGTGCCGGCACCGCATCCAGATTCACCAGCGCCTGACGTACCGCTTCTCGCGCCAGCGCATGGGCGCGACCGTTGGCGAGCAGTTCGCGGTAGCCATAGCGGCCGCCGCCGCCGGCCGAACCCTGTTCGCGACGACCGTTGCGTTCGGCGATCACCTGCACGTTCAGGCGTACCAGCGGGCGCACGTCGGCGGCAAGCGTGCCGTCGGCCGCGGCGATCAGCACCGTGTCGAGCACGCCGGATATGCTTACGATCACCTGACTGACGCACGCATCCTGGGCGCGGCAGAATTTATCCACTTCGCGCAAAAGTGCAATTTTTTCATCGTTGCCCAGCGACTCCACCGGGTCCAGTGGTGGGTACAAGGCCTTGGCCTCGCGGGACTTGAGCGCATGTGTGTTGCGATCACTGCCGGATTGCGCAATCGCGCGCGCCGACCCTGCCGCCGCGAGCAATTCCGGCAGCACGATTTCGTCGGAATAGGCGAAACCGGTTTTCTCGCCGCTCATCGCACGCACACCGACGCCCTGTTCGATCGAGTGATTGCCTTCCTTGACGATGCCGTCCTCCAGCATCCACGACTCGCTGCGCGAATGCTGGAAATACAGATCGGCCGCATCGATGGACGGCCCCATCAAACGCGAGAACACGCGATCGAGGTCGCTGCTGGAAACGCCGCCGGGCGCCAGCAACTGCCGCTCGGCCAGAGCAAGTAAGGTCATGTCGTGGGAATGCCGGAGTAAAAAGGGATGCAGTCGAAATAAGGCCGCGATATCAGGGTTACAAGGCCTTGCTCTGCGCGCCGGCAGGGACCTTGCCATTATTTTTATTCGCTGCTTTGACCGGCTCCACTTTTTCCTTCGACAGGAGGGTAAAAACCGGTTTGTCCCAGCTTCCGGAAAGGTGGTAGCGGTTGCGTGTGGCGGCGTTGAGCTGATTCTTGAAAACTCCCTGGATCAGTGCACCTGCAGCGGCTCCCACAGGACCGCCGACGAGGGCGCCACCGATCAGGAACGTGCCGCCAACGTGCGGGGTTATTTCCATGATCTGGTCGTAATCCTTGGCCTTGAGGCCAGTGCGGCCGTTCACTTGAATATCCGCGGCTGGCCCTTTGACCTGGAGATCGGTGGTGAAGGCATTGCCGTCCTTGAGCGTGAACAGGCCATCGATCGAGTCAAAACTGAAACCGGACTTGAAGAAGTCGCCGAAATCCAGGGTCAGACGGCGCGGAATCGCACTCAGGTTGAACAATCCGAAAATCCGGCCGGCACCGGGATTTGCATCGGGAATGCGGCCTTCCTGCACCGAGACCTTCAGCGTGCCATCGAGTCGTGCCAGCGCGAACGTGGATGGCGATCCGGCCCAGCTGGCTTCGATATGCGCCACGGTCGCGCCGCCGTCAACCACGCCGGCGTAGCCGAAAGCATCGAGCATGTGGCCGAGATCATGCGCACTGAAATCGATCGAGAATTTCGAGATGTCGCTGCCGGGAAGTCCGGTCCAGTTGCCGTGCGCGCGCATTTCGACATTGCTGGAATGCGTGCTGACCTGCTCGAAGTGCGTGCCATCGGCAATCGGATAACTTTCCAGGGTGGTATCGCCAAAGCTCGAATGACCCAGATGGAAATCGCCGATGCGGATATGCAAGGGCGGCGACGACGACGGATTTTCGCCGGCCTGTGCGCTGGTTTCCGATTCCGGCGACTCCGGCCAGTACAGCTTGCTGAATTGCGCCGTGATGCCGCTCTGGCGCAGATCCACTGTCGGTATCTTCAAGCTGCCAGCGACATTCGCGCCATTGAAGCCAAGAACCAAGCCGCTCTTGTCGGGAACAAGAGTGAATTCGGCCGCGCCGAAATCGCGATCCCAGGCGCGCATCGACGGCGTTTTCAGATCGACGCCAGCGAGCAGGTCACCGCCGCCACCGTTACCGGAAGCGAAGTCCATCCAGCCGGACAGATCGAGATTCGGTGCGGTGCCGTTGATGGAAAATCCCGCCACCGGCAGCGCTGCGTCAGTATCGGTGCCGAAATCCACGCGCGCGGCAAATGGTTGCGTCGCCGACGCCAGACGCCCGCGCATATGCAACAAGTCTGCAATGTGTAAATCGATACTTCCGCCGGCGAACGGCATTCCCAGGGTCAAGGACATGGGCAGGGCAGCATCGACGGATTTTTTCAACGGCGCCGGCAGATCGATGGCCACGCCGCGCAGATCCGACGCGACGGTCAGACGTTGCGCCGCGCCCTTGACGCTGTCGCCATCGGCATTGAATCCGATCGACCACGCGGCAGCACCGGTCACATGGTCGGCCCAGGCGCCGAGTTCAGGCGCATAGGCGAGCAGATCGCTCGCCGGCGCCGTGGCGCGCAGATTCGCCTCGATGGCATGGCGCGGATCAGCGACGAAACCGCCTACGGCTAAGTTGAACGCTGCCGGCTTGGCATTCATGGTCACCGCCAGATTATCGGCAGAGAAACCGTGCTGACTGAAGCGGACGTTGCCATTCGCCTTGTTCAGACGCAATTGATACTTTGCATCGAACAGATCGGCATCGGTCAGCGCAACGTTGCCGGTCAGATCGAGCTGATCGGTGTGCTTGATCGGCAAATGCAGATGAAACCCGAGTTTGCCGGTGCCGCCGACCGTCACACCCAGCAGCGGCGCGGCATAGTCCTGGCCTATCGGTGTGGCCTTGATGAAACCCAGCAGATCCTTGCCGGCACCATTGCCGGCGACGTCGAGTTCGAGTACCGGCTCACCGAGATCTGCGATGTCGGCCGTAGCCTTTTCCACCTTCGTTCCCTGCGCCTGCGCCGCGGCAACATCGACATGCAATCCCGTGTTGACGAAATCGGCGGAGCAACGCAGATGTTCGGCAGCGGGCCAATCCGGCAGATAGCTCAACCGCGCATCGTCAATATCGGCATGCGCCTCAAAGCGGCCGGCGTAGTTGCGAAATGGCCAATCCACGAGATCGCCACGGATCACCGCACGCGCGCCGGAAACCGTGCCGGAGACGAGCGCGCGATCGAGCCAGTTCACGGCCGCCGGCGGCATGACATCGACCGGCCAATACAGATGCGATGCCGGCAACTCGGCATGCGTGATGACGGCATACGTATCCAGCGATGGCCGCGAGCCATCGTCGTGCAGATCGACCGACCCGCGCAGTTGGCCGCCGTAACCTGCACCCTCGAAATTGATGGCATCGGTTTCCACGCGCCAGGTTGCATCGGTTCGATAGGCCGCGATGTCGCCGCTGAAATCGGAAAATTCCAGAGGCCGGCGAAATACCTGTGGTGTGTTGATGGTCAAGGCCGTGTGCGCAGGCAGACTGAGACTCAAGGCATCCTGATCGCCGAGTACGTTGCCGTCGAACCCGCTGATGCCGGGCACATTGTCGACCGCGTGCCAGCTGGCCCCGGAAAAGCGCGCGGCAAGATCGAAATCCTGTGCACCGGCATAACGCAGCGTGATCGCGTCCAGCGTTGCGGACGGATCGGCCATGTACAGCCAGCGCCGCAGGCCCGGCGCCAGCACATCGCTGAGCATGGCCACACTGGCGGGAGCGGCCACGCCGATATCGGTGGCGCGCAGCGAATACGCTGGCACGGCGTCGTTACCGTTCTGGTACTTTTCCACATGTATAGACGCGGGCGGCACGATCAAACCCTGGCGCTCGAATTCAAGCCCGCCGATGTCGGCCTGCCAGCCGTGATCGGCCCGCTGCCAGCGCGCGCCAAACCCAATCCGGTCGAAGCCGACGTGTGGCACGATCTGGCGCTTGGCGTCGAGTGGAATCGGCGATTGCGACGTCAACACCACATTGTCCAATTCGACTTCAGCGCGCGCCTCGAGCAAGCGCCCGCGCTGCCACCACGTCCACAACTGGGCACGACCGCCGCCCTGTTCGAGTTGCAGGCCGTCGAGGGCAAAGCCGTGCACGATCGCGGCCAGATCGAGTTGCTGGCCGCCCAGATAAACCTCACCGCTGCGATCAGCGCTGTCGTACTCGATCACGGCATCGATCGGCGTCGGCGATAGCAGACAGCGCACCCGAGCCTGTACGCGATGTTCGCTGCCGGAGTTGATCAGACGTACTTCGTCGGCGACCAGGGCGATGTGCCGGTTCGCCACTGCATCGTCGATGCTGAAGCGTAAATCGCTCAGTACCAGCGAACCCAGATCGAACAACGCCGTGTCGTCACTGTTCTGGTTGTCGGCAGCGCCGGTATCCAGTCCGCGCAACTGCCAATCGCCGGCGGCATCGCGCGCCAGGCGCAGATCCAGTCCGACCAGACGGAACTCGTTCCAGGTTTGATGGTGATGCAGCAGAGAAAAGAAATTGATCTTCAATTCGGCCCGCGGGATGGTGCTGCCGGTCTGACCGGGACTCGCTGCGCCGATATGCACGCCATGCAGAATAAGTAGCGGACCGTTGTTTTGCCATTGGCCATCGACATGATCGATCGTCACCGGCCGGTTCAGGTGCGCACTCAGGAAATCACTGATTTTTTCCGGGTGGCTGACCACCCACGGCAACGCGATCCGGACCACGCCGACCAAAAGCGCCAGCACAATCACGACCACGGCAAACAGCGCCTGCAACCACAGGCGTGCGTGATGTATCCGTCGGCGCCAGAGCGTCACGAGCCGTTCCGTCCGCGCCTAGAGCAGCACCACATCGTACTGCTCCTGTGGGTAATGCTCTTCCGGCTGGAAGCGAATGGTCTTGCCGATGAATTCCTCGAGTTCCGCCACCGCGGCGGATTCCTCGTCGAGAATGCGCGCGACGACTTTCGGTGCAGCCAGCACCAGCAGTTTCTCGGCCTGGAACTGGCGAACCGCGCGAGTGATTTCGCGGAAGATTTCATAAGTGACGGTTTCGGCGGTCTTGATGCTGCCGCGACCGTCGCAGGTCGGGCACGGCTCGCACAACTGGCGAGCCAGACTTTCAACCGTGCGCTTGCGCGTCATCTCCACCAGGCCCAGCGACGACATGGCATACACCGTCGTCTTGGCGTGATCGTTGGCCAATGCGCGTTCCAGGAAACGCAGCACCTGGCGCTTGTGTTCCTCGTCGGTCATGTCGATGAAATCGATGATGATGATGCCGCCGAGATTGCGCAGCCGCAGTTGCCGCGCCGCCGCCTGCGCCGCTTCGAGGTTGGTCTTGTAGACGGTTTCCTCAAGATTGCGGTGGCCGAGAAACGCGCCAGTATTGACGTCGATGGTGGTCATGGCTTCGGTCTGGTCGATCACCAGATAGCCGCCCGACTTCAATGGCACCTCTTTCTTGAGCGCCCGCTGAATCTCGTCCTCCACGCCATACAGATCGAAGATCGGACGCTCGCCCGGATAATGTTCGATGCGCTCGACCAGCTCGGGCATGAACTGCTGGGCGAAATCCACTGTCCGCGCCAGGGTTTCATACGAATCCACACGGACTTTCTCGACGTCGCGCCGCATCAGATCGCGCAGCGCGCGCAACGGTAGCGACAAGTCTTCGTAGACACGTTCGCCGACTTCGGCGCGGACAATGCTCTCCTGCAGTGCCTGCCAGAGCTTGTGCAGATAGGCGACATCCTCAACCAGCGCTTCGCGCGGCTGACCTTCGGCGTTCGTGCGCACGATGTAGCCGAACGCCGCATCGGCAGTGAGTGCTTGCAGAATCTCCTTCAACCGCGCGCGCTCGGCTTCGCCTTCGATGCGCACCGATACGCCGATCACCTTCGCATACGGCAACAACACCAGATACCGCGATGGCACCGACAGATGCGTGGTCAGACGCGCGCCCTTGCTGCCGATCGGATCCTTGACTACTTGCACGATGATCTGCTGGCCTTCGTGCACGAGTTCGGCGATCGGCGGTGTTGGTACTGGACCATTCTCGGCACCTTCAATCGCCAGCGCCGGAATCGTGCGCACAATATCCGAAGCATGCAGAAACGCCGCGCGATCCAGACCGATCTCGACGAACGCCGCCTGCATGCCCGGCATCACCCGGCTCACGCGGCCCTTGTAGATGTTGCCGACATAGCCGCGGCGCAGCGCACGTTCGACGTGCACTTCCTGCAACATGCCGTTTTCGACCACCGCGACGCGGGTTTCGCGCGGAGTCACATTGATCAGGATTTCTTCAGTCACAACGAAGACTTCTCAAGGTTTTCTAAACTGATTTATAGCTGGCCGACCGAGTATTGTCGATGAAAAACGTGGATCGGACGCAGCCATGCGCTCAACCGGCGACTCCGAATTCACGCAACAGGCCACGCGTTTCAAACAGCGGCAGCCCCATCACGCCGGAATAGCTTCCGGACAGCTGGCGGATGAACGCCGCGGCCCGGCCCTGGATCGCATAGGCGCCGGCCTTGTCCAGCGATTCGCCGGTGGCTACATAGGCAGCAATCTCGGCTTCGGACAAGGTGGCGAAACTCACCTCGGACATACTGAGGGCGTGCGCTTCGCGTGTGGCGCTGACGCACCAGACGGCAGACAACACCCGATGCGTACGTCCGGACAGGCGCCGCAGCATCGTCGCCGCGTGATCCACATCAGCCGGCTTGCCAAAGACTTCGTCGTCCAGCACGACTTCGGTATCCGCGCCAAGCACCACGGCGTCAGCCACCCCCGACAGGCGCAACAGTCCCGCGCCGGCTTTCTCGCGCGCCACGCGGCTGACGTAATCTTCCGCCGGCTCGCCGGGCGCGCGCGCCTCCGGCACGTCGACGGCGAGCGTGCAAAAATGCAGACCCGATTGTTCCAGCAACTGACGGCGTCGCGGGGATTGTGAAGCCAGGTAAATCAAGGGGTTGCATCCGATAAAACGGCTACAAACAATAACATGCAATGGCTGAACGCGGCCTGCGTAAACGTCGGCCGGAACTTCAACCGCGGTGATATGGATGATTGCCGAGCTGGCTGACCGCACGATAGAGCTGCTCGGCGACAACGACCCGTACCAGAGGATGCGGCAGCGTGGCGGGGCCAAGCGACCAACGCTGCCGGGCATGTTCCAGCGCCGCCGCTGCCAGTCCGTCCGGGCCGCCGATCAGAAAGGCGAGATCGCTGCCCTGCATGCGCCAGCGCGCAAGCTGCGCGGCCAGATCCTCGCTGCTCCAGGGTTGACCGCGGCCGTCCAGCGCCACCACATGCGCGCCCCTGGGAATCGCCGCGAGCATGGACTGACCTTCGTCGGCGATCGCGCGGGCGGAATCGCGATGGCCGCGCGATTTTGTGGATAGTTCCACAAGTTGCAAAGGCAGCTCGTGGGCCAGGCGCTTGGCGTACTCCGCATAGCCCGCCTGCACCCAGGCCGGCATGCGTTCGCCGACGGCGATCAGGTGCGCGCGCATATCTCGTCCGGATCCATGCAGTACGTGTCATTCCGGCAGGGAGTGCCGGAATCCAGAAGCCAAGGATGGCAAAAGATCAGCACATCGCAACATCGCTTCCATGCAGTCTGGATCCTGGCAGTCCCTGCCGGGATGACGGCTTGCCCACTGGCATCACTCCGCGTTCGCCGCCAGCGGCATGTCGTCGCCGATGGTCCACAAACGCTCCAGACCATAGAACTCGCGGATGCGAGGCAGCATCACATGCACGATGATGTCGCCCAGATCGACCAGCACCCATTCGGCTTCGCGCTGACCTTCCACACCCAGCGGCATCATGCCCGCCTTCTTGGCGAACCTGACGACTTCGTCGGCGAGGGACTTGACGTGGCGCGTGGAGGTGCCGCTGGCGATGATCAGCACATCGGCAATGCTGGTCTTGCCACGCACGTCGATTTCATGCACATCACGGGCTTTGAGATCGTCGAGTGCAACGAGCACCTGCTTGCGCAGGAAATCGATCGGATCGGGTTTGGTCGTTGCCGATTTCTTCGGCGTGGACTTTTTCGCAACGGGCTTGACCGATGCAGGTTTGACCGAAGCGGGCTTGGCCAAGGCTGACTTTGCGGCGGCGGGCTTGGTCGAGGCAGATTTGGAACGGGGTTTGGACTTGGAGCTGGTTTTCTTTGCGGTAGCCAAAGGGCGGAATCCTCGCTGTGGATGGGCCTCGCACGAATAATCCTGCACGAGTGGATTTCAGTATAAGCCGATTTTCGTGACGTACCAGTGTCAGCCACGCCGCCGATGCTAGCCGGATGGGATGCCTTGCGACGCGGTAGACTAGCCGGCCCAAGCACGTTGCGGCAAGGCCGCCATCCGCCATGCCCAACTCTTCTCCTACCACACCCGAACCGATCCCATTTCAGCCAACTCGGGCTGGCCGAAGCCTTGCTGGCGACGCTGGCCGAAGTCGGCTATGAGACGCCGTCGCCCATCCAGGCCGCGACGATTCCGCCCTTGCTCGCAAACCGCGACGTGATCGGCCAAGCCCAGACCGGCACCGGCAAGACTGCCGCGTTCGCATTGCCGATCCTGTCGCGGCTGGACTTGTCCAAAACCAGGCCGCAGGCTCTGGTACTCGCGCCGACACGCGAACTGGCGATCCAGGTCGCCGAAGCCTTCCAGCGCTACGCCGCGAAAATGCCGGGTTTCCATGTATTGCCGATTTACGGCGGACAGAGCTATGGACCGCAACTCAGCGGCCTCAAGCGCGGTGTGCACGTCGTCGTCGGCACACCCGGGCGCGTGATCGATCATCTCGGTCGCGGCTCGCTCGATCTCTCGCAACTGACTACGCTGGTACTCGACGAAGCCGACGAAATGCTGCGCATGGGTTTCATCGACGACGTCGAAGCCGTGCTGAAGAAGACGCCGCCGACGCGTCAGGTTGCTTTGTTCTCGGCGACGATGCCGACACAAATCCGACGCATTGCGCAGACCTATCTGCGCGAACCCGCTGAAATCGCGATCAAGAACAAGACCACCACCGCGGCGAACATCCGCCAACGCTACTGGTATGTCAGCGGCATGCAGAAACTGGATGCGTTGACACGTATCCTCGAAGCGGAACCCTTTGAGGCGATGCTCGTATTCATGCGCACCAAGCAGGCCACCGAGGAACTCGCGCAGAAACTGCAAGCGCGCGGATTTGCCGCTGGCGCGATCAATGGCGACATCGTGCAGGTGCAGCGCGAACGCATGATCCAGCAGTTGAAAGACGGCCAGCTCGACATCCTGGTCGCCACCGACGTCGCCGCACGCGGACTCGACGTCGAACGCATCAGTCATGTGTTGAACTTCGATATTCCGACCGATACCGAAGCCTACGTACATCGCATCGGCCGCACCGGTCGTGCGGGCCGCAGCGGCGAGGCGATCCTGTTCGTGGCGCCGCGCGAAAAACGCATGTTGCAGGCGATCGAACGGGCCACGCGTCAACCGATCGCCGAAATGCAGTTGCCGAGTGTCGAAGCCGTCAACGATCGGCGCATCACCAAGTTCAAGCAGCGCATCGCCGACACGCTGGCGGCCGGCGACCTCGGCCCATTTCAGCAATTGATCGAACAGTACGAACAGGAACGCAACGTGCCCGCCGTGGAAATTGCCGCCGCGCTTGCGCGCCTTGTGCAAGGCAAAGAACCATTGCTGCTGAAGCCGCCGGCGCGTTTCGAGAAAACACCGGACAATGCCTATGGACGTGGAGTGCATCCACCCACGCAATCGCGCGAGACGCGGGTGGCGAGCAAACCATTTCGTGGCGAGCGAACGCATGAAAACGGCCGCCATGCCAAGGATGCGCCCAAGCCAATGCACTCGCCACGCCGCAACGAACGCCCACGCGTGACCGAACCGGGCTTCGATACCTATCGCATCGAAGTCGGCAAGACCCATGGCGTGCAACCGGGCAATATCGTCGGCGCGATCGCGAACGAAGCCGGCATCGACAGCAAACACATCGGCCGTATAGACATCCGTGACGATCACAGTCTTGTCGACCTGCCTGAAGGCATGCCGCCGGAACTCTTCGGACACCTGAAGAAAGTCTGGGTGTCGGGCCAGCAGTTGCATATCAGTCGTGCTGGCGACAAGCCTGCTTTTGCAAAGCGGGCTTTTGAAAAGCCGGATTTCAAAAAGCGTAGTTTTGAAAAACATGGTTTTGAAAAGCACGATCTCGACAAGCCGCGCAAGCCATTTTCACCGAAGCCGCAGTCGGCAAAAGTTGGCGGTTTCGGCAAGCCGAAGCGATCGCCGCACAAGCAGCCGAAATAGGATCGGGGAAGCCGTCACTCCCGCCTGCGCGAGAATGACGAGCAAAGGAATACTGAACTACGCGCTAGCCGCGATACGGCGCCAAAAGTTCCGCGTTGGCAAAGAACGCATCCGGCAACAGCCAGCGCGGCTCGCGCCCACTCGCCAGCAGGGTGCGTACGACGCTTGCCGAGATTTCCAGCGGTGTTACCGGCAGATCAAGCACCATGCCGGCGGCAGACTGACCTAATTCTTGCGTCGTAGCGGCCCGCCGCGATGCGATCTCCACAGCCAATTCTTGCGGCAACGACGCCGCATGCCCGGGTCGCGTCAGCACCACGATATGCGCCAGATCGAACAAACGGCGCCATTGGTGCCATGTCGCGAGACCAGCGAAAGCATCCGCACCCAGCAGCAGGATCAGCGGCTGCGTGGCAGACGTCTCCTCGCGCAATTCCTGCAGCGTATCCACGGTGTAGGAAGGTCCCTCACGTCGCAACTCGCGCGCATCCAGCACGAGCCGATCCTGTCCCATCAACGCGACTTCCAGCATGCGCACGCGCTGCTGCGCATTCGCTACCGGCGCTGGCCGATGCGGCGGCGTGTTCGCGGGCATGAGATGGATCTGCGCATCGAGCGCTTCGGCCGCTTCCCAGGCCACGCGTAGATGCGCGTTGTGGACCGGATCGAAGGTACCGCCGAGGATGGCGATGGGTTTCACGAGCCTAACCGGCTATCGCCAATAAGCGCGCCTGCGGCATCGCCACTGCCACAATCAGTCGCTCGAACTCGACCCAGGCATCACCGAAACCGCGGCCTTTGCTGATCCGGTCCACGCGCGCGGCTTGCATCAGACAGGCCTCCCAGTGCGCGCGATCCGCGCGCTGCAAGGCTTTTCGATACATGCCCTCGCGTGCCGGCCAGATGCGCTCGACGCGAAATGCCGCGGCGATATTTCCGTCTGCCACGGACAGGCGCGCCAGCAGTTGCAACTGGTTCAACACCCAGCCCATCAGCCCCGGAATCTGCTCGCCCTCTGCGCGCAGACCGGCGAGGATGCGCAGCGCACGTGCGGCATCGCCGACGAGTGCGGCGTCGGTCAACTTGAACACATCGAAGCGTGCACTGTCGGCGACCAGTACTTCGAGGGTTTCCGCATCGAGCGGGTCGGAACCGTGCAACAACGCAAGCTTGTCGATTTCCTGCGCGGCGGCGAGTGAATTGCCTTCCACGCGTTCGGCCAGCGCGTCGATTGCATTGCGGTCCGGCTTGAGTCCACGGCTGGCCATGCGCTGCGCGATCCAGTCCGAAAACTGCTCAGACTTGAGCGGCCACAACGGCACGAACAGCCCGGCTTTCTCCACTGCCGCTACCCACGCGGTTTCGTGAGCCTTGCTCCATTGTGTACAAGTGATCAGAAGGATCGTATCCGGCGGCGCATCAGCACAGTATTCGATCAGCGCCGCGGCGCCCTCCTTGCCCGGTTTGCCGGTCGGCAGACGCAGATCGATCAGTCGATGCGTGGCAAACAGCGACATCGACGCTCCCGCCTGCACCAGTGCGTTCCAGTCGAAATTGGCGTCGGCATCGAGGACGTCACGCTCGGTATAGCCGAGTTCGCGCGCGCGCGCGCGCAAGGCATCGGCGGCCTCCAGCAGCAGCAGGTGTTCCTCACCGGCAAGCAGGTAGACCGGCTTCAATTCCCTGCCGGCCAGGTGCTTGTGCAGTAGGCTGAGTGATGTCGGCATGAGGGCGTGCCGCTCTAGATCTACGGTTCCAGCCTGCGTTCGGCCGCTTCTACCTTGCGCAGCACCGCCTGCACCATGTCGCGTTCCATTTCCTTCTTGATCTCATCCTGCTCGGCATTGCTGCCGATGGCCTGGGTCTGATCGAAGGTGTAGACGCGCGATTGTTCGATGACCTCATGCGGCAACAGGGTTTTGCCATCCGCGCCGCTGATGCTCAGTTCGACGTGATAGACCATGCTGAATTCGTTGACATAGGCATTCGCACCGACCGAACGCACGATCGGCGCCTGGGATATCGCGGAGATCGTGATCTCGGCGATGCCTTCGCCCGGCTTGTCTTCCACCTTTGCCCCGGAACGCGCGAGCGCCGCCTCCAGATCGTGCTTGAGCGGACTGAACGGATCGGCGATCTGCACATTCACGCGTTGCATGCCGGGCGGCAATTTGACCTCGCCGCGCATGTGGAAGCCGCAGGCGGACAACAAGGCGCCAAGGCATATCGGCGCAATGCCGCGCGCCATACTGAATCCCGAATCCCGAATCCCGACGCGCATATCCCTACCCCACCACGATGTTGACGATCTTGCCGGGCACCACCACGATCTTCTTCACGTTTGCACCTTCGAGAAATTTCGCCACGCCAGGATCGGCCAATGCTGCTTTTTCCACTTCTTCGCGCGATGCGCCGACCGCTGCCTCGATGGTACCGCGCAGCTTGCCGTTGACCTGCACGGCCAGCGTAACGGCGTCCTTCTTCAGCGCCGTCGGATCGGCTTTCGGCCAGTGACCTGGCAATGAGTGGTCGGCATGACCCAGATCCTGCCAGAGTGCATGGCAGATATGCGGCGTGATCGGATTGAGCAGCAACACGATCGTCTCGAACGCCTCGTGGCGCACGGCGCGGCCCTGATCGGACACTGTCATCGAACTTGCCCAGCGCATTCAGCAATTCCATCAGCGCCGCGATAGCAGTATTGAATGCATGGCGCCGGCCGAAATCGTCGCGTGACTTTCTGCGATCGTCTCGTGCATCTGCCGGCGCAGCACTTCTGTGCCGCATTCAGCGCAGCCGGCATCGACCACGGGATGATCCGGCTGTGCCACATGCGCGTGCACATCGCGCCAGAGTCGGCGCAGGAAGCGCGACATGCCCTCGACGCCGGCCTCGCTCCATTCCAGCGAATGTTCCGGCGGCGCCGCGAACATCGAGAACAGGCGCACGGTGTCGGCGCCGTACTTGTCGACCATCGTCTGCGGATCGACGCCGTTGTTCTTCGACTTGGCCATCTTTTCGATGCCGCCGATCTGCACCGGCTTGCCATCAGCCTTCAGCGTCGCACCGACGATGCGCGCGCGCTCGTCGCGCTGCACCTCGACGTCTTCCGGATTGATCCAGTCGCGCTGGCCGTCGGCGTTCTCGCGGTAATAACGTCTCGGCAATCACCATGCCCTGGCAGAGCAGATTGGTCGCCGGTTCGTCGGATTTCACCAGGCCTTCGTCGCGCAGCAGCTTGTGGTAGAAGCGGAAATACAGCAGATGCAGGATCGCGTGCTCGATGCCGCCGATGTACTGGTCGACCGGCAGCCAGTAGTTGGCGCGCGCATCGATCATGTCCGCAGCACCCGGACTGGTGTAACGCGCGTAGTACCAGCTCGACTCCATGAAGGTGTCGAAGGTGTCGGTCTCGCGCTCGGCCGGACCGCCGCATTGTGGGCAAGTACGACTTGCGCCAGGCCGGATCGGCCTTGATCGGCGACTGCACGCCCATGAACTGCCACATCCTCGGGCAGCACGACCGGCAGCTGGTCTTCCGGCACCGGCACGGCACCGCATTTCGCGCAATAGATGATCGGAATCGGGCAGCCCCAGTAACGCTGGCGGCGACACGCCCCAGTCGCGCAGACGATAGTTCACACGGCGTTCGCCCACGTCCGCGCTTGCCCAGATCTGCGGCCAGCGCGTCAAAAGCGCCGCGATAATCCAGGCCATCGTAGTCACCTGAATTGACCAGGGTGCCATCGTCGGTATACGCGCATTCGACTACGATGCTTGCGCTCGAACTCCGCGAGCACATCGAGCGCTCCGGGCGCCTCGTAGACATCCAGCGGCTTGCTCTCGCCAAGCGCAGCACTCATCACATCGGGATTGCCAGCAGCTTCGCGCCCAAGTTCGACGGATCGCGTCGCGCACCGCGTCGCTCGACGATCACCATCTTGATCGGCAGATCGTACTTGGTGGCGAATTCCCAGTCGCGCTGATCGTGCCCCGGCACCGCCATCACCGCGCCGGTGCCGTAACCCATCAGCACGAAGTTGGCGATCCACACCGGCAATTTCTCGCCGCGTGATCGGATGCATCGGCATGAAAACCCGTCTCGATGCCCTTCTTTTCCTGGGTTTCGAGATCGGCTTCGGCTGTGCCGCCGCGCCGGCAAGCATCGATGAAAGACCGGATGGCTGGATTCGTGGACGCGGCCTTTTGCGCCAGTGGATGCTCGGCGGCGATGGACAGGAAGGTCACGCCCATCAAGCGTGTCCGGGCGCGTGGTGAAAATGCTCAGCGGCTCGGTTTCGCCTTCGACTGCGAAACGGATTTCCAGCCCTTCTGAGCGGCCGATCCAGTTGCGCTGCATGGTCTTGACCGAATCCGGCCAGCCCGGCAGCGTGTCCAGGCCGTCGCAGCAATTCCTCGGCATAGGCGGTGATCTTGAGGAACCACTGCGGAATCTCGCGCTTCTCGACCACGGCGCCGGAACGCCAGCCGCGGCCGTCGATCACTTGTTCGTTGGCCAGCACGGTCTGGTCGACCGGGTCCCAGTTGACCACGGAATTCTTGCGGTATACCAATCCTTTTTTATACAGCCGCACGAACATGCGCTGTTCGTGCACGTAGTAGTCGGGCCGGCAGGTGGCGAACTCGCGCGACCAGTCGATCGCATAACCCAGCGACTTGAGCTGCGCGCGCATGTGCTCGATGTTGGCGTAGGTCCATTTCGCCGGCGCCGTATTGTTCTTGATCGCCGCGTTTTCCGCCGGCAGGCCGAATGCATCCCAGCCCATCGGCTGCAGCACGTTCTTGCCGAGCATGCGCTGATAGCGGCTGATCACATCGCCGATGGTGTAGTTGCGCACATGCCCCATGTGCAGCGCGCCGCTCGGGTACGGCAACATCGACAGGCAGAAGTACTTCGGCTTCGAGGAATCCTCAACGACCTCGAACGCGCGCGTGTCGCTCCAGAATTTTTGCGCGGCGGCCTCGACCGCGGTGAAATCGTAGGTTTCTTGCATGGGGCTTGGTTGGCGGCCCGATGCCGCTGTCGTTGTTGTATGCTGCAGCCTACCGCAGCGCAGCAAAAGAGGAAAGGTACGTGGCTATATTTCGCCGCTCTGCCTTCCGGCACACGCCGCGACCGCGATACGGCGTAACATCTTGGTATTCACCATGATCGGGGAGTTCGCCATGCACACTGCGTTGACCGTTTCCATCGCTGCCGCCCTTGCCGCCAGCGCCACCTTCGCGGCCGAAACCGCAGCACCGCCGCCTTCCCCACCTTTGGTCGCCCTGCACTGCGGCCACCTGATCGATACCGACACCGGAAAATTGCTGGGCGCATCGACCATCGTGATCGATGGCAGCCGCATCAAGGAAGTGAAAGCCGGCAACGCCGACGTGACCGGCGCTCAAGCCATCGATCTTGCCAACCAGACCTGCCTACCCGGCCTGATCGACAGCCACACGCATCTGACCATGCAGTTCAGCAAGTCGACGTACAGCGACCAGTTCCGCCTGAACCCCGCCGACTACGCGATCCAGAGCACGGTCTACGCGCGGCGCACCCTGCTCGCCGGCTTCACGACCGTGCGCAATGTCGGCGATTTCCATAACGAATCGATCGCTCTGCGCAACGCGGTGAATGCCGGACTGGTACCCGGCCCCCGCATCTTCAGTGCCGGCCAGTTCGTCGGCACCACCGGCGGCCATGCCGATCCGACCGACGGCTACCGCTTGGACCTGCAGGGCGACCCCGATCCGAAGGACGGCATCATCAATTCACCGGAAGACGCCTGGAAAGCCGTGCGCCAGCATTACAAGGACGGTGCCGATCTGATCAAGATCATGCCATCGGGCGGCGTGCTCGACGAAAGCGGCAGTTCCGAGAATCCGCAGATGACCATTCCGGAAATCCAGGCGGTCGTCGCCGCCGCGCACGATTATGGATTCACCGTCGCCGCGCATGCGCACGGCGCCGAAGCGATTCGCCGCGCCGTGATCGGCGGCGTCGATTCGATCGAACACGGCACTTTCATGAACGACGAGGACATGAAGCTGATGAAGGAACACGGCACCTGGTACGTGCCCACCATCATTGCCGGCAAGTTCGTCGAGGAAAAGGCGAAAGAAGGCTGGTATCCGCCGCAGGTTGTGCGCAAGGCCGAACAGGTCGGACCGATCATCCAGGCCACGGCAGGCAAGGCGTACAAGGCCGGCGTCAAGATCGCCTTCGGCACCGATGCAGGCGTCTATCCACACGGTGAGAACGCGAAGGAATTCCAGTATATGGTCGAAGCCGGCATGCCGCCCATGTTCGTGATCCAGGCCGCAACCACGCACGCGGCGCAACTGCTCAAGCACGACAAGGACATCGGCAGCATCGCGCCGGGCAAGTTCGCCGACGTCATCGCCGTGCCGGGCAATCCGCTCGACGACATCACGTTGATGCAAAAGGTCGACTTCGTGATGAAGGCCGGCACGGTCTACGAGCAAGGTGGTCAGCCGGTCGCCGCAGCACTCGACAAGTAATCACCGTTCCTCCGCAGCCATTTCACGCCCGCTGCAACGGCGGGTTTTTTGTTTGTTCGTAGCTCATGTCAGTAACCCACCCCGAATGACGTAACCCTATCCGAAGCCGCCATACCGGCGGCAACCGGAGCGGGTTCATGTCTCTTGGATTTCGGCGATTTTGCTTTGCCGCCGCATTGCTGGCCGGCACTGTGGCATATGCGGCCGATGGCGATCTGGATGCGACCTTTGGCTCTGGCGGGAAGGTGCAGATTGCCGATGCCGCGACGGGGTCGGCGGGGTCGAACATCGTCGCCGCCGATGTGGTCGTGCAGTCGACTGGTAAAGCCATCGTCGCCAGCTACGACGACAATAACGACTGCGTGCTGGCCAGGCTCAATGCCAATGGCAGCGTCGATACGAGCTTCGGTGGCACCAATGGTTTTTCGCCAGGATTCGCAGGTTACGGCAACTGCTCGTTTTCGGGCATCGTCGTGCGCCCTGACGACCGCATCGTCGCCGTCGCCAATCAGCCGGGCGGGGTAGCGGTCATTTCCCAATTTACGGCCAATGGTTTGCCAGACTCCAGCTTCGGTACCAACAGCGGCGCGACCTTCATCTCCCCCGCCAACGGCGACAGCACGAATGTCTCCCGTGTAGTCCTCGAAAGCAACGGCACGATCGATATCGCCGGTTTCTATCATCAGCAAAGCACAAACAACAACCAATTCCTGTTCGTCCAGATCAGCGCCGATGGCAAAACGGTGCAGCCGCTGTTCCAGTACGAATTCGGTTCCGGCAACAACCAGGATGATCACGCACTTGATCTGGCTATCGACAGCCAAGGTCGCTACGTGGTCGCCGGCTACCATCGGGGTGCGAATGGCAACTACGATTTCGCCGCCATCCGTATCCTCCAAAATCTCTACGATGTCGATCAGACGTTCGGCTCCGGCGGCCAGACTACGGTCGACTTTGGTGACAACGGCGACTTCTGCAATGCCATCGCCATCTTCTCCAGCAGCGGCTACATGGTGCTCGGTGGCCACGCCACCGCCACTGCCGGAAACGGCACCTATCAGGCTGCGGCGCTGGCAGAACTGGACAACAACGGCAACCTTTACCAGTACTTCTCCAGTGGCTTGCTGTATCCGGCGCAATTCGTCTTCTCCTACAGCCTGAATCCGAACGCAGGGCAGGTCAACGACATTACCCGGCTGATCATCGACGGCTACAACACCAAGTACCCGCAACTGCTTGCGATCGGTTCCGGCAATCAATACGCGGTGCCGCCTGGCGAGTACTTCGGCATCGCCAGACTCAACCCGCCGGGCTACAGCAATTTCACCTTCGACACGACACTCAACGGCAAGGGCGTGGAAGGCGTGTACTTCGCGCAGCGTCCGAACGGGATAGGCGGTTTCAGCACGACCAACTATGGGATTTCCGGCGCGTTCTCGAACGGCAAACTCATCTCCGCCGGTTACACCCAGGCGCCGGGCGGGAACCAGATCGCGGTGACCCGGCTGGCTGCCTTCGATGGTGTCTTCAAGAATGGTTTCGACACTCCATCGTATTGACCCAGGTGAGGTATACAAATGAGCAACTTTGCATTCGTTTCCTTATTCACGCTTCAGTATCGGAAATTGGTCACCGCGGCACTCGTCTGCGCACTGGCCGCGTGCTCGCACAGTACGGGCGACGCGCCCACCAAACCGGCAGCGACAACGCAGGGCAATGTCTGCGACCGCCATCTGCTCGGCGTGGCCGACGTCAACGGCATCCTCGACGCGCCGGTTACTGGCAGCAAACCGCTACCGGGCGACGCGCAAACCTGCCTTTTCATCACCGCGATGGATGATCAAGGTGGCCCGAATTTGAATGTCGGCCTGCGTCCCGGACTCGGTATTGCCACGCTGGCGACCTTCACCTCCGGCCACATGAACCAGTACGCGACCTGGAAGCCGCTCGCCGGCGTCGGCGACGAAGCAGTGTGGCTGCCCGATCTGCACGAAATTCAGGCACGCAAGGGCGATGTGCTGTGCGACGTCGGCGTGTTGATGGGCATTAGCAAGACGTTGCACGAGGCCGGCGAAGCCGCCCAGCAGAAAGCGCTCGGTGCGTTGTGCAACAAGATTTTTGCGGCTTATTGATAGCGCGCGTCAGTAACCCAGGCCGAACGACGTAACCCAAGATGCCATACCCGATCTGGGAGTCTGCCATGAGTACTCAGCTATACATCGAACATCGACGCCCGCTCGCCGCCGCCGTCGCCGCGTGTTTTGCCTTGGCTGCGTTCTCGCCGGCATGTTTTGCCAGTTACGACAACGTGACGAACTGCAACGACACGGGCGCCGGAAGCCTGCGCAACACGATCGCCGATGCGTTGAGCGGCGATACCGTGGTCTTGAATCCGACCACCATGCAATGCAGCGCGATCACGCTGGGCAGCGGCGAGATCGTCGTTCCGCAAAGCGACCTGACGGTCAAATACAACGCTGACAACTCGAATCGCTTTATCCTCACCGGCAACAATCACCGGATATTCCATCACACCGGTACCGGCAAGCTCACGCTGCAGCGTCTGACGCTTGAATTAGGTAAAGCAACCGATGCGGATGCTATCTCCATTCAAATCGGCAAGTACACGTCCAACGCCGTACTGGGCGGCTGCGTGTATTCGGCCGGTGTCGTCGATCTGGAGAATTCCGAAGTCAAGTATTGCAGCGTGGCTTCCAGCAATATCGGAATCGGCGGCGGAATCGGCGCGAACAAGGGACTGATCATGAACAACAGCACCTTGCGCAACAATTCGGTGACCGCATACGTGTCGCCGACCTACGGATCGTACGCGGAATGCAGCGGCGCCTTCGCCGGCGTGCCCGGACTCGGCGGCGGCAACGGCTACATCAACGCCAACTACAGCACCATTCGGGACAACGCCGTTGGCGGCAGTGGTGGCGGTCTGTGCATTTTCGGCCCGTCGTTTACTTCGGGACCGCAGTCCACGATCCAGAATTCCACGATTTCGGGCAATAGCGCCAGCGACAGCAGCGCCATTTCATCCAGCGGTCTGCTGACCATCGCCAACAGCACCATCTCTGGCAACACCGCGACCAGCGCCTCTTACACCGCCGGCGCGATCTTCGCCGGCAAAGCCCTGACCCTGCTCAACACCACCATAGCGTTCAACCAATCAACGAGTGGTACGGCGGTGTGGTTCAACAACCAAGAGTATGGCTCGAATGACCACTATGCCGTCGATTTCGAAAGCTCGATCATCGCCAACAATACGTCGAACGGCGTGGAGTCGGATATCTTCAGCATCGTGCAACCACACCAGGTGCTCACAATCACCGGCGCGAACAATATCGTCATGTCCGCATCCGCGACCGTGGTCTTGCCAGCCACCACGGTAATGGGCGATCCGCTGCTCCTGCCGCTCGCCAATAATGGTGGTCCGACGCAAACGCACGCCTTTCGCGACGGCAGCCCGGCGTTCGGAGCGGGCAACAACATCGTTGGTGATTTTGCAAACGATCAGCGTGGCGCGGGTTTTGCGCGTGCGGTGAACGGCGCGGTCGATATCGGCGCGTACGAGGCACAGGTGCGCGATGTGATCTTTGCCAATGGTTTCGATTAGCGCGGCGATGCCGACAGCAGTTTTTGCGCCGTTGGATACAAATCCATTTCTATACCTGGAAGCACACGCAGACCCTTGCGCGCCGCCGTCAACATGGACTCGCCTTCGGTGCGGGTTCCCGCTGCCACCGAACAATAACCCTGCAACATCTGCGCCTGTTGCAAAGGCGACGTGTCCTGCAACGGCATGCGCGGCTTCAATTCGGCGATTACTGCATCGAGCAACGGCTTGGCTTCCTCGCAGCGCCGACAGCCGACAAGATAATCCGCCAAAGGCAAACGCCACTGGTACATTTCCATACCGTGCGCCGTTTGCAGCTTCTCGCCTGTTGCTAGCGCCGCACGCAGATCGCGCTCGGCCTCCACATCCGCGCCGTTCAGCGCCTCGGCAATCCCCAATTGGCGCAAGGCGACGGCGGTATTGCCCGAGATTTCGCCTTCGCGCTGCCTCTGGATATCCACGGCACGACGCTCATAGGTCACCGCCTCTGCAAACTTGCCCTCTTGCATCAGCGCACTGGCGAGATTCTCGCCGTCGGTCGCATCGACCAACTGGCCGTTATCGCCGCGCTTGCGTGCCAGCACGTCGCGCAGCAGCGCCTCGGCATCGGCGGAGCGGCCGACGTGCAACAAGACGTAGGCCAGGTTGTTTTTTGCGGTCAACGTGTCAGGGTGATCCTCACCGAGCGTCTTCGTGTAGCGCGTCAACACTTCCTGCGCCAGCGGCACCGCGCCGGCGAAATCGCGGCGCGCCACGCGCAGGGTGACGAGCAGGTTCAGCGCCTCGCTGATCTTCGGATGATCCGCCGGCAGCGTGCGGCGGAAAATCGACAGCGCATCCTGCGCGAGTTTTTCCGCATCGTCGAGCCGACCCAGGTCCTCGTACACGCCGGCAAGGCCGAGATCGGCAAAGCCGACCAGTGGATGCGAGGCGCCATAGATTTTCTTGCGGATCGCGACGCTGCGTTCCAGCAGCGGCGCGGCTTCGTCGAAATCGCCGGATTCGTCCAGATGCACGCCAAGGTTCAACAGCGAGGTCGCAACTTCGGCGTCATTCGCGCCAAGATTCTTTTCGCGGATTGCGAGTGCCTGCCGATAAAATTTCAGCGCATCTTGACGCTTGCCCATGTCATCGAGATTCGCAGCGTAGTCGTCGAGATATTGCGCCGTTGTGGTGGCGTCGTTGCCGAAGTGGCGCTGCGCCGAATGCACGGCTTCGGTCAGCAGCGCGTCGGCATCCTTGAAATTGCCTTGAGCTTGCATGAGTGCCGCCAGGTGATCGAGACTTTCGATGATCGCCGGATCGTCCGCCGGCAGGAGCGCGCGGCGCATCGTCAAGGCATCGCGCAGCAAGGGTTCAGCCTGCGCGTAGTCGGCCTTCAAACGCAGGATGCGGCCGAGTTCGTCCAGGCTTTCGGCCACCTCGGCATCGACGCGCGCCGGATCGCGTCGGCGCAGCGCCAACGCCTGTTGCGCCAGCGGCAACGCACGATCGTAAAGACCCAGATCCGTATAGGTTGTCGCCACCGTCTGCAACAGGCGTGCGCGCACACTGGGTTCGATATGCGTATCCGAACGCAGGCGCTCGGTGCCTTGATCGAGCAGATCCTGCGCGCTGACGCTGGTGCCGCGCGACAAGGCTGGATCGGCGCCCTTGAACAACCCAACGAGAAATGTGGTGACCTGCTGCGACACCGCTGCTTCGTGCGTCTTCTCGCGCGCCTGCCACAGCGCAAACGCCAGCGCCGCAACCAGCGCCAGCACGCCGAGCGTCGATGCGGCCGCACCGAGGCGATGACGGCTGATGAACTTGCGCGCGCGATAGCCGGCTCGATCGCGCCGCGCCGAGATCGGCTGGCCGGCGAGGAAACGCTGCAAGTCGTCGGCGAATGCCGCCACCGTGGCGTAACGGCGCGACGGTTCGCGCTGCATCGCCTTGAGCACAATGGTATCCAGGTCGCCACGCAACAGCCGTGCCGGCACCGTCGCATCGGCGGCAGCAGCCTTGCTCGGCGCCAGCAGATGGCCGGTTTCGAGTGTGCGCAACGCCGCTTCCGGCGTCGATGCATCTGCGGCATCCAACGGGTGCCGGCCGCAGAGCAGCTCGTACAGCACGCCGCCGAGCGCGTAGATGTCGGCGGCAGTGCCGATGGGTTCGCCGCGCAACTGTTCCGGCGCAGCATAGGCCGGCGTCAGTGGGCGATGTCCAGCGTCGACGGTGACGTCGATCTGGGCATCGTCGAGCAGTTTAGCGATGCCGAAATCCAGCAGCTTGGTGCTGCCGTTCGCCGTCACCAGAATATTCGACGGCTTGATGTCGCGGTGCACGACGAGCTGGCCGTGGGCAAATTGCACCGCTGCACAAATATCCAGAAATATCTTTATCCGTTTTTCCAGTTTTATACTTTTCCCGGTGCAATAACGCAGCAAAGGCCGGCCGTCGACATATTCCATGGCGAAATACGGACGCCCATCCGCGGCGATGCCGCCGTCGAGCAGGCGCGCGATGTGCGGATGCTCCAGCCGCGCCAAAATCTGCCGCTCACGCAGAAAGCGCGCGATCACCGCTTCGCTGTCCATGCCACGCTTGATCAGTTTCAGTGCGGCGCGTTGCTCGAACTGGCCATCGGCACGCTCGGCCAGCCAGACCACACCCATGCCACCGCGACCGAGTTCGCGCAACACCCGCCACGGCCCGATGCGTTCGCCGACCCGCATCGATTCGTCGTCTTCGCCTTGCGCCCATTCGACGGCAGCCTGATTCCGCGCCGAATCCATACCATGATCGAAACTCGCGGCCGAGGCATCCGCTGCGAGCAGGGCCTCGACTTCCCGCCGCACTTCGGCATCACCGGCACAAAGCTTTTCCAGCAGCGCCGCGCGCGCCCGCGGCGGGGCTTCAACGACTTCGTCGAAGATCGCTGCTATGCATCGCCAACGCTGTGTGTCCATGCTCAGGCCTGTGTTTCGTCGAGTCCGAGCTGGTGCACGAGAAACGCCCGCGCCCGACGCCAATCGCGAAACACGGTGCGCTCGGTCAGTTCCTGCATGCGTGCGATTTCAGCGATTTCGAGGCCGCCGAAGATGCGCCATTCGACCAGTTGTCCGGCGCGCGGATCGACTTCTGCCAGCCGTGTCAGCGCATCATCGAGCGCCACCAGATCGACCATGTCGGCGGCGACACCGATCTCGTCACGCAAACCGGTGATCGTGTACGGACCGCCACGTTTGAGACGCGAACGGGCACGCGCGTGATCGACCAGAATCTGGCGCATCGCACGTGCGGCAAGCGACAGGAAATGAGCACGGTCGATGGATTTCGCTTCTGGCACCGCATGCAGCTTCAGATACACTTCGTGCACCAGCGCGGTGGTGTCGAGCGTGGCCGGGCTGCCCGCGGCGCGGCGCTGGCCGCGTGCGATGCGGCGCAGTTCCTGATACACGCGCTCGAACAGTGCCGCCGGCAAGTTCGTCGTGGTGGCCGCTGAAATTGTCATCCCGGCATCAACGCGCCCCAGGTTACCCCCGTGCGCCGAGTGTAGCGTGCATGCACCTGTCTTGACAGCCTGCGTCCGCGTCACCACATTACCGCTTCACGCACGATTACCACTTCACGCACACCGGGAACCTCCATGTCCGATTCACCGCACGTATTCGACGCCACCGAGGCTACATTCGAGACTGACGTCATCCAGGCCTCGCTGACGACGCCGGTGCTGGTCGATTTCTGGGCCGCCTGGTGCGGGCCGTGCAAGACCCTCGGTCCGATCCTGGAAAAAGTGGTCGAAAGCTACAACGGTGCGCTGAAGCTGGCGAAGGTCGATACCGATGCGCAAATGCAGCTAGCCGCCGCCTTCGGCATCCGCAGCCTGCCGACCGTGGTCCTGGTCAAGGACGGCCAGATGATCGACGGATTCATGGGCGCGTTGCCGGAATCGGCAATCCGCGAATTCCTGCAAAAACACGTTGCGGCAAATGCGCCAAACGCGGAAAAGGATACTTTGCCGCAAGCGGATACAGGCATTGCCCAAACTCCCGCACAAGCCATCGCCCGATTGCAGCAGCAAATCGCCGCGGAGCCCGGAAAAGCGGAACTCAAACTCGATCTCGCGATGGCGTATATGCGCGCGGGACTCACCGACGCGGCACAGACCGAACTCGATGCGCTGCCTGCGAATCTGGCCGAGGATGCGAAAGCCAAACGTCTGCGCAACCAGCTCGATTTCGCCCGTGCGCTCAAGGACGCGCCGGACATGGCCACGCTGCGTGCGCACCTGGCGGAGAATCCGGCCGACCATGCCGCCCGCGATCTGCTCGGCGTACGTCTGCTGATCGACGGCGATGCAGCGGCCGGGCTGGAGGAATTCCTGCACATCATGCAAAGCCAGCGCGACTGGAATGAAGGTGCGGCGAAAAAGCGCCTGATCTCCGCCTTCAGTATCCTCGACGACGAGGATTTGGTCGGAACCTATCGGCGCCGCATGGCGTCCTTGTTGTTCTGACACCGCGCCATGCGCGCCCGTACTTTGCGTCGTGGCCTCAATCTCTGGCCTCCCTTCCTGTTTGGCGGGATTCATGTCGACGCGCTGACTGACGACTGGCGCTATGCGCGCGTGCGTCTGAAGCTGCGATGGTACAACCGCAACTATGTGCGTACGCAGTTTGGTGGCAATCTGTTCTCGATGTGCGACCCGTTCTGGATGATCATGACGCTCGAAGCGCTGGGGCACGACTATATTGTCTGGGACAAGGCCGGTGCCATCGATTTCGTCGCGCCGGGCCGTGCGGATGTTTACGCCGAATTCCGTCTCGACGACAGTGTGCTCGATGAGTTGCGCGCTGCCACCGCCAACGGCGAAAAATACCTGCACTGGTTCGAGACCGAGGTCAAAACTGTCCAGGGTGAATTGGTTGCGCGCGTGCGCAAGCAGATTTACGTGAGACACAAGCGCGAGTCGAGCGCGGGCTCGGCATGACTGTCAAAATGCGCCGATGAAAGCGCGCGAAAGTGCCATGCCGGATGAAATGACGTGGCAGGCATTCTTCGATGCCGATGCGACCGTTTCCGCACTCGGCTGCGCCCGGCAAGGGAACGAGACCATCGCCGAATTCGGTTGCGGCTACGGAACCTTCACCCTAGGAGCCCCGCGGCGCACAACAGGAATCGTGCATGCATTCGACATCGAGGCCACACTCGTCGATCGGGTGTTGCGCAAGGCAAGCGCAGCAGGAATCGCCAACATCCACACTGAAACGCGCGACTTCGTCGCGAACGGCACCGGTTTGTGTCCATCCAGCGTCGATCATGCGATGCTCTGGAATCTGCTGCATCTGGAAAATCCGCGAGCACTACTGCGTGAAGCGCACCGCATCCTCAGGCCCGGCGGCATTGTGTCGATCCTGCACTGGAATCACGATCCATCGACACCGCGCGGGCCATCGATGTCGATCCGTCCGCATCCCGATCAATGCCGGGCGTGGGCCGAAACGGCCGGCTTCGCGTTCTTGCGCAATGTGGATTTGTCCACTTGCGCCCGCTATCACTACGGCATGCTGCTTGACGCGTCCCGGCGAAAATGAGTGATCTGAAACGTACCGCCGCCCGCAAGCGCACGATTGCGTTTGCCCCGTTTTTTGGCAAGATGGCGGCATGAACGACGAGACTACACCACTGCCTGACTCTGCGGCAGAACAAAAACCAGCGGAGAATGCTGCCGCCAAACCGCCGGAAAAAACCGTCGAGGAAGTCCTCGGTAGTGTCCACACGTCCAACTTTCCGGATCTGCTGCGCGAACTCGGCGGCTGCCTGATCGTCAGCACCTATCAGGCCGGCAAGCTCGTCATCCTGCGAGCGGACGGAAATTCCATCAATACCCATTTCCGCACCTTCAACCGGCCGATGGGCATGGCCGCGGACCGCCAGCGGCTGATGCTTGGTGCACTGATGGAAATCGCTGAATTCCGCAACATGCCGGATGTGGCCAAGCGCCTGCACGATCCGCCCGTGCACGACGCGGTGTACATGGCGCGGCGCGGCCATATCACCGGTGCGATCGATATCCACGAAATGGCCTGGGACGCTGACGGCGCCATCTGGTTTGTCAACACCCTGTTCTCGTGTCTGTGCACACTGGATACGAAGTCGAGTTTCGTGCCGCGCTGGCGGCCGAAATTCGTCAGTCATTACGCGCCGGAGGATCGCTGCCATCTCAACGGCCTGGCCATGCGCAACGGCATTGTGCGTTATGTCAGTGCGCTGGGTGAAACCAACACGCCGCAAGGTTGGCGTGCGAACAAGCGCAACGGCGGCCTGCTGATCGACGTGACCACGAATCGCGTGATCGTGCGCGGCTTGTCTATGCCACATTCGCCACGCTGGTACGACAATCGCCTGTGGGTGCTCGAATCCGGACGCGGCGCATTGGTCAGCGTCGATCCGAAAACCGGCGAGAAAACCGACGTCGCACGCGTGCCGGGATTCTGCCGCGGACTGGATTTTCTCGGCCCGGTCGCCTTCATCGGCATGTCGCAACTGCGTGAGACGAATGCCTTCACCGACATCGAGATCACTGAGGACAACACCGATCGCCAGAGCGGCGTCTGGGCGGTGCATATCCACACCGGCAAGACCATCGCCTTCCTAAAATTCACCGGCGGCGTGCAGGAAATCTTCGCGGTGCAGGCGATTGCCGGCGTGCTGTTTCCGGAAATCGTGCACGAGGGCGAATTGCTCGGCAGCGCCTATGCCCTGCCCGACAAGGCGCTCAAGGAAGTCGGCTTCACTCCACCACCACCCGCGCCACCACCGCCGACCACCGGCTACGCGAATGCGGAAACACCCGTTCCAGCAACCGGCGAGACAAAATGAACGACGCGAATCCTGTCCAGCCGAAATTCGACTTTATCGCGCACTGGCCGCAAGGCACGCCCAAGGACGGCGCCGCCGTACTCGAATTCTGGCGGCGCGAGAACGCCATGGGTGACGAGGCCAAGGCGCAGCAGCGCCTGCGCGAAGTCGTGCTGCATGCGGTAACCGACGCCGGCGACGTCGCCGGCGTGTGCACGGCCGTGCCGATCACCTTGCCGCGGCTGGGCCAGCCGATGTACTACTATCGCTGCTTCATCGGTGGTGCCTGGCGCAAATCACGCCTGGTCTACGGCATGGTCAATCATGCCTTCGATGCGCTGGAAGCTTTCGCACGGGACAACAATTACCCGTGCATCGGCGTCCTGCTGGAATTGGAAAACTCACGCTTCGGCAAGAAGCTGCGCGCACCGGTGTGGCCACACACCCGCTTCATCTATATCGGCAAGAGCCAGCGCAATCTGGATCTGCGCCTGCGCTATTTCCGCGGTGCGCGGCTGAAATAAGGCGCGCAGGCGGGCAGTGTCATTCTGCCGCGGCCTGTCCGGCACTCGCACGCACGCCGCGGATAGCCGCTACCGCATCCACAACGACGCGGCAGACTTCGGCAGCCGGTCGGCTCGCATTGATCGCGAGCGCACTTGCCGGCGGTGGATCGAAGCGCGCGAGCACATCGCTGACCAGATCCGGCGTGCGGTCGCGAGCCAGATGCCGATCATTCTCGACATCGCTGGCGATGCGTGCGCGTGCGATCTCCGGCGGGCAATCCAGATAAATCGGGATGGACGTGAATTCATAGCGCCGGATGACGCCGTCGACGCGCAACAGATCACGCCGACGCGAAAATGTGACGCCATCGATCACGCTGGACTCGCCGAGCAGGCAATTGATTTCCAGGGCCAGCAGCATGCTGCGAAATGCCGCGCGCTTTTCGGCAAAGCTATAGGAGCATTTGGGAAACATCGCATGCCGGATCGCGTCGCGACAGACGCGGCGCAGGCCGAGCTGATCCTCGATCGCGCGCGCGACGACGCTCTTGCCCGCTCCGGGCAGGCCGATCAAGGCCACCACGACCGGTTTCGCCTGCACTGTATCTCGCGCGACCGGCGCATGACCGGGAACTGCCAGGACCGGTGAGGGAATATCCGAATGCATCTCCGATCGTTCCTCTGGCGGGGTGCCCGCCACCATCGGCGCAGGCTATCATGGCGGTACTCCGACTGTCGTCAATACCATGCGCCCACTGCACGTCCAACGCTACCTGATCACCGGCCTGTTGACGATCGTACCGCTGTGGCTGACCTGGGCGGTGTTCAAGTTCATCTTTTCGCTGCTCTCCCATGTCGGCGAACCGGTGGTTGGTGCACTGTTCGCTGCCTTGTCCACGCTGGCGCCGAATAGCGCAGCGTGGCTGGGACAGGATTGGCTCAAGTCCATCGTCGCCTTCGTCGGCACGTTGCTTGCGCTGTATCTACTCGGTCTGGCGTCATCGCGCGTGTTCGGCGCGCGCCTGATCGCCGCGTTCGAGAGCGTCATCGCGCATATTCCGCTGGTGCATACGATCTACGGCGGCACCAAGAAACTGATGTCGATGCTGTCGACCAAACCCGCCGGCACGCAGCGCGTGGTGTTGATCGATTTTCCGTCGCCTGAGCTCAAGTCGATCGGCTTCGTGACTCGCGTGTTCAAAGACAGCACTGGCCGTGAACTGGCCGCCGTCTACGTTCCGACCACGCCCAATCCCACCGGCGGTTATCTCGAAATCGTGCCGATCGAAAAACTCGTTGCCACCGACTGGAGCATGGATCAAGCCATGGCCTTCATCCTGTCTGGCGGCGCCGTCGGACCGGAAAACCTGCCGGATGGCGCGCATCCGGCCGATCGACCACAGCTTCCATGACGACGGTGGACGCGTTGCATCTTGCACCAACGCTCAACGCCTGTGCCGCGGCACAGAAGACCTGCTTTGCCCTTGTTTTTTTCCTTTGCGGGATCACCATGAGCCACGCCGCCGACTGGACAACTCCCGCCGAAACCGCGCACTTCAAGACCACGCCAAGCTATGCCGAAACGCATGCGTATCTCGAACGCCTGGCCGCTGCCGCGCCGCAGAAAATCCGGCTGACCCACTTTGGCGTCTCGCCGGAAGGCCGCAACCTGATGCTCGTCGTTGCGTCCAGCGGTGGCGACTTCACGCGAGAGGCGGCGCGCAAATCCGGCAAGCAGATACTCATGGTGCAGGCCGGCATCCACGCCGGCGAAATCGAAGGCAAGGATGCGGGCCTGATGCTGTTGCGCGACTTGAGCGTAGGCGGAAAATTCCCGCACTTGCTCGATCACACGATCCTGCTGTACCTGCCGATTTTCAACGTCGACGGTCACGAGAATTCCTCGCCGTACAACCGCATCAATCAGGATGGCCCGGCGGAAATGGGCTTTCGCGCCACGGCACAGAACCTCAATCTCAACCGCGATTACATGAAAGCCGACGCGCCGGAAATGCGCGACTGGCTCAAGCTGTTCAACGCCTGGCTGCCGGACCTGTTTGTCGACATCCACACCACCGACGGCGCCGACTACCAGTACGACCTGACCTGGTATACAGAGGACTGGGGGCCGCTCGATCCGGCTGTCAAGGCGTGGCAGTACGCAGCGCTGAAAAACTCCATCTTTCCACAAGTGGAAAAGCACGGACATCTGCTGGCGCCGTATCTGGACCTGATAGATCACCACGACATCACCAAGGGCATCGACAATTTCGGCTCCGGGCCACGCTTCTCCACCGGCTACGTTGCGTTGCAGAACCGCGCCGCGCTACTGGTCGAGACGCATATGCTCAAACCTTACGCCGTGCGTGTGCGTGCCACCTACGATCTCATCGCACAGATTCTCGAGTATCTCAATGCACACCCGACCAGTCTGCACCAGGCTGTGATCACAGCGGATCGCAACACGATCGCGCGCGCATCGCAGGTGAACGCGAGCCTGCCGATCGTGTTCAAGGCCAGCGACAAATCGGTACCGTTCACCTTGAAGGGCGTCGAGTTCACCCAGACGCACAGCGACATTTCCGGCGACACGTGGACGCAATACGACCCATCCAAACCGAAGACCTTCCAGATTCCCTGGTGGCGCGATCTGGTCGTGGCTGAAAGCGCGCACTTGCCCGCGGCCTACCTGATTCCTGCCGGTTGGCCGCAACTCGTCGAAAAGCTGCAGCAGCACGGATTGCGCGTGGAACCGCTCGCGCATGCCGTCACGTTGGACGTGGAACGCTATCGCCTGTCCGAGCCGCAGTGGGGCGATGCGCCATTTGAAGGACGGCTGATGCTCAGGAGCTTCGAACAAAAAGTGGAAAATGTCGCAAACCTCAAGTTTGCGCCGGGCGCCGTGCTGGTGCCGCTGGATCAGCGCGCCGCAAACGTCGCCGTGAACCTGCTGGAACCGGAGGCGCCGGATTCGCTCGCGCGCTGGGGATTCGTCAACGCAATCTTCGAGCAGAAGGAAAGCGGCGACGCGCGCGTGCTGGAAAAGCTTGCGCGCGACATGCTGGCAAAGGATCCGGCATTGAAGGTGCAATTCGAGGCGCGATTGAAAGACGATCCGGCATTCGCCGGGAATCCCGAGGCGCGCCTGGATTTCTTCTATGAGCGCTCGTCTTGGTATACGCAGCAAAATATTGGCGTCTATCCCATTGTGAGGCTCGACGCCACAGCGCTGGCGGCCGCACGGGCACAATGACCTTCGACACTGTAGCCGCGAGGGGATCACGCCTACCCTTCGCCGCCTGATTCGAGGAGTTTTGCATGCGCTTTACCAAACTGCGCCATCTGGCGCTGGGTTCGATTTTGGTTGCGGCCAGCGCGGCCGCGCACACCAATGACCACGGTCTGGATCCGCTGAATTTCGATGCCAAGGTCAGCCCCTGTCAGGATTTTTTCGAGTACGCCAATGGTGGTTGGCTGAAGTCCAATCCGATTCCGGCCGAATACAGCCTCTGGAGCCTGGATAATGAAATCAACGAACGCAACCTGAATATACTTCGCAACATTCTGGAAAATGCGGCGTCGCATCCAGGCCCGGCAGGCAGTGCCACGCAGAAGATCGGCGATTTCTACGCCGCAGCGATGGACGAATCCGCCATCGACAAAGCCGGAATCGCGCCGTTCAAGGACGATCTGGCTGTGATCGCTGCGCTGAAATCGCCCATCGATATCGCCGCCCTGATTGGCGCGTGGCAGGCGCGTGGCGAGGACGTGCTGTTCGATTTCGAGGCCCAGCCCGATCTGAAGGATTCTAACAAGGACATCGCCTACGCTGGCCAGGGCGGTCTCGGCCTACCCGACCGTGACTATTACCTGCGCGACGATGCCAAATCAAAAGCGCTGCGGACGCAATATCAGGCGCATGTCGCACGCATGCTTGGCCTGCTCGGCGATGGCGATGCAAAGATTGAAGCCGGCTTTGTGCTGGCGCTGGAAACGCGTCTGGCCAAGGCCTCGCTCGATCGCGTCGCCCTGCGCGAGCCGGCCAATTCGTACCACATTTATACGCTCAAGGATGCCGATGCGAAAACGCCGCATTTTTCCTGGAGTGGATTTTTCCACACTGTCAGGCGCGACGACGTGCAGAGTTTCTCGCTGGCGCAGCCGGATTTTTTCGTCGCCATGGATCACGCCCTGACTGAGGTTCCCGTCGCGCAATGGCAGGCGTATCTACGCTGGCGCCTGATCGATGCGGATGCACCGTATCTCGGCAAGACCTTCGTTGATGCCGATTTCGATTTCCACGGCCGTACCTTGCGCGGTACGAAGCAGATCCTGCCGCGCTGGAAACGCGCCATCCGCAGCAGCGACGACGCCGTGGGCGAATTGCTTGGTCAGGCCTACGTCGCGCAAGTGTTTCCGCCTGAGGCCAAGCAACGTGCGTTGGTGCTGGTAGACAATCTTAAAGTCGCATTGCGCGCGCGTATCAGCCGCCTGACCTGGATGAGCGACGAAACCAGGAAAGCCGCCTACGCCAAGCTCGATACGCTGGTGGCGAAAGTCGGCTATCCGGATAAATGGCGCGATTATTCCAAACTGGAAATTTCCCGGAATTCTTATCTGGCCAATATGCGTGCGGCTGCCGCGTTCGAAGCACAGCGCCAGTTCGCCAAATTCGGCCATTTGGTGGATCGCATGGAATGGGACATGACGCCGCAGACGGTGAATGCCTACTACAACCCGATGGGCAACGAAATTGTGTTTCCGGCCGCGCAATTGCTGCCGCCGTACTTCGATGCCAGGGCCGACAACGCGCTTAATTATGGTGGCATCGGCTCGGTGATCGGACATGAAATGACCCATGGCTTCGACGACCAAGGCAGCGAGTTCGACGCGAAAGGCAATCTCACCGATTGGTGGACAAAAGCCGACCGCACCGAGTTCGATGCGCGCACAGCGAAACTGGTCGAACAATTCAATGCCTACGTGCCGGTCGACGATCTGCATATCAACGGCAAGCTGACTCTGGGCGAGAACATTGCCGATCTGGGCGGCCTGCTGGTCGCCTACGATGCGTTCAAGCTCACGCCGCAAGGCCGGAGCGATGCGAAAATCGACGGTTTGTCGCCGGATCAGCGCTTCTTCCTGTCGTATGCGCAGGCTTGGCGTACCGCGCAGCGGCCCGAACAGATACGCTTGCAAGTGCAATCCAACGAACATGCGCCAGCGAAATTCCGCACCAACGGCCCGGTCAGCGACATGCCGGCGTTCGCGCGCGCCTTCGCATGCAAGGCTGGCGATGCGATGGTGCGGCCAGCATCGACCCTGGCGAACATCTGGTAATTGTATACTTTCCCGGAAACGATTCCGGTCAACCCTGGAGAACCGCATGCCTCATCGTCTGTTCAAACCTCATCGTCTACTTAAACCCCTGGTTCTTGCCGTCGGCCTTGGGCTGGCCAGCATTGCCGGCGCCGCTGCGCCGGATGCTTACACTGGGCTGGATCCCGCCGGTTTCGACAAGGCGGTGTCGCCTTGCACCAACCTGTTCGATTTCGTCAACACGAACTGGCTCAAGGCGCATCCGATTCCGGCCGATCGCACATCGTGGGGCGCGTTCGCCATGCTCGACGAGCGCTCGCTCGATGCGCAGCATGCGATAGCCGAACATGCAGCGCAGAGCACGAATCCACCCGGGTCGATCGAACAGAAGATCGGCGATTTCTTCGCCTCGGGCATGAACGATGCCGCGATCGAAAAAGCTGGTTATGCACCGATCAAGGACGATCTCAAGCGTATCGACGGCCTGAGTACGCCCGACGAAATCGTCAATTTCGTACGCGATTACCAGGCTCAGGGCATGCCATTCCTGTTCGATTTTTCCGGCGAGGCCGACTTCCACAATTCGCGTCAGACCATCGCCTACGCGTCGCAGGACGGTCTCGGTCTGCCTGAACGCGACTATTACCTGAAGACGGATGCAGCTTCGAAGAAAATCCGCGACGCCTACGTGCTGCATATCCAGCGCATGCTGGAACTGGTCGGCGTCAAGAAAGACGACGCTGCAAAGCAAGCCAAGTCGGTAATGGATCTGGAAACCAAGCTTGCCGATGCTTCGCTGCCGATCGTGGAGCTGCGTGACCCGGCCAATCAGTATCACTTCCTTTCCTTCGCCGAGGCAGACCAGACCACGCCGCATTTTTCCTGGGAGAAATTCTTCGCGTCGCAGGATATTTCCGGCGAAAAAGGTTTTTCGCTGTCGCAACCGAAATTCTTCGCCGCGATGGACAAGCTCGTTGCGGACGCTCCCGCCGCGCAATGGCGTGCGTATTTCCGTTTCCACCTCGTCAGTGCCGCCGCGCCGTACCTGAGCAAGCCCTTCGTCGATGCGGATTTCGATTTCTACTCGAGTACCCTGCGTGGTCAGAAGGAGCAAAAGCTGCGCTGGAAACGCGTACTCGGAAGCGTCGACCGGCAGATGGGCATGGCGCTCGGTCAGCTTTATGTCGCACAGAATTTCCCGCCCGAGGCCAAGGCGCGCGCGCAGGAGCTGGTCGACAATCTTCGTGCCGCGCTCAAGGAACGCATCGAGAAGCTCGACTGGATGAGCGATGCCACGAAGAAACAGGCGGTCGAAAAATGGGATACGTTCATGCCCAAGATCGGCTATCCCGACAAGTGGCGCGATTGGAGCGGCCTGAGCATTTCCCGCGACAACTATGTCGGCAACGTACTTGCGGCACTCAAGTTCAATCACGCCTGGCACATGGGCAAGATCGGCAAGCCCGTGGACCGCACCGAATGGGGCATGACGCCACAAACCGTGAACGCCTATTACAATCCGTTGCAGAACGAAGTCGTGTTTCCGGCGGCGATCCTGCAGCCACCGTTCTTTGATGCCAAAGGTGATGATGCGATCAATTACGGTGGCATCGGCGCGGTGATCGGCCACGAGATGACCCACGGCTACGACGACGAGGGGTCGCAATTCGACGCCACCGGCAACCTCAAGAACTGGTGGACGGCCGACGACAAGAAACAGTTTGAGGCACGCACCGACAAGCTGGTGAAACAATTCGACAACTATGCCGGCATCGACGGTTTGCATGTGCATGGCAAGCAGACGCTCGGCGAGAACATCGCCGATCTCGGCGGTATCAACGTAGCCTACGACGCGCTGCAAAAGGTGCTCGCCAAAAATCCCGGCGAAGCGAAGGAGAAGATCGATGGCTACACGGAAGACCAGCGCTTCTTCCTGAACTTCGGCCGCATCTGGTCCTCTCAGTTCAAACCCGAGGAGGCAAAACTGCGGCTCAACACCGATGTGCACGCGCCGGCTCCATTCCGCGCCATCGCTGCACCATCGAACATGCCGGCGTTCGCGCAAGCGTTTTCGTGCAAGGCAGGCGACCCGATGGTGCGCGCGGAGGATGTGCGCGTGAAGATCTGGTAAGCGCAGACGTTACGCGCAGTTGGTTCGGAAAAAACGCCGCGGTGACGTGGCGTTTTTTCGTTCGTCGCATTGTTTGCCACGCCACGGGCTTACAATGCGGCATGGCCTTCGTCCCCGGGCAACGTTTTCTCTCCTCCGCCGAACCCGAACTCGGCCTGGGCACCGTGTTGCGTCTGGCCGGACGTACCGTGCAGCTCGCGTTCCCGGCGTCGGGCGTGGTGCGTCAATACGCCATGCAATCGGCACCCCTGACGCGCGCGGAGTTTCGCCCAGGCGAACGTATCAGCGGTGCCGGCCACAGTTTCATTGTCGAGCGCGTCGAACACGATGACGGCGTGCTGCGCTACTTCGGTGGCGGCAGCAGTCTGCAAGAAGGCGAACTCGACGACATCCAGAATGTATCGAAAGCCGACGCGCGCCTGATCGCCGGCCGCGTCGATCGCGCCGATCAGTTCGACTTCCGCCTCGAAGCTCTGACCCGGCGTGCGCAGGCGCGGCGCTCTCCGGCCTGGGGCATGATGTCGGCTCGCGTCGACTTGATCCCGCATCAATTGCGCGTTGCCGAAATTGCAGCCTCGCGGCGGCCGCCACGCATCCTGCTCGCCGACGAAGTAGGTCTCGGCAAGACCATCGAGGCCGGACTGATCCTTGCCCGCTTGCTCGCGACCGGCCGCGCAGCACGTGTATTGATCCTGTTACCCGAAGCCTTGTTGTACCAGTGGTATGTCGAACTGCTGCGCCGCTTCAATCTGCGTTTTTCCCTGTTCGACGAGGAGCGCTGCGAGGCGATCGAACAGGCGGGCGATAACCGCAATCCGTTCGAGGACGATCAACTCGTCATCGCCGATCTGGCCTTTCTGCGCGACTCCGAAAAACGCGCCGGGCAGGCGGTTGCCGCCGGCTGGGATCTGCTGATTGTGGATGAGGCGCATCACCTGGCCTGGAGTCCGCAGTCGACCAGCACGGACTACGCTTTGATCGAGCGCCTGGCCGTGACCGCACCCGGTTTGATCCTGCTCACGGCCACACCGGAACAACTCGGCCGCAGCGGTCATTTTGCGCGCCTGCGCCTGCTCGATCCGGCGCGCTATGGAGACCTTGCTGCGTACCAGCATGAAGCCGATGGCTATGTACGCCTCTCAGGAATTGTGGAAAAGTTGCAGAATAAACAAGTTCTCGATACCGACGAGCGCAAGGAATTGGCAGCACGCCTGCGCGACGATACGGACTTGAGTGCCGCGGTCACGACTCTCGACCCGGCAAACCGCGACACCACGCAAACCCTGCTCGACGCGCTGATCGATCGCCATGGCACAGGACGCGCGATGTTCCGCAATCGGCGCGCGGTGGTTGGTGGATTCCCGCGACGCATTCCGCTGCTGGTGGAACTCGATGGCAGCCTGCTCGACGACGATCGCCGCCAGCACCTGCTCGCCGAGTTCCTGTCCGATGTGCAACAGCCTCCCGCCTTGCACGGACACGACTACAGCAACGATCCGCGCCTGCCATGGCTGTTGGATCTGCTGGAGAAATCGCCACAGGACAAGTTCTTCCTGGTCTGCCGCAGCCAGGCCAAGGTGCTGGCGCTGGAAGAGGCGCTGCGCACCCGCAGCGGGGTCAAGCTCGCACGCTTCCACGAGACCATGAGTATCGTGCAGCGTGACCGCAATGCCGCATTCTTCGCCGAAGCCGACGGCGCCCGCCTGCTGCTGTGCGCCGAGATCGGCTCGGAAGGCCGCAATTTCCAGTTTGCGCATAATGTCATTTTGTGGGATCTGCCGCTGGACCCGGATATGCTCGAACAGCGCATCGGCCGGCTCGACCGCATCGGTCAGCGCCACGATATCCGCGTGCATCTGGCCAGCTTTAGCGGCACGGCACAGCAGGTGCTGGCGCGCTGGTATCGCGATGGCATGGAAGCGTTCCGCTCCAGTCCTGCAGATGGCCGCGAGTTGTACAAGCGGTTCGGCGCGCGCCTGGTCGAACTCGCGATCGAGCATGCACACGGCGGCGACGATCCGGATGCCGAGATCGACGTGCTGATCGCGGAAACCCGTGCGGCGCATGCGGAGCTGTCGACGCTGATCCAGCGCGGTCGCGATCGCCTGCTGGAGCTGGCCAACCAGCGCGAAGCGCAGGCGGAAATCCTGTGCCATGAACTCGCCGCGATCGATGCCGATCGCAGCAGCGACGATTTCGTCCTGCGTCTGTTCGAGCAATTCGGCATCGACAACGACGAGCAGGGTGTGCGCACCTATCTGCTTGATCCGGAATACCTGAGCAGCGATGGCTTTCCCGGCCTGCAGGACGGTCCGCAGCAAATCACCTTCGATCGCGGCACCGCGCTGGTGCGTGAGGAATTGCCGCTGTTGCGGCTGGATCAGCCGATGGTTGCCGGCGCCATCGATCTGCTGCTCGGCTCGGAACAAGGCAATTCCGCCTTCCTGATCGACGATGCATTGGCGCCGAAAACCGTGTTGCTGCAAGCGGTATTCGTGCTCGAACCCGTCGCCAAACCCAGCCTGCACGCAGACCGGTTCCTGCCGCCGATTCCACTTTGCTGCATCGTGGATACGAAGCTGGTCGAGCGCGCGGATTGGCGCCCGAGTGCCGTTGTTCTGATCCGTGCCGGCGAACGCACCATCGACGCGACGCGATATCGCAAATACCTCACGGCGCTGGTGCCGCCGATGCTCGAACGCTGCGAGGCGCTGGCACGTGTGCGTGCTGACGCGGAAATCGCCAGCGCACTCGAAGCAGCGGAACGCGAACTCGGCACCGAGCATGCGCGTCTGTCGGCTTTGCACCGGGTCAATCCCGGTATCAGCGAACACGAACTCGACGCGATCGATGCCGAACTCACCGCGCTGCGCGTCGCACTGCCGAAATCGCTGTTGCGGCTGGACGCGGTACGCTTTGTCTGCAGCGCGGATTTTCTCGGATTGCGCTGACTGCGCGGCTGCGCCTCATCCACTGCGCCGTCTCTGCGCCTGCGCGCGCCAGTACTGGATGAGTGCGAAGCCGACCACGGCACCGCCGAGATGGGCGAAATGCGCGACGCTCGCCTGGGTACCGGTGACGCCGAGCACCAGCTCAACGATCATGTAGCCGACCACGGCGATGCGTGCGGGAATCGGTATCGGCACGATGAACAGGAACACCTTGGCCTGCGGATACAGGATCGCGAAGGCCAGCAGCAGGCCGAATATGCCGCCGGAAGCGCCCAGGGTCGGATAGAAACCATCTGGCTGGAAGAAATAAATCGTCGCCAGTTGCGCGATTGCTGCACCGAGCACGCAGGCGAAATAATAAAAAGTATACCGGCGCACGCCGAGCGCGTTCTCGACCGGGCCGCCGAACATCCATAGCGCCAACATGTTGAAGGCGATATGTGGCACGCCGCCATGCAGGAAACTGTAGGTGATGAGCTGCCAAGGTTCAAATCCAGCCATCACTAGCCCAATAGGATTCAATGGCACGAGTTGATGCGGACCGAGCGGCCACAGTGCGAAATGCACCAGCAACGCATCGCCGGTCGCCTGCTGTGCAAGAAATATCAGAATGTTCGCGATCAGCAGAGTGCGGGTGACGAGGGGCAGATTCGGCATCGTCGGCAGGAAACTTCGATTAGGTTGACCTCATGATGCCCGATTCGGCGGCATTCGCGAAGCTGCGAGTGCACTCACGTCATTCGCCACAGTTCCGCATCCAGATCGCGCTGCCAGCCAAATCGCGCCAGATTGACGCGGCCGCGCAGGACGATCACGCCCTCGCCGAGCAGGCGTTGACACTGTTCGCGATAGCTGCGGCTACCCGGCGAAAACGCGATGCGGCCGTCCGCGCGCAGCACTCGCTGCCAAGGCAGATTCAGCGCCGGATCGGACTCGCGCAGCACACGCCCAACCAGGCGCGCGCGGCGCGGCAGACCGGCGCGCGTGGCGATCTCGCCATAACTGGCGACGCGACCGCGCGGAATTGCGGCAATCGTGCGCACAATGGCAGCGTGTTCGGGCGACAGTGGCGGACGAACTGACTTCATTCTAGGCTGACTGCACGCTCGATTGACTACATGTTTGACTGACTTCGGCGCCGTGGCACGTTAGCATAGGCGCCGGCCGATCAGGAGAACCGCCGTGCATTCGTTTGAAGAAGTCCGCTCGCACATCGACGCGCGCTACACCCTGCGCATCAACGATCCGTACCTGATCAGCTTCGACATGCCAACCGAAGGTGGCGCGCGTCATCAGGGCCTGCATCTGGCCGAACTCGAAGGCGATGACGGCCGCAAGTACGTGCGTATCTCCACTCCGATCGGCCCGCTGACGGGAATGGATGCCAAGCGCTGTCTGCGCTTCAACTGGGAACAGCGTGTGGGCTATCTCGCGGTCAGCGATCTCGACGGCTCGCCCTATCTGCACCTGTGCGAGAACCGTCCCTATGAACTGCTGACCGTGAACGAACTCAACCGCCTGATCGAGGAAATCGGCCCACTCGGCGACAGACTGGAGAAGGCGGTTTCGGCGGGTGGAGATGCGTTCTGAGGTAACGGATTCTAGCGCTCTGAAAACAATCGCGAACGCACACTGGCAGGGCAAGCGGCGCAACCATGCCACTGTTTCTAGTTTACCCACCCCATCCCATCAGCTTCAATGCGCGCACCATCAGGTAGGCCAGTCCGCCGGCGATGGGGATGGTGAGTATCCATGCCCAAACCATGCGTTCGACCACGGTCCAGCGGATCGCATTCAGGCGCTTGGCCGCACCCACACCCATGATCGCGGCGGAGACGTTGTGGGTGGTCGATACCGGGATGCCAAGCACCGAGGCGGTGATGATGACGCTCGATGCCGCGACGTCGGCAGCGACGCCGTTGATCGGATGCAGCTTGACCATCTTGTGGCCGAGGGTACGGATGATGCGCCAGCCGCCGACCATCGTGCCTGCGGCCATGGTCAGGGCACAGACCAGCTTGATCCAGGTGGCAATGCCGAACCCGCCATGCGCATCGGTTTCCACGCGCAGGAACGACAGCCAGTGCGGCAGCTGATCGAGCGAACCGAGCGACGTCGCCGAGGCCAGTGCCAAGGCGATGATGCCCATGGTCTTCTGTGCATCGTTCATGCCGTGCGACAGGCCCATGAAACCGGATGAGGCAATCTGCACTTTTGCAAAAATGGCGTTGACCACGCGCGGCCGCGAGAGACGTTGCGCGGTACCACCGAGTCCATTGAGGAAGGACAACAGCGCAAACAGCAGGCCCATGATGGTGAAAGCGACGGCGAATCCCGCGGCCGGCGATACGATCATCGGCAGGATCACCTTGTTGAGCAGACCCTGTCCATGCCACCAGTGCTCGGCCGGCACCGACCAGATGATGGAATGCCAGTTGCCGCCGGCAGCCGCGAGTGCGGCGCCGCACAGGCCGCCGACCAGGGCATGCGACGAGCTCGAAGGCAGGCCCAGCCACCAGGTGAGGAGATCCCAGATCGTCGCGCCGAGCAGGGCGCAGATCAGCAGTTCCGGCGTCATCGCCACCACGCCGGCATTGACGATACCCGAGGCAATCGTCTGCGCCACCGCCGTGCCCCACATCGCACCGAGCAGATTGGTCGCGGCCGCGAGCAGCACCGCCTGACCGGGACTGAGCACCTTGGTCGCGACCACGGTAGCGATGGAATTGGCGGTGTCGTGGAAACCGTTGATGTATTCAAATATCAACGCCACCAGCAGGACGACGAGAACCAGACTCAGGGTCACGTCGCGTTCTCAGGAATTTTTCAGCACGATGGCATAGATCACGTTGCCGGCATCGCGGCAGCGGTCGATGGCCTTCTCCAGCAGCTCGAACAGATCCTTGCGCAGGATCAGACGCGAGGCATCGTTGGTATGGGCAAACAGATCCTTGTACAGATCGAGGATCAAGCGGTCGGCCTCACTCTCGATCGCCTGCATGCGTTCGTTGAGTGCGCGCATTTCCTCCAGTTTCATGCCACGGCGCAACTGCGCAACCATCTCGACGATCACGCCCGTGGCCTTCTCCAGCATGGCTGCGCGTGAGACGTAATCGATTTCCATGAGCTGCTCGGCGAACAAAGCATAACGTTCGGCGAACTTCTCGACGGTTTTGGGGATTTTATACAGCGCCGCCGACAGCGCTTCGATGTCTTCGCGCTCCAGCGCAGTGACAAAGGTATTGACCAAGGCCTGGCTGATCTGCGACATGACCTCCTTCTCGCGTCGTCGTGCCAAGCGGAATTCGTCGAGCGATGGACCGGAGGATTTCTGGTTCAGCATCGCGATCAGCGCTCGTGTGCTCTGGCGCGCGGCGTCCGCGCTGGCTTCAAGCAGGCTGTAAAACTTGTCGCCTTTGCCGAAAATCGTTTGCAGGGAAAACATACGGTCGCCTTCAGATGAGATCGCCCCACCTCTTGAGCTCTGTGAGGGCGCAGAGCCCTCGCCAATACCCCGGCAGATCCAAGAGAGTGGGGCGAAGTTTACAGTTTTGTGACTGCAAAACGCCAAAAAGCTCTATGCCAGGCCTCCGCCCCCTCCGCCTCGCGGGCCTCTCTGGCGGGCGTCTTGTCCCGCCTGGGATGGAAGGAAACCCCGGACTGTCATAAAACCTTAAAACTCGCCGCGTAGCCTGCGCGCATCCCAATGAGGAGACGCAGCATGTTCAAGTCCATTCGATACGCCCTGACAGCCGCAGCGGTGACGTTTGCGCTGGCCGCCAGCGCGGCACAGGCCACCGACATCACCGGCGCCGGCTCCACCTTCGTCTATCCGGTGCTGGCCAAGTGGTCGGCTGCTTACAGCGTCAAGACCGGCAACAAGATCAACTACCAGTCGATCGGCTCCGGTGGCGGCATCGCCCAGATCAAGGCCGCGACCGTCGATTTCGGCGCGTCGGACAAACCACTGGACAGCAAGGAACTCAGCGATGCCGGCCTCGGCCAGTTTCCGGTCGTGATCGGCGGCATCGTGCCGGTGGTGAATATCGACGGCCTGCCGGCGGACGGCCTGAAGCTCACTGGTCCGGTGTTCGCCGGAATTTTCCTCGGCACCGTGCAGAAGTGGAACGACAAGGCCATTACGGATCTCAATCCCGGCGTCACCTTGCCGGATGCGCAGATCACCGTGGTGCATCGTTCCGACGGCTCGGGCACGTCGTTCAACCTGACCAATTATCTGTCCAAGGTCAGTCCGGAATGGAAATTGAAAGTCGGCGAAGGCACCTCGGTATCGTGGCCAGCGGGCGTCGGTGGCAAGGGTAACGAAGGCGTAGCGGCTTACGTCAAGCAGATCAAGAACTCGATCGGTTATGTCGAATACGCCTATGCGCTGCAGAACAAGATGACCTACGCCGAAATGCAGAATCACGCCGGCAAATGGATCAAACCGGATGCCGCCAGCTTCCAGGCTGCCGCCGCGACGGCCGACTGGGCCAGCAGCACGGATTTCAATCTGGTGATGACCGACGCACCGGGTGACAAAGCCTGGCCGATCACGGCAACCACCTGGGCGATCATGTACAAACAGACCAAGAACGCCGAGCACAGCAAGGCCGCGTTCGACTTCTTCCGCTGGTCGTTCGAGCATGGCCAGAAGGATGCCGAATCGCTGGACTATGTGCCGCTGCCCGACTCTCTGGTCAAGCGCATCGAAGCCTACTGGACTTCGGACTTCAAATTGTAAACGTCACGTCGCCAACCGGACCCTCTCCCCGCTTGGCTTTCGCGCGCGCATCCATGCAGGAGCGCGCGCATTTTTGTTGTACGAGATACCCATAACCGTGGACTCCAACACGATCATGAGCAGCAACGCCGTCATCGCGAACGAAGGCAGATCGACACAGCCCATCGCGCCATCAGCTGCGGAAACGCGCGATGTGTTTGCCGACCGGCTGTTTCGTAGCCTGTCCGGCGCGACCGCGTGGCTCGTGCTGCTGACCCTGATCGCGGTCGCCCTGTCGATGCTCTGGGGTGGACGCGAGGCCTTCGAAAAATTCGGCTGGCATTTCCTGATCGACAGCGACTGGGATGCGGTCCAGCGCAAATTCGGTGCGCTGGTGCCGATCTATGGCACCCTGGTCACCTCCCTGATCGCGATGTTGATCGCCGTGCCAGTGAGTTTTGGCATTGCCTTGTTCCTGACCGAAGTCGCGCCGGCCTGGCTGCGTGGTCCAGTCGCTGCAGCGATCGAGTTGCTTGCCGGCATTCCGAGCATCATCTATGGCATGTGGGGCCTGTTCGTGTTCGTGCCGTTCATGGCCACCTATGTGATTCCGTTTCTGAATTCAACCTTGGGTCAATGGCCGCTTATTGGTCCGCTGTTTCGTGGGCCGCCGCTCGGCATCGGCATGCTCACTGCCGGCATCGTGCTGGCAATCATGGTGATTCCATTCATTTCCGCGGTGATGCGCGACGTATTCCTGACCGTACCCACGCGTCTGAAGGAATCAGCCTACGCGCTCGGCTCGACAACCTGGGAAGTGGCCTGGGACGTGGTACTTCCGTACACGCGTACCGCCGTCATCGGCGGCGTATTTCTCGGCCTTGGCCGCGCACTCGGCGAAACGATGGCGGTGACGTTCGTGCTCGGCAATGCGCACCAGCTCACCGCATCGCTGCTGATGCCGGGCAATTCGATCGCCGCAACCCTGGCCAACGAATTCACCGAAGCCGATTCAGATATCTATCGTTCGTCGCTGATCGCGCTCGGCTTCCTGCTGTTTGTCGTTACCTTCATCGTGCTCGCCATCGCCAAGTGGATGCTGATGCGCCTCTCGAAACGAGAAGGGAACTGAAATGGCCACCGCCACGCAGCGCCTGTATTTCCGCCGCCGGATCACCAACGCCATCGCGCTGTCGTTGTCACTCGCGGCAACGGTGTTTGGTCTGTTCTGGCTGGCGTGGATTCTGTGGACTGCGCTGACAAAGGGCATCGCAGCCTTGAATCTGGCACTGTTCACGCAGATGACACCGCCACCGGGTTCCGATGGCGGACTGCTCAACGCCTTCTTCGGCAGCCTGACGATGTCGGCGCTGGCTATCCTGATCGGCGCACCGATCGGCATCGCCGCCGGCACATATCTGGCCGAATATGCACGCAAACGCGTGATCGGCGAGACGATCCGTTTCGTCAACGATATCTTGCTCTCTGCGCCATCCATCGTGCTCGGGCTATTTGTATACACGATCGTCGTGCGCACGATGGGGCATTTCTCCGGCCTCGCCGGTGCATTGGCGCTCGCCTTGATCGTGATCCCGGTGGTGGTGCGCACTACCGACGAAATGCTGCAGCTGGTGCCGGCCACGATGCGCGAGGCCGCGCTGTCGCTTGGTGTCCCGCAATGGAAGATGACCGTGCAGTTGCTTTATCGTGCCGCCGCTCCGGGCATCGTCACTGGCATCCTGCTTGCCTTGGCGCGCATCAGCGGCGAAACCGCTCCGTTGCTGTTCACTGCACTCAACAACCAGTACTGGAGCACAGATCTATTCCAGCCGATGGCCAGCGTACCGGTAGTGATCTTCCAGTACGCAATGAGCCCGTACGATTCGTGGCACGCACTGGCCTGGGCCGGCGCTTTCGTGGTGACTGCATTCGTTCTGCTGCTCTCGCTGGTATCGCGTGCCGTTCTGTTGCGCAAGAGAATCGCCAATGACTAATCTGCAAACCATGCCGCAAACTCTCGGCACGATCGTGCCTGCATCAGCGCCGGCATCAGCTCCCGCATCGGCGCCCGCACCGAAACTTCGCGCCCGCCATCTGGATTTCTACTACGGCGATTACCGCGCGCTGAAGAACATCGATATCGACATCCCGGAGCGCCAGGTGACTGCAATCATCGGCCCGTCCGGTTGTGGAAAATCGACACTTTTGCGCATTTTCAACAGAATATACTCGATCTACCCGAAGCTGCGCGCCGAGGGCGAAGTGCTGCTTGATGGCGACAACCTGCTCGACCCGGGATATCCGCTGAATCGCCTGCGCAGCAAGATCGGCATGGTGTTCCAGAAGCCGGTGCCGTTTCCGATGTCGATCCACGACAATATCGCCTACGGCATCAAGCATCACGAACGCCTGTCGCGCAGCGAGCTGGACGCGCGCGTGGAACACGCGTTGCGCCAGGCCGCGTTGTGGGACGAGGTCAAGGGCAAGCTCAAGCAGAGCGCGCTTGGCTTGTCCGGCGGCCAACAGCAACGCTTGTGCATCGCGCGCGCCGTGGCGCTGAAACCCGAGGTGATCCTGTTCGACGAGCCGACCTCGGCGCTCGATCCCATAGCCACTGGCCGGATCGAGCAACTGGTCGAGGAATTGAAAAATGAATACACCATCGTCATCGTCACCCACAACATGCAACAGGCCTCACGCGTATCCGACAGCACCGCGTTCATGTATCTGGGCGAACTGATCGAGTTCGGCGATACCACCGCTATCTTCGAGAACCCGAAGCAGAAGATGACCGAGGATTACATCACCGGACGTTACGGCTGATACGCGCGCTGAACCGTCTCTCACAAATACGACAAAAGCAACGGACATGACCGATCACATTGTAAAAAGTTTCGACGACGAACTGATCCAGCTCAACAGCGCGCTCAAACGCATGGGCGAGCTTTCGCAAACACAATTGGCCGGGGCCATCGATGCCTTGCTGCTGCGCGACACCGCGGTAGCCGCGCATGTGATCAAGGGCGATCTGGAAGTCGATGAGCTTGAACGCGAACTCGACGCACGCGCCATTCGTGTACTGGCGCTGCGCCAGCCGATCGCACGTGACCTGCGCGAAGTGCTTTCCGCGCTGCGTATCGGCACCGAGCTCGAGCGCATTTGCGATTTCGCCGCCAACATCGCCAAGCGCGCGATCGCGCTGAACACGCATTCGCCGGACGAATGGATCAACGACATCGCCGAACTGGGCAACCTCGGGCTTAAGCTCCTGACCGACGTCGTCGCCGCCTATCATGGCCGCGACGCGAACAAGGCGCTGGCGGTTTGGGCGCAGGACGAGCAGCTCGACGACATGTACACCGGCATCTACCGTCGCCTGATCGATTTCATGCAGGCGCAACCGCAGCGTGTGCCGGTTGGCGCGCATCTGTTGTTCATCGCCAAGAACATTGAACGTATCGGCGATCACGCCACGAATATCGCCGAATCGGTGTACTACCTCGTCACCGGTGAAGTATTGACTGAACCGCGACCGAAGGGCGACAAGTCAAGCTTCGACGAGATTGAAGACGTCTAGATCGACCCTGCGTCAAAGGCAGCCATCGCGCTGCCTGCTACACTCGCAACCTTGCTGCCTGCCGTGAAACGGATGACTCTCGTCGTCGCCCTCGTCATTCTGCTTGCCATACTCAACGGCTTTTTCGCGCTCAGCGAAATGGCTTTGATGACCTCGCGCAAGAGCCGTCTGAAGTACCTGGCGCGAAGCAGCCGGCGTGCGCAGATCGCACTGAAGCTGGCGCAGTCGCCGGAACGATTCCTTTCCACCGTGCAGGTCTTCATTACCCTGCTGAGCATCGGCACCGGCACCGCGCTCGGCGCACGTCTCGGCCACGATGTCGCCGTACTGCTTGCCGACACGCGCTGGGATTGGCTGGCCGACTCCGCGCCGATACTCGGCATCGTGATCAGCATCGCCGGCATCACCTTCGTCAACATGCTGCTGGGCGAACTGGTGCCCAAGCGCATCGCCCTTGTCAGCCCCGAGCGCTTCGCTCTGGCCACCGCCATTCCGATGCGTATCCTTACCGCCCTGGCTGCGCCGTTCGCATTCGTGCTGATCGCGCTCACGCGCTGGCTGCTGCACCTGCTCAAGCTGGATCGCGCCAGCGGCGAGCAGGTCAGTGAGGAAGAAATCCGCCTGCTGGTGTCCGAAAGCGCCGAGCAAGGCGTGATCGATCCGGACGAACGCAATATGGTCAACCGCGTGCTGCGGCTGGGCGACCGCACGGTCGACAGCCTGATGACGCCGCGCCCGCGCATCGCCTGGCTGGATGCCGCCGCGGCCTTTGCAGAAAATCTGGCGGTGATGCGCGATACGCCGTATTCGCGTTATCCGGTCTGCCGCGACAACGACCGCAACGTGCTCGGTATCCTCAGTCTGAAACGCCTGCCCGAAATGCTCGGGCGTACACAAGTGGATTTGTTTGCCAAGCTCGCCAAGCCGCTGTACGTACCCGGCACCGCACGCGCGATGGACCTGCTGGAGGAATTCCGTGATGCGGAAACGCGTCTGGCCCTGGTGGTCGACGAATACGGCGACATCGAAGGTTTGGTCACCCTCAACGACCTGCTCGGTGCCGTGGTCGGCAAAAGCGCTGCGCCCGTGCCGGCGACGCAGGAGGCGCCGATCGTGCACCGTGACGACGGCAGTTGGCTGATCGATGGCGCGCTCGCCACGGACGACCTGCGCGAACTGCTCGGCGTGACCGAGCTGCCGCAGGAAGACGACCATGACTTCCACACCGCGGCAGGCATGGTCGTAGCGCATTTTGGTCGCATTCCGCACAGCGGCGAACACTTCGACTGGCACGGTTTTCGATTTGAAGTCGTCGATCTCGACGGTGCGCGGATCGACAGGATTCTGCTGAAGCGGCTGCCACCCGCCGGCTAGGATAAGGTCTGAACAAATCCTTCTTTTTCGTCATCCCGGCGCAAGCCGGGATGACGGGTAAATCAAAGTTTCCCTGACATAACCTACGGTTCAAGAATTGCGGGTTCTGTCTTTCGCCAAGCGCGCCATCCGCTGCGTGTCGTCGAAGATGCCGCGCAGGATACGCACTTCACGCTGCTCAAGGTCCGCACGCAGAAACAGCCGGCGCAATCGCTGCATGATCGTGCGCGGCGAACGGCCTTTGTGGAAATCGATGTCGTCCAGCGTCTGCGCCAGATGCACAAAAAAATGCTCGAGTTGCTCCACCGGCGCCAGCGGCTCGGATTTCACCGGCGCACCCACAAGCGGCACATGCTCCAACATCGCCATGCGCAGCTCGTAAGCAAGCACCTGCACCGCCTGGGCCAGGTTGAGCGACGAGAATTCCGGATCGCTGGCGATGCGCACGGCCGCATGGCAGGACATCAGTTCGTCGTTCTCCAGACCCGTGCGCTCGTTGCCGAACACGAGAGCCACTTCACCGGACGCGCTGGCTGCCAGCGCGCGCGCCGCCGCTTGCCGCGGTGACAATTCCTCCAGCGACACGCCGCGATGCCGCGCGGTGCAGCCCAGCACGAGGCTGCAATCGGCGATGGCATCGACCAGGGCAGGTGTCACGACCACCTTGTCGAGCACATCATCCGCACCGGCAGCCATTGCCGTTGCGTCGGCATGCGGATAGCGATGCGGCGCGACCAGGCTCAGACGCGTGAATCCCATGGTGCGGATCGCGCGCGCCGCCGCCCCGATATTGCCGGGATGCGAAGTGCGCACGAGGACAAAGCGAATGGTATCGAGCATGAACGACCGTTGGGATTCCGGGATTGAGCGACAGGATAGAAGCTCCGTCATCCCAGCGAAAGTTGCAATGGCGAGCGGGGCTTGCTTCTCCCTCAACCCTAGGCCCTGAACCGGCTCCATGCTACCCTTCCGCCCCGTCGCGCGGTAAGCCGTGCGTCCGCTCTTTTCCACTCGATTCGCCTGGAGTTCCCATGAGACCTGCCGTCAATGTTGCCGTGCGTGCCGCGCGCGCTGCCGGCTCGATCATCCTGCGCTACCTGAATCGCGTGGACAGCCTCACCATCGAGGAAAAGTCGCGGATGGACTTCGTCTCCGAAGTCGACCGCATGGCCGAGGCAGAGATCGCCAAGGAATTGCGCCGCGCCTATCCCGATCACGCCATTCTGGGCGAGGAATCCGGGCGCAGCGGCAAATCCGATAAAGTCTGGGTCGTCGATCCGCTCGATGGTACCCACAATTATCTGCGCGGATTCCCGCACTTCTGCGTGTCGATCGGCTTTCTCGATCATGGCGATCCTGTTCACGGCGTCATCTACGATCCGCTGCGCGACGAACTGTTCACCGCCAGCAAGGGCGACGGCGCCTTCGTCAACGATCGCCGCATGCGCGTGAGCAAGCGCGAGAACCTGGCGGGCGCGCTGCTCTGCACCGGCTTTCCCTATCGCCAGCGCGCACACCTGGACGCACAACTCGGCATGACGCGCGCGCTTTTGCAGGAAGCCGAAGACATCCGCCGCACCGGCTCGGCCGCGCTCGATCTGGCCTACATCGCCGCCGGACGTCTGGACGGCTATTTCGAAATCGGCCTGAAACCCTGGGACATGGCTGCGGGCTGCGTGATTGTGCGCGAAGCCGGCGGCAAATACTGCGATTTCGCCGGGCGCGACGGGATTCCCGCCAGCGGCAATCTGATCGCCGGCAACCACTACGTCACGGCGGCGATGGTGAAGACGATCGCCGCGGCGGCGGGACCGGCGTTGTTCGCCTAGCGCAAGCGAGCTTGCACTCGCTTGCTCCCGGCGGCTGCCCTGACCGCACGTTTACGCGCCGTTATTGGCGCAACGCTTGGCTCAGACGTTAGGCCTGCATGCCAAAGTTGGTGTAACCTGTGAGCCAAGCAAAGGCACTGACTTATGCAGTTCACACTCGAAATCGAACGCGAAGAAGATGGTCGCTGGCTTGCCGAGGTACCTCAACTCGCAGGCGTTCTTGCTTATGGCACGACGGCCTCTGAGGCACTGTCCAAAGCCGAGGTTCTGGCGTTGCGAGTGCTTGCTGAGCGGATTGAACACGGCGAGGCCGAGCCAGTCGCTATCAACTTCGTTCTGCCTGCGGCTGCATGAGTCATTGGCCATCGGTTCGTGCTCGCGTTCTTTTGCAGGTGCTGCTACGAATCGGGTGGCAAATCAGACGGCAGTCTGGTTCGCATCGCACGCTCTCACGCAACGGCTTTCCCGACTACGTGTTCGCTTTCCACGACAGCGAGGAGGTTGGCCCACGTATGCTAGCTCGTATAGCAAAACACACTGGGCTTACTCCCAGCGATCTGTAGGCCCAGCTATTCGGTCAAGCGAACTGCTGCGGTGGGTGGGTCTGCGCTAACATGGCGCGCATCGCGACAGCCACCACCTACCTTAGGCGTCTAGCCAGCCCCAAAGATACCAATGGATCATCCACTCGATGCTGTCGGAGAATTGCTGAACCCGGGTTCGCTCGTCGGAACGGTCTTTCTTGGGGTACTGGTCTTCGCGCTCGCTTCCATCGTGGCTCTGCTGATCCGGAGAGGTACGCGCCACGTTGAACAGCATCTGACGGACGTCACGGCCCTGGGCTTTGTCAGTGCATTCGCCCAGTTGCTGACGTATCTGTTCGGATTCGTGCTTTACGCTCACCTGATCCCGGAGCTGCGCGCCCTTGGAACAGCCTTGCTCACGGGGGTGAGCGTTATTTCTGTTGTCCTCGGCGTCGCAGCCCAAAGTACGCTCGGCAATCTTGTCGCGGGCTTCTCATTGGTGCTGTCCAGAACCATTCGCGTTGGCGACTCGATTCGCCTCGGCTCCCCCGTGGGAACGATATCCGCCAGAGTGCGGATCATCTCACTCGCGCACACCGTGCTTCTTGACGACGAGAACCGCGAGGTCGTTGTGCCGAACAGTATCATCATGGGTAGTGCGATCACCCGCATCGGACGCGCGCCCGACTCATGAGAAAGCGGCCAAGTTGCATTTCGTCTCTTCCAGAATAAACTGCAACTCTCAGACCCAATGTGGGCCGATGTTTTTACGTTGGACCAATCCATGGGAGAGGCAACATGTACATCTGGAACCTGCGCAATGCTTTGCTATTGACTTCGATATTTGAATGCTGCTCGATCCAGGCGCAGACAACACAAGCGCCGGTGCTCTCCGCTCCGACCAGTGCAACCTATGCGGTCGGCGCAAGTTATGGGGGCATCCCGCCAGCGGTCGTCATCGCATATGGCACACCTGTGCCGTCGATCTCCGAAAGCGGCGCACTGCCCGCGGGAATAGAGTTCACTGGGCTTGCGCTTCCGCTGCCGGATAATGCGAGCGCGTCTGGATTCGTTGGCACACCTGCTGCGGGTAGCGCGGGCATTTACAATCTGACCTTGACTGCGAGTAATGGTGTCAGCCCTGACGCAACGCAAGCATTTACGCTGACTGTTGTCGAAGGGACAGTAGTAATTACCCCCGGCTTTACCGGCAATTGGTTCGACCCCGCAGAGAGCGGTCACGGATTCAGCCTCGAAGTGCTGCCCGGCAACAACATGCTTGCCGAGTGGTTCGTGTTTGCCCCCACCGGAGGGCAATCATGGATCGTCGCAACCGGTCCCATCACAGGCAACACCGCAGTTCTTCAAGCGTGGCAGGCAGCAGGCCCTGGCGGCCTGTTTCCACCCAACTTCAATGCTTCCGAGGTTCAGAGCCAGCCGTGGGGCACGATCACGTTCACCTTTGCCGATTGCAACAATGGCCAGGTGAGCTGGCAGCCAACAGCCACAGGCTATACGAGCGGGTCGATCCCGATCTCGCGCTTGACCATGCCCGCAGGTCTGACCTGTCCGTAGCAGCTAATTGACTCGAATACAGCAGGTTCATCGGCCGGCCAATCAGCGTGTGGAAGCGAGAAATGTCATGTCGAAACTCCGCGTCCAGAGCTTCGCGATTTCCATCGACGGCTACGGCGCCGGGCCGAATCAGGATCTGCAAAATCCGCTTGGCGTCAATGGCCCCGAGTTGATGGAGTGGTTCTTTCACACACGCCATGTTGCGGAAGATGCACGGGCAGAACGGGGTGTGGAGAGACGGGAATCGATAACGGAATTGCGGAGCAGGGCTTTGCCGGAATCGGCGCCTGGATTCTTGGCCGCAACATGTTCGGTCCCCTGCGGGGCCCGTGGCCGGACGATAGCTGGAAGGGTTGGTGGGGTGACGAGCCACCGTATCACACGCCGGTTTTCGTGCTGACGCATTATCCGCGCGCTCCGCTCAGGATGGCGGGAGGGACGGAGTTTTGCTTTGTCACCGAAGGCATTCATGCCGCCCTGGAGCAGGCGACTGCGGCGGCGGGTGGCGGCGATGTCCGCCTTGGCGGCGGCGTAGCCACGATCCGGCAATATCTTCGTGCCGGCCTGATTGACGAGTTGCACCTCGCCATCCGGCCCGTCCTGCTCGGTTCCGGCGAGCATCTCCTGAGCGCTATCGATCTGCGTGCCTTGGGCTATGAATGCGCCAAGTGCGTCGCAGGCGAACGCGCGACCCACGTGTTTCTGCGCAAGCGCGCCTGACCCAATCCCTCATCCGCTAGCGGGTGAGGGATTAAAAAAACTACGGCCTGCGCGCCAGCTCCGGATTGTCGCGCGTCACCGGCATCAGGTCCTTCTTCGATACGCCGAGCCAGAGCAGGATCGGGTTGGCGAAGAAAATCGATGACAGGGTGCCGATGACAATACCGATGATCATGGTCAAGGCGAAGCCGTGCACAACCGGGCCGCCGAAGAAATACAGCGCGACCATCGTGATCGCAGTGAACAGCGCGGTGATGATGGTACGCGACAAGGTGGAATTGATCGCGCGGTTGAGGATATCCACCGGCTCGGCCTTGCGCGTGGACCGGAACAGTTCACGCACGCGATCGAACACAACGACCTTGTCGTTGATCGAGTAACCGACCACCGCCAGCACCGAGGCCAGCACGGTGATGTCGAACTCGCGCTGAGTGAGCGCGTAAAAACCGACGGTGAGCAGGGTATCGTGAATTTCGCTGGCGATCGCGGCGATGGCGAAGCGCCATTCGAAGCGGATACCGATGTAGATCATGATGCCGATGATGACGAAGATCACCGCGACCGCGCCTTGGCTCTTCAGTTCTTCACCGACCTGCGGACCGACGAAATCGGTACGCGTCTTGTGCGCGTCCGCACGCTTGGCCAACAGGGCCTTGAGCACATCGTCGGCGACCTGGTCGTTTTTCACTTTTGCGTCGCCGTTGGCGCCCTTGTCGTCGCGCGCCTGCAGGCGGATGGATACTTCATGTGCACCACCAATACTCTGCACCACGGCGTGGTCGAAGCCGGCCGCGTCCAGCGCACTGCGCACTTCACCGGTATCGATCGGTTGATCGTATTTGACTTCGACCAGCACGCCGCCGGTGAAATCCAGGCCGTAATTCAGACCGCGTGTGAGAATGGCACCGACCGAGAGGATCAGCAGCAGAGCGGAAATCACGATGCTGATTTTGCGCAGACGCAAAAAGTCGATCTTGCTGTAGGGATTGAAAATTTCCATGATCTATAAACCTTTTCGCGCGAAGTTCTGAACGGTTTCCTGTTGTGTCGTGATGGGAATCTGGCTCAAGCCGATGCCGTTCCACGCGCGTGGCCGCCGCCGACGGCCAGGCCCTTGAGCTTGCGGCCGTGATAAATCAGATTGACCAGGGCGTGGGTTACCGTCACCGAGGTGAACATCGAGGTGAGGATACCGACTGCCAGCGTCACGGCGAAACCCTTGATCGGGCCGGAGCCGAACGCGAACAGGCCGAATGCGGCGAGCAGGTGGGTGACGTTGGCATCGAGAATCGTCGCCCAGGCTTTTTCGTAACCGGCGCGGATCGACGCCAGCGGTGTCAATCCATTGCGCAACTCCTCGCGGATACGTTCGCAGATCAGCACGTTGGCGTCGATTGCCATACCCAAGGTCAACACGATACCGGCAATGCCCGGCATGGTCAGCGTGGCCTGCATCACCGACAGCACCGCAATCAGCAGGATCAGGTTCAGTATCAACGCGATGTCGGCGATCAGGCCAAACACGTGGTAGTACAGCGCCGCACAGATCAGCACCAGGATCAGGCCGAGCATCACCGCCCTTTCGCCCTTCTGGATATTGTCCTGACCCAGGCTCGGGCCGATGACGCGTTCCTCGACGATATCCGCCGGCGCGGCCAGCGAGCCGGCGCGCAACAGCAGCGCCAATTCACTCGCCGTTTTCATGCTTTCCAGGCCGGTGGTCTGGAAGCGGTTGGAGAACACGCCCTGAATGACGGCGTCGTTGATCACTTCTTCCGTGACCTTGGAGCTGCGTACTTCCTTGCCATCGACGATTTTGGTCTCCGGCGTGCTCTCGATATAGACCACGGCCATGCGATGGCCGACATTATTGGTGGTGAAATCGAGCATGCGCTTGCCACCCACCGCATTCAGCGTCACCGATACCGACGGGGTGCCGCTCTGCTGATCGGGAATGGCGCGTGGCATCGACCACTTCGTCGCCGCCGACGATCACCTTCTTCTTCAACACGACCGGCATCGGCTTGCCATCGGGGCCGAGTTTTTGCATGTAATACAGCCGTGATTCCGGCGGCACGGTGCCGGTTTTCACGGCTTCGAGCGGATTGGTGTTTTCGTCCACCGCGTGATATTCCAGCGTCGCCGCGGCGCCGAGAATCTTCTTCGCCTCGGCCGTGTCCTGCACGCCGGGCAGCTCGACCACGATGCGGTTCGCACCCTGTTGCTGGATCAAGGGCTCGGACACGCCAAGCTGATTGACGCGGTTGCGGAACGTGGTCAGGTTGCTCTGCACGATTTGCTTGGATTGCGCCTGAAAGGTCGCGTCGCGGATCTTCGCAACCAGGGCAAAGCTATTCGCGCTGGTCACGCCATCGGTGACTTCCAGCGGCGGCTGTCCGCCGAGTTGCTCCGGCTGGTTCACTTCCTTGGAGATGACATCGCCAGCCTGCGTGCGCTCGGCGTCGGTATGCAGCACGATGACGATGCCCTGCGGACCGGAATCAACCGACTCGTAATGGATCTTGGCCGTACGCAGTGCAGAGCGGATGTCGTCGACAAAGCGCTGCTGCATCTTGGCCAGTGCTGCCTGCTGATCGACTTCCATCAGGAAGTGCACGCCGCCCTGCAAATCCAGACCCAGCGGCATGCGGTTGGCGCCGATCGCGCGCAGCCAGCCCGGCACCGTCGAGGCCAGATTCAACGCGACCACATATTTTTCGCCGAGGTCGTTCTTGAGCACATCGGAAGCGGCAAGCTGAACGTCGGTATTGGGGAAACGCACCAGCATGCGATCGCCATCGATCTCGACATCCTTGAAATCCATTTTCTTGGTTTGCAGGATGCCCAGCACTTTTTCCTTCAGTGCATCATCGATGGTCGCGCCCCGGTTGGCCGAGATCTGCACCGCCGGTTGCTGCGGAAACAGGATCGGCAACGCATAGATAATACCGAGCAGTATCACTACCGCTACCAGGGTGTACTTCCACTTCGGAAAATCGTTCATAGTGTCACTCGTGCACCGCGCAAACGGCGCGGCAGTTGTCGTTGTCGTGCTGGCCGATCGGATAACCGATCGGATAAACGATCAAATGGATTTCAGCGTGCCTTTGGGCAGCACCAACGAGATCGCGGATTTCTGCAACTTGATTTTGACATTCGTCGCGATTTCAAGGGATACGAAGGTATCGCCAAGCTCGTCAATGCGTCCGGCCACGCCGCCATTGGTCACCACTTCGTCGCCTCTGGCCAGCGCCGCGATCATCGCCTTCAGTTCCTTTTGCCGCTTGGATTGCGAGCGGAACATGAAAAACATCATCGCCGCCATGATCACGATGAAGACGATCGGTGAGCCCAGCAAGGCGCCGAGACCCTGCGCTCCAGGCGCACCGGCCGCCTGCGCATAGGCGTTGGAAATCAGAAAATCCATGCAAACTCCTGTCGGGATGGTGGCAGTCAACCGGGCGCAAGGCCGGCGAGCTGCCCAAAAGGCGCCGGATTATGCCATGGAGAGGCGAGGCGCGCACCCTTTCGCACAATGCCTGTCATTCCGGCAGGGATTGCCGGAATCCAGTCCACAGGGACGTGACCTTTCGACCCTCCAACCCATCCGTGGTTTCTGGATGCCGGCAATCCCTGCTGGCATGACAGCTCAGCTTTCGTGCGCGACGGATGCCTTCCGCATTGCATAAAACTCTGCCACGAAATCCCCCAGCTGGCGCGCCGCAATGGCCTCGCGCAGCCCGCGCATCAAATCCTGGTAATAGTGAAGGTTGTGGATCGTCGCCAGCATCGGCCCAAGCATCTCGCCGCACTTGTCCAGATGGCGCAGATAGGCGCGGCTGACTCCCGAACGGCAGGTGTAACACAGGCAAGCGATGTCCACCGGGCGTGTATCGCGTTCGTATTGCGCGTTGCGGATGCGCAGGGTGCCGTGGCGGGTGAAAATATGGGCGTTGCGCGCATTGCGCGTGGGCATCACGCAGTCGAACATATCGATGCCGCGCACCACCGCTTCGACGATGTCTTCCGGCCGGCCCACGCCCATCAGATAGCGCGGACGCTCGACCGGCAACAGCGGTACGGTTTCTTCCAGCGTGCGATTGCGTTCGGCTTCCGGCTCGCCAACAGCGAGCCCGCCAACCGCATAACCGTCGAAGCCGATATCGAGCAGTCCTTCCACGGATATTTTGCGCAATTGTGGAAAAGTGCCGCCCTGGACGATGCCGAACAGCGCGTTGGGATTGCGCAACGCGTCAAACGCGCGGCGCGAGCGCTCGGCCCAACGCAAACTCAGTTCCATCGACTCGCGCGCCTGCTGCTCAGTCGCCGGATACGGTGTGCACTCGTCGAAGATCATCGCGATATCGGAATCGAGCACATGCTGGATGCGCATCGATTCCTCCGGCGACAGGAACACGCGCGAGCCATCGACCGGCGAGGCAAAACTAACGCCTTCTTCGCTGATCTTGCGCCGCTCGGCGAGCGAGAACACCTGGAAGCCGCCGGAATCGGTGAGGATGGGTTTATCCCAGCCGATGAAACGGTGCAGGCCGCCGAACTCGCCGATCACGTCGAGACCGGGACGCAGGAACAGATGAAAGGTATTGCCGAGGACGATTTCCGCACCCGTTTCCGCGATCGACTTGGGCGTCATCGCCTTGACCGACCCGTACGTTCCGACCGGCATGAAGGCCGGCGTCTCGATCGCGCCGCGCGCGAACGTCATGCGCCCGCGGCGCGCGGCGCCATCGATGTCAAGAAGTTTGAACTGCATCGCGGTCATGCCACCGCGCCCTTTGGAAGAATCAGCATCGCATCCCCATACGAAAAAAACCGGTAACGTTCGCGCACGGCATGACGGTAGGCATCGAGCATCAACTCACGCCCGGCGAATGCTGACACCAGCATCAGCAAGGTCGATTCGGGCAAATGGAAATTCGTGACCAGCGCATCCACGCTGGAAATGTGAAAACCTGGAAAAATGAAAATCTGCGTCTCGCCGGCAAATGGCTGGACTTCGCCGTCTCGCAGCGCGGATTCAAGCGCGCGCACCACGGTCGTGCCCACCGCAATCACGCGCCCGCCGCGCTCGCGTGTGTGGCGGATTTTCTCGACCAGTTCGGCACCGACGTTGAGCCATTCGCGGTGCATGACGTGATTTTCGATGGCCTCTGTGCGTAGTGGCGCGAAGGTGCCGGCGCCGACATGCAAGGTGACGTAACCAAACTCGATGCTTTTGATCCGCAGCGCGTCGATGAGTGACGCATCGAAATGCAGGCCGGCGGTCGGCGCCGCGACCGCGCCCGGCACGCGCGCATAGATGGTTTGATAACGCTCGGCATCGGCGGCATCAGCATCGCGCGCGATGTACGGCGGCAACGGCATGCGTCCAAGCCGAAGCAGCAACTTCTCCAACGACTCAGCACTATCAAGCTGCAAAGTATAAAATTCCCCTTCGCGTCCGAGCACTGTGAATGTCTCGCCGCCTTCGAGCACGATGCGGCTACCCGGCTTCGGTTTCTTGCTGACGCCCAATTGCGCCAGTGCTTCGTGCGCGCCAGTCACACGTTCGATCAGGATTTCGACGGCCCCGCCGGTTTCCTTGCGCCCGTATAACCGCGCCGGCAAAACGCGCGTGTCGTTGAATACGAGCAAATCGCCGGGCCTGAAGTAATCGGCGAGATCGACGAAGCGCCGATCGGCGAATGTCCGCGTCGACGCATCGACAACGAGCAACCGGCTGGCCGACCGCTGCGGCAACGGCTGTTGCGCGATCAGTTCGGCCGGAAGCTCGTAGTGGAAGTCGGATTTTTTCAACGGAACGCGATGGCGATCTGTGGCAGATGATTACCCGATTCGAGTCGATTCACGCCGGGCTTACAACCAGCCCTTCTGCCGCGCCAGCCGGTACGCCTCGATGCGATTGCCAACGCCGAGCTTGCCGATGGCCTCGGACAGATAATTGCGCACCGTGCCCTGGGACAAGTGCAGTTGTTCGGCGATGTCGCCCGCCGAAAGGCCTTCGCCAGCGAGGCGCAGCACCTGGCGCTCGCGGTCGTTGAGCGGATCGTCGCCGGACCAGGCTTCAAGCGCGAGTTGCGGGTCGATCGCACGACCGCCGCGATGCACTTTGCGCAATGCCTCGGCGAGCTGTTCGGCCGGCGCATCCTTGAGCAGATAGCCGCTCACGCCGGCATCCAGCGCGCGCCGCAGGAATCCGGGGCGCGCGAATGTGGTCAGGATCACTACCTTGCATTCGAGCTTGTTGTCGCGAATGCGCTGCGCAAGCTCCAGCCCGGTGAGCTTCGGCATTTCGATGTCGGTGACGACAACATCCGGGCCGCTATCCTTGGCAAGGCCGTGCCGGATCAGCGTCCAGGCCTCCTCGCCGTCGGCGGCGCAGCCGATCACGTCGAGATCGGATTCGAGTTTGAGCAAGGCCGACAGTGCGCCGCGCACCATCGCCTGGTCTTCGGCAAGCAGGACACGAATCATCAGCGAATCTTCATCGGCAGCGGTTGGCATCGCACAAGTGTGCGGAGTTTACGCGGACTGCAGGGTCGACGGTGTGGCTGCGGAGATTTGCGCGGCTTGCGGCAGCGGTAGACGCACGCTCAACACTGTGCCGCGACCGCGCTCGGAATCGATGCGTAATTCCGCACCGATGCCGGCGAGGCGTTCGCGCATGCCCGACAAGCCGTTGCCCGGAACAATGGCGCCGCCGCGGCCATTGTCCTCGATACGCAGCACGAGCTGGTTGCTCTGCGCCTGCAACGCGATGCGTGCATTGGTCGCGTGCGCATGACGCTGGATGTTTGTCACCGCTTCGCGCACGGTCATCGCCAGCGCCGTTTCGATCTCGACCGGCAGAGCGATATCGGCAAGTTCGTAACTCAGACGTACATCGTTGGATTCGAGCAGCAGTCTCGCCGACGCCAGTTCGGCGGCGAATCCGGCGGCACGGATGCCGGTCACCGCGCGGCGAACTTGCGCCAGTGCGTCGCGCGCGACACGCTCGACGTCGGCCATTTCACGTTTTGCCGACACGACATCGCGATCGAATAATTTATTCGCCAGTTCCGACTTGATCGTGATCAGCGACAATGTGTGGCCAAGCAAATCATGCAGGTCGCGGCCGATGCGTTCGCGCTCGGCCAGCGCGGCGAGGCGGCGGACTTCGTCATGACTAAGACGTATCTCTGCATCTTTTATCTCGTTCAAGCGGCGCGCCAGATTGCCACCACCGATTGCCATTGTCATGGACAGCATGCTGACGATGATGCCCCAGGGCCACTGGAGTGCGATCGTTTCGACCACAAAGAATGCGGCTACCGCAGCTATCAAGGCCAGACTGAAACGCACCGACCCGGCAAGGGCGAGCAAGGCGCATGCATAGATGATGCAGCAGGTTCCTCCGCTATGATTCCATGGCAGCACAGCGTAACCGAGCAAAGCCATGGCAAGACCGTAATAGATCACCCACCGTGCGGAGCGGGTCAGCGCCAGCAACCACAGTGCGATGATTGCGGGAAAACCGATGACGGTTGCCGTTATCCAGCCGGGATCGGGCGATGCGCCATACATCAAGTCGCCGAAGAACCACAACGCCCAGATCAGATTCAGCAGGATCGCGTAATGCGCCTTGCCGTCCCTGTTTTTATAGCAGGCGATCGAATCGGGCGCTGTGCGGAGCAGGTTTTCGAGCATGATCGGCATTATCGCTCAGTCCGGCGAAGCCAGCGGCTTCGATCAGCCGGCACGTGCCAACCAACGCCGCGCGATGCCGAAGCAAATCGCCGTGAAGCCGGCCAGCCATGCCAGATGCCCGATGATGCCGGTCGCCGGCACCTGACCTACGATCATCAGTGCCAGTTGCGCCAGATGATACGCTGGCCACAGCGGTGCGATCTGTGCGAAGAAGTGCGGCAGCATCGACAGCGGCATCCACAGGCCGGACAGGAAAGCCATCGGCAGATAGATCAGATTGACGAAAGCGGGTGCGGCAGCGGCATTCGCGCGTGCGCCGATCATCAGACCCAGTGCACAGAACGGCAGCACGCCGCAGGCAGCGACCGCGCCAATCAACAACCACTGACCGGCCGCGAGCCGTACGCCACCGAGGGTGAAGGCCATCGTCGCAAGCACGAGGTAGATGATCACGGCGAACAGCATCGCCATCGCCATTTTCGCCAGCAGGTACGCACCCGGCGGCATCGGCGCGACGCGCTTGAGCGCCAACCAGCCACGTTCGCGCTCGATCGCCACGCCGACGCCGAAGCCGAACAGACTCGGCGCCATCACGCCGAACACGCTGTAGCTGGCGAACAGGTAATGCGCCGCGCCGTCATTGCCGCGATTGAGCAGCAGGCCGAACAAGAGATAAAACAGCGGCGGGAACATCAGCGACGGAATCGCGAACGACGGCGTGCGTAACACGCGCAGGAATTCGTATTTCGCTTCCAGCGCGTAGGTAGGGATAGAGCTGCGTGCAGTCATCGATGTGGATATGGCGATGGTGTTCATCACGCGGCCTCTTTGGTTATTTCGACAAAGGCTTCGGCCAACCCGGCGCGGCGGACTTCGAGTTGGCTCAGTCCGATATCGGCATTCAACAGCTGGCGCACGACGCGTTCGGCGACATCGGTGACGATCTCGATGTGCTCGCCGTCGTGGCTGACGCTGCGTACGTCGGGCCAGAGCGAAATCACATCCGCCGACAACGACGACACGCAGCGAATGCGGCGCTGCGACACGCGTGCGCGAATCGCGCTGACGCTGCCTTCGGCGACGATGCGTCCATGCGCGAGCACGCTCACCCGATCGGCCAGCGCTTCGGCCTCTTCCAGATAATGTGTGGTCAGCACAATCGCACAACCTTCGCCAACGAGCTGGCGTATTGTTTTCCACAAGGCTTCGCGCGCCTCGATGTCCAGGCCAGTGGTCGGTTCATCGAGAAACAGGATTTCGGGCCTTCCGGCCAGTGCCAGCGCGAACTGCACGCGCCGCTGCTGACCGCCAGAAAGCTTACCGTAGCGGCGATTCAGCAGATCGCCCACCCCGGCCAGTGCAACGGTGTCGGCCACCGTGCGCGGATGACGATTCGCATCCGACACGTAATAACTGCGGAACAGCGAAATCAGCTCGCCAACCGTCAGCGTCTCGGGCACGCCCGTGGTTTGCAGCATGGCGCCGATGCGGCGGCGCGAGGCCAGCGTTTGCGGCGCAGCATCGAACAGGGTGACCAAACCGGAGTCGGCCTTGAGCAGACCGAGCAGCAGCGAGATCGCGGTGGTCTTGCCGGCACCATTCGGGCCGAGCAACGCCAGCACTTCGCCGCGATGCACGGGGAGATTCACCTGATCCAGCGCGCACACCTTGCCATAGCGCTTGCTCGCATTGTCCAGCCGGGCAATTACTTCGGGTTTGCCATTCATCGTTGCCGCCTCCTGCATCGTTGCGGCCAGACTAGATGCCTGCGAAGCACGGCCACAGTCGTGACCGTCACGACTTGAAGATGACGAATGTCAGCAGCACAAGCGGTACCTGGAAGATGGGTTCCAAGCGGCTCCTTCGGCATACCACCTCGGCGTGCTAAAATACAAACCAGAACAGGCACTTTGGCTTGCAATTCAACGCGTCGGAACAAGCAGCGCGTTGTACATTTGTGGAGGATTTCCCATGTCGATCATCGTCAAACTCAACGAGCTGCGCGGCTGCGGTGGCAGCGTCCGCACCCACGGCCTGCCGGACGCCGTCATCGAACGTCTGGCACCGGACTATCCGGAACTGGGCGAAGCAGTCGACGAGGCGCTGGCGTTGCATCGGCAATTGCGCGTGGAATTTCCCGAGTTGCTCAAGCTCGACGAGAATGAACAACTGGCGCAGGTGCAAGCCGATTTCGTCAATTTCTACGCCGACGATGCCGTCAATCCCTATGTCGCGCTGGCTGCGCGCGGTTCGTGGGTCGTCACGCTCAAGGGTGCAGTGGTGCACGATTCCGGCGGCTACGGCATGCTCGGCTTCGGTCACGCGCCCAAGTCCGTGATCGCGGCGATGGCGCGTCCGCAGGTGATGGCCAACGTGATGACGCCGAGCGTGAGTCAAATGCGTTTCACGCGCGCACTCAAGGCCAATATCGGCAACACTCGCGGCGGTTGCCCGTTCACCAAATTCCTCTGTCTGAATTCCGGCTCCGAAGCGGTGTCGCTGGCCTGCCGCATCGCCGACGTCAATGCCAAGCTGATGACCGACACCGGTGGCAAGTACGCCGGCCGCACAATCAAGCGTCTGGCGGTCAAGGGTGCGTTCCATGGCCGCACCGAACGCCCGGCGATCTATTCGGATTCGTCGCGCAAGGCCTATGCCCAGAATCTGGCGAGCTTCCGCGACGAACACAGTCTGCTGACAGTGGAACCCTACAACGTCGACCAGTTGCGCCAGATCTTCGCCGATGCCGACCGCAACGGCTGGTTCATCGAAGCGATGTTCCTCGAGCCAGTGATGGGCGAAGGCGATCCCGGTCGCGCCGCCACGCCGGAGTTCTACGCCGCTGCGCGCGAACTCACCCGCAGCCACGGCTCGCTGTTCCTGGTCGATTCGATCCAGGCCGGCCTGCGTGCGCATGGCGTACTTTCAATCATCGACTACCCCGGTTTCGAGAAACTCGATCCGCCGGACATGGAAACCTATTCCAAGGCGCTCAACGCCGGGCAATATCCCCTCTCGGTGCTGGCAGTGACTGCGAAAACCGCCGCATTGTATAAAAAGGGAATCTACGGCAACACGATGACGGCGAATCCGCGCGCACTGGATATCGCCTGTGCGGTGCTGTCGCTGTTCACGCCGGAGTTGCGTGCCAACATCCGCAATCGCGGTACCGAGTTCCTCGACAAGTTGAACAAGCTCAAGCACGAGCTGCCCGGCCTGATTACCAAGGTGCAAGGCACAGGCCTGTTGTTTTCGTGTGAACTGGCGCCGCAATTCAAATGCTTCGGCGCCGGCAGCACCGAGGAATGGATGCGCGAGCGCGGCATCGGCGTGATCCACGGCGGCGTCAACTCACTGCGTTTCACCCCGCACTTCGGCATCACGACAGCCGAAATCGACCTGATGATCGACGGCGTGAAACAGGCGCTGCTGCACGGACCGCGCGTGGTGCAGGAGCGCAAGGCTGAAGCGGCCTGAGCGGAATCGGGTCGGCTCACCACCGGCCCGATTGGGCGGAATCTGCGTCGACGGTCGGTCGAACAAGACTCCTCAAGCCGGATTTTGTGCAGTGCGCCTATTGCGCACGCTGGCGCTGGCGTAAACTGCACGCCAGCCCGGCAGCCGCCGGTATCTGACCAAGGAGTTGCACAATGAAGTTCGCCGCCACCTCGCTTGCCTTCGTGCTTGCTGCCACCCTAGGCGCTGCCTCGGCTTTCGCCGCAGACGCCACCCCCGTTCCCGCGAAAACGCTCACCCCGCAACAGTCGAAGATGAGCACCTGTTCCAAGGACGCGCATGCAAAAAGCCTGAAAGGCGATGCCTACAAGGCGTACATGAGCACCTGCCTCAAGGGCGACAGTGCAGCCGCACCAGCCGCCGCCATGCCTGCTGCTGCCGCAGCTCCTGCCGCTGCTGCGGCGCCGGCTGCGGCTGCTACCGCAGCCAAACCCGCCGCCGGCAACGCTATGGCCAGCCAGCAAATGAAGATGAAATCCTGCAATGCCGACGCCAAGACCAAGGCTCTGACTGGCGCGGCCCGCAAGACCTTCATGAGCACCTGCCTCAAGGGCGACAGTGCAGCCGCTCCGGCCGCTCACTGATTTTCCGTTTTACCTGCGCCGACAAAAAAACCTGGCTGCAAAGCCAGGTTTTTTTATGCCTGTTGGATGTGCGTCTTACCACCGTATTGTGCCCTGCCCGAACGCCTGCGGCTGTCTGCCGCGCGCGTGGCTGGATGCACATCCGCTGACCCGCGCCGATCTCGATCAGGGGCGCGATTACCTCAAACAATTCGAGATCAAACTGCAAGTGTGCGACAGCAAAAAACTGGCGGTAGCGTAAATGGTTTCCTTCAACTCACGACTTGACGGGGAAAGCTACGTTGCCATGCTCCACTCGATCCACGGCAACCCGCTCGCTCATCGTCGTAGCTATGTGCTGGCCGCCGTAAAATCCGAATCGACAACTCCGCTTCCCTTACTGTTGGGACTGTTCGAATCCATTCGCAAAGATTTCGTCGCTGAGGGATAGGTAACCGAAATTGTTTGTCGTATTCAGCTCATTCAAGCTGGTCGGTCCATAGACGACGCCCTGCAACATCGGTGTTCCGCTGGTGGAGGCGACAACAACCTGTCCGGAAATACTGACTTGCCCGCCGGGTTGCATGTCGAAAGATGCACCGAGTACGTCCGAGAGCGTGTCCAGAACGCAGTTGCTGGCCGATTGCGTGGTGCAAGTGACATTTGCCGGCGTGCCTGGCCAGGGCAAATCAGCCAGCAAATGCGCACCGGAAATCGGCGCATCGCCGCTGTAGGTGACCGTGAAATGGAAGGTCACCGTCTGGCCCGCGGTGATGGCCAATTGATCCGCCGTCGCAGTCAGCGCCAGATCGCCATTTGCCGTGATCGCGGTGTTGATCAAGGCATTGCCCGTCGTATCCGGCATGCCGGCTTGATACGGCGCTGTCTGCACCAGTACTTGGTTGTTTTCTGGCGCGCCCATGAGCAACGGTTGATTTGTGTTGGCAACCCCACTGTCATCGTATGGGGCAATTGCTTGGCTACTCAGCAGCGTCCCGCTGGAGGGATCGAACTGCGCAAGCAACAAAATACCTGCATTTCCGCCACGATATTGACGGCGTATTTCGAGCCATACGCCATTCGCACTATCCTGAACTATCTGATTAACGAGCGAACGGAAGCCTGTGCCTTCAGAATAAAGTGAAAAATTTTCGGTCTGACTGCCCTGCGTAGCTGGCAGTAGCGTGACAGTTGCATGGCCGCCGTTCTCGCCGCCAAACAAGATATCGTCGGATGCCATGCGCAGATTCGCATAGGTATAGCAAGGATTGGCACACGTACTTAGGTTGTTTGCCGGGTTCGCCCATAACACTTGCCCCGTCGCCGCATCGATCTCCGCCCAGCCAGAACCAACTACGATGATGCTGCTCGTACCCGGAAAGATGCCGGAAACCTGATTGCCAGTGAACGATGGCAGGGTTGCGCTCCATTGCACGCTGCCATCGACACCAGAAAGACGCAGTAATGTGTCAGTCGAATACGGTCCATAGAACGGACCGCCCACGAGCACATCCGCGTCTTGCAGCACGGCCGCCTGGGGAAAGACCTGTCCACTCTCAATCGGACTTCCCGTGTTGTTGAATTGCCAAGCGATGGATCCGTCCGATGCACTCAACTTTACGAGGGCCTGCAGGCCGCAGGAATATTGTGGAGGAGAGCCGTCGCAATACACTGGTGCACTATAAGTCACGAATACATTCCCCGAGGGATCCACCATGGGATCGAACGAGTAAGTGAATCCTTGGCTGGGGTTGGACAGCATTTCGCTCCAGCGCAGTACTCCAGTCGACATGTCGAATGCATCTGCAAGAACGGAGCCGAGAGAATTCGGACTTGACCAAGATGAATTGCTGACTGTGGCGGCAACCGTGCTGCCACCCACGGCAACGCCAGTCGCAGCTGGCGAGACAGCAACCGGAGTAGACGAATCCACTGTCTCCCACAGCGTGGCGCCGGTGGCCGCATTCAGCATACGCACGCGCAGTTGCCCGCTAGTTGGCGCCAATGTCACCGCCGCCGCGGCAATTCCGCTGGAACCGGCAAGCACACTGGTACTGTTGACGCCCTGGCTAGAAGTCGCAAAAGGAATTTGACCCAATAGCTGTCCAGTGGCGAAATTGACCTCCTCCAGGACCGGCGGTGCGCTCTGGCTGAAAGGCTTCAGGACGGCGACCACGGTGGGCCCTGTGATCTCGCCAACGGCGACTGGTTCCAATGTATCTCCAAAACTGTCCGATTGCGGCAACGCTACGGACCAAACAATGGCCCCCGTACTCGCATTCAGGCGAGCCAACATGGACGGATTACCGTCATACGATTCGAACAAGATGTCATTGCCTGTCACCGTGGCGACATCAAAAATATCATCTGCTGCGACGGGTGCGGTTTGCGACCAGTGTGGCTTCCCAGTAGTGATGTTCAGACTCTGAATTTCCGATGCATTCAGAACAATCGGCTCTCCAGAAGCAGTAACGACGCCGAGACCGTAACCTGACGCCGTCCAGGCCGCACTGCCGTTTGTCGCATTCAACGCGACGACCATGGTGGTATCGAGGGTATTAATGTATACCAAGGTCGAATTGGCACCGAAAGGTTGAATGGGGCGCAAGTAGGATGCCGGCGAGTCGGATGCCAACACGTCCCAGACCTTCTTGCCGGTTGCACCGAGCTTCAAACAGCGATAACCGTTGAAGGATTGGCTGATCGGATCGTAAGACGTATAAACCGCGTAGACATTCCCCGAACTATCTGCAATGGCATGGGCGAAGGACAATTGGAGGTTGGCTGGCTGATGGCGTATTGCCAGGTAGTCTGACCGGTATTCGCGTTGATGAGCGAAACGCTGCTGCAATCGGTTACGGCTAGAGCTTGAGCGGAAATCCCGATCAGCGCCGATGCGTAAGATGCCGAACGCGCCCATGCGATCGAGCCATCTGGGTTGATCTTGGCAATCTGAAACCCCGAACTCGCCAAGACTTCTGCGCTACCGTCGGCATTTGCCAGTAGACTCATTGTAGTGCCGGGCGATGAGCCCAGTCCGCCACCGATATTTTCGGACCAAAGTACCGTGCCGTTTCCTTCCAGACGCTCGAATTGATCGTCCCACTGGGTCGCGGATGGCGCACCCAAGAGAATTTCCCCATCCGGACTGAAAGCCACGTTCGTGCTGCTGGTGTTATAAGCAGTATTTCCCAGCGTCAAATACTGCGACGCAGTCCAATTATTTTGCCAGATGTCTTCTGCGTCTGCCGATTCCGGAACTTAGTACGACCACGATCAACACCAGGAACGAAATCGTCAAGCATCCCTTGGATTTCATTGTTTGCGCTTCCATCATAGAGTGGGTAACTGGAAAAACTATAAAGCGGCTTTGCATCTGCGGCCAGTGGACATACGTTATCGCTGTCATCGACCTGACCCGTGCCGATCTCAATCAGGAACGCGATTACCTTAAGCAATTCGAGATCAAGCTGCAGGTGCGCGACAGCGAAAAACTTGCGGCGGCGTAGTCGTTTTCCAACGGTCGCGCTGCCCGCTTCTCAGATCCGACCAGTCCAGAAAGAGAATCAATCGCCAAAGCCTACAAGAACAATTTCTGCTGAAAATCCTCAACACAGTGAGCCAATGCTCCGCTCAACTCCTGTTTCAATTTCTCGGCATGATTCGCGAGCAGCTCATCAGCTGAAGGTCTGTCTTTCTCATCAGGCGATCGGTATCGACATTCACCTATAGCAATTGGTACTGATTTAGCAGCCGTCGGCTTGCCGTCGGTAAGCTTGACTGAAGCATTAAACACTACCGTGTCCTTGGTCAACGCCCAGCTATCAGTCGCGATTGTCACTGCATATGAACTATCGCCGATCGAACTGCCGTATTTCGTCACCAGCATGTTGCGTATCTTTTCCGTCAGTTCCTGGGTCGGATCAGGAATGCCGTTTTCCAGAACTAAAGCCTGACCTTCGCTTTGGGCATGGGAAAGCACGGCAGCAGCACCTATGCCACCTCCAAGTGCCCCAAACATCATGCCAACCGTCATTGCCGCTTGGTAGCCACCGTAAAATGCACAAACTTCGGTGTTGGCATCACCAAGAGTTGCACACTTTTTCTACGGATCGCATCGGCTGCTCCGGCGCTAACAGGACGATACTTGCTTGACGGCGGATTAGTGACGCAGCCCTGGACACAAGCGATAGTGCAAATAACCAAACTCTTTTCATCAGTCTTTCCTCAACTTTCTAAGTGTGCAGGAGGCGCTTTCTTGCACGATCCCCGTGCTGCCCAGCGCCTGGATTGGTTGCCACGGACGTCGTAGCAGTACTGCGTACCATTCAACACGCTCAGCGCGTCCGGCCCCGGTGTGTTCGTGCAGCTAGTCGCCTTCGTGCCGAGGTACAGCCCGCTGGATTGCCAAAGGCGTCGTAACTCGAGCTCGCGGCCGTAGTACGGTTTGGGTGGTCAGCCGCTGTAAGCCGTCGTAGCCGAAGGTTTCGCTCACGGATGCGCCGGTGCTGGTGTCGCTACCGTTGCCTCTAGTAATTTTTCGAAAGCTTGGCCAATATGCAGCAATTCCATGCACTGCACAAACATCCACTTGAACATTCTCGGTGCCATTAACTGTTACGTCACAAAACGGCCGGCGTTAGCGCGAGCAACAGATGAGCTAGAAGCGATATTCAAGCGAAATATCGATCGACAAGATGTGGCTTGTGTCAATAATCTATTTGGATATCGGAAAATTGCTGGCGCTGGTCGATTTTTATAGTAGTCGTAGCTCATGTATATACCGAAGTGCCGACGAGAAATAGTTAGCCAATTGCCTGCGGAGTCCTGCATACCAATCAGTCTTGCTTTATCCTTGTAGTGTTTATCACTATGAATTTGTATTTAAATCGACATTTACTTGATTCCTGCACTTCGCCTGCGACTATCCGTACCAAAGCGATAGTTTCGACTTCATTCACCATGGTATTCAATGATCGAAACGGAAAACTATGTGCAAATGCGCCAACTGAAAAACACAGGAAAAATAAAGCTCCACTACTGATTCTAATGAAACAATTCATGGTTATTTACTCCCACTGTCGAACTCGGCGTCGACTGACCGGCATCTTGCTGGTCAGCGAAAAAACTGACGAAGTGGTCAATTTTGTATGCGCGCCAACATTCCTGGGGGATAGTCTCTATCGTCCTGGTTCAATTTGCGGTGGTCAGGTCACTGGCGGCAGCGAGTCATTCACTGACCCACGTTTCAACGCGGTGACCAAGAAATTCCAATGCTCGTTGCGCGTTGGAATACACCTCGTTGAGACGGGGATCGGTCTCGTCAGATCGTTTTCGATAAATCAGGATCCGCGGAGGGTTTACCAGCCACTCTGTATCAATAGAAACGTTTCCGATGGAGTCGCGGTACTCCACACCACCGGCAAATTTCACTTCAACAGTGAAACTTTTCGCGCTCGTCGCCGTGTTCACACCGGTTTTTTGAACTCAACATCCATCGGCCTTCACTTGGGACAGGAGATCGTGCAAATAGTGGCTCCGGATTCATTCAGGATGTTGTAGGTAATCTCAGTAACATTTGGATTCACCAACAGCGCCGGGTATTCCGTGGTCGCTCATATGCTGTTCACCGGAACATATGACGCCGGCTGGAACGCAGCCACATTTCCAGTGGCACTCTGCGCAAACGTCAAGCTCGCACTCTGTACGGCTTGAGGCATGGCGGCTTCGCCGACGGCAAAACACCGGCAACCAGAGATCAACTGCATGGCAGCTGAGCACCGTACTTTTTTTGTACCTCCTCGGCATTCAGGCTTCTCAGTTCCGGCGGCTCTCCTCCATGAAGCTCGCTTTGTGGATAGCTAAGCTCCCAACACCTCCCATCACTCGGATCAGGGTAAAGGGTATTCCGCCAACTGGAGTTCCGCTCGATTTTTTGGAGATGCGCCTTAGTGAGGGCGGCGATCCTCTTGCACACATCATCCGCAACGAGTCAGCCACTCTGATTGATCCATCGTCTAGTTAGTAAAGTTTCTGAAGGCTTAATACTCATCATGGCACCACTCTAGTCGTTGCGTCTGCCGGAATCGGTCCGCTGGGAATAACAAACTCCGGCGCTCCTCCGGATGTGAACTCTCCACCGACAAAGCCAGGATTTGTCCGGAACACTGGCGACGCCAACCCTTCCGCCGGTGTGGGGAAATGAATCCTTGGAACTCCGTCGGACTCTCTGGAATGCCAAGTCGTTGGGCAAAGCAGGCAGCAGCAAGCCTTCGATAGCCTCAGGCGTCGTTAGAAAGACATCAACAGCGCCAGGTGCTCCAAGCGATGTTGCTGGAATTCCGTTTGGAATCACACGCGCCAGCGTTGTTGGAGCAGTCCATGCTGCTCCCTCTGCCGCTACAGGGGAGTCGGACGCGAGATCGTAGCTCAAGCCTATATTTCCCTGAAGGCTTCTTCACTTAGCGGCGTGTTGTGGCTGACGCGGGTGTGGGCGACGCCGAGCGACTCCGATGCGGGTTTTTCGACCGATGCAAAGGCGAGCGCTGAGGTGCTATTTGCCGTCAGCAGCCCAAGGCCGAGCAGCGCGATCAGGGGTCGCAGCAGTTTCAACATGGCGACAAGTCTGCGGTGCCGGGCAGAGATGGGCAAGGTTTGGTCCAAAGAGCAGCCGCCAGGCTATCCTGCCTTACATCAGATTCAGCGCCACGATCATCAGCGCGGCACCGCCGCTCCCTGCCGCGGGCGCAGAGCATCGCTCGCGGCAGCGGGCACTTGAACATAGCGCTCATTATGCGGCGCAAACAGCGCGGACGGCGGCTCGGGGTTCCCCCAGAACGCTGCGCATAATTTCCACGGGCGTTATGTTCGAGGACTGCCTTCTGCCCCTACTCATTAAAGCAGGCGAACAACAAGCGCCTCTTTTCATCGAGAGCCAGATCGACTCTAGGCTTCCCAAACGACACATCGTTTAGGCTTCCATTCCGCCGAACAGCAAGTGTTGCAGATACTCCCGCTGCCGCAGTGTCACCGGGGACTCTTGAGCTTCCACAAGCTCAGCGATCGTCGTCAAAACCGATCGCCAAACTAGTGCCACCGGGTCCGCCGATTTCGCTCTACTTTGGCGTACTTAGTCCCGTCCCAAGTAGCAGCGCCCGAAGTTGCCGAGAGAGTAAGCGGCGTCAGCTCCTCAGCGATGGATCGTAGTTGTTGCACAAATTTTGCGGTATCCATATCGACCTACTTTGGAATCAGGACGCTGGAGTTCTGAATGAATATCTGCAATGCAGAATCCGCTCCCCCTGCAACGCCACCGTAAAGATTGTAGTTCCCGCAGGAATAGTAAAGACATTGAGCGTCTCAGCCGTCGCTCCAAGTGGAAGATTAAGCGCGATGCTGGCAGAGACCGGCGATGAGATCTGACCCACCGTTGCAGCTCAGTTAGAAATAGGCTAGATGCACCAGACACCCCGCCAGAATACCGATAGGCAGTCATGTCCTCAGAAAGGGTCGTAGCGGTGTACTCGCCATTGGCAAACGTCGAGGCTATTCCAGGTGAGAGAGTTGCGCTCTCTGCGGCAGCCTCGGATGATATCGCGCCTGCTCCATCAAGCGCCAAAGGACTAAGCGAGACTGACCTAGGGTTGCCCACTGGTCGCCTTCAAGTGCAGCACCAAAATCGTTCCAAAGCTCGGTAAGTATACGTTCGCCGGTGTTCAACATTGCCTGTTCTGACGTCGGTTGCGCTGCCGCTGGCACAGATTGACCCAACTCACATCCGTGTTCTAAACAATCAAACGCAAACTAAAACGCACCCGAAAGCGCTCCGTTGGCAAACTTCCCGCTCGTCGCTCGACTCGATCGTCCGCCAACGATCGATGCGGCCACGCCGTCCACGAACGGATTGTGACCCACCACCTCTTGTATGTGCGGATCGATCGCCGCACCCAAGCCGGCGCTCACAAACCCGTGCCCAAAGTTACCACCGCTCAACTCGTTCAGCACCCCGCCGGCCAGTGCATGCGCCGACACGTTGTACCCAATCGTGTCTGCGTCAGGGAAGGCCGAGCCGATGCCGTAGTCCGCTCCCGCGGTCAGTGCTCCCAGCACGGCGCTCTTGAGGTTGCCCGAGGCAATGAACCCGGACGTGTAGCTCGCGGCGATGGTGGCAACAGCCGCCTGTCCGCTGGCCGCGGCCGATGCCGCTCCTGCCGCGCCCAAACTCGTGGGACTGTAGTAATAACCCGTGTACACCGCGACGGCGATAGCCGCCGCTTCCCGCAGATACCCCTGCTGCTCCTTGCCCCAGTTCCGCTCGGATCCGTGCTCACCAGCGGGTTGTTCAGCACGTAGCTGTAGCGGTTGTAGCTTTGCAGGTCGCTCGGGTTCTGCACGAACGGATCAGCCGACGTAAAGCGCATCGTCGTGGGACTGTAGATACGCTCGTTCATATGGATCAGCTCGCTTTCGTCCATCTGCTCCTGTCCGGTGTAGCCGTGATGGGTCAACGTGTCGGCAAAGGTTTCCTGCACGCTCACTGCCAACGGCGCATCGCTGCTCGTGTTCGCGCGTTGGCCGAAGGCGGTGAAGCGCTCGGCACCGTTGGATAGCAGGTTACCGAGTTGATCGGTGATGCGGTGCGTCGAACCCAGGTTGTCCGTAAACAGATAGCCGTAGCTGAGCGTCGTCCGCTCTGGGTCAGGATCAATCCCGGCAGATAGCGCTTGATCGTCAATGTGCTAGTGCCGGCGCCGATGATTTCTGCATCGCCGATGTAGTGCGTGTACGTCGGCGTGCCCGTGCCGCCGGCATTGCTGTAGTCCATCCGCACCAGCCGCGCTCGCTCCGGTCCGTAGGCCAGTCGTCGTGTGCAGCAGACTGTACCCACTCGGCGTTTCCACCTGCCGCAGCTTGTCGTCTGCCGTATACGAGGCGCTTTCCTCCACGATCCCCGTGCTGCCCAGTACCTGAATCTGGTTGCCACGCGTGTCGTACAATACTGGGTGCCGCTCAGCCGCTCAGCGCTCCGGTCCCGGCGTGTTCGTGCAGTTTGTCGCCTTCGTGCCATAGGTGCCGCCTGCCGGATTGCCAAAGGCGTCGTAACTCCAGCTGGCCGCCGTCGTGCCGCTTTGGGTGGTCAGCCGCTGCAAGCCGTCGTAGCCGAAGGTTTTGCTCAAGGACGCTCCGGCGCCTGCGTCTCTCGCGTTTCCTGATTGCCCAGATTGTCGTAGGTATAGACCAGATCCTGGAGCGTGCCGCCGTCGGTGCTGATGCCGGTGAGCCAGCCCATCGCCGGATCGTATGTGCGCGTCGTCGTCAGGCTTGTGTTGCCGGCACGCACTTCACTGGTGACGTTGCCGCGCTGATCCATCGCCGTGATCTGGCCATACACCTGACCCACCGTGCCGTTCTCCCCGTCCTGGGTCTGATACACATAGCCTTGCGCATTGTATAAATACAACTCGCCAGTTTCGCTGATGTTGGTGCCGGAGAAGAAGTTCTGGAACGCCCTACCGAACTGATCGTAGGTCGCACGCTGGAGGTAACTGGACAGACCGATCGCTGTCGTCACCTGGGACGTAGTTTGTGTCACGCGTCCGAAGCTGTCGTATGCCGGCACGCGCGTATCTCCTCACGCTGTTGTCCGAGCTCGTGGCTTGCGCCAGTTCGCCCACGCCATCGGCCACCGTGTCGTAGCTCCAGCTCGCCGTCACATCGGCCGTACCGGTGCACGTGCCGTTCGCATAATCCGACTTGGTATACATCCGGCCCTGGCCATCGTACGACGACGCCGTGCACGTCGTGCCGCTCGCGCTTTGCACCTGCTCGCCCAGCGCGTTGTAGCTGTAGCTCCAATTGCCTAGGTCTGGATCGTTCAGACTGAGCTTGCGGCCCAAGGCATCGTAGGTCATCGTCACCGTGGCCGTTTGCGTGCCCGTACTGTTCGCGCGCTTGACCGTCAGCACATTGCCCGAGGCATCGTAGGTATTCGTCAAGGTCGAACCGGCAGTGTCGCGATCGCTGTCACCTGGCCCAGAAGGTTTTTGCTTTGCGTCTGACCTCGGCGATACCGGAGGCATTCGCCGGCAGCGTGGTCGTGGCGTTCAAGCCACTGTAGACCGTCTTCGTCAAACTGCTGTTCGGGTGCGTGATCGATGTCACGCGGCCGAGCACGTCGTAGCCTGTTGTCGTCTTGTAAATACTGCCACCGTTGGCGTTTCCAACGGTGCTGAGTGTCGGCGCGTAGGTGAAATACGGTTCAGACGCATCGGCGAGCCGGCCTAACTCATCGTAGTCCTTGCTCATCGCCTTGTACTGCGTGGCCGTGAAGCCCTGCTGCACGCAGAGCACTGCACGTGCCAGTACGTCGTAGTAGACCCAGGTTTCGGGCGCACGTGCCGTGCCGCCGGCAGCGTAGGTCGTATCCACGCGATAAGCGGCCAACGCGGGACAAGTCACGGTGGTTGTGACGCCTGCCGGTGCGTGGCCACCGCACCAGCGGTAGATCGTCTGGACCGCGCCGCCCGTGCTGGTAGCCGAGAAATATTGTCGGCCGACGCACCGAAATAACTCCGAGTCTCGACATCGTGCACATCGGTGCTGTCGGTGATGTTGCCAAATCCGTCGCGGCCCAATACCGTCAGCGTTGTATACGAGCTGCACTGGTGCCCCCACTGGAAAACGGTACGCAGGTAGCTGTCGGATAAATACCGCTCGGATACATGCCGATCGCACCGTACGTCGAACTGCTGTAGCGCTGCACCCAGTCCGCGTTCGTCGACTCAAACGTCATGGCGGCAGCCGTGAACGGGGTGCTTGAAGAGCAGCCCACTACCGCACTGCACGTGACCGTTTCGATTTCGTTGCCCAACGTGTCGTGAAAGTGATACTTGTCGAGCGCGGTATTGACGATCCGGCCGGCGCGCCGTCGGTGGGGGTCAGTGGCTGCAAGTGCTCGGCAGTCAATAGTCCACTAGTGGGGTCATAGGCGAACTCAGAGTTGCGCGTGATCGGAGCGCCACCTGTTGGAGTCACCGTCGTGTACGAACTACCCAGACGTCCCAAATACCACGTCACCGGCGTGTAACTCGGCGGTGTCGGCAGCACGATCACATCGTTATAGGTATTCGTCGCCAAGGATTGCCGCAACAGACTCGACAGTGCGGCGTCCGCATATTCGCTCGTGCTAGATTTGATCACATTGCCGTACGACTCGCCGGCACTGTTGATGTCGTAGGTCATGGTCGCGGACGACGCCGACACGAGTGTGCCATCGAGACCGTGCTTGATCGTTTGGCTGCCCTGTTGCATGAGTCCGATCGGAACCGGTGGACTTGGCAAAGAACCTGGCGAGACTGACGCGAACTCTGCGGTATTCCCCGTAGGGATGATATTGAACCCAGTGTCGGTGGACTGGCTCAGTTGCGTGAGGCCGGCAAATGTCGGTGGCGCATTGGTGTAGCTCATGCACGCCGTACTATCTGGCGAGGTCAAGCAGGCGTCCGTCGTGTCGGCGCTGGCCAGCACGTACGTCGCGGTTTGCAACGGCGTCCCCGTCAACGGGAAGACCTGGTTGTACGTCGTTACGGTCTCGATATTGGTTTGTTCGTCCGTCGTATAGATCGTGTGGAACCCCAGCGGTCCACGACCGTAGCCCTGTACTCGGTAGCCGCCATAGCGATAGCGTATTTGGCTCGTAGCCGTGGGGCTCGCCGCCGTCGGCGCGCTGCTGTCGACGTACTGAACCACGTACCGTGGTGTGAGCACATCCTGCACCGGTGCGCCCCAGCCGGAGTAGAGGGTCGGTCCCACGCCGTGTTCGGCGTAGTACACCGAATTGAACGTCAGCGGCGCATAGTCGATATTGGTGACTGCACCCAGGCCTGATGTGATCGTGCCAATAGCGTTGTGCACGTCATGGTGACTGGTCAAACGCATTGTTGCCCAATTGCCCCGCCCTGATCGAACATGAAGGTGTCGGGGAAGCTGTCACCGTCCATGTCTACCTGGAAGGTAAACCGTTCGGGTGTCGCACTGATGTCGCTGGCGTATAGAGGTGAAGCAATCGGTGTCGCACTGAAACCTGCGCCGGTATATTCGTATATATCGTAGGCATCTTACGCTGCCCTGCGAATCAGAAATCCCTTGCCATCGCGTCATAGTCGCCGACCTGGAGTTGCGCGGCACCTGCAGCGGTTGTGACGCACCACCACGGCCACTAACATACCAGTGAGCCAGCGAAACCGTAAACCCACCAGGACCTCCATTGATTTGGTAAACGAACGTCGCCTGATTGCCGCTGTTGGAATCCGATGTGCCAAAGACGACATCAGCCAGTCCGTCCCCATTCAGATCGATAATCTGGAACGCGTTCGTCGTGAGCGGCTGCGGCGTCGCGTCGGTCGGGCCGATGGCCCAACTGGTAGAGGGGTTGAAGTAAAAATTTGTATTGTCGTGACCCGAGGCTAACATGACCTGAAAGTTCAGAGGTGCGGTTGTGCTGGATTCGGTGCTCGCGCCGAGTGATCGTGAAGGATGCCGATTAATACCGTGACGTTGCCCGTGGTGATCGCTATCGGTCCGGTGGTGGCACCGGGCGGCACGGTAACCGTCAACGTCGTGGCCGTCACGGCGCTAATCGGCGCGACGACCCCGTTGAACTGTACGCGATTCGACGCCACGGTCGAACCGAAGTGGCTTCCTGACAGGACAATGGTGTCACCGACGCACCACTCGCACCGCTGAGAACACTGGCGGTGTTCTGCTTCGGGTGGTGATGCGGTAATCGCCGGCGCAACGCCAGTACTCTGTACGTCAACTGTGCCTGTCGGGATGCTGCCATTGGACGGACGGGATTTGTGCCTACCAGGGCCACGATGTCGGCGTTGCCATCGCCATTGAAATCCGCCGTGCGCAAGCTTTGCGCTGCAAGTCCGGCGATTTCGCATGCGCCGAGCATGACATTGTACGGTCCTTGAAACACATACGGTTGTGCCGCGGACCCGGCGGGTTTGAGCAGATAGACTCGGCTCCGTTATCGCCGGCGATCAACAAATCCGGCAAACCGTCTCCATCAAAATCCGCGACGTAGATATGGGTCCATTCAGGCAAAAGAGCCATCGTAGCGGCGGCAGAAAGAAACAAAATGGAGATACGTATATTTGTCATGCGTGCAAATCCCTCCGTTGATGGTCGAATTACACTGATAGCCCCAGAACCGTTACTTTGCAATGTCAGCAGGTCCGATCGGCCATTGCCGTAAAAATCGAGCAGCTGCCAAGTGCCATCGGACAGATTCGCACCCGTGAGTGAATTGGTATCGTTACCCCAAATCGCTGATTGTGGACACGCGTTATTCGCGCACAGGTCACTACCCAACCCAATGCCGGACGATGTAGTTGTCGACAGCGCCGCATGGAAATTTCCACTGGTGGGATCGAGCCAGACGATATCCGAACGACCGTCCCGATTGATGTCCCCAAAACGCACATTGCGGGATCGAGGTTTGAAAGACACACTGGACGACCCGATGTCACGGCTTGTCCGCTGCCACTGATGTCGTTGTTCCATTGGAATGTCGTCGGCGCAAAACAGGTCGATCCGGTACCTCGGTAAGGGCCGTGATTTGCCGCGTGGTGGGATTATTAGGGCTGTACGTTGGCGTTGCCGTGTAGGTGCGCAGCACGGTCGCGTGATCGGCCGCTTTTACCGTTATCTGGCTGATACGGTAGTACTGCGTTACGGGGAAGCCCATCAGACTGCTGATCGACTGCTCTGCCAGCGGACGAACTGTCGGATTGAAATCGATTTCGCCACCGGTCCATGTGATGGAACTCGGCGCAATGGCTGCCGTTTGCCGGCTTCCATCGACGTTGGTCGAGCAGGGCGGATCCGCCGGGACAGAGTTCGGGCACGCGTAGTTGAAATTGACGACGTTACCGTTGCTATCGGTCAACGCGTATTCGTACCACGCGGCTATCCCCACCGCGTTCACGTTGTAGCTGGACGCGAAGCTCAGCTGCGCGGTGCTGCCGCCATATTGGCGAACCGTACCGTCTTTGCCGTAGACAGCGAAGACATTCGGATCGGTGTTGCCACCGATGCTCAGGACGCTCTGGATAACGATCAGGGTCTGGTTGTCGTTTTCCAGGGGATACTGTGCGCCAACGGCGCCTTGGGTTCCCTGGATCAAATCCATGCGTTCGCCATCGAGACAGTATTGGAGCCGTAGATGGGATAGGTTTTAATAATGTTCTGCACCCCCGCACCATCGCCGTGTTCTTGCGTTTGACGGCAGAGGGTGATCGCGGAAATACCGCCAATGGTCCAACCGTAACCGACCAAGCCGTCCCGGATCCGCTGTTGTAGGTTAGCGAAACAGATGGCGTCAGCCCGCCGGCACCGCGCGGAGCGTAAATCGGAATTGCATAGTTGGCGTTACCCTGCTGATCCACACTGAAGGCGCCTGCGGTGGCTCCTACCCGGTCGGATACTGTGTCATCGGCGGGCGGCGTTGCCATCGCTGGGGCCGTAGGCGTTGCCGGTCCGGCGGGTGTCGGTGGGATCGCCTTGACCTCAGCCGACGTGTACAACAACAAGCCTGTATCCGTGTTGTTGCGCAGTTCGTACTGAACGTCGTCGCCAACCGACAGATTGTCGGTGTATTGTCCGGAGCTGTTCGCCGTCAGCGGCGTTGTCGAAATAACGTTCGTTGTCAGATCGCGACGAAAGACGCGTGATGCGGTGTTTGTACTCGACTAGGACACGATCACCGGACAGGTAGTCTGGCCCGCGGGAATCTGACAATTCGTCTCATTGACTGCAACGATATAGTAGTCCGCCAACTTCGTGAGCGATGCGGGGTTGGTGAAGTAGGTAGAATTGGTCCACGGCCAGATGATGCTCGCTCCGGTTGTGACACCGCTATAGGTTGTGGCCGAAACATTTGCTGTGATCGTGGACGACCCGGCCGATCCACTCGTGAACGAACGCGTGATCGAGCCTGCGACGCTGCTCGTAATACATGAACTCGCCGTAGTGCAATTGCCGGTGGGGTATCGATACTCGACTTGAAAAAGCCAAGCGGTATCGTCGTCGCCGTAATCGGTGCGTTCTGCACAGAGGCTTGCAGCCAGACCGGATTGCCCACCGAGTCGAAAATGAGGGCGTTGTCGATTTCGTACGTGCTCGTGCTCGATTCGGTGCCAACATCAATATCGAGTCCCCAGCCGGATTGGCTAGCGTCGTACCAATCGCCGGTAAAACCTCACCGATCGTCGAACTGGAGGCCGCAGCCGTGCCGGTCGTGCTGCCGTGCATGAAGTCATACACACACTCATCCGGATGTGAAACCGTCACGGCGGTCAATGCCCAGCGCAGCGCCGCAATCGTTGTCGAACCTGGAACGAAGACGATCGACACCTGTCCCGCTTGGCTGGCCGTTTGAGCCGGCGTACCGGTCGTGACCGAAGCCGAAACGTGGTACAGCGGCGCCGAGAATTCGGTGGCGCCGTTGGCGGCCGTCTGCATCGTGCTGCTGCCGCCATTGGTCAACCACATTGGCTGGCCGCTGGCGTTGTAGGTAGCGAGACGACGACGATTTGGTTAGCGTTGCTGGTGAAGTAGAAATCCCAACCCGTGCCGTGAGCGCTTGGGATTCCACCAGGCGCCGGGGAATTCTGGATTCGTGCCGAGTTCAGCGGGGGAATTGTATTCGGGCATAAGGTCAATGCCGGAAAGCCGATTGTGTTGGATTGCGCGTGAACGCTCATCGTCACGCACAGCACTCCGAAAATCCCTGCCGTGATCCAACCCAGAAGCCGCTTGCTCATGTCGTGAATTCCCTGATGGATTTTGTGTACAGTTATACAAATCGAGTGTCGCTTGCGCTGCGTTGTATGCCAACAAGTCGCCAGTTGCAGGCTGCGTCGGTCCACCTGTCGAACGTATCGACAGGAAGGCAGACGCGTGGTGGATGCGACGGAACCCCGAGTGTGCGAAGGTGTTTGCCGAGCACAATCAGGTCTTCGGATCGATGCAGCGCGCGCACGCTACACGAGGATCGATGACCGTCGCAAGCATGTTTAGTGAACTGGGCAGTGCGGTATCAAGCAAGTATCGCTGTAAAACAGGCGCTGCATTACTACGCGTCGTTACCCACCAACGCATCCAGAAAATGCAGCAGGGGCTCGCGCAGCTTTAGCGGAATTGAACGCGCATTTCGGAGAACCCGCTCCTCGAATAACGTATGCGCAAAATCGCCGGGATCGATGGCTGGTGTTCGTGCAACGTCAGCGGATGGGGCGGTCCGCGGCCTGTGGCCAGCCATTCGAATGCGATATCGGTGATTTGCGCAATCCTGATCAAATGAGCCACGCTCGGCGCCGTGCCCTCTATCTGTTCCCACTGGGAGGCGGCGCTGGGACGCACGCCGACGTGCCGAGCCAGGGCGGCGCGGGTGATTCCGGCCAATTCACGCGCTTGTCGAATACGATCGGCCAAGATGTGCATAAAATCGCCAATAGACAGTAATATTGTCGATTGTGATAAGAGTTGATTCATCTCGCAAGTATTACTGAATCAGCGTACAAGCTTGGCTTGTTTTGTAAGATTTTGGTCAGGTTTTATGGTCTCGTTTGATTGAACGGCCGGCGCAAGACCGTTGCACAAATGTATATAAATAAACTCGCCTGCATCTGATCGGCTTCCGGGGCAAAGTCGCGTTTGATCCACCGCGTCGTACGCGTCTGTTGCCCCGGTTCAGCCGAGGCTGGCATAATTCATCGCCATATGGCAGAGGAGTTCAAACATGAAACGTACCATCTGTTTGCTTGCATCTCTCATCCTGTGCGCACCCTTGCTGGCCAGCGCCAATGATGGATGGGTCGTTGCCGATGTCGACCTGCAGTCGGGTCCCGATTCCAGCTACCCACCGATCGAGGGACTGGCCGCGGGTACACCGGTGATGATTGAAGGTTGCATCGAAGGCTGGACCTGGTGCGACGTCATCTCCGACGAAAGTCGCGGCTGGGTGCCGGGATCCTTTATTGAAGAAGACTACGACAATCAGACCGTAGGCATCATCGACTACGGCCAGAGCATCGGCATCCCGATCGTCACGTTCTCGCTCGGCGCGTACTGGGACAGCTACTACCGTGGCCGTCCGTTCTATGCGCAACGGCAGGAATGGATTGGACGCGAAATTCATTCGCGGCCACCGCCGCGCCCGGCACGTATCGTCGCGTCAAGACCCGGCGACCGCTTTGCTCCGACGCGCACGTATCATTCTCTACCCGCTGCCCGCGCACCGAGTTCGATGAGAGAAGCAAGGCCCGCATCGCAATACAACAACAGGGCGCAACCAAGAAGCGCTACGCCTGCAGCGAACCGGAGTCAGCCGAGGGCAGCGCCGAAACAAGAGCCGCGGAAAGAGGATGATCATAGTCACGGCGGCGGTTGATCGTCGCGCTTGCGCAAGCACATGCCGTTCGCCTATAACGCGGGCGAACGGTGTTTTCTCGATGCGGCACACGGTCACAAATAGTCGCACCATGTAGCTCTTTGACTTCGCTACGCGAGGGGGAGCGGATCAAACGATCCGATGCGCCCCATTTCTGCGAGTTCTTCCTGCTTGGCCTGGTGAAAATGACGGCTGCGCGCAGCCTGCGTTCTGCGTATCATTTGCGCTCTGATTTATTTCCGGAGTCCGTCATGTTCAAGCAACTGCTTTGTATTTTCGCCCTGCTCGCACCGTTGTCCGTCGCTGTTGCCCAGAAGCCGGCGGTCAAGCCGGTCGCAAAACCAGCAGAACAATCCATCCCGGCGGCAACCAATCCCAAGGTACTTCTGCACACCAGTCAGGGCGACATCACCGTCGAGCTTTACCCGGACAAGGCACCGCAAACCGTGGCCAATTTCCTGCAATACGTCAAGGAAGGTTTCTACGACGGCACCCTGTTCCATCGCGTGATTCCGACCTTCATGATTCAGGGCGGTGGATGGACGACGACGATGCAGCGCAAACATCCGCACGCACCGATCCGCAACGAAGCCAACAACGGTCTGTCCAACCTGCGCGGCACCCTGGCGATGGCGCGCACCAACGATCCGAATTCGGCGGCGGCGGAATTCTTCATCAATACGGTCGACAACAAGCGCCTGGATTATGTCGGTGACGCCAACGGCGCGGTATCGTGGGGTTACTGCGTGTTCGGCAAGGTGATCGATGGCATGGATACCGTCGACAAGATCCGGGCTATTCCGACCGGCCCCCTGGGTCCGTTCCAGAGCGATGTTCCACAAACACCGGTCGTGATAGAAAAGGTCAGCATAGTGCAATAGCCGGCATTGGCGACGACCGCGTGATGCCCACGCTGTTCATTTCCGACCTGCATCTGGACGAGGCGCGTCCGCAGATCGTGGATCTCTTCGTCGACTTTCTCGCCGGGGAAGCGCGCTTGGCGGATGCGCTGTACATCCTGGGCGATCTGTTCGAAAGCTGGATCGGCGACGACGATGACGCAGCACTTCCCGCGCGCGTCGCGGATGCCTTGCGCACGCTGCGCGACAGCGGCGTGCCGATCGCGTTCATGCACGGCAATCGCGATTTCCTGCTCGGTGTGGACTATGCCGCGCGCGCGGGCATGACCCTGCTGCCCGATCCAATGGTAATTGGTGATCTGCACGGCGAGCGCACGCTGCTGATGCACGGTGACACGCTATGCACGGACGATATCGAGTACCAGAAATTCCGCGTATTGGTGCGCAACCCCGAATGGCAGCAGCAATTTCTCGCGAAACCGCTGCAGGAACGCCGCGCTTTCGCTGCGCAGGCGCGCGGAGAAAGCCGCAAGCACACTTCGATGGCGAAGGCGGAAATCATGGACGTGAATTCCGCTGCGGTGATTGCGGCGATGCGCGGGCATGACGTGCACCGCCTGATCCACGGTCACACCCATCGCCCGGCGACGCATCGTTTCGATCTGGATGGCCGGACGGCCGAACGTATCGTGCTCGGGGATTGGTACGAGCAAAGCAGCGTGCTGCGCGTCTGACGTGTAACTCACTTGGCTGGACGAGCCAATGGCTGCACGATTGGCGGTTTCACAATCGCAGGAATCGATCCGTCGCTTCGACCAATTCATGCGTATTGCCCGGCTCGAACGCGGAATGCCCGGCATCGGCAACGATGCGCAGATCGGCCTCGGGCCAGGCACGGTGCAGATCCCAGGCGCTGCGGATCGGGCAGACCACGTCGTAGCGGCCCTGCACGATCACTGCGGGTATATTTTTCAACTTGTGCGCATCGCGCAAAAGCTGATCGTCGGCATCGAAAAAACCGCCATGGGCAAAGTAGTGACACTCGATGCGGGCGAAGGCCAGCGCGAACTCGTCCTCGCCGGTTGAAGCGATATAGCCGGAATCCTGGTGCAGATAGCTGGTCGAGCCCTCCCAGATCGACCAGGCCTTGGCCGCGGCAAGTCGCACGGCAGGATCAGGGCCGGTCAGGCGCCGATGATAAGCGCCGATTAGATCGCCATGCTCGGTCGCTGGAATAGCCGCGAGATACGCTTCCCAGGCATCGGGATAGATCGCGTCGCAGCCCTGTTGATAGAACCATTCCAGTTCCCAGCGCCGCAACATGAAGATGCCGCGCAACACGAGCTCGGTCACGTGTTGCGGATGGGTTTCGGCATAGGCCAACGCCAGGGTCGACCCCCAGGAGCCACCGAACACTTGCCAGCGTTCGATACCCAGATGTTTACGCAAGCGCTCGATATCGGCGACCAGATCCCACGTGGTGTTGTCGGTCAGCTCCGCGTGCGGCGTGGAACGGCCGCTACCGCGCTGGTCGAACAATATGATGTGGTAACGCGACGGGTCGAAGAAACGCCGGCTTTTGGCGTTGCAACCCGCGCCCGGGCCACCGTGCAGAAACACCGCCGGTTTGCCCTGCGGATTGCCGCATTGCTCGTAGTAAAGTCGATGCAAGGGAGAAACCTGCAGGTATCCCGAATCGTAAGCTTCGATTTCGGGATACAAGCTGCGGCGTGCGTCGCTCATCGTCGCCTCGCTGAACGCATCCGGCGCCGTGTGGCGCCAGTGAACGCTGGAAACCCGCGGATGGTCGGGGCGACAGGATTTGAACCTACGACCCCCTGCCCCCCAGGCACAATCCTATACCGCTGTAAGATACTGATTTTTCTACTATAGTTTCACTTGTAGGTGCTCGAAAAAACCGCCAATTACGCTCAATTCGATCAATAGCTTACAAAGCGATAGGGAAGAAATCTCACTGCCTTGCAGGGTTTAATCTACTGCTGCAGCTGCGGAATTGGAAGGCCCATATACGGATCTGTCAAACTGCTACTGCCTCCCGGCAGAGCCGGGGAAACTTTCATATATGTTTGGCGACCGCTCCATCAATGGCCGCGGTCGCTCGGACCATCTACTCGATCGGACAAGACTCGGTCTCGGCCTCCAAGCCATTGCGGAACACTACGTCCCCGGCACTCAGCACCTTCACAGTCAAAGCTGTGGATGCGCTCGCGGCGTTGTTTTGATCGCCACTGTAGTTCGCAATCAGCTGGATATCTTCCTGCGTGCCCGATCCGGCAACAGCAAGCGCGTCTGTCGTGCAGCTGGCGTTGCCTGCGGTCAACGAAACTCCGCTGCACAATGCATCAGTTCCATTGCTGAACGTGACATTGCCGGTCGGGTTTACGCCACTCACCGTCGCACTGAGCGTGAACGGTTGGCTCTCCACGAAGGTCTCAGCGCAGGTAGTGAAAGCCGTCGTTGCGGTCGGCGCAGACTGTACGGCCTGCGCAATGCCAAATGACGCCGCCGCCACGTTGTTGCCATCGCCGCTGTACATCGCCGTGATCGCATGAGCTCCGGCCGACAGCGCCGATGTCGCGCAGATGGCAATCCCGCCTGTCAATGCTACCGCCGTACAAATAGCCGTCGCCCCATCGTCAAAGGTCACATTGCCCGTCGGCGATTGACCCGTCACCGTTGCTGTAAAGGTCACAGTCTGGCCGAAAACTGACGGACTCTGCGACGAGGCCACCGACACACTGCTCGTCGCCAGCTTCACGTGTTGCTTCACGGCGGAGCTTGTCGAGGATGTGTTGTTGCCGTCGCCACCATAAAAAGCGGTGATGTCATGCCACCCTGTACTGAGACTTGTCGTTGCAAGCGTAACAATGCCACTGCTCAAGGTTACGGTCCCCAAGGTTGTGGCACCGTCCAGAAACGTCACCGTGCCGCTCGGTGTGCTGCCGCTGACGGTGGCGGTGAATGTGACGCTCTCCCCAAAGGCGGACGGATTTTGCGATGACTGCAGCGAAATGCTGCTCACGGTCTGAAGTTGCAGAGTCACGGCTGCACTGTTGTAGGCGATTGTTGCAGTCAGAGAAGACGGCAGGGCCGGCGAGAACGTCGGTGCTGCAAAGGTTCCATTGACCGAGGTACCGCTGATCAGCACATAGCTCCCGGGGGTGGGGCTGACGGGAAGATTGATCGCAAGATTCGCTGCAGTGATCGTCACTGCGCCGCTGCTTTCGATCAAATCGTTACTCCCTGCCACGGTGCCGAGATCGAAGGTGGCGGTCGATCCGGAATCCAGGGTCAAATTCCCGGTGTTAAGCGTGGCCCTGTCGCCGGCCGTGTCGCCGGGGTAGATGTTGCCTCCATTCTGGACTTCGACTGTACCGCCGGGACTGGCATTGCCAGTTCCTTGCAGCGTACCGGCCACGAACGTTTGCGCGCTGGCGATGCTGCCGTCGAGTTGCAGAATCCCGCCGGTGTCGACGGTGGTGTTGCCGGTATACGTGTTGGCGCCGGTAAGGATGGTCGTACCACTGCCGAATTCGGCAGTACTGAAGTTCGCGATCACACCAGTGTAAGTGAAGCTGTTACCACTGGAACCGATCATCGTCGTGCCCGTACCCGTGCTCGAATTGTAATTGTAGGTGGCGTTGGCGGTGTAACTGTAGGTCGCATTGGGAATGATGGCCAAGGTGCTAGGGCTGGCCGTGCAACCAGAGATATTGCCGTTGACCTGAGCCGCGCCGCCAAAGATTTGCACACTACCGGTGTGTGTGCCGTCGCCGCTGCCCAGGTCGATCGCGACGCCGCTGTTGTCGGCCTTGATCGTGCCGGAGTTGATGACGGCTGCCTGATTCGAGCCGGTACTGACTGCCGCCTGGGTTTGACCCGCGCCTTCGATCGTGCCGCCGGCCTCGTTGATGATTGTGACCAGATATTGGCTTGCGGCGCTGGTTACGGCGACGCCCGAATCGCTGTCGCCGTAGATGGTGCCGTAGTTATCGACGGTACTGTAACCGTAGATGGCCTGAATCGGGACAATCGGCGCATCGCTATTGTTGACGTCGTGGTCAACGCCGGCGAGGGTGATGCCGCGGCCAGTGCCAGTAATCGAATTTAAGACCGGATTGCAGTTGTATTTGCCCGCGGCATTGTCGCCTTCGATGACACCATCAGTCAGGTTGGTGATCGTGCCGCCACCGACGGTCACACCCTCGCTCGTGTCGCCCGCCGCGCACTGCGAACGAATTGTGCCGCTGTTGGTGAGCTGCACGAGGCCGTCCACATCCACGCCGTCGCCGTCGCGCGTGACGCCGTTGCCGATGATGCTGCCGGCATTGCTGATGACGACCATTTCGTTCGTGGTCACATCCGGGTCCGTTCCGCTGACGTCGTAAGCGCCGGTGCTTGCGTTGACGCCGACGCCGTCGATGTTGATGCCCGATCCGTTGTCACCCTGGATCGTGAAACCATGGGCGTTAGTGACACTCATCGTGAAGAGTCCGATCGGATTCCCGGTGTCGCTCGTGTTGCCGCCCGTGATGCCATGGCGCTCACCTTCGATGGTGAAGGTGTCGCCGGACGTGCTCGAGGTATCTCCGCTGATGGTGGCGTTGGAGATGGTCACGCCACTGTTCGACTGCGCATCGACGCCGTCGCTGCTGCTCGTGTCGCCGCTGGGAGTGGTGACCTTGATCGAACCGGCATTGTTGACGACGCCGTTGATGCCCGGACGCACGGCATCCGCCGCCGCGCTCTGAATCGAGCCACTCGCATAATTGTTGAGCGTATTGCTGCCGGTTGCGATGTGATTGAAATTGATTGCCTGATCGCTGCTGCCAACTGCCAAGAGTGTGCCGTAGTTGTTGAAAAGAACGCCGTTGTCGGCGTACTGAACCTCAATGACGTCGTCGGCTGCAGCGGTCATGAGAGCGCCCGTGTAGTTGTTGACAGTCAGCACCAGCGCCCCGACGCTGCCGCCATCGGCAGTGTCGCGAATGGCGCGAGCAGAGCCGGATTGCTCGATCGTGCCGTAGTTGTCGATCGAGGATGTTCCCGTGACCGAGATCGCATTGCCGCTGCTCTTGGTGCTATTGACGTTCAGCGTTACTCCCGACTCGACCGTGTTGGTACCAGCGGATGCCGTTTGTGCGGTCGTGCTGTTGGTGGTCAGGTCGAAAGCGAATGCTTGGCCGTGGTTAAGAATGCCGAGCGCTGTTGCTGCGGCAAAGACGAGGCATTTCTTCATGGCGGTCCCTTGTAAAATGACCGCGCAGTATCCGCATCTAATGCGAACTTTTTATTGCAGTATTGTTTCCATCGACGCTATTGCCGGTAGCGTTTCAAGATCGGTGTACTGCTGTGACCTGAGACAAATTGTGTAGCTACTTAGATGGTGAGTTCTCTTTCGGGATGACATCGAACGGTTCCCCGCGAGAAGTCGGCACCAGCTCTTTCCACCGCTCCGCTTCGGAGCGCGGTAGCTTGTGTAGTAGCTTGTGTGCGTATAGGTATGGCACTGCACCGTGAACGTGCCTTAGCCGCAGCGCTTCGGCAGCAGCATGGTAGCCGAGACATGCCTTGTGACTGTGCGCGACCTTGCGTACCAGAGCTGGCACGACTCCTCGAATCAGGAAATTTGCATTCGGTTCGGGTGACGGTCGAAATGCAATCGACTTCCACCGCTGCAGGAGTTCTTCGCGCCGAACCACCTTCAAGTATGGATGTACCTCAAGAAATCCTTCGCTTTGCAACTGTTGTACAAACCGGAAGACGCTCATCATTTACACATCGGATGCCTCTGCGAGTTCAGATGCATTGCGATGCGTGGCGATCGCCCAACAGGGTGCACTTCGGTCATTCGACCCGCGCCGCGAAGGTGGCGCAGTAGCTGCTCGAGGATAAGTAGCGCGAACGTAGTCGACAGAGGCCATCGTCCGCACGCACGCTAGCGTAGCCTGATCCGAGCACGGTAAGCCCGGGCACGTTGGCTTCGAGCGTGCGGACATCTGCGTCGAAATGCTGGCACTGCCCGCAACAAATGTTGTGCGCACGACGCGGCCACAGATTGGCAAAACATGGCGTTGCCGCAGATTGCGCGGACCTTTGTCGCATAGCGCTAACCGAGGTGGCTCCAGAAATAGGCGAACACAATCACCGATAGCACATAGCCGAGAATCAAGTTCACGATCACGCCGCCGGTGAACGCGTAGAACGGGCGCGCTCCTGCGTGGGCAAGGTCGCGCAGGCGTGTGGTCAGACCAATGCTCAAGAAGCAAAAGGTGAACACCCAAGTGCGCAGCACTTGCAGTGGCGCGACGACATCGGGGACCAGCAATTTTTTGTATTGGTCGTAGTTGTCCCCGGCAATCAGCGAAACGGCGACCGAAGCAATCAGGAAGCCGAGAATAAATTTCGGAAAACGCCGCCAGATTTCGCTGGCATCCACCCGCGAGGTGACGCCGGTCGACTCCCAGCGCGTGGTCGCGATGATCGAAAGCACCAGCGCCCAAACGCCGATCCACACATCGCGGCCAATCACCTTCATCAGGGTGAACGCTTGTACCGATGATCGGCTGAACCCGTGATGGACGGGAATCTGGCCCGCATAGCCGCCATAGGTCTGCGCCGCGGCAAAACCGGCAGCATCAGCAAACTCTGAGGTCCCGATCCAGCGCCGGCAACACCCGTTGGCAGCAACAACGCGCGCGAAATCAACGGCAATACGAAGATCATCACGATCGCCCAGAAGATCACCAGCGTGATCGAGATCGGCGCGTCTTCCTTCTTCGCACCGACGGCGCCGGCGATTGCAATCGAAGCCGACACACCGCAGACCGCGCCGCCGGCGCCAAGCACGGCAGCGAAGCGGCGATCCAATCCTAACTTCAGCGCAAGAAAATAGATTACGCCAAACGTGACGAGCGAAACGATCGCTGCCTGTGCGATCGCGACCGGTCCGGCCCACAGAATCAGTGCGAACGGCAAGCCAGCGCCGAGAAGGACAATGCCGGTCTTGATGTAAAACTCGACGCGCAAGCCGGTACGGAACCAATCCGGACAAGCGCACCAGATTTGAAATTAGCAGACCAAGTACGAGCGCGACCAGAGGCGGTTCGAGGTTATAGTGCGAGGCCTGGTCCCAGGCACCGAGCGAATAGATCAACAACGCAACCGCGAACACGATGGCGAACGAGCCAACGAAATCCACTATCCGCCACCCGAGTACCTTTGCAACGACGCCAAACAGCACGGCCCAGAGCACGAGCAAGGCAACATAGCGCAATGCATTGTCGCGCAATTGGGCCAAAACTTCGGCCAGCGTTCCGCCCATTCCGGCGGCGCGACCGCAATCCATTTGAAACTGCCGCCACCGGCATGCACCGCTATCGCGACAGCGCAACACAAGACCGAGACCGATCCACACGGCCCACCAGTCGTCGCTGGTGATCAGCTCACGCCAGCCTTTTTGCGAAGTACGGGATGCGGTGGCCGAAGGGTCGGACGCGCTCATCGCTGTACTCCGCAGTTGCCGAGAGGATCGCTGCCCTGAATTCTAGAAACAATGTCATTTCAAAATCTACGCGGATTTACTTATATCAATATGTCCGGTGACCGGCAATTTCAGACTCATCTCGTGTGGTCGTACCAACCGCTGCGCGAATTGGATGCCAGGTACGCTTCGAACTCTGTGCCACCGTCAGTCCCAAGCCGAAATGATTGCTGTTACTTCCTAGACTACCGGCTCATCGAAACAGAAGTTTCGACCCGCAGCGGTCGCTTATGGGTGTCCGTATTCTGGAAGCTAATTCGGGTTCCTTATTTTGGCACCATCAAACGCCGTTTGTTTGTCACAAACATCTTCTGCGAAGGAAGATTCGATCTGACCTACCTGGCAATTTGATCCGGCCTGGCTCATGCACCGAAACTGCTGGACTGGCGATGCAAGTGCGCGTTGAACCTGCGTTCTGACGAGCCGCCTGCGAGAGTCTGCCGTCATCGACTTGTAATCGATGCGTCATAGCCTGTAAGTCCTGACTTAGGGGTTGGAAGACGCATGAATTTCCTATTTGACGGTTCGTTGTCTGGATTGACGGAGTGTCTGCTTGTCGGTGCCCTGCTGCTGGCTTTCAGTTTCGAATTTGTCAACGGCTTCCACGATACGGCGAATGCCGTGGCGACCGTGATTTATACCCACATTGAAACCCACCAGGCGGTGATCTGGTCGGGAATGTGGAACTTGCTCGGGGTGTTGACGTCGACGGGCGCGGTAGCGTTTGGAATGGTGGCGCTGTTGCCGGTGGAATTGATCGTCAATGTCGGTTCCGCCGCGGGATTCGCGATGGTGTTCGCATTATTGATTTCAGCGATCATCTGGAACCTCGGGACATGGTATTCGGGCTGCCCGCCTCAGGCTCGCATACGCTGATTGGATCAATCGTCGGCGTCGGATTGATGAATTCCTTTTTCTACGACGGCAAATTCGGCGGGGCGTCAACTGGGCGAAGCAAAGGATATTGGGCTACCGCGTTGATCGTGTCGCCGATATCGGCTTTATTGCAGCGGGGATGCTCCTCCTGCTGGTCAAGGCGCTGATCAAAAATCCCGAACTATACAAATCTTCCGAGGGCGACACACCTCCACCGTGATGGATTCGCGGGATACTCGTGCTAACATGCACGGGTGTCAGCTTTGCCCACGGATCCAACGATGGTCAGAAAGGGATGGGCCTGATATGTTGATCCTCATCGGCATCGTGCCGTCCAATTTACGCACTCAATCTCGCCACGGACACCGCTGCGGTTGCGAAACTGGCCGCTTCTTCGCACGCGAGCGTAGTGATCATGGATCGTCAAGTGGGTGCTCAGAGCAATGCCCCGATGGATGCAAAGACGTCCCAGGACGCCCTGTCGGCGTATCTTCGTTCCGGCACCATCGCCAACAACACGATTGCCGCTCTCGACGCCAAGACGCACGAAATCGACGGCGCGCTCGCCAACGTGAAGTCGCTCAACGAAATCCCGATGAACGCACGGCGTGATGTTCGTAGCTCGATCTACCTCCGTTTCCGAATCTCTCAACAAGCTGCTCAAAGGAACCATGTTCAGCGGCGACGACAAAAAAACGCTGGGTGGATTCAAGGATCAATTGAAAGGCGCAACGATGTTCATTCCCACGTGGGTGAAAGCGATGGTCGCCCTGGCTTTGGGACTCGGCACGATGATTGGATGGAAGCGCATCGTCGTCACGGTGGGGGAAAAGATCGGCAAGGCGCATCTCAGCTACGCGCAAGGTGCCTCCGCCGAACTCGTCACCATGGCAACCATCAGCGCCGCCGACATCCTCGGGTTGCCGGTGAGTACCACACATATTCTTTCGTCCGGCATTGCCGGCGCGATGGTGGCGAACAAGTCTGGCCTGCAGAAAGATACCGTCCGAAATATCGTGCTGGCCTGGGTATTGACGCTGCCGGTTTGCGTCTTCCTTGGCGCTTCGCTTTTCGCGGCTGGCTTGTTCGTTGTCTTCCGATTGCTGGGTATGCACTAGCCACGACGGCGACCGGTCGGCAGCCTGCTTAACGCGACGGATAGAGCATGTTGTGTCAATGATGAACTCCGGGTCAGGAGCGACACATGCATCAGGTACGTGATCCCGCGTCAACCAAGAGAGCGCACCATCGCCATCTGGTCCAGTGGGTCATTTCGAGAGAAATGATGAATCACGCATTGCGCTCTGTTCGCGCACGCGCCGGACTTGATCGCGATCATGATATCCCGTATGTGGCCGGTTACAGTGTCGATGGGAGCGTCATATTCATCGATCGCCACATGCCGAAGAGCTTTGTCTACAGAAGCCGGCGCATCCTCATGGATCGATTCCTGATCATGCACGAAGCCGTGGAAAAAGCGCTGATGCAAATGTTGGGCATGCACTATCTGCATGCTCATCAAATTGCTTTGCGCGCTGAGCAAGCCGCGGTCCGGGCGGAAGGTGTCGATTGGCACGCCTACGATGATTTCATGCAGGAAAACATCAAGGACATCGGTCATGAGGCACTGAGCAAGGTGCCGGACACGTTGGACCTTACGCCATACCGGGACTTTCACGACGTTGAAATCCTGCAGCAGATGCGGAAGTCCATGGTAGCCACCGCGCCTGTACGCTAACGCCAGCCGTAAGGTATGCCCAGCCTTGGCAGTTTTCTTTGGGCGATATCGTCGATTTTGTTTCGAAGGAGTTTCAGGGCAATAACGCGATCATCATGCTTGATCGTGGTAGTGCTCCTGACTGCATTGCGCAACATGCGCAAATCGCGTTCCTGTGCAAGTACGTGTGTCATGTTGCCCAGGGTGACAGGAGAAACCCGCACGATCGCTTTCCACTCCGGTGCCGATATGCCGTCATGCTCCGCCGACGATGCATGCTCGACAAGCCGCCAATCGAGTTCTGTTTCGAGTATCGTCATTTGATGCCGCAAACGTCGCAAACGTCGACGCCAGCGGTGCCACACTCGACCATCTTGAGTTTGCCTGACCTCATCGGCCGCACGCTCAGCGCGGCGGTCGCTGCGGTGCAAAGCCGAGCGGATATCGGCGGCATCGATCTCGCCCCAGCGCAACTCTTTGGTAGCCTCCCGCAATTGATGCAGGCTTGCAAGAAATCGCCGGGCACCGCCCCGATCCCGTCTCAACAATCGGGCGACCACGATCGTATGCCGCTTGATCAGGGAAGTGCGAATGCGTCCGAAAAGCTCGCGTTGGTCGATGTCCTGGGCCTGTTTGCGCAGATCATCCAGTGTTTCGATCACGGCGTGAGCATCGCGTGGGGCCGACAATTCGCGACACAAGTCCCGTAGTTCGTCGAAGACGATTGTGGCTGCAGGCCACAATCGTGCACGTCCAAATCCAATGTTGCACGGATGCGTCGAATCGCCTTGCGCGCGCTGTGAACGCCCGCATGAATATTTTCGCGGCGGCGTCCCAATGAACGCCCGGCAACATCGAACTGATGCAGCACATAGGCGCCAAGGCAGATACCAAGGCGCGTCGTCGGTTTTTCGCGTGCGTACGACATGGGTCAATCGAGTACTGAACCTCGGGATTTCCCAAATCAGTACAGTAGCATTCCGGTGAATCTGCGCTTTTTTCTACCTGTATGGACCAGAATGCACCGGATAGTGTCTTGGAACTCAGGCTATGGCGCGTTGCTTACAAGACGATGACTTTGTAGTTTGCTGAACCGTATCAATTCTCCGTCCACGGCCATAGAACAGAAATCCGACGGGTCGACAGCCCGCCAATTTTGTGTGTCCGCATGCGGCCTGTCATCAATCTGTCACATAACGCCGACACACTGAAGCGTTTATTTCGTTAGCGCAATCAAGATGCTAGTCCGCGATGCACCGACCGAAGCCCGTGCAAGAAACCTAGGTAAAACTTGCGCCGCGGATCTTTGCGTCAATTCACCCGTTGTTTCGGCTGCCGATACCAACCAGACAGTTCGCGAATTGTTCGACAAGCACCGTGAACTGATAAGCGTTCCAGTAGTCGACGCGGGCAAGCCGTTGGGGCTGATCAACCGCCATAGTTTTCTTTCCGAAATGGCCAAGCCCTACCGGCGCGAGCTTCACGATCGCAAAAGTTGTGTAGTGTTCATGGATGCGCAGCCGCTGATCGTGGATGCAGCCACGACGCTCGAACGGACCGCGTTCCTGATCGTGGAGACGCAAAAAAAGGCATTGACCGAAGGATTCCTGATCGTTCGGGATGGCCAATTCCTCGGAATCAGTTTTGGCCTGGAACTGATGCGCAAGGTGGCAGACTTGCAAGCGGAAAAAAATCGCCAGATCATGCAAAGTATCGACTACGCGAGCGTAATCCAGCGCGCGATGCTGCGCACTTCACTGGACGCTCTCTCCGCCGAATTGACTGATGCGGCCATCGTTTGGGAGCCACGCGATGTCGTAGGCGGCGATTTCTATCATTGTGAAAAGTTCGACAATGGCTTGTTCATCGCAATGGCCGACTGCACGGGACATGGAGTTCCCGGTGCATTCATGACGCTGATCTCGTCCTCCTGGTTAAAGCAGGAATTGGACCGACTAGGTCCGCAGGACCCGGCCGGCGTGATGGCGGAATTGAATCGCCAGATCAAGCGCTCACTCGGCCAGGAGAGAACAAAGGATGCGCCCGAGCAATCCGACGATGGACTCGACGCTCTCTTTCTGTGGTTCGATACCAACGAGCGAAAACTTACTTACGCCGGGGCGCGAATACCCTTGCATGTTCTTCGTCCGGGAGAGAGCGCCGCGCACACGCTCGATACGGACCGGGTCGGTCTGGGCTATGTTGCGACGGCATCGAACCAGCACTGGACGAACAAGTCGCTAGCGCTGGAAACAGATACCGTGTTGTGCGCGACGACCGACGGATTCACCGATCAAATCGGCGGACCCAAGCAAATTGCTTTTGGCAAACGACGGTTGCGCAGTTCAATCGTCGCCAACCGTGGCCTGCATATGAGTGAGTTCGCGTCCGCCGCCATGACCGAACATCGCGCCTATCAGGCAGCGCATCGCCGCCGCGACGACCTCACTTTTTTTTGCATGCGAGTATGAGGGCGCTGCGATGAACTACCTGGACTATTGTGAGTTTTGCGACATGGTGTCAAAGCGCGATGTCGTCTTCTATTACTTTGGATACTTTTCCCAAAATATTGTTTCCGCAATGGCCGACACGATTCGCCTGGGACTGCAACAGTCCGACGCGGCGGCGTCGACCAAACGCAAACTGTTCTCCTGCTTCGTGGAAATGGCGCAAAACATTATCCATTACTCGTCAGACGCGCTGACCCCTCAAACACAGATCGATCATGAAATGCGCCATGGTTCAGTCTGCATCGGCAAAAATCAAGACCGATACTACTTGCTGTGCGCCAATCGCGTTGCACGTGCGGACGTCGATGGACTGCGCCAGAAACTTGACCCTTTGCGAACAATGACGTTGGAAGAAATCAAGCGCGCATATCAAGCTACCTTGCGTGAGGAATTGCCTGAGGGCAGTAAAGGTTCCGGTCTGGGTTTTCTGACCGTGGCACGCGATGCCAGCGAGCCGCTGGAATTCGAATTCGGCCCGTGCGACAACCCGGAGGCCATGATGTTCTACCTGAAAGCGACGATTTGATCATGAACGAAATGGCGTTGGAGAATTTGTATATTCCGGGAACGGCTGACTCGCCTGAAGTGGACTTCCGCTTCAAGGAGCATGTGCTGTCGCTGAAGGGCGAATCCTATCCGGAGAATGCAGCGGCTTTTTATGGCGATGTCATCGCCAGGACCCGGATCTATTTAGCGAGTGTCACACCCAAGGACTGTGTCACGATCAACGTTGCTTTGGCCTACTTCAATAGCTCCAGCACCAAGATGCTGTTCAGTCTGTTCGACGCGTTGAATGGCTTGGCGAAAGCAGGCACGCGCGTCGTTCTGAACTGGTACCACGACCAGGAAGACGACACGATTCAGGAGTTCGGTTTTGAACTTCGCGACGATTTTGGCGCGCTTGAATTCCACGACATGCCGACCGAAGGCTGATGTCCGAGCATGACCTCTTTCAGGCGGAAGAGATGGCCATTCAGGCCGCCACCAGCATTCATGCGCTTGAGAAGCTGAACGCAGCATCCTATCGCTCGGCTTTGGGCGAACTTGTCGACAAATACAAGCGCCTTGTACGCGAGTCGCGCCGTCTGATTCTGCACAGCGATCGCCAGGAAAAAGAGCTGACAGCACTGAATGGAAAGCTGCAGCAATTGGCAGCCCAGCTCGACTACAAGGCGACGCACGACTCGTTGACCGACACGCTCAATCGCGGCGCCGTCATCGATCGGGTGATCATGCATCTGCAGCACGGGGCATTGTCCTTGATCCTGCTCGACATTGATCACTTCAAGAGGATCAACGATGGTTTCGGCCACCCGGCTGGCGACGCCGTAATCGTGGAACTTATCGCGAGGGTCCGCGGCGTTGTCAGTGGGCTTTGTGAGATAGGTCGAGTCGGCGGCGAAGAATTTACCTTGGTGTTGCCGGGAGTTGATCTGCAGGCCGCTGCTGCTCTCGCTGAGAGCGTGCGTGTCGAGATTTGCGCAAGGCCGTTCAAGATTCCCGCTGGGCGAAGCGTCTCGGCGAGCTTTGGTGTGAGCTGGTGCTCGCAAGGTGCGACCTTCGACCAGGCGTATGGACAAGCTGATCAGGCCTTGTATGAGGCAAAGCGCGGCGGAAGAAATCGCGTCAAGTGCGCGCCCGAATAATGTTCGACAATCCACCAGCGGAAATCAGCGCCTGTGTACCAGGCAATCAAACCAGGTTGAGTGCACGGCGAGTCGCTTTCGCAACCTTGTTCACCCCTCTGCTGGCGCCATTTTACGCTGCATTGTTGTTTGCCCATCCGTGGGCTCTGCCCATCGGATTGATATTGAGTTATCCCGCAGCATTTCTCATCGGAGTCCCGGTGCTGGGCCTGCTCGCCCGCAAACGACGGGTCGGCTGTGGGTCATGCGTGGCAATCGGCGTGTTGTGCAGTATTCCCGCGGTCGTTGCATACGCCTGCTTCGATCCACCGCTGGACATCGAAGCATTCAGTGTTGCCGGTGCCTCAGGCTTGATCGGCTGGGGTGCTTTCTCGGGGTTCTGCTTTTGGTTGCTGGGGATCGCAGGCGACTCGCCCGTGACCCTGCGGACGATCATGACCGCCGGGCCGCGCATTTGATTGAGAAGTCAGGCCGCAAGCCGCTTCATGTGAATTCGCTTGAATCGGCATAAGCGTCCGGCACGTACATTTGTTCGGGCACGGAAGCCCGGTGGTAGCTGGGTTTGTGCACCCGCTCCGGCAGCGCTGGATTGATATGTGGCACTTCCTCGTATGGTATTTGCTTCAGCAGATGGGAAATGCAATTCAGGCGCGCGCGCTTTTTGTCCACCGCTTCAACAACCCACCACGGCGCTTCAACAATATGCGTCTTTTCCAGCATGATTTCCTTGGCCTTGGTGTACTCCTCCCAGCGCCGGCGGGACTCAAGATCCATCGGACTCAATTTCCACTGCTTCAGCGGGTCATGAAGCCGCATCATGAAACGCAAATGCTGTTCGTCATCGGTTATGGAAAACCAGTACTTGATCAAGACGATGCCTGATCGCACCAACATCCGCTCGAACGCAGGTGCCGTAGAAAAAATTCCTCGTATTCGGCATCCGTACAAAATCCCATCACGCGCTCGACGCCTGCCCGGTTATACCAACTGCGGTCGAAGAGAACGATCTCCCCGCCGGCAGGAAGGTGCGGAACGTAAGGTTGAAAATACCATTGTGAGCGCTCGCGTTCGCTGGGTGCCGGCAGAGCAACGACGCGGCAAACCCTGGGATTCAGGCGTTGCGAGATGCGTTTGATCACCCCGCCCTTCCCGGCCGCATCGCGACCCTCGAAAATGATCACGACCTTGAGCTCCCTATGCACCACCCAGTCCTGTAACTTGACGAGCTCACGTTGCAGGAGAAGAAGTTCCGGAAATAGAATTGTCGTCCGACCGTTTCCTGCGAGGGACGATACTCAGCATCGCTCAACAGGCTGGCCAGTCGCTCGTCATCGATCTCGAGTTCCAGCTCTTCATCCAAGCTATCGACCAGCTCGCCATGGATACGCCGATGCAGCAGGTTTGAAGTGCCGTTTTCGTGCTCGCTCATGCTGAATTCCCCATTGTTGAGCTTTCGTTCGCGCTCATGCGATCAACAACAATGCCAGATGCATGTGATGGATGCGCGACGGTTTGCCCAATTTGGCCGCGAAGTCTGTCGCGCGGCGCGCGCCGGGAACCAGCAACGTGTGCCGAATGCCGCGCACAGACGCCAGATATCGGTGTTTGGTAGTCAGGTAGCGTTTCAGCCCGTCGCTGTGCGGGGCGAAAAACAGGGTCGAATCGACGATGTGCATCGCACTCATAAACGCGCAATCCGTCGTGAACAAGTGAATCGACGCCAGATCTTCCGCAATGGTTAAAAGCAGCGGAGCCTGCCGCGACTGCTTAGTAATCCTTGGTACGGTTACACCTTAATGACAATTGCGTCAGACACTGATCCCCGGCAATGACGATCACGTGCTGCACGAATATGTCAATGCAACATTCGGCGATATACGCATTGCGCGCGAATGGATACACACCGCAGCGGATGGCAGAAAATATCTGCTTGTTCACGGCGATGCATACAATCCAGTGACGCGGGTTCACCGTGTGCTTGCCGTATTTGGCGATCTTGCTTCACCGTCCTGCTCCGCATCAACCGCCATCTCACCTGGTTGCGGCGCCGCTTCGGTGCTACCGGATATTGGTCGCTATCGACCTACGTAAAGCACCAGATCAGGCGCGCCGTGCATTACATCAATGAATATGAATCCGCTGTCGCACGCGCGGCGCGAATGCGCGTAGTTCACGGCGTAATCTGTGGCCACATTCACGTGGCCACGATCAAGGACATGCAAGGACTTGCCTACATCAACACCGGCGATTGGGTAGATAGTTGCACCGCCGTCGTCGAGCATTTCGATGGCCGCATGGAACTGGTGCACCATGGATTGTCGCAAATGCCCGCTGTAGAGCCTGCCGCGGTTGCCGAAGCCGCGTAGCTGGATGAACCGTCGGTCGAACATGATCAGATCAGTACACCGCGTTTTTCACGGCGATCGAATTGACTACGCGAACTACCCCATGTGCTTCATGCGCAACTGATTCGGCCAAACTGCGTTCTCGGTCGGTATCGACCAAGCCATAAAGGTATACCACATGATCCAATGTCTGGATGCTGATCACATTGGGAGGCTGTAATACCGTATGTTCCTTGAACAGTGATTCAACCTCGGCGGTGATCTGCGCATCGCCGGGGAACCGGTGAATCCACATTTCTGAAATGTTGAACAACCCGGCAGTGACCCAATCCCGCCCAGAACAAGAATCAATACTGAAAGGCACCGCACGTAGTGCACCGCAATCGATTGCCCAGACTGTTGCAAGTCGAGATCGAAAAGTTTGCCCTTTGACGGCCAGCGGGCCTGCAACCTCACGAGCAAAAACCTACGGGATATATCTCAACCGTCGTATTTGAAGGAAAGCAAAACCCGCGCACGGTAGGCGACGACCTTGCCGCCCTCAATCTTCATGTCGAGCTTGCTGATTTCGGCGACGCGCAGATCGCGCAGTGACTTCGCCGCAGCATGACCGCGTTCTTTGCCGCGCCTCCCAGGAAACCGAACTGGTGCCGATGATTTCAGTGACGCGATAAACACCAGACTCGCTGCTTTTCTTGGCCATTTTTCTCTCCTCACGTTAAGAAGCGCAGGAACCGATCCTTCCGCCTCGGAAATCCGCCAGATTCCGCTGCTGGCACTCGGTCCTTCCGGTTTTCAGCGTCTCGCCAATATGGCGCGAACGGCCACTCTAGTCCTATAGTTCGCGACGCTGCAAGTTCTTCCCTGGAGATGCATGGGTTGTCGCACAACGACTTCCCATTCGCCTACGTTACAGTAGCCAAGCGCATCTCGTCAGTGCATGTTTCTACGACTTGTTCATCCATCCCCAAATGCTCATGAGTGACCCTCGCCGTCCAGGCATCACCGTCAAGCTAGGCAAAACAGAGGTTACCAAGCTGGGAGTGCCGAATTTCGACTGGCACGATGCCTATCACTTGATCATGTCGTTGACCTGGCCGCGGTTTTTCGCCGGCGCTGTGGTGACGTACCTGACAGTCAATTTCGCTTCGCGTGCGCCTATTTCATGGGCGATAATGCAATAAAGAATGCCAATTCGTTTTCCGATTGCTTCTTCTTCAGTGTCGAGACTCTGGCCACAGTCAGCGGAAACATGAGCCCAGCCACTTTCTACGGCCACTGCATCGCCACCGCCGAGATCATGACCGGAATGCTGAGCCTGGCGGTAACAACCAGCCTGGTCTTTGCGCGCTTTTCAAAGCCGACAGCGCGGATCCTGTTCAGCCGTATCGTCGTAATCACGAATTACGACGGTGTACCCACGCTGATGCTGCGCGCGGCGAATCAGCGTCACAGCTACATCCTTGAAGCGGTGGCGTCACTCGTACTATTGCGTGATCTCGAAACAACCGACGGCCACAGTCTGCGACGCTTCTACGACCTGAAACTGGAACGTGCTGGCTGGCCAATGTTTGCACTGAGCTGGCAGATCATGCACCGCATCGACGAGACCAGTCCGTTGTACGGTGTCACCGCACAGCAGATCCAGGAGGGCGATATGCGTCTGGCAGTGACGATTTTCCGGAGTAGACGAAACTTTCGCTGCTGGCATCACCGCGCGCTACGACTATGCGCACGAGGACATTGTGTTCGATCGACGATTCGTTGATATTTTTGCTAAAAGGGGACCATCCGCGGCATTTATATGTGAACCTTGCGCAATTCCACGACCTGGAAGTGGAGGACGGCAGTTGACGCAAAACTTTCTCTCCATCTAATCCGCAATCGATAGGCAGAAATCCGCAGACAGAGCATCACGATCTGCGTGTCAGCTGGGCGCGGCCAGACGACTTCCGAGAGCAGCCCACGTTTAAAGCGGCCACAGCCTGCAGATTGACGGTTGTAGTCTCGCCTTGCCCATTGCCGTCATGCAACGGTAATGACCGAGAAATATGCTGGTTCTTTGACTCGGCGGTGGCCAGTTCCCGACCGGAGCAGGCAACCGGACAAAACATGTTTCAGTTCTTGAACCGTACTTGCGAGGGTCACGCCGAAACCGGCATCGCCCTAAAATCGTGATTGGCGCATTGAGTCTGGTGTTAGTCGCGGCCTTGATGAGAGTTGCCTGGACGGCTGGTGTGAAGAACCGGCAGATGATCCATGCCCACGACCGCCCCCAGGCAGTGGCGGACCAGAACCTGAGGATCTCGAAGCCAGAATGGTGTCTTGAAACTCGACCTGGCGATTCACAACCATCGAGAGGCGGACGGGTCTTTACCATACTGCTACCTGCTTCCGGATGGTACGCAAGCGCCAACCTTGCGCTTGCATCCCGGGGATTTACTAGTCCTTCATCTGAAGAACGATTTGACGGATCTGCAGCCCTCCCTAGGCCTGCCCGCGGGTACAGAACCATTGGACAGCGGACCAATGTGTACAACAAAACCCAAGACGACACCGGATCCGTGCACCAGCGGCGCGATGACCGTCACTTCGACGAACCTGCACTTTCACGGCCTGACCGTCCCGCCGGTTGCCATCAGGACGATGTGCTGAAAACCTCGATTCAACCGAGCGATCCGGCCTTCGAATATCGCTTTCGGATTCCCGCGAACGAACCGCCGGGACTGTATTGGTATCACCCGCACATTCACGGGTTCAGCAGCAGGCAGGTATGGGTGGCGCATCCGGGGCGCTCATCATCGAGGGCATGGAGCGCGCGAATCCGCGCAGTCGCGGGCCTGCCCGAGCGGGTGCTGGTGATCCGCGATCAGGATCTGCTCAATCCGGACGCGCCGCCGTCGAAGTCCGAGCCGGTGGTGCCGAAGAATGCTCATCGACCGCGATGGCGATTCGGCCAACAACGGCACGGGCTTCGGCAAGCCGGCCAAGGATCTCTCGGTGAATTTCGTGCCGGTTCCCTATCCTGATTATCCCGCCGGCAGCGATCCTGATGAAGCCGGGAGAGCGGCAGCTGTGGCGGGTGCTGAACGCTTCGGCAATCACCTATCTGAATCTGGCGGTACTTTTCCGGCGCGCCCCGCAGCAGCTCGGGCATCGTCGCCATCGACGGCGTGCCGATGCAATGGCGCCAATGGCGGCGCAGCCGCAGCGATCACATGGGTCGACCACATCGGCGTGCCGCCCGGCGCGCGCGTGGAATTCATCGTGACGGGACCGCCGCACGGTGTGCCGGCGCTGCTGGTGACCCGCACGGTGGATACCGGGCAGGGCGGCGAGAACGATCCGAACCGCGCGCTCGCCTCGATCATGGCCGCGAGCGGATGCGCCGGAACCGCAGTCGCACCTTGCCGCGAGTCCCGAGCCGCTGCCGCCGCCGACGTTGCCTTGGCTGGGCGACGTGACGCCGGTGCGGGTGCGCAAGCTGTATTTCTCCGAGAAGCTGCAGGATCCGAACGATCCAAACAGCGCGACCGACCTTTTACATCACGGTGGACGGCCAGACGCCGCCGCCTTCGATCCGGCTCCGACGTTCCCAACATCGTCGTCCAGCAGGGCGATGTGGAAGACTGGATCATCGAGAACCGATCGACCGAGCTGCACGCGTTTCATATCCACCAGATCCATTTCCTGCTGATGGATTGGTCCGGCATGCCGGTCAACGAGCCGTTCCTGCGCGATACGGTCAACGTGCCGTACTACAACGGCCGCATGCTGCAATATCCGAGCGTGCGGCTGCGCATGGATTTTCGCGATCCGAACACCGTGGGTACCTTCGTCTATCACTGCCATCTGCTCGAGCACGAGGACGGCGGAATGATGGGCACCGTTCGCGTAGAGCCGGCGGCAAATGCATTGCCCTCCCTGGCGCAGCATTAGACGGTATCAGGGATCAAACTCTCGGAAACATGCGCCGATATGGCGATACAGAAAAAGTCGGTCCACTTCCTTCGCTCGATGGCCACAATTCACTACCAGCAAGCGGGCACGCTCCAGCAGCGCTAGTACATCATTCTTAAAAATCTCCACGTGCCCTGAACTTTCTTCATCTCGACGTTGACCGGGAGGTGTGCCTCGGTATCGGGCGCCGTGGCTATCACCCTCGAGGTGCGCCACGTCGCCCTGCACATTGCCCGCAATAACGCGTGGCCGGCTCGCGTGCAACTCTCTGAATGAAAGTGATCACACCAAAATGGTCCCAGTCGTGAGATCGTTCAGGCAGCGACATCGAAGCCAGGGTCGCTGCGTCCTTTGTGATTGCGGCTTTCATGAATTTAATAACGTCGTGCCGGCCTCGCCGCCATCCTTGTTCCACACGACTGCGGGTACCGGCGCCGCGCTTTCGTTCACCATTGGCGCATCGAAAACCGCGCCGTACCTGATCTTCTGGTCCTTCGAGTCCGAGTAGAAGGTTCCCTTGACGTGTCCCGCGTCGAGCTGCGTGATGACAACTTTGCCAACACTATTTTTATTGCATTGGATTTGGCCGTTCGCAAACGCGCAGGCGGTAAATGTTCCTGTGACTGCGGCACCATCGTCGCGTACGTACAGAAAGAGACCCGGAATACCGAGCTTATCCAATCCCGAGTTGTCGTCAGATAGGCTGGGCAAGCTCCGACGCAGAAGCGTGCGTTGCTCGTTATCGAGCGAAATTCCCGAGATCCATATGTCAGTCTCGGGTCCGTCTTTCGCGTCGATGCGCCACGCCAACGATTCCATCGCCGGCACAATATCTTTCGTTGATTCGACGTAGCGGCCTGCCGGCCAACCTGGCGTTGAATTCAATCCGATATTTTCGGAATTGTCTCCAACGCAGGCGGCCATGAGGAGCGTCATCGCAATTGCAATCAAGCGTGTCAGGCCCACGATCTTCTCCTTGCGCGAACGGCGCAGCGTCATTGAGCGGAAACATTGGTGCGGCAGACTATTGTCCACGGTGCTCGCAACGCAGAGCAACTTTGATGCTTGCACGCATTCGCCCGGCGCCATCCCACCAATGATCGAGGATGTAACTGTCATGCAAAAAAAATTTGCGGCTTTGGGCCTGTTGTGCACCGCACTGACAAGCACAGCATTCGCTGTCGAAGGCCCCGTGCCAAGCGGTGTTCCTCACCTTGATCATGTGTTCCTGATCATGATGGAAAACCATGGCTTCAGTCAGGTTATCGACAATCCGAGCGCACCCTACATCAACTACCTCGCGCAAACAGACAATCTGGCGACGAATTACTACGCCATCGCACATCCGAGCCTGAATAATTATCTGGAAATCGTAGGCGGTTCCAACTTCGGCGTGCAAAGCGACAACGGCCCGGATTGGCACAACTTTTATTGTGTCAACAATTTGGCGTCGAAAACGGTCAACACCGACAATCCGCCAAGCCCGCTTGTTTGCCCAATTTCAGGGGTGGGTACAGATGCTGCTGTTCCGGCAATCGACATGACCAACGAAACCCAAGGCCCTCCGGGTACTGTCAACATCGATGGGGAAATGCGATCCGCCCACCGCGAACATAACCGGCAAGATGATTGGCGATCAACTCGCGGAAGCAGGTCTGAGCTGGAAGTCCTATCAGGAAGACTTGCCCGTGGACGACATCGATTTGGTTGACTTCAGCGACGGGTTCTTCACCAACAACACTGATTTCACCACCATAGTCCCGACGCTGACGCCTCCACTTGTTTCGAGCGGCATCGTTCAATTGTACGCCGTCAAGCACAACCCGTTCGCATACTTTCAGAGTGTGCAGGAAGGTTACAGCCCGAATAACAGTCTTGCGAACTCGGTCGATTTCACTGGAGCCGGCGGACTGTATTCGGATCTTGGTTCCGGCAATGTGCCGACGTTGTCATTCATCGTGCCGAACCAGTGCAACGATCAACACGGCCGCGGAAATGCCGACCAAGGTTGCGAGTACGATCCGGACGACAACGGCACACAAGCGGGCTTGAATCCAGCTCTGACGCTACGCGCCGACTTGACCGTTCGCCAGATTGTGACTGCAATCAAGAGCTCGTCAACCTGGAGCACGGGTAACAACGCTATCGTTGTTGTGTGGGATGAAAACGACTACAGCCTCGCCCCGTATCCCAACAAGGTCGTGCTGCTTGTCGATACCAGCTACGCGCCTACCGGGGTAGTTAGTTCGGTGTACTACACCCACTTCGCACTGCTCAAGACACTGGAGGCCGGTTTCGGGTTGCCTTGTCTGAATCATGCCTGCGACTCCGACCAAATGACGATGTCGGATATGTTTGGCGGCAACTCCCAATCCGCCTCGGGTGCCGTCTCGACAACGTCTTTATCCATCCGGACTGAACCCGCTGCGGGGTCTAACGCGCCCGGCAACACCCAGTAGTAGATAGTAGCAAGTCAACATAACGATGGACTCATAGCCTTCGGCGCAATCACGCGCCGAAGGCTGCAAACGAACCGCAAGGGAATGACATTCGCGATGACCTCAGCGGGTTCATCTTGTCGTGAAGCAGGGCTATAAAAAAAAATTCCAAGCGTGGAGATGAGCACGCCGACCACCGTCGCCGCCCATTTCAGAGCGACCTTCGATGGCAATTGATCGTCTCCTATACCGTCATAAAATTGTGACAGGCTATGTCCGCAGTTAGCCGCTTGTTGCCGGTCAAATCAGCATCGAGCGCGATCCAAAATTTGAGGATTGGCGGATTAGCGAAAAATGAAACTTGCGGTTCATACGAGCACGAAAATCAACACCCGTCGCGACCTTGCTGCGTGCCACCGGGTTCTTTCTGTTTGCGACCGCGTATTGGGCGTTGCTGCCGCTGGTGGCCCGCCGCCAGATCGACGGCGGACCGCAGCTCTACGGCCTGCTGCTGGGCGCCATCGGTGTCGGTGCCATTGGCGGCGCATTCCTTCTCCCGCACATCAAGACTCCCCTGGGTGCAGACGGTGTTGTTACTGCCGGATCCCTGGGCACGGCCATGGCCATGTTGCTGTTCGGCCTCGCGCGCGGGCCGGCCATCGCATTCGCGGCAAGCCTGTTGTCCGGGCTGTGCTGGATCAGCGTGCTGGCTACGCTCAATGTGTCGGCTCAGGTGTCGCTGCCGCGGTGGGTGCGCGGGCGTGGTCTCGCGACCTATGCCACAATCATGTTCGGGGCGATGACCCTCGGCAGCATGGTGTGGGGTGAAGTTGCGTCGTTTACCAATCTGCCCTTGGCGCTTTACATTGCGGCGGCAGGCACGAACGTTGCGGTTCTTCTACTGCGTCGCTGGAAGCTCGAGTCGAGCAACGCCCCGGATCTGACGCCCTCCATGCATTGGCCCGAGCCAGTATTGTCGGGCGACGTCGACGATGATCGCGGCCCGGTGTTGGTCACGATCGAATATCACGTTGCCATTGCCGACCGTGAAGCATTCCTCGTCGCGATTCAGCGCGGTGCCGCTTCACTCGAAACGCAATGGCGCCTATCGCTGGGGCGTGTTCGAGGATGTGGCGGTGCCCGGTCGCTGGATTGAGACATTTCTGGTCGACTCGTGGCTGGAACATATGCGCCAGCATGCCCGCGTCACAAAAGCGGACGAGTTGTTGGAAGGTACGGTTCGCGAATTTCAGATTGATGGGTCGCCAAAAGTCACGCATTTTGTTACTGCAGATGCCGGGCCCTTCAACGACTCAGCGGGTGTGTCAACGTGATATGAAATGTTTGGGCAATTCATGCATGCCGCTTCGAGTCTGTGTCCATACCCTCTGACGTAGTCGGTCCGCAGCAACGACGCGTCGCGCAAAAGCGCAAACAACTTAGGTCACTCGGATTGTCTCTGTGCAAATGTCCAAATTCGGCGACTTGCGTATCTTCGCGAAAGTGGCAACGATGACACTCGATGAAGCGACTCAGTACCGTTCGCGGACGTGTATGCACATGCATGTGATCTGCAAGCGGGGCGTGGAGGCGTCTATGGTTTGCCGATAAGAGTTGGCAAACATCTGTTTGGCGCGCGTCGCACTATGACTGACTGGATCTAGATATCCGAGGCACAGAGACCATTCGGCACAGTACTTTATAGACGGCGACCTCATAACCTTAGCGCATCTGCCTCGGGCAGTTGCGCTGTCACCTCTAACACATTGATCGCAATGCCAATGAAAAGCGGTATATCCCTATTTCCTCGCTGGGAGGCAGATGGCTTAACGCTTGTAACCTATTGAATTAATGGTCGGGGCGACAGGATTTGAACCTGCGACCCCCTGCCCCCCAGGCAGATGCGCTACCAGGCTGCGCTACGCCCCGACCGGTTGAAACGTGCGGCCAAGGACGGCCGCTTTTTGATTCACGCGATCACGGACGATCGCAGGACCCGAATTGTAGCAGAGTGGACTGATTCAGCGACGCAGGATCTGAAGCACTTCTTCCAGTTCCATCCGTACCTGACGCACGATCTGGTTGGAGATGCTGGTTTCCATGCGCGCCTGCTGGCCATCCAGGCGCTGACGCGCGCCGGTGATGGTGAAACCCTCGTCGTACAGCAGCGAGCGGATCTGGCGGATCATCAGCACGTCGTGGCGCTGGTAATAGCGGCGGTTGCCGCGCCGCTTGACCGGCTTGAGATTGGGAAATTCCTGCTCCCAATAGCGCAACACGTGCGGCTTGACGCCACACAGATCGCTGACTTCACCAATGGTGAAGTAGCGTTTCGCCGGGATAACCGGCAGTTCGCTATTGCTGCCCTGATCCAGCATAGGATTCGACCCGGACTTTCAGCTTCTGCCCCGGACGGAACGTTACCACCCGGCGCGCGGAGATGGGAATCTCCTCGCCAGTTTTCGGGTTCCGCCCCGGACGCTGGTTTTTCTGACGCAGATCGAAATTGCCAAAACCCGACAATTTCACCTGCTCCCCTTTTTCTAGCGCGTCGCGAACTACATCGAAAAACGCATCGACGAACTCCTTGGCTTCACGCTTGTTCAGGCCGACTTCGGTAAACAACCGCTCTGCCATCTCCGCCTTGGTCAACGCCATGTTACCCCCGTAATCTGGCCCCGCACTCGCGTTCCAGGGCGGCGACCGCCCGAGCGACGCTGTGATCCGCGTCCTCATCTGTAAGAGTGCGGGATTCGTCCTGCAAAATCAAGCCTATAGCGAGACTTTTTACCCCAGAACCGAGATTGGCACCCAGGTATTGATCGAAAACAATCACTTCCGTCAATTGCGCGCCAAGCGCGGTCCGTGCACAGGACTCGATCCTGGCATAGCTGACCGCATCCGGCACCACCACGGCAAGGTCGCGGCGCAACGATGGAAAGCGCGACAGGCTGTGCGCACGCGGCAATTTGCCTGTGTTCACGTCGGTTGCGGACAACTCGAACACATAAACGTCTCGATCCAGATCCAGCACCTTCAGCAAACGCGGGTGCAGGCCGCCAATACTCCCGATGGGCTTGCCGCCGAGCAGGACTTCGGCGCTGCGGCCCGGGTGCAGATGCGGTTTTGCAACCGGACGAAAGGCCACATTCTCCCGATGGCCGCCCAAGGTCAGGAGGGTTTCCAGATCGGCCTTGAGATCGAAAAAATCCAGTTCGCGTTTCGGCGACGCCCACGACTCGGGCGCAGCACGCCCGCAGGCAACGGCAGCCACACGCCCCGTCTGTTCCAGCTGGCCATCGATATTGACAAACGCCAGTCCGGACTCGAACAGGCGCACACGCTCCTGTTGACGATTGAGATTGCGTTTGAGTGCTTCGACCAGACCGGGCAAGAGCGAGGTGCGCATTACCGCAAGGTCGAGACTCAGCGGATTGGCCAGCGGCACGGTACCCTGGTCCAGTGACCAGCGTTGCAACAACTCGTGTGCCACGAAGCTGTAGCAGATCGCCTCGCGATAACCGCGCGCGACGAGTTGCGCACGTAGACGTCGCGCCGGCACTTCCGCTTCCGGCGGCAGACGCAAGCGCAGCTCACCGCTCGGCGCATGTGTCGGCACGCGTTCATAGCCGTGCACGCGCACGACTTCTTCGATCAGATCTTCTTCGATCTCGATGTCGAAACGGCGCGAAGGCGGCGTGACCTGCCAGCCGTCGGCAGTGGTTTCCACGCGCATCCCGAGCGCATTCAAAATGCGCCCGACTTCCGCATCGGGCGACCGTCATGCCGAGCACGCGTGCAAGACGCGTGCGGCGCAGATGTACTGCCTTCTGCTTCGGCAAATCGTCTTTGCGCACTGTTTCCGTCAATGGGCCGGGCTTGCCGCCGGCGGCATCCACGATCAGGCGTGTGGCGCGTTCGATCGCGATGCGCGGCAGTTCGGCATCGACACCGCGTTCGAAACGATGCGCCGCATCGGTGTGCATGCCGAGCTTGCGCGAGCGGCCCATGATCGCAGCCGGACGCCAATGCGCAGCCTCGAGGAACACGTCGCGCGTGTCGTCGGTGATGCGCGTGTCGTAGCCGCCCATTACGCCGCCGAGCGCAACCGGTTTGTCGTTGTCGGTCACGACCAGAAATTCCGCATCGAGCGTCGACGACGCGCTCATCGAGCAGCTTCAGTTTTTCGCCGGCACGCGCATGACGCACGGCGATCGTGCCACCGAGCCTGGCCGCATCGAACGCATGCATCGGCTGACCGAGTTCCAACATCACGTAGTTCGTGACGTCGACCAACAGGCTGATCGGGCGCAGGCCCGAACGGCGCAGGCGCTCGGCCATCCAGAACGGCGTCGGCGCATGCGCATCGATGCCTTCGATCATGCGTCCGCAGAAACGCGGGCAATCCGCGCCGGCATCAAGCCGAACCTCGCGCCGCGCTGCGCTCGTCGGCGCCACCGGATCGCTTGGGGGTTCATGCACCGGCACGGCGAACAAGGCAGCGACATCGTCGGCCAGTCCACGCATACTCAGGCAATCGGGCCGGTTAGGCGTCAGCTTCAGCTCGATGCTGGCATCCGGCAATCCAAGATACCCGGCGAGCGGCATGCCGACTGGCGCGTCATCCGGCAACTCCATCAGGCCCGACGCATCGGTGTCGAGGTTCAGCTCCTTCGCCGAACACAACATGCCGTTCGATTCGACGCCGCGCAGCGCGGCTTTCTTTATTTCCATGCCATTCGGCAATCTGGCGCCAATCGTCGCCAGCGTCGTCTTCAGGCCGATGCGTGCGTTCGGCGCACCGCAGACAATCTGCAATGGTTCGCCTTTGCCCGTCGCCACTTGGCAGACACGTAACTTGTCGGCGTTCGGATGCGGTGCGCAGGCAACGATCTCGGCCACGATCACGCCATCGAGTCCCGCGCCGAGCGCCTCGACATTCTCGACTTCGAGGCCGGCCATCGTCAGGCGACAGCAGAGTTCGGTGCGATCGGCGGCTGGATCGACGAATTCGCGCAACCAGTTTTCAGAGAATTTCATGCCTTCGTCATCGCTCAGGCGAACTGCCGCAGGAACCGCACATCGTTCTCGAAGAACTCGCGCAGATCGGTCACGCCGTAGCGCAGCATCGCGAAACGCTCCACGCCCAGACCGAAGGCGAAACCCGTATACTTTTCCGCGTCGATGCCGCAGTTCTTCAGCACCTTCGGATGCACCATGCCGCAGCCGAGTACTTCCAGCCAGCGCTCGCTGCCACCGTCTTTGTCCCAGCGGATATCGACTTCCGCCGACGGCTCGGTGAACGGGAAATAGCTCGGGCGGAAACGCATCTCAAAATCGCGCTCGAAAAACGCACGCACGAATTCGGTCAGCGTGCCTTTGAGATCGGCAAAGCTCGAAGTTTCATCGACCAGCAAGCCTTCGACCTGATGAAACATTGGCGTGTGGGTCTGATCCGAATCGCTGCGATATACTTTTCCTGCGGCGATGATGCGAATCGGCGGCTGGCGGCCGGCCATGGCCCGAATCTGCACCGGTGAGGTGTGCGTGCGCAGCAGGCGGGCGGCCCCGCTCTGATCGGGCTCGAAATAGAAGGTGTCGTGCATCGCCCGCGCCGGATGGTGCGGCGGGAAAATTCAACGCCTCGAAATTGTGGTAGTCGTCCTCGATCTCGGGTCCTTCGGCCTGGCCATAGCCGAGATTCGCGAATATTTCCACGATGCGATCCAGCGCGCGCGCGACCGGATGAATGCCGCCGAGATCGGCGTTGCGTCCCGGCAGGGTAATATCGACGCGTTCTTCAGCCAGGCGTTTGTCGAACGCTGCATCCTCGAGCGTGGATTTGCGTTCCGCAATCGCCTGCTGCAATTGTTCCTTGGCGCGATTGACGCGCTCGCCTTGCGCCTTGCGCTCGTCCGGCGGCAACTTGCCGAGCTGCTTCAGCTGTTCGGTGACCAGCCCGGCTTTGCCCAGCAGGGACACGCGCAAGCCATCGAGCGTTTCCAGCGATGCGGCGGAGCCGATCTGCCTCAGCGCCTGTTCGATCTGGCTGCTCAAAGTTTCCATATTCCACAATTCCACAAATTGCGAGGAGCAGAAACACACGTGGGGAGCAAGGCCAGGCCCGCTCCCCACGTAATCCTGCGTCACGCACGCGCGACGCGTACTGTTGCTTGCCGCTGACTACGCCGCGAGGCTGGCTTTCGCTTTTTCCGCGAGGGCGCCAAACGCCTTGATGTCGTGCACGGCGATATCGGCCAGCACTTTGCGGTCGACCGTGATGTCGGCCTTCTTCAGGCCATTCATCAGGCGGCTGTAGCGACAAGCCGTACTGACGCGCAGCGGCATTGATGCGCACGATCCACAGGGCGCGGAACTGGCGCTTCTTCTGCTTGCGGCCGATATAGGCGTATTGCAGCGCCTTGGTGACCGCCTGCTTGGCGACACGGAAGACCTTGCGGCGGGCATTGTAGTAGCCCTTCGCACGGGACAGGATTTTCTTGTGACGGCGACGGGCGGTCACACCACGTTTTACTCGTGCCATGGCTCGTCTCCTTAGGCGTAGGGCAGCATGCGGGCGATACGACCGGAGTCTTCTTTCCGCACAATGTTGGGACCGCGAAGATTGCGCTTACGCTTGGTCGCTCTTCTTGGTCAGGATATGGCTTCTGAAGGCATGGCCGGCACTTGAATTTGCCGGACGCCGTTTTGCGGAACCGCTTGGCAGCGGCCCGGTTGGTCTTGATCTTGGGCATGACCCAACTCCTTTAGTTTGTTTTGGTACTCGCCCGAGCGCCGGGTTGCCCCGTCTTTCCATCCTTGCTCGGACTCGCTTGTTTAAGCCCACTTGCGCGGGCGGGTTCCACATTAACTTTACTTTTGCGATCGTCCATGATTGATCGCTAGAATCACAAAGCGGTCTTCCTGACCGTGCTTTTCACAAAAACGTTACTTCTTCTTTGGTGCGATCATCATGACCATCTGGCGGCCTTCGAAGCGCGGGAAACTCTCGATCACCGCCTCCTCGAGGATATCGCCCTGGATGCGCTTGACCATCGCCTCACCCAGCTCCGTATGCGCCATTTCGCGACCCTTGAAGCGCACCACGATTTTCACCTTGTCGCCTTCGTCGAGAAAACGCCGTAGATTGCGCATCTTGACGTTGTAATCGCCATCTTCGGTCGATCGGGCGGAACTTCAGTTCCTTGATCTCGACCTGCTTGGTCTTGCTGCTTGGCCAGCATGCGCCTTTTTCTGCTGCTCGAACTTGAACTTGCCGAAATCCATGATGCGGCAGACCGGTGGATCGGCGTTCGGCTGGATCTCGACCAGATCCATTCCGGCTTCCTCGGCCATGCTCAGGGCTTCGTCCCGTGTCAGCACGCCGGCCTGTTCCCCTTCTGCGCCAATTACGCGCACCTGCGGAACACGAATCTCCTCGTTCTTGCGATTAGTCTTTTCGGTGGCGATAACTCATTCTCCGCTAAGCCTTTGAATTTATAATATTTCTTGCGGCGTTCAGGCGGCGCCGCGCAAGACGTTCGGAGAACTCGGTCAGCGGTCATGCTGCCCAGGTCTTCCCCGGATCGTGTGCGCACGGCAACCAGCCCGTTTTCCTTCTCGCGATCACCGACCACCAGAAGGTACGGGACTTTCTGCAACGTATGCTCGCGGATTTTATAGCCAATCTTTTCGTTGCGCAAATCCCGCTCCACCCGGAATCCTTGTTTTACAAGGGTTTCGGCCGCCTGGGCGGCATACTCGGCCTGTGCATCGGTGATATTCATCACCACCGCCTGAACCGGCGCCAGCCAGACCGGGAAAATTCCGGCGTGATGCTCGATCAGGATCCCGATGAAACGCTCCATCGAGCCGACGATGGCCCGGTGCAGCATGGCCGGATGCTTTTTCTGCGAATGCTCATCCACATATTCGGCTCCGAGACGCTCGGGCATCATGAAGTCGACCTGCATCGTGCCGACCTGCCAGGCGCGGCCGATCGAATCCTTCAGGTGGTACTCGATCTTGGGCGCATAGAACGCGCCCTCGCCCGGCAACTCTTCCCATTCCACGCCAGCTGCACGTAGTGCGCGGCGCAACATTTCCTCTGTGCGATCCCAGAATTCGTCGGAACCGATGCGCTTGTCCGGCCGCAAGCGCGAGCTTGATCGCGAGATCGGTAAAACCGAAATCGGCATAGACCTTCATTGCCTGCGCATGGAACGCGGTGACTTCGGATTCGACTTGCTCGGGTGTGCAGAAGATGTGGCCATCGTCCTGGGTGAATGCACGCACGCGCATGATGCCGTGCAGCGCACCCGAGGGTTCGTTGCGATGGCAGCCGCCGAACTCGCCGTAACGGATTGGCAGCTCGCGGTAACTGTGCAGGCCGGTGTTGTAGATCTGCACATGTCCCGGGCAATTCATCGGCTTGAGCGCGTACGTGTGCTTCTCCGACTCGGTGAAGAACATGTTTTCCTTGTAGTTGTCCCAGTGACCGGATTTTTTCCACAACGATACGTCCAGCACCTGCGGGCAGCGCACTTCCTGATAGCCGCTGCGATTTGTATACGCCGCGCATGTATTGCTCGACCACCTGCCAGATCGCCCAGCCGTTCGGGTGCCAGAACACCATGCCCGGGCTTTCTTCCTGCTGGTGGAACAGGTCCAGCGCCTTGCCGATCTTGCGGTGGTCGCGTTTCTCGGCTTCCTCGATCTGGGTCAGATAGGCTTTCAGATCCTTGTCGTTCAACCAGGCCGTGCCATAGATGCGCGTTGCAGCATCTCGTTGTTGGAATCGCCGCGCCAGTAGGCGCCGGCCACCTTCATCAGCTTGAATGTCTTGAGCTTGCTGGTGTTCGGCACATGCGGGCCACGGCACAAATCCATGAAGTCGCCTTGTGAATAAAGCGACAATTCCTCGTTCGCAGGAATGCTCTCGATGATCTGTGCCTTGTATTCCTCCTCTTGTCGCGGAAGAACTTCACCGCCTCATCGCGCTGCATTACCGAGCGCGACACCGGCAACGCTTCCGCTGACGATCTTTTTCATCTCCGCTTCGATCTTCTCCAGATCATCGGGCGTGAACGGGCGTCTTGCGCGCGAAGTCGTAAAAGAATCCGTTCTCGATCACCGGACCGATCGTGACCTGGGTATCCGGAAATAGGCGCTGCACGCCTGCGCCAGCAGATGCGCCGTCGAGTGGCGGATGATGTCGAGCGCCTCGGGGCTTTTCTCCGTGACGATGGCGAGATTCGCGTCGTGCTCGATGAGGAAACTCGTGTCGACGAGCTTGCCGTCGACCTTGCCTGCCAGCGCGGCCTTGGCCAGACCCGCGCCAATCGACGCGGCGACGTCCTGCACGCGTAACGGCATGATCGAACGGGCGTTGGCTGCCGTCAGGAAGCGTGATGTTGATCATGAAGGTCCTCGTTGCGTCCAAGGCAGCCCGCTGTTGGTGAGAAGTGCGGCCAGGATGGCCGCCTCTTGATCTTCGCCATTCAGGGACAACGGCAAAAATAAAGGCGCCAAGCGCCTTCGGGGGCCGCTTAGCAATTCGGATTCAGATTTGGGAAGTTCGCGTGGACATGTCGCACACTCTGCCGGCGGTTCGCCGCAGGCCACCTCGATGGTTGCCGCCGATTTTCGCACGCACAGCCGTACCTTTCAATCGCAGCGCGACGTCCAGCTGCCGATTCGCTACCATCGGGCGGAATCCTCCCAGGATACAGTCATGGCCCAAGGCACTCACGAGTTCGTCGATGATCCGCGCAATCGTGACATAAAGATCTACGTCAATGGCGAGCTGAAACCGCGCGCCGAAGCCGTCGTTTCGGTATTCGATTCGGGATTCATCCTCGGCGACGGCGTCTGGGAAGGATTGCGCGTGCATGCCGGCCGCATTGCGTTCCTTGATCAGCACCTCGACCGTCTGTACGAGGGCGCGAAGGCCATCGACATGGATATCGGCTTGTCGCGCGATGAACTCGTCCGCGCCTTGTACCGCACACTGGATGCAAATGGCATGACCGAGCATGCGCATATCCGCCTGATGGTCACGCGCGGTGTCAAGCGCACGCCCTACCAGGATCCACGCATGACGATTGGCCCGGCGACGATCGTCATCATTCCCGAGTACAAGAATCCCAAACCCGAAACCCTCACGCGCGGCATCCGCCTGTTCACCGTGCATGTACGTCGCGGCGCACCAGACGTGCAGGACCCCAAGCTCAACAGCCACAGCAAGCTCAACTGCATCACGGCATGTATCCAGGCAACCAAGGCCGGTGCCGACGAAGCGCTGATGCTCGATCCGCACGGTTTTGTCGCCACCTGCAATTCGACGCACTTCTTCATTGTGCGCAAGGGCGAAGTGTGGACGTCGAGCGGGATGTACTGCCTCGGCGGCATCACCCGCGGCAATGTGCTGCGCATCTGCCGCGAGAACGGCATCATTGCCTGCGAGAAAAGCTTCAGCCTGACCGATGTCTACGGCGCCGACGAAGCCTTCGTGACCGGGACCTTTGCCGGCGTGGCGCCGGTAACGGAAATCGATGGCCGCAAGATCAGTACCGCGCGCGGGCCGATGGTCGAACGCCTGCAGAATCTGTATCGCGAACTGATCGCGCGCGATGTCGAAACCAGCCACCGGCCGGCGTAATCCGGGCATGACCGAACCGCTGCGCATCGCGATGTGGTCGGGGCCGCGCAACATCTCGACCGCGATGATGCGGGCGTTCGAGAATCGCGGCGATTGCGCCGTCGTCGACGAGCCGTTCTATGCCTGCTATCTGGCAGAAACCGGTCTGGATCATCCCGGCCGCAACGAAGTGATCGCCGCCGGCGAAACCGACTGGCGACGGGTCGTCGCCGCTCTGGTCGGCCCGGTACCCGATGGCAAACCGATGTTCTATCAGAAGCACATGACCCACCACATGCTGGCATCCATCGGTCACGACTGGTTCGACGCAGTGACTCATGTTTTCCTTATCCGCGACCCGCGCGAAGTGCTGTCGTCGTATCTCAAGAGCCGGCCGCACGCGACCGCCGGGGACATCGGCGTTCCGCAGGAAGCAGCGCTATACGACGAGATCGCCAGACGCACTGGCGCCGCACCGCCGGTCATCGACGCCGACGAATTCCTGAAGAATCCGCAAGGCCATCTGCGCGCATTGTGTACTTTGCTGCAAATTCCTTTCACTGATCGCATGCTGAACTGGCCGCCAGGTCCGCGTGCAAGCGATGGCATCTGGGCGCCGTACTGGTACGACGCGGTGCAAAAATCGACCGGATTCGAGCCATGGCGCGAACGCTGGCTTGCGCTGGGCGATGCGCATCTCGACGTGATCCGCGACTGCCTGCCCAGCTACGAACGGCTTTACGCCCTGCGGCTGCGACCATGACTTTTCGCCCGTTGGCAGACATTACGGTCATCACTATGCTTGCCACCGTGTCACGCCATCGTCACTCACAGGAAAAGCGCATGCGCCACCATCCCGTAGCCAGATACCTTGCCGTTGTGTCGATGCTCACGGTCGCGGGCACCGCATGCGCCGACGGCACCTATGCACGCGATCCGCAACAGGCGCTGGATGTTGCGTATGGGCAAAAAATCGCGCAATACACGACCGACCCCCAGTTCAATTCGCCGCTGACCGATTACCTTCCCGCATCCGCCACGGTACCGACGCCAGCCAAGGTACTTGGCGACATCGCCGGCGCACCGAACATGCTGCCGTATGCAAAAGACGTGGTGCGCTATTTCGACTTGCTCGCAGCCTCGACGCCACGAGTAAAAGTATACCGAATCGGCAAGAGCGAGGAAGGCCGCGACATGATCGCGGTGGCGATCGCCGACGAATCGCTGATCACCGACCTGAAAGCCAACGACGCGCGCCTGGCGCAACTCGCCGATCCGCGCACGCTCGGCATGGATGATGCGAAAGCAGAACCATTGATTGTGCAATCCACGCCCGTCTACTACATCACCGGCACCATCCATTCGCCCGAAACCGGCGCACCGACGGCGTTGATGGAACTGGCCTATCGCCTGGCCGTGGACGATGCGCCGTACATCAAGAACATCCGTGCGCACGTCATCACCCTGATCACGCCGGTAGTCGAAACCGATGGCCGCGACCGCATGGTGGACTTATATAACTGGCACCGCGCCAACCCGGACAAGACCCCGCCACCGTTGATGTACTGGGGCCACTATGTCGCCCACGACAACAACCGCGATGCGATGGGACTGACCCTGAACCTGTCGCGCAATGTGCTCGACACCTATCTGGGCTGGCATGCGCAGGTGTTGCACGACCTGCACGAATCGGTGCCGTTCCTTTACGACAACACGGTCGGCGACGGCCCGTACAACGCTTGGGTCGATCCGATCCTGGTCAACGAATGGCAGATGCTCGGCTGGGACAACGTGCAGCAACTGACCAAGTTCGGCATGCCCGGCGTGTTCACCCATGGCGACTTCGACACCTGGAGCCCGGGCTATCTGATGTTCATGGCGGCGATGCACAACGGCATCAGCCGTCTGTACGAAACTTTTGGCAACTCTGGCGCCGATACGGTCGAACGCATCCTGTCACCCGACGAATACGCACGCACCTGGTACAAACCCAATCCGCCACTACCGAAGGTGCTGTGGTCGCAGCGCGACAACAACAACTACGAACAATCCGGTCTGCTGACGGCGCTGAATTATTTCGCCGACAACAGTCAACGGTTTCTGCACAACTTCTACCTGAAATCCAGGCGTTCGATCGAGAAGCCGACCCTGGGCGGTCCGGCAGCGTATGTCTTGCCTGCGGATGACGTGCATCGCGACGCGCAAATGCAGCTTTTGCACATTTTGCAACTTCAGCACGCCGAGGTCAGCCGCGCGTCCGACGCATTCACGGTGCAAGTGCCTGCGCTGGCGGAAAAACCGAAAGATGCGGCCGAGACCAAAGATTCCGGCACACCGTCGAGCGCACCAAAAACCATCGCACGCACCTTCCCCGCCGGCAGTTTCATCGTGCGCATGGATCAGCCCTACGCGCGCATTGCCGACGTGCTGCTCGACCGTCAGTACTGGGCACCGGATGATCCGCAGAAGCACCCGTATGACGATACCGGCTGGTCGTTCGGAGATCTGTTCGGCACCCAGGTCGTGCGCGTCACTGACAACGCCATCCTGAAGGCGCCGATGGAAACGCTGCGCGAGCCGCTGCAGGCGCACGGCGGCGTGCATGGCGAAGGCAGCGTCTACCTGATCGAGAACCATGCCGACGCCAGCCTGATGACCCTGCGCTATGCATTCAAGGGCGCCGATGTTGCAGTCACCGACAAGCCCTTCGATGCTGCCGGCCGGCATTTCAACGCCGGCGCGTGGATTGTGCGCAAAGTGGATAACGCTCCATTTTCTACAAAGTTGAATTCGCTGGGACTCGATGCCTGGGCCGTCGCCACGGCACCCGATGTGGCTACGCACAAAATCGGTGCACCACGCATCGCCCTGATGCACACCTGGCTCAGCACCCAGACCGAAGGCTGGTGGCGCATGGCGCTGGACAAGCTCGGCGTGCCTTACAGCTATATTTCGACACAGACCGCGGCGCGTGAGGATAATCTGCGCGGCAAATACGACGTCATCCTGTTCGCACCCATTGGCGCAAATGATCCGCAATTGATCCTCAATGGCTTGCCGATGTGGGGCAATCCGCAGCCGTGGAAAACCACGTCGCTGACGCCGAACATCGGCAAGATCGACGCCACCGACGATATCCGTCCCGGACTGGGCTCCGCCGGTCTGGCGCATCTGCAACGCTTCGTCGACCAAGGCGGCTTGCTCATCGCCGCAGACGATGCGGCGAAATTCGCCATCGACATGGGTTTGGCACCCGGTGTGTCGGTGGCGCAGGACAAGGGTCTGCGCGTCGTCGGCAGCGTGCTCGGCGGCGTCATCGTCGATGATGCCAGTCCGGTGAGTTACGGTTACGGAAAAGACTTGGCGATCTACAGCGCCAATGGCATGGCATTCAAGCTCAGCAACCTGCTCGCTGGCGGCGACGACTTGCCTACGGCGAAGGACAACAAACGCCCGACCGGTCGCGGCGGCCCGCACGATGTCGATACGCCAGAAGGCCGTGCGGTGGCGCAAGTGCCCGACTTGCCCTCGCCCAAGCCATGGCAAGCCACACCTCTCAACAGCGATCAGTCGCGTCCTGACGCGTTCTTCCCGTACCTGGTCATTCCGAAAAATCAGCGCCCGCAAACGATCGTGCGTTTTGCCGATGCCGGCGACCTGTTGATTTCCGGATTGCTGCAGGGCGGTGACGCGCTGGCCGAGCAAGCAGCGGTCGTCGATGCGCACTACGGCAAGGGCCACACCCTGCTGTTTGCGATCAATCCGATCTGGCGCGGCGAAACCATCGGCAGCTATGGGCTGGTGTTCAACGCGATCCTGAATTACGACCGGCTATGACGCGCTGAACGACGATGCCGACACCCGCTGCCCTGTTCGCGCTGATCCTGTCCAGTGTCATCGGATTGGCCGCGTTCCTCTACGGCAAGAAGAACGCGGCGCTGGGTCCGGCGCTGATCGGGCTGGCGCTGATGATCTATCCGTACTTCATCTCAGAAACCTGGATGTTGTACGCCATCGGCGGTGGCTTGTGCGTCGCGATTTATTTCTTTCGCGAGTAAACGCCAACACTCAAGCGCGGCGGTGCTACGGCTCGATTAATCCCTTCCGTCCCTCCCCACACACGGGGGAAGGGACGCCTGTCTAGCCAATTGAACTCAATCGCGCTCGAAGCGATTGAAATACGCCTTGACCGCTTCCGCGCTGCTGTCGCCGGACTGCGCGGGCGCGGCGGCGGGTACGGCGATGACTTTGAGCTGCCGGACCTTGAGCGCGTCGTTGGCCTTGGCCAAGTCGGTTTTCTCGAAGTTCGCGAACTGCTCGGCAACATCGTTTAGCTCGCGCTTGAGCGTGTCGATGCGGACAAGTTGATAGTCAGATGGCTTGCCGTCGTAGGACATGATCGCACCATAGAGCTGATCCATGTGCTCGCGCAGACGTTCCTCGCCAGTGATCGCCCCGCCTTCCTTGGTCGCCACGATCTTCTTGCGGATGTCGTCGGCTTTCAAACTCAGCGCCGCTAACTGTTTGCGCATGGCATCGTTCTCGCCAAGTTTCGCGCCGGCCGCATCGGCTTGTGCGCGCACCGCGTTGATCTTGTAGGTCAGGTCGCTCATCTGGCCGAATAGGTCGCACACGCGCATCGCCGCGTCGTACTGCGCCTGGCGGTCGGCGGCCGAGTAGGTGGCGCGGCGATCCAATCCAACGTCGATCTTCGTCGTGTAGACCTCCTTACCTTTGGTCATGCGCACGGTGTATTCGCCGGGCGGCACGCGCGGACCCTGCGTCGAATTGAACGCCACCTGCGCCGCCGGAGGCACACGCGGCGGCTTGGCCTGCATCGACCAGTACACGTGGTTGATGCCGCGGCGTACGCTGGCCGGAATGGTATCGAGCACGTTGCCCTTGGCATCGAGCACATCGATCTTGAGCTTGCCGAACAGATGCCGCGATTTCTGGTAGTACGCGATCTCGGCACCGTCCTGCGGATTTGGCCCGGTGAAACTGGCGTCGCCGTTGGACCAGCCGCCGAACCCCTGGATGCGTTGCTGAATCGGCTTGACTGGCAGCAGCACGGCTTCGCTGTCCAGCGTTTTTGCATCCAGCGCACGCAGTGGCGTGATGTCGTCGACAATCCAGATACCACGCCCATGCGTGGCCAGCACCAACGAGGCATCACGGTTCTGGATGGCAATGTCGCGCACCGCGACGGCCGGAAAATCGTCGGCCTTGAACTGCGCCCAGTTCGCCCCGTTGTCGATCGAGATCCACAATCCGAACTCGGTGCCGGCGAACAGCAAGGTCGGCTTGACCGTATCCTCGCGGATCACGTGCACATAGCCCTTCAGGCCTTTGCTGTCCTTGGCCGTGACGAGGGCACTCCACGACTTGCCATAGTCCGTGGTCTTGTAGATGTACGGCGCCATGTCGCCGAAACTGTGGCGGTCAAAGGCGACGTATGCGGTACCGGCGTCGAAATCGCTCGCCTGGATCCACGACACCCATTCGCCGGTCGCAAGGCCCTTGATGTTCCTGACCACATTCGTCCAAGTCTTGCCACCATCGCGCGTGACCTGCACATTGCCATCGTCGGTGCCAACCCAGATCAGTCCCGCCTCTTTCGGCGACTCGCTGATCGAGTAGATGGTCGTATTGGTTTCGGCGGCGGAGTTGTCGACAGTCACGCCGCCGGATTGCTCCTGCTTCTGTTTTTCCGGATCGTTCGTGCTCAGATCCGGCGAGATGCGGTCCCAGCTCTGGCCATGGTCGCGCGAGCGGAAGAGGAACTGCGCGCCCATGTAGATCGTGCCCTTTTCATGCGGCGATAATGCGATCGGCGTGTTCCAGTTCCAGCGCAGCTTCTCGTTGTAGCCGGCCTCGGGCTTGATCGTGCGCGCTTCGTGCGTGTATCGGTTGATACGGCTCACATCGCCGCCCTGGGTTTCGGCATAGATGTAGGCCGGATCGGCAGGGTCGGAATACATGAAGAAGCCGTCGCCACCACACATGTTCTCCCATTGCGCGTTGGCGATGCCGCCCGGATAGGCGGAATCACCGACCCAGCAGGCGTTGTCTTGCAGGCCACCGTAGACGTGATACGGGTCGGTGTCGTCGACACTGACATGATAGAACTGCGAAATCGGCAGATTGTTCTGCTTCCACCACTTGTTGCCGCCGTCGAACGACTGCCACAAGCCGCCATCGTCGCCGGCAATGACGTGCTTGGTGTCTGTCGGATCGATCCACACGACGTGGAAATCGCCGTGCGTGCCGCCGCCGCTGGGCGAGAAGCTCTTGCCGCCGTCCAGGCTCTGGATCAGGGTCAGGTCTGGCTTGAACAAGCGATCCGGATCGGCCGGATCGACGATCAAGCTGGCGAAGTAGAACGGCCGCCACACCATCAGCTGGCTCTTGTCGCGCTTGTCCCAGGTCTTTCCGCCATCGTCGGAACGGTACAACGCAGAATCGGTGGATTCGACAAAGGCATAGACGATCCGCGGACTCGATGGCGAGATCGTTACCGCAATGCGTCCGAAAGGTTTGGCCGGAAAACCCTTGTTTGCGGCACTCGTAATTTCAGTCCACGACTTGCCGCCATCGGCCGAGCGGTACAGTCCACTGTCGGACTTTGCCGTCGGCGATTCGCCACCGGAACGGAAGGTCCATCCCTTGCGGCGGAAGTCCCACATACCGGCGAAGATCACGCCGGAGTCTTTCGGATCCATGCTGATCGAGGCGCAACCTGTGGAAAGATTGCCGCCTTTCAGGATCAGACTCCAGTGCTTGCCGCCATCGGTGGTCTTGTACAGGCCACGATCAGCCGAATCGCTCCACAGCTTGCCGGGGGCACAGGCATACACCGTGTCGCTGGAATGCGGATCGATCAGGATTTTGGCGATGTGCTCGGAATCGCCCAAGCCCATCTTGGTCCAGGTTTCGCCGCCGTCCGTGGATTTGTAGATACCGTCGCCGATGGAGACCGAATTGCGCGTCCATGCCTCGCCGGTGCCGACCCAGATCGTGTTGTTGTTCGATGGATCGATCGCGATCGCTCCGATCGACTGCACCGGCTGCTTGTCGAACACCGGCTTGAACGTGGTGCCGCTGTCGGTGGACTTCCACACCCCGCCGGACGCGGCGCCGACGTAGACCAGGGTCTTGCCGTCTTTCTGCGCGACCGCGTCGAGCGCGGCCACTCGGCCGCTCATCGCCGCCGAGCCGATATTGCGCATGCCCAGCCCTGAGATGGCGCCCGCATCGAAATGCGCGGCTTCCGTCGGATTGGGGTCCGCCGCGGATGCCAAGACGAATACGCCGCCGGTGACCAATGCGAGCGCGCCAACGAGGATGCCCCGATAATGATTACTCATGGTTTTCATCCTCGTGCTCACTTGGCCGAACCGGACATTGCCGGGAAGGCGAACATGGAGGCATCGTCGATCGGCACATTCGCTTGCGCCTTGTCGATGGTGATTTGCTGGCTACCGCCGTCTCCCACGCTATGTATAGCGATCGAGAACGGAAAATAAACGCCGGCGACCTGTTCGTAATCGCCGTAGTCGGTGATATCCACGCTTTCGGTGCCGCGCACCATACGCTGGCCGACAATGCGGATTTCCAGGTATTGATCCGGATCTAGGTATACATATTCGATATCCCCGCTCTTGAGCGTGACCTTGAGCTTGTAGGCCTGCGTGCCGTCCACGTCTTCGGTACCTATGTACTCTACCTGGCTGCCACGCGCGCGATAATCGATCAACGATCCAGCAATACCGGCGTCGTCGGCGAGGCTCTTGGCATCGTCGGCCGACATTTTTTCAGGGTCCTTGCGGCCCTGGAACGGCGAGATCTGCCACGCCTGCTGGCCGTCCCATGCCTGCACCTGGGTCAGACCCTGGACGGATGCCTCGTTGCGCATCGAGTCAGGCGCTTTCTTGTATTGCACCAAGCCCAGTTCGATCGAACCAAAGCCGCCGGTAACGCGCAGATGACCTTCGAGTTTCAGCGTCTTGATCGCCTCGATCTTGTCTATACCGCCGCGTGCTGCGGCATTTTTCGCGATCAGATCATCCGCACTGACCGCATGTGCGGCGCTTGCCGCCAGCAAACTACCGGCCAACAGAAAAGTCAGGTCACGTATATGCATGATGGTGTCCCCGTCTCGATCACCCGCGGCTGCGGTTATCCGCCAGGAAGCTTACTCGCATCAGCTGCGAAAACGATAGAACGAAAGTCATGCTGCGGTTCAGTGACCGTGTGACGGTCCCAAGTGGCGCTCATACGTTTTCTCGGCCGCTTTGGAGTACAGGCATGCCTCTGCGCATCCACAGTGGATTTTGCATCGTGGAATCCTCGCACGACAGAACGCGCGCAGCGGTCAGCAGAACATTCTTTAGCTCACGCAGCGGCGGTGATCGCCATGTTCAAGCATCCAAGTCCAATGAATCCCGGACTCTAACCGTTGACGATTTTCGCCTGACGCTGCTTGAAGCGTTCGATCGCCTCTTGCAATTCCGCCGAGCGGTTGCGTGTTTCCTGCAACATGGCGCGGGTCTTGACCAGACTGCGCACGATGCGCGCGCGCCGCACCAGGTCGGTGGTCGAAGTGTCTTCGGGCATGACCGGCATCGATTCGTGCCGCTCGTTGCTGTGAGCAAGCAGCGCAAGCGCGGCGACAGCATTGTCTCTGGAGTATTTCATAGTGATCTCCGTGGATCGGGTTCGCGCGGGTCGCAAGTCGCGTTGTCAGCAAATTGGCAGCAACCGACATGCACAGTGTGCGCGACATCGCGGCGAAGAACCGTGATGGCGCGCAGAAATTCCGGATTCCCGATCTTGCGCGTCTTCACAAAAATGCATCGGTTCCGGTGCTAAGTTTGACGCACAGGGTTTGTCATCTTGACGGGAGCGGGCTATGCGCAATCGACGGCTATTTCAGGCGATTTTGCTGGGGTTGAGTCTGGTATGTGCCGCCTCGGCCTCTGCCACAAACTGGCTACAGTTTGGCTACGACCAGACAAGCAGCAGCGATAACACGGCAGAGCCGGGATATTCCACGGCCGGAAACAAGCTCGCCTATTCGGTCACAATACCCTCAAGCTCGGATAGCACACCGATCTACCTGAGCACGGAGAATCTGCTGTTCATTGTCGCGAGAAACGGAACACTGCTTGCGCTGAATGCTGCGAATGGTACGACGGCATGGTCGCATCCCTGTGTTCCGCCGAAATCGGGTTTCAACTACTGCACGAAGCTCACTACCGGCGCGCCAGCAATTGATCCTGGCCTGCAATACGTTTATGCCTATGGCCTGGATGGAAATGTACACAAATATCCGGTCGACGGCGGCACTGAAATCACAACTGGTGGCTGGCCGGAGCTCTCGACCCTGAAACCCGACGCTGAAAAAGGTGCGTCGGGTCTTTCTATTGCCACATCTGGCGGCGTGAACTATCTGTATTCGGTAACCAACGGCTATGACGGTGACGGAGGTGATTACCAAGGCCATATCACCACCATCAATCTGGGCACTGGTGCGCAATATGTATTCAACACCCAATGCAGCAATTTGTTGAATATTCATTTCGTGGAGAACGGCACTCCGCAAAGCAACGATTGCAATCTCGGAACCAGCACGAATCCCGGCGGTCCCTCCGGCCGCGATGGCCAGGAAAGCGGAATCTGGGGACGCCCCGGTGCTGTCTACGATGCCGTCACGAATCAAATTTATATCGCAACCGGCAACGGTCTCTTTAACGCCAATACTTCCGGTGGCTACGAATGGGGTGACAGCGTGCTGAGGCTGAACGTGGATGGCACCGGGTCCGGCGGCGGCATGCCAGTGGATAGCTACACGCCAGTAACGTATGTGAGCTTGGACCGTTACGATACGGATGTCGGTTCGACCGCGCCCGCGATCTTGCCATCGACGAGTACGACCTATCCGCATCTTGCCATTCAGAGCGGGAAAGACAGTTGCGTACGCCTGATTAACCTTGACCAGATGGGCAGTGCGTCCGGTCCGGGCAATGTCGGCACGACTGGCAGCGAACTGAATGCCGCCACGAGCTGTTCGACCGATGCCGTCAGCGGTCAGGTCAGAACGCAACCGGCCGTTTGGGTGAACCCCGCCGATGGAACCACCTGGTTCTTCATTGCCGCCGATGGCGGTTTCTACGGCTATCAGTTGTCCATCACAGGTACGAGCGTTCCCACTCTCAAGCAGCCACTATCCTCTGCCCTTTCCAGTCTGCCTGGCGGCACTTCGCCGGTGGTTGCGAATGGAACGCTCTACTACGTGGCAAACAATTGTTCCTCTTGTACTGTTTACGCAGTGAATGCGACGACGGGCGCCGTGATCTGGTCGGATAGTTCGCCACAAAATATTCACTGGGAAAGCCCGATTGTCGTCAACGGGCGGCTTTATCTTGTAGACGGCAATTCGACCCTTTGGGTCTACCAGCTCGACGGCATTTTCAAGAACGGCTTTGGCGTAGCCGCGAACGGCTATAAGTAAGTCGCCCTGGAATGCGGCTCGGTGGATGGCCGATCAGAAACCGATTCGCACACCGCCGTAGAATGCGATCGGAGCGGCCGGACTCAGGAACCGGTTGTCGACGCCGGGGCCGTTGGTGACGCCGTCGACCAGGATTCCCGGAGCGCCAATGCCGGTGGGATCGCTGTAGATGCCATACGTCGCGTATCTGGCATTGAAGAGGTTTTCGACGGAGCCGAAGAATTCGATGTTCCGGGCAGCCTGATACGTCGTATGCAGGTTCACGACGTGGTAGCCCGGCATCGGAGCATTCTGGTTGGACTCATCACCGAAATAGTACTGGCTGCTGACGACGATCAGCGAAGCACCTGCCTTCCACTGCGGCGTGACGGCGTAGTCGACGCCCGTCTTGATGCGGTTCTTCGGAATGCCCGGCAGACGATCGCCCGGGTTCACCTGGATATTGCCGTCCGCATCCTGGAATGGATTCGAGGGCGAAGGCAGCAGCAGCGACGATTGGAACGTCGCATCGACATAGCTGTAATTGACATAGGACGACCATCGATCGGCCTGATAGTTGAAACCAGCTTCGATACCCTGGCGTCGCGTCGCGCCAATGCTCTGGAAAAAGCCGCTGCTGACCGAGGTTGCGATGCCGTAGATATCGTCGAACGAATCGGTCCGGAACGCACCCAGATTCCAGGACAGGCCATCGTTTGATGCGGCTCCGTCTGTAATTTTTCCACGCGCACCGAATTCAGTCGTGTGCGCCACGACCTGGCGCAGGTTCGGCGGATCCCCGGCCAGATTCGAGGGCAACAGGCACGGCTTCAGCGGATCGGAGCACTCGATTTCGCTCGCGGTCGGCGTGCGGGTATTCGTCGAAACGCCGCCGTAAACGGTCAGCATCGGCAACACTTTATAAGTGCCGCCGAACGCCGGATTGAAGTGGCTGTAGCGATTATCACCGGTGAGGTTCGTTCCAAGCTGATCCTGCAGGTCGATATGCGCGATGTTGTAGCGCCCGCTCGCCGTCACCGAGAAATTTGAAGTCACATCGAAGGTGTCGGTCACATATAAGCCGAGTTCCCTGTCGTTGGCCAACAGACTCACCGGCGTCGCACCGAAAGGTGAACTCTCCGGTGTATCGACGATCAGGTCCGACGGCAGCACCAGAAGCTGTGAATTGATCACGCCGACCTGAGTCCAGGAAAAGAAATCCAGCCGCGCGTAGTCGAACGCTGCCCCGGCGGCGAACTGGTTATCGTGCCCAAAAATTGACTGGTCGTCGGCAGCCTGCAATGTGGCGCCTCGACCGTAGGCATGAATCCTTTCATAGTCATTCTCGCCGATCGGAATCGTTCCGTCGTCGGAGATATCCGGCAGGTTCTGTCCAGACGAGTTGGTAGCGGGCGTGAGTCCGTCCGATTGACAGAGTGAGCCCGCTGGCGACGCAGCCGTGCAGGCGGTGTAGTCCGTCGTGTTGCCGTTCGACACGAATTGTTTGTATTGGCGGTAATAGAGCACGCCTTGCAACGACCAGTTATCGGTCATCTTGAAGGAGCCGTTCAGATTCAGAAAATTCAGCTGATTCAGATTCGCCTGAGGGCCAGTAAAGACGAGCGATCGGCTGACCGCCAATTCCTGCACCGGCGCGGCGCCTTGACCGTCGAGGTGGTTGTTCGCATGCGTATAGCTCAGATCGAGAGATATGCGATCCGTGCGCACACTCACATCAGAATAGAACTGGCGTACCGCATCGGAAGAGAATTCGCGCCAGCCAGTCCCATCCAGTCCGGTGCCCGCGACATAGACTCCGAACGTCCCCGAATTTGCGCCGTACTCGACGGCAGCCGAGCGCTGTCCGAAGGAACCACCCGATAACTCGGCATTGCCGCCGGTGTAGTTGAAGCCATTCTTCATGTCGACCGAAATGGCACCACCGAGCGCATTGAGGCCGTAGACCGGATTCGAACTGACGATGTTCACGCGGTTGATCGCGATATCCGGAAACAGATCCCAATTGACGGTATCGCCAAACGCTTCGTTGATGCGCACCCCGTTCTGGTACACCGCCAGTCCCTGCGGCGTGCCGAGCACCGGCGAAGCCTCGAAGCCGCGGTACAGAATGTCTGGCTGGAACGGGTCATCGAGATTGTCGCCGATATTGATGCTGCCAAGCTGCGTGTTCATGGCCTGCGTCATGCTGGCCGATCCGTTCCGCGACAGGTCCGAAGCCGACAGGCTTTGCACATTTCCGGGAATCTTGTCGGCATCCATCGCCGTTCCGTCCGGCAGGGCGGTGGCCTGGACCACGACGATCGGCAAGTTCTGGTCGGTCGTGGCCGCCGCGGTTTGGGGCGTGGTGTTCGCGTCGGCCGCGTCGTCGGCGCGTGCAGGCGAGCCCGGCAAAAGCGCAAATGCAAAACAGGACGGAATCGCGACCGTGTACCACCAGGCTGCCGGAAAGCCTTTCCTGAACGCTCGCCGCAGGCTGAGAAATGCTTTGCGCATTGTTCGCGTTCCGGACATCCGGTTTGAAGGAGGCGCAACAAGTGTGACTGAGGCATCCGTAAAAAGCATCTGTGCATGCGCTAACATGCCACCACGCATATAACGTCCCATGAGGGTACTCTGCCATGTTCGAAAGCATGCAAACGTCCATCTTTCCGATTGGCAGGCGAACGCTGATGGTCCTCGCGTTGACAGCGCTGGCAACCAGCGCCCGCGCCACGCCGCACGCCTACGTTGCCAACGAAAAAGACGGCACGATCTCGGTGATCGACACGCAGCACGATGAGGTCGCACAGACTCTGGTGGTGCATGGCGACTCCGGCGACAAACTCCAGGCGGCCATCGCCGATCGGACGGAAAAAAATCTGTTTGTCGTCGATGCACTGAGCAGCACGCTGGTGGTGGTCGACATCGCTTCCGGCCAAACCAAATCGCGGATCGCGGTCGGCAAGAGTCCCGAAGGCGCCAGCCTTTCGCCTTCCGGAAAAACCATCGCGGTCTGTGACGAGGACGATAACGCCGTGAGCCTGGTCGACGTCGCGGCGATGAAGGTTGCGCGCACCATTTCGACGCAGGGCAAGAATCCGGAGCATTGCGTCTTCAGCAGCGATGAACACTGGCTGCTCACCGGCAATGAGAATTCCAACGACGTCGACATCATCGACTTGAACGCGGGCCGTTCGGTCGCGCTGGTGCCCACGAGCGGGCATCCACGCGGGATTGCAATCCTGCCCGGCAATCGTTTCGCCTACGTTGCCCAGGAAGTGACGGGCGGCGTCGATGTGATTGACCTTGGCACCCGCAAGGTAGTGAAGTCCATCGCCACCGGTCTGCGCCCGGCCGATGCGATCGCCAGCCCCGACGGGCACCGGGTGTACGTAGCCAACGGCGGCGACGGATCGATCGCCGTGATTGACGTGGCCAGCAACAAGGTCATCGCCACCATTCCCGCCGGCAAGCGCTCGTGGAACATGGCACTGACGCACGATGGCAAGAAACTCTATGTGGCCAATGGCCGCTTCGACAGCGTCAGTGTCATCGACACCGCAGCGCTGAAGAAGATCAAGGACATTGCGGTCGGCGGCCTGCCCTGGGGCGTGCAGATTCCCTGAGTGTTTCACCGTTGCGGACATTGGAATTCTCATTCAATGCGCAAGCTTCCGGCACTAATCCTGCGCGCACTCATCCTGCACGCACTGGCCCTTCTCGTACTGTTCACCGGCGCGGTCTCCGCCGATCCTGCCGATGAAACCACGCTGTCGCCGATCGTCATCACCGCGACGCGCAGTGCGCAATCCGCGTTCGATGTGCCTGCGTCCATCGACGCGATCGATCTGAATGCTCCGGGCATCAATACGCCCGGCATCAATGCTTCGGAGTATCTGGATGGCGTTCCCGGCCTGCTCGCACGCGACCGCCAGAACTACGCGCAGGACGAGCAGATTTCCATCCGCGGTTTCGGTGCACGCTCAACCTTCGGCGTACGCGGCGTGCGGCTCTACACCGATGGCATTCCGGCTACGATGCCCGACGGCCAGGGCCAGGTTTCCAATTTCGATCTGGAATCCGGCGACCGCATCGAGGTGCTGCGCGGTCCGTTCTCTGCGCTGTACGGGAATTCCTCGGGCGGCGTGATCCAGATCTTCACCGCCAACGGTACCGATGCGCCCGAGTTCCGCACCAGCGTCGAGGGTGGCAGCTACGGCACCTACCGGATCGGCCTCGGCGCGCGCGGGGTGGACGGCGCAACTGACTACAATGTGGATTTTTCGCAATTCTATACTGACAACTACCGCGGCCATGGCCGTGCGGAACGCGAGAATGGCAACGCCAAGGTCGATATTCATCTCGATGGTGATCGCAAACTCACCTTGATTGCGAACACTGTGGCGGTGCCGAGCGCGGACGATCCGATGGGTCTGACACGCAGCCAGTTCAACATCGATCCACGCCAGCCGCAGCCGGTGGCAGTCGAGTTCGACACGCGCAAAACCGTGCATCAGGATGAAGCCGGTGCAATCTATGAACAGTCTCTCGACTCGGATCAAAGCATCCGCGTCCTTGGCTATTTCGGCGAACGCAATGTGCAGCAGTTCCAGGCGATTCCGGTTTCGGTCCAACTCAGCCCGACCAGCCCGGGTGGCGTGATCGATCTCGACGGCGATTACGGCGGCACGGACGCGCGCTGGACGTGGCACGGATCGCTCGCCGACCGTCCGCTAGATTTCGCCGTCGGCACCAGTTTCGATCGCGAAGATGTACAGCGTGAAGGCTTCAATAATTTTGTCGGCAGCACGCTCGGTGTGCAAGGCGCGTTGCGCCGTGATGAACAGGACGACGAATACGATTTCGACCAGTATGCGCAAGCGACGTGGGATCTTGCCGATCACTGGTCGCTGACCACGGGCGCGCGCCACAGCGATGTGCGCTTTTCCGTGGATGACGATTACATCACCACGACCAACCCCGACGACAGCGGCCATCTGTTCTACTCTGCCACCACGCCGGTTGCCGGCCTTTTGTTCCGCGCCAGCGAACGCTGGCATCTTTATGCGTCGTACGGCGACGGCTTCGAGACACCGACGTTCAACGAACTCGGCTATCGACCCGATGGCAGCGCCGGCATCAACTTCGGACTCGTTCCGGCACACAGCCAAAACGGAGAGATCGGCTCAAAACTGCGGGTCGGCAATGGCGGAGAATTCGATGTCGCCGTGTTCCAGACGGATACGCGGCACGAGCTAGCCGTTGACACCTCAATCGGTGGACGCACCACTTACCAGAACATCGACCGCGCACTACGGCGTGGCGCGGAGTTGAAGTTCGACTATCCGCTGGCCGAACGCTGGCACCTCCTCACGGCTTACACCTATCTGGACGCGACTTTCCAGTCGCCGTTCCTGACCTGTCCTGCCGCAACGACCTGCACGACGCCCAACACTTTGGTGCCCGTCGGCGCGCGCATTCCCGGCGTGCCGAAATCGGATTTCTATACCGCGTTGCGCTTCGGCGCACAAAGCGGCTGGAATGCTTCGCTCGAAGCGATCGCCGAAAGCAATGTGATCGTCAACGATGTCAATACGCAGGCGGCGCCGGGCTACGGTCTGCTCGATGCCAGCGTGGGTTATGCATTCGATGTCGCCGATGCGCAAATTTCCACATTTGCGCGGCTCAACAACCTGCTCGACCACAGCTACGTCGGCTCAGTCATCGTCAACGAGAGCAATGGCCGTTACTACGAGCCGGGGGCCGGCCGCAGTGTGTTTGTCGGCTGCACCATCGTCTGGAAAAACCGATGACAATGTAGATACCGAAAATCGCTTCCCCTTTTCGGCGGAAGCGACTGGTCTACATCAGATGATCCGGATATTGGGTCAGTTTAGCGTGGCACTGTCCGGCAGACTCAACCACCGCCATCCTTGTTCGGATCGCCGGGCGCCGGCTTGGGTCGAACCTGCGGGGCCGGCCGTGTCGCATTCGGCGCTGGCCTGGTGCCCGTCGATGGCGCTGGTTTCGTCGCCGGTCTGCCGCCGTTCGGAGGCGTGACCGGACGCGTCACCTGCGGCCGCGGTTTAGGCTGCGGTCGTGTGACCTGTGGTTGCGGTTTTGGCTGCGGTCGCGTGCCCGGCTGCGGTTTCGGGCGCGGTGGCGGACGCGTGTTGGTCGGCGGTTTCGGCCGTGGCGGTGGACGAACGCCCGGACGCGAAGGGCGTGGCGGTGGACGATGCACATGAATCGGGCGCTGCGCCCAGCGAGCACGGTCGCGATACCACGGACGCGTGTTGTAGTAGCTGTTCCAATACGTGCCGAGCACGAAAGTGACGATCGGAATGCCGATGCGTGCGCCGTAAGCGTCGACATAGACGCGCGTGTTGTTGTAGTTGTATTGCAGGTACTCGCCCGCGACCCAGCCACGATTGCCATCAACGATCACGTCGCACCAGATCCATCCATCAAGGCAACCTTGGACACTGACAGCGGTGCCGACAGGAAGAGTGGTGACGAGCGGATATTGCGGGTCCGGGCCGGCGCGCAGATTCAGGTTTACGGTGGTGTAGGCATCTGCTGCTACCGCTGCAGCCGGCAGCAGGAACGTGAAACAGACGAAGACAAGACTAAGTAGCCGTTTCATGGACGCGATCTCCCGTTGATGCTGTTTTCTATTTACACCCATGCCGCAACAAAATCTACTGAAGGTCATCCGGATGATTTGGAACTGAAACCCAATTGACGCAATTGTGTCAAGATTGAAGCCGATCCTTGGCACATGACACGGTCCGGTACTCTGCGCCGGCTGCGCTGGTTCAATGCCGGCAGCCCGCTGCAAGCTCTCATACTCCTTTGCAGCCTGCTCGGTGTGCTGCGTGGCGGCAGCGTGCTGATGCACGATCCCTTGCTGGCCTACGCAAACAGTTACGACGAAGTGCGTTACACCGCGTGCTTCAATCTGTATCCCGATCGGGCGCGCGAAATACCACCTACCGATAACAGTCCCTGGGCACCTTTTTCCCGTTACGTATTCATCGACCCGGTTGGCCACGCACCGATGTGCTACTGGTCGTCCGAACTGGTGCCGCAAGCCATCGTCGTGGCAGGGTGGAGAATCTCCGAAGCGCTGGGCGGCGATACCGTGCATTCGGTTCGTGACGTGGGTGCACTCAAGTTCCTGCTTCTACTCGCGCTCAACCTCGGCTTGACTGCTGCATGGTGGCGTCGTGGTCAATTTGCGGCAGCCTTGGGGAATGCGGCTCTACTGCCGCTGTTGTTCTGCGACCCGGCCAATACGCTGTACGCGAACACGTTCTATGCCGAATGGACTGCGCTGATGGCGCTGTACGCTACCGTGGCTCTGGCTCTGCTGTTCGCCGATCAGCCGCCAACACGCCGACGCGCGATCCTGCTTGCCTGCGCCGGCGTTGCTCTCGGCACGAGCAAGCTCCAGCACCTGCTATTGCCACTGCTGCTCGGGCTGGTTATCGTAATTCTGGGAAAATGGCGTGCGCGGATCTGGTCCTGGCAAGGTCTCGTGCTTGCCACCAGCGGCGTGCTGGCACTGACAATCCAGGTCGCGCAGCTCAATCGTGCGGACCCTCTTATCGATAATATCCGTCTGGCGAATGCGGCGGACATTGTCCTGACAGGTTTGTTCCCGGCATCCGAAAACCCGGCGCTGACAGCAGCGCGCCTCGGTCTCGATCCCGCCTGTCTCGCATGGAGTGGCCATTATTCATGGGAGTTGCCGAACTACGATCCGGAAAGTGCTTGTCCTGGCCTGACCCATTTCAGCCGGACCACGGAGCTGCTGCTATTGCTGCGCACACCGGCGATCGCGATCCATCTCGGATTGAACGGCGTCGGAGCAGTCGATTCCTGGCTCGCGAAAAATCTCGGCACGATCGAAGACGGCGCCACTGCCTCGTTGCCCAGCACGATTCCAAGTCTGGGCCGTGTTCTGCTCGGCCATCCGTCGCTGCGCCTGCTGTTGCTGCTCGCTCCGCTGATCGCGTTTGCAGTGATGTTGTTGCGCTGCAATCCGGGTCTTGCACAAACCGACCTGATGTTTGCAGCACTCGCAGCAACGACGATCGTGGCAACCTGGGGCGTGACCATACTCGGCGATGGTCTCGCAGATGTGGCGAAACAGTGCCATCTCGTTTTCAATATCGCCTTGGCATGGTGCATCGCCAGTGGAATTACCCTGGCGTTCGACTTGGCACATCCGTTGCGCGGGGCGCTGCACGCGCAACTGACCGCACGCATTCGTGCGGCTGCAATGCAGGCGACGCCAGATGGGAATCCCGGTAGCTTTCGGCTACAGGATTCCGCAAAGAACTCATAGTATACATTTGCCCATCTGGATTAAGTCCGATTTGTCAGCTAACCGCCTGCTCAGGCAACGCGCTGCTTGATCGAGATGCCGACATTTACCAATGCGGCAGCCAGAATGTTCAGCACAAGCGCGAGCAATCCGGTATACACCATCACCGCCGGTCCGTGGATCGCCAATGCATGCAGTGGTTTCAATCCGTCGGTCCACGCGAAATAGGTACCGGCGAAGAATCCGGCGACCCATCCGGTCAGCAAGGCGGGCGCGCGAAACCAGGGGAAGAATAGCCCGAAGACTACGGCCGGAAGTGTTTGCAGGATCCATACTCCGCCAAGCAGTTGCAGATCCAGTGCAAACTGTGTGGGCAGGAAAAGAATGACCAGCAAGGCGCCGACCTTGACGACGAGGGACGTGATTTTTGCCACGCGTGCCTCGCCTTCGATCGTCACGCCGGGATTGACATAGGCCTTCCAGAAATTGCGCGTGAATACGTTGGCCGCGCCGATGCTCATTACTGCGGCCGGCACGAGCGCACCGATCGCGATCGCGGCAAACGCAAATCCGACAAACCAGCCCGGAAACAGGGTTTTGAACAGCACGGGCACGACGTCATTGTTGCTGGCCAATTTTAAATGAGCGGCATGACCCATGTAACCCAATAGTGCAAGGAGTCCCAACAACAGCGTGTAGGCTGGCAAGAGGATCGCGTTCTTGCGAATCGTGTTGGCGCTTGAGCTGGCGAAAATGCCGGTCAGCGTATGCGGATACATGAAGGCCGCCAATGCCGAGCCGAGGGCCAGCGTCGCATAGGGCAGAAACTGATTCGGCATGAGCAAGATGCTGCCGGATCCTTTTTCCTGGAAGGCCGCGGCGGCGGACGAAAACACGGCAGCATAACCACCGAGTTTGATTGGAATGAGCGCTACCGCCGCAATCACGGCGATGTAGATCATGATGTCCTTGACGAAAGCGATAAGCGCCGGAGCGCGCAGCCCTGACGAATACGTGTAAACCGCGAGAATCACGAAGGCTGCGATAAGCGGCACCTCGCCCTTGAGGCCAAGCGCTCCAAAAACTGTCGCCATGCCGACGAGCTGCAGCGCGATATACGGCATGGTGGCGAGAACGGCCGTGAGTGCAACGGCGAGCTCCAGCGGACGTGACTGATACCGTCCATAGACGACATCGGCTGCTGTCACATAGCCATTTTTCTTTGCGGCCCGCCAGAGCGCAGGCATCACTGCAAAGACAAACGGATACACGATGATCGTGTAGGGAAGAGCGAAAAAACCGTAAGCGCCGACGGCATAGACGAGCGCCGGCACGGCGATGATCGTATACGCCGTGTAGAAATCGCCACCCAACAGAAACCAGGTGATCCAGGTTCCGAACTGACGTCCTCCGAGCCCCCATTCGTCGAGGCTTGCCGTCGTTGACGAACGACGCCAGCGCCCGGCCACGAAACCCATGACCGTGACCAGTAGAAAGAAGGCAGTGAAAACCGTGAGCGCGACGAAATCGATATCAGTCGTCATGGCGAACGCTCCGATAGACGATCCACGTCAGAAGCAGCGTGATCGGAATCCAGAGGAGCTGGTACCAATAGAAGAATGGGAAGCCGAAAAGCGCGGGTTCATTCGTGTCGTAGAACGGTACCCAGAGCAAGCCGACGAATGGCACAAGCAGCAACAAATGGATCAAGCGCGTTCGCAATTGACCGTTCATGTTGTTTCTCCCAGCAACGCCAACGAAGAAGATACATGTCCCTTTTTCAACTCTTCCAGATTGCGTTTATCACGGCGCCGATCCTGTTGTCCAGATCGGCATCAATCGCTGGGACTGGTGCAGGCTGCATGACGCTGACCTTCAACGCGCACGACCTCGCCACGGCCTTTCAACACGATGCTTGCGGTGTAGTGCTCCGCGGAATCGAAGACCACGCGGCCACCACCACTCGCAGGCCGGCTCCCGGAACAATTCAGCGTCCATGCCAATGAGGTACTGCTGCGATGCTCGCCGCTGCGCCGACATTGCGCATCAGGAACGGAAAAGTTCGCAAACGTGAGCCAGGGGTCTGCGTCTTCGTCAACGCAATGCCATCGAATCGATGGTTGGCCCGGCTGACCACCCTGAATGGTGCGCACAATGGTCTTCCAGAGACCCGGCATCGCCTGGAAATCGCCGGGGTCGGCGTAACTCATCGAGCTGGCGATACTTGCCGCGGCGAACAGTGCAAAAGCAAGACGGCCGCGAACGACAGTGCCAAGACAGCGATGCCCGGCATTCTCAACTGGATTGTTCATTCTGGAACACTCTTCGAGGAAACGAATCTGAACGTGCGCTCAGACAATGCTCGCCGCCGAAACGCAGGCATGCCCTGCTCGCATCAGCGGACAGGGCATGATCCCGCGCGATGCTCAGTCGCTAGTTCCAAAGGGCTGTCCAAAATTCAGCATATCCATCAAATTGCCAATTGCAGGCGCATTGACTGGCACATAGGGATCACCGGGGAACGTGACCGGATTCGGCAGGTTGTCGCGACTGTTCGGCGAGATCGTCTCGTTCAAGCCCCAGTTGGCTTCGACGAATTTGTCGAAGGAGACGTGATCGTAGTAGGTGTGCACCACGCGGCCGCCCTACGAGAAGCGCGAGATCACCAGCAGCGGGATACGCGTGCCGTCGCCGAAGAAGTCGATCGGCTGCACATAGCCCGAATCGTAATAACCGCCGCCTTCGTCAAACGTGATCATGATCGCGGTGTCGGCCCACACTTGTCGGGTTGGCCTTGCGCCATCTCGACGATCTTCTGCACGTAGCCTTCGAACAGCTCGAGCTTGGACGAGGCCGGGTGGCCGTCCAGAAGTCCATCCGGCTTGGCGATCGAAACCGCCGGCAGGGTGTTGTTCTGGATGTCGAGTAGAGGTTGTTGATATCCTGGTTGTTCGCGCGCAGCGCCGGATTGGTCATGACCTGCGTGGAGTACAGGAACGGATCGCAGATGTTGCAGAACGTGCCCGCCTCGCCGTCTTCCGTGCCGCTGGCCCAGCCCTCGCCGTAGTACTTCCAGGTCACGTGATGGCGGCTCAGCAAGCAGTGCGAGGTTGTCCTGCGTGCGTCGGCGGAACGGTGTACTGGTCGGCGCCCAGCGGTGCCGGTGTGCCATCGCCGAGGTAGCCCGGGTTGTAGTTGTTGACCAGGTAGTACGCACCCTTTTGGCAGTCCGTGCCGTGGAAAGTGTGGTACGGCAGCGAATTCAGATAGCCCAGCACGGCGGCCACGCCTGGCTGCGTGTTGTCCGCGCAGTTGACGTAGGAACCGCCGCTGTAGCCGTCCTGCACGTACCAGTTGTTGGTGCCCGGCTGCGCGTCCGGGTTCTCGATCTGGTTGGACGGCGGTATTGCCGGATTGCCTTGTCGCGTCGGCGTAGTAGATCGGACCGCCGAAGCCGAGCATGATGTGGTTGGCGCCGGTGCCGCCCATCACCGACTGGTGGAAGTTGTCGCTCAGCGCATAGGTGCGGGCAAGCTGCGCGAAGTACGGTGCGTCACCCTTGGCCATGTTGAGGAACTGCATCGAGGTGGAACCTTCGCCGGTGGATTGGTCCGTGAAACCGGCCGGCTGCGCATCGCCGTTGTTGCCGGCGCCGATGGTGGTCTCGACCCACGGGAACAGATCATTGCGGCAACCGCTGGGGTTGTTCGGCGTGGCGGCCTGGGTACTGCAATCGAGCTGCTGCCACATCTGGAAGAAGCGATGCACCGGGCTGTTGGCGTAGTCGTCGTAACTGATCGAGGCGTGCATATCGACCGGCGCATTCGGCAGCTGTGCGGGGAAACGCGTATCGACGACATCGTTCGGCAGGCCCGTGCCGCCCTCGGCGAGTTCGGCGTAGTCCTCTGCCGGCAGAGCTGGTTCGATGGCTTGTGCCTGCGCCGCTGAAGCGAGATACGGCTGGGTCGGCGCGCCGCCGGTGTTCATCGGCTGGTAAAAGCGCATACGGAGAGGTGTGGGTGGGTGCATTCGAGTAGGCGCCGGTATTCGACGCCTGCCACTGTTGTGCCGCGGCGACGTTCGGGCCTGGCGTACCGTCAGCGTTGACGATGCCTTCCGACAACAAGTTGTGCACGGTCTGCCCCGCCGGTGGCGTATAGGTGGCAAAAACGTGGTCGAAGGTGCGGTTCTCGCCGATCAGCAAGATGACGTGCTTGATCGGAGTGCGTGTATCGGCCCCGCCGAGATTACCTCCATTACCAGGAATATGCAGCGTAACGACACCACCCGGCAACGCCGAGCTGCTGGCGGCGGCAGTTGACGCATTCGGGCGGAAGGTGGCGTCTTGATCGGACGGAGTGGCGTTCTGCGCGCCGACGATGCTGGTAAGTCCAGCAGCAGCGAGCGCGACAACGACAAATGATTTGAATCGCATACTTTCTAAAACTATGGGCATGACTGTATCTCCTGCATGAACCCTGTGAAGGCTGCAATCAAGCGTTGCCCCTGATTTCTGGCCCGCGAGCGACTGGGACCTGCGGGCCGCGGCAGTCTGGTCCGCGCAGATGACGCTGTGTTGGCACTTGCGAGACAGTGTGTTTTCAGCACGATGACAATACTGTGCCAACACACTCCATCCAGTGTGCTGGCGCACAAGGATTCAGCAGAAGATGTCAGCCCTTTGCAGGAAGCAGCTGATAGGGACGCATCATTTCGTTGTCTTCATGCTCGAGGAAGTGGCAATGCCATACATAGCGGCCCGGCTCACCTTCGAAGCGCATGGCGATGCGCGTGACCATGCCCGGATCAGCACGCACGGTGTCTTTCCAGCCCGCTTCGTGCGGTGGCGGTGCTTGCGCGGGGCCGGTGTATTTCAGCGTTTTCGATGCATTCCACACGAACAGATCGAACGGCCGCCGATCGATGACCTGGAAGCGCACCAGATGAAGGTGAATCGGATGCGCGTCGCCGGTGAGGTTGACGAGACTCCAGATTTCAATGCTGTGTTGGCGAGGGTTTTCCGTAATAGGGTCTGACCAATGCTTGCCGCCGAGCAACATCATCATTGCATTGCCGCCAGCATCGTCCGTTTCTTCCAGCGTCAGCAAACGATCGCGCACCGCGCTGGCGGGATCGATGCGTGGCACCGGTCGCAATGTGGCTGGAAGCAACGAGGTGTCACGACGCCCGCGATCGCGCACACGAAATTCCAGGATTCCTTCCTCCCGCTGGCGCAACTGCACCGACTGCCCCGCAAGACCAGAGAAATCGACCACCATGTCGGCGCGCTCGGCCGGATACAACTCGATCCGCCTGCGCTCAAGCGGCGCTGGTAACAGGCCCTGGTCGCTGCCAATTTGCTGGAATGGCCGATCGTTGGACAAGGAGAGATCGAAAAAACTCGTATTGGCCACGTTGATCAGGCGCAACCGATAACGCCGCGGCTCAACCTCGAAATAGGGAAACAGCTTGCCGTTGCACAAGGTGACGTTGCCGTTGCATTGCATGACCCACGGCGCCGACGGATCGTCCGAGACCGGGTAGTAAAGCCGGCCGTCTTTCGCGATCAGACGATCACACAGGACCAGTGGCAAGTCGAAGTCTCCCGAAGGCAGACCCAGCGCCTGCTCCTCCACATCCCGGACGATAAAGGTCCCGTACAAGCCGGCATAGATGTTGAGCCGGGTAATGCCCATCGCATGGTCGTGGTACCACAACGTGGCGGCATCCTGCGCGTTTGGATAGTGATAGAGCGCGGAGTGGCCAGGTACGTACCAGTCCTCCGGATAACCATCACTGCCCGCGGGCGCGCGGGCGCCATGCACATGCGTCACGACACGCACGGCAGGTTTTGAACTTTCCGCGCCGTGGATGGTGTGATCAATCGGCAGAAAGTGCTGCGCCGGCAGCGCGTTCACCCAATCGACCAGCAGCGGCTCGCCGCGGACGGTTTCAAAGGTCGGGCCCGGCGACAGGCCGTCGTAACCCCATAATGGTGTCGGCGGCAGATCACGATGCAGATGTGCCTTGAAGGCGCGCATCTCCATCCGGTAGTACGGCAACATATGTCCAGGATAGGCAGGATGTTTGCGTGACCCGGCAGCGCGTGCGATGGGAGGCACCAGTAGCGGATCGACGAAGCGGGCCAGCGATGTTGGATTGAGCAGCGGAACCTTCGGTGCCGCCAGCGTTGGCGCCTTCACGCGAGCCGGCATTTTCATCGGCATCGTGCTCGCCGACGCCAGATGCAGCGCATCGGCCAGAGCATACCCTCCAATCAGGCTTCCGGCTGCACACAGAAGGCGACGACGCGAAAGCGTCACAGCCGAGCGCCCTCGCTCGCCCGATTCGTTGTGTGATCGAAAAGCGACTGGGCGGAATACCGCTCGCAGGAACGGGATGCGCGTGTCATCCAGTCACCCTACTTTGCCCATGTGACAGATACATTGCCGTGCATGCGCTTTGCGATCGTGATCAGGACCCGTGTGACACGCGACGTCTGAACCAATTCGTGATCGTCCCGTAAAAACTGGCGCGTGTAACCGGAAGATGATGATATACGCCAGTGCCTGCTCGGGGCGGACCTTCAGCCGCCTCTGGCGTGCGCCCTTTCAACGGCTCCGGCAAACTCTCCGGCGTGGCGATCCAGAGTCGCTGAGTCCCCATGCCTTCCACATCTTCGACGTGACTGCGCAGCGCCGACTCGTTCAGGTGCGCGTGCTGCGCGGCCGCCGATGTCAGCAACACGTACTCGCGCGACTCGACTTTGTTCTTCATCAGGCGGTGCAACAGAATCACCGGTTCGCCCGCGAGTTCATCGAATTGGCGTATCTGCTTGATCGCAATTTCTCCGACGTGCACGAAGGCCTTGAGGGTAAGCGCCAGGATATTCGAGCACGCATCACAACTGCAGTTCTTTCTCGTCGCGCAGAGTTCGGCAGCACGCGCATTGAACGCCGGGAAGAACGACCGTACCTGACCCAGGACATCGCGAGCGCCGTCTACATCATCGCGTTCCAGCTCCCGGTACATCAATGCCGCATCGCCTTCCAGCTTATTCAGGATCATCGGATGATACGACTGATCAAGCACTGCGTTGATCAAGTCAGTGATGATCTGTTCCGCATGCGTCAAGGTCAGCGTGCGTTCGGTAATGAAGCGGGTGTATCCACTGATGTCGACGACGACAAGGTAGGCAAAACTGATATGCATCCAGATTCTCTCAATGGCGAATCGATCGGACTGTAGTCCGCGGATCAGACGAATATCCTACTCTTCCCTGCTGTGCGGGTCTTCAAAAGAAAGGTGTCGCGCGAAGCGGTGGAAATCGTGGCAACACGTCACGGCCGCGTTGAATGAACCGTCAGCCAGCACTTGCCGATTGCACTAACGCCCGTTGTTGAGTACGCCAAGCAGACTCTCGGCATCCCAGGCGCCCTCATAACGTTGTCCATTGATAAACAGGCACGGCGTGCCATTCACGCCGCTACGCACGCCACTCGTGAAATCCCGATGTACGCGCGTGGTAAATTCACTGCGCAGTGCGGACTCGATCAACGTTTTCTCCAATCCCAACTGCGTCGCGTATCTTGCAAGGCTGCGATCATCCAGCGCCTGCTGGTTTTCGTAGAGCAGATCGTGCATCTCCCAGAAACGATCGATGGTCGCGGCGGCCTCGGCAAATTCCGCCGCACGTTCGGCGTGCGGATGGGCCTGGTTCAATGGAAAGTGGCGAAAGACAAAACACAGCGCATCGCCCATGGCCTTTTGCACAGCCTTGAGTTGCGGATACGCCTCGCCGCAATAAGGGCATTCGAAGTCGCCGTACTCGACCAACACGATGCGAGCATCACGAGGCCCTTGCGCATGATCGGCAGGGCCCACGGGAGGCGTTAAATGGTTCATGACGTTTGTCCTCCGCTATGCGGTAGTTTTTCGAGTGCATCGAGAATGCCGTCCGCGCCCGGGTTGATTCCAATCGGCGAGACGTAACTCCAGCGCACGATGCCCTCGGCGTCGATCACGAACAAGGCGCGTTCGCAGATACCTTCTTGCTCGTGATACACGCCATATCTCCGCGCCACTTCGCCCTTCGGCTCGAAATCCGACAACAGCGGGAAACGCAGCTTGCGGTCATGCGCAAACGCTCCGTGGCACCACGGACCATCGACCGATACACCAATAATCTGTGCGTCGTAGGCATGAAACTCGGACAACATCTCGTTGTACAAACTCACCTGATCGCCGCACACCGGACTCCAGTCGGCCGGGTAGAACACGAGCACGACCGGGCGGCCGCGAAGCTGCGACAACGACACGGTTTGATCCGGTGTTGAATGCAATGAAAAGTCTGGTGCTGCCTGACCTACTGTGAGTATCGATGAAGCGGAGCTTGCCATGATCTGCCTCGACTGTGTGGGTGGGCGGCGTCCGTTCCGTCTCCGCAGCGATTCGCCTCGAACAGGAACCCGGGGCGTCACTCAATGGCTCTGTCAGAAGCGCGCCGCGGCCATCACGATATCGCAATCGTTACATAGTTGTCGCGACGATTTCACGAACTACATGAACCCGATGAAACCGCGACTCCTCCCCGACCCGCCGGCTTCAGCCGTCGCGTGGCTTATCTTCCAGCCGCCACCCCATGGCGTTCATGCAGTTCCGGAAGTCCGCTATGCGCATGATAGACGCGCCGAGCGCAGCGCCTGCCCTGCTTCCTAGATGACGAGGATCGCCTGCGCAATCTCCATCTACTCAGGGAAGCATTGAGCGGATGCGCTTGCCGGTTGCATGCCTACGTCCTGATGGACAACCACGTACACCTCTTGGCCACACCGCCGGTCAAAGGCGCAATCGGTGCCGTCATGCAAAGACTCGGAAGAAACTATGTCGCCGCATTCAACCACCGACATGCGCGGACGGGCACGCTATGGGAAGGCCGCTACAAGGCCAGCTTGGTCGACAGCGAGAACTATCTGCTGCGCTGCCATCGCTACATCGAACTGAATCCGGTACGCGCTCGTCTGAGCGACGATCCGGCTTCTTGGCGCTGGTCCAGCTGCGCAGCGAACCTGGGCCGAATTTCCGACTCCCTTGTCGAGCCGCATGCAACGTGGCTTGCGTTCGGCCTCTCTCCTGAAGCCCGGGCGCTCGCCTGGCAAAGGTATCTGGACGAGGCTATTCCACCCGATGAGATCGCGGAAATCCGTTTGTATCTTCAGCAACAGCGAGCACTCGGTCATGACACCTTTCGTGAGATGGTGGAAGCAAAAACACGCCGCTTCGCAGGTACTCGACCCGCGCATCGGCCACGCAAAGCGCATCCAAAGGCCGAGAAGTGAGCCTGACCCCGTTTTTGCGCGTACGTGTATTGCACGCGAACGCGGGGATGACGCGAGACGATACGAGGCGGTGGTCAGAGTGGAAATGTGGATTTATCTGTTAATGGAATTCGGATTCCGACTCTCGATTATCAGCTCACGGAGAATAAGTGAACCTGACCCCGTTCCGTAGGCCAGCAAATGCGCACCGGAAATCGGCGCATCGCCGCTGTAGGTGACCTTCAGACGATGAACATCGGCACGCGCATCGCGCGCCTGCGCAAGGATCGCGGCTTGACAGTCATTCGATTTCCCAGTGATTGACCGGAGAGAAGCGGTTTCGTGATAGATCACGTTTGCTTCGCGATTGTCAGCTTGATATGGGCTCTGTTGTTGTGCCAAGTCATCAAGGGGCCGGTACGATCGACTCTACCCAAATCACAATCGGCGTAGACTCTGCAGCCGTACTTGCATGTTGCAAAGAACCTACAATAGAAATTCTCCTTCCAACGTATTTATTTGCTTTGGTTTGCGCCAGAGGATCTTTCCCCAAATCAAAGATCAATTGAATCTTATTTGTGGTAGGGCAAACAGTACTATCTGTGGGAAGGTCATTCGGGCCACATGGCAGTGACACTTTTAGCTTTCGTGTAAAGCACTAAGTAATGCACCCGCGAGTCTATCTTGGGTGTCTCACCAAATCCAGGCGGACCATAGGCAGAAATCAGGTGCAACTGCCCAGTCAGCGTCTGCTTGTCGATCGGGACTGTTTGCTGTTTTTCGCTCTGCGCAATTGCGCCTCTCATTGATGCACTGAGAAATAACAGCAGCAAGAAGACCGCTTTATACACAATGTGATGAAGCTCGTGACCACTGCGGAATGAGGATCGTAGATGTGCCATGGATTGGAAATCCTTCTTGGACTGAGATTCGATGCTCGAAAGTGTTTAGTTGAGCGGGGCTTAAGTCTGACAGTTTTGTAGAGGCGGGCATTCCGACGGCTCTGCTCAATGCATTCGCATAAGCGACCGGATCATTACCGTCCCGAGCGGGCGCAAACACCCCCATAGTTGCAGCGATACTTTTATCCCAGTAAAGAGAGTGCAAGTTCGAATCAAGAGCATTCCATCCTGTTGCGTCATCTGGGTAAATTGCGAAGTGGTGCATTACGCCGTTAATCTTGATGTTCGCCGTTCCGATAGCGCCATACCCGCTCCCCTCATTGCCGGGGTTGTGATTTCGCCATGACGCTGAACCATCGGTTCTCGTCTCGGTGCTACCATCCGCGTGGTGGATGATCGTAACGCCATTGCTGCCAGTAGCCGTTTCCTTTTGTTGGGCCCCACCGTTACCTTTATCTGATGTATTCGGCTGCTGCGCATCGCACTTCAACGGCACCTGACACGCGGTGTTGTCATTCGGTGCCGGCTGACCCGGCTGTGTCTGCGGCGTGCTAATGCCCCCAAATGCCCCGCGTATGTAAATCGATGGCGTGGGAACGCCAGAAACAAAAAACCCCGCTTTTATGCGGGGTTTTAGGGATTTTTGGGACGATGTGAGACGTCTTGAAATCGTGTACTGGCTCCCCGAGACGGGATCGAACCGCCGACCCAGTGATTAACAGTCACTTGCTCTACCGCTGAGCTATCGGGGAAGGAAACCAAGCGAGCCGCGTATTTTCGTGATCCGGGCGATCCGCGTCAAGCTCAAGTTTAGCCGGACTGGACTCCGGCGCACGCGGCGGCGGCCTGGGCGGGCGTCGGTTTGCCCTGGCGCACGCGGCCGGCATTGTTGATCACAAGGCTGGCGGCCTGACTGACACCGCGACGATCGCAAAAGGTGAATGTGACATTGGTGCCGGTGGCGCTGCCGTCGCTGCGGTAGCTCACATGTTTCCGCCCGGTGCTGCTGGCGACGGCCATGCCATATTGGGTTTGAGCGACCGCAAGCAGCGGCTCGTTGGTGCTGCGAGAACCGTTGTGGTCGAGATCCTGGAATACGATCCAGCCGTTCTGCCACCAGAGGTCGTTGTCGCAATGGACCTGATCGCTACTCGGACAGATCGCCACTTCATTCTGGCGTGCGACCGCACTGCTACGGGCCAGATTCAGCGCCGCCAGTAGCGCATTGCGTGAACTGCTTGCCTGACTGCCGTGCAACAAGCTGCCCAGCGCGGGCAGACTGATCGCGGACAAGACGCAAACGATGGCGACGGTGAAGATCATCTCGATCAAGGTGAATCCACGGTGCTGTTTCGACGGCTGGTTTTGCATGACGCATCCTCCTCAACGATGCTGGCCATGCTAGGCGGCGCTACTCGCATCATCGATCGGCAGTTACAGGAGGTTTTTGTAGGAAATTGTCAATGAATCATGTCGCCGATGCGGCTCGCGGCGTCGCCGCAATCACCAGAGGGCTATAATCACGGGTTCGTTTGCGGAGGCACCGATGGCCGACCGTTTCCAGCTTGTTTCACCATATCAGCCTGCGGGCGATCAGCCGCAGGCGATTGCGCGCCTGATTGCCGGATTCGAGTCCGGCCTCGCCCACCAGACCCTGCTCGGCGTCACCGGCTCCGGCAAGACCTTCACCATCGCCAACGTCGTCAATGCGGTGCAGAAGCCGACCCTGGTGCTGGCGCCGAACAAGACTCTGGCCGCACAACTCTATGGCGAGTTCAAGGAATTCTTCCCGCACAACGCGGTGGAGTATTTCGTCAGCTATTACGACTACTACCAGCCGGAAGCCTACCTTCCCTCCACGGACACTTTCATCGAGAAGGATTCCAGCATCAACGAACACATCGAACAGATGCGGCTGTCGGCGACCAAGGCGCTGATCGAACGGCCGGACGCGCTGATCGTCTCGACCGTGTCGGCCATCTACGGTCTGGGCGATCCCGGCGAATATCACCGCATGGTGCTGCACCTGGTGCGCGGCGACAAACTCGATCAGCGCGAACTGTTGCGTCGGCTGACCGAACTGCAGTACGAACGCGGCGATTACGAATTGCATCGCGCCAGCTATCGCGTGCGCGGCGATGTGATCGACGTGTTTCCCGCCGAAAACGAAATGGAAGCGATCCGCATCGAATTGTTCGACGGCCAGATCGAAAACCTGGCCATGTTCGATCCGCTCACCGGCGCGGTGTTGCGACGGATTCCGCGCTACACGATCTATCCCGGTTCGCACTATGTGACCACACGGCGCACCGTGCTCGAGGCCGTCGAAACGATCAAGGTGGAACTGAAGGAGCGGCTGGAACAATTATACAAAGCGAACAAGCTGGTCGAGGCGCAACGCTTGCAGCAGCGCACCCAGTTCGATATCGAGATGATGGCCGAGATCGGCTATTGCCAGGGCATCGAGAACTATTCGCGCCATCTCACCGGCCACGCGCCGGGCGAGCCGCCGCCATGCCTGTTCGATTATCTTCCGGCCGACGCCTTGATGGTGGTAGACGAATCGCACGTCACCATTCCGCAACTCGGCGGCATGTACAAGGGCGACCGTTCGCGCAAGGAAACCTTGGTCGAATTCGGTTTCCGGCTGCCGTCGGCGCTGGACAACCGCCCGCTCAAGTTCGAGGAATGGGAGCGGCGTGCGCCGCGCGGCATCTTCGTCTCCGCGACACCGGGAAAATACGAGCTGGCGCATACCCAAGGCAGCATCATCGAACTGCTGGTACGGCCGACCGGCCTGATCGATCCGGAAGTCGAAGTGCGTCCGGTGCGTACGCAGGTGGACGATCTGCTTTCCGAGATTCATTTGCGCGTGGCCATGGGCGATCGCGTGCTGGTCACTACCCTGACCAAACGCATGTCCGAAAACCTGACCGATTATCTGGAAGAACACGGCGTGCGCGTGCGCTATCTGCATTCGGATATCGAAACCGTCGAGCGCGTGGAAATCATCCGCGACCTGCGCCTGGGCAAGTTCGATGTCCTGGTCGGCATCAACCTGCTGCGCGAAGGTCTGGACATGCCCGAAGTGTCGCTGGTCGCGATTCTCGACGCTGACAAGGAAGGTTTTCTGCGTTCGTCTGGATCGCTGATCCAGACCATCGGCCGCGCCGCGCGCAACCTGCGCGGCAAGGCAATCCTGTATGCCGACCGCATTACCGCGTCGATGAAATTCGCGATTGACGAAACCGACCGGCGCCGGCAGAAACAGGTTGAATACAACATCGAACACGGCATTACGCCGAAATCCGTGATCAAGAAAATCAGCGACATCATGGAAGGCGCGCGCGCGGATGCCGAAGCGGAACGCGCGGGTATGCGTACGCGCGGGTCAGGCGCGCGACGCGTGGCCGAACCGGCACTGGATTACGCCACGCTGTCGCCGGAACGACTGGCTGCCGAGATGAAGAAGCTCGAAGCGAAAATGTATAAACATGCACAAAATCTCGAATTCGAGGACGCCGCGCGTGCCCGCGACGAATTGCATCGCATCCGTGAGAAGGGCCTGATCGGCTGATACGTCTCAGCGTTCGAGCAAACCGTGCGCGACCAGCGTATCCACCAGCGCTGTGGTATACGCCGGCTTGTCGCGGAAATCCAGGTGCGAATCGTCCGGCTGGTCGAAGGCGCGCAATGCAGGAACCGCCGCCGCATCAATCGACGCAGCCGGTACGGTCGCCGCGAATCGATCCCAATACAGCACCGGCGGATGCCTGATCGCTTCAGCCTCGTGCAGCGCGCCGCTGGTCGGCGACTGATAGAAAATCACCTTGCCGCCACGTGCCTGAATCTGTTTTGTCCATTCGTATACTGGTGCCAGTTCCGCAAACCATTGCTCCGGTCCGACCAGCGCCTGCGGCACATTGTGATTGGCCACCAAGTCGTCGAAATGACGTCTTGCTGCCGCCACATCGGTTTGCGTGTAATCGATATCGCCGCTGCGATCGGCATGAAAGCGAAAGTAATCCGGCCTTGGCGGTGACGTGCCGGAAATCCAGCGGCGCGCACTGGCGACCACGCCGAGGTCGGGATTGGCAATCGCTGCGTGTTTCTGCCAGACGGTCAACAGCAACCGATGTACATGCCAGCTCGGCGACCACTGACGATGGTAGTAATCCACCAGCGGCTGTTGCATGTCGGTATAGACTTTATCCAGGCCACCGCTTTCGATGTCGCACAGCACGGCACCATGGAAGCGTTCGTCATCGGCCAGATCGCGCAGCGCAGCCAATGGGTAATGCGCATTCTGCGCCAGCATCACCGGCTGATAGCGCGGCAGCAATTGCTTGAGCAAGTTCATGTCGACAGCGAACTCGATGCGCGACGCACCGAGCAATATCAGCGGGATTTTCCTCGTCGCATAGATGCGATCGCGCTGAATCGACCACAACTGTGCCGAATCGCGAATATTCGGTTGATAGCCAAGTGCGCGCCAATGCAACTCCACCACGCCGACGATCGTCTCTGCGATCAGCGCTGCCAGCATCAGCACCGCCATCCAGTACCCGCGTGAAACTACAGACGCGGCGTCGGCTCGGCCATCGGCGTTCATCGACGTCGCACCAGTCCACGTTCGATGAGTGCATCGACCAAGGCCTGTGTGTAGGCGGCTTTGTCGTGCATGTCGACGTGCGAGCCGTCGGGCAAGCGAAATGATTTCCAGCCGGGCACATCGTCACTGTCGATTGCCGCCGCACCGGTGACCGCGGACAGGCGATCCCAGTACACCGCTCGCGGATAAGCGGCATCTTCAAGCGCATGCAACTCGCCGGAGGTGGGGGTCTGCACGAAAATGACCGTTCCGCCACGCTTGCGTATGGCGGCAACTGACGCGACAACCGGTTCGAGTCCAGCGAGCCACAGCGTGGAACCTTGCGGCGGATGCTCGCGCAGATCGCTGCGGATTCCATCGACGAAACTGCGCGTCAGGCCAGCCCGGTCGGCCTGGGTAAAATCGATGTCGCCGCTACGGTCGGCATGAAAAGCAGTCGGCGATCGCCATGGCCCCGCCAGCGCGCCAAGTACGCGTTTGATTGCCACGACAGCGCCGAAATCCGGCATCGCGATCACCATGTCGCGTTGCCAGTGCGTGAGCAACACGCGGTGCACATACCAGCTCGGTGACCATTGCCGATGGAAGTAGTCAACATAGGCCTGTTGCGCGTCGTGGTAATAACTGGCCAGCCCGCGTGCGTCGATATCGCACAGCACGACGCCATGGAAGCGCTGATCTGCGGCAAGATCGTCCAGCGTGGCGAGCGGGTAGTGGCCATTCTGCGCCAGCATCACCGGCCGATAGCCGGGCAACAGTTGCTTGAGCAGCTTCATGTCAATGCCGTATTCGATGTGCGATGCACCGAGTATGGCGAGTGGAATCCGATTGTCGCTGTAGACGCGCCCGCGTTGGATCGACCACAGCGCAGCGGAATCGAGAATGTTTTGCCGGTAACCCAGCCGACGCCAATGAATTTCAGTCGCTGCCACAATCAGACTTGCAACCAGGATCGCTGATACCAGGACTATCCACCAGCGCCGGCGCGGCCGTGGTGCAGGCGCGGAATTAGAACTGGAAGTAGATGAAAGCATGATTGTCGCCTGGAGACAGCACGATCAACGCCAACAGGATGCCCAGCACCACGCCCAGCAACGGCGCGGGCAAGCGCAGGCAGTCCTGGCGCAAATCGCGGCTGCGCATCGCCCAATGCACGCAGATCAAGCCGGCGAAGACGATCAATGCGAGTTGCTGGCCGGCATCGAGCACGTCAGGCGCAGAGTGCAAAAATAATTTGCGGAAAATATCGCACCCGACCGCAAAATCCGGTGCACGAAACCACACCCAGGCCAGCGACACCAGGGCGAGGGTTAGCAATCCGTAGACAAACTGCAACGGCAACGGCGCGACCCACTGGCGCGGCCACAGGTGCTCGCGCACGCCGCGTTCGACGGCCAGATACAGCCCGTGCAAGCCGCCCCAGATCACGAAGGTCCATGCCGCGCCATGCCATAAGCCGCCGATCAGCATGGTTAGCATCAGATTGCGATAGGTGCGCCATTCCGTGCCACGATTGCCGCCCAGTGAAATGTATAAATAGTCGCGCAGCCAGGTCGATAACGAGATATGCCAGCGCCGCCAGAAATCGGAAAAGCCGATCGCCGCGTAGGGATAGCGGAAATTGATCGGCAATTCAAAACCAAGCGCCAGTGCCGTGCCGATGGCGCAGGTCGAATAGCCGGCGAAGTCGCAGAAAATCTGGCCGCTGAACGCAAAGACTCCAGTCCAGGCCACGCCAGCGCCGGCATCCTTCACTGCATCGAAAAACGCATCGGCGACAGGGGCGAAGATGGAATCTGAGAGCACGCTTTTCTCGAACAGCCCGAGCACGATCAGTGCGCAACCCAGCCCAAGACCATCGCGCGTGGTGCGCCGCGGATTCTCGATCTGCGGCCGCATCTGCGGAAAGCGCGTAATCGGACCCGCCACCAGCTGCGGGAAGAACGCCACGTACAGCGCGTAATCGCGCCAGCTTCGGGTCGGCGCAAACTTGCGTCGATATACATCCAGACAATATGACAAAGAATGAAATGTATAAAACGAGATACCGATCGGCAAAACGATATCGAAACGCGCTGGCACATAGTGAATGCCGGCAAGACCGAGCATCGCGGCAAAGTTGTCGAGCAGGAACCGGTTGTACTTGAAAAAGCCCAGCACACCCAGGTTCACCAGCAGGGTCAGCATGATCCAGCGTTTGCGCGCAGCCGGCCGTTCTGCTGCGTCGATGCGTTGCGCGATCCACCAGTCGAGCGTGGTCGATCCCAGCAGCAAGAGCAGGAATGGCGGATTCCACGCCGCGTAGAACACATAACTTGCGATCAGCAGGAAGGTCTTGCGCGCCGACCATGCGCGGAGTGCGTTGTAACCGACAAGGACGATGGCGAAAAAGATGACAAAAGTAAACGAATCGAATTGCATGCGGTATGGTTCCCGGTGGTGCACGCCGTGCACATCGCCCGGCCCATCGCGCCGTGCCGCCGGATTATGGGCGAAGCCCGCAATCGCTGCAAAAACCTGCACAACGCCGCTGCGGACTTGTTCCCGGCCGCCGACTCGGGTAACCTTCCCCACCCCTCACGGGCGCTTAGCTCAGCGGTAGAGCACTACCTTGACATGGTAGGGGTCACAGGTTCGATCCCTGTAGCGCCCACCAAGAAATCAATCGCTTACGAGATTTCTTGCACACAAACACCACATTCTTAGGCCATTACTTGCCCTGCAAATAGAGGCTGTGCGGCGACATCACCCAGTTTCCAGCAGCACGAGCGTTTAGAGTTCAATCCCATAGATTCAAGGAGATTGGGCCGGCTGGAAAAAGTGTGTCGGGTCAAGTGTGACCTACCTTGGGTGTGAATGCGTTACTGTTCTCAATTCAGTTCGGATGCACCGAGAGTAACGTTTGACATAAGCGGACCGCCGTAGGTGGATCTGCTTGAAGGAAAGGTTAGCCCACTACGAGAACAGCGTGGAAGCCAGTGCGGCGTTATCTCTATTCGAAGATTCTGACCACGGCATCCTCGAAAGACGGATTGTCGGTGCCGATATGATCGGTTGAGAAATGAGTTTCAATCAAAATCAAATTGACATAGTGGCGATCCACCATTCGTCGGTACAGGGAATCCACCACAGCACTGTTTGTGCCTTCGCTGAAGCCGCGCGCGAGGTTTGCCATAGCGGGGATGCTTTTGGTTCCGATGGCAGTCGAGAACTGTTGCTGCTGCACCTTGTTACTCGCGGAGCCACGCGCAAGGATCAATGTAGCGGGGATGCTTTTGGTTCCGATGGTGCTGGAGAACTGCCGCTCCTGCGCGATAAAGGAGGGCTGCTGGAAAGCGCCTTCGGCGGAGAGATAGTGAGAGAAGAACAATGTCTTGGGCGCCTCCAGGAACAACGACGTGACGACGAACGAGCCACCAAGTGAGATACCCGAGAGAATGCGTCGCTTTGGATCTGCGCGGAAATGCGTTTCGATAAACGGAATCAGCTCCTGCGTTATGAACTCGTGGTAGGCGACTGCACCCGGTAGAACATAGTCTTTGTCACGCCGCTCTGTTCCACCGATTCCAACGAGTATGGCGTTGGTGCCCCGGCGCTGCAGAATCTTCGTGAAGTTTACGAATCTTCCTTCCGGCGGAAACGCCGCATCGCCATCCGTGGCGTAGATTACAGGGTAAGTCGCCGTTCCGCTTCCATACGACTCAGGCAAGTAGATATAAAGCGTATAGGCGGCACCTGTTTGCGCTGAATTGATGGTCGCCAGGGTCACGCTGCCAATCATGTCTCCCGGAACTTCCTGGGGTTTGGAGCCTCCTGCGCAAGCGGCTAATGCCGCGATGATCAGGCAGACGCAAGCAGTTTGTAAGGCTCCAGCGAATTGATGTATTTGCTTGCGCATCTTGCCAATTCCTCTGAGCATGGATTTCTATTTTGCCACCCCAGGCGAATTCGTAAATCATAGTGTGCGGAGGCCGGTCACCGGCAGTCTTGCGGAGGATCGCGAGCATGGCAAAGTTCGGTTCATGCGCGATCTGTTTGCTGTTGGCAATTCATCTGCTCGTCACCATCGCAAAACTTCTCCGCCTCAGCGGCACTCGTGCCGTGGCCGCAAAATCCTTGCTACGCAAGCAACAAGTCCTGATCATCAATCGCTCCCGGCAACGCGCGCCCAATCTCACCACAACTCGATCGAGATGTGCCCGGGTCGACCACCATCTTCGTCACCCCCCATGCCCAACGGGGATCGTCGCCGACATGGAATTTCCAAGGGCCATTGAGATAGACGAATGACAATGCCCCCGGCACAAGCGTCAGTCCCGTCGGGACAGTGTTAGCGGCTACCGCGTATGTAGATGCGCTCGACGTGAACAAGAGTAGTAGCAGAAGTAAGATGCTCGCCCTCATATATGGCTCCGAGGCATTTACGAAACACTGGTAACATCATGCGATGCACTCACACCGGACGAAGCTGCTCTGCCAAAGATCGTGTTTTTCGGTGATGACATTACATTGATTGGCGTTCACTGACGCTGCCGCGGCACATCAATTGGTTTACGACATTGGTTCGGCCCGTCTGTGACATACGGAGAGGGCATTATGCTTAGAGCGACGTCACCAAGCCACTCCGTGAAACTGGTACGGCCTCGGAAAAAATACACTCCATCGACGATCAGAACGCATCCAGCCATAAGAACAAAATGAGATATTCCACTACGTCGCCGACATTATGCCCCACGATTGGCGCAACGACGCTTTCCGATTTTTCCAGCCAATACGCATAAAGAACGCCCAGTGCGAACGCATAGAATTGCTGACCCAGTGCTTCTGGCCATTGGCGTGTATTGAAATTGTTGGCGTGCAGGAGTGCAAAGATCAACGCAACGATCACCCCTGCCCCGTTCATGTTGAAGCGTCCAAGCCGCAATTTTCCTGGCATGGCCGTCGCCAGATAGGTGACCAGCAGTGCTCGGAACGGAATTTCCTCTGTTGGACCGACATAGACGCCTTCAAAAAAAGTCCAACCCCAAATATTGCCGGGCGTGAGCGGGAATCCGGGATCGGGCTTGGTATTGGCGATTAATTGCGGCGCGTAATCCACCACTGCCATCAGCACTCCGAAGAAGACGCCCCAGAGGATCGCAGGCAGGAAATAAGTCTTGCCGCGCGGCCAGTGCAAACCATAATCGGCGGGTACTAGCCAGAATTTCAGGATGGCGATGACAACCAATGCCATCGCAAGCTGGAAAGCGTGCTGCGAATAAAGCCACGGAAGCGTCGGCCCGTAGGGCGACGGCGTGTGGAAGATCTTGCTGGAAAAAAATGCGCCATAGGCTGCGATATAGGGCACTCCGGCCCCAAGAACGACGGTAATAACGATGGGGACTATCCTCAGCCGGAAGCGCAGCTCGCTCTGGGTTTCCGTGATGTCCATGTAGGAACCTTAACGATTCATCGCCTCAACCGTCTTGAACGGATTTGACTTGCGCCAGACGCAAGGCGGCAGCCCCGTGAGCGCACGCGTGGCGCGAGACATGTGCGCTTGATCGGCGAACCCCGTGGCGGCCGCGATGGAAACCAGCGGTAGGTCGCTACCAGTGATCAACGCGAACGCGCGATGCGCCCGAGCTTCCGCGCGGAAAGTTGCCGGGGTGATGCCAAACACTTTGCCGAACCCGCGCGAGAGCGTTTCGGCGGAAAGGCCATGCGCCCTCGCCCAGTGATCAAGACGGCAATCGAGGTCGCCAAGAAGATCGCAGGCGAGGGTATCTGGCCAGTCCGTCGGCGCGCGTTTTGTCTCGCAGAACTGTTCGCCTAATTGGACGCCTGCTCCCATTGGATCGAGTTCCGCAGCACGTGCAAGCGCATCGGGATCGTCAACATGCCCCATGCAGAATTTCGACGCAAAACCGGGAACAACGAGATTAAGAATTTGCGTGCTTTTGTTGTAAAAACGATCCAAATGCGCATCGAATGCGTCGTGCACAAGCACATCGCCGGCGGCGACGCGAAAGCGCCCCCGGCTCCCACATTCCTCGTAACCGCCTGAAAGAACGACTGCCACGTAGGCTTGCGCATGGCGATGACGTGAAACGCTTTGGTTGGCGTTCCATTTTTGCCGGCCGTTTTCAATCTGCGCGTCGCCGCACATCGGACTCTATACTATCGGGATGGTTGGAAGTCGCATCAATTTGCAATTGCGTCAAGGCTAGAGGCTCAGAGCGATGTACGCTTGCTTCCTTTTTGATGTCCCGAGTGCGGGCGCACTCGCAATGCTCTCAATGTTTCCGCAGCTCGTTGATCTGCGACTGGTATTCAACACGCGCGGCGTTGGTGCTGAGCCATTTGGCGCGAGTCAGCGCCTTGATGGCCTGCCTGCCGTCGCCTGCCAAGATATAAGCATGGGCGAGGGCCGCGTAGAAGCGAGGTTCAACGCCGTCAAGGCGGATGGCGCGTCGATAGTGTTCAATGGCGTGGGAGTAATCACCGCTTTGTTCGTATCCCTTGGCCAGGACGAAGTGGGAAAACGGATCGCTTTGTTGCTGGCGCTCCAGGCGCTGGCGCAGTTCCGCTTCAAGACTGTGATCGCCCTGGCGTTGCGCGAGGCTGGCCATGTTAGCCAAAGCGCTGGTGTTCGTGGGTTCCAATGCCAGAGCCTTCGCGTAAGCGCGTTCCGCGTCGGCATCGTCACCATTGCGCAGGTAGAGCACGCCCGCGTTGCTCCAGTTCGTAGCATCACTAGGGTCGAGTTTCAGCGCCGTGCTCATGATTTGAAGCGCGGGCGCAATCTGATCTTGTTCCAGATCCCTCATTGCCAGATTGTTGTAGAAGTGCGAGAGAAGTCGCTGGTCGGAAACGCGCTCGGGTTGGTGCAATGCGATGAACGAATCGCGCGCGACATCTACCTCGTATTCGAGGCTTCCGATGCGTACACCGGCATTGATATGGTCCACGCGATAGAAGATGCCGTCGTCCTCATGCCAGCCAAGAGTTTGGCGAATTTCCCGCGGGTACGCATCCAAGCCCGCTTCGCGCGCGAGCGCAATGAACAACAGCGTGAATGACAGGCAATTCGCCGTATGCGTGGCATAGATCTCTGCGACAGGCTCGGTCGCGTCGTCCTGATAGATCAGGCCCAGCCCGTCCTTATCGAACACCAGATGCAGCAGGCGGTAGAGCCGCACTCGCTTCGAAGGTGCTCCTGTCAGCACATCCTGCTGTAGGCGCGCACGCAAGGCCGGCGGCAACACCATGACCTGCGCTGGCGGTTCGACCTGTGGATCGAACTCCATCGCGGGAGGTGAGATCGCCAACGCGACGGCGAATAGCCAATCAAACATCTGCAATGCCTCCGCAGCGACTGGTTGCGGGATGGCCGGGTTCGAGTATATGCCTTCGCGAGAAGGGGACAAGGGGTATCAATCCACACCTTTACGCCATTAGACATTGCAGAAAGAGCTAAACACATTACTTGCTTAAAGACTTGGCGAAAAAAAGCCGCGCGGAAAGGGGAGTAATCCGCGCGGCGTATGCAGGCAAACAAAACCCGTTTAGAACTTAACGGTCACGCTGGCGTGGTAATACCGGCCAACGACGTCGTAGGTGTAAACGTCTGTATTGGCATTCAGCACGTTGTTCTGGTACAGGAACGGCGGCAGCTTGTTGAAGATGTTATCGACACCCACTTGTACGAACGTGTTGATCGGCTCGATGTTGTAGCCCGCCGAGAAGTTGTGGTAAACCACCCCGCCCGCGTGCAGCACCGGACCGATCGGGTTCGGATTGTAAGCGTTGGTGCTCGAATCCACGCCCGACGGGCCGAGACCGGGTTCCGTATAGCCGACCTTGATCGGGCCGATGTAGCGCGTGGTCCAGTTTGCGCTGAACGCACCCATGTTCCAGTCGAGGCTTGCCAGTGCACGCACCCGCGCGAAGTTGCCGTAGGTCTTGTCGTAGTGACCAGCGAGAGCCTGGGTAAAGCCGCCTTGAGTGATGTCGTATTGTCCAATATACGTGGCGTCGAAGCCGAGACGGAAATTGCCGAACGACGTTTCAGGCAGGCGGTAATGGGCACCCACGTCGAAGCCCTCATCAATCAGTTGGCCGGCGTTGAATGCGGATTCAGTCACGAACTTGATCGAGCCATCCGGGTTGCGCACGATATCGGAGCAGATCGACCCTTGCGTGTTGAAGCACTGGTTCAGAATCGCCTGCGCGATATTGGCACCGGAAACAATAAGATTGTCCAGTGCAATGCGGTAGAAATCCGCATTGAACGACAAGCCCGAAATCCAGTGTGGATCGTAGACGAAGCCGTAGTCGAACGACTTGCCGAATTCGGGCTGCAGCACTGAGGTACTGAGACCGTGCTCGGCAGCAAACTGCGAACCCATGATATAGCCTGTCAGCTGCGAAAATACCTGCGGCGGGACGTTGTATCCCTGGCAGGCCTTGTTGCCGGACACCCCGGCGCGACCAGCGCAGGGATCAGCTGCCGTCGGCGCGTCGGCGCTCGGACCGGCGAACAGGTTGGTTGGGGTCGGTGCACGGAACACCTTCGACGCCGTGGCGCGCAGCAGCAGGTCGTCGATCGGCCTGTATTCGATCGCGACCTTCCAGTTGTTGGTGCTGCCGAAGTTGCTGTACTTCGAATAGCGGTCGCCCAGATCGACGTTCAGCGACCGCACGCCGGGCACATCCTTGAGTACCGGAATCAACAATTCCGCATAGGCTTCCTTGAGGTTGAAACCACCCTGCGCCGAGGACGAACAAAGGGAGCCCGGACCCGGGCAGCTAATTGTTGGAATGCCGTTGACCTCGCTGAAGGTCGAATCGAGCAACGGATCCACCTGATAATCGAGATATTCCTTGCGATACGTTGTGCCCGCAGAGGCCTGTACGTCGCCAGCCGGCAGACTGAATAGCGTACCATTGACTGAAGCGTCAGCTTCCTTTGTTTGATATACATACGACAGGTATGGGTTGATCTCGGCGGCCTTCAAGATCGCTTTCGTGGATGGATCGGATAGATTGAAGATGTCGATCGGAGTGCAACTGCCCGCGCCGGGTGCGGTGGTGCAGGAGAAATCGGGAAGGATCGCTCCGAAATTGAAGTAGTTGATCTCTTGTTGCAGTTGGTCATTTTTGCCGTAGCTGAAATGTGCGTCCCAGCTCCAGCTTGTATCGCCGATATTGCCTTTCAGGCCGACATTGGCCAAGTCAGTGGTGTCGGAGATTCCGAGACCGCGATCGCCAACCGAACTCATTCTCTCGGCGATCGTACTGGAAGCACCATTAGTGCCAAACGTCACCCCGAACGGATTGTAGTACTGGTCCGCCGGCACAACGATATTGTTGCCGACCAAATCGAAGGGATACGGCGCAAACTGGGCATGCGCTACCATCTTGTGGTAGAGCACTTCGGCATAGGCTTCGACATTGTCGGTTAGCTTGTAGGTGCCCAGCACGAACACGCCGGTGCGCTCGTTCGGCAACATGTCATAGTTGCCTACGGCCTGGAAGTTGAACGAATCGTTTGCATCGCTGTAGCAGCGGAAATCGCTTGCCGTGGGCGGCGTGGTGATGCTGGGAAGCTGGTTACCCGAGAGCGTCAGTTTGGTGCAGCCCAGTTGCTTCGCAATGGGCGAGGTTGCGGGCACGAAGAAGGCCCCACCTGGGGTGCGCGAGGAACCCGCATGCGTGTTGATACCGGTGTTGTATATGTATTGCGCATTGTGCGAGAACGCGCGATTGGCGGCGGAGACCGGATCCTGTTTGTCGTACTGGATGCCAAACATGATGCTGCCTTTGTCGGTCGTCTGGCCGAGGATCAGGTGCGTGGCTCTGCGCTCGCCGTCGTCTTTATCGGAAATGCCGTAGTCGGCGCCGAATTCCGCGCCCTGATAGCTGGTCTTGGTGATGATGTTGACGACGCCGGCTATGGCGTCGGAACCGTACACCGAAGAGGCGCCATCGTTGAGCACGTCGATGTGATCCACGGCCGCGAGCGGAATAATGTTCAGATCTTGCAGCTGGAACGGGATGCGATGACCGTTGAGCAGCAACAGCGAGCGGGATGAACCGAGTCCTCGCAATGACACGCCGGAATTTCCCTGGGATCCGATGGCCGTTTTGTTAGACCCGTTGTTCACATTCGGGTTCTGAGCGTTGCCTGCGATAGACGGCAGTGACTGGACGAGGTCGCCCAGATTGACCTTGCCCGATGCCTGGATCTCGGCACTGGAGATCGTGATCACCGGGTTTGCGGTTTCGACATCTACACGGCGGATGTTCGAGCCCGTCACCACGATGGTTTCGAGAGCCTGACCTTTCTGGTTCTGGTCAGCATTGTTTGCAGTACCGGCGTCCTGCGCATTCGCAGTCAGCGTACCGGCAGCGGCGACTACACCCAGCGACAAAGCCAGGCGAACCGCCGACGAAAGTTTATTTACGTCGAGTCTCATTACACTCTCCAACGTCAGGGTTGTACAAAACGGATCGGGACAATCAGATTTCGATGCAAATATTTCTTCAAATCTCCTTTGCAGAAAATGGCCAGCGCATACGTGACGATCAATGGAGAGTTAATCACTTGTGAATATTCTGTGAGGTCGAAATCCTCCGGGAAATGTGTCGAAAAATTACGCATCTGTTAGTTGACGTCATGCGACGACGCCTACCAGCGGCAACGCGAATGTGCAGGTGACAAGCGCAAACTCCGGAGACTCCGGAATTGGAAATTGCACAACGCGAAAAACTGTCGGTTCGACTAGTCGAATTCGGTTCCGGTCATCCTGGAAACTGGATGCCCGAGGCCGGCGATGAGCCGGCGCAGCTTCTCGTTGACGCTGAGTGCCTGCTCAAGCCGCGCGAGAATGTCGTCAGGTACGTTCCGGCAGGCGATTTCCAGGCTGTGCACACTATCGAGCCGCAGTTGAAGCGCTCTGCAGACCTGGTCGGATGCTGATCCGGCACGGATCAATCGCACCGCTTTCAATTGCTTGGCGCTGACGGTTCTGTCCGACATCGATTATTCGTGCTCGTTGGATCGTTGGCGAAGAAACAGAGAACCCAGTCGGGGCGATCGAGTGTTGCGCTACTCGGCCGTCTGCCTTGGGCCATCCACCGCGGCAGCTGGCATTGACCACGGCTGTTTTCTGCCGATGCTGCTTTTCTTCAGCGTCTTGCAATATCTTGAAACGCTCGTGCCTTCGATACGCTTGAATGCACGGTTCAGACCCGGGCCCGACCGGAAGCCGACGCCGACAGCGATCACTTCGATCGGTTCGCTCGAGACAAGGAGCAGCCGTTTCGCGGCCTCAACCCGCACGCGCGTGAGGTATTGATATGGCGACATTCCAAACATGTCGCCGAACATGTGGATGAAATGGGAAAGCGATATCCGTGCCGTCTCGGCCAGGGTGCGGCAATCGACATCGAGAAAATACTGTGTATCGATGACTTGCCGCACGTTTTCCATACGACTTCGCACTTCACGCACAGGCCGCTCCTTGCACGCATCGAAAACATAGCGCCCTGTTGCACGGGGACGCACAGGCAAGCGCGGCGGTTTCGGTACATCCACTACATCGAGCTGACCGCCTTCCCCGTCTGCACTATCGCTGCAAATCGGGAGCGGCGGAGTCGCCGCGTCAGCAGCCGTATCATGGAGGCCATTGCCGAGCGACGCGCGCGTTACTGACTTGCGCTGCGGCGTACCGATTGAAGCGCGAGCCTGACCATTCGTCGCGTGCACACGCCGTGCGATGCGAAAACCTGACTCTTCGCAGCGCGCGACGAGTGTCGTGAGCGTTTCAGCATCGGCGGTGGAATTTTCTGACGGCGCCACGCAGTCGCGACTATTTGCACGCCACCGGTAGATAACGCTCATCGGAATGTCGAGTAATCGGGAAAGCGCCGCTGCTCCGTGAATTGGCTCGAGCCGCACGACCAACTCGACGACCGGCTTCGGATAGGAGTAGCGCACACGCCAGCGTCGGAACATAAACGCGACCTCTATTTTGGTTCATTGGAAAGCCACGGTGATCGAGCGAACCGAGGGATATCCGTTGCAAGCCTTTGTTGGATTCCGTGTTCCGCATTCGGCGCGTGGAAGAATCCTCCGACACTTTCGCGAAACTCCGTGGCCGAGGAGCCAAGATGCTTTCTGATCGCCCTGGTAAAGGAAGACCGACTCTGGAAACCAATTGCATGCGCGATGTCGGCGATGCCCAGCGTGCTTCTCGACAGCAGGGCGCTCGCGCTTTCCAGTCGATTGCGACTGACATTCGAATAGGGAGTTTCGTCGAACACGGAGTGGAATGTAGTGATGAAATGGCCGACAGAGTAGTTCGCCATCAACGCCAGCTTGGCGACATCGAGCTCCTCGTGAGCACAAGCGAAAATGTGATTGCGCACGCGCTGCAAGCGCAGGAAGACTGCCTTCTTTCTCGACAACGACGAACCGGGACACCGTGCAATCATCTCGTCGAATCCAGATTGCAGCTCGACGAGCACACAAGCAAGCTGGTGTGCAAGCTGCGTGTTGTTCACCCCATTGTTGTCCTTCAGACTGTAACGGGTGAAACGCAGGAGCCTTCTGGCGAATGCCGGGACGGATCGATGCACCGCTGGAAACAACATGAAGGCCTGCTGCGGGCCGGATGTTCCTGTTCGGCCAAGCGCGGACCAGGCTATCGGCGTACCGGTGATCACGATGCAGGCGCCTCGCGAAGAAACGACGACGTCATGCCGCGTTTGTGCATCGCCGACGCTGATGTCCGCCTTGCCCAGCCGAACACTCCATTCGCTGGTCATGACGTCGGCGCTTCCGACAATCGGACATACCAGTGCGAGGACGCCGGCCGGCGCGGTGATAACCGTTCCGTGCTCGCAGAGAGTCACAGTCAATCGCGCATCGTCCGGCATCTGCCCTTCCTGCACATCCAGGCTCAGACGAGAACCAGCGAGGGACGCACGTATGGCGACGAAGTTCATTGACGCGATACCACAGCGGACGCCGTGACAGCTAGTGCCTGGAGACCTCGTGTTTTGAGGGAGGATTGGGCAAAGACTGTGATCGCGCACTGTGACTCCGCTTCACGCACATGCACGAGGACGCAACGCGCTGTCTTGAACAATCCGCGTCGTTTCGATGGCCATGCCGTGCTACCTTCGTAATGCCATTTGGCACGATCGGCTGCAAGGCGCGCCTTGCCGTCACCGATTGTGCATATGACATCGGGTTGAGCATGTGCAAGGCCAGCGCTGTCGATGCAAGCCGCGCCAAGACGACGGTAGTCGTTCACATCACACGCTCCGTTCCGATATGGTTAAACATGCGCGACAAAACGCACACAGGTCAACGGAAAATCTGCGAACGGCGCGAATTCATCGGTCAACGGACTTGCCATCTTCCGCGCGCGCATGCACGCTCTGCTCCATGAACATGCCGCGATTCAACACGCTCGTGCTCGCCACCCTCATCCTGTGGGTGCTGGGTTACGCCATATGGTTGACAAATTTCGTGTTCGAGCCGCTGCCGTTCCAGATTGATCACTCGCTGCGCGGCATCTCCGTATTCACGCTCGGCGCCATGTTGAGTCTCGGCATGGGCCGCGTGCTGGGAATGATGCAGGGGCGTGTGGGCTCGAGGATTCTGACGGTCGTGGTAGTCGTGGCAGTGATCGCGGCCACCGCCGTAGTTGCCTTTTTTCACGAACTCGTCATGCACGTGATCGTGCCGCGCTGGGGCGGACCCACGTGGACGAGCGTCCTGGAACAGATTCCGATGGTCTGGATGTTCGGCGCGTGGATGTTGCTGTATTTCGCGCTGACCGCCGATGCCGCGCGCCGCGATCGAGAGGTCAGGCTGGCGCAAGCCACCACCGCCGCCATTGACGCCCAGCATCGGCTGCTGGTACAGCAGATCAATCCACATTTTCTGTTCAACGCACTCAACACCGTGTACGCACTGGTGCTGGAGGGCGATAACGCGCGCGCGCAGCGCTGCCTGCTGGCGTTGTCGGCGTTCATGCGCGACTCGATCGACCGCAACGCACCGCGCACGGTGCCGCTGTCGAGAGAGCTCGCCTCGGTACGGCATTTCCTCGAGATCGAACTGATCCGCTTCGGCGAGCGTCTTCATTACGACGAATCGGTTCCGTCCGGGCTGCTCGACTACAACGTGCCGGCTTTGATACTGCAACCATTGGTGGAAAACTGCATCAAGCACGCGCTCAGCGGTCACGCAGGGGACATGACAATCTGGTTGTCGGCCTCGCTCGAACAAAACGAACTAGTGCTGAGCGTGGAGAACGATGGTCGCTCTCCGCCAGAACAGGACGTACCGGTATCCGGCGTGGGACTGAATAATGTGAGGGAGCGCCTGCATTTGCTTTACGGCGACGCCGCACGGCTGACCGCGCACGCCCGGCCCAGCGGCGGTTTCGTCGCACGCGTGCATCTGCCTACACCGTGAACGAGCCCCTGCGCGCGCTGATCGTCGACGATGAACCACTCGCTCGCAGCGCGTTGGCGTGTCTGCTCGGGGAAATTCCTGACGTCGTGGTTAGCGGCACGGCGTCGAACGGGCTGGAAGCGCTGAACGCGCTGGCGCACGAGACGATCGACCTGCTGTTCCTCGATATTGAAATGCCCGCGCTGGCCGGGCTGGAACTGGCGGCCCGGCTCCACCCCATGCCCACTTCGGCGGTGATCTTCGTGACCGCCTGGCCGCAGTACGCCGTCGCGGCGTTCGAAGTGGATGCTGCCGATTACCTGTTGAAGCCGGTCGATCCTGCGCGATTGCAGCATGCGGTCGAACGTGCGCGTGCGCGGCTTGCGACGCACGACGACACACAGCGCATTTCGTCACTCGAAGCACCGTTGCAAACCCTTCGTGCGCGCCAACCGGCTTCGCCTCCCACGCATGTTTGGGTCGAGTCGGGACGAGGACGGCAACGTCTGTCCCTCGACGATATTGAGTGGTTTGCCGCCGACGGCGATTACGTGCAGGCGCACACGGCGACGCGCAGCCATTTGATGCACGGATCACTTAATCAGTTGGAAAGCACGTTGCCTGCGGTGCGCTTACTGCGTGTCCATCGTTCGACGCTAATCAACGTCGATGCCGTGACGCGCGTGACCTCCTGCAACGGACAACTGCTCTTGACCACGCGATCCGGTGCGATTTTGCAAGTAGGGCGACGCGCGCGCGCGCGCGTGAGGAGAATGCTCAGGTAACCTTCCTTCTGCTAATGCATGTCCACGCGCTCGTTTCACAAGCGGCTTTGATCGTTGGAGCAAAGCACCCCGCGTATTCAACGCGCCGCGCGAATAATCCACTAAACTCTCTATCACCCTGGATCAATTTGCCGGGCAGGTCAGTAGATCATGAACGCAAGTATCTGACCACTTTCCGCTGCAGATTCAGCTAATGGACGCAACAGATTGGCGAAGTCGTGCCCGCTGCACCGCAACCTTCTAGCCGGCACCGGTATCGTTGGTGATTACGCCGCAGGCAATCGCGCCGCCGCGCCGCGTTCGACGAAAACATCGCAGCCATCGATGTGCAACTGCCCCCCGCGGAACTCGCGGCAAAATCGATACCGTGTTTCCGGCGGACGTTGTGGCAGGCTCGCGTTACCCGGAGGCGACGATGAAGCTGGTCAATCGCTAACCAGCTTCAGTACCGAGACAACCGGCAATCCGGTAACCATCTATCCGCCAGCATCCATCGGTGACAACATCGGATGGAAATCCGGATAGGGCGGATCCGGATACGTTGGCGCCGGATGGGTTTTCAACTCGTTCATCAGATACTGAACCGCGCGCTCCAGTTGCGGATCGTGGCCCTCGCGTACGAGTTTGGGATCCTGCTCGACGTCGATGTCCGGCGCGATGCCGCGGTTTTCCACTTCCCACTGTCCTTGCGTACCGAACAGCGCCCAGCGCGGTGCAGTAACCGTGCCGCCGTCGATCAACGGCGGATAGCCGCCGATGCCGACCAGACCGCCCCAGGTGCGCTTGCCGATCAGCGGACCGATGCCGGTACGCTTGAAGTACCACGGCATGGCGTCGCCGCCAGAGCCGGAAAACTGGTTGATGAGCATCGCCTTGGGGCCGAAGATCGCTTGCGTCGGTTCGGAATAGGTGGCACCTTCGCGCGTCATGATTCGCGCCATCAGCCGGACGGCGCAGCAGGTCGATGATGTAGTCGGCGAGCTGGCCGCCGTGGTTGTAGCGTTCGTCGATCACCGCGCCCTGTTTGTCGGTCTGTGCGAAGAAGTAGCGATTGAAATTGGTGAAGCCGCCGCCCGCGGTGTCGGGTAGATGCACGTAGGCGAGCTTGCCGCCACTGAGTTCATCGACCTTGCGGCGATTGGCTTCCATCCAGGCGAGATGCCGCAGACCGTGTTCGCTCTCGACCGGAACCACCGTGACCGCGCGCGATCCGCTGCCATCGGGATTCCGGCCGACGCGCAACACGACCTGCTGGCCGACGGTTTGCTGGAAGTATGCATACACATTGTCGCTGCCGTGCAATTCGCGGCCGTTGACCGCGAGCAGGTATTCGCCGGGTTTGACATCGACGCCGGGTTGGGTCAGCGGCGCATGCAGATCGGGATTCCAGTTCTCGCCATCGTAGATATGCGCGAACCGGTAGCGGCCGTCGGCGATCGCGTAATCGGCGCCGAGCAGGCCGACTTCGATCTTGGGCATGTCCGGATAGGTGCCGCCGCGCACGAACATGTGCCCGACCGAGATGTAAGCCAGCATCTTGCGGAACAGGAAATTGAGATCGTCGCGGCTCGCCGACGCTGGCCAGGAATGGCTCGAAGCGTTTTTCGGCCGCGGCCAGATCCAGTCCGTGAAAGTGCGGGTCGTAGAAGAAGTCGCGCTCGATGCGCCAGACCTCGCGGTACATCTGCTTCCATTCCAGGCGTGGAACGACATACACCTGCATCGACTCCAGCGCCAGCTTGCCTTCACCCGGTTTCGGCGCTGCCTCGCTCTTGACGATGTGCCAGTCATCCTTTTGCGCATAAAGATATTTGCTGCCATCGAAGGACAACGCGAACTTCGTCACACCCTCGACCAGCTTGTCGACCTTGCGCTGCTTGAGCGTGAATTTCTGCAAGATGCTCGGTTCTTCTCCTTCTCCGGTGACCTGTGCTGCTTGCAGCAGGAACAACTCGCCAGCTCTTGCCCGCCGCCATGCCGATGTAATTCGCCGGCGGGATCGGCAGGGCCAGCGTGCGCTGCAGGATGCCGTCGAAGTCGATTGTCACGTCGACCGCGTGATCGGCGGACTTCGCATCGTCCTTGTCTTTCCCTTTGTCCTTGCCTTTGTCTTTTTCGCCATCTACCGCAGCGGCCTGCACGCCTTTGTCCTCGTCGCTTTCGGGCGCGATCGGCGACGGCAGGTTCTTGCGCAGCACCGCGACATACACGCTGCGCGTGACCGGATGCGCTTCGCTGGTCATGTCGAGCCAGCCAGTCGACAGGCCCATGTCGGTGCTGGCGGTGAAGTAGAGGTATTTGCCGTTCTTGTCGAAACTCGGATACAGGCAATCGCTCATGCCGTCGGTCACCTGCGTAGCCTTGTGGCCGGCCAGCGAATACACGAACACGGCACGCAGATGGTTGGGCAATTGCTTGGTGTACGCCAGCCACTTGCCATCCGGCGACCAGGCCGGACTGAAGTCGTGCAGCGGCGTGTCGAACATGTCCGTATCGACCTTCACCGGCGCCGGATGCGCAAGATCGACGTACCAGAGGTTAAGGCGCTTGTCGCTGTAGGCGATCTTGTCCGAATCCGGCGACCACAACGGGCCGTAGAAGAACGATGGCGGCGTGCCGAGATCGATCGAGCGCGGCGCGTCGATGCCGTCCTGGTTGCGGATGTGCAACGCGTATTCGCCGGAAGCGTCGGAAAAGTACGCGATCGATTTGCCGTTCGGCGACCAGGCCGGATCGCGCTCGGCCGCTGCCGGGCGTGCGCGTGATGTCGCGGATGTCGCCCTTCTCGGCCGGCACGGTGAAAATCTCGCCGTGAGCCTCGAACACGGCGCGTGCGCCGGTCGGCGAAATGGCGACGTTCTCGATATGCTTGGCCACGTTTTCGTAATGCGGCCGCACCTGCGGCAGGTCCGCCGCAACGCGCACGTCGATGCGCTGGCTGCTGCCGCTGGCGAAGTCGAACAGGTGCAGCGAGCCCATCTGCGTATACACGATGCCGCCCGGCCCCGCCGCCGCGGAATCGATCGGAAAACCATTGTTGGCAAGCAGCGGAGTCACCTTGGCCGAGGCGACGTCGTAGGCGTAGAGCGCGTCCGCGCCGGCGCGATCCGACAAGAAGTATACTTTGTCGCCTGCCCACATCGGATTGCGGTCGTTGGAGTTGTCGCGCGGAACATTCACGATGCTCGAATCGGCGAGGCGTGCGATCCAGATGTGCGCCGTCTGGCCACCGCGATAACCGCGCCAGTCCGGTTCCCACTGCAAATCCGGTTCGTAGGCTATGTGCAACGCATCCGGCGAATAGGACCCTGACTCCGCCCGCGGCAGGGGCAGCGGCTGCGGCAGGCCGCCGCTCAACGGCACAAGGTACAACTTGCCGGAATCGTTCTCGCTGTCGCGACGCGAACTGAACAACACCTCCTTGCCGTCGGGCGTCCAGCCAACGGCAATATCGTCGGCAGGATGCCAGGTCAAGCGTCGTGGTTCACCGCCGCTGGCGGGAACGACGTAGACATCCGCGTTGCCGTCGGTTCTTGCACTGAAAGCCACTTGCGCACCGTCGGGCGAAAACACCGGATTGCTTGCGCGCACCGCGCCGCGCACCAGTCCACGCGCCTGTCCGCCCTGGCGGGAAACGATCCAGATATCGCCAGCATAAGCAAACGCGATTTCCGTTTTCGACAGGGTCGGCGTCTGCACCAGCGGTGTCTGCGCGTATGCGGGCAAGACTGCCGCCAACAGCAGGCAGACAAGGGTGGCGAAGTAACGCATGGCTATCTCCTCGATTCGGCCCAAGCGGATTCGGCCCGATCGCGCCGGTTTGCGGGTAAACGTGCCGGTCGATGGTCGCAGGACACTCGCGGCCACGCCATAGGCCGTTCGTACCGGATGACGGTGCAGATCACATCAGTTCCTGCGACTCCACAATTTCGCGATCCGCACCTGGCTGTCGATTCCTTTGCCGAACTTCGGTGCGCAAATCGACGAGTTCGCGCAACAGGCTTTCGATGTTGACCTCGTTCTTCAGATTGACCTTGAAATCCGCATCGGCACGGGCGCGGTCCTTGTGCGCCTGGCGGTTCTGGCTCATCACGATCAGTGGTCCCTGCAGGCCGACCAGGATGGCCAGGGCGAGATTGAAGAATTCGTAAGGATAAGGATCCGGTGGAGAACTCATGAACCAGCCGGTGTTGACCACGCACCAACCGGCGGTGATCGCGATGATGAAGAAGATGAATTTCCAACTGCCGTTGAGTTCGGCCACCACGTCGGCCAGGTGATCGGTCCAGGATACGGTCTTGTCCAGTTCCTCATCGACATTGCGCGTCACCCGCGTGCTCAGCAGGTCGTTGGTCTCGCGCAGGCGCCCGCTCATCGTGCGCAGGATGGCCATCGCCGCGCGTGGACGTTGGTCGAGAAAACCTGTCAGCGTGGCGTGCTGCAACTCGAGCAACACCGTATTGGTGGCCGCCAGGGCACTGGCGCTGCGTGGCTTCGCGTCGAACAGCGACAATTCGCCGAAGAACTCCCCGCGGCCGACTTCCTTGAGCGAAATGCGGCGCGCCGCATCCCCCGGCAGACAGATATCCACGCGTCCGCTTTGCACGATGTACATCGCATTGCCAGGGTCACCCTGGGCAAAGATCGTCGCACCAGCCTTGAAAGCGCGAACTTCGAGTGAGTTGCCCAGCACGGCCAGATCCTCCGGCGACAAGAGGTCGAACAGCGCAATCGATCGGATCAGCGAAAGGGTATCCACGAAGTCATTCCTCTGCGGCGCAGCCGTAGCCTTTGGACTGGCACGATTCTAAGGCTAAGATAGCCGCATTCCGCAATCGGATCCGTACCGTCATGCCCACCAACGCACTTCGATTTCTCCTCCTGCTCGCCGCTTGCGCCGTCAGCGTACAGGCTTCTGCCGGCGTCGGCGCCACCTCGGCTGGCGTTATTCCGTCAGTCGGCGGCACGAGCACCGATCCCACATCGAACGTGCAATCGCAGTCTTCGGGCTTCGTGCAGCAAAATCAACAAGCACAGAGTGCGACGACGCCGAATGGCTCCACGCTACTGGCAGGCATCGCCGCTGGCGCAGCGCCGGGGCAGGCCGCGGCGAATAACGTCAGCGGCAATGCAGCGCAAGCAGCAGATGCAAAAGCAGCGGCAAGCGCAACGGACACGCCGGCGGTACCTCCGCCGCCGCCACCAACCTATGTTTCCGTCATGAAACACGTCAACCCGTCGGCAAGCGACAGCGCTGCGCCAGCATCGCCGCCGCTGCGGGTCGAAGCCGCACCGGCAGCACCTTCTGGCGTCAAGCCACCACCGTCAGCGGCACCGCTAAAGCTGGCAGCGGCACCAGAGCGTCGCGGGACGCATCCTCCGGTGACTCCGATTGTCAAACCGGTTGCGCAAGTTGACGCTGAGCCGCCCGCTGTGACCGGAGGCCGCGGCGCAGCGCCGGACGGCGTGACGTTTTACAGCGGCCTGGCAATCGCGGGAACACTGATGGCCTTGGCGTTCAGCCTGTTCCTGCGCACCGGCAAGAACGACGGCACGCCACGCGATCTCTGACGCGCAGCGACGCAAGCCTATCCGCGTTTGCCACGCTTGGGCTTGAGTATCGTGCCGGTGCAACGCGGCGAACCGCAGCGGCAGGCCCAGATGCGCTTGAGTTGCGGCGTCTGTCGTTCCTCCAGGGTGATGCCATAGTCGTAAGTCAGTTCCTCGCCCTTGCGGATCGCGCGGCGAGTATCGATCACCACGCGATCGCGGCGCGGATCGCCGCCTTCATGTTCGACCACGAAGGCTTGACAATTCGGTTCGCAACTGTGGTTGATCCAGCGCGCGACGTTGCCGCCTTCGTTGCCATCGATCAGGTATTTTTCGTTGAGAGTGAACAGAAACGTGTGGCCGCTGTCGACCTCGCCACCGTAAGTGCGATTGGCCTGCGCGTGGGTGAGACGGCGACCGCGGTATTCGATCAGAGTGATGCCTTTGGGCAGATCGCGTGCGGCGAAGACGCCATTGCCGTGAATCGGCGAGCTGCGTTGGATGATGCGTCGGGTCATGTGCACGGAAGCAGGAATTCGGATCGACAATTATAGCGCAGCCGTGCGGCTTGATCGTCGTCGCCAATTGACGGAATCTTGCATTGACGATTTCTGGAATACGCCAATGCCAACCATTCATCTCAAGCGCGCCAATGAGCCTCCCGCAGGCAGCGATGGCAAGCGCATTCTGGTCGACCGACTCTGGCCGCGCGGCAAATCGAAGGACCTGCTCAAGCTCGATTTGTGGCTGCATGACATCGCGCCGAGCACCGAACTGCGCCAGTGGTTCAGCCACGATCCAGCCAAATGGCCACAGTTCCGCAAAAAGTATTTTTCCGAGCTCGACAGCAACGCCGCGGCGCTGGCTCCCCTGCGGACCCTGCTTGCGAAAGGTACAGTCACCTTCGTCTTTGCCACTGCCGATACCGAGCACAACAACGCCGTCGCCCTGCGCGAATACCTGCTCGATCACTAAATCGGCGCGGACAGCCCAATACGAATACAGCACGATACGAATACGGTTGGCGAACCCGCCGAAGTTTGGCAGACTCCACCGCTCATGCCGCCAGTGAGAAGACCATGACCGCAGCGCGCTCCATCATCGCCATTTGTATACTTTGTCTTGTCGTCGTATCCGGCGTCTTTGCCCACAGCCACAATCGCAATGCCGGCAACAACGAGCCGGGTAACTTCGATTACTACCTAATGTCGCTGTCGTGGTCGCCCAGTTTCTGCGAAACGCATCCAGACGAACCCGAACAGTGCACGCACAAGGGATTCGGTTTCGTGCTGCATGGCCTGTGGCCGCAAAACACTAATGGCAGCTGGCCGCAGCATTGCCACAGCTCGGACGCGCCTGATGAAACAACCATCGCGACAACCATGGCGTTCATGCCCAGCCGTCATCTGATCGAGCATGAATGGCAGACGCACGGCGCCTGCACCGGACTCGATCCGAAAGCTTATTTCGATCTGGCCGATCGGGCCTTCGCCAGCGTGAAGATTCCGCCCGCACTGTCCGCGCCGCAGTCGGCGCCATCGCTGAGTGCGACTGATGTCGTGCAAGCGTTCATCCAGGTCAATCCGGGGCTCAACGACAGCATGATCAGTATCGCCTGCCACTCCGGCAGCGAACTGGCCGAAGTGCGTGTATGCTTGAACAAGGACAGCCTTGCGCCGCAGGCCTGTGGGGGGCGTGTGCGCAATTCCTGCCGCTACGGCAATTTGAAGATTCCGGCGATGCGTTAAGTCGCCATCACGCGTGGGGACGCGATATGAAAAACGTTCGAGGGGTATTGAAGTTTCTGGGGGCGTTGCTGATCGTGCTGACCATCGCCATGGGCTATGTGTACTGGCGCACCGGTCATGTGCTCGCACAACACCTGACAGTCAGCGAACCGCCATTGGCGATACCCACCGGTCCCGACGCGGTGGCGCGCGGCGAACATATCGCGATCACGCACACCTGCGCCGACTGCCACGGCGCGGATATGGCCGGAAATGTCATCGTCGACGCGTTTCCGATCGGCCGCATCGCCGGTCCCAACCTGACCCGCGGCAAAGGCGGCGACGGCGCCCGGCTCGACGCACGCGCGCTGGAACTTGCCATTCGCCACGGTCTGGCAGCCGACGGCCGCATGCTGCTGTACATGCCTGCGCACGATTACAGCAGCTTGACCGACGCTGATACCGCCGACCTGATCGCCTACATCACGGCGCTACCGGCGATCGACCGCGAGGTTCCACCAGCGGTCGCCGGCCCACTCGCGCGCGTCCTCTTCCTGCTGGGGAAGATGCCGCTGGTCGAAGCGTTGCAGATTGACCAGCAAGCTCGACATGTCGCACACGTTGATGTTACGCCAACCGCCGAATACGGCGCTTATCTGGCAATGACCGCATGCAGCGGCTGCCACGGCACGCACTTCAGCGGCGGGCACGTGCCCGGCTCGCCGCCGAGTTTCCGTGACGCGCAGAATCTCACGCCCGATCCGGGCACCGGCATCGGCCGCTGGTCGAAAGTGGATTTCTATACCGCGGTGCGGCTGGGCATGCGACCCGATGGCTCGACCATCGACGAGTTCATGCCTTGGCAGGCATTCGCCCGCCTCAGCGATACCGAACTCGATGCGTTGTGGGTCTATCTGCAAACGCTGCCGGCGCGTCCGCAAGGCCAGCGCTGACCGCTGTCAAGTGTCACGGCTTCTGGAATGCACGCGGTTTAATCGCCATCGAAACCATCGGCGAAGATGGCGTCGTAGGGGTCGATCACGGTCACATTGTAGCTCACGCTCGTCGGCACACCGGTGCCGGTGATGCCGGTGACCGATACGTGATAAACCACATCCTGCACCGGCTGTGTGTAGGTGACGCTGCCGGTCGTCGGTTCCCACACCAAGGTGTTGTCGCCGATGTAGCTGCCGCCGGGCTGCCCGTTGTCCTGCGGCGGATCGATCACTGGCGTGGCAAGCGCAACACCGTTGCGCGTCATGGCGACACCGGCACTGTTGAAATTGGCGTTCTGGAGTGACAGCGACCAGCGATTCGAAATCGACGGCAGCAACTGCCACGGCACATAACTGCGCGGCGGCCAGGCGATGCCGTTCGGCGTGGAAGGGCGCGAACCGTAGGGGCCAAACACCCATAGCGCATCCGAGGACCAGTAACTGGTCGCAGCAACCGAATCGACATCGCCATCGGCCATGTTCAACTGCGGCGGATAGAGAATCCAGCGCCGGTGGCCCACCTCATTGTTCGCGCTTGGGTCAGTACTGCTGCCGTCATCCTCCATATAGCCTTCGATCGCCGTCGGGCCGTTGTAGTTGAAGCCCGCGCCCTCGCCCAGCGCCAGATTGGATTTGCCGGCCCCGGTAAAACCCGCTGCGGTGTAGCACGTCCAGGAGCTCGGAGGCGCGTGGCTCAACTGCCGGTTCGCGGCCATCATCAGGGCCGCTTGCTGGTCATCTGTCTGGTCCGTCGTCGCACTGAATGCAGCAATATTGCCCGGCAAACCCGCCAAGGCGCGGAACACATTGACGCGTTCGAGCGTCGCATTCTGGTAGGCCTGTGCGGTGGCGCCAGCATTGCATGGCGAAACACTGCCGTTCCAGCCGTTGGTCAGCGAATCCTCGGCCACGTAGACGTTGCGATAAAGCAGGCTGACCTCGTAGCGATTCGCGGGATTCACGCTGATTGCGGCGGCGGCTGCGGGTGATGCTTCCGGAACGAATGACTGCGTGGAGGCACCGGGTTGAAGCACCGGCGCGGGGCCAAGTTCGGCGCTCGCCATCGGCAACATTTGCGCAGATGCAGCTTGCGCCACGGCAAATGGAAGGAACAACAGCATCGCGCGCACGACCAGTCTCCCGATCAATGCGCGTATCCTGACATGGCTGGTGATATCGCAGCGTGAACTTGTTCACATTGCAGCACGCAGGCAAGCGGCTATGGTAGCGAGAAAATAATGATCGCCGATGTGCCAGTGCCACCGAAGAATCCGGATACCACCCCTGACGTCGTGGCAACATACTGCTTGCCGTCGAGTGCGTAACTCAACACACCGCCACCGATCGAGCCGCCGGTATTGAATTTGTACAAGGTCTTGCCACTGCCCGCGTCAATCGCAAGGAAATTGTTGTCCAGATCGCCGGTGAACAGCACGCCGCCGGAGGTGGCGGTGACAGCGGCGACCAGCGGTGTCGGCCATTGTTCCTGCCAGCGCACCTTGCCGGTCACGGCGTCGATTGCGTACAGCCAGCCGCGGGACTGATCGCGCGGATCAGGCGTGACCGCGCCGCCATAATAATGTGCGTTCTGCGCGAATTGCGGCGGATTGGGCAGCCGGGTAAACGTGCCGCACCAGTCCACAGTGGCGACGTACAGGGTTCCTGTCGCCGGACTGTAGGCCGGACCGTTCCACTCCATGCCACCGAGCAGTCCGGGGCAACCGTGCGCGCCATCGACCGTCGGTGCCTTGTCGAAATCGGTCCGCGTCGTGATCGGCATGTCGTACAGCATCTTGTGGCTGTCGCGGTCGAGCACTCGCAACAGACCATCCTTGCCGCTGACCGCGATCAGATCGCGTGGCTTGCCGTCGACGCTGGCACTGAAGATCGGGCTGACCTGGCTCAGATCGCGATCGTGCACGTCGTTGTGCACGAACTGGTGATACCACCTGAGCTTGCCGGTCTTGACATTGAGCGCGACCAGCGAGTCGGTATACAAATTCGAGCCTGGACGTGCCTGACCGTAGAAATCCGGCGCCGGATTGCCGACCGGCACGTACAGCACGCCTTTTTCGGCGTCGAGCGCCAACGGCGTCCACAGGCTGCCGCCGCCGTGTTCACGCGATTTCGGATCCTTCCACGAATCGGCACCAGGTTCATTCGCATCGGGAATCAGGTTGAAGCGCCACAACGGTTCGCCGTTGTCGAGCCTGAACGCGCCTACCCAATTCTTCGAGCCCCAGTCGGCGCCGGCAGGACCATAAATGATCATGTCGCCGTAGATCAGTGGTGGCATGCTCAGGTACTGGCTCGATCCCGCATCGGCGATCTTGCGACTCCACAACAGCGAGCCGTCGGCCATGTTCAGCGCGATCAGGTAACCGTCTGGCGTACCGCGCACGAGGCGACCGTCCTTGAGGGCGACGCCACGATTGGTTTTCGACAGTGCGGCACCGATCATCTTCCAGGTATAGGTCCAGCGCTCGCGACAAGTCGCCGCGTCGATCGCGACCGTGGTCTCGTCGATGGTGAAATACATTGTGCCTTTGTATACCAGCGGGCTGGTTTGCATCGAGCCGGTGAGGTTCGAGCGCCAGATGCAGGCGGCACGCAGGCTCGCAGCGTTCGCCGGGATGACCTGATCAAGCGCGACATAACGTTGACCACGGTAATCCTTGCTCGCATACAACCAGTTCTGTGTATCGTCTGCCGCGTGCAGCAATTCGTCGCTGGTCGGACCCGTGCCCAACGGCGTCGCCGGTTTGGCGCTGACCGCATTCTCGGGCGCCGTGGCAGGCGCATTGCCGAGGGAGGCCAGGTAGGCGATCACATCGGCGCGCGATTTCGCATCAGTCAGTGCGACCGACATCGCCGTACCGGGCACTTTCGCGTTCGACGAGGTCAGGAATTCGTCCAGCGTCTTCGCGTCCCAGACCAGGCTGGAGTTAGCCATCGCCGCTGAATATTTATAGCCGGCCAAGGTGCCGGATTTGCGTCCCAGCACCTGCGCCAGCGACGGTCCGAAACCGTTCTTGCCGACTTCGCTGGTGTGGCAGGCGGCGCATTGATTCTGGAATACCGTCTTGCCGGCTGCAGCATCACCATCCGCATGTGCCAAGGCGCAGGAAAAAATCATCGCCAGACTCAAAACGATTGCGTTACGCATACCGCCTCCAGGTCAAGAATCAGTCCACTCGTTTGCTCAGCAACAACCGTCGCCGCCCTTAACCGTGTGCGCCTTGTTTGCGGCGACACCGGTCGTCAGGCCTTGTGCGCTGGCGCGGCAGTGATCCGCGACGACTTTTGCCACGCACATGCTCACGCGCTTGCCGGTCGGGATGTGCAGGAATTCGTTCGGACCGTGCGCATTGGAATGCGGGCCGAGTACGCCGGTGATGAGGAATTGTGCGCCGGGGAATTTCTCGCCGAGCATGCCCATGAACGGAATGCTGCCGCCCTCGCCGTTGTAGGCCGGTGGCGCTCCGAAGTATTCGCGTGAAGCGGCATCCACCGCAGCCTCCAGCCACGGCGCGAGCGCAGGTGCGTTCCAGCCGGAGGAGGCTTTTTCCATGGCGAAATCCACCTTGCAACCGTAAGGTGGATTCGCTTCCAGCAACTGCTTCACGCGTTCGCCGGCCACGTTTCCATCGAGCGTCGGCGGCAGCCGCAGCGACAGCTTCATCGCAGTAAACGGGCGCAGTACATTGCCTGCGGAATCCAGCGGTGGAATGCCGGCCATGCCAGTCACCGCCAGCGCCGGACGCCAGGTGCGGTTGAGCACGAGCTCGGTCAGGTCCTCGCTGACTGGACGCATTCCGTCCACAAAGGGAAATTTGGAATAAACCGCCTTGCCGAGGACCTGCGCGGTACGCCGCGCCTGTTCGATGCGTTGCGGCGGTATTTCCACATACAGTTCCTGCAGCTTGATCTTGCCGGTCACTTCATCTTCCAGCCGCGACAACAACTGGCGCAGGATGCGGAAACTCGACGCAATGACACCGGAAGCATCGCCGGAATGCACACCTTCCTCAAGTACGGTGACGGTCAGATTGCCGCCGGTCAGACCACGCAACGACGTGGTCAGCCACATTTGATCGTAATTGCCGCAGCCGGAGTCCAGGCAAACGATGAGCGACGGCTTGCCGATACGCGCGGCAAGAGCGTCGACGTAATACGGCAGATCGTAACTGCCGGACTCCTCGCAGGCCTCGATCATCACCACGCAACGCGTATGCGCGATGCCCTGCGTCTGCAACGCTAGCATCGCCGCCAGTGACCCGAAGATCGCATAGCCATCGTCGGCACCACCGCGGCCGTACAACCGGTCGCCCTCGATCACCGGTTTCCATGGCCCCAGATGCGCCGACCAACCGGTCATCTCGGGCTGTTTGTCCAGATGCCCGTATAGAAGTACCGAATCGCCACCGTCGCGGGGCGCGCCGGTGGGTACACAATCATCGGCCGCCGCGGTGTTGCCGGTTGCGGGGATTTCTATAAAGATAAGCGGCGTGCGGCCCGGCAAGCGCACGATTTCCACCGTCATTCCCTTGATCGGTTGTGCTTTCGCCCAAGCGGCAAGTTGTGTGGTCGCCTGATCCATGTAGCCGTGTTCGGCCCACTGCGCATCGAACATTGGCGACTTGTTCGGGATCTTGATGTATTCCACCAGTTGCGGAACGATCTGGCTGTCCCACAGCCCGGAAACGAAATCGCGTGTTTGGCTGGATTCCATGGCGCACCTTGAATGGCGGAATGCACAAGTGTAGCGCGCCGCGCGGGTGCACCGCATCCGGTATTCATGCGATCATTCCGGATCACGGACATCACAAAGCAGCCGTCCCTGGCCGCACTTTTCAAAATTCATGCGATCATCCCGGATCGCGAACATCAAAAAGCAGCCGTGCCTGGCCGCACTTTTCAAAAAACATGATTCTTCCACGCTATCACGTTGCCGCTTCACTGATCCCGGGTGCCGGCAAGGGCCTGTTTCTCGATGAATCCGTGGCAGCCGGGCGCCTGATCACCGCACCGGACGATATCCGGAAAGTATACAAATGGAACGAGGTGCTTGCGCAACCGGATGCCGAACAATTGCTCGGCGCGACGGTGCGCTGGTTCGAGGATCGTTACACGATCACGCCGGAATGGCCGGACGAGTGCTATATCAACCACTCATTCACACCCTATGGATTATGGCACCTTGGTTTCGTGTTCGCGCTGACCGACCTGCCTGCCGGCACCGAAGTCACCGTGGACTATCGCCACCTGCTCGCCCCCGGACACGAAGAGGATTTCCACGATGCCGCGACCGGGCAACGCATCGTCGGTTACGCCTGGGATGAAAGTCTGGCGGCGTCGACGGCGCAGTTGCACGCGCTTTTCCCATCCGCTGCGGCAGCCGGAGCGCGCTGATGCGCGTGCGCGTTCTGCGTCATGCCGACTATCGGCGCATGCGCTGGAAAAACGCTGGCGGCTGGACCACCGAACTGGCCGTGTCGCCGGAGTCCGCAAGCGCCGTGGGTGCGATCTTCGACTGGCGCGTGAGCATCGCCGAGATCGAAAGCGATGGCGCATTTTCCACATTTATCGGCTGCGAACGGCATATCGCGCTGCTCGAAGGCATCGGCATGGAACTGCGCTTCGATGCCGTACCCAGCGTACGCCTGGATCGCCGCCTGCAATTTTTCCGCTTCGCCGGTGAATGGCAAACCCACGGCAAGCTGCTTTCCGGTCCGGTGCGCGATTTCAACATCATCTTGCGGCGCGACGTGGTCACGGCCGAGATCTGGCATCGCCCTCTGGTCGGGCCAATGGTTTTTCCGGCGATGCCAGACGCGACCTGGTTCGTCTACATCGTCTCCGGCAATGCGTCGATCAAGAATCGTGAGGACTCGCCGGCACTCGAGGCCGGTGATTCACTTTTGCTGGAACCCAACGAATCCGCCGACAGCCTCGTGCTGGTCGGTGGTGGTGAAGTGTTGATCGTGAGATTCACGCGACAACCAGATTCGTCTCAAGCTAAATAATTGCGCTGCCGCCGATCAGCAGCAGCGCGATCACCGCTACACCCACGACGCTGAACGCCACCTGCCGGATGCTGCGGCCGCGCGCCCACAGCAACAAGCCGCTGATGCCGAGCGCAATCATCGCAAGCGCAAAACTGTCGGTCAGCAGAATCCAGGCGACGCCTCCGCCTACGCCCTTGTGCAGGCGACTCATCACGGCCAACGGACTTTGTATAGTATTGCGCACCTGCACGGTCGCATTGCCCGGCGTGTATTCCGTCGTCCAAATAACTCGCGCATTGCCGCCGGAAAACAGCCAGCGCGGCGGTTGGCGTACACGCTGGCCATTGAGTTGTCCCGGCGCACCCGACTGGGCGCGCACCGTGTCCACGGGAACGTGCTGCGTATCGCGCAGCCAGTTGCGCAGCGCCTCGGGCGAGACGCGTGCGGCTTCCGGCACTTCGATCTCGACATCCGACACCTCGGTCGCCTCGCCCTGCGGCAATTTGAGGATCGCACGATGGTTCTGCATGAATCCGGTGGAACCGAACAGGATTGCAGCGATGGCGCCCCAGGCCCCGATCCACAGATGCAGCTGGCGAATCAAGCGCGCCACACCGAGACGGGAGCGTGGTGCGGCGAGGTCACTCACCGGATAAATATACTTTTCCATTTACTTACTATTCCACTCAAGTGTCAGTCCACATGCGCAGCAGATTGTGGTAAACGCCAGTCAATGCGACCAGCGCGGGATGCGTTGCATGCTGCTGGTTCAGGCTTTGAATCGAACGATCCAGGTCATACAACAAGGTGCGCCGGGCATCGTCGCGCACCAGGCTCTGCACCCAGAAAAAACTTGCGGTGCGCGTGCCGCGCGTGACCGGCGCGACGCGGTGCAGACTGCTCGCGGGATAGACGATCATGTCGCCCGCGGCGAGCTTGACCGTGTGCGTGCCATAGGTGTCCTCGATCAGCAGTTCGCCGCCGTCGTAGGAATCGGGCGGCGCGAGAAACAGCGTCGCGGAAACATCGGTGCGAATCTTGTGCCCCGAACCCGGCAGCAGCCGCACGGCGCCGTCGACGTGGCTGCCGAACTGCATACCGCCGTCATAGCGATTGAACAACGGTGGATAGACGCGCTGCGGCAACACGGCGCTGATGAATAGTGGGTGGCGTTCCAGCGCGGCCAGGATCAAGTCGCCGAGTTCGGCGGCCAGCGGCGAATTTTCCGCGATCTGCCGGTTCTGCTTGACTCGCGCGCCCTGGTGACCGGCCGTCGCGCGGCCGTCGACCCAAGGCGCGTCAGGCGCATCGAGTCTGGCACGGACAAGCTGCACTTGTTCAGCGGTCAGTACGTTGGGAATCTTTACCAGCATGGTTCACGCCTCGCAGGTAGCCGCAAACGGCAATAATCAGAAACGGAAATCCACCGTCACCATCGCCGTGCGTCCGATGCCGGGTACCGCACGTCCGCCATCCGACGGGATCAAGGCATCGAAATACTGCTTGTTGGTGAGATTGAGCAGGTTCAGGCGCAGATCGTACTTTGGCTGATGATACGCGACGGTAGCGTCCCAGCGCGTGTAGCCGCCGACGGAAACCACGTCGGTGTTGCTGGCGTAGCGCTGCGAAAGATAAGTCGCGCCGCCACCGACTTCCCAATCCGGCGCGAGCTTGTAACTGTTCCAGATCGATGTGCTGTTCTTCGGTGTGTTTGCCGGGATGTTTCCCTGGGTGCCGTCGAGCGCCTTGACGATAAGTGCGTTCAGGTGAGTGTAGCCGGCGAAGATCTGCCAGTTGTCGGTCACGTGTCCGCTGGCGCCAAGCTGGCCGCCGCGCACGCGGATATCGCCGTCGAGCACGTATTCGCCGTCCGAGGTTTCCGTGCGCGCATTGGTCTGCTCGACCTGGAACACCGCCGCAGTGAGATCGAGGCGATCGTCGAACACGTCCCATTTGCTGCCGACCTCGAACGATTTGTTCTTTTCCGGTGGCAGCGCCTGGGTGCCGTTGGTGACGGTCAAGGTTTCCAGTGACGGATCGAACGAGGTGCCATAGGAAACATAGTACGACTGCTGGTCATTTGGCTGATAGATCACGCCACTGCGTACACTGGTGAAATAGACGGTCTGATCGGCATTCGGCGGCAGCGAAACGGTGTTGGTCAGATCCGCGTCGAAGCGGTCGCGGCGCAGGCCGGCGACGACCTGCCACTCCGGGTTCAGCTTGATCGTATCGTTCGCGTAGACGGCGGCGGTGTCGGCGTGGCCATCGGCATAGTTGCCGACTGTCGTGGTCACGTTCGACGGCGTCGGAATGTAGACCGGGTCAAGCAACGACAGCAGCGGTAAATTGTTGCGGGTATAAGCTTGATTCGTGTAGATGTCACTTCCCAGCTCCGCGCCGGTGATCAGCGTGTGCGTCCAGGTGCCGGTGGCGAATTTGCTGACCAGATCGGTCTGGTTGTCGAGCGAGGAATCGTGGATGTCGCGGTCGTGGCTGGCGAGTTGCGCGTAAAGATCCGCGAGCGGATCGGTCGTGTAGTTACCGGTGGTCTTGTTCAATGTCACGCCATCGGCGGTCACGATCGAATTGGCCGCCGTCTCGCGCGCGTCGATGGTGTAATGGCTGTACTGGGTCTGGTTGCGCAGCGTGATGTTGTCGTTGAAGTGATGCTCGATACGCGCGGAAAAAACCGCGACGTCCTGAATCGTGTGGTCGTCAGTCAAGCCGTAGAAATTGTCGGGATTGACGGCAGCAGGATGACCATTGACCGGCGGCAGGCCATAATCGGGCATGTCGTCATTGTGCTGGAGCAGCGCCGACAGCGTGATCTCGGTCGGCGTGCCGATGCCGAAACGAAACGACGGCGCGACGCCGGCATCCTGGTTGCTCATTACGTCGCGGGTGGAGTGCATATCCTGGCCGAACAGGTTCAAGCGCGCTGCCGAAGTGTCCGACATGGGCTGGTCCAGATCGCCGGTGACGCGATAGCGATCGTCCGTACCCACGGTGGTGGTGACTTCATCCAGCGATTGCAGCAGCGGTATCTTGCTCACTTGATTGATCACGCCACCGGTGGAGCCGCGGCCGAACAACATGGACGATGGGCCCTCAAGCACCTCAATCGAATCGAGATCGAAAATGTCGCGATAATACTGGCCACGGTCGCGCACGCCATCGAGATAGATGTCGGTGCGCGCAGTAAAGCCGCGTAAATTGATGTTGTTGCCGATCTGGCCGCCTTCGGCACCACCGATGGTGATGCCTGGCACATTGCGCAGCGCATCCTGGAACGAGGTCGCGCCCTGCGCTTCGAGTACGGCCTGGTCGATCACGATCACCGATTGCGGGATATCGCGCAACGCGGTCGGCGTCCTGGCACCGATGGTCGATGCATCGGGTTTGTAGCCGTTGGTGTTTGCCGTGACTTGCACTTCGTCGAGCGTCTGACCCGGACCGGGCGTCAACGGACTCCCATCCGATGTATCTGGAGTGGCCGGCGCCACGTTGGCGGATTCCTCCACGACCGCCAAGACAGGCAGGGACAGGGCAATCAACAGCGCGGCGCACAACGGTTGCAGTTTCGGCATTCGCATGGACGATTTCCCCAGTTCGACAATTAGTAACGTTGGCACTAATGAGAATCATTCTCATTTTTGCACGAATTCCCGACTTTGGAAATAGCCAACCGGTTGAAGCTGGCCTAACGCGCGCGCGAGTCAGTCCCATCGATCGTCGCGGGTATACACGACACGGTCTTCCAGCTTGACTGGAAATGAAGCAATCGGCGTGTACGCCGGCGGACGGCAGACCGCACCGGTGCGCAGATCGAAGCGTGCGCCATGACGCGGGCATTCGATCTCGTAGCCATGCAGCTCGCCGCCGGCGAGTTCGCCGCCATCGTGGGTGCACACATCCTCGATGGCGTACAACTCACCGTCGATATTGAACACCGCGATCGAGACGTCGCCGTCCCAGACGACCTTGAATTCGCCCGGCAACAATTCCGATAGTGTGCAGACGCGGAGCCAATCCTTCATCGAGCCGTGCTCACAGCGTCTTGACCAGCAGCTCGAAGCGCAGATCCGCACGCTTCGGAATGCCGAAGCGCTCGTCGCCGTAGGGAAACGGCTTGAATACGCCGCTGCGCCGATAACCGCGGCGTTCGTACCAGGCGATCAGTTCGTCGCGGACCGAAATCACGGTCATCTCCATCTGCACGCACTGCCATTCCGTGCGCGCAATGCGTTCCGCTTCGCTCATCATCTGCTTGCCGGTGCCCCCGCCCTGCAACCCGGGATTCACTGCGAACATGCCGAAATAGCAGACCTCATTCTGTTTCTCGATGTGCGCGCAAGCAATCAGTGCGCCGCCCTGCTCCGCCAGAAGCACATAGCTGTGAGGTTTGGCGATTATCCCGATCACTCCTGCCGGGTCGACGCGCTGACCATCCAGCAGATCGGACTCGGTGGTCCAGCCGCGACGGCCGGAATCGCCGCGGTAGGCCGACTCGACCAGCGTGACGATTGCGGGAATATCAAGGGCAGTCGCGTTGCGGAATTGCAGCTCGGCTTTGTGATCGGCGGTGTCCATCAAGAATTCGCTAGTAGGAGAATCCAATTATTCGCATCAACACACTCCGACTCAAGCCAGAAGTTTTCGCACTTTCGTCAGCGCCGCAACAAAATGATCCACCTCGTCGCGCGTATTGTAGAACGCAAGCGACGCGCGCAGCGTCGCCGGCACACCATAAAACTGCATGAGCGGATGCGCGCAATGATGGCCGGAGCGCACGGCCACGCCTTCGTGGTCGAGCAGCGTCGCCAGGTCATGCGCATGCACGCCGTCAATGAGGAATGCCAGCACCGCGGCTTTTTCCGGTGCCTCGCCGAACAGGCGCAGACCAGGCACGGACTTGAACGCAGCGGTCGCGTAGGCGAGCAATTCGCGCTCGTAGGCGACGATGCGCTCGCGACCGACGGCTTCGACATAATCCAGCGCCGCACCGAGGCCGACGAAGCCGGCGATATTCGGTGTGCCCGCCTCGAATTTTCCGGGCAGATCCGCAAAGACGGTTTTCTCAAAACTCACACTTTTTATCATTTCGCCGCCACCGAAGAACGGCGGCATCGATTCGAGCAGCTCGCGCCGTGCCCACAAGGCGCCCGTGCCAGTCGGGCCGAACAGCTTGTGTCCGGTGATCGCGTAAAAATCGCAGCCCAGGGCCTGCACGTCGATCGGCAGATGCGGCGCCGCCTGTGAGCCATCGACCAGCAGCGGGATGCCGCGCTTGCGTGTGGCACGCGCCAGTTCCGCAATCGGATTGATCGTGCCCAGCACGTTCGACACATGCGTCACTGCCGCGAGCTTGACCCGCGGATTCAGACGCGCGATGAACTCGTCGACGATGAGTTCTCCACGCAGCGTGATCGGCGCGACAGTCAACTTCGCGCCACTGCGCTCGCACACCAGTTGCCACGGCACGATATTGGCGTGATGCTCCATCGTCGTGACCAGGATTTCGTCGCCAGGCCCGAGCCGCGGCAGCGCATAACTGTAGGCGACGAGGTTGATCGATTGCGTGGTGCCGCTGGTGAAAATGACTTCCTCGCGCGACGGCGCATTGATGAAACGCGTGAGCTTGTCGCGCGTGGCCTCGTACGCCGTCGTCGCTTCTTCGCCCATCGCATGCACCGCGCGTGCGACGTTGGCATTGGATTCGCGATAGAAATGGTCAACCGCAGCGATGACACTTTCCGGTTTTTGCGCGGTATTGGCGTTGTCGAAATAGATCAGCGGCTTGCCGTGCACGCTGCGTGCGAGCAGCGGAAAGTCCCTGCGGTAGCGCAGCGGATCGAACGGTTCAGGCTTCACCGCCTTCACACCGCGTCGCCTGCCGGCAGGCGCGCAACGAGCGCCGCGTCGAGATGGTCGCGCAAGGCATCCGTCGCCACGCCATCGAATACTTCACCATCGAATACTTCGCGGCAAAATGCGGCAATCAGCAGGTTCCGCGCCGTCGCGAGCGGAATGCCGCGCGAGCGCAGATAAAACAGTACGCGCTCATCGAGCTGGCCGACGGTTGCGCCATGACTAGCCTTGACCTCGTCGGCGTAGATTTCCAGCACCGGCTGCGTATCGATCTCTGCATTCGCGGAAAGCAGCAGATTCTTGTTCGACAGCTGCGCATCGGCACCGTCCGCGCCAGCTGCCACCGTGATCGCGCCGTGGAATATGCCGCGCGCGCGCTGATCGGCAACGCCACGCCAGAACACATTACTGCGCGTGTCGCGGGCGTTGTGGCGAACATCCAGATGGACGTCCACATGTTCACGGCCGCGCAGTGCAAACACGCCGCGCGAGCTGCATCCGCTCGTCGTTCCGGCCAGATCGATACACGATTCGATGCGTTGCAACCGACCACCAAAGTGGGCATGCATCGTGGCGAACAGAGCAGAATTGCCGACCGTACAATAGCCCTTGCGCAGCAACGACACCGAGTCTGGAATGTCGGAAATCATTATGGCGCGTAGTACAGCATCGGGTCCCAGCGTGATCCGCGATGTCAGTGTTCCGAACACGTCCAAGCCCGGTTCGCCTACATGCTGTTCGATCAACCCGGCGCTGCCGCTTTGCAATTCGACTTCGCAGTCCGCCTGCCAACGGCTGGCGGAATCCGCAGGTGCGCTGACATAGACGAGGTGCAGTGGATCAGCGCATCCAGTCGCAATGGTGATTTTCAGATGTTGCGCGGACTCATGATGCAAGCTGATCGTCGATGCCAGCTCGCCAATGTCGGAGTAGTGCTGCGAATACGCGCCATTGACGATGACGATGCGACGGCCGCGGGTGAACGGCAAGTCGATGCGCTGCAAGGTTTCGGCGGACAGCGTGGCATCCGGCGACGCGGTTGCAAACGTCTGCTGAGTCAGCGCACGCATCGCATTCTTGCTGTAACGCCAGGATTCCTCTCGCCCACGTGCAGTTCCACCTAGCAGGTCATCGAGCGCTGCCGCATCCATCTCACGCGGCTCCTGCGCGGATTTTATTGGGCTCTTGGCGCTCGGCGATCCAGGCGTAACCGTGTTCTTCGAGTTTGAGCGCCAGCGACTTGTCGCCGCTTTCGACGATGCGCCCGTCGGCCATCACGTGGACGAAATCCGGCACGATGTAATCCAGCAGGCGCTGGTAGTGCGTAATCACGATGAAGGCGCGCTTCGGATCGCGCATCGCGTTGACGCCGTCGGCGACCAGTTTCATCGCGTCGATGTCGAGACCGGAATCGGTTTCGTCGAGGATTGCGAGCTTCGGCTCCAGCAACGCCATCTGGAAAATCTCGTTGCGTTTCTTCTCGCCGCCGGAAAAACCAGCGTTCACGGCGCGATGCAGCAACTCATCGGAAATATGCAGCACATGCAATTTCTCGCGCACCGATTTCAGAAACTGCATTGAGTCGAGTTCTGCTTCACCGCGATACTTGCGCTGCGCGTTCAGCGCCGCCTTGAGGAAATAGGTGTTGTTGACGCCGGCAATTTCTACCGGATACTGGAAGGCGAGAAACACGCCTTCCGCAGCACGCTGTTCGGGTTCCAGCGCCAGCAGATCTGCACCGTTGTACTCCACCGAACCCTGCGTAACTTCGTAGCCGTCACGCCCCGCCAGGACATTGCCCAAGCGTTGATTTTCCGGCACCGTTCGGCCCCATGATCGCGTGCACTTCGCCCGCGTTCACGCCGAGCGTAAGGCCCTTGAGGATTTCCTTGCCCGCAACGCGGGCGTGGAGGTTGTCGATTTTCAGCATCACCCCACCGCGCCTTCCAACGAAACTTCCAGCAACTTCTTCGCCTCCACCGCGAACTCCATCGGCAGTTCCTGAACACCTGCTTGCAGAAGCCGTCGACGATCATCGACACCGCGTCTTCCTCGGCGATGCCGCGCGCGCGGCAGTAGAACAGCTGGTCATCGGAAATCTTCGACGTGGTCGCCTCGTGCTCGACGATCGCGGCCGGGATGCTTGACTTCGATGTACGGGAACGTATGCGCGCCGCACTTCTTGCCGATCAGCAGACTGTCGCACTGGGTGTAGTTGCGCGCGCCATCGGCGCCCTTCTCGATCTTGACCAGGCCGCGATAGGTGTTCTGGCCGCGTCCGGCGCTAATGCCCTTTTGAGATGATCTTGCACTTGGTGTACTTACCGATGTGGATCATCTTGGTGCCGGTATCGGCCTGCTGGCGGTGGTGGGTGAGCGCGACTGAGTTGAACTCGCCGGTCGAATCGTCGCCACGCAGGATGCAGCTCGGATACTTCCAGGTGATCGCCGAACCGGTTTCGACCTGGGTCCAGGAAATCTTCGAGCGCGTCACCGCGACAATCGCCGCGCTTGGTGACGAAGTTGTAGATGCCGCCGACGCCGTTCTCGTCGCCGGGATACCAGTTCTGCACGGTGGAATACTTGATGCTGGCGTCGTCCAGCGCGACCAGTTCGACGACCGCCGCGTGCAACTGGTTCTCGTCGCGCATCGGCGCGGTGCAGCCTTCAAGGTAGGACACGCTCGCGCCTTCCTCGGCGATCAACAAGGTGCGCTCGAACTGGCCGGTATCACGCGCATTGATTCGGAAGTACGTGCTCAGTTCCATCGGGCAGCGCACGCCCTTGGGCACGAACACGAAACTGCCGTCGGAGAACACCGCCGAGTTCAACGCGGCGAAATAATTGTCGCCGGTCGGGCACAACCGAGCCAAGATATTTCTGCACGAGCTCGGGATGCTCGCGCACCGCTTCGGACATCGAGCAGAAGATCACGCCGACCTCGGCCAGTTCCTTGCGGAAGGTCGTGCCGACCGAAACCGAATCGAACACCGCATCGACCGCAACGCCGGCCAGACGCGCGCGTTCGTGCAGCGGGACGCCGAGCTTGTCGTAGGTTTCCAGCAGTTTCGGATCGACTTCGTCGAGCGATTTCGGCCGGTTCTTCGGTTGCGAGAAATAGCTGATCGCCTGGAAATCGATCGGCGCGATCTCCAGTTTCGCCCAATGTGGCGGCGAGCATCGTCAGCCAGTGGCGATATGCCTCGAGCCGCCATTGCGGTCATCCATTCCGGCTCGTTCTTGCGTGCCGAAATCGCGCGCACGACGTCTTCGCTCAGGCCCGGCGGCAGGCTGTCGCTTTCGATATCGGTGACGAAGCCGGCCGCATAGCGGCGGTTGAGCGCGGTTTCGATTTCCTTGCGTTCGATGGCCACGATGCATCCTCAACCCATCGCAAGCCGCAGCGGAATCGGCGCACTGCGCCGTGGCGGCGACTCGAGCATATCCGCCAAGGTGACGCTCGCCAGTGCCTGTGCGATCGCGTGATTGATGCGTTGCCAGTTCACGCGCACGCCGCAATGCGGTTCGTGATCGCACAGCCCGGCGTGCGCACTGCATTCGGTCATGCCAATCGGACCTTCCATCGCGATCACGATGTCGGCGATGCTGATGTGCTCGGGCGTGCGCGCGAGCCGGTAGCCGCCGTTGACGCCGCGAAACGACTCGACCAATTGCGCGTGAGCGAGCTGTTTGAGCAGCTTGCTCACCGTCGGCAATTCCAGCCGCGCACGCGCCGCAAGATCCTGCGCACTGAGTACATTCCCCGGGTTATTCGAATCAGGCACTCCGGCGAGCACGGTCATCACAACCGTGGCGTAATCGGTGAGTTTGCTGACGCGGAGCATAGCGGCCTCACTTTTGTCATCATTCCTGATGGCAAGGAGCAACGAGATGATCGTCTAAAGCGTACCTAAATGGTACTATTTTGACGAACACGCGTCAAACCGCGAACGACTGCCGTTAGACTAGGCATGACCCAGGTGCCATGCAGAATTTCCCGATGGATCAAGATCGCGCCCTTGCGCGCCTGAACTTCGCTCGCCTGCACATGGGCAATCGCGATATCACCGTGGAAGTTGCTTCCGCGGACGCCAGCTTCCGCAGCTACTGGCGAGTGCGCGCTGGGGCACGAAGTCTCATCGTGATGGACGCGCCACCGCCACAGGAAGACATTCGCCCGTGGCTGAATATCGGCGCTCGCCTGCGCGCCGTCGGGCTGCATGCACCCGAGGTTTTCGCCGCGGACGCCGAACACGGCTTCGTGTTGATGGAGGATCTCGGCACGCACACCTATCTGCCGGAATTGAACGATGCGAACGTCGATGTACTTTATGACGACGCGCTGGACGCGTTGCTCGTCATGCAGACCCAAGTCGATGCGAACGATCTGCCGCACTTCGATGCAACGCGCACGATTCCGGAAATGGAACTGCTCGGCGAGTGGTTCCTGCAGCGCCACCTCGGTTACGCGCCAAGCTGCAACGAATGGGACGTGATCGAAGCCGCACTTCGTCTGATCGCCGGGGCAGCCGACGAACAGCCACGCCGCTTCATGCATCGCGACTATCACAGCCGCAACCTGCTGGTCGCCGATCAAAAAAATCCCGCCGTCATAGCTCCCGGATTCTTGAATCCGGGAATTATTGATTATCAGGGCGCGATGCTCGGCCCCATCGCTTACGACCTCGCCTCGCTGCTGCGCGACTGCTACATCGCTTGGCCGATCGAGCGTGTGGACGTCTGGGTCGAACAATATCGCCAGCGGCTGGTCGCTGCCGGCCTCGTCACGGTCGACGGCGCACATTTCCGGCACTGGTTCGATCTGATCGGCCTGCAGCGCCACCTCAAGGTGCTGGGCCTGTTTTGCCGGCTTTGGTATCGCGACGGCAAGGCCGGGTACCTGGCCGACCTGCCCCTGGTACTCAACTATGTAATGACAGTCACGCGTTTGTATCCGCAACTTGTGGATTTTTCCAATTTGCTGCAAGGCGCGGTCGGCAATCGCGATATCACCCGACCGCTTAACGAAACTATCTCTACGCCGCCATGACCGAACGTGCACTCATCTTCGCCGCCGGCCGCGGCGAGCGCATGCGGCCACTGACGGACGCGACGCCAAAGCCCTTGCTCGTTGCCGGCGGCAAATCGCTGATCGTCCGACATCTGGAAAAACTCGCCGACACGGGTGTGCGCGAAGTGGCAATCAACACATCGCATCTGGCGGAACAATTCCCGGCGGCACTCGGTGACGGTTCACGCTGGGGATTGCGCATCGTCTATTCGTACGAAGGCCGCGAGCCACTGGAAACCGGCGGCGGCATGCTCCGGGCGTTACCGCTGCTCGGAGCCGTGCCATTCATCGCCGTAAATGGCGATATCTGGACGGATTTCGATTTTTCCACACTGCCCTCAAACCCGGACGGGCTGGCGCATCTGGTGATGGTCGACAACCCGCCGCAGCATGCGGCAGGCGATTTCATGTTGCGCGGTGGACAACTGCATGACGAGGCTAGCCCGCGCCTCACCTTTGCCGGGATCGGCGTCTACCGGCCCGAACTGTTGGCAGGGCATGCGTCGGGCAAATTCTCGATCGCGCCGATCCTGCGCGAAGCGATGCGCGCCGGCAAAGTTACCGGCACACATTATCGTGGCGAGTGGAGCGATATCGGCACGCCGCAGCGATTGGCAGAACTGAACGCACAACTAGGATTCGCCGCCCAATAGTTGGCGCAGAAACGGCACGGTGATGCGCCGTCTCGCCGCCAGCGATTCGCGATCCAGGCGTTCGATCAACGTAGTCAGGCTGCCCAGATCGCGTTGCGTGCGCGCAAACAGCCAGTCGAGCACGGCATCGTCGAGCGTCAGTCCGCGCAGCTGCGCGCGCTGACGCAACGCCTCGCGGCGCGCGATATCGTCCAGCGGTTTCAGCGTCACCAGCGTGCAAGCGGAAAGGCGCGACACCAGATCCGGCAATCCTATTCCGAGCTGCCCCGGCGGTGCCGATGCGGCGAACAATAAAGTGGATTTTTCCGCCTTGTTACGATTATACAAATCGAACAAGGCGTGCTCGGCGTCGCGATCGCCGGCAATGGCGCCGAGGTCGTCGAGAGCGAGCAGATCGCTGCCACCAAACGCGCGGATCGCCGCAGCGCGTTCCAGCGGCAGCTTTTTGAGCGCGAGATATTGCGCGCTGCGCCCGCGTTCGCCGGCTGCAGCACAGGCGGCAATCAGCAGGTGGGTCTTGCCGCAGCCCGACGGCCCGCTCGCGAACACCCAGGACGCATCAGAAGCTTCGGCAGCATGCACGATCGGCGCTACTGCCACGGTGTTGTCGCCGGCCACCCAGGTTTCAAAACGCTGCAGTGCCGGCCAGCGCAGCACCAGGGGCAACTGCCCACTCATGCGCGATCCGCGGGCGCCGTGGGCGGTGACTTGCCTGCCGCGACAGCCACCGGCTCGCCAGCGCTGCCCGCAACGATGATCGCAGGCTCGCGGCCCTGACGATACAGTTCGCTGGCGCGGTAACGCTCATGCGCGTAGCGCAACAGCACCATGACCACCGATGCCACCGGCAACGCCAGCAGTACGCCGAGGAATCCGAATAGTTCGCCGCCGGCAAGGATCGCGAAGATCACGGCGAGCGGATGCAGGCCGATTTTCTCGCCGACCAGACGCGGTACCAGCACATAGCCTTCGAGCACGTGACCGATGGCGAATACCGCCAGCACAAGCACGACATGCGTCCAGTCGTGATACTGCACCAGCGCCGCAATCACGCCCATCAGTACGCCGGTGATGCCGCCCAGATACGGCACGAAACTGATCAGGCCAGCGATGATGCCGATCAGCGGGCCGACATCCAGGCCCACGGCCCAAAGCGAAATCGCGTACAGCGCGCCAAGCACGATCATTACCGACAGCTGGCCGCGGACGAAGCCACTGAGGGTTTCGTCCGATTCATGCGCCAGGCGCGCTACCGTCGGCTCGATTGAACGCGGCAGCACTTCATGGATACGTTCGATCAAGACCCGCCAGTCGCGCAGCAGATAGAAAAACGCCACCGGAATCACGATCAGACGCACGCCCCACGATACCAAAGCAAAACCCGATTTCGACACCTGCGCGACAATGGTCGCAGCGACGCCGCCGGCTTCCTTCCAGTGCTGCTGCAGCACGCTCGTCAATTGCTGCACATCGGGCATGTCCAGGTCCAGATCAAACTTTGCATTCAGCCAAGGCACGGCATCGCTCTGCAGCCAGGCGATCCAGTCCGGCAGATGCTTGATCAGGGTCGCGACCTGGCGCTGCAAGTACGGAATCAGCAGCACCAGGACCAGAATCAGCAACAGGGTCAGGCTCAGAAAGACGATGCTCACGGCAACCGCACGGCTGAGGCGAAGCCGTTGCAAGCGCGTGGCCAGCGGATCGAACAGGTAGGCGAATAGCGCCGCTATCGCAAACGGCGTGAGTACCGGCGCGAGCAGATAAATCGCGCCACCGATCAGCAGGACGAGTGCGAGCAACTGCCAGCGCAGCGCAACCGGGGTAGTCATGGGGTTGTCTCCGATTTGCGTGCATCGAGCGCCCTGCGCGACCAGACCGCGACGTACTGGATGCCGCTGGCCATGGTGCACGCGGCAGTCAGCCAGATCCCCGCTGTGAGCCACGCCTGCGGCAAATCAATCCACGAGATCAGATGCACGAGTTGCGCAAGCACGTAGCCAATTTGTATACAAGTGGTAAATTTGGATAATAGGGTCGGCTGCGCACTGATGCGTCCGATCAGGTTGTGATAAGCCACTGCACCGGCAACGATGACCACATCGCGGCCGACAACCAGCCAGGTCAGCCAAGCCGGATGCGCACCGATCATGCCCAGCGAGAGGAAGCACGCGACCAGCATCAGTTTGTCGGCGATCGGATCCAGCATGCCACCGAGCCAGCTTTGCCAGCCGAAACGCTTCGCCAGCCAGCCGTCCAGCGCATCGGTCAAACCAGCGGCGGCCGCCAGCAACAACGCGAAATCGAAATGCGACGCGAGAATCATCCATGCCAGCGGCGCTACCAGCAGCATGCGCAAAAAAGTCAACGCATTCGGCAGATGCCGCCACAGCGACAGCGCCGGTGCCGGGGGCGCACTGGCGGTCAGCTTGTGCGGCATGGCCGACAAGGGTCGATCACGGTTGCTGCAACCCGAGCAACGCATCCACTCCATCCACCGGCGGCTTGGCGTTGAGTACGCGCAACGGGCCGCTGGACAGCGCATCCAGCACGCGCGACAGCGGCCCGGCAGTGTCGAGCCGCAGTTCGATGCCATCGCCGCGCGCCTGCTCGGCCTGTACGTTGTGCACCAGATCGTTGCGCGCGAGCGTACCGACCACCTGGGCATAATCCTGTGCCGAATGCACGCCACTGACCCAGACACGATAACTCTGCGGCTGCACATCTGCGGCAGCCTGGGCGGCATCGCCGCCGCCGGCATGGCCTACCCCGAGATCGGCCAGCATCTTGTCGACGGCGTCACGGTCGAATTGCGCGACCAGAACGAGATGCGTTTGCGGCTGTCCGTTCTCGGTGGTCACATCGCGGGTATATTGATACTGCTGCACATACTGCGGCGCGTTCGCAACCGCCTTGGCGACTTCGGGCCGCGACAGCACGGCCTCATCGCCCGTCAGTTTGACCACAACCTGGCCCAGCGCACTTTTCAGGGCCTCGGCACGGTCGGCATCGGATTGCGAATTGACCGATGCCTGCCCGGTGTACAGGCCGGCGGCGCCTGCGAAGGGTGTCAACCCGAGCAACGCGGCAAGCACGAAAAATCGGAATACAGAGGCGAAATCCACGCGGGCGGTCCGATGATGGCCAAGGGGCTGACCCAACCAGTCTGCCCAATCACGGCGCGAACGTCTATCATTTGCGCCCCGTAACCGGTTGCCTGCCCATGCCGTCCAAAAAGGAAGCTCTGACCTATCGCGCCGCCGGCGTGGATATCGACGCCGGCGAGGAAGTCGTCGAACGCATCAAGCCACTGGTCGCGCGCACCTTCCGCAAGGAAGTCATGGCCGGCCTCGGTGGCTTCGGCGCACTGTTCGAGCTGGCCGGGCGCTACAGGGAACCGGTACTCGTGTCCGGCACGGATGGCGTCGGCACCAAGCTGAAACTGGCGCAGATGCTCAGCCGTCACGACACCATCGGCATCGACCTGGTCGGCATGTGCGTCAACGACGTGCTCGTGCAGGGCGCGGAACCCTTGTTCTTCCTCGATTATTTCGCCACCGGCAAACTCAACGTCGACACCACGGTGAGCGTGGTCAGCGGCATCGCCCGCGGCTGCGAACTCGCCGGTTGCGCCCTGATCGGCGGTGAAACCGCTGAAATGCCGGACATGTATCCGCCCGGCGAATACGATCTAGCCGGTTTCTGCGTCGGCGCGGTGGAGAAATCCTCGCTGATCGACGGCGGCAAAATCAAATCCGGAGATGCAATCGTCGGTATTGCCTCGAGCGGCCCGCATTCGAACGGCTATTCGCTGATCCGCAAGATCCTTGCGCGCGCCGATAATCCTTTCGATCTCGATATTGGTGGCGTGAGGCTGGCTGATGCGCTGCTGGCGCCGACCACGATCTACGTCAAGCCGATTTTGCAATTGTTGGCGCAGCTGTATGCGAATCCCTGCAAGAGCCGCCATCCGTGTGCAACGGCATGGCTCACATCACCGGCGGCGGCCTTACCGAAAACATCATCCGCGTGGTGCCCGAGGGTCTCGGTATTGCGCTCGATTCCTCGGCGTGGAAACTTCCGCCGTGTTCGACTGGCTGCAGCGCGAAGGCAATGTTCCGCAAAACGAGATGTGGCGCACGTTCAATTGCGGCATCGGCTACACCGTGATCGTGGCACGCGATGCCGCAGCGGCAACGATCCACGCACTCGCGCAATTGGGCCTCAATGCATGGACGATCGGCGAAGTCGTTGTGACGAGCGCAACCGACCGCGTACACATTGGCTGAACGGACCACCTGATGCTTGACGTCGTCGTCCTTGCTTCCGGCCGCGGCAGCAATTTCGCTGCACTGGTCGCCGCGCAGCAGCGCGGCGAGTTGCCGATCCGCATCCGCGCGCTGTTGTCGGACAAAGCCCGGGCGCCTGCGCTCGAGCTGGCGCGCGAAGCCGGCATTACAGGCGCAGCGCTGTCGCCACGCGATTATCCGGATCGCGCTAGTTTCGATCGCGCATTGTTCGCGCGCGCCGCGGAATTTTCACCTGCCCTCATCATTCTCGCCGGTTATATGCGCGTGATCGACGCGGCCGTGATCGGCCCATGGCGAGGCAAGGCGATCAACATCCATCCATCGCTGCTGCCGAAATATCCCGGCCTGCACACGCACGAACGCGCGCTCGCGGCGGGTGATGCCATGCATGGATCGAGCGTGCATTTCGTCACGGCTGAACTCGATGGTGGTCCGGTGATCGCGCAAGTCGAGCTGCCGGTTCTGCCCGGCGACACAGCGGATTCGCTGGCCGCGCGATTGTTGCCGCAGGAACATCGGTTGCTGATCGCCTGCGTGGATGCGATCGCCCGCAGCCGCATCGTGCTTGGCGCCATAGACATCCTCTTCGACGGCCACGCCTTGGCCGCACCGCTGCGCCTGAGCGGCGACAACACGCTCACAGCGATCTGACACTGCCACCGCGACACGCCGCGTTCAGCTTGCGCATGGCAGGCTGCGCATCACAAGATATCCAGGAGTAGCGCATGTTTCGACGTCGCGTTTTGCTTGTCTCAATGTTGTTCCTCACAGCGGCCAGCGCGTTTGCGGCAGATGCCCCGCTGCAACCCTTCCAGGCCGACTATCAGGTGTTGCGCAACGGCAAGGAACTCGGCCACGCCACGCTGCAACTGCGCGCGGTGAGCGATGGCGATTGGGAATTCTCCAGCCAGACCCACGGCACCGTCGGCATGGCCAGCCTGCTGGGTCTGGACGTTGTGGAAAAATCCACTTTTCGCTGGAACGCTGGCAAACCGCAATGCCTGCATTACAGCTATGCGCAAAAAGCGGCGATCAAGTCGCGCAATCTCGGCATCGAATGTGACTGGTCGGGCAAGGTCGCGAGTACACACGACAATGGCAAGGACCGTACTGTTTCACTCGATGCACAGGCGATGGATCGCAATCTTGTCACCGTGGCGCTGATGGCCGGACTGAAATCCGGCGCTGCCGATCTTGATTATCGCGTCGTCGAGAAAGACAAGGTTTCCGACCAGCACTACGTAAATGGCGGCCACGAAACCCTGGCGCTGGCTGGCGGCAATATTGACGCCATCAAGGTCGAGCGCGATCGCGGCGGCGACAGCAAGCGCAGCACCACGAGTTGGTTCGCACCGCAACGCGGCTTTTTGCCGGTGCAGATCGAACAAGTAGAGAAAAACGGCGAGACGATTACGATGCGGTTGTTGCCGACTGCGGCACGTTAAGACGGCAGCCGCCGGATCTTCGCTCCCAGCGTACCCAGCTTTTCCTCGATGCACTCATAACCACGGTCGATGTGGTAAATGCGGTCGACCGTGGTGTCGCCCTTCGCAACCAGCCCCGCCAGAACCAGACAGGCCGAAGCGCGCAGGTCGGTAGCCATCAAGGGCGCGCCGGACATTTCCTGCACGCCCTTGATCACGGCGCTGTTGCCTTCCAGGCGAATATCCGCACCGAGGCGTTCGAGTTCGTGCACGTGCATGAAACGGTTTTCGAACACGTTCTCGGTGATCGTGCCGACGCCTTCCGCGACCGAGTTGAGTGCCGTGAACTGTGCCTGCATGTCGGTGGGAAACGCCGGATACGGCGCGGTGGTCACATCGACCGCGCGCGGGCGCTTGCCGCGCATGTCGACCTCGATCCAGTCGTCGCCAGTGTTGACCTGCGCACCGGCTTCCTCGAGTTTTTGCAGAACCGCATCGAGCGTCTTCGGTCGCGCGCGCTTGGCCAGTACACGACCGCCGGTGATCGCCCCGGCCACGAGAAACGTGCCGGTCTCGATCCGGTCCGGCAATACTTCGTAATGCGTGCCGTGCAGGCGCTCCACACCATCGATGACGATGGTGCTGGTTCCGGCGCCGTCGATGCTGGCGCCCATCGCGTTCAGGCAATTGGCCAGATCGACCACTTCGGGCTCTTGTGCGGCGTTCTCGATCACGGTGGTGCCCCGGGCAAGCGTCGCCGCCATCATGATGTTTTCGGTGCCGGTGACGGTCACCATGTCCATGACGATGCGCGCGCCCTTGAGCCGCTTTGCGCGCGCCTTGATGTAGCCGTTTTCGACGCTGACCTCGGCGCCAAGTGCTTGCAAGCCCTGGATGTGCAGATTGACCGGACGCGAACCGATGGCGCAGCCGCCGGGCAGCGAAACGTCGGCCTGGCCAAAACGTGCGACCAGCGGCCCGAGCACCAGAATCGAGGCGCGCATGGTCTTGACCAGATCGTAGGGTGCGAAATAGCGATCCGCGGTGCGCGGATCAGCGTGGATGTGCATACGCTCATCGATGGTCAGCTGCACACCCATCTGGCCGAGCAGTTCCATCGTCGTGGTGACATCGTGCAGATGCGGAACATTGCCGATTGCGATCGGCTCGTCGGCCAGCAGGGTTGCGGCCAGAATGGGCAGAACCGCATTCTTGGCACCGGAAATCCAGACGTCGCCGTTCAACGGTTCCCCACCGGAAATTACGATTTTTGCCATCAGTGACCTTGTTTGCTTCGTCGGGTGTCAATGTCTTCAGCGACAGCGCATGAATCTCGCCGCCCATCGATTCGCCCAGCGTTGCATAGACCATGCGATGCCGCGCCAGCGGAAGCTTGCCCGCGAACTGCCGCGGCGACCACGGTTGCCTCAAAATGCACGCCATCGGCGCCCTGCACATCGGCACGGCTGCCGGGAAGTCCTTGCTCGATCAGAGTCTTGATTGTTCGGGTGTCCATTTCGGGGCCGGATTGTGGCGTGTAGCAGGCTTGATGCCACGGGGATGGGATTGCAACGCTGGCCCGATTTCGACCGTCCTGACACGCGCAGGGGGCAGGCAGGTTACAATAAGGACGCGCATGGTACTCAAATTCGCCGGCCACAGATACCCGCAACGTGACGAATCTGCCTTTTCCCTGCCCTGTCCATCGATCATGAATGCACGCCTCCAGGCCATCGCCACGATGCCGCTGACCAATCCGATGCTCGACGCCGGCGCGCTCAAACGCAGCGCGCTTACCGTGATCGACACCGAAGCGCGCGCGATAGACGTGTTGAAAGGCCGCATCGGCGACGAATTCCTGCGCGCCTGCCAGCTCATGTACGAATGTCCCGGTCGCGTCGTCGTATCGGGTATGGGCAAATCCGGCCATATTGCTCGCAAGATCGCCGCGACCCTCGCTTCGACCGGCACGCCGGCGTTTTTTGTGCATCCCGGCGAGGCCAGCCATGGCGATCTGGGCATGATCACGCACAAGGACGTGGTGCTGGCGTTGTCCAATTCCGGTGAGACCGACGAATTGCTGACGATCCTGCCGGTGATCAAGCGCCAAGGCATTCCCCTGATCGTGATGAGCGGCAATCCGGATTCTTCGCTGGGGACGATGGGCGATGTGCATCTGGACGTGAGCGTGCCCGCCGAAGCGTGTCCGCTCGGCCTGGCGCCGACCGCCAGTACCACGGCCGCGCTGGTAATGGGTGACGCTCTTGCCATTGCCTTGCTCGAAGCACGTGGCTTTACCGACGAGGATTTCGCCCGTTCGCATCCGGCCGGCAGTCTCGGCCGCCGCCTGCTTTTGCACATCAGCGACATCATGCACACCGGCGCACAGATACCGTGCATCGGCGCCGACACGAACCTGTCCGAAGCGCTCATGGAAATGACCCGCAAGGGCTTGGGCATGACTGCAATTGTGGACAGCGCACAGCGCCTGCTCGGCGTGTTCACCGACGGCGATTTGCGCCGTGCCGTGGACAACAAGAACGTCGACTTGCGCACGACGCCGGTCACTGCGTTGATGACGGTGCAACCAAAAACCATTACCGGCGACAAACTCGCCATCGAAGCCGCGCGCTTGATGGAGGCGCACAAGATTCACGCCTTGCTGGTAGTCGACGCCGATCAGCGCGTCGTCGGTGCGCTCAACATTCACGACTTGCTGCGGGCGCGGGTGGTTTGAGCTACACGCAAAAAAACCGGACATCGGCGTGGGTACCGACGCAGTTTGAATCATCGCCGACTTCATCAAGTTTTGCCTTTATTAACCTGTAGCGACCACAATACCGCCCACGGTTTCACCGCCGCTTCCTGCCCGGATTCCATGTCTTACTCCCACTTCAACGATCTGCCCGCCGACATCCGCGAACGCGCCGCAAAAATCCGGCTCGCCGTGTTCGACGTGGACGGCGTTCTGACCGACGGCAAGCTGCACTACAGCGACGATGGCCGCGAGTCGAAATCGTTTCATGTCCATGATGGTTTCGGATTGAAGCGCCTGATGGCCAACGGCATCGAAGTGGCCATCATCACCGCGCGCATGAGTCACATGGTCACCGAGCGCACCGCGGAACTCGGCATCGCCCACGTGTATCAGGATCAGGCAAACAAGCTGACCTGCTTTGAGCAGTTGATCCACGCGCTCAAGCTGACGCCGGAGCAGTCCAGCTATTGCGGCGACGATCTGCCCGATCTGGCCGTGATGCAGCGCGTCGGCCTCGCCATCGCCGTGGCCAATGCCCATCCTTGGGTGCGCGAGAAAGCCCGCTGGCGTACCCAGCAGCGTGGTGGCGATGGCGCAGTGCGCGAGGTCTGCGATCTGCTGCTCGCCGCACAGGGCAAATCGCAAGGCGAACTCGAGCACTTCTCGTGATCGATCGCAAGGTTGTCCTGACGATTTTTGCTCTTGCCGTCGTTGCGCTGGCGACGCAGATGCTGGTGTGGGTGTTCGCGACGCGCGACAACAGCAACGATTTCGTCGGGCCGCCACGCTCGGACTACACGCTGACCAATTTCACCTTGAACGCACTCGCTGACGACGGCACGCTGTCATTCACCGTAATCGGGCCGCGACTGGCGCGCAAAACGGACGATGGCTCGATTTTCGTCACCACGCCCAATTATGAAATCGTCGACAATAGCCACAATCTGTGGAAAGGCACGTCGGATTCTGCCTGGGTTAACCAGGATGGCACGATCATGCGGCTCGAAGGCAAGGTCGAAATGCACCGGCTGCCCACCGCCACCGTGTCCCCGGTACAACTGCTGACTTCGGACCTGACCATCACCACAACACCCAAGGACAAGAAAGCACCAGTACCACCGCCGCCGGAAAAAAGGTTGAATACCGCCGCGTTGACAACCATCATCGATCCGAATCATGTGGCGCATGGCATCGGCATGAAAGCCGATATGGAATTGAAAGTCGTCGAGTTGCTGTCGGATGTTCACTGGATATCGTTGCCCTCCCAACATGACACCCTTCAAAACTAAACCCGTCGTCGTATTTGCCTGCCTCGGTGCACTGACCCTGGTGCCGGCTATCGTGTTCGCGCTCAGCACGGATCGCAGCCAGCAGCTTTTCGTCGACGCCAACTACCAGAAAAGTACGCAGAGCTTGTCCGGCTTGGCCAACGACCCCGACATCACCCACATGGACGGCAACGTCGTGATGACGCAAGGCTCGATGAAGGCGCATGCCGATCATGCGACGATCTACCAGAACCCGAGCGGCGTTGTCGACGCGAATGGCAACTACGGCAGCCTGACGCGCGTGATCCTGACCGGCAATCAGGCGCATATGCAGCAACTGCACGATGGCGACTGCGCCCTGATGACCGCCGATGCCGATACGATCGACTACCACAACGATACCAGCATCGCCATCCTGACCGGCCATGTGATCGTCGTGCAGAAAGGCAAGGGCGAGTTCCACGGCGAACACATGGTCTACAACACCGATACCGGCGAGATGGAAAGCGGAGACAAATCCCCGACCGGCCGCGTGCACATGGTGATGGAGCCCAAGAGCCAGCAGCCCGTGGTACCCACCACGAACAACTGCGGTTATCCCGGCACGCCGAAACCGAAGGCCGCCAAGGCCGCACCTCCCGCAACCAAGCCGAAAGTACAGCCCTGATGCTAAATGCCGTCGGATTACAGAAAAGCTTCCGCGGCCGTACCGTGGTGCGCGATTTCGACTTCACTCTGGAACAGGGCGAAGTCGTCGGCCTGCTCGGCCCCAACGGCGCGGGCAAGACCACCACGTTCTACATGGTCGTCGGTCTGATCGGCGCGGATGCTGGCCGGATCACTCTGGACGAGCATGACATCACCCAGATGCCGATGCATGTGCGTGCGCGTCTGGGCGTCGGCTATCTGCCTCAGGAACCGTCGGTATTCCGGCGCCTGACCGTGGCCGAGAATGTGCTGGCGATCCTGGAATTGCGTACCGATCTGGATGCGGCAGGACGCCGCTCCGAACTCGAATCATTGCTGGAAGAATTGCAGATTTCGCATATCGCCGACAACAAGGGCGTGAGCCTGTCCGGCGGCGAACGCCGGCGCGTCGAGATCACGCGCGCGCTCGCGGCAAAACCGCGCTTCATGCTGCTCGATGAGCCCTTTGCCGGCATCGATCCGATTTCGGTGGTGGAAATCCAGCGCATCGTGCGCCAGCTCAAGGCGCGCGGCATCGGCATCCTGATCACCGATCACAACGTGCGCGAAACCCTGGGTATCTGCGACCGCGCCTACATCATGAGCGACGGCGCCGTGCTGGCCAAAGGCGCACCCGCCGATGTGCTGGCCAACGATCAGGTGCGCGAAGTCTACCTGGGCAAGGAATTCCGCATGTAGGCGGCGCCGTTGCAGCGCCGGGCGGAGAAGTGGCAACCAAGGCAGTATAGCGCTTTCCCGGTGATTGACGGACAGCCCCACGGCGGCGCTATGCTGCACCTCGTGGCTGTCACTTCATCGCCCGGGACCGGAAGCCGCATTGTGAAACCTGCCTTACAACTCCGCATCAACCAGCAGCTGGCGCTGACGCCACAGTTGCAGCAGGCGATCCGCTTGCTGCAATTGTCCAGCATAGAGCTGGAGACGGAATTGCGCGAGGCGCTGGAATCCAATCCTTTGCTGGAACTGGACGAACCCGACGGCGAGGACGGCGACGGCGTCGAAACTGCCGCGATTCCCGCGGCGGTGAACACTTCCAGCGAGTCCGGTAGCGCGAGCGATGACGGGATATCGCCGGAACGCGAGGAACTCGATTACGCCGAACCGATGGACTTTGGCCGCGAACGCAGCGACTACGGCACGCCGATTCCCGACGACGCCGATGGCATGGAATCGCAGGATCAGGAACCGGAAGATCTGCGCGACCATCTACTCTGGCAACTCAATCTCACGCCGCTGTCGGCGCGTGATCGCGCGATCGGCGCCACCCTTATCGAAGCAATCGACGACGACGGTTATCTGCACGAGAGCAACGAGGTTCTGCAGGGCAATCTGGCCGGCTTGTACACAGTCAGCATCGACGAAGTCGAAGCGGTGCGTCATCGCATTCAGCACTTCGACCCCATCGGTATCGCCAGCCGCAGTTTGAGCGAATGTCTGCGCGTGCAACTCGATGCCTTCGACTCGACCACTCCCGGTCACGCCACTGCACGGGTGCTGGCTTGCGAGCATCTCGAAGCACTTGCACGCAACGATCGTGCGAGCCTGTGCAAGCGCCTGCACACCGATGCCGATGATCTCGACGCTGCCATCGCCTTGATCCGCTCGCTCGATCCGAAACCCGGTGCACAGATCAATCCGGTCAAGACCGAATTCGTCAGCCCGGATGCGTACGCGCATAAGCACGGCGGCCGCTGGATTGTCTCCTTGAGCCCGAACTGCCAGCCCAAGCTCACGATCAATCAGCACTACAGCGGACTGATCGCGCGCGCGCGACGCGACGACGCCAGCTACCTGCGCGGCCAGATGCAGGAAGCGCGCTGGCTGATCAAGAGCCTGGAAACCCGGGCCGAAACCATGCTCAAGGTCGCCACGGCGATCGTGCGCGCGCAAAGCGGATTCCTGGATTTCGGCGCCGAGGCGATGCGCCCGCTGGTATTGCGCGACATCGCCGAGGAGATCGGCATGCACGAATCCACCGTGTCGCGAGTCACCACGCGCAAATATCTGCACACGCCGCGCGGCACCTTCGAGTTCAAGTATTTTTTCTCGTCCGGCGTATCCACGGTCGACGGCGGCGCGGCATCGGCCACCGCGATCCAGTCGATGATCCGCAAGCTCATCGGCGAGGAGATGCCGGTCAAACCACTGTCGGATCAGGCACTGGCGGCCGAACTGAACCGGCGCGGCATCGAAGTCGCGCGACGCACCGTGGCCAAATACCGCGAGGCGCTGCACATCCCATCATCCAACGAACGCAGCCGGCTCGGCTGAGGAGGAACCAGTCAGAAAATCACGGGTCTGAATTCATGTACCTGCCGGTTTCACGCACTGGCGCGCATACGGCAGGGCGGTTGGTAAAGTCCGAATTCTTCGAGGAGACTGTTATGCAGATCAATGTCAGCGGTCATCAGGTTGTCGTCACTCCCGCCCTGCACGATTACGTGACCAGCAAGCTCGACCGGATAGTCCGCCATTTCGACCAACTGCACGAGATCGCCGTCACCTTGAGTGTGGAAAAGCTGTTGCAAAAGGCCGAAGCCACCTTGCGCTGCGGCACCAACAAGACCATCCACGCCGATGCTCGGGCCGTCGATATGTATGCCGCCATCGACGCGCTCGCCGACCGGCTCGACCGCCAGGTCAAGAAACACAAGGAAAAACTCAGCAACCATCATCGCGACGACGCGCGCGAGGAGCATTACGGCTGAACCCCGTCAGAGCAGCACAAGGAAACGTCGTTTCGTCTGAGCCGATCAGGTCTTGACGCGATAACACGGCACATAAGCACTGCCCGGCAGCTTCATACGCTGCTGGGCGACGAAGCTCGACAGCAACCGATCCAGCGCGCGCATGATTTCCGGATCGCCGTCGATTTGAAACGGACCCTTGGCGGCAATTTCGCGCAGCCCTTCTTCCTTGACGTTGCCGGCGACGATGCCGGAAAACGCGCGGCGCAGATCCGCAGCCAGCAGGTGGCGTGGCTGTTCGCGATGCAGATTCAGCGCCGCCATATTGACATGTGTTGGCCGGAACGGCTGCTGGAAAGCATGCTCGATGGTCAACGCCCAATTGAAGAAGAACGCGTCCTTGTTGTCGATCCGGTAGGTGCGTACCTTGTCCACGCCCTTGTTCATCGACCGCGCGGTTTCCTGCGGATCACCGACGACGATGCGGTAACGCCGGGCGACGTCGTCGCCGAGCGCCAGCTTCAGGAATGCGTCGATCTGCTCGAAATAGGCGGCCGATTCGCGTGGTCCGGAGAAAATCAACGGGAACGGAATACCGGCATTGTCGGGATGCAAAAGTATACCGAGAAGATAAAGTATTTCTTCCGCAGTGCCCACACCGCCAGGGAAAACGATGATGCCATGGCCGGTACGCACGAACGCTTCCAGACGCTTTTCGATATCCGGCATGATCACCAGATTGTTGACGATCGCGTTCGGCGATTCGGCGGCGATGATGCCGGGTTCGGTGATACCGATGTAACGCTTGGAGCGCATGCGCTGCTTGGCATGGGCAATCGTCGCGCCTTTCATCGGACCTTTCATTGCCCCGGGGCCGCAACCGGTACAGATGTCGAAACCGCGCAGGCCGAGTTCGTAGCCGACGTCTTTTGTATACTCGTATTCCAGCCGCGAAATCGAATGCCCGCCCCAGCATACGGCCAGATTCGGCTCGATGTTCGGGCGCAGCACGCGAGCGTTGCGGAGGATCTCGAATACGGCGTGCGTAATGCCGTGCGAATCTTCCAGCTGGAAACGCCCGGCGTCAATCTGGGTGGCGACGTAGGCGATATCTCGCACTACAGCGAACAGCAGCTCGTTGATGCCACGGATGATCTTCCCGTCGACGAATGCGCGCGCCGGCGCGTTCGCAAGTTCCAGTTTGATGCCGCGATCCTGCTGCAGTACTTGAATATCGAATGCCGGATAGCGCTCGAAGATGCCCAATGCGTCGTCGTTCTCGCTGCCAGAGGTGAGCACAGCCAGTGCGCAGCGCCGCAGCAGCGCGTGCAATCCGCCCTGGCTGGCATCGTGCAGAAGCTTCACTTCGTTGCGCGAAAGCACATCCATTCCGGCAACGGGCGCGATGCGGGCACTGACGGTGCCTGGTGGCAATGACATGTTGGTTCCTTATGTTATCCGTCGTTCCATGTATCAGCTTAACGCAAAAAGACTGGCGTTCTTATGCGCGCCGGTCTTGTTGCATCCGGATGTTTCCCCCGAGCATTTATCCGGCAGCTGCCCGGCCAAGAGGTAAAACCGAGCCGCCCATTTGAATCTCGGCAAGCAAAAAAGCCGGCACTCGAAAGTGCCGGCTTTGCCTTGTGGAGCGGAGAAGTGTAGAAAATCGATCAGAAGAACGAAGCGCCGAAAGTGACCATGAATGCGCGGGTTTGCAGCAGGCCGTAGGACGGCGAACTGGCGTACAACTCGGGGTAGAGCGCACCGCCCGACGTGGCCAGAAGCTGGGGTGAATAGACGTACGAGAACGCATGCCGATCGGTCAGGTTGTAGACATTGAGCTTCACATACGGTTTCTTGAGCCAGTCCCAGTCGGCAAAACGGTAACCGCTGTTGAAATTCAGCGTAGTGAAGCCGCCAACACGCTCGGTATTCATGTAATCGCCATACAGCGAACTGGTAGAACGCAGGAACAACGTACCCCACAGGGATTTGTCGTCATAGGTGACGCCGATATTGACGATATTTTTCGCGGTATCCGGCATGGTCTTGCCGTCAGTCGGATAGATGCCGGAGCCGCCATCGACATTGCTGTCGCCCGGGCCACCGTCAAGGTCGCCCTTGATCTTGGCCTGGGTGTACGTATAGGAAGTATAGGCCGTCCAACTCGGCGCAAACTTGTAGCTGGCTTCACCATTGAAGCCCTGCATATTCATATGCGGAATCGCCGTGTAGAACTCTTGATTGTCGGCGTTGTAGGCAGGTTCCTGCTTGTTGAAGTATGTGCTGTGATAGATATCGGCACTGACCGATAGCGCATCACCGTAGTAACGCCAGCCTATGTCGGTATTCCACGCCGTTTCCGGGTTTTCGTTGGCCGTGCCGACCAGGGCATCCAGAATCGCGACCGTATTCGTCGGCACTCGGAAGGTCTTGCCGCTGCCGATATAGAACTGGTTGCGATCGTCTAGCTGGAACTTGATGCCCACGGTAGGCAAGAACTTGTGCCAAGTGTTATCGAAGGTCGCGAACGTTTGCTGATCATAACCCGCCTGCGAACCCGGATAGTCGTAGGAATAACCGGTGCGAGTGGCCCAGAGATAGCTGATGCCGGTAACGAAGGTCCATTGGTCGTTCGGCGTCCAGTTGTTGGTAATGAAGCCCTTCTCGTTCTTGGTATTGGTGTACTCGTTGTAGAACTCCTGGATCTGTCCGCTCGGATAAAGAATAAAACTGGACTGATCCCAGAGATCGGCCGGGTTACCGTCGGCGTCGACATCGCCGTAGTTGCTGTGCTGTTGCTTGCGCGATTGTTCGTACCAGAAGCCGTATTCGAGGCTGTCGTTCGTACCAAGATCCTGATTGAACTTCGCGATCACGCCCGGTCGATACGTGGTGGCCTCCGAAAACGAGTAGACCACGCCCTTGGAACCATCGATTACTGCGCCGTCATTGTTGACATCCTGATTGGCGTAACCGTACTCATTGGTCGTCGATGTGCTTTCGGTAACCGTACCCGAACCGCCGCCACCGCCATCGCCGTACTGGAAATAGGGAATGACGGACAGGTGCAGGCTGTCGCTGAGCTTGAATTCGCCATCCATGCTGAACGTTGCGCTGCGGAAGGGATTGGTGAACAGGCCGTAGTATTCCTTGTCGTTGTTGATAGCGTTGGTCAACGCACTGCCGGACAAACCGGCCAAGGGTATCCAAGTGGTGGTGTAATCGTAGTTGTAACCATTTTGCTGTTCCTGCGCGATGGTCAGCGCGCGATATTCGTTGGTTCGTTCGCGGTTGTATTGCAACGAGGCACTGATGGAATCGTCGTCATTGATCGTCCACAACGACTTGCCATCGATCTTGGTGACATATTGGTCACCATCGCCACGCCACTTGTCCGCATCGTTCACGGAATAGGACAACCAGGAACGCACATCGCCGACATCGCCGGTGTTGACGCGGATGAAGGTGCGCGTGTAGTCGTTGCTGCCCAAGCTTTGGGAAATGTCCACGCCCGGTGTATGTGTCGGGTCGATGGTAGCCCATGCGATATGGCCGCCACTGGCGCCGGAATCGGGCATGTCAACATCCGGGATGCCCTGCAACACGGTGATGTCGCCCATGTTCTCGGTATCGCCGTATTCGGTGGCGTATACCGAATAGCTGCCGGAATCGGTAATCGGTGCACCGTTGACCGTCATGCCGATGTCCGACGAGTCGAAACCGCGGATGCTGTAATGGCCGTTTGCCAGTCCAGTGACGTCGTCAACCGCCGTATTCACGCCTGGAATGGTGCCAATCATCTGGGTGAAGTTGGCACCGGGGGCAACCTGCTCGATGGCCTCGCGCGTGATGGTCGATACCGCCTTCGGCGCTTCCTGCACCGACATCAGGCCGCCGCCGCGCGATAAAGATTGCCCATTTACCTGCACGGTGGACATCTGCTGTGCGCGCAGCGTGTCGTTGGAGGTCGTGGTATTCGACGTGCTGGCAGCGTTGGGGCGTGGTGCGGCTGTCTGGCTGGGTTGGTTGCCGGGCGGTGAGGATGTGTCTTGCGCGAACGCACTCGACATCGCAAACAGCGACGCAAGCAGCCAGAACAGAAGATTCATCCCAAGTCGTTTGCTCATCGTTGCTTACCTCGTCTTTGCCAAAAACGTGACCTATCGTCGCGCACAAACAGTATGCGATGTGGTCGACCAATGATCCGCGGATAGCGACTACGCTCCGGCAGCGAATCCCCTTGCCGGTGGCGCATGAATTAACTATAGCTTAACAGGAACCGAAACGGTTTCGTCCCCCAGCCTATCCGCCGAATATGACCATGAGGTTTCAGGCTCGATCCGGGCACCGGCCTGCACATCCTCAGGTTTTTGTCAGGTAGGCGACCACACCGTCGAGGAACATCTGCACCGACAGCGCCACCAGCAGCATGCCCATCAGGCGCTCGAGCGCGGTCAGCACGCTTTCGCCGAGCCAGCGGAACAGATACGTGGACGACAGCAGGATGATCGCAGTCGCCAGCCACGCGAAGAACAAGGCGACGCTCCAGTCCGCGGTACGGCCGGGGTGTGAATTGGTCAGCAGCATCAATGCCGCCATCGCCGACGGCCCGGCGACGCCTGGAATTGCCATCGGCACGATGAATGGCTCGCCGCTGCCGCTGTTGCCGAAAATTCCCCCTTCGCGCGGAGGAAAGATCATCTTCACGCCAATCAGGAACAACACGATCCCGCCGGCGATGCTGATCGATTCAGTGCGCAACTGCAGCGCCTTGAGCACGTAGGTGCCGCCGAGCAGGAAGACGAACAGCACGATCAGTGCGATGATCAGTTCCCGCACCAGCACACGACGGCGGCGTTCCGGCGCGACATTCCGAAGCAGTCCCAGGAATAGCGGAATATTACCCAGCGGATCCATTATCAGGAACAGCAGGATGCCGGCCGATAGTGTCGTGAGCGAATTGTCCATTGCCCGATCCGGTTAGTGGCGGAAGTCACTCTTCCATGGCGCGACGGGAATGCCCGTCACGCCGCGCGCAGATCCAGCACCTGCCCACGCGCGGCTGCGGCGGCCGGACTCAGCAAGTACACAATGGCGTCGGCCGCCGCGTCCGGCAATGGCAATGCTTGCGTATTTTCGCCGAAATAGGCGGCACGCCGCAGCGAGGTGCGCATCGGTGCCGGCAGCAGTGCATGCACGCGCACGGAAGTGTTTTCCCATTCCTGGTGCAGGATCGAGGCGAGCCCATCCAGCGCATGCTTCGAGACGCCGTAGCCGCCCCAGAAGGCGCGGCCCATGCGCTCCGGATCGTCGAGCACGAACACCACGCTGGCGTCGGCAGCGTTTTGCATGGCCGGCAGGCAGGCTTGGGTCAGCAGCCACGGCGCGCTCAGATTGACGTGCAGTGAACGAATCCATTCTTCGGGCGCGATGTCGGCTGCCGGTTGCAACTCGTTGAAGTGCGCCGCGGCATGAACGACGCCGTCGAGCCGGCCGCATTCGCGCACGATCGTGGCGGCCAGTTCGGCGTATTCGCGCGGCGTGGCTCCGGCCAGGTCCAGCGGATAGATCGCCGGCTGACTGCGACCCAGCGCGGCCACTTCGTCGTATATTTTTTCCAGCCGCGCCACCTTGCGTCCGAGCAGCACCACCGTCGCGCCGGCGCGCGTGACCGCCAGCGCGCTGGCGCGGCCGAGACCGCCGCTGGCGCCGACGATCAGCACGACCCGCCCGTTCAGGCTGTCGGCTGCGGGCGTCCAGCCGGGCGGCAGTCGCGCGAATTCGCGTGCTGGCTTGGCTGCATCGAACACGACTACATCGGACACTGCCGCATCAACCCTTGTGCGCCGCTTCCTTGACCATACGCTCAAGTTCGCCGCTTTCGTGAAGCTCCAGAGCGATGTCGCAGCCGCCGATCAGCTCGCCATTGATGAACAGTTGCGGGAACGTTGGCCAGTTCGAATAACGTGGCAGATTGGCGCGGATCTCTGGATCCTCAAGCACGTTGACCGAGGCGAAATCCGCGCCGGTCGACTTCAGCGCCTGCGCCGTGCGACTGGAAAATCCGCACATCGGGAATTGCGGCGTGCCTTTCATGAACAGCACGATGGGATGCGAAGTGACGGTCTGCTTGATGCGTTCTAGAGTGTCCATGATGGCCTGATGCGTGAACGCGCGAGACAGTCTCGCGCCAAGGCCGCAATTGTAGCAGCCAACGCTTATACTTGAGGTCCGAATCTACCCGAACCCGCAAACCGAAGGAGACTCACATGGCGATCGAACTTCCTGCCCTGCCGTGGGCGCGCGACGCACTGGCACCGCATATCTCGGCCGAAACCATTGATTATCATTACGGCAAGCATCATCAGGCCTACGTCACCAATCTCAACAACCTGATCAAGGGCACCGAGTTCGAGAATCTCGATCTCGTCGCCATCATCAAGAAAGCGCAGGCCGGCATGTTCAACAATGCCGCGCAGACCTGGAATCACACGTTTTACTGGAATTCCCTGAGTCCCAAAGGCGGCGGCGAACCGTCTGGAAAACTCGCCGATGCGATCAAGAAAGCGTTTGGCGGTTTTGCGCAATTCAAGGATGAGTTTTCCAAGCTCGCGGCCGGCACCTTCGGCTCCGGCTGGGCCTGGCTGGTGCAGCGCGCCGACGGCAATCTCGGCCTGGTCAGCACCAGCAATGCGGGCACGCCGATCACCGGCACGGATCGCCCGCTGCTGACCTGCGACGTCTGGGAACACGCCTATTACATCGACTACCGCAACGCGCGGCCGAAATACATCGAAGCGTTCTGGAATCTGGCGAACTGGGAATTCGCGGCCAGCCAGATGAAATAAGGCGCCGCAAGCAAATTTATCGCAATGCCCGGGCCGCATACTGCGGCCCTTTTTGTTTATCTGGCCAACGCTGCCAGCACCGGCGCCACCTGCGCTTCACGCCCGAGTGCGCGCGCCACACGTGCGACACGCGCAGACATCTCGACGGCGTTGTCGGCGCAAATCGTGGCATGTCCGATCTTGCGGCCGGCGCGCGGCGATTTGCCGTAGTCGTGCCAGTGCGCGCGCGGTTCGCTCAACACCACGCGTGCATCCGGTAGTTCACCAATCCAGTTGAGCATGACGCTCAATCCCCGCGCCGAGGTGTCACCCAGCGGCAGACTGAGCACGGCGCGAATGTGATTCTCGAACTGGCTGCATACCGCGCCCTCGATGCTCCAATGCCCGGAATTGTGCACGCGCGGCGCCATTTCGTTGCCATACAGTTTGCCGTCGCGGACGAACAATTCGAGCGCGAACACGCCGACGTAATCCAGATCTTCGGCGATCGCGCGCGCATGCGCGGTCGCGGCCTGCGCCAACACGGCTGAATCCGGTGCCGGCGCCAGACTTACCGAAAGGATGCCGTCGGCATGCCAATTCTGTACTAATGGATAAGTGGAAAATGCACCATCGTGGCCGCGCACCGCGATCACCGAGACCTCGCGCTCGAACGGAAACCAGGCTTCGAGAATGGACGGCGCACCACCGAGCGCAGCCCAAGCCGCATCCAGATCGGCCGCGCTGCGCAAACGATATTGGCCCTTGCCGTCGTAGCCGAGCCGGCGCGTCTTCAGTACCGACGGATAGCCGATGCTCTGCGCGGCGCGTTGCAGATCGACCAAGCTATCCACCGGCGCGAATTGCGGCGTATCCAGGCCGAGCCGGTGGAACAGGGATTTTTCCGCCAGCCGGTCCTGCGCCAGCGCCAGCGCATGCGGATTCGGCGACACCTGCGTGTGCTCGGCCAGCCAGCGCGCGGTATCGGCGGGGACATTTTCGAAATCGAAGGTCGCTACGTCGATGCTCGCAGCGAATTTTTCCAGCGCCACAAAATCGCGCCAGTCCGCCGCAAGCAACGGCGCCACCTGCGCGGCGCAAGGATCCTCGGCGTTGTCGACCACCAGGAAACGCACACCCAACGGCGCGCCCGCCAGCGCCAGCATGCGTGCAAGCTGGCCGCCACCCAGAATGCCGACCGTGCTCATTCGCTGCGCGGATCCGGTTTCGCCAGCACCTGTTCGGTCTGGGCGCGGCGATAATTCTCAAGCTTGCGCGCAATGGCGTCATCGTTCGCCGCGAGCAGTGCCGCGGCGAACAAGGCGGCGTTGATTGCACCGGCGTTGCCGATCGCAAACGTGGCGACCGGAATGCCCGCCGGCATCTGCACGATCGAGAGCAGCGAATCCATGCCATTGAGGGCATGCGACTGTACCGGTACACCGAGGATCGGCACGCGCGTCTTTGCAGCCAGCATTCCCGGTAGATGTGCGGCACCGCCGGCGCCAGCGATGATCGCGCGCAGGCCGCGCGTCTGCGCCGTGGAGGCGTAATCGAACAGCAGATCGGGCGTGCGATGCGCCGAGACGACACGCACTTCGTGCTCCACGCCCAGGCGCGTCAACATCTCGGCCGCGTGCTGCAGCGTATCCCAGTCGGAACGCGAACCCATCACCACGCCGATGCGCACGCCTGGCGCGTTGTCTGTCTTCATGGCCAAACCCCCGCAAAGGCATTATTCTAGGCACAACCCGTAGTGATTCGCATCTTATGGATAAACGCCTGCTTGATATCCTGTGTTGCCCGGCGACCAAAACTCCGGTCAAGCTGCTGAGCAAGACACAGATCGACGCGCTCAATCGCGCCATCGCGCGAGGCGACGTGCATACCACCGCCAACGCCGCCGTGGCGACATCGCTGCAAGCCGGTTTGATCACGACCGACGGAAAAGTCATTTATCGCATCGAGGACGATATACCGGTAATGCTCATCGACGAAGCCATCGGCACGACGCAGCTGGATGCGTTTCCGGCCTGACCAGCGGCAAGCCACTTGTTTGCACCACTCGTCGGCGTGTCGGCGCGTCTGGCAATACCGCTACGGCGTTGTGACATGGTTCACACTCCGTGTAGGCCAAGCAATTATGCTGGCGCGTGCGCCAGTTTTAACCACGATTGCGCTGTCATCGAGCAGGATTAGATGAACAACCCCAACGACAACAACAAGATTGTCGATTTGCAGCAACGCCAGGCCAGCCTCGCCGGCAGCGATCGCTTGGGCGAACTGTTGCGCAGCGTGCGCGGCACGGCGCTCAAGCGCATCCAGGGTCTCGTCAATACCCTGTTCGAGAACATCGACGACGCCTTGTTCGATCTGGCCGAGAAGGCCGAAAACAATGCCGCACAGACCCAGTATTTCGACGGCATGCGCGAGGTGCGCAAAAAACGCCAGCTCGTCGAACGCCTGTTCCAGGAGCAATTGAGCAAGGTCTTCAACGATTTCGCTGCTGGAAAGCTGCAACCGGTCCGAAGCGAAAATGCGGGTCAGGGTCAGAGCGGCGATCTGGCCTTGGTCGACGACAAGGAACTGGAAGAGTCCTTGGCCATTGCCAGCACCGTAGCCAAGGCCGAAAACCGTCTGGCGCGTCCGCTGTACGCGGTCAACCAGCGCCTGTCGGTGATGCTCGGTGGCGCCAAGGTTGAAGATGCCACCAACCCGATCGCTCCGGCGCCGCTGTGTCAGGCATTCCGTGTAGCGATGCACGAACTCGAGCTGAACCTGCAGGCGAGATTGATCGTCTACAAACTATTCGATCGCTACGTGATGTCCGGCCTTGATGCGGTATACGACGAGATCAATACGCAATTGATCCAGGCTGGCGTGCTTCCGCAGATTCGCCACACTTTGCCTGGTGGCGTTCGCCCACACCGCCCCGCGCTCCCACCTGGTGCCGGCGTCGTAGCGGGCAATGTCGAGACGCCAATCGGCGATGCTGCTGATCCGGCTTACCAGAATTACGCGCCACAATACGACGCCGCCGCAGCACAACTGCAGGCAGAGATTTACAACACCGTGCGTTCGCTGCTGGCAACTCGCCGCGCAACCGCGCCCGGTGGAGAACAGACGCAGGATTATCTGCCCGGCGCCGGCTCATCCGGTGTCGGCCCATCCGGCGTAGCCCCGCCAAGCATCGCGCCCACCGATCTGCTGTCCGCGCTGACCCTGCTGCAGAACCAGGCGATGATGGCGCAAACCCACGCCACATCGGCCGCGGATGCGGCACAAGTCGTCCAGCAGATCAAACAGGAATTGATTGAGCAGGCGGGCAAACTCCAGGGCAACGAAAAAGCGCACGTCACCGGCGCCGACGAAGACACGATCGACCTCGTGGGCATGCTGTTCGAGTTCATCCTGCAGGATCGCAATCTGCCGCCGGAGATGCAGGCCCTGCTCGGCCGCCTGCAGATTCCGTTCCTGAAGGCGGCAATTCTGGACAAGCACCTGTTCGCACAGAAAGCTCACCCGGCACGGCAATTGCTCGACAGCATGGCGCAGGCGTGCATGGGCTGGTCGGAAGAATCCGATCACGACCACCGGCTGCACGACCAGGTCAAGCAAACGGTCGAATCGTTGCTCAAGGATTTCGACGACGATCTCGGCATCTTCGAGCGAGCGCGCACTCATTTCGAGAATTTTCTCGAGTCGAACAAGAAACGCGCCGACCTGGCTGAGCAACGCGCCGCGGAAGCCACGCGCGGACGCGAAAAACTGCACGAGGCTCGCCGCATTTCGGCGCGCGAAATTCTTCAGCGCGTCGACGGCAAGCAGCTACCCGACATCGTGCACAACGTACTGACGCGACCGTGGGCGAACTTTCTCGTACTGACGCTGCTGCGTCAGGGCGAGAATTCCAATGAATGGCGCCAGGCGCTGCGCTTCGCCGATGAATTCGTCTGGAGTGCTGGCCCGAAATCCAGCGATGCCGAAAAAACCCGCCTCAAGGGCCTGCTGCCAGCGCTGGAAAAGAATCTGCGCCACGGCTTGGCTACCGTCGCTTATCACGAAAACGACGTCAAGCAACTGATGCACGAATTGAATGCCTACTATCGCAACCTGCTCGGTAGTGCGCCTGGAAGCTTGGGCGCGGCCACGGTCGATGACGACGTGCCAGCTTTGGAAATCGTCAGCAAAGCCGCAGCCACAGCAGCAGCGGTGGAAGGTCCCGTCGAGGAAATCGTTCTGGGCGGCGAAGCCGAAGATAGCGCACCGGAGACAAACTACGCCGACGACGACGTCTGCCTGCAGCAGGCCCGGGCGATGAAAGTCGGTACCTGGGTGGAATTCACCGACACCGACACCGGCAACAAGGAGCGCGCCAAACTTTCGTGGATCAGCCCGATCAGTTCGAAGTATTTGTTCGTCAACCGCAAGGGGTTGAAAGTTTCGGACAAGACCGTGTTTGCGCTGGCCGCGGAACTCCGCCGCGGCGCGGCACTGATCCTCGAAGAGGTGCCGCTGTTCGATCGCGCCCTGGATGCGATCGTCGAACGCTTGAAGGCAGCGCATGCGGCGCCCGCCGAACAAGTGTCCACACCCCCAGGCTGAAACGCGGCGCGACGTTTATACTCGCGCCTCCGCCGCAACGTCACCGGCGCTACGCAACCCCGCCCGCATGCCGTTACCCCTCGTTCCACCCGACCCGCAAACCGTGCTGCGCGATGTTGAGCGCGCGCTGGCCGAGGATATCGGCAGCGGCGACGTCACCGCCGATCTGCTCGCGATCGATGCCCACGCCGCCGCGCGCGTGATCGCACGCGAATCTGCGGTGCTGGCCGGACGACCCTGGTTCGACGCCTGCTTCCGCGCACTCGACGACGCGATCGAAATCACCTGGAACACCGACGACGGCGCGCACGTTTCCACAAATGATACATTGTGTACTTTGCGCGGACGTGCGCGGGCCTTGGTCGGCGCCGAGCGTTGCGCATTGAATTTCCTGCAAACCCTGTCGGCCACGGCCACGGTCACCGCACACTATGTCGCCGTCGTGCGCGGCACGCGCGCCACAATCCTGGATACGCGCAAGACCCTGCCCGGTCTGCGTCAGGCGCAAAAATACGCCGTGCGCTGCGGTGGCGGCAGCAATCATCGTATCGGCTTGTTCGACGCCATCCTGATCAAGGAAAACCACATCGCCGCCGCCGGCTCGCTGGACGCTGCGGTGCGCGCCGCGCGTGCGCGCCACCCGGATCTGCTGCTCGAAGTCGAAGTCGAGAATTTCACCGAACTCGATGCCGCGGTCGCCGCCGGCGTCGATCGCATCATGCTCGATGAATTCCCGCTCGCCGACATTCACCGAGCCGTGACCGAGATCGCCGGTCGCGTTCCACTGGAAGTCTCCGGCGGCGTCAGTCTCGGCGACCTGCCCGCACTCGCCGCGACCGGTGTGGATTACATCTCGATCGGCGCGCTGACCAAACACGTACGCGCGATCGACCTTTCGATGCGCATCGTATTCGATGCGTAAGTGACTGTGTCCGCCGGATTCACGCGTCAGATTTTTCCGAGATAGCGCAGCACCCCGAACACGACCACACCAAGCACTACCAGACTGGCGAGGATCCACCAGGGGTTGCCCGACTTCACTGCCGGCGCCGGTGCAGCCGGTTCGACGCGCGCGCTGGCAGGCGGCGCTTCCATGCCCGGCGACATCAACAGAAAACGTACGGTGTCCAGGCGCAGTTCGTCGCCGGTCTTGAGCAGGATGCCGGCGTGCACGCGCTGGTTGTTGACGAAAGTGCCATTGGCCGAACCCATATCCTCGACCATGACACCATCGGGCACGACTTGCAATTTGGCGTGATGACGGGAAATCTCGTCGGTCGGTATGCAGATGCCACTATCGCTGCTGCGACCAACAATCAGCGTGCCGACCATCGCATAGGTTTTGCCGAACGTGGGTCCGGACACGCCACGCAACAGATACTTCGGCAGTGCCATGCGCACGCGTGTGCGGCCATCGTCGTCGCCGAGCGGCACCGGTTTGGGCAACGGCACTGGCGCTTTTTCCGTCGCCACCACGCGGCAACCGATCTTGGCAAACAACAGCAGGTCGCCGGGTTTGATCGCCGCTTCGCCCACGATCTGGCGCCCATTGAGCACGGTCGCTGACTGTGCATCCAGCGGCACCGCCACGGTCTGCTCATCATGGGTGCGCAACTCGCAATGACGTGCGACGATTCCGGGCGCGGTCAGCATCAACTGGCAATCTGCGCCCGTGCCAACGGTTATCGTGCCTTCCTTGAGTTCAACCGGTTCGTTTTCGCCATTCGGAAATAGTAGCTTCATCGGGTTCGCCTTATCGTTCTGCAGCGGGACGGTGCAGTTGCAAAAATATACATTTTATTTTTCAAGCTCGCGAACGATACGGAAGCCGACGCTGTTCAAAGCCACATCGGCAGCGTACGTGTCGCTGAAGGTTGGCGCTTCCTTGGCGGCGACCGACAGCCAACCGCGACCCTTGACCATGAACGTGCGGCAACTGCTGCCGGCTTGCGCCGGAGCGCCGCCACTGCACGCGCCGACCCATTCGCGCACGTTACCGTCGATATCATAAACGCCGGCGACCGCGCCGAAGTGGCCGACTGGGGAAGTCGCAGCATAGCCATCGTCACAGTCGCTGCCATCGCGGCTGGCGTACTGGCGTTTGTACGACGCATCGGCGAGATTGGCCTCGCATTGCCCGGCCGGCGCCCTGCGCGCGACCTGATCGAACTCGGCCGGGCTCGGCAGCCGGTAATGCTTGCCGGTCTGTTTGCTCAGCCACTGGGCGTAGGTGGCCGCCTCCTGCCAGCCGACGCAAACCACGGGGTGACTGTCGTCCTGGACGATGTCGGGATTTTCCCAACCGCGTTTCTTCGACGAACGGAAAATCGATTCGCGATCGCGGCAGGAAAGCTCGCGTCCACCGAACTCGGCGCGCCCCGCCGCCGCCCAGAACCGGCGGAACTCGCCGCGAGTGACATCATGGCGCGCCATCGCCAGTCCGGAATCGAGGATCACCAGCTCCGGACCTTGCGCACCATCGGCAAGCTTGTCGCGAAAAGTGAACCCCGGCTCGCCAATGGTGGCGACGAATTTCAGTCCATCGTGTGCCGCGGCATCGTCCGGATCGAGCTGCAGTGCCTTTTCATAAGCGGCTTTGGCGCCAGTCTTGTCCCACAGGGCAGCGGCGGATTTTGCCTGCGCGATGAACGGCGCGGCGGCACTTATTCGCGTCGCGGCGATGGCCTTCGCCACATCGGTATTGTCGGGCACAGCTTTGATGACATCCGCGGCACGATCCAGATACTGGCCGAACTGCACGCTGTCGCCACCTGCCAGATTCTTGTCGGCATACTCGATATACTTTTTCGCAATATCCACAATGCCCTGTTTTGCCGCCTTGTTGCGCGAGTCGAGCTTGAGCGCGAACTGGAAATGCTCGAGCGCATTGCTGCCCGGTGGCATGGTCAGGCGCTGGCCGGCCAGATCGGCGCGTCCACGCCGGATTGCGTCCTCCACCGGATCGACCACGGTGGGCAGTTCCTCAGCCGATGCGTTATCGGCCTGAGCCTCGGCGGCATCGATGCTGTCCATCGCGGTGGCCGTCGGTGGCGCAGGCGTTTGCGAGACATCTGCAACGTTGGTCGCAGGCGGCGGCGCCGGGTTCGCGGCAACAGTACTCGCCGCTGATGCCACAGACGGTGTGGGTGTAGGCGTGGCCACCGTCGCTGGCACGGGCACGGGCGGCGTCACCGCCGCAGGCTTGTGCATGCGGGCGACCAGCGCAAAGCCGATCAGGCCAAGGCCAAGCAGAACGATCAACAGCGGCCACAGGCGCAGCCAAAATCGCGCGATGGCTGTCGCTGACGCCAGCGCGGGTGCAGGCGGCAACGCTGGCCGCGGCATGCGCGTTACCGTTGGCGCATCGACAGGTACAGCCACGCGCTGCGTGGGACGCGTGGCAGGTTCCTTGCCATTGGGAGGCTGCAGCGGGCTGCTGACCATCGTTGCCGCCGCAGAAACCGGAGCTGCTACGACGGGCGGTGGCGGCGGCGGTGCCGATTCGTCGCGGAACAATCCCGAGTATTGCGGCACTACGGCCGCCAGACCATCGAGGAATGCCTCGACGTCGGCGTAGCGATCCTTAGGATCCTTGGCCAGTGCACGATCGATCAGCGGCTGCCACTGCGCCTGCGCGGCCGGCAGACGCGGAATCGGTTCAAACACATGCGCATAGGCCACCGCAAAACCATCCGCGCCATCGTAAGGTGGCTTGCCGGTAAGACCGTAATAGCACAGCACACCGAGACCGTAGATATCCGAACGCCCATCGACGTCGCCGCCACGCGCCTGCTCCGGGCTCATGTAATGACTGGTGCCGACCGAGAAACCGGTGCTGGTGATGCGCGACCCGGTAGTTGCTGCCAAGGCAATGCCGAAGTCGGTCAGCACTGGATTGTTGGCGGCATCGTAGAGGATATTGCCGGGCGCGACATCGCGGTGCACATAGCCGCGCTGATGCGCATACCCGAGCGCATGCGCCACGCCGGCCAAGGTTTGCGTGAGTTCGCGCTCATCGACACCGCGCTGCACGCGCGCTGCGAAATCGCCGCCCGGCAGGTACTGCATCGAGAAATAGTGCAACTGGGACGGAGTCACACCGACGTCGTACACCGCGACGATATTCGGGTGCGCCAGCGATGCCAGCATGCGCGCTTCCTGCAGGAAACGCTTGGAAAACGTCGGGTCGGCCGCCAGCGCTGGCGACATGACCTTAAGCGCAACCTCGCGTTCGAGCGAAGTCTGCATCGCCAGATGCACGCTGGCCATGCCGCCCACACCAATTTCGCGCTTGATCGAATAACCGGGAATGTCGAGCACGAACCGACACCTCTGCGATGCACAAGGTCGCAATTGCGGCATTGTAGCGAATTCGGGCCGTGGAACGCGCAGACGTGGCGCACATTGCGCGAACCGTGCCCCTGGGTCAGGCAAGCAACCTTGTGTTGTACGCGTCGCGCCCGCACACTCAAGGCATGTTCGATGCCCTGCTGCCCATCATCCTGTTGCTGCTCGTGATCTATGTCTGGCAGGCCGCGCTCAAGGCCCGCGAGCAGGCGCGCGCGTTAGGTCACACCTTGTGTGCGCGGGCGCAAGTGCAATTGCTGGATCAAACCGTCGCCCTGCAGCGGCTGGGTATTGCGCGTGGGACAAACGGCTGGTTGCAACTGCGCCGTCGCTATCGCTTCGAGCTGAGCACCAATGGTCTGGACCGCCATCAAGGCAGCCTGGATATGCTCGCCGGCCAGTTGCTGGGATACAGCCTTCCGTTGCCGGGACAAGCGCCAGCCGCGGAGGAGTCGAATGTCATCCCGTTCCAGAGTCCGCGCCTGCCGCCGACCCTGCACTGATTGCAGGCATCAACCGCGGTCGCATTGATTGGTGAGTCCCGATCAGAATCATTTCTCCGCGATCACTTCATCCCGATCACTTCACTACGCGCAGATGCGGACCCTTCTTCGGCACGGCATCGGCGGCAGGGCCTGGCGTCGGGGTTGGCTGGTTTTCCGCCGGAAACATCATCCCCTGGCCGTTTTCGTGGGCATAGATCGCCAGCAAGCTCGCCATCGGCACTTCAACGACCTGGCTGACGCCGGAAAAACGGGCGTTGAAGCGGACATGATCCTTGCCCAGATCCAGATGCGAAACCGCCCGCGCCGCGACATTGAGTACGACCCGGCCGTCCTTGATCGCGCTTTGCGGCACCTGCACGCCAGGCGCGGCGGCATCGACCAGAATATACGGCGTCAGCCCGTTATCGCTGATCCAGTCGTACATCGCCCGCAACAGATACGGGCGATTGGAGGTCATGCTGACCCCGTTCATCGAGCCGGCTCACACTTCATGGACGCAATGCCTTTTCTTCCGTGGTCAGGCTGCGGGTGAATCCCGGATTGCGGAAGATACGATCGCCGTAGTCGTTGATGGCATGGGCCTCGCGCGGCGGCAGGATCACATTGAGGCTGGGCAGGCGCCAGATCAGCGGCGCCAAAGCGCAATCGGCCAGACTCAGTTCGGGATTGAGGAAAAATTTCGCCGCCTTGAACAACGGCATGCTGGCCAGCAGGGCCTCGCGCAGGCGCTTGCGCGCGGTTTCGGCGGGCCGTCCACCGGCCTTGATCTGGATGGCGAACGGCATCCAGTCACGCTCGATGCGCACGATCGCGAGACGCAGGCGCGCGCGCGACAGCGGATCGACCGGCATCAGCGGCGGATGCGGGTAGCGTTCGTCGAGGTATTCGCAGATCACGCCGGTTTCGTAGAGCACCAGATCGCGATCGACCAAGGTCGGTACTGAGTGGTAGGGATTCAGATCCAGCAGGTCTTCCGGCGGCGACTGCGGATTGACCGGCACCAGATCGTAGACCACGCCCTTGGCGGCCAGCACCAGACGGACACGATGGCAATGCACACAATCGACTGCCGAATACAGGGTTAGAACGGTGCGCGAGCGTTGACTCAAGGCCATGTCGGTTCTTCACACCCCCCTGTACAGGAACGAAATCGGGCGGCCCCTGCCGCACGGCCCGTTGCATGGAATGTACACCCGCGCCGGACGGGCGCATAGCCTTTGCACATGGCAGTGATACATCAGATGTACATCTGCAGCCGTTGGAAAATGCGGTCCCAGATGGCCGCTTTTGATTCCGCAGTCACAAATGACCGTAAGAACTTTGGAAAAAGCGGCCACCAACTGGCCGCTTTTTGATCCTGACGATCACGGGCTCAGTGTACGTCCTTCCAGAACTCGTGCTTGAGCAAATACGCGAGCAAGGTGAAAAAGGCCAGATACAGCACCACCCAGATACCCATCGATTCGCGTTTGAGCGCCGCCGGCTCGCCGACGTACTGCAGGAATGTGGTCAGATCACGCACAGCATCATCGTATTGCGCTGGCGACAGGGTCCCGGGAGTCGCCAGTTCGAGCTTTTCGACCTGTGCATCTTCGCCCGGCTTGGCCGGGGCGTAATCGGCATGCTGCACGCCTTGCAGCTCCCACAGCACATTCGGCATCGCCACGTTCGGGAACACCGTGTTGTTCCAGCCGGACGGGCGCGTAGGGTCGATATAGAAGGACTTCAGATAGTTGTAGATCCAGTCCGGCCCCTTGGCCCGCGCCTCCAGGGAAAGATCGGGCGGTACCTTGCCGAACCACGTCGCCGCCTCGGCCTCAGGCATGTTGGAGATGGCCGGATCGCCGATCTTGGCGCCGGTGAAGGCGAAGTTTTTCAGCACTTCGTCGTCACTGAGCTTGAGATCCTCGGCAATGCGCGAATAACGCATGTATTCCAGCGAGTGGCAACCCGAGCAATAGTTGAAATACAGCCTAGCACCGCGTTGCAGCGAGGCGATATTGTCGATGTGGGTACCCGCTGCTTGCATGCCCCCGCCTTCCTCGGCAACCGCGACGCCGGCCAGGAACAGGCAGGCCAACGCAGCCAGTGCGACCCCGGCAAACATCCTGCTTGGCTTAGTCATGGGTCGTCACCCGCTCTGGCACCGGCCTGGTTTTTTCAAAGCCGAAATATGTGTAGGCCCACAAGGCCAGGAAGGACAGCAGATAGACGGCCAGCCAGAATCGGCCGAACGCATTCTCGATCGTGGTCACGTCCGCGTCGGCCCCGAACCATTCGGGAATTTTCTCGGTGGTAACGCCGGCACCGACCGCGCCGAGCATCACGAACGAAATCACGAACAGGCCCAGACCGATCTTGTAGCCGAGGCCGCGATAGCGCACCGACTTGACCCGGCCGCGATCCAGCCACGGCACCAGGAACAAGGCAACGATGCCGGCAAACATGGTGATCACGCCCGGCAACTTGGCCGGAATCATGCGCAACATCGCGTAGAACGGAGTGAAGTACCACACCGGCTTGATGTGTTCCGGCGTGACCAGATTATTGGCCGGGATAAAGTTGTCGGGCTCCAGGAACCAGCCGCCGAGCGTCGGGCTGGAAAAAAATCAGGAACGCGCACAGGATCATGAAAAAGCCGACGCCGAACAGATCCTTGACCGTGTAGTACGGATGGAACGGAATGCCATCCAGCGGTTTGCCCTCAGGCGTTTTCTTGTCCTTGATCTCGACGCCATCAGGATTGTTCGAGCCAACCTCGTGCAAGGCCGCCAGATGCAGTACCACCAGCAACAGCAGGACCAACGGCAGGGCAATCACATGCAATGCGAAGAAGCGGTTGAGCGTGGCATCGGCGGGCACGTAATCGCCCATGATCCACTGCACCAGCGCATCACCCGACGTACGGGGATGGCGCCGAACAGCGAGATGATCACCTTGGCACCCCAGAACGACATATTGCCCCACGGCAGCACATAGCCCATGAACGCTTCGGCCATCAGCGCCAGGAAGATCAGCATGCCGAGCAATCCACACCAGTTCGCGCGGTTTCTTGTACGAGCCATACATCAGACCGCGGAACATGTGCAGGTAGACGACGATGAAGAACATCGAGGCACCGAGTTCGTGCATGTAGCGGATCAGCCAGCCCCAGTTGACATCGCGCATGATGTACTCGACCGAGGCGAACGCAGTGTCGGCGCCCGGCTTGTAGAACATCGTCAGGAAGATGCCGGTGACGATCTGGTTGACCAGCACCAGCAGCGCGAGCGAGCCGAAGTAGTACCAGAGATTGAAGTTCTTCGGCGCGTAATACTCGGTCATGTGTATGCGCCGTACAGGAGGCGTCAGGATCGGCGGCGATCCTTGACCCAGGCCAGCACGCGGTTTGCGGTTGAACTCGACAGGTACGTTGGCCATCACGCGGCTCCTTCCGGATCGACGCCGATCATGACGTGGTTGCCATCAGTCATGAATTTGTACGGCGGCACGACCAGATTCTCCGGTGCCGGCACGCCCTGAAACACACGACCGGCCATGTCGTAGCGCGACTTGTGGCAAGGGCAGAAGAAGCCGCCCTTCCAGTCCGGATCGAACGGCTCGGGCTTGATCTCGCCGAAGTAATCCGGGACGCAGCCCAGATGCGTGCAGATGCCGACCATCGATCAGCCACTCTGGCTTGATCGAGCGCGTTTCGTTCTTGGCGAACGCCGGCTGCTGATCCGTGTTGTCGCTGTTTGGATCCTTCAGTCGCGAATCCTCGCCCGGCAGCGCGTCGAGTTGGGTCTGGGTGCGGTTGACCACGAACACCGGCAGACTGCGCCAGCCAAGGTGAGCTGCTGCCCGGGCTCGATCTTGCTGATATCGGCCAGTACCGGTGCGCCGGCAGCTCTTGGCGCGCGCGCTCGGCTCCCAACTCTTGATGAAGGGTACTACCGCAACCAATGCTCCCGCACCGCCGACGACTGCCGTCGTCACCGTGAGGAAGCGGCGGCGTCCCTGATCCACGACTTCATTCGCCATCCGGCACTCCACAAGTCCAGAAATATTTCGGCAACGGGGCAGTACGGCAACCCCCAAAAATCGTGTTAGTTTAACCAAGCCCCCGGCCGCAGACAATGAAGGCCGTACCTCAGACCGACACGCAGCGGGGTCAAGCGCGGCTGTTTTCGCCCACTTTTCGATTGCTCCCGGTTGCACATGAAAGCCATCTACCGTATCTGCCTGTTCGTTTCGCGATTCATCGTTCTGGGCCTGGCCGCGGCGTTTATCGTCAGCATCGTATCGCCGTCCCTGGTCGGACGTGTCCGCCATGTCTTCGCACCGGATGCGGCGGAGCTGCCGGTGCCCGTCGTCGCGACAGGCGCTACGGATGCCGGCTCCGTCGCCCGCAGCGCGCCGGATCATGGCGATGCGGTCGCTGAATCGGCACCGATTGGCAATGCAATCACGGTTTCGTACGCCAGTGCGGTTGCGCGCGCGGCGCCCGCCGTGGTCAGCATCTACGCCAACAAGGTGATCAGCACCCGCCAAATACTGGTACCGACCAATCCGGTGCTGCAACGCATGTTTCCCGGCATTCCGATTGGCCCGCCGCTGCAACAGCGCCAGCAAAGCCTGGGTTCAGGCGTGATTGTGGGCGTCGAGGGCTATGTGCTCACCAACAACCATGTGATCCAGGGCGCCGAGGAAATCCAGATCCTGCTTTACGATGGTCGCGTCACCCGCGCGCGGGTGATCGGTACCGACGCCGACACCGACCTGGCGGTGCTCAAGATCGATGCCACCAATCTGCCCAGCATCGCCATCGCCGACAAGACTCCGTTGAACGTCGGCGACGTGGTGCTGGCGATCGGCAATCCGTTCGGTCTCGGCCGCACCGTGACGATGGGCATCGTCAGCGCGCTCGGCCGTCAATTGAATTTATCCACTTATGAAGATTTTATACAAACCGACGCCGCCATCAATCAGGGCAATTCCGGCGGCGCCCTGGTCAACGCCTACGGCGAGTTGGTCGGCATCAACTCCGACATCTACTCGCCTACCGGCGGCAACGTCGGCATCGGCTTCGCCATTCCAGTCGGCACCGCCAAGGCCGTGCTCGACCAGATTGTCGCCCACGGCCGCGTGATCCGCGGCTGGCTCGGGGCCGAGTACACCGAGGTGCCGGCCAACCTCGAGCACAACGGCGAACGCGGCGCCCTGGTCGTGGCCATCTACAGCAACAGTCCCGCCGCCCTGGCGGGTCTGCATCCGGGCGACGTGTTGCTGACCTTCGACGACACGCCGATAGCCAACCCGCTCGACCTGCGCAACCGCGAGGCGAGCATGGCGCCGGGCACCAAGGTCAAGCTCTCCGGAACACGCAACGGCGTGCCGTTCAGCCTCGATGCCACCTTGCAGGAACGGCCGCAACGGCAAACGGGGGGATAGCGTAAACTGCGGGTACGCAGGCGGATCGAAAATGTGCGCGCATCGAGTCAAACTTTTGTCGCGGCTGCTGCTGGGCACGATACTCGAGTTCGGTTTCTTCGCACCCGCCGCCACCGGCGCGCAAACTGATGCGCCACCGATACCGTCGGCGGCCGCTTTTGACGTCTTGTTCAAGCGGCTGGATCTGGGCGATCTGAGTGCGGTCGGTACACAGCGGCAACAACAAATCGTCGTGCAGCTTCAACAGCTGCTTCCGCGCGGTGACGCTCATCGTCAACGTCTGCTCGACACCCAGCGTTGCGGACTGGATTTCCTCAACGCCGCAAAGAACGGTTACGCCTTTGCCGACACCAAACTCGCTGAAGCCCTGCAAGCCAACGATGAATTCGCGGCCATTCGCTACTATTATTGCCGCGGTGGTTATCAAGAAAGTCTGAAGACGCCGCAAGATGCGTTGGCCGACTACAACCGCGGCATCGACCTGTCGCGCGCCATCGACGACGAACCCATGCTAGCGGTCGGAATGCAGCTGCGCGGCGGCATCTATTCGCTGCTCGGCATTTACGGCAACGCACTGGCGGATCTGCTCGAAGCACAGCAGACGTTTCTGCGCAATGAGTTGCCGGGCGCCGCCGACCGCACCCTGCTCGATATCGGCACGGCCTACCGGCGCCTGGGCTATCCCGACAAGGCCCGCGAATACCTGAGCCAGAGCATCGAGCACGAGGAACAGATCGGCGATCGCGATTCGCTGTACGCGAGCACACTGCAACTCGGCTTCGCCAACGAGGAAACCAGCCGTTACGACGCGGCGCTCAAAACCGAGCAACATGCACTCGATCTCGCCACGGCTACCGGTAATCGCGGATATACCGGTTCGGCACAGCTCGCCATCGCGTCGGTATTCACGGATCTGCATCGATACCCGGATAGCCTGTACGCCTTGCAAAAGGCGGAAACGGATTTCGCCGCCGCCGGCGATGTTGCCGATGCCGGCATGGTGGCATTCGAGCGCGGTCGTGCTCTGGCCGGGCTAGGTCAGCAGCGCAAGGCACTGGATGCATTCGGTAATGCGGAAGCGGCGTTCGATGTCAGCGGCAACCAGCGTTACCAGGAAATGCTCTACCAGGCCAAGGCGCAGAGCCTAGAGGCGAACGGCCAGCCGCAACCTGCGCTGGACGCATTCAAGCGCTACCTCGCGTCTCATGATCAGGTCACACGTCAACGCTCGGATCAACAGGCGCAAATGTTGCGTGCGCAGTTCGACGCCGACCGTAGCCGGATGGAAAACCAACGTCTGCGCACCGAGCAGGCGCTCAAGAACCGCCAGGTGGACGCCTTGCAACGCGTGCGCCGCTGGCAACGCGTGGCGATGGGCTTGCTGGCGATCCTGCTCGGGCTGCTGGCGCTGCTGGTAATTCGCCAACTGGCAAGGCTGCGCCGCTGGAAACGCATCGCCTCGCTGGATTCCCTGACTGGCGTGGCCAACCGGCGCGGCATCGAATATTTCGCCAGCAAGGCCATTCGCCGCGCGCGCGCGCAGCAACGCGACCAATCACTGGCCATCCTCGTTATCGACGTCGATGAATTCAAACGCATCAACGACCGCTTCGGCCACGCCACCGGCGATCGCGTGCTGCAGCGCATCGCCCACGCGTGCGCGGAAGCATTGCGCGAGAACGATCTGATGGGCCGTACCGGCGGCGAGGAATTCCTGGTCATCCTGCCCGGCAGCGATAGTGGCCGCGCCATCGAGGTCGCAGAACGGTTACGCAATCGGATTGCGGCGCTGGCCATGGAGGATCTGGCTCCGGGCCTGCGCGCCACCATCAGTATCGGAGTCGCCGACATGACTACCGAGGATGTGAGTCTGGCCGATCTGGAACGTCGCGCCGACGCGGCGCTCTACCAAGCCAAAGCCGAAGGACGCAACCGCGTCATCAGCGCGACGAAGGCCGATCAGGTGCGCGGCGCTCCAGCGGCGATGGCGACCGGGGTAGAACCCGCGTCGTGATAGCGCCGGTGCAGGGTGGCGACGCGATCGACATAGACGCGGGTTTCGTCGAATGGCGGTACACCATTGTACTTTTGTACATTTTGCGCACCGGCATTGTAAGCCGCCGTGGCGCGGCGTTCGTCGCCATTGAACTGCATGAGCAACTCGGCCAGATACTGTGCGCCGCCGCGGATGTTCTGGCTGGCGTCGAACGGATTGCCCACACCCATGTCCGAAGCCGTGCCCGGCATCAACTGCATCAATCCCTGCGCGCCGGCCACCGACACGGCATTCGGATTGAACGCCGATTCGGCATGGATCACTGCGCGCAACAATGCTGGATCAACGCCGTATTCACTTGCCGCCGCCGCGATCTCGTCGTGATAGGCCGCCAGATTCAACGGCGTGGATTGCCAGTCGATGTTCGAATGAACGTTGCAGGCATAGCAAGTCGCGATGTAGGTAAACAGCACTTGGTAGGCACTGCCGCTCGGACGAATATTGGTGTATTCGGTGATGCCGTTGGCGCGGGCAACCTTGTAGACCGCGCCGCGGCTGACCTTGGTCTGGCTGTCGGTTGCTGCGGGGGCAGCAGTCGCCGGCATGGCCACGGAAGACGCCGAGGGTGCCGCTGTCGCATCGGCCGTTGCGACTTCGGATCGGTACTCGCTGTGTGCAGTCGCGGCAGCGGCCTGTGTGCGCGCCGCAGGCTGGTCAGCGTAATCGGCCACCTTTTTGCAATGGACAAACGTATTCGGCTTGTTGGTAAACGCGACCTGGCCGTCCGGGCCATCGCATTTGTAGACCGTCCCGGCCGTCGCGCGCAGTGGTGCGAACGCGCAGAACAGCATCCCGCAGCAAAGCAGGAACAGGCCAATCGGCGGCGGTAGCGGCTTAAACTTCATTATTCTGAATAGCTAGGGCGTCCAAGTTTCTGACAGTCATCGGGTTTTGCCAAGTGCCAAGGGGCAACACCCCTCCCCATCACGTGGCGTCCGGCACGCTGGCACCTTAAGATACGCAGTTCCTTCGTTTGGTTCCCGTCCATGTCCGGCAAGCTTTACATTAAAACCCACGGTTGCCAGATGAACGAGTACGACTCGGCCAAGATGGCCGACGTGCTCAAGGCCGCGCACGGCCTGGATCTGACCCAAAGCGAGGCCGAGGCCGACGTTATCCTGATCAACACCTGCTCGATTCGCGAGAAAGCGCAGGAAAAGGTGTTTAGTCAACTCGGCCGTTGGAGGGAATTGAAGCAGGCCAAACCCGAGCTGATAATCGGCGTCGGTGGTTGCGTGGCCAGCCAGGAAGGCACGGCAATCGTCAAGCGAGCGCCCTACGTCGATCTCGTGTTCGGTCCGCAGACTCTGCACCGTCTGCCGCAGATGATCGATGCGCGCAAAAGCACACAACGCCCGCAAGTGGACATTTCGTTCCCCGAAATCGAAAAGTTCGATCATCTGCCCGAACCACGCAAGGACGGCGTGACCGCCTTCGTGTCGATCATGGAAGGCTGCTCGAAATATTGTTCGTATTGCGTGGTGCCTTACACGCGCGGCGAGGAAATCAGCCGCCCGTTCGACGACGTGATCGCCGAAGTCGCCGCACTCGCTGACCAGGGCGTGCGCGAAGTCACCTTGCTCGGACAGAACGTCAACGCGTATCGCGGACCAACCTACGATGGCGGCAAGGCTGATCTGGCCGTGCTGATTCACGCCATCGCGGCGCTCGACGGCATCGGCCGCATTCGTTTCATGACCTCGCATCCACTGGAATTTTCCGATTCGCTGATCGAGGCTTACGCCAACGTGCCCAAGCTGGCGAACTACCTGCATCTGCCGGTGCAATCGGGTTCGGATCGAATCCTCGGAGCGATGAAGCGTGGCTATACCGCAATCGAGTACAAGCAGAAAATCCGCAAGCTGCGCAAGGCGCGGCCGGATATTTCCATTTCCTCGGACTTCATCGTCGGCTTCCCTGGCGAAACCGACGCCGATTTCGAGCAGACGATGAAGTTGATCGACGATGTCGGTTTCGACCAAAGCTTTTCCTTCATCTTCTCCAAACGCCCCGGAACGCCGGCGGCGAATCTGGCCGACGACACGCCCGAAGCAGTAAAGAAAGAACGGCTCTCGCGATTGCAGGCTATGCTCAACGCGAATGCGAAGAAGATTTCTCTGGCAATGATCGGCAGCATGCAGAACGTGCTGGTCGAAGGTCCGAGCGCGCGCGACCCTCACGAGTTGACCGGCAAGGCCGAGAACATGCGTAACGTGAATTTTGCCGGCGACGCACGCCTGATCGGCCAATTCGTGGACGTGACCGTCACCGAGGCGATGGTGAATTCGCTGCGCGGGCAGCTCACCCTTCGACAAGCTCAGGACGAGCGGATCACGGAAACTGCTCCTGGCGATCTTGTCGAACCGGGCGCAACCGCTGTCTGACATGACCGCACTCGCCCACCGCGACCTCACCCTCGAACCCAACGACGGCGAACGTCTGGCCAACCTCAACGGTCCGTTCGACGGCCACCTGCGTCAGCTTGAACTGCGTCTGGGTGTGGAGATCGCTAATCGTGGCAATCTGTTCCGTCTGAGCGGCGCCGCGCATGCGGTCAAGCTCGCCGAGCGCGTGCTGCGCGATCTGTACGACGCGACCGAAACCGAGACGCTCAGCGGAGCACAGATCAACCTGCGCCTTTCCGAATCCGGCATCGATGCACTCGATGCGAAAGCGGCCGAAGGGGCGCACGAGATCGCGATCAAGGTCAAGCGCGGCACGGTGCGCGGACGCGGCGCGAATCAGGTGCGTTATCTGCACGCCATCGCCACCCACGACATCAATTTCGGCATCGGTCCGGCCGGGACCGGCAAGACCTATCTCGCCGTGGCAATGGCCGTGGAAGCGCTGAACGAAAACCGCGTGCAACGCCTGATCCTGGTGCGCCCGGCGGTCGAGGCCGGCGAAAAGCTCGGATTTCTGCCGGGCGATCTGACCCAGAAAGTCGATCCCTATCTGCGTCCGCTTTACGACGCACTCTACGAAATGCTCGGCATCGACCGCGTAACCAAGTTGATCGAACGCAATGTGATCGAGATCGCACCGCTCGCCTACATGCGCGGGCGCACGTTGAACGATTCGTTTGTGATTCTGGACGAAGCGCAGAACACGACGGTCGAGCAGATGAAGATGTTCCTCACTCGCATCGGCTTCGGCTCGGTCGCGACCGTGACTGGCGATGTGACCCAGACCGATCTGCCACGGCATATCCCCTCCGGTCTGCGCGACGCGATCGAAGTGCTGCGCGAGGTCGAAGGCGTCAGCTTCACTTTCTTTACCGCCAAGGATGTAGTGCGCCATCCGCTGGTGCAGCGGATCGTACGGGCCTACGAGAGCCGCGAACTGGGGGACGCCAAACAAAAGCCGGATGGGAGCGAAAGCGTGACCTCGACGCCGCGACTCGGTGTGTTTGTTCAGAATGAGGTCGGACGTAAAGGCGTGCCGCTGTCGTCCTCGTTCACGCGCTGGATTGCGGCGATTCCCGAGCTGCGTCGCCGCCGCCAGGTCGAAGTAAATCTACGCATAGTCGGCGCATCGGAAGGCCGGCGATTCAATCGCGAGTTTCGTGGCAAGGACTACGCGACCAATATCCTCAGCTTTCCTTGCGAAGAACCGTTACCAGGCGGAAAAGACCGGCCTGCTGGGCGATCTGCTCATTTGCGCCCCGGTGGTCGCGCGCGAGGCAGTTGAACAAGGCAAACCGCTGCGCCACCACTACGCACACCTGACCGTCCACGGCGTGCTGCACCTGCTCGGCTACGATCATATAAAACCCGCCGACACGGCACGGATGGAGGCAATGGAAATCGGCATCCTGGCCGGGCTAGGCATCCCCGATCCCTACGCTTGAACTTCGACCCATCACGTTAACCTGTTGAATTCATTTAATTTACCGAACAACCACGGCAAATCGGCTAAACTACACATCCGCCCGTACGGGTTTTGTTTGAAACGCAATGAACGAGGATCACCCTAGTCCCCAGCCGGCTCGATCATGGCTGGAACGCATCGGCCAACTGGTTTCCGGCGAGCCCCGCAACATCGGCGAACTGCTCGAGGAACTGCGCACCGCCCAGGCCAATGGCCTGATGTCCGACGACACCCTGTCGATGGTCGAAGGCGCCATCGAGGTGGCCGACTTGAGCGTCGCCGACGTCATGCTGCCACGCGCACAGATGGTTTCGCTGCCGGTCGCGGCGTCACTGGAGGAAATCCTGCGCCTGGTCATCGAGTCGGGCCATTCACGCTTTCCAGTGCACGGCGACGATCCGGATCAGATCATCGGCATCCTGCTGGCCAAGGACTTGCTCAAATGCTTCGCCGGCGGCAGCGCGCCGTGCAATATCCGCACCCTGCTGCGGCCGGTGGCGATGATTCCCGAATCGAAGCGCCTGAACATCCTGCTCAAGGAATTTCGCCTGTCGCGCAATCACATGGCGATCGTGGTCGACGAATACGGCGGCCTTTCCGGCCTGGTGACGATCGAGGATGTGCTCGAGGAAATCGTCGGCGAGATCGACGACGAGCACGACGAAGACGATCCTGCACGCAAGAAACTGATCCAGTCGCAAACCGACGGCGGATTCCTGGTCAACGCGCTCACGCCGATTGCCGATTTCAACGCCCGTCTCGGCAGCGAATTCGACGACGACGAGTTCGACACCATCGGCGGCATGGTCACCGCCGAATTCGGCCATCTGCCGGAAGTCGGCGAGGAAACCGTGCTCGGCAGCTTCCTGTTCCGCGTCACCCGCGCCGACGACCGCCGCGTGCTGCAATTCGCGGTGCGCGTGCATGATGCTTGATTACCCGAATCCGTCGGAAGCCACCATCCGTCATTCCGGCACAAGCCGGAATCCATTTTGATCTTCTCGCATTGGAATCGAACGACCCGCGATGGAGAAACACCCTTGCGTCTACATCATGGCGAACAAGGAGCGAGGCACGCTCTACACCGGCGTGACATCAGACCTGATCAAGCGCATATGGGAGCACAAGAACGACGCGGTTGACGGTTTCACCAAGTCCTACCACATACACCTGTTGGTTTGGTACGAGCAGCACGTCAGCATGGAGTCCGCGATACAGCAAGAGAAAGCCATCAAGGAATGGAAGCGCGCATGGAAGATCGAGCTGATCGAAAAAACAAACCCGTGTTGGCGCGATCTGTACGACGAACTGAAGTAGAAGAGCAATAAGCAAAATGGATTCCGGCTTGCGCCGGAATGACGGACAGCCATGCCGAAGACCAAATTTCAGATCCTCCTCTTCACAGTACTGGTTGTGCTCCAGTTCGCGGCCCTTCCGCTTGGCGCACAACCCATCGAGCCCCAACCCGGCGCCGATCTCGACATCGCCCTGATCACCGTCGGCCCGGGCACCGAGGTCTGGGAGCGCTTCGGCCACAACGCCATCGAAATCCGCAATCGCATCACGGGCGACGCGCGTTTGTATAACTATGGAATGTTTGATTTTTCCCAGGAGAACTTCTTCCTCAACTTCGCGCGTGGACGCATGCTCTATCGCATCGCGATCAGCGATCCGGACGAGGATTTCTCCGATTATCGCGGCGAAGGCCGCTGGATCGTCGAGCAAGATTTGAGCCTGACTCCGGCGCAACGCACGAAATTGCGCGATTTCCTGGACTGGAACGCGCGCCCGAAAAATGCGCAATATCGTTACGACTATTTCACCGACAACTGTGCCACGCGCGTACGTGACGCACTCGACAAGGTTCTCGACGGTGCGATCAAGGCACAGACCATCGCACCCTCGCGCGGCTTCACCTATCGCATGGACACGCTGCGCCTGATGCGGCCCGAACTTGCCCTGATGCTGGGCATGGACGCGGGCCTCGGCCCGTTCGCCGACACGCGGCTGTCGTACTGGGCCGAGAGTTTCGTGCCAATGGAATTCATGCGCTATCTGCGTGACGTGCGCGTACCCGATGAAAACGGCACGTTACGCCCTCTTATCGCGCGCGAAACCCTGATCGCCGCCGCGCGGATTCCCGAGCCACCGGATTTTCCGCCGACGTGGATCTGGCAAGCGCTGGCCATCGGTGTCATCACAGCGTTGCTACTGCTTGGACTCGCGCGAGCGCGTCGCCGCACCTGGGCACGCGCGATGTTCGCGAGTATCGCCGGCATCGTTGCATTGGTGTGCGGCCTGAGCGGATTGGTCCTGATCGTTTTGTGGACGCTCACCGACCACGTCGCCGCCTGGCACAACGAGAATCTTTTGTTGCTCGATCCACTATGTCTACTCTTGCTGCCGGCCTGCATCGGCAGTTTCCGCGCACGCTGGCAACCGTCCGTCTTCGCGCAACGCCTCGCCATCGTCATCGCCCTGCTCGCGGGACTCGCCTTCTTCCTGAAGATCTTCCCCGCGTTTCCGCAGGACAATCGGTTCTGGATCGCGCTGTTGTTGCCGCTGCATGTAGGGTTGGCGGCGAGCTTGGCGCGGATGCGTGGCCAATAGCGAACTGCAACGCATTAGCCGCCGATTGCGGCGTACCTCGCCCTCCGGCATGATGCGTCACCCGTTGCCGTACGCTGCCTCCATGAGCCAGACCGACGCACCTGCTGCGAATCCGCCGATGCTGGTCAACTGCATCGTGTACGGCAGCGACGGGCGCAAGCTGCGCGACATCGCGCTCGATGAAATCGGCGAGACACTGAAGGATCCGAAGCATTTCGTCTGGGTGGGTTTGCACGAGCCTGACGAAGCCTTGCTCGACAAGCTGCAAAAACAATTCGGCCTGCACGAGCTGGCGATCGAGGATGCGCATGTCGCGCATCAGCGCACCAAGCTCGAAGTTTACGGTGATTCGCTGTTCATCGCCGTGCATACGGCGCAGATGGAAAGGGACAAGATCGAATTCGGCGAGACGCATCTGTTTCTCGGCCGCAATTATCTGGTCAGCGTGCGTCATGGCGCGTCGCACCCGTATACGCAGGCGCGGCGTTGCTGCGAATCTTCGCCGGCTCTGCTGGCGCTCGGACCCAGCTACGCGCTGTATTCGGTGCTGGATTTCATCGTCGACAACTACATGCCGATCGTCGAGAGTTTCCGCGCGCGTTTGCAGGATCTCGAACACGCCATCCTCGGTGGCGATTTCAAGCAGCGCACGATCGTGCGGTTGTACGAATTGAAAAAGGAACTGGTGCGCCTGCGTCTGGCGGTGACGCCGCTGCAGGATATTCTGAGCCAGCTCGTGCGCCTGTATCCGGGCCTGATCCGCGACGAGGTGCGGCCATATTTTCGCGATGTCGGCGATCACGCCACGCGCATCAACGAAGCCGCCGATACCATGCGCGAAATGTTGACCGCAGCGATGGACGTCAACTTCGCCCTGGTCGGCATCGCCCAGAACGATGCGTTCAAGCGCATTGCCGGCTGGGGCCTGCTGCTGACCGCACCGATGATGATCGCGAGTTGGTACGGCATGAACTTTCACGACATGCCGGAACTTGGCGCAGCCTACGCCTATCCGATCACCATCGGTGCGACATTGGGAATTTGTATACTCATGTACATTTTCCTGCGCCGCGCCAAATGGCTGTAGATTCCGGACCGGTATTGCCATGCGCCGCCTCTTGCTGCTGATTCCGTTCTTCACCACGTTGATCGTGCCGCTTTACAACCGCAGCGAACCGGCGTTGTGGGGATTCCCGTTTTTCTACTGGTATCTGTTCCTGTGGATTCCGCTGGCGTCGCTATGCACCTGGCTCGTTTACCGGGGGCGGCGCCCATGAACGGCAGCGTGCATTGGAATGCGTGGATCGTGTTCGCGCTGTTCTTCGGGCTGGTAACGGTACTCGGCTTCGTCGCCGCAAGATGGAAGGCCGCCGATCTCAGCCATCTGCACGAATGGGGACTCGGTGGACGGCGCTTCGGCACGGTCATCACCTGGTTCCTGCTTGGCGGGGATTTGTATACCGCGTACACCGTGATTGCGGTGCCAGCGCTGGTGTACGCAGCCGGAGCCTACGGCTTTTTCGCCATGCCCTACACCATAGTCGCCTATCCGTTCGTGTTCGTGGTGATGCCGCGGCTGTGGAATGTCTGCCGCCGTCACAACTACCTTACCGCCGCAGACTTCGCGGAAGGCCGTTACGGCAGCCATTGGCTGGCGCTGGCCGTGGCGCTGACCGGCGTGCTCGCGACCATGCCCTACATCGCGCTGCAACTGGTCGGCATGCAGGTGGTGTTCGAGGCGATGGGCTTCGGCGGCATCCGTCAGGGCGCGGAGATGGCGCTGATCGTGGCATTCGTCGTACTCGCCGTATACACCTATACAAGTGGACTGCGCGCGCCCGCGCTGATCGCCTTTGTCAAGGATGCGATGATTTACGTCTTCGTGATCGCGGCCATCGTGATCATCCCGGCGCAACTCGGCGGCTACGGTGCGATATTCGCTGCCGCCGATCGTGCGTTCACCGCCAAAGGCGGCACGGTCGGCATCCTGCTGCAGCCGGGTCAGGCGATGGCCTTCGCCAGTCTTGCGCTGGGCTCGGCGTTCGCGTTGTTCCTGTATCCGCACGCGGTCACCGGCACGCTGGCGGCTTCCAGCGGTGACACGATCCGGCGCAACGCCATTCTGCTGCCGGCATACAGCGTAGCGCTGGGCCTGATTGCCATGATGGGCTACATGGCAATCGCCGCGCATGTCGCTGCGAAAGGCACCGCCGTGGTTCCGGCGCTGATTCTGGCGAGTTTTCCCGAATGGTTCGCGGGCTTCTGCTTCGCCGCCATTGCGCTCGGCGCGCTGGTGCCGGCCGCGATCATGTCGATCGGCGCGGCGAACCTGGTCACGCGCAATATCTGGCGGCCTTACATCAACCGCAACATGACCGCGAAGCAGGAATCGACCGTGGCCAAGGTGACGTCGCTCGTCGTCAAGTTCGGTGCCCTCGCCTTCGTCGTGTTCCTGCCACTGGAGTACGCCATCAACCTGCAACTGCTCGGCGGCATCTGGATTCTGCAAACCTTCCCGGCCATCGTGTTCGGCCTGTACACGCGCTGGTTCCGTGCCAGCAGCCTGCTCGCCGGCTGGGCCGTCGGCATGGCACTGGGCACAGCGCTGAGCTGGATCGAAGGCGTCAAACCGATCTATCCCTTGCCCGGCATCGGCGGCGTGTACATCGGCTTGATCGTGCTGGTGGCGAACCTTGCCGTCGCTGCACTGACTACCTGGATTGCCAACCAGCTCGGATCAGTACGCGGCGGCGACTCGACTTCGCCAGCGGATTACGCTGATGCCTGAACGCCAGCCTGGTTGCGTCGGACATAATCCACAAAGTCAAACGTATACTCATGGCGCGCGTCGGCCGGATGATGCGCGCGCGCGATTTCGCACCAAGTATTGACGGAATCGAATACGGGGAAGTATGCATCGGCGTTGCTTGTTATGGTATCGACCTGGGTCAGATACAGCCGTGAGGCAAGCTCCAGCGTTTGTCGATAAACCTCGCCGCCACCGATCACCATCAGGTCGGCATCGCATGCGTACTCACACGCTTCATCGATTGAATGTACCTGCGTCACGTTGTCGCCGTGGAACGGCAGCAGCTTGCTCAAGCTCAGAATCAGATTGTGACGTCCCGGAAGCGGACGCCCGATCGACTGCGCCGTCTTCCGCCCCATTAAAACTGGCTTGCCAAGCGTGAGCGCCTTGAAGCGTTTGAGGTCATCCGGCAAATGCCACGGCATCGCGCCAGCGCGACCGATGGCGTGGTTGCGATCGAGCGCGGCGATGAGGGATAGCATTCTTGCGCTCATCCCTGAACGCGAAAATCAAGAAGCGGCCATCCTTGGCCGCACTTTTCATAAAAGATTTTCACACCGCCACCGGCGCCTTGATCGCCGCGTGCGATTGGTAATTCTCGATCGCGATATCCTCGAAGCGGAAATCGAAGATCGAGCGCACGTCGGGATTCAATTTCAGACGCGGCAACGGCAACGGCTCGCGCGCTAGCTGGGTGCGTGCCTGCTCGAAGTGATTTTTATACAAATGCGCATCACCGAGAGTGTGCACGAAATCGCCGGGTTGCAGGCCACAGACCTGCGCAACCATGTGCGTAAGCAGGGCGTAGCTGGCGATGTTGAACGGCACGCCAAGAAAGATATCGGCCGAACGCTGGTACAACTGACACGACAGGCGTCCATTGGCGACATGGAACTGGAATAGCGCGTGGCAGGGCTGCAGCGCCATCTTCGGCAGTTCGCCGACATTCCAGGCGCTGACCACGAGCCGGCGTGAATCGGGATTGCGCTTGATCTCGTCGATCAACCACGAGATTTGGTCGATCACTCGTCCATCTGCATCGACCCAGGATCGCCACTGCTTGCCGTACACCGGACCGAGTTCGCCGTTCGCATCGGCCCATTCATCCCAGATGCCGACGCCGTGTTGCTTCAGGTAGGCGATGTTCGTTTCGCCGCGCAGGAACCACAGCAATTCATGGACGATGGACTTGGTATGCAGTTTCTTCGTCGTGACCAAGGGAAAGCCATCGGCGAGATTGAAACGCATCTGCCAGCCGAACACCGACAAGGTGCCCGTGCCGGTGCGATCGTTCTTGTCCACGCCGTGATCGAGGACGTGGCGCAGCAGGTCGAGGTATTGCTTCACCGCAACAATCCGTCATTCCGGCATGGATTGCCGGAAACCAGGCTGCATGGATGCCTATACGCGAGCAATGTAGATATCCGCGAATTCATTTGCCATCCTTGGTAACTGGATTCCCCTCAGCCGCTGGCGCGGCTTCGACCCTGTCGGAATGACGAGCTTCTTGGCCTTCGGCCGTTGACTCCATCGTCGGCGCCTTGCGCGACCGCCACAACAGATATAGGCCGATCAAAATCAGCGGCACCGATTGAATCTGTCCCATCGTCAGCCAGCCCCAAGCGAGATAGCCAAGTTGTTCGTCCGGTATGCGCACGAATTCGACGGCGAAGCGGAACACGCCGTACAGCAGCGCAAACAGGCCGGATACGGCGTAGCGCGGCCGCGGCTTGCGCGAATACAGCCACAGCACGGCGAACATGACCACACCTTCGAGCGCAAACTCGTAGAGCTGCGAAGGATGCCGCGCCTCACGATCGAGTTGGCCGGCAAGGTATAGCTGATGCAGCTCGTCGCGCGATTTTCCCAGCGCATCCAGCGCACGCGGAAAGATCACGCCCCAAGGCAGATCGGTGTGCTTGCCCCACAGCTCGCCATTGATGAAATTGCCGAGCCGGCCAAGACCCAGACCGATCGGCACCAGCGGCGCGACAAAATCGATCGTGTCGAAAAAGTGGATTTTGTGGCGTCGCGACCACCACCAGCCTGCGGCGAGCACGCCGAGCAGGCCGCCGTGGAACGACATGCCGCCATCCCAGACGCGGAACAGCGCCAGCGGATCGTGCACGATCCAGTCCGGCGAAACATACGACAGCATGTACCAGATGCGCCCACCGAGGATCACACCGAGCATCGCGTAGAAGGCCAGATCCGAGAATGCCTCGTAACTCACCGGCAGCCGGCCCTGCGCGCGGCGGCGATTGCCCAGCCACCAGCCGCAGAGGAAAGCGAGCAGGTACATGATGCCGTACCAGTGCACGGCGATTGGACCGACGGAAAAAGCGACAGGATCGATGTTGTCGAAGAAGTACACGGAATTCGCCACAGTCAATCGGGGCGGCAAGTGTAATGGATTCGGCCGGGTTCACGCGCGCCGCCCGACACCGTCAGGGTGACCGAGTACGCGCAAGCCGGACCGAAACCGCAAGGTCCGGCGTGCGATGCCCCGTTACAGCGCTATGGCTTCGACATCAAGTCCGGCTTCATGGTGGCAAGATCCACCGGCACCGACACGTGCTCCTGCACGATCAGCCATTTGCCGTGTTCCTTGCGGTAGACGTCGGACACGCGCACCACCAAATCCGCGCGTTTTCCATTCTTGTCCGTCCAATAACCGCCCTGGATGCTGTGGCCGTAGGCTACCGGCCCGACCACAGTTACCGCCAGATCGGACAATTCGATGTGGATGGGGCCCGGATACGCGGCGAACGCATCCTGCCAGTCCTTCTTGTAATCCGCCCAGCCCACGTGCTGCCGTGGCGGTCCGACGTCGAATACGAACAGTCCGTTGCCCGGAGCGTAGAACGACATGACCTTGTCCACGTCCTTGGCATTGAACGCGATGATGAATTGCTGCTCGAGCTGCTTGATCGCGGCCTCATCATTGGGTTGAGGAGCCGCGGTTGCGCCATACGCAGCGAGACCCGCGGACAGCGCGACAGCCAGTACACACCACTTCGCACCCGTATTCATTCCTGCCTCCCGTTTGCGCGCCCGGTATGGCGCGCGCGCAGGATACACCCGCCATCGCAATCGGCTGGCAATCGACAGCGACGCGGGATTTCATGCCGGCAGTACCCGGCAAATGAATCCTTTTAGATAATCCGTTTCGGGAATCGCCGGGTGCACCGGATGATCCGGCGCCTGCTGCAATTGCGACAGCACCTGCACATTGCGATCCAGATGGCGCGCACCCTGCTGAATGGCTTCGAGCAGAGCCGCGCGCGGCATGTGATACGAACACGAACAGGTAATCAGGATGCCGTCCCTGGCGAGTATCTGCATCGCCATTTCGTTGATGCGTCGATACGCCAGGCGGCCTTCGGCGAAATCCTTCTTGCGCTTGACAAAGGCCGGCGGATCGAGAATCACCACATCGAAATGCTCGCGCGTCTCGCGCAGGCCTTTCAGATACTCGAAGGCGTCGGCCTTGATTGCACGCACGCGCCCGGCGACTCCGTTGATCTCGGCATTGCGTCCGATCGCCTCGACGGCACTGGCCGAGGCATCCACGCAAACGACTTCGCTCGCACCGAACGCGGCCGCACGCAAGCCCCAGGCGCCGAGATAACTGAACACGTCGAGCACGCGCTTGCCGGAAACGTAAGCGGCCAGCTGGTCGCGATTGCTGCGCTGATCGTAGAACCAGCCGGTTTTCTGGCCGCCGATCGGATCGATGTGGAACTCCAGACCGCCTTCGCGCGCCACGACCGGCGCGGTCAATTCTCCGTAGCCGACATCGGCGTAACTCGGCAGTTGTTCCATCACGCGCATGCCGGTGTCGTTTTTCCAGACGATGGCCGCCGGCTTGATCACCTTGACCACGGCGGCGGTGATATCGTCCTTCATCCGCTCCATGCCGGCCGTCGTGATCTGGCCGACGATGACGTCGCCGAAACGATCCAGGGTCAATCCCGGCAAGCCGTCGGATTCGCCAAATACCAGCCGGTAATACGGTTCGGCATACAAGCGTTCGCGCAACCCGAGCGCGACATTCAACTTGTGCACAATCAGCGAACGATCCAGCGCATGCGTGATACCGCGCTGCACCAGGCGCGCGGCTATCAGTGAATTCGGATTGACATAGCCGATGCCAATCGGCTTGGCGTGGGTATCGACGACCACGCAGGGCTCGCCGGGGACGAAGCTGTTCAGCGGCGAGCGCTTTACATCCACTTCGTTGGAGAACACCCAGCAATGCCCCGCACGCAGCCGTGCGTCCTCGCCGCGTTTCAGATACAGGGCGGGATAGGCGGTTTCGTCGGACACGGGATCTTCCCTTTCGCGCGAGTGAAGCGATGGTACGGCATATCCGCCAAATCGCGATGGATGATGGCATAATTTCGTCTTTCGCCAATTGCGGAGCCACGTAGATCATGCAGTCCGCCACCCATCGTTTGATCGCCGCCGCCGCACTGTTCGGCGCTCTGCACATCGCCTGCGCCGATGACGCCAAGCCGCAACCCGCGCCGGGTATCGGCCCGATTCCCGGCATCGATTTCGCCAGGCACCCACCACTCGGTGCGCCAGCCATGTCGCCGGACGGCCAGTATATCGCGGTATCCGTTCACGACACGGCAAACGGCGCGGACAAGCATCAATTGGCTGTGCTGCACTTGCCGGACTTGAAATTCGTCAGCCGCCTGGATATGACCGCGAAGTTTTTGCCGATCGACATTACCTGGGTCGACAACAAGCGCTTGGTCATGGGCACCGGCGAGGAAACCGGCTTCAACGAAGCGCCCTCGGCCACCGGCGATATCATTGCTGTGGATATCGACGGCAAGAACAAGCGCGTGCTCTACAGCGATACCCTGCGCGGCTCGATGGGTGCACAGCGCAACATCCTCAAGATTCCGGTCGGCTTCGGCTCCATCAGCGGCACACCGGACAAGCCCGACAGCCACTTCTACCTGACCGTGAATCCGGCGCCGGAAGGCGGCGCCACCGATGCACAGGCGCACCGGACGATGATCTTCGACATCGACGCAGTGAGCGGCAGCGTCAAGGAACTCGGCGAAATCAATCAGGACAGCTACGATTTCGTGGTGCATGACGGCGTTGTGCGCTACGCCTACGGCGAAGACAACAATCTCGCAGAACACACATATTATCGCGCCGACGCCAACCAGCCCTGGACCGAGCTGTCGCGCTCCGTGCTCGGCAAACATTTCACTCCTTACCTCCTGAGCGCCGACGGCACCCAGTTGTATTCCATCGGCAATCCCACCGGTGGACCGAACGAATTCGCCGTCAGTAATCTCGACGGCAGCGGCCGCAAGGTGCTGGCATCGAACCCGCGCGTGAGTATCTCCGATGTTTTGTGGACACCCCCGCCACGTACACCGTTTGCCGTCATCGCCGACGATGGCAAACCCGTTATCACCTATCTCGAAGACGACCCATATGCGGCAGCGTTGAAATCGCTGAATGCGAAGTTCTCTGATCACTTCCTCGATTTCTACGACATGAGCCTCGACGGATCGTCGATCATCGTTCATGCCGCCAGCGACCGCGATCCCGGTACTTACGCACTGTTCGACACCAAGAGCAATAATCTGCGCCCGCTCTACCAGATCGAGCCCTGGCTGAAAATCGATCAGCTCGCCGAACGCAAGCCGTTCTGGTTCAAGGCTTCCAGCGGCACCGAACTCGGCGGCTACATCACCCTGCCTCCGCATCGCTTGGAAAAGAATCTGCCTGCCGTCTTCATCGCCCACGGCGGCCCGATTGGCGTCAGCGATCCGTGGGCTTTGGGCAGTTCCTGGGAGAACAGCGAGGCGCAATTCCTCGCCTCCCGCGGCTACGCCGTGGTCCAGGTCAACTATCGCGGTTCCAGCGGACGCGGCAAGAATTTCGAGGATTCCGGCAAGCTGCAGATGGGCACCGGCATGATGCAGGACATGCTCGACGGACTGAAATGGGCCATCGACCAAGGCTATGTGGACAAGAACCGCGTTTGTGTCTACGGCGCCAGCTATGGTGGCTATACCGCGTATTTTCAGCCGGTCTACGCACCGCAGGGCACGTTCAAGTGTTCGGTCGCCATCGCCGGCGTATCCGACATCCGCGTGCAGGCCGATCGCAGCGACACGCGGCGCTCACGCGCCGGCCGCAACTTCCTCCGTGAAGCCTGGGGCATGGACGATCCGAAATACATCGAAGCCAATTCGGCGATCGACCATATCGACAAATTCAACGTGCCGGTGCTGATCGTGCACGGTGAAGACGATCCGCGCGTGCCGATCCAGAATGCGAAGGAAATGCGCGCCGCACTGGAAAAAGCCGGCAAGCCGGTCGAGTACCTGACCCGGCCGAAGGAAGGTCACGGTTTCTACAACGAACAGAATAACGTCGATCGCTACAACATGACCGAGGCGTTTCTGCTCAAGTACCTCGGACCGGGAGCGCCGGTCGCGAATTGAGCACCCGAGGCTCGTCATTCCGGCAGGGTCGAAGCCGCGCCAGCGGCTGAGGGGAATCCAGCAGCCACGGATGGCAAACGTTCAACCCCTAGCACATTTTGCATCCTTGCAGTTTGGATCCCGGCATTCCCTGCCGGGATGACTGACGGAATGAAACGCCCGGCCTCGCGCCGGGCGTTTCGTTTTCGCGGTACGCTCACGGCATGCCCAACCGTCTCGCCGCCGAATCCAGTCCCTACCTGCTCCAGCACGCGCACAACCCGGTCGACTGGTGGGCCTGGGGCGAACCGGCGCTGGCCGCTGCGCGCACGCAGGACAAACCGATCCTGCTATCGATTGGCTACAGCGCCTGTCACTGGTGCCACGTGATGGCGCACGAGAGTTTCGAGGATGCCGCCACCGCTGCGGTGATGAACGATTTGTATATCAATATAAAAGTGGATCGCGAGGAACGTCCCGATCTGGACAAGATTTATCAGCTCGCGCACCAGGCCCTGACTCGCCGCGGCGGCGGCTGGCCGCTGACCGTATTCCTGACCCCTGACGATCATCTGCCGTTCTACGCCGGCACGTATTTTCCGAGGGAGCCGCGCTACGGAATGCCGCCGTTCGTGCACGTGCTGCAACAGGTACGTGCATTCTGGGATCAGCGCCGCGGCGAAGTGCGTTCGCAGAACGCGGCGCTGGCTGAATTTCTCGCCGACTATGGCAGCGGCGCAAGCGTGACTGAAGCACTGACGGATGCGCCGATTCGCGCCGCGCTGGATCAAAGTGAACGCAGCTTCGATCCGATCCACGGCGGACATGCGGGCGCGCCGAAATTTCCACATTGTCCGGAAATGGAATTGCTGCTGGACCTCGGCAAACATCCGGAACAGGTGCAACTCACGCTCACCCGCATGGCCGAAGGCGGCATCCACGACCAGATCGGCGGCGGTTTCTGCCGCTACAGCGTCGACGAGCTCTGGGAGATTCCGCACTTCGAGAAGATGCTGTACGACAACGCACAATTGCTGCCGCTGTATGCGCGGCTGGCGCAGACGCACAGGGAGTTTGCATCTGCCGCGCACGGTATCGTCGCCTGGCTGCAGCGCGAGATGACAGCGCCGAATGGCGCGTTTTACAGCGCACTCGATGCGGACTCCGAGCATGAGGAAGGCAAGTTCTATGTCTGGCAACGCGACGAAGTAAAAGCGCTGTTGACGGACGCGGAATTCGCCGTCGCCGAACGCCACTGGGGTTTCAATCGTCCACCCAATTTCGAGCAGAAGGCGTGGAATCCCATCGCGGCCGAGCTGCTGCCCGATATCGCAAGCGCGTTGAATATTCTGCAAGGCGATGCTGCTGCGCGCATCGCGCACGCGCGCGAGAAGCTGTTCGCCGCGCGCACGCAGCGGGTCCGACCCGGTCTCGACGACAAGATTTTGACTGCGTGGAACGCGCTGATGATCGCAGCACTCGCGCGTGCCACACGTGCGAGCCAATTAGATACAGATGCGCGTGCTTCACGCGCGAGCCAATCAAATACCGTTGCGCGCGCTGCGCCGGAATGGCTCACCGCAGCAGAGTGTGCGCTGGACTTTCTATACAATGCTGCATGGCTGAATGGCCGGCTCTATGCCAGCGTTGGGGGTAACGCAGCTAAGCTGCCGGCTTATCTCGACGACTACGCCTTCCTGCTCGACGCCCTGCTGGAATGCCTGCAATGCCGCTGGAACGAACGCGATCTCGCCTGGTCGATAGAACTTGCGGATGCCTTGCTCGATCGCTTCGAGGATCGCGAGCGCGGTGGATTCTGGTTCACCGCGAACGATCATGAAACATTGATCCAGCGCCCGAAACCCTGGGCAGACGAAGCCGTGCCATCAGGCAACGGCATCGCTGCGCGCGCGCTCCTGCGTCTCGGTCATCTGCTCGGAGAAACGCGCTATCTCGATGCTGCCGAACGTACGCTGCGCGCGGCGTGGCCCACAATGCAACAAATGCCGCTGGCCTGCGCCGGCCTGCTGCGCGCGCTGAACGATTTTCTGCATCCGCGCACGCACGCGGTCGTGCGCTGTGCCGACGGCACCGAAGCGGAAAAGTGGCATTCGGCTCTCGCCGGATTGCCGCTGCAACATGCCGACATCTACTTTATCCCGGCGCAGACTGATGCGCTGCCCGGCGTGCTCGGTGCGCAAAAATACACTCCAGGCGGCGCCGCTTACCTGTGCCGCGGCACGCAATGCGAGCCGCCAATCGGTGGTCCCGAAACACTCGCCAAAGCGCTGGCCGAGAGCGGCTAAAGCACAACCGGCCGATCCGGCAATTCCTTGGGTGTCGCCGTCCCGTCCGCCGGAAAATGCTGCGCCAGAATATCGCTGACGCCAGTCACGCCTTCAACCGCGCCGCGTTCGAAGTCGCCGGCGGCGAAGCGTTGCTGCATTTGTGTACAAATGGATCTCCACTCGGCTTCATCAACCTTGGCAGCAATGCCGCGGTCGGCGACAACCTCGATGGCATGATCGGCAAGCAACACGTAGATCAGTACGCCGCTGTTGTGCTCGGTATCCCAGACGCGAAGATGCGCGAAGACTTCGTGCGCACGCTGCCGTGGCGTGTGGTCGTGCCAAAGCTCGCCCAGCGGCAAGGCGCCTTCGGCGGCGAAGCAGACCTGTTCCTTGTGCCGAAGCTCGCCGGCCGCCGTTGCCTTCTGGATGGCATCGAGTACGGGTAAGGGAAAGTGCCGGCGGGCACTGCCTTCAGCGAACAGATGACGAAAGATGCGCGCGAGGTTCACGTCACCAGCTCCCCGACGCGCCACCGCCAGAAAACCCACCCATCGAACCGCCGCTGAAGCCGCCACTGAAACCACCGCCTCCGCCGCCCCCACCACTGAATCCTCCGCCGCCGAATCCGCCGCCCATCCAGCCGCCAGAACCACCGCGACTGGCGAACCCACCGCCACTGCCGCCAAGCCAGCCGAGGATCAGTCCGAACACACCCATGCCGATCCCGAGCGGCAACAGACCGCTCAGCAGCCAGGCCAGACCGCCGCTCACTACGCCGATCAGACCGGCGCGTGGCGCCGATGGCACCCAGCCGAAGAACGCGCGTGCCCAGAAGCCAATGAACAACGCCATTATCAGGACGTCGAGCACATTGTTGTGATGGCCATTGCCCGGGTTCTCTGACGCCAACGGCGGCGGCAGGGATTCGCCGTCGATCAATTGCGTCAACGCGCCGATCGCATCGTTGATGCCGCCATAGAAATCGCCGCTGCGGAATTTTGGGGTGATGTATTCGCGGATGATGCGTGCGTTCGCCGCGTCGGGAATCGCGCCTTCCAGATCGCGGCCCACGTCGATGCGCACGCGATGATCGTCCTTCGCCACGGTCAGCAGCACGCCATCCTGTGTCTGCTTGTCGCTGCGCGCCAGTTTCCATTCATCGGTAACGCGGATGCTGTATTGCGCGATGTCCTCAGGCTTCGTGCTCGGCAACATCAAGATGGCAACGCGCGAGCCTTTGCTCTTTTCCAATGCCATCAGTGCGTCGGTCAGGCTCTGCACCTGCTGCGGCGTCAAGGTGTGGGTCAGATCGGTGACGCGCGGTCCGAACGGCGGTATCGGCACCAAATCGTCGGCCGACACGGAACCAACCGCCAGCGTCAGCGCGACGCCGGCGATCAGTGCGACCAGACGGCGCGCAATGCGCATGCGCATCATCACCGGCTAGGGCTGGGCCGGAGCGGGCTGACCAGCGGGTTGCGCCGGCGCCGGAGCGGGCTTGTTGAAATCGACCGTCGGCGCGGTCGAGATCGCCTTCTCGTTCTCGACCGTGAAATTGGCTTTCTCGCCATAGCCGAACATCTTCGCGGTGAGATTCTGCGGGAAGCTGCGCACAAAGGTGTTGTAGTCCTGCACGGCGGTGATGAAGCGGTTGCGCGCCACCGCGATGCGGTTCTCGGTACCTTCCAGTTGTGCCTGCAGATTCTGGAACAGGCCGTCGGCCTTGAGTGTCGGATAATTTTCCGACACCGCCATCAACCGCGATAGCGCACTGGACAACTCGCCCTGGGCCTGCTGGAACTGCTGCATCTTCGCTGCGTCGCCGAGATCGTCGGCCGTGATCGTAACCTTGCCGACGGAAGCGCGCGCTTCAGCGACCTTGGTGAATACTTCTTCCTCGTGCGTCGCGTAGCCTTTCACCGTATTGACCAGGTTCGGCACCAGATCGGCGCGACGCTGGTACTGATTGACAACTTCCGACCACGCTGCCTTGACCGCCTCGTCCTTGGACTGGATCGAGTTGTAGCCGCAGCCGCCGAGCAGGCAGACCGCGAGCAGAATCAGAACGATGCGTTGAATGTGCATGAGAGTTTCTCCCGAAATGAACCTACCGGACTCGTCGGCATCATACAGGTCGCTAGCGGTTTTGTTGATCTTCAGAACGGGCCAATGCTTTCATGGTTCGGCTGTCAGTTGGTTTCGCCAGAAACTCGCAGCGCCACGCCACGCGCCGATGTATTGGGCCGACCCAACGGATTAGAATTCGAAGCCATTGCAGAAGATCTGGTCGCTTATTCCCGGGTCATTGGTGAGCCCAAAGACCCCTTGGAGTGTCCCAACGTTAGCCGTAACCGTATAGATGCCGGGAGTCGAATTTGCGACGAATGCCGATGACGCCGGCACCGTTGGAACTGGTGCCTACCAAGATCGCAATCGACGCCATCAGCGAAGTTACCGCTTTGACCGGACGATGGCGCGGTAAAGATCACGTCGATACCTTTCAGCGGATAGGCCGGGGTAGTGGAAGTATCGTAAACCTTCACGCCGAGCGGCGTGCAGAACCCCGAGTTGACCGTCGTGCTTTGCGGCGAGCCGGCCAGCACTTCAAGGACAGTAGTTGGCGCCGCCTCATAAGTATAGAAATTGCCGGCGGTGGTTTGGGCCAGACCACCAAAGTAGTCGGTGACGCCGGCCCCGGCAGAATACGTGTAAACATAGGGTAAGTTGTTGGCCCACATCACGCCAAACGGGATGATGCAAATCTGCACCGGCGTATTGATCGGGATTCCCGAAAAACTGATCGACCTATTGGTTACCGTGCCTGTATACATCCCTGTACCGCTCGGAATTGCGTCCTGGCAAGCTCCCGCGGTGGTATCGGCATAAGCAAGACCAATCCCGTTGAAGTAGCCTTCGACGGTAATGTTTGCGGTATCACTGGGATCAAGAGTGTTCAGCGCGCCATTGGGGGACAGTACCGGAACGTCGACGCTATTACCGTCGTAAACGATTTGGTTGAAGGGATCCGTTGTCTCGGTGACGATCGCAAACGTGGCGACCGACCCCGAGTCCATAATAGTGTTGCCGTCGCTGCCCCCGGCAACGAACTGATCGCCGTAATACGGGTTTGCGAGAGTGATCTGGCCACCACCCGGCGTAATCGTATCCGGCAACGACCCTACCGCATGTTGGAAAGCCGGCTGTGAAACCGGGTTCGGGTCGTTATTGGCGGCCGTCGCATTGCCGGTCGCCTGAATGCTCAATGCGAGAGAATTGCCGCCATATGAACTGGCAAACGATGTCGGGGTATTGATCTTGAAGCTCGGGTAGACAATTACAGTGTATGCTGTATCAGTAACAGCAGTCACGATCTGAAAAGTTAAAGATTGGGAGCCGACGCCGCCCGAAATCAAGTTGACATCATAGTCGTCAAACTGGAAAAAGCAGAGTGACGGCACTGTGTTAAATGTAAAACCGGCGGGCAGGGTGAGGGTGAGGAGTGAACCGGCTTCGAGCTTCGTACCCGCGGTTAAGGTGTAAGCCGAGTTGTAGAAAATACCGTTGATCGTAGTGTATTCGGGTACAGTCACGACGTAGTCGTTCTCCGCAACCTGGGCGGAATTGTAGTCGGCCAAAATTACGGCAAACGTGCCGTTGGCGAACGCATTCCGGTCGATCATGGCGACTGTCAGCGCCAGAGCGCCCAGGCCAATAACGAGATGCTTCAGCATTTGCGTATCTCCATGAGCAATTAACGAAACACTCTGGCCGCGGTTCCAGCAAGACAAACGTCGCTCGCCAGCAATACCGAACTTTTTTAGCACTTCAGAAGTGAATTACCCGTCAAGGCAGGCTTGCAGCATGCGCATTCGATGACTGCGCGTGGCATTGCTCGCATTGGCAGCCTGCTCGCAGAATCATACGCTTCACCGGAGGAATTTGTTGTCTTCCGCCCGCCGTTGGAAGCGTTTGCGCTTCTCGCGCTTGGCGGCCAGGTTCAGCGTTTCGACCGCGGCCGAGAACGCCATCGCAAAATAGATGTAGCCGCGTGGGATGCGGATATCGAAACCTTCGCCGATCAGCATCACGCCCACCAGCATGATGAAGGTCAGCGCAAGCATGCGGATGCTCGGATTGCGGTCGATGAAATTGCCGACCGGGTCGGAGGCGAACAGCATCACGATCACGGCCAGAATGATGGCTGCGACCATGACCGGAATATTGCGCACCATGCCGACCGCGGTGATCACGGAATCGAGCGAGAACACGATGTCGATGATCGCGATCTGCGAAATGACCCAGAGGAAAGTCGAGGTCCTGCCATCCGTGAGCGGCACCCGTGGATCGGTCATGATGGCATCGTGGATTTCCATGGCCCCCTTGATCAGCAGGAAGATGCCACCGCTGAGCATGATCAGGTCGCGCACGGAAATGATCTGGCCAAACAGCTCGAACAGTCCTGCGCGCGTGTCGTCCAGCCGCGCCAGATGCGCGAGGACGAGCAGCAGCAGGATGCGCGTTCCGCAGGCCAGGACCAAGCCCCAGCGACGCCCGCGCGAACGCAGCGACTCGGGCAAACGGCCGACCGCGATCGAGATGAACACAAGGTTGTCCACGCCAAGCACGATCTCGAGCGTCGACAAGGTCAACAAGGCGATCCACAACTCGCCGTTGTGCAGATTCACGCGCGCGAAACTCCGCAGCGCATCGACATCACAGGCGCTGCCACAGGACCAGCACCCAGCATAGCAGCACATTGAGCATGAGCAGGAATACGGCGGCCGAGCCCATGTCCTTGGCGCGGCCGGCCAACTCGTGGAATTCCGGACTTGCCTTGTCGACCACCGCCTCGACCGCCGAGTTCATCACCTCGGCCGAGAGCACGAGCAACAGACTGCCGCAAAGTATCGCCTTCTCGACCGCGCCGTGCCCAAGCCAAAGACCGAGCGGAAAGAAAATAATGAACAAGTATACTTCCAGCCGGAACGAAGCCTCGAATCGCCAGCACGCGCGCAGGCCATTCATGGACCAGATCAGCGCCTTGTAAATCTGGCGCGGACCACGTGCTTCAGTGCTCGGCATCGCTTCCCCCCTCTGCCGCCGCCGACTCAGGCCGTCACGGGCTTCGCCGGCGTCATGTGAATGTGCGGCGCATGCGCCGACTTCCACGCGACATCGAGTTCCTTCGCCGCCTTGACGTCGTCGAGCCGGCGCACCGGCGTCGTCACCGGCGCGTCCTTCATCGTCTGCGGGTGGGTGCTCGCGAGTTTCAGCAAGCCGCCCATCACCTCGACGAATTCATCCAGAGTTTCCTTGCTCTCGGTCTCGGTCGGCTCGATCAGCAGGCACTCCGGCACCAGCAGCGGGAAATAATTGGTCGGCGCGTGGATGCCGTGGTCGAGCAGGCTCTTGGAAAAATCCAGCGCGGTGATTCCGTTTTCCTTCTTCTGCCTTGCCACCGTGACGATGAACTCGTGGCTGGCACGCCGATTCGGATAGGCCAGATCGAAACCCTTTTCGGCGAGGCGCCTGGCCAGGTAATTGGCGTTGAGCGTGGCGTATTCGGCCACCCGTGGCATGCCCTCGCGGCCGAGCAATCGCGCGTAAACGTAAGCGCGCAACAGCACGCCGGCGTTGCCAGCGAAGGTCGTCAGGCGCCCAATCGACAAGGGACGGTCTTTCTTGCGCACCCAGGCGTAATGACCGTCGGCGCGCTTTTCGATCATGGGAATCGGCAAAAACGGCTTGAGCCGTTCGGAAACACCCACTGCGCCCGCACCCGGACCGCCGCCGCCGTGCGGCGTCGAGAAGGTCTTGTGCAGGTTCATGTGGATGGCATCGAAACCCATGTCGCCGGGACGCACCTTGCCGAGAATCGCATTCAGATTGGCGCCGTCGTAATACAGCAGGCCGCCGGCGGCATGGACCAATTTGGCAATCTCCACAATGCCGCGTTCGAACACGCCGATCGTCGACGGGTTGGTCAACATGATGCCAGCGGTCTTCGGACCCAGCGCCTTCTTCAAGGCCTCGATATCGATGTCACCATTCTTGTCGGTGGGAATTTCGCGCACCGTACAGCCGCACATCGACGCCGTGGCCGGATTGGTGCCGTGGGCCGCGTCGGGAACGATGATTTCAGTGCGCTCGTTGTCGCCGCGATGACGATGGTAAGCCATGATCATGGCCACACCGGCCAGTTCGCCCTGCGCGCCGGCCATCGGCGTCAGCGACACGCCGCCTTTCATGCCGGTGACATCGGCGAGGATTTCCTGCAATTCGTACATGCAGGCCAGGAACCCCTGCGACAGTGATTCCGGCGCATACGGATGGCGCGACACGAATCCATCCAGCAACGCCAGCGAATTGCAGGCGCGCGGGTTGTACTTCATCGTGCACGATCCCAGCGGATAGAACTGGGTATCGATGGAAAAATTCTTGCGGCTCAGATTCGTGTAGTGACGCACGACCTGCAGCTCCGATACCTCCGGCAAACCGATGGGTGTCTTGCGCCGGAATTGATCGGGCAGATCGGCGGGAATCGCACTATCGGCGGTGAGTTGCGCGGCCGCACTGCGGCCCAGTTGCGAAAGCTCGAAAATCAGCATTGACGGTCCGTACTGGCAAACAATGATGGCGGCGTATGATGCCATAACCGGCCACGTCCGGCTTGTGGCATCATCGCCAGCCATGAGCAAACGCGCCCTCGCCCTTACCGCTGCCATCGCCGCCCTGCTGGCCTTGCTCAGCCTCTTCGCTTTCGACCAGCGTGTCGCCCTGGCGGTGCATGGCTCGGGCATCGAAAGCTCAGTCGTCTTCGTCGATGGCCGCGCCCTGCTCGATCGGGTCAGCGGGCGTTCGCTGCTGCACAGCCATACGCTGTCCGGACTGCTGCTTGGACTGGTGCTATTCGGTGCCGGTGTGCTCGGCTGGCTGGTCCGCCGGCGCAGTTTTTTTGCGCGCGCACTCATCTTCACCGGCGGTGTCCAGCTCGCCGTCATCGGCTGTGCCTGGCTGATCAAGAATGTGTTTGGCCGCTTGCGGCCCTACGAGGTCATTGCGCATGGCAACTGGAACCATCTGTGGTTTGCCGGCGGCAGTTCGTTTCCGTCCGGGCATGTCGCCTATTTCTGGGGTTTGTTCCTGCCGCTGGCGTATCTGTTTCCGCGCTACCGAATTCCGTTGCTGATCATCCCGGCGTATATCGCCGTCGAGCGCATCGACGAGAATTTCCATTTTCTGTCCGATGTCCTCACCTCTGATCGCGCTGGCCGCACTTGTCACCTTGGTCGCGGCAATCGCGTTGGGCCGCTGGATCCGGCCGGTGGATCAGCGGCAGCGCTACTGACGCAAGTTCGCTCGCGATACGTTACCCTTCGCCCACTCAACCACGGCCACGGAGCCGCCATGTCGATCCTGAATCCATCCGCTTCCAGCAACCGTTCGTTTTTCACCGTCTTCATGATCGAGCTGTGGGAGCGCTTCGGCTTCTACGGCATGCAGGCGCTGATCGTGTACTACATGGTGCAGCGCCTTGGCTTCGACGACAGCCGCGCCAACGCGGTCTGGGGCGCAGCCTCGGCCTTGATCTACGTGGCCCCGGCGATCGGCGGCTGGGTTGGCGACCGCATTCTGGGCACGCGCCGCACCATGCTGACCGGCGCGGCGATCCTGGCATTGGGCTATGCGCTCATCACCCTGCCGACCGAGAATGCGGTGTTTCTGTATTTCTCGCTCGGCGTGATCGTGGTCGGCAATGGCCTGTTCAAGCCCAACGCGGGCAACCTGGTGCGCAAGATCTACGAAGGCAACGATGCACGCATCGACAGCGCCTTCACCATCTACTACATGGCAGTAAACGTCGGCTCGACCTTCTCGATGCTGCTCACGCCATGGATCAAGGATTACGTCAACACCGTATACGCCAACGAATTCGGCTGGCACGCTGCGTTCGGCGCGTGCTGCATCGGCTTGCTTGTCGGCCTGGTCAATTACTTCTTCATGCGCGCTTCAATGCGGCACATCGGCTCGGAGCCGGATCACCGCCCGATCGACGTCAAACGCCTGCTTATGGTGCTCGCCGTCGGTGCTGTGTGCGTGCTGATCGCCGCGATCATCCTGCAGCATCGCGAGATTGCCCGCGCCTTCGTGTGGACGGCCGGTGCCGCCATGCTCGGCATCTTCGGTTACCTGATCGCCACCAGCCACCGCGACGAACGTGCCGGCCTGATCGCCGCGCTGGTGCTGACCATCCAGACCATTTTCTTTTTCATCTTCTATCAGCAGATGCCAACCTCGCTGGCCCTGTTCGCGCTGCGCAACGTCGATCCGAACTGGAACCTGTTCGGCGTGCACTTGTATACTTGGCTGCCCGCACAGTACCAAGCGCTCAATCCGCTCTGGATCATGCTGCTGTCGCCAATCCTGGCGTGGCTGTACACACATGCCGGCAAGCGCGGCAAGGATCTTTCCATCGCAGCGAAATTTGCGCTCGGCTTCGCCTTCGTCGCCGCCGGCTATTTCGTCTACGGCTTTGCCGGTCTCTACGCGGATGCCGGCAAGACCTCCACTTGGGTGCTGATCTGGGGCTACGGCCTGTATTCGCTCGGCGAACTACTGGTCAGCGGCCTGGGCCTGGCCATGATCGCGCGCTACGTGCCGGCGCGCATGGGCGGCTTCATGATGGGCGCCTACTACGTCGGCGTCGGCATCTCGATGTATCTGGGCGGCATCATTGCCAATTACGCGGCGATACCGCAGGACATCACCGATCCGCTGCAGTCGCTGCCTATCTACACCGCACTGTTTACCAAACTGGGATATGCAGGCATCACCTGCACGGTGATCGCCTTCGCCGTGCTGCCGCTGATGCGCAAGCTTTCGGCCACGCACAGCGCGCACGCGAACAACACATCGGCAGCCAGCTCGCTGGGCACGGTCCGCGCCGAGGAATAATCCACAGCGCTGCCGCTTCAGGGCGGCAGCATCGGCTGATTCGTCGAACTCGCTTTGGCGTCGTCGGCGTTGCGCACGAAGACACGCGTGATGTCGTGCGCATCATCATCATTGGCGCCGGCGCGCTGCTGGTGAATGCGCAAGGTCAGCTTCCTGCCATCCGGCGACAGTGTGTAATGTTCCTCGATGGTGCCACCGGTATCCGGATGGGTTTCGATGACCATTTCCGGCGTTGTCCAGGTCAGCGTCACTGTGCCGCCGTAGATGGGGCCGTAGTTGTGGCGGTTGTCGAAGCGATACGCCATGCGCCGGCCATCGGCATCGATGTCGAACACCATATCGGACTGGCGAATGATCAGCGCCTGCGCATTGAGGCGCGGAACCGCAGGTACCGCCGCATTCGTGCCGGCGTTGGCGTCGCTCGTATCCTGCGAATGCCTGCCGTGATGACCGCCGCCGCCCATTCCTCCCATGCCACCGCCATGGCCGCCGCCGTGGCCGCCTGAGCCGGGTGAGCTGCTGGAGGAGTGGTCCGAATCCTGGGTCGACGCACTATCAGCCCTGGACTGACCGTTGCCACTGAGTACCCATTCACCGCTGAAATCCGCCGGAGTATCGGCAAACGCCGGCAATGGCAGCAGGATGGCCCAGGCGAAAATCAAGAATCGGGTGCGCACATTGATGACCTCGAATATCATTCGCTCATCGTAGCTCCTGCGGCCCGGCGCGTTGCCCGTAGCCATGAAAATCGGGGTAAGCAAAAGTAAGCGAATGCAAAGACCGCGACAGACGCGCGCGGCCACCGTATGCTTCGGGTTTGTTGCGCCACAACCTGCGGCCATGAACGACGCCCGAATTCTGCTCGCCGACGATGATGAGGAGCTGTGTCAACTGCTCAGCGACTTTCTCGTGCGCGAAGGTTTCAGCGTCGATCTCGCCCACGACGGCGAGACGGCAATGCAACGCGCCGGCACCGGAAATTACGACGCGCTGATTCTGGATGTCATGCTGCCCGAACGCTCGGGGCTGGAACTGTTGCGTGAGCTGCGTCGTGGATCACGCCTGCCGGTACTGATGCTGACCGCGCTCGGCGAGGACATCGACCGCATTCTCGGCCTGGAACTGGGCGCCGACGATTACGTGCCCAAGCCGTGCAATCCACGCGAGATCGCCGCACGCCTGCGCGCCATCCTGCGCCGCACCCGCGGCGAATCCAGTGCATCCGGATTGACCGACCTGAACGTGGGTCCGGTGGCATTGCGCGCGGCATCGCGCAGTGCGACCTTGCGCGGCGAGGCGCTGGCGCTGACCGGCACCGAATTCAATGTGCTGGCGGCTCTGATGCACGAGGCCGGTCGCATGGTCAGCAAGGAAACCCTGTCGCAGGACGTGCTCGGGCGCCCGCTCGGACCGTTCGATCGCAGTATTGATGTACACATTTCCAAATTGCGCCGCAAGCTTGGCTCAGCTGCGGACGGCAAATCGCTGATCGATACCATCCATCGCGGTGGTTATCTGTTCCGCATCGTCGACGAGCAATCGTCATGACCATGCAAGGCCGGGCATCCCTGCCACGGCTTGCATGCAAACGGGCGCGACGTAGCCGCAGCACGTTTGCCGAATCGCCTGCCGCCGCACGCGATTTGCCAGCACATCCCTGTGCCGCAGGAGCTTTAATCATGCGGCGGCTGTTCTGGCGCATCTTCGCGGCGTTGTGGTTGGTCAGCGTGGCGGTCATCGTCGCCCTCGCCTGGACCACGACCAGCAACTTCGAGAGCGCGAAGATTCCCGGCCTCGGCATCACCCGTCTGCAAGCGAGCCTCGATGATCAGTTGTTTCGCACTGCGCACGAACTCCACCGCGCTGGCCCGGATGAACTGCGTGAATGGCTAGCAGGTTCGGCCGGCTATGGGCCAGGCACCGTCTATGTACTCGATTCCAGCGGACACGACCTGCTCGATCGCGAGGTGCCGGCAGAGGCGCTTGCCGTCGTCGATACCACCAACGCCGCGGCGCATCCGTCCGAGCATGTGCGCACGCGCCCCTTGCGCACCAGTGATGGACACGATTATCTCGGCATAGCCATATTCGAGGGCTCGTTCCTGCGACGTCTGATTTATCGCCGGCCATCCGAGTTCTGGTCCAACATCGGCATCGCTATGCTGATCAGCGCCCTGGTCAGCGCCCTGCTCGCTTCTTACGTCTCCGCGCCGCTGGCACGCATCCGTGCCAGCGCACGTCGGGTCGCGCGCGGCGACCTGTCCGCACGGGTCGGCCACCTGCGCTTTGGCCGCAGCAGCGAAATCCTTGCGCTGGCCGGCGAATTCGACCAGATGGCCGCACGCCTGAAGGAACTGGTGGAGGGCCAGCAGCGCTTGATCCGCGACGTTTCGCATGAAATGCGCTCGCCGCTGTCGCGCCTGCGCGTAGCGCTGGAGCTGGCGCGCACGCAAACCGGTGCGGATGTCGAGGCACAACTGGACCGGATCGAGCGCGAGGCAATGCGGCTGGAAGAAATGATTGCGCAAGCCATCGCCCTGTCGCGCATGGAAACGACGATACCGACCAAGGTGGAAACCATCGCACTGGACGAACTCGTCGCCGACATTGCCGCCGACGCCGCGTTCGAGGCGCAGGCGCGAGCCTGCAAGCTGCACATCGCACAGACCGCGCCTTTGGCCGTGCGTGCCGAAACGGACCTGCTGACCAGTGCGATCGAAAACGTGGTGCGCAACGCAGTCAATTACACCGCAGCCGATACTACCGTCGATTTGCGCCTGGATCGCGTCGACGGTCAGGCGCGCCTGCGCGTGCGCGATTGCGGACCGGGAGTGACGGTCGGCGATTGCGCGCGCATCTTCGAGCCTTATTTCCGCACCGACGCCGCGCGTCAGCGCAAGAGCGGCGGCAGCGGACTGGGTCTGGCTATCGCCAAACGCGCGGTGGAACGCCAGGGTGGCCGCATCCACGCCGCCAACGCCGACGGCGGCGGACTGGAAGTGGAGATTCTGCTGCCGCTCGCGTAGTGCGTATCAGCGATCCAGCACGTGCAACTCCACATCGTCCATCCAGCCGGTGCCGCCATCTAGCAGACTCGCGCCGATGGTTATGGTATGGGTCGACTTGGGCAGTTCGAGTTTTACTACGTCGCGCTTCCAGTCTGAACTCCCCGTCAGTCCTGGCGAATACTCCATTTTTCCGGGCGCGCCCAGGAAAAGTTTCCATCCGAGCGGGCCGACGTCTTTCGACTTGAGCATCGCCGACAACTCGACGGTCTTGCCCGCGAACCGGGCCACATCGATGGACTGTTCAATCGAACCGTACACCTGTTCGTGAATGCGCGACATCCGGAAACTGCCCCGTCCCTTGAACGCATGCTCGCCATCGATTGCGGTTTCGTAGGCACGCGCGCCGGCATGCTGGCTGATCGTCCAGCCGGGAATTTCACCACCCGCGCCCGTCTGCTCGAAATCGCCATTGACCACGGGAATGCTTTGTCCCGGCAACGCACTGCCTTGTCCGGCTGTTGGAGCACCGCCGCCACTGCAGGCAGCCAGGAATGCGGCCGCACTGAAAATGAGTAACTGTTTCATTGATGTTTCCGGGAGTCGGCGATCGGGAACCGGATTGTGCCCGAAATCCCCGAGCGGGTTGCAATCCCGCGGCCGGATTACCCGCGCGCGGCGCAAAACTGGCAGAATGCCGGCAGGTCTGCGACATTGGACAGCCTGCCATGGAACGCCTCACCGCCCGCGAACTGTTCGACAAGATCAGCGCCCGGCTGACCCTGCGCTGGGTCGCCGGGCAGCGTGGTGAATCGCGCGCTATCGTACCGGCCGAAAAACAGTCGCGGCGACCCTCGCTGGCGGGTTATCTCAATACCATCTATCCGAACAAGATCCAGATCATCGGCGCCGAGGAGCTGAGCTGGCTCGATGGTCTGGATTCGCGCCAGCGCTGGGAAATGATCGAAAAGATCATGGGCTTCCAGCCGACCGCGCTGATCGTGACCAAGGATCAGGCCGTGCCGGCCGATCTGCGCGACGCGGCCAACGAAACCGGTACGCCGATCTGGTCCAGCAGCCAGCGTGGACATGAATTGCTGACCTATCTGCAATATCACCTCGCGCGCATGCTGGCGCGGCGCGTGACCTTGCACGGCGTGTTGATGGAGGTGTATTCGATCGGCGTGCTGATCACCGGCGAATCGGGTTCCGGAAAAAGCGAACTGGCGCTGGAACTGATCACGCGCGGGCATCGACTGGTCGCCGACGATGCGCCGGAACTCACCCAGATCGCGCCCGACGTGATCGATGGTTCGTGTCCGGAAATGCTGCAGGATCTGCTCGAAGTGCGCGGACTGGGTATTCTCAACGTGCGCGAGATGTTCGGTCATACGGCGGTAAAGCCGTCCAAATATCTGCGCCTGATCGTGCATCTGGTGGTCACGCCGCGTTCGCAGCCGATCGAACAAGGCGGGCTCGAACGCATCTATGGCGACAACAGTTATCGCGAAATACTCGACACCAGGATTCCGCAGACCACGATTCCGGTCGCGCCGGGCCGCAACCTGGCCGTGCTGGTCGAGGCCGCTGTGCGCAATCACGTTCTCAAGACCAAGGGCGTGGATCCGGCGCAGACCTTCCTCGATCGTCAGGCGCACCAGATGCAGCGCCAGTCACCCTGGTAGCAAGGCGCCGACCATGGCTTCGATGCCGGAAAATCCCAATATCCACAATGCAGCACCGAACCGCCTGATCGTGGTCAGCGGCATGTCGGGCTCGGGCAAGACCATCGCCCTGCGCACGCTGGAGGATCTGGATTACTACTGTGTCGACAATCTGCCGAGCGCCTTGCTGCCCGCGTTCGTCGCGGCGGTGGCGCAGGCGCAGCCCGGCCTGCATCCGCGCCTGGCAGTCGGCATCGACGTGCGCAACCGCGCGGACGATCTGAATAAATTGCCACTGGTACTTGCGGGGCTCGGCCAGCAGGGCATCGAGCATCAACTGATCTTCCTCGACGCGCGCGACGACGTGCTGTTCAAGCGCTACTCCGACACGCGCCGACGCCACCCGCTCACCGGCGAAGGCATGTCGCTGAGCGACGCCATCGCGCGCGAACGCAAATTGATGCGGCCCTTGTCGTCGATCGCCGAGCGCACCATCGACACCAGCGATCTGAACGTGCATCAGTTGCGGCGACTGATCGCAACCGAACTGGGCATGGCAGGCGGGCCGTTGTCCCTGCTGTTCGAGTCATTCGCGTACAAGCGTGGCGTGCCGGCCGACGCCGATTTCGTTTTTGACGCCCGCTGCCTGCCGAATCCCCACTGGGACGCGCAGTTGCGTCCGCTGTCCGGCCGCGATGCCGCGGTGCGCGCCTGGCTCGAAGCCAAGCCCGCGGTCGCGCAGTATCTCGACCAGATCCGCGATTTTCTCGACATCTGGCTGCCGCACTTCGAGGCCGAGAATCGTTCGTACATCACTATCTGCGTCGGCTGCACCGGCGGCCGCCATCGCTCGGTCTATCTGTGCGAACGCCTTGCCGAACACTTCCGCACCACACGCGAACAGGTGCTGACGTTTCATCGGGAGTTGGAATGAGCGTTGGTATACTTTTGCTCACGCACGAGGCCATGGGAGCCGCGTTGATCGCCACGGCCCGGCATATTCTCGGGCGCACGCCACCGGCGCTCGATGCGTTTGCGATTCCGCCCGGCAGCGATGTCGAAGCGGCGCTGCGCGATACCGCCGCGAGCGTGCGCAGACTCGATTCCGGCGGCGGTGTGCTCGTGCTCACCGATGTCTACGGCGCCACGCCGAGCAATATCGCGGAGAAACTCGGCGGCCTTGGCCTCGACATCCGGCGCGTGTCCGGTTTGAATCTGCCGATGCTGCTGCGCGTGCTCAATTATCCGGAACAACCACTTGCCGAGCTGGCGCAGACCGCGGCCAGTGGCGGCCGCGCCGGAATCCTCGTCGACCATGCTTGAACGCGAAATCACCATCAGCAACAAACTCGGCCTGCACGCGCGCGCGTCGGCCAAACTTGTGCAGGTACTGCAAGGCTTTCAGTCCGATGCATGGCTCGTACATCGCGGCCGCGAAGTCAATGCCAAAAGCATCATGGGCGTGATGATGCTCGCTGCCGGCGTCGGCAGTCAGGTCACCTTGCGCACCGACGGCGCCGACGAAGCCGCCGCACTCGCGGCGATGGCCGATCTGTTCGCGCGCAAATTCGACGAGGGCGCGTGAGCACGCGTTTCGTCATCACCGGTACTACTGCCGCGCGCGGCATGACCCTGGGCCGTGCGCGTCTGGTGCAGCCGAGTCAACTGGTGGTCGACGAGCGTCCACTCGCCGAAAACGAAATCGAAGCCGAAGTCGTGCGCCTGCGTCATGCGCTGCAAGTCGCGCGCGACGAACTGCGTCTGCTGCGTGAAAAACTGCATGGCGCGCTAGCGCGTGAGGTCGGAGAATTCATCGACGCGCACAGCATGATCCTGGACGATCCCGAGCTCACCTCAGGTTTGTATTCCATGATCCGCCAGGGCCGCTTTCGCGCGGGCGCTGCATTGAAGGCGCAGCGCGATCGCCTCGTCGCCGCGTTCGACGCAATCGACGACCCCTACCTGCGCAGCCGGCGCGAGGATGTTGACCACGTCATCGGCCGCGTCCAGGCGGTGCTCGCGCGTGACACCACGCCCGCGGAGCGCCAGATCGCCTCGCGCGTGGGCAGCATCCTCATCAGCGATGCCATTGCACCGGCGGAACTGGCTCATCTATCCGACTACGGTGTACTCGGTGTCGTCTCGACCGGAGGCAGTCCGCTGTCGCACAGCGCCATCCTCGCCCGCAGCATGCGCCTGCCGATGGTGGTCGGTGCGCGCGAAGCGCTCATGCGCATCACGGACGACGACCTGCTGCTGCTCGACGGCACGCTGGGCGAAATCATCGTGCATCCAGCCGCGCAGGATCTGGCGCGCTACCGCCACTACCAGCGTGAACAGGCACGCAGCGCCGAAGCGCTATCGCGACTCAAGCACGAACGCACGCTGACGCGCGACGGCGTGGAAATCCACTTGTCCGCCAATGCGGAGATGCTGGCCGATGTCGCCCAGGCGCGCGCCTGCGGCGCTGTCGGCATCGGCCTGTATCGCACCGAATTCCTGTTCATGCAACGGCGCGAATTGCCTAGCGAAGAAGAACAGTTCATCGCCTATCGCGATCTGGTGCTGGCGATGGCCGGCGCACCGGTGACGATTCGCACTCTTGACCTCGGTGCGGACAAGACCGACGCCACCGGATTGGCCCTGGCGCAGGAACCCAATCCGGCGCTTGGCGTACGCGGCGTACGTCTGGCGATGCGCCGCCCGGTGCTGTTTGCGACGCAGTTGCGCGCGATCCTGCGTGCCGGGAGTTTCGGTCCGGTACGCATTCTCGTGCCGATGGTGACCAGCAGCGAGGAGATCGCAGTGGTGCGCGCGTTGACCGAAGAATGCGCACGCGAACTGCGTTCGGGCGGTCACGAGATCGCCGATCACTTCGAACTCGGCGCGATGATCGAAGTACCGGCCGCCGCCATCGCGCTGCCGTCCCTGCTGCGCCAGCTCGACTTCATCGCCATCGGCACCAACGATCTGACCCAGTACACCCTGGCCGTCGACCGCAACAACGACGAACTTGGCAGCTTGTACGACCCACTGCATCCGGCGGTACTCAAGCTGTTGGCCCAGATTATCCTTACCGCCAATCGCGCGAAAAAAAACGTCACCCTGTGCGGTGAAATGGCCGGCGACACGCGCTACACCGAGCTACTGATCGCACTCGGCCTGACCGGATTCAGCATGCATCCGAGCTCGCTGCTGGAAGTGCGTCAGGCCATTGCCGGCTGCGATCGCGCCACCCTCCGCAAACAAGCCACGGCCCTGCTGCGCGCACAGACCCGCGCCGGGATCGAGAAAGTGCTGGAACGCATGCGCTCGACATAAAACCAGCTTTATGGGATTATGGGAAAATGAAAACGACGCTCGACCTCCCCGACGATCTCATGCACCGCATCAAGATTCGCGCTGTGCACGAGCACAAGAAACTCAAGGACGCGATGGCGGAATTGCTTGAGCGCGGGATGAAGACTGCACCGGTCGTCGTGCCGTTCGTGCCGAAACCCTTGCGCCTGCGCGGCGGGTTCAAGCCCGACATCGATGATATCGAAGCGGCAATCGCCAACGGCCGCGAAGACTGACCGGATGTTCGTCGTGGATACGAACATTGTCGTCGCGCTGTTTCTCGACGGCAAATTTACTGCCCGCGCAAACGCGTTGCTCAAGCGGGATTCAGTCTGGTGCACCGAGCCTTTGGCGTTGATCGAATTCGGCAACGTGATGACTAGCTATGTGCGCGCCCGCTTGGCCGCACCAGCGGATGCGAAGCGCTATCTGGCGGCCGCCGAGACTTTTCTTGCTCCACATCTGCACGCGGTCCAATGCTCCACCGCGCTGGACCTGGCTTTGCGTCTGCGAGTCACCAACTATGACGCACACTTCCTTGCCGTCGCCGATGCCCGCGGCCAGCGCTTGATCACGGAAGACGCAAAGTTGCGCGCCGCCGCCCCCAATCTGACCCAATCCCTCGATGCCGCACTCGCCTCTGCTTGACGCCAGCACATGATCGATCCTCACGTCACCGCCACGGTCGATGAATTGGCAGCGCAGTTCCAGCGCCGCGACCCATTCCGTCATATCGTCATCGATAATTTCCTGACGCCGGAATCCTGCGCGCAATTGCTGGATCAGTTCCCGCCATTCGAACGCGGCGACGCGCGCAACGAAGCTGGTGAACTTGGGGCGAAGTCCACGGTGGAAAAGATTCGCGGGCTCGGGCCGGCGTACACGCAGCTCGACGGTCTGATCCAGACTCGCGCATTTCTCGACCTGATCGGCCGCATCACCGGCATTCCGGATCTGCTTTACGACCCTTGGTATTTCGGCGGCGGCACGCACGAGAACCGCGAAGGCCAGGACCTCGATCCGCACGTGGATTTCAACCGGTATCCGGTCGAGCGCTGGCATCGACGGCTGAACCTGATCGTGTATCTCAATCACGAATGGAAAGATGCCTGGGGCGGATCGCTGGAGCTTCATTCCGATCCGCGTGCGGCAGACGACCGCATCGAATTGATCACCCCGCTCTACAACCGTGCCGTGATCTTCGAGACTACCGAGACGAGCTGGCATGGCTTCAGCCGCATCGCCCTGCCCGCAGATAGAAAATCGCTTTCGCGCAAATCCATCGCTTTATATTTCTATACGAAGGAACGGCCGCAAGATGAACTCGCGGACACGCATTCGACCATCTATGTCGATCGACCACTGCCGGAGCGTTTCCGGCCAGGCGTGACACTCAGCGCCGACGATGTCGAGGAACTACGAATCCTGCTGGCGCGACGGGATCAGCACAATCAGCGGCTGTATCGGGACACGGTCGCTTTGACCAGACAACTCGAACAAGCGCAGGCCGCGCTGTATGGCGGCCAGCTTGGACGCTTGCGCCATCTGGCGCGGAAGATCGCGGAACATCTGCGCGCAGTGCGTTGAGCATACTCATGCGCGCGTGGCAACGCAGAACGCTGTCAACCCAAACCAACGATTGCGCTTGACCAGTTTCAGTTCCACGCTGGATACGGCGTTGAGCAGCCAATTCACCGGGCGCGAATGCACTCGCATGTCGGACGCCGGTTGCGCTGTGCCGCCCAGCAACTTGCGCGGCAACCGCATCAGCATCGCGGCCGGAAAGACTGCGGCGAAAAAATACGTGCTTTGCTGGATACGCAATCCCGCCGCCTCGACCACGTGTTCGAGTGCGGCGAGCGTATAGCGGCGCTTGTGTTCCAGAAACACATCGTGACCGCTCCACATGAACTGGAATGCCGGCACCGAGATCAGGAACGTCGCCTGCGCGACAGCCTTGCTTGCAGCATCACGCAGCAACCCGACATCGTCATCGACGTGCTCCAGCACGTCCATCAGCAGGACCAGATCGGCGTCCACTTGCCCGACGGATTTGCGAAAATGGATATTTTTTCCATTTTCCACAACATCGCTGTCCGCCGGATAGTTAAGATCGACGCACCAGGCCTCGACGGCTGGTGAATTCGCGAGCACATGCCGCGAAAAGAAACCCGACCCCGCCCCCACATCCAGCACGGTCCGTGGCGCCGTTCCGCGCAACAGCTGCTCGACAGCCCGCGCCTTGTTGCGGTAATACCAGTGATCCGCCGCGTTTTCGCGCAGCAGATCTGCTTCCTTGATGTCCATCGTGATCGCATGCCTCGAACCGCGGGATTCCGATACAATCAGCGGCCGACTCAGCCGGACCGAACGGGTTTCTTCTTGCGTATGCCCGTCCATGCCAGTCTAGTCGAAGTTCCCGAGAGTGTGCCATTGAAAGCGCGCGCGACCTTTTCAGAACCTCATAAGCAACCGACACGGTTTAATGTTGTCGCGCACCGGCTGCAATCCATCGCAACGCATTTGCTGGGATTGATCTTCCTACTCTGGGCCAGCTTCTATTTGCTCACGGCATTGTGTGCGATCGCCAACTTTGCCTGGCGGCAGCCGATGTTCGATCAGTATCATTCTTACCCAACATTCCTGACATTGCCGTTCCCGCAGAATATCCTGCAACTCGACAACGGTCACCGCCCGATCATCCCAAATTTGTTTCGACTTGCAGAAATCCACTGGTTTGCTGCTGATCAACTATTACAAATTTCCGTCGGTACGTCCTGCGCGCTCCTGACTGTTGGCATCGTCGCTGTCAGTGTTGTACGGAATCGCGAACTTCCTCCTGCTGTCCGGGCCGCCGGCATCATGCTTGCGGTCATCGGTATTTTCTGGCTCGCCAACGCACGTATGTTGTTGCACGGCAATGAATCGCTGCATGCGTACCTGGTCACTCTGATGGTGACATGCGCCGGCCTGTTCACGTGGAAAGCCAGTTTGGACAGACCTCTGCGCTGGCTCAGTGTCGCGTCAGCAGCTTGCGTCGTAGCAATGTTCAGCTTCGGCCCCGGCGTCGCCAGCTTTCCCGCCGTAATGATGTTGAGTGTGCTGTTGCGCCTCCGTTGGCGCTGTCTGCTTATACCGACGACAGTATTGACGCTGTGCCTGTTGTTGTATCTGTTCGTGCTGCCAGGTGATCAGGGCGTACGCAACGTGCTGGACATTCGCCCGTTTGCCAGTCTGGCCACAACGGCGCAATGGCTCGCGTCGCCCTGGGCCAATGCTTGGCTTGGCTTGGCCGATCCGCCAGTGCAATCCTGGCTGCCAACCAACTTGCAGACTTCCATGTTTGGCCGATTCTTGACCGGCTCGGCTAGCGACATGACATCGATCAGCGGCATTGCCTGGCAATCGATTACTGCAGGACTAGGCTACGCCGGGATCGTCGTTTTTCTTGTACGTATCAGCTTTTTCTATCGACGTCACTCCAAATTATCACGAACACAGGCATTGGCCATCACCCTGTGTCTGTTCGTGCTCGCCACAGCTGCGATCATTGGAATCGGCCGTCTGGATTACCTTGTCGCCAACCCCGGCCAGATTTACGCGGACCGCTACCTGATGTGGCCCTGCCTGTTCTGGATGGCGTTGACTTTGCTTCTGCTGATCGATTTGAGCCGGATACGGAATCACGCCGCCGTCGTATCCGGCCTACTTGCTCTGATCTTGTTACCGATCGCGATGCTGCCGACGCATCGAGCATGGGCTAACTGGGCCGCGGCCATATACCAGCGTTCGCAACAATCCGCAGCCGCCGCACGCAGCGACGTATTTGATGCAGGGCTCTTTCCGAATGGCGTAGATGCCAGCCGCGACGCCGTACTGCAAACTCTCGCATTATTCAAGAAATATCGTTTGGCGATGTTTGCCGATCCCGGCTGGGAAGCGCTCGGAACACGATGGGACGACCCCCTCCAACGCAACGCTGGCCTAGTCGCGGGCGCACACATTCTGAACGTGTTCGACGACCCGTTGTCCGGAATGCGTGCCGCACGGATCGAAGGCACGGTGACGCATGGAATTTCGGCAATCCGGCATGACGATGAATTGGCAATTGTCGATGCTTCCAACAACCTCGTTGGATTTGCTGATTTCAGTTTCATCAAAACCGATTCGCACGCACTGCGCATCGGCATTCCGCGCAAGCGCGGCTTCGACGGCTATATTCGCGACTATCGCGATGATCGACGTTATCGCCTTGTCTTGCTGCGAAATGCTCAATCCACCGCGTGGCTGCTGGCCGACATCCCTTCGCACCGAGTCGAACCCTGGAACAGCCAATGACCATTCCAAGCACCGTCGATGAATACGAGAAGTTGTTCTCCGCACAAGGAGGCACAGACAGCCGCTATTTGCGCCATCACTTTCAACGTTACATAGCGACCAAGCAGCGCTTCCTCTCGCATTGGGATCGCAGCCGCGGCAACCGATTGCTCGACATCGGCGCGCATTGGCTGCATCAGGCCCTGCTCTGGGCCATCGACGGATTCGAGCTAACGGCGCTAGACATGCCGGTTACGTTAGAGATGGACAATGTCCGCCGCCTTGCACAAGCACACTCGATTCGACTGCTGCCGAATTCCGATCTGGAACAGCCGGCTGCGCTGGCGGCGATTGCGGACGATAGTTTCGATCTTGTCCTGTTCACCGAAATCATCGAACACATCACCTTCAATCCGGTTGCCATGTGGCGCGAAATCTACCGGGTGATGAAACCGGGTGCGCGCATTATTCTGACCACGCCAAACTACTACGCGTTGCGCGGCCGCAGTTGGCGCTGGGGCCGGTTTCTCAAACGTTTCGGCGGCGGCATCGACCCGATGGATATTCTCGCGCACAAGACCTACGCACATCACTGGAAGGAATACTCTCTGCGCAAACTGATTGAATACTTCAGCCTGCTGTCGCCGGATTTCGCGTGCATGCACGGCGCATACGTCGAGGAATATAGCGCTGCCTATCCACCCACGATTGCCCACCGTTTCGCTCGCCAGATCGAACACTCCGCGCCGATTTTGCGTCCGGACATCTATCTTGAAGTTGAGTTGTCGCACAAGAATAAGGGCATCGTGGTGCAGCCTCATTGGTAGCATCAATGCTCCAGTTTCAACTCCAGCAGCTTCCAGGCCAGCGCACGCTCGTCACTCGACTGTCCGATGCGCGCCGGTACGAAGCTGCGCGCAGAACGAATCGCCAGCGCCACCGATGCTCCTGCCGGGCGTTGAGGTCCAACACCATCGTTGAGCGGCTTCCGCGCGCAACATGGTGAGTCCAGCGTTTGCCGTCAAGTTCAACATTGAAAACCTGATCGCCATCAAGACGGTCTGGTACCCATAACTGCAATTCCAGCGAACGCAGCTTGCGTTGCGGGGTGAAATGGCAGGCGAACTCTTGTCCTACCCAGCCGTCCGGCCACAGTCCCTGCGGTGCCTCCGGCTGCGTCGCATAGCCCTGCAGCGGCGCACGCAGTGCAGCGCGAGTTTGTCCAAGCGCGCTTTCCAGCGATTCGATCTGCACCGCAAATTGCTTCTCGCGGTCGTACAGGAACTTGAGTTGGCCAAGCATCCGCTCGAAGCGGGCGCGCAAATCGGCAAGGTGCAAATCGTCGAGTATCATGCCCGGATGCAGCGTGGATGGCATTCCTTCCGGCACGTAGACGGTGGCATGCGACACTGCGGTTTCAGCCGGCGGACGCTCTTTTGTATACAAATATATAGCAAACGATTTGCGCGAAAGCGCCCGCTTATGCTCCGGCAAGCGAATCGTCGGAAATCCATGCCACGAGCGCTCGGTCGTCTCAAAAATTACGGCGCGATTGAACAACGGCGCAATGCTCGGGCCACGCGTATCGCCATTCCACGGATCGGCCAGTAATTGCAGGTTGCCGCCCAGGACTCGCCCCACTCGGGGTTGAGATAGACGATCAGGTTCAAGCGCCGATGCCAGCGCATGCCCGGGTGAAAATTGAAATCGACATGCTGGTCCAAACCTTGACCATCGCGATTTTCGTGCGCGCCACCTCCGATGTAATCAGGATCGTATAGCAGATCCGGAATGCCGGTGACCGTGGAAACAAAATCGAGAAACTCGCGGGTCTGCAAATAGCGATCGAGCTCGCGGTAAGCGTTCGATACATCGCGCACGTCCATGCGCACAGCTTTACCACCGACTTCGCCCATCTCGTTCAACGCATAGCGATTCTCAAAGCATGGGAAGTCATCGAGAATGGCATGGCACAATGCCGTATCCAGAAAATTCTCGATCACTACGTGCCGGAACGGCTGCGCATCACGGAATTCATCCGATAATGCATTCCGTCGTGCGAGGTATTTGTGGCGCAATCAGCGACATGTTCCAACCGTTTGGTAAGATCGATCGGGTACCATTATACGGATTGATCCAACACACACCGCCATGCCTGCCACGAACACGTCAGATCAAGCTTCGCCTCCTCCCATCCGCTCGGCGCACGAAAATGGCCATTTCTACTCGCCAGTGGTGAATCCGGCCGAACTGGACGCCACGCGCATCTGGCCGCAACAGCCACAAATTGCCGGTATCGATTTCAACGATGCCGGTCACGAACATATCCTGCGCGAGACGTTCCCTCGCTTCATGCCAGACTACGATTATGCGGAACGACTTGGGGAAACGCCTGAGTTGCGGGATTTCTATACGCGGAATTCGCAATTCAGTTGGCTCGATTCGCGCGCTTTGTTCGTGCTGTTGCGCGAATGGAGGCCGAAACGGCTGATCGAGGTTGGCTCGGGGTTTTCCACCTTGCTGGCCGCTAACGTAAATTGTCGTTTCCTCGACTGCAGCATGGACATCACCTGCATCGAGCCATATCCCCGCGATTTCCTGCGCACCGGCGTGGATGGCGTGACCCGCCTGCTGGAAGAAAAAGTACAGAATGTTGCATTGCACGAATTTGCGGCCTTGCAAGCTGGCGATATCCTGTTCATCGATTCCTCGCACGTAGCCAAGACTGGCAGCGATGTGAACTTCTTATACTTCGAGGTGCTGCCGCGTCTGGCCAGCGGTGTGCGCGTGCATATCCACGATATTTTCCTGCCCCACGATTATCCGCGCGAATGGGTGCTGGACGAGAACCGTAGCTGGAACGAACAATATCTGCTGCGCGCTTTACTCATGCACAGCAACGCCTACCGCGTGGTGTTCGGTTGCAGTTATGCGTTTTGGCGCTTCCCGGAACTGGTGCTCGCGGTGCTGGCGCATCCGAAGGGTCATGCCTTTGCCGGCGGCAGCTTCTGGATCGAGCGAATCTGACTTCCGTTCACCGCGCCCGCTGCTCATCCAGCGTCAACGCCACTTTGTCGCGCAAATAAACCGGCAAGGCATATTCCGGACTGACGCCACGGCCGGCGGCAAACTGCGGCACAGCCAGACGCGCGATCGCGCGCGCCTGCGGGTAGCGTAAACCCTCGGCCCAGCGCGGCGGGCCGGGCAAGCGTGCGGCGAGCGCATCGCGATAGGCGTCCCAGCCGGTTCCGATCACGTTCCATTGTGTACTTTTTGGCAAAATCAACTCGCTGGCACGACCGACGGATTCGTCACCTATACTTTCAACAAGTCTGTTCGCTACGTGCCGGAACATGCCGGCGTAAACCTCGCCCATGCGCGCGTCGATCACGGCAAGTACGCTGGCGCCGTTATCCGGCACATCCAGCGCCAATGCGGCCAATGAGGATACCGGCGCCACCGGAAGATCCAGCCCCAGCGCGAGACCCTGGGCCACGGAAATCGCCAGACGCACACCGGTGAATGCGCCCGGACCGCGGCCGACGGCGATGCCATCGAGCTGGCGCCGTGAAATTCCGGCTTCGGCCAGCAGCGATTCAATCATTGGCAGGATCAGTTCGGCGTGCCGGCGCGGCGCGAGTTCACTGCGCTCGATCAGGCTTTCGCCGCAGAGCAGCGCGGCCGAGCAGGATTCGGTGGCGGTATCGAGCGCAAGCAGATTCATGGCGGTATTGTCGCATCGTTCGGCGCCGCGGAGCAGCGGTTATCGCCATTGACGCAGACGCTGCGGGCAATCCACGGGCAGAGCAATGACGCGATGGAGGCAACACGAGTCATTCCGGCAGAGTCGAAGCTCGCGCCAGCGAGATGAGGGAAATCCAGGTGCCAGGGAAGGCGACATATCAGCACAATGTCCGCTTGAATTGGCATCCGTGGAGACTGGATCCCGGCAATCCCTGCCGGGATGACGGGATTCTTAGGTTCCACATAGCAGTGAAGCACTGCACTAGCTTGATGAAGTATTCAATGGATTGTCACGAAAAAAATGCGCGTACATCACTCAGCTCGCGCGTGAGCGGCAGCGGTGGCAGGCTCTTGAGAAACAGTTTGCCGTAGGCGCGCGAGGTCAGCCGCGGATCGCACAGCATCAACACGCCGCGATCGCTGGTGTCACGGATCAGACGCCCCGCACCCTGCTTCAGCGCGATCGCTGCGGCCGGAATCTGCCACTCGAAGAACGGATTGCCGCCGGCCTCGCGCAACGCAGCCAGGCGTGCTTCAAGTACCGGATCGTCGGGTGCGGCAAACGGCAGTTTGTCGATGATGACGCACGACAGCGCTTCGCCGACCACATCGACACCTTCCCAGAAACTGGCGGCGCCGAGCAGCACTCCATTGCCGGATTCGCGGAATTCAGTGAGTAATTGATGCCGTGGCGCCGTGCCCTGGATAAACAGTGGAAAAGGCAAATCTTGCAGAAGTTCCGCGGCACGCCGCAATGCGCGATGCGAGGTGAACAGGATAAAGCTGCGACCGCGCGCGGCTTCCAGTACCGGCCGCGCGGCAGCGATCACGCGCTCGGTGTAGTCCGGCGCATTCGGATCGGGCAGGCCTTTCGGCAGGTAGGCCAGTGCCTGACGTGCGTAATCGAATGGACTTGGCAGACTCAGCGCCACCGGATCGTCCAGTCCGAGCTGGCGCGCGAAGTGATCGAACTGCCCAGCCACCGACAACGTGGCCGAGGTGAAAATCCACGCCGCGTGCGATTGCTCGCGCAAGGCGCGCAACGGCGGCGCCAGATCCAGCGGCGTGGCATGAAACGAAAATCCGGATTGACTCAATTCATACCAATGCACGGCCTCGTGCGCATTGCCATCGAGAATATCGTGCAAGCGCTGGCACAACGCTTCGGCGCGCTCGTGCACACTGCTCAGGCCCCGCGAACGTTCGGCCTGCGCGGCCAGCGCATCGACCAGCGTGCGCAGCGCGGTTTCGAGCGCGCGCAATCCGGTTTCCGCCGCGGCATCGTTTTCGATCAGCGCGAAGGCGCCTTTCGCAGGCAATTTGTCCAGTTGCAGACGCGCATGCCGGGTTGCCGGCACGATCGCTTCGATCGGCTCGCGCAGCGTGGCCAGTGCGCCCGTGACCGGGATGCACTCGGCGAGCGCATCGCTCGCCAGTTCGGTGATCTGCCGGGAAGTCACGTGAGTGGAAAAAAACTGTCCGGCAAGTTCCGGAACCTGATGTGCCTCGTCGAGAATGAAGGCGTGTGCACCCGGCAGAATTTCACCGAAACCTTCCTGCTTGATCGCCAGATCCGCGAACAGCAGATGATGATTGACCACGACCAGATCGGCTTCCTGTGCCGCACGCCTTGCCTTCACCACGAAGCAATCGTTGAACATCGGACATTCCGCACCGATACAGTTTTCCGCGGTCGAGGTGACTCGCGGCCACAATGCGGAATCCTCGGGGACATCCGCAAATTCACCGCGATCGCCGCTGCCTGTGCGCTGTACCCAGACGCGGATCGCCTGCAACTGCGCGGCCTGCTCGCGCGCAACGAAGCGGCCTTCTTTGACCGTCTGATCAAGACGGTACAGACACACATAATTCGCGCGGCCCTTGAGCAGACTGGTCTTCAGACGCGCTCCAAGTACCTCGCGCACGCGCGGGAGATCGCGGTGGAACAACTGATCCTGCAGGGTCTTGGTGCCGGTCGAGACGATCACACGCTTGCCCGACTGCAAGGCCGGCACCAGGTACGCAAACGTCTTGCCGGTACCGGTGCCCGCCTCGGCGATCAGACTGTGGCCATCGGCGATCGCGTCTTCGACGGCGTCGGCCATGTCCTGCTGGCAATCACGCGGAATGAAGTTGGGCACTTCGCGCACGAACGGGCCGTCGCTGCCGAGCAGGTCACGCGCGCTCAGCTTACGCATTTTCTCTGCTCGTCATTCCGGCGAAAGCCGGAATCCAGTGTCTTTGCCGCGTTAGAAGCAAGGCTTCCACTCGCCGTAGGCGAGCGGGTTACTTCTCTTTGTTTGCCCAAAGAGAAGTAACCAAGAGAAATGCACCCCCGGCACCGCGCCTCGCGCTGCGCGCGAGGTTCCCTGCGCTTCTCGGCAGTACGGGGTTGCTCAGACAGTGCATCCCTGCACTGCTTCGCAATCGCGGCGATCCTTCGCCGCGACCCTGCGGGCATTTTCCCGAACTGCCTGCGATGCTCGGCGCGGTGAAGGGGACCCAGGATCACGTGCAAAGCCAGAGCGCCGCTTTGCCTTGGCTCTCGGGTCCCCTCTTGCCACGGCGGGCGCATGGAGGAAAGCTCGTCAGAGTGGCGCGCACGATGCGCGCCAGTTCGTTGCACGTACAGGGATGTGCGTTCAACGAACCCCGCAATGCGTTCGCGCACTTGCCGGGCGCCGCCCGGCAAGCGTGGCATCGGGGTCGCCTTTCTTTTGCTTACTTTTCTTTGGCGAAGCAAAGAAAAGTGAGACGCTCGCCAACGGCGAGCGGAAGCCCTGCTTTCCCGCGGGGAGAAAACAAATAAAGTTTTGTGCGCTGCGCGCCAGTGCTCGACTGGATTCCAGCCTGCGCGGGAATGACACGCAAAACCGTCTGATCTGGATTGACAAGCAGGCTTGCGCCAAACCAGCGGCGACGAAGGTAGCATCCTCAATACCGTGCCGGCGCCGGCACCCGGCAGCCGATCAATTGCTGCCTCGCCTGCGCCGCTCCGGCGGCATCGCCCAGCGCAGTGCGCGAATGTGCGATGGTTTCGAGATTGCGTGCGCACAGGGCACCGACTTTCGGTCCAAGGTCGAAGGATTGCTGCGCCACCGCCGCGGCCTGTTTCCAGTCCCCGGTTTCGATCAACAGTTCGGCCTCGTATTGCAGCAGATCCGGTGCCTTGGGTGCGATCACTAGCGCGTGGCGCAGGCTGGCCAGCGCTTGCGCGGGTTGCCGCTGCGCTTCGAGTTCGTGCGCCTGTTGCAGCAGCCCGTCCACCGCCGGATCGCGCAGCGGATGCACTTCGACGCTGGAATCGAACTTCGCGCCGGCGGCGCGGATGGCCACTACCGCGGCCGCGGGATCGCGTTCGGCGCTGTCGACCTTGACCGGCGCTACGGCCGGCTGCGAGCAACCGGCAATCGCCACGATCAAGACCAATGTTGCAGATGATAAAAATATACTACGATTCATTGTATGCCATTCCTTTCTGATGCAGGTCAGTGGCCGCCACCGAGCAACGACTGTATCTCCTGCCAGACACAATGCTCCGAATCCTTGGGCGCGTAACCCGCCAGAAACGGCAACTCGCGCGCACCCTGGCACTGCGGTTCGGTGCGCGCGCCGGATTGCGGATTCACCCACACCGTCTCGAGTCCATCCTGCGGCAACTTCAACGGTGCGCTAGGCAACGCGTGAAACAGTGCCATCCACACCTGCAAGGCTCCGGTCGCGCCCCACAGGCCAGTCGGTTTGTTGTCGTCGCGACCGACCCAGACCACGGCGAGCTGCGATCCGGTGAAGCCGGCGAACCAGGAATCACGCTGCGAATCGCTGGTGCCGGTCTTGCCGGCCGCATGCAGATACCCGAATCCTTGCTCATTGATCGCGTGCGCCGTACCGGTCGTCGTCACTGCCTGCATCGCGTAGCTTACCAAGCGCGCGGGGCCGACATAATCGCCGGCGCCGGGTTTGATCGTGTAACGGGTCAGCGGCCGGCCCAGCGCATCGAGCACGCCACGCACAGCGCGCAACGGCAGTGCATGGCCATCGGCGGCGAAATACTGATACATCTGCGCAATCTGGTAGGGCGAGAAATCCACCGCGCCGAGCAGCAGCGAGGGATTCGGATTGATCGTCGCATCCAGGCCGAAGGATTCGAGCAGTCCGCGCACCTTGTCCACGCCCAGCGCCAGGCCCAGATGCACGGTCGCCAGATTATATGAATGCGCCAGCGCATCGATCAGCAGCACCCGGCCGTGGGTTTCGTGATCGTCATTCTGCGGCGTCCAGTGGCTGCCGTTGGGTTGAACCAGATCGACCGTGGTGTCATCGAGCAGGCTGGCCAGCGAATATTTCTGCGGCTGCGCCAACGCCACAAGGTATACAAAGGGCTTGATCAGCGAACCGACCGGGCGCCGTGCATCGAGTGCGCGATCGAAACCCGGATCGGTCGGATCGCGTGCGCCAATCAGCGCCTGCACTTCGCCATCCTTGGTGCCCGTGACCACCATGGCCGCCTGCAGTTCTGGCTGGCGCTTGCCCAGCACGTCGAGCGTTTTCGTCAGTGCCGCTTCCGCATACGCCTGGGTCGATGGCGCCAGCGTGGTGTAGATCGACAGACCCGCGCGTTGCAATTGCGTCGCCGGATAATCGTGTTGCAATTGCGTACGCACCAGATCCAGAAACGCCGGCGTGCGGTTGTACGGCAATCCGGGCGACTCCGGCACGCCCAGCGGCGCGGCGCGCGCGGAAGTCAGAGTCGCGGCGTCGATCAGGCCGGTTTCGTAAAACTGGCCGAGTACGAGATTGCGCCGCACCAAGGCCAGTTGCGCGTGACGACGCGGATCGTACAGGCTCGGTCCCTGCACCAAGCCGACCAGCAGGGCGATGTCTGCCGGCGACAAATCGCGCACCTCGCGGCCGAAATAGAAATCCGCCGCCGCGGCAAACCCGTGCACCGCCTGGCCGCCCTGCTGGCCGAGGAAAACTTCATTGATATACGCTTCGAGGATGCGGTGCTTGTCGTAGCGCGCCTCGATCAGCAGTGCCAGCAGGGCCTCGTTGAGTTTGCGCGTGAAACGCTGGCCGCGATCCAGAAACAGATTCTTCACCAGTTGCTGGGTCAACGTGCTGCCGCCCTGGACCACATGCCCGGCACTCAGGTCGGCGAAGGCCGCGCGCAGGATCGCACTGAAGGCGATGCCGTGATGATGCTTGAAATCGCGATCCTCGACTGCCTGCAGGCCGCCGACCAACAACGGCGGCAACTGTTCGAGCTTGACCACGCGCCGCTCTTCCTGTTCAGCGCCGTACAGTGTGGCGATGCGCGCCGGATCGAGCCGCATTTCGTCCAGTGACTTGCCGCTGTCAGCATCGCCCAGCGTCGCCACCGCGTTCGTTGTCAGAGTTACGGCAATCCGGCGCGCTGGTTCGCGACCATCGATATCGGCAAAGGCACGGCGCGCGATCACGAAGCGACCGCCGTCTTGCGCATAGCTGCCGGGAATTTTCGCGGCGGCGGCGCGGACGTAGCGCGAAGCGTCCAGTTCCAGCGCCAGCGCGGCAGCCGACATCGGCGTGCCCATGCGCAATGTCAGCGGCCGCGCGTAGACCCGGCTGGGCAAATCCCAGGACAGATCATCGAAGCGCGCGCGCACCTGGCTATCCAGGTACACCAGATAGGGCACCAGAAAGCCGATGATGAAACCCAGCACCAGCCAGCACGGGGCGCGCAAAAGGCGCCAGAGCGAGCGGCACAGCGACAGAAAACCGGTGAACGCGGACAAGGATGGCGGGCGCAGTGGAGTCGGTGCACAGTGTAGCCGATGCGTCGCGGCCTGGTACCTGCGGTGACAGTCATGCGCGCATCCGCGATAATCCAGCGGCTCGCATCCCCACTTGACGGAGTGATTCCATGCAATCTCGCATCCCGCTGGTCCTTGCGCTGCTGGCCGGCAGCCTGTCGACAGCCGCCTGGGCGGATTTTCGCGCCGACTTCGACGCCGTTCAGGGCGGCAACGGCAATCCGTCGTTGTCGCGGATCGAGCTTTCGGGCAATCACATGCGCACCGATGCTGGCAACGTCAGCATGTTGTTCGATGTCGGCAGCGGCAAGATGATCGTGTTGATGCACGATAAACACCAATACATGGACATGCAGAAAATGATCGAGACGGCGGGCGCTGCGATGGCGCAGGCAAATGCCGCACTGGCCAATCTGCCGCCGGAGCAGCGCGCAATGATCGAACAGCGCATGGGCGGCCGCATACCGGGCATGGGCGGTAAACTCGATGTGAGCATGACACCGACCGGCCAGAGCGATCGCGTCGCCGGTTACGCCTGTCAGGTTTACAGCACCTCGATCAACGGCCGTCACAGCGAAGACAGCTGCCTGGCCAGTGTCGCCGACGCGGGCATCTCGCCAGCCGACCAGGCCACGCTGCGCAAGGCATTCGAGGAACTCAAGGCCATGACCGAAAAAATGTCTGCCGGCATGTTCAGATCGCCACTCAACCAGATGCCCGGTGACAAATTCCCTGTGCGCATCGTGCAATACGCCGATGACAAGCCAACCCAGACCGTGCAGATCAAGAGCATTTCCGCCGGTGGCATCGGTGCAGGCGATTTCGCGATACCGGCCGGCTATACCGAGCAGGATATGAGCGCACTCGGCCGTCACCGCTGATTCCAGAAATCTGACTCTTTGTGGAAATTTTCAATCCTGCGCCAGTGCGCGTCTGCATCTTCGGCGCTGTGTCGGCGGCAGCGGACTGGCTTGCGCAGATCACACGCGGCGTGCCCGCGGATGCCCGCATTCAGCCGCTGTCCGAGGCGCGCTCGGACGACGCAGTAGCCGCGCTGCGCCTGGCCGCGGCGACATTTCCCGGCGACGACCTGATCCTGCTGCGCGCCGGAACGCTGTTGCCGGCGTACTGGTACGAGCGGCTGATTCGCGCAGTGATGTTGACCGATGTCCTGGTCGCGTCGCCACTGGATAATATCGATGCCGCGCGCGCGCCGCTTCCAGCAGGTGTCCACAGCGATGCCGACGCACAAACGATCGATGCGCTCTGCTACGCCTATGGCCGTCATCAAGCGTTGGACTGGCCGGCGTTCTCGCTCTTGCTCAGCGCCTGGCGCGGAAGCACACTGCGCAAAATCGCCACGGCACAAATCCACAAGTGTACTTTGCCGCCGATCTGCGCACCGTTGCGCTGTGTGCTGCTGGATCATCTCTACGTCGCCGCACCAGATCGTCCACTGCGCGGGCCGGCAGTGCTACTGCCAGATGCCGATCCTCAGCCACCGTCAGCCTTGGGCGAACTGCGTGAAGCGGTCGCCGCCGCGCTCGCCAACCAGACTGCGGCAACGGAGACTTATCCCGGCCTCGACTCCAGACCCGTCGTGCTGCATATCCTGCATGGCTGGGGCGGCGGTGCCGAACGCTTTGTGCGCGATCTTGCCGGCGACGACCGCGAACGCCATCACCTGGTGCTGATCGCGCGCGGCAACTTTGCGCGCCGTCGTTATGGTGAAACGCTGGAATTGCACGACGCCCTGCTGTCGCAGCCGCCGCTGCGCCGGCTCGACTTGCCGGACCCGATCGCCAGTACCGGTTTCGGCAATCGCCTCTACACCGCATTTCTGAATAGCATCCGGCGCGATTACGGCGTCGATGCCATTGTCGTGTCGTCGCTTATCGGTCACAGCCTCGATGCGCTGCGCACTGGCTTGCCGACGACGTTTTTCGTCCACGATTTCTATCCATTGTGGCCGCTGCTGCACCGCAATCTCGATGACACCAGCCTGCGCTTTGATGCCGCCCAACTCACCACCGATCTTGCGCACGCCGATGCCGGCTTCGAGTTTGCCGAGCGTGACCCGGATTACTGGCTGGCGTTGCGCGAAGCCTTCGCGGACGCGGCGCTGAAGGCAAACGCGCGGCTGATTGCGCCAAGCCGGGCTGCGCTGGATATTTTCCTGCGTCTGCAACCACGCTTGTCCACTTTGCGCCAAAGTGTAATTCCGCACGGCATTCCACCGTGGCCGGCAACCGTGCCGCTGCCCTTGCCGGCACCGCCACTGCATCGCCGCTTGCGCCTGATCGTGCTTGGCCGCGTGCGACGCGGCAAAGCAGCGCATCTGTTGCGCCAGATGCTGCCGGCCCTGAGCGAATACGCCGAATTATTCCTGCTTGGCGCCGGCCCGGAAAGCAGCGAATTCTTCGGCCAGCGCGATGTGCACATCCTGCTGAATTATCGCCGCGACGAACTGCCTACCCTGCTCGCGAAGATCGCGCCGGATGCCGCGCTCGTGCTGCCGAACTTCGCCGAAACCTTCAGCTACACGTTGTCGGAGCTTTGCAGCTTCGGCATCCCGGCCATCGCAACCCGGCTTGGTGCGTTGGCCGAGCGTATCCACGACGGTGTCGATGGCTTTCTGGTCGCAGCGACTGCCGCAGATGTCCTCGCCGCTGTCGCACATCTGCAAACCGATCGCAGCGCACTCGCGCGCGCGCGCCAGGCGTTGGCGAAAATTCCACAACGCACACTTGTAGACATGACATCGGATTATGCCGACCTGTTACCGCACACGCCTCGTGCGCCGACGCGTCACCTGCCGGACGATGCCGGCCCAGACCGCATCGTCGCGCAAACGCGCGCAGCCGAGGTCGGTGAGGGCCTGCGCCATGTTACCGATCTTGAACGCGAAGCCCTGACGCGACAAGGCGAGCTGGAAAAGCGCGCCAAATGGGGTTTCGGGCTGGATGCGCAACTCAAGCGCACGGGCGGCGTATTGCAGAAACTACGGAGCGAATTCGACGAACGCAGCGCCTGGGCGCTCAGGCTCGACAGCGAATTGCAAACTGTCCGCAGCGAACGCGATCAATTGCTCGCCAGTGCCTCCTGGCGTCTCACCCGGCCTTTGCGCTTCGCCATGCGCAAGCTGCGCGCGCTACGTATGCGTCTGACATTCACGCTCGGCAGATTACGCACCGCGACTCATCGCATTCGTGGCAGCCTGGCCAGTCGCGGCTTGTCCGGCACGCTCAAACGCGCTGCTGCCGAATTCCGGCGCGGCTCTCCGCTGCCGGCACCGCTTGCCGTTGCGGCGCCGACCGAGGAATTCACGCCGTTCGCCGTTCCAACGAGCGGTCGAGCCGCGCATTTCGATCGTGATTCCGGTCTACAACAAGATCGCCTACACCGCGGCTTGTCTGCGCTCGCTTGCGGAACACGCGAGCGCGACGCCATTCGAGATCATTGTGGTCGATGACGGATCCAGCGATGCCACGGCGGAGCGTCTCGCGAAAATCGCCGGCATCCGCAGTGTGCGCAATCCACAGAATCTCGGTTTCGTCGGTTCGTGCAATGCCGGCGCGGAATGTGCAAAAGGGGAATTTGTCGCATTCTTGAACAACGATACCGTGGTCACTGCTGGCTGGCTCGATGCGCTGCTGCGCTGCTTCGACGAGGAACCTGACGCAGGGCTGGTCGGAGCAAAGCTGGTTTATCCGGATGGGCGATTGCAGGAAGCCGGCGGCATGGTCTTCAGCGATGGCTCGGGCTGGAACTACGGCCGCTTCGACGACCCCGCCGATCCGCGTTACAACTTCCGTCGCGAGGCCGATTACGTTTCCGGTGCGGCGATCCTGCTGCGCCGCGACTTGTTCCGGCAGCTTGACGGCTTCGATGCGCGCTACGCGCCGGCCTATTACGAGGACACCGATCTGGCTTTCGCGGTGCGCGCCGCGGGCAAGAAAGTGTTTTACGAACCGCGTTCGACCGTGATCCATTTCGAAGGCATCACCGCCGGCACCGATCCGGCCAGCGGCATCAAGCGCCATCAGGTGATCAATCGCGACAAGTTTCTGGACAAGTGGAAAAGTGAACTTACCCATCAGCCAGCGCCGATCCACGACGCGAAATCCGTCCAGGCTGCGGCGAACTGGCGCACACGCGGCCATATCCTGATCGTCGATGCCTGCACGCCGATGCCGGATCACGATTCCGGCTCGCTGCGCATGATCAACCTGATGCGCTTGTTGCGCGAACTCGGCTATGGCTTGAGTTTTCTTGCCGACAACCGTGCGCACGACGGCCGCTACACGGAAGCCTTGCAGGCGCTCGGCATCGAGGTCTTGTATCACCCGTTCGTATCCGATCCGATGGCATGGCTGCGCGAACATGGCCGCGAACTGGATGCGATCGTGCTGTCGCGGCATTACGTCGCTGCCCATTACGTTGGTCCGGCACGGTTGTATGCGCCGCGGGCCCGACTGATCTTCGATACCGTGGACTTGCACTATCTGCGCGAACAACGCGCCGCCGCGGCCGAAGGCAATGCCGAGTTGGTACAGCAAGCCGCGCGCACCCGCGTGCAGGAACTCAAGCTCATGCGCGAATGCGACGTCACCCTGGTGGTCAGCGCGATCGAAAAGGATCTGCTCGCGCGCGAACTGCCGCAGGTGCGTGTCGAGATTCTTTCCAATGTGCACGAGGTTTATGGCAGCCGCCGCGATTTTGCCGCGCGCCGCGACCTGGTCTTCGTCGGTGGCTTCCAGCATCCACCCAACACCGACGCCGTGCGCTGGTTCGTTGGCGAAGTGTTTCCGCAGGTGCGCGCACAACTGCCCGACGTCGTGTTCCACATCATCGGCAGCAAGGCACCGAAGGAAATCCTCGACTTGGCCCATGACGGCGTCGTCGTGCACGGGTACGTCGAGGACATCGCTCCGTTCATGGACGGCTGCCGTCTTTCCGTCGCGCCACTGCGTTACGGCGCTGGGGTCAAGGGCAAGGTGAACATGGCGATGAGCTATGGCCTGCCGGTGGTAGCGACTTCAGCGGCGGTCGAAGGCATGCATGTGCGCAATGGCGAAGATGTCATGGTTGCGGACTCGCCTGCGGACTTCGCGCAGGTAATCCTGCACGCGTATGGCGATGCGGCATTGTGGAAAAAGTTGTCCGACAACGGTTTGGCCAATGTGCGCCGGTATTTTTCCTTCACAGCCGCGCACACCGCGTTACAGCGCATACTGCCACCGGCGAGACAACCCTAGCTGTTCGGCAAGTCCTGCAGCTTCGCTTCGAGCGCTGGAACCCGTGGATTGTTCGGGCTGAGTTCGCGCGCCGAATTCAGCGCCTTCTGCGCGTCTGCGCGTCGTTTCGTTCCGACCGCCGCATCGGCCTGATCGAGAAACACATTGGCCAGACGCTCACGCAACGCAGGTACTGACGCATCGCCCGGATCGGATTCGGAGATTGCGTCGATGTAGGCGCGCGCCTTGTTCGGCGTGCCGTCCTTGACCGCCTGATCGAATAGGATCTTGGCACGCGCGGGAATTTTCGCGAGGCCCGCAAACGCACGGGCGTTGTTGCCGTCGATACGCAACACCGCGCGATACTTGTCGAAAGCGCAATCGCCAGGTGGCAGGATCAGGTCTCCGGCCGCCATCTCCTTGTCGGCATCGTCGAGCAATTGCTGAATGTGCGCCTGATCCGCCGGCGTGAGTTGCGCTTGCTGCTGGGCGCTGTCCAGCCGGCCGCGCGCCTCGTGCAGACGCGACTTCGCACGACGCAGATCGGGGAGATCCGGCGCGGCCGATTCGGCCTGCTGCAGCAGCTTGTCAGCCTGCACGGTGTTGTCGTCATCGAGCGCAGCATTGGCCTGCGTCATCAGAGTCTGCGCGAGCTTGCGCAAGCCGGCCTTGGCGCGCGCATTGTTCGGATCGGCCTTGAGCACCGCCTGGAACAAGGTCAGTGCGCCACCGTCGCCGGCAATCTTGCCGGCACGCTGTTGCGTCTCGGCCTGGGTCAATTGCTGGTCGAGTGCCTGGGCTGCGTTCTCGTGCGACTGCGCAAGCGCCGCGCGCAATTCGGGGATCGCCGGGAAATTCGGCGACAGCCGAACCAAGTCGGCGACGCGCGCATTCGCTTCATCAATCCTGCCCGCAGCGATCGCGTCGCGTGCCTGCTGCGCCACGGCCTCGGCAACTTTTTTCATGCCGTTGAGTGCCAGCGCATTGGTGGGATCGGCATCCATCACACGCTGATACAGCGTGCTGGCGCCTTGATCCCCCAGCAGGTTGCCTGCAGCGAGCGCGGCATCGGCCTGTTGCAGCAGATCGGCCGACTTGGTGTTGCGCATCTGCGCGGCGTGCAACGCGGTTTTCAATTCTTCGACTTCTCCGCCACCGCCGAGGACTTCGTTGGCGGCGTCCAGATCGCTCTGCGCGGTGACGAAATCGTTGCGGGCGAGCGCGGCACGCGTCTGGTCAACGAGTCGCTCGCCGACCTTGTTCAATCCTTCGCGCGCCTGATCGTTGTCTGCATCCAGTGCACGCGCGGCCTGGAATAGTTCACGTGCACTGTCACCCTGGGTGCCGACGAGCTTGCCATCGGCCAGCGCCTTCTGCCCGCGCGCAACGAGACTGTTGAGTTCGGTATTCGGCAACAGCGCGCGCAATCGATTCTGGTAATGCCATAGCGCAAACGCGGCAACGACAATGATGATGCCACCGGCGATCACGAGCAGCCAGCGTCGCCGCGATCCACTCGGGCCGGCGGCCGACGAACGCGCCACCGCGCCCTGACGCATGGGCCGACGCGCCGAGGAGTTGCCGATGTCGTCCATGCGACCGAGGCTGGGATCGGCGCGATAGCGCGTCCCGCCGGGTGGGGTGGCGGCTACCGGCATCGCCCGTGTCGGGGTGTTGGCACCAAGAATCTCGCGCCGATAGGCTTCGTCGCTGGTCGCCAGTTCCGGCAATTCGCCGCGGGCGATGCCGATTTCGATCTGTTCGATCGCATCGGCCAGCGCCGCACCGTTCTGGAAGCGCTCGTCCGGTTGCTTGGCCAGCAGGCGATTCAATATCGGTTGCAACGCGGACAGGTGCTCGGGCAGGATCGGAACCGGCTGAGTGATGTGCATGATGCCGACCGCGAGCGAATCGTCGGCGTGAAACGGCACCCGCCCCATCAGCATTTCGTAGAGCACAATTCCAAGACTGTACAAATCCGCGCGCCCATCAACCGGCCGGCCGCGCGCCTGTTCGGGACTCATGTAATGCGGTGTGCCGATGACCGTACCCGTGCGGGTCATATGGGTGGCTGAATCGCTGGCACGCGCAATGCCGAAGTCGGTCAGCGCGGCACTGCCGTCGTCGCGCAGCAGGATATTGTCCGGCTTGATGTCGCGATGCACGAAACCCTTGGCGTGCGCGTAATTCAGTGCCGAGGCAATCTCGCGGATCACGCGCAGGGTGAACGGTACCGGTCGCGGCTCGCCATCCTCGGTCAGCAAGGCGCCACCACCCAGATACTCCATCGCGATGTAGTGATAATCAGCTTCGCGGCCGACATCGTGCACGCCGACCACATGCCGATGATGCAGCTTGGCCGCGATCCGCGCCTCGCGCAGGAAACGTTCGCCGAAATCCGGATCGGCCAGCAACGTCGGCGACATGATCTTGAGCGCAACGTCGCGCTGCACTGATTCCTGGGTGGCCAGATACACGGTCGCCATGCCGCCGCGGCCGAGCTGACGCAGGATTTTGTATCCGGGAATTTCGATCACGGTAGGCGCTTGTCCGGCCATGGCCACGAGCGGAAAGCCCATCCCCCCGTCGTGCCTGGAACTCGCGTCAAGCATAGCACGCAAGCTTTGCATTACCCCACCGGAAGCCGCGCAAAACCGGCCAAAATCAAGGCGCTGCTGTGTCGCATCGACCACGCCATGGTGCAGCCTTTCAGCTACGCCAGGCGCCTTGCCTCGATCACATTCGGCACGCCGGACAATTTTCCGAGCAGGGTCGACAGTTGTTCGAAATCGGCTACGCGCAGGGCAAAATTCATTGTGACGAGGCTGGTGGCCGGATCGACCCGGGTATTGACGGCGAGCAGATGCACGTTGGCCGCAGCGATGACGTTGGTCACATCCTTGTGCAACCATTTGCGATCGTAACCGCGCACAAGCACATCGACTTCGTAGGCCTGCGCACGCGTCCCGCCCCATTCAACTTCGATAGCACGGGCGGCATCGCGCGTGCGCAGGCGCACAAAGCTGGCGCAATCAGCACGATGGATCGAAACGCCGCGACCGCGCGTGATGTAACCGGCGATCGCATCGCCCGGCAACGGCTGGCAGCAGCGTGCCAGCGTCGTCAGCAGATTGCCGACGCCTTCGATCACGATCGTATCCTTGTCGTGCCTGCTGGGTGCACGAGGCGCCTGCGTCACCAGAGCTGCGGGCGGCGCATGCGCCTCGTGCAGGGTGCGCGCAATCTGGCCGGCAGTGACATCGCCGAGCGCCAGCGCGACCAGCAGTTCGTCGATCGCCTGCAGATGGAACTTTTGCGGCAAAGTATCCAAATCCACATTTCCCATCGCCAGACGCTTGAGCTCGCGATCAAGAATCGCGCGGCCGGCGGCGAGGTTGGCATCGTGATCGACGCGCTTGAACCAGGCGCGGACCTTTTCGCGCGCGCGATGCGTGGTCAGAAATCCGTGATGCGCAGACAACCAGTCGCGGCGCGGCTCCACGGTCTTGGCGGTGAGGATTTCGACGCGATCGCCACTGACCGGCTGGAAGTGCAGCGGCACGATCCGACCGTTGACCTTGGCACCGCGGCAACGATGGCCGACATCGGTGTGCACGTGATAGGCGAAGTCGAGCACGGTTGCGCCGCGCGGCAAGTCCATCACCGCCCCCTGCGGAGTCAACAAATATACACGGTCTTCGAGTATGTCGGTCTTGAATCCGGCCAGCAGCGCGGCATCGTCCTCGGTCTCGCCCTTGGCTTCGATCAGTTGGCGCATCCAGGTGACCTTGCGCTCGAAATTCTGATCGCCACCGCCGCCTTCCTTGTAGCGCCAGTGCGCAGCCACACCCTGTTCGGCATGTGCGTGCATGTCGTGCGAACGGATCTGCACTTCCAGCGTCTTGCCTTCCGGGCCGATCACCGCCGTGTGAAGTGACTGGTAGTTGTTGCCTTTCGGCCGCGCAATGTAATCGTCGAACTCGCTCGGCACCGGCGGCCACAGCGTATGCACGCTGCCGAGCGCGGCGTAGCAGGCCGACACATCCTTGACCAGCACGCGCAGCGCGCGGATATCGTACAAAGTGGAAAAGTCTCCACTTTTGCGCTGCATCTTCTTCCAGATCGAATAGATGTGCTTGGGACGGCCCGCGATATCGGCGGCGACGCCCGCGTCGGCCAGAGCCTCACGCAACTCGGCGGCTGCCGTGGTAATAAAGCGTTCACGATCCTCGCGGCGCTCGTCGAGCAGGTTGGCAATACGACGGTAGGTATCCGGATGCAGGTAGCGGAACGCGAGATCTTCCAGCTCCCATTTGAACTGCCAGATGCCCAGGCGGTTGGCCAGCGGCGCGTGTATATCGGCAGTCAATTGCGCCAGTTCGCGGCGTTGCTCCGGCGCCGCCTGCGCTGCCGCACGCATGCGCGCGAGCTGACGCGCGAGCAGGATGAAGACGACGCGTAGATCGCGGATGATCGCCAGCAGCAGCCGGCGCAAGCCTTCCGCGCTGCCTGCATTGCCACGCGTGGCGTAAAGCGACCACACTTTCTCCGCCGCCTGCTGACCGTCGAGCAGATCGCGCAGATGCGGTGCGGCGTGCACGATTTCATCGACAGAAACCGTCGTACCGGATTGTTGCAGTGTGTGCAGGATGCACGCAGCGAAGGTTTCCGGATCGGCGCGCAGATCCTCCAGCAGATCCAGGGTTTCCAGCAATTCGGGCTCGCTGCGGCCCAACGCAACGTTGTCGTTCGCGGACAGAATTTCAATGAGCCGTGCAGACCACGCCGGAGCATCGGCAACATCGAAGTGCCGCTGCATCCACGCCGCGAGCTCATGTTTGCTGGATTGGCTCGTTTTCACCGAGCTACTGTGGCATGGCGTGGTGGCTGGGACAATGCGGCCGACCATCCGGCCAAGCCTTCGATTTTGAATGGTTACCGCAGAAAGATTACGGCGTGATCGTCTCGGTTATCTGGCAATTGCTGCCGTCGCAAACCGTCGTGTTCGGCGATGCGCTGCCGATGCTCACAATTGACGTGATCGTGATCTGGTTTCCGGTGGTGGGCGGATTGACGATGTTCGGCGTCGCGGTGCAGATCACGTTGTCGCCGGAAGCGATCGTCATCGAACTGCCATCGCCAGCAGACGAAGAGTTGCCGGAACCACCAGGTCCAGGTGCGCATGCGGAAAATGCGATCGTGGCGCTGCTGTTTGGACTCACGATTGCACCCAAGCCAAGCCCGGAAACGGCGGTACCACCTTCATTGGTGACGACGACTGAGTAAGGGGACACGCCATTTGAATACGACTGCGACGACGGAGTATTGCCGATGCCGGCGATCGGCACGGTGGCGACTGTAACCGGAGCCGTAGTGCACGAGCCGCCGGAGCAGGAACCTGCGGGCACGCTGATCGATGCCGAGTTGCTCACGGCAGCGAGTGGTGACGGCGAGGTGATCGAACCCACGGTACCGGTCAGCGTGAAGGCGACACTGTCGCCGGTATTGGGAAGACTGGGGATGGTTTGCGACGATCCGGTTGCCAGCGTACCCGGACAGACGCCGCTGCCGGTGGCCGTGCAGCCATTCCATGTCATGGAGGCCAAGCCAGCCGCGGACGCATCGGACACAGTGACACCGGCAAGTGGGGCGTTGCCGGTGTTGGTGACTGTCAGGGTGTAAGCGATCGAACCGCTCTGCGCTACCGGACCGGCCGTCTGCGTGGCCAGGGCGACGCTCGCCACCGCGGCCTGCTGCATCGTGATCGAGAAGGTCTGCGTGCTCGACAGCGGCAGACTCGACGCGAAACCCGAAGGGCTGGTGAATGTTGCCGTGCAGGTCGCTGTGCCGGTCGCGAACGGATAGCCGCCCGGAGCAAACTTGAAGCCCAGCGCCTGTGCACCCTTCGCGTTGATCGATTGCGAGATGCTCACACTATTCAGCGGGCTGAGGAGAATATTGTTCGGATCGCTGCAAGTAACGCCGCCGAATGTAAGCACATCACCGAGCGCAGTGCCCGGCAAGCTACTGCCACTGGTCGGATCGACAAAATAAGCCAGTGGGTCGATCGTCACCAGACCGACTGGAGTGACGGCATTGATGTAATTCAGCGACGTAACGTTGCCGTCCACGTCCTTTACGGTACAGACCGGTGTCGCCTGATTGGTGCAGACGATGCTCGCGACATTCTGCACGGGCAGATTGTTGGCGCTGGACACCGCGACCTTGTCGTCTATACGTCGTGGATACGTGCCGACCGGCGGGAACGTGGCGGCCACGGCGGGATAATTGGCCACAGTCTGCGCGGCCCAGCTGCTGGTCGCCGCGGTAGAGCCGTACAACAGCACCTTTAAGTAAACTGAATTGGTAGCACTCTGGATATCTGAATTTGCCAAGGTGTACGTGGGAGCACTGGTCACAAAATGTGTGGTTCCACAACTGGCCGTGGTAACCGCACCGGGCTGGGGAGATGAAGACGGGAGCACGCACCACTGGGGAGTGCCGCCACCGTTGCTGGCTGCATCGAAATACGCGGTGTCGTAACCAAAATCCACATGCCAGCCGATCGCCTGGTTGGCATTGTGGATTTGCGCCACATAAATCAATTGGCCGACCGACGATGGCGAGCTCACCGTCTGCACCGATACCCAGGGTTCGCTGGCGAAATGTCCGCTGTCGAAGCCGCTGTAGAAGATGCGGTCGCCGCCGACACTGCTGTCGGCAAGTATCAGATTGGATGCGCCGATCGCATTGACCGGATAACACAGCACCTGCGAAGTGGCCGAATTGGCGTAGGTAATCGCGTTGGTCGGCGGGCTTGCGCTAGCCTTGTAGGTGAGCGCTGACATATCGACGATGCCAGGGCCGCCTGCACCGAATTCGAGCAAGCCGCCGCTCGCCACAGGGTTGAAATATTCTGGCGTAAAGCGCGTCGTCGCGACGGGTCCGCCAATTTCATCGCACACGATCGGATTCGTGGCCGTGTTGTCCAGGGTCACGGCAGCTACGTAATTGGTCGGCGTACCCGAGCCCACACCATAGGAAAATGCGCTGCTGCCCAAGGAGTTGGCGCCAATCACGGGCAGGCTGATATCCGCCGGACAACTGCTGCCAATACAGGGTGTCGAAGGAGCTACCAGATCGAGCGTGACGCCCAACGGGCTGGCACTGGCCTGGCCGGCCAGGAAGTAGATACAAAAACCCGCAATTGCGCTGAACGCGCCAGACACACGCTGCATTCTATAAGCTCCGGAACTGCAACCGCATGCGCCACACCCCCGCACACTGCCGCCAATGTTACCAAAAGGAATCGATGGGTTATGATAAGCCATTGATTCCGGGAAAGTGTTAACTACGGGTTAGACTTGGCGGAAATGCCCGGAACCGACCTACCAAGACAGGCCAATCATACTATGTACAAGTGTATAAGTGTAATTTTCGTGGCCGCTGTGCTTGCGCTGATTGCGGGAACGATCCGGGCCGCCGACTTCTCCTCCCTCGAAGAACGCATGTCGCAGGCCGATTTCCACGCCGCCGGCCTGGACAAGCTCAGCCCCGAGGAATTGAAAAACCTCGACAACTGGCTGCGCACGCACAACGCCGTGGTGACCACCATCGTCACACCTTCCGGTCAGACGGTGTTTTATCCGCACGATTCAGGACACGAGGCCGTGGAAAGCCACCTCGTCGGCACATTCAACGGCTGGTACGGTCACACGGTGTTCACGCTCGACAACGGCCAGGAATGGACCCAGGCCGAATCCGGCCGCAACGACTGTGGTCCGATCAAGAACCCCAAGGTCAAGATCAAGCCCATGATGGTCGGAGCCTGGCTGATGTACATCGAATCCTGCGCCGACAGCGTGAGAGTCGAGCGCACGAAGTAGTTTGCTCGTGTCCCTCTCCCGCCAGCGGGAGAGGGAGCGCCGGATTTCAGCGGGTACGCAACAGGTCCAGGACCTTGCTCAGCCGTTTCGGCGACACCGATTCGGCGGTCTTCAGCTCCTGAGCGAACAGCGAAACCCGCAGTTCCTCGATCAGCCAGCGCAATTCAGCCAGCGCCGCGTCCTCGCCGCCGCGCCCGGCCTTGAGCTTGAGGTATTCGCGCCAGTAGCCGCGCACCGTCAGCATCCGCGCCTGATCGCGCGTGGCGTCCTGGCGCAGGCGCTCGGCGCGCAGGCGCATCGCTTTCAGATAGCGCGGATAATGCGACAAATGCGCTTTTTCCACTTCGCGCACAAATCCCGGATGAACCAATCCGGCAAGCTGCTCGCGCAAGTCGTCGTAGCTGGCGCGCGCATAACCCATCAGAGGCGGATCGAGCCAGGGCGTCAACTCCGCATACGCAGTCAGCGTCTCCTCCACCAGCGCCAGCCATTCCATCGCCGCCGGGAACAACAGGCGGCCCAGTTCAGCTTGCGTATACGCGAAGTGTTCAGCCCGGCGCATATCCATATCATGCGCAGCAAACAACTGCGTCAGTGCCGCCTCGACCGTGTCTTCGCGCAAATCATCGACACTGGCAATGCCGGCGTATTTCAGTGCCAGGCCGCGCTGGATCGGCAACTGCCGCCGCGCCTGCTTGATGCGCTCGCGCAGCGCACGCCGCAACAGGCGCTCGACGCCGCCACGATGTGCCGAACACGCTTCGTCGGGACGCTCGAATACACGCAAAGCCACACTCTCGCCGAGATCGACCAGGGCCGGATACGCGGTGAGGCCGCCTTCGCCGGCAACGGTCTGCGGAATTTCCTCGAAATCGAATTCGTTCACGTCTTCGCGCGTCAGTTCGGTATCGGCGCGGCGTGAGAACGCGGCGCGTGCATGATCACCCCACTGCGCCCGGATCGCGTCGATATCGCGGCCCTCGGCCAGGATCGTGCCGCTCTGATCGGATTCGTTGTCGTAGACGCGGAAGCGCATCGACAAATGCGCAGGAATGGAAATGTCCACAAAGTCGCCTGCCGCAATATCGATACCGGTGATGCGCCGCAGATACGCCGCGAGTGCTTCGACTAGTGGCTGTTCGCGCGGCGCCTCAGCCTGGGCAAACGCACGGGCGAAATCCGGTGCCGGCACGAAATTCCGGCGTAGCGATTTCGGCAAGCCGCGGATCAGTTCGGCAACCTTGTCCGCCAGCAGACCCGGCACCAGCCAGTCGCAGCGCGCCGCGGAAACCGCATTCACGAAGGCGAGCGGCACTTGCAGAGTGACGCCATCGGCAGCATCGCCCGGCACGAAGCGATAGTCCAGCTTGAGCGGATGACCGGAAAATTCCAGCGTAGCGGGAAAATCGCTGGCGCGGATTCCCGGCTCGTTCGCGAGCACGAAATCCAGCGACCAGCGCAACGCGGCCTGTTCGACCGGCGGTGCCTTGCGATACCAAGCGTCGAAGGCCGCGCCGGTGTGGATGTCCACCGGCAGCTTGCCGGCGAAAAATTCCAAGAGCTCATCTTCGCTCTTGACCAGACCGCTGCGCCGGCGCTTGGCTTCGATCTCGTTCGCCTGTTCCAGTACACGCACGTTTGTACGCACGCAATCGGCACGACAATCGATCTCGCCGCGCACCAGCGCCTCGCGCACGAAGACGGCATGCGCCAAAGCCGGATCTTGCGCGCCGAACTGCACCGTGCGTTTTTCCACCAGCACGAGACCGAACAACGAAACCTGTTCAAATGCCAGCACCGCGCCGCGGCGTCGCGACCAGTGCGGATCGCGCCAGATGCGTTTGACCAGATGCGCGGCCTGTTGCTCGATCCATTCTGGCTCGATGCGCGCGCACGACATTCCGTATACTTTTTGCAAGTCGATGATCTGCCCTGCCAGCACCCACGGCGGCGGTCGCTTGGCCAGCACCGAACCGGGGAAAATCTGGAACTTGCGCTCGCGCGTGCTGTGGTACTGGCTGCGCTCGTCCTTGTGACCAACCTGGGTAGGCCAGCCGGCGAGCAGGCAGCGGTGGATCGCTGCGTAGCCTGAATCCTCCGCATCGACAGCTTTCAACTTGGCAGAAATCGCCGGCTGAGCCTGCGTTTGTGTGTTGCGCCAACCCAACTCATCCGCGATCAACAGCAATTGCCGATGCAATTCGCGCCACTCGCGCATGCGCAGGAAGGACAGAAAATGTTCACGGCACCAATCGCGCAGCTTCGACTGGGCAAGATCCTCGTGCGCCAAAGTATATTTATTCCACAAATTCAACACACTGACGTAGTCGGATTGCTCGTCGGCAAACGCGGCGTGCGCGGTGTCGGCCGCCTGGCGCGCATCTGCGGGTCGCTCGCGCGGATCCTGGGTGGCGAGGAAAGCGGCCAGCACCAGCAAGTCGCGCAAACAGCCGAGACGCTGCGCCTCGACCAGCATGCGTGCCAGCGCAACGTCGACCGGCAGCCTCGCCATTGTGCGGCCGATGGTAGTCAATCCATTAGAAGTGCGGCCATGGACGGCCGCTTTTTGATCCTCCGCGCTCATGGACGAGCGCATGGATACCGCACCGATCTCGGCCAGGCGCCGGTAGCCGTCGCTGATCGCACGCGCGCCGGGCGCTTCGATAAACGGAAAGTTTTCCACGTCGCCCAGTTTCAGATCGAGCATGCGCAGGATGACGCCGGCCAGCGATGAACGCAGAATTTCCGGATCGCCATAGCGCGGCCGTGCAAGAAAACCCTCTTCGCTGTAGAGCCGCACACACACGCCGGGCCCGATACGCCCGCAACGCCCCTTGCGCTGGTCGGCCGCGGCCTGCGCGATCGGTTCGATGTGCAAACGTTCGAGCTGGTTGCGCGGCGAATAACGCTTGACTCGCGCCGTGCCGGTGTCGACCACGTAACGAATACGCGGCACGGTCAGCGAGGTTTCCGCGACATTCGTCGCCAGCACGATGCGCCGCGATGGACCCGGCTTGAAGACGCGATCCTGCTCCGCCGCCGACAGGCGCGCGTATAACGGCAACACCTCGGTCGCGCGGTATTTGCGCCGTGCCAGCGCCAGATGTGCATCGCGAATTTCGCGCTCGCCGGGAAGGAATATGAGCGCATCGCCACGCGGGTCTTCGGCGGTGATCTCGTCGACCGCGGCAACGATCTGCTCGACCGTGCTCGCATCCTCGCGTTCGCCCGGTGGTCGCCAGCGCACTTCTACCGGATAACTGCGGCCTTCAACTTCCACAATCGGCGCATTGTGGAAATGCTGCGAAAACGTCTTCGTGTCGATGGTCGCCGAAGTGACGATCAGTTTCAGATCGCGCCGGCGCACCAGCAGGCGCTTGAGGTAGCCGAGCAGGAAATCGATGTTGAGGCTGCGTTCGTGCGCTTCGTCGAGGATGATCGTGTCGTAGGCGTTGAGCCAAGGGTCGGACTGGGTCTCGGCAAGCAGGATGCCGTCGGTCATGAACTTGATCAGCGACTGTGGCGACACCTGCTCGGCGAAGCGTACCTGGTAACCGACCAGTGCGCCGACTTCGCTACCCAGCTCGCTGGCGACACGCCGCGCGACGCTGCGGGCCGCGACACGCCGCGGCTGGGTGCAGCCGATCAGACCGGCGCGACCGCGGCCGGCAGCCAAGCACAGTTTCGGCAATTGTGTACTTTTACCGGAGCCGGTTTCGCCCGCCAGCACGATCACCTGATGCGAGCCGATCATGCGCACGATTTCGTCGGCGCGCTCGGCAATCGGCAAGGTTTCGTCGATCCGGATTTCCGGAATGCGCGCTACCCGGGCGGCGTAACGCGTGCGCGCCACATCCAGACGTACACGCCACTCGGCCAGCGCATCGGCATCCGCGCCGACACGTTGCAACCCCTGGCGCAAGCTTCGCCGGTCGCGCAGCAGGGTCTCGTCAAGCAGCGGTAGCAGCGCGGCGAGTTGCGGGGTCAGTGACGCAGGTTTTGGTTTGGAGGATTCGTGGCGCTTGCGCATCGGTTCAGCGCCGGAATCGGCCGGCGTCGTCTGAATCGCGCATTGTCGGTCTTCGCCCCTGCACAGCGCAAACGTGCCCAGAAGCGAGGTCACGCAACCATCAATTGTGCGCGGGCGCCGCCGGTGGCTGCTTCGGCTCGCGCAAACTGATGTCGCCCGCTGCCGGCAGCTCGCTTGCCTGCCAACCGCCGCCGAGCGCCTTGATCAGGGCCACGCTGTCGCTGAGGCGTGTGCCGAGTATGGTGATCGCATTGCGTTCGTTGCTGTATGCGGTCGTCTGCGCCGTGATCACGTTGAGATAACTCACCGTACCGGCGCGGTATTGGTTGATCGTGATCGCGAGCGACTGCTCCGCCGCCTTGTCGGCATCGTCCTGCGCGCCGGCTTCCTTTTCCAGAATGCGCAATGCGGCAAGATTGTCTTCCACGCTTTGAAACGCAGCGAGCGCGGTTTCACGGTAATTCGCGACGGCGGCATCGTAGGCGGCACGCGCCTGCGCGGTTTGCGCGCGGCGCGCGCCGCCATCGAACAGGGTCTCGGCCAATTGCGGACCCAGCGACCAGAACCGGCTCGGTGCAGTCAGCCATTGGGAAAAACTGGAATTCTGATATCCGCCGGTTGCCGACAAAGTGAGATCCGGAAAGTAAGCAGCCTCTGCCACGCCAATCTGCGCGTTGGCGGCAGCGGCCTGACGCTCGGCTTCGGCGACGTCGGGCCTGCGTTCGAGCAGTTGCGAAGGCATGGCCACCGGAATCGGCGGCGGCTTGACCTGCAGCGGCTGCGCTGCAATCGACAACTGATCCGGCGTCTTGCCGATCAGCAGTGCGATGGCATGTTCGTACTGCGCGCGCTGCACGCCGATATCGATCGCCTGTACCAGTGCCGTTTTCAATTGGGTATCGGCAGCCACGACATCGGATTTCGCGGCGACGCCGACGTTGTACTGATTGAGCGTCAAGTCGAGCGATTTCTGATATGCCTTTACCGTATCGTCGAGCAAGCGCTTCTGTTCGTCGGCGATACGCAACTGGAAATAATCCTGTGCCAATTCGGCTTGCAGGCTCAAACGGGTTGACTCAAGCGTTGCTGCGCTGGCCTGGGCGTTGGCAACATCGCCCTCGACCGTGCGCCGCACCTTGCCCCACAGATCCGGTTCCCATGACGCAGTGAACGGCAGCGAATAGGTGTCGACCGGATGCGAGGATCCGCTATTGCCGGTGGTGTTGCCGCCAATCACGGTGCCGCCGGAAACGATGCTGCCGCTGTTGCCGTAACGGCCCGAACGCGTCGCTGACGCGCTGACGCCCAGAGTTGGAAAATAATTCGCGCGTGCGCCACTGACCAGTGCGCTGGCCTGGCGATACTGCGCCTCGGCCTGCTTGAGACTCTGATTCGATACGTTCACCTGAACTTCGAGGTCATTCAATGGTGCATCGCCGAACAGCTCCCACCACGGGCCGCGCGCAGCGGCATCGGCCGGTTGTGCGGCTTTCCAACCCGCCTGCTCCTTATAGGCATTGTCCTTGTACGCCGGCGTGCCGAGATCCGGCTTCTTGTAGTCCGGACCAACGGCACAGGCGGAAAGCATGGCGCCTACGCCAGCCGCGATCGCAAAACGGGCGAGCCCGGCACTTTGTGTATTTGTATATTTTTTAGACATGACTCATCGTAATCATATGGCCGCAGACGGCGTCGCGCCATCCGGTAAACGGTAAATACGCGCCCAGACGCGCTTGCACCACAGGCGGAAGCGGTCGAGGTACAAATAGACGACAGGCGTTGTATACAAGGTCAGCAACTGGCTGACCAGCAGGCCGCCGACAATGGATATGCCGAGTGGGCGGCGCATCTCGCTGCCTTCACCGAAACCAATCGCCAGCGGCAGCGCGCCGAGCATCGCGGCCATGGTCGTCATCATGATCGGACGGAAACGCAGCTTGCAGGCCTGAAAGATCGCATCGTGCGCATTCAGACCTTGTCGGCGTTCGGCGTCGAGTGCGAAATCGATCATCATGATCGCGTTCTTCTTGACGATGCCGATCAGCAGGATCACGCCAATCAGCGCGATGATGGTGAATGCCATATGACACACGAGCAGCGCGAGAATCGCGCCGACGCCTGCAGAAGGCAGCGTGGACAGGATCGTCAACGGATGCACATAGCTTTCGTAAAGCACGCCCAGCACGATGTAGACCGCCAGCAGCGCCGCCAGAATCAGCCAAGGCTGATTGTCGAGTGACTGCTGGAACGTTCTGGCCGTGCCTTGCGAACTGCCGTGGATCGATGCCGGCACACCCAGCCTAGCCATTGCTCGAGTGATGGCATCGGTCGCTTCGCCGAGACTCACGCCATCGGCCAGGTTGTACGAAACCGTGCTGGCGACGAATTGACCCTGATGATTGACCACCAGCGGCGTCGTGCCCGGCGCAAAGCTGGCGAACGCCATCAACGGCACCATGCTGCCAGACGTACTTTGCACATAGATATCCTTCAGCGACTCGGGGCTTTGCAGAAACTTCTGCGCCACTTCCATGACCACATGGTATTGGTTCAGGGCCTCGTAAATGGTCGAAACCTGGCGCTGGCCGAAGGCATCGCTGAGCACGCTGTCGATGGTCTGTGTGGTGATCCCGAGCCGCGCGGCGGTCGGCCGATCGAAGGTCAAATTGGTTTCCAGTCCGCTTTCCTGCTGATCGATGTCGACATCGGCAAGCTCGGGCAGCACCTTCAGTGCGTCGAAGATCTTCATCCCCCAAGCGCGCAAATCCTGGAGGCTGTCGCTCTGCAATGTGTACTGATAAGTCGAATTGCTCTGACGTCCGCCGACGCGGATGTCCTGCGCGGCCTGCAGGAACAGGCTGGCGCCGGGCACATTGGCGAGCTTGCCGCGCAAACGGCTGATCACGCCATCGGTCGAGATGCCACGCTCGGCGAGCGGCTTCAGCGAGATGAACATGAAACCGCCATTGCGGTTGCCGCCACCGGTAAAGCCGGCCACCGAGTTCACCGCGGGATCGCTTTTCACCAGCTTCATGAAATCGATCATCTTCTGCGACATGAACTGGAACGAGATGCTCTGATCGGCCTTCACGCCGCCCATCAGGCGTCCGGTGTCTTCCGATGGGAAAAACCCCTTGGGCACGATCACGTACAGGAATACATTGAGACAAACCGTCAGCAGCAGGATGAACATCATCAGCAAGGGTCGCGACAACGCCCAGCGCAGCGTGCGTTCGTACAGACCCAGCGTCGCGTTGAACGCTCGCTCGCTGGCCTGGAAGAAGCGGCCCGGTTTGCTTTCCGCATCGCGATGCTTCAACAATCGCGAGCACATCATCGGCGTGGTCGTGAGCGATATGAGCATCGATACCAGGATCGCGACCGCCATCGTGATCGAGAATTCGCGCAGGTAACGGCCGACGAGTCCGCCCATCAGCAGAATCGGAATGAATACCGCGATCAACGACAGGCTCATCGACAACACGGTAAAGCCAACCTCGCGCGAGCCGAGCAACACCGCCTGCAGGCGCGGCATGCCCGCTTCGATATGCCGCGAGATATTCTCGAGCACGACCACCGCATCGTCGACGACGAATCCGGTGGCGACCGTCAGCGCCATCATCGACAGGATGTCGAGGCTGAATCCGGCCAGATACATCACCGAGAACGTGCCGACCAGCGAAACCGGCACGGCTACGGCGGGGATCAAGGTCGCGCGCCAATTGCGCAGGAACACGAACACCACGAGGATGACGAGCAGGATCGAGATGATCAGGGTGCGCTCGACATCGTGCACGGCGGCACGGGTCGTGCTGCTGCGCTCAAGCGCCACATCCACCGCGATGTCCGCGGGAATCGAGGCGCGCAACTGCGGCAATTGCGCCATCACCCGGTCGATCGTGTCGAGAATATTGGCGTTAGGTTGCTTGTAAACGATCACCAGGATGGCAGGGTCGCCGTTGAACAGCCCCTGGTTGCGGATGTCCTCGACCGACTGGGTCACGTCCGCCACATCGGACAGGTGCACTGCGGCGCCCTTGACCATGGTGACAATCAAATTCTGATATTGGCTGACTTGCGTCGCCTGATCGTCGGTATAGATTTGCCAATGCTTGTCATCGGCCTCGACAAAACCAATTGGCCGCAACGCATTGGCGTTCTGCAACGCAATGCGTACGGTGTCGAGCGCGATGCCGTACTTGTTCAGCGCGGTCGGATTGATGTCGACCCGGATCGCCGGCAACGACGAGCCGCCGACCGTGGCCTGGCCGACGCCCTGCACCTGCGAGATCTTCTGCGCGACGATGCTCGATGCCGCATCGTAGATCTGTCCCGTGCTGAGCGTCCTGGAAGTCATCGCCAGAATCAGGATCGGCGAATCGGCCGGATTGACCTTGCGGTAGGTCGGGTTGCCCGGCATGCCGCTGGGCAACTGCGCACGCGCGGCATTGAGCGCCGCTTCCACGTCGCGCGCTGCGCCATCGATGTCGCGGTTGAGATCGAATTGCAAGGTGACGCGGGTCGAGGCAAGCGAACTCGACGAAGTCATTTCGGTGACGCCGGCGATGCGTCCAAGCTGGCGTTCCAGCGGCGTGGCGACCGAGGTCGACATGGTTTCGGGGCTGGCGCCGGGCAATGAAGCCGATACCGAAATCGTCGGGATATCCACCTGCGGCAGCGGCGATACCGGCAACAATCCGAAGGCCACGAAACCCGCCAGGGCGACGCCAATCGTCAGCAAGGTCGTCGCCACCGGACGCCGGATAAACGGCTCCGAGATGCTCGACACACCGGCACGCATGGCAGCTCTGGCGTTCACGGCGCGGCGACTTCCGGCGTCAGATCGGTATCGCCACGACGGTGACCGAAGCGTTGTGCGAGGCCATCGAACGCCAGATAGATCACCGGCGTGGTGAACAGCGTGAGCACCTGGCTGACGATCATGCCACCGACAATCGTGATACCGAGCGGATGGCGCAATTCCGAACCGACGCCTGTGCCGAGCATCAGCGGCAATGCGCCGAACAAGGCGGCCAGCGTGGTCATCAGGATTGGGCGGAAGCGCAACAGACAGGCCTGGTAGATCGCCTCGCGCGGCATCATGCCCTGATTGCGTTCGGCGTCGAGCGCGAAGTCGACCATCATGATCGCGTTTTTCTTCACGATGCCGATCAACAGGATGATGCCGATGATCGCAACAATGCCCAGATCGTCGCGCGCGATCATCAGTGCAAGCAAGGCGCCGATGCCGGCCGACGGCAAAGTGGAAAGAATCGTGATCGGATGGATATAACTTTCGTAAAGCACACCGAGCACGATGTACATCGTCACGATCGCGGCGAGAATCAGCAGTACGGTGTTGGTCAGCGATGCCTGGAAAGCGAGCGCCGCACCCTGGAATGCGGTGTCGATGCTCGCCGGCATGCCGATATCCTTCTCCACTTTCTTGATCGCTTCGACCGCCGGCCCGAGCGAAGCTCCCGGCGCCAGATTGAACGACACCGTGGCCGCCGGGAATTGGGAAAGATGATCGATCAGCAGCGGTGCGGAGCGCTCGCTGAGTTTGGTGATCGTCGTGATCGGTACCTGGCCGTTGTCGGCCGGCGCCTGGGTCGCGCCCGTGGTAATGCCGGGCGTGGCGCCTTGCGGCGTGCCGCCGGTCGCCTGCACGCCGCCGGGCGAGGATACCGAGCCCGACTGGGTCTGGGCCACGCTGTTGGCGTTGCTCAATCCGGGAACATAAATTCCATTGAGCGCTTTCGGACCTTTCTGGAATTCCGGTAGCACTTCCAGCACCACGCGATACTGGTTCGATTCGGTGAAGATGGTCGAGACCAGACGCTGACCGAAGGCGTCGTACAACACCTGATCGATCGCTGCCGGCGTGATGCCGAGACGGCCAGCGGTGTCGCGGTCGATGCTCAGATAGGCCTGCAATCCCTTCGACGCCAGGTCGCTGGCGACATCGGCCAGCTCGGGCTGCTGGTTGAGCCGGCTCACCAGCTTCGGCACCCAGGTATTGAGATCGTTTATATCCGCCGACTCCAGCGTGAACTGGTACTGCGTGCGGCTGATGCGGTCTTCGATGGTGAGGTCCTGCACCGGCTGCATGTACAGCGCTATGCCGTTCATCTGCGCGGATTCCTGCTGCAAACGCCGGATCACCGTTTCCACATCGTCGCGCGTGCCGTGCGGTTTCAGATTGATCAGGAAACGGCCGCTGTTGAGCGTGGTGTTGGTGCCATCCACGCCGATGAACGAGGACAGGCTTTCCACCGCCGGATCCTTGAGGATCAGTTTGCCAAGGGCCTGCTGGCGCTCGGACATGGCCGCGAATGAAATCGATTCCGGCGCTTCGGAAATGCCCTGGATCAGGCCGGTATCCTGGATCGGGAAAAATCCCTTGGGTATAACAATATACAAAATAACAGTCAGCACGAGCGTGCCGACGGCTACGAGCAGGGTTGCTGCCTGACGGTCGAGCACCCAGTTGAGCCAGCGGCCGTAGTTGGCGATGATGCGATCGAAAATCTCGCCGGTTTTGCGCGAGAAGCGGCTTTCCTCTTCCGGCTTGTGATGCTTGAGAATCTTCGCGCAAAGCATCGGCACCAAGGTCAGCGAAACGATTGCGGAAATCACGATGGTCACCGCCAGCGTGATCGCGAATTCGCGGAACAGACGCCCGACCACGTCGCCCATGAACAACAGCGGGATCAGCACGGCGATCAGCGAAATCGTCAACGAGATGATGGTGAATCCAATCTGTTTCGAGCCTTTCAGCGCGGCGTCGAGAGGACTGTCGCCTTGTTCTAGATAACGCGAGATGTTCTCGATCATCACGATCGCATCGTCGACCACGAAGCCGGTCGAGATCGTCAGCGCCATCATCGTCAGATTGTTGAGGCTGAATCCGGCCAGATACATCACGCCAAACGTACCGACCAATGACAACGGCACGGAGAAGCTCGGAATGATCGTCGCCGGCAAATTGCGCAGGAACAGGAAGATCACCAGCACGACGAGCACGACCGCGAGCATCAGTTCGAACTCGACGTCTTCGACCGATGCACGCACGGTCACGGTGCGATCGGTGAGCACGGCCAGATCCACCGACGCCGGCATCGACTGCGTTAGCGAGGGCAGCATTGCCTTGATGCGGTCGACGACATCGATCACGTTCGCGCCCGGCTGGCGCTGGATATTCATGATGATCGCCGGCAGCGTGTCCTTCCAGGCCGCAAGTTTGGTGTTCTCGGCACCGTCGGTGACCGTGGCCACATCCGACAGATGTACCGGGCCGCCATTGCGGTAGGCGATGACAATGCCGCTGTACTCCGACGCGGATTTGAGCTGATCGTTGCCGTCGATGGTGTAGGAACGGGTCGGGCCATCGAAACTGCCCTTGGCGCCATCGACATTGGCATTACCGATGGCGGTGCGCAGATCTTCCAGACTCATGCCGTAGGCGGCGAGCGCGGTTGGATTGGCCTGGATACGCACGGCCGGACGCTGGCCGCCCGACAGCGTCACCAGACCGACGCCGGTGATCTGCGAAATCTTCTGCGCCAGCCGCGTGTCAGCGAGATCTTCGAGTTGTGGCAGCGGCATCGTCTTCGACGACAGCGCCAGAGTCAGGATCGGCGCATCGGCTGGATTGACCTTGTTGTAAATCGGCGGGGTCGGCAAATCGCTGGGCAAGTAGGTGCCCGAGGCATTGATCGCCGCCTGCACTTCCTGCTCGGCCACATCCAGCGAAAGATCGAGGCTGAACTGCAAGGTGACCACCGAGGCGCCGGCCGAACTGGTCGAGGACATCTGGTTCAACCCAGGCATCTGGCCAAACTGGCGTTCCAGCGGCGCGGTGACCGACGAGGTCATCACGTCCGGACTCGCACCCGGATACAGGGTGACGATCTGGATCGTCGGGTAATCGACTTCGGGCAAGGCCGACAGCGGCAGGAACCGGTACGCGAGGATACCGACCAGCAGGATCGCTGCCATCAGCAACGAGGTGGCGACCGGACGCAGGATGAAGAGGCGCGACGGGTTCATGGATCAGCCGCCGGAATGCGTTCCGTCGTTTCCATTTGGGTTGCTGCCCGGCGGCGGGGTAGCGGCGCCGGGATTGCCGCTTGCTGGCGCGGTGGTCGCTGGATTGCCAGTGCCGGTAGGGGGCTTGCCGGCACCGCCGTGATAATGGTGCTGGCCCTGGCCTCCCTGGCCGTGGCCGGCATGTCCAGCTTCCGTATTTTCAGGCTTGATGGCGGCAGGCGGCGCATCGCCCGGCAATTCCACCTTGCTGCCCTCACGCAATTTGTCAGCACCGTCAGTGACCACGATTTCGCCAGGTGCCAGTCCGCTGCTCACGGCCACGCGCTCGCCCTCGGTCGGTCCGGTCTTGATATCGCGCACGGTCACGGTCCGGTCCGGCTTCACGACATAGACGAACAAGCCCTCCGCACCGCGCTCCAGCGCCGAGGTCGGAATGATCGTCGCGCCATGCAGGGTATCGAGCAGCAAACGGATATTCACAAACTGGTTCGGGAACAGACCTTCGTCGACGTTGGTGAATTCCGCCTTGGCATTCACCGTGCCGGTGGTCGTGCTGATCAGGTTGTCGAGGCTTGCCAGCGAGCCGCTCGCGAGCTTGTTCTGGCCGGAACGATCGTAGGCGTCCGCAGACAAGGTGTCGCCGGCATGCATCTTCTTGAGTACGGCAGGCAGACTGTCTTCGGCAATCGTGAACAGCACATCGATCGGCTTCAATTGCGTGATCACGACGATGCTGCTGCCGCTCGCCTGCAGATTGTTGCCCGGATCGACCTGGCGCAAACCGACCCGCCCGGTCACCGGTGCGGTGATTTTCGTATAAGCAAGATTGACCTTGGCAGTATCGATCTGACCCTGATCGAGCTGCACCGTACCTTCGTACTGATGCACCAGCGAGCCTTGGGAATCGAGTTGCTGTTTGGCGATCGAATCCTGCTTGAACAACGTCTGGTAGCGGTCGAGGTCGATTTTCGCTTCGGCGAGCAGGGCCTGATCGCGGACCAAGGCTCCCTGGGCTTGGAGCAAGGCCGCCTGATAGGGACGCGGGTCGATCTCGGCCAGCACGTCGCCTTGATTGACCAATTGCCCTTCCTTGAACGCCACGCTGAGCAACTGTCCGGCGACTTGCGCACTGACGGTGACATTGCGCAGGGGCGTGACCGTGCCGAGCGCGTTCAGGATGATATTGATATCACCCGTCGTCGCTGCGGCCGTACCCACCGGCATCGCTGGGCCGCCGGGTCCGGCGCTGCGCGAACCGAAACGACCGCCACGCACCGGCGCCACCGTGCTGTGCGCCAGCCAGTAACCGCAGATGGCGACGACCACCGCAATCGCGAGAACGATCACTGCCGCTCGCCAACTGCGCCGCGGCCGCGCCTGAGGAAAAGCGTTGTTACCGGAATCCATGCTCATGTCGACCTGTGATTGCTGCGATGAATCGTGGGGAGTGCGCGCCGGCAGGGACAATTTCGCCGGCCGTCGCACGGATGCAAACGTAACGTGCGCGCGACTATATCGCAGTTGCGGGCGCGTAAAAGGCTGTAAGTGGTTGTAAATCGCCCGATACCCGGCGTTCACGCCGGCCGGTTGTTCCATCGTCGCGGATCGCGGCAGAATACACGACCCGTCACGGCATCGATCCGGCCTTGCCTCATCACTCGCCCGCAGCGCGCGAATTCCGCCACGACCCGCGCGAACTCGCTGTCACCCTCGCCTGGTTGCGGGCATGCGCTGTGGTCGGACAGGCCGCCACGGTCGTCTTCGTGGCGCGCGTGCTGGCCTTTCCGATTCCACAGCTCAGCCTGTTTGCCGGCATCGGCGTGCTGGCGCTGTTCGCCGCACTGGCACTGTGGCGACTGCGCCAGAAGTGGCCGATGGGCGAGACCGAAGTCGTGGTCCATCTTGGCGTCGACATTTGTGTACTTTGGTACCTTTTGTACCTGACCGGCGGCGCCACCAATCCTTTCATCTCGCTCTACATCATGCCGGTCGCGCTCGCGGCAACTGCCTTGTCGGCACGCTATCTCGGTGCCACGGTGGCGCTGGCCGGCGGCGCCTATGCCCTGCTGATGTTCCACTACGTGCCGTTGCCGGCGATGCACAGACACGACGCCGATTCGCAGTTCAACCTGCATGTGCTGGGCATGGGCATCAATTTCGCCATCAGCGCCTTGCTGCTGGGCTTCTTCATCCAGCGCCTGGCGGCGGAATTGCGCGCACGCGAGGCGGCGGCGCAGCGCGTGCGCGAACGCGCCCTGCGCGACGAAGGCATTCTGGCGATCGCGACACAGGCGGCCGGCACCGCGCACGAATTGAACACGCCGCTGGCAACGATGCGCACACTGCTGACCGAGCTGCGGCGGGAATATGCCGATAATGCGCCGCTCGACGAGGATCTTGCCCTGTTGGCCAGCCAGGCCGATCGCTGCCGCGATATCCTGCGCGAACTGGTCGAAGTCGGCACGGCCTCACTCAACGATACGCAGCAGACAGTCACCCTGGCTGATTTCGCCGCCGGCTGCGCGGACCGCTTCCGCCTGCTGCGTCCCGAGATCGATCTTGTCATGACGCTCGGCGACGACGCTCACACGCTTTCTCTGCGCACGGCGCCGGGACTGCGCCACGCCATCATCGCTCTGCTCAACAACGCCGCCGACGCCTCGGCAATGCGGCAAAGTCCACAAGTGGATTTCTCTGCAATGCGCGATGGCGACACCGTCGAATTCGGCGTGCGCGACCGCGGCCCCGGCCTTGCGCCGAAAGCGCGCGCGGCGGCCGGACTGCGGTTCTTCTCAGACAAGGATGGTGGCCTGGGTCTGGGACTCGCACTCGCCAACGCCACCGCCGAACGCCTGAAAGGGGATCTCAGCGTGACCGCCGCGGCCAGCGGAGGCACCCGGACAAACTTGCGCGTGCCGCTGATCAGCGCCGACAATCCGGCGCATGACAACTGAACCACTGTCGCGCGGGCTGCTGCTGGTCGATGACGACCCGGTGTTCGCGCGCGTGCTTGCGCGTGCGTTGACTGCCCGCGGCTTTGTCGTCGCTGTCGCGCACGATCGCGAGCAGGCGCTCGCACAATGTCATCGTGAACAACCTCGCTACGCCGTGCTTGATCTCAAACTCGGTGCCGACAACGGCCTGAAGCTCATTCCCGAATTGAAAGCACTGGCGCCGGAGCTGCGCATCGTTCTGCTCACTGGCTACGCCTCGATTGCCACGGCAGTGGAGGCGATCAAACGCGGCGCACACCAGTATCTGGCCAAGCCGGTCGATGCCGATGCTGTCGTCCACGCCCTGCTCGATACCGAACGCGACAAAGTGGAAAATGCCGCACCGCTGCCCGCGGCAGGCCCACCGCTCAAACGCATGGAATGGGAGCACATCCAGCGCATTTTGAGCGAATGCGACGGCAATATCTCGGAAGCCGCACGCCGGCTCGGCCTGCACCGGCGCACGCTGCAACGCAAGCTGGCCAAACGACCCGTGCACGGCTGAACCGGCTGCGACATCGTATTGCATAACGTGCGCGACAACGCACCTTGGCAGGCGAAGTTCACCGCCAGCATCAATCTGTAAGCGCAGTCACGCTACGGCCTGGCGCGGCAGGCTGCATTCATTTCTTTTTCTTCGCGCCGGCAGACGACGGTTTCACACTCGCCGATGGCTTGTCATCGTCGGGCTTGTAGTCGCCGATAATCGACTTCGCCGGGCAGATATTGAATACCGGACATTTCCGGCAACCTACCGCGAGCGCAACAGGACACAGAACCATGACGTTCTCCGACTCTCATGAAAGCCATACTCTACGCTGATTGCAACGCCATCATCGCCGCGAGCGGCGCGATTCTTTTCATCGCAACGCTTGTCAGAGTCGCCAGCAGCGCGCTTGCTGCTTGAGCAGAAGGCTTCCGTGAGGGCATGCCGTCTGCGCTACGGCTGCACTTGATTTTCCTGGGGGGCGCCTACCGGCACCCAGTGACGACTCTCGGCGCAAGTCGTTACCTTGTACGAGTGACTGACCCAATCGCCGGCTTCCAGATAATACACAACGGTGTAAAGCTTCCCGCAGTCAGGCAAATTCGCAGCGGTCAGCGTGTTTGTCACCGGTCCCAACTGGCCTTCGAGGATCGCTTCACCATCGGCAATCGAAAACTTCTGCACAAGAAAATAACCCTCCGGAAGTTTGTAGACTTGCGACGACGGCACTTGCGTTGCGTCTACCACCGTGAGTATTCTTTTCAGTGCCGCACGTGCGCGGTTGTCAATGCTCGCTGACACGACTGCGGTCGTAATCGCACCATTCGGATCGATCATTTTGAAGCTTGCCTTCGCGATCGAGTTGAAATCGCCCTGATCCGCCTCGAAATTTTTTCGCAGATTCTGTCTGTACTGCATTCCGTCGCAGCCCACACTCAAGCATACGAGAACAGCAGCAATCGCAATCCGTCCATACTGACCGCAAAATGCAAGCCGACGACGGAATGCGTTCAGCCAGGCATCGTTGAACGAGAACAGCTTCAGGTAAACAGCGCAATGGACGAATTTCATGTTCGAGGCGCTATCAACTCAGTGTGCGGGCGGCGCTGCGCCGAGCTTTTGCGTCGCCATCTTGATCGCGACAGCGAGCGCATCCGCAGCCGGGACCTCGATGTCGGGCTCGACACCGATGCCTTCCCAATCCGTTTTTGTGATCGGATTGATCGCACGCGCGTGTGGTACTTCGATCGAAAAATGACTGTCGATGCGATGATCGCCCACGGGATGCGCGCCGCCCCCTGTAGTTTCGCCAATCAGCGTCGCGCGCTTGAGGTTCTTCAGCGTGTAGGCGAATTCTTCGGCGCCCGAAAACGTGTTCTTCGACATGAGCACGTAAGCCGGTTTGTCAGCGAGCCGTTTGCCCGGAACGTACGGCAACGTCCACGATTGAACTGTCTCGTTATCCTTACGCAGATACAGATCGTTCAAATGCGTCACTTTGTCGAACAAATAGGTCTCGATCAGCGCAATCATGCTCGGCACACCACCGCCATTTTCGCGCAGGTCGAAAATGATCGCGTCGCTGTCGCCGAGAAAATTCATCGCCGCGACGGCCTTCTCGCCGCATACACCGGGACTTTCGAATGCATTGAATTTCAGATAGCCAATATTCGCAGGCAGATGTTCCACTCGTTCAAATCCGCAGTTCTCCTGAGCCATCTCCTTGCGATACCGCAGATCGCTTTCGGCTATGTTGTCCAGCTTCAGTTCTGGCTGCGGAAACAAATAAAAATCAACGCTCAGGTGTTTGTCGTGGCTGATTTCATGCAAGTCGTTTGTCAGTCTTGCGGAGAACACCTCGCCATCGACGATCGTGTTGTAATCGCCATGCATCAGATGTGCGCGTAATGCGACGCTCATCTTCTTCGCGGTCTCTGGAAACACGTAGAACTCATCGAGAGAGCGTTGCACCGCATCGACCACGCGTGCACGCTCGGCAGCGTCAAGTGGAAAGTCAGCAAACTTCGTGCCCGGGGGCGCTTGGTACAGACCAAAGATATCGATGACCAGCGGCTGCGCCGGCTTGATGCCCAGCTTGCCCACGACTTCGGCGGGGCTGTCTTTTTCCCTGGCGCGGAACACGATCCGCGTCGGTTCGCTTTTCTCGATGGCGAGAAGATCGAACCCGCCGGAAAACTTGCGATTCAGTACTTCCTGGTCGATGTCTTGTGGTGACTGGTACGTCTTGATGAAATTATCCATGCGCGCGCGATCGCCGCTGTTGAATGCATCGAGCCATGCGGCAAGCAGATGTCCGGCTGGCGTATCGGGAATGGCCGGTGATGAACTTGCGAAGATCGGTGCGGATAGCATCAAGGCGAGTGAAATGAATGCGCAATGCGCGATGCGCGCGCTCGGCGCCAACAGGAATCCTACAAACTTTTGCATGATGTCGTCGCGCGCTGCCGGAACATCGCGAAAGTATACGCGCATCAGTGCATATCTCAGCCTTCCCCCACCAGCGGCCGCGCTTGCGGAAACCGGATCGTCGCCGTGGTGCCCACGCCGAGTTTGCTTTCCATCTGCACTGGCCAGCCGAAGCGGTCGGACAGGCGCCGCACCAAGGTCAGGCCAACGCCGTGGCCACCGCGCGTGCTGCGATTGCCGCGGAAGTACGGCTGAAATACCTGCTCCAGCTCGGCGTCGCTCATGCCGATGCCGCTATCCTCGACGCTGACGAAATCGGCTCCGATCAGCACGCGCACTTTTCCCGCCTCGGTATACAAACATGCGTTGCGGATCAGGTTGCCGATCATCGCGGCAAATACCTTGGGTGGCGCGTGCAGGCCGAAGGCACTGCGCTCGTCGAGCGCCAGTTCGACGGGTTTTCCTTCCAGCAAGGGTTGCGCGCGCTCGATCTCGTCGCGCACCGCGTCGTTGACGACGAAATCCTCCTGCGGCAAACCGGTATCGGATTCGCGCGCCAGGATCAGGAACGCTTCGATCATCGCTTCCATGTCGCGCACCGAACGCCGGATGCGCAAAATTGCACGCTGCGCGAATGGCGACAGTTCTTCTTCCAGCAGCACGTCGGCAGCAACCTTCATCACGGTCAGCGGACTGCGCAGTTCGTGGCTGGCATCACGGGTGAAATTGCGCTCGCGCTCGACGAATTCCTCGATGCGGCTGGCGTAACTGTGCAGTGCGCGCGCGAGGGTTTCGACATCGCCGTCCGGATCGCTGGACAGGTTTTGCGGATCCAGGGCGGTCAGATCGGGGCGTTTTGGGTCCCATTCGCGCACCACCTTGGCCAGCGCAATCACCGGCGACAGCGCATGGCGCGAGGCGCGATACGTCAACCAGGTGGTGAGATAGATGATCAGCAACACCACGATCAACGGCACAAAACCGAACATGATCGCCAGACGTCCGACCTGCTCCTGATTGAATACCAGATAGAGCCGCCCCGGCGGCCCGTCGGACACCTGCACCAGGACATTGCTGCCGCCATGCCGGATGCGGTGATAACCAGGAACCAGCGTGCGCAGCGGTTCGGGCAGACGCATCACGTCTTCGCCGGGATGCAGCAGATACCCGGTCATGTTGTTGGTGTCGGGCACCGGAGCCTGCGGATCGCGCGTGTAGCGCTGCCAGTAATACGTGGCCTCGCCGCTGAGCGCCTGCTTGATCAGCACGTCCTCCAACACGGTCGCGGCACCATAGACGCCGAGAATGGTGGCGAGACTGATGGCCGCGACCTGGAGGACGTAGACCGTCCAGATCTTGCGGCGGATGCCGGTGCGTGGCGGCATCGCCAATCCCGCTCAGGCAGTCTTGCTGGCGGCGATCTCAGCGTCGAGATCGGCCAACCGGTAGCCGGCACTATGGATCGTGTGCAGCAGCGGTTTCTGGAAGGGCTTGTCGATGATTTTGCGCAAATTATATAAATGGCTGCGCAAGGTATCCGAATCCGGCAGCAGATCGCCCCAGACTTCGCGCTCGATATCGCGGCGGCTGACCACCCGCGGCGATTCGCGCATCAGGATGCCAAGCAGCTTCAACCCGATCGGCGACACCGTCAGTTCCTGCCCGGCGCGGGTCAAACGCAGCGTGGCCGTGTCGAGCACGAGGTCGCCGACGCTGAGCAACTCCGCGCTGACCTGGCGGCGATCGCGCCGGATCAAGGCTCGAACCCTGGCTTCCAGTTCGCGTATCTCGAAAGGTTTGACCAGATAGTCGTCGGCGCCAGCGTCCAGGCCAACCAGCTTGTCCTCGAGCGTGTCGCGCGCGGTGAGCATGAGCACCGGCGTGGATTTCTTCGCATCGCCGCGCAGCTTGCGGCACACATCCAGGCCATCCAGGCCGGGCAGCATCAGATCGAGCACTATCACATCGTAACTGTTGGCAACGGCCAGATGCAGGCCGGTCACGCCGTCGGCGGCATAGTCGAGACTATAGCCGCGGCGTTCGAGGAATTCCCCGACCATTTCCGAGATGCCGCGATTGTCCTCGATCAGGAGGATCAGACCGGCCTGTTCTTCTCGCTGTTTCATGTCCCGCTCCATACTACTGGCATTTCACCTTTGTGAAGAATGCGCAGTCGCGGGTGAGAAGCGTGTGAAGAAGGCGCGCCTAGGTTGCGGTTTTACGTCGTCGCCATCCGAACCAGCCGAGCAGGCCGGCAAGCAGGCTCAGCCCCCATGCGGACAGCGCGGGGGCGGGCACCGCCTCCGCTGGCGCAGCCTGGACTTGGAAGGCACCGATATCGGTCAGGCCGGCGGTCTCGCGCGGGAATCCCGTTCCGCGCTGATCGCTGGTGTAGTTGTTTGGATTGCTGCCGGTACCGATCGCCGGACTGCCTGTGGTCAATGCCTGCGTTTGCGTCAGACCGCCGTTGCTCGCCAACGCCTGCAGCAAGGGGTCGGCGCTCAACGTGCCCGCCGGCAAGGTGACATTGGACGACGCGGCCATGACCAGGTTGGCCGAGCCGGAAATGGTCACAGAATCAGCGCTCGACGCATAGATATCAGCACCGGGATAGCCTGCCGTGTTGTTGGCTACCAGTGTGCTGACCAGCGTGATCGGCGCCGCCGCATCATCATCGCCGAAGTCATAAATTCCGCCGCCGACGTTGGTTGCTGTGTTCGCGGCGATCGTGCTGTTGCCCACATAAGCTGCCGCAGAAGAACCGTAGTATTTCTGCAGGAGACCGCCACCAGCTTCCGCCGTATTGCCGGAGATCGTGCTTTGCACGAGGTTCAGCGCATATTTGGAAGTGATGCCACCACCAAAGAAATCGGAGTGGTTATCGCTGATCGTCGAATACGCTATGTAGAGCTGTCCGACTGAATGTTCCTCTGGCTCGCCAGCCATTACGACGCCGCCACCAGAACAATACGCGCCTGCCCCGACGCATTGTGCCGAATTGCCGCTCACCGTACTCGCAACGAGGGTAACGTTGTATTTGCCAACCACCCCGCCGCCAATAGCAATATAAGGATGGCTGGGGGTTCCGCTGACTGACGTCGCCGATGCCACGTTGCCGGAAACGACGCTGCCCTTCAGAAACGGAGCGTAGGCAAAGATACCGCCGCCATCGGCGATGAATCCGCCGGTCACTTGTGCGGTGTTGTTCTGGATATGGCTGGAGTAAATGTAGGATGTCTGATCGCCCTCGACAGCGGCTCCGCCACCAATAGCCTCATATTTTCCGTTGGCAGTGGTGCTGGCCGTATTGCCTGAAATCGTGCTCGATTGCATGTAGAGTGCTTCGGAGGCAATTCCGCCGCCGGCACTACTGCCAGTGGTGCTGGTCGCCTTGCACCCGGTGATCGTGGTGTTATAGAGAGCAACACCTCCGTCGGGAGCAAAAATGCAGCCGCCATATGCATCGCCGCTGGCTGGCGCGTTCGTGCCATTGCTCACGGTAAGGTAACTAAGCGTCAGATAAGAGCCGGAACCGGTGTCGTAAAACACACGATCGGTACCGCCGCCACTGATGGTCACATTATTGGAAGTGGCGTCGGCAGTCACGGTAAGGTTATCGACCGTGATCGGCAACGCACCCTGCGTCAGTGTAATCGTGCTGTTTTTGCACGCGCTCAAATCGATGACATCGCCATCGGCGGCGTTGAGGACGGCATAACGCAGCGTACCCGCGGTCGTCGCGCTGGATGAATTATCGACGCAACTCGTCACAGCTTGCGTCACATTGGGCGTAACAATGGCCTTATGATGACGGGTCAATGTGTGCGGCGTGCTATGGGGGAATAGCAGACGCTGGCCCGGATGCTGGCTTTGATACTGCTTCAACTGCGGCTTGAACTGCACGATGAGGTGCTGAAGGTTCTGGACGCGCTGCGCGAACGTAAGACTGCCGGGATTTGTCGCCGCGTTGGTATCGGCATTGATGCCGGCTACGCCCAAGGCCAACGCCAAGGCGCCAGCGAGCGGCTTCATGGAAAATGCGCGTCCGCGCTCGTTCGAAACAAACATGTTTTATCCCCCCGCCGGAATTGCGAACCCGAGCAAAATACACCAAGTGCGATGTCGCTGCAATTCCGTTTCGATCGAGCATAAAGCCTGTTCAAGGCCGCCGCAGGCGCCACCATCCGACCCAGCCCAGGAGGCTAGCGAACAGGCCGAGAGTCCATGCCGACAGCGCAGGAACAGGAACCGCCAGCGGCGTCGGTGGAGGTGCCAACGCACCCTGGAAGGCGCCGATATCGGTCAGGCCGGCGGTCTCGCGCGGGAATCCCGCACCGCGCTGATCGGTCGCCAAGTTGAACACATTATTACCCGCATCGACAGCCGGGCTGTCCGCATTCAGCGCGTGCGTGCGCGTCGGACCGCCATTGTCCGCCAGCGGCAAGAGTTTGGGATCGTCGTGCAGGGTGTCGGCGGGAAGCGTGATATTCGCGTTTGCAGCGACCACGAGATTGTTCGCACCGGAGATCATCGTTGCCGATGGCGCAGCCATGTCGTCGTCGTCTGCCGCTTTATTGTTGGCGACAATGCTGCTCTGCATCGACAACGGTTGCTGCATGCCGGCCAGATACATGCCGCCGCCTTTGGCTGCGGTGTTGTACGCAATCGTGCTGTTGGCAATAACCATACTGTCGAACACGCGTGCGAAAATTCCGCCACCGCCTTTTTTCTTCGCGGTGTTGCCGGAAATCGTGCTGTCGGTGATGAAGAACCCGGCATGAGTGGCGATGCCGCCGCCAGTGCCATAGGAATAATTGTCCGCAATGGTCGAGCGGTAGGCGTAACCGCCGTTGTCCGCGAAGATGCCACCGCCGGTATCGTAACTGCCGTGGGTGTCGCCAGAATTTAATGTCGCGCGATTGCCTGTCACCGTACTGTCGTACAGTGCCGCGGTGCCGCGATAAGCCATTGCGCCGCCGCCATAAGCCGCGGTAAACGTGGTCGGATGACTGCCAAGCGCGGTGTTGCCGGAAAGCGTACTTGTATACAATGTGACGCCACGGGCAAGTATGCCGCCGCCGTACACGCCTTCGCCCGAGGCCACGCAATCGCTGACGGTTGCATGATCGAGCGTGACATAGCCGTTCGACAGGATGCAGGCACCACCGGTGACTTGGTAGCCACTAACATGGCTCGCGCCATTGCGCACGGCGACGCCGCCCAGATTCAGGACATCGTAGCCGTAATGCACGAACACGCGATCGCTGCCGGCACCATCGATAGCAAGCTTGTCCGCACCGGGACCAGTGATGGTCAAGTCGTCCAGCATGACTGGAATCGCACCCTGGGTCAGGGTGATGACGCCGCACGGCAACGCACTCAGGTCGAGCGTATCGCCCTCGCCTGCCGCGGCGACCAGTGCACGCAGGGTGCCGCTGCCATTGTCGTCGGCACAACTGGATACGGCCGTGGTGGTCGCGGCCGCTACGGGCGTGCTGGATGGCCGCGACTTCGCCGCGACTGTTTGCAGCGTATGGAACAACGCCGCCACGCCACTGCCATCACCGGGTTGCCATGCCGCCGTCATGGCGACCCCGAACGGCGCAGAGGGCGGCGCAGTCGTCGCATACCCATCGCTGGCTGATCCGACGCCCGCCAAGACCAGCGCCGCAACCAGCGGTGCCAGACGCAAACTCTGCCCCTTCGGTATTCCCGACATTATGACTACCCCATCCCCAGATGTGTCTGGAATGTAGCACGAAAGGCTTCGTGCAATGATAGTGTGAACTGCTTGCTTGCATCGCCAGTTCGCCAGCGTCTATTGTAGCTGCGCACACAGGGAGCATCGCTGCCCATGTCTTTCGCCGAAAAGCGCCAACATCCGCGTCTGGCTATCTACTCTGCCGCGTTGGCCGTGTCCGGCAACGAGGGCTATTTGTCCGAGGTCAGGGATCTGTCCCAGGGCGGGGCCTGCATCGGACGGCCGAAAAACTGGCCTGAAAGTCCGCCTGCCCACTGTCGTGTGTATTTTATCTTCGACCAGGAAACCGTGATCGCCATCGATACACGCATCGTGCGTTCCGGGACCGAAGATATCGGTCTGGAATTCCTGCCCGGCCAGGAAGCGCGCATCGAAAGCCTGCTGTACGAATCCCGGTTTCTCGATCGCGAATCGCTTTAGATCCGCGGCGACCGCTGCCGTTATGTCAGCGCAGCTATTCCTAGGACATCAGCCATGCTCGATTACCTCGCCCCGATCCTGTTGTTGATCGGTTCAAACGTGTTCATGACCTTCGCCTGGTATGGCCATCTGAAATTTACCGACCGGCCGTTGTGGACTGTCATCCTCGTGAGCTGGGGCATTGCGTTCTTCGAATACTGCCTGCAGGTGCCCGGCAACCGCATCGGCTATCGCGTCTACAACCCGGCGCAGCTCAAGACCATCCAGGAAATCATCACCTTGAGCGTCTTTGTCGTGTTCTCGGTGTTTTATCTGGATGCGTCGATCAAATGGAATCACCTCGTCGGTTTTGCCCTGATCGTCGTGGCGGCGTTCTTCATTTTCTACGAATGAGTCGGCTCAGCCCACATACAAGGCACGCGCGACGCCAGCGACGGCGATCAGAATCAGCACCGCGACCGGCACGATGCTTAGCAGAAAACCGGTGTGACGGGACTTCGGATCGCTGACGTAACCGCGCAGGTAGACGATCCGGCCAACGACATACACGGCGCCGATCGCCGCCATGATGCGCGGATCGAAATAGGTTGCAGCCATCCACAGCGCCGGCACGAAAAGTATCAGCAATTCGAGCGTGTTCTGCTGCACACGGAAGTAGCGCTCGAACACATCATTGCCTGTGGTCGCAGGAGCCTTCACCCCGTATTTCTCGCGCGCCTTGCCGACCAGCCAGGAAAACACGAAGTATTCGATCAACGCGCACAACGTCACCAGATGCACCCAGGCCATATTCCACTCCTTGATTTTTATACTTTTTACTCTGAATCAGAACGCACTGGACCGGAGCACGCTTGACCAGAGCACGATGGATCAAAACCGGACACGGCCGCTGAGCATCTGCGCGAACATCACCCAGTCGCCGGCGAAGCTGTAGAGCGGATGGGTGAATGTGGCCGGACGGTTTTTCTCGAAGAAGAAATGACCGATCCAGGCGCAGCCATAACCGATCACTGGCAGCAGCCACAACCACATCCAGTGCGCCGTCGCGCAAGCCGCGATCAACACGATGAGTACCAAGGAACTGCCGACGAAGTGCAGGCGCCGGCAAATGCGATTGGTGTGTTCGCCCAGATAGAACGGGTAAAACTCGCGGAAGCTGGCGTATGTAGTGGGCATGACGCGATTCTCCCGCGTCCGGAGCATCCGCACAAGTCAACCTTCTTTTGTCAACCTTTCGCGAGCGAGCGCGTTCCAGTTCCCAGCCGCCACTGCGCATGGTTGCAGCGTTCGAGAAAGCCCCAGGCCTGTCGTGAATGCAGGCCGTTGCCGCGGCGGGCAGGTTCCCCACCCTGCCCGCCGCTTTTTCCGTCAATCGTCGCCGCGTTTCGGCACGTCGACCTTGCCCTTGACGTTGTTGTGACGGATGTCGCCGCTGCCGGCGGACTTGACGACGAAATTCCCGCCGACACCATCCACCGTCACGTCGCCGGAGCCGATCGAACCGACCACGACATCGCCGCTGGCACGATCGACATTGATATCGCCGGAACCGACGGATTCCACATTGACCGCACCGCCAACGTCAGCGAATCCCAAATCGCCCGAACCGACGTGGCCGATCTTGATCTCACCACGCACCTTGTTCGCGTGGACATCGCCGGAACCGGAACGGCTCACATTGAGCGAGCCGATGTCGTCGGCAGTCACGTCGCCGGAATGGACTTCGACCGTTACGTCGCCGCTGACATGGTGCAGCACCAGATCGCCCGAATGCGATGAATAATTCAGCGCCGCGACATCGGCAATGTTGGCATCGCCCGAGGTGCTGTCGATTTGCAACGCCAGCGTGGCGGGCAAACGAACTTCGAGATCGATATAAGCGTAGTTGGAGCCGAACCAGCTGAAAGTCTGATTCTGTGCCTGGTTCGTCGTCACGATCACACGGTCGCCATCGCGGCTCTGGGTCAAGTTCAGGCCAGCCAGTTTGCTTTCTTCGGACGCGCAGGCCTTGCCGCGCACTTCGATCCTGGCCAGGCCGGCGACACCGTTCGCGTGTACGTCGCTTGAGCCGAGTTTCAGCATCAACGCATGCAAACCGGCAGGATCGATATCGAGACTACGCTCAGCGCTGAATTTGCATTCGTTGGCGGTCGCAGCGCAGGCGGACAAGCTCAGGATCGCAAGCATCAGGATTCGCATCGGATGTACTCTATTGGAAAGACCGCAATAAGATGCGCGCAGATGACTCAGGGTTTAATCCGTCCGGCCTTGTCATCGGCCTTGGCCCGTTCCCAGTACACATCCTGCTCGGCCAGCGATTTGCCCTCGAGCGAGGTGCCGTCGGCCGTGGCCAATTCCTCCATGCGCCGGAAACGGCGTTCGAACTTGGCGTTGGCACCGCGCAACGCAGTCGAATAATCCACCTTTGCCAAGCGCGCCAGATTGACGCAGACGAACAGTACATCACCGATCTCGTCGGCGACGCGAGCCCGATTCGCGACCAGTGAATCGGCATCGTGCGCGTCGGCGCCGGCATTCAATTCGTGCCGGACTTCAGCGATTTCCTCGACCAGTTTGTCCAGCACCGGCCGCGGGTCGTTCCAGTCGAAGCCTATCGTCGAAGCGCGCTTCTGCAATTTCAGCGCACGCTGCCATTCCGGTAGACCGCGCGATATGCCGGCGAGCAGACTGGCATCGTCGGCGCCCGCCTGCGTGCGCTCGCGGCGCTTGTGTTCTTCCCAGGCCGTCGTCTGCGCCGCCGCATTCTCCACTTTCTCGATCTTGCCTTGCGCATCCGGAAATACGTGCGGATGTCGGCGGATCATCTTCGTGCAGATCGCTTCGACCACATCGGCGAAACGGAAATGCCCTGCTTCCTCGGCCATGCGCGCGTGGAAGACGACCTGCAGCAGCAGATCGCCGAGTTCGTCACGCAGATCGGCAAAGTCGCGGCGGTCGATCGCATCGGCCACCTCGTAGGCTTCCTCGATCGTATACGGCGCGATCGTGGCGAAATCCTGCTTCACGTCCCACGGACAACCACGCTCGGGATCGCGCAGTACAGCCATGATTCGTAGCAGCTCGTCGATGCTGCGCTCAGGCATGCGTCGCCGCTCCGCGCAGCAAGCCTGCCCACTCGACCGTTCTGTCGCCGAATGCCAGAAAATCGGGATTGAGCAGGGACTCCTTGGTGTTGTAACGCAATGGCACGCCGGACAAGTCGGTCACGTCGCCGCCGGCCTGCTCGAGCACGCACTGGCCCGCCGCCGTATCCCATTCGCTGGTCAGGCCGTAGCGAATATACAAATCCACTTCGCCGCGCGCCGCGCGGCAGAATTTCAGCGACGAACCCAGCGGCTTCAATTCGTGTGCGCCGAGTATTTGCAGCGCCGCGAGCATGCGCGGGTCGGCATGCGAACGGCTGCCGGCGACAATCAGCGGATTGCCGCGTTCGCGTGTGTGCAGTTCCACTTTTCCACTTTTTTGCGACGAATCGGAAGTGTAGGCATGGCCTCCGCGCCAAGCCCAGTACATCTCCTCCAGCGCCGGCGCGTACACCACGCCAAGCACCGGACCGTGCTCTTCGATCAGCGCGATGTTGACGGTGAATTCGCCATTGCGCTTGACGAATTCACGCGTGCCGTCGAGTGGATCGACCAGCCAGTAGCGCGCCCAGCGCCGGCGCTCGTCCCAGCCGGCTTGCACCGCGGACTCCTCCGACAGCACCGGTATCTGCGGCGTCAGCAGATGCAGGCCGTCGACGATGGCGTGGTGCGCCGCCGTGTCCGCCGCAGTCAGCGGCGAATTGTCGTCCTTGCGCTCGACCGCAAAATCGCCGGCGTACACGCGCATGATTGCCCTACCCGCCGTACACGCGATCGCGCAGCAACCGCACGCCAGTTTTGCCAGATCGGTATTCACGGCCGCGGCACGAAGCGGCCTGCCAGATATTCGCGCGCGATGAACAGCGCCGCGATCGAACGTCCTTCGGTCACCTCGGGCTGTGCGATCAATTCGTGCAATTGCGACATTTTCCACTCCACGATTTCAAGCTCCTCGGGCTCATCGCCGACCAGACGCTCAGGATACAGATCGCGCGCCAGCACGACATGGGTCATGCTGGTCATGTAGGACGGAGACAGCGACAGGGTAGTGAGGATATGCAGGTCGCGTGCGCCGAAGCCGATCTCCTCCTTCAGCTCGCGATTGGCGCCCTGCTCGACGGTTTCGTCACGATCCAGACGCCCCTTGGGCAACCCGAGTTCGTAGCGATCAATACCGGCACCGTATTCGCGCACCAGCAGCACGGTGTCGTCGTCACGCATCGGCACAATGATGACGGCGCCGAGACCGGAACCTTTCAGGCGCTCGTAGGTACGCCGTTCGCCGTTGGAAAACTCGAGATCGAGCAATTCAACCTGCAGAAAATCACTGCCTTCGGCGAGCCGGGTGGAGTGGACGATGGGAGCCTTGCGCATGCCGCGATTGTAACGCGACGCGTGGTTATGCGCCGAACTCGCGCAAGGTCTGCATGTGCAGCACCGGCGTGCTCGCGAGTACGCTGGTGGTATCGAGGCTGAGATCGCCGCCGGCAAGATCGGTGAACGTGCCGCCGGCCTCACGCACAATGACCGCCAACGCGGCGATGTCGAGAATATTCACGTCGGATTCGATCACCAGGTCGATACAACCGCGCGCCAGCAGATGGTAGTGCAGGAAATCGCCGTAGCCGCGGATGCGGCCGCTGCGGCGGATCATCTCGCCGAGGACGTTCCAGCGTGCATCGCCAGTCAGGGTTTTGACGTTGCCGATCGAAATGGCGCTGGATGGCCCGAGTTCGCGCGTCGATGCGACGCGGATCGGATCGCCATTCAGAAACGCACCGCCACCACTGCGCGCCCAGGCGGTTTCACCAAACACTGGCGCGCTCGATACACCCAGCATCAGCGCGCCGCGATGCATCAACGCAATCTGGGTGGAGAACATCGGATAACCGCGCACGAAGGCCTTGGTGCCATCGATCGGATCGATCAGCCAGAGATAGTCGCCATCGCCTTCGCGACCGTGCTCTTCGCCATAAAACGCGTGATCCGGATAGGCGGTCCTGAGCAGTTTTTTTACCGCGGTTTCGGCTTCGCGATCGGCAATCGTCACCGGTGTCTGATCAGCCTTCATCTCGACGGCGACACCGCTGTGATAGTAGCGACGAATCACTTCCGCCGCGGCGGACGCCGCCGCGCGCGCCGCATTCAATGCGCCATCGAGAAATGCAGGATCGGGCGCAGCCATCAGAGCGCGTCCATCAAAGCCGGTCCATCAGAGCAGACTCATCAGTTCAGTTTGAACAACGTGCCATGGACCAGCAGATGCGAACTGCCATCGGCCTGTAGCTGACCGATATAGTGCAGGGCTTCTACAACTTGCGGATTGCCGTCACGCGCGGCGAGCTGGGTATCGGCGTCGAAACTGCCGGCGGATACCTTGAAGGTTCCCTTGAGCTGCAGCGGTCCGCCAAGATCGTGCACTTCGCCCACGATCGCGCCATCGGGCGCGGAGGAAAACGTCGCTTCCAGATCACCGAATTGGGCCTGCACCGATCCGGCTACGGCGGCATTGTGCCAACGTGCACTGCCACTGGCCGCTTCGAGCCAGGCATTGTGCAGACGCGCCTGACTGAGCTTGCCATCGATCTGGCCAAGCAAGGTGAGCGCGGGAATATCGAGTGCCGGCGCGGCTAGGCGGGCCGGAAAGGCAAAACTGGCATCGCGCACGGCAATCGTGCCGTCGGGGTTGCGAGTGGCGATGCCCGCCGCCGTGACGTCGCCGCCGCTCAAGCTCAACTGTGCCCGCAGTTCGAGTTCGAGCAAGGCCGCGGCATCCAGTTGCCAGTCCAACGCACCAAGCTCCTGATCGAAAACCTGGGTGCTGCTGGCCTGTCCATGCCAAAGGCTGCCGCTGATTCCCGCCAGGCGCAGAACGCCCAGGCGATCGCCAAGCAAGCGATAGGCGAATTCTGCCGGACAGGTGACGGCGACCACGACAGCGATGACGACCAGCACGATCAACAGCAGCACGAGTTTGCGTAGAAAGTTCATTGAGCGGGAAACCTTTACTGTTGACTGTCCTGCAGGGTGACGCGAGCGTTGACGAGGCCCAGACCCTCGACCTTGTCGACCGAAAGATCGGTCACCTGCACGCCGTAGTCGCGCGAGAGTGCATCCAGCCAGTCCACCAGCGTATCGAAATTTGCCGTATCGAAACTCACGCGCACACTGTTGCTACCGGTTGGCTCGACGCGCTTGAGCGCACCGGCCAGTCCCGCACCACGCGCACTGACGTCGGCCAATGCCAGCAGCGACTTGCCTTGGCGATCGGCGCGCCCGCGTGCGCCCTGCGCATGCAGTTCGCGCGCTTCGCCCAGCGCCTGGCGCATCCAAGCCACGTCGCTGCGCTGACTGGCGACGTCCTCCGCCAAGCGCGCGCGCGCATGCGCCAGCGGATACCACAGCAGGGACCAGCCGAGCAGGAGTGCAACCACGACAGCGCCCACCGCCACCATCTGGCGTTCGCGCTCCTGCAGACCTTCCCACCAGGCGCGGATCATGACCTGCCCCCGCTGATCCGCAGGCGGCCATCGATACCATTCGCGCCGGAATTGGCTGCCGTGACTTCAACCTTGAGTCCGGGCAGGTTCGCCAGGCGTTCGCGCATCAGATCCAGGGTCTGCACATCCGGCGCGCGCAGAGCGAGTTCAAGCGTGGCGTTGTGGTATTCCAGTCCGGTCAGGCTCGTGCGCGTGGTGCTGCCGAGTATCGGCGCGACTTTTTCGAGCAGTTTCAATACGCCTTCATTGTCGGCACCGCCCTGCAAGCGAGTCATCGCGCTGCGCATCAACTCGCGCGGATCGCCGGCGACCTTGTCCATCTCCGGAAAACCCTGGCGCAACAAGGTTTGCGCTGCGACGTCCAGACGCGCCGAGGTACGCGCGAGCCGCCAGCAGTCCAGCCCGTAGTATACAAATAGCAAAATGACGGCAGCGGCGACAAGTGCAGCGGCGTTGCGCCACAAACGTTGCGCCGGCATCTGTCGATGGGCCGGAGCGAATTCGCCCTGAAGCAGATTCAGCGCCGGCTCGGTCGTCGATTGTGCTGCGAAAAAACCGAGCAGGTCGTGTTGCCGCGCGTGATAGCGTACGGGCGCAATCGCCAGCGGCAGCGGCGGCGCATCGCGGAAATCGTATACTTCGAATCCGCTTGCGCCGGACTCGCCCGCCAATACTTCCAGCCAGTCCGGCAGTCCGGCGAGATCGCAGGCACCGGCTTGCACTGCGGTGCGGCGCCACAGCGCGCGCCCGTCCTCGAACAAAATGCTGCCGCCGTCCTGCCACGGCAGGATCTGCGTTTCGGCATAGATCGCGTCGGGCTGGATACCTGCGCCGGCGAGTCGATCGAGCCAGCCGCGCAAGGTCCGGCGCGCGACGACCGCGACGGCAACGCGCGCGGCGGTGTAGCGATCAGGCAAGGCAAAGTGCAATTCCTCGACCGCACCGGCGAGTTGATCTTCCAGCGCAAATGGCACCGCCTTGACGAATTGCGCGCGCTGGGCCGTCAGTCCCGGCGTGTCCAACAACAAGACGTCCTCGCTCGGCACCAGCACGACGACGCGCTGTGCACGCGCCAGCGTTTCGGCCGACGGCGCGCCGGCTGCCGCACCCGACAGCACGCGGCCATGCGCATCCTGGGCGAGCCAGGCAAATTCGCCATCGGGTTGCAGCCGGATCAACAGACGTTCGGACATGAAATCCATCGTGCACAGGATGGCGGCATTGTAGCAGTGCGCCCAGCCCTACCGACGTGCGTCGGAACGGCATCGCCGCCTGACAATGGCGGCCCGGACCGATCAATTCATTCGCGCGACACGCCGATATCGGTGCAAGGGTCAATAGCCCATGCCCTCATGATCCGGCTATGGGGACGGCGACGACGCATGCCGGTAACGCGCAAACCAGGCCAGGATTGCCGATGCTTTTGCCGCCGATTGCGAGGGCCGTGCCGCCAGCCCTTCGTGATTCGCGCCCGGCACTTTTACCAGCGCCGTCGGAATGCCGCGCAATTGCAGCGCGGTGTAATACTGTTCGGCCTCGCTGTCCGGTGTGCGGTAATCGTTCGATCCGACCACAACCAGGGTCGGCGTCTTGACATTGCCGACCAACGACAGCGGCGAGCGCGCCCAGTAAGCTTGTGGATCCTGCCACGGAAATTTTCCGAACCAGTAGCGTGAGAAATACGGGGTCATGTCCGAGGTCAGCACGAAGCTCGCCCAGTCGATGACGGGCTTCTGCGCCGCGGCCGCACGGAAACGATCGGTCTTGCCGACGATCCATGCGGTCAGCACACCGCCGCCGGAGCCACCAGTGACAAACAGGTTGTCTGCGTCGACAAAACCCTTGGCGATTGCGGCATCGACCGTGCTCATCAAGTCGTCGTAGTCGCGGCCCGGATAGGCTTTGTCAATCTGGTCGGCGAAGTCTTCGCCGTAACCTGTCGAGCCGCGCGGGTTGGCATACACCACGACGTAGCCGGCGGCGGCGTAGAGCTGATCATCCGTCGAGAACGCTGGGCCATAGGCCGCGTGCGGGCCACCGTGAATCTCGAGGATCAACGGATATTTGCGGCTGGCATCGAAATCCGGCGGCGTCATCAGCCACGCATCGATCGGGCGTTTGTCGAACGCAGTGACGGCGAGCTTCTGCACCGCTCCCAGGGTTTTCGATCCGAGCAGCGATTCGTTGAGATGCGTCAACTGCCGCAGCTTGCCATCGCGAACCAGGACGATGTCTGCCGGGCGCTGCGTGGTGCCGCTGGTAATCGCGATGGTACCGTCACGCGCCACACTGAACGCGCCACCGGTGTAGGGTCGGTCGAAGTCGCTACCGGTCAGATTCTCGGCCACCGTGCGTACTGAACCATCGAGCCCGACGCGCGCTATGCGTACACTGCCATGATCGCCGTAATCGACATAGATTGAGTGCCCATCGGGCGCCCACACCGGAGCACCGACACTACGGTCGAGCGCCGCAGTCAGCACGCGCGAGCCGCTACCGTCGCGGCTCATCACCGACAACTGCACGTTCTGATAGCCCAGATACTTGTCATCGAAACCCACATAAGCGATGAGTTTGCCGTCGGGCGAAACCGCCGGTGCATTGTCCGGGCCTTTGCGATGCGTCAGCGTGCGCACGCTGCGATCGTCGAGCGCTACTTCATGTACATCGGTATCGACGATGTCGCGCTGCCAGTCCGCGTTGAGGTTGGCACTGAACAACAGCGAGCGGCCGTCCGGCGACCACGCCAATCGGCCGCCGGCATTGTGCGCGCCAAAGGTCAGTTGCACCGGCGCTCCGCCTTCGGCTGGCACCCAGAAAATCTGATCGAATCCGGGCTTGGCGTAGCCGTCGTCGTCGGTGCGATAGACGACCGTGTCGATGACCTGCAACGGTTCGGCCCACTTCGCGCCTTCGGGCTTGGCTGGCGCTTGACCTAAGGTGGCCGCAGCGTCCGGCACCAGAATCGAATATGCGATGCGGCTGCCATCGGGCGACCAGGCGATGCCGTGCGGCGTTTCCAGCAGTCCGGTGACGCGCGCGGTCGCGCCGGTCGCCATCCAGCGCACGAACAATTGCGCAGCGTCGCCTTCCGCATTGGAAACGTAGGCCAGCTTCCTGCCATCGGGCGACCAGCGCGGCTGCGCATGCGATCCGGGGCCCGCGACCAAGGGCGTCTGCTGGCCGCTGGCCACATCGATCAGCCAGATCGTCGAACGTATACGATCGGTCATGATGTCGTTCGCGCGGCGCACGTAAGCGATCGTCCTGGCGTCGGGAGAAATCTGTGGATCGGCGGCAGCTTCCAGATTGAACAGGTCGGCGCTGGTCAGCACCCGCGACGGACCAGTGGCCGGTGCGGCAAAAGCAGCGGAGCCAACCCAGCCCGCAAGCAGCAGCCACGCAAGCCCTGCCCTGCAAACCATTGCGGCGGAGGGTGGACGCCACGTGCAGCGGCGCACAGAAGTGACAAAGTATACTCTTTGCATGTCAGTACACTCCGCAAGCGGACAACGTAAAATTCCCGAACACCTATCCTACACGCAGCCAGCGGATTCCCGGCAGCGGAAGCGACAATACCAACCGCCGATCAATCGTCCGCACCATGGCTGCGCTGGATCACGCGGATGCCGCCGTTCGCGCCCACACGCCGCTCGATCAGGCTGTAGAAGGTGAACGGCAGGCCATCCAGGGCGATCTCGCCGCGAGCGAGGAAGTAGCTGCTCTTTACGTCATAACACAGCGTCACCGGCTGCCCGCCACAGTCAACGACGAGTCCGGGTTGGTTCGCCGTCAGATCCGACGGAATGGTTTGGTAACGTGAGTGGCCCTGCTGCCACAGCGCCTGTGCCATTTGCTCGGTCACCGACGGACCCAGGGTCATCAGCACCGGCGCACTGGCGGTGTTGACGTTGATCAGCGTACCGTTCGGCAACGCGCTGACGTAAGGCGCGAGCTGCGCGTAGATATCGCCGTCGACGCCCATGACCAGACGCAATTCGGAGACATGATTGAATTCGCGTTTTGCCGAACGATAAGGCACCGGCTGGCTCAGATACCAGTTGTCGTTGGCGCTCGCTTCGGGACTGGTATCCATCCACGCGCGCACGCTATCGGCCAGCACCGGGTCCAGTTTGAGCGCGACAAGCAAGCGCGCGAACTTGTCGTGCCAGACCGGAGGGTTGTCGTAGGCAGGATCAAGATTATTGAGATTGAAGCGGCCGTTGAGATCGCTCATGGTTGCCATGATCTCGCCACCCGGGACCGGAGTTGGCGGCAACGGCAGCGCCCAGATGTCGTCCGCCGTATCGATGCTGTTGCCGTCGTCGGCCAGATCCTGGAGCAATACCTTTGCGGCGTAGGCTTCCAGGCCCTGCGCGTAGGCCTGCGCTTGTTCCGCGCGCAACTGATTGCGGATACGCGCAGCGGTCAACTCGCCACGATCCAGCAAACCGGCGATCAGCACTGTCGCCAGTGCAACTACCAGAAGGGCGACCAGAAGGGCGACGCCACGCTGGGCAGGAATACATCGTTGAGAAATGGACAACTTCATTTTGCCGCGCCCGGCGTCGGGGTGACGACCGGCGGCGTGCCGCCGGCCCCAACCGGCGTTCCGAGCGGCGCCCCGGCCGCCGGCACGCGCCATGCCGATACCAACTCTACGACGCGCACGATCTCGCCGTAGTCGCGCGTTTGCAGATGCCATTCGACCGCGCGCGGCAGCAACATTAAATCGCTGGTTTGCGGCGGTGGCCACGCATCGAACCAGCCGTTGCTGGCCGCATCCAGATAGCGTAGGCGGAAATCGTCGACGCCTGCGAGCAGATTGATCATCTGCGGCGTGGTGTCTGGTGCTTGGTCGAGTACCGGATAACGCCCGCGCTTCAGTGTGTTGCTGTCGAGCTCGTACAGCACGCGTTCGAGATTCGAGCGCGGTTCAGCCTGCGGATTGGCGAAGCCGAGCCGGGTGAATTCCAGATGATCGGATGTGCCAATGAACGCCGGCAGCGGCTGTCCGGAATTTCCGAGCACCGGCCGCGCTGCCGCACCGCGCAGATCGCGGTCGAGATCGCCGGCGGCGCGCATCAGGTCGCGGAACGCGTCTTCCTGTTTGGTCAGTTCTCCGCGCGTTTTCGCGATCGAATTCAAACCGCCGTAGGCAAGCGCAGCCATGATGGCGAATATCGCCATCGCCACCAGCAGCTCGATCAGGCTGAAACCGCGGTGGCGATGAAGCATTGTGTACTTTGTCGCAAAATGGCCAGTCACGGCTGCAAATCCTCGCCGCTGAATCCGACCAGATCGACCAGCGGCGCCGTGCGGTCCGTCGCTGTGAAGACGCGCACGTCCATCCGCCGCAGCGTCGCTACCGGCGTGGACTGCACTTCGAGTTCCCAGTGCCAGTCGCGGCCGCCGAAGCGGCGTTGGCCATCGCTCTTGCCGGTTGCCGGAAACGGCGTGCCCAACCGCGTTTCCGCCAGAATGTCGGCGGCCAACCAGCCGGCCAGAGTGCGCTCGCGCAGATCACCGAACGCATTCACCTGCACCGCCGCAGTGCGCGACAGTGCGATCAAGGCCAGCGCAAGCACCAGCAGACCGACCAGCACTTCGAGCAGGGTGAAGCCCGAGCGCTTGCGTGATGCGTTGAAGCGCATCGCGCGCTCGGGCGAACGCCGCGAGCAAGAGCGAGCGGCCGGGTTGCTTGACGAGCGCTGGATGCGCGAGCCTAGCAACAGCCAGCGTGCTCGCGGATCAGTGCTCACGCGCATCCACCGCAGCCAGCGCGACCGTGCCATCGGACTGGCCGTCCAGACGATAGTGCCGCGCCAGATCTACCAGGCTGAGTTCCAATTGAAACGGCGTCAGTTCGCCGGAGGAAAAACACACCAGTTGCGGCTTCTCCGGAAAATCGACCGCGATGACGACCGGATGGCCATCGCGAGTCAGCACCTCACGGGTGCCGCCCAGCCAATCGCGCGGGCGCAATTCCTCGGTGCCGACGGACACCCAGTCGCTGTGGTCCAGCCGGCTGAACCGATAACCGTGACCATTCAGGCTCAAACCGATTTCGCGTCCAGTGAGTTCGGCCTGCTCGCAGGCGTAACCAACCAAGGCCTGCAATTGCGTCGCCTCACGACTTAGCTGGCGTTCGCCACCGACTCCACCGACCGCCAAGGTCAAGGCACCGGCGAGCACAGCGAGAATCACCACGACAACGAGGATTTCGATCAAGGTGAACCCGCGCAGGTTCACGCTTGGAGTGTATCCACGCGCCTTGTGTGTGGCAGACATCACCGTCGCCCGGACACCAGGTCCAGATCAGTTGTCCCAGTTGCCGACGTCCGCATCCTCGCCTTCGCCGCCGGGTTTGCCATCGGCGCCGTAGCTGAACACGTCGATGTCACCGTGCGCGCCCGGATGCAGATACAGGTACGGCTTTCCCCAAGGATCCTTCGGCAGCTTGTCCAGATAACCTTTCCAGTTCGGCGCCTCGGGTACGCCGCTGGGCTTGTGCACCAGCGCATCGAGGCCCTGTTCGGTACTTGGATAGGTATAATTATCCAGTTTGTACGTGTTCAAGGCAGTGACGATGGCCTGCACGTCCTGCTTCGCGCGCACCTGGCGCGCTTCGCCTGGATGCTCCATCACCTTCGGCACCACGATTGCGGCAAGAATGCCAAGAATCACCACGACGACCAGGATTTCGATCAAGGTGAATCCGCGTGTCACACGCGGATTCGTGATCGATATGAAGCCACGCGAGGCGCGTGGATTCGCTATCAGTGCGTACCCACGTGCGGCGGTTGAACTATGCAGGGTTTGCATCGCGTTTGCCTTGTATTGCGGATGGCCTGCGCCGATCATAGCAAAATGACCTCGCCGACCCCGACCGATCTGAATGCCGAGATGAGAGCGCGCGATCTCGCCACCCTCTGGCATCCCTGCACGCAGATGCACGATCACAGCACGGCCGATGGCCTGCCGATGATCGCGGTCGTGCGCGGCGACGGCGCCTGGCTAATCGACGCCAACGGCCGGCGCTATCTCGACGCGATCAGTTCGTGGTGGACCAACCTGTTCGGCCACGCCAATCCGCGCATCGCCGGCGCGATCAAGGATCAGCTCGACCGGCTCGAACACGTCATCTTCGCTGGATTCACTCACGAGCCGGCGATCAAGCTTGCCGAGGAATTGCTGCATCTGGCGCCGCCCGGATTGGCGCGTGTGTTCTATGCCGACAACGGTTCAAGCGCGGTCGAAGTCGCGCTTAAGATGAGCTTCCACTACTGGCGCAATCTCGGACAGAACGGCAAGACACGCTTTATCGCGCTGACTGGCAGCTATCACGGCGAAACCCTGGGCGCATTGTCCGTGACCGACGTACCGCTGTATCGCGCGACCTACGCGCCCTTGCTGCTCGATCCGATTTTTGTAGCCTCGCCGGACTGCTACGAACGCGAACCCGGTGAATCGTGGCAAGCGCATTCGCAGCGAAAACTCGCCGATATGCATACCGCGCTCGAACAGCACGCGGCGGAAGCTTGCGCCGTGATCGTCGAGCCACTGGTGCAATGCGCAGGCGGCATGCGCATGCACCATTCGGCATACCTGACCGGATTGCGCAAGCTGTGCGACGAGTTTGGCGTGCATCTGATCGCCGACGAGATTGCAGTGGGCTTCGGCCGCACCGGTACGTTGTTCGCTTGCGAGCAAGCGGCGATCACGCCGGACTTCCTGTGTCTTTCCAAGGGTCTGACCGGCGGCTTCATGCCGCTGTCGGCAGTACTCACCACGTCGACGATCTATGAGGCATTTTACGCAGAGTACACAAGTGGAAAGGCCTTCCTGCACTCACATAGTTATACCGGTAATCCGCTCGCCTGCAGCGCAGCGTTGGCGACTTTGGGGATTTTCCGCGACGAGCCCGTGCTCGAGCGCAACCGCGCGCTCGCCGCACGGCTTGCCGCACGACTTGCAATGCTGGCCGACCATCCGAAGGTCGCCGAGGTACGCCAGACCGGCATGATCGCCGCAGTGGAACTGGTGCGCGACAAATCCACACGCGCGACGTTCCCGTCTGGCGAACGCCGCGGCCTGCGTGTGTATCGTTACGGTCTGGAGCACGGCGTATTGCTGCGCCCGCTGGGTGATGTGGTTTACTTCATGCCACCCTACGTGATCGTGCCGGAAGAAATCGATTGGATGGTCGACGTCGCCCGTGACGCAATCCAGCACGCAGTCGGCTGATTCGGCAAAGCAGAAATCCTCATGCGCATTCCCCGAATTTATACCCATCAATCATTGCATCCGGGTCATGACGTTTTGTTGCCGGAACAGGCCGGAGAACATGTCGCCCGCGTATTGCGGCTGGAACGCGGCCATCCGCTGATCCTGTTCAATGGTGACGGCCACGAATACGACGCGCAACTGAGCGTGCTCGCCAAGCGTGCGGTCGGCGCCAGGATCATGGCGGTGCGTGCAGTCGATCGCGAATCTTCGTTGTCACTGACGCTGGCGCAAGGCGTCGCGCGCGGCGAAAAGATGGACTGGATTCTGCAAAAAGCAACGGAACTGGGCATTGTCCGCATCGTGCCCTTGGTGACCGAACGCACCGAGGTGAAACTCGATGAAGAACGTGCCGAGCGCCGGCGCGCACACTGGATGAGCGTGATTGCGGGCGCCTGCGAGCAGTGCGGGCGCAATCGGCTGCCCGCACTGGAACCGCCGCAACGCCTGGATCTCTGGCTGGGATCGCTGACTGATGCTTCCGCATTGCGCCTTGCCCTGCTGCCGGAGGGCGGGATCACGCTGCGGCAGTTGCCGCCGCTGCAACATGGCGCGATGCTCGCCGTCGGCCCGGAGGGTGGATTTTCCGGACACGACAGTGCGCTGCTCGAGCAAGCCGGATTCCTTGGTCTGCGCCTGGGGTCGCGCATTCTGCGCACGGAAACCGCTGGCGTTGCGGCGCTGGCAGCATTGCAGGCGCTATACGGCGATCTGTGAACCGGATCGATTGCCAAACGAAGTCGGGACGAGCGAGCTCGGCCGCGATCTACGCGGCAATCGCCTGCGCGATCAGCTTCTCGATCTGGCCAAGGTTGGGAATCACGGCCTGATCGTCACGCACGAGAACATGGCCGTGTACGCCCGGAGGATGTTCGCTTTCGTCGCCGGTCGGAATCAGCAGGTCCGGCGTGATCGTGGTCAGACGCGGAAATCCCTGGGCCAGCATCGCCACGAACGGCATCTTGGCATCGCCGCCGAGCGCCTTGAGCACTGCAACCTTGGCGTTGGAGTAGCCTTCCTGCTTCGTCCCGCCGGACAGCATCGAAAACGAAAACAACGGCAGGCGCCAGCCACGCCATGACAGACGGCCCAGCAACCAATCCGGTGCGTTGGCAATTTTCTCCGGTACCGAGTACGTGATGACCTCAGCGACGGTCGCGTTGGGCAGCAGCACGCGCCCACCGGTAACCGGGATCATGACACCGCGAATTTCGCGTGAGTTGGATTCAGCCATCGTCGTTGCCTTCAACCTTTGCCGTAATCGGCGATCATTTTTTCGGCCAACTGTTTCGGCGAGCCGAGAAAGTCGACCACCCCCGCTTCGCGCGCGCCATCCACCATCGAACTGATCACGCAGGTATCCGGATCCTGCGCCCAGATCGTGCCACCTTTGGATTTCAGGTACTGGCTGCCTTCGACCGCGTCGTGCGCCATGCCGGAGAAGATAATCGCGCCAGCCTGGCCACCGAATGTATCAGCGATATCGTGCAACACTTGATCGATCGACGGCGAGTATTGCGATTTCTCCGCCAGGTGAGCCAGGGTGACCACGCCCTCGGCATCGACCTGCATGCGCTGAGACGTCGGCACGATCAGAATTTCGCCGTGGCCGACGCGCTCGCCGTGGCTCGGATTGCGCACGGTCAACGCCACCGATTTGGCCAGTTGCGCGGACATCAGTTCAAGAAATTCCTCGCCCATATGCTGGGCCAGCACGAACAGTACAGGAAAGCCCACGGGTAATGCGGTGAGGAAATCGCGCACTGCCTCGGGGCCGCCGATGGAAGCACCGAGAACGAAGACACGCTGCACTCCCGCTCCGGTGCCCACCTTGAGTTTCTGCGCCGGCCGGCTGCCGTCGAGCCAGGTTTCGCTGGAGTAATTCGGATTGCTGTAGGTCGGCGGCGCAATCGCCTCTTCCATCGGCATCAATTCCAGCGTCAGACCATCGACCGGCAACGCCGGTTGCTGCTTGGCGGTCGGCTCATCCACCAGCGGCGCGAGATAATCGCCCGCCGAAATCTTTTCGATGCCGAAAGGCTTTGCCGGCGCCGCGGCAGCATCGCTGTCGGTGTGTTCCAGCGTCCATTCCATTGGCAGCAGCGAGTCAGGATCAGGATCGTCGGCTTGTGCGCTCGCTGCCGCGGGCAAGTCAGCCGGTTTGAATGAGTCGTCACTGGCCTTGGGTATCGACGCGGCAACCTCGTCCAGTTCGGTATGATCGAATTGAACCCGCTCTGATTGAACCTGGTCCGATTGCGTGCGATCCAACTGATCGAAAATCGCCGGAAACTCGGTGTGCAATTCGGCCAGTTCAAGCGGTGGCGCCGCCACGCCGGTCGGTATTGAGGACGCGAGCGGTGCTTGCGGGTCGGCAGCGTCGAACGGGATGTCGATGGCTTCGAGGCTCTCGACGTGATCGCGCATAGGCGTCGGTGATTCCAGCGCCAAATCGAACTCGGCCGGCAGGCTGATCTGCGTGTCGGCGGGCGCGGTTTGCATCGGACCAGCGTCGGCAAACAAGGCGTCGAGCTCGGCCGCAAAATCGTTCGCGGAATCTCCAGCCACAACAGGTTCAGCCACGACAGGCCCGGCGGCGATCGGGGCAAACGCGGCGCGCTCAGCCGCGTCGTCGCGAACGCCGATGTCGGGCTCGGCAAGTTGCGCGAATTCGGCCAGCGCGGCAATATCGAGGTCGGCGGCCGGCGGGGATGCTTCATGCGCAAATTCCGGCAGCGGCATTTCGACCGTGGGTCGCTCGGACGGTGGCAGCTCTGATGGCGGCAGATCGGCGGATGCGATCGCCACAACTACCGGCGGTTCCGCTTGTGCAATCCGGGTGGGCGCGTGGTCACCGGGTTTTTCCGCTACCGGCACGCCCGCGGCTGAGGTCTGCACCGGCGTCGGCACGGCTTCGGCACCAAACGGACGCGGCGGCTCGGCGATATCCGGTTGCTTGAGGACTTTCGCCGCGAGGTTGCGTGCCCAGCGTGCGTGATCCCAGCCCGACAGATTCGCCGAAACCTGAGCCTCGTTGAATACCACTTGGTAATCGCCCGCGTCGAGCAGATCGTAAACGTGATCGATTTGCGGATCGCTGTCGGCATCCAGGTTGACGATCACCACGCGCGCACCGGAACCTTCGAGCTTGTCGCGATCGATATCCGCGGTCAGCGTCTCGTAGACGACAGCGGCGCCGAGTTCCCTGAGCGCGTCGCGTAGATGGCCGCCAAACTGGTTGGTCTGGTAAAGCAGCGCGACAGCAACGGGTGTCTGGATTTCAGGCACGACTCAACCTCAAGGTTTCCTGCACGTTACGCAGCAGGTCGGCTTCCTGGTAGGGCTTGCCAAGATAACGTTCGACGCCGATTTCCAACGCGCGCTGGCGATGCTTCTCACCGGTGCGCGAGGTAATCATGATGATCGGCACCAGTTTCAGACGCGGATCGTTCTTCATGTAGGTAGCCAGTTCGTAGCCGTCCATGCGCGGCATTTCGACGTCGAGCAGCACGATATCGGGCACCTTGTCCTGCAATTTCTCGACTGCATCCAGACCGTCCTTCGCGGTGACCACGTCCATGTCGTTGCGCTCGAGTACACGCGTGGTGACCTTGCGCATGGTGATCGAATCGTCCACGACCATGATCAGCGGATGCTGGCGCGGAATGAATACCGGCGTCGGCACGGTCATTTCGGGCAACGCTACTTCGCCTGCCTCGACGCGCTCGCGCAGCGCAGCGACACGGCGCACCAGCGGGGCCAGATCGAGAATCATCACCACCGAACCATCGCCCATGATCGTGGCACCGAAGATGCCGGGCACCGAGCTGATCTGCGGCCCGACCGACTTGACCACGATTTCGCGCGAGCCGATCACGCCGTCGATGCGCACCGCGGCACGCTGATCGCCGGTGCGGGTCATCAACAGCGGCAATTGCGCTTCGTCGACAATGCGCGATGGCGGTACACCGAGCAGATGCGACAATTCGTAAATCAGGTATTCCTCGCCAGCATAGGTGTAATTCGGATTGGACTTGCTCATGCGCCGTTCGAGATCGTCGCGGGCAATGCGCACGACGCCTTGCACCGACGACATCGGCACGGCGTACATCGCCTCGCCCAGACGCACCAGAATTGCCTGAGTTACGGCCAAGGTGAATGGCAGGCGGATGACGAAGGTGCTGCCGGAGCCGCGCACGGATTCGATCGCCAGCGAACCACCGAGCTGCTTGATCTCGTTGTGCACTACGTCCATGCCGACGCCACGGCCGGCAAGTTGTGTGACGTGCTCGGCGGTGGAGAAACCGGTTTCGAGGATGAAGCCGTATAAGTCGCGATCGGACAGTTGTGCGTCGGGCTTCAATAGACCGCGTTCGATCGCCTTGCGCCGGATCGCGTCGCGATCCATGCCGTGGCCATCGTCGGAGACACGCAGTACAACTTCCGTCGACTCGCGGCTAACCTGGATCGTGACCGTGCCTTCGGCCGGCTTGTTCGCGGCGAGGCGATCCTCTTGCGTTTCAATGCCGTGGGCGAGCGCATTGCGCAGCATGTGCTCGAACGGCGCCTTCATGCGCTCGAGCAGGTTGCGGTCCATTTCGCCCTGCGCACCTTCCACTTTCAACTGCGCGCGCTTGCCGACTTCCTGTGCGGCTTGACGCAAGGTGCGACGCAGGGACGGCACCAGCGAATCGAACGGCACCATGCGCGTGCGCATGAGGCCTTCCTGCAAGTCGGAACTGACGCGCGACTGCTGCAAGAGCAAGGTTTCCGACTGGCGCGTCAGATCGTCGAGCAAGCCCTGAATCGAGACCAAGTCGGATACCGACTCCGCCAGTGCGCGCGACAACTGCTGCAACTGGCTGAAGCGGTCGAGCTCCAGCGGGTCGAACGAGGATTCGCTGGATTCGGCCTCGCGCTGATAGCGCGACAGGATCTGCGCTTCGGTTTCCATTTCGAGCTTGCGCAACTGATCGCGCAAACGGCTGACGGTGGTTTCAAATTCGACCAAGTTGAAGCGGAAAGTCGAGATCTGCTGTTCCAGGCGCGAACGATAGATCGACACTTCGCCGGCGTAATTGACCAGCGAGTCGAGCAGGTCCGAACGCACGCGGATCATTTCCTGCGGCGCACGGCTCTGGCTTTCGTCGTCTTCGATCGCCGGCAACTGGCGCGGCGGCAACCGGTTGGGTTTCGGCGCGACCGCTGCGACCGGAACTGCGGTGACCGGCTCGTCTGCGGGCACGGGCAGTGATGGCGTGACCGGTTCCGCAGCGAGGGTCGGTGCGGCTTCAGGCGTCGGTGTCGGCAGTTCGCCCGACACCAGACCCTCGAAACGGGCGATGGCATGCTCGGGCATGGCAATCGCCTGGCGGTGCGCCACACGCTGAACCAAACCGTGCAGACGATCGAACCCACGTTCCAGCGATTCGACCGTGACCCGATCCATCAAGCGGTGGTTTTCACTGATCGACTCGAGCAGTGATTCCATCGCGTGACTCAGATCGCCAATTGGTGCAAGTCCGGCCATGCGTGCGCCGCCCTTGAGCGTGTGCAGATCGCGTTGCAGGCCGCTGACCAAATCGCGATCCTGCGGCGCTTCGCGCAGACGTGCCATCAGTGAATCGGAATGATCGAGGATATCGTCGCCTTCCTGCACGAAAATCTCGAGCAGATCCTCGTCCATATCCGGCAATTCGAGTTTGCCATCCGGCTGCAAATCGTCCGGCAGCGATGGCAAATCGGACGACGCTGGCTCGAGGCCGCGTGGAGTTTCCGTCTTGGCGTGTGCCACGACCGGAGCGACTTCCTCATCTGCGTGGACGCGTTCATCGACGACGAGTGTCGATGCGGTCAGTTCCGCAAGTGTTTCCGGCGCGGGTTCGAGCGCAGGTGAAACCGCGATATCGGGTTCGGTCGCGGTGAAATCCTCGTGGGTCAAGTCCTCGAATGAAAGCAGTTCGGTTTCTGCGCCGACGGTTTCGCCCGGTTCATCCACCCGGGCGGCGGGCGGCGCGTGCTGATCTAATTCGGTTCGATCTGGTTCGGCGTCGATTTGCGCTGCATGTGCCGGTTCGGTCGCGGACCCTGCAGCGACATTCTCGTCAGCATTGAACTCACGCAGCCACGCGGCTGTCAGGTCTTCCTCGTTACCTGTCTGTACCGGCGCCATCGCGGTATCGGCGATTTCGGATTCGTCCAGCGCAAAAGCCGATCCGCTGCCGTGTGCGGGCGCATCGTTGCGTTCGATGGCGTCCAGCGCCGCAAGCAAGGCGGCTTCTTCGTCTGCTGCGGTCGCAGCGCCGTCTGCTGCCGGCGTCGTCGCTGCCGGCTCGGTGCCGACGGCAGATTCGATGGTGGATTCATGGAGCGTACCGCGATCGGCACCGACGAGAGACGCAACAGGCTGGAGAGGATCAATGACGGACCGGTTCACGTCTGCGTGTTCACTCGGCAGCGTAGGGGCCGCATCATCGGCCGCCGAGAACAGGACGTGCATCATGTCCGGTTCCGGCAAGGTATCGCGCAATTCGGCGATGCGTGCAGCCAGCGCATCCGAGTCTGGCAATTGTGGATGCGCGGTTTCCAGCGCCGCGATCGAATCGCGCACCAGGTTCGACGCTTCGCCCAGCGCCACAGTACCGGTTGCATCCGGAGCATGCTGACTGGCACGCAGACGCTTGATATAACCTTCCAGCGGCGCCAGCACGTGACTGATTACCGGAATATCCACCATCGCGATCGCGCCGTTGAGCGTATGCACGGCACGCAGCAGAGGCTCACTGGCCGGCAGCGATGGCGTGGAGTGCAATTCAGCCAGATAACCATCGATCACGGCCAGATGCGAAGCGACTTCGCTCTTGAGAATCTCGAACAGTACCGGATCGATATTCGGCAACGGACTGGCCTCCCAGGCCGCCTGTTCGGCGAGATCGCCACCTGCCTGCGCGGCAATCTGCTCAGCCGGTGCGCTGAATGCGTGTTCGATATCCATGCTCGCGTCGAGTTCGTGCGCCACCTCGCCTGTGGGCACGGTCGCCGATGCGGCGACGACAGGCGCGGACTCTTCAACCACCGGCAGCAACCGGCGCACGGTGCGTTTGATCTTCTTGGTGCGCTGGAGCGCATTGCTGCGCACCCAGGCTTCTTCGCCAGCGGCGATTTTGTCGGCGACATCCATGATTCCAGCGATATCGGATTTCGGCATGCCGTCACCGCGCAACGCTGCGAGCAATTCCGGCAATACGCCAACGGCGTTGTCGACCAGCGCCTGCGCCGGCGCGCTCACCGGAATGGTTTTATCGAGCACGCGATTGAGCATGTTCTCGACTTTCCAGCTGAATTCGCCGAGCGCAAGCGCGCCGACGAGACGGCCGGAACCCTTCAAAGTATGGAACGACCGCCGGATCGGTTTGAGCTTCTCGAAATCGTTCACGTCGGCTTTCCATGCCGGCAGGCAGCGATTGAGATTGTCGATCTCGTCCTGCACTTCCTCGACGAATACTTCGCGGATTTCCTCGTCGATGTCATCCGATGGCGTTGCACTGAAACGGGTGTCGGCCATCGGCGATGCCGCGTCGACGTCAGGCACTTCTTCTTCGATCTCTTCCTCGATCTCGACATAGCGCACGCCCGGCGCCGGCGTTGCGGTCGCTTCGGTCTCGGCCAGACGCAGGCCGCCCAAGTCGTGCATCGGCGGTTCATGCGACGAGGTTTCGCCGATCACGAGGTCTTCGAGTCCGTGGCCCGCGGCGATATCGATGCCAGGCAGTTCGTGACTGCCGGCCGCGGTTGCGTCTGCCGCAGGTGCGGGTGGCGAAACCACGTGCGTGTTGTCGTCCCTGCCAACACGCGCAACGAAATCGTCCAGATGTTCGTCGGTCAATTCGATGCTCGGCATCTCAGCAGGATTGTCGACATAATTTTCCGCCGCAGATTCCGCATCGAGTTTCAGCCCAGCCTCACCGCTGGCGGGCAGATGATCGCCCCAGCTCGGAAATTCACTGGACTGTGCTGCCGGATCGGAGACGGTAAACGCTGTCGCCACGGAATGCTCCGGATTCAGTCCTGGCTGATGTAATCCTGGATGTTGATGCGATGGAGTTCGGATTGCCGTTGGGTGATCCGGCACGGGTGCCGGCGGCAGCGGTGCGCCACCACCGTCGTCCTCCGGGACTGGCCAGTAACCCAGCGCCGCCAGACTTTGTCGGGTAACGTCCAGAATCTTTTCGCGTCCGCCGCGTTGCTCGCGGGTGGCTTCCATGTAGTACTCGATCGATGCCAGCGCATCGGCGAGCTTGTCCATCTGTTCGGCTGTTGGAACACGGCGATGACGCAGCAGTTCCACTTCGACAAAACGCACGATGCCGTTCATCAATTGCGCTGGCTCGGTGAGATTGAGCATGCGCAGCGCACCGGCGATTTCCTCGAGCAGTCGCGGAATGGGTTCTACGCGAGCGTGATCCCAGGGAGATTCGATGAAGGCAACGACATCCTGCTTGGCCTGGGCGATGTTGATCGAGGCTTCCTTCATCAAGGCATCGAGAATCTTGCGCACCTCGGCCTTGGGCAGTTCAAGTGCGTGATCGCCGGTAGCGCTTGCAGCATCCGGATTCTCGGCACCGAGACGATCGATGTGATCGTCCAGCGAGGCCTCGACATAGAGCAGGGCGCCCGCAACATCGAGCAAACCGCTCTCGCTGGCGGCGCGCGTCTTGTTGGCGATTTCCTCGACGATCTTGCGTTGTTCGAGGACGACACGGCGGGGAACACCCAGTCCGAGCATACCCAAGGTGTCGCCGACGCGATCAAGCACATCGGCCTGCGCCATCAATTCGGCCGGATCGGGATTCTGCGCGCGCAGGAAAATATCCAGCGCCTCCTTGACTCGCATCAGATCATCCTTGATCGCAGCGGACACGGTATCCAGCAGGGTACGGTTGTGACCGGAGATCGAACCCTGGGCGTGAGCGAGTTCTTTTTCACTCGGCAGCAAGGTGTCAAGCTGATAGGTGGCGCGGATTTCCCGGGCGCGCACGCCGGCAGTGCTGGCGTGCGCGATGTAGTACAGCAGATTCTTGGTCAACTCGCGCGGCGGCGACGTGCGAAACCCGACTTCTCCGGTATCGACCAGACGCTTGATCTCGCGGTCGACCTTGCCGAACAGCAATTTGACCGCGGCATTGGCTTCGATTGCGCCGGAAGCGACGCTCTCGAGCACGCCGCTGGCGATCCACCAAAGCCGGAGCGCATCGTCCTGGGTGCATGCCGCGCGCAGCCGGTCAAGGATACCGATCAGACGCTCGAGTTGGGCCGCGGCGGAATCGTCGCGAATCCAGCGCAACAGCGAAAGCTGGAACCCTGTGCGCAGACGCGCCGCCTCGGATTTGAGTTCGAGTTCCGGCATGCCGTGCGTTGCACCGGCCGCCGCTGCGGGCAGCGGCGCGGATAGATCCGGCGAAAACAGCACCGATTCGGTCAGCAGCTTTTCGCCGCGCGTCGCGCGCAGGTCGTTGAGCAGCGGCAGCAGGACGATGGGAATGTCCTTGTGGCCGCTTTGCAGACGTTCGAGATAATCGGGCAACTGCACGATGCCGCGCATCAGCACCGAATAGGTATCGTCCTGCGGCTTGACGTGGCCGTCGAGCAGGGCCAGCGCGACACGTTCCATCTCTTCAACCACCATCGCCGCGCCATACAGCTCGACCATGCGCAAGGTGCCCTGCACCTGATGCAGATAGGTGGCACAAAAGCGCATCAGACTGGAATCGGCCGGATCCTCGACGTAAGCCTCCAGCGCTTGGCGCGCCTGCTTGAGGGTTTCGTCCAGTTCCTGCTTGACCCAGTTAAGGGTGGTGAAATCGATGCCGTCTTGCAGTTTCATGCCCGTTCTCTCATATAAACCACATCACTAAACCACAGCAGCCTTGCAAACCAATTCACACCAACCAAATCGAAAATCTTTCCGCCGATTCACCGGCGCTTGCGTACGTCGCAGGAGGGTTCTCGCCTCCGTCTCAACTATTGCGCAAAAATGCCAGCACATGACGATGATCCACCCGACGCAGGCCCGCATGTGCGAAGTTCGTCACTTCTCCGGCACCCAGCACCAGCAGACCGCCTGGCTTGAGCAGGTTCGCGAACGTGGCCAGCAATTCGCGACGCCGATCCCGGGCGAAATAAATCAGCACATTCTGGCAAAAAATCAGATCCAGCCGTTTCAACGGCGCACGCGCCGCGTCGAGCAGATTGAAAGACGCAAATCCAACGCGTTTGCGCAGGGCTGCACCGATCCTGAAACTGTCCGCATCCAGCGGCTCGCAATAGCGTTGTCGATATTCCAGTGGAATCTCGTCCATCTTCTGACGCGGGTAAAGTCCCGCGCGACCAACGGCCAAAGCCGGGAGACTGACGTCGGTCGCGGTCACGCCGAAATAGACTTTCGCTGTCGCCGCCTCGAGATGCCGATCCAGCACCATTGCCAGCGTGTAGGCTTCTTCGCCGCTGGAACAGCCGACGCTCCACGCATGCAACGCGCCATGCGCAGCATTCGCCAGCGTCCGCGGCAGCCAGTCCTGCGCGATCAAATCGAACGACGGCGGATGCCGGAAAAAATGTGTTTCGTGCACGGTCAATCGATCGACCAAGGTGGTCCACTCGATTGCGCCCTCGGGTACTTTCTGCAAATCGCGGAAATAGTCCTCGAAGCTCGTGTGCCCGGTTTCGCGCATGCGTCCACGCACACTGGTAACCAGAAACGCCTTGCGCTTCATCGGCACGACCACGCCCGTGCGCTTCTCGAGCAGACTCGCCCAGCGCGCGAACTCGCTGTCGTCCATGCCCGGCATGGGTGTCAGCGCCGACCAGTTTCCGGTGGTCACAGCCATGCCTGATACTCACCTCCGACTGCACGAGATGCCGCAAGAGTTCGTCGTACGCATGTGCCGTGTTGCCCATCCGCTGCGTCACCGATTCTGCGTTCATCGACCAAGCTCCCGCCCTTGCTTGATCCATTTCCATCGTCCGCGCTGACGTCGGCATCGCCGGCGTTGCGCCCCCTGAATGTATTACGCCGGCAGCTTGAAGTCGGCGACCGAACGGCGCAGATCCGCGGCGAGCTGGGCCAAGTTGCCGATCGATTCGGCGGTCTGGCTCGCGCCGACCGAAGTCTGCGTGGTGATTTCCTGAATCACGTTCATGGTTGCCGAAATATTCGTCGCTGCAGCCGACTGTTGGCGCGCCGCTTCGGAAATGTTCTGAATCAGGTCGGCCAGGTCGTTCGATACCTTTTCGATCTCGCCCAGCGCCAGACCCGCGTCCTCGGCCAAGCGCGCGCCGGACACCACCTCGGCGGTGGTCTGCTCCATCGAAGTCACCGCTTCGTTGGTATCGGCCTGAATCGTCTGCACCAGGGTTTCGATACGTCGTGTCGCACCCGAGGCGCGCTCAGCCAATCGCTGCACTTCGTCCGCGACGACCGCGAATCCACGCCCCGCTTCACCGGCGGACGCGGCCTGAATCGCCGCATTCAAGGCCAGAATATTCGTCTGTTCGGCGATATCGTTGATCAGTTCGACGATGGAGCCGATTTCCTGCGAGGATTCGCCGAGGCGCTTGATGCGCTTGGAGGTTTCCTGAATCTGGTCGCGAATCGAGTCCATGCCCTGAATCGTCTGGCGCACGATGCCTGCACCCTTCGACGCGATCTGCACCGAGCGCTGGGCCACGTCGGCCGACTCGGCGGAGTTCTTGGAAACCTCGTCGATGGATACGGCGATTTCGTTGATCGCGGCGGACGCCGAAGTGATCTGTTGCGCCTGATGTTCGGCCGCTTCGGCCAGATGCATCGCGGTGGCCTGGGTTTCCTGCGCGGAGGTGGATACATGCACGGCAGTTTCGTTGATCGTCGTCACCAGCGATCGCAGCGCTTCGACCGCGAAATTCACCGAGTCGGCGATCGCACCGGTAATGTCCTCGGTCACGGTGGCACGCACGGTTAAATCGCCTTCGGCGAGCGATCCCATTTCGTCGAGCAAGCGCAGAATCGCTTCCTGGTTGCGCTGGTTCAACTCGGCGGTGACCTGGTAGCGCTGGCGCGAGCTGCGGATCTGGCTGATACCCAGCAGCAATACCAGGACAATTGCGGCAAGCGCCGCAATCACACCGAGCAGCAGGCTCGGAAACAAGAACTGCCCGCGCTTGGACGGCAATTCACTGATGCGCAAGGACACCGGATCGGCCTTGAGCAGCATGGTCTGGCTATCAATCGATGTCTGGTCGGCGGCCTGCTTGACATCCTGAAGGGCCGAAGCCGAATCGAGCAGTTTCTTGACCGGATCGCCGACCAGGTCAGTCCATTGCTTGTTGATGTCGCCGAGGATTTCCTTGGCGTTGGGGTTGTCCATCGCGCGAATGTTCAAGTCCGGGTTGCCGCTGATCAGGCCGGTAAGTACGGCGCCATAGAACTGCGCATCGCGTTGCAGACCGTCGGCCGCGGATTGCGCTTCTTCGCCGCCTTGCAAAATGGTTTGCACGCGGCGTTGCATGCGGTCGGCGAGCAACATTTCGCGCGAGGAAATCATCACCTGACTGGCCGAACCGTTTTTCTCGGTAAGAATCTTGACCACCTCTTCCATGCGCGAGTTGAGTACCGGCATCTTGCTGTTGAAGTCGGCGGCAGTCGCTGCGGTGTTGAGCACCTGCTCCTTGCTGTCCAGAATCTTGGTGGCGTTGGTGTTGAGCGGAGCCCAGGCCTTGTCCAGATCGGCGATCTCCTTGCTCACGCCGGATACATCGGCGTAACCCTGCATGCCGGTGGTCTTGTCGCCCTTCTTGAGCTTGTTGATCAGATCGTCGATGGAGTTGCGGGTAGCTTCCAGACTCTTGAACGCATCGATGTTGCCGCCGGCGGCGTCGTTGGCCACCTTCGACAACTGCTGCGACAACACCTGAATCTTGGTGACCAGGGCGCTGGCCTTGGCATCCTGTCCGGCGTTGTAGGTCAGGAAGCCAAAATCCACCACGGCCACGAGGATCGCCACGATCAGCAATACGACGAGCAGCGTGTTGGCGCCTGCCCGGTCTTTACTGCCAACTGCACCTGTCGTCACGCTCATAACTCACCCCTTGAAAACGTCTGCAATGCTGCATGTCAACGGCGAGCGATCACGCCGCCGCCTGTACGAAATCGGGAGTACGCACCAGGGCGGCCATGCTGAACTGGCCCCAATGCACATCACCCAACGGATATTTTTCGCCCACAAACCGGTTGTAGCGATCGTCCTCTTCGCCGACGGCGTCCGCGCGCTGGTCCTCTGAGAAATTGCGCTGGCCCAGCACCTCGTCGATCAGGAGGCCGACACTGCCACCGGGCTGCCGCACCAACAGCACGCGACTGGCATCGGTGAGCGCAGTGCGCTCGCCTTCCAGATACCGTTTCAGGTCGATCACCGGCACCAGGTTGCCGCGCACATTGGCCACACCGAGCAGCCAAGGCCGCGTGCCGGGGACGATGGTCAACGCCGGCAGGGTAAGGATTTCGTTGACTTCGTTGATGCTGCTGACCAAATGGCGCGCGCCGACGCGAAAGCCGATGCCGCGCCACAAACCGGGCGCCTCGATCTGCTCCGGCAGGCCGGCGGTGTGCGCCAGACTGCGTCGCTCGTAATCCGCCAGCGCCTCGAAAGGCGTAAGTTGCTGCGTGTCGAGGACGGAGGCCATGAACGGGTCAGTTTGTCAGCAGGTTCTGGATGCGCGCGAGCAGTTCCTGCTCGGCAACGGGTTTGACCAGGAAATCCTTGGCGCCCTGGCGCAGGCCCCAGACGCGATCGGTCTCCATCGACTTGGTGGTGACGATCAAAACCGGTATCGCCGAGGTATCGGCTTCACGGCTGAGCGTACGCGTGGCCTGGAATCCGTTCATGCCAGGCATGATCACATCCATGATCACCATGTCCGGACGTTCGCGCTTGGCCATTGCGATCCCCTCTTCGGCGCTGACTGCGCTGCTCACACGGTGCCCGTGTTTTTCGAGCAACGTGGTGAACACGCGTACGTCGGTCGGTGAATCGTCAATGATGAGAATATGCGCCATCGTTTTCCCCTTGGTATTCGAATGGCCCGCGTTCACTGATGGGTGACGTGCCGACGGATCGCTCCGAGCAGCTCTTCGCGCGTGAACGGCTTGGTCAGATATTGTTCCGAACCGACAATGCGGCCACGCGCCTTGTCGAACAGGCCGTCCTTGGACGACAGCATGATCACCGGCGTGGCCTTGAACATCTGGTTGTTCTTGATCAGCGCACAGGTCTGGTAGCCATCCAGGCGCGGCATCATGATGTCGACGAAGATGATGTTCGGCTGCTGATCGGATATTTTCGCCAACGCCTCGAAACCATCGGTTGCGGTAACGACGTCGCAGCCTTCCTTCTTGAGCAGGGTCTCGGCGGTGCGGCGTATGGTTTTCGAGTCGTCGATGACCATGACCTTGAGGCCGGCCAAGCTGCCATCTTTCGCTGTCTGATCCACGTACAACCCCCTACCGAACGGAGTTCCAGGTTAGTGCGACCGCCGCTTTCACGATCGCCACAACAACGCACAACGCTCTGATCTGCGCTTCATTCAACCTGTTTAACCAATACTTAGCAAATCTGTCAAGTAAATCCGCTAACTCGGCATCATTGCTCGGAAAACAAACCCATGCAACCCGGGCTTTCCACCCCGGTTGCGAATCGGATCAGTGCAGCGCGATGGTAGTATAGACCCGTACCGGCCCGACGTGCCTTGCCCGCCATGACATTTACCACCAGCACATCCCGTGCCAACCGATGCCAGCGTACGCCAGTGCGTGGAGCTGCGCGCGCATGAGCCTCAAGGTGGCGGTGGTGATGGACCCGATCGAGTCCATTCACGTCGAGAAGGATTCGACCTTCGCCATGCTGCTTGAAGCGCAGCGGCGCGGGCATCGCTTGTTGTATATGACCCAGGGCGGACTGGCGGTACGCGATACGGCACCGTGGGCGCGCGCGGCAGCCTTGCGCGTGCGCGACCAGCCACAGGACTGGTACACGCTGGATGCCGCAAGCTGGCAGGATTTGCGCGACGTCGATGTCATCCTGGCACGCAAGGATCCGCCCTTCGACGATCAGTTCCTCTACGACACGATGGTGCTGGAACTGGCCCAGCGTGCCGGCGTGCTGGTGGTCAACGATCCGCAAGCCTTGCGCGACGCCAACGAAAAACTCTTTGCGCTGCATTTTCCACAATGCGTACCGCCGACCCTGGTGGCGCGCGATGCGTCCGAGATCAAACGCTTCGCGGCCGAACAAGGCGACGTGGTACTCAAGCCGCTGGATGGCATGGGCGGCCGTTCGATCTTTCGCAGCAGCCGTGGCGATCCGAATCTCAACGTCATTCTCGAAACCCTCACCGACAACGGCCGCTGTTTTGCCATCGCGCAACGTTATCTGCCGCAGATCAGCGCCGGCGACAAACGCATCCTGCTGGTCGATGGCGAACCGGTGCCGTATGCCCTGGCGCGGATTCCGCAAGGCGACGAATTCCGCGGCAATCTCGCGCGCGGCGGCAAGGGCGTCGGCATGCCGTTGAGCGAACGCGAACGCTGGATCGCCGCGCAAGTCGGTCCGGAACTGCGCCGCCGCGGCATGCTGTTCGTCGGCCTGGACGTGATCGGCGACTGGCTGACCGAAGTCAACGTCACTTCGCCGACCTGCATCCGCGAACTCGACGCCCAGTTCGGATTGAACATCGCCGGCCAGTTGTTCGACGTCATCGAGGCCAAACGCCGGTGAGTTCGCCACGCCCGGTCGGCAGTGGCGACCGCCTCGGTGTCACCCTGCTGTTTTCACTGATCGCCCACGGCGTACTCGCACTTGGCCTGACGTTCGAGTTCGAGAAACCTGCGCCGAGCCTGCCTTCGCTCGACGTGATCCTTGTGCAATCGGCGTCGGGACAAAAGCCCGAGAAGGCCGACTTCCTCGCCCAAGCCAACAATTCCGGTGGCGGCGACAGCGACAAGGCCGTGCGCCCCAGCGAACCGCTGTCGAGTCCGGTGTCAAAGCCGGACCCGGGCATCGCACCGCGCCCGGTCGACGCCGGAGCACCGAAACCGCAGCCGCCCAGCGAGCGCGAACTGCTGACCCAACAGCAAGCGCAGTTCGCGGTGCGCACACAGAAAGAAACCCCGGAACAAACGCCGATGCCGCAACCGGCCGCGCGCGAGCTGATGGAAAAGAAGCTCGAAATGGCGCGGCTGGCCGAGGAAATCCAGCATGAAACCCAGGCCTACGCCAAGCGCCCGAAGAAAAAGTATATTTCTGCCAATACCAAGGAATACGCCTATGCCGCCTATATGGCAGCGTGGGTTGCGCGGATAGAGCGCATCGGCAATCTGAACTATCCGGATGAGGCGCGGCGCGAACAATTGCACGGTCAGCTCGTACTCACGGTTGCCTTGCGTCGCGACGGCTCGGTGAAAAACATCGACGTGATCCAGCCCAGCGGCCACAAAGTCCTGGACGATGCGGCGATCCGCATCGTCAAACTTGCCGCACCATTCCCGGCCATTCCCGCCAACCAATCCGTGGACGAGTTGTACATCACCCGCACCTGGCAGTTTCTGCCAGGCGATATCCTGCGCAACAAGTGAATCGAACTGGATAGCATCGGGTCCGATAGCCACGCGTACAATATGCTCATGCAACCGATAACGACTCTGGCCAACCATTTCCTGATCGCCATGCCAGGTATGCGCGACCCGAGCTTTCGACGCGGAGTGGCATTCGTCTGCCAGCATGGCGACGATGGGGCGATGGGCTTGCTGGTCAATCGTCTTTCCGAATACCGTCTGGGTGACGTACTGGCACAAATGAATCTCGCCTCCGAGTTGAGCCATGTCAGCGAAGCGCCGGTGCTGATCGGTGGTCCGGTCCAGCCCGAGCGCGGTTTCGTCCTGCACGCACCGCACGGCAACTGGGAATCCTCGTACCGGATTTCCGAACGGCTGTGCGTGACAACCTCGCGCGACGTGCTGGCTGCGATCGCTGAAGGCAGCGGACCGCGCGATGCCCTGGTCGCACTCGGCTATTCCGGCTGGAGTAACGGCCAGATCGAGACCGAGCTGAAGGAAAACTCGTGGCTCACCGCCGTTGCAGACGAGCGTATTCTGTTCGCCACGCCAATGGAACAACGCTGGGAGGCCGCCGCCGCACTGGTTGGCGTGGATATTTCCAGTCTCACAGATTATGCCGGCCATGCCTGACGTGGCGATGAAGCGTTGTACACAAGTGGAAACTTCCACAATTCCCGGGAACCCCGCGCTCACCGTGCTCGGTTTCGATTACGGTGCGCGCCGCATCGGCGTCGCCGTCGGCAATGGCCTGACCCGTGGCGCACGCGCACTGGAAGTCGTCGCCAACAATGCGCAGGGACCAGACTGGCCGCGCGCCGACGCGTTACTGCGCGAATGGCGCCCGAATGCACTGCTGGTGGGATTGCCGCTGATGCTCGACGGCAGCGAGCAACGCAACAGCGTGGCCGCGCGCGCATTTGCTGCGGCGCTGGCTGAGCGCTACCAGTTGCCGGTACATCTGGTCGACGAACGTTTCAGTTCGCAACAAGCCGCGCAGCGTTTCGCCGACCGCCGCGAGCGCGGCGAAGTCCGGCGCAAACACGCGCAAGCGCTCGATGCGGTCGCCGCCGAGATCATCGTCGAGAGCTGGCTGATGCAGATTCCGTGATGCAGACATTTCCACTTTGATAAAATTTCCACTTCAATAAAAATGAACAACGTCACACAGCCCCTACCTGCCGGCGCCTTCGCACAAACCGATAGCGGCGGCCACCTGCGCCATCTGTTGACGCTCGACGGCCTGCCGCGCGCGCGCATCGCTGCCATTCTCGACCGTGCCGAAGCGTTGCGCGCGAGCAGCCGCGACGGCGCGCGAACGCTCGATTTGCTCGCCGGGCGTACGGTCATCAACCTGTTCTTCGAGCCATCGACGCGCACGCGCACTTCGTTCGACCTCGCCGCGCAGCGGCTCGGCGCGCTGGTGGTCAATTTCGATATCGCCAGTTCGTCCACGGTCAAGGGCGAATCCCTGCTTGATACCGTGCATACGCTCGAAGCGATGCACTGCGACGCCTTCGTCGTGCGTCACAAACAAGCCGGCACGCCGGAATACATCGCCCGGCATCTGCACTCGCACGCCTCCGTGCTCAACGCCGGCGACGGCCACCATGCGCATCCGACCCAGGGGCTGCTCGACGCGCTGACCCTGCGCCGGCATCGCCCCGATTTTTCCGCCTTGCGCGTAGTCATTTGCGGCGATATCCGCCACTCGCGTGTCGCGCGCTCGGACGTGCATGCGCTGCGCGCACTGGGCGCTGGCGAAATCCGCCTGTGCGCACCACCGGAGTTGCTGCCGGACGACGGCGAGTTTCCGGGATGCCGCATCTTCCACAATTTCGATGAAGCGATCGCCGGAGCGGATGTGGCGATCATGCTGCGTCTGCAAAGAGAGCGCATGGAAGCGGCGGCGATTCCGTCCGAAGCCGATTATTTTGCGCGCTACGGACTGTCGAGCACACGCCTGCAACGCGCGCGCGCCGATTGCCTGGTCATGCACCCCGGACCGATCAATCGCGGCGTCGAAATTGCGCCGGAAGTCGCCGACGGTCCGCAATCGCTGATTCTGGAACAGGTTGCCAACGGCGTCTTCGTGCGCATGGCCGTGCTGGCCGAGTTGCTCGGCGCGGACAGCGTTACCCCGGCTCACGCATAATCGCGATAACCTCATGCCGCCCACGCGGCTTATTCCGGAGAACCCAATGCGCCGCAGCCATCGCCTCGTTTCTCTCGCTCTCGTTAGCGGTTTGCTTGCCGCCTGCGGCAAATCGCAGAACGACACCGATGCACCGCTGGCCTTCGTGCCGGCCGATACGCCCTACGTCTACGCCAATCTTGAACCGGCGCCTGCGGCAGTTACCGACCAATGGTCCGGGCGCATGCAGGAATACTGGCCGGCCGTGATCCGGCATCTACGACAGCATGCTGAACAAGACGAAGTCGCTGAGCGATCGCGACCGCCGCATCGCCGGCGCGTTGTTGAACGAGCTCAAGACCCACGACAGTTGGGACAAACTGCGCGCGATCGGTCTCAAGCCCGACATGCGCGTGGCCTTCTACGGCGTCGGCATGGTGCCGGTACTGCGCATGGAACTGGGCGACCCGGCCGCATTCAAGGCCGAGGTTGCGCGCGTCGAAGCCAGCGCCGGCGAAAAGCTGACGGTGGCCAGGACCGACAGCCAGGAATACTGGCAACTGGGCAGTGACAAGCTTGTCGCAATGATTGCCATTCAGGGATCGCAACTGGTCGTCACGCTGACACCGGCGAACGCCAGCGACACGCTCCGGCAAACCTTGCTCGGCGTAATTCGCCCGACGCAAACCTTGGCGTCGGCAGGCAGCCTGCAAGTGCTAGCCAAACAATATGGCTATTCACCCTATGGCGAGGGCTTCGTCGATTTTGCGCGCGTGGCGGCACGCCTGAGCAATGCAGCCACCGGCAGCGATCTGGAAATCGCCCAAGCACTCGGCTTGCCGGTCAACGGCGCCGATCCGGTGTGTAAAAGTGAATATCTGGATATTGCGCACAAATTTCCGCGCATTGCCATGGGCGCCGAGGAGCTCAGCCCCCAGCGCGTGCGCATCGGCGCGCAGATGGAAATCGAATCCGGTCTCGCACAGCAGATCATCGCCACACTGACACCCGCGCCCGGCACCGGCGAACCAGGCCGTGGCATGGCGGACGTCAGCGTCGCCCTGCCGATTCTCAAATTCAAGGATTTCTGGATAAAGCAATCCGATGCGGTGGCCGCGAAACCTTTCGCTTGCGCGAACCTGGCCTATCTCAACACCGGTTTCGGCCAGATGAAGGCAAAGCTCGATGTCACCATCCCGCCACCTTTCAGCGATCTGACCAGCGCGCGCTTCGTGCTCGACAAGGCCGAACCGCGCGACACCGGCATGCCGGATGTGGCCGGCATGTTGTTGATGGGCTCGAATAATCCCACGGCAGCACTGGCGATGGCGCAACTGGCGTTGCCGGCGCTGAAGGATCTGAAGCTCGCCGCCGATGGCAAACCCGTCGCACTACCGATCGGGATCACGCCGGATTCCATGCCGCCGCTGTTCGCAGCCATGTCGGACAAGGCCATCGCCATCGCGGTGGGCACGAGTGAGGGAGCTGCTCTCGGCCAATTCCTCGCCGCGCCGGTGGCCGCGCAACCGGAATTTCTGCGCGTTCATTTCAGCGGAGCGATTTATGCAACGATGGCGCACTACATCCAGCAAATATCGGCAAAACTGCCACAAGAGCAAGCCGCATCGTTTACGCAACAAGTACAATTGTTTACTTTGTATCAGAAATGGATCCGCTCCGGTGACATCGTGTTGAGCGCCAATGCCGGCGGCATCGCTCTGCACGAGACGGTCGAGCAGAACTGATCGATCAACCGATGCAGAACATGCGGCCATGGAAGCCGGCGCCGGCACTATCGACGTCCAATGCCTGCAGGATATGCCGGCCGGCCGCGGCGGCGATGGCTGCGACCTCGGCCTCCGCAAGCCTGTGCATTTCCGCTGCGGCGGCGCTGGCATGCACGCGCCGCCGCAGCGGATCGAGCAGCCGATTCGGCAGTAGCCGGTAGCCGAAGCCACGCCAGCCACGCGCATAATCACTGGCAATCTGGAATATCGCCACGCCACCGGGTGCAAGCATGCGCAAAAATTCGCCGATATACGCACACTGCAAAGGCGGCGGAATGTGGTGCAGGGTGATCACCGAGTACACCAGATCGACGCTGGCATCCGGAATGAAAGCCAGGTGCGGTTGCGCATTTTCCACAAAGCGCACATTTGCAAGATGCGCATTCAACCGGCGCGCCTGCTCCAGCATGCTCGGCGAAATATCGACCCCGACAACCTCGGTATAGCGCGAAGCCAGCGCCCGCGTCAGTCGGCCGACGCCGCAGCCAAAGTCCAACGCCAGCCGGCGTTCGCGCGGCCGCCCGATGTGTGCGCACCAGCCTTCGATGCCGGCGATCTCGGTCTCACCCGCGGCAAAGAATTCGTCCGCATTCCAGCGCCCACCGCGCTTGTCCGGCCGCGACAGGATCGCCCAGAGCGGATCGTCGGCGCCGAGCGTGCGCCAGGTTTCGCGCAAGCGTTCGAGATCACGCGACATGGGCGCGATGTGGCAAAGTGCAAAATGCAACGCCCGGCTGGCGGGCCGGGCGTCGGGGATCGACAATTGACATGGGTTGAGCCTATCTCAAATCGTTGCGAGCGAAGGCCTGATTCCACATTGGATCAGGCATGTCGCCGGAGCGCAGGAACCGGAGTGTACATATAAGTACATGAGGATTCCGAGCACCGCCGGCACGCAAGATGCCGAGCGCAGTAGTTTTGAGATAGATTCTAATCAGGTTTCGACCAGCTCCACGCCATCCATGCCCTGCGACAACGTATGCGCGTCGCCACCCTGGGCAAGCTTGATGCTTCAGGCGCACCTCGTTGGCCGAATCGGCGTAACGCAGCGCGTCTTCGTAGGAAATCTCGCCGGCCTGGTACAGCTCGAACAGGCTCTGATCGAAGGTCTTCATGCCGAGGTTGGTCGATTCCTTCATCACGTCCTTGAGCTTGTGCATTTCGCCCTTGCGGATGTAATCCTGCACCAGCGGCGTGCCGAGCATGACCTCAATGCAGACACGACGTGCCTTGCCGTCTGGTGTCGGGATCAGTTGCTGCGCGACCACACCTTTGAGATTCAGCGACAGGTCCATGAACAACTGCGGATGCCGGTCCTCGGGGAAGAAGTGGATGATGCGGTCCATCGCCTGGTTGGCATTGTTGGCGTGCAGCGTACACAGGCACAAATGTCCGGTTTCGGAGAAATTCATCGCATGTTCCATCGTCTCGCGCGTACGCACCTCGCCGATCATGATCACGTCTGGTGCCTGGCGCAGCGTGTTCTTCAGCGCGTTTTCCCAGGTATCGGTGTCGATGCCCAATTCGCGCTGGGTGATGATGCAGCCCTCGTGCTTGTGCACGTATTCGATCGGATCCTCGATCGTGATGATGTGGCCGGTCGAATTCTGGTTGCGGTAGCCGACCATCGCCGCCAGCGACGTCGATTTGCCGGTACCGGTGGCGCCGACGAAGATGATGATGCCGCGCTTGGTCATCGCCAGCTGTCTTGATGATTGGCGGCAGATTCAATTCCTCGATCGTCGGAATGCTGCGACTCGATCCGGCGCAGCACCATGCCGACGCTGTTGCGCTGATAGAAGCAGCTCACGCGGAAACGGCCGACGCCGGATACGCCGATCGCGAACTGGCATTCGTGGGTTTTCTCGAACTCCTCGCGCTGCGACGGCGTCATCACGTTGAGCACCATGTCGCGCGACTGCTGTGGCGTCAGTGCGGCCTGGGTGATCGGCGCAATGCGGCCGTTGACCTTGATCGACGGCGCCACACCCGCCGTGATGAACAGGTCGGAGGCCTTTTTGTGCACCATCAACTTTAGGAACGAAGTGAAATCTACGTCGCTCATGTCTTTCTCCAGAATCTGGATCCCGGTGTCAGCGCACATCCATGTGCTGCACGAGATGATCGCATCCTGCAATCACTTGAAAATTTCCTTGTTCTTCGCATAACTGATCGCGCTGGCACGCGTGATCAGGCCGCGCTTGACCAAGTCCTGCAAACATTGATCCAGCGTCTGCATGCCGTACTGGGCTGCCGGTCTGGATCGACGAGTACATCTGCGCAACTTTATCCTCGCGGATCAGGTTGCGGATCGCCGGAATGCCGACCATGATCTCGTGCGCCGCAATGCGGCCGCCGCCGACCTTCTTCAGCAACGACTGCGAAATTACCGCGCGCAGGATCTCGGACAGCATCGAGCGCACCATCGGCTTCTCGCCGGCGGGGAACACATCGATGATGCGGTCGATGGTCTTCGCCGCCGAGCTGGTATGCAGGGTGCGCGAATACCAGATGGCCGGTTTCCGCAGCGGTCAGCGCCAGGCGGATCGTTTCGAGATCGCGCAACTCGCCGACCAGGATGTAGTCGGGGTCTTCGCGCAGCGCCGAACGCAGCGCTTCGTTGAAACCATGGGTGTCGCGATGCACTTCGCGCTGGTTGATCAGGCACTTCTGCGAGGTGTGCACGAATTCGATCGGATCTTCGATCGTGAGGATGTGGCCGTATTCGTTCTTGTTGATGTGATCGACCATCGCCGCCAGCGTGGTCGATTTGCCCGAACCGGTCGGGCCGGTACACAGGATCAATCCCTGCGGCTGGTCGATCAGTTCCTTGAAGATTTTCGGGCAGGCCAGATCTTCCAGCGTCAGCACCTCGGACGGAATCGTGCGGAACACCGCGCCGGCGCCGCGGTTCTGGTTGAAGGCGTTGACGCGGAAACGCGCCAGCCCGGGAATCTCGAACGAGAAGTCGACCTCGAGGAATTCCTCGTAGTCGCGGCGCTGCTTGTCCGACATGATGTCGTAGACCAGCGCGTGCACCTGCTTGTGATCCAGCGCGGGGATGTTGATGCGGCGTACGTCGCCATCGACCCGGATCATCGGCGGCAGGCCGGCAGACAAATGCAGGTCGGAAGCCTTGTTCTTGACCGAAAACGCTAGCAGTTCGGCGATATCCATGCGACATTCCCCTCGAAATGTTGAATCATGCTTTTTCGACCCGCTTGCCAATGCAGTATAACGCCATAATTTCAAGCCAGTGCAATCCCTTGGAGCGTCTTTCTTGCAATCTACTCTAGCCAGCCGGGCCTACGACTCGATCCATCAACGTTTGCTCGCCGCGGTGCATCGCAGCGGCCACGTGGTGGAACTGTTGGCCGTCTCCAAGACCAAACCGGCGGGAGCCATCCGCGAACTGGCCGCACTCGGCCAGCGCGCGTTCGGTGAAAACTACGTGCGGGAAGCCCTGGCAAAGCAGCGTGAACTGACCGGCCTCGATCTGGAATGGCATCTGATCGGCCCACTGCAATCGAACAAATGCCATGAAGTCGCTGGGCACTTTGATTGGCTGCAAAGCCTGGATCGCGAAAAACTGATAGAGCCACTCAATCGCCACCGGCCGGAAAACCTTGCACCGCTGAACGTGTTGATCCAGGTCAATATCGACGGAGAGGCGAGCAAATCCGGTTGCGCTCCGGAAAACCTTACCGCGCTCGCTCGGCAAATCGCTACCGCACCACGACTGAAACTGCGCGGCCTGATGGCGATTCCCGAACCGGCGCCCGATTCCACGCACCGACGTGAAGCTTTCCGGTGCATGCACGACCTGTTCGAGGCCTTGCGCGCAGTCCATCCCGACATCGATACCCTGTCGATGGGTATGTCGGAGGATTTCGAGATCGCGATCGAGGAAGGCGCCACGATGGTGCGGATCGGCAGCGCCATCTTCGGCCCGCGCGGTTAAGCTAGGCACTTCGGACAGGGGAAATCGCGCAATGCAGCACATCAGCTTCATCGGCGGCGGCAACATGGCGCGCAGCCTGATCGGCGGCCTGATCCGCGACGGCATCCGGCCGGATTGGATCACGGTCGCGGAACCGAACGCCGAATTACGCGCAGCACTGTCGCATGACTTTAATGTCGTCGTACATGCAGCGAATGAAGACTCTGCGCGTAATGCGGGCGTACTCGTACTTGCGGTCAAACCGCAGACGATGAAGGAGGTTTGCGCCGGCTTGCGAGCGATCGTACAGACGCGCAAACCACTGCTGATTTCGATCGCCGCCGGGATTCGCATCGACCAGATCGAGCACTGGCTGGGCGGCGATCTGGCCATTGTGCGTTGCATGCCGAACACGCCAGCGTTGATCGGCGCGGGCGCGTCGGGCCTGTGCGCGAACGCGCGTTGCGACGCGGCTCAGCGCGCATTGGCACAAAGTATACTTGGCGCCGCGGGCATCTGTGCGTGGCTCGATAACGAAGCGCTGATGAACATCGTGACCGCATTATCCGGTTCCGGCCCGGCGTATTTCTTCCTGCTGGTCGAAGCACTCGAAGATGCCGCCGTCGCTCAAGGGCTGCCGCGCGAAACTGCGCGCGCGCTGGCGACACAAACCTGCCTCGGCGCAGGTCGCATGCTGCGCGAGGATGGCGCTGCGCCCACGGAGTTACGCCGTCGTGTGACTTCGCCCGGCGGCACTACGCAAGCAGCCTTGGAAAGTTTCGCCGCGAGCGGCTTCAACGAAATCGTCGCGCGCGCGATTGCCGCGGCAACGCAGCGCGGCAGTGAATTATCGAAACAACTCGAAGAAAATTGAAAAGTGCGGCCCAGGATGGCCGCTTCTTGATTTTCGCACTCACGGACGAGCGCAAAGGAGACTTATGACTTACCTGCTCAACGCCGGCACCTTCCTGATCCAGACCCTGTTCGGATTCTTCATCGTCGTATTCCTGGCGCGCGTCCTGCTGATTGCGATCAGCGCACCGTTCAACCAGCCGATTTGCCGCTTTGTATACCAATTCACCAATCCGGTCATCACTCCGCTACGGCGTTTCGTGCCGCGCTGGCGCCGGATCGAAATCGCCTCGCTGTTGATCGCGTGGTTGCTGGTGGCGATCGAAACCTGGTTGCTGACGACGCTGTTCGGCGTGGGCATCGCTGCCGTTCCACTGATCGCGCACGCGCTGGTCGATACGCTGGACTGGATCGTCCTGATCGAACTCGTCGCCATCCTGGCGTATTGCCTGCTCAGTTTCATTCCTGCGGCCCATTACGATTCCAATTATCGCCTGCTGGTTCAGGTTGTCGAACCCGTCGTGCGCCCGTTCCGGCGCTTGCTGCCCGCGTTGGGAGGACTGGATTTTTCCTGCTGGCTGGCCTCGATCGCGCTGATCCTGGTTCGCCTGCTCGTCATCGCGCCGCTGGCGGACCTGAGCTTGCACCTGTCCTGACCTGACCTGTCTTGATCCGCGCGGGTGTAACATCCGCGGATCGACTGCGGAACGTCCGAGGTGCATCGTGCGTATCGCTCACAAAATCGGCGTGCTCATCATCGCGATTGCACTGCTGCTTGTGTTGCTATTGTTGCCGCGTCACAGCCAGGGCCAGTCGTCGCAGGACGTTGGCAACTACATCGTCCGCTACAGCGCGATTACCACCGCACAACTCCAGCCGGAGATGGCTACACATTACGGCATCGAACGTTCCGAGAAACATGGCCTGCTCAATATCGCTCTGCAGGCGAAAAACAGCGCCGGGTCCGATGGTACCGGGCCCGATATGGTCCGCGCCGATGTCAGTGCCAGCGTCGGCGATCTGAGTGGTCACGCCAACCCGATCCGCTTTGTCGAGACCAACGAAGACGGCGCGTTCGACTATCTCGGCGAATTCCCGCTGAGCGGTTCCGGCACGTACGTGTTCAACGTCAAGATCACCCCGCCCGGCGGCACGCAGCCTTACATCGTGAAATTCAGCCACGACTATGTCGTCGACTGAGTCGTGCGCATGACGGAAACGAAGCCGTCCTCGCGACTGTGGCTGGTGCGGCATGCCCAGGCATCGTTCGGCAGCGCCGACTACGATGAGTTGTCACCGCGCGGACTGCAGCAGGCGCAACGCCTCGCCGCCTGGCTGGTGGCGCATCCGGACCTGCAATTCGCGCACGTGGCGAGCGGTACCTTGCGCCGGCACGCGCAGACGCTCACGGCGATTGCCCAGGCTTTCATATCTGCCGGTCGCGCATTGCCACCAGCGACGCAGAATGCTGACTGGAATGAATTCGATCACGACGCATTGATTCGCGCCTACGCACAACGGCACGCAGACGATCCGCTATTGATTGCGGCACATGGCGGCAACCAGCGCGCCGCGCATGCGTTGATGAACGCGACGCTGCACGCCTGGGCTGACGGCGAACTCGACGATGCCGTGCCGGAAACCTGGATCGCCTTTGGCGCGCGCGTCGCCCGTGCCCGTGCACAGCTTGACGCCGCACCGCGCGGCAGGATACTCGTGGTCAGCTCGGGCGGCCCGATCGCGCGTTGTGCGCAAGCCGCGCTCGGCTGCGACACGGCGCGCGCGGTCAAGCTCAATCTGGCCTTGCGCAACACCGCCGTCAGCGAATTCCGTGTCAACGGCGGCGATTGGGATCTGCATATCTGGAACATGTTGCCGCATCTGGCCGCACCCGCCGAACGCGACTACGTGACGTATTATTGAAACGACTTCGCCGCGAGATACACGCAGATGATCGACTTGTTTCCGTTCTCCGATCGCGCGCGCGAATTGCGCGAACGAGTGAGCCGTTTCCAGCGCGAGCACATCGAACCCGCCGAAGCGGATTACTTTGCCCATCTCGAACAGGCCGGACAGCGCTGGACGATTCCGCCGGTGATGGAAAAACTCAAGGTGCAAGCGCGCGCCGCCGGCTTGTGGAACCTGTTTCTGCCCGATTCGGTGCGCGGTGCGGGACTGAGCAATCTCGACTACGCGCCGCTGGCGGAAGTCATGGGCCATTCGCTGATCGCGCCGGAAGTATACAATTGCAGTGCGCCCGACACCGGCAATATGGAAGTACTGGCGCAATACGGTTCGCCGGCGCAGCAGGAACACTGGCTGCAACCGCTGCTTGCCGGCGAAATCCGTTCGGCGTTCGCGATGACCGAGCCCGACGTCGCCAGCTCCGATGCGACCAATATCGCCACGCGCATCGTGCGCGACGGCGGCGGCTACGTGATCGACGGCCGCAAGTGGTGGACGTCGGGCGCGATGGATCCGCGCTGCGCGGTATTTATCGTAATGGGAGTCACGAATCCCGATGCGGAACCGCATCGCCGACACGCAATGATCCTGGTGCCACGGGACACGTCAGGATTGCGCATCCTGCGGCCGCTCAGCGTATTCGGCTTCGACGATGCGCCGCACGGTCATGCTGAAGTCTTGTTCGATCATGTACGCGTAGCGGCGGAGAATCTGATTCTTGGCGAAGGCCGCGGTTTCGAGATCGCACAGGGCCGGCTCGGACCGGGTCGCATCCACCATTGCATGCGACTGATCGGTCTGGCCCAGCGTGCACTGGAGGCGATGATCGAACGTGCGCGGTCGCGCATTGCCTTCGGCAAGCCGCTCGCCGCGCAAGGCATGGTGCACGACGCGATCGCGCAGTCGCGCTGCGAGATCGAGCAGGCGCGATTGCTCACGCTGGCCGCGGCGGCGGCGCTGGATCGCGACGGCATCAAAGGCGCGAAAGACGCGGTCGGCATGATCAAGATCGTCGCTCCACGCATGGCCTGCGCCGTGATCGATCGCGCGATCCAGATTCACGGCGGTCTCGGCGTTTGCCAGGACAGCTTCCTTCCACACGCCTGGGCGGCGGCGCGCGCGCTGCGCCTGGCCGACGGTCCGGACGAAGTCCACATTGCGGCATTGGCCAAATCCATGCTCAAGCCGGAGCGGCGCACATGAGCGATTCACTGGCTTTGCCCGAAGCCGCGCTGGCGGCTTACCTGCAAGCGCACGTGGACGGCTTTCGCGGCCCGCTCGCGGCGACAAAGTTCAAGGGCGGGCAATCCAATCCGACTTACTTGATCGACACGGCGTCCGGCAAATATGTGCTGCGGCGCAAACCGCCGGGCAAGCTGCTCGCCTCGGCGCATGCGGTCGATCGGGAATTCCGTGTCATTGGTTCCCTGGCGAATACTGCCGTTCCTGTCGCGCGTCCATTGCACCTGTGCACGGACGATTCCGTCATCGGCAGCATGTTCTACGTCATGGAATACGTGCCGGGCCGCATCTTCTGGGACCCGACCTTGCCGGAGTTGACGCCCGCCACGCGCGCGGCGCATTACACCGCCGCGCTCGATGCACTGGTCGCACTCGCGCAAGTCGATGTCGTCGCCGCGGGACTCTCCGACTACGGCAAACCTGGCAGCTATTTCTCGCGTCAGGTCGCGCGCTGGACGGAACAATACCGTGCCGCCGAAACGGGGCGACTTGAAGCGATGGAAACGCTGATCGCCTGGCTGCCTGCCGCAGTGCCGCCGGACAACGGGCGCGTCGCCCTGGTGCATGGCGACTTCCGCATCGACAACCTGATCTGGGATGCGAATGCACCGCAACTCGCCGCTATCGTGGATTGGGAGTTATCTACTCTGGGACATCCCTGGGCTGACCTCGCCTACTTCTGCATGGCGCTGCGTCTGCCGCGCAATCCGATCCTGCCGGGACTGGCCGGCATCGACCGCGCCGCGCTTGGCATCCCCGACGAAACCGCAATGATCGAGCGTTATGTCGCGGCGAGCGGACTCGATCCGCGACCGCATTGGAATTTTCTGCTTGGGTTCCAGTTTTTCCGCCTCGCCGCGATCGCGCAGGGTGTGCTAAAGCGTGCGCTGCAGGGCAACGCCTCGAACGAACACGCCATGCAGGCTGGCGCGATGGCACGCACAATCGCCGAGTTGGGTGTTGCCGCTGTGCGCCTTGCCCCCGGTGCGGCGTTATAGCTTTTGCACATTTGGAGTTCATCAATGATTGTCCACACGATTCTTGCCATCGCCGCACTGACTCTTGTCGCAAACAGCCCGGGAGAATTCTCGCAATCGGGCACGATGAAAATCGGCAACGGTCAGGAGCGCAGTGCCACGTTGCACGTCGGATGCTCGGCTGATCCCGACGGTGGCGCACTGGTCATCGAACTGATCGCAACGGAAGCCAACGCGCGCAAGGATTTCGACTACAACGATTTCGAAGGTCCGGATGCGCCAGCTGGCGCCAAGGCGCTCAGTCACGTGACCTGGAAGACCGTCGCCAACACTACTGAAATCACACACGCGGCGGCCGGCTCGTACCTGCCGGAGCCGCCGGAATCCTTCATGTTCGGAATCGACCAGTTGTCGCGCCACGGCGGCCCGGCGGCGAAGCTGCTGGCGGCGGTAGGTGCCGAAGCCGGCCAAATGGTATGGACGCAGACGGATTTCAGCGATGCCGGACGGAAGCTGATCGCGACATTCGATCTGGATGCCGCTGCGGCGCAACACCTGAAAGCAACCGCGGCGGCGTGTCTGCCGACGTCACGGTAACGCCGCTTCGCCGTCGAGCTACTTGTCTGCCTCTTTCGGATTTCCGCTATCGATAAAGCGCTGCAGGCGTTCGACCTGGTCGGCAAGTACCGAATCCACGCCGGTCGCGACCTTGTCGAGGCCGCCCGGGAACAATCCGTCGACGAGGTAGCTCATCGCAATTTGTGTGCCGCCATCGGCCGCTTTGAACGACCACGTCATCGTCCCGTTCAATGCTCCGGACTGCAGCGGGCCGAGTCCGCCGGAGAGACGCAACATCTTGCCTGGCATCGCCGCGATCACGCTCATGTGCTGCACGCTGCCTCCGCGCCATTTTTCGCAGAAGCAGCCGCCCGCGTGCGGCTCGATGCTCAGATTCCCGGCATCATTAGAATAAGTGTGCTCCGGATTCCACCAATGGCCGATCTTCACGACCGCCGCATAGGCTTTGTCCGGCGTTGCCTTGACCATGACCGTGTATTTCAATGCCAGATGCCTAGCATCGGATTCGCTCACTGCAGCATGTGCCGCAGGTATACAGGCCAGCAGCAACGATGCGCAAAGATATACAAAGCGGCGAAACGACATATCGACCTCCGTGAAATTGGTTGCGACAAACCGGCTTAGCTGCCAGACCACGCAGTGATGATGCGATGCAACTCATCCAGACCATCGAATAACGCCGCTGGCCCCGGTTGCAGGATGATCGGAGATTTGACTTCGTGCAACTCGCCGTCGCGCACGGCCGGAATTGTTTCCCAGCCGGGACGCGCGGCGACGCGATCCGCGCGGAATTTCTTGCCGCACCACGAGCCGATGATGATATCGGGCGCGCGTCGCACGACCTCCGCCGGGTCGGCAATGATGCGGTACTTGGCCAGGGATTGTTCCGCAAGCTCAGGAAACACATCGTCGCCGCCGGCGAGGCGGATCAGTTCCGCAACCCAGCGGATGCCGGAAATCATCGGCTCGTCCCATTCCTCGAAATACACGCGCGGTCGGCGCTTGAGCAGCGATGCAGATTTCTCCACTCGTGCAATATGTGCTTCGGCACGGCGAGCGAGCGCATCGGCCTTTTCCGCCGCGCCGACCACAGCGCCGAGACGGCGGATGTAGTCGATGATGCCTTCGACGGAGCGATGATTGCTGATCCACACCTCCACCCCGGCAGCGATCAGCTCGCGCGCGATGTCGGCCTGGATATCGGAAAAGCCGATGACGAAATCCGGTTCCAGTTTCAGGATCTCGCCGATCTTCGCGCTGGTAAAAGCGGAGACTTTCGGTTTCTCTTTTCGCGCCCGTGCCGGGCGCACGGTGAAGCCGGAAATGCCGACGATGCGATCCTGCTCGCCAATCGCGTACAGGACTTCGGTCGGCTCTTCGGTGAGGCAGACGATGCGTTGCGGTCCGGACATGCGATTCCGACTCAGGGATACAACAGTCGTTTGCTCCATACGCCATCGACTGACTCGTAGCGCACACGTTCATGCAATCGGGAACGCTGGCCGTACCAGAGTTCGATCATGTCCGGCACGAGACGATAGCCGCCCCAATGCGGCGGACGCGACACCGGTGCGCCATCGAATTTGCGCTCAAATTCGGCTACACGCCCATCGAGCTCGGCGCGCGACGTCAAGGTCTGTGATTGCAGCGAGGCCCAGGCGCCGATCTGGCTGTCGCGTGAACGCGTAGCAAAATACGCATCGGACTCGGCGGTAGATGCTTGACTGACGACGCCTTCGACCCGCACTTGCACGACATGGCGCAAGGCTTTCCACAAAATACACAATGCCGCATTTTTGCCTTCGGCCAATTGCTGTGCCTTGGCACTGTCGTAATTGGTGTAGAACACGAGGCCGCGTTCGTCGATGGCCTTGAGCAAGACGATCCGCGCCGAAACACGGCCGGATGCATCCGCCGTCGCCAGCGTCATCGCGGTGGGTTCTGGCTCACCGCCAGCACGCGCTTCATCGAGCAAATCACGCACCGCGGCAATGGCTTCGGCATAGAGCGTCATGCGTGATTCCGTGCGGTCTGCGGCGCTGTTGTCAGGCGACCGGCGTCACCGTTACCGCGGTGCCGTAGGCCAGCACCTCGGTGACGCCCTGCATCACTTCGTTGGCATCGTAGCGCATGCCGATCACGGCGTTGGCGCCGTGACTGGCGGCATGCGCGAGCATCAACTCGTAGGCGTCTTCGCGCGCCTTCTCGCACAGCTCGGTATACAAAGTGATATTGCCGCCGAGCAGGGTCTGCAGGCCGGCGCCGATGCTGCCGACCACGCTGCGCGAGCGCACCACAATGCCGCGCACGATGCCGAAATTGCGCGCAATCACATAACCGGGTAACTCGAACGCGCCGGTCACCATCGAAGCAGGGATGCTGGCCATGGGTTTCTCCGCTCAGTTCACCATGAAACTGACGCGCATGTTCACGCGCCATTCCTGGATACTGCCATCGTCGCTCGTGACGACGTTGATCTCGTTGACCCAGGCGCCCTTGATGTTCTTCACCGTCTTTCCGGCCTTCTTCAAACCGCCGCTGACGGCGTCTTCCAGGCCCTTGGTCGAGGATGCGCTGATTTCGATGACTTTGGCGATGTTGGTCATGACTTGGCTCCTTGGTGGCGGGAATTGCCCGCCGCAGTGTAGAACCTATCTCAAAACGTAGCGAGCGAAGACAGGTTGTGCGCCGCCGGAGCGCAGGAACCGGAGTTTACCCAGAGTAAATGAGGATTCCGAGCACCGCCGGCGCACAAGATGTCGAGCGCAGTAGTTTTGAGATAGGTTCGAGCAAGCGGCGGCGGGATTGGAATCCAGCGCAATCAGGCGGCGGTCGGGCGCGACTGACGCGGCATCCAGCGCAACCACAGCAGCCAGAATATCAAGGCATCGAGCACGATCAGCGCCTGCCACAGATACAAATGAAACCAGTCGAACCAGACCTGGTTCCACTCGTGCAGGTAGAACAGGCTGATGATGCGCACGAGGTTCAGCGACTGGATGGCGATGAAGCCCAGAGCGATGCCGGCGAGTTTGTGCTTCCACGGCGCCGGAAAGGCGAGCACCGCGGAAACCAGGATCAGCACCGCCTCGACACCGTTGCAGCCGGCGACGATCTCGATCCCACCGCCGGTAGCCGCATTGATGATGTCGTTGTTGCGCGCGACGACGCCATGATCGAACAATTGCATCAGCCAGACGCTGACATGGGCGATGACCGCCGTGAACGGCGCGATCACATGGATCTGCACCGGCTGCAGCAATTCGAGGGTGAACAGCACGACGAGGCAAACAACGAAGATCAGGACAAAACGGAGCATGACGAGTCGGGGACCGAGTGCAGAGTATGTGATTGTAGCGCACCGTCCCAGTGTCATTCCGGCAGGGACTGCCGGAATCCAGTAGCCAAGGACGGTTGCACTTCATCTGTATCGAGGCACGATCATATCCATGCGGTCTGGTTCCCCTTCAGCCGCTGTCGCGGCTTTGAACCTGCCGGGATGACGGCAAAATTTCTTCCTGTGCTTGACGAATGCCGCCTCTGCTACGATTCCGTGCATGAACCCCGCCCCGAACCTGTTTTTCATCGGCCCGATGGGTGCCGGCAAAACCACCATCGGCCGACGCGTGGCCGAGCTGCTCGGCCTGCCGTTTTTTGATCTGGATCACGAGATCGAAAGCCATTGCGGTGCCGATGTACCCTTGATTTTCGACATCGAAGGAGAATCCGGATTCCGCCATCGCGAAGGCATGCTGCTGGCCGACTTCAGCGCCCGGCGCGGCATCGCCTTGGCCACCGGCGGAGGTGCCGTGCTGGCGCAAGACAACCGCCGCTTGCTGCGTGAACGCGGTTTTGTCGTGTATCTGGAAACCACCGTTGCCGAACAACTGCATCGCCTCGCGCGCGACCGCAAGCGCCCGCTGCTGGCTGCGCCCGATCGCCGTGAACGTCTGCAGGCACTCAATGCAGAACGCGAACCGCTGTACCGCGAGATTGCCGACCTGATCGTGCCCGCAGGGCATATCGGCGGCACTGCGCAGGTCGCGCAGCGCCTGACCGCCGATCTCGCCCAACGCTGGCAGCGCGGCGATGCACATGCCTGCGCACCGGATCGGGTCGCATGAACGCCGCGCCGCTGGAAGCCGCGCCGTTGGAAATCGCGGTCGAACTGGGCGCACGCCGCTATCCGATCCGGATCGGTGCGGGCCTGCTCGGGCAACCGCAACACTGGCGCCATGCACTGCCGGGACGCCAGGTTCTTGTGGTCACTAACGAAACCGTCGCGCCCCTGTATCTCGATCGTGTGCATGCCGGATTCAGCAATGCCGTATTGTCCACCTTGATACTTGCCGATGGCGAGGCGCACAAGACCCTGGATTCTGCCGCACACGTATTCGCCGCACTGGCCGAACTCAAGGCCAGCCGCGACGCGACTATCGTCGCGCTCGGCGGCGGCGTGATCGGCGATCTGGCCGGCTTCGCCGCCGCGTGCTGGATGCGAGGCATCGCCTTCGTGCAGATGCCGACGACGCTACTAGCCATGGTCGATTCCTCGGTTGGCGGCAAGACCGGCGTGAATCTGGCACAGGGCAAGAATCTGGTCGGCGCGTTTCATCAACCGCGTGCCGTCGTGATCGACACCGATACTCTGGCGACACTGCCGCCGCGCGAACTGCATGCGGGATTCGCCGAAGTCGTCAAATACGGCGCACTCGGCGATGCGGACTTCTTTGCCTGGCTGGAAGCCAACGCCGATGCACTGCTCGCGCGCGATTCCACAATACTCGCCGAAGCGATCGCCAGCAGTTGCCGCCACAAGGCCGCCATCGTGGCGCGCGATGAAACCGAACAGGGCGAACGCGCCCTGCTCAACTTCGGCCATACCTTCGCACACGCCATCGAAACCGTCGCCGGCTACGGCCGTTTGTTGCATGGCGAAGCAGTCGCCATCGGCATGTGCGCCGCGGCGCGCCTGTCTGCGCACCTCGGGCGCGCGACGCAAACGGACACCGGACGCCTAGCTGCCCTGCTCACGCGTCTGCAATTGCCGACCACGATTCCCGCCGGCCTCGATGCCGATGCCCTGCTCACTGCGATGCGGCTCGACAAGAAGAATCTCGGCGGCCGCCTGCGACTGATCCTGTGGCGCGGTATCGGGCGCGCGGAAATCATGCCGGATGTGGATGCCAGCGCGATCCGCGAAGTATCTGGCGCGGAGCCGAAACACTGATTTTCTCGTCATTCCCGCGAAGGCGGGAATCCAGTAAAAACCGGCGCGAAGCGCACAAACCCCGAAGGTGTACTGCGCACGCATTTATTTGACTGGATTCCCGCCTGCGCGGCAATGACTACCTGGCGCTGCGCTACAATTGCCGCATGCGCCTGTTCATGCAGACCAAACCGACCGTCGCGGACGCGCCGCGCTACTACCAGATCGCCCTGCAGCAGGATCTGCTGGGCGGCTGGACGCTGACCCGTGAATGGGGCCAGCAGGGTGGGCGCATCAGCCTGAAGCGTGAGGTCTATCTCGAACGCGACGACGCGCTGGCCGCGTTCGAGCATGCGCGCGATGCGCAGATCAAGCGCGGCTTCCACGTCATGTTCAGCCAGGGCTCGGAGTCGCCGTATGCACTCGGCTGAACAACACGTTGCGGTTGCCGTCGTCGCGCTGGCCGTTGCCGGTACGACGCTCGCTGCGTTTGCGGACCCGCCCACGTATGGATCGGTGGAAACCTTCCAACCTGGGAAAAAGTATAGTTGTTTACCCACACCCGATCACAAGGGCTGGGATTGCAAGGAAATCGGCGAGGCCGCCGAACCAAACAATAGTCATAAGGAGAAAACGCAGCCGGCCGTAGAGACTCCCGCCGCGCAGCAACCCGTCACCGTGCCGCCGCCAGCACCGCCTGCGCCCGCGCATGCCGACACGTTGCCGGGTTACCTGACCAACGCCGCCGCCGGTGGCAGTACTCCAGCACCCGCGCAGCCGCACATGACGCAACCAGCGGCGAAACCTGTTGTAGTCGCATCGCCCGCGAAGCCTGCATTGGCCCCGACCTCGGTCACAACCGCCGCCAAGCCGACACCGGGGACTTTACCGGCACAGACTGCGTCTGAGCCGCGCACACCGGAGCGCAACAATACTTCAGGCTTCAATACGCCAGACTTCCTCGCGCTGCCCGGCAATCATTACGTGATTGAACTGGCACATTCACAAAACGAAGCCGATCTCGCTGCCACGCGCGCCGCGCTGCATCTGCCTCAGGGCGAGGTATACGAATTGCATTTGCACCAGGACGGAGGCAATCTGTGGCTGCTGGTGTGGGGCAGCTTCGATGACGTCGATGCCGCGCGTGCGGCACGCGCTGGATTGCCCGCATCGGTCGACGCCGGCTGGCCGCGCCGCGTCGCACCGCTGCAAGCCGAAGTACGGCGCGCCCGGGAATAGGAACGCGCATGCACAACGATCGTTTTCTGCGCGCCCTGCGCCGCGAGCCTGTCGACTGCACGCCCGTCTGGATCATGCGTCAGGCCGGTCGCTACCTGCCCGAATACCGCGCCACTCGCGCCAAGGCAGGCAACTTTGTGAACTTGTGTAAAACGCCGCAACTCGCCTGCGAAGTCACCCTGCAACCGATCGCGCGTTTTCCGCTGGATGCGGCGATCCTGTTTTCCGACATCCTCACCATTCCCGATGCGATGGGTCTTGGCCTGTCGGTCAATGAAGGCGAAGGTCCGCGTCTGGCTCGTCCCGTGCGCACGCGCGCCGACATCGACAAGCTCGGTGTGCCGGATCCGGAAACCGATCTGCGCTATGTCATGGACGCAGTGCGCCTGATCCGGCACGAGTTGAACGGCAAAGTTCCACTGATCGGTTTCGCCGGCAGTCCATGGACACTGGCCTGCTACATGATCGAGGGCGCAGGCTCGTCGAGCTTCGCGCGACCCAAGGCTCTGGCTTGGGGCGATTCGCAGACGATGCACAAGCTGCTCGACATCGTTGCGCGTTCGGTCGCCAGTTATCTTTCCGCGCAAGCCGCCGCCGGCGCACAGGCGCTGATGGTGTTCGATACCTGGGGCGGCCTGCTTGCGCCGGATATGTTCCGCGACTTCTCGCTGCGCTATTTGTCCCAAATTGCACAAATGCTCAAAGGCGACAAAGTCGCACGCGATATGCCGCTGATCCTGTTCAGCAAGGGCGCGAATTCGCATCTGGAAGCCCTCGCCGACACCGGCTGCGCGGCACTTGGCCTGGACTGGACGATAAGCTTGAGCGACGCACGCACCCGCGTCGGCGACCGCGTCGCACTGCAAGGCAATCTCGATCCCGCCGTGCTGCATGCCAACCCCGATGCGATTCGCGCCGAGGTAAAAAAAGCGCTGGCGAGTTTCGGCCCGCATCCGGGACATGTGTTCAATCTCGGCCACGGGATTACGCCGGAGGTCGACCCGGAACGGCTGGCCGTGCTGGTCGACGCGGTGCATGAATTGAGCGCAGCGGCCTCGATCGCGGTCTGAACCACCGATTGACTTGGTTCGGCGGCTCTACCAGACTTTGGCCGTCACAAAAAGGTTGGGCCAACCAAACGGAGATTCGCCATGCGCTTCCTGCTCCTGCTCGGTACTGCGTTGTTCGCCTGCGCTGCTTACGCTGATAGCAAACCAGACGAACCGGTCCATGTCGGCGTGGATTGGCGTATCGCGATCGATGCACAAGGCCATGTCACCCGGATGACCGCGAAAGAGAACGAGCTGGTCGATCGCGTGCCGGAAATCCGCACGCGGCTGGAACAGGAAATCCACGGCTGGAGCTTCGTTCCCGGTACTGTCGACGGCAAGCCAGCGCCGACCGAGACCGGACTGCATGTCAAAGCCGAGTTGCTTGCCACTTCCGATAACACAGTCAGCATCCGAATCGATCACGCAAGTGTTGGTGGCTCGTGGACTCAGATGGCGCCTCCGCACTACCCGACAGCGGCGATACGTGAGCACAAGACCGGCGAAGTCGTGCTGCGCATCGCCTATGACGCAAATGGCAAAGTCACGTCTGCCGTACTTGATCCAGATGCGCCAAAAGTCAGTGACTACCTCGTTGAGGCATCAATCAAGGCAGCAGAAACCTGGACGTTCCAGCCCGAGCTTGTCGGTGGCCATAGCTTAGCTGGTGTCGTACGTTCACCATTCTGCTATTCGCTGAACATGGCTGGCCATCGCCTTCAAGACAAATGCGACTGGGAGCCCCCTGGTTCACATCAGGCCCTCGACCAGGGCGAAACGCTGGCGCTCAATCCCGTCGCACATCTGAGCACCGACGTTGCCGGACTCGTGCTGTAATCCAGCGTAGGGCGCGAGCAGCGCAGCGCGTCCTGCTTTCGCGCAATTTTGCGGCGGCGGGATACGACGCTGCGCGGCCGTTCCCGCCCTACACTTCAGCTACAGTGCTTTCGCCAGCGCCGCCGCCAGCATTTCCCCCGTCACCGGCTTGCGCAGGAACGCGTCCATGCCGGCGGCCACGCACAGCGCTTCTTCGTCACCGACGGAACGTGCACTGATGCCGACCAGCGGCAGACGGACTTTCCCACTGTTTGCTTCGCGTGCTCGCAGCAGGCGCGCCAGTGCAAGGCCGTCGATGCCGGGCAGGTCGAGGTCGATCAGGGCGATGTCGTAGTCCGCCGATTCAAGTTCGGCCAGCGCCGCGAGGCCGTGCGCGGCATGGACGATGTGATGCCCCTGCGCCCGCAACAATCCTGAAATCACCGCGGCCACGGTGGCGTCGTCCTCGACCAGCAGGATACGGCGCGGCACAATCTCCGCCGACGTGGACGCGGCATTTTCCACTTTTTCTGCCGGTGCAATTTCCGCCAAGGGCAGCAGAACCCGGAACGTGCTGCCGGCACCGGGCACGCTGTCCAGATCGATTGTCCCGCCCATGCGCGCGACCAGTTCGCGGCAAATGGCCAACCCAAGGCCGCTGCCGCCGTGGCGCTGTGCCCCCTCGGCCTGCTCGAAACGCTGGAACAGCCGTGCTTTCGTGGATTCAGCAATGCCCGGTCCGCTGTCGCGGACGCTGAATTGCACATTGCCATTCGCGCCGCGCTCCAGCGCAATCGCAACACTCCCGCGTTCGGTAAACTTTATTGCATTGTTCACAAGGTTCAAAAGTATCTGCTTGATCCGCACCGCATCGCCGCTGACATGCTGTGGCGAGTCAGCCGCGATATCCAGTGTGCACAATAAGCCTTTGGCCTGCGCCAGCGGTTGCGCCAAGGCAGCGACTTCACGCGTCAACGCATGCAGATCCAGTGCGGAATCCTCCAGTTGCAACTTGCCGGCCTCGATCCGTGCCAGATCCAGTGAGTCATTGACCAGACGCAACATCATGCGTCCGGAATTCTGGATCGCATTGGCATAGCCGCGCTGTGTGGCATCCAGCGGCGTGCGCAGCAGCAGCTCGGTCATGCCCAGCACGCCGGTCATCGGCGTGCGGATTTCGTGGCCCATCGTCGCCAGAAAATCCGACTTCGCCGCACTCGCCTGTTCGGCGAAACGGCGTTGCTGCTTGGCCAACTCGAACGTGTGCCGGCGCCTGAGCCGCGTGCGATAGGCACGCAGCAGCGCCAGGAATACCAGCAGCAGCGCTACGGCATACGCGGCATAGGCCCATGGCGTTGCCCAAGGCGGCGAGGCGACACGCAGGGTCAGCACTGTGATTGGGGCACTCCACGCAGCGCTGCCGATCGGCGCGCGCAATTTCAACTTGTAGCTTCCCGGCGGTAGTTGCGAAAACTCGCGTTCGCCGCGATTGCCGCTGTCCACCCACTCCTGATCGAAGCCAGCCAGGCGCCATTGATAACGGTTGGCCGCGGGATTGGCGTAACTCAGTGCGCGTGCGCTCAATCGCAGATCACGATCGTTCCAGCGCAAGTCAATCTCAGCCGCGGTTGGATCGAGCGCGATATCGTGGCCGTCGCGGCGCAGGCTTGCAGCGTCGAGCACAAGTGGCGGCGACTGCACATTTTCCACAATGTGCAGGGGATCGAAACCGACGATACCGGCCAGGGTGCCGCCGAAAATGCTGCCGTCGGCGCGTCGCAGCAACGGCAATCGATTGAACTCGGCGCTGGCCAGACCATCGCCGGTGCCGAACAGGCGAATCGCACGCGTTGCCGGATCGAATCGCCACAGGCCGCGCGCGCTGCCGATCCAGACCATGCCCTGTGCATCGACCTGCATGCCGCCAGCGGTCAGGCTTGGCCAGCCATCCGCTGCGTCGATCTGCGAAATCGGGGTCAGTGTTGCGTGCTCGTAGCGATACCGCGCCAGCGCGCCGATCGTGTGCAGCCACAGCGTGCCATCCGGCGCAAAGGCGAACGCCAGCACGCGCTGCGTGGGTGCCCCGATCACGGGCGCGAAACGCTGCGTCGCCGGATCGAGCCGGTCCAGGCCGGCCGCGCTCGCCACCAGCAACGCACCGTCGGCAGCGAAACCGATCTGGCCGATGTCCGCGCTGCGCAGACCTGCGCTGTCGTCGAAGCGCGTCACTGCCAGCGTTGCCGGATCGATGCGCTGCACGCCGCTGCCGTTGGCGCTGGCCCAGATCGCGCCGGCGGTATCTTCCACCAACAGATCGATCGTGCCCAGCATCAGCGCATCGCTGCGCTTTGGATCGACCGCCACGTCGCGAAATTGTCCACTTTGCAACTCGTATACCCGCAGGCCTTGCGCATGACCGACCCACAGCCGTCCAGCGCGATCCGGCAACACCGACCACAGCGCATTGTCCGGCGCCGGCCAACGCTCGGCAAAGCGTTCGACCTTGCCGGTGGCCGGATCGAGCCGGTCGATGCCGCCGTCGAGATTCACCGACCAAACACCGCCCTGTGCATCCGCAGCCAATCCCTCGACACGGTTTTCGCTCAGGCTTTGCGCATCGCGCGGATCGTGGCGAAACAATGCAAAGTTGCGCCATTGCGCCGGCAGTCGCGCAATGCCGCCATCGGTGGTCGCGAACCACAGATCGCCCTCACGGTCGCGCAGCGCATCGAAGACTTTCTTGCCGGGCAGGCTGCCGGATACGGCGGCATTTTCCGTATAGATGTCCAGATTTCCATCACGGCCGTGTCCATCTTGACCAAGCCTGTCCAATCCTTGTCGGGTTGCGATCCAGAGCGCGCCGTCGCCGTTCGTGGCAAGACCGTAGACAACCTTGTCGCTCAGCGTCGTGTCGGCCAACATGTGTGCCTTGAGATCCGCACCGATGCGCAACACTCCGCGACGCGTTCCGGCCAGCATGCCATCGCGCGACTCCAGGAATACCGCCGCGTTGATCCCGCCGCTGCCGGGCACCGCGGAAAAATCGACGTGATGGAAATGACCATCCGCAGCGTAAACGTCGATGCCGGAATCGCTGCCAATCCACAGGCTGCCAGCGCGGTCGCCGTGCAGGGCCAATACATTGTCCGAACCGAGACTGTCCGGATTTGCGGCGTTGCGGGAAAAGTGTACAAATCCACTTTGATCCGGCCTGAGCCGATCCAACCCGCCGGCATAGCCGCCCGCCCAGATCGCGCCATCGCCCGTCTGGCCAATCGCCCAGACATCGTTGCCGGCGAGACTGGACGCATCTTCTGCATCGTGACGAAAATGGCGAAAACCTGCGCGCCGCGCGTCGAGCAGATTCAGTCCGGCGTCTTCACCGCCGCACCACAAGCGGTTGTCGCGATCCACGAACAGCGCGGTAACATCTTCGCCGGACAACGAGTCCGCTGCCGCGGCATCGTGACGGTAGACGCGAAAGCCCACGCCATCGTAGCGCGCCAGACCATCCGCCGTGCCGATCCAGATGAAACCATCGCGATCCTGCGCCAGCTTCCACACCGTGCTCGACGGCAATCCATCGGCCGCGCCGAGCGTGTGGAAAAATGGCTGTGTGGCAAGTGCGCCATTCGTTGATGCCGGTTGCAACGGTGGCGATATCGAAGCGGTCATTGCCGCGGTAATCAGCAGACTGGTCCACATAGACGTTCCCCATTCATCCCCACAGCGATGATGCCAGAAAATTTGTGCCGTTACGGTAGAATCGCGCCGATGCCGACCGCCTCGCGTCCCCTGCGTTTGCTGCTGTTCGCCGCACTTGCGTTGGCGCTGGCCGCGTTGTTGTGGCTGCTGTTCAGCGCGTTGCATAGTGCGATTGCGTTATGGCGCGAACTGCGTGATTTGCCGGAATGGATGCAGATCGCCGCTGTGGTCTTGATTGCCATCGTCGTCATCGGCGGCGCATGGCTCGGCTGGGGCATGCTGCATCCGAAGCCGCGCAAGCGCGCGCCGGTCGCGGCGCCGACGCGTGGTGAAGTCGACCAGCGCGTCGCCCGCCTGAACGAGCAGCGCGCCGACACGACAGCATTGCTGGCAGAACTCGAGGAACTCGACCGGCGCGCGCGCAGCGAGGAACTCTACGTCGCCGTGTTTGGCGAAATCAGCGCCGGCAAGTCGAGTTTGATTCGTGCCCTCGCACCTGACTCCAAAGCGCAGGTCGATGTACTCGGCGGCACCACGCGCGCCGTCGAGCATTATCGTGGCACGCTCACCGATGGCGTAGCTCTCACCTTTGCCGATGTGCCCGGCTCGCACGAGGTTTCCGGCGCGGTGCGCGAACAGCTTGCGCGCGACGAGGCGCTGCGCGCACATGTCGTGGTTTACGTTTGCGCCGGCGATCTCACCCGCGATCAGGATGCCGAACTGCGCTGGCTGCGCGGCTTCGGTAAACCGCTGCTGCTAGTGCTGAACAAGGCCGACCAGCTCCGTGACGGCGAACGTGCGACGCTGGAACGCGCGCTGCGCGAACGCTATCGCGACGCGAGCGATGCGCAGCTCGTGGTCAGCGCTGGCGGCACGGAAACTTTCGAGCGCCGACTTGCCGACGGACGCCGCGAACACGTGCAGCGCGAACGCCTGCCTGAGGTCGATTCCCTGCGCGACTGGCTCGAACGCCTTGCCGCGCACGGCGCAAAGGCGCTGGAACCAGCGCGTGAGGCTGCCGTGTTGACTGCCGTCGGCGGCCGCGCCGACGCGCTCGAAGCCGCCACGCGCGAACGCGCGGCCGAAGCCATTGTGACAAAGTATACAAAGCGCGCGGTCGTCGGCGCACTCGCCGCCGTAGTGCCCGGCAGCGATCTGGTGATCCAGGGCGTGCTGGCCACGGCGCTAATCCGCGAACTAGGCAAACTCTACGCTGCGCCGTTGCGCGATCTGGACATCGACGCGTTTCTCGGCCAGGTCAAACTCACCGTGCGCACCAGCGCCTCGCTCGTACTCGCCATCGCCGGCAATGCAATGAAGGCATTTCCGGGACTCGGCACCCTCGGCGGCGGCGTGCTGCACGCCATCGCCTACGGTCTGATCTTCGACAGCCTCGGCCACGCCGTCGCTCACAGCCTGCGCGACCAGCGCAAACTCGACAACGCGCAGGTCAACGCGTCGCTCGCGCAATTGCTAGCCGATACCAGCGCCGAGCGCCTGCGCCGCATCGCGGGGATGGCGCTGCATCGCGAAACGGATACGAACGCATGACGCTGAAATATTTTGCCACGCCGCAGCGGTCTGAACACGTACGCCGCCAGGAAACATAGCGTGAACTTATCCCGCATTGCTGCACTCGTTGCCTCCATGGCATTGATATCGCCGGACATTGCCGCTGCCGGTTCGGCCGACTACCGCTTCGACACCGTGCATACGCAGATCGCGTTCTGCGTGGATCATCTGGGCTTTTCGCACCCTTGCGGACGTCTCCACGTAAAAAGTGGATTTATCCACTTCGACGCGGGCGATTGGCAACACGCGCGGGTCGAGGTCGTCATCGACACGACTTCGCTGGACATGGGCGATGCCGCATGGAACGCGAAACTGCGCTCGTGGGAATTCCTTGATGCTGGCAAATATCCGACGGCGCGTTTTGTTTCGACCGCGGTCGAGAAAACCGGCGCGCACAGCGGCATCGTGCATGGCATGCTGACCTTGCGCGGCGCGAGTCGCCCGGTTGATCTGGCGGTTACCTTCAACCGCGCCGGCGTGGATGCGTATTCGCTGCATTTCACCGCCGGGTTTTCCGCCACGGCGAGGCTCAAGCGTTCGAATTTCGGCATGAAGAAATATCTGCCGGATGTCGGTGACGCAATCGACATCCGCATCGAGGTCGAGGGCTTGCGCGATCGCGCTGCGCAGGAGCAAGCTGGGCGCGTCGACAAGGAACCCTGACGATGCTGAAAAGCGGAACCGCCCACTGGGGCAGTCTGGCCAAATTATTCCATTGGACGATCGTGCTGCTGATCCTCGTGCAAGGCGCGGTCGGCCTGATCATGGTCGGCATGCCGAAACGGCCGAACGTTATCCCGGTATACAATTTCCATAAATCGGTAGGTTTGACGATACTCGCACTCGCCGTGCTGCGTCTGCTCTGGCGTGCCTTCGACCCTCGCCCCACCGAGCCCGCAGGCATGCCACGTTGGCAGGCGCTGGGCGCGCGTGCCGGTCACGCGTTGCTGTATGTGCTGCTGTTCGCGGTACCGCTGTCGGGCTGGTGGTTCGATTCCGTAACCGCGCTGCGACCGCTGCACTGGTTCGGTCTGATCGAGGTGCCCAGCCTTAGCGGCGGACCGGATCCCGCGCTGAAGGAATTCGCGCGCGCCGCGCACTACTGGCTGTTCTGGCTGCTCGTAGTCGTCGCGGCAGGGCACGCCACGATGGCGCTGCTGCATCAGTTCGTTCATCGCAACAATGTACTTGGCCGCATGTGGCCGGCATTCTTGCAACCCAAACCGAAACCCGCACCACTTCCGGAGACCGCTCATGCGCCCGATCCTGCTCCTTCTACTACTCCTGCCGCTGACCCTGATCTCATCGAACGCGACAGCACGTGACTGGCAGGTCGATGCCGCAAAAAGCACGCTGACATTCAAAGGCACGTACCAGAACGGTCCGTTCGAGGGCAAGTTCGGCAAGTTCAACGCGCTGATCAGTTACGAAGCAGCCGATCTGGCGCAGGCAAAATTCGACGTCACCGTCGACATGGCCAGCGTCGACACGCAGAGCAGCGAACGCGACCAGACCTTGGCGACCGGCGACTTCTTCGACACCGCGAAATATCCGCAAGCGCATTTCGTCACATCGGAATTCAAGCGTGATGCCGACGGCAATGTCACGGCTGCCGGCACGCTGACCATTCGCGACCGCTTCAGTCCGGTGACGCTGAAAGTGAAGTTCGCTGCAACTGACGGCGTCACCACACTCGATGTCGACACCGTGCTCAACCGCCTCGACCTCGGCCTCGGCAGCAGCAGCGACTGGGCCGATATCGGCCGCGACGTCAGCGTGCACGGACATCTGGTGCTGACCGCCAAGTGACGACGGCGAGCGTCTGGTGGAAACGGCTGCGCGAGCGCCTAGGTGGCACGCCAGCGGCAGCCGCGACCGAAGCACGCGCCGATTCGCATGTCGCCCGGACCAGCGACGCCCTGCGCGCGCTGCTCGACGATAAAAGTATACCCGACGCCGTGCGCCGCGAACTGGGCGAGGATTTTGCCCAGGTCGAGGCCTTGCTGGACAAACTCGCCACCGGTGAATTGCATATCGCCGTGTTCGGCCGCGTCAGCGTCGGCAAGTCAGCGCTCGGCAATGCCCTGCTCGGCCGCGAAGCCTTCACCACCGGCGTCCTGCACGGCACCACGCGCACGCGTGCGGCGCAGCGTTGGCAGGAGGTCGCCGGACAGGGTCTGCATCTGATCGATACGCCCGGCATCAATGAATTGTCAGGCGAAGAACGCGAACGTCTGGCCTACGATGTCGCCGCGATCAGCGATCTGGTTATCTTTGTCGTTGACGGCGACATGACCCAGGCCGAAGTTGCCGCATTGTCCACATTGGCGCAAACCCAGCGCCCGCTGCTGCTGGCCTTGAACAAGGCCGATCGCTATTCCGATGACGAACGCGAGCGTCTGCTGGCGCGTCTGCGCGAACACGCGGCTGGCATGGTGAACGCTGAGGACGTCGTCGCCTGTGCAGCGCATCCGGCGGATCGCCTGATCGTGCAAGTATCTTCGGACGGTCACGAAACGCGGACGCGCGAACCGCAATGGCCGGATGTGGACGCGCTCGCCGCACGTCTGCGCGCGATCGCCGAACGCGAAGGCAAGACCCTCGCCGCACTCAACGCCGGGCTGTTCGCGGGTGACCTGAGCGACCGCGTCGCCGTGCGTGTTGCGGCGGCTCGCAAGGAGCTCGCCGATCGCGTGATCCGCAACTACTGCCTGGCCAAGGGTATCGCCGTCGCGCTCAATCCGATCCCGGTCGCCGACCTGCTCGCCGCGGCATCGCTCGATGTCGCCCTGGTAGTGCATTTGGGAAAAGTATACGGACAGCCGCTGACGCGCGCCGAAGCCGGCACCCTGATCGCCACGATCTGCGGCGCGCTGGGTGCGCTGATGGGCGCGATCTGGGGCGTGCATCTGGTCGCCAGCGCGCTCAAGGGAGTGAGCGCCGGCCTGTCGACCGTCGTTACCGCCGGTGCGCAAGGCGCGCTGGCCTGGTACGCCACCGAAATCGTCGGTCGCGCCGCCGAGCATTACCTGCTGCACGGCAAGTCCTGGGGCGAACAGGGCGCCAAACGCGCCGTCGCCGACATCGTCGCCAGTCTGGATCGTGATTCGATCTTGCGCGAAGCACGCGGAGCGATTCTGGCGCGGCTGCGCGGCTAGGCGCACGCAGCCAAATCTGCAATCATCCGTTGCCCGCCACTGGCGGTTTTTTTCGCAACGGAGCCGCCATGTCCGCACAGAATTCCATGCGCCGCGAGGTCGGCCCGTTCGCGCTGATGCTCACGGGGCTGGGCTCGATCATCGGCTCGGGCTGGCTGTTCGGCGCCTGGCGTGCCGCCGGGTTGGCGGGCCCCGGCGCAATTTGGGCCTGGGTGATCGGTGCGGCGATCATCACGGCGATCGCATTGACTTATGCCGAGCTCGGCGCGATGTTTCCGGAATCCGGTGGCATGGTGCGCTACGGCCACTACTCGCACGGCTCGCTCGTCGGTTTCATCGCAGCGTGGTCGAACTGGATCGCCATCGTCTCGGTGGTTCCGGTGGAAGCCGAGGCCTCGGTACAGTACATGGCGTCGTGGCCCTGGGCCTGGACGCAGGATCTGTACCACGTCAGCGCCGGCCACGGCGAATTGAGTATCGCCGGCCTGGCGATCGCTGCCGTGCTGGTGATCATCTACTTCCTGCTCAATTTCTGGGGCGTGAAACTGTTCGCGCGATCGAATGCCGCGATTACCGTGTTCAAGCTGATCGTGCCCGCGGCCACCGGTCTGGCGCTGATCGCCAGCGGTTTCCATCGCGGAAATTTTTCCGTCGGCATCCACGGCGGTTCGCACGCGATGGACCTGGCCGCGATCCTCACCGCGGTCGCCACCGCAGGCATCGTATTCAGCTACAACGGCTTCCAGAGTCCGGTGAATCTTGCCGGCGAGGCACGCAATCCCGGCAAGAGCATTCCGTTCGCGGTGCTCGGCTCGATCGCGCTGGCAACCGTCGTCTATATCATTCTGCAGGTCGCCTACATCGGTGCGGTGCCGCCGGAGATGCTGGCCAAATCCGGTTGGCAAGGCATCGACTTCCGCTCGCCCTTTGCCGAACTCGCGATCATTGTCAATCTGCAGTGGCTGGCGATGTTGCTGTATCTCGACGCCTTCATCAGCCCCAGCGGCACCGGAATGACCTATACCGCCACCAGCGCGCGCATGATCTACGGCATGGAGCGCAACGGAACGCTGCCGAAAATTCTCGGCCGCGTGCATCCGGAATGGGGCGTTCCGCGCCCGGCGATGTGGCTGAATCTCGTGATGGCGTTCCTGTTCCTGTTCTTCTTCCGCGGCTGGGGCACGCTGGCCGCGGTGATCTCGGTGGCGACGATCATTTCCTATCTCACCGGACCGGTCAGCGTGATGACCTTGCGTCGCACCGCGCCGGAACTGCATCGTCCACTGCGCATCGCCGCGTTGCCCGTGCTAGCCGGTATCGGCTTCATCATGGCAACGGAACTCCTGTACTGGGCGAAGTGGCCGCTGACCGGCGAGATCATCCTGCTGATGGTGGTCGCGCTGCCGGTATACTTTTACTATCAGGCAAAGAATGGCTGGCACGACTTCGGCCGGCAAATGCGGCGGCGCCTGGTGGCTGATCGTATACCTGCCGACGATGGCAGTCGTGTCATGGGCCGGCAGCACGCGGTTCGGCGGCCAGGGCTATCTGGGCTATGGCTGGGATCTGGCGGTGGTCGCGGCGATCGGTCTGGTGTTCTACGTGTGGGGCGTGAAATCCGGCTGGCGCACGCCGTCGGTGGAAGCCGCACAACTCGAAGCCAGATCGCATCCGGCCGCGCCGCTGGTGCCACCGGATGAAGAAACCGCCGAGCGCATCACCGGGCACTGACGCCCGACGCAAGCGTCACGCGACGCAGAATCTCCGCACCGCGTCTGCATCGAATGGCCAATCCAGTTCGCGACCGGATTCCATTTCGCGCAGCACCGGCACGCGCTCGCCGTAGCGCGCTTCGAGCGCCTCGTCATCGTCAATAAACACGCTGTCGAACTCCGGTGCGTGTGCCTGCGCGAGTACATCGAGAGCGAGATCACACAAATGACAGTCGTCGCGTTGGTAAAGAATGAGGTGCATTCGGCATCCCGTTGGGTGGCGGCGTAGAATAACCGTCCGACCACCCATATCTGAAACCCATGGCTGTCAGCGTATTCGATCTATTCAAGATCGGCATCGGACCCTCGTCCTCGCACACGGTCGGACCGATGCGCGCGGCCGCGCGCTTCGTTACGCGCTGGCTGGACGAACAGAATCTCATGGAACACGTCGTGCGCATTCGCGGCGAACTGTTCGGCTCGCTGGCGCTACACCGGCCGCGGCCACGGCACCGACAAGGCCGTGCTGTGCGGTTTCGAAGGCGAATGGCCGGATCAGATCGATCCGGATTCGATTCCGGTGCGGCTCGAACGCATCCGCGGCGAGAAGAAAATCCGTCTGCTCGGTCGTCACGAAATCGCATTCGACGAAAAGACCGATCTGATCTTCAACAAACGCCAGAAGCTGCCATACCACTCCAACGGCATGCGCTTCTCCGCCTACGATGCCAGCGGCAAGGAATTGGCGACGCGCGACTATTATTCCGTCGGCGGCGGTTTCGTAGTCAATCACGACGAGGCCGCCGAAGACAAGATCGTGCCCGATACGACACCGCTACCCTTCGCGTTCCATACCGGCGATCAGTTGCTCGCGTTGTGCCAGGAATCCGGCAAAAGCATTGCGCAGGTGATGCTGGAGAACGAAAAAGTCTGGCGCAGCGAAACCGACATCCGCGGCGGACTGCTCAAGATCTGGAAGGCGATGCAGGACTGCGTCGCGCGCGGCATGCGCGAGACCGGCGTGCTGCCGGGCGGCCTGAAAGTGCAACGCCGCGCGCCGGCGATGGTCAAGGAACTCACCGACCGGCCCGAGGCTGCGCTGAAGGATCCGCTGACGATTCTGGATTGGGTCAACTTATACGCGCTCGCCGTGAACGAGGAAAATGCCGCCGGCGGTCGCGTCGTCACGGCACCCACGAACGGAGCGGCCGGGATCATCCCCGCCGTGCTCCACTACTACCATCGCTTCGTACCCGGCGCGACCGAACAGGGCGTCATCGATTTCCTGCTCACTGCGGCGGCGATTGGAATTCTATACAAGGAGAACGCCTCGATCTCCGGCGCCGAAGTCGGTTGCCAGGGCGAAGTCGGCGTCGCTTGCTCGATGGCCGCCGGCGGACTCACCGCCGCGCTCGGCGGATCGGTCATGCAGGTGGAAAATGCCGCCGAAATCGGCATGGAACACAACCTCGGCCTCACCTGCGATCCGATCGGCGGACTTGTGCAGATTCCTTGCATCGAACGCAACGCGATGGGCTCAGTGAAAGCAATCAACGCTCAGCGCATGGCCATGCGCGGCGACGGCAAGCACCGCGTCATCCTCGACAAGGTCATCAAGACCATGCGCGACACCGGTCGCGACATGCAGGACAAGTACAAGGAAACGTCGCGCGGCGGGTTGGCGGTGAATGTGATTGAGTGCTGAGCGCGCCGTAATTTGGATGCTAGACTCTTACCAATCATTGATCGATCAAGCTTAAGGTAAGAATATGTCCGCCACCGCCACCCTTTCGAGCAAGTTCCAGATCTCAATTCCCAAGGCCGTGCGCGAAGCGCAGCATTGGGAAGCCGGGCAGGAATTCGCCTTCATCCCGAAGGGCGGCGGCGTGCTGCTGGTGCCCATCCGAAAATTCGACGAGCTGTTCGGTATCGCCAAGGGCGCCAACCCGAACAACTATCGCGACCGCGCGGATCGCTACTTGAACCGTGCGTGTCGTCGACACCTCGGCATGGATCGAATGGCTGATCGGCGGGCGCGATCGGCCGCAAGATCGCGCACGAAATTCCCTCTCGCGAGGACTGCATCGTACCCACTGTCGTGCAGCTCGAATTGGCGAAGTGGCTGCTGCGCGAAATGGATGAGTCGCTCGCTGACGAGGTCATCGGCCAAACGCGCAAATGCGTGGTCGTGCAGCTCGATACCGTCATCGCTCTGCGCGCAGCCGAACTCTGCCGGCGCACAAACTCGCGACTGCCGATGCGATCGTCTATGCCACTGCGCTGGAACACAATGCGGAACTGCTGACCTGCGATGCGCATTTCGACGGATTGCCCGGCGTAATGCTGCTGCGCAAGAGGTGATTCGCTGCCGAGTTCGGCGAGCGCCGGGGGATGTTCGCCAACACCAGGTGTACTCGTCAGACCTTCTTCGGTTGCACTTCCGAAGCAGCGAGCATATCGATCAAGTCGCGTATCAGCCGGCGCTGAGCTGACGACAAGCGCAGGAATTCCTCCATCGCCAATCGGTCGACTGCCGCGATACCGGTAAGCCACGGCTGAATCGGTTGACGCACCCCACGCACGTGCTTGCTGCCGTATTGCAGATCGTAAGGCTCCATGTTCACTACCCGCGCAAGCGCCCGCATGTTGGCCTGTTTGGGCAAATGTTTGCCATGCAGCCATCCTGATATCGCTTGCGGCGTAACCGGCGTCCCGCCATAACGCGCAAGCAGCTTTACCAGCTCCACAGGCCTGGTGTCGATTTTCTCAGCCACCAGTTCTTTACGCAGGCGTTCGGCAAACGCAGCATGTTCCTTTTTCATGCCTAGACGTTACGTCTGCACGGCACTGCAATTGAAAATTATGCTTTCAAAAGAATGAAAATTTTGTTTTCATTGACGACCGCCTGCCACGTAAGTCGTCACGATGCCAAAGTCACTGCTGGAACAGTTGCCAAAAATCGTCGCCGATGGACGCCGGCAGGCTGAGCGGATTCTCGAAGGGCTGGAAGGCCGCCACCGTGTCGCGCTGCAGACGCGCGAATGGGTGTTGCCGTCGAGGGAAATACTGCCGATCGCGATCACGCAGCTTGCGTATTCGCGACGATGAGCGCGCTACGGAGTGTCCTGGACGCATATCGGCAGGCGGCCGTTTCGGAGCGCGAGAAAGGAACCTATTTCGAAGAGTTGATCTGCGCTTACCTGCGCAACGAGGCGACCTACCGCGATCTCTACAGCGACGTCTGGATGTACGCCGACTGGGCGAAATTGCAGGGACTGGACCAACGCGATACCGGCATCGACCTGGTCGCGAAGACGCAGGGCACCGGCGAATTCCACGCGATCCAGTGCAAGAACTACGCGGCGGACTATCGCGTCCAGAAAGAGGACATCGACAGCTTCTTCACCGCGTCCGGCAAGAAGCCGTTTACGCACCGCATCATCGTCAGCACGACCAACATCTGGAACGAGCACGCCGAGGACGCGCTGCGCGACCAGCAGCCGCCGGTCAGCAAGATCGACCTGCACGACCTCGAAAACAGCCAGATCGACTGGGCGAAGTATCAGGCCGAGGAAAGCGCCGTCCTCAAGCCGAAGAAACGTTGCGGCCGCATCAAGCAACGCGTTGAGCGCTAGTCGTTCGCGGGCCTGCAGAAGCGACCGCGGCAAGCTCATCATGGCCTGCGGCACGGGCAAGACGTTCACCAGCCTGAAGATCGCGGAAAGCCTCGCCGGCCCCGGCAAGCGCGTATTGTTTCTCGTACCGAGCCTCGCCCTGCTCTCGCAGGCGCTGACCGAATGGACGCAGGAAAGCGCCACGCTGCTGCACAGCTTCGCCGTCTGCTCGGACAGCGACGTCGGCAAGAAGCGCAAGAAGGACGACGACAGCGTGCAGACGTTCACGCACGAACTGCGATACCCGGCCACCACTGAACCGCGCACGACTGGCGCGCGGAGATGACCAAACGCCACGACGCCAAGCACATGAGCGTCGTGTTCAGCCACCTACCACTCGATCGATGTGATCAGCCGCGCGCAGAAAGAACACGGCCTCGCCGACTTCGATCTCATTGTCTGCGACGAAGCGCACCGCACTACCGGCGCCACTTTCGACAGCGAGGACGAGAGCCACTTCGTCAAGGTCCACGACGCCGACTTCATCCGCACAGCCAAGCGGCTTTACATGACTGCCACGCCGCGCATCTACGGCGATACGGCCAAGGCCACGCGCTGAACGCGACAACGTGGCACTGTGTTCGATGGACGACGAGAGCGCTGTACGGCAAAGAACTTTTCGTCATCACGTTCTCCGAGGCGGTCAAACGCGGCCTGCTCGTCGACTACAAGGTCATCGTGCTGGCGGTCGAGGAAGCGCACGTCAGCCGCCGCATCCAGGACCTTGCTGCAGGGACGAGAACAACCAGTTCAAGGTCGATGATGCGGCGAAGATCGTCGGCTGCTGGAAGGCGTTGTCGAAGCAGGGACTCACCGAGGACTCGGCCGACGACGGCGACCGATGAAACGCGCCGTGGCTTTCTGTCAGGTCATCGAGGTGTCGAAAGGCGCGAAGACCACAAGGTCAGCTCGAAGCGGATCGCCGGGAAGTTCCAGGCGGTGGTCGAAGCGTATCAGGAGAGCGAGGAAGACGGAAGGATGCGCAGCGGTCCGACTTCACTGCGAGGCCGAACACGTGGACGGCGGCATGAATGCCAGCGAGAAGGAAGCGAAGCTGGCTGGCTCAAGGCTGAGACACCCGAGAACACCTGCCGCATCCTCAGCAACGTGCGCTGTCTGTCCGAGGGCGTGGACGTACCCGCACTCGATGCGGTGCTGTTCCTCACGCCGCGCAACTCACAGGTCGACGTCGTGCAGTCGGTCGGCCGCGTTATGCGCAACTCACCGGGCAAGAAACGCGGCTATATCGTGTTGCCGGTAGTGATCCCGGCCGGCATAGAACCGCACGAAGCACTCAACGACAACCAGACCTACAAGGTCGTCTGGCAGGTTCTGCAGGCGCTGCGTTCGCACGATGATCGATTCGACGCGATGGTCAACAAGCTGGACCTGATCGGCAAGGACACCAGCAAGATGGAAGTCATTGCCGTCACCGACAAGATCCCGCGGAAGCAGCGAGAAGACCAAGGGCAGCCAAGAACAAGGCGAGCGCGCGGCGAAAGGCGGCCGCCCGATCGGCGCGCCAGGAAAACCCCGCGAGCCCGAGCAACATGAACTCGAATTCGAGATCGGCGAGATCGAAAGGCCATCTACGCCAAGCTCGTGCAGAAGGTCGGCAACCGCCACCACTGGGAAGACTGGGCCAACGACATCGCCAAGATCGCACAGACGCATATCGACCGCATCACAGGAATTATCGAGAATCCGGACAACACGCGGGAGCGTGAAGCGTTCACGCGATTCGCCGCCGAACTGCGCGACGACCTCAACGACAGTCTCACGCGACGCCGACATCATCGAGATGCTGGCGCAGCATCTGATCACCAAGCCGGTCTTCGACGCACTGTTCGAAGAGTACAGCTTCGCCAAGCACAACCCGATGTCACAGGCCATGCAGGACGTACTCGACTTGCTGCAAGAGCATCGCTTCGACAAAGAAGCCGAACACGCTGGAACGTTCTACGACAGTCGTGAAGCTGCGCGCCGAAGGCATCGAGAACGCGACGGGCAAGCAGAAGATCATCGTCGAGCTATACGACAAGTTCTTCCGCAATGCCTTCCCCAAAATGACCGAGCGGCTCGGCATCGTCTACACGCCGGTCGAGATCGTCGACTTCATCATCCACAGCGTCAACCATATCCTGCAAGACCGAATTCGGCGCAGACGCTCGGCAGCAAGGGCGTCCATATCCTCGATCCGTTCGTCGGCACGGGCACGTTCATCACCCGGCTGCTGCAGAGCGGCCTGATCACGCCTGAGGAACTGCCGCACAAATACAAGCAACGAGATCCACGCCAACGAGATCGTGCTGCTGGCCTACTACATCGCCGCGATCAACATCGAAGCGGCCTATCACGGCATCGTCGGCGGCGACTACCTGCCGTTCGAAGGCATCTGCCTCACCGACACATTCCAGATGTACGAGAAGGACGACCTGGTCGATGCGCGTGCTCGTCGACAACAGCGCGCGCCGAAAGCGGCAGAAGAAGCTCGACATCCGGGTGATCGTCGGAAACCCACCATATTCGGCTGGCCAGGACTCGCGCGAACAGACGACAACCAGAACGTCGACGTATCCGATCCTCGATGCCAGGCATCCGAAACACCTATGCGCGCCGAAGTCCAGCAGCCACAAACAAGAACGCTCTACGACTCCTACATCCGGGCCATCCGCTGGGCCAGCGACCGCATCGGCAAGACCGCGGAGTCATCGGCTTCGTAACCAATGCGGGCTTCATCGAGGCAACACCGCCGATGGCCTCCGAAAGCGCCTGACCGAGGAGTTCAGCAGCATCTATGTCTTCCATCTGCGCGGCAATCACGCACTTCCGGCGAATGCGCGAAAGGAAGGAGGCAAGGTATTCGGTAGGGCAGCCGCGCACCAGTCGCGATCTCGCTGCTCGTCAAGAACCCGGTACGCAGCGCAGCACGGCCACAATCTATTTTCACGACATCGGCGACTACCTGAGTCGCGAGGAGAAAGCTCGCGAAGATCACCGAATTCAAAAGCATCGCCGGCATCGCGGAGGCTCTCGCATGGCAGAGAATCCATCCGGATGTGCATGGCGACTGGCTGGAGCAGCGCGATGACAGCTTCTGGCGCGTTTCTCACGCTGGGCGACAAGCGCGGCAGCGAAAGCGAAACGCTGTTCTCGTTGTATTCCGATGGCGCGATAACAAATCGTGATGACTGGATCTACAGCTCCTCCCACAATACAGTCGAGAGGAACGTCGCACGCATGGCACATTTCTTCAACGAAGAATTGCGACGTTTTCAAATGTCTGGAGGAAATGATGAGCCAGTCGTCTTTGTGAGGAAAGACGACACACGTATCCGTGTGGGATGACAAGCTGCTGAACCGCGTCAAGCGCGGCAAGCGTCTTTTATTCAACGCAAAACGGATCGTTGCCGCGACGTATCGGCCATTCACGAAGCAATGGATGTACTTCGACAAGGACTGTATCTGGAGCGCTTATCAGATGCCGCGCATATTTCCGAGCGGACAAAGCGATTCGAACCTTGCGATTTGCATCTCTGGTGTCGGCGGAAAGAAGGAGTTTTTCGCTATCATCGTCGATTCCGTCATTGATCGCGGCATGAACTCGGCCGGTAAATGTTTCCCGCTGTATCTCTACGGTCGGGCCGATGGTGAAGAGACCGATGCATCGCAATCGGGGTTGTTCGAACCATCTACGGACAGCATGCCTGAGCGTCGCGACGCGATTACAGATTCCGGTTTCGCCCACTTCCAATCCACTTACCCAGGCGAAGCGATCAGCAAGGAAGACGTCTTCTACTACGTCTACGGCCTGCTGCATTCGCCCGACTACCGCGAACGCTACGCCGACAACCTGAGCAAGGAACTGCCGCGCATTCCGCGCGTCAAAACCGCCACCGATTTCCGGGCCTTCAGCAAAGCCGGCCGCGATCTCGCCGAACTGCATCTGAACTACGAAACCGTGGCGATGCACGCGGGCGTGGTCGTGACCGGCGGCGGCAGCGACGCCGACTATCGCGTCGAGAAAATGAAATACGGCAAACGCGGCAAGGACAAGGATCTCACGACGTTGATCTACAACGCGAAGATCACCGTCACCGGCATTCCGCTCGAAGCCTACGACTACGTCGTCAACGGCAAGCCCGCACTGGACTGGGTAGTCGAGCGCCAGTGCGTGAAGACCGACAAGGATTCGGGCATCGTCAACGACGCTAACGACTGGGCGATCGAGACCATGCACAATCCGCGCTATCCGCTGGAACTGTTCCTGCGCGTGATCACAGTCAGCCTCGAAACAATGAAGATCGTGCGCGCGCTGCCGGCGCTCGACATCCTGCCGAGCTGATTCGCTCGTGCGGCTCAAGCCGCGAGCCGACGCACCTTGCTCAGGTTGCCCTTGAACTTGCGCTCGGCGAGCTTGAGGTCGTAGCTGGCTTGAAGGTTCATCCAGAATTGTGGGGCCTGGCCGAATGCACGACCGAAGCGCAGGGCAAGTTCAGCAGTGACGGGGCGTTCTTCACGGACGACGTGCGAGATGCGCATCGACGAAACACCGATGAGCTTGGCGAAGGCCGCCTGACTCATACGGCGATCTCCGAGGATTTCGGCAAGGAATTCGCCCGGATGGAATGCCGGCAGCCCGTTTTTGGTTGCGGGGATGGACATGGTTTGAATACCTCAGTGGTAGTCGACAATTTCAACGTCGAAAGCGTGGCCGTTTTCAAAGCGGAAACACAGCCGCCATTGGTCGTTGATACGAATACTCCATTGGCCAGAACGATCGCCCTTGAGAGCTTCCAACCGGTTGGACAGCGGCTCAAGCAAATCTTCGGCTCGGCCCACATCAGCGAGTAACGCCAGACGTTGCAGCGCACGCCGCAGAATGTCTGGCGGCAGCCGTCTTGTCACTCCCGTGGCGAACAGTTGCTCAATTTCCTTGCTGGCAAAGCTCCGGATCACTACCAGAATATAAACAAAATGTTTATGGGGGAGCAAGCCGGTGCATCAATATTGCGCATTCCGACGGATGCCCGCTTCGATTCGCCACGCACGTATAATGCGCGACCCACGAACGCCGCGCTGCGCTGTATATGCCGAACCATCTCGAAGAAACCCGCCGCCGGCGCACCTTTGCGATCATCTCGCATCCCGACGCCGGCAAGACCACGCTGACGGAAAAGCTGCTGCTGTTCGGCGGCGCGATCCAGATGGCCGGCTCGGTCAAGGGCCGCAAGGCCGCGCGCCATGCGACTTCGGACTGGATGGCGCTGGAAAAGGAGCGCGGCATTTCGGTTACCTCGTCGGTGATGCAGTTCCCGTACGAGGACCACATCGTCAATTTGCTCGATACGCCCGGCCATGCGGACTTTCGGCGAAGACACGTATCGCGTGCTCACCGCAGTCGATTCGGCACTGATGGTGATCGACTGCGCCAAGGGCGTGGAGGAGCGCACGATCAAGCTGATGGAAGTCTGCCGCCTGCGCGACACGCCCATCATGACCTTCATCAACAAGCTCGACCGCGAAGGCCGCGCGCCGATCGAATTGCTCGACGAAGTCGAGTCGGTGCTGGGAATCGCAGTGTGCGCCGATCACTTGGCCGATCGGCATGGGTTCGCGGCTCAAGGGCGTCTACCACCTGCTGACCGGCGAAGTTCACATGTACGAGTCAGGGCGGAATTTCACCCGTCAGGATTCCACGATTTTTTCGCTGAAAGATCGCAACTCGATGCATCCGAATCTGGAGCGCCGCATCGGCGCCGACATGCTGCGCGAACTGCGCGAGGAACTGGAACTGGTCGAAGGCGCCTCGCACCCGTTCGATCATGGACGCCTACCTGGCCGGCCGGCAGACGCCGGTGTTCTTCGGTTCGGCCGTGAACAATTTCGGCGTGCAATTGCTGCTCGATTTCTTCGTCGAGCACGCGCCGTCGCCGCAGCCGCGTGGAACGACGACGCGCGAAGTGCAGCCCGACGAGGAGAAACTTACCGGCTTCGTGTTCAAGATCCAGGCGAACATGGACCCGATGCATCGCGACCGCGTCGCCTTCATGCGCATCTGTTCCGGGCCGCTTCGACGGCTGGCATGAAGGCGTTCCAGGTGCGCAGCGGCAAGGAAATGAAGCTCGCCAATGCGCTGACCTTCATGGCCAGCGAACGCGACATTGTGGAAAAAGCCTACCCGGGCGACGTGATCGGCATCCACAATCACGGCACGATCTCGATCGGCGACACCTTCAGCGAGGGCGAAGCGCTGGCGTTTACCGGCATCCCGAATTTCGCGCCGGAGCTGTTCCGCCGTGCACGCCTGCGCGATCCACTGAAGATGAAAGCGCTGCAGAAAGGGTCTGGCGCAGTTGTCCGAGGAAGGCGCGACGCAGTTTTTCCGGCCACTGATGTCGAACGACCTGATTCTCGGCGCGGTCGGCATACTCCAGTTCGATGTCGTCGCCTATCGTTTGAAGGACGAATACAGCGTCGACTGCGCGTTCGAGCAATGTCGCCGTAATCACCGCGCGCTGGATTCACTGCAACGATGACAAGAAGCTTGCAGATTTCAAGGAGAAGGCAGCGCAGAATCTTGCATTCGATGCGGCCGGAGAACTGGTGTATCTGGCGCCGACGCGGGTGAATCTGCAACTAACCCAGGAACGTTGGCCCGAAATTACGTTCGCGGCAACACGCGAGCACGCGAATGCGGTCGAAATCTGAGGATTCGTCTTGCACTCGTACCTGAGTGCAAAGATCAAAAAGCGTTCATTCCCGGTCGACTTCCCAAAAGCAAACGCCCGGCCAGAGCCAGGCGTTTGTTCGATGCAGAAACGACGGTGATCAGCCGTCGTGGGTTTTCGAGTTGAAGATCTCGTCGCTGCGGAATTCGCCGCGGAAAATCACATCGCCTGTGGGCGGCCTTGACGCGATCGCATGCTCGTCGAAACCAGTGAAGATGCGATCCGGTAGTACTCGCTTGGCAACCTGCGGTGCCTGCACCGAGCGATGCATACCCCAAATGCCTGTCGCGACGATCAAGCTGGCCGCCAGTGCGGCGGCGGCGCCGCGCCAATGGCGGGTTGCGTGCGCCACACGTCGTGGCGCTATCGCACGCACATGCGCTGCGCGCCGGTCAGCGGCGAACATCACAGCCAACTCCGCACTCAGTCCTGCCGACAGCGGCTCCAGTTCGCTACGGAAGCTCGACAATTCGGCGCGGGCCGGAGAAATCGCAATCTGCGCATCGATCTGGTCGGCATCGGTCAAAGTCGTATCCACGCGACTCGCGATCTCGCGTCGATATAACTCGGTCAAGCTGGACCTGCTCAAATTTGGCTCACTCATCGAACTCTCCAAAACCTAGTGCCACAAGACGCTCGCGCAGGGTCTGCATGCCACGCTCGAGCAGCTTGCGCGCTGCTTCTTCCGAAGTGCCGCTGCGCTCGCCGATCTCGCGCGGCGTGTAGCCCTGCAAATGCAGGGTCACCGCCTCGCGGCGACGTTCCGGCAACTCCGCCAGACAGGCCACGACGCGATCGAAATCCTGCGCCCCGCCGGCATTGCGCTCCGGGCCGGCACGCTGCTCGATCAGCACGTCCGCGCCTTCTTCGCCTTCGTCCGGCAGGGATTCCGCCGGTCTCGAATTGGCCGCGCGGATCGCGTCGATCACCGCAGACAGCACCACTCTCTGGATATAAGACGTATGAAAGGCCGCATTCCGGTCACGTTCCAGCGCTTTCCACAGCCGGATCCGCACTTCCTGCTCGATATCGGCGGGGTCGATGCCGTGCTGGCCCAGACCGTGACCTTCGACCAGACGCCGCACTTTGGTGCCGTAATCGGCCAAAAGCTGATGCAAACGGGCGCGCAGGGCAGGATCGAGGCTCATGGCCAATTATGCCCCGGCGGGCGCAACGAACTCAGCGTCAATCGATCATCCGGCAATATAACGCTGCAAGTGCTCGAGCTGCTCGGCCTGATCGTCGATCACGGCCTTGACCAGATCGCCGATCGAGAGCATGCCGATCACCTTGTCCTGTTCCACTACCGGCAAATGACGCATGCGCTTTTCGGTGACCAGCTTCATGCAGTGATTGACGCTGTCGCCTAGCGCGACGGTGACGACCGGCGCCGACATGATTTCGCTCACCGCAGTGTCGGCCGATGAACGTCCCTTGAGGATGACCTTGCGCGCGTAGTCGCGCTCGGAAACGATGCCGATCAACTGTGCGCCCTCCATCACCAGCAAGGCGCCGACGTACTTGTCGGCCATCATGCGAATCGCATCGAGTACCGGCCGCTGCGGTTCGATTGCGTAAATCGCGCTGCCTTTGCCTTCCAGCAGATGCTTGACCAGTCGCATTGCGCCTCCTTCGCACGGGAGTGCGGATACCTCGTCGTATTCTAGCGCAGCGGCGCGTGCACGGGAGCCGCCGCGTCGGCATTCGGCGATGGCACATCCGAACGCGCTGCGCGGTGCTCATCGATCAGATACAGCGGTCGTTGTTTGACTTCCACGTACAGCCTGCCGAGGTATTCGCCAATCATGCCCAACGCCATCAACTGCACGCCACCGAGGAACAACACCACCAACAGCAGGCTGGGATAGCCGCGTACCGGATCGCCGTACAGCAGCACCTTGGCAAACACGAACAGCCCGAACACGAAGGCCAGAAAGGCCGTGAACACGCCGACGTAAGTGGCGATCTTGAGCGGTGCGCCGGAGAACGAGGTAATGCCTTCGAGGGCGAAATTCCACAGCCGCCAGTAATTGAATTTGCTGTTGCCGGCGAAACGCGGATCGCGGTCGTACACCACCGCTTTCTGCCGGTAACCGACCCAGGCAAACAGGCCTTTCATGAAGCGCTGGCGTTCGCGCAAACGTTTCATCGCATCCAGCGCGCGGCGGCTGAGCAGGCGGAAATCGCCGGTATCGCGCGGCACCGGGGTAGCGCTCAGGCGTTCCATCACGCGATAGAACGCGGCGGACGTCCACTTTTTCAGGCGACTTTCACCTGCGCGAGTGGAACGCGTGCCGTAGACGACGTCGTAACCTTCGCGCCACCAGCGCACGAATTCCGGGATCAGTTCCGGCGGATCCTGCAAATCGGCGTCAATCACGATCACCGCGTCGGCATCGACGTGATCCAGCCCCGCCGTAAGCGCCAGTTCCTTGCCGAAATTGCGGCTGAGCTTGAGCGTGGCCACGCGCGCATCCGACGCGCGCAGAGATTCCATCACTGTCCAGGTGTCGTCGCCGCTGCCGTCATCGACGTAGAGCACGCTGGCGGCGAGGTCGAGTTGGTCGAACACCGCCGCCAGTCGCGCATGGAATTCGCGCAGGCCTTCACTTTCGTTGTAGGCGGGGACGACGACGGCGAGTTGCGACATGTGGGTGACTGCACAAGAGACCTTGGTGGCATCCTAGCCGAAGCATCGCGGTGGCGAAACTGCGACGAGATGACAGTGGGTTGACAAAAACAATATTATTTCTATAATTCCGGAATTATGAAAATATCAACCGCTGTCGATGCGCTCAAGGCTCTGGCCCATACCCATCGTCTTGAACTGTATCGCCGTCTGGTGCAGGCCGGTGCCGATGGTCTCACCGTCGGTACCTTGCAGAACGCGACCGGCCATGCCGGCGCTACCCTCAGCAATCATCTGAATGCCTTGCGGCGAGCCGGCCTGGTCGTTGATCGTCGCGACGGCCGCACTATCTGGTGTTGCGCCGACTATGCGCGCATGAACGCCCTGCTCGCCTACCTCACCGAAAACTGTTGTGCTGGCGCGCCTTGCGACGCAAGCACAACGGCTTGTATGCCAACCAATCCCAAACCGAAACAGAGAATCCGCCGATGAAACGATTTCATGTCCACGTCAATGTCCATAATCTCGATACCAGCGTCGGCTTTTATTCGCAGCTCTTCGGCAGCGCGCCGAGTGTGCTCAAAACCGATTACGCCAAATGGATGCTTGACGATCCGCGCCTGAACTTCGCCATCTCCCAGCGTGAACGTGCGCCGGGCATAGACCATCTGGGCTTGCAGGCAGAAGATGCTGCGGAACTGGAAGAAATCGGCACGCGCCTGAAAGCCGCCGACGCGATCAGTCTGACCGAAACCGGCACAACCTGCTGTTATGCGAACTCGGACAAATACTGGACCGAGGATCCGCAAGGTCTGCGCTGGGAAAGTTTCCACACTTACGGCGAGGCGACGACGTATTCCGCGCCAACGGCTAAGATCGCCGAGACTGGCGCTCGTGCAACGTGCTGCGGTCCGTCCTCTACCACCAGAGACGCCCGCTGCGGATGAAGCGAATTCTGTTCGTCTGCGTGGAAAATTCCAACCGCAGCCAGATGGCCGAAGCGTTTGCGCGCATGCACGGTGCGGGACAGGTTATCGCCATGTCCGCCGGCTCGCGCCCGTCCGGCATGATCAACCCGCGCGCGATTGCGTTCATGGCCGAGCGCGATGCTGATTTGTCTATGCAGCAATCGAAATCGCTGGATTCAATCGGCAGTGAAGCATTCGATGCCGTGGTAACGATGGGCTGCGGCGATGCCTGCCCGTGGGTTCCTGGCGCGCGCCGCATCGATTGGGCCTTGCCGGACCCGAAGCATCTGGATGACGCCGGCTTCCGTCGCGTGCGCGATGACATTGAACAGCGAGTGCTGGCTTTGCTGCTTGAACTGGACAACGTCGGCATCACCGCATGAACACACGATTCCAACGTCTATTTTCAGAATGGCTGGGAACAACCGCACTGCTTGCGATCATTGTCGGCTCCGGCCAGATGGGCGATGCACTGGCACATGGCAACGCGGCGGTTGCCCTGCTCGCCAATTCGATCGCGACCGGTCTCGGACTGTGGGTGCTGATTGAATTGCTCGGTCCGATTTCCGGCGCGCATTTCAACCCTGCAGTGAGCATGGCGCTTCGCCTGGCGCGGCGAATTGTCGTGGCGCGATGCGGCAATGTATATTTTGGTGCAAATTACCGGCGCAGTCTGTGGCGTAATGCTGGCGCATCTAATGTTCGACCTGGCGCCGATCCAGTTCGGCATCAAACCACGCACAGGCGCTGGCCAATGGCTCAGCGAAGCAGTCGCGACCGCCGGTCTGCTGCTGACGATCGTGCTCGGCCTGCGCGCGCGGCCACGTGCAGTGCCCGCACTGGTAGGCGCCTATATCGCCAGTGCCTACTGGTTTACAGCCTCAACCTCGTTCGCCAATCCCGCGGTGACGCTGGCGCGCAGCTTGACCGCCACGTTCGCCGGTATCCGCCCACTGGACATTCCCGGCTTCGTCGCCGCGCAATTCGCCGGACTCGTCGCAGCAATCGGGATGCTGCGCCTCCTGATACCGGAATCCGCAACAATGGCATCGATGCAGAATCAACGCGGCAGATAACTCGCACCACCCAATTGCCGCACCTGGCGCTCGATCCAGTCCGCGCGACGCAGGACATAGGCGGACGGGTGATCCGGATGGAGTTTCTTCGGATTCGGCAGCACTGCCGCCAACAAGGCAGCTTGACGCGAATCCAGTTGCGACGGCGCTTCGTGGAAAAATTCCCGCGCTGCCGCGTCCGCGCCGTAAATGCCGTCGCCGAGTTCGGCGATGTTGGTGTACACCTCGAGAATGCGCCGCTTCGGCCACGTAACTTCCAGCAGCGCGGTGAAATAAGCCTCCAGCCCCTTGCGCACAAAACTGCGGCCGCCCCACAGGAACAGATTCTTGGCGGTCTGCTGGCTGATCGTGCTGGCGCCGCGCAGGCGCTCGCCTTCGTCGGCTTCGTCCAGCGCGCTCTGAATGGCCTGCACGTCGAAGCCGTGATGGAACGGGAATTTCTGATCCTCGCCCGCGATCTCCGCGATTGGCAACTCGGTGGATACTTTTTCCCAGGGCACCCAATGGTACTTGATGGAAAAATTCTGCTGGCCGTGATGCCACGCGATCAGGCGGCGTTCAAGCATGAACGCCGACGTCACCGGTGGCACGAAGCGCAACAGCAGCACCAACAGCCAAGTGACGGCAACCCAGATGAGCGCCGCAATCAGCAAGGCACGCAACACACGCCGCCACCGCGGCGGCTTATTTGTTCGCGCCATGCGAGACTCCACGTGACCCGGATTCACCAGCGGATAGGTGCGAATGTCCCGCAGCGATCCGGTCGGGCGCAGCCTGAAATTTCAACATGCAGTCAAGTTCACGGCGTCACCCGACGACGGCACGCTCAATCCAGACATGTGCCGGCTGCGGCCGCGAGTACAGGAAGCCTTGGCCGTAGGCGCAACCGAGTTTGACCAGAATGTCGTGCTGCGCTTCCGTCTCGATGCCTTCCGCGATGACCTGCATGCCCAGACTGCCGGCCAGCGCCAGGATCGCGCGCACTACCGCGGCACTGCCACCGGTCTGGTCGGGAGCAAGGTCGGCGATGAACGAGCGATCGATCTTGAGCGCCTGCAACGAGTACTGGTGCAGATAACTCAGCGACGAATAACCGGTGCCGAAATCGTCGAGCGACGTGCCGACGCCTGCACTGCGCAAGGCATCGAGCATGCGCTTGGCGGTAGGCGGATTCTCGATCAGCATGCGTTCGGTCACTTCGATGCGCACGCTTTCGGGCCGGATCGCATGCCGCCGCAGCAAGGCCAGCAATTGCTCGACCAGGGTTTCCGAACGGAAATGCCGCCCGGACAGATTGATGCTGATGAAACCGCCACTGCCGGGCAACGACGGCGCAATCTCGAACACGCGCTCGAACATCTGCCAGTCGATTTGCTCGGCGGCACCGGTATCTTCGGCGACGCCGAGAAAATCGGCCGGTTCGAGCAGGCCGCGTTCCGGATGCTGCCAGCGCAACAAGGCTTCGTAGCCGACCGTGACGCGATCGGCAAGGCGCACGATCGGCTGGAAAAACGGGATGAATTCGCTGCGATCGATGGCTCGACGCAGATCGCTTTCCAGTTCCAGCAATTGCATCGCCTCCTTGTGCAGATGTTCATCGAACAACGCGTAGCGGCGGCGGCCCTCGGCCTTGGCGCGATACATCGCGACGTCGGCGTCGCGCAACAGTTCTTCGGCCTTGCGATAACGCGGAGCGGCCAGCGCAATGCCGATGCTGGTCGAGGTGAACACTTCTTTCCCGCCCAGCCGGATTGGCGCATTGAGCACGTCGATCACGCGCTGCGCGAGTGCACAGGCATCCTCCGCATCTTCGATGTCGTTGAGCAGGATCGCAAACTCGTCGCCGCCCAGACGCGCGACCAGATCGCGCGATTCCAGACAACCGGCGATGCGGCCGCCGACTTCGTTGAGCAGCTCGTCACCGATCAGATGACCGACCGAATCGTTGACCACCTTGAAACGATCCAGATCCAGGAACAACACCGCGAAACCGTGGCGTGGATCGCGCGCGAACGCTGCGAGCGACTGGCTCATGCGTTCGAGCAGAAAATTGCGGTTGGGCAGACCGGTCAGCGCATCGTGCAGGGTTTCATGCTTGAGCTGGCGCTCCATGCGTTCGCGCACGGCGATGTGTTCGCGCAGATCGCGGTTGGCCGTAGCCAGTTCGCTGGTGCGTTCGACCACGCGTTGCTCCAGTTCCGCGTAGGTCCGTTTGAGCGATTCGCCGTTGCGCTTGCGTTCCAGCGCGTTGGCAATGTGGTACGAAACAAAGGTGAGCAACTCTTGATCACGTGGGGTGTAGCGGTGTTCGGCGGAATGGCTCTGCACCGCAAGCACGCCGACCGCGCGATCGTCGCAGATCAAGGGCACGCCAAGCCAACTGCGCGAACGCGTGCCGATCGGTCGCGCCGCACCCTTCGCATACAGACTTTCGAGTCCGGCACGATCGGCAAGCAGCGCGCTGCCGGTGCGCAGCACATATTCGGTAAGACCCTCGCCGAGTTTGCGCGGTTCACGCTTCATGTCGCGTTCGTCGACCGAATACGGAAAACTGAGGTAACTTTGATCGTCGGAAAGCAGGGCGATATAAAAATTCCGCGCGTACAACAGTCCGCCTACGGCGCGGTGCACGGCGGCGTAGAAATCCTCCAGACTCTCGGTGCTGTTGGCCAGCTCGGCAATACGGAACAGCGCCGCCTGCAGGCGCTCGCCGCGCTGGCGCTCCAGCACCTGCTGCTGCAACAGCCGGTTGGCGTCGCGCAGCGCATCGGTGCGTTCGGCCACGCGGCGTTCGAGTTCCTCGTGCGCAGAACGGCGTTCGAGCGCGGTCTGGATATGCTGGGCGACGTAGGCGAGCACCGCCTGGTCGCGCTCGGTGTAACGCGCAGTTTCGGTATAACTTTGTACAACGATGCCACCGACGGCTTTGCCTCCGCGCAACAGCGGGACACCGAGCCAGTCGACACAGTCGGGGCCGAAATCCGCCAGAGGCCCGACCGTTGCCTTGATCTCGTCCAAGGTCCCGCGCATCGCGACGCCGGATTTGAGCAGATACCAAGTCAAGCTGCGCTCACGCTCGCGCATCGAGAATTCCGTTTCCGGATCCGGTGGATCGTTGTCGACGGTATCGACGTAGTACGGAAACCGGAAGCACTCGCGGGTGCGGTCGTAAAGCACGATGTAAATATTCTCCGCATACATCAGGCTGCCGACGATTTCGTGCAGGCTGCGGAATACTTCCGGCAATTCGCGGTCGGCGCCGGCCTGATCCGCAATCGCAAACAGCGCGCGTTGCAAACGCTCGGCCTGTTCCAGGCTCAGCACCGTCTGGCGCAGGTCGTCCAAGGCGTGCATCTCGTGCAGACGCACTTCCGCAAGCAACACAACCTGGCTGAAACATTCGCGCGATTCCACTGCCGACCAGCGTTCCACCGGCAGTTCGCACACCAAGGCTGCGACCACGGCGCCTTGAGCATGTAGCGGCGCGGCAATGCGTAATGCCCTGCCGGCCGCAACGGATTCCGTCACCTCGGCAGCGTGCTCCATCGCCTGCTGCGCGAGTTGCTCCAGCGGAGATGACGCTGTCTCGCCCGTTGTCGTCTCGCCCTTAGTCGATCGCCAGTGGATTTCAGCCTGCCCGGCGTCCAGCCAGTCGGCCAACAACCGGCGCGTGGCGTCGGCCATCTCCTGTGGAGTCACTGCACGCAGCAGATCCAACAAGGCGCCGGCCGGAAAATCGGCCGTCGTCACGCCCCGTCGGGCTTCCTTCGAAGTGGCCGGTGGAGCTGGTTCGGAACGTGGGCGGGCAAGCAGGGACATGCGTGGCGGACAGTCTTTGTAAGACGGGTAGTGTAGCGGTTCCCCCGCAGTACGGAGGCGGATACGATCACCGGCAGCAGCGACATCGACCCATGTTCATGCCAGGGCATCTCGGGACAATGCAGAGTAATTGTTAGTTTTCCATAATTTGCAGTAGAATACCTCTGCTTGCGTCAGTTTGCTTCCACCCGGAACTTGGCGGACAAGCGATGATCTGAAGGTTCTGCCGTTCGCTGATTGATACCGATGCGCCTTTCCGCTGCCATTCTGCTGTTTGCCTTGACGCCCGCCTTGAGCTGGGCGCAGCCGGTGTTGTCCAATACTTCGCCGGCAACGCGGACTATGGCGCCGTCTGCCAGTTTGCTATCGCAGTCCGCGGCCGACACCGGCACGTCGGCGGCAATGCCGCTCTGGGCCACATCGGATGGACGCATCCTCGCCATGATCGCCTTCGGCGGCAACAGCAACGGCGCGCCGACCTTGCCGCAAGCGCCGCAAATAGGTTCCGCCACCGACTGGCAACTGGTCGATGTCACCAATTTCGTCACCGGCGGTCTGTCACTGCGCTTTGGCGACAATGCCACGAGCTATGCCAAATTCGGCCGCGGCATCGTGCTCGCGCCACTCAATCCCGCTGCGGCATCGTTCGGCTGCACCACGGCGCCGGTGCTGGCGATCGACAGCCCCTGCACCTTTGTGACACCCGCCGCCAACCGCGAATCCCTGCGCTTGGGTACGAACGTGAGTGCCGGCGATTTCAATCTGGATCTGGGTTACGGACTTTCCTGGCTGCACTATAACGAACCCCTGCATACGGCTACGGCACAACCGTCGGCGTGGGATCTGTTCTCCGGCATCGGCGACGAAGCCCTGCCGACCTTGGTGGTTCCAGGCGCGGAGTTCGCCAACGTGCAGAACTCCGGCGTCAGCGCCATTGGCAGTTGGCATCTGGACGCAACCCAAAGCTTTGATCTGGGCGCCGCCCTGAGCCGGTTGCAGTTCGATCTGCCCGGCAATCCACTGAGCGCCAATTTCAATCAGGCCGCGCTGAGCTTCGGCGTGCATCATGGCGATTTCAGCGGCCTGATCGTCGGCCGCGTGCTCGGTCCGACCGATCCGCTCGCCAGCGGTCAGCGCTGGAGCAGCGTGGACTTGGGAATTTCCTGGCGTGCCCCTTGGCGCGGCGTATTCAGTGTCGGCGCGCAAAATCTGTGGTCCTCTGGCAGCGCACCGTTGCTCTCCAGCCCCGCGGCCCAGGAAGCCGACCCCAGCCAGGCGCGCGTGCCCTACGTCCAGTATCACCAGGATTTGTAAGCCGCGCACTGCGTGGCCGGTGCGGTTTCGCACTCCCGAAAGCGCCCCGCAAATCGGCTCCGCGACCGCCCCGTTAACATGCCGGCGGCGCCCGTTAGTCGAAACCTCCACGTTTTTCAATCGCTTGCAGCCGAAAGGCCGCAGGGATTCCCATGTTAAACAAATGTTGTTAGTATCGCTCGCTGCCAAGGCTTTAGGTGTGGCGTTTTGACCGTTCCAGGAAGGAACTTGTCCCGAATCTGTTGTATACAACCCTGACGTTGGAGAGTGTAATGAGACTCGACGTAAATAAACTTTCGTCGGCGGTTCGCCTGGCTTTGTCGCTGGGTGTAGTCGCCGCTGCCGGTACGCTGACTGCGAATGCGCAGGACGCCGGTACTGCAAACAATGCTGACCAGAACCAGAAAGGTCAGGCTCTCGAAACCATCGTGGTGACGGGCTCGAACATCCGCCGTGTAGATGTCGAAACCGCAAACCCGGTGATCACGATCTCCAGTGCCGAGATCAAGGCCTCGGGCAAGGTTAACCTGGGTGATCTGATCCAGCAGTTGCCGTCCATGGCGGGCAATGCGATGAATCCCGCAGTCAACAACGGTGGCGTTGGTACGGCTGGCGTGTCCCTGCGCGGCCTCGGTTCGAACCGCACCTTGCTGCTGCTCAACGGCCATCGCATTCCGTTCCAGTTGCAGGATTTGAACTTGATTCCGGTTGCAGTCGTCGAACGCATCGAAGTGCTGAACGACGGCGCCTCCGCGGTGTACGGTTCCGACGCCATCGGTGGCGTGGTCAACATCATCACCAAGACCAACTACCAGGGCGCGGAATTCGGCACGGATTACGGCATCTCCGATCGTGACGATGGCGAGCGCCAGGCCACCCACTTCATATTCGGCCAGACGACAGACAAAGGCAGCATCATGTTTGGCGTCCAGTACGACAAGCAGGATCCGGTCTCGGCCGCCAATCGCGAATTTTCAAAGAATGCGCAGTACATCTACAACACCGGTATCAACACGCATGCCGGTTCCTCGCGCACGCCGGGCGGCCGGTTCTTCCTGCCCGCGGGTTCGCCGATCGCGACGCAACTGGGCTGCACCTCGGTCACCCTCTCGGGTAATCAGCTCCCCAGCATTACCACGCCACCCACGGCGGCCGACTTCCGTTGCTACCATAGCGCCACCGATAGCTTCAACTTCCAGTCGGTCGGCAACTACGATTATGTCCCGAACGAGCGCACCGGTGCGTTCGTGTTGGGCAGCTACAAGCTCACCGACAATGTCGAGGCCTATGCCGAGCTGCTGTACCACAAGACCGTCACGCACACCCAGGTTGCACCGTATCCCTTCGATTTGGTCAGCAACAATATCGTTGTGCCGGCGGACCAGTACTACAATCCGTTTGGCGTGACCTTCGGCACCAATGGTGCCTCCAGTACGATCGCCTTGCGTTTGACATCGATCGGCGATCGTGGCGACAAGCTCTCCAACACGACCGAGATGGGCAACTTCGGCTTCAAGGGCAATATCGGCGACACAAGCTGGAATTGGGACGCGCATTTCAGCTACGGCAAGCTGACTGTTGAGCAGCAATTGCTTAATTACGTCGACTTCGGTGCCATCGATCCGGACTTCAGCTGCACCACGGCACCGGGCGCCGGCAGTTGCACACCGATCGACATCTTCAATCAGACTGATCCGTCCACCCAGGCAATCCTCAATTCCGCCAAGATCAACCCGTACCTGTCGACCCTGTATCAGACGAAATCCGAGGAAGTCTCGGTCAACGGTTCGTTGTTCAGCCTGCCGGCTGGCGATGTCCAGCTTGCCGCTGGCGCGTTGAATCGCAAGGAGTACCTGAACGACGGAGTTGATCCGTTGATCAACACGACCTATTCCGAAGTCGGCGGTGTTCCGGAGCTGAGCTGTGCGGGCCCGAGTTCGATCTGTTCCTCCCCTGCCCAGGGTGGTTACACCGTGAAGGAAGCGTATGCCGAATTGCTGATCCCGGTGCTCAAGGATCTGCCCGGCGTTCACTCCCTGAACATCGACCTTGGCGATCGTTACTCGAAATACAGCGACTTCGGCAGCACCAACAACTGGAAAGTTGCCATCGAGTACCGGCCGATCGAAGACCTGCTGTTGCGTGGCACGGCCTCCAAGGTGTTCCGTGCGCCGACGCTGACGAACCTCTACGCGGGTCCCTCAGCCGATGCACCGACGGCGACCGATCCTTGCGCGGGCACGCCGGGCGTGTCCGGCAACAAGGCGTGTCAGGGATACAACGTTCCGCCGCAGATCTTCTCGCAGCTGACCGGCTTTGTGATGGGTTCGCAGTTTGCTGCCAACCACGGTCTCAGTACTGCGGTACTGCAGCCCGAGTTCGGCAAGTCGTTCGACTACGGCTTTGTCTACGATCCGAGCTGGATTCCCGGCCTGTCGGTCAATGCGGATTACTACCGCATCCTGCTCAACAACCTGATCGTGTCCGGTCCCGGCATTGCGCAGACCATCCTGACCCAATGTTTCAACACCCAGGGCCCGATCTGCGGAGACATCTTCCGCAATCCCGATGGTTCGATCAAGTTCGTGACCGAGAGTGCGTTCAACTCGGGTAATCTTACCGATCAGGGCTTCGACTTCGGCGCTCACTACCGCTTGCCTGAAACGTCGTTCGGCAATTTCCGCGTCGGCTTCGATGCCACCTACATCCAGGAATACAACGTCGATCAGGGTGGTTTCAACCAGGCGCTCGCCGGTCACTACGACAAGACCTACGGCAACTTCGCGCGCGTGCGTGCGTTGGCAAGCCTCGACTGGAATCTGGGTGCGTTCAGCGCCAACTGGACGACGCGCTATGTCGGGCCGGTCAAGATCGGCTACACGGAACCCGGCCTTGGCCCATCGGCTGTGGAATCGAGCACCAATGCTTACTTCCCCAATCCGATCGGTCCGGTACTGCACTTTGGCTCGGTAACCACCAACAACTTCTCGGTGGGCTACAACATCGAGCCGATCAATACCTTCGTCCAGGTCGGCGTAGACAACGTGTTCGACAAGCAGCCACCGTTGATGTTCCAGAACAACGTGCTCAATGCCGACACCGACGTGAACACGTACGACGTCATGGGCCGGTACTACCATGCCAGCGTGACCGTCAAGTTCTAAGCAAATAAAATTGGCATTTGAAACCGCGCGGCTCGCCGCGCGGTTTTTTTTTGCACGGCGGCCAGCCCGCGCAACATCTTGGCTGGTCTTTTAGTTATTCTAAGTAAGCTGTCAACCGCGTTACCCGCCCACCCGCTATGCAAAACACCACTTCAGCCGACATTCCCAGCATCGTTTCTGCCCTCAAGCAAGGCCGACCGCTTGAGGCCGAACAGATGACCCGCGCCTGGCTCGCACTCGAACCGGGCAGTGAGGACGGCAGGATGTTGCTGGCCATGTCTTTGCAACTGCAGGACCGCCCTGCGGACGCGGTAGAAGCCTGGCGGGATTTAACGCTGCTCATTCCTCAGTCTGCTGTTCATTGGAATAACCTGGCCACCGCACTGCGCAACGCCGGCCAACTGCCACAAGCTGAGGAAGCGTATCGAAAAACAATCGAACTTGATCCGAAATTCTTCCTTGCGCATATCAATCTAGGCTATCTCCTGCTCGAATATGGCCAATACCCCGAGGCACGCGATTGCTTTTTCGCTGCGCACGCGCTCGACCCGGTTTCACCTGAAGCCCGCATTTATGCCGCGCAGATGTGCATTGCGCTGGATGAACGTGATCTGGCCAGGCAATTAGCTCGAGCCGCGGAACCGATGGACCGGGCTTTCCGACGAACTGACGATCGAACTCGCCAGCCTGATGAGTTCGGTCGGCACGGCCGACGAGGGTATGCGCCTTTTCGAGGATCTGTTGCGCAAAGATTTGCACAATCTGCGCGCCATCGCTCATCTGGTCGTGCTGTACGAACGCATCAATCGGCTCGACGAGGCGCGGGCGATGCTCGCGCAGTTGCCCTCGCCGGAGTCCATCGACGACGCCAAGCTGCGCTATGACGTGATCAACGCCCAGGCAACCTTTGCGCTGCGGGAAAAGGACCCCGCCCACGCCTGCGCGCTGCTCGAACGCCTGATTGCCGCGTTTGCCGACACGGCCGATGCGAAATTCAAACCCTGGCGCGCGGACCATCTGTATTTTTCCCTCGCCAAGGTCCACGACCGGCAAGGGAACTCAGATGCCGCGATGGCCGCGCTTGCCGAGGCACACAAGCGCCAACTGCTGCTTGCGCGGATGGCCGTGCCTGAACTCGTGAAGCCGGATGCGGAACCATTGTTCTCGGCAACAAAATGGATCGACGCGAAAACGCGCGAATCCTGGCCGGACTATCCGGCTCCTTCCATGTTGGAGTCGCCGATTTTCGTTGTCGGCTTTCCGCGTTCCGGCACAACCATGCTCGAACAAATGCTCGACGCTCACCCCAACTTGCAATCGATGGACGAACGCGCCTTTCTGCAGAATCTGATTGAGCACATGAGCCGCTTCGGCTGCATCTATCCCCACGATCTCGGCAAGCTCAGTGCGGCGCAGTGCGAAGAACTGCGCCGTTTGTATTGGCAATTGAGCGCACAGGTCGCGCCGCGCCGGCAAGGTCAGCGCCTGGTTGACAAGAATCCGTTGCACATGTTGCGCCTGCCCTTGATCAACCGGCTTTTCCCGAATGCGCAGATCATCCTGGCGCTGCGCCATCCCTGCGACGTGATCTTGTCGAACTACATGCAGAATTTCAGTGCAAAACCATTTACAGTGCTGTGCTCGAGCCTGGAGCGGCTCGCGCAAGGCTACGTCAATGCGATGGAATCCTGGGTGTATCACGCGGACCTGCTGAAACCCCGGCTGATCCATTCGCGCTATGAAGATCTGCTCGACGACTTTGCCGGCAATGTGAAACGCATCGGCGACTTCCTCGGTCTGGATGACCCCACGCCAATGCAACGCTTCGATCAGCACGCCCGCGACAAAGGCTTCATCAGTACACCCAGTTATACCGGCGTGATTGAGCCGCCAAACAAAAAGGCCGTCGATCGCTGGCGGCGTTATCAGCAGTACTTCGAGCCGATTCTTCCGACCCTGAAACCGATCATGCAACATTGGGGCTACCATGCCTGAAATCGGCCTCAGCCATCTGCACAGCTATGTGCGCTACTACGATGCCGCGCTTGCGCCCGATTTCTGCGAGCGTATGGTGGCCGAGTTCGAACGGTCCAGCGATCGCCACGTACCGAACGGGCGCGGCCACCATCCCGGGATCAAGCACAGCACCTGGGTGGAACTGAATCTGACGCCGATTGCCGACCCGGCGTTCCTCGGTTTTTTTCATGCGCAGATCGACAAATATCTCGCCGAATACAACAAGAGCTTGCCACTCACGCTTGCAGTGCCTGCGCGGCCCACGATCGATGATCTGCGCCTGAAGCGCTATCGCGTTGCCAACGAAGATTACTTTGAACCGCATTTCGACGCGATCGACATAAAAAGCCAGCGCTATCTCGTTTTCCTCTGGTATCTCAACGACGTCGCCGAAGGCGGCGAAACCGAATTTCCCGATCTGGGAATCAAGATACAAGCGCGCGCAGGTCGATTGCTCATGTTCCCGCCTTACTGGATGTTTCAGCACGCCGGCCTGCCGCCGCGCTCAAACGACAAGTACATTGTTTCGACCTACTTGATGTTCTAATGCCTGCGGCTGCGCTTGCAATCGAGCATATGCCAACCCACCTTGAGACAATGACCGCTTCCCCTTGCATGAATACCGAGTCCGCATCACCACCGCCTGATTCGCGCCTGGAGGGTTTGTCGCGCGGCGCAGGTCGACGCGTCACGGCCGCGATGCAAGCGCTCAGCCTCGGCCGGGTCATTGATGCCGAACAGCGTCTGCAGGGCCTGCTCGCGGTGCATCCGGATCATCCAGAAGTACTGCGCCTTTACGCCGGCCTGCAATCCCTTCGCGGCGATTCCCAGGGGGCCTTGGCGATCATGAAACGCGCCATCGCACTGCGTCCGAACGATGCAGCGTACTGGAGTTCCTTAGGCTCGGCGCTGATCGAAGCTTCCCGTTACGACGAAGCGATCAGTGCCTTGCACCGCGCCTGCGAACTGGACCCGGAATACACTACGGCCTGGTACAACCTCGGCCTCGCCCTGGTTCGCTGCATGCGCGTGGATGAGGCTACCGTAGCGCTACGGCGCGCGGTGTCACAATCGCCGGAACTCGCAATCAATGCGCGCGTCATCCTCGGCGACATGTTCCGTGCCGAGGGCCGTCTCGACGAGGCAATCGCCGAATATCGCGCCATCATCGAACTACAGGCACATGCCGGTAATGCGTGGTGGGGATTGGCGGAGATCAAGACGCAACGTTTTGCCGATGACGATCTCGAGAATCTGCGCGCGGCCATGCGGCATCCCGGCGCAAGCGAAGACGATCTGTCCGCCATGGGCTTCACCCTGGCCAAGGCGCTCGACGACCGTCGGCTTTATACCGAATCGCTCGCCGCCCTTGCCCAGGCGCACGCGCGCGTGCGCGCACGCATGCGTTGGGACGCGTCGGTATATACCGCGCACATCGATGCAATCCTCAAGGCGTTCACGCCGCCACCCGCCGGTGCGGCCGAACCGCTGGGTCATGAGGCGATCTTCATTGTCAGCATGCCGCGCTCGGGTTCAACCTTGACCGAGCAGGTATTCGCGTCGCATTCGCTGGTTGACGGCGGTGGTGAACTATCGGACCTGCCAAGCGTGCTGATGGAAGAGGTGAAACGATTCGGCAAATCTTTCCCGGAGTTCGTCTCGGCGCTTTCGCCTGGCGACTGGGAGCGCATGGGCTTTCGTTATCTCGAACGTACGGCGCGCTGGCGCACCGGTCGCCCGCATTTCACCGACAAGATGCCGAGCAATTGGCATTACGCTGGGGTAATCCGCGCGATGCTGCCCGGTGCACGGATCGTCGTGAGCCGGCGCGATCCCCTGGAAACCTGTCTTTCGTGCTACCGCCAACGGTTGGCCAACAGTGAATATACCCACACTTTCGCCGATCTTGCAGCGGCCTGGCGCGATTTCGACCGCACGGTAAAACATTGGCGCAAGCTGCATCCGGCACATGTCTACGAAAGCATCTACGAAGAACTGGTGGTCGATCCGCAAACGAAGATTCGTGACCTACTTGCATTCTGTGATTTACCGTTCGAGCCTGGTTGTCTGGAATTTCATAAAACCGAACGCAAAGTGCACACGCCCAGCGCCACACAAGTACGCGAACCCCTGCGGCGCGATACCGCACGCGCGCATCGCTATGGTGCCCTGCTCGATCCGCTGCGCACCGCGCTGGGCCTGCCACCTTTTTCCGATGATGCCTTGAAGCAGAACTTCGTCGCCTTACTCTCGTGATCCAGATCAGCATTGACGTGCGTCGCATGCCACCCATGTTCCGGTTTTGTTCGGCCCCTCGATACTACGCCTCGCAGTACGGCTGGAAAATTCACACCTCACTACTTCGCGTCATCTCGCATGATCTGCCTGTTTAGCCACTCTCCATCCGGGCTTGCATACCCGATGAAGTTCTCTTGCACCCCACCGCACACCTTTCGCTTGCTTGTTGCACAGCGGATCGCGCGATGACGCCCGTTGCAACCTTGCAGTCAAATTCGCGCCTGCTGGGGCTTTCGCCGGCCGCGATTACCAGCGTACTGGCGGCTGCGCGAGCGCTCGAACGCGGCCGCGCCGACGAAGCCAACCTCCATCTTGCCGGATTGATTGCATCCTTTCCCGAACATCCTGAAGTGTTGCGCCTGTTCGCCGGAATGCAGAGCCTGCGCGGTAACGCCACGGCGGCGATCACGGCGCTGCATCGCGCGATTGCGCAGCGGCCACACGATGCGCTCTACCGCAACACGCTGGGCGCCACGCTGATCGATGTCGGCGACTACGATGGCGCGATCACAACGCTGCGCCACGCCTGTGCACTTGATCCCGGTCTCGTCGTCGCCCGATTCAATCTCGGTCTGGCATTGATGCGCAGCATGCGCGTCACCGAATCGGCCGACGCACTGCAGCGCGTGCTAGCGCTCGACCCCGAGCATGCGACCGCGCGCGTGATACTGGGCGACATGCTGCGCGCCCAAGGCCGCATCGACGAGGCCGTCGCCGAATACCGGCGCGTGCTCGCGAGCCAACCGCAATCCGGAATGGCGTGGTGGGGACTTGCCGATCTCAAGATGCGGTACCTCAACGTCGACGATATCGCGCGCCTGCGCGAGTCCATGCGGCGCAACGACACGAGCGACGCCGACTTCGTCGCGATGGGCTTCGCTCTCGCCAGGGCGCTCGACGATGCCGGCCAGTGCGCTGCGGCGCTTGAGGTGTTGGAGCAGGCCAACGCGCGCGCGCGCCGGCAACGGCAGTGGAACGCCGCCGCGCACGCGGCCGCCGTCGATGTCGTGCTCAACGCATTCACGCCGCCGCCAGCCGTCACCGATGAATCGCTCGGCAGCGAGGTGATCTTCATCGTCGGTCAGCCCCGTTCGGGCACGACACTGATCGAGCAGGTGCTGGCATCGCATTCGCAAGTCGAAGGCGCCGGCGAACTGCCTGATTTGCCGATGGTGTTGACCGAGGAATCGCGGCGACGTGGCCAGCCATTCCCGCAATGGGTGCCAGCGATGCAGATGCGGGATTGGCAACGCCTTGGCCGACACTATCTCGAACGCACTATGCACTGGCGCAAGCGTCGTCCGCGCTTTACCGACAAGCTGCCGTACAACTGGTTTTATATCGGTGCGATCCGCGCGATGCTGCCCGGCGCACGCATCATCGCCGGCCGCCGCGATCCGCTGGAAACCTGCGTTTCCTGCTACCGCCAGCATCTCGCTCAAAACGAATATACGCGCACGTTTACGGACCTCGGCGCCTTCTGGCGCGACTTCGATCGCGCGATGAAGCACTGGTGCGCACTGTATCCGCGGGACGTCTACGAAAACGTCTATGAGGAACTGCTGGCCGATCCGGAACGCCGCATCCGCGAGCTGCTCGATTTCTGCGGCCTGCCGTTCGAGCCCGCCTGCTTCAGCTTTCATGCTGCCGCACGCGACGTCCACACGCCGAGCGCCACGCAAGTACGCGAACCCCTGCGCCACGACACCGCGCGCGCGGCGCGCTACGGTGATCTGCTCGATCCGCTGCGCGCAGCGTTGGGCATGCCGCCATTTTCTCCAGGCTCCCGCTGAAAGCGCGCTTATGGGCAATATCGTCTGGCTCTCCTCCTATCCAAAATCTGGCAATACCTGGCTGCGCGCGTTTATCGCAAATCTGATCGCGAACCGGCCGACGCCGGTGCCACTAGCGGAATTGCCGAAGTATGGTCGCCTCGAAGCCGATCCCGAGCTTTACTCGCAGGTTGCCGGGCGGCCGAGTACGGAACTGGATTTCGATCAATTGTGCGCCCTGCGCCCGCAGGTGCACGCAGCGATCGCTGCGTCCGCGCCACGCACGGTTTTCGTCAAGACGCACAGCTATGCCGGCATGCACGACGGCGTGCCACTGCTGACGCCTGCGGTCAGCGCCGGTGCGATCTGCGTCGTGCGCAACCCACTCGATGTAACGATCAGCATGGCGCATCATTTCGCGATCAGCCTCGACGAGGCGATTGAATATCTGGGCGACGAGCGTGCAGCGACCGGGAACAGTGCACTGTTCGTGACCGAGTTCCTCGGTTCATGGTCGCAGCATGTGCGCAGTTGGGCGGACATGGAAAGCGAACGTATCCTCGTGCTGCGCTATGAGGATTTGCTGCAAAAACCCGCCAAAGCATTCGGCAAGGTCGCACGCCTGATCAGCCTTGTCGCCGATCGCGGGCGTATCGAGCGCGCGATCGAACATGCGAGTTTTGCATCGCTCGCCAGCATGGAAAAACGCGACGGTTTCATCGAAGTGCCGATCAAGGGCAAGCGGTTTTTCCGTGACGGGCGGGCAAACCAATGGCGCGAGGCACTGACACGCGAACAGGTGCGCCGTATCATCGAAAAACATCGCGAGCAGATGCTCCGATTCCGCTATCTGCCAGCGGGCTTTTGAGCCCGAAGCCATGCACAACGAAGCCACGGACAACCATGTTGGCTGCCGATTCGATTGAACTGCACTACCAGCGTGGCAACGCGCTGCGCATGCGTGGTGAGTTTGTGCAAGCCGAAGCGGTATTGCGCGATGTGCTGCGCAGTGCGCCGAGCCATCGCGACGCGGCCTACTCGCTGGCGCATCTGCTGCGCGAGGACGGCCGCTTGAATGCCGCGGCGAACGTCGTTGCGGCATTATGGGAAAACATGCCGCACAGTGCCGACGAAGCGCTGGCCGCACTTGCGTTTCTCACCGAATGCAGCGCCTGGATGCAAGCGCAAACGATCGCGCGCGATGCGCGATCACGCTGGCCAGACGACGCGCGCGTGGCGGCGAAGGCGGGAGAAATCTCGCTTGTGCTCGGCGCCTTCGAGGAAGCTGCAACGGCGCTGCGCGAGGCGCTTGACCGCGATTCCGCGCAAAGCGCCTCGTGGCTGCGCCTGGCCTATTGCCAGCGGTTTGCGAGTTGCGACGATGCCGATGTGCGGCGCTTCGAGCGCGGCTGGGCCGATGCACGACTGGACCCTGCCGCGCATATCTGTGCCGGTTTTGCGCTCGGCAAGACGCTCGACGATCTCGGCGACTATGCACGGGCAGCAACTGTACTGCGCAGCGCCAACGCACTCGCGCGTGCCGCATCGTCCTGGCGCAGCCAGTCGTGGAAAAATTTTGTAGCTGCGCGTCTGCACGCCAAGCTGCCGCCAGCACTGCCCGTCACTCCGGATTTTGTCCCGATCTTCATTATCGGCCTGCCACGTACCGGCACGACCCTGGTTGCCACGGCTCTCGGTCGCAACAAGGATGTGCGCGACCGCGGTGAACTTAACTGGATCGCTACGCTGCATGCGCATCTGCAAGCGCAGGGACGATTGCACGACGCACGCGCGTTGGCCCCGGTTGCGCAAATGATCCGTGCGCAGATGCGTCGTGACGATGCGCCTGCGCGGTTTTACATCGACAAGAATCCGCTCAACTTGCGTTATCTGGATTTCATTGCAGCGTTGTTTCCCAATGCCAGGATCATCCATTGCCGGCGATCACCGCGCGACACTGCGCTGTCGTTGTGGATGCAACATTTTGCGCACGAGGATCTGGGTTTTTCCTACGACTTTTCCACCATTGCGGACGTGGCAGAAGGTTGCCGGGCATTGATGTCGCGCTGGCGCGGTTTGCCGCAGATCCAGATCCTCGATCTTGATTACGAGGCCTTCGTCGCGCAGCCGCAGGAACAGCAGCAGAAGCTGGCGGCGTTTCTCGGTGTCGCAGACTCCCCGCGCACGCCCACACCTGTGCCCAACGACACGGTCACCACCGCCAGCGTGTGGCAGGTGCGCCAGCCGGTCTATACGCATGCGGTCGAGCGCTGGCGCCGTTATACGCCGTACCTGCCCGAGCTTGCTGCGCTGTTTGCCGGGCAGGATGGCCCTGGCTGATCTTCTCTACAATTGCGGCAGTAAACTCGAGCTCATCCGGACGCCAGAGTTTGCGTGCATCCGGCAACTCGGTTGCCAAACCTTTCAGCAAGCTTTCTTCTGGATATCGGACAGCCATTGCTTGTGGATTTCATACAACTCATCCCCGCGATTTTCTTCGATCTGGAAGCCGAAGCTGATCGCGCTTCGATACCCCGGCCCTTCAGCCGGCGTGGTTGCGTGTTTGCACCGCGACGCGAGGTTGAGCCAAGCGTCTCCTTCGTCGACAGAAATTGGAATACCGTCAAGTAAAGGAAGGCACCCAGCGGTCTTCCTGACGAGGACATTGATCCGGACATGCCTGCGGCCGGGCTGATCGGGATCTGTGTGCGGATGGACGAATCCACCCTCGGTGATGTAGTTGATGAAATCCATGAGCCCCGGCGGAACAATATAGCTGCCCAGGCGATAGCGCCCCGCCAATTCCTGTTTCATGTCGTACAGGAACCTGTCGCCATCCGGGGTGACAAAATCGATCACAAGAAACTTTCTACCCGTCCCGCCACCGGTTTTGTTGTTCTTGAATCGCCCCTCGTTCTCCAGGGTCAGCCGGGTAACATGAGCCAGGAATTCCGGTGTAACCGCATTCTTGATGACAAATGGGTAGGCATTGGCTTGCATCAAGCGAATCTCGATTTCTGCGCTGCCATCATTACTCTTTGCATTTATCGAGCGCCACGCGCACGACGTCAATGACGCTATCGTCATGTTCGTTCTGCAGGAAGCCGACAATACTCGCACGCGACAAGTCAACCCTATCAGGAAGCTTGAATTCGATCTCTGCGTGCGAAACCGGCAAGGGACCGACAAACGCCCGGACAACATTGTCGTGGGAAAGCCTCTTGCCCCTGTTTTCCCCGCCGGTAATCGAACGCGTCAACCCATTTTCAGTCACGGCCGCGTAAAGGCGATAGGCATCTGCGTCTTTGCCGTTTAGACCCTGGATGTCGAATATTGCATGCGGCGGCATGCCCGGTACTACCTTGAGCGTGAGCACAGATGATGCCTTTTCTGTCCCCTGCGGCGGACTGCCTTTGGGCCAATTTTGCCAGACCTGCCCGTCCACCCAGATCTGCGGTGTGTAGTACTGATTGTGGTTGCTCGTCTTGGACAAGGCTTCCTGGCGCACTGTATAAGTGTGACTCGAGAACGGATCCCGCCACTGCATGGAATCCCAGTAATCGACATGAAATTCCAGCCCGGCGATTTCCGGATGCTTGAGCAACGAACTCATCCACTGCTCTGCAGGCGGGCACGAATCACAGCCTTCGCTGCTGTAGAGCTCGACCAGATGCAGCTGCGGATTGCCGCTTTGACTCGAGCAATCGGCCCGGGAATATCCGGATATCAGGCAAATAAAAATCGTCAGCGCGACAAGAATCTCGTGCCGGCCACGCAAAACTATGCGGGGGTTCGCTGAGGCGTTCATTTGATCCTCCGAAATTGTAAGGACGAGGTCAAATTTTACTTTCGCAAAGTAATTCTTTGCCAATCCATCGTCAAGTTGGCGCGTGCCAATGGAGCCACCTTCGATGAGTGCGAATATCTATTGATGTCATCGCCCTGGCAACACGTGTGTTCCAGCGTGTGGCTCACAAATGTTTATTGCTTGCGCAACTCGATATTGCCGCTGAAGGACTGCGCACTGATCTGCGCATCGCCATCGCCGATGCGCGCGTCCAGGCTGCTGCCGGGCCCACGCTCCTTGCGCTGCACTGTGCCGTAATCGCTGCGGATATCGCCGCTGAACGTGGATGCGGCGATGTGCGCGGACAGCGCAGCCGGCAAGTGCAGGTGGATATCGCCGCTCATGGATTCCAGGCGCATGTGTCCGTTTGCCGCCAGCGCCGTCTGGATACGCGCATCGCCGGAAACGCTGCCGGTCTCCAGATCCTGCACCTGCGCACTGTCCAGGCTAACATTGCCGGATACTGTTTCCAGCTTGACCCGGCCATCGAGGCCCTTGGCGGTGATGTCGCCACTTACGGTCTGCAAATGCGCGCGCGCCGCCGCATTCGACGCGGTAGCCGCGAAACTCACGTTGCCGCTGACGCTGTCGACCTCGACATTCGCCGCGGCGCTGCTCAGGTTGAGCGTGCCGCTGACGCTGTTGACCGCCAGCGACTTTCCGGTCAGACCGGTGACGTTGGCGTCGGCGCTGACCACGTCGAGTTTGAGCGCCACGGCGCGCGGCACATGCAGGACCAGATCGCTGTCATGATCGGGACCATTGCCGCCAAACCAACTCTTTCCGGCGCTTTCAACGCGCAGCACAAGGTGTTGGGCATCGCCGGAAATTTCGAGCTTCGAGCCCGCGCCCAGGCTACCGCTGAGTGCCGCGTCGGCCTTGTCCCAGCCGCTGACATCGACCTTGCCGCGCACATTGCCGATCTCGATGCTCGCATCTGCGGCGACGTGCCAGGATTCGTCCAGCGTCTTTGCCGCGGCGCCATCAGCGACGATGTCGCGATCCTGTATGGCACCGGCATCGGCTGCGAGTGCGCAATCGGTTCCGGCGGTGAAAGCCAGCAGCGTTGTGGACAATAGCGCAATGTGGATTTTGTTCGATATCATTCCGGTTACCCTCGTTCGAACTCAGCCTGTGTAGGGCTCACGCAGCAAACGCATGCGCTGAGCATTGGTACGATTGAGCAAACCCACCAGAAATACCGCGTCCGGGCGTTGTTCCAGAGCGTTTTGCAAATCCGTGCTGGCGCTGTCGAGATCCTGAGCCGCCGTTGCCAATGCCGGATTCGTCGGCACCGCCCAACCGAGTGCGGTGCGCGCGGAGGTGTTGTCATCGCTGCCGGTGACTGCGGGCACGACCTGCGCCAGTGGCGGTACGGTCGCCGAGCGCATGCGCGGCACGATCAGGCCAGCGGCGCAGGCAATCAGCGCCGCAGCGGCGATCGCCATGCCGGCACGCAGCCAACGCGGGCGCAGCAACGGCGCAGATGTGATCCGAGCGTGTATGTGTGACCACAGATCGCGTGTCGGCTCAACCGGGCCATCCAGTTCGCGCATCTGCTTGCGCCATGCGAATTCATTGTTCATGCCACACCTCATCACCTGATTTTTCGCCGATCGTTTTCAACGATACCATTTCAATTTTTCTCAGATTGCTTTCAACGATCCGAGAGAGAGCGCCGCAGCAAAGCACGCGCACGATGCAACTGCGCTTTTGACGAACCCACCGCCATGCCAAGCTCCGTGGCGATTTCCTCGTGCTTCCAGCCTTCCACGTCGTGCAATACCAGCACCGCGCGCGCGCGCGGCGGCAACGCGGATACCGCCCGTTCCAGATCGCCGCGCTCGGCGGCGCAGAACGGCACCTCGCCACCCGCCATCGTCTCCAGTACCGCGCTGTCCACCGTGTCCTCTTCGCGACGGCCGCGCAGGTCCATCAGCGCAATGTTGACGCCGAGGCGATGCAGCCAGGTCGAGAAAGCGCTCTCGTGACGATAGCTCGATAACTTCTGCCAGGCCCGCACGAACGCTTCCTGGGTCAGTTCCTCGGCACGCGCACGATCCATGCCGACCAGGCGCAGGATCGCGCCGTGTACCCGGCCAACGTGATCGCGATAAAGCCGCTCGAACGCGCCAACATCGCCAGCCGCCGCACGCCGCACCAGTGCGGACACCGCGCTGCGCGCCTCGGTTTCAGGCAAGGGCAGATTCATGCTGAGGACCGCGCCATCCATCGTGCTCCGTTGGATGTATGCGTAAAGGCGAAAGGTTTAGCGGACATTGCAAAGCCTTGCGGGTCATTCCGGTAGAGACTGCCGGAATCCAGGAGCCAAGGACGGCAAGTCAATCAGTACTACCGCACAATTCGCATCCATGCAGTCTGGATCCCGACATTCCCAGCCGGGATGACAGCACTATGGCGTCCCCACCGCCTGCTGTTCCATTTCGTCCTCGGCCAGCAGACTGGCGATGCGTTGCTGTTCCCGCGTGAGCAACGGCGGTGTGCGTGCACCGTACGAAGCCAGATATTCGCCGATGCTTTCGTATTCCGCAGCCCAGCTTTCGACATCGACATGCAGCAAGGCTTCCAGCTTGCCACGTGACAGTTCGAGGCCATCCAGATTCAGATCCTGCACCCGCGGCAGGTTACCGATCGGGGTTTCCTCCGCGCCTTCGGCGCCGGCGCAACGGCCAAGAATCCATTCGAGGACACGCATATTGTCGCCGAAGCCCGGCCACAGGAATTTGCCGTCGTCGTCCTTGCGGAACCAGTTGACGTGGAAAATCTTCGGCAGTTTTGCGCCAGGCTTGTCGAAGCTCAGCCAGTGCGTGAAATAGTCGGCGAAGTTGTAGCCGCAGAAAGGCTTCATTGCCATCGGATCGCGGCGCAGTACGCCAACCGCGCCGGTCGCGGCCGCGGTCGTCTCCGATCCCATCGAGGCGCCAACCAGCACGCCGTGGGTCCAGTTGCGCGCCTCGAACACCAGCGGCAGCAGATGCTCACGGCGGCCGCCGAACACGATCGCCGAAATCGCTACGCCCTGCGCATCTTCGGCGTGCGGTGACCAGCTCGGGCATTGCCTTGCAGATACCGTGAAGCGTGAATTCGGATGAGCTGCGGGACCGTTGACGGACGCCGTGCCGTCCCCGGCCCGGCTTGCAGACGGAACGATGTCTCGGCCTTGCCAGTCCTTGACCGGCGTACCCGGCAGACCTTCCCACCACGGATCGTCGTCCGCGGTGACTGCAACGTTGGTGAAGATCGCATCATGATTGAGCATCGCCAGCGCGTTCGGATTCGTTTTCGCGCTGGTGCCCGGTGCGACACCGAAATAACCAGCTTCCGGGTTGATCGCCCACAACCGGCCATCGGCGCCAGGCGTCATCCAGCAGATGTCGTCGCCCACCGTCCAGATTTTCCAGCCAGCCTTGAGATAAGTTTCCGGCGGGATCAGCATGGCCAGATTGGTCTTGCCGCAGGCCGAGGGGAAGGCCGCAGCGACGTAGTGGATCTCGCCCTTCGGGTTTTGTATGCCGACGATCAGCATGTGTTCGGCGAGCCAGCCTTCCGTGCGCGCCTGCCACGAGGCGATACGCAGCGCATGGCACTTCTTGCCGAGCAAGGCATTGCCGCCGTAGCCCGAACCGATCGACTTGATCGAGAGTTCTTCCGGAAAATGCATGATGAAACGTTTGTGCGGATCGAGTTCGCCGATCGAATGCTGACCTTTCACGAACGCATCCTCCTGCTCGCCGCAAGCGGCTCGCTCGGTGCCTTCGCGTTCGATGCGCGCCAGGGCCGGCCCGCCCATGCGCGTCATGATGCGCATGTTGGCGACGACATACGGACTGTCGGTGATCTCCACGCCGCAGCGCGACAGCGGCGAATCGATCGGTCCCATGCAATAGGGAATCACGTACAACGTACGTCCTTTCATGCAGCCGGCGAACAACGCATCGATCCTGGCGTGTGCCTCGGCCGGATCCATCCAGTGATTGTTTGGACCGGCATCGTCCTTGTTCTGCGTGCAGATGAAGGTGAGATGTTCGACGCGCGCGACGTCGGAGGGATTCGAGCGATGCAGATAGCAGTTCGGATGCGTGCGCGGATTCAGCTCGATCAGATCGCCGCTGACGAGCATCGACTCGACCAAGGCGTCGTATTCCGCTTCGGAGCCGTCACACCAGTGGATGCGGTCGGGTTGGGTCTGCCGGGCGACGTCGGCCACCCACTGGTTCAATGCTTCGAGCTTGCTCATGTTTCTCCTTCCGCGAGCCCTGCGGCTCGTAGTGAAATAAATTGATTTACGGGCGATCTTCGCCGCCCGGTGCAACGATCGAGTTACGCGGGAATCAGGGTGGCGATGACGTGCTCCACGTACGACTCCAGTTCCGCGTGTTCCAGCCGCGGCATGCCAAGCTGCAGGGCCAACTGCAAGAATCCGACGTAGGCCGCATACGCCAGCCGCGCACGATGGCTTGCCTGGCGCCGATCCAGCCCGATCTGGCGGTATGCATGTGCCAGAAATTCCATGCGCCGCCGCGATACCCGCTCCATCACCGGCTGCACGCTGGCGTGATCCAGCGCCCGCAACAGGGCCGAATAGATCGCGTGCGATTTCGCCTCGCGCCCGCTGCGACGGAACAGTTCGCACAGACGCTCGCGCGGATCGGCAATGGGCTCTACCAGGCCAAAGACATTGTCCGTGTCCTGGGTTTCCCAGCGATCGAGGGCTGACTTCAGCAAGGCTTCACGCGTCGAAAAATGCCAATAGAAGCTGCCCTTGGTCACACCCAAACGGCGCGCCAAGGCTTCGACCGCCAGCGCCGAAACACCCTGCTCGGCAATCAGATCCAGTGCGCCCTGTTCCCAATCCGCCGCGGACAAACGCGTGCGTTCGAATTTTTCCACGGCTTGAAGCATCATGCCCGCATGGTAACGGCTGGTGGCGCATGGGTGAAGCATCGCGTGCGCTGCAATGCAACACAGAAGCCGCACTCTGGAAGCAGACCGTAACGATTGACAGCTCAAGGTTCGCGCACCATACTCGTGCGTATGGTAGCTATTCCGGCGGCTCAACGAATGTCGAAGGACAGCGCAGTAACGATTCGACTGAGCGTGCAGGATGGCGTGCGCCTGGCCGTGGATTGCTACGGCGATCCACGCGCGCCAGCGTTGGTATTCGCTCACGGCTTCGGCCAGACCCGGCACGCGTGGGCCGACATTGCCGCCGCATTTGCGCAGCGCGGCTGGTATTGCCTGACTGCGGATGCGCGCGGTCACGGCGACAGCGGCTGGCGCGAGGACGGCGCTTACGAGTTCGCGCAATTCGTCGATGATCTGGTGCAGGTGGCGCATCAGCCGGCACAGAGGCCGATCCTTATTGGTGCGTCGATGGGCGGGTTGCTCGGACTGATCGCTCAGGCCGAACACACGCCCTTTCGTGCCCTGGTCCTGGTCGACATTACCCCGCGCTGGGAAACCGTGGGGGTCGAACGCATCCTCGCGTTCATGCGCGCGCATCCGCAGGGATTTACCGCGCTGGACGAAGCCGCCGACGCCATCGCGCACTACCTGCCGCATCGCGCCGCGCGCAAATCGCCGGCCAGCCTCCGCCGGATGTTGGTGCCAACCGCCAGCGGCCGTCTGCGCTGGCACTGGGACCCGCGCCTGCTCGAGCGGATCGCGACTGACAGCGAGCGCCAGCAGGAACATCTGCTCGATGCCGCGCGCCGCATCCAGGTACCGACCCTGCTGATCAGCGGCGAGCGCAGTGACGTCGTTTCAGATTCCACTATCGAAGAATTTTTGCACTGCGTTCCGCACGCGTCGCATGTGCGCGTGGCGCAGGCGACCCACATGATCGTCGGCGACCGCAACGATGCCTTTGCCGCCGCGGTCGAAAATTTCATCCAGCCGCTGCGCGACAGCAGCGTTACGAGGACAACATCATGATGAACTGGTATCCGCTCATCGCCGTGCTCGCGGCTTCGCTGACCTGCGCCTATCTGCGCACCAGCCTGCGCGTGTGGACGATCGCCGGCTTTGCCGCCCTGCTCGGTGCAGGCGTGCTCGCAGGCAGCCATTGGTTGGCGATTGCGATCACGGGCTTCGTGTTCGCGGCAGTCACGGTGCCGCTCAATCTGCCGGATTTCCGTCGCAACCGGATCACTGCGCCGCTGCTGAAGATCTATCAGAAGATCACGCCACAGTTGAGCAGTACCGAGCGCGTCGCACTGGAAGCCGGCACGGTCGGCTTCGAAGGCGAGTTGTTCAGCGGCAAACCCGACTGGAAACAACTGCTGCGTCAGCCGGTACCGCAATTGTCGACCGAGGAGAGAGCCTTCCTTGACGGCCCCTGCGAAGAGCTTTGTCACATGCTCAACGATTGGGAGATCACCCACGAACTGGCTGATCTTCCGCCGCAAGTGTGGGAGTTTTTGAAGCAGCAAAAGTTCTTCGGCATGATCATCCCGCACGAATACGGCGGTTTGCAGTTCTCTGCGCTGGCGCATTCGGCCGTGCTGCAGAAAGTCGCGAGCATTTCGGCGACCGCAGCTTCGACCATCGCCGTGCCGAACTCGCTCGGACCCGCAGAGCTACTTTTACACTATGGCACAAAGGAACAAAAAGACTTTTACCTGCCGCGCCTGGCCGACGGCCGCGAGATTCCCTGCTTCGCCCTGACCGGCCCATACGCCGGCTCGGATGCGACCTCGATTCCCGATTACGGTGTGGTCTGCAAGGACGAATACCAAGGCGGCAATGTGCTCGGCGTGCGCCTGAATTTCGACAAGCGCTACATCACCCTGGCGCCGATTGCGACCGTGGTCGGGCTCGCGTTCCGCCTGTACGATCCGGACAAGCTGCTCGGCGATACGGCCGATCTTGGCATCACGCTTGCCCTGCTGCCGCGCGAGACCGCAGGCATGGAAATTGGGCGACGCCACTTCCCGCTGAACGTGCCCTTCCAGAACGGTCCGGTGCGCGGCAAGGATGTGTTCGTGCCATTGTCGCAACTGATCGGCGGCCCCGACATGGCCGGTCACGGTTGGCGCATGCTGGTCGAGTGCCTGTCGGTCGGACGCGCGATCTCGTTGCCCTCCAACGCCACCGGCGGAGTCAAGGCCGCTGCAATCGCCACCGGCGCCTATGCACGCATCCGCAAGCAATTCGGCATCGCCATCGGCCGCTTCGAAGGCATCGAGGAAGCGCTGGCCCGCGTCGGCGGTTATACCTACGCTATCAGTGCGCTGTCGCGATCCACTGCCGCAGCCGTGGATCGCGGCGAGAAACCCTCGGTGCCTTCGGCCATCGCCAAATACCATTGCACCGAGCTCGGCCGCGAAGTCGCCAGGGACGCGATGGACATCCACGGCGGCAAGGGCGTGCAGCTCGGACCGAAAAACTATCTCGGCCGCGGCTGGCAGGGCGCGCCGATTGCGATCACCGTCGAAGGCGCGAATATCCTTACCCGCAGCATGATGATTTTCGGTCAGGGCGCGATCCGCTGCCATCCCTATGTGCTCAAGGAATTGCAGGCGACCCAGATCACCGATTACCCCAGTCGCCTGCGCGCGTTCGATCGTGTGCTGTTCCAGCATATCGGCTTTGCCATTTCCAACGCTGCACGCAGTTTCGTGCTCGGCGTCAGCCACGCCAAGATCGGCGTGGTGCCCGGCGACAAGTATACGAAGCGCTTTTATCGCAAATTGAACCGTTATGCCGCAGCGCTGGCGCTGGTCGCGGATACCGCGATGCTGACGCTCGGCGGAAAACTCAAGTTCAAGGAAAAGATTTCCGCGCGTCTGGGCGACGTGCTATCGAACCTGTACATCGCCAGCGCGATGCTGAAGCGTTACGAGGATCAAGGCCGCCCCGCAGCAGATCATGCGCTGCTGGCCTGGGCATTCCACGACTGCGTCTGGCGCATGCAGATGGCGCTCGATGGCGTGCTGCGCAATTTCCCGATCCGTCCGGTCGCGTGGCTACTGCGTGTGCTGGTGTTTCCATTTGGCCGGCGGGAATTGCCGCCGTCGGATCGGCTGGGCCGACGCGTCGCCGCGATCCTGTGCGCGCCGGGCGAATCCCGCGATCGCCTCGGCGAATGGGCCTTCCTGACGCCAAGCGCGAACAATCCGGCGGGCCGCATGAATGCCCTGTTGCCGGATGTGATCGCCGCCGAACCCGTAGAACGCAAGTTCCAGAAAGCGCTGCGCGGCGACACGATTCGTGCGCACGATTACACCGGCCAGCTCGCCAAGGCGGAAGCGCAGGGCGCGATCAGCAGCGAGGAACGCAAGCTGCTCGAGCGCGTGCGCGCGGCGACATTCGAGTTCATCAGCGTCGATGATTTCGATCCGCGCGAACTTGAGGCTGCGGTCAAACACGGCAAGGCGGTGTTGCGCAGCGTCGCGTAAGCATTCGTCGAAATCCGCAACGCGGCCAGAGAAATTATTTTCGACGTCGACATCACGATGCGGGTTTCGCCGCGGAACCAGCGGGCGCATCCTTCATCTCGGGCATCCTGCGCAGCTCCAATGCCAACCACACCGCGCAGGCCGAGGCCAGCGCCGACAGCCCTGCGAGCACCGGTGTCGTCGCACCGAACTCGCGCAGGATCTGGATCGCTCCGACCACCAGCACATCGCCAAGCCGCCAGATGGCCGTGTCGATGAACCCCTTGGCCTTGTAACGCGTTTCCCGGTCAACCCGCGTGAACAGGCTGTCGACGGCGGGATTATTGACGCCGTAGGAACCCGCGCGCGTGACGATCAGCGCCACCGCGACCGCGCCGGGCTGGCCGATCATGGCGAGCGTGACGAGTGTGAACAGTTTTACCATTTCGGTGCCGGCGATGCTCAGCGCCGGTCCGACACGTGTCAGCACGATGCGCGTGACGAAAATCTGGGTCAGTGCCATGAGCACGTTGGTCGCCGCGTCGACGCTGGCGAAAAAATCCGTGCGCGCGGCACCGTCAGGATAGAAGCGGTGGCCGATGTCGGTCTGCAGGTTGTAGAGCACGCCGCCGACGCTGTCGCCGAGCACCATCAGCACAGCGATGCGACGCAGGAACGGCGATGCCGCCACCAGTTTGGCGCCGGCCCAGAAACCGCCGCCGATCACCGCCTCGTTGCGTGTGGCGTCCTGCGCCACGGGGTGCCGCCGCGACCACGCGACGAGGCCCAGGATGCAGGCCACCGCACCGGTCAGCAGCGCCGCGGAGACGCCGAGCAACGGGCCGATGCCGATCACGTGCACCAGCAACTTGGACAGCAAGGGGCCCGTGATCGCGCCCAGCGTGCCGCCGAGCGCGACGATACCGAACAGACGGTAGGCCTGGTCCGCGCTGAAGATGTCGGCGACGAAACTCCAGAACACCGCAACCACGAACAGGTTGAATACGCTCATCCAGACAAAGAACACGCCGCCAAGGATTTCAGGATTGAGCGTCCCTTGTGCCTGGAACGCGGGAATGAAGGCGAGCAGGTTGATGATAAAGAACACGTACACACCCGGCACGAAGCGCTTGCGCGGAAAGCGCGCGACGAACCAGCCATACACCGGCGTGAGCGCCAGCATGGCTATGAATGTCGCCGTGTAGTACGGCAGCAGTACCTGCACGCCATTGGCCGCGGCCAGTTGTTCGCGTACCGGGCGCAGCACGTAGTACGCGGCGAGCACGAGGAAAAAATAGACGAAGGCGAGGATCAGTGCGGGCCATTCGTGACGATGGACGCCGGTGAGCCGCGTCGCGAATCCGCCGCGCGCAGTTGTATCGATTGCAGCCAAGTCGCATGATCCGATGGCGTGGTTCGGCGAAGCCTAGCACGCACGCGATTGCGCCGGCAGCCCGATCACGTATCCTCGACGCATGTCTGCCACGCTTGCTTCGATCCACATCTACCCGCTCAAATCCGGCGCCCCGCTGATGTGCGATACGGCCGTGGTGGAACCGCGCGGTTTGGCGGGCGACCGCCGCTGGATGGTGGTCGATGCGGACGGAAAATTCCTGACCGCGCGGCAATATCCCCGGCTCACCCTAATTCGTGCGCAACCCGATGGCGGGGGGCTGGTACTCGAAGCGCCGCATATGCCAATCCTGCAATTGAAGGTGCCAGGCGCCGGCCGTCGCGTTGTTGCGACGGTTTGGAAAAGCACGGTGCAGGTACTCGATGCAGACGCGCAAGCGCAAGCCTGGATCAGCGCCTTCCTTGGTCTGCCCTCGCGCCTGGTATTCATGGACGCAGCCTGCACGCGCGCCGTCAATCCGGACTATGGCCAACCAGGCGACGAAGTCAGCTTCGCCGATGGATTCCCGCTACTGCTGATCTCGCAGGCTGCGCTCGAACAACTCAATGCGAAACTCGCCGAACCGGTGCCGATGCTGCGTTTCCGACCGAGCATCGTCGTGACCGGTACGCAGGCGCACGCCGAAGATGGCTGGAAACGCATCCGCGTCGGCTGCGTCGAGTTCGATGTCGTCAAACCCTGTTCGCGCTGCGTCTTCACCACCGTCGATTTCACCCGTGGCGAATTCGATCCCTCCGGCGAGCCACTGCGCACGCTTATCCGATACCGGCGCGCGCCGAACGGTGTGATGTTCGGCCAGAACCTGATTCCGCGCGGCATTGGCAGCCTTTGCGTAGGCGATACGGTCGATGTTTTAACATGAATGCTGCGCTGCGATGGAGCATCTGCTCTAGCGCAGCGCCGTAGCCTCGCGCGATTGCTTTCAGGCTGCACATCATGACTTACGACTACATAATCGTCGGCGCCGGCTCGGCCGGCTGCGTGCTAGCGAACCGGCTCAGCGCAAATCCGAACCAGCGTGTGCTTCTGCTTGAAGCCGGGCCACGGGATTGGCATCCGTTCATCCACATGCCGGCTGGCCTCGCCAAGATGGTCGGCAACAAAGGCATCAATTGGGATTATTACACCGAGCCGGAACCGAACCTGGACAACCGCCGCCTGTGGTGGCCGCGCGGGCGCGTGCTCGGCGGATCCAGTTCGATCAATGCGATGTGCTACATCCGCGGCGACGCGCGCGACTACGACGAATGGGCGCAGTTCACCGGCGACCCGCGCTGGAACTGGCAAAACGTGCTGCCGTATTTCAAGCGTGCTGAAGGCAATGCACGCGGCGCTGACGCGCTGCACGGCGCGGACGGTCCACTCGCCGTGCAAGATTTGCGCTCGCCCAATCTCCTTTCGCAAGCATTCGTCGACGCCGCGCTGACCTGCGGTCATCCAGCCAATCGCGATTTCAACGGCGTACGGCAGGAAGGCTTTGGCCTCTATCAGGTCACACAAAAGAACAGTGCGCGATGCTCAACCGCGGCCGGGTATCTGCACGCCGCACGCGACCGCACGAACCTGCGCGTGCTCACGCGCGCGCAAACCCTGCGCGTGCTGCTCGACAGCCATCGCGCGATCGGTGTGGACTACCGCCATCATGGCCGCCTGACCCGCGCCGAAGCGCGCGAAGTGATTCTGTGCGGCGGCGCGATCAATTCGCCGCAGTTGCTGATGCTCTCCGGCATCGGTCCGGCCGATCATCTGCGCGAGCATGGCATCCGCGTGACGCAGGACCTGGCTGGTGTCGGCGCAAATCTTCAGGATCATCTGGACATCTGCACTTTGCAGCATTGTGTACAACCAGTCAGCTACGACCGGCTCAACGACGTCGCCGTCGCGCTCAAGTACCTGCTGCGTCGCGACGGCCCCGGCACCTCGAACCTCGCCGAGGCCGGTGGCTTTGTGCGCACACGACTGGCCGAAGACGCGCGCTGCGACCTGCAATTCCATTTCCTTCCCGGACTGCTCGACGATCACGGCCGCAACCGACTGCCTGGCTACGGCTACACCATGCACGCCTGCATGCTGCGACCCAGAAGCCGTGGCGCGATCCGGCTGAAATCCGCCGATCCGAATGTCAAGGCAGCAATTCAGGCAAATTACCTGAGTGATGCCACGGGTTACGATCTGACGATGCTGATCGAGGCGACGAAGCTGTCGCGCGAAATCTTCGCGGCCAAGCCCTTCGATGCCTATCGCGGCGAGGAAATCTATCCGGGCAATGCGGCACAGAGCGACGCGGAGATCACCGCTTACATCCGGCGCAAGGCTGAGACGGTCTATCACCCAGTGGGCACCTGCCGTATGGGCAACGACGCCAGCACTGTTGTCGACACGGAACTGCGTGTGCACGGCATCGCCGGATTGCGCGTGGTTGATGCCTCGGTGATGCCGTGTCTGCCCGGCGGAAACACCAACGCGCCGACGGTGATGATTGCGGAGAAGGCGGCGGAGTTTATTTTAACTGGCTGACCGATGCTGGTGCTATCCGCTTTGGACGAATGAAGATCACGCCAAAACGATCACGCTGCCTGGTCCAGCATCGGCGGCAACGGGCAATGCACCGCGGCGCAGATCGTACGCAGCAGTTCGGCTTCGGCCAGGTTGACCACACCATCGGCACTGATGGCCTGACTCAATCCGCGTACCAGCAATTCCTTGCCTGCCGGGGCCAGCAGGTCGAGTTTCGGCAGCGCTCGGTCCAGCGCCAGTGCCCAATCCTGCGGCGGCGCGTAGGGAGGAATCGCATCCGGCAGAACCTCGTTCATACCGAGCAGATAGGCGCGCCCGGCGTCAGCAGGATCATTGCTGCCGTATTCGGCGACAATGGCGACGACATCTGCAAGCTCCGCTGCACACGTCGGCAGCTTGAGCGATCCGGTCGGATGCGCATTTGCTGGATCCAGTGCATCGACCACCTGCACAGCGACCAGCTTGCCGAGACAATACTCTTCGATTTCGACCTGGCCATCCGCCTGGATCATCTGGTTGAGCACCAGTAGAAAGGTCTGCAACTGCGGGCGCGGACGGCGGCGCAACACGGGAAACGCCAGCTGCGCCAGCGGCAGGTGTTGCAGCGGATGTAGCTGCGGCATATCCGCCATCAGCGCTTCGACGCCGGCGCGGGTTGCGGCATCGTAGTATTTTTCCACAATGCGCAATTGTTGCGCGCGCACGTCGTCGCGAGCATTCAGGGTCAGGGCAAAGATAACCTGCGGCGCGGCCGTGGCCGCGTAGGCGGCGGCACGCAGACGCTCGGGAATGGTGGCATGAATCGTACCCGCATTGGCGATATCGCCACGCGTCGGCGCACCGGCCTGTGGTGCGACTTGTGCGGCGTCGAGCTTGAGCGACGCGTCCGCCTGTGGCAAGGCTTGTGCGGCCGGTGGCGGGCTTGTCGCAGCCGATGGCGCAGATTTTGCCGTAGCTGCCACGGCCAACGCCGGCGCAAATCCGGCGATGGAAACTTCCGCGCCTTCTTCCGCGCCCACCGACACCGGCTCCGACCAGGCGGCGGCGATGGCGGCGAATTCAGCGGGATCGAACTGCGGATCAATCGCCTTGATGCGCAGATGCAACGGCGGGTGCGTGGCGAACATTGCCGAATAACCGACGCCGTCGCCGAACAGCATGTGGGCGACTTCCTCGGTATCGGAACTGGCAAGTTTCGAGCCTTCGGTCAGTCCACCGATCTTTTTCAGTGCGCCGCCGATGCCGCGCGTCTGCCGCGTGAACTGTACCGCAGAGGCATCGGCCAGATATTCGCGCTGACGCGAAATGCCGGCCTTGATCAGGCGGCCGAAAAACACGCCGATATAACCGATGACGATGATTGCCACACCGAACGCGACGGCACCTCCGGAATCGCGGCTGCGACCGGTGCCCAGCAGGATCTTGCGGCCCAGGATGCCGATCACGAGGATGCCGAACAGCACGCCCATCAGACGGATGTTCAGACGCATGTCACCGTTGAGTACATGGCTGAACTCATGCGCGATCACGCCTTGCAACTCGTCACGCGTGAGCTTTTCCATACAACCCTGGGTCACCGTCACCGCCGCATCGGCCGGCGTGTAACCGGCGGCGAAGGCGTTGATCGCCGGTTCGTCCTGCAGCACATAGATTTCCGGCACCGGCACGCCTGAGGCGATGGCAATTTCCTCGACCACGTTGCGCAGGCGCTGATGGGCGAAATCCTTGGTGTCGGCATCGATCTGCGTGGCGCCCAACTGGCGCGCGACGACCCCACCGCCGCCACGCAAGGTCGATACCTTGTACATCGAGCTGCAACCGATGACCGCCAGCACCAGAAGGCTGCTCCAGACCAGGACACCGGGCGTATGAAATGCGAGCAGCAGCACGAAATCGACCGCCGCAACAATGCAGACGACCGCCAGCCCGAACAGCCACAGCATGTGCCGGGTGTGCTTGCGCGCGAGTTCCTGCTGGGCGAAGAAATTCATCGCCAGGCTCCGATGCGTTCAGTCCGGATCAGGTACGGGGCAGATCAGGAGAAGGAAACCTTGACCGCCTTCTTGGCTTCGGGCGTCTCGACTTCCCACGGTGTCGCCGGCGCAAAGTTGTACATGTTGGCGATGAAGGAATTCGGGAATACTTCGCGCTTGTTGTTGTAGAACATCACGCCGTCGTTGTAGGCCTGACGCGCGAACGACACCTTGTTCTCGGTCGAGGTCAGTTCCTCGGACAACTGCATCATGTTCTGGTTGGCCTTCAGGTCCGGATAGGATTCGGAGACCGCAAACAGGCTCTTGAGCGTTCCGCTCAACTGGTTCTCGGCGCCACTCAGTTGTTGCATGGCTTGCGGATCACCGGGGTTGGCTTTTGCCGCGGCCAGTCCGCTGATTGCCGCGCCGCGCGCCGTGGTCACCGCTTCCAGCGTCTGGCGCTCGTGCGCCATGTAGGCCTTCGCGGTTTCGACCAGATTCGGAATCAGGTCATAGCGCCGTTGCAACTGGACATCGATCTGGGCAAAGGCGTTCTTGTAATTGTTGCGTGCCGTGACCAGGCCGTTGTAAATGCTGACCAGGAAAAAACCCACGGCAACGACGATGATGATCAGAATTAGCAATGACATAACACTCGGCTCCGGACTTGACGCTAGAATGGCGCGCCATGCGAAAAGCATAGCACGGGTGTAATTGCCGTCGTGCCGAAAAGTTGAAACGAGAGTCTGCTCCGAATGTACTCCTCCTCCACGCTGGCATTGCTGGCGTTTATTTTGCTGGCCTCGCAGCCGACGTCGAGCAACGCGCGCACGCGTGCGCACACACCGGTGGCGCCAGTGCACGAAACCGCGTCTGGCGCGGGTGATGCGAAGGCCGCCGCGCACGACTTCGACGCCTGGCTGGACACCGTAGCGCAATCCGATCAGGTATCCGGGCTGGCGGTGGCCATCGTCAAGGACGACAAGGTCCTGCTTCAGCGCGGCATCGGTTATGCCGACGCCAGCCGCGACCTGCCAGTGACAGCCGACTCCGTATTCCGGCTCGCTTCGCTGTCCAAGGCATTTGCCAGTGCACTCACCGCGATGCTGGTGGACGAAGGCATGTTGAGTTGGGACACTCGCGTCACCGGTCTGTTGCCGACGTTCGAATTGCACGACACCGGCGCCAGCGACAAGCTCACCGTACGCGATATTCTCAGCCAGCGCGTGGGCCTGCCTCACAACACCTACGATCGTCTGCTCGAACAGGAAGAGCCGTATCAGGAACTCGTGGAAAAGCTGCGCGACGTGCCACTGGCCTGCGACGTCGGCGATTGCTACGGCTACCAGAACATCACCTTCGCGCTGATCGGCGACATCACCTACGCCGTCAGCGGCGATTTTTTCTATCATCTGGTGGAAAAGCGCATCTTCCATCCACTCGGGATGAATACGGCCACCTATGGCCGCGATGCGCTCGAATCGAGCAAGAGCTGGGCGCGCCCGCATGCCCACCGCGGCCACGGCTGGACCCCCATCGCCATCAACGAAGCGTATTACCACGTGCCGCCTGCGGCTGGCGTCAATGCCAGTATCAAGGACATGACCCAATGGCTGATTGCGCAGATGGGTGGACGTCCGGACGTGCTGCCGGAAGCAATGTTGACGAGCCTGCATACGCCCCTGGTGGAAACGCCGAGCGAGCGGCATGCCTCGCCGTGGCGGCGCGCGCGCCTGAGCGATGCGTCCTACGCCCTGGGTTGGCGCGTGTACGACTACGCCGGCCAGACCCTGGTCTTCCATGCCGGCGCGGTCCAGGGCTATCGCTCGATGATCGCGTTTTTCCCGAAATACCGTTTCGGTGCGGTGATGCTGTGGAATTGCGAGTGCGGCCTGCCCAGCGGCCTGATGCCGATGCTGCTGGATCGTTACCTCGGCCTGCACGAGGTCGACTGGGCCGGACTCGACAGCCTGCGGCTATCGCATCACCTGGCGGCCGAGACTCGCCGCTGATCCAGCGCCTAAAGTATCGGGCCCGAAGCAGCAGATGGCGCACACGCGCTGTCCTTGGCATCATATGCCTGCGCAATTTCAAGGACAGGACGATGCTGATCGCCGAGGACTTCTTTCTGATCGCAATCGATCCCCGCACCGGCTTGGCAAACTGGCCACGCCGCGATCAGGCAGCAACGTTGTTGACGGCTGCAGCGCTGGCACTGGAACTGGTCGTACAGACGCGCTTGCATCTGCGCGATGGATTGCTGCAGACAGATACCCAGGTGCCGCTTGCCTATCCGCTGCTCAGCAGCGCCGCACAGCTATTGCACGCGCCACTGCCGGCGTTGCCCGCGTTGAAACTGCTCGCGCAACGCCTCGATCCATTGCCACAGCAGGTGCTCGACGGACTTTTCCGTCGCGATCTGATGCATCGCAACCAGCACCGCGATTGGCTGTTGCGCAAACAAGTGCGTTATCCGCTGCGCTCGATGCAGGCACGCAACGAGGCACTGCAGCATGTGCGCGACGCGATAAGTAACGGCGACGAGGATCTGCACGGGCTGGCGCTGCTGCTGCTGCTCGACATCTGCGGCCTGTTGCCACTGCAGTTGCAGGCACGCGATCACGAACGCGCAATGCGGCGCTTGCTGGCCCTCAATGCCGCAGATGCAGAATCACCGGAAGCGCTCCAGATCTTCGCCGGCATTCGCACCGCACTGCTGGCCTGACGCCGACAGCACCGCGCAGTCCGCGCATCAGCCGCCGAGTTTGAACTCGATGCGGCGTTGCATCTGTTCGGCCACAGCCTTGCCGTTTTCCATCCTCGGCTTGAAGGTCCAGCGCTTCACAGCCGATAGCGCGGCACTGTTGAATATGCGCGCGGGTTCGGCATTGACTACCTTTGGATCGGTGACTTGGCCAGCGGAGTCCACCGTGAACGCGACCTCGACCCAGCCTTGCTTGTGGTCGCGGTACGCCTCGACGGGATAGTCCGGCGTGGCGCTCTTGACCAACTGCGCTGGATGCGATTCGCCAACCGGCGCAGCAGCAACCGGAGTTGGCGGCGGCGGTGGAGCCACGGGTTTGGGCGCGGGTGCCGGTTCGGGCGGCGGAGCCGCTGCCGCTTGTACGGGCGCTGGCGTAGCCGCCGATGGCGCTGCAGGCGCCGCGGCAGCGTTCTGCGTGGCCGCTGCCTTGGCCGCAGTCGCTGCGGCAGCCGCGGCCGTCACCGCCTGTTCACGATCAACCTGCTTTTTCTTGGCGTCGAGTTTGCTGCGCAGAATGGTCAGGGTGTAATTGCTCGGATCGTTCTTGGCCAGCAGGTCAATGACGCGGTTGGCTTCGTCGACGTTGCCGGTGTTGATGTCCTGTTCCACCGCACCAGTGGCAAACGGAAACATCTCGCGCAGCGCGCTTTGGGCAATCTGGTTGTTCGCGTCCTTGTCGAGTACGCGCAGGTAATACTCCAGCGCGTTGTTTCCTTGCGGCGCAACGTAGCGTTGCTCGCGGAAGGCAGTGCCGGCTTCCTTGACCAGTTGTTCTACGGTCAGCTCGGGAACCGGTGCGGCAGCCGGTGCGGTACCCGCCGGGGCTGGCGCGGCACTGGTGGGCACGGCTTTGGGCGCAGTGGCAGGAATCGGTGCGGCCGGCGGTGGCGAACTGCCGCCGCACGCGGCGAGAATGAGGCCGATCGCGAGGACCGGAATGATTTTGACCAAGGCGCCGCACTGGGCCGCCTTATTAAATGAACTTGAATTGATGTCGGCCATGATTGCGCCTTTGCAACTGATGGAAAGGGTCCCCGCGCTCCGTTCCGGCTTGCAACTTCCTGGCCAACCGCGTCAATCAGGCAACATTCCCTGACACAGGCCGCTGCGCGGAAACTGAAAGGTACCGCATTTTGTCGACCATGTCGCAATTTTTCGCACACATGGCGATCACTGCGAATCAGCCCACCCAGAGTCGCGATCCCGGGCCGAGCGCTTATGGAACCAGCTCGAAACCGTTCTTGAAGATCTCGTCGGCATCGATAATTACCAGCAGGCTGGCCGACATCGGCGGCAGAGCGGCAAGGGTCAGACCTTTGCCATTGATATTGCCAGTAGCCGTCTGCGCCAGTGCACTGGCGCCGGTGAAGCCATACAACTTCCAAGGGCCGGTGTGGGTCGAATCAAAGGTCAGCGCGACGTCGTGGGTCACGGTGTCCTTGTTGGTCAATAGAACCATCGTCCGCTGACCAGCGACATTGAACGCGTAGGCACCGATCTGATCCACATCGGAACTTGTGGCGGCAACGCTATTGCCCTGCACTTTGGAGCCGGCGCCATCGTAGTTGAGGAAGATCGAAAATGCGTTCTCGACCGTGGTGCCCGAAACTGGCGCAATCCAGCGCGTCGCCATGTCGACACCCTCGCGGGCGAAGATCGCCAGCAGTTCGGCTTGGGCCACGGCGCCGCTGGTCGTGTCGTCATTGCCCCAGTTGTATTCGGTGATCGCGAGCTTGGTGCCGGGACAATACTCAGCAATCCACGCTTTGACGCGCGGGATCAGATCGGGTGCACCGTAATAGTAGGGCGAGGTATCGGACATATCCTCGCCGATCCAGGACTGCGATACCCAAGTGGGATCGTACAATTCCTTCAGCGAACTCAGGCGCAGCGCGGCAGTCGCTGCGGAATCGTCGTCGCTGAGTGCGACATCCGTACCCTGCGGGTAATAGTGCAGATCCAGATAGTCAACCAGAGGTTTCCCGCCAGCAAGCGGATTGGCGCAGACCTGTTGCAGATACCAGGCAACGAAGGGCAATTCGCCATGGGCTGCACGGTCGCTGCCGTCGATGCAATTTCCGGCAGCGCTATCGGCAGCCGAACTGAAAAGATCGCAATAACCCCAGGTCACCGGTCCGGTGACGAGTGAATTCGGTTCCTGCTGCTTGATGGCCGTCGCATAGTTCAAGGTCTTCGTCCAGATTTCGTCGTATGTCGGCGGGATGGGATGGACGTCGCGCTGCGTTGAATTCCACAGCATCACTTCGTTGTCGAGTGTATAAAACTGCACCCCGCCGTTGGCAGCAGTGCCGAACGTGGATTGCAGATGCGCAATCCATTGCTGATCGAAACCCGGTTCGATCGCCGTCGATGTGTCAGCGGGATTGTTGCCGACGATCAGGCCATTGACGCAGTACTTCGTGTTGTTCGCAGCAGACGTGCACACACCATTGCCTGCCGTTGGATCGTAGGGATCTGTCGATGTTTGCGCGCCATATTTCGCGGTCGAAAATCCGGCAACATAGGGCTGACTCAGCGGGCTGGTAGCGCTTGGTGTCCAGCCGATCGTCGGCATGGTCATCAGCGGCTGCGCGCCGGCTCCGAAGGCACCGCTGATGAACGTGTCGGCCGAATTGCCGACTGGCGGTGTGCCGGTACATGAAGCGGCAGTGCAATCCGGAATATTTTCGTAGTAGTAATCGTTCGCCGTGTTGTGCATGTCGATCTGCCAGTTGTAACGCGTCGTCGAATCGCCACCCCAGCGATCAACGGTGTAGCCCATCTGCTGGTTGCGCGCTGCAGTGCCGTAAGCAACGCCGAAGATCAGCGGATTGATCGCATTGCCGATGGTGCCGACATCGACACTGACGTTGACTACGGCACCAGCCGGTGGCGGAGAAGTCCGCGGAGTGAAGACGATCTGGTCAATGTAAGCCGCGGGCTGGCCGCTGGCGTCGTTACTGCCGTTCGCGTCCATGATGACGAGGCAGTTGAACGTGCCGTAGGTCAGATCCGCCGTATCGAAATCCAGCGTCACGGCTGCCCAGGCATTCTTCGGAACAGTGCCGCCAGTGATGAGTGAACCGAGAGGATATTGCGAGCTGATCGCGTTGTAATCGTCGCAGACATACATCTGCAATAGTTGCCCACCAGCGCTGCCGCCGTTTACATAGAAAGTAACGTTCTGATAATCGGCAAGATTGAACTCTGTGTTGCTGGCGACGAATTGCAAGCCACCCCAGCTGCGTGCAACGAAACGGACGGAGTCGCCGCTGCTACCATAGACGGGCGATGTGTTCGTCAGGCTGTAGTCAGTTGCATTGGCCCACGAGCCATCGGCAAAACCGTTTTCCAGCGTGTTGTCGTAGACGATCAACGGCGCTGTGGCAGCTGCAGCGCTTGATAAGAGCAACAAAGCAAGAATGCCGATCAGAAGACGCATGACGACGCCCCGCGAGATGTTCGGAGCGCAAATTAGCAGTTTGAATGTAAACGTTTCCGGGACTGGGTCACACTGCGTTGCACGCGGATGCGCAAAACGCGATTGACCTCACTCCGCCTGAATCACCAGGCGTCTGCAACTGCGTGGGAAGGTGGGAAGCAAAACGTGAAGCGGAGGGGGAAAGTCTCTCTCCGCGCTGGGCAATCGCGGAGAGAGTCAAATCAGGTACGGAAAAATATTTCTATAGCCGCCGGAGTGAACAACAACGCACTTCGCTTCCGGCAAAACCAGCCGCCAATTCCGCGACCGGTGAACTCAAAGCCATCCGTTGGCCGTTTCAATAAACGATGCTTACTTCTTCTTTGCGGTCTTGCGTGCAGTCTTCTTCGCAACCTTGGCCTTCACGGTCTTCTTGACGGCCTTCTTCGCAGCTTTCTTAGCAGGTTTTTTTGCAGCTTTCTTCATAGCCATATCGCGTCTTAGCTCCTCGTCAGTGGGTAGTTGCTGCCCAGTAAAAGCGTGCAGGAACGCTTCGCACAGCAGATCGCTGTTCGTTGCATGCCTGAGATTGTGAACTTGTCGGCGCGTACGTTCGTCGGAGAGAAGTCTGAGCACGTGAAGCGGAATGGATACCGTCACTTTTTTTACGGCTTCGGCCTTGTGGCCGTGCTCGATGTAGGGCTTGATGAACTTCGCTGCCGTCATGGATTCCGTTACGCGCGTGTTACGACGGGATGAAAAATTATTCCGGGAATGATTTGCTGTCAACCGATTTATGCATCGCGGCAACCGCCGTCATCGTCGCGGCGCATGTCCGCGCTTGCCGCGAAAACAGGCGATACCGTGGCGCCTTGCTGGCGACAAAATATCATTTTAGATATTTATACGTCTATATGTCTATCGATCAATAATGATTACACGTGCTCGCATTGAGTTGCCGTGCCCGCGTGAATGCAAGCAAATATGCGGCTTGGAGGCCATTCGTGCAGAAAGCAGCATAAGTCGCTCAAACGCAATTGCATAAACATGCGCAGGCCGGAATCGATTGCATACGGTCACGCGACAGCGCCGCAACGATGGCGGACGCAGGCCGAAAGCAGCATAGCTGTGACGCGTCGAGGCACTGAAAAAAAAATTTCGTTGAATGCCTCGCGCGGCGCATTTTGCGCGCGATTTGCGCGAAATTGCGCAAACTAGATCATCTGAGTGCGGCCGTAAGCGAACACGCAAACCGATCGATATCGGCGTCGGTTTTCGTTTCAGTCGCGCACACGAGCAGTGCGTTTTCGAGCTCGGAATATTCTTCGCCGAGAGCAAATCCGGCAACGATATTGTCGCGCGCGAGACGCTCGACGACGGAATTCGCCGGGCATGGCAAGGTCACCGCAACTTCATGGAAGAACGTGCGCGTGAATAGCGGAGCGACTCCGGCAATCGCGCAGAGCCGGTCGCGCAGTTTGCGCGTGTTGCGCATGCTGGCTTTCGCCGCGCGTTCGACACCCTGCGGACCGAGCATTGCCATCGCGATCGTCGCCGCCGTGACCAACAAACCTTGATTGGTGCAGATGTTCGAAGTCGCCTTGGCACGGCGGATGTGCTGCTCGCGCGCTTGCAGCGTGAGCGCAAAGCCTTCCTTGCCGTCAATATCGGTAGTGCGGCCGACGATGCGGCCGGCCATCTGGCGAACGAATTCCTGCTTGCACGCGAGGATGCCGAAGTACGGCCCGCCCGACGACAACGGCACGCCGAGCGGCTGGCCGTCGCCGCAGACGATATCGGCACCTTGCTTGTCCGAACCCGAGGTCCCCCATTGTCCCGGCGCCTTGAGTACCGCAAGCGACAACGGATTGACCACGCCGATCACCAGCGCACCTTTGGCATGCGCCCAATCGGTCAGTGCATCGACCTCTTCGAGTACGCCGAAAAAGTTCGGCTGGGGAATCACCAGCGCGGTGAATGCGCCAAAATCCTGTTGTGCCAGCCAGGCCAGATCGACCCCGCCGGATTGCGCCCCGTCGTGGCAGAAATCCACTTCAACGATTTCGATATTCTGCAGCGCGACAATGGTATGCAGGGTCTTGCGGTATGCCGGATGTACAGACTTCGGCACCAGCACCTTGCGCGGCCCCTTCTTCACACAGCGCTCGGCCATCAGTACGGCTTCGGCCAGCGCCGTGGCGCCGTCGTACAGCGAAGCGTTCGACACATCCATGCCGGTCAATCGCGCCATCATCGTCTGGTATTCGTAGATCAGCTGCAACGTGCCCTGGCTGGCTTCAGCCTGATAGGGCGTGTAGGCGGAATAGAATTCGCCGCGCGACACGATCGCCCAGACCGCCGCCGGAATATGATGTTCGTAGGCGCCGGCGCCGCAGAAGTTGAGCGGGGTTCCATCTTGCGCGGCGCGTTCTTTCATCAGCCGCGTCACTTCCATCTCGTTCAGTCCGGATGGCACGTGCCTGAGCTGGTCGATTTTCAGCGCAGCGGGGATTTCATCGAACAGATCCTCAATGCGCGCGACGCCGATGGTCTTGAGCATGGCGCTGACATCGGCTTCGGAATGGGGAATGAACGGCATGGTTGAAGTCCTTCAAAGCAACGGCCCAGCCGCAAGGGCTGGGCCGTGAAAACAGTCGGTACGGAAACGCCTGCGCTTAATGCTCTTCGCTCTCGATCAATTCGGCGTAGGCATCCGGGTCGAGCAGTTCTTCCTGCTCTTCGGCGAGATTGCTCGGCTTGACCACATAGATCCAGCCTTCGCCGTAGGCATCCTCGTTGATCGTCTCGGGCTTGTCCGAGAGTGCGCTGTTGACCGCCGTGACCTTGCCGGAAATGGGCGCATAGACGTCCGAGGCGGCCTTGACCGATTCGACAACTGCACAGGCATTGCCTGCCTGCACTTCGTCGCCGACTGCCGGCAGCTCGACATAGACCAGATCGCCCAACAGGCTTTGTGCGTGGTCGGAAATACCGATGGTGACGGTGCCGTTGTCCTCGACCCGCGCCCATTCGTGGGATTTCATGAATTTCAGATCGCCGGGGATTTCGTTCATGGTGTTTTCCTGGAATTCGTTCGACGAGGATTGAATCCTACACTTTGAATTCTACACTGAGCCGGACATAAGCAAAGACTACACGCCTGCGCACGCTTTGCCGTCGCGCACGAAAGGATATTTGACCACGCGCACCGGCGCCAGCTTGCCGCGGATGTCGACTTGCACCTGCGCCGCCGTTCCTGCCGGCACTCGGGCGAAAGCAATGGCCTTGCCCAGCGTCGGCGAAAACGTACCCGAAAGGATTTCGCCATCACCCTGCGGCGTAACCACGCGCTGGCCGTGACGCAGCACGCCCTTCTCATCCATCACCAGACCGACCATTTCGCGCCGTACGCCCGCAGCCTTTTGTTTCTCCAGCGCGGCGCGGCCGATGAAATCGCGACCATCGTCCAGCGAGACAGTCCAGGCCAGACCGGCTTCCCAAGGTGTGATGGTTTCATCCATGTCCTGACCATACAGATTCATGCCGGCTTCCAGACGCAAGGTGTCGCGCGCGCCGAGGCCGGCCGGCTTCACGCCGGCCGCGATGAGCTTGTTCCACAGATGCGACCGCCTGCGCTTCCGGCACGATGATCTCGTAACCGTCTTCGCCGGTGTAACCGGTGCGGGCAATGAACAAACCGTCGCCTTCCACGGCGACGAACTTGCCGATTTTCGCGGCTTTCTCGCGCACCATCGAGCTCAGCAGCGACTGTACTTTGGCGCGCGCATTCGGACCCTGAACTGCGATCATCGACAGATCCGCGCGCTCGGTGATTTTCACTTCGAATGCCTTGGCCTGTTTCTCGATCCAGGCCAAATCCTTGTCGTGGGTCGCGGCATTGACCACAACGCGGAAGAAATCCTCGGCCAGGAAATAGACGATCAAATCGTCGATCACACCGCCGTGCCCATTGAGCATGCACGAATACAGCGCCTTGCCCGACACTTTCAATTTGTCGATGCTGTTGGCCAGCAGATGACGCAGGAATTCCCGCGTGCGTACGCCATGCAGATCGACCACGGTCATGTGCGATACGTCGAACATGCCGGCATCACGGCGCACGGCGTGGTGTTCCTCGATCTGCGAGCCGTAATTGAGCGGCATATCCCAGCCGCCGAAATCCACCATTTTCGCGCCCAGGGCGCGGTGAGTGGCGTTGAGAATGGTTTGCTGGGTCATCGTCCAAGCCTGACGGTTTGTCGGTTCATATTATCGCGGCGATCCATGGTGCTGTCTCGCTTTTTCTGTCCGCACTTTTCGACTGCGCACAAAAAAAGCCCCGAGTGTCGCCACCCGAGGCTTGATTTTTCAGCAAACGTCTTACAGGAACAGGCCTTATCAGGAGATAAGCTGAACCTGATCAGCCTGCAGACCCTTCTGGCCCTGCACTGCGACGTAGCTTACGCGCTGACCTTCGGCCAGGGTCTTGAAACCGCTGCCCTCGATCGCGCGAAAATGCACGAACAAATCCGGACCGCTTTCGGGAGTGATGAAACCAAAACCCTTGGCGTCGTTAAACCATTTGACCGTACCGTTCAGTCTATTCGACATCTCTATAGCTCCAAAAATTACAGACTAACTCGAACGCAGGACATCTGCGTAGAGACTGAGGTTGCTAGGGAGTAGCGAAACGACAAGACAGACGTAGCGGATCGTTGGATCTACCGCATCAGGTCACGATTCACGGTGGCCAGTGCAAACACAGTGCCGCCACTCTACACGCAATCTGGCAGGAATACCACCGCTGCGCCGGAACTCAGGCCGCTGGACGCACTTTCAGGGTAGCGCCGTCCACCGCGACCACCTCAACAGCCGCGCCGGCCGGCAATTCCGGACCCTCGACCAACCACAGCGAATCGCCAACCCGAGCCTTGCCATTGCCGTTGACGATGGCGGTTTCCAGCACGTAGCGCCGGCCAATATATTGCTCGGCACGGCGATTGAGCAGCGGTTGGTCACTGGGGCCATCAGCGATGCGGCGTACGAATCGCCAGTAACAATAGCAGCTGATCAGCGCCAGTAGCGCGAACAATCCGGCCTGGACGAGGAAGGACAGGTCCGGCAGTGCCAGCAGAATCAACCCGAGCGCCACGGCGGCGATGCCGATCCAGAGCATGAAGAAGCCCGGCACGATCATCTCCACGGCAATCAGGATAAGGGCCAGCAGCCACCAACCGTAGTGTGCGACGACGCTTGTCATCATGATTTCGCAAGCGCTTTCGTCGCCTGCTGCTGCTCGAGACTGGACTTGGCCACTTCGGCAATGCCTGCCAGCGAGCCGAGCAGTCCCATCGACTCCATCGGCAGCAGCATGATCTTCTGGTTCGGCGCGCTGGCCATCGCCTTTAGCGCATCGATATATTTCGTCGCAACGAAATAGTTGACCGCATTGATGTCGCCTTGGCGGATCGCCTGCGACACCATTGACGTTGCTTTGGCTTCCGCTTCAGCCGAACGTTCGCGCGCTTCGGCAGCACGATAAGCCGCCTCGCGCTGGCCTTCTGCCGACAGAATCGCCGCCTGCTTCTCGCCTTCGGCCTTGAGAATCGCGGCCTGACGGAAACCTTCGGCCTCAAGGATGTTGGCGCGCTTCTCGCGCTCGGCCTTCATCTGCCGTGCCATCGAATCGATCAGATCGCGCGGCGGCTGGATATCCTTGATCTCGATGCGGTTGCACTTCAGTCCCCACGGATGCGTGGCCTCGTCGACCACACGCAGCAGACGCGCATTGATGTCATCGCGCTTGGACAGCGATTCGTCCAGATCCATCGAACCGAGCACGGTACGGATATTGGTCATGATCAGGTTCAGAATCGCCTGAGTCAGATTGGACACCTCGTAAGCGGCCTTCGCCGCATCCAGCACTTGGTAGAAAACCACACCATCAACGCGCACGACAGCGTTGTCCTTGGTGATCACGTCCTGCGACGGCACATCGAGCACCTGCTCCATCATGTTCATCTTGCGTCCGACCGTGTGGTAGATCGGAATCAGGATATGCAGACCAGGTGACATCGTGCTGGTGTAACGGCCAAAGGTTTCCTTGGTCCACTCGTAACCCTGCGGCACCACGCGTACGGTCTTGGCGATGAAGATCGCCGCGACCACCAAGAGCACCAAGGCCAGCATTCCACCCGTCATGACATTCTTCCCATCCGCGCTCGAACAGAAGGCGCAGTATAGCGCGCGCCATCGTCGTGCGGCGGCTGGCTTGACTCCGCACGGGATCGCTATTGCGCGGATTCGTAAAACGTGCGGAAACTCGGCGAAAACACTGCCGCGTCGGGCGTCGTCCGCGCAAGCGCGCGAGCGGCATTTGCGTCGCGGCGCGCGTCGTCGAGCAGGGTTTTGTCATCGCCGAGCCGCGCGAGCGCAAAACGTGCCGCAGAACGCAGCAGATAGGCGTGGAAGCGCGCACGCTGATCGGTGAATGATTCCGGATCGATTCGCGCCACTTGGGCATAGCGACCGGCGATATAGTCGTCAAACGCGCGTACAAGCGGCGCCGGCGGAGCTGAATGCGTCGTCGCAATCGCCTGTTTGACCGTACTGGCGGCAGTGGTAGCGGTCGGCGGTGTATCCGGCGTGGCCAGCGGTTCTGCTTGCGGTAAAGGTGGAGCTTGCTGCGTTGTGGACTTTTCCTCATTGCTTGCGGTAAGCGGCTGACACTTACCAAGCAACTCCTGCTCCTGCGCGCGCAACTGGTTCAGATGCCCGAGCATGCGACGATTCATAACGCTGTTCCACTCGTTGCCCGCTCTTGTGCAATCGCCGCGGCGAAACGCCACCATGCCAAGAAAATGGTGCGGCAGGTAGGGCTGCACGTTGCCCTCGATGTTCACGCTTTCCACCGCATTGGGCTGCGCGCTCAGAGCTTTTTTCAGATACTGCTCGGCCTGCGCGTAGTCACCGTGATCGAGTGCGGCAAGGCCGGCCACATAGTCCGTCGCAAAATCCGCCCAAGCGGGAGTCGTCGCCAGCAAAGCGACCAGCGCGACCATCCTGAAAGAGCGGCTACCAGCCCGCACGCGAGAAATACTCCTGCGCCGACATTGTGGCAAACGTGGCATTGGCCGACACACGCTGCTTTGCGTCGATCTTGGCCACTACCTGCCGTGTCGCGCCACTCAACGGCTGGCGGAACCTGATCTGATAGCTCCCCACCGCCACGCTGAGAACCAAGGGTGTGGTCGTGTCGGATGGCAGAGGCACGGGATGCTGGTCGGCATCGACGACGGACTCCACGGTAGCCCACGGCATCGCGTTGAGCACGAGTTCGCCACGCAACGCCGCTGCACGCGCCTGCTCGGCAGCCACGATTTTCGTGCGCCATGCGGGGACACTTTGCAGCAGTGCGGCAAAACCGGCATCGCCGGTCAAATCCTTTTCGTGATTCTTGACCTGTGCAACCACGGCATCGAAATCGCCGGTCGTCTCCGCAGCTTGCAAACGCCGTCCGATCGATTCGATCGCACGTGTACGCAGCGCCAGCGTTTCCTTATCGGCAGGATCCTGCGCCAGCAATTGTGCAAGCCCTCTCAATGCAGTGTTCAAATCGTCGGGTGACGTCGAAGCCAGCAGTTTGTCCACCTGCTCGCGCGCGGCCTGTTGCGTCGCCACGACCGCCGCATTTTGTGCATCCACACGCGCTTGCGCGATGCGTGACTTCAACGCCAGCAGAGCCTTGTCGTCCGGCAGCTTCGCCAATCCCTGTTGGTCGATTTGCGCGGCCTCGTCGATGCGATTGGCCGCCAGTGCCGTGTCGGCCTGCGCGGCCAGTTGGTTGCCGATCTCGTCGAGTAGCGCCTGTGCACGCGCGTTGCCGGGATCCTTCTGCCGCACCTTGCGGATAAAGTCGAGCGCGCTGCCATCGCTGCCCGGTGCGGGCACGAAGTATTGCCCAGCTTTGACCAGATCGGCGGCGTGGTCGCCCCACAAGTTCACCAGTTCGCGTTCGTCCTTGGTCAAGGCGCGATGACCGAACAGCGCCCACGCCGCAGCGATTACCAGCAGCACGATGGCCGCAGCAGCGGGCCACAGCCAGCGCGCACGTACCGGCGCTTTATTCCCGACCGCGACCGCATCCGCAGCCGGGGCCGGGGCTGGCACATCGGGTCGGGTCCCGGTCAATGTCGTGCGCAGGCCGCCGCCGCTGGGTGTGCTGGTATAAAAGCCCAATGCGCGCAGATGTTCAGACGAGGTCTGGTCGGGATCGAGCTGCAGGCGCATCAGCAGCGTGTCGCTGTGCACGAGGCGCGATTTCAGGTCATCGGTGAAGACTTTCAGATTCGGATAGCGGTCGTCGCGGTTCTTCGCCAGCATGCGGTCGAAGATGTCCTGGAACGCATGGAACTCGGCCGGCAACGGTGCCGGCGCCTGGGTCAGATGCGTCATCAGTACCGCGATCGGAGTGTCACCGCGGAATGGCGGCGCGCCGGTCAGCAGTTCATAAAAAAGTATACCCAGGCTGTACTGGTCGGCACGGCCATCGACCGGCACGCCGTTGATCTGTTCCGGACTCATGTAAGTCGGCGTGCCGACCAGCATGCCCGTCTGGGTCAGGCGCGTGGCGGAACCATCCTGATAACGGGCGATGCCAAAATCGGTCAGCACCGGCGTAGCCGCATCGCGGAACATGATGTTCGCCGGCTTCAGGTCGCGATGCACAACACCATGATTGTGCGCGAACTCGAGCGCACCCGCGATCTGCACGATCACCGAAACCGCATCGGCGAGCGAGATGCCGCTGCGCATGCGATCGGTAAGCGCGCCGCCGTTGAGATATTCCATCGCGATATAGGCGATCTGGTCGCTGCTGACAATGTCGTAAACCGCGACGATATTGCGGTGCGGCAGCTTGGCCATCATGCGGCCTTCGAGCAGGAAACGCTTCTCGGCCTGCAGTGCGTCGCTGGAGGCATCATCGCCGCCGCGACGCATGACCTTGATTGCAACCATTCGATCCAGCGAGCGTTGCAGCGCAAGGAACACGGTCGACATGCCGCCCGCGCCCAACGGCCGCAGCATTTCGTAACCCGGAATCTGGATAGAGCCGGTTGTCATCGATACTATCCCCGGCACCGATCATAGCATCGAAGCCGCGGACCTGTGCGAGCATCCGTTACCTCTGCGGCAGGCTGAGAATCACCGTAAGCCCACCACCCTCGCGGTTGGCCAGAGCAATGCGGCCACCATGCGCCTCGGCAATCTCGCGTGCCAGGGCCAGACCTAGGCCAGTGCCGCTGCGTTTGGTCGAGTAGAACGGCAGCAGCGCGTTTGCCAGCACCGTCTCGCTCATGCCGGCGCCGCGGTCGCGCACTTCGATGCGGACATCCTCGCCGCGACGAATGACCGCCAACTCCACCGCGTCCGGTGCGCTGCCGGATTCGTGCGCGTTCTTGAGCAGATTGATCAGCACCTGTTCGAGCTGGGCGCGATCAAACCAGCCGGGTTCATCCGGCGCCGGCGCGGCCATGCGAAACGCGTAATGCTGCGCGAGCTGGCGCAGAAATTCGTCCCAGGCGACCGCTTCACAACGCGGCTGCGGCAACTTGGCGAATTCCGCGTAGCCACGGATGAATCCGTCGAGATGACGGGTACGTTCTTCGATCGTATCGAACACGGTCGCCAATCGCGCGCCGTCACCACGCTGGGCGAGTTCGCGTCCGGAATGGGCCAGCGATGAGATCGGCGCCAGCGAATTGTTCAACTCGTGACTGATGACGCGAATGACTTTTTTCCACGTCTGCACTTCCTGACGCGACAATTCCCGGGTCAGCCGCCGCAGTTGCAGCAACCGATGCGGCTGTCCGTGCAGGCGCACGTCGCGCTGGGACAAATGGAAGGTTTCTTCCTCGCGATCGAGGGTGACGCCGAACAAGCCATCCTGGCGCGACATTAATGCGGTGGCGAGCGCGGGCGGGCATTCGGCAACGATGACGGTGAAATCGAGACCGTGCATGCGCCGCCCGCCATTCAACAACGCACACGCCGCCAGATTCGTGTAAACAATGTGATCCCGCTCATCGACCAGCAACAAGGCGGTCGGCGAGTTCTGCACCACGGTATCGAGCAGCAGCTCACGCTGGAACAGATGCTGGCGCTCGCTGCGCAGCACACGGCCAAGTTCGTTGTGGTCACGGACCAGATCGCCGAATTCGTCGCGGCGATTTTCGGTCAGCGAAACGCTGAAATCGCCATCGCGAAAACTCGCCACGCTGCCAGCAAGCACGCGCAGCAGTGCAGCGATCGGCGTGCTGGCGAGGCGCGCGATCAATACCGCGACTGGAATCAGCATGGCCGCCGCAACCACGGCGCCCAACCATGGCGACTGCCATGCGGCGATCAACAGCGCCGTCAGCGCGATTCCCGCGACGAGCACGGCGCCGAGCAAAGTGGCGAGTTTGCCTTCGAGAGAAAAAAGACGCATGGCCGAGAGCATACAACTTCGTCATTGCGGCAAAAGCGGGAATGTCCGGATTCCCAGACTCTTGCGTCTATGCCGCAATTCCAAGTTTCTCGAGCCGCCGATACAGGGCCTGCCGCGACAATCCCAGTTCCGCTGCCGCCTGGCTGATCACGCCGTGCGCTTTTGCCAATGCCGCTTCGATCGCGGCGCGATCCGGCTCGACAGGCGCTGGTGCACGCGGCATCGGTGCACGCGCGGCAAGGCCAAGATCCGTGGGCCGGATGGTGGCATCACGAGCACAATAGGCAAGCTCGCTGCGAGCGCATTCTTCAATTCGCGCACGTTGCCCGGCCATGCGTAGTCCAGCAAGGCAGTCCGCGCTTCGGGCGACAGCGTCGCGCTGCCGCCGAGGAAATGCTCGGCCAGCGGCAGGATGTCGTCCGGCCGCGACGCCAGCGGCGGCAACGCCAGCTCGATCACGTTCAGACGATAGTACAAGTCTTCGCGGAACGTACCGGCGCGAATCATCGCCGACAGATCGGCATTGGTCGCACTCAGCACACGCACTTTCACTTGGCGCGTCTTGCTCGAACCCAGACGCTCGAACTGGCCGGTCTCGAGTATACGCAGCAACTTCATTTGCCCGGAAAGCGGCAGATTGCCTATTTCGTCCAGCAGCAGGGTGCCACCGTCGGCCAACTCGAAGCGGCCTTCGCGCGCCTTGTTCGCGCCAGTGTAGGCGCCGGCCTCGGCACCGAACAGTTCTGCTTCGATCAATTCCGATGGCAGCGCGCCGCAATTGACGATTACGAAGGGTCCGGACTTCACCGCCGAATTGGCATGCACGATTTCGGCGATGCGCTCCTTGCCGGCACCGTTCGGGCCAGTGATCAGCACCGGTACATCCGCGCGCGCAACCTGGCAGGCCAGATCGATCAGGCGCTCCATCGCGCTCGAGGCGAAGACGATGCCACGCAGATCGAAGTGCTCTGACAGGGCACTGCGGTGTGCGCGGCGCTCGCTGCGCAGGCGCGTCACTTCACGCGTGCTTTCGCCGAGCTCGAGCAGGTTCTCGACCGTCGCCAGCAGTTTGGTGTCATCCCAGGGTTTGGACAGATAATCGGCAGCGCCGGCCTTCACCAGTTCGACGGCCGTCGGCAGATGCGTCCACGCCGTGAGCAGGATCACGGGCAGATCCGGCGCGCGTTCGCGAATCGCACGGAACAGCGCCACGCCCTCTTCGCCCGATGTGGTATCGGCGTGGAAGTTCATGTCCTGCACGACCAGATCGACGCGTTCGCATTCGAGCAAAGCCAAGCCTTGCTCCGGCGTGGACTGCGCGCAGGGTGCGGATCTCGCGCAGGCCGAACAGCATATCGAGCGCGGTCATCACGGCCGGGTTGTCGTCGATTACGAGAAGGGTGCGCATCGGCGCATTGTGACGGATTCGGCGCTGCATGGGCTGCTTGGATGCAGCCCGGTGCATTTCGGTTGCACGGTTCCAGAAGCGATCACACGCTGCGCGTGGCCACCGCCGGCGGCACGCGCGAGGCGCGCGTGGCCGGACCCAGCACCGCAAGCTGACCCAGCGCCCACAAGCACAGGAATCCGATGGGCACGTATTGCCATGGCAGCAGTTTGGCCTGGAAGTGGGTCATCAGCCACAGGCTGAGCGCATAGGTCAAGACTGCGCCCAGAATCAGGCCGCCGCTGGTGATGATGAAATTCTCGGTCAGGAAATAGCGCAGGATGTCGAAGCGCGTCGCGCCCAGCGCACGCCGCGTGCCGATCTGCTTGGTGCGCTGCGCAACCCAGAAGCTGGCCATGCCGACGATGCCGAGCGCGGTGATCGTGAGCAAGGCGAAGATGACGGCGCCCAGGATGATCGCCATCGCGCGGTCGTCGGCATAGGCCTTGGCGCGGACGGTTTCCATGCTGCGCATATTGCGCACGATCCGGCTCCGATTCGATTCGCCGAGCTTGGCTTCGACCAGCTTCATCACCTCGTCACGACGACCTGGTTCGGCACGAACGACATAGCTCGAACCGTTGCCGTAGGCTATATGGGTCGGCCACAGCACCGAATAGTCGACCGTCGCATCATCGAGCCAGGGATTTTGCAATTCCTCGACCACGCCGACGATAGTGGTCGGCGGTTGATCGTCGTCTGTATAAACCAGCTTGCCTACCGCGTTGCCATCCGGGAAGAGTTTTTGCGCCAGGGCACGTGTCACGAGCATGACCGGCGACGCCTTGCGATTATTCAAGGTCATGAACGAGACTTCTTCAGGCTTGAAATTGCGCCCCGCGACAAGCTTGAGACCGTAGGCATCGATCGCCTGCTCGTCCACCATGTAAAAGGCCGATGGCGCCGTCGCGGTTTTCTGTTTCGGTTGCAAACTGACGCCGCTGCCCCAGCCACTGCCGCCCATCGGCACCATGCCGTTGGTCATCGTCACTGCGGCCACGCCCGGCAGGCTGCGCAACAGATTCAGATCGGCGTCGGCTGTCGACTTGACGTCGAAGCCCTGACCAAACCCATAGCTGCCGACGAGAAAGGTATCGGTTTCGTTCATCCCGCTGGGTCGATTCATGCGTTGCAAGCGCTGATTGATGATGAACAGCGAATTGCACACGATAGCCAGCGTCAGCGCGACTTGCAGCCCGATCAGGATCATCGCGACCTTGCTGCGCATCAGGGCGGACAAGATGGGACGGAATTCCATGGTTTGCTCCAGAGTGTTGTCCCTCTTCCTGCGGAAAAGGGATGGCAAAATCATTGCGTCTTCAACTGCGCCGCGGGTGCGACCTTGCACGCACGCCAGGCCGGATAAAACCCGGCGACGATCGCCGCGACTACCGCCAGCGCAATCGTGGCCGCGACCATCTGCCAATCGAGATGCGCCACGTTCTTGTAGTTGGTGTAGAGCGCGCGCACAGCCAGCAAACCCAACCCGGTAAGCAACAGACCGATCAAGCCGCCGGTCAATCCGACCACGGCAGACTCGGTAAGGAATTGAGCGAAGATCTGGTGCTTGCTCGCACCGAGCGCACGGCGCAGACCAATCTCACCGGACTTGCGCGTGAACTTGGCCAGCAGCAAACCGATCGTGTTGACCAGACAGACGATGAGAAAAGCGAACCCAAGCCCCGTTTGCACCTGCACATCGCCGGAAACGACTTTCTGGTTGGCCATCCACTGATTGACGTCGAGCAAGCGGTTGTTGAGCGGTCGCGGGAAGCGGCCAAGCTTTTTCTGCTCGTTGACGTAGTTGTCGAGAAAGGATTGATATTCAGCCTTGCGCGCAGGTGAATCCAGTTGCACCCAGACCTGCATCCATACACAGTCGGAGGCGAGATAGGCGTCCCAGCCGGGACCGGAATCCTTAAAGCAACTGTTGTTGCCGCTGGAACGCTGTTTCAGATCGATTCCCGTGGTGAACGGCATGAAAAATTCCTCGGGACTATCGAAGGTGCCATTCGTCAAATCGTAGTACTTGACCCGCAGCGGCCAATCGTCGAGTACGCCGACAACGCGATAATCGTTGCCATCCATGCGCACCGTCTTGCCGGTGGAATCCTGGCCACCAAACAGTTTTTCGTTGGTCTCTTTGGAAAGCACGACCACACGTGCATGTGCATCGTCCTCGGCTCGTCCCCAAGGCTGGCCGTATTCGAACCGCGGCTCGAACATCGCGAAAAAGTCCGCATAGGCAACACGACCAATCGCGAGAAACGGCTTGACCTCGGGATTTTCCGGCTGGATCGGCAGCGCAAGCTTGAATATCGCCGTCTGCTTGTCGGCTTTGCCGGCCTGCATCAATGCCGTGGCATCGCGGTAGGTCACCTGGTCCGGCGGCGAACCGTCATCGCCGAAGGCCTGATTCACATCCCAGTTATCGAGCTGAACATGAAAGAGCTTGGCGCTTTTCCACGGAATCGGATCGCTGCCCGTCAGGTGCATTACGGTCAGCGTGGTCATGCTGGCGGCAATGCCGAGTGCGATACCGAGCACCATCAGCGCGGTCAGCACCGGACTGCGCCGCAGACTGCGCATGCCTAATTCAAGGTAGTAGCCGAACATGGTCGTCACCTCACGCCACCGCGACGGCGGCGGCATTGCCTTCCTGCGCGGGTTTGCGCAGCGTCGGTTCCTCGTCGAAATCGGTGACCTGGCCATCGATGATATGCACGTTGCGTTGCGCGCGCGCCGCCAGTTCCGGATCGTGCGTCACCATGATGATGGTTGTGCCCTGCCGATTGATTTCCTCGAGCAGTTCAAGCACGCCGCGCGCCATCAGCGAATCGAGGTTGCCGGTCGGCTCGTCGGCCATCAGCAGACGCGGCGAACCGGCCAGCGCGCGCGCGATCGCCACACGCTGCTGCTGTCCACCCGACAATTCCGAGGGATAGTGCTTCATGCGCGAGGCCAGGCCGACGCGAGACAGAGCCTCGTCGATGCGCTTCTTGCGCTCGGCGGAATGGAAGCCGCGATAGCGCAGCGGTACGTCGACGTTGTCGAAAATGTTCAGGTCGGGAATCAGGTTGAAACTCTGGAAGATGAAACCGATCTTCTCGTTGCGCAGGCGCGAGCGCGCGTCGTCGCCCATGCCGCGCACATCGACGCCATCGAGCCAGAATTCGCCGCTGCTGAATTCCTCGAGCAGGCCGGCGATATTCAGGAACGTCGTCTTGCCCGAGCCCGATGGCCCGGTCACCGCGACGAATTCGCCGTCACGCACATGGATGGAGAAGTCGCGCAGCGCGTGCGTTTCAACCATGTGGGTGCGGTATACCTTGGAAAGATGCGACATTTTCAGCATGACTGGCCTCGGTTGTGTTTTCGATTTCTGCTTGTGCTGCTGATCAATTCGTTACTGACTAATTCGTCACTGATCAATTCAAAACTACTTTCTGTGCGCCATTGAAGGCGTCCGTTCCGGAAATCACGATGCGGTCGCCTTCCTTCACGCCCGATACGATCTCCACGGAATTCAAGCTCGTTGCACCGACCTGGATCGGCGTACGCTCGGCCATGCCGTTGCGCACCACGTAGGCGACGCGGCCGGCGCCGGAGTCCACGAACGGGCCGCGCTCGACCATCAGCACGTTCGGATGTTCGTCGATCAGGATGCGCGTGGTCAGGCGCTGGTTCTGACGCAGACCGGCGGGTTTGTCGTCGCCGAAACGCACGCGCGCCACGACCTGGCTGTCGACAACTTCCGGCGACACCGCCGAAACAGCACCGGTATACTTTTTCTCGCCGTCGGCAATTTCCGCCGGCATGCCGATGGCCAGATCGTGAGCGAACACTTCCGGCACCTGCAGTTCGATTTCCAGCGCCGACAGATCGATCACCGTCAGCAGTCCAGCGTTCGCGGCAACATTGGCCTTCTGCGCCACCAGCAACTGGCCGATCTGGCCGGCGACCGGCGAACGCACCTTGAGCAGATCAACCTGGCGCTGCAAGTCGGCGACCAGCAGCTTCTGCCGTTCCAGCGCCAGACGCTTGGTCTTGAGATCGAACGCCAGGGTCTCGCCGAGCAGCTTCTGATCCTGTTCGGCATTGGTGACGTCGAGCTCGGCCTTGGCCAGCGCGTCCTGCGCGCGCAGCACATTGATCTCGGGAATCGCACCGGCCTGGAAACCCTTGGCGTTGCGGTCGACTTCGCGCGCCGCCGTCATGCGGTCGATGGTCGCCTGATCGAAGGTTTTCTTCGCGGTCAGGCGCTTCTGGCGATTGTCGATATCGGTGCGCTCGACATCGATCTGCAAACTGTCGAACGTCGCCTGTTCCTGTTCGAGCTTGTTCTTCAGTTCCGGACTGTCGACCTCGGCGAGCACCTGATCCTTCGCCACCTTGTCGCCGGCGTGCACGTCGAAAGTCACCGTGCCGGCGGCATTGGTATACAAGGTCGGACTGTTCGCCGCGACCACTTTGCCCTGGGCGGAAATGTCGCGCGTCAGCGTGCCGCGCGTGACCTGGGCGATGCGCAGGCTCGACGCACTCACCGAACTTCCCGCCGACATCAGCCGCGCCACCGTCGGCACGACCCAGATCAGTGCCGCGAGTACAGCGGCGCCGGCAGCACCGATCACGATCCAGCGCCGGCGTGGATGGTCGGGCTGGATGCGGCGGTCCTGGGCTGTGGTGTCGCGGATCATGGCTGGCAGTGTCTCGTGCGGAGTGCGATTGCAGTGCCCTCAGCAATGCCCGTGCCAAACGCAGACGCGACGAAATTTGGCGTTCCAACGCCGAAAATCCGGAAGTCTCCAGCAAGGAATTCGTGTCCGCTCGGCGGTCGCGGACACTGGTCCGGACAAAGCCTTGCGACCTTTCCGCATTCATGCGCATCTATGTCAGCGTGACCGGGTCGCAATTCCAGCTTGAGCTGCCGCCATCCCTGCTCGACCGCGCGCGTGCAGGCGAAGTGACTGCATTCGAGCAAATCTATCGGCGCTTCGAGCGGCCGGTGTATACACTGGCGCTGCGCATGCTCGGCGATGCCGAGGCCGCGCGCGATGTCTTGCACGATGCAATGCTCAAGGTGTTCCAGCGCATCGCCCAATATCGCAGCGATGCGCCATTCTGGGCCTGGCTGCGGCAGATCGCGCTCAACGAAGCGTTGATGCGGTTGCGCCGCAGCCGGCGTTTCGAGTCCGAAGTGGACATCGACACCATCATCGACGAGGCTGCGCCGGCCTGGGTTCGCGCCGACTCGCTGGCACTGGAACGCGCGCTCGCCGAATTGCCTGCCCTTACCCGCAGCGTGTTGTGGCTATACCACGTCGAAGGCTATTCGCATCCGGAAATTGCTGAGTTCGTGGGCAAGACCACGAGTTTTTCCAAATCGCAGGTCGCACGCGGCACTGCCCGCTTGCGCGCCCTGCTCGATCCACCGTTGGAGCAGGTGTCATGTCTGACCGAAACTTGTCTGATCGAATCGGCTCCGGCGCAATGACGCTCGCCGATGCGTTGCGCGCATTGCCGCCGGCCGCGCCGGGTGGCGATGTCTGGCCGGCACTCGCTGCGCAGCTCGCGCCGCCATTACGCGCACCGCGCCGACGACGCTATGCACTGCCGGCTGCACTGGCCGCATGCATCGTGCTGGCTGTCATTGCGGTGGAGGTTCTGCGACATGAGTTGCCGTTGCCGAGCGCAACATCCAGCAGCGCTGCGACCGTTGCCAGAGTACGCGCATCTTCCAAAGCAGATGACGCAAAAATATCCCATGCCATGAATACTGCACTCGCTGCAAATGCAGCCGAAACGACAGCGCAGGACATGCAACTCGCGACTCTGGAGGAACGTTCGCGCGCGCTTGAAGGCTGGCTGCGCGACACTAGTCGCGCGGCTTCGCCGTTGCCTGGGCAGGAGTTGGCCGCAGCGACCGAGATCGAAAACCTGATCGGACTGGTCGATGTCGAACTGGCCGCGCCGGGACATACGGATCCGCTGCCGCTGTGGCGCCGCCGCGTGGCCCTGCTTGAGGATCTGACGGCGCTGCGCTATTCCAACTACCAGCTGGCCGCGGGCGATGCCGCGGTCGCCTCCGCCAACCGCATCGATTGAGAGGATCATCCCGTGCGCATCAAATTCATACATCACGCATTATATAAATATCCACTTCTTGCCTGTGTGCTTGCGCTGCCGGGCGTCGGCACCACTGCCGACCCTGCGGCAGCAGCAGCGCCAGCCGATGGCGCCGGCAAGACTGCGGACTTGGCCGACCTGAAGATGCAGCGCCGTGAACTCGATGCGATGCGCGACCAGATGCGTGAACTCTCCCGCAAGATGGCGGACCTGTCGCTCAAACTCGGCGACGTCGGCCCGCGTACCTACGCTTACCGCTATCTTGGCGATCCTGACCGCGGCATGCTCGGCGTGGTGCTGGCACCCGGCAAGAACGGTGTGCACATCAGCGCGGTCACGCCGGGTGGCCCGGCCGAAAAAGCCGGCATCCATGACGGCGACATTCTCGTGGCCATCGACGGCAAGGCATTGCCTCGCGACAGCGACGACAAGACGCGCGATACGGCGCTGAGCCAACTGCACGACCTCAAGATCGGTCAGAGCATCAAGCTGACCGTGCAGCGCGATGGTGGCAAAACCGAACTCGCCATCGGGGTCAAGGCCGAGCGCCGCGAGCCATTCAATTTCGCCGAAGCATTCGACGGCGCCGAGATGGCACCGTTGGCGTCGCTTGGCAAGAACGGCCTGCTGCCACCAGATTTCGACGAGCGCGTGCAGACGCAAGTCGATCAGGCCATGCGCCAGGCGCATGCCGCCGAACGTGCTGGTGAACGTGCTGGTGAACGTGCCAACGAGCAGGCGCGGCGCGCGGTCGAGCATCTGAGCTTGTCCACGCCGTGGTGGGGTCTGAATCTCGCCAGCCTCAATCCCGATCTGGGCGGCTATTTCGGCACCGACAAGGGTGTGCTGGTGTTGTCGGCCGACGAAACCACGTTCAAGGGAATCAAGTCAGGCGATGTACTGCTCGATGTCGCCGGCCAGAAAGTTGAACGCCCGGAGGACGCTTTGCGCCTGCTGCGCGAACAACCCACCGGCAGCGAAGTGAAGGTACAGGTGCTGCGCCAGCGCAAGCCGCTCGCCCTCAGCGTGCGCACGCCCGAATTGAAAGGTATATTTATATTGCCACCACCACCTCCGGCACCACCCACGCCACCGGTACCACCCGCCCCGCCAGCTCCGCCCGCGCCGCCGGCAGCACCAATGCCGCCATCACCCACGGATGGCAGCCAAGTCTGAAATGTGTATCTTGTTGAAGGCTGAGGATTGAAACAGGATTTCCGGCAGCCCCTGCCGGGATGACGGCTTTTTTCGGTCTTCACCGATTTCCGCGATCGCCGGCCCTCAGGACATTGTTGCGAACAGCGCGCCCTGTGCCGCCACAACGGTATCGCGACCGGCATCCTTGGCCCGATAAAGCGCCTGATCACAGCGGCGCAGGCAGGCGTCGAGTTCTTCACCGGCGATCAATTCGGCAACACCGAGACTGAGCGATACGCGCAATTGCGCGCTGCCGATGCGCAGTTCGGCCACGTCGCGGCGCAATTGTTCGGCGCGTTTGCACGCGGCGGCCAGGCGTACGCCGGGCAGCAGGATAAGGAATTCCTCGCCGCCCCAACGCGCAACGTTGTGCTGCTGCGGATCGCCGGAAGAATCGCACAACCGGGCCGCTACCGCATTCAGCACCGCATCGCCGGTGGCATGGCCGTGACTGTCGTTGACGCGCTTGAAATGGTCGATGTCGGCCACGATGACACCCAGGCCCGGCTCGCCGGGTTTGAGTTGCGCCGCCGCTTGACCGAGCATTTCCATCATCGCGCGCCGGTTGAGCAAACCCGTGAGTGAATCGGTCAATGCAGCTTCGGCAAGCAAGGCCTCGGTGTGCACGCGGTTTTCGATTTCGCCCTTGAGCTGCACGGTCGCGCCTTCGAGTTCGGCGGTGCGGCTGCGCACGCGCGATTCCAGATGCTCATTCGCTTCGCGCAGAGCGGCATGCGCCTGCTCGCGGCTTTGCGCAGCGTGACGCAGACGTCCGGCCATCGCATCGAATTCGCGCGCAAGATCGTCGAGCTCGTCGCGCGGACCGGGCTGGCGTGGCGGCAGCGGTTCGCCATTGGCGAGCGCACGGCAACGCGTGGTGAGATCGCCGATACGGTTCAGGATGCGTCCGGCAAGATGCCGGCTGAGCACCAGTGCCGCAAGCGCACAGACGAGGAAGGCGAGCGCCGCGCTGAGGCGCAAAATATACAATTTCGCATCGACCTCGGTGTTGTGCATTTCGATGCCGGCGAAGTAATCATCCGTGCCGGGCACCCTCGCCAGCGCAACCGCACCGGCATCGGCAGACGGCGTTGTCTGAGCGGTATCGCCATCGGAACTGGCCAGCACGTTATCGCTGCCGGCGCGGCGCTGGATCACATAGACGCGTGCGATATCAGCATTGTTGTGCGCAGCATTCTGCAGGCGCGCAATCAAACTGCGGCGTACCGCAGGATCGAGTGTGGCGGCATTCAGCACGACCGGATCGAGCGACTGCGCCATCAGCGCCGCATCGCCGGTCAGTTGCGCGTGAAGGCGCGCGATCACCTGCTGCGCTGCCGTGTAATAGACAAACGCGCCGAAGGCGCCGGCCAGCAAGGCGACGGCGAACAGGTGACTGACCAGAAGCCGTTGGCGGATGCTGAGTGACAAGACTTTTCCCCGGTATCGCGAACGCCAGCGGAGTCTAGCAGAGGGCGCCTTGCGCAATAGTGCGCCGCTGCTCTACGCTCGCGCCAGCGTGGCCGCCCGCGGCGGTTGCGCATCGAGGGGAGAATCGCGTGTGAGCATCAAACTGCGTCTGATCGTGATGAATTTTCTCCAGTTCTTCGTCTGGGGAGCGTGGCTGCTCACCATCGGCGCCTACTGGTTCCAGAACAAGCACTGGTCGGGCACGGCATTCGGCGCGATTTTCTCGACCATGGGCATCGCCTCGCTGTTCATGCCCTCGATCACCGGCATCATCGCCGACAAGTGGATCAACGCGGAAAGGCTCTACGGCCTGCTGCAAATTGCCGGTGCCGTTGTGCTGTTCACCATTCCGCTGGTCAACGATCCGACCACCATGTTCTGGGTCATGCTGCTGAACATGCTCTGCTACATGCCGACCATCGCACTGGCCATCACGGTGGCCTATAACGCGCTGAAGAATGAAGGCCTCGACGTGGTGCGTGATTACCCGCCGATCCGGGTATGGGGAACGGTCGGATTTATCATTGCCACCTGGATGGTGAGCCTGCTGCATCTGGAAACCTCCGCCGGCCAGTTCTATGTTGCTTCCGGCGCATCCTTGCTGCTTGGCCTGTACGCCTTCACCCTGCCCGAATGCGTGCCCAAACTCGACGCCGCGCATAGCCGCAGTCTCGTCGACCGCCTCGGCCTGACATCGTTCGTGTTGTTCAAGAACGGAAACATGGCCGTGTTCTTTCTTTTCGCCATGCTGCTGGGCGCGGCACTGCAACTGACCAATGCCTACGGCGACACCTTCCTCAAGGATTTCGCCAAAGTCCCGGCCTATCAGGATCTGCTCACCGTTCGCTATTCGGCCATCATCATCTCCATCTCGCAAGTTTCCGAAACCCTGTTCATCCTGGCCATTCCGTTCTTTCTCAAACGCTTCGGCATCAAGACGGTAATGACGATCAGCATGCTGGCGTGGTTTCTGCGCTTCGGCCTGTTCGCCTTCGGCAATCCGGCGGGCGGCTTGTGGATGATCGTGCTGTCGTGCATCGTCTACGGCATGGCCTTCGATTTCTTCAATATCTCCGGCTCGCTCTTCGTCGAGGGACAGTCCGATCCGAAGATCCGCGCCAGCGCGCAAGGCCTGTTCATGCTGATGACCAACGGCGTCGGCGCCGTACTCGGCAGTCTCATTGCGGGCTTCGCGATCGACCACTTCTTCACCAACCGCGCCTGCAACGACGCCATCGCGATCTGCAAGGATTGGCGCGGCATCTGGATCGCGTTCTCGTTGTACGCGCTGGCGATGGCCGTGCTGTTCGTGCCGCTGTTCAAGCACAAGCACGATCCAGTGACGATGCGCAGCCTGCATCCGGAACCGGCTGCCGGACCGTAGACACTGCAACTCACTCATGACCGCATCAGTCCAGGTCGTCGTTGTCGGCAGCTATGTCCAGGACCAAGCCTGGTTCGTGCAACGGTTTCCGCGTACCGGCGAAACCTTGCGCGCGGATCGTTACAACACCGGCCCCGGCGGCAAGGGTTTCAATCAGGCTGTCGCCTGCCTGCGTCAGGGCGTGGCGACGGCGTTTGTCGGCGCAATCGGCGACGATCCGCTTGGCGGTGTCGCGCAGCAGTTCGCGGGGGCTGAAGGTCTGACCTGTCGTTGGCAGATTCGCGGCGACCAGCCGACCGCCGCATCGAGCATCACGGTGAACCCACGCGGAGAAAACCAGATCGCGTTGAATTTCGGCGCCAACGAACATCTCGATCCTGCCTTCGTGAATGCGCAGGACGATTTGTTCACTAGCGCGGGAATCCTGTTGCTGCAACTCGAAAACAATCTCGATGCCATCGCCAGCGCGCTGGACCTCGGTGAGCGCCATGGCCTGACCCGCATCCTCAATCCCGCGCCGGTGCATGCCGGATTCGACACGACGCTGCTGCGACGTGCCGACATCATCACGCCGAACGAAACCGAATTCTCGCTGCTGCTTGAACGCTGTGCCGGCGTGGCAGCCGACCCGGCGACGCTTGCCGCGCAGGACGATGCCGGCCTGCACGCACTTGCGCGCAGGCTGGGCGTCGCGACCGTGATCATCACCCTCGGTGCGCAGGGCTGCTTTGTTTCGCATGGTGACGCGCGCCGCGGCGATAGCGATGCCAGTTACCGCCTGGCACCGGAAAAAGTGAAGGCCATCGATTCGACCGGCGCCGGCGACGCCTTCAGCGGCAGCCTCGCCGCGGCGATGATGATTTTCCACAATGCGCCATTCCGGCATGCCGTGACGCACGCCAATCGCGCGGCCGCGATGTCCACCGAGATCGTCGGCACGGCGCCGGCAATGCCGGCATTCGACGCCGTGATTGCGCGCTTCGGCAATTGATCGACAGGCACTGGCGCGGCACGCGCAAGCCATGATTCCGCTTGATCGGCTTGGCCCGTAGAATACACCCATGCGCATCGGCCCTTATCTGATTGACCCGCCCGTCGTGCTCGCACCGATGGCGGGAGTGACTGACAAGCCGTTTCGTCTGCTGTGCAAGCAGTTGGGCGCGGGGTTGGCTGTCTCCGAGATGACCACCGCCGATCCGCGTCTGTGGACGACGCGCAAATCGCTGCAGCGCATGGACCACGCCGGCGAACCGGATCCGGTCAGCGTGCAGATCGCCGGCTACGATCCGGCCATGCTGGCCGATGCGGCACGCTACAACGCCGATCGCGGCGCCCAGATCATCGACATCAACATGGGCTGCCCGGCAAAGAAAGTGTGCAATGTATACTCGGGCTCGGCCTTGCTGCAGGATGAAACCCTGGTCGCGCGCATCCTGGTGGCCGTGGTCGCCGCCGTCGACATCCCGGTGACGCTGAAGATCCGCACCGGCTGGAATCGCGACAATCGCAACGGTGTACGCATCGCGCGGATTGCACAGGACAGCGGCATCGCCGCGCTCGCCGTGCACGGGCGCACGCGCGCCGACCTGTACGCGGGCGAGGCCGAATACGCCACCATCGCCGCGATCAAGCAGGCCGTGCAAATCCCTGTTTTTGCCAACGGCGACGTCGACACGCCGCAGAAAGCCCGCCAGGTGCTGGACCATACAAAATGCGATGGCCTGCTGATCGGCCGCGCCGCACAGGGCCGGCCGTGGATCTTCCGCGAGATTGCGCATTACTTGGCGACAGGCGAAGTACTCGGGCCGCCGATTGCGGAAGAAGTGAGCACCATCCTGTGCGGCCACCTGGAAGCACTGTACGCCTTCTATGGCGAGCCGCAGGGTGTGCGCATCGCGCGCAAGCACCTGGGCTGGTACGCCAAGGATCGCCCGGAAAACGCCGCGTTCCGAGTCGTCGTCAATCGCGCCGAGAGCGCGATCGAACAGTTGCGACTGACGCGCACTTATTTCGACACTCTGGCGGCAGATTTACCACTGGCTGCTTAGACGTCTAGGCGTCCATATTTGAATAACCACCAAAACCTGAACGGCCGCCCAAACCCGTGTAACGGCAAGGCTGCAAACCCGGCCGCGCCCGTGTATGATGCGCGCCTCTTTCATCCATCCATTCAATTCCAGGGATACTTGCCGCGATGAGCAGCTACCTCTTTACCTCCGAATCCGTGTCCGAAGGCCATCCGGACAAGGTTGCCGACCAGATTTCCGACGCCGTCCTCGACGCGATCCTCGTGCAGGACAAGCGCGCACGCGTGGCCTGCGAAACGATGGTCAAGACCGGCGTGGCGATTGTCGCTGGTGAAGTCACCACCAGCGCGTGGATCGATCTGGAAGCGCTGACGCGCAAGGTCATTCTCGACATCGGCTACAACTCCAGCGAAGTCGGTTTCGACGGCGCCACCTGCGGTGTGCTCAATCTGATCGGCAAGCAGTCGCCCGACATCAACCAGGGCGTGGATCGCAAGAACCCGGAAGACCAGGGCGCGGGCGACCAGGGTCTGATGTTCGGCTATGCAACCAACGAGACCCGGACTTTCATGCCGGCGGCGATCCATTTTTCGCACCGCCTGGTCGAGCAGCAGGCCAAGGTGCGCAAGAGCGGCAAGCTGCAAGTGGCTGCGCCCGGATGCGAAATCGCAGGTCACCCTGCGCTACGAAAACGGCAAGGCCGTTGCCATCGATGCCGTCGTGCTGTCCACCCAGCACGACCCGGAGGTGAAGCAGAAGCATCTGGTCGAAGCCGTGCGCGAGCAAATCCTCATGCCCGTGCTGCCGGCGAAATGGCTGCACAAGGGCACCAAGTTCCACATCAATCCGACCGGCAAGTTCGTGATCGGCGGGCCGGTGGGCGACTGCGGCCTGACCGGGCGCAAGATCATCGTCGACACCTACGGCGGCTGGGCGCGTCACGGTGGTGGCGCGTTTTCGGGCAAGGATCCATCCAAGGTCGACCGTTCAGCCGCCTACGCCGCGCGTTACGTGGCCAAGAACATCGTCGCCGCCGGTATCGCCGATCGCTGCGAAGTGCAGGTCAGTTACGCGATTGGCGTTGCGCATCCGACCTCGATTTCCGTCACCACGTTCGGCACCGGCAAGATTGCCGACGACAAGATCGAGAAGCTTATCCGCAAGCATTTCGACCTGCGCCCGTACGGCATCCTGCAGATGCTCGACCTGATCCACCCGATGTACCAGCAGACCGCCAGCTACGGCCACTTCGGCCGTACGCCGCAGGATGTAAAACTGGAAAATGGCGAAAAGTACACCACGTTCAGCTGGGAAAAGACCGACAAGGCCGAAGCCCTGCGCGCGGATGCGAAGCTGAAATAAACAATACCGCTCGCCCTGAGCGTAGTGCCTCCGGCGCGAAGTTGAAGGGCCTCAATCCGACGGGCCGCCGAGTGCGGCCCGTTGCATTTTGCGGACTGGACGCCGCCGCACCCCTGGCGTAAAGTAAGGATTCCTTACTCCGTCGATTGACGTCCCATGCTCGCCAAACTCACTGCCAAGAACCAGATCACCCTGCCCAAGGCCGCCACCGCCACGATCGGGCCGGCAACGTATTTCGATGTGCAGACGCGCAACGGCGCGATCGTGCTCACGCCAGTGCGCATTCAGGGCGGCGATGCGCTGCGCGCAAAGTTGGCGGAACTCAAGCTGACGCCGGCCGATCTGGATGCAGCCGTGACCTGGGCGCGCCGCCGGGTGGCGGAGCCGCCGGCAAGCTACATCGCCAAGCGCGCCGCGAAACCGCGCAAGGCCGGCAAACGCAAGCCGTGACGCCGGCGCCGCGCGTGGTGCTCGACACCAACGTCGTGCTGTCCGCCCTGCTGTTCAGTGCTGGCGCGACAGCGCAATTGCGCCGCACCTGGCAGTGCGAGTCATTGCGACCGCTGGTGAACACAGCCACGGCGCAGGAGCTCATTCGCGTGCTGGCGTATCCGAAATTCCGTCTGACGGCGAGCGGGATCGAAGACTTGCTCACGGACTATCTGCCTTACACCACACCGGTGCCGATGCCGGCGAAACTGCCGACGGTACCGGCGTGCCGTGATCCGTTCGACCTGCCGTTTCTGCATCTTGCGCTGGCAGGCAAGGCAGATGCTCTTGTCAGTGGCGACAGGGATTTATTGTCGCTGGCCGCTGCGTTTGCGGTGCCGATCCTCACGCCTGCGGATTTCGTCGCGCAGTTCGACTACGCTTGAAGTAGTCCAAATGCACGGACGGCAGATCAGGCCACCGGTCGGCCACGCAGCACCCGCGCCGGCAAGAACAGCAACGCACGCAGGAACTCGAATACTCCTCCCACGGCGATGCCAACCAGGCGGAACGGCAACAGGATCAGCCACACGATCGGATACAGCACCAGCGCCAGCAGCGCGAGCGGCCAGCAGAACACGAACAGCAGCAGCCAGAGGATGAAGGTCAGCATGGTGGTGGCTCCGGTTTCGTGGTTTGATGCCGATCAGATGGGGTTGGTTTAAGCCTGCACAAGGCATGGTAGAAAACGACGCTTGCACAGCGATTATTCATTTTACTTTCGCTGGCCGACGGCCTTGGCAAACTTCGCGGTCAATTCACGTTGTGCCAATGGCGCCGCAGCAAGCGATTGCTTCGCACGCTTGCTCCAGCCGGCGCCGCGCCCGGCGAGTTCCTTCCATGCATCCACGATCGCGTGCGGCGCACGCTGCAGATGCCATTCCATCAACGCCAGCGCCTGCAAAATGTCCTTGCGATACTTCGGATGTTTCGGACCGTGCTCCGCGGCAACGATCAACTTGTGCAATCCGTAACGTGCCGGATCCGGCAGATTCACCGTCACCGCATCCGCACGATCCAGAAGTACCGCCTGTCCCGGTTGCTCGATCAGGTAATCGAGAAATTTCAGCGGGCTCAACGCGACGCCAAGATCCGGCGCACGCACATCGTCATGGCCGCGTCGGACGACCGTGAGAAAATCGATGCGCAAATCCGCTTCGCGTTCGCTGACGTATTGGCTGGCAAGACCCTTGCTGCCGCCCAGCGCCGGAAAGAAGCCCATTTCCAGCGACTGCAAGGCATCGTGCGCATCCGCGCGCAGGTTCGCCGGCAAGGCGACTTCCAGATTGCCGCGCGGCCCAGCGTGCGCGAAATCCAGGTCCAGCGTGCGCGTGCCATCGCCCCAAGCCACGCCCAACAGATTGCCTAGCGCGAGAAATGCCTGCGTGCCGACCAGCAAGCCGCCGGCGCGGAAGAACTGGTATTCGGCCAGGCGTTTGACAATGCGGAAATGTTTCGGCGGCGTCGCCATGCAACCCTGCGCCACGGTGGCGCTTGCCTGCCGCGCCACCGCCTCCAGCGCCGGGGCGCCGCGCGCGCGCGCGGCCTCGATGGCCGCGATCGCAGGGCCGTCCGGCCCGAGATAATATTCGCGCTTGTGGCCGTCGATCTCCTTGAACGCCCAATACGCATAGCGCCGGTTCTTGATCGTCTTCCACGCGATCTTGCCGGACAACGCCGCAGGCGAACGTGCGGCTTCGGCCACCTGCGCCATCTCGGCCAGTTCAGCGTAGGCCGTCTGTGCGGCGAGAGGCAATTCGCGATACAGGCTCATGCAGCGGCTCCCTGGGGTTGCCGACAGTTATACCACCAAAGCAGACTTCGGTGGTATAACCTGATGCTGGTCGTCAGTATCTCGACAGGGCTTTCATCGCCCGCACAATCCCCTGCGTCTCCACGCTCACCCGCGTCACGCGCTCTAGCAGATCGATGACCTTTTCCTTGTAGTCGGCAAAGCGGTAGGTGTTGAACTTGGCGCGGATGGTCGGGTCTTTCGGCGTCTTTCCTTGTACTGATCGAGTATCCATTCCAGCGCCGAGCGGTTGCCGAGTTTGTAGGTCCAGGCTTCAGCGGGAATGCCAGTCAGCACGGTTTCGGAATCGAGTGCGATGCGGCCCGTTTCCTTGTCGGCCTTGAGCATGGCCTTCGGCGCGACACCGTTCTTGCGCGCCTTTTCGTCGGGCGTGTCGGTGCGCGTCAGCGGCCACGGTGCGACGGCTTCGTAGCCGATATGCAGTTCCATCAATTCCCTGCCCCACTCGGCCCAGCGCCAGAAGTCCGCGTATTCGCTCCCATACATGGGAATGCGCGGAAATTCGCGCTTTAGATTCTGCGCGTATTTTTCGCGATACAGCGGATCGTGCAGCACGGCGTAGACGTAGTGGAAGATCGCTTGCTTTGTGATCGGCTGCGGTTTCGTTTTACCCCGGCTTTGCTTTTGCTCGTCTTTCCCGCTTTGCTCTTGCTCGTCATTCTTTTGATCGCCATTCCGGCTTTGCTTTTGCTCGTCATTCCGGCGAAAGCCGGAATCCATTTTTTCTTTTCGCTCTACAGCAGCAAGATCAAGATGGATTCCGGCTTTCGCCGGAATGACGGGATTCTTGTAGTGCGCCCTGAACTGCTTGAGCGCCCAGTCGGTGATGTTGTCACCCGAGCCTGCTACGCGAAATGGCAGTCCTTGCGTTTTTTCCAAGAAGTCGACGCCGAATACATTCTGGCTTGCGAGAACCTGAAATGGTTTCGCTGAACCCACTCCGCAAATTGCAATCGAAATGTTGCCGTCAAAGAATATTTTGTCGGCCATGCCACGTTCATCGACAAACAAATCGGAGTCGTAGATGCACTCGCAGTGATATGGCCGATAGTCGATCAAACGAATTCGCTTAGGGTCGAACGGTTCGACTCTTCCCTGCGTAAGCCGGCGCTTCAAGTTGCGGGACCACTTGATCGCTGGTCTAGCCGCTCCGTGATCCTCTGGATGCTGGCTGTAATGCGTTGCGAAGAATTGCATCTTCGCGACTAGAGAATCGCGAGATTCGGCAATGATTCATTCGTCCCTATTTGTCGAAATGCCGATTGAATAGAGCTTGAAAATCGCCTTCTCTTGCGACGCTTTCTTTGCGGCCTTCACGGCCTTGCTCGCCACCGGAATCAACGAATCAAAATCGTTGTCGGTCAGATTGAGCCAGTTGTGCTTCGCATCCGGCTCAATCTCCGCACGCGGCAGTTCGCTGAGCTTCGCCTTACCGAGCCACGCCAGCTTTTCCTCGGCGGTTTCGAGTTCCGGCCGGCGCGCGTAGAAAACGCGGCAGCCTTGCGTCTTGGCGCGCTTGACCAGAAAGCCAATCGCGACGCCGGTCTGAATGCCGAACACGTTGTGCTTGGTGCCGGACAATTTTGGATTCGCGCGCACGTCGCCGCCGAGATCGACGATATGGATTTCGTTGAACTCCTTCGCGATCACGGCGCGGAAGCCGTCGAATGTACGGCTGTCGATAAAGCTGCGGTTGCTGATAAACGCAACGACACCGTTCTCCGCAATCCAGTCACTGGCCCAGCGAAAGAACCGCGCGTACATGTCGTACAGCTTGGTCTTCTGCGCGGTGCTGGCCTTGATGTAGGTTTCCTTGATGCGCGCGTCGATGTCCGGGTATTCGCGGTTCTTGTTGTTGTCGTTTTCGTTGGCCTGATTGGCGTTGTACGGCGGGTTGCCGATGACGACGGAAATCTTGCGCCGGTTCTGGCGCTTGATGCGCTCGATGTTTTCCTCGCCCATGCCGAACAAGTCGGCGACCTGTTGGCCGGTGTAACGGCGCAGGCCGGCGACGTTGTCGAGCGTGTCGACGAAGCACAGATTCGGATATTCCAGATACTCGCCGCTGATCGCGGCATACGTGGCTTCGATATTCAGATTGGCGACGTAGTACGGCAGGATCGCCACTTCGTTCGCGTGCAGTTCTTCGCGGTACTTGTGTTTGAGCTTGGCCGGCTGGCCGCGGAAGTGTTCGAGCAGCTCGCAGATAAAGGTGCCGGTGCCGGCGGCGGGATCGAGAATTTCCACATCCTTGTCGATCAGATTCCTGCCGAAATGCTGCTCACACAGCCAGTCGGCCGATTCGATCATGAAACGCACGATTTCGTTCGGCGTGTAGACCACGCCAAGCCGATCGGCGGCCTTCGGATTGTATACTTTATAGAAATTCTCGTAGACCACCTTGAGAAACGTCTGCTTCTCGTGATGGCTGCTGATCTGGCCGGCGCTGCGGCGGATCGCGGCGTAGTACGGCTCCAGCGCCTTCAGGGTCTGATGCTTGGTGTTGCCGGTGAAGAATGTGCCTTCGAGCTTGTACAGCTCGCGCGCGACGTTGTTGTCTTCATGATAGCTGGTGCCCGGAAACACCAGGGCGAAAATTTCCTCGGTGAGAATGTGCTGAATCAGGATTTCGCGCACGTCGGCTTCGGTCAGGCCGGGATTGATCGATTCGTGTGCCTGCTTCAGAAACTTGTCGGCCGCGGCGTGGAACTTGTCGTTCGCGGCGTAGGCCTTCTCGATCATCTCGCGCAAGGCATCGCAGACGGCGGGAAGGTCGGCTTTGAACTGCTCGACCGCCTTGCGGAACTCGGCGATTTCGGGGCGCTCGTAGCCGAAGAACAATTCGAGCAGGCGCTGCAAACGATCGACATCATCGACCGCGCAGCGCAGCACTTCGCGCTTGTTCTGGATCAGCACTGCTTCGCGCGAATCCTCGAAGACGATATTGTCTTGCGGATAGCCGCGCCGGAACTTGAGCTCGATTTCTGCGTCGAGATCGTCTTTTTCGTCCTTGGCTTCCCAGTAGCCGAACGGCAGGCGCAATCCATACAACAGCGCGCCATCGACGTAGCGGCGTTCCTTCGCCGGCGATTCGATTTCGTATTCCGGCACGAAGGTGAGATCGTGCGAGCGCGCCCAGCCCTTGAGCAGATCCTTGAACGCCTCGCGCACCACACTTTCGCGATGCGTGCCGCTGACCTGACGCAGCTTGGACAACTCGGCGAGATATTGCTGGATCAGGAGGCGGGACATAGGCGGTCGTGCCTGGATTTCATAAGGGAGTCGCCCCTTCGCTGAGCAGATCGTAGTAACCCTCATACATCCAGATGCGGTTGCGCCGCTGTCCGGTGATTTCGTTGAGGAGTTTCAGCTCATGTAGCGCTTTGATGGCGGCGCGAACGGTGGGCGGTGCGATATGCAGGGCCTTGTGAATCGTGGGGGCATCCAGAATCGGCCGGCGGATGAATTGCTCGAATACCTGCAATGTGTTTCCCGCGCGGCGGCCCAGCGTGCGTACTTTTTCGCGATCCTGCGCAAACAGCTTGAGAATTTTCTGCGCGGTTTCCACGGCCTGCTGCGATGTCGATTCGACGCCATCGAGAAAGAATTGCAGCCACGTCTCCCAGTCGCCTGTCTTGCGCACACTGTCGAGTTGGTCGTAGTACTGCTGCCGGCGTGTCTTGAAGTAGAGACTCAGATACAACGAAGGCTCGCGCAATACGCCTTCAGCGCACAGAATGAGCGCAATGAGCAATCGACCGACGCGTCCGTTTCCATCGTTGAACGGATGAATGGTTTCGAATTGTACATGTGCGAGTGCGGCTTTGATCAGCGGCGACATCCGCTCTTTCGGTGCATGAAGAAATTTCTCGAACGCATCGAGACATCCGTCGAGTCGATCGGGCGGAGGCGGCACGAAAGTCGCCATCGTCGGTGCACGCCCACCGATCCAGTTCTGTCCAGTACGGAATTCCCCGGGTGTCTTGTTTGCGCCACGGCCACCACGCAACAGCACGCCGTGAATCTCGCGTATCAGCCGCAATGACAGCGGAAAGTTGTCCTTGCGGATACGCTTTAGTCCATGATTCAGCGCGGCAACGTAGTTCGAAACTTCTTCGACATCGTCCATCGGGACGCCGGGAGCCTCGTCCAGCTCGAACAGCAAGAGATCGGACAATGAAGACTGCGTTCCTTCGATCTGCGATGACAGCAGTGCCTCTTTGCGCACATACTGGCAGAGGAATAAATCGGGGTCCGGCAGCATCAACGTGATACCGTCCAGTCTGCCGAGCGCCTGATTGGCGCGCTCCAGTGACGCGACGAGCGAGAACCTAAAATCAAGCGCGGGTTCGGGCGGCAGCGGCTTGGGCACGTAAGCCTTGTAGCGACTGCCAGCCAAGCTGCCTGGAACATATTCGCCAGCGACTCGTTCCATGATGCTCCCCGTTTTCGTAACGGACCGAGTGTATTTTTTTAGGAAAAAAAGGCAACTAAATTTTCTTATGTCTGCATTTTGGGCTTTTTGAGAAAACAGACTTCTAAAGCTTCAGTTCCCGGATACATAAAGCAATCGCGCATGCCCTTGATCCAACTGCAACGCCTCGACTACAGCGTCGGTGGCCCGCTCCTGCTCGAACGTGTCGATCTGGCGATCGAGGCGAACGAGCGCGTGTGCATCGTCGGCCGCAATGGCGAAGGCAAATCCACCTTGCTGCGCCTGCTCGCCGGCGAGATCAAGCCGGACGATGGCGAAGTGCGCGTGCAGGGTGGCGTGCGCATTGCGCGGCTGGCGCAGGAAGTGCCGCAGGATACCGCCGGCAGCGTATTCGACGTGGTCGCCGCGGGCCTGGGCGAACTCGGCGCACTGCTGGCCGAATATCATCATCTGATCGGACATGGCGATATGGACGCACTCGGTGCCGTGCAGACGAAGATCGAGGCGCAGCACGGCTGGGACATGGATCGCCGCGTGCAACAGGTGCTGACACGATTGGAACTGCCGGAAGAGACCGATTTTGCCGCGCTGTCCGGCGGCATGAAGCGGCGCGTGCTGCTCGCGCAAGCGTTGGTGCGCGCGCCGGACCTGCTGCTGTTGGACGAGCCGACAAACCACCTGGATATTGCCGCGATCGCCTGGTTGGAGGAATTTCTGCGCGACTATTCGGCCAGCCTCGTCTTCGTCACTCACGACCGCAGTTTCCTGCGCACGCTGGCCACGCGCATCGTCGAGATCGATCGTGGCCAGGTCACCTCGTGGCCCGGCGACTACGAAAATTATCTGCGCCGGCGCGAGGAACGTCTGCACGCGCAGACGCAGGCAAATGCGCTGTTCGACAAGAAACTGGCGCAGGAAGAGGTGTGGATTCGCCAGGGCATCAAGGCGCGGCGCACTCGCAACGAAGGCCGCGTGCGCGAATTGAAAGCGCTGCGCCGCGAGCGCGCCGAGCGCCGCGAATTGACTGGCAACGCGAAGATGACCTTGGCCACGACGCAGGCGTCCGGCAAGAAGGTGATCGAAGCCGAGAACGTGAATTTCAGCTATGGCGATCAGGCTCTGCTGCGCGATTTTTCCACCACGATCCTGCGCGGCGACAAGGTCGGAGTCATCGGTCCGAACGGTTCGGGTAAAAGTACACTTTTGAAACTGCTGCTTGGCGAACTGGCTCCGCAGCGGGGCGAGATCGCGCTCGGCACCGGATTGCAGATCGCCTATTTCGATCAGCACCGGATCGCCCTGCGCGAGGACCTGAACGCGCTCGACAATGTCGCCGGCGGCCAGGACTATATCGAGCTGGATGGCAGCCGCAAGCACGCGCTCGGCTATCTGCAGGATTTTCTGTTTTCGCCCGAACGCGCGCGCGCGCCGATCACCCGATTTTCCGGCGGCGAGCGCAATCGCCTGCTGCTGGCCAAATTATTTGCGCAACCGTCGAATCTGCTGGTGATGGACGAACCGACCAACGACCTCGACGTCGAAACACTCGAACTGCTCGAGGAACTCCTCGCCGCCTATCGTGGCACTTTGCTGCTGGTCTCGCACGATCGCGAATTCATCGACAATGTGGTGACCAGCACCCTGGTGCTTGAAGGCGAAGGCCACGTCGGCGAATACATCGGTGGTTACAGCGATTGGGTGCGGCAACGGCCGCAGACAAAGGATGGATCGCGGCAATGGGACGACGGCAAAGCCGCACTGGTCAGCCTGTCGCCATCCGTGGCGATAGAAACACCCGCCGCAAAACGCAAGCTCAGCTACAAGGATGCCCGCGAACTGGAAGGGTTGCCGGCACGGATCGAGGCGCTGGAAACCGAGATCGCCGCACGTACGCAGGCGATGCAGGACCCCGAATTCTTCCGTCAGGACAACGCCGCTATCGTTGTGGCCAATGCCGCGCTCGCGAACTTGCAGGCGCAGATCGACGCGGCGTATCTGCGCTGGCAGGCCCTGGACGGTTGAGGCACGCGCCGTGCGGCCGCCAGCGGACATATATCCCTTCATCGCGAATAAGCGATATAATCGGCGTCCCTCGCTCCCGCCGAGGGGCGCTGCAGCGGAAGATTGATCCGCGACGCTCGGTGGGAATCAGCATCGATGCAAGGGCGCCCTCCTGAAGCTTACGGAGATCCGCCATGAACGCTGTCGTAAAACCTTCCGATAAACAGGATTTCAAGGTCGCCGACCTGTCGCTCGCCGACTGGGGCCGCAAGGAAATCGATATCGCCGAGCACGAGATGCCGGGACTGATGTCGATCCGCAAGCAATATGCCGCCAAGCAGCCGCTGAAAGGCGTGCGTGTGACCGGCTCGCTGCACATGACGATCCAGACCGCCGTCCTGATCGAAACGCTCAAGGACATCGGCGCCGACGTGCGCTGGGCTTCGTGCAATATCTTCTCGACCCAGGATCATGCCGCCGCGGCGATTGCCAAAACCGGCACGCCGGTGTTCGCATGGAAAGGCGAAACGCTGGAAGAATATTGGGATTGCACACTCGATGCAGTGACCTTTCCCGGCAACAAAGGCCCGCAGCTCGTCGTCGACGACGGCGGTGATGTGACCCTGCTGATCCACAAAGGCCATGAACTGGAGCAGGGCGACAAATGGGTCGACTCGGCCTCGTCCTCGCACGAGGAACAGGTGATCAAGAACCTGCTCAAGCGCGTGGCCAAAGAACGCCCCGGTTTCTGGACCACGGTGGTCAAGGACTGGAAGGGCGTGTCCGAGGAAACCACAACCGGTGTGCATCGCCTGTATCAAATCGCCGAGGCCGGCAAGCTGCTGGTGCCTGCGATCAACGTCAACGACTCGGTGACCAAGTCCAAGTTCGACAATCTCTACGGCTGCCGCGAGTCGCTGGCCGATGGCCTGAAGCGCGCGATGGACGTGATGCTGGCCGGCAAGGTCGCCGTGGTCTGCGGCTACGGCGATGTCGGCAAGGGTTCGGCGCATCAGCTTGCGCGCCTACGGTGCGCGCGTGGTCGTCACCGAAATCGATCCGATCAATGCCCTGCAGGCGGCGATGGAAGGTTTCGAGGTCAACACGGTCGAATCGACCCTTGGCCGCGGCGACATCTACGTCACTACCACCGGCAACAAGGACGTGCTGACGATCGAGCATCTGCAGGCGATGAAGGATCAGGCGATCGTCTGCAACATCGGCCACTTCGACAACGAGATCCAGGTTGATGCTTTGAAGACCATCGCCGGCGTCAAGCACCTGAACATCAAGCCGCAGGTGGATAAATATACTTTTGCCAGTGGCAATGCGATCTTCCTGCTCGCCGAAGGCCGCCTCGTCAACCTCGGTTGCGCCACCGGCCATCCGAGTTTCGTGATGTCGAATTCGTTCTCGAACCAGACGCTCGCGCAGATCGACCTGTGGGCAAACAAGGACATTTACAAGAAAAACGTCTATCGGTTGCCGAAGAAGCTCGACGAGGAAGTCGCACGCCTGCATCTGGAAAAAATCGGTGTGAAGCTGACCAAACTCACCGCCGAGCAGGCCGCATATCTCGGCGTCGATGTGAACGGGCCGTACAAGCCGGAGCATTATCGTTACTGAGCCACACGCAAATACACTGGCAATACGCAAAGGCCCGGTATTGCCGGGCCTTTTTTATTTCCGCCGCTACCGATGGCGCTGCGTGCCGGCAAATCTCGTTCCTCGAAACAAGCCCACCCACTTGCGTGCTCATTCGAGGAGCGGTTCATGGTCGCGATCTTTCGTTCATCCGTTATCCCCTGCGTTCCAAAAGCACCATCATTCCAATCAAGCATCGTCCACCGGTACGCGTATGCGGCGGTTGTTTTGGCGACCGTACTTTTCGGCGGTCTCCATGCCAGTGGAGCGGATGCGTTTGCCATCTACACCGTAGGCGGTGACGCGGCCTGCAATTTTTCGGATGTGCAGGCTGCGGTCAACGCCGCCGGTGCGAATCCCGGCGAAGACTATGTCTGGATCGCGAACAACAAGACGTATTCCAACGAACAAATCAGCATCACCGGTCAAGACGTCATTGTCGAAGGCGGATTCACGAGTTGCTCTGATTTCACGATCGGCACGAACGACATGACCACCCTGAACGGCGCCAGCGGCGGGGGGCCTGTCTTTTCGATTGGCGGGACGGCGAACGTCTATCTGGGCAACCTCACCATCACAGGCGCGCATCGAAGCAATGCGGAGGGCGGCGGTATTTTCTATGCCGGAAGTGGATCGCTCACGCTGTCTGACGTGACGATCACCGGAAATTCCGCGACCTACGGCGCCGGCGTCGACGTCAGCCCATCGGGGGCCACGACGCTGACGCTCATGAGCAACACACTCATCATTGCCAACAAGGCGGATTCCTCCGGCGGCGGCATTCGCATCGAAGGCGACACGCAATTGATCGCGGTGTCCGATCAAACGGATATTGCCTACAACACGGCAACCACCGGTTACGGCGGTGGCATCGAGGTTTTGGGTCCGGCGCGGGCTGACATCGGGTCGCCGGGTTACGGCTTGCAGGGCATCGTCAACAACAATGCGGCCGCTTATGGCGGCGGCATTGCGGTGATTGCTAACCAGGATGGTGGCAACGAAGCGTTCGTTCAATTGTTCACAACGGATGCAGAACATCCGGTCAACCTGCAGGGCAACTCAGGAACGATCGAGGGCGGCGCTCTTTACGTCAAGCCGTTCGATAGTGCCTTCAATGGTGATTCGGATGCGGAGGTTTGTGCATACAACTTTCGTATCGATGGCAATACCGCGCCGGAAGGTGCAGCTATCTATCTGGATTTTGATACGGCGTTCAACGAGGAAAACGAGGGCGGCTTTGCCGTGTTGAATACGTCAGATCCCACAGGGCTGAATTGCGGTCCGGACAAGCCTTCCGATTTTGGCGCAGTCGCATGCGCCGCGGATGCGCCGTGCAACGAGCTTTCGGGCAATGAAACGCTTGATGCGCAGTCCAATCCGAACGATGGGGCAATCCTGTTCTCCGCTAGCGAAGCCGCCTTTTATGGTGAAGGCATCACTATTCACGGCAATCAAGCTGGCCATGCCATGCATGGCGTCGGAGATAGCAGCTCAGACGGCGGCGATGCTTTTTTTTCCCTCTATGCTTCGCTGATTGCCGACAACTCATTTTCTGCAGAAGCGATCTTCGGTGAGAGTGCTGGAGTCACTTTGAACAACTGCACCATTGCGCATGATGACATCCTGGCGTCGCACGTCATCAATATAGACTCAGACTCCTTCCTTACATTGCACGACGACATTATCGCGGAAGCCGACACGCTGGCGCTCGAGCAGCCGGGGGGCGCACAGCTCGATGTGCATTACGTCTTGTCGAATGACATTTCGACTCTGCCCGTCAGCGTCAACGTGATCAGTCAAGACCCGATGTTCGTCAATCCTTCCGCTGGCAACTACCACCTTCAGGCGTATCTGCAGAACGGGCGCCTCACCGCTTCACGCGCGATCGACTTCGCACCTCTCTCTGAAAGTAACTACGACGACGTCACCTATGACATCAATGGCATTCCGTACGGCCAGGACGTTCCGCTCGTGCCCAATGCCTACGGTACGCGCGATCTCGGTGCGTTCGAAGCGCAGCCGATCACCGACCGTATTTTCGGCGATGGGTTCGGCGATCCGGTTTCGCTGCTGCTGGCGAATTGAACGCTTTTCGACTGATGCGAGTTGAAACAATCCGGGGCGCCCGACTTTGAGCCAACTGCATGTCGAAACTCATGTCGCTGCGCAGCCGCGAATCTCGTTCCCCGAAACAAGCACGCGCGTTGAGCATGCGCTGGCCCGTGCCTTCGCGATATTTGACCCTTTGTTGATCCATAGAGGATGAAAGCAATGAAAATCCAGACCTGCCGCGCAAAGGCGGAAAAAAACGCAATTGCGCACTGGCAACCGGTTTTTTCCTCGCCTTGGCGACCGGCTCGGCGCTCGCTGCGATCCCCAACACCGAGCGATCCGTTCTGGATGCCTTGTATCTGGATAGCGGCGGCGACTCATGGACCGTCAGCACGGGTTGGGAAGGCGCAGCAGGGACAGAATGTTCCTGGCAAGGCGTCACCTGCGATGCGCAAGGTGACCACGTTGTCGGCATCGTGTTGGGCGACAACAATCTGAAGGGAACGCTTGCAGGTATTTCGGGACTCTCCGCGTTGCAGAATTTCGATGTAGACAACAACGCCCTTGGAGGTCCAATTCCCCCACTCACCACCCTGACGGCATTGCAGATTTTTGACCTCAACACGAATCATTTTACCGGGTCCATCCCATCGCTAGCCGGGTTGACGGCTTTGCAAACCTTCTATGTTGGACACAATTTGCTCACGGGCGCCGCGCCTGACCTGAGCAGCCTGACGTCTCTGCATGTTTTTTTCATCGCCGGCAATCAGCTGAGGGGCCCGGCACCTGTAGCGCCAAACCCGAGCGCACTGACCGACGCCAATTCGGCACTCTGTCCGAATTTTCTGGGGCCGGTATCCAAACCGCAGACAGCCAACGATCTGATCTGGGACCGCGCGACCGACAACGATCCCTGGACCGAGGGCTGTACAGCCGCACCGGTTGTCGCCGCGGCGGCCACTCCAACTCCGACACTCTCGCCAGTACCGGTGCTCGTCCTGATCGGTTTGTTCGGGATTGCAGGAGGCGTGCTGGTCCGCTACCGCGCCGCATAGCCTTGCACACGGTTTTTCGTCATCCAGTCAAATGAGGCTGGGCGGAATGGCGTATGCGAACGCACTCGCCATTCCAATGGCCTTTGCCGAAAAGCAATCCCGCTAACTCAGCGCTTCTGCGCCAGGCGATTTTCAACCTCGACTCGCAGCGGATGATCGGTCGGCAGCGCACTCAGAGCCGCGAGCGCCGTGGCGTACTCGCGGCCGGCCGCCGCTCCATCGCCGAGCGCTGCTTGAGCATCGCCCAGCAGTATATGCGCCTCACCTACCCACGAGTGTTTTTCGCCCAACTCCGGCTCGGCGACCGCCAGTCCGCGTCCGATTCGCTCGATCGCTGCTTTCGGATCGTGATGCAGCAGATCGATCTGCGCCAGCGTGTTTTCCGCTGCCAGAAGATTCGGGCGATGTGCGAATTTCGGATCGGTCAACGCCTGTTGTGCCTGGGCCGTGGCATCGGCTTCGCACCCATCGCCGGGGACGTACTCGCAAGCGAGGGCGAACCACGCGAACGCAACGGGCGATGGCGAACCACCGCTTTTCAACGCGCCCGCAATCGAAGCTTTCAAGTGCTTGCGCAGTTCCGCATAATCGCCGTTGATACGGTCCATTTTCGCGGAGACCAGGTCGAGTCCACGCTGGGCCGGCGCCGGATCCGTCTTCATTGCCGCAATGATCGCGTGCGCACGATCCAGATCGACTTCAGCGGCACCGAATTCCGACGCGCCAATCTCGGCGCTCGCGCGCAATGCCAGCGCGCGCACGAACCGTGGGTGCGATTCTCCCTGCACGCGCGCGACCATCGCCACTTCATCGTCGCACGCCGCATGCGCCTGTTCGTTGAGTTCGAGCTGGGTTTCCGTTTCGCATATGCCCATCAAGACACCTGCCAGCATCTGATGGTTGTCGATGCCCAGGCGCCGGAACATTTCGCGCGCCTGAATCTGCGTGGCCAAGCCTTCCCGCCAGCGACCCAGACGGAATTGCACACCTCCGATATTGGCCAGACTCGTCGCGGTCACATAGCTTTCGCCTTTCGCCTGGGCGAAAAGATCGTGCGCTTTCCGGAAAAATTCCAGCGCGCGATCCAATTGATCGGCGTGGACATAGGACAAGGCCAGGTTGTTGTAGCCGGCGGCGAGATTTTCCGGCTTCGATTCGGGATCTGCCAGGCGCTCTTTCACGGCCTCCTCGTTGAGTGCAATCAGTTCTTCGTCCGTGGCCCCCTGTGCGGAGCGCACGAATGAAATGTCTTCGAGGGTTGCAGCCAGCGACGTACCGCCGATGCGATTGGCCTGCATTGCTGTGCGCACGGCTGCCAGTTCGCTCGACGCTGCATCGTACTCGCCAAGGCGATAGAGAATGCGCGCATGTTTCTCGCGAGTATCCAGCGTGCGCACGTCGTTCGGCCCATACAGATGCTCGGCGACGCTATACGCGCGCTCGGACAGATCGCGGTTGCTCTTGATTTCGCCGAGCTGATCCTGGATACGGGAAAACATGTCGAGCAGGTCGGCCTGCGCACTCAGGTCATCGTGAAAACTGCTGTCGACGCGATCGATACCCCGCTGCAGCAGTTCCTGCAAACTCGGCGCCTTCTCCGGCGCCACGCCCTCTTCCAAGGGCTCGAAAAGACTCTCGACGAACGCCTGGATTTCGCGCGCCTGGCTTGCCTCGCTGCGCGCGACTTTGGCCTGCCACAGTGCCAGGCCCAGCGACGCGACAATCGCGAGCAGGAAGACGGCAGTAACCGTCACGCTGCCGCGATGACGCTGCACGAATTTGCGCGTGCGATACCAGCGCGAAGGTGGATGCGCTTCAACCGGCTGGCCATCGAGATGCCTCTGGATGTCGTCGGCCAGTGCGCCGGCGGATGCGTAGCGTCTTTCCGGTTCGGCGGCGAGGCATTTCTGCAGGATCGTGTCCAGATCGCCGCGCAGCGCACGCGCCAACTGCGCAGGATTCAACGCGTTCGTGGACTTGTCCGCGGCCGCGCCGACCAAAGAAGAAGGTCGACGGGTCGGGGTTCCCTGAGGGCGTATGCCGAGCAGCAACTCGTGCAGCAACACGCCCAAGGCATAGACATCGGTTGCTGTCGTTATCGCCGCACCAGACAATTGTTCTGGCGCCGCATATTCCGGCGTGAACACCCCTATTGTCGCGGTCTCCGATTCTTCCTCCAGCAGTTTGGCAATGCCGAAATCGAGCAGCTTCACCGTGCCATTCGTAGCCACCAGGATATTGGACGGCTTGATATCACGATGAACAATCAGCGCGCGATGCGCGGCTGCAACCGCACGGCAGACGATCAGGAACAGGTTCAGGCGCTCGCGCACGCCCAGTCGACGATCGCCGGCGTGCTGCGTGACCGGCTTGCCATCGACATACTCGATGACGAGATAGGGAATTCCGGCCACCGTCACGCCGCCATCGATCAGCCGCGCGATGTTCGGATGATCGAGCCCTGCCAGCAACTGGCGTTCGCGCCGGAACAGACGTTGTTCTACCTCCGAATACAGTCCTCGCCGCAGCAGCTTGACCGCCACGCATTGCTCGAAATCGGCGCCCTCGCGTGCGCCGAGAAACACGGCCGCCATGCCACCCTTCCCGAGCAGCCGGGTCAGACGGAACGCGCCGACGCTCTGACCGATCAGGCCCTCCGGCCGCGGCGGTTCATCGGCCGCCATGCGCGCGGCGTGCTCATCGGCCGGCGTCTCGAAATAACCGCTCTCGAATCGGTCCGCCGCGAGCAGGCGTTCCAGCGCGGCACGTTCCTCCGCATCCGGCACATGCGCATCCATCCATCCTGCGCGCGCGTCTTCACCGATCTCGGCAACGGCGGCGAACAGATCGCGCAGGCGCGCATAGGTGTCGCTCGCACGCGCGGCGAAGTCGGTGTCGTGAAATTGACTGGCGTCGTCTGACATGGGTATCAAATACAAGAACGGGAATCAGCAACCGCCAGCGACATGTCCTAGCCGAGCATGTCGTAAAGAAATGCACGGGCAAAACGCCAATCGCGATTGAGCGTGCGCGTGGCGACTCCACTGAGTGCGGCGATTTCCGGGAACGACAGGCCGGCGAAGTAGTGCAGCGCCACCAGCCGCGCCGCGCGCATATCCTCGCGCTCGAGGCGGCGTAGTGCATCGTCGAGTTCCAGCGTGCGCCCGGCAGTTCCATCGGCGACCAGCATGGCGGCATCTTCGTTTTCCATGACGACTTCGCCGCCGCGCTTCAGGCACATCCGCTCTCGTGCGCGATCAACCAGAATATGGCGCATGGCCTGAGCCGCATAATCGAAAAACTGGGCCGGACTGGCAAAGTTGAGTTCGTTGCTTGCACTGAGCTTCAAGTACAACTCGTGCACGAGCGCGGTGGTATTCAAAGTGGCGCCGCCTGCACGGGCGCGCTGGGTGCTTGCCAGCGCCTTCAATCGTTCGTACACAGCAGTGAACAGCACATCGGTCTGCTGCACCGGCGATTGTGCTGTTTGCTGCGATGCCGATCCCGCGTTCCACATAAAACGACCTCCACGTGGACAGTCTAGCAGGCAACAAGCACTACGACCGCACCGTGCAGCTCTTCGCTGTAATCCGCCGGGCGATCAGCTAAACTTCATTCATCCTTCTATCCGGAATAAGCGATATATTGCCCGTGGCACCGCGAGTCAAAATCTGCTGCATCCGCAGTCGCGCAGAAGCGCAGTTGGCGATCGGCGGCACTGGGCGCGTGCGCAACGACGATCAACTCGATGAAACCAGACTGGCTGCATTTTTTGCTGCACTGAATTTTTCCGGAGCACCTGCATGACCATGGATTCGCTGCCCAAATTCAGCTTTGAATTTTTCCCTCCCAAAACCGATGAGCAGAAGGCGACGCTCGAAGCAGCGCTGCCGAAGCTGAAAGCGCTCCAGCCCGACTACGTCAGCGTCACCTTCGGCGCCGGCGGTTCGACCTTGAGCTATACACCGGAAACCGTGCGCTACCTGCGCACGGACCATGGCCTTGATGCCGCGCCGCATCTGTCGTGCATGGGCGGCACGCGCGACGAGATCCGCCGTCTGCTCGACGAATATAACGCGATGGGTTGCAAGCGCATCGTTGCCCTGCGTGGCGATCTGCCCTCGGGCATGGCCAGTTACGGCGATTTCCGTTACGCCAGCGAGCTGGTCGAGTTCATCCGCCGCGAGCGCGACGGACATTTTCATATTGAAGTCGCCTGTTATCCGGAAATGCATCCGCAAGCTGGCGATGCACAAGCCGATCTGAAAAATTTCATCGCCAAGGTAAAGGCGGGCGCGAACGGTGCGATCACGCAGTACTTTTTCAACCCGGATGCCTATTTCCGTTTTGTCGACGAAGCGCACAAGGCTGGCGTGACGATTCCCATCGTGGCCGGCATCATGCCGATTTCCCAGTATTCCCAATTGCGCCGGTTCTCCGACATGTGCGGTGCGGAAATTCCGCGCTGGATCGGCAAACGTCTGGAAGCGTTCCGCGACGACGCCGAGGCGATCCGCGAATTCGGCGCCGATGTCGTCGCCGAACTGTGCCGCAAACTGATCGCCGGTGGCGCACCGGGAATCCACTTCTATACCCTGAATCGGGCCAAGGCAACGCTCGCAGTGTACGAGCGACTGGCCTGACCTCAACCGTTATCGGCGTGGCCCGCAGGCGTTATAGTTCGTCATCTACCGACGGCGAAGAAACGCGGCCATGAAGAGCATCGAGGCTATGAAGAGCAGCCGTCGGCATTTTCTGTTTGCGTGCCTGGCACTGGGAATACTTGTTTCGGTGCCTCGGGCGTGGGCTGCGGATCTGGTCGTATCGGCTGCCGCAAGTCTTTCCGACAGCTTCGGCGCGATAGCCAGACAGTTTGAAGCCGCGCACGCCGGAAGCCATGTCGTACTGAACTTCGCGGCATCCGATGTACTGCTGCGTCAGATCGAACAGGGCGCACCGGCCGATGTATTCGCCAGCGCGGATCAGGCGACGATGGATCAGGCCGACGCCGCGCATCGCATCGTCACTGAATCGCGACGGGATTTCGCCGGCAATACGCTGGTGCTGATTTATCCCGCAGACGCTTCACCACCGGCATCGCTCGCGGCAATTTCCGGAAACAGTTTTCACCGCATCGCGATCGGCAACCCCGATTCGGTTCCGGCCGGCCGCTACGCAAAACGAGTGCTGCAAAACGCTGCGTTATGGGATGTACTTCAAGGCAAGCTGGTCCTGGCCCAGAACGTCCGCCATGCGTTGGATTATGTCGCACGCGGCGAGGTCGATGCCGGTTTCGTCTACGCCACCGACGCGGCCACGCAGGCAGACAAAGTGCGCGTTGCACTGACGCTGCCGACAATACCGCCCGTGCGCTATCCCATCGCCGTGCTCGCGGACTCGCCGCAGCGGACGCTGGCCGGCGACTTCGTGAACTTCGTCGTCTCGCCCGACGGCCAGGCGGTACTTCATCATTTCGGCTTTACCGCACCGTAAGCCATGTCCGCGGATGTATTGACACCGCTGTTGCTGACACTGAAGGTAGCGACGTTTGCGACGCTGCTGTCGTCCATCGCCGGTGTGGTTTGCGCACGCGCTTTGGGGCGTCGTCGCAGCTTTGCGCGAGAAAGCATCGAATCGCTGCTGACCTTGCCATTGGTGCTGCCACCGACGGTACTCGGCTACTACCTGCTGGTCGTGCTGGGCCGCCGCGGCATCGTTGGCGCTTGGCTGCTTGATCATTTCGGCATCAGCCTGATCTTCACCTGGCAAGGCGCCGTCATCGCCGCCGCGATTGCCGCATTTCCGCTGATCCTGCGCGCCGCGCGTGCCGCATTCGCCGAAGTCGATCCGCAATTGGAAAATGCGGCGCGCACCTTGGGCTTGTCTGAAGTCAGCCGTTTTTTTTCGCGTAACCTTACCGCTGGCCAGCCGCGGCGTGCTCGCCGGATCGCTGCTTGCGTTCGCGCGGGCGATGGGCGAGTTTGGCGCGACGCTGATGGTCGCCGGCAGCCTGCCGGGTCGCACGCAAACCTTGTCGACCGCAATCTACAACGCCGTGATGGCCGGAGACGATGACGCCGCCAATCGTCTCGTGCTGGTTTCGCTGGTCGCCGCTGTGGTGATTCTCGTCGGCGCCGCGCAACTGCTACAGCGTCCACGGCACGAGGCACGCAATGCAGCTTGAGATCGACATCGAAAAACGCCTGCGCTCGCGCGAGCGCGAATTCCAGCTGACGCTGCGCTTTTCCAGTGACGCCGACGTCAACGTGCTGTTCGGCCCCTCCGGTGCCGGCAAGACCGTCACCCTGCACGCGATCGCCGGATTATTGCGGCCGGATCGCGGCGAAGTGCGAATCGGAGCGGCCGTCTGGTTCAATTCCGCGCAAAACATCGATCTTGCCACGCGGCATCGTAATGTCGGTTTTGTGTTCCAGGATTATGCACTTTTTCCACATTTGTCCGTTATGGAAAATGTTGCATTCGCGCGACGGCACGATCGGCTGAAAGGCAATGGCGTAGAAAATGGCATCAGGAAGCTTATGGTCGAGTTCGAACTGGACGGACTCGCGCATGCCTTCCCCGCCCAGCTATCCGGCGGCCAGCGTCAGCGCGTGGCCTTGGCGCGTGCGTTGTCGGCACGACCGCGTCTGCTGCTGCTGGACGAGCCTTTCGCCGCGCTCGATGCGCCCTTGCGCGCGCGCCTGCGCAGCGAATTGCTGGCGGTGCGGGCGCGCTTCGACATCCCCATGATCGTCATCACCCACGACCCCGAGGATGTCGCCGCACTCGGAGGGCGGACGATCCACATCGAAGCAGGCCGCGTCGTCGACTGAATCGCGCCACAACCCTTCCCAACCGGCATCGCTGCGGCTACGCTGCATGCCTTAGCGAGGGAGTTCGTCATGGCGCAACAGTATCCGCAATTCATCTGGCAAAACGGCGCGATCAAACCGTGGGCCGATGCGACCGTGCATGTGATGGCGCATGCGCTGCATTATGGCTCGTCGGTGTTCGAGGGCATTCGCAGTTATCCGACGCCGAAGGGCCAGGCGATCTTCCGCCTGACCGATCATCTGAAGCGTTTGTACCATTCTGCAAAAATATACGATATGCCGATACCGTATTCTCTCGAGCAACTGGCGCAGGCATCGCGCGAGGTAATCAAGGCAAACAAGCTCGAGCGTGCCTATATCCGTCCGCTTGCATTCCGTGGCCTCGGCGGCTTCGGCCTCAGCGCGGACACACCCACCGACGTGGCAGTCGCGGCCTGGAACATGGGGCCGTATCTGGGCGCCGATGTGCTCGAAGCCGGGATCGATGCCTGCGTATCGAGTTGGCAGCGTTTCGCGCCGAACACGATTCCATCCGGCGCCAAGGCCGGCGGCAATTATCTTTCCGGGCAACTCATCGCGCGTGAAGCACGCCGCCTCGGCTTCGGTGAAGGCATCGCACTGGCCTCGACCGGACTGCTCAGCGAAGGCGCCGGCGAAAATATTTTTCTGGTGTTCGATGGCGCCCTGCACACCACGCCAGTCAGCGCCGCCCTGCTTAACGGCATCACCCGCAATTCCATCATCACGCTCGCCCGCGGCGCCGGCATCGAAGTCGTCGAGCGCGATATCCCGCGCGAATACCTGTATCTGTGCGACGAACTATTCATGTGCGGCACGGCGGCCGAAATCACACCGATCCGATCCGTGGATGGCAAACCCGTCGGTAGCGGCAAACCCGGTCCACTCACGCACAGGATGCAGAAACTGTTTTTTGGAGTATTCGACGGCAGCACTCCGGACAAATACGGCTGGCTGGAACCCGTTGGCTGAATCGAGTCAACTGCGCAGGCGAAAATCCAGCGTCGCCACCGCGCCACCTTGCGGCCGTGGCGCCAGCGACACGCGCCAGTCGTAGAGTTCGCACAGGCGGCGCACGATCGCCAGACCCAGTCCTGCGCCCTTGCTGCCAGTGGAGCTTTCGCCACGCACGCCGCGCTCGAATAGTTTGTCTGCGTCCTCGGACTTGATGCCGGGGCCGGAATCTTCCACCGTGACCTTGCCACCACCGGCACCGACCGTGATCACGACATCGCCGGCCTGTGTGTACTTGAAGGCGTTGCCGATCAAATTGCCCAGTGCGACGGCAACTACGGACGACGGCGCTACAACTTCGACCGGCCGGTCCACCACGAATTTCACTTCCACCGGCTTGCGGCCAAGATGCGAACGGAATACTTCGATCGTCTGTTCGACAACCTTGGCGACATCGGTGGTTTCGCCGTCGTTCGGACCCGAGCGCTCGCTGCGCGACAGCAGCAACAGGGCGTTGGTCAATTCGGTCGATTGATGTGCCGCACGCTCAATGCGCTTGAAGCGCTCGCGCAGTTTGTCGGTGATCGAATCCGATGCCAGCAGCAGTTCGGTCGTGCTTGAGATCACCGCAAGCGGAGTGCGCAGTTCGTGGCTCACATCAGCGTTGAATTCGCGATCGCGCTCGACCATCGCGGTGAGCTTGTCGGAATAGCTGTCCAGCGCCGCAGCAAGTTGACCGACTTCATCTTCGGCGAAATGCGGCGCGAGGGTTTCCGCACGGCCGGTCTTGCCCATCGCCTGCACACGCCGGGCGAGATCGGCAACAGGACTCATGACGCGTACCGAGAGCCAACGGCCGATCAGCAGCGACAGAATGGCGAAAGCGAACACCGCGCCCGTCAATGCCGTCAATAACTGGCGTTCACCCAGTTTCTGGGTACTTTCGTCGAGCCGCAGAAACGCCCAGTAATCCGCGTCCTTGTATACCGCCAGCTTATACGGTCGGACCTTGCCGTCCTCGTCCACCTGCTCGATGTCGTAAACACCGGTGTCATACTTCTGCCAGGCGAATGGGACGTTGGCAAATTTGCTCGCACCATAAATGTCGGCGAAATAGATGGTCATACCCCAGCGCGCACCGGGTTCGGGATGCTCGCGCTTGAAGTCGGCGAAATTCTTGACTTCGCGCTCCAGCGAATTGTTGATCAGCTGATCTTCCAGACGCGCACGCATGTAGATGGTCGCTGCGGCAAACATCGCCGTCAGGGCAAGCCCGAACAACGCAAACGAAATGATGATGCGGCTGCGGAGCCTGCGCCGGTACTGGATGCGAGCCACGGCGCGCGACGGGATGATCAGACCACGGCCGCGTCGGGATCGACCATGCGATAGCCGATACCGTGGCGGGTCTGGATCAGCGGCTTGCCGAACGGCTTGTCGATTGCCGCGCGCAGGCCGTGAATGTGCACACGCAGGGAATCGCTGTCGGGCAACTCTTCGCCCCAGACGCGGGTTTCCATATCCTGGCGCGTGACTACCGACGGGCTCGATTCCATCAGGTGCTGCAACAGTTTCAACCCGATCGGATTGAGCTGGATCGATTTGCCGCCGCGGGTGACCACGAGCGTATCGAGATTGTAGGTGAGATCGGCCAATTGCAAAATGCGGCTTTGTACACCTTTGCCGCGGCGCGCAAGCACCGCCAGACGCGCTTCGAGTTCCTGCAATGCAAAGGGTTTCACCATGTAATCGTCGGCGCCAGAATCGAAACCGGTCAACTTCTGATCGAGTGCATCGCGTGCAGTAAGCATCAATACCGGCGTCTGCCGGCGCGCTTCCTGGCGCAGTTTCTTGCACAGTTCCAGGCCATCCATGCCGGGCAGCGTGAGGTCGAGCACGATGGCGTCGAAATCGTGGACCACGGCCAGATGCAGACCGGTTACGCCATCGCCGGCGAAATCCACAACGTGGCCCTTTTCCTCAAGATAGTCGCCAATATTGGCGGCGATATCGCTATTGTCTTCGATTACCAGAATACGCATGGGCACAGAGGATACTCGCGTGAGGGCGGAAGTGCCTGGAATGATGGAACCCGGCAGGAAGGTTCCTAGATCGCGCCTGGGCCGCCAAGTTCCCGCAGGGTAGTGGCCGGCAACGCAAATAAAAAGGCCCAAGGAGGTGTCATTGGGGGAACACACCTGCCTTGGGCCTAAAGCTACTGCCCCGATTACCGTAATCTGCCTGTCACCTGACCTGACCTTAGGAGTGTCGAGCAGAACTTACAGTGGGGCCGATGCTAGTCGCGACGCGATTAAATAGATGTTAAGCCGGCCATGTGCTTTTGTTAACGGGCAGCCGGATCATTCGCCTGGCCGGCGACAAATGAGGGTTCCGATCTGCTGCTTGCACTTGGCGTTGGCGTCTTCACTTGCTTTGCCGTGCAAGGTGAAGGCGAAGTTCTGGGTATAGCGTTCGCGCGACGACGACGCCGGGAATCGCCACTCGGCCAGCGCCGCCTTCGCCGCGGCGTCGAACTCGCCGACCGGCTGCGCTTGAACGACGCGAATATCACGCACCTGGCCATTCGCGTCGACGCCAAATTCAAGCTCGACCTTGCCTTCGATTCCCGCCGACATCGCCCGCGGCGGATAAACAGGGGCAACGACGTGCAACGGTGCGGGCTTTGCGACTGCGGGTAGCGCAACGTCCGATTCGGCCAGGTTCACGACCGGTAGCACCGGTGTAACGGCGGCAACATTGCCCACACGATCAAGACGGGTGGTGGACGGAGCAATGTTCACGTGCGGACGCGAGATGTGCACAGCGATCGGCTCGGACTTGTCTGCATCATTCGTGGCTGAGGGCTGCGCAATTGGCAGCATATCGACTGCGGCAGGTTTCGCTACGGACTGTGCCACCGGTGCAGCGGCAACGGCAGAAGCAGCCAGATGCGGATTACCGCTGACGAGAGTCAGCGCCTGCGCCGGTGCTGTGGAAAGCACCGCCGACATGTCCGAAACGGAAGTGTGCGGCCGCCAGGTCAGACAAACGATGGCGGCGATTGCAAGCAGCAGCGGCCAGGCATTGCTGCGCGGCAAGGGATCAAGCATTTCGTCGGTGGCGCCGACGATGCGCCGAATGCGCGTGAGCAGTACACCGCCGGCAGCACCCAGCGCAGGCGCAGCCAGATTCAGATCCTGACGCAATTCTTCCAGATCGGCCAGCGTGCGCGCGTAGGTCAGCGGATTGCCCTCGGCCACGCTGAGCACTATGTCGTCGCAGCAACTTTCGCGTGCATTGCGTACGTCGCGCGAAATCCAGTGCACCACAGGGTGATAGAACAATACCGTTTCGATCACGACCTGGATCAGGTTGGCAAGATAATCCCAACGGCGAATATGGCCGAGTTCATGCGCGATGATGAGTTCGATCTGCTGCGGCGTGAAGCCACTGAACATGCTCGCCGGCAACAGGATCACGGGCCTGATCCAGCCAATCAACATCGGCGTAATCGCGCTGGCCGAGCAAAGTAATCGCACCGGACGTAACAGACCGAAACGCTCGCACGCGTGTGCCAGACGCGCACGCCAGTAGGGGGAAGGCTCGCTTGCCTGGCGCACCAGCAGCGACAGCCGACGCCAATTCCACAACGAACGCAAGCCGATAATAAGGACGCCGCAGATCCAGCAACCAACCAACCAGGGCAGCATCGGTTCGAGGTTCCAGCCAGACGCGACGCGATCCGCGACTGCACCGATCGAGCTCGCGCCGATCGAACCGGCATCAATCGAGCCGGCAAGCAGGGTCAAATTGTCATTTGCCGTAACGTTGGCGACGCCTGCAACAGGCCATAGATAAACCAAGGTCAGCACCGGACACGCCGTCAGCGCCAGCAGGAGCGCCATGCCCAGACGATAGCGTGCGGCGACGCCCGCACACAGCGGTCGCAGCAGCGCATAGCACAACCCCAGCAACGCACCCTGCCACAAGAAATGCAGGAGGGCCGAACCGAGCACATCGACTCCCAACACGAATCCGTGCGGCAATCCCATATCAATCCCCTTCCGACTCGATCTTGTTGAGCAGGGCGCGGATCTCGCGCAGTTCTTCGTGCGATGCGCTCGGGTGGTTGCCGAGCGCGTGCAACACCATCTGCGATGCCGAACCACTGAACAGGCGTTGCACCATATCGGCCAAATAGCGCTTCTGCGCGCGCTGCTTGTTGACCGCGGAACGATACACATGTGCGCGTTGCGAGTCGTCACGCTCGACCAGCCCCTTGGCGTGCATGATCTGCATGAGCTTGAGCGCGGTGGTATAGCCTGCGCCGTCGCCGCCGTACAGCGCTTTGTGCACTTCGCGCACCGTACACGCACCACGCTCCCACAGCACTTGCAGGATATCGAGCTCGGCCTCGGTAGGCCAGGTTTTGTCAGCGCTATGGCTTGGCGGGTTCATCTTCAGCGATCCGAGAACGAATGACTTCGTATAGCTTGCCGCGCGATCGCGCGCACGACAAGCAGCGACACGGTGCTTGCGCTGCAGGCACTCAGTTTCCGCCTTTCTGCTGGGGAACTGCTTGCCTATCCGTCATGTACTTCTGATCTTGTTGCTGCTGGACCATCAGGTCGCCAAAAGTGCGGCACGTCGTCACGGGTATATGCGAACCAACGGGCGCGACATGTTCACAAATGAGGCGGTTATTGTCGTTGTGGCGCAGGATGCCGTTGACTTCTTCCTGCTCGTTCAGCAGGGCGACCTTGTCTTCCGGGCGCAAGTCCGCTTGCGTGGAATGTGCCGATAGAAGTTTTTCCATCTCCCCCATGCGCGCTTCGACGCGGGCCTTGTCCGCCGGTCGAATATGTTCATACACGCCGCCAGGTTTCATTTGCTCGCGGATTCTGGCTGATTCCAGATTGAACGAATCCAGAGTTTGACCAACCAGGGGTTTCTCGACGACTTTGCCCTGAACGCTCGCGACACACATGGCAGGCAACACGGACATGGCCAGCACAAAAGCAAGGCATTTCTTCATGATCGGACTCCACAGGTTTGAGTTATGCAAGTACTACGTAAATCATCGTACTTGTGCACCATGCGAATGTCAACGATGCTTTTCGTAGATGGCGCGACCCAGATCGCCCATGCCAGTCCGTGTGTTCACACCTTCGCCGCCCGCCGCTTGCGCACGCGCCGAGCGAGATACTCGATGACTTCGCCGGCAACATCCACGCCGGTGGCGGCCTCGATACCCTCCAGGCCCGGCGAAGAATTGACTTCCAGCACCAGCGGCCCGCGCCGTGAACGCAGCAGATCCACACCGGCCACGTTCAAGCTCATCGTGCGCGCGGCGCGCAGAGCGGTGTCGGTCTCGGCCGAACTCAACTCGACCCGCGTCGCCGTACCGCCACGATGCAGGTTGGAACGGAATTCGCCGTCGCGTCCCTGCCGGCGCATGGCGGCAACGACTTTGCCGCCAACGACGAAACAGCGGATGTCGGCGCCATTGGATTCACGGATGAATTCCTGCACCAGAAAGTTGGCGTACAAGCCGCGAAAGGCCTCGATCACACTCTGCGACGCGGAATATTTCTCTGCCAGCAGCACGCCCTGCCCTTGCGAGCCCTCGTTGAGCTTGATCACATGCGGCGGATCGCCCAGCATTGCCAGCAGGTCGGCCGTGTCGTCCGGATTGTCGCCGAACACCGTGGTCGGCAGACCGATGCCTTCACGTGCGAGCAACTGCAGGCAACGCAGTTTGTCGCGTGCGCGCAGGATCGCGTCCGACGAGTTGGGCGTAAATACGCCCATCATCTCGAACTGGCGCAGAACCGCCGTACCGTAGAACGTGATCGATGCACCGACACGCGGAATTATGGCGTCGTAACCGGCCAGCGCACGGCCTTTGTAATGCACGGAAAAATCGCTCGGCGCAATGCGCATGTAGCAACGCAGCGGATCGAGAACCCGCACGCGGTGCCCGCGCGCGCGCGCCGCCTCGACCAGGCGCACGGTCGAGTATAATTTTGTATTACGCGACAAAATAGCTATTTTCATATGGCTTGCCTTGGTTTGCGTCCGCGCAAGCGCCCGCAGACGTACGCCAGATCCGGGTCGACGCTAAACCGGCCACGCAACGCCGAGCGCCCGAGCAGCATCGGGAACAGCATATTGCGGCGATTGGTCAAATTGATTTCAGTTTCCCAGCTTATGCCACCGAGGCAGACCTGAGTGCGGATGAACCAGCGCGATGTGGTATGGCCGCCCGAATCGGTGACTTCGCGGCGGTCGTGTGCCAGCGCCTCGCATGCCACCAGCCCGGCCCCGCGCCGACCGGTCGCCACCAGAAAACGCAGCCAGGCACATCCGTCACGCTGATATTCTTCAATCGAGGCAACATGCAGCGAAGACGAACGCGCGCCGGTATCGATCTTGGCCTTGATCGCGTCCAGACCCAATTGCGGCAACGCCAGCCATTCGCGCCAGCCGATGAGGGGATGATCGTGCATGCGCCGCCGTTGGCTGATACGTGCCTGGGTAAAACCGCCGCGGCGCACGACGCGAACCGATTCAATTTGGATTGCAACCACAATCGCAAGGATGGAGCGGGTGAAGGGAATCGAACCCTCGTCAGTAGCTTGGGAAGCTACAGCTCTACCATTGAGCTACACCCGCGTGCGCGAGGAATACTCTACGTGGTCGTCCCGCGCCGGGCAATGGCGCAAGGTTTATGATCCAGCTATCCGGCGACTGAACGATGGTTACACCAAATCACGAATGCCGCCAATTGAAAGTCGCCATTCAGCTTCGCTGCGCATAAGATAGTCGCGTAGAGTGAGGGTTCTCGGGGCAAACCGATTTTTGCTGATACATCGGCCGCTACCGCAGACCGATTTCTTTCCCAGTCGTGTGACGCAAAGGAGCGTTCGTCATGTTCAAACCCATCCGTTTCGCTGTCCTGCTGGCCGGCTTGACCTTGGCATTTTCCGCATTGGCGCAACCGGCGCCGGACGATGCGGCGCCACCACCGCCCGATCAAGCCAACCCAAGCAACCAGGCCGACCCGCCCACGCGCGTCGCGCGCCTAGCGTTCATGAGCGGCGCGGTGAGCTTCGTCCCCGCCGGCGAGAACGACTGGGTCGAAGCGCAACTCAATCGTCCGTTGATCACGGGCGACAAGTTGTGGACCGATGCCAGTTCGCGCGCCTCGCTGGAAGTCGGCACGTCCGCGATCCGCATGGATCAGCAGACCAGTTTCGATTTCCTCAACCTCGACGACCAGACCGCGCAGATGGAATTGACGCAGGGCACGCTCAACCTGCGCGTACGCCGTCTGTACGACGGCCAGGTCTACGAAGTCGACACGCCGACGCTGGCCTTCGTGGTCAATCGCGTCGGTGAATTCCGCATTGACGTGATGCCCGATGGTCAGTCGACCGTCGTTACCGTGTTCCACGGCGGTGGCGATGTCTATGGCGAAGGCGGCGCGCGTTTCAGCGTCGACGAAGGCCAGTCCGTGACCTTCAATAATCCACAATTGCAGAATTACCAGACCAGTTCCCTGCCACCGCCGGATGCGTTCGATGCGTTCTGCTCGCAGCGTGACCAGCGCTGGGACGCTTCCAGTTCGCGCCGCTACGTTTCCGAAGACGTGATCGGCTATCAGGATCTGGACGCGAACGGCTCGTGGAGCGACGTGCCCGAATACGGCAACGTCTGGTATCCGACCTCGGTGCAAGTCGGCTGGTCGCCGTATCACTACGGTCACTGGGGTTGGGTTGGCGCGTATGGCTGGACCTGGATCGACGACGCAGCCTGGGGTTTCGCGCCGTTCCATTACGGTCGCTGGGCCTATATCGGCAACCGCTGGGGCTGGTGTCCGGGTCCGATCGGCGTGCGCCCGTACTATGCGCCGGCGCTGGTGGCTTTCGTCGGCGGTGGCGTCGGCATCGGCTTCTCGGTCGGCGGCCCAATCGGCTGGTTCGCACTCGGCCCGCGTGACGTGTATTTCCCGAGTTACCGCGTCAGTCGCGGCTACTTCGCCAATATCAACTCGCGCAACGCGGTGATCAACAATACCGTGATCAACAACTACTACGGCAACTATTCGCGCGGTAACGTGAACTACGGCCAGATCAACTACGCCAACCGCAATATCGCCGGCGCCGTCACCGCCGTCCCTGGCGCGGCCTTCATCGGCTCGCGTTCGGTTGCCGGTGCAGCAATCGCAGTCAACGCCAGCACGTTTGCCAACGCACGCGTGTCGGGTTTCGCCGCCGTCGCTCCGACGCGCGCCAGCCTCGCACCGGCGATTGCCGCGCGTGGTCGGCCGGCCGCTGCGGTGATGAATCGTCCGATCGTCGCCGCGACCCGGCCGCCGGCGCCTGTCGCTTCGTTTGCGCAGCGTCAGGCCGCGCTGGACAAGAATCCCGGGCAACCGCTGAGCATGTCCCAACTGCGCGCGCCGGCAGTCGCTGCAGGCGCAGTGGCTGGTGCCGCAGCGGTTGGCATCGCCGCACGCCGGAACGTGAATGTGGTGACTTCGCATGGCGCTCCGATACGCACAGCTGCACCCTCACTTCCTGCACGCGCCGGCCTCAACGCAACGAATGCCACCTCCAATGCGCGTCTGACACCTTCTACTTCGGGCACGGGAACGGCGCATACGGCTACGACCGGCACGACGACGACGCATTTGAATTCGTCGAGTTTTGCGCATCCAGGAGTTGGCCCCGCGACGACGAACAATAACAAGGCCGGTCAATCGCTGCCGCCGAAGTCGTTGCAGCGCACGACTTCGACCAATCCGGCAACCCATTCGACGACATCAACGGTATCGAAATCCAACTCGACACTGAGCAACACAGTGCGCTCGAACGGCAACACCGGTGTGAACACGCGCGAATCCACTTACAACAACCACAACACCGGCAAACCGGCGAGTAACCCGGAATATCGCAGGACGACCACCGCGCCTACGAACACGCATGCGACCCCGCAGGAATACCAGCGTGCGAATCCACAAGTGCAGCACAACACGCTGCCACCGGCAGCTCATCATAATCCGCCACCACCGCCGAAAGAGAAAAAAGACGACGACAAGAAGCACGACGGCCACTGATAATAATCGTGCGGTTGCAATGACCCAGGCGCCCGGCAATCCCGGGCGCTTGCATTTCCGGCAGGCGTATCGTATCCGCCGTAGTTCGCAGAGACCGTGCTTCGGACTACACTACGCAGATGCTGAAAATCGTTCTCAACGGTGTTGAACACGAACTGGCCGCAACGATCTGCGTCACCGATCTGCTGGCCGCAAACGGTTACGTCGGGCGCCCCGTGGCGGTCGAGATCAACCGCGAAATCGTGCCGAAAAGCATGCACGTGCAACACCTGCTTCGCGACGGCGACCGGGTAGAGATCGTCCAGGCAATTGGGGGAGGTTGAGCGCCATGAAACATTTTATACTTCGCAGCAAAATGGAATCATGAACGCCCAGCTTTCGCACGCTTCTGCTGCATCCGCCGATCCGCTGATCATCGCCGGACGCGCCTACCGCTCGCGCCTGCTCACCGGCACCGGCAAGTACCGGGACTTCGATGAAACCCGTTGTGCTACCGAAGCCGCAGGCGCGCAGATCGTCACCGTGGCGATCCGCCGCAGCAATATCGGCCAGGACAGGAATGCGCCGAATTTGCTCGATGTCCTGCCGCCGGCCAAATACACGATCCTGCCGAATACCGCCGGCTGCTACAGCGCCGACGATGCCGTGCGCACCTGCCGGCTGGCGCGCGAATTGCTCGATGGCCACAGCCTGGTCAAGCTCGAAGTGCTCGGCAATCAGAAGACCTTGTTCCCGGACGTGGTGCAGACGCTGCATGCGGCGGAAACCCTGGTCGCCGAGAAATTCGAGGTGATGGTCTACACCAACGACGACCCGATCATGGCCAAGCGCCTCGAGGAAATCGGCTGTGTCGCGATCATGCCCCTGGCGGCGCCGATCGGTTCGGGCCTCGGCATCCAGAACCGCTGGAACATTCTGGAAATCGTGGAGAACGCAAAGGTGCCGGTGTTGGTCGACGCCGGCGTCGGCACGGCCTCGGATGCCGCGATCGCGATGGAACTCGGTTGCGACGGCGTACTGATGAATACCGCCATCGCCGGTGCGCGCGACCCGGTGTTGATGGCCGGCGCGATGCGCAAGGCGATCGAAGCCGGGCGCGAGGCGTTTCTGGCCGGACGCATTCCGCGCAAGCGCTACGCCTCGGCCTCCAGCCCGATCGACGGCACCATCGGCTGATGCCATGAACCCGGCGCAGGACAAGGACAGCCCCGCCCAACTGCGCCAGCGCCGTATCCGCAGTTTTGTCCTGCGTCAGGGGCGCTTCACGCCGGCGCAGCAACGCGCGTTCGCGCAACACTGGGCACGCTACGGTCTCGACCCACACGTTTCGTTCGACCCGGCGTCCGTATTCGGCCGCAGCGCACCGCTGGTGCTGGAAATCGGTTTCGGCAACGGCGAGCAACTGTTGTGGTCGGCGCTGAACGAAACGGACAAGGATTTTCTCGGCATCGAAGTTCATCGCCCGGGGGTTGGCCGGCTGATGAACGCGCTGGCCGAACACAATGTGGACAATGTGCGTTTGTACAATCACGATGCGGTCGACGTGATCGAGCGCGCGATCGGCGCCGGCACATTGCACGAAGTGCGCATCTACTTTCCCGATCCGTGGCCGAAGCAGCGGCAGCAGAAACGGCGCCTGATCCAGCCGGAGTTCGTCGCCTTGCTGGCCACGCGCGTGGTTCCAGGTGGACGCTTGCATTTGGCAACCGACTGGGCGGAGTATGCCGGACACATGCTCGAGGTACTCGACCACGCTCCGCAATGGCGGAACGTGGCCGGTTCCGGCAAGTTTTCGGCGCCACCATCGACACGAATCAAGACACATTTCGAGAAACGCGGCGTACGTCTGGGCCACACTGTCCGGGATCTCTGCCATGAACGCATCTGACGCCTGAGCGCGCAGACCGACAAAAAGAATCATCTGCCCCGATGAACACCGGCCTGCACCTTACTCCAGACATGATGCTCGTGCTCGGGCTACTGGGCTTCACTGTGCTCATGCTGGTGCTCGAATGGATTCGCGGCGATCTGGTTGCCCTGCTGGTCGTGGTTGTCATCGGCATCACCGGTCTGATTCCGGTCGAGCAATTGTTCGACGGCTTTGCCGGCAACGCCGTGATTTCGCTGCTCGCGGTGATGATCATGGGCGCCGGACTGGATCGCACCGGCGTGCTGAACAAGGCGGCCTCATTTATCCTGCGCCTGGCGGGCGGCATCGAAACACGTCTGGGCCTGCTGATCAACGCGATGGTCGGCAGCCTGTCGTCGGTGATCCAGAGCCAGGCGCTCGCTGCACTCTTTCTTCCGGTGGCCAGCCGCGTCAGCGCGCGCACCGGCGTGCCCTTGTCCCGGCTGCTGCTGCCGATGGCGTTCTGCATTCTCGCCGGCACCAACATGACGATGATTTCGAACTCGCCGCTGATCCTGCTCAACGATCTGATCAGCAGTGCCAACCGCAACCTGCCGCCGGGCGCGCAGACGATCGAGCCTTTTTCGCTGTTTGCGATTGTGCCGGTCGGACTGCCGCTGCTGATCGCGGGACTTGCCTACTTCGCGTTGTTCACGCGCCGCCTGCTGCCGACCGACGAGGAAAGCCAGAACGTCACCCCCGGCCGCACCGAAACCTATTTCGCCGAAACCTACGGCATCGACGGCGAAGTGTTCGAACTGACCGTGACCGCGGAAAGTCCGCTGGTCGGCATGAGCATCGCCGAAGCCGAGGCCTTGCGCGGCGCGCCGCTGATCCTTGCGATCAAGAACGGCGACGAAACCCGGCTGGCGCCACCAGCCGACACCATGATCTGGGTCGGCACCGTGCTCGGCGCACTGGGCAAGCGCGAACACGTGAACGAGTTCGCCAACCTCAACCTGCTGCGCGTGCAAACGCGGTTGTCCAATTTCCGCGACATGTTCAATCCCAACCGCGCCGGCATCGCCGAGGCGGTGGTGCCGCCCAATTCGCGTTTCATCAAGCAGGAGGTCGGCGACCTGCGCCTGCGCAAGCGCTTCGGCATCAGCGTGCTGGCGGTTTATCGCGGCGAACAGGTATTCCGTGAGGACGTGCGCAAGACCGCACTGCGTCCCGGCGACACTCTCGTTCTGCACGGCCTCTGGCGCGATCTCACGCTGGCCGCTGAGGATCGCGATTTTGTCGTCGTCACCGACTATCCGAAAGAAGAGCACCGGCCGAGCAAGATCTGGCATGCCGTCGTGTTCTTCGCCTTGGCGATGGGTCTGGGCCTGTTCACCGACGTCAAACTGTCGGTGGCGATGCTGACCGGGGCCGTCGGCATGCTGCTGGCCGGCGTGCTGAAGATGGACGAAGCCTACAACGCGATCAACTGGAAAACGATCTTCACCCTCGCTTGCCTGATCCCATTGGGCTGGGCGATGGATTCCACGGGTACTGCGGCGTGGATCGCACAGGAGTTGATGCACCACTTCGGCCATCTGCCGCAATGGGTGCTGCAGGCAACCATCGCCATTCTCGCCTTGCTGTTCTCGCAGGTCATGTCCAATGTCGGCGCCGCCGTCATGATGGTGCCGATGGCGATCAATATCGCGTTGGCCTCGGGTGGCAATCCCGGCGTGTACGCACTGATCGTCGCGATCTCGACCTCGAACACCTTCCTGATCCCGAGCGCGAGTCCCGTACTCCTCGTCGTCGCCGGCCCCGGTGGCTACACCAGCCGCGATTTCCTGCGCGTCGGCCTGCCGCTGACCGCGATCATGCTGGTGGTGATGCTGGTTTCGGTGAATCTGGTGTTTCGCTGATCGTGATTTGTATTCGATGCGGGATATATTTACGTATCGGGATCCGATAGGCGCATCGAAACGCTGCCTGCTTTCGCGGCACCGGTTAACTAAGTTCGTTAGAGGTCAATACATGGCTATGTACAAGAAGTTAGCTTCTTTCACAGCACCTATTGTTTTCGCGTTTGCAATTACCTCTGCACATGCCGCACAGTCTGTCGCACCACCCGAGCTTCAGAAAACTATCCTCGGCGTTTTTCCACAAAGCCCGAAGTGCGGAAAATCTACAAACCTCAAGGTTCTTTCCAGCGAACGGTCTCCTGATTCCAAGGTCGAGGCAGGTGCTTTAGTTTCTGGCGAGGTTCGTGAGCTCTGGCAAGCAACAATCTGCGACACTAGAACGCAAGTGCGCTATTTATTTCGTTTTGCCCCCGGGAAACAGGGTGCGCTTCAAATCGTTGGCTTTGAGCGAGCGAGTTGACCTCTAATTTTCCTTGTATAGGCTCCTCGTGCAAGTGATCGAATTGCGCAGTGGCTCTTGGCGCAGGGGAATGAAGATCGGTTGCAGTCGTATATTCGGCCTTGGGGTGAGCGGTAGATATGGCTCGGGCCATCATGGAATCCGCGAATCGGAAGCCAATCGTTCGGGAAGGCCCCAAAGGCCGGACCAGAGTATCGCCCTCAGCAACCCAGATCGCCACCGCCCCTATAACGCGCTAAAATACTCTCGGGAGTCCGCCCCGCATGGACGCGTTCATCGCAGTTCAACGGAGGCATGCCATGTACCGTTTTGCTTTGGTTCTGGTTCTCTCGACGCCGGCGTTTGCGGCGCTCGCTTCCACAAATGCCTGCAGTGTGTCCGGCACCGCTTACGATGCCGCAGGCAAACCCCTGCACGCCGTCGTGCGCCTGATCGATCAGCAAACGCTGCAAACCGAGTTCAGCACCACCGACGCGAACGCGGCCTTTGCGTTCAACGACTTGAGCCCGGATATGTCCGGACAGCGTTACCGCCTCGACGTGCTGAGTCCGCCTACTATGGTGACCGGATCGCACATCCCCACGCGCTCTGTGCTCGGCGTGGCACCCGGTTTCGCCTGCAATGCCGGAGAGTCCGCGCGCACGGATGTGCGCGTGCAGGTCGATTGAGTGCACGGTCGGCTGACGGCGGCGAGCTTCAGAGCAGCCGGCTTCAGGGCAACCAGCTTCAAGGCAGCCGGACCTCGCCATCGACCACTTCGACCCGCAACGTGGCCAGACCCGCGCCGCGGCAGGGACCGGCGTAGCAGCGCCCGGATTCGAGGAAGAAGCTGGCCCCGTGTGCGGCGCAGATCAGCAGGCCGCTGTCGATCAGGAACTTGCCGGGCGCCCAGTCCAGGCGGCGTCCGGCATGCGGGCATTCGTTGTGGTAAGCCATCACCTGCTCGCCCTGACGCACCAGGATCAGCGCAAAACCGCCGGTGCTGGATTCGACGTCGACCGCAATCGCGCCGCCATCGGGGATGGCATCGAGCCGGCATAACGTTTTACTAACACTCATGGCGGTATTAAGCCTCTTGCGCTTGCAGTACCCCACCCCCATCCTCGTCACCATTCTGCCATACGGAGCGAAGCCGCCATGTTCTACTGGCGCTTTTTCAATCGTCAGCGACACCCGCTGTTGAGCCTGCTGTTTGCCGCGCTCGGTGTGGTGCTGCTTGCCGGAATCCTGGTATTCGGTTTTTTCGCTCTGATCGCTTTTGCCTTCATCGGCACCATCGTTGCGATCACGCGCTCGCTGACGCGTCCGCACGCGACCACAGCAAACGCGGGCCGACCCGCGAACGCCAGCGCCGATCCGCACGTGATCGAGGGCGAATTCGTGGTGGTACGTCAGGATACCGCCCCGCTCCACCGCTGAGCGCAAGAAACGGATGGTCTCGATCAGGCTTGCGCACTAGGCTGTGCGCAAGGAGATATCGCCATGTCCGCAAAACTCGTCGCACGCATCCATGACCCCATGCAACAAGCCCACGCGCTGATCGCTGCTGCGGCTGACGCGCCGCCGCGTCTGGTCGAACTGGCGCGCCTGGTGGGCATGAGCGCCAGCCATCTGCAACGCGCCTTCCGCAAGCGTTACGGTTTGAGTCCCGCCGAATATGCGCAGTCGCTGCGGCTCAAGAATCTGAAGTCCGCGCTGCGCGCCGCACCTCGCGTGACCGACGCGATCTACGATGCCGGTTACGGCTCCGGCAGCCGTGTCTACGAAAAAACCGGGCAACTGCTCGGGATGACGCCGGCCGCGTATCGCCGTGGCGGTGCCGGCGTGGCGATTAGATATACAACGCTGCAAATTCCACTCGGCCACCTGCTGGTCGCCGCCAGCGAGCGCGGTATCTGTGCGGTGACGCTTGGCGACAGCGAAGCGAACCTGGCCGCGGGCCTGCGCAACGAATTTACCGGTGCGACGATTGAGCGCGTCGATGCCGGACGCGACGACTGGCTGGCCGCAACCATCAACCGTGTCGCCGCCGATCTCGGATTTGGCACCGATCCAGAATTCGACAAACGGGCAACAGCGCCCGCGCCACCGCTGGACATCCGCGCAACCGCTTTCCAGTGGCGCGTGTGGCAAGCGCTGCAACGCATCCCGCGCGGACAAACCCGCAGCTACAGCCAGATCGCCGCGGAAATCGGCGCACCGCGGGCGGTGCGCGCCGTAGCCAGCGCCTGCGCACGCAACCGCCTGGCGATCGTCGTGCCCTGCCACCGCGTGATCCGAGAGGACGGCTCGCTTGGCGGTTATCGCTGGGGCATCGAGCGCAAGCGCGCGCTGCTCGCACGCGAAACCTCGGCGGCTCCGTCGCGCCAATGACGAGTGGCGCTGTCGCCAGCGCGTACAGCCGGATAAAGTAACCACCACCCACATCCACTGCGTTCCACACCTTTCCGGTGCGGAACTTATCGAATTCGCCATGAACGACGCCACCATTTCTGTTGCCGCCGACCCGATCTCGCGATGGTTCTCGCCGCGCGTGCTGATTGCGCTTGCGCTCGCCGGCGTGTACCTGATCTGGGGATCGACCTATCTGGCCATCCGCATCGGCGTCGCCGACTATCCGCCGTTTCTGATGGCGGCGGTCCGTTTTCCCATCGCTGGCGGCCTGATGTACGCCTTCCTGCGCTGGCGCGGCGTCGCCGCGCCGACGCGCCGGCAATGGGTGAACTGCCTGATCACCTCGACCCTGCTGCTGGGCCTTGGCAACGGCTTGGTGTGCTACGCGGAACAGACCGTCCCTTCCGGCATCGCCGCCGTTGCCGTCGCCAGCGTCGGCTTGTTCATGGCGATCTTCGCCGGACTCTACGGACAATGGCCGAACCGGCTCGAATGGCTGGGCCTGATCGTCGGTTTCGCAGGCGTGGTGTTGCTCAATTTCGGCAGCGGCCTGCGCGCTTCGCCGCTCGGCGCCGCGGCCCTGGTCGTCGCCGCGATCGGCTGGGCGTTCGGATCGATCTGGAGCCGGCACCGCGACATGCCTGCGCCGACGATGGGAGCCGCCGCGCAGATGCTCTGCGGCGGCATTCCGTTGGGACTGATGGCGCTGCTCAGCGGCGAACGCATGGCGCATGCGCCATCGCTGCAGGCTACGCTCGCGCTCGCCTATCTCATCGTCGCCGGGTCGATCCTCGGCTACACGGCCTATATCTATCTGCTGCACAACGTGCGCCCGGCACTGGCAACGAGCTATGCCTACGTCAACCCGCCGGTCGCCGTGCTCGTCGGCGTCGCGCTCGGCGGCGAGTCGGTGCGCTCGCTCGATATCGCCGGCATGGTGGTGATCCTCGCCGGCGTCGTCGCCATCACCCTCGCCAAAGCCAAACGCTAGGACAGCGCCTTGCGGTCACCATTGAATTGATGACGACCGCTGCGCATGCTGCGCTTCGCCTTGCCAATCGTTGACGCTCTTTGCACACTGCCTACAGGCAATCGGAGGGCTGGGCATGAGCACAGTGATTCGTCCGCAGGGATCATGGTTGGTGCGCGCTGCCCTGCGACTTTCGAACTGGGCCGAACGCTGGTTTCCGGATGCGTATATTTTCGCCGCGCTCGGCGTTGTTATTGTTGCGCTGGCCGCATTTGCCATCGGCGCTTCACCGCAAGATACCGCCGTGGCATTCGGCGACGGCTTCTGGAGCCTGATCCCGTTCACCATGCAGATGGTGTTCGTCGTCATTGGCGGATACGTCGTCGCCACCGCGCCACCGGTCGCATGGCTGATCGGTCGTCTCGCAGGGTTGCCGCGCACGGGGCGCGGGGCGGTCGGCTACGTCGCCCTGATCAGCATGCTCGCATCGCTGCTGAACTGGGGCTTCAGTCTGGTGTTCGGCGGATTGCTCGTGCGCGCGCTGGCCCGACGCGAGAATCTGCGCATGGATTACCGTGCTGCCGGCGCCGCAGCCTACCTTGGTCTTGGCGCATCGTGGGCCATGGGACTGTCGTCGTCCGCCGCCCAGTTGCAGGCAAACCCCGCGAGCATTCCCAAGCCCCTGCTCGCGATCACCGGGGTGATTCCATTCACGGAGACGATTTTCCTGTGGCAATCGTTCGCGTTGACCACCGTGCTGATCGCCGTATCTGTGTTGATCGCCTGGTGGTCCGCACCGGATGCGGCGCAGGCGCAGACCGTTGAACGCTTCGTGGCAAATGTGCCGAATATTGCAAACCTGCAGCGCCCAAAGCTGCCCGACCGAGCGAGTGGTTTGAAAACAGTCCGCTGTTGACGATCCTGATCACCGCCTTGGCGCTGGGCTGGCTGGTCCACGAATTCCAGACCAAGGACGCGGTTGTCGCCATCTCCAGTCTCAACACCTACAACTTTTTATTCGTGATGCTCGGCCTCTTGCTGCATTGGCGTCCGCGCAGTTTTCTCGATGCCGTTGCGCGCGCGGTACCGAGTACGACCGGCGTATTGATCCAGTTTCCGCTGTATGGCGGCATGGCTGCGATCCTGACGACAGCCAAGGTGCGGGCGGTAACACGGTCGCCCACCAGTTGTCGGCCTTGTTCGTGCACCTGGCCTCGACCGACACTTATGCCTTCGTAATCGGCATCTATTCGTCGATCCTCGGCTTCTTCGTGCCCTCCGGCGGCGGCAAGTGGCTGATCGAGGCACCCTACGTGATGCAGGCGGCGAACGATCTGCATTACCCTCTCGGCTGGGCGGTACAAATATACAATGCAGCGGAAGCGCTGCCGAACCTGATCAATCCATTCTGGATGCTGCCGCTGCTCGGCGTGCTCGGCCTGAAGGCGCGCGACATCGTCGGCTTCACCTTCCTGCAGCTGATCGTGCATCTGCCGCTCGTGCTGTTTTTGCTGTGGGCATTGGGGTTGACGCTCGACTATCACCCACCAGTGATTCCCGCCGCGCAGTAACACGCGGTAAAAGCATCGGGGTCAGGCGTGGCGCCGACGCGGCACCGCGCCTGGCTTGTCATAGCTCGCGCAACGCCGTGGTCACCGGCAGCCGCGCCGCACGCACCGCCGGGAACAGGCCGCCGATGAAGCCGATCGCAAGCGCCCACTTCAGGCCGGTCCAGAGCACGCTCTGGCGCAACCTTGAACTCGAACGTGAGCTGGCCCGTCGTGCCGGCGGCAGCGTCGACGCGCTGTAGCCGTTGAAGATCAGCCATGCGATGCACGCCGCCGAGCACGCCGCCGATCAGCGCGAGCAGCATGGTCTCGAGCATGATCGCCACGACCACCGGCAGGCCACGGAAACCGATCGCGCGCAGCGTCGCGATCTCGCGCGCGCGCGTGGCGACCGCCGCGAACATCGTGTTGAGCGCGCCGAATACCGCGCCGATCGCCATGATCGCGCCGACCACGATGCCGATGATGGTGATGACCTTGCGTCGTGCCTTCGGACTGCTTGCTGAAATAGTCGAGCGTGGTGTCGACATCGACCTGCAGTCGCGGATCGGAGGCCAGCCGCAGCCTTGAACTTGTCGAAAGCGTGCGGGCCGGTCAAGCCTCACGAACACCGAACGTCGAACTGTTGGCGCCGCGGCCGGTAGGTGCGGACCGACAACGTCGGCATCGGCCCAAAGTTCCGACTCCATCGCGTCGCCCGAAGCGAAGATGCCGACGACTGTCCATGTCTGGTTGCCGAGCTTGATCTCGCTTTCCGACATCGAGCCCGGCGAATTGGCGTTGCGCACCCTTGCCGGCGACCAGTTCGCGCATGCCCGGCGTCGAACTTGCGCCCGGCGACGATCTTCGCGTTCGTGCGCAGCTTCCACGCCTCGTCGCCGATGCCGCGCAACTGCACGCTGCCGAAATCCTCCTCCGGATCGCCGCCTTTCATCGGCAGATTGGCGGCAACGACGAGTTCCGGCGAGGCGATCGGTTTGCCCTGATCGTCCCTGGCGATGCCGCGGCGCCTGCGCGATCACCAGTGCGCTGTCGTGGTCGAGTACCGACGAATGACTTCGGCCGCCGAGCCGCCGCGCAGCACGATCGCGGTGTCGCGGCTGCCGGTGCGGCGCAGCGTCTCCGGATAGCCATTGCGCCATCGCCAGCATCGCGACCAGCACGGCGACCACGCCGGCGATGCCGATCACGATCACCGCACGACGACCCCAGCCGCTGCGTGCAGCGTGCTGATGCCGACGGCGGTGACCGACGCGGCCTGCTGGCCGCGACGGCGTCGAGAGCCATCCACGAGCGCGAGCAGGACCAGCAGCACCGGCAACGCCTAGCCACGGCAGGCTGAGGAACACGAACACGCCGATGATGACGACGACCAAGGTCGAGCAGACCGATCAAGAAATTCATTGTCGTTTCTCCTCAGCGTCCGGCCAGTGCATCGACAATATTCAGGCGCATCGCGCGCCATGCTGGCAACACGCCGATGACGACTCCGATCGCCATGGCCAGAGCGATACCCATGCGCCCAGCTTCCTGCACCCACACTGGTGTGGGTGATCATGCCGCCGCTATGCGAAGGACAGGATCGGCCCAAGCACGCTGACCAGGCCAAGCCCGATCACACCACCGAGCACGAGCAGCAGCACCGACTCGGCCAGCACCATCGCCAGCACGCTGGTGCTGGAGAAGCCGATCGTCTTGAGCACGGCCAGTTCGGAAGTGCGTTCGCGCACGGCCTGCATCATCGTGTTGCCGGTCAGCAGCATCAGCGTGAAGAACACCGCGCCCATGATCGACGGTAACGATCAGGCCGATATCGGCCATCTGCTTGATCCAGTTCGCCGTCGCCGCGCTCGGTCTGGGTCTTGGTTTCGTGATCGGAGTTGGCGGACAGCGCGTCGATCGCCTTGGCCACGCGGTCGGACTGATTCACGTCGTTGACGCGGCTGATGTACCAGCCCACCATGCCGTCGGTTGTAGCGGCGTGCTGTCTCGTCGAAGTACTTCCAGTGCATGAGGAACATCTGGTCGTGGAACGTGTTCTTGGCGTCGTTGGAATGCACGATGCCGACGAGATCGAAACGTCCAGTTCTTGCTGCCGTCCCTGTTCGGAAAGATCGTGCGATTGCAGCGGAATCTTGTCGCCGATCTTCCAGCCGTATTTCTTGGCGATGATCTCGCCGACCAGGACGCCGTTGGGCGTGTCGTCGTAACGCCTTGCGCTGCGTCCGGTGCGACGTGCGATCTCCGGATACAGGTCGAGATAGTTCGGGACTGACCGCGAAGGTGAAAATCTGATTGTGCGGATCCTGATAGGCGCCGCCGAACCAGTTGGCGTAGGCCACATCCTTGACGCCCGTCGACCGTCGCGATCTGCGCACCGAGGCTCTGCGGCAGCGTCTGGATGAACGATAGCCTGCGAGCCGGTCTGCAGGCGCTCCGCGCCATTCGCGGACTTGCCCGCCTCGGCAAACGAGACGCGCACCGCGTCGAGCAGGCCGAACAAGCAGGAACGCCGCGATGATCGACACGCAGCGTGAGGATCGTGCGCGTCTTGCGGCGGAACAGCGCGGCCCAGATCAGATGGAGATATTTCATTTCACTGCGCTCCTACAGAGGCAATTGTCCGTCGTCATGCGTGCGCGGCCTGCTCGACCAGCGTGCCCTTGTCCAGATGCAGCGTATGTCGCGCGTATTCGGCTGCCTTCGGATCATGCGTGACCATGACGATGGTCTTGCCGTGCTCGCGATTGAGCTGTTGCAGCAGACCAAGGACTTCTTCGGCCGACTGACGATCCAGATCGCCGGTCGGCTCGTCGCAGACCAGCAGCGTGGGATCGGACACGATCGCGCGCGCGATCGCGACGCGCTGCTGCTGGCCGCCGGAAAGCTCGGTCGGCTTGTGCGTCGCGCGGTCGGCCAAGCCGACCAGCTGCAGCGCGACTCCGGCGTTCTTCTTGCGCTGTGCTGCGCCGAGCTTGGTCAGCAGCAGCGGCAGTTCGACATTGCTTCTGTGCGGACAGCATCGGCATCAGGTTGTAGAACTGGAACACGAAGCCGACGTTCGATGCGCGCCATTTCGCCAGCGCGCCTTGACCGAGATTGTCGATGCGCTGCCACCGACGGTGATGCTGCCGTCCGTGGGCGAATCGAGGCCGCCGATCAGATTCAGCAAGGTGGTCTTGCCCGAACCGGACGGCCCCATCAGCGCCAGGAAATCGCCCTGCGCGATGTCGAGGTTGATGTGATGCAGCACCTCGACCTTCTGCTTGCCGCGTTCGTATACTTTGCTGAGCATTGCGGATTTCGACCAAAGTGCCCATTGCGCTGTCCTCGTTTGATCTTTACTGGTCTTACTGTTTAATGCCGGTTTATTTCTTGTCGACGCTTTGCGTTACTTTCGCGCCATCGCCCATTTCCGCAGCTGGTTGCTTGACTACGCGCGCGCCGGCAGCAATCCCTTCGACCAGGCGCAGATCGCCATAGGTCTGGCCCGGCGTCACTGGTTTCAGGCGCGCGCGTTCGCCGTCGATGACGAAGACGTCGCTCTTGCCGTCGCGCTGCGTGATAGCGCTCGCCGGCACCAGTACGCCTTTCGGAATCTCCGCGGTAGTCTTCTTCGTCTGTTCCAGAAACGACACGCGCACACCCATGTCGGGCAGCACGCGTGGATCTTTTTGCTCGAGCGCGATGCGAACCTTGACGGTCGCCTTTCCACGATCTGCCGTTGGAATGATCGCAATCACGTGCGCGGGAATCGTCCAGTTCGGATACGCATCGAGGACCGCCTGCGCCGGTTGTTTCGGCTCGACCCGGTTGATATAGGCCTCGTTGACATCAACGTCGACTTCCAGCGAATCCATGTCGACGATGGTGCCGATGCCGGTGCGCGTGAAGCCGCCACCGGCCGAGAACGGCGACACGATTTCGCCAATCTGCGCATCCTTGGTGGTGATCACGCCGGTGAAGGGTGCACGCACCGTGCAATAGTCGAGTTGCACCTGCGCGCCCTGCACATTCGCCTGCGCCAGATCGATCTGTCTGCGCTGCGCCAGCACCACTGCCTTTTGTGTATCGACCTGGGTTTGCGCCAGCTCGACCGACTGTTCCGATACGAGCTTGCGTCCGACCAGATCCTGAGCGCGCTTGAGGTCGCGCTCGTTCTGGCTGAGCTGCGCTTGGTATTGCACAAGCTGCGCCTGGGACGCGTGCAATTGCGCCTGTGCCTGGGCCAGCGCGGCTTTCTGCGCGGTATCGTCCAAGTCGCGCGAGCACCTGACCTTGCTGCACGTGATCCCCTTCCTCGATCAGCACGTCGGTCAGTGTGCCGGTGATCTGCGCCGAAACAGTCGCTTCGCGGCGCGCGGTGACATAGCCGGTGGCCTGCAATACCGCGGTGTCACCTACGCCCGCAGTGGGCGCAATCGCCGTCGCAGCCTGCACCTCGAAGCGCTGGCCGCCGAAGAAAAACCACGCCGCACCGAAGGTCAGTGTAATCGCCAGCACGATTGCAGCGGCGATCCACGGCCAGCGCGAGCCGCCACCGCTGTCTTCACGGTGACGGCTGTCGATGCGCAACTGATTCAGCAAATCCGCTTTTTCCACAATGCAACGCCCCGAAATTTCCGATTTGCCCAGTGTGCCATAAACTCGCCGATCAGGTGCTCGTGCAACAGGGCTGATGGTCACGAATAGCAGGTGACAAATGTCAGAGGTACAGCGGCAATTGATTTCGCCTTGCCAGCCCGGCATGCTTCGATCATGAAATATCTCGGCAAACTGCTCCTGGTCATCGGTCTGGGCATGCTTTATTTCAGTTTCACGATATGGCGCGCGCACGCGGACTTCAGCGCGCACGCCATCAGTGCCGATGGCGTCGTTATCGATCTGCCCAACCGCAGCTCGACCAAAGGCAGCAACTCACTCCCCATCGTGCAATTCGCGACCGCCGATGGCAACATCGTGCATGTAACCATCACCGGCGGATCGAGTCCGGCGACCTATTCGCGTGGCGAACATGTCCGCCTGCTCTACGATCCCGCCAACCCCGAGACTGCGCGGCTCGATACGTTCATGGAAACCCGGCCCGCTCCGCGCTTGCTCGGCGGCATCGGCATCTTGATTGCCCTGATCGGCGTTGGAGCGATTTATTACCAGCGACGTCAACGACGGCTATGCGGCCAGTCAACCACCGGATGAAGCCGATGGAATTTGTCTTTGCACCGAACACACCTGTCTCGCTCGCCATCAGCGGTAGCACGATGCGCTTTCCCGTGCATCGCATCTACTGCATTGGCCGCAACTATGCCGAACACGCGAAGGAAATGGGCGCGGCGGTGGATCGCGGCAATCCGGTGTTCTTCTGCAAGCCGGCCGATGCCGTCGTCTCCGACGGTGCGATCATTCCGTATCCACCGGCGACGCAGGAACTGCACCATGAAGTCGAGATGGTCGTCGCCCTGCATTCCGGCGGCACAACCATCGCTACGGCCGACGCCCTGACCCACGTATTCGGTTACGGCGTCGGGCTGGATCTGACCCGGCGCGATCTGCAAGCGGCAGCCAAAGCCAAAGGCCTGCCGTGGGATTCGGCCAAGGGCTTCGATCACTCCGCGCCGGTTTCCGCGCTTCACCGCGCCGCCGAGATCGGCCACCCGCAGCAAGCCGAGCTGACGCTCGAGGTGAACGGCCAGCCGCGGCAGCGCGCCGATATTGCGGAAATGGTCTTCAGTGTCGCTGAAATCATCGCCCGGCTTTCGGGTCTGTTTGAGCTGAAATCCGGCGATCTGATTTTTACCGGCACGCCCGCCGGCGTGGCTGCCCTGCAGCCGGGCGACCGCTTCCACGCGCGGCTGGCGGGCATTGCCGAGTTGCATGGCAGTATCGGCTGAACGCACTCGACAATTCGCGCCGGATATCTCACCTTTTCAGGGTCATTTGCGCTACATTCGCCGGGCCGCACAGGGGGCGGGTTGTAAAATCACCTAACAGGAGGTTTGCGTATGAGTTTCTTCAGCGAGTTCAAGACTTTTGCGATGAAGGGCAATGTCGTGGACATGGCCACGGGTATTGTCATCGGCGCGGCGTTCGGCAAGATCGTCTCATCGCTGGTTGAAGGCATCATCATGCCGCCGATCGGCCTGCTCATCGGCGGCATCGATTTCTCCTCGATCAAGACCGTGATCAAGGCCGCTGGCGCCGATGGCAAGGGTGAAGTGGCGATCATGTGGGGAAGTTTCCTCAACACCGTCATCACTTTCGTCATCATCGCTTTAGCCATCTTCCTGGTGATCAAACTGATGAACCGGATGATCAAGAAAGAAGAAGCCGCACCTGCGCCGCCGCCAGCCGATGTCGTGCTGCTGACGCAAATCCGCGATTTGCTCAAGAAGTAACCATCACTGCTTAATCGCGAAAATCCACGGGGCGCGTTGCGCCCCGTTTTCGTTTGCGGCAAACCATGAGCAAAAAGCCGCCGGCACCCCTCAACCATGCCGAACGGCCTACGGCAGCGCGATGCCAATTGCCTACAATGCGTGCATCCCCGCCAGGAGTTAATTCATGAAATTTCTGCCACTCGGCCTAGCCGCTGTGATTTGTTGCCTGTGTTCTCCTGTGCACGGCGCCGAGATAACGAGAATCTCCGCGCAAGCACTCGTCACCGCGACCAGCCTGCGCGAACAGGCGCTGAAAGACCCGACCGCCTACGACTTCGTCGCCGATCTGACGACCCGGATCGGCCCGCGCCTGGCCGGCGGAGTCAACGATCAGCGTGCGCGCGATTGGGTCGTCGCACGCTTCAAGGCGCTGGGTTTCGACAAAGTCTGGACCGAAGCGGTGACTTATCCGAAATGGGTGCGGCGCAGCGAAAGCGCCGAGATCCTCGCGCCCTATCCGCAACGCCTCGTGATAACGGCGCTGGGCAGCAGCCCGGCCACACCCAAGGGCGGAATCAGCGGCCAGGTTGTGGCATTCAAGGACTTCCCGGCGCTCAAGGCTGCTACCGCGGAAAGTGTAAAAGGAAAAATCGTATACATCGGCTTCCGCATGCATGCCAAGCGCGATGGCAGCGACTACGGTCCGGCCACCGCCGGCCGCACTCACGGCCCGGCGCTGGCGGCGAAACTCGGCGCGCGTGCGTTCGTGCTGCGCTCGGCCGGCACCGACAACAACCGTCTCGCGCATACCGGCATCACCGTCTTCGACGCAAACGGACCAGAAATTCCGGCCGCGGCGCTGTCCAATCCCGATGCCGACCTGCTCGAGCGCATGCTAGCCGAAGGCAAGCCGGTCACGTTGAAACTCGACCTGGATTGCGGCATCGAAGGCAGTTTCACCGGAGCCAATGTCATCGGCCAGATCAACGGCAGCGAGCATCCCGAAGAAATTATCGACATCGGCGGTCATCTGGATTCCTGGGATCCCGGCACCGGCGCGATCGACGATGGCGCTGGCGTGGCCATTGCCACCGGCGCGGCGCATCTGATTTCCACTCTTCCACAAAGGCCAAAACGCAGCATCCGCGTGATCGCCTTCGCGGACGAGGAAGCGGGCATGTTCGGCGGCCGCGCCTACGGCGCGGCACACAAGGACGAAGTGACCAGGCATATTCTCGGCTCCGAATCGGATTTCGGCGCCGCCCCGATCTGGCGCCTGTCTTCGCAGGTCAAACCCGAGGCCTTGGGGGCGGTCGACCAGATGATGCAGGTGCTGGCGCCACTTGGTGTCGAGCGTGGCGGCAATGCCGGCGCCGAAGGCGGCGATTTCGGCAGCATGGGCGCAGCCGGCATGGCCTTGCTCGACCTGACCCAGGACGGCACGCGCTATTTCGACTGGCATCACACCGCCAATGACACCCTGGACAAGATCGATCCGAAGGAGCTGAATCAGAATGTCGCCGTCTACGCCGTGTTCGCTTATCTCGCCGCGCAGGCCGATGGCGACTTCGGTTCAGGGCCGGGCGCCTTCCCCAACGCCAAGGACGAAGATTAGCGCGGACGTTCGCGCCGCGGTGGTTTAGCACTCGACTGTTGACGGTAATACTCGCCGAACAACACTGCCGCGCTGGCGGCGACATTCAGGCTTTCCACCGCACCGCTGCCGGGAATGGTCAGATGCAGGTCGGCGCGGTCGATCAAGGCCTGACGCAGGCCGCCGCCCTCGGCGCCAAGCACGAAGACCAGGCGTTGCGGCAGACGCGCGGCGTACAGGGACTCGCCTTCACGCGGAACGGTAGCGGCGACGGCGAACTCGGCATTGCGCAGCGCACCGAAGATGTCTTCCCCCAGCGCGACTTGCGCCAACGCGACCACCTCGGCGCCGCCCTCGGCCACACGATATGCGGCGCCTGACAGACCCAAGGCAGAATCCGACGGCAGGATCAGGCCCTGCGCGCCGAAGTTTGCGGCGCTGCGCAGCACGGCGCCGAAGTTGTGCGGATTGCCGACGCCATCGAGCCACACCAGCAATACGGGTTCGGGTGGCGGCGGCAACGTCCGCAATAATGCCGACAGGGGTAAAAGTGGACGCCGCCGCGCCTCGAAACAAACGCCTTCGTGGTGCTGGCTGCCGGTCAGCTTTTCGAGATCGGCGTTTTCAACGACGCGATATCCGAGCCGTCGCTGCACACACCAGGCGAGCACGGGTTTCAAGTCGCCGAGCCGCGATTCCAGCAAGTAGACTTTGCGCAGATCGTGCGGTCGGCGCGCAAACAACGCCAGACAGGCATTGAGGCCGTAAACGCGCATTTCATCGCTGTTGCGGCGCACGGCCGGCGCAGGCATGTCCGCCATTGCGGGCGCGGACCAGGGTCCGGATCGCGGCGATGGCTTGTATTCGCGCATCAGTGTTCCGCCGCAATAGCGGGCGCGCCGATGTTTTTCACCGGCCGCAGCAGCAGGAGCAAGGGAATCGCCACGATCGTCATCACCATCATCAGCCAGAAATCGTTGAGGAACGCGATCGCTGATGCCTGCCGCGTCACTTCGGCATTGAGCATGGCGAGATTCGCCGCCGATGGCAAATGCGCCATCGTCTGTGCCGCGCCGGTATCGAACGGCGTCAGACGTTGCGCCAGTTCGGCATGATTGATCTGGGTATAGCGCGACAGCAGCGTCATCACGATGGAGATGCCGACGCTGGAACCGATATTGCGAGTCAGGCTGAAGATGCCAGCCGCTTCGGTGCGCGCGGTCGTCGGCAGGGTCGAATACGCGACGGTCGAGATCGGCACGAACACGAGGCCCAGGCCGAGGCCCTGCACGATGCCGGCTTCGATCACCATCCATTGCGTCACGTCGACACCCCAATGCACCATTTGCCAGAGCGAATACGCGGTGAGCACCATGCCGATGCCGGCAAGTACGCGTGCATCCGCGCCGCGTGCCATCAGGCGTCCGACCATCATCATCGCAAACAGCGTGCCGACACCGCGCGGCGCCAGCAGAATGCCCGTGGTGACTACCGGGTAGTTCATCAGGGTCTGCAAATACGGCGGCAACAAGGCCATCGTCGCGAACAGCACGACGCCGAGTACGAAGATGAACACGTTGCTGGAGAAGAAGTTGCGATCCTTGAACAGACCGAGATTCACGAATGGCCGTGGATTCGTCATCCAGTGCACGGCATACAGATAAAAACCGAGGAAGGCGAGCGCGGCTTCGATCTGGATTTCGCCCGCACTGAACCAGTCCTTGACTTCGCCACGATCCAGCAACAGTTGCAAGGCACCGATGCCGGTGGCGAGAAACGCGAAGCCGCGCCAGTCGAATCTGGAAGGCTGCGTGTCGTCGGTTGGCAGGCTTGCGGCAACGCCGAACAGCGCCAGCGCGCCGATCGGTACATTGATCAGGAACACCCAATGCCAGCTGTAACTGTCGGTGAGCCAGCCGCCGAGCGGCGGCCCGAGGATCGGCCCGACCATCACGCCCATGCCCCACATGGCCATCGCTGCGCCATGCTTTTCGCGTGGATAAACATCGAGCAAGGTGGATTGGGACAGCGGCACCAGCGAAGCACCGAACAATCCCTGCAACAGACGAAACGCGACCATCGCACCGATGCTGGTCGCCATCGCACACAGCACGGAAGCGGCAGTGAAGCCGGCGATTGCGATCAGCAGCAAACGCCGCCGGCCCATGATCGAGGCAAGCCAGCCGGTCGCCGGCGTGGCAATCGCGGCGGCGACGATGTAGGACGTCAGCACCCAGGAAATCTGATCCTGTGTCGCCGACAGCGAACCCTGCATGTTCGGCAAGGCAACATTGGCAATCGTCGTATCCAGCGCCTGCATCAGAGTCGCCAGCATTACCGACACGACCAGCAAGCCGCGGTTGGCGACTTCGCGATGAGTGGAAACGGCCCGGCTCATGCGACGAAACTCAGTGGCGGGTCAACGCCACGCGCGTGGGCGGCTCGTCACGCGCGCCCTCGATCCAGCCCAGCAGCGAATTCTGCTTGCCGGTATCGATTTCCACGATGACGCTCATGCCTGCGCGCAAGGTCGGCCCGTTGCCTTGATCGTCGATCGCGAGACGCACCGGGATGCGCTGCACGATCTTGACCCAGTTGCCGGTGGCGTTCTGCGCCGGCAGTACCGAAAATTCCGAGCCCGAGGCCGGACTGATCGAGGCCACGTGCGCCTTCCATTTGCGGCCTGGGTAGGCATCGACTTCGACCATGGCGGGCTGACCGACGGCGACGTGGGTCAGATCGGTTTCCTTGAAGTTCGCATCCACCCACAAACGAATCGCCGACACCAGCGGCATTGCCGCCTGACCGGGGGCGAGAAAATCGCCCGGCTGCAGACTCTGCTTGCCGATGACGCCATCCATCGGCGCATGCACCGTGGCGTGCTGGAGATCGAGCTGGGTCCTGGCGTATTCCGCCTTGGCCAGCTTGTAGCCCGCCAGATCTTCGTCCGGCGTGGTCGGCAAGCCGCCGAGCACGCCCTTCGCCTTGTCCAGCGCTGCCTTGTCGGCGTCGCGATTGCCGCGTGCGGTGGCATACGTGTTCGCCGCATCGTCCACGTCTTTCTGCGCCACCAGACCCTTGCCGCGCAATTCCTGCATGCGCTGGTACTGGCGCTCGTCCACGCGCAACGCTTCTTCGGCCGAACGCAGGTTGGCCTGCGCGCTGGCATAACCGGCGCGCGCAGCATCGAGCAGGCTATGAATCGAATCGAGTTGCGCCTGCATCTGCGCCGAGGCAATTTCCAGCGGCTCGGAATCGATGCGGAACAACACATCGCCCTTCTTCACCGCCTGATTCTCACGCACCAGCACTTCGGTCACGCGTCCACCGATCTGCGGCGCAATGCTGACGTGATCGCCCTGAACATAGGCATTGTCGGTGGAAATGTAACGACCCGACGTCAGATACATGTAACCGGCGATGCCAAGAACCACGGCTGGGCCGAGAATCCACAGCACCAGATTTTTCTTCTTGCGGACCGACTGTACCGGCGTCTCGGCTTGCGGCGCGCTGTATTGTTTATCGGTCATGACCGATTCTCCATCAGGGTTTCGCGCTTTCGAGCGTGTTGAGGTTGTCTTTCATCCGCGCGAGCACGCTGATCATGGTTTTCATGTCGGCTGCGGACACGCCGCGTTGCGCCTGGCGAAACAGCACATTGGAAATCTGCTCCATGTCGTCGACCACGTCATGCGCCTGCGCGGTCAGGTGCAGGCGCCAGGCGCGGCGGTCGGCGGGATCGGCGCGGCGTTCGACGAAGCCTGCTTTCTGCAAACGATCGATCACGCGGCCGATGGCAATCGGCTCAATTTCGAGCTGCTCGGCCAGTTCGTTCTGGCGCATGCCTTCGCTGTACGAGAGACGCTTGAGCGCACGCCACTGCGCACGCGTGAGATTGAAACGCACCGCGCGACGGTCGAAATGCTTGCGCATCAACCGGGTGACATCGGTGACGAGAAAGCCGAAGCTGGTTTTATCTGAAGGGAGCATGATTGATCTTGTATATTATAGACTAGGCAGGTATTTTTCAACACCCGGCGGTACAATAACTTCAATCAAGGATTCGGGAGGACGGCATGCAACACGATCCGGCAATCGAAATCATCGAAGCCGACATCACGACACTGGCCGTCGATGCCATCGTCAATGCCGCGAACGAGAGCTTGCTGGGCGGAGGTGGTGTCGACGGCGCCATCCACCGCGCCGCCGGGCCGGAACTACTCAGCGCGTGCCGCGCCCTGCCGCAGGTGCGGCCCAACGTGCGCTGCCCCACCGGAGAGGCACGTATCACACCGGGCTTTCGACTACCGGCAAAGTTCGTGATCCATACCGTCGGGCCGATCTGGGAAGGCGGCGACGACGGCGAACCGGAATTGTTGGCGCGCTGTTACCGAGAATCGTTGCGGCTTGCGCGCGAAAACGGCGTGCGCAGCATCGCGTTTCCGGCCATCAGCTGCGGCGTTTACGGCTATCCACTGGATCAGGCCGCGGCGATTGCCGTGGGCGAAGTGCGCAGTTTTCTGCCCGATACTGAACCACCAGAGCGTATCGTATTCTGTTGCTTCGGTGCTCCTGGACTGACGATCTACCGCAAACAGATGCGCGACTAATCAGATGAGAGAATGATCGCGCTCGTGCCGTGCAGCTCAATTGTCAACCCGCGCGTCGCTTCCTGCCACGTCGTCTTATTCTCAGACCTTCGCAAACACCAGACTGCCGTTGGTGCCGCCGAAGCCGAAACTGTTGGACATCACGGCGTTCAATTTCGCTTCGCGGCTTGCGCGCAGGATCGGAAAACCTGCGGCGCGCGGATCGAGTTCGTCGATGTTGGCTGAGCCGGCGACGAATCCTTCGTTGAGCATCAACAGACTGTAGATCGCCTCGTGCACGCTGGCGGCACCGAGCGAGTGGCCGGTCAGCGCCTTGGTCGATGAAAACGGCGGAACCGTATCGCCGAATACTTCGCGCAGCGCCTGCAATTCCACGATGTCGCCAACCGGCGTGGCGGTGCCGTGGGTGTTGATGTAATCGATTGGACCGGCGATGTCGTGCAGCGCCATCTGCATGCAGCGCACCGCGCCCTCGCCGGTAGGTGCGACCATGTCGGCGCCGTCGGAGGTGACGCCGTAACCGACCAGTTCCGCGTGGATGCGCGCGCCGCGCGCCTTGGCGTGTTCGTATTCTTCGAGCACGAGAATGCCACCGCCACCAGCAATGACGAAGCCGTCGCGGCCGGTATCGTAGGGACGCGATGCAGTATGCGGTGCATCGTTGCGGGCGGTGGACAACGCGCCCATCGCGTCGAATTGCGCGGTCATGCCCCAGTGAACTTCTTCGCCGCCGCCAGCGAACATCACATCCTGTGCGCCGTGACGAATCAGGTCGGCCGCGGCACCGATGCAATGCGCAGACGTGGCGCAGGCCGCGGCGATCGAATAGCTCAAACCGAGAATTCCGAACGCCGTGGCCAGCGTGGCGGATACGGTCGAGCACATTGTGCGCGGCACCATGTACGGACCGATCCGGCGCACGCCTTTTTCGCGCAACAGTTCGCCGGTGGCGATCTGCCATTGCGGCGAGCCGCCGCCGGAGCCGGCGATCACGCCACTGCGTGGATGGCGAACGTGCTCAAGAGCCAGTCCCGCATCGGCGATGGCAGCGCGCATCGCGACGTAGGCGTAGGCCGCCGCGTCGCCCATGAAGCGTTTCAACTTGCGGTCGATGACCGCATCGAGATCGATCTGCGGCACGCCAGCCACATGACTGCGCAGACCGTGCACAACAAAATCCGGCACGAGATGAATGCCGCTTCGCATCTCGCGCAATGCATCCGACACGCTCGCGGCCAGGTCGCCAAGGCACGATACGATGCCCATGCCGGTCACGACGACGCGACGCATCAGAAGCTCTCCATCGACTGGAACAGCGCCACGCGCAGATTCTCGGCCGCGTAGATCTCACGGTCGTCGGCATACGTGCGACCGTTGGCGATCACCAGCGCCAGCTTGCCGCGCATCACGCGACGGACGTCGATTTCATAGCGCACGAGTTTGACGCTCGGCAACACCTGACCGCTGAATTTCACCTCGCCCACGCCGAGCGCGCGGCCACGTCCCGGCTCACCCAGCCACGGCAGATAAAATCCGGTGAGCTGCCACATTGCGTCTAGCCCGAGGCAACCGGGCATGACCGGGTCGCCCTGAAAATGGCAGCCGAAAAACCACAGGTCGGGGCGGATATCGAGTTCCGCATGCAAAACACCCTTGCCGAACGCGCCGCCGTGTTCATCAATGTTCGTGATGCGGTCGAACATCAGCATCGGCGGTGATGGCAGGCGCGCATTGCCCGGGCCGAACATCTCGCCGCGGGCGCAGGCGAGCAATTGCTCATGGTCGAGCGATGAAGGTCGTGGCATGCAAGCATCTACTGTGGAAAATTCGGGCGTTGCGTGGCGTCGGCAACGAGGTCGGGATACACGTATCGGGAGTATCGCAGCACGCAACGGGTACCGCCAGCCTTATTGCCACGGTAGCGGATCGATTCAAATGTACCTGGCTGTTCGAGGTGAGACATCAAATAGCCGGGATCAAACCATGAACGGCAGCCCACAAAATCGTTTCGCCTTCGATACTTCAGGGCGAACAGGTATCGATTCACTCAACGTTGCAGTGATTCAAACTGACCCGCTACGTATTTTCGTGAGTCGCCGCCGCTTCCGCGCAGCGATTGGCGCAACTCTAGCTATCGAGTTCCCGCAACGAAAACGCGTACGGGCGCCGTAGCGCCCGTACATTCGTTGTCGCATTGTGGATTGTGACTTATGCGGCTTTCTGCCACTGGCCCAGAGCAGCCAGGCCATTTTCCTTCGCACGCTGGGCGACCGTTTTCTGCGCCTCGGCAAAATTCGCATTCATGTCCTTGGCCCAGAGCTTGAGCGCGGCCTGCTGCATGGCGCGGCCATAGCTGAACGACAGCGGCCACGGGTGCGGGCCGATCTGGTTCATGGCATTCAGATTCGCCGTCGCCTGTTCATCAGACTGTCCACCAGACAGGAACACGATCCCCGGCAGCGACGCCGGCACCGCCGCTTTCAGGCAGCGCACCGTCGCCTCGGCCACTTCGTCCACGCTCGCCTGCTCGCGGGCAGCTCTTGCCGGAAATCGACCATGCTGGGTTTGAGGATGGTGCCTTCGAGCATCACGTTCTGCTCGTACAGCGAACCGAACAGCGAGCGCAGCGTGGCTTCGGTGACGTCGTAGCACACTTCGATATCGTGATCGCCGTCCATCAAAATCTCGGGCTCGACCATCGGCACGATCCCGGCTTCCTGACACAGCGCGGCGTAACGCGCCAGCGCGTGGCAGTTGGCCTCGATGCAGGTGCCGCTCGGCGAATCCTCGCCGATGGTGATCACCGCACGCCACTTGGCGAACTTGGCGCCAAGGCGCGCGTATTCGTTCAGGCGCTCGCGCAATCCATCCAGGCCTTCGGTGACGACTTCGCCCGGGAATCCCGCCAGCGGCTGCGGACCCTTGTCCACCTTGATCCCCGGCAGGATACCGGCATCCATCATCACCTTGGTGAACGGCACGCCGGCCTTGGTCGACTGACGGATGGTTTCGTCATACAGAATCGCGCCGGAAATGTGATCGGACAATCTCGGCGTGGTCAGCAACATCTCGCGATAGGCGCGGCGATGCTCTTCGTTGTCAGCGACTCCGACCACGTCAAAGCGCTTCTTGATCGTGTTGTTGGATTCGTCGATCGCGATGATGCCCTTGCCGGGCGCGACCATCGCCTGGGCGATGCTTTCGAGTTCTTCGATGCTCATGACTGACTCCGCGAAAACCGTGCTTTGCAGCCGCCCCTGCGGCTGCCTTGCGAGGGCGCGGATTATAGCGCCAGAATTCCCCGGATGTTCCAAAATTCAGGGATTCGGCAACCGGAAATTCCCCAGCTTGCACGCCGCCAGCACGCGTGCGCGCATGGCCCGATCCGCAGCGCTCGGCGAATTGGCGTCGGGCAGGTTGAAAGGGATGACCATGTAGGTATAGACCGCATCCTTGCCGATGTTCTGCCGCGCGGCGGCAAAGCGCAGGCCGCTCACCGTGCTGACGGCGACCTTGCCCAGATCGCCATCGGGAACCAGACGTTCGAGTTTCACCTGGCTGGTCGTTCCATCCTTGTTGATCGCATACGCCACCGCCGCACAGCTCGGCGTCTGCAAGTTGCGGCCTGAGTTCGGTACGCTGGCATCGCCGGTCGCCGCCAGCAACCAGTAGTTGGCCAGATGATCTGGCTGCACGAGCTGGAGTTTTTCGGCGGCGAGGGCGGTGTTTCCCGCAATGCACAGGACGCAAATTGCCATCGGAATTTTATTCGTCATGCCAATCTCCTCGTCGATCTCGGGACGTTGAACGATCCTCAAGCTTCGTTATTGCGTCATTCCGGCAGGGACTGCCGGAATCCAGGTGCCACGGATGGCGACACCAGTTCAGGCCACAAGTCCTGCCATGCAGGATTATTCGTTTCAATCAACCGAATCTTCGCGGCCCGCGACCATTTCTTGATCTGCTTCTCACGCAGAATCGCAACCGCCATCTCCGTGTGCAATTCGTACCATACCAAATCGTGCACTTTGTATCGCCGCGTGAATCCTGGCACCACATCGCCGCGATGCTGGTAAACCCGCTTGATCAGATCCGACGTGACGCCAACGTAAAGCGTGCCGTTGCGGCGATTCGCCACCATATACACGCACGGCTGCTTGATTTCCATCTCAATCCTGTGACATCCATGTCCTCTGGATTCCGGCAATCCCTGCCGGAATGACGCTTCCCCAATTTACCGACTGAGTACATCCTTACACGCAATTGTCTCTTCGATTCTTCTCTCAGTAACCTACAGCTCCCCCAATCCTTCCGCCACGCCACCCGCACCGATACGCAATAATTTCAACGTATTGGTTCCGCCGTGCTGACCTGTGTGATCGCCGGTGGTGAGGATCACGCGATCGCCTTCGGACAGACGCTGCATATTATACAAATGCTGGATTGCCGCTTTCGCCGCGTGCGCGGGATCGACGCCTTGCGGATCGAAGTCCACCGGGGTGACGTCGCGGTACAGCATCATGCGCCGGCGCGCGGCCTGGCGCCGCGACAGGGCGAAGATCGGCACGCTGGAGCGAAACCGCGACAGCCATTGCGCCGTGCCGCCGGATTCGGTCAGGGCGACGATCGCGCGCGTGCCGATCTGGCCGGCGAGAAACATTGCCGCCAAGGCGATGGCCTGATCGGTGCGATCGAGCTGGTGCGTACCCGGACTCAGATCTTCGGCGGGCTCGAACTGGCGCTCGGCGCCAAGGCACACGCGGCGCATCGCCGCCACGGCTTTGTCGGGATGTTTGCCCGCGGCGGTTTCCTGCGACAGCATCACCGCGTCGGTGCCATCGAGCACGGCATTGGCCACATCGAGTACCTCGGCGCGCGTGGGAATCGGCGACTCGACCATCGACTGCATCATCTGCGTGGCCGTGATCACCACCTTGTTGCGCGCCAGCGCTTCGCGGATGATTTTCTTCTGGATGCCCGGCAATTCGGCATCGCCGATTTCCACGCCCAGATCGCCGCGCGCGACCATCACCGCATCCGACACTTCAATAATCTCGCCCAGCGCAATGATGGCCTCGGCACGTTCGATCTTGGCCACCAACGCCGCGTTGCCGCCGGCAGCACGCATCAGCTTGCGGCTTTGCTCGATGTCGTCCGCACACTTGACGAAGGACACGGCAAGGAAATCTGCGTTCAATTTCGCCGCCAGACGAATGTCTTCCTTGTCCTTCTCTGCCAGTGCCGTCAGCGACAGGCCGCCGCCCTGACGATTGATGCCCTTGCGATCCGACAGCGCGCCGCCGACCTGGACCACGGTGTGGATGGTGGTGCCATCGATGCGCTCGACGTGCAGTGCGATCAGGCCGTCGTCGAGCAACAGCACATCGCCCGGTTTTACATCTTTATACAAATTCAGATAGCTGACGCCGATGCGGCGGACGTCGCCGGGCCGCGCGTTAGCGACACATTCGAGCGCAAAGGGCTGGCCGTTTTCCAGCAGCACCGGACCTGATGCGAACTGGGCGATGCGGATTTTCGGCCCCTGCAAATCTGCCAGCACCGCGACTTCGTGGCCGAGCGCCGCCGCCGCATCACGCGCTTCCTGGGCACGGCGCAGATGATCCGCGGCGGCGCCGTGCGACAGGTTCAGGCGCACCACATCCACGCCTTCTTCGAGAATGCGTTTGAGCATTCCCGGCTGGTCGGTGGCCGGGCCGAGCGTGGCGATGATCTTGGTGCGGCGCAGTTGCGAATCCATGGGCATCCTCAATACGGCGTTGGCGCTAAACTACCACAGCCTTGCACGGGGATTAATGGCATGAACGATATTGATGCGGGACAGCCGCTGGAACTCGCAGGATCGCTGCGCAAGCCGGTGTATTGGCTGCTGGCGATCTTGGGAATTGTGTTTCTCGGCGTAATGGTCGCGCTGGCACTCGTAAATCCGCATGGCTTGCGTGTGCATGCTCCCGTGCATGTGTTCTTCGCGCCCGCGATCGTTCTGCTCGCGCTGTTATTCATCGTCTGGTCGCTACGCCGCGCGCGCGTCCGCGTCGATCAAGGTGAATTGATCGTCAACACCGGAACAGGGACCAAGCGGATCGCTCTGTCCGTATTGCGCGCACACGGCTTGCGCGTGATCGATCTGGACGAACACGCCGAACTCAAACCGTTCCTGCGTCTGTGGGGCGCCGGTCTGCCGGGATTTGCCGGCGGCTGGTTCCGCTTGCGCAACGGCGAGAAGGCGGTATGCCTGATCCTCGACCGGCACTGCGTGTCTTATTTGCGTAGCGACGAAGACAAGTTGTCGCTGCTGCTGTCGCTGAAAGAGCCGGAGAAACTGCGCGCGCTGGTGGAGCGCTAATCTTTGCTCGTCATTCCGGCATGGATTGCCGGAATCCAGAAGCCATGGACGGAAACGTTTGATGTTCGGCGCCATTGCATCCATACAGTCTGGGCCCCCTCAGCCCGCCGTCGCGGACTTCGACCCTGCCGGGATGACAATGCATCTCAGCCTCCGCGCGCCTTCAACGCCGCCACCGCCGGCAATTCCCGGCCTTCGAGAAATTCGAGGAAGGCGCCGCCGCCGGTAGAAATATACGAAATATCTTTTTCCACTTTGTATTTTTCCACCGCGGCCAGAGTGTCGCCACCGCCGGCAATCGAGAAAGCCGCGGATGCCGCAATCGCCTTGGCGACAGTTTCCGTACCTCTGCCAAACGCCTCGAACTCGAATACGCCGACGGGGCCATTCCAGACCACCGTGCCGGCCTTCGCGATCAGCGCGGCATACTGCTGCGCGGTACGTGGGCCGATGTCGAGGATCATGTCGCCGGCAGCGACATCTTCCACATTTTTCACCGTCGCCGGGGCATCGGCCTTGAACTCGGGCGCGACGACCACGTCGACCGGAATCGGCACCTCGGCCCCGCTCACCTTGGCAGCGGTGATGATTTGCGTGGCAATGCCGATCAGGTCGGTTTCAACCAGGGATTTGCCGACCGGAAATCCCGCCGCGGCGATGAAGGTGTTGGCAATGCCGCCGCCGACGATGAGCTGATCGACCTTGCCGACGAGGTTCTGCAGCAAGGTGAGCTTGGTGGAAACTTTCGAGCCGGCCACGATCGCCAGCAGCGGGCGCCTTGGATGTTCCAGCGCCTTGCTCAGCGCGTCGAGTTCGGCCATCAGCAACGGGCCACCGCAGGCGATGTGTGCGCGATGGATCACGCCATGTGTGGAGGCCTGCGCGCGATGCGCGGTGCCGAAGGCATCCATGACGAAGATCTCGCACAGCATCGCGTAGCGCTGCGCGAGCGCGCTGTCGTCCCTGGCCTCGCCGACGTTCATGCGGCAGTTTTCGAGCAGAACGATTTCGCCCGGCTTCACGTCCACGCCGTCGACCCAGTCGCGCACCAGCGGCACCGGTCGGTCGAGTAGTTCGCCAAGGCGCGTGGCGACCGGCGCCAGCGAATCGTGCGCTGTCCAGTGACCTTCAGTCGGTCGGCCGAGATGCGACATCACCATGATTGCGGCACCCTGGTCGAGCGCGAGTTTGAGCGTCGGCAGCGCGGCGAGAATCCGCTGGTCCGAGGTCACCCGGCCGTTGTGCATGGGCACGTTCAGATCTTCGCGGATCAGCACGCGTTTGCCGCGCAGGTCGAGGTGAGTCATACGTAGGATGGACATGGGTCGCTCCGGATTTTCCGAGCCGGTATTGTACGGCAGGGCGGCTATGTCACACTCGGCAAATGCCTGCCGATACGCTTGCAACACTGGACGGTACACGCATCCGCCTGCGCGCGATGACGGCCGTCGATGTGCCGCGGCTGTACACGCAATTTTCCGATCCGAAGGTGATGCGCTACTGGAGCCGGGGACCACTCATGCGCGTCGAGGACGCGCGCGAAATGTTCGACGAGATCGATCGTGGCGTACGCGCCGGCGAATTCCTGCAATGGGCCATTGCCCGGCGCGAGGACGATCTCATGATCGGCAGTTGCGCGCTTTTCGCACAGAATACCGCACACCGCCGCGCCGAGATCGGCTTCGCCCTGTCGAGCGCACATTGGGGCCACGGCTACGCGCAGGAGGCAGTGCGTCTGGTTCTAGATCACGCCTTCGGCGTTCTGGATTTTCATCGCATCGAGGCCGATGTCGATCCGCGCAATGTGGCATCGCTGCGGCTGCTTGAACGCGTGGGCTTCGTGCGCGAGGGTCTGCTGCGTGAACGCTGGCACGTCGGTGGCGAAATCCAGGACAGTGCGATTTATGCGCTGCTGGCGCGCGACTATGCCGCCGCTTCGACCGCGGCGGTGTCCACCGCGCCTGCGAAGGATGCATGACGCTGCGCCGCCGCGCGCAGGTCGGCGAACACGCCGGCGGCGGTGAGATCGATGCCGGCGCCGGGTCCGGCAATCCGGAGTGGTGCGGCGCAGTAGTAGGCGCTATGCAGCATCAACGCGTTCTCGCATGGCGCCAGGTTCGCCAGCGCATGGCCATGGGCAACGCGTTCCGGCGCGACACGCGCGTGGCAACCGTCGAAGCTTGCGCGATAGATCCAGCATTCCCGCCGCGCTTCCGCAAGTGCCGCGCGCGCGCGCCAGCTCGCATCGGCCTCGACCAGGCGACCGAGCAGACGCGCCGGGTCTTCCTCGGCAAGTAGACTCATTTCCACCAAGGGCACGCGCTCGACATCGGCGAATTCGATATCCTGACCCAGCGCCCGCAACAGGATCACCAATTTGCGCGCGGCATCTTCGCCGGACAGATCGCGTGCGGGATGCGGTTCGGCATAACCTTGCGCCACGGCATCGCGCACCGACGCCGACAACGACGCGCCACGCCGGATATTGCCGAGAACATAGGACAGTGTGCCGGATAAAACGGCCTCGAATCGTTCGACGCGATCGCCCGCATCGCGCAATTCGCGCAAGGTGGACAACAAGGGTAATTGAGCGCCGACGGTGGTCGAATCGCGCAACACGGCACCGGATTCAGCCTGCGCGGCGATGATCGCGTTCGCAAGCCGGCGATCCGCGGAGGAGCCGAACTTGTTCGGCGTTACCACATCGATCCCGGCAGCGAGCCAGCGTGGATAGCAATCGGCCACATCGGCGCTGGGAGTGCAATCGACCACGATCCGAGGCAGGCGCACTTGCGATGAGGTGGGCAAGGCTCCGCAGGATTTTGTCACTGCCGCTTCCAGCCGTTCCGCGGCCGTCAATGCCGGGATGCCTTCGCACACACTCAGGCAACCGCGTGAATTTACCACAGTCACGAGCCGCAGGCGCGGTTGCCGATTCCGTCCGTGTGCCGGTTGCGTCGCGATTAGCTCCAGCACACGGCGGCCGATGCGCCCGGTCGCGCCGATGAATGCGACATCGACAACGGGGTTGAACCCGGTGGCGGCTGACGGCTCAAGCTTGACAATTGTTGCGGCATCCTGAATCACTGTTGTTCGCCTGTTAATGGACGTTTAGACGTCTAGACATCCATATCAAAACACGAATGCAGAGCGCACGTCAAGCCGTGTGCAAAACGGCTGTCGCTTGTGCGCCACGGGATTGCGCCGGATCGCCGGATCGGTCACCATTCATCCAGCCGCTGGGGCCGCCACCATGCACACGATCGCATTTCTCCGGGATCTCGCCGTGATCATGCTCACGGCCGGCGTGGTCACGGTCGTGTTCCGCCTGCTGCGCCAGCCGGTGGTGCTCGGCTACATCGTTGCCGGTGCGTTGATCGGGCCGCACACGCCGCCGTATTCGCTGATCACCGACGAAACCACGATCCAGACCCTGGCCGAACTCGGCATCGTCTTCCTGCTGTTCTCGCTGGGTCTGGAATTTTCCCTGCGCCATCTGCGCCAGGTCGGGATTACGGCGCTGGTCGCCGCCCTCGCGGGCGTGGTGGCGATGCTGTGGCTGGGTTACGAAATCGGCCTCGGCTTCGGCTGGCGCACGATGGATGCACTGTTCCTCGGCGCCATGCTGTCGATCTCGTCCACCACCATCACGATCAAGGCAATCGACGAACTGGGGCTAAAAAAACAGCACTTCGCACGGGTGGTATTTGCGATTCTGATCGTGGAAGACGTACTCGCCATCTGCATGGTGGCGCTGCTCTCGGGTATTGCCGCCACCGGCACGATCGAAAGCGCGGAAATCCTGCGCACGCTCGGCACGCTCACGGTATTTCTGGTCGCCGCCATGGTACTCGGTATCCTCGCGGTTCCGCGTCTGCTCGATTTCATCGCAAGGTTCAATAGCAACGAAATGCTGTTGATCGCCGTGCTCGGCCTGCTGTTCGGGTTCTGCCTGCTGGTCGCACACATGGGCTACAGCGTGGCCCTGGGCGCGTTCGTTGCCGGCGTCGTCGTCGCCGAGGCGCACTGTCTCAAGCGCGTCGAGCGCGTGATCGAGCCGATACGCGACATGTTCAGCGCAATCTTTTTCGTCGCCATCGGCCTGATGCTCAACCCGCGCGTGCTGCTCGAATACACAGCACCGATCGCAGTCGTCACCGTAGCCCTGGTACTCGGCAAGGTGCTGGCGCGCAGCTTCGGCGCGTTCGCCGCCGGTCAGGATGGCCGCAACTCGCTGCGCATCGGCATGAGCCTGGCCCAGATCGGCGAATTCTCATTCATCATCGCCGCACTCGGCAGCACACTGAAAGTCACCAGCGATTTTCTCTATCCCATCATCGTTGCTGTCTCCGCGATCACCACGCTGTTCACGCCGTACATGATCCGCGCCGCCGACCCGTTGGGCGATCACCTGCGCAAGCTGCTGCCGGAGGGGTTGCGCCGCATTCTGCATTTGTATACCGAATGGCTGCAAAGCCTGCGTTTCGAGGGCGACCGCGCCGTGATCGCGGCGATGGTACGCCGCATCCTGCTGCAAGCCTTCGTCAATTACTGTCTGGTGATCGCAATATTCGCGGGCGGCGCCTACGCGGCCAGCGCGCGCGGACTGGACTTGCGCGCATGGCTGCCGAATCCGCGCATCGCCGACGCCGCCATCTGGGGCACGGCACTGGTACTGTCGCTGCCGTTCCTGATCGCCGCCTACCGCAAGCTCAAGGCGTTATCGATGATGTTGGCCGAGGTCGGCGTATATGCCGGCCGCCACACCGAGCGCGTGCGACGGATCGTCGCCGAGGTGTTGCCCGCGGTGTCGATCGCCATCATGCTGCTGCTGGTCTGCGCACTCAGTTCCAGCATCCTGCCGCCACTGGAATTGCTGATCGCCATGCTCACGATCGGCGCGCTGATCCTCGCCCTGCTCTGGCGCACGATGGTGAAATTGCATTCCCGCCTGCAGATTGCGCTGCTGGAAACCTTGCAGTCGGAGAAGGGCGAGTCGGGATTTCGCGAGATGCGTTGAAGCGCATCTCGCGCCGATGAGTGCCCGCACGCGAATGTATGGGCAGGTGTGTAAACGATCCAGGGCTGCGAGATGTCTCAGCGCGCCGCCATCAACGCCAGTGTCATATCCAGCATGCGGTTGGAAAAACCCCATTCGTTGTCGTACCAACTCAGCACCTTGACCAGGGTGCCGCCCATCACGCGCGTCTGCGTGGCGTCGTAGATCGACGACAGCGGGTTGTGGTTGAAGTCGACCGATACCAGCGGCTTGACGTTCATGCCGAGAATTCCCTTGAGCTTGCCTTCGCTCGCCGCCTTCACCACCGCGTCGATTTCTTCCTTGCTGGTGTCGCGTTTGGCAACGAAAGTCAGGTCGACTACCGAGACATTGATCGTTGGCACGCGCATGGCGAAGCCGTCGAGCTTGCCGTTGAGTTCCGGCAGCACCAGCCGACCGCGGCGCGGCGCCGGTCTTGGCCGGAATCTGCGACATCGTCGCCGAACGCGCGCGGCGCAGATCCTTGTGGAAGACGTCGGTCAGCACCTGATCGTTCGTGTACGAGTGAATCGTCGTCATCAGGCCATGCACGATGCCGATCTTCTCATGCAGCACCTTGGCCAGCGGCGCCAGACAATTCGTCGTGCACGAGGCGTTTGAAATCACTTGGTGTTGCGCCGTCAGCTTGTCGTGATTGACGCCGTAGACAAAGGTACCATCGACGTCCTTCTCGCCCGGCGCCGAAATGATGACTTTCTTCGCGCCGCCAGCGATATGCGCGCCGGCCTTGGCTTTCGAAGTGAACAGGCCAGTGCATTCGAGTACCACATCGACGCCAAGCGAACCCCACGGCAGCTTGGCCGGATCGCGCTCGGCGAACACCTTGATCTTGTCTCCTTTGACGACGAGATCGCCGCCATCGACGCCGACCTCACCCGGAAAGCGCCCGTGCGCGGTGTCGTACTGGGTCAGATGCGCATTGGTTTCGGCATCGCCGAGATCGTTTACCGCGACAATCTGAATCTCGTTTGTGCGACCGGCCTCGTACAGTGCGCGTAGCACATTGCGGCCGATGCGGCCATAACCATTGATCGCGACTTTGACCGCCATGACAACGCTCCTGAGAATGGACAACGGGAAGCGCTATTGTACCGGCCATGCGGGCGGGTTCGCACGGTGCCGGCTTGGATCATTCGTCGGCGGCCACGATTTTCCGCGGCCGCCGTCGAGAAGACCGGATGGTTCTATTCCTTCCGCTCACCGCCATTCGCGGTCCACGTATAGGTGATCGGAATGAAGACCCAACTGGCTATCGGCTTGCCGCTCTTGATTTCCGGATTGAACTTCCATTGCATGACAGTAGCGATCGATGCGTCGGCAAACGCAGCTTTTGCCTCGGGCGGTTCGGCCTTGAACACGCTCGCCGTTTTCGGATCGCCATGCTCGTCAATCTGCACTTTCAGCACAATCTTGCCTGATTGCTTCGCATCGAATGCAGCCTGCGGATATGGCGGCGTATCCATTCGGCGGTAAGTCACGTCTTCCTTGGAAGATTCATCTGCAGACGGTTGCGAGTTTGCCGCGGCATTCGCAGCCGCCGGCTGCGCCGCCCAGGCGGCATAACTGCCGGCGCCGATCAGCGCAATGGCAAATCCGAAACCGAGCGCAGCACGCGCGCGACCGGGCAACGGTTGTTTCAACATGGCGATTCTCTCCTTCAATGGGTGACTGGATGGCCAATAGCAACCAGCCGGCAGGCGCAGCTCCTGCCACACCTGACCGACCAGTTGCGTCTTCAACATCGCGTCGGCGTAACACCGACGCGCTTCCGGAAAGTGTGAAATCACTGCCGCATCGCAAGCCAGTTCCTGATCAAAACGAAAGCGCGATGCGGCAAAGTGGACAAGTGGATTGAACCATTGCAGGCAACGCAGCGCGGCGACCAGCGCATTGATCTGCGCATCGCCGCGGCGCAAATGCGCGCGTTCGTGCGCAAGCACGAGTTCGCGCTCGCGCGGCACATAGCGGGTCTCGAAATCGCGTGGCAGCACGACGCGCGGCCGCAACGCGCCGACCAGTGCCGGGCATCCGTTGCTGCTTTCAGCGCGCAACGTGCGCGCGTCGATGCCGGACAAGCGGCCGAGACTGCGCATATAACGCCGTTGCTGCAAAACGAATCCAGCCAGCATCGCGAGGGCACCGATCAGCCAGATGCACAAGAACAACAGTTGCGGATCGAACGCGGGCACGGCAGAAATCGTTGCTGCCGGCGCACTGAGCGTGCTCATCGTCATGATTCCCAGCACGCCACCGATTGGCTGCGCCGAAGCAGGCAGTAAAGCCGCGCCCGTGGCAATCGGCACCAGTAGCCACAGCCGATACGCGGCGCGCGCGCCAAACCAGCGCCGTAACGGACGCCGCATCGCCAGCGCAATCAGGACGGCGACACCGGTGACGGCGCTGCAGCGAATCAACACCACGATGAATTCATGCGTCACGATCGATCTCCTCGATCAGCCGCTTGAGTTCGGCGATGTCTTTCCTGCTGAGTTTCCGCCGTTCGGAAAAATGCGCGACCAGCGGCGCGACGCGGCCATCGAACAGGCGATCGAGCAGGCCCTTGCTGGCTGCATGCACGTAGTCTTCGCGTTCGAGCAGCGGGTGGTAAAGATAGCGCCGGCCATCGCGCTGCGCTGTTATTGCGCGCTTTTTCAACAGACGGTTGAGCAAGGTCTTGATCGTCGGCTCTTGCCAGTCAGTCGTCTTCGCCAACGCGGCAACGACTTCGTCCGCGCTGAGCGGATGCTCGCGCCAGAGCACATCCATGACCACACTTTCGGCTTCGCTGATTGACATGAGCTGTCCAATTACGTCTGTAATTGATTTATAGATTACAGGCGTAAACGGAAAAGTCAAGCATGAAGACAGGAGTGCTTTCTCTGCCAGTTCAGATCATGGATTTCGCCGCAGCAACGACGGCTTCGGTGGTGATGCCAAAATACTTGAACAATGCCGGCGCCGACGCGGAGGCGCCAAAGGTATCGATGCCGACCACGCGGCCATCCAGGCCAACATATTTGCGCCAGAAGTCGGTGACGCCGGCTTCGATCGCCACGCGCTTGCGGCAAGCCGATGGCAGCACTTCGTCGCGATAAGCCTGTGGTTGGCGGTCGAACAGGTTGGTGCACGGCATCGACACAACGCGCGCCGACACACCCGACTGTGCGAGCGAGCGCATCGCATCCATCGCCAGGTCGACTTCCGAGCCGGTAGCGATCAGGATGACGCCGAATTTTCCATCCGCGGGGTCGGCAAGCACATAACCGCCGCACTCGATCAGTGCGAGTTGCGCCTGCGTGCGTGCCTGATGCGCGAGATTCTGACGCGAGAAGATAAGACACGACGGACCTTCGCGGCACTCGATCGCGGCCTTCCACGCGACCGCGCTCTCCACTGCATCACACGGCCGCCACACCGTGTTCTTAGGAATCAGACGCAAGGACGCCAGATGTTCGATCGGCTGATGCGTCGGGCCGTCTTCGCCGAGGCCGATGGAATCGTGCGTGTAAACGTGGATCGCGTGCGCGGGAATCAGCGCGGACATGCGCACCGCGTTGCGCGCGTAGTCGGAGAACACCAGAAAGGTGGCGTCGTACGGAATGAAACCGCCGTGCAGGGCCAGACCGTTGCTGATCGCACTCATGCCGAATTCGCGCACACCGTAGTAGACGTAGTTGGCGCTGGCGTCGGAGGAATTGACGTCCTTCGAACCCTTCCAGATCGTGAGATTCGAGCCGGCTAGGTCGGCAGACCCGCCGATCAGTTCCGGCAACTGCGGACCGAACGCATCCAGCGCCATCTGCGAAGCCTTGCGCGAAGCGACGACCGGGCCATCGGCTTGCAGCTTGGCGATGTAGGCAGCGGCTTGCGCCGCGAAGTCCGATGGCAAATTGCCAGCCAGACGGCGCTCGAACTCGGCGGCGAGATCGGGATGCGCAGTTTTATACTTTGCGAACAAGTCGTTCCATGCGGTTTCGCGTTCGGCGCCCTTTTCCCGCGCGTTCCAGCCGGCGTAGATTTCGTCCGGCACGACGAAGGGTGGATCGTTCCAGCCGAGCGCAACGCGCGCGGCGGCGACTTCGTCCTTGCCCAGCGCGGCGCCATGCGCGGATTCCTTGCCCTGCTTGTTCGGCGCGCCGTAACCGATAATAGTTTTGCAGCAGATCAGGGTGGGTTTGTCCGGATCGATCGCGGCGGAGACCAGCGCCGCCTTGATCGCCTCGGAATTATGGCCGTCGACATCGTGCAGCACTTCCCAGCCATAAGCCTCGAAGCGCTTGGGCGTGTCGTCGGTAAACCAGCCATGGACTTCACCATCGATCGAGATGCCGTTGTCGTCGTAAATCGCAACGAGTTTTCCGAGCTTTAGCGTGCCGGCCAGCGACGCGACCTCGTGCGAGATGCCTTCCATCAGGCAGCCGTCGCCAAGAAACACGTAGGTGTAGTGATCGACAATATCGAGACCGGGGCGATTGAAGCGCGCCGCCAATACTTTTTCCGCGAGCGCCATGCCGACCGCATTCGCCAGGCCCTGACCGAGTGGGCCGGTCGTGGTTTCAATGCCGGGGAATTCGCTGGCTTCGGGATGCCCCGCGGTTTTCGAATGCAATTTGCGGAAACACTTCAACTCATCAATCGGCAGGCCGTAACCGGTCAGATGCAGCAGCGAGTAAAGCAGCATCGAGCCGTGGCCGTTCGACAGCACGAAGCGGTCGCGATTGAACCAACGCGGATTGGCCGGGTTATGGCTTAGAAAATCGTTCCACAGCACTTCGGCGATGTCAGCCATGCCCATCGGCATGCCCGGATGGCCGGAATTGGCGACTTCGACCGCGTCCATGGACAGCGCACGAATGGCGTTGGCGAGTTCTCTGCGGCTCGGCATGATTGTTCCCGGCGTGGAATGCGGACCGGACGGTGCCGCATGTATATTTTCGCCGATTCATTGCCGCTTGTCGCGGGTGACATTCGATCACCACAAAAAAGAGAGGCCCCGAAGGGCCTCTCGTTAACTATGCTGAATTACCTGTTACGGCGACGGTACCACGACGATGTTGTTATTGATCCAACTGGCACTGCCGCCAGCGGAACGATACACGGCCGTAAACTTTGTACTGCCCGGCGTGAGGCCGTTCACATAGTAGACCGCACTGTCTTGAACAAAGGTGGTTCCTGCTCGGATCAGAGCTTGGCTATCGCAAATGGCCTGGGTACGTGTACTACCTGTAAGGCAAGTTCCACTACCTGCAGCGGGAGCGGGACCAGCAATTGAAAAGCCCAGATAATCGTTGTTCCCGCTGGGGGTGATTCCGGCGGTGAGAATCACGACCACATTTCCGGACGCGGGGACAGTCACCGTCGCAGAGGGACCCGATGTTCCATTGGTGGTGTACGTGGCACTGGTCGTTGTAAAGGTAGCACCCACAGCACCGCCTGAGTTGGAGATCGCGCCGATCGAACCGGTTGGACCTTGCGGGCCTGTTGGGCCGGTGGCACCTGCCGGGCCGGCTGAACCGGTTGCGCCCGTGCTGCCTGTTGCACCGGTGTTGCCCACGGTACCTTGTGCACCTTGCGGACCTTGTGCACCTTGCGGACCCGTCGCACCTGCCACTCCGTTGGCGCCATTTGCACCCGTTGCGCCTGTTGCACCGGCTGCGCCATTTGCACCCGTTGCGCCTGTTGCACCGGCTACGCCATTCGCACCCGTCGCACCCGTCGCACCGTTAGTTCCGTTCGTTCCGGCGGTACCTTGTGGACCCTGCGCGCCCGTGGCTCCGTTAGCGCCATTTGCACCGGTGGCACCCGTTGCTCCGTTGCTGCCATTTGCGCCTGTCGCGCCAGCCGGACCTGTCGCGCCCGTGGCTCCGTTGGCGCCATTTGCACCGGTGGCACCCGTTGCTCCGTTGCTGCCATTTGCGCCTGTCGCGCCGGCCGGACCTGTCGCACCCGTTGCTCCGTTGGTGCCGTTTGCACCGGTAGCACCATTCGCACCCGTTGCGCCCGTTGCGCCTGTTGCACCGGCTACACCATTGGCACCCGTTGCACCAGCTGAACCCGCTTGCGCGAGCAAGTTCCAGACGCCATCGCCCGCGCCACTGTTGGCGGCAACACTGGTAGCGGGATCTTCGCCAGAAGTGCTGCAATTTGGGGTTGCCGTTGGCTGAAGGCAGATGTAACTGGAACCGTTTTCGTATACAGCGTCGTCCAGGTTATAGGCGTTTTGATCTGTACCTTGCCCTTGGGCAGCGTATACACCCTGCCAGTTCAGACCTGTGGCACCAGCGGGTCCGGTCGCACCTGCGCCGCCATTGTTACCGGGGCTGCCCTGCGTACCCACTGCACCTTGTTGGGCCAGAAGCGTCCAATTGCCGGATGTGCTACCCGTAGGTTCGTCGCCCGCAGCGCATCCTGATGTACCGATACAAACGAAGCTTGACCCTTGGTCATACACCGCATCGTCCAGGTTATACCCAGTGGCCCCAGTCCAAGTGCTCTGCCAGTTGATTCCTGTTGCGCCCGTTGGACCTATTGATCCCACGCCATTAGTACCCGTTGCGCCTGTGGCACCGGTAGCGCCTGTGGCACCCGTAGCACCTGTGGCGCCCGTCGGCCCTGTTGGACCGGAGCCATTGCCCGTATTCATCGCGTACTGCGCCACCGGCACGGTGTTGATCGGCTGGGTTCCGATGAGGTAGGTATTGGCGCCGTTCTGTACTTGAACCTGAAGGTTGTACTGGGTACTGCCAAACACCAGACCGAAATCCACGTTGGCCGTAAACAGGCCATCGAAGACAGGAGCCACAACGGTCTGTGGATTGCCATTAGGGGTGGAAACTGTATTTCCGTTGGAGTCCTTCAGTGTGAATATGAAAGTTTGACCATTGCTGTTGTTGACCAGCGCGCCGTTGCTCAACAGCTGGCCTTGATAGGTGAATGCCGTAGTCTGGGCGACAGACTGAGCTTGGACCTGGACACTGGGGACCATCGCTCCTGTCGACAGGAGCGCAGCGGCGACAAGAACACTAAGTCGATTGCGTTTCATTAGTTGCACTCCTCAAATCCGTCAAAGAAGATTTCGTCCTGGCCCGCGATTGGTGCCGCCACCCAGAACCCGGTGAATACCGTGTAGTTACCACTGACGCTATAGAGAACACCCGGCGACAGGAAGTCGATCGAACCCGCAAGCTGATAACAACTGCTGCGCATATGGACGATTCCACCTGCGGTGATGGTGTCCCAGTTCATTGTGTAAGGATTCGACTGCGCGTGACCATCCATCCATGGCATACTGATGCAAGCCATGGCGATGGCGGCCAACGCGGATGCTCCGAGTCGGGCGCGTGGCCGCGTGCGAAGATGCTTCATTCTCATTTAACCCCCTTTACTGCGTAGGATTTGCCGATTGCGTGCAAAGCAAACCACCGACGGACAAAAATGCGCCGTGATATCTTGCGGGGCCACTGTCCGTCGTGGTTCACGAAGGCAATTTGAGCTTACCAAGCTTTTGTGAACTTTGTCACGGTATTTCAAATTTTTTCGTGGCACCCACTTCGCTGTCAGGACACTGTCAGTTCCTGTCCTGTCACAAGACAATGCAAGCACGATGCCTGAACGAGACCATGGCCACGACGCGCCACGCTGATCGACGCAGCGCGAAGAAATTTGAACGAGGATTTTAGACGCGGAACGGATACAACGCAGGCAATGCGGGTGCTGCGCCGGTGGCTGTTTGACTCGCAAAGCTCGGGCCATTGCGGAATGCGGTGGCGAGACGATCTTCCAGGCCAATGGTTGGCCCAGCACCATAACAGGCGCGTTCGAGTTCAACGATTGCCGTGCTCTGTGCCGGATCGTCAAGCGCACGCGCCAGCTCGCCGAGATTGCGCAAATCCGGCTGGAAGTGACGCCCGAAGGCCAGCATTGCGCGTGCAGCGGCAGGCCAATCGGCGGCAGTGCACGCATTGCGAAACGCCGCGCGTGCGTTTGCCATTCTGGTATCGGTTGGCGAGGGTGATACTGGCTGTGTTGCACGCTCGCGTCGGCGTTGCGCAAGCAGCCACGCAATCCACGCCAACAAGGTCAATGTCCATAGCGTCAGCGCGAAAAACGCGACTGAGCGCCACAGAGGCAATTCCGCGCTCTCGTCGCCACTGCCTGTGACGACCGCTGCAGGCACGGCGGATTCCGGCATTGCCGTGTTCGCTGCACTCGAGTGTGCTGCCGCACTGTCCCCTGCAGGCGTCGCAGCGGCTCCTGCTGCCGGCAACACCTTGAGTGTCAGCGCCGGGACTTCGGCAATTTCCGCGCGGTCGTGTGCGGTATCCCACCAGTCAATGCTGATGGCAGGCAAACTCAACGACCCGGCCCGATTCGGCACAATCGCAAACTTGCGCTCGCGCTCGCCGTACAACCATTCGCCATCGTCGCGATTCTGCGTCGTGGCCTGATCGGGATAGACGTCAGCGCCATCGATCTTCGGCAGTTTGAGTTCCGGCAATTGTTCGAAACCCAGACCCTGCACTTTCAGATGCAAGGTCAGGGTCAGAGGCTCGCCCGCACGCGCGGACGTCGCTGCATCGATGCCGTCGGCTGTCAAGCGTTACCGACTGCGCCGGAAGCCAGGCATCGTTGCCGGAAGCCGCCGGACGCGGACGCACATCGAGTGCCACCGCATCGGACCGCGCCGCGACACTGCGGCCGCGATTGAAGAAACTGTTGATATCGCCAGGATCGGCCGCGTGGCCGCGAAAGCCGACGCCGGAAAGGGTGAGCGCTCCGCTTTTCTCCGCCAGCAGCGCGTAATGGCGTTCGAGCACGCGATAACGGCGGCCCCCGACGTCGGCAGTGTAGTTGCTGTCCTGACCGAGTTTGTGCACGATCAGCCCGTCCGCCTGCGGATTGTCCAGGTTGCCGTCGGTCAGATTCACTGCATAGTATAATTTTACCGTCATGCGCACTTCCTGCTGCACATACGGCGCATGCGGCTCGACCGTCGTTTCGATATAGACGTCGTCGCCGGCCTTGCCGCCGCTGCCGGGCGTCGCGGCTTGCACGATCAGGGTCAACGGCTGGGTTTTCTGGCCGGCAACATCCAGCGCCGGAATCGTCAGCGTGCCTGCGTGCTTCGGCTCCAGACCCACCGCCCACAACAGCTTCGACGTGGACTGGCCGTTGACGATGTTCAGCGAGGTCGAGCCCTGCGTGCCGAGCAGATTGAAATCCTGCGCCAGCACGCCGAAATCCGGCTTCGCGGCGCCGTTGTCACCGCTGACTTCGACATTGAGCGTCACCGTCTCGCCCATCTGCATGGTGTTGCGATCCAGCCAGGCGCGCACATCCGCGGCCTGCGCGCCGGCACAAATCCACAATGCAGCAAATGCGCATAATGTAGCAAAATAGCGGATTCGCGTGTTCATCGATCGTCACCTGGAACGCTGCCGCCGTTTTGACGGCGCTGGTATTCGAGCTGGAACTTGCGCCGCAGCAAACCACCCGGATCATCCGGTACGCGCTGCAACCATTGTTCGACTGCCTGCTGCTGCTCGTTGTGCGGATTGTTGTCGTCGCGCGCACCGAGACGCACGGTCTGCGGCTTGCGCTCGTCGGGCTTGCCATCCTGCTTCAGTGCCTGATCCATGCTTTGCGCGAATTTCTGTTGCGCCTGCTTGTCCGCTTCACTCGCCGGCGATGGCGTCGGTGCGTTCTTGCCGGCAGCGTCCTCATTCTGCTTGCCACTCGGTGAATTCTTTTGCGACTGATCCTGCTGCGACTGGCCCTGTTTTGACGAATCCTGATCTTGCTGCGAATTCTGCGCGGAGTCTTTTTGCGATTGCGACTGGCCCTGATCTTCCTGCCCGCTCTTATCTTGTCCGCTCTGATCCTTCTGATCCTGCGATTGCTGCCCCGACGAGTCGCCCGAGCCGTTCTGTTGCTGCTGCTTGCCCTGATGATCCTTGGAATCCTGTTTATTTTGCTGCTTTTGATCCTTTTGCTGCTTTTTCAGCCAATCCTCGACGGCTTGCTTGTTCGCTGCGGCATCGGCCATCTTCGGCATATGGGTCAACGCGGCATCGTACGCGGCAATGGCTTGCTGGAACTGATTCTGCCTGGCCAAGGCATTGCCGCGGTTGTACTCGGTATCGGCAGCGTCGCGGTGAGCGAAGTTCTTGGCCGCTGTGGCGAAATCACCGGCACGATAGGCCGCCGCGCCGCGCAAATCGGGATCGCGCGCCAGTGCCTGCGCCTGCTTCGCATTGCCCGCATCCAGTGCGGCCTGCGCCTGTTGATCCGGGCGCTGCCACAAGTCGCTCCACGAAAACGCTGAGGCAGGCTGGCTGTGCAGACACAACGCCAGCGGCAACAGCATCAGCCAGCCGCGGCGGAATCCAAAGGCGACCAAGGGCATTAGCAGCAGCAACAGCCATGGCCCGCGATCGAGAAAGCGAGGCGTGATCGCCTCTGCATTCTTTGTCCGCACGGAGACATTTGGGGACAGCGTATCGAGCAGACTGTCGAGATCGCTCGCGTCGGTGCTGATGCTCGCGTAGCGTCCGCCACCGGCCTGTGCCAATGCCGCGAGTGCCGAGGCGTCGAGTTTCGGTAACACAATATCGCCGGCGGCGTTCTTCAGGAATCCGCCCTGCGGCAGCGCCACCGGCGCGCCTTGTGCACTGCCGACGCCGAGCGCCGATACGCGCACGTCCGCTGCGCGTGCACGACTTGCAGCGGCAGTTGCATCCGCACTGGCACTATCGGCCAGCAGCACGATCTCACCCTGATCCAGGCCCGCCTGCTTGATCAGCGTGACGCCCAAATCGATGGCGCGGCCAGTATCGTTGCCCGCTGCCGGCATCACGCTCGGATCGAGCGCGTCGACCAGATTGGCTACGGTGCTGGAATCGTCGGTCAGCGGCGCCACGACGAAGGCGTCGCCGGCATAGGCGATCAGCGCAGTCTGCGCATCGCCGCTGCGCTTGAGAATATCGTCGATCTTGAAACGCGCACGCTCCAGACGACTGGGCTTGATGTCCTGCGCAGCCATGCTCGGCGTCAGTTCCAGCGCGATGATGCGCGCGGCATGATTCTGGTACAGCGGCTGCGGCAGGCGCTCCCAGGCCGGCCCGGCCAGCGCCAGACAGGCGAGCGACCAACCCGCGGCAACAAGCCAGCGCGGCGCGCGCGATGGTGCATCATCGTTGCCCGATTCCAACAGATACTGCAACAGATGTGCATCGACCACGCCACGCCAGGCGCCGGCATCGGCACCGCGTCGTCCGAAGGCGATCCACAGTAGCGGCAACGCGGCCAGTGCAAGCAACCACCACGGCCGCAAAAAGTGGAAATTGGCGAGGAGGACGCTCATCGCAGCGCCCTCGCCGCGAGCACACGCGGCAGCGGCGCCGCGCGCAACGCGGCGAACAATGAAATCAGCAGGGCCAGCGACAGCGGCCAGTAGAACAACTCATCCACCGGACGGAATTGCTGCTTTGCGTCGGCAACCGGTTCGAGTTTGTCGATCTCGTGGTAGATCTGCGCCAATGCCGCCGTGTCACGGGCGCGATAGAAATGGCCGCCGGTTTTATCCGCCATTTCGTTGAGCAGGCGTGCATCCAGATCCTCTGACGGATTGACGATACGGCTACCGAAGAAGCCGTCGACGCGCATCGCGTCGGCACCGATGCCGATGGTATAGATTTTCACATGCTCCGCGACAGCCAGATCGATCGACTTGTAAGGATCGAGTTCGCCTGCGTCGTTGACGCCGTCGGTGAGCAGGATCAACACGCGCTGGTTTTCCGGCCGGTCGCGCAGGCGCTTGACCGCCAGACCCACGGCATCGCCGATCGCGGTCTCGCGGCCGGGCAATCCGACCGTGGAATCGTCGAGTTGCTTGAGCACCGTGGCGCGATCGAAGGTGAGTGGCGTGAGCAGATAGGCCTGGCTGCCGAACACGATCAGACCGATGCGGTCGCCAACGCGGCGGCGGATGAAATCACCGGCGATGGCCTTGACCGCGCCGTAACGGCTGACCGGACGGCCGCCGATTTCCATGTCCTGCGTGCTCATGCTGCCGGACGCGTCGACCGCCAATAGCAAGTCGCGACCGCTGCGCGGCAAGGCCTGCGCGTCGCCGAGCCATTGCGGACGCGCTACCGCCGTGACCAGCAGCAGCCATGCCGCGAGCGCAAGCAGACTGCGCCAGCGCGGAACCGGTGCGGCGCCCGTGGCGGACTCGAGTCCGGCCAGCATGAACGGCAGGCGCAAGGCCGCTCCGCCCGGCATCCGCGCAGCGGGCAAAAGGCGCGCGACGAGCCACGGCAAGGGCAGCAGCACGAACATCCATGGCCAAGCCCAGTCAAGCATGGACGCCCTCCGCGTCAAGCGCGTTGCGTGTCCAGCGCCGAACCAGGGCGATCAGCGCAGCGCTGTCATAGTGCATTGCAGGACGGAACGGCGCTTCGATCAGAACCCGGCCGATACCCTGGCTGAATTCGCTGCTGCCGGATCGCGTGTCCAGATAGTCGAGCCAGCGATCGCCCTCGTAGGCGACGGCTGCTGGCGACTCACGCAGAACCATGCGCCGCAGGAAGTGCGATAGCGCAGCGGCGAGTGCCGCCGGATCGCCACGCGCAGCTTCGATAAGGCGATCCAGTTCAGCGAGCATGCCGCGGCAGATGTCGCGGCTGCGATGGATCTTGCGCAATTTCACGAACACCAGAATGACGCAAAGTACACAAATTATTCCCAAGTACCCACCAGCCCGGCGCTGGCGGCCACCAGCCAGGTGGCGGTGGCAGATGGATGTCGCGCAGGACGGGACCGGTGGTCGGGTTCATGCCGACCTCGCGTTCGGCAATCGGGCGTGCTGGTCCAGACCCAGCAAGCGCGAAAGTGCTGCTATCGGGCTCTGCTGCGGTATCGAGCGGAGCCCAGCGCAGCGCGCGCCGCTGCAGCATGCCGATCATCGCGTTACGGCGTTCGGCAAACAGTTGTGGCCAGCGTGTGCGCGTGCGTGCCGCGGAGAAATCCAGCAACACCCGGCCCGCATCGCTGCGCAGCGCATAGCGCCCGGGCGGCGGCGCGGCGAGTTCCAGTGGATCGTTGAGCAGTACGGCAGCAAAGTCGCAGTGCTCGGCCAGCAGTGATAATGGCGACTCGGCTGCGGCATCGGCGGCGAAACCATCGGTCAGCAGGATGACCCGGCTGCCCGGACGTGCCAAGCGATGCGCGCGTTGCAATGCCTGCGACAGCGGTACGGCCGCGCCGCCCGCCGCGGCAATCGTGTCCCATTCGACCAGCGCACGCAGCACGCGCAAGGCACCGCGCGGACCGCCGGCAGGTTTGACCTCGGCGGCAAGTCCCGGCCCGTAGCCGATTGCACCGATGCGATCACCGCCCTGCACCGCCGCCCAGGCCAGCAACGCCGCCGTGCGTGCGGCCTGTACCGACTTGAAGCGCGCACGCGTGCCGAAACGCAGACTGGAATTGCAGTCGATGATCAAAAGTATACTTTGCTCGCGTTCTTCCTGGAACAACTTGGTGTGCGGACGGCCGGTGCGCGCGGTCACGCGCCAGTCCATCTGGCGGATGTCGTCGCCGGGTTGATACGCGCGCGACTCGACATAATCCACCCCACGCCCGCGGAAACGCGAGACGTGGGTCGCCGCATGACTTCCAGCCACGCGCAAGGCCGGACGCGCGAATCGGCGCGCGCGCAGCCGCATGGCGATCAAGTCGGCAAGTACAACCTGAATGGCGGATTGAGAGTGAATGGCAGACATATTGATTGAGAAATGGCTGACGCGTGGTGACGGAAAGATGGCGGCGCACGTTCGGGCACGCGCCGGTCGGATTCCGGTTTCCGGCTACGGCAATGGCACGCGTTCGAGCAGCGCGCCGATCAGCCGATCCGGCGTGACGCCCTCGGCTTCGGCTTCGTAGGAAAGCAGGACACGGTGACGCAACACATCGTGCGCAACGGCGTGCACGTCCTCCGGCGCGACGAAATCGCGGCCGTTGAGCCAGGCGTGCGCGCGTGCGCAGCGATCCAGTGCGATGGTGCCGCGCGGACTCGCGCCATACGCAACCCAGCGAGCGAGATCGTCGCCATAAACCTTCGGCGAACGCGTGGCCAAGGTCAGTTGAACGATATATTCCTCGAGCGCCGGGGCCAGATGCAGATTCAGCGTGGTGTCACGTGCGGCAAAAATCTGTGCCTGCGACAGGCAGCGTGCCGGCGCGCTGGATTCGTGCAGCGCGCTGCGTGCACGCTCACGTGCAAATTTGAGAATCGCCGCTTCCGATGAGGCATCCGGATAATCGACGCGCACATGCATCAGGAAGCGATCAAGTTGGGCTTCGGGCAATGGATAGGTGCCTTCCTGCTCGATCGGATTCTGCGTCGCCATGACCAGAAACAATCCGGGCAACGGATAGGTCGTGCGTCCCACCGTCACTTGACGCTCACCCATCGCTTCGAGCAATGCCGACTGCACTTTGGCCGGCGCACGATTGACTTCGTCGGCCAACAGCAAATTGTGGAAAATGGGACCGCGCTGGAACTCGAACGTGCCAGCCTGGGGCCGATAGATTTCGGTGCCGGTCAGATCCGCCGGCAGCAGGTCGGGCGTGAACTGGACGCGGTGGAAATCGCCTTCGATGCGCGCAGCGAGTTCCTTGATCGCGGTGGTCTTGGCCAGTCCCGGCGCGCCTTCGACCAGAAGGTGGCCATCCGCCAGCAGTGCGATGAGGAGGCGATCGACCAAGGCGGCCTGGCCAATGATGCAACGGGAAAGTTCGCTGCGCAGCGACTGGAATGCGGCAGTCAACGCGGAGCCGGTGGTAGCTTCGGGCATGTCCATGGGTGCTCGGATCGGTTGTGTATGATGGCACGGACATTCGTGTCCGCGCTCGCTTACGACCGCACGGAAGCACAAAGGTTTCCGTTATTGAACGCTGAAAAGCCGAACTGCCTGCCGCACCATGCAACCGAACGGCTGCTGTGGCGCCGCGCCGCGCTCGCCGCAGGCAATCGAGCCGCCGATCTGGAAGCATCTCCTTGCGCAGAAAATCACGCGCGGATCGCGGTGAGTGCCTCGTCCACACTTTGCGGTTTGCCGACCAGATAGCCCTGTGCATACTGACAACCGAACGTCTTGAGTTGCGCCAGTTGTTCCGCGGTTTCGACACCTTCGGCCACCATGTCGCAACCCAGCGCCGCGGCCATGCCGACTACCGTGCGCACGATCGCAATGCATCTCGGCTCGTCCATCTGACGGATGAAGCCCTGATCGAGCTTGAGCGTGTCGAAGGCCAATTTATGCAAATGTTCCAGATTGGAATGGCCGGTGCCGAAATCGTCCAGCGCTACACGCATGCCTGCGCGATGGCTCGCTTCGATCAAACTTGCCACCTTGGTGTAATCGAGGATCAGACTTTCGGTGATTTCGAGTTTCAACTGTGCCGGCGCGACGCCGTGCGCATGCACTTGGGTCAGCACACGCGTGATGAAATCTGCGTCTTCAAGCTGGCGGCCGGAAACATTGAGCGCAACGAACGGCTGTCGGCTCGGCGCAGCATCGGCCAATCGCCGCAAAGCCACACACACTTCGCGCAGAACGTATTCGCCCACCGGGACGATCAGCGACGTCTCTTCGGCCAGTGCGATGAAATCCACCGGCGACACGACGCCACGCTCGGGGTGCGTCCAGCGCGTCAACGCCTCGTATCCGGCGAGGCGTCCGCTGGCGATTTCCAGGATTGGCTGCAGGCGGATTTCAAGTTCGTGCCGTTCCAACGCATTGCGCAACTGACTTTCGAGTCGGATCTTGTCGAGCGCATTCGCGGACTCCGCATTCGACGTCTGCGAATTGGCGGAAACAATCGAGGCATTTCCGGTAAACGTGGCCAAGGCGGTGCGGTAGCGCGACAACTGGCTGAGCAGCAGCGCACGCACGACCGGATCGGCAGCGGACAGGCGCTCCGCAAACTGGCTGCGGTCGATGGGTGTGAGCACGCACGCCGAGAGTGCAATCGCGGTGGCACTGCGTAGAGAATCGTCGAGTACGGCCATTTCGCCGACCAGCGCACCGGCACCGAGATCGCCCAGCAACATCGGCTTGCCGTTGCGCTCGGCGGTAATGCGCAAACTGCCGGATTCGATCAGGAACGCCGATGTCGGCGCATCGCCCTCGTGGAACAGGACATCGCCGGCATGCAATTCGATCCGGTAGGCAGACCCCATGCACGCATCATCGCCGAAGCCGATTTGGGCAGCAACTGGAGAAGATCACCCGAGTAAAAGAAAGGGCCGCATTGCTGCGGCCCCTTCCTCACTTCTCAGCCAAACAAATATTTACTCAACACCCTGGCGGTGTCGGCGAAATATTGAGCGCACACTCATTGATGCCTTGCAAGGTAACAGTGACGGTTGGTGAGCCGGTCGCTGTAGTGAATATACAACTACCGGTGCCGCCAGTCGTAGTGGTAGAGCTATTTACGACATTTAGATCTGCCGAAATAGTAGCCGTGGTCTGGCCAGATGCATTGGTTACGCCTGGGCCGGAAGCCAAGCCGACCGTTGCACCCGTACACGTTCCCGTAAGCTGCACACCCGGCACAGGCGTGCCGTTGCTGTTGAGCAAACTCAGGGTTACGGTGCCACCGGTGCCGCCCAGCGCCGAGGGTTTGGCCAGCAGGATCAGGCCGCCGCTTGCCGTAATCGGAATCGGGGCGGTCGCACCGCCAGCGCTGAAGGTGAGAGTCGGTGTACCGCTGCTACTGCCGCTTGAGCTGGCGGCGATGCCGGTGGTCGATACCGTCGTCGCAACGCAGCCGCTGCCATCGGTGGCCTGCGGCACATTACCGCCGCCATTGATATTGTCGAGCGTCCCCGAACCGACTCCGAGATTGGAGAAGGCGAACTGGAAGATTACGCCAGATATCGGACTGCCCAAGGCATCGTAAATACACGCATCAACCTCGATGCTGATATTGCCCGGAATCGGGTTCGGGCTGACCACGATGCTCGCAGGTGCCACGCCGGGGAATCCACCCGTGGCGATATCCGTTACCAAGTCCGTACCGCCTGTCACATTGTCGGTGCCGGTACCCTGTGCCCAGATTGCCGTGACATGTCCTAGTTCGGAAACCGGATAGTTCAGCGTGGTGGAAGCGGTGCCCGATACTGTCGGTTGTGGCAGGAGAGGTAATGTTGCCGATCTGCGCACGACCGATGATATATGGCAACGTCGGGCCAGGATTGACGCTGACACCCGTCGTATCGTTCAGATTGAACGGCGTAGCCACAGTGAGCGATTGCTGATTTATTACCGAGGCGACTTGGGCTGCGCTCTCCAAATCCGCGTCCCCTTGTACCAACTTGCCAAAAACCAGCAACGAATCGCCAGGACCGGCACCACCGCCCGCAGTAAGAAACTGACCATCAGTCGCGGTGAATGCTTTACCACCTGGCTGCGGATTGCCGTGAGTGCCGCTGATTTGATAGTTGCCATTCGCATCGACTGGTGAGTCGATCGAACCGAACTTGATCTGGGTACCGGGCAAGACTGGATTGCCCTGGCGATCCGTACCTATGGCGCTCACCGTGAAGCTATAGGTGGCGTTCGGATCTGGCGGGATAGGAGTGGTGCCCTGAGTAATCAGCGACACATCGCTCGAGACAGCATTTATCAAAATGGCAGGAGCGTTGCTGCCGGGCGATGTCAACGTCAGGCTGTACAACTTGCCATCTGACACAACTACCGTTGTCGTGGCACTGACAGGACTCTGAATTCCATTGTCCACGTTGTTGTCGCCGCGATCCGCGGTTGCCGTGACTTGCACCGGACCTTGTTGCGTACCGGCCTGGAATGTGGCTGTGGCAATACCATTGTGCGAAGCGACATTCACCGTCGTTCCTGAATGCGTATTTCCAGACGCATCAGTGGCGACCAGAACCGCATCGCTGCTGGCCGGACCAGTAATCTGGAATTGAACATTGTCGACACCGCTAGGCGCCTGTACAAACGCGCCGCTGCCATCGGTGACCGTCGCAGTCACGACCGTACTTTGTGGTCCGCCCGAGCCCGAGATATAGACGCCGCTGGCCGCGGATGCGGTGATGGAGGACGGCAAACCGCTCGACGCCCCAACAACGGTAATCGATAGTTGTGCACTAATCGTCTGGTTGCTGGTTGGATCGATTGCCGTAACAGTAAGCACACCGACACCTGGCACTTGGCCGGCGTGTACGTAGATCGTGCCGACCCCGGCGGTCACAGTAACTTGGCCGCTGCCCAGCAGCGTCTGGAACTGATCTGGTCCAGTGCTGGTGCCGGTAGTCGCAGTGGAGTTCAGTGTTGAAAACGAAAGTGTCGTAGTCGGCGTAACTGATACGTTTACCGTACTGCTGCCGTTTACGAGTTCTCCATCGTTTTGCCGCCATGTCACGGTGACTTCCGCAATGTATGGCGAACCCAGGTAATTTCCGGGATACGGAGCGGTTTGCTCCTGCGCTACCGTAAACGGACTCGCCGGTAGGGTCAATGTGGAACTTGCGAGTTGCAGACTCGTGTTGTTGCCCGGAGGCCCGAATGCAGAATGACTCCCAGGACCGCCGCCGCCACAACTCGCCAACACCGCACTCGCGAGCAGTAATACGAAAGTCTTGCATAAAGCTTTCATGTTCAATCTCCTGGCTCGCGATTTCATGAAGGTCTCGTTGATCCGACAAACGCCGATCGCTGCCAATACATTCGCCGTTGAATGTGTCATTTTAAAGTCTCGTCAAGCAGCCGCGGAGTGATGAAGATCAACATCTCGGCCTTGTTGTTTTGTTTTTGGCTCTGGCGGAACAAAACGCCGAGTCCCGGGATATCTCCCAAAAATGGAACCTTGTTCAGGCTTTCAATCTTGTTGAATTGATAGACACCACCCAAAACAACCGTTTGCCCATTGTCGATCAGCACCGAGGTGGTGATCTCGCGCTTATCCAATTGCGGAACGAAACCGCCGCCGGGATTGGGTATCAGCTGATTGAGCGAATCATCTGTCACATCAATGTTCATGAAAATGCGGCGATCGTTGGTTATGGTGGGCGTGACCTTGAGTTCCAGCACTGCGTCCTTGAACTGCACCGTTGCAGTGGATGCGCCACCGCCAGCCGAGCCGCCAGTAAAGGTCACATAGCCGATTTCCGTACCCTGTTTGATATCGGCTTCCTGGTTGTTTGCCGTGATTACACGCGGAGAGGAAATAAGTTCGCTCTTGCCTTCGGTTTGCGCAGCCGATAGCTCGAGATCAAGCATAACGTCCGCCCCCAATATGGACAGCGCTATGCTGCTCGCATTCCCGGATGTCGGGCTGGCCGGAAGGTTTACATTCAACGCATTTGCCAACGATGGAACCGCAATGCCGGAGCCCGACGTGCCCGCGACTGTGTTGGGTAGTCCGCTGCTGGTGCCCGCAAAGCGATTGAGCAGGGCCTGATTCGCCATCTGGTCGACACCCGCGATGGTTCCAGTGGTCGATATCACGTTGTTTCCGGTCTGATAGCCGCCGCTGATGCCGAACTTCGCACCGAGGTCGCGTTCGAAATTGTCTGTGGCGACAACCACGCGGGATTCGATCAATACCTGTTGCACGGGCTTGTCGAGCTTGGCCACGAGCTCGCGGATATTTGCGACTCTTTCCGGTGTATCGACGACGAGCAGCGTATTGGTACGCTCGTCGTAGCTGACCCGGCCGCGAGGTGACAGGAAACCGCTGCCTTGTTGAGCTGCGCCACCCGCAGCAGCACCACCCTGTGCTTGCTTGGATTTCTGCGTCATCAGATCGGCGAAATCTTTCGCCTTGCCGTAGTTGATCGGGATATAAACCGTTACCGTATCGGTCAATTCCTGCAGCTTGTTTTTCGAATCGGCCAAGGCCAGTTCGCGGTCGGCGATTTCCTTCTGCGGTGCGACCCAGATCACGTTGCCGTTCTTGCGCTTGTCCAGACCCTTGGCCTGCAGGACGATATCCAAAGCTTGATCCCACGGCACGTTGATCAGACGCAAGGTGACATTGCCGGTCACCGAATCGGCAACAACGATATTCAGATCGGATACGTCGGCAATCAGTTGCAGCACCGAGCGTGTCGGGATGTCCTGGAAATTGAAGGTGACGCGGTTGCCGGAATAGACCGGCGGCGCATTCGGACCCGCCTTGACTTCTTCCTTCTTCGCTGACACCTCGACGATGTACTGGTTACCGGCTTGATACGCAAGTTGTTCGAACGGCGCCTTGGCGGTGATTTCCATGTGCGCACCACTGCCCTTGGCATGGGTTTCGATGTATTGCACCGGAGTGGCGAAATCGAGCACGTCCAGACGCTGCGCCAGTTGCGATGGCAGCTTCACGTTGTACATATCGAGATCGATCTTGTCGCCGACGCGCTGCAGATCCGCACCTGCGCCTTCGCCGCTGAAGGTGATGACGATGCGGCCTTGACCATCCTTGCCACGCCGGAAATCGATGTTGGAAATTTCCAATCCGGACGCCGCGACGGCCTTGGTTGGATCCGTCGTCACAAACGCGGTGGTGGCTGCCGAGCCGGACATGCCACCGTTGACTGTGAGCACCAGATTGTTGCCTTCGGTACGGGTCTGGTACGTGGCATTACGAACCAAGTCCACTACGACACGAGTGCGGCCGGCGGCTTCCACCGCAGTCGCCGCACTGGTTGCTCCCGTGTTGATCTCGACCCGCCGCTGGGTCATGCCGTTGCGGGTGTCGGCCAGATCAATGGCGATGCGCGCCGGATTCTGCGTGGTGAAGATCTGTGGCTCGCCTACCGGTCCGGCAAATTTCATGGTGATTTGCACGGCACCGCCGGACAGCGGCGTATAGCTGATGTCCTGCAGAACGTTCTCGGCAAATGCGCTCGCCGCGAACAGCGTCCCGATCAGGATGAACAGCCATGCGCAGCCTCTACGCAAGGATGTACCTGTGCCAGGTCTGGACGTACGTCCCTGGAAGTTAGCAACTGTAATGGTCATTTCAAGTTACCCCCAATGGGTCGTCTATTTCTCGCCCAGCGCAATTGACGCCTGGCGCTCCATCCAACCGCCGGTACCATTCGGTACAAGCTCCACGAGATCGATATGGTCTTCGGCAATGGCGGTGATCTTGCCGTTGTTCTGACCGAGATAGTTATGTTCGTGCACCCGATGAATGACGCTCTCGGGATCCTTGATCAACGCTTCCATCATGCCGCCGGTTCCGATCGTGCCGACCATCTTCAAGCTGTCCAGCGGATAGTTTTCCAGTTCTTCCTTGGGATGCTTGTCAGGCTGCGGGCCGGAATTGGCAGAAGCCAGAGCCTGCTGCTGTTCCTGCAGGCTTGGCGCGAACGGGTCACGCAAATCCTGATCCTTGTATTCGAATGTCTCGAAGGTCTTGAGCACCGGCAGCGGTTGGATGGGCGCGCCTTTTTTCGCCTTCTCGTGCGCAACCCACTCCTGCAGATCGCCCATGCCACCAGTGCATCCGGCGAGGAACGCGAACGCCGCTGCGAGTACGAATGCGCGCGCCAGATTCGGGATGTGAACGTTGTGCATGTTCACTTTCCTCCCTGTTTCGCCGGAGCCGCGCCCGGTTTCGCCGGCGGCTTCTTGGCGCCAGTGTCGTTTTCGTCGTCTTCGACGTAACGGTAGGTCTTGACCGTGCCTTCAAGCGACAACTGGCCACCTGCCACATTCTTGACGGTGCCGACCGGCTTGAGTGAAACATCATGCATGGTCAGGATCACCACCCGCGGCAACGCGGCTACGCCACTGATAAAGGCGCCGAACTGGTGATAGGTGCCGAGCATGCGCAACTGGATCGGTTTCTCGGCATAGAAGCCTTCCTTGACCGTTTCCGGACCGGGCTTGAACAATTGTGTTTCCAATCCGGCCGACAACGCCGTCTGCGAAATGTCCACCAGCAGTTCAGGCATTTCAGTCTTGCTCGGCAACTGGCGCAGCAACTGGCGCAGCATGTCTCGCATCTCGTCGAGCTGGGCCTTCAGAGCTTCGAGATTGACCACCTTGGCCTGCTTGTCGGAGAACTCCTGCTTGAGTTTGGTTTCCTGAGCTTGTTTCTGCTGGAGCTCGTCCTGCTGGTCGCTGACCCAGAACCACCAGCCGGCAAGCACGATAACAACAACGATGATCGCGCAGAACGTCAGCTTCACACCCTGCGGCCAGCCGCCGATATTGTTGCGATCCAGATTGCGGAAATCCGACAGCTTCATGGCTTGCCCCCCGTGCCAGCCGGCATCTTGTTTGGCGGCGGCACAACACTTGGGGGCGCCGTACCAAGGCCGGGCTTCGCTGTTTTGTCGGAGGCAGAACCGGCCGCCGCATTGTCGCCTTTCGAATTCTCATCTGAACTACGCAGCTTGACGGTCAGGCCGAACTCGAAGCGGTCACGCTTGTCGCCATCTTTGGCTTCGGTTTTCTGCAGATCGGAATGCGTCAGCCACGGTGAGGCATCTAGATTGCGCATGTAGGAGGCAACACTGGCGTTGGATTGCGCCACGCCTTCCAGTGTCAAGGTATCGCCGGTCTGCTTGAGCGAGTTCAGACGCACGCCATCGGGAATGGTTTTCACCAGCTCATCGAACAGATGCACCATCTGCGCGCGGCTGGCCTGAAGTTGTTCAATGATCTGCTTGCGCGCCAGCAGCTTGGATTTGGTTTTTTCCAGCTCCACGATTTCCGTGAGTTTGCCATCGAGCTGGTGGATTTGATCCTTCATGTACGTGTTGCGCGCATCCTGGTTGTCCAAACGCGCATCCATCCACCACATCCACAGGAATACGGCGAGTATGCCGGCGATGGCTGCCGCGCCCAGCATCATGAAGAATTCGCGCTCACGCAGCTTGCGTCGTTCGGCGCGCCAAGGCAGTAGATTGATCTTGGCCATCAGTCGAAACTCCTCAGCGCAAGTCCGCAGGCGATCATGAGCGCCGGCGCATCCTGGGCCAGCGTCTGTGCCTGGACGCGCGATGATAGCGACATGTTGGCGAGTGGATTGGCGACTACGCAAGGTACGCCGAGTTGCTCTTCGACCATGTCGGCAACGCCAGCGATCGAGGCGCAGCCACCGGCGAGAACGACCTGATCGACCTTGCTGTATTCGCTGCCGGCGAAGAAGAACTGCAGCAGGCGACTGATCTGCTGAACCATCGCCTCCTTGAATGGCTCCAGCACTTCGATTTCGTAGGATTCCGGCAGCCCGCCCTGGCGCTTGGCCAGACCGGCCTCCTCGTACGACAGGCCATAGCGGCGCATGACTTCGTCGGTCAACTGTTTGCCACCGAACACCTGCTCGCGCGAGTAGATCGTGCGCTGGCTCTTGAGCACGATGAGAGTGGTCATTGTGGCGCCGACATCAACTACCGCCACGACCGCATCCTTGGGTACAGCGAGTTGGTCAGCGACCAGCTTGAAAGCGTTTTCCATCGCGAAGGCTTCGACTTCGATCACTTTCGCGGTCAGGCCGCCGAGATCGAGCGCGGCCACGCGCAGATCCACGTTCTCGGTGCGCGAGGCCGCGAGCAGGACATTCATCATCTCGGGGTTGTCTTTGACCGGCCCCACGACTTCGAAGTCGAGACTGACTTCCTCGATCGGATAGGGAATGTACTGATTGGCCTCGACCTGGATCTGGCCTTCGAGATCGTCCTCGGACAAATCAGCCGGCATCGGGATGAGCTTGGTAATTACCGCGGAACCCGCGACCGCCGCCGAGGCGAACTTGGTTTTCGCGCCGGATCGATTCAGTGCGCGACGGATCGCCTCACCAACTGCTTCGACCTCGACAATATTTTTTTCAACGACAGCATTGGGGGGCAGTGGCTCGACCGCGTAGTGCTCCACGCGATACTTCCCGCCGGACTGACTCAACTGCAGCAACTTGACAGCCGTCGAACTGATATCTACCCCGATCAGCGGCGGCGCTTTTACACTGAGTAGACCCACACTTTTTCCCCTTGCAACGCGCCCTTACGAGCGATATATGCGCATCCACATTAAATACGAACTTTAACGGATTATCAACAGTCACTTTACTTTAGGTACAAATTCCCGCTGCGACAATGACTTAGCTAGGCTTTTTCCCCGTCATCCGACGTTTCGCTACCGACAAAGGTCCCCAGGAACTATACTTCAGAGTGCGATCTATACCGCGAACATCCTCCTCCAATATTGACTGCGGTCACACTCCCGGCAATTCATGAGAATTTTTCTACGTTTGCTCCGTTACGCATTGATTTTGGGTGCATCTGGAGTAGTACTTGGTTGTCTCGCCATCGGCATTGCCTACTGGTTGATTGAACCGCGCCTGCCATCGGTGGACGTGCTGCGCGATGTGCGCCTACAGGTACCGTTGCGGGTATACAGTGCCGACAACAAGCTGATGGCCACCTTCGGCGAGACCCGGCGCATTCCGATAAAGATCGCAGAGGTGCCAGCGCAATTGAAAAACGCGTTCCTCGCCGCCGAGGACGCAAATTTCTACAAGCATCCCGGCGTCGATTGGCAAGGCATGGTGAGGGCTGGTGGCCTGATGATCGCCAAGCGCACGCTGCATGTGCCCGGCGGCAGCACGATCACGCAACAGGTCGCGCGCGGATTTTTTCTCAGCCCGGAAGTGAGTCTCACGCGCAAGGCGACGGAGATTTTTCTGTCGTTCCGGATCGAGCACGAGCTCACCAAGGACGAAATTCTCGAGCTCTACCTCAACAAGATTTTTTTCGGCAACCGCGCTTACGGCGTCGCCGCCGCCGCCGCGTTCTATTACGGCAAGACGCTGGATCAACTCACACTGGACGAATGCGCGATGCTGGCGTCGCTGCCGAAATTCCCGTCCAGCAGCAATCCGCTGAGCAATCGCGCGCGTGCCACCGAACGCCGCAATTACGTGCTGCAGCGCATGCTCGACAACGGCTTCATCACCGCAGCGCAGTTCAAGCAGGCCAGCGTTGAGCCGGATCGCTCCTATGCGCACGAGCCGCCAATCGAGGTCGAAGCCCCGTACATCGCTGAAATGGTACGCCAGGACGCACTCGACAGACTCGGCAACAACGCACTGACCGACGGCTACACCATTCACACCACACTCGATTCGCGTGATCAGGACGCCGCCAACCAGGCCCTGCGTGACGATCTGATGGCTTATGACGAACGTCACGGCTATCGCGGCCCGGAGGCGCACATCGAACTCGGTGTGCACCCATCGCCGGCGGACCTGGACAAGGATATGGACGCGTTTCACCCGATTGTCGGCCTGATTCCCGGAATCGTTACCGACAGCGAGGAAAAATCCGCCACCGTCTATCTCGACGACGGCCAGAGTGTGCCGCTGGATCTGGACGCGATGCACTGGGCAAATCGCTACAAGGATGAAAGCCATCGCAGTGCCCCGCCCAAACGCGTCGACGACGTGCTCAAACCTGGCGATGTTGTGCGTCTGGCGCGTGACGCGAAAGGAAAATGGAAGCTGTCGCAACTTCCTACGGTACAGGGTGCGCTGATCGCGCTCGATCCGGAAGATGGCGCGATCAGGGCCGAAGTCGGTGGCTTCAGCTATGCGCGCAGCAAGTTCAACCGCGTTGTGCAAGCGAGCCGCCAGCCGGGATCCAGCTTCAAGCCCTTCTTCTACGCGGCTGCGTTCGAACATGGATTCACGCCGGCATCCATCATCAACGATGCGCCGATCGTGTTCGCCGACCCGTCGAAACCAAACGGTTTGTGGACGCCGCAAAATGATGACGGCAAGTTTGATGGCCCGATGCGCCTGCGCGAAGCGATGGTGCTGTCGAAGAATCTGGTATCAGTGCGTCTGCTCGACGCCATCGGCGTGCGCTATGCGCGCGAATACGCGACCCGCTTCGGTTTCAGTCTGGAGCAAATGCCGGATAATCTGTCGCTGGCGCTCGGCACGGCCTCGGTATCACCGCTGACGATGGCACGCGCCTATGCGGTATTCGCCAACGGCGGATTTCTGGTCGATCCGTATTTCATCCAGAGCATCGACGATCGCGACGGCAAACAAGTATACAAAGCGCAGCCGGCCGTTGCCTGCCGGCGTTGCCCGCAGCGCCTGCAGGAAGATGCGCACGCGCAGACCACCACGGCAAGCGCGGGAGCCGACGCAGTCGCGCCGATAAAAACCTCGCTATCGCCGATCGCCAGCGCCCAAGCCGCAGCCACGGCCGCGCAGCCGTCAGCCGATCTGGACACGCCGAAGCTTGCGCCGCGGGTGGTCGATGTACGCACCGTTTATCTCATCGGCTCGCTGCTGCACGACGTCATACGCCGCGGCACCGGTCACGACGCGATGGTGCTCAAGCGCAACGATCTGGCCGGCAAAACCGGCTCGACCAACGATCATCGCGATGCCTGGTTCAGTGGTTACAACGACGATCTGGTTGCCAGCGCCTGGGTCGGTTTCGACGATTTCAGTTCACTTGGCCGCGCCAACGGCGTTGGCGAATTCGGCGCCCAGGCAGCGTTGCCGATGTGGATCAGTTTCATGCGCACCGCACTCAAGAACGTGACGGAAAAACCGTTCGAGATGCCGAGCGGCATCACCACCGCGCGCATCGACCCGCAAACCGGTCAACTTGCGCCCTCCAACGACCCACACAGCATGCTCGAAGTGTTCAAGATCGAAGATGTAGCCCGGCTTGCGGCCGGACCGAACAATGCGTCGGAACAGGAAAAGAAGGTGCAGCAGGACGCCTACGGAATATTCTGATGCGGTCGCGCCGTAGCAATCCTCAATCTGCCGGACACAGCGACGAACTGCGCCGGCGCGTCGCGCTCGAAGCCGCGCGCCTGATAAGCGAACACGGCATCCGCGATTTTCATCTGGCCAAGCGCAAGGCGGCCGAGCGCTTCAACCTGGCCTACGACACGCACCTGCCGAAGAACCGCGAAATCGAAGATGCGCTGCGCGAACACCAGCGCCTGTTCCAGACCGATGCCCAGCCTGCGCATTTGCGCCGATTGCGCGAAACCGCCGCCGAGGCAATGCGCTTCTTCGCGCGCTTCGAACCGAGGTTGGTTGGCGCAGTGCTCGACGGTACCGCCGATCGGCATTCAGCGATCTGTCTGCACTTGTTCAGCGACGCGCCGGAAGCCATCGCCGGGTTCCTCCAGGAGCGCGCCATTCCCCACGAGCAGCGCAGCCGCTGGCTACGGATGAACCCCAACACTCAACGCGAATTCCCGGTGCTTCTATTTACCGCCGACGACGCGCCGATCGATCTGACGGTGTTGCCCTGTGACGCGATCCGGCAAGCACCGCTCGATCGCATCGACGCACAGCCGTTGCGGCGTGCTTCATTGGCGGCACTGGAAGACCTGCTCGCTACTCAGCGTTTGCCAAGCGCCACATAGTCGCGCTTGACCGCGCCGGTGTAGATCTGACGCGGACGGCCAATCTTGGTATCGGCCGCGTCGTGCTGTTCGAGCCAGTGCGCAACCCAGCCAGCCGTACGCGCGATGGCGAACATCACGGTAAACATCTCGGTGGGAATCTTCAGCGCCTTGTAGATGATGCCCGAATAGAAATCCACATTCGGATAGAGCTTGCGTTCGATGAAATATGGATCCTTCAATGCCACCTGTTCCAGCGCCAGCGCCACGTCGAGCAGCGGATCGTTGACGCCGAGTTCGGCCAGTACCGCGTGGCAGGTTTCGCGGATGATGGTCGCGCGTGGATCGAAATTCTTGTAGACGCGATGGCCGAAGCCCATCAGGCGGAAACCCGAATTCTTGTCCTTGGCGCGTTCGACTGCCTTGCCGACGTTCTTCACGTCGCCGATCTCGGCCAGCATCTTCAATACGGCTTCATTGGCGCCGCCATGCGCCGGGCCCCACAACGCGGCAATGCCGGCGGCAACGCAGGCGTAAGGATTGGCGCCGGTGGAACCGACCAGACGCACGGTCGAGGTACTCGCGTTCTGCTCGTGGTCGGCGTGCAGGATGAACAGCAGATCCAGCGCCTTGGCCGTCACCGGATTCAGAGCCAACGGTTCGCTCGGTACCTCGAACATCATGTGCAGAAAACGAGTGACGTAATCGAGATTGTTGCGCGGATAGCGAAATGGCCAGCCGATAGAGTAACGGTAGGCCGCCGCTGCAATGGTCGGCATCTTGGCAATCAGACGGATCGCGGCAAGACGCCGCTGTTCCGGGTCGTTGATATCCAGCGTGTCGTGATAAAACGCCGACAGCGAAGCGACCGATGCGCACAGCATCGCCATCGGATGCGCGTCATGGTGAAAGCCGTGCAGAAAACCCTTCAACGACTCGTGCATCATCGTGTGGTGCGTGACTTCGTGTTCAAATGTCTTGAACTTGGTCGCGTCCGGCAGTTCGCCGTTGATCAGCAGATATGCAACTTCGAGAAAGCTCGACTGCTTGGCCAATTGCTCGATCGGATAGCCACGGTATAAGAGTATACCGGCATCGCCGTCGATGAACGTAACCGCACTTTTGCACGCGGCGGTGGACATGAAACCCGGGTCGTAGGTGAAGTAACCCATGTCCTTGTGCAACTTGCCGATATCGACCGTAGCCTCGCCCAAAGTACCCGTCACCAGCGGCAAGGTGCTGGATTTATTGGTCGCGGAATCGGTCAGCAGAACGGTCTTGTCGGACACGGCGGGCTCCTTGGCTGAAGTTCTCGGTCGGAATCATTCTCGGCCCGCATCCGGCAGCGGCAATAGGTGCGCTCCGAAAACGGATATCAGGCAGGCATGACTAGGAGCCCGCAACGACAACGATTATCGCACAGGCTTGCGATCTGCCAACATGATCGCCACGACAGCACAACCCGTAGACCGACCGCAACCAAGCCGATCGCGGCAAAGCGACCGGCGTCTCACGGGAATTATTTCGCGGCGTAGCGGCGACGGAACTTGTCGACGCGGCCACCGGCGTCGATGATCTTGTGCTTGCCGGTGTAGAACGGATGGGACTGGCTGGAAATTTCCACCTTGATCACGGGATATTCCTTGCCATCCTCCCATTTGACCGTGTCCTTGCTGGTCATCGTCGACCGGGTCAGGAACGAAAAATTGGTGGAGACATCCTGGAATACCACGGGATTGTACTGGGGATGGATGTCGGCTTTCATGGAACCTGCTCCGAAAAACGTCGAGAAAAGATGCTTATGATATCGTTTCGACGGCATATCATGCAACTTGCGAACTCTTGTCCTCCTGCCGGGTCAGCATTTCGGCCCCACCTCCGCCGCCACTCGCGACTCCGCATGCGCCTATTTTCGCTTTGTCTGACTCTCGTTCTTCCCGTCGCCGCGGCGCTTGCGCAAACGCCCGTGTTGACGCCGGCCCAGCATCAGTGGATCACCCAGCACCACGAGATTCGCGTCGTTGCCGACGCCGATTTTGCCCCCATCGACAGCGTCGGCAGCGATGGCCGCGAACAGGGCTTGGCCGCGGATTATCTCAAACTGATCGCTGCGCGTACCGGCCTGACGTTCCGCCTCGTGTCAGCGTCGAACCGTCACGCGGCGATGCTGGCGCTGCACGAACACCGTGCCGATCTGTTCGCCAGCGCCTTCCTATCGACCCAGGCCGGGACCGCATTCAGCGCACCCTACCTGCGCTTGTCGGCAGCAATCTATGCGCGCCACGGCAGTCTTGGACTGGACAAGCCCGCGTTAGACAAACTCGATGCGCTCGACCAGCGCAAGGTCGCGGTCGTCGCCGACCAAGCGTGGCCGGAGCTACTCATTGCAAAAGGCAGCAAGGCCAAGATCACTCAGTTTGCCGACATCGCCGCGGCCCTGCACGCCGTGCAAACCGGCAACGCCGACGCCTTCGTCGGCGATGCGATCACCACCGCAGCCGCGCTCGAGCGCCTGAAATTGCGTTCGGAAATCGATCTTTCCGGCCAACTTGGCATCGAAGCGCCGCTGGCGTTCGCGCTGCGCGCGGATTGGCCGCCGTTGCGCGAGATCGTCGATGCCGGGCTCAAGACCATCAGCGTCGACGATGAAGCAAAGCTGCGTGGCCGCTGGGTGAAATCCGCTACCGGCACAAATGCCGAAACCAGCGCGGATGCCACCTTGCCGGCTACGAATGCGCCTGCCATTGCCGCCGCGCTCAAGGCGTTGCCGGAACAGCGCAATCTGGGCAACGACGCGCGCAAACAAGCCGAAAAGCTTCTACATCAGGCGCTGGACGATGAAACCCGCGCCGATCAACTGGCGCAGCAATGGCAAAACCAACGCCAGTCCGTCGACAGCGCCGAGCCCGAAGCGCAGAAGCTCGACGACACCCTGGCACGCGACAACACCGGCGCCCTGCTCGCCTGGCGTGCGGCGCTACCGGAACGGGCCACTGTGGAGCAACTGGAAAGCCTGCTCGCACGCGAACGCGACGCGCAGACCGCAGCGCGTAGCGCGATGGCGACACTGGACGCCGAAATCCGCCGTCAAAATGCGCGTCCGGCGCAACTGCGCGATGAACTGGCCGCCGCCCATACGGCGCTGGGCACGGCCAATGCCGCGGCTGTGGACGCAACCGCCCCTGCGCCGCTGGCCGCAGCGCAAACCTTGCGCACGCAAGCGACGCAACGCGTGGCCATGATCCAGATCGCGCTACTGAATCTGGAAAACCGCAGCTACGAACCACGTCTGCGTCTGCTTTCGGCGCAATGGCGTGAGCGCCAGCGCGCGGTGAACGAACTCGGTCAGCACGTTGCCGCGCTGGAAAGTCTGGTGCTCAGCCGCACCGGCGCCGATGTCACCGAGTTGTGCGCGCGCATCGGCCGCGAACGCGCCGATGTCGGCGCACGCTCGCGTTTGCTTGGCGAAACCGCCGACGCCAACGTCACCTTGTGCGATCAACTCAGCAAAACCATCGCCCGCCTCGGTGAATTGCGCACGCACAAACAGGAACTCGACAGCGCGCAGCAGGACGCCGAGCAGGCGTTGGCCAACACCCAGGAACGCGTCCGCATCGGTGGCGTTACCGAGGCGGTCGGCCTGATCCTGCTGGCCGAACAGCGCAAACTCAAGCCGCTGGCGCAACTCAAACGCCGGCTTGCCGATGTGCAGACAGAACTGGCGAAAACGCGCATGGACCTGATCGATCAGCGCGAACAGCAGGCCGCACTCGCGGATATCGGTGGCGTCGTCGACCAGACATTGACGCGCGTGGACGGCGCGCCGGCCGACGTCATCGAAAAATTGCGCGCGGGTCTGTACCGACTCTACAACACCCGAGCCGAACTTGTGCCGCGTCTCATGACGCAACAAACGCGGCTGGCCGCAGCACTGGCCGACGCCGAGCGGCAACTGCAGAGCCTGATCACCGCGACCGACAAACTCGGCTCACTGCTGGATTCAAGACTGCTGTGGACACCCAGCCATACCCCGGTGAACGCCGCCTGGTTTGCGCAGCTACCTCAGGACAGCTGGGATTTTTTCGCTTCGCCGCGCTGGCCGCGCACGCTGACCAATGCCGCCCGCAGCGCTGTTGCCATTCCCGTGACCAGCGGCGCGGCCATCCTTGGCCTGCTCGTCCTGCTCTGGCTGCGCGGGCGCGCGCCGGCACAGCTCGAACTCATCACCGGGCCGATGCGGCGCATCCGCACCGATCATTACGGCCTGACCGGCCAGGCCCTGATGTGGAGCGTACTCAGGGCGTTGCCATTGCCGTTCGCGCTGTGGCTGCTGGGCAAGCTCTGGCAACACGCCGGAGTCAACGGCAGCGGCTTCAGCGACGGCATTGGCCAAGCCCTCGTCGCACTGGCCCTGCCGGCTGGCGCGCTCGCTTTTCTGCGCGCCCTGACCGTAGAGAACGGACTGGCCCAATACCATTTTCGCTGGCCGCGGCCGCGTCGGGAGGCTTTGTATACTGCGGTTCCTGTACTCGCCGCGTCGATCCTGCCGGTGGCTTTTCTGATCCTGCTGATGGCCCGCCCGGGCAGCGACGCGCCACTGGGCACTCTCGGCCGGTTAATTTTTGCACTGGCTTTATGCGGCACCGGCTGGCTGTGCTGGCAACTGCTCGCCCCGGGTCGCGTCTGGACCCTGCGCAATGTCGTCCTGACCGAACCGCAACGTTTGCGGCAAATGCTGCGAATTGCTTTGGCCGCAATTTGCGGCGCGCTGGTTTTGCTGGATCTACTCGGCTACTTCGTCACGGCGCAGGCCCTGAGTGCGCACCTGCTGGAATCGCTCGGGGCGTTGCTCGGCGTGGCCACGCTCTATGGCTTGGCGGTGCGCTGGCTGGTGCTGGGCGAACGCCGTCTCGCACTCAGACGCATGCAGGAAAAACAAATCAGCGAAGAGACACAGAGCGAGCGCGGCGACGGCGAGGACTTGCCGGAACTACCCGCGACCGAGGAAATCACGGTCGCCAGCATCAGTGCACAAACCCGTCGTCTGCTGCGCGCGCTGACGATACTCGGCAGCGTCGGCATGTTGTTGTGGATATGGTCGGATATTACGCCGGCACTGGCGCTGCTCGGCAACATCACCTTGTATCCGCATTTCCACTGGGTCCAGCCGCCACAGACGGATGCGGCAAATCCGATCGTCTACATCAGCCTGCTCGATCTGCTTGAAGCGCTGGTGCTGTTCGTCCTGACCTGGGTGGCGACGCGCAACCTGCCTGGCCTGCTCGAAGTCGGCGTGCTGCGCCGTTTTCACGTCGACGCGCCGACACGCTACGCCGTCACCAGTGTGACCCGGTATCTGATCGTTATCGTCGGCACCATCGTCGGCCTGTCGATGCTCGGCCTGCGCTGGAGCAATCTGCAATGGCTCGCTGCCGGCTTCTCGGTGGGACTGGGTTTCGGCATGCAGGAAATCTTCGCCAATTTCATTTCCGGCCTGATTGTCTTGTTCGAGCGTCCATTCCGCATCGGCGACGTGATCTCGATCGGCAACACCGAAGGCAGCGTCGCGCGCATCCGCACGCGTGCGACCACCCTGATCGACTGGGACAACAAGGAAGTCGTCGTTCCCAACAGGACCTTCATCACTGAGCGCCTGACCAACTGGACCCTGTCGGACACCGTCACCCGCGTGGTGTTGCGCATCGGCGCCGCTTACGCGAGCGATCCGCGTCAGGTGCGCGATCTGCTGCTCGAGATCGCCGCAGCCGAACCGCTGGTGGTCAAGGATCCGGCCCCGAGCTGCTGGTTCGTGCAGATTTCCGCCTGCACGTTCGATTTCGATCTGCGCGTGTTCATCGGTGAGATCGGCGACCGCAACCGCGCTCGCAGCGCATTGTATACGCGCATCGCCGAGGTCTTTCGCGAACACGGCATCGAGATGGCCTTCCCGCAAACCGACATCTGGTTCCGCAATCCCTTGCAGGCAGAGGCTCCGGCCACGGTCCGCGAGCAGCCCGGCTGACACGTCAGTGTTCGCTTGCGATGCGCTGGCGGCTGGCATAGGCTGCCAATCCATCTCGACGGCCTGCCGGGCTATAGCAGCGGTGTCTTGGCCTTCCCGGTTAAATCCAACTTGTAAATCCAACTGCAGGAGAATTCCGATGAACATGCTCACGTTCAAGCCGATCGCATTGGCTGTCGTTCTGGCGCTGAGCGCCGGCTCGGCCGTTGCCGCGGACAGCAATTTCGACATGAATGAACTGAGCACGAAGATCAGCCCGTGCCAGGATTTCAACGATTACGTCAACGCCAAGTGGGTCGCGGCCAATCCAATACCGGCTGACGAGACGCGCTGGGGTTCGTTCAACGAACTGCACGAAAAAAGCCTCGTCGATCAGCACCAGATCGTCGAGGACGCAGCCAAGAATGCCGGCAGCGCCAAACCCGGATCGATCGAACAGAAAATCGGCTGGCTGTACGCTTCCGGCATGGACGAAGCCGCAATCGACAAAGCCGGCTTTGATCCGATCAAACCGAAACTGACCGCGATCGCCGGCTTGAAAAACGGTGCCGACGTCGCCAACTTTCTTGATCGGAGTTTTGCCGACGGCGATTTCTACGTGTTTCACTTTGGCTCCGGCGCAGATTTTCATGACGCGAGCATCCAGATCGGTTTCGTGCATCAGGGCGGCTTGGGGTTACCGACTAGGGATTACTATTTCAAGCCCGAGGACAAGGCAATCCGCGAGGCGTATCTGGCCTATATCGCCAAGTCGCTGGAACTGACCGGCGTGTCCGCGGCCAACGCGAAGCAACAGGCCGATCAAGTGATGGCATTCGAAACCGAACTGGCCAAGGCGTCGCTGGCGCCGACCGAGTTGCGCAACCTCGATAACCGCTACCACTTCGTCAGCGTCGCCGAGGCCGACAAGGTCAGCCCGCACTTCCGTTGGGAAAAGTTCTTTGACGCGCAAGGCGTAAATGTCGGCAAGGGCTTCTCGCTGACGCAACCGAACTTCATCGCCGAGTTCGACAAACTGCTGACGGACGCGCCGATCGCGCAATGGCAGGCGTATCTGCGCTTCCACACCATCAGCGATGCCGCAACCGACCTGAGCCAGGCGTTCGAGGCCAATCATTTCGATTTCTACGACAAGATCCTGTCCGGTCAGCCGGAACAGAAACTCCGCTGGAAGCGCGTACTCGGCACGGTCAACCATTCCATGGGCATGGGACTGGGTGAACTCTATGTCGCCAAGTACTTCCCGCCTGAAGCCAAGGCCCGCGCGGAGCAACTGGTAGTCAACGTGCGTGACGCATTGAAGCAGCGCATCGAGCATCTCGACTGGATGAGCCCGGAAACCAAGGCCAAGGCCATCGACAAATGGAACGACTTCCTGCCCAAGATCGGTTATCCGGACCCGGGCGAATGGCGCGACTGGAGCGGCCTGACAATTTCTCCGGACAACTATTTCGCCAACATCAAGGCGGCGGACAAGTACAACTACGACTACGATATCGGCAAGATCGGCAAGCCGACCGACCGCAAGGAATGGGGCATGACACCGCAGACGGTGAACGCCTATTACTCGCCGAGCACCAATACCATCAACTTCCCGGCGGCGATCCTGCAACCGCCATTCTTTTTCGCCAATGGCGACGACGCCCTCAACTACGGCGGCATCGGTGCGGTGATCGGCCACGAATCCAGCCATGGCTTCGACGACCAGGGCAGCCAGTTCGACGGCAAGGGCAATCGTGCGGACTGGTGGACCAAGGACGACAAGGCAAAATTCGATGCACGCACCAAGAAACTGGTGCAGCAGTTCGACGCCTACGCGCCGATCAAGGAAAAACCCGATCTGCACATCAACGGTCAATTGACTCTGGGCGAGAACATCGCCGATCTGGGCGGCATCAACGTGGCTTATGACGCGCTGCAGACCGCATTGAAGGCCAACCCGAAGGAAGCCGGCAAAAAGATCGACGGCATGACCGAGGACCAGCGATTCTTCCTCAGTTGGGCGCGTGTGTGGCATGGCAGCTCGCGCGAGAAAACCGCCGAGCTGATGCTCAATACCGACCCGCACTCGCCGGCGCCGATTCGCGCGATGGCGGCGCCGTCCAACATGCCGCAGTTCGCCCGGGCGTTCCAGTGCAAGGCCGGCGACCCGATGGTGCGGGCCGGCGAGGCGCAGGTAAAGATCTGGTAGTCGCGCGGACGATACGCCCTTTCCGCATCCACGCGATGTAGTGAAGGGCGCTGACGCAGCGTTTCAGCCGACGCCAAGCGTCGAAGCAACCAGCGCCTCGAAACGCGCTTGGTCGACGTCGAGCACGATGTGCGCATTTGCCGGCTTGGCGAAGCGATTCTCCCAATCCACAACCGTCGCGCCACGCGTGAGCGCGCCGGTCAATTCGATCGCGACATGGCGATCTTCCGCGCGCAGGACGATATCCGGTTGCAGCGCCACAGCCATCGCCAGCGCATCGGCCACCAGCAACCGTGGCCGGCCGCGCGCCTGCGTCCATTCGCGTGTCTTGCGCGAGATCGCGGCATAGAAGCGCGCACGCGGATTGTCGGCGGCGAGCCAGCGATCCACGGTCTCGAAGGCGACACCGTGACGTGTCGTAGCCTCCCAGTCCACAAGTGTAAAATGCGGCCACGTGGAAAAAACCACATGCGCAGCTTCGGGATCGAAGCCGATGTTGAACTCGGCCGGCACCCGCTGCGTGTTGCCGCGGCCAGTGACCGCGCCGCCCATGATCACGAGCTTCGCCACGCGCTGCGGCAAGCCCGGATCGAGCCTGAGCGCCAGCGCGAGATTGGTCAGGGGCGCAATCGCCACCAACACCAGCTTGCCAGGGTGCGCGTGCGACAAGCGCAGGATCGCCGACGCCGCGTGCTCGTTCTCCGCGCGCCGCTGGCTCGGCAAGTAGCCCGTATCACCGAAGCCATCGGCACCATGCACAAAGGCGGCATCCTCGGCAGGCGCCACCAACGGTGCCGGACAACCGGCGAATACCGGCGTATCCGCGCCGATCGTCTCGAGCAGTTTGAGCGCATTGCTCACGGTATGGCCGAGTCCGACGTTACCGGCGGCGATACTTAATCCCACGACATCCGCGTGCGCATGCGCCATCAGAATCGCCAGCGCATCGTCCACGCCGGGGTCGGTATCGATCAGGAGTTTCAACTTTTCCATTTTTAGCAGCGCAGACACATGGCGACCGCATCCAGGTTCTAACGACCCATCCTAGCGCATCAGTCGCGACTGGCGCACACGACTGCACGCCCATAGCCCCAGGGCATCACCTTACCAGGTGGTTCGATCCAGGCACGCGCGAAACCCGCTGCGGTCAGGCGCGCGATGATGTCGTTGCTGTAATCGCGGAACACAAGGATACCGGCATCGCCGCGCAAGGGATCGTGGTGGTATGTCGGCGGTGCGAAATACGAGATCGTGCCGTCGCGCAACGCGGCCAGTTCTTGCGTCGCCCCGTCGTGGCGCAGCGGTACGGTGAAAAACATGTGCCCACCTGGGCGCAGAACACGATACAACTCCGCGAAGGCGCGACCATCGTCGGGCACGTGTTCGAGCACTTCGGTGTGCGTGATCAGATCGAAGCTCGCATCGGGATAGGTGAGGCACTGCACATCCTCACAGCGCACGCCATCGCGTATCGCACCCGGAGTTAGGTCGGCGAAATATTCCGATATGGCGAGGCTGCGCACGCTGCGCCGCAGGTACGCGACAAATGGACCGCGCGCGGACAATTCGCACACATCGAGCTTGCCCAAATCCGGCAAATGCCGGCGCACTACCCAGCCTAGTGACACATGCACGGTGCTTCCACCGCAACGCAGACAGCGGACACCGAGCTCGTCGCGGCGCAGCCTGACGATGACGCTGACGCCGCAGAAGGGACAGCGCCGCAGCGTCAACGCAAATTCGCGCCAGCGCAGCATGCGGATCGCCGAACGCAGACGCCGGAGCAGGTCAGGCGCCGGCATAACGGGTCGCACCGCCGATCCAGCGCGCGATCAGTCGCTCGGCCAGATCGGGATGATCGCGCAACAGCACCGCTCCGGCACGCTGCACCGCCGGCAGCAGATGCGCATCGCGGGCCAGATCGGCGATGCGCAATGCGAGCTGGCCGGTCTGGCGCGTGCCCAGCACTTCGCCGGGACCGCGCAGTTCCAGATCTTTCTCGGCGATGCGGAAACCGTCGCCGGTTTCGCGCAGCACGTCCAAGCGCTGGCGCGCCAGTGCCGACAACGGCATTTGGTATAGAAGTACACAACTGGATGCCGCGCTGCCGCGACCGACGCGGCCGCGCAACTGGTGCAACTGGGCCAGACCGAGGCGCTCGGCGTTTTCGATCACCATCAGGCTGGCGTTGGGCACGTCGACGCCGACTTCGATCACCGTGGTCGCCACCAGCAGCGCAGTGCGCCGGACTCGAACTGCGCCATCGCAGCCTGCTTTGCCGCCGGCTTCATGCGACCATGGATCAAACCGATGCGCAATTCCGGCAGCGCGGCGATCAATTCCGCGTGCACGGCTTCCGCGGCCTGCGCCTGCAATTGCTCGGATTCCTCGATCAAGGTGCACACCCAATACGCCTGCCGCCCGCCGGCGCAGGCAGCGCGAATGCGTTCGATGACTTCTGCTGCGGCGCGAATTGGCGATCGCCACCGTCGTCACCGGCGTGCGTCCCGGCGGCAACTCATCGAGCACGGAAACGTCGAGGTCGGCATACGCCGTCATCGCCAGCGTGCGCGGTATCGGCGTCGCCGTCAGCACAAGTTGATGCGGGATGGCCTCGCCATCCCGACTCGGCCCTTGTCGCGCAGTGCCAGGCGCTGGTGCACACCGAAACGGTGCTGCTCGTCGATCACGACCAGGCCCAGATTGCGGAAGACCACACCTTCCTGCATCAAGGCGTGGGTGCCGATCGCAATCTGCGCGGAACTGCTCAACTCCACCAGTGCCGTCGCACGCGCCTTGCCCTTGAGTTTGCCGGCGAGCCAGACGACGTCGACACCGAGCGGCGTCATCCACCGATGGAAATTGCGGAAATGCTGTTCCGCAAGCAATTCGGTCGGCGCCATCAATGCGACCTGATGGCCGGCCTCGACAGCCGCCAGCGCGGCGATCGCAGCGACGACGGTCTTGCCCGAGCCGACATCGCCCTGCACCAGACGCAGCATCGGCACGGGCGCGCCGAGATCGCGCACGACTTCGGCGACGACTCGCTGCTGGGCTACGGGTCGGCACGAAGGGCAATGCAGCAAGAAAGCGTTCGCGCAGGGCGCCATCGCCATGCAACGCCGGCGCGGCGTGTGCACGCAACCGCGCGCGCAGGCGTTTCAGACTCAGGTGCTGGGTCAGCAATTCCTCGAACGCCAGCCGCTGCTGGGCCGGATGCACGCCCAGCGCAAGGCTCGAAAGATCCGCATCCGGCGGCGGCCGGTGCACGTAGAGCAAGGCCGCGCGCAACGACGATAATTTATTTGCTTTGCGCAACGGTGCGCGGAATCAGTTCCAGCACCTCATCCGCCGGCAGCTGCGCCAGCGCGCGCTCGATCAGTCCGGCCAGTCGCTTTTGACCCAGTCCTTCGGTGCTCGGATACACCGGCGTCAGGCGTTCCTCGACGCCGACGGCAGCATCGCCGGCAAGCCGCTGGTATTGCGGATGCACCATTTCCAGGCCCTGCGCGCCGTGACGCACCTCGCCGAAACAGCGCAGGCGTGCACCGATCGCCAACTGATTGACCTGCGCGTTGTTGAAGTGGAAAAAGCGCAAAAGTAAAGTTTGTCGCGAATCGTCGCCGATCGCGACACGCAATTGCGGCCGATAGCGAAAACCTTTCTCGATGGCCTCAATGCGGCCCTCGACTTGCGCGCTGTCGCCAGGACACAGGTCGCGGATCGGCGTGATCCGGGTGCGGTCTTCGTAACGCAGCGGCAGGTGGAACCACAGATCCTGCAATGTCGTCAGACCCAGACGCTGCAAGGTCGAAGCCAGTGCCGGACCGACGCCGGGCAGCACCGCAATCGGGCGCGCAGCAGCCTCGGTTGCGACCGCGGCCGAATTGGCTGACGACTGCGCGCAAGCCACGCGTCTAGTCAAATACCAGGATCATGTCGATCTCGACCTGGGCATTCAGCGGCAGCGAGGCAACGCCGATTGTCGAGCGCGCCGGAAAGGGTTCGCGAAAGTATTCCTTCATCACCGCATTCACCGCAGCAAAATTGGCCAGATCGGTCAGATAAATACCGACGCGCACGACCTGCCCGAATGAGCCATCGACTGCCTGGCACACCGCAAGCAGATTCTCGAACACCCGCCGCGCCTGTGCGGTGATGTCGCCGGCAACGAGTGCGCCTGTCGCCGGATCGATCGGCGTCTGTCCGGAAAAGTATACCGTGTTGCCGCAGCGCACGGCCTGCGAATAGGGGCCGATGGCCTTGGGCGCGTTTGCGGTCGCGACGTTCTGACGATTCATGGTTACTCCGTAGACGGCTGCTGGGGTGGAGAAATGATAATCAAAAACCGTCGACGGAACTCACGGGAACCGGTACACGCCATGCACAACGCCGGCACGGCGCACGCGGCGCATGACGTCGGCCAGATGTTTGCGGTTTCGCACTTCGATGGTGAACATCAGAGTCGAGGTCTGCTGATCGCGTTCCTGGTATTCGACATTCTCGATGTTCGAGTCGCCTTCGGCGATGGCCGCAGCCACTGTCGCCAGCACGCCGGGTTTGTTGTCGACCACCACACGCAACTGCACACGGTAGTCACCGCTGACTTCGCGATCCCAGCCGATTGCCACCAGGCGTTCAGGTGACTTTTTATACTCCGGCATGTTCGGACAATCGTGCCGGTGCACCACGATGCCCTTGCCGGCCGACAGGTAACCGACGATGTCATCGCCCGGCAACGGGTGGCAGCAGTTACCGAAGCTCAATACACCGCGTTCGCTGCCGTTGATCAGGATTTTCTCGGGCGGATGGCGCGTGCGTCCGGGCAGGCTGGCGCCGGGCGTCTGCGCGAGTTGTGCGGCAACCTGATCCGGCATGCGATTGCCGAGTGCGATATCGGCGAGCAATTCTTCCAGACGCTTGAATTTGGCCTCGGCGAGATAACGATCGAGCGCCTTCGCCGGAATCGTTTCGAGCGAGGCGCCACGCGCATCCAGTGCGCGATCGAGCATGCGATGACCGAACTCGACGGCATCCTCGTGTTGCAGGCGTTTGAGGAAATGCCGGATCGCCGTGCGCGCCTTGGCCGAAACCGCCCATTCCAGCCACTGCGGACTGGGGCTGGCCGACGGCGCAGTGATCACCTCGACGGTTTCGCCGGAATTCAGATGCTGGCGCAGCGGCACCAGTTTCTTGTCGACGCGTGCGGCGACCGCGTGAGTGCCGACATCGGTATGCACGGCATAGGCAAAATCCAGCGCGGTGGCGTTGCGCGGCAACGCCAGGATGCTGCCCTTGGGTGTGAACAGGTAGACGTCGTCCGGGAACAAATCCACTTTTACATTTTCAAGAAATTCCAGCGACGACGGCTCGCGCGTCTGCGCATCGACCAGACCCGCTACCCATTCGCGCGCGCGCGCCTGCGCGGCGCTGGCAGGCTCGGCCGAGGTCTTGTACACCCAATGCGCGGCGACGCCGCGCTCGGCGACGTGATCCATGTCCTCGGTGCGGATCTGGATCTCGATGGGCGCGCCAAATGGCCCGAACAGCACAGTGTGAAGTGATTGATAGCCGTTGACTTTTGGAATGGCGATGAAATCGCGGAAGCGCGCATCCAGCGGCTTGTAGAGCGTGTGAATGGCGCCGAGCGCGTGGTAGCAATCCATCGTCGCCTGGGTGACTACCCGAAACCCGTAGACGTCCATGACCTGGGCGAAGGTCTTGTGCTCGGCACGCATCTTCGAATAGATGCTGTACGGCGACTTGACCCGGCTGACGACCCGGCTGCGCATATTCTCCTGCGTCAGCCGCGCAGATAATGCCGCCTCGATCTTGCCCATGGCCTCGCGCCGGTTGCCGAGCACGCTCTTGATGCGTTCGGCGATTACCCGATGGCGCATCGGGAAAAGCGCGCGGAAACCCAATTCCTGCAACTCGGCGCGGAACTTGTTCATGCCCAGGCGCTGTGCGATCGGCGCGTAAATGTCGAGGGTTTCGCGCGCGATGCGGCGGCGCGCTTCGGGGGCCATCGCCGCCAGCGTGCGCATATTGTGCAAACGATCGGCGAGCTTGATCAGGATCACGCGCAGATCGCGCGCCATCGCCAGCAGCATCTTGCGGAAACTTTCCGCGGCGGCTTCCTGCAGGCTGCGGAACTTGATCTTGTCGAGCTTGGTGACGCCATCGACCAGTTCGGCAACCGTGGCACCGAACGCGGCCTCGAGTTCTGCGCGCGACAATGGCGTGTCTTCAAGCGTGTCGTGCAGGATCGCAGCGATGATGGTTTCCGCATCCATGCCCAGATCGGCCAGGATGCCGGCAACCGCCACCGGATGCGTGATATACGGTTCGCCGCTTTTCCGCTTTTGGCCGGCATGCGCACGCGCGCCGATCAGATAGGCGTCGCGGACACGCGCAACCTGCTCGGCCGGAAGATAGGCGAGCAGGCGTTGTTGCAATGCTTGCACGTCGGCAGGGAGGGTGTCCCGCGTCGCCGTGCTCATGGTTGTCTCGGGCGGCAGATCAGGCCGTCCAGGCCATCCGCGCCGGACAACCGGCGATGATCGCCGCAGGCCGGCGCAGGAATTGCCCTGCTGGCCTGACTCTGCGCATTACAGGTCGTCGCCGCCCTTGGCCAGATCTTCGTCGACTTCGGCCGCAGCCCATTCCAGCGCTTCGCGTTCGGCCTTCTCGCGTTCCTGACGGGCAATCTCGTCGATCAGTTCCTGGGTGACCTTGCGACCGGCGATTTCGCGCAATGCGAGCACGGTCGGCTTGTCGTTGCTGGCATCGACCAGCGCGTCGGCTCCATTGGCCAGTTGTCGCGCGCGCTTGGTCGCCATCAGCACCAGTTCGAAGCGGTTATCCACCACCGCCAGACAATCTTCCACGGTAATACGTGCCATAAATTCCTCAAAAACGATGCTGATTCATAAATTTACACAGCGAGCATTGTAGCGGCAGACGATTATGCAGCGCAAACTGCGCAGCTGAACGACGACTGCACAGGCGCGTGATTGTGCCGTGCAAAAACGCCCCCACATGCTTTAGGCTACACCGCTCTGAATGAGACGGCGCACAGCATGAGCGCGCAGCGCCGCCCAATATCTCGCCGGGAAACGAAACGATATGCCTTATACGTCCGCGCAAAAACTCGTTGGCCTGGGGCTTGGCCTTGCCCTGCTGGCCGGCTGCGCCACGCCGATGCCGCGCAAGGACGACCCCTACGAAAATTTCAACCGCAAGATGTACGCGTTCAACGATTTCGCTGACCGCGCCGCCATCCGTCCGATCGCCGTAGGTTATCGCAAGATCACCAATCCGACGTCGCGCACCCTGATCAGCAACTTCTTCGCCAACGTCGAATCGCCGATCACCATCGCTAACGACGTGCTCCAGGCCAACCTCAAGGAAGCGGGAAAAGCGACTGGCCGACTGGCGATCAACACCACAATTGGCCTGCTGGGCTTCTTCGATCCAGCCAGTGAGCTGGGTATGGAAGCCAGCAGCACCGATTTCGGCGTGACCCTCGCGAAGTGGGGTGTGCCCGAAGGCCCCTACCTGGTGCTGCCGCTCCTTGGCTCGACCACGGGTCGCGATATTGCCTCCTTCCCGGTAGACAGGTATTTATTCGACCCCTTGTCTTGGTACGAAGCGAGCCATGATTTCAACCTGGATGCCCAATACCTGCCGACCGTGGCCTATCTGATCACGCTGCGTTCCAGCGCGATCGACGCCGAGGGCCTGCTTGAAGGCGTCTACGATCCCTACGTGTTCTACCGCGACGCCTATCGTCAGCGCCGCCTGTATCAGATCTACCGCGGCGAACCTCCGCTTGCGGTGATCCAGTCATTGCAGGGCGTCAACGATGTCGACGCCGACAAGCTGCTGGAAGAACAGGAGCAGTACGAGAAGCAGCAGAAGAAGTCAGGCGATGGCCCGGCGGCGGGCAAACAATAATCGTAGAAACGGAATACCGGATTTTTTGTTGCTGTCATCCCGGCAGGGATTGCCAGAATGACAAGCTACGCCAAGCCCAGCAACTTCTCCACATCGCACAGCCGCGCCAGATTGCGTAGCCCCTGCGGCGCCCTCAGATAGCGCAGCCGGGCACCGCCTCGGCAGGCCTGCGCAGCCCACGCGATCAGCACCGCCAGGGTGGCGCTGTCGGCGTTTTCCAGCGCCGCCAGATCCAGATTCAACGTGCTGCCGGCACGCGTGATCTGCGGTGCCTGCATCAGCGCACCCGCGGCATTCGTGAACGAGATCGCCCCGGACACGCGCAATGTGCCCAGGGTGTCGGACTCGACATTGAAAAAGGGCGTTGCGTTCACTGCTTGCCGCCCTGCTCCATGCTCTTGAGCGCATCGGCGCCTTGCGATTCCAGCCGCACAGTCAGTGCATCAAGACTCGTTTTGGCAATTTCCTGCGCGACCTGGTTGCGATAATTGGTGATGTAGGAAATGCCTTCGATGATGACATCGTAGGCCTTCCAGTTGCCGTCCTTGGTTTTGCGGAATGCATAGTCCACGGGCACAACCTTGCCATCGTCGAGTACGACCTGGGTGCGCACCAGGGTGCGCTGTTCGTTCAGCTCGCCTTGAAACGGCAGCACACGCACGCGACCTTCGGTGTACTTGAGCAGACCTTCGGCATAGCGATGCGTAATCGAGTTGTACATGGCCTTGGCGAAGCGCGCGCGCTGCGCAGGAGTGGCCGTGCGAGCGTTCTGGCCGAGCACCAGGATCGAAGCATAGTCGATGTCGAAATGCGGCAACACGATGCCATCGATCACCTTGAGCAGGGCCTCGCGGTTCTGCTGCAATTCGGCCCGGCGCGCCTCCATCGTCTTGCCCAGATCGTCGACGATGCCCTGCACCACCTGATTGGGTGTGGGCTGGCCGGGTGCAGGATTGTCCGCATGCACCGGCACCATTGCCCCCAGCGCGAATATACAAAGCAAGAAAGATAAAAAGCGCATTGTCGTCACCTCTGTCCTTTGGCTATTTGCCGGATTTTTCGCCGGCTGGCGCGTCGGGTTTCTGCTCGGCCTTGTCGCCGCTCTTGCCCGCGTCGCCGCCGAGCAAATATTTGCCGATCAGTTCTTCGAGCTGCACCGAACTCTGCGTCAGCACGACTTCGTCGCCATTCTTGAACATGTCCGGCGAACCGCCCGGCTGAATCGCAACATACTGGTCGCCGAGTAAACCGCTGGTGAATACTGCCGCCCCGGAATCGTTGGGAATCGTCTTGTAGCGATCGTCGATCGACAGCGTGACCAGCGCATCCAGCCGGTCCGGCTCAAGCACGATGCTGCTGACGCTGCCTACGCGCACGCCGGCAACCTTCACCGGCGCACGCAGCTTGAGCTGGCCGATATTGGTGAATCGCGCCTTGATCGCATAGCTGTCGCCCTGGCGATAATTGGCCAGACTGGTGGTCTGCGTGGCGAGATACGCGAGCGCGGCAAAACCAAGCAGGATGAAAAGTCCGGTGCCGATCTGGAAGGATTGTCGTTGTGCCATAAATGTCTGCCTCGCGTCACATCAGGTGACGTCACATCAGGAATGCCGTCATTACGAAATCGATCGCCAGGGTGGCAATCGAGGAAAACACCACCGTGCGTGTGGTCGCGTAGGCCACGCCCTCACTGGTCGGCGGCGTGGTGTAGCCCTGGAACGTCGCGATCAGCGTACACACCGCGCCGAAAGCCACGCTCTTCCACACGCCGGTGATCACGTCCGACCAGACATCGACGCTGGAGGTCATGTTCGACCAGAACGTGCCATTGTCCAGACCGAGCCAGATCACGCCGACCAGATGTGCGCCGAGAATACCGAGCGCGTTGAACACGCAAACCAGCAACGGCATCGCGATGACCCCGGCGAGAAAGCGTGGCGCGACGACGTAGGCCATCGGATCGACCGCCATCATCTCCATCGCGTCAAGCTGGTCAGTCGCGCGCATCAGGCCGATTTCGGCGGTGATCGACGTGCCGGCGCGGCCGGCGAACAGCAGCGCCGTCACCACCGGACCCAGTTCGCGATACAGCGACAGTGCCACCACCGTACCCAGCGCTGCCGTGCCGCCGAAGATCGACAAGGTGTGGTAAAGCTGCAGCCCGAGCACCATGCCGACGAACAAGCCACAGGTCATGATGATGACCAGGCTCATCGCGCCGACGAAATATATTTGCCGCACAGTTTCGCGCAGATAACGCAGACTCAGCGGCACTGCACCGAGAATGCGGAACAGGAAAATGCCACAGGCCCCGATCTGGGCCAGACTCTCGGCGAACCGCGATGACGGCTTGCGCACGGCGTTCACGCCTTGCCTCCGATCAGACCCAGCTGTGTCGCATAATCCGGTGCCGGATAATGAAACGGCACCGGACCGTCGGCTTCACCGCTGAAGAATTGCCGCGTCCACGGCGTTTCGCCGCGCGCGAGCTCGTCGGGCGTGCCGTACGCAGCGATCTTGCCGGCCGCAAGCAGATAAATGTGATCGGCCACCCGGCGCACCGCGGCCAATTCATGCGCCACGAGGATGCTGGTAATGCTGAGCGTCTGATTGAGGGTGTGGATCAGTTTAAGTATCTGGTTCAGCGCGATCGGGTCCAGACCGACGAAAGGTTCGTCGTAAATGATCAGCATCGGATCGCGCACGATGGCGCGGGCGAGAGCGACGCGCCGCATCATGCCGCCGGACAACTCGCTCGGCATGAGTTCGGCCGCACCGCGCAAACCCACCGCCTGCAGCTTGGTCAGCACGATATTGCGTATCAGTTCTTCCGGCAGTTTTAGATGCTGGCGCAGCGGAAACGCGACGTTCTCGAACACCGAATAATCGGTGAGCAACGCCGAATTCTGGAACAGATAACCGATTTTCTCGCGCAGCGCGAACAATGCATCGCGACCGATTCGCGCCAGATTCGCGCCATCGACCACGATCTCGCCCGCATCCGGAACAAGCTGCCCGGTGATGTGGCGCATCAAGGTGGTTTTGCCGGTGCCGCTCGGCCCCATGATCGCGGTAACTTTGCCGCGTGGAATATCCAGATCGACGCCATCGAAGATGGTCTTGGTACCAAGCTGCGTGCGCAAGCCACGGATTCTGATCAATGCGTCAGGCATCAATCCGTCCTTGATCGAATCGTTTTCAGGTTGGGTTTGCGGGGTCACGCTGGCGCTCATACGATTCGAACAGGTGGCGGCGGACGGGGACAGCTACCTTACCCGAGCGCGGCGCGCGGCGAAAGCAAAACCGGTGAGCCGGTTAAGCGCAGCGTCAGCACGGCAAACGATCAATTCCGATTTGATCAGGCCTGATTAATCCGGCCCGATTCAATCAATCGTGACTCAGCAGCTCGGCCAGCAGCGCCGAATGATCCGCATGCGGATACTCGTGTCCGTGCCGGCGAGCTTCCACGATTGCGCACAGTTCAGCGAGCGCGGCGGCAAAATCGTCGTTGACGATGGAGTAGTCGAACTCCGGTGCGTGCGCCAGGTCGAGACGTGAATCTGTCAGGCGCCTGCGGATCACATCCTCGCTGTCGGACGCGCGTGCGCGCAGGCGGCGTTCGAGTTCCGGCCGCGACGGCGGCAGGATGAAAATACTCACGGTGCCATCCAATTTTTCACGCACCTGGCGCGCGCCCTGCCAGTCGATTTCCAGCAGCACATCCTTGCCCTGTGCAAGCGTGCGTTCAACGGGTGCGCGCGCGGTGCCTTTCAGATCGCCATGCACGATCGCGTGTTCGAAAAACTCGCCACGCGCAATCATGGCCTCGAATTCAGCACGCGTGATGAAATGGTAATGCACACCATCAATCTCACCCGGTCGGGGCGGTCGCGAGGTATACGACACCGACAACACCATCCCCGGCTCGCGCTCAAGCAGCGCGCGCGTAAGACTGGTTTTTCCAGCGCCCGACGGAGCGGCGACGATGTAGAGGGTTCCGGACATTGTATACTATTCGATATTCTGTACCTGTTCCCGAATCTGCTCGATCAGCACCTTCAACTCCACGGCGGCCTGGGTGGTACGCTGGTCAACGGATTTGGAGCCGAGCGTGTTGGCCTCGCGATTGAATTCCTGCAACAGAAAATCCAGACGCCGGCCCACCGCCTCGGGTAATCCGAGTACACGACGGGTTTCGGCAACATGCGCGGCCAGGCGATCGAGTTCCTCATCCACATCCATGCGCGAAAGTTGCAGCACCAGTTCCTGTTCGAGTCGGCCCGGCTCGGCGCTTTGCTTGATTTCGGCAAGCCGCCCTTCGAGCCGTGCACGCAGACCCGCACGGATGTCCGGCAACCATTCGCGCACCTGGGCGACGATGCGCGCGACCGCATCGAGTCGCTCACGCAGGAACACGCCGAGGCGCTCGCCTTCACGCTGGCGCGTGGCGAGCATGTCGGCGAGCGCGCGATCGAGCAGGTCGAGCGCGGCCTGACGCAGGCCTTCCTGATCCACTTCCTCGCGCAGCAATACGCCCGGCCATTCGAGCACGCGGGTGAAATCGGTGGCGAGTTTTGGAAAGCGTTCGCCGAGCACGGCTGCGGTGCGTTCCAGTTTGTCGAGCACGCCATCGTTGATACGGATGTCGGCAGCGGCAGCATCGAGCGGACGAAAGCGCAGATTGACGTCGACCTTGCCGCGCGTGAGCTTGGCTGCGACACGTTCGCGCAGCGCCGGTTCGATCGCGCGCAATTCTTCGGGCAGGCGCGGATTGAGTTCCAGATAGCGGTGATTGACCGAGCGCAATTCAAAGCTCAATGAACCCCAGCGTGTGTCGGCCTCGGCAACGGCGAAAGCAGTCATGCTGCGGATCATGCGCGTGGTATCCGGGATCGGGAGGGACGGCAATGGTAAACTCCGCGCCCGATCTTTTGGAAATTATTCGCATGGCCGCTATCTCGATGGGTACTGTCTCGCGTCCCTCTGGCCGCCTGCCCGACCAGCTCCGAGCGGTCAGCATCGAACGCCACTACACCCGCCACGCCGAAGGCTCGGTCCTGATCGCCTGCGGCGACACGCGCGTGCTGTGCAACGCCAGCGTCGAGGAAAAAGTCCCGCCATTCCTGCGTGGCAAGGGCGAGGGCTGGATCACCGCCGAATACGGCATGCTGCCGCGCGCTACCCATGAACGCAGCCAGCGCGAAGCCGCGCGCGGCGGCCAGGGCGGACGCACGATGGAAATCCAGCGCCTGATCGGGCGCAGCCTGCGCGCCTGCGTGGATCGTGCTGCGCTGGGCGAACGCACGATCACGCTCGACTGCGACGTGCTGCAGGCCGATGGGGGTACACGCACCGCGTCGATTACCGGCGCCTACGTCGCACTGATCGATGCCGTACGCAACCTGCAAGAGCGAAAGGCGCTGAAGAAGAATCCCGTCATCGGCGCCGTCGCCGCCGTGTCGGTCGGCGTCTATCGCGGAACCCCGGTGCTTGATCTGGATTATGCCGAGGACGCCAACTGCGACACCGACATGAATGTAGTGATGAACGATGGCGGCGGCTTTATCGAACTGCAGGGCACCGCCGAGGGCCACGCGTTTCGCCGTGAGGAACTCGATGCGCTGCTGGCACTGGCGCAAAAAGGGATTAGTGAACTTTTTGCCTTGCAGCACGAGGCGCTCTCGTCGTGAGAGCCTGTGTCGCCATGATCGCCGTCATCGTACGCGACTATGACGAGGCGATCGCCTGGTACGGCAAGGCACTGGGTTTCGCGTTGCTCGAAGACGAAGATCGCGGCGGCGGCAAACGCTGGGTGCGGATGGCACCGGCGGGCAACGCGCATTTCAGCTTGCTGCTGGCACGTGCCGCAACGGCCACACAGGAAGCCGCGATCGGAAACCAGCACGGCGGACGCGTCGGCTTCTTCCTGCATACCGACGATTTCATGCGCGACCACGCGCGCTTGACCACTGCCGGCGCCCGCTTCGAGGAAGCGCCGCGCCACGAAGCCTACGGCACGGTCGTCGTGTTCCGCGACCTCTATGGCAATCGCTGGGATCTGATCGAGCCGTCGGTGCGATGAAACTCGTCCTCGCCAGCGGCAACGCCGGCAAGCTCCGGGAAATCCGCGAAGTGCTTGCCGACAGCGGCATCGAGCTGGTGTCGCAAGGCGAGCTCGGCATCGCCGATGCCGACGAGACTGCGAGCACCTTTGTCGAGAACGCATTGTTGAAGGCACGGCACGCCGCGCGGCTTTCCGGTCTGCCCGCGCTTGGCGACGATTCCGGCCTGTGCGTCGACGCACTCGGCGGCGCGCCGGGACTGATCTCGGCGCGCTACGCCGGCCGCCACGGCGACAGCGCAGCAAATATCGCCAAACTGCTCGATGCGCTGCACGACGTACCCGATGCAAAACGCGCGGCGCATTTTCATTGCACGATCGTTTTGCTGCGTCGCGCCGACGATCCCGCACCGCTGATCGCCGGAGGCCGCTGGCGCGGAATGATTCTGCACGCACCGCGCGGCGACCGCGGCTTCGGCTACGACCCGGTGTTTTTTGATCCGACGCTGAATGCCGGCGCCGGCGAACTCGAGCCTGCGGTGAAGAACCGCGTCAGTCATCGCGGTCATGCTTTGGCCGCGTTGTTGAGGGTCATTTCAGGCAAAGACACTGGATTCCGGCTTTCGCCGGAATGACGAGCAAAAAATATGTTGTCGCGCCTACCGCCGCTCTCGCTCTACATCCACATCCCGTGGTGCGTGCGCAAATGTCCGTATTGCGATTTCAATTCGCACAACGCGCCGGCCACGTTACCGCAGAAGGAATACGTGGACGCCTTGCTGCGCGATCTGGACCAGGACTTGTCGCTCGCGCAAGGCCGGATATTGCAAAGTATATTTTTTGGCGGAGGAACGCCAAGCCTGTTTGCGTCCGACAATATTGCGCGCATCCTCGACGGCGTCGCGGCACGATTGGTGTTCGCGCCCGGCATCGAGATCACCCTGGAAACCAATCCCGGCACGGTCGAACACGGCCCGTTCGCTGACTACCGCCGTGCCGGCGTCAATCGCATCAGCTTCGGCGTCCAGAGTTTCAACGACGACGCGCTGAAACGCATCGGCCGCATTCACGACGCTGCGCAGGCAGAACGTGCCGTGAAACAGGCGCAGGACGCGGGCATCGAGAACCTCAATCTCGATCTGATGTATGCGCTGCCGCAGCAGACGCTGGACGCCGCATTACGTGATGTGGAAAAAGCCATTTCGCTGCAAACGCCGCATTTGTCGCATTATCAGCTCACGCTGGAGCCGAACACGCCATTTGCCGCGAATCCGCCCGCGTTGCCGGACGACGACTGCGCCTGGGACATGCAGGAAGCCTGTCAGGCACGGCTGGCACATGCTGGGCTGGCGCAATACGAAGTGTCGGCCTACGCAAAAACCGGACATGAATGCCGGCACAACCTCAACTACTGGCGCTTCGGCGACTATCTCGGCATCGGCGCGGGCGCACACGCGAAACTGACCGACACTTCGACTGGTACGATTCGCCGCCGCTGGAAAGTGCGCACGCCGCGTGGCTTTCTCGAACACGCAGGCACACTACGCGGAATCGGCGGCGATGATGCGATTGCCACTGAACGGTTGCCGTCGGAGTTCATGCTCAATGCGCTGCGTCTGAACGCCGGGTTTCCATTCGCGGAATTTGCCTTGCGCACCGGGCTTGGTGACGACGCAATTCGGCCGCAAATCGACGACGCGATGCGGTGCGGCTGGCTGCAAATCGTCGACGGCAATCTACGCGCGACCGAATTCGGCCAACGCTTTCTCAACGACGTGATTGCCTCATTCCTGCCGGAGTAGCCGTGGTGGACAAGCTCGAAACCGTGGCGATCCATTGTCCGTATTGTGGCGAGAGCTACGAAACCGTCGTCGATCCGTCCGCCGGCGCGCAGCGCTATGTCGAAGATTGCGCGGTCTGTTGCCGTCCCATCGAAATTGTCCTGCGTGTCGGCGATGACGGTGAGTTGCTGGAAGTTTTGACGACGACCGACCGCGACTGACGATGGACGTCATTCCGGCAGGGATTGCCGGAACCCAGATACCAAGGGAGGGTGCGCCCAGGCTGTGGGCGAGTTTGCGTCCGTGCAGCCTGGATCCCGGCAATCCCTGCCGGGATGACGAGCATAAATACGTGAGCTTGCGCCGTCGCCGACTCGCCCCTACACTGCGCCGCGTCGCAGGTGCTTGCGGTGAATACTCATCGCGAGTGAAACGGGAAGCCGGTGCGTTGTTTTTTTGCGATCATCTGTGATCGCGAAAATCATGAAGCGACCCTCCTTGGTCGCACTCTTCAACAAAGCCGGCGCTGCCCCCGCAACGGTAAGCAAGTTCCATCCGATCATCACGCCACTGCGTTTACACGTGGGAAGGCGATCGGATTGTCGTCGACGACGTCGCTTGCAAGCCCGGAGACCGGCCTGTGGCAGTGGTTTGCGATATTTGAATTGCCGCCAGGATGGCGAAGCAATTGGCGGTTGCAGCTAGGCGCGAGGAGGAGTCATGGCGATGCCATGGCGACGACGAGCAACGACGCGGCAGCCGTCGAGAGCGAGCCAGACGCGGATTATTCAAGTATCGCGAACCACCCAGCTCAAGGCGTTGCGGCGGGCAACGGTCGGGCCGCCGCGATCTTTTCCCACGGCACCCTTCCGGCCTCCGCACGTCTTGCCATCAATCGCGGGTGAGCGTCCGGAGTCCACAATGTTGCAAAAATCCATTCTAGCTTTTTCCATCAGCACGGCATTCATCGCCTGCGCCCAGGCACAGGACGCAACCGTCCAGCCGACCATCGAGGTCACGGCATCGCGCATCGCACAGACCGTTGATGCCAGCCTCGCCGACGTCAGCGTGATCACGCGCAGCGACATCGACGCGAGCGGCGCCGCCGATCTTTACGACCTGCTGCGCATGCAGGCCGGCATCGACATCGCCCGTAGCGGCGGCCCCGGAGCGCAGACCAGCGTGTTCATGCGCGGCACCAACTCCAATCATGTGCTGGTACTGATCGATGGCGTGCGCGTGGCGTCGGCCAATACCGGTGCCTATGCCTGGGAGCAGTTGCCGCTGGATGCTGTCGAGCGCGTCGAAATCGTGCGCGGTCCGCGCGCCAGTTACTGGGGTTCGGACGCCATCGGTGGCGTGATCCAGATCTTCACACGCAAGCTGCAAGGCCCGATGGCCGCAGCGCAGTACGGCAGTTACCAAGACGCGTCCAGCAGCGCCGGTTTCGGCAGTTGGGGCGACAAAGGCGGTTTCAGCATCATCACGGGCATTCGCCACGACACCGGCTTCCCCGCGGCCACTCCCGTAAATTATTACGACTACGACGGCCTGGACGATGGCTATCGCGGCACGAATATCGCCGCCCAAGGCTCCTACATGCTAGGCGCCGACCAGACCGTGTCGGGCAGCATTCTCCACAGCGATGCCAACGTGGAATTCCCCAACGGCTCGACGACACCCGGCAGCTCCGCGGTGACCGAACAATCCATCGGCGCGAACCTGGATGGTCACCTTGCGCCATGGTGGAGCGATCGCATCAGCATCGGTCAGACCTACGAAAACCTGAATACCCCGGTCTACGTCGAGCTACTCACTTCCCATCGCGACAGTCTGAGCTGGCAGAACGACTTCCTGGTCGCCGACCAGCAGCACCTCATTGCCGGGATTGATTACTACCGCGAACAGGGATTCAGCGAGAATACCGAACCAGTCAGCGTCGTCTATGACGAATATCGTCACAACACAGGCGCTTTCGTTGGCTGGCAAGGACAGCAGGGAGCGCTGGATTGGGAATTGGCCGGACGCCACGACGACAACAGTCAGTTTGGCGGTGCCAGCACCGGATCGTTCGCTCTCGGCTACGCCTTGACCTCGTGGCTGCGCGGCGTCGGCAGCTTTGGTCAAGGATTTCGCAGCCCCGATTTCAACGAACAATTCTCGCCCGGCTTCGGCGGCTACTTCGCCGGCAACCCGGATCTGCATCCGGAGCGCTCGCACAGCGGCGAACTGGGTCTGGAAGCGACACCGATGCAGGACCTGAGCGTCAAGCTGGTGCACTACCGCACAGACATCAACGACCTGATCGACTTTACCGGTCCGCTGGATCAGGCCGAAAACGTGGAAAAAGCCCGCATCGACGGCACCGAACTGAGCGCAAAATGGCATCAGGGACCTTGGTCGATCGACGCCAACGCCACCTGGCAGAACCCGCGCGACCTCACCGACGACACCGAACTGCTGCGCCGGGCAAAACAAAAAGCCAACGTGCTGGTGATGCGCCAATTCAGCGATCGCATCAGCGCAGGCCTCGAGGTCGTGAGTTCGGGAGCTACCCAGGATATTTCGGCCAGCGCCGCCGGTGGCAATGCGGTCGATGGCGGCTACACCATCTACAACGCGCGCCTGAATTTTGTCCTTTCCCAGGACTGGCAACTGCATTTGCGCGCAGAAAATCTCGCCGATCACGACTACACTGTGATCCAGGGCTATGCCACGCCGGGTCGTTCGGGTTGGGTAGAGGTTGTCTGGCAACCGCGCTAGATCGCCATTCTCGCCGTGACGACGGCTCGGGCAACAACTCAGGCCGCTGCGCGGAGACTGGCCGCACGCGCAGCGCAGGCATAGAATCTGCTAGGGGAGTTTGAACCGATTAAGAATTCAGACCAATTGCACTAGGGGTCAAAATGCGTCAAGCAATGGGCGATGCAGGTTCCAGAACCGGAGCGCGCGAGCCGGCACTGAGCATGCTTGCTGATCGCACGGATCTGGCGCCACGCGTGCGCCGGTTGCTAGAGGGCGTCCTGAGTGTGTGTTCCAGTGGCTTGGAACGCACCGTGGTGGCGGCGCTGAACGAGATCGAAACCCAGTTGTTCAAGCTGGCCGAACAGGGTCGCAGCAACGAACAGCAGCAGCGCTGTTTTGAAACGCTACGCGAGATCAAGCGTGGCCGTGCCGATGTCGCGCCACGCTATATGCTGGCCGTGGAAGACGCGCTGGCGCGCTTCGACCGGCACGAATCGAATGACAACTCAACGGTCAAGCAACGCCCTGGAGCACCAGTCAAGCTGGAATTGTCGCTGGTGGAAACCAGTGATCTGGAAGCCTCCCTTGCCTTGCAGGAGTTCGCGGCCAAAACCGAAATCCGCCAGGCGCCTGCGCTGTCGGCCCTCGGCTATCGCTTTGGCGTGCTCGCCGGTGCGCCGGCATTCGATGCCGAAACCCTGCCGATCGGCCCGCCGCGGCTCGGCGCCGCGCTGCGCTGCGCCAGTGATTGTCTCGATATCGCCCCCGACCATCGCGTGCTGTTTTTTCGAACTTTCGACCACATCGCGGCCACGGCGATTGGCGAGTTCTACGACGCGGTCAACACCTACCTGATCGACCAGCGCATTTTGCGTCACTTGCGTGTGCAGACGCTGCGGGTTAAAAATCAATCTGACGCGGAACCTGCCGCGTCTGCGGCAGCCGAACCAACTCGGCAGGCCGAGCCACCACAATCGCCACTTGGATATCCTCCCTCGGCACTACCCCCCCGTGGCGGACCGATGCCGGCACCCGCACCCCGCGGCATGTACCCTTACCCGCCGTCGCCCACGACGGCGGATTCCACACCGCGGGCAGGCAACTCGTCGCCTGCTTGGAGCATGCCTACGTCGCCGGTACACAGCGAGCCTGCAGACGAACGTGATTCCGAGCTGTTCACCACCCTGCGCGAGTTGCTCGCTGGGCGCCGGCACGCGCTGGGTGTCGCCACGGCGCCACCGGGCAGCGGTTATATTCCCAGCAGCGAAGACGTGCAGTCCGTGCTGAGCGCGCTTCAGTCCAAACCGATCTCGCCGATGATGATGGGCGACAAGCTGGTGCAGCGCTCGGTCGGGCATCTGAAACAGGATCTGCTCACGCATCTGCGCCAGCTCACGCCGGACGGCAAGGCTCCGCAACTGGCCACCGAGGATTCCGACACCATCGATCTGGTCGGGATGCTGTTCGACTACATCATGAAGAACGTGCGCCCCGACGGCAGCACCCAGGCGCTGATGACCAAGCTCCAGGTGCCGCTGCTGCGTGTGGCCCTGCGCGACAAGAGTTTCTTCACCCGACGCACCCATCCCGCACGCCAACTGCTCAATGCGATCGCGGAAACTGGAACCCACTGGATCGACGACAGCGAAGGCCCTGCGGACCGCGCCCTGGTCGACAAGATGCAAGTTGTGGTCGACCGCGTTACCCAGGAGTTTGACGGCAATCTGGGGCTGATGGAGAACATGCTCGGCGACCTGTCACAGCATATGCACACGCTGGCGCGCAAGGCCGAGATGACCGAGCGGCGTCACGTCGATGCCGCGCGTGGCCGGGAAAAGCTCGCGGCAGCGCGCGAACAGGCCAGCAACGCAATCGGCGCACGGATTACTGCAGCACGACCCGGAAAACTCGTGCGCACCCTGCTCGAGCAGGCATGGACTGACGTGCTTGCCCTGGCCCTTTTGCGCGAGGGCGAGAACAGCGAAACCTACAAAAAACGTCTGTCGGTGGCCGATCAATTGCTTGCCGCGAGCACCGGTCGAGATGGTGATGGCAAACCACCGATCGCGCTGCGTGCAGAAATCGAATCCGGTCTGGATCAGGTCGGTTATCACAAGGACGACATCCAGGCCGTGACCAAACGCCTGTTCCAGCCGGAAGAGGCGGACCATGAAGAAAATCCGAGTTCCAACACCGAGATCGCGATCAAGCTCAAGAGCAAGACGCGCCTCGGCGACGACGGCAGCGATGCGCATCCGGCGGCAAAACCCGTGCACAAGAAAAAACCGCTGGCAGCCGACAGCGACGAAGCGCGCATGTTCGCGCGCTTGAAAACCCTGCCCTTCGGCACCTGGTTCGAATTCCGCACCAATCAGCAGGGCGACAAAGTGCGGCGCAAGCTGGCCTGGTTCTCGACCCTGACCGGCCGCTGTCTGTTCGTCAACCAGCGCGGTGTACGTACTGACGAACGCACGCTGGAAAATCTTGCACGCGAGATCGTCAATGGCCAGGCCAGCATTGTCGAGCCGGAACAGGATTCGATCGTCGACCGTGCCTGGAAGGCCATCGTATCGTCGCTCAAGCAACTGGTCGGCAACGACCCGGTGCCGGTGCCAGCATGAACCGTCGACTTGCATTTGGAATAGCCCGATTTGGGGCAGTCCGGTCCGGAGCAGCGCAATGAACGAACATCGCCGCTCGCAGCGCAAACGCGCGCACCATGCCATCCATGTCAGCAACGCGATCACCGGACAGCAAATCGGCCACATCGGCAATCTGTCCACCGATGGCATGTTGCTGATCAGCGGTCAGCGCCTGCCCGAGGACGCCCTGTTCCAGTTCGCTTTTCAACTGCCCAGTGGTTCCACTGGACAGATGCACCCGCTCGAAATCGGCATGCACGAGCAATGGAGCGAAGCCGCCAACGCGGCGGGCCAGTACTGGTCCGGCTTCCGCATCATCGACATCGCACCCGAGGACTACAACGTCCTCTACGACTGGGTGACCAGCCCCGGCGGTCAATTCGACTGATTGCCGGCTTCGTTGCGCGCCACCGCGCAGACGATGCACGCATCACGCGCATCTTGCGGCACAATAGGGGCTTGCCACCGTGCGAGCGCCAATCATGTCCGACCTTCTGGCGAAACTCTACCCCGATCATCTGCGCACATTGCAAGCCCGCGCCGACACGGCGCTGACGCGCGGCGGCTTCGATCATCTGCTGATACCTGCCGGCGTGCCGCGCTATCGGTTTCTCGATGATATGCCTTATCCGTTCGCGGTGAGTCCGCAGTTCAAGCACTGGCTGCCGGTGACCAAGGCGCCGGGTTCATGGTTGCTGCATACGCCCGGACAGAGACCAAAACTGATCTATCTGCAGCCGCACGATTACTGGCATGTCGTGCCCGAAGCACCGGCCGGGTATTGGGTCGAGCATTTCGACATCGTCATCATTCGCGAGCCCGAGCAGGCGCTGGCGCATCTGCCGAAAGCCCTGGATCGCAGCGCGATCCTCGGCGAGGAAAACGCCGCACGCGGCGAGGCGAAGCCGAACAATCCGCCGACGGTACTGAACTATCTGCATTACCAGCGCGCGTACAAGACCGACTACGAACTGGCGATGCTGCGTGTGGCCAGCAAGCTCGGCGCGCGCGCGCACCGCGCGGCGGAAGCGGCGTTCCGCACGGGCCATTCCGAATACGATATCAATACGGCCTACCTCAACGCTGTGCACGAGACCGAAAACGAGTTGCCGTACGGCAATATCATTGCGCTGAATCAGCACGGCGCGGTACTGCACTACACGGACCTGAACCGTGCGCCGCCGACCCATGCCGATTCGTTTCTGATCGACGCCGGCGCCAGTTTCCACGGCTATGCCAGCGACATCACCCGCACCTACGCTGCACCGCACGCCGGCGAGTTCCAGATCCTGATCGATGCCGTGGACAGCGCACAACGCGGCTTTGTGGAAAAAGTAAGAAAGGGACAAGACTACGCGGCACTGCACATCCACGCGCATCATGTGCTGGCGGGCATCCTGCACGCGCAGGGCTTCATTCGCATGTCGGCCGAAAGCGCGGTCGAGACCGGCGTGTCCGGTGTGTTTTTTCCGCATGGCCTCGGCCATTTTCTCGGCCTGCAGGTGCACGATGTCGGCGGCTTCCAGAAAGACGACAGCGGCGGCACGATCGCGAAACCGCCCGGCCATCCTTATCTGCGCCTGACCCGCACCCTGGAACCGCGCATGGTCACGACGATCGAACCCGGCATCTATTTCATCGACATGCTGCTGGCGGAACTGAAAAACAATCCGCAGTCCAAAGATATAAATTGGGATAAAGTGGACAAGTTCCGGCGCTACGGCGGTATTCGCATCGAAGACGACGTGGTCTGCACCGATGGCGCGCCGGAAAACCTCACGCGTGACGCATTCATGGGAATCTAGCCAGCACCTGCAGACTGCGACATCGCGCCACAATCGGCGCTCACTTTAAGTGGAGTAGAATCCGGATTCCCCCATGAGCACTAGCAACCCTCAGCGTGCATCGTCCTGGTTTTCTACCCGGACCGGACGCCGCTATAACCTGGAACTTGCCCTGATCGTGCTCGCCAAACTTGCGCTGCTGGCGCTGCTGTATTTCCTGTTCATCGCGCCGCAACCACGCGCAGATACCACGCCGGCGGCGATGCAGCGACATCTGTTCAATGCGAATTCCGCCACCATTCCAGCAGCGTCGCCATGATCGATCCGGACGTCGTCACCCTGTCGCGCCTGCAATTCGCGCTGACTGCTTTGTATCATTTTTTATTTGTTCCCTTGACTCTGGGGCTGTGCTGGCTGCTGGCGATCATGGAATCGGTCTATGCCATGACCGGGCGCGACATCTGGAAGCGCATGACCCAATACTGGGGTGTGCTGTTCGGCATCAACTTCGCGATGGGCGTGGCCACCGGCGTGACGATGGAATTCCAGTTCGGTACCAACTGGGCGTACTACTCGCATTACGTCGGCGACGTGTTCGGCACCCCGCTTGCGCTCGAAGGCGTCATGGCGTTCTTCCTCGAAGCCACCTTTGTCGGCCTCTTCTTCTTCGGCTGGGAACGTCTGAGCCGGGTGCAGCACCTGGCCGTAACCTGGCTGCTCGCGCTCGGCACGAATCTGTCAGCGTTGTGGATTCTGATAGCCAACGGTTGGATGCAATATCCGGTCGGCGCGCAATTCAATCTCGACACCATGCGCATGGAAGTCACCTCGTTCGCCGCAGTGGTGTTCAATCCCGTCGCGCAGGCGAAATTCGTGCATACGGTCAGCGCCGGATACGTGCTTGGCGCGATGTTCGTGCTGTCGATCAGTGCCTGGTATCTGCTCCAGGGTCGCAATATCGAATTCGCCAAGCGCTCGATGACCGTCGCAGCAAGCTTCGGTTTGGCCGCCGCGCTTTCAGTGGTCGTGCTCGGCGACGAATCCGGCTACGACATCTCGGCAAACCAGAAAATGAAACTCGCCGCGATCGAGGCGATGTGGGAAACCGAACCGGCGCCGGCCGCCTTCACCCTATTCGGTTTTCCCGACGTGGCAAACCGCACAACGCACTTCGCAATCCACATACCTTGGGTGATGGGCCTGATCGGCACACGTTCCATCGATACCGTGATGCCTGGCATTGCCGAGTTGGTGACCGATGCTAGGACGCGCATCCAAAGCGGCTTGATCGCATACGCCGCGATGCAGAAGCTGCGCAGCGATCATGCCGATACCACCGCACAGACCGACTTCGACGCGCACAAAGCGGATCTCGGCTATGCCCTGCTGCTCAAGCGCACGCTTGCCGATCCACTCACCGCCACGCCTACCGACATTGACCATGCCGCTGCCAGCACGATCCCGAACGTGCCCGTGCTGTTCTGGTCGTTCCGCATCATGGTCGCTTGTGGCATGTATTTCATCGCGCTGTTCGCCTACTCGTTCTGGCTGGCGAGCAAGCGCCGGCTGGATGCGCAGCGCTGGTATCTGAAACTCGCGCTCTACAGCCTGCCGCTGCCGTGGCTGGCGATCGAGCTGGGCTGGATCGTTGCCGAATACGGCCGCCAGCCGTGGGCGATATCGGGCGTGTTGCCGACTGCGCTCGGCGTGTCGTCGGTCTCGGCCGGCCAGGTACTTTTCAGCATCATTGGATTTGTGGTTTTTTATACCGCACTCGCCGTGGTCGACGTCGTACTGATGTTGCGCTACGCACGCAAGGGTCCGGATGGGTTGGGCATGTGGCCGCAACCCGTCGACGATCGCGCAGATGAGCGCGAGATTGCGGTGGGGACCTGAGGGCGCGGCGATGTTTGACTATGCAACCCTGCGCGTCATCTGGTGGCTGATTCTCGGCGTGCTACTGATCGGCTTCGCGGTGATGGACGGTTTCGACTTCGGCGTCGCCGCGCTGTTGCGCGTGCTGGGCCGCGATGAGGAAGAGCGTCGCGCCTTGCTTGAAACGATCGAGCCGGTGTGGGAAGGCAACCAAGTCTGGTTCATCCTTGGCGGTGGTGCCGTATTCGCCGCGTGGCCATTGCTGTATGCGGTCGCCTTCTCGGGATTTTATGTCGCCATGTTCTTGCTGCTGGTTGCCTTCATCCTGCGTCCGGTGAGCTTCGGTTATCGCAATAAATCCACAAATCCACAATGGCGGAATGCGTGGGACTGGGTCACGACCGTCACCGGCCTCGTTCCGCCGCTGATCTTCGGCGTCGCCTTCGGCAACCTGTTTCTCGGCGTGCCGTTTCGTTTCGATGCCGATCTGCGCATGATCTATGCGGGTGGTTTTTTCGACTTGCTGCATCCGTTCGCGCTGGTGTGCGGACTGATCAGCCTGACCCTGCTGTCGATGCACGGCGCGGCGTATGCGGCGCTGAAGGCGGACAGCGCAATCGCCGATCGCGCCCGGCACGTCGCCCGCATTGCCGCACTGGTCTATGCCGTGCTGTATGCGATCGCCGGAATCTGGCTCGCATTCGGTGTACGCGGTTACGCCATCGTCTCGCCCATCGCCGGCGATGGGCCATCGAATCCGCTGCTCAAGCAAGTGGCAGCGCAAGGTCACTGGTTCGCGGGATTTGTCGCGCATCCGGGATTCTGGGTGGCGCCGGTCGCAGCCTTGGCCGGCGCGCTGGCGCTGATCGCGCTGATTTCCGCGCACCGATATTTTGCCGCATTTGTCGCCAGCGCGGTCACAGTTACCGGTACCATTCTATCCGCCGGCTTCGCTCTGTTTCCGTTCCTGCTGCCGTCGAGTCTTGACCCGAACAGCAGCTTGACCGTATGGGATGCGTCCAGCAGCAAAACCACGCTGGGCCTGATGCTGCTCAGTGTGGCCGTGCTGTTGCCAATCGTGCTGGCCTACACAGCGTGGGTGTACCGCGTGCTGCGTGGCAGAGTTACGCTGGAACATGTACGCCGCTCGCACGGCATGTATTAATGCGATCATCCCTGATCACGGGGATCAAAAAACGGCCATCCTTGGCCGCACTTCAGGATTGACACCATGTGGTATTTCAGCTGGATTCTTGGACTCGGCCTGGCTTGCGCCTTCGCCATCCTCAACGCGATGTGGTGCGAACTGGACGCCGATGCGCAAGCCCGGCGGCCGGCCGACGAGCACAATCCGCAGCACTGAGTGCCGCTCGAGCCGATCTCGACGCGCCGATTCCTGCTTCCCGTGCGATAATTCGCGCCGTAACCGCGCTTGCCCCAGGCGCCGGACGTTTCTTGCCAAGGAGCCGGGTGATCCGGCGTATCGACCGTGTTTGCATATCCCCGCAGAATTCGCATTTCCGCGCGCATGCTCGCGCTGGCCTCGCTGGCGCCAGGTATCGCCATGACCGCCGCCGCGTCCACCAGTCCACCTGCGGTGAACGCCACCACCGCAGCGATACCTGGCGCGTCCGCAGCGACGCCGCAGGATCCACAAGCCGCGAAACCTGCTGCGCACACGCCAGCGCACAAGATGAAGGCCAAGCCGCCGGCACACGATCCGAAAGCGGCGCGTATTCTCGATTTTCCCGGAATCGGCGAAGTCACCATCTACGCACCGCAGGGCGAAGCACGCGGCCTGGCGCTGTTCGCTTCCGGCGATGGTGGCTGGAATCTCGGCGTCTGGGACATGGCGCAAACCGCCGCCAGTCTTGGCTACTGGGTCGCGGGCTTCAGCACGCCGGCTTTCCTGAAGTCGCTGGAATCCGGCACTGGCGAGTGCAGCGACGCCGCTGGCGTGCTGGCCGACCTGGGTACGAAAGTAAGATCGGCAATGGGCCTGTCGGCGCAATACCGCCCGATCCTGATCGGCTATTCGTCAGGCGCCACGATTGCCTACGCCGCATTGGCGCAAGCCGGCGACGCACGCTTTTCCGGCGCGATGACGCTCGGATTCTGTCCGGACCTCATCATCCACAAACCCTTCTGCGAAGGCGGCGGGGGCCTGACCGCGACCAAGATGCCCAAGCCGCCGTACACGCCCGTATTCAACACGGTTCCGCGCGTGACGGCGCCGTGGATCGTGCTGCAGGGCGACATCGACCAGGTCTGCAATCCGCCGGCAACGGTGAGCTTTGTGGAAAAAGTGAAAAATGGAAAAGTGGTTAGTCTGCCGCACGTCGGGCACGGCTACGGCGTGCCGCGCAACTGGATGCCGCAATACCGGCAGGGCTTGATCGACCTGCGCGACGGCACCGCCGCGGTGCGCGGCGCCGAAGTCGCCAACTGATTCGCACCGCATCGCCCATCCATGAGCGATTCCGCCACCGCGCCAGCATCGCACGCACGCAGCGCATTCGCACGCTTGCGCTGGATCGTGCCGATCGCCTTTCTGCTGTTGACCGGCTGGCTGCTGTGGCACGAGCTCGGTGAGTTCGATCTAGCGGAAATCCAGCGCACCCTGCTCGACGTGCCGACGCTTCCGGCGCTCGGTGTCGCCGCACTGGCCGCGTTCAGCGTTGCCTTCACCGGTACGGTCGATTTCCTGATCGCGCGTTGGCTCAAGCTAGGCCTGCACGCACGCGATTGCTTTCGCCTGGCGTTCGTCGCCAACAGCATGGCCAACACCCTCAATCTTTCCGGCGCGATGGGAGCGAGCATCCGCCTGATGGGTTTGAGTAGCCTGCGCGTGCCGCTCTCGCGCGCAGCGGCACTGATCGGCATGCAAGCGCTATCGCTCATGTCGGGACTGTCGTTGCTGGTCATCGCCACGCTGGCGACCAGTTCGCTGCCGCTGACCAATGGCACCGTCCAGCACTGGATCGCCGGTGCGGTGCTGGTCGCTGCAGCGCTTTATCTACCTTTATACTTTTTCCTTACTACCCGGCGTTCGCTGATGCGCTGGCTACCGACCGATGCCGGCATGCCACCGTTGCGCCTGAAGATCGAACTGACCCTGGTGTCGCTGATCGACTGGCTGCTTGCCGCGGCGACGCTTTACGCCTGCATCTATCTGTCCGGCGAACACGTCAAGCCCGGCCTGTTGTTAGGTGCGTTTGCCGGAGCCGGCGTGCTGGGCCTCGTAAGTCAGGTTCCCGGTGGCCTCGGTGTGTTCGACGGACTGATCCTGCTGGCGCTGACCGAATCCGGCTACGACAAGGCCTCGGTCGTATCCGGTCTGATGCTTTTCCGTATCGCCTATTACCTGCTGCCGATGCTCGGCGCGTTATATCTGGGTTCGGAAATGCTGACCGCACGCCTGCCCCTGCTGGCGAGGCTGCGCGAGCGTCTGGCCGGTCATCCGCTGTTCGGAGTGCTCGGTCTGCCGGTCACCTTGCTTGCCGATCTGGGCACACGTCTGCTCGCCATACTCACGTTCGGCGCCGGCGCGCTGCAACTGGCCTCTGCGGCGCTACCGTCAGTTAGCGAACATATCGAAGTCGTGCGTGCGCATCTGCCGATCCTCGCGGTGGAAAGTTCGAACTGGTTCAGCGTGGTTTCCGGCGTCGTCTTGCTCGGACTCGCACGCGGCATCGATGGCCGCCTGCGTCTGGCCTATCGCATGTCGCAGTGGTTACTGCTGATCAGCGCCGGGCTCGCCATCACCAAGGGCCTGCACTTCGGCGAAGCCCTGTTCCTGCTTGCGGTTGCCGCCGTCTTGCGCACGCGCAAGCGCGCATTCACCCGACGCGCGATGACCCTCACCTCGGCGACCACGCTGGGCTGGTATGCGGGATTGTTGATTTGTGTGCTTGTATTCTTTGTGATCGGCATGGCCCAGGTGCTCGGCGACGACTCGTTTGACCTGTTCTATGTCGGCTTCGGCGAACACACCTCGCGCATCGGCCGGGGTTTGGCGGCGGCCCTGCTTGGTCTGGTGATCTATCTGATCTGGCAGGCGTTCGCGGTCAGACGCCCGGCTTTGCAGCTACCCGATCACACCGAACTCGAACGCGCGCGTGATCTTTACAACGCTCACGGCGGCGGCGAATTCGCACATCTGACCTTCATGGCCGACAAGCACCTGTTCTGGGCCGCGGACCATCAGGCGGTGATCGCCTACGGCAGCATCCGCGACCGCCTGGTTGCGCTCGGCTCGCCCTGTGGTGCCGATGCCGCCATCGACCGCGCGATTCTCGATTTCCGTCATTTCGCCGACGCGCAGGATCGCGTCCCCGTGTTTTACGAGGTGCTGGAACCGGATCTGTCGCGCTATCACGATCTCGGTTTCGATCTGTTCAAGCTCGGCGAACTGGCGCTGGTGCGACTGGAGGAATTCTCGCTGGCTGGCAAGCGCTGGGAAGATTTGCGCCAGGCCTGCAACCGCGCCGGCAAGGAAAAGTTGACTTTTACACTCGTATACCCGCCGTTCGACACTGCCCTGCTCAGCGATCTTGAGCGTGTGTCCGATAGCTGGCTCGCCGACAAGGACGGCAACGAGAAAGGTTTCTCGCTGGGCCGCTTCGATCCTGCCTATTTTTCCTGGAGCCCGCTCGGCCTGGTGCATCGCGACGGCGAACTGATCGCCTTCGCCAATGTGCTGCCGCCGTACGGTGCCGACGGCCATGCCAGCGTGGATTTGATGCGCCATACCACCGATGCGCCACGCAGCACGATGGATTTCCTTTTCGCCAAGGTCATGCAATGGGCGCAGGAGCAAGGCTATACGCTGTTCAGTCTCGGCATGGCGCCGCTGTCGCGTGTCGGCGACAACCCGTATGCGCGCGTCAATGAACGCCTGGCCGCGCTCGCCTTCCAGTACGGCAACCGTCTCTACAATTACCAGGGCGTGCGCAAATACAAGGACAAGTTCAAGCCGGAATGGATCGGCTCGTATCTGGCCTACCCGCGGGGCCTGTGGGTGCCCGGCTTGCTGATCGACATCGCCGCGCTGGTATCCGGCGGGTATCGGCGGTTTATCTTCGGCGGCGACTAAAGCGTACTCGCAGGTTCCTTGCTCACCGGCAAACTCGCCACGATCGCCGCGCCGAGCTTGTCGTAATCGCCGTTGTAGTGGTGCGCGCCGGGCAGCACGAGTTCGCGCACATTGGGCTTGCCGACGATCTGCTTGCAGAAACTGTCGTCCTCGTCGGCGCCGTGCACGCAGATCACCGGCACTTGCGTCCTGGCGATTTCGGGGGCTACGGGAATGGCGCCCTTGTGCGCAGTCGATCCGAACCAGTCGCCGACGTGGATCTCGAACACCGCTTCGTCGTCGGGTGAAATCAGCACCTGCACGGCGATGCGGTGACGTGCGGATTCCGTCAGGCGGTTGATCAGCACCGGCGCCAGGCCCGCGCCGAACGAGTAGCCGAGCACGACGAAATCGGCCAAGGGATGTTGCGCGCCGTAATGGCCGATGATGCGGGTAAGCGCATTGGCGGCATCGTCTGGCGTGCGCGTTTCCCAGAAATACTTGAGCGTGTTGAGCGCGACGACCTCGATGCCGCGCTGTGCAAGCTGGTCGGCGACCGCCACGTCCAGGCCGGCCCAACCGCCATCGCCGGTGAGAATGATGCCGATGCGTTGCGCGAACGCGCCTTGCGCCGGCACTTCCACCAGCGGCAGATCGGCCACGTCCTGTGGCAAGGGCGGCGCGGCCCGGGCCGGCGCGGTCAGCCAGGCGATGGCAGCGGCAAGCGCCTTGCCAGGATCGGATTCGCCAGCGCGTGGCGCGGCAAACCATTTCCGCAACACCGACGGCATGCGATTCACGATGCCGACGGACCGGGCGCCGGGCGCCAGCGGCTGCGGCAGCCAGAGGTTCGGCAGTTTCGTCACCGGCGCGACGCGAAAGCGGCCATTGCCATCCGGCGCAGTCATCTTGCCCGCATCGCCCTTGCATATCGGCTTGGGCAGGCGAAAATCCGCGTCCCAGCCGAGGGTGACGAGACCGGCATAGGTGCCCTGCGGCGCCTGCGCGTCGAGCGCGTACGCGAACACGCCGCCCGCACCATCACCAACCAGAATGGGATAAATATACTTGTCCAGTTTCTGGTTGCGTTGCATCCAGTGGATCATTTCCTCGAAATGACCAGCCGGGAACGAGCACTTGGCATCGATCGATTCCAACTGCGCCAGATACGCGGGCAGGTCGATGCCGAATACCAGACTGCCGTCGCCGGCCTGGGCGATGGCAAGCGCTTCAGCGCGCGCATCCCAGCCGCGGCTGTCGGAAACCAGTACGATCGCGCGTTTTGGTTCGCCCGCGGGCGTAGCCACATGCACGTCGCCGAACAGGCCGAAATGCACCGGCAGCGTGGCTGCGCGCACGGCGGCGCATGCAAATACCGAAAGAAGGGCGAGGCACATCCTGCGCATGGAAAGCATCCAGATTATTTGCGCGCCGCCGCCATCAGCGTCTCGATCTCGTCGGGATCGTTCGGCACCGAAGCGGTGATCACTTCGGGCTCGCCGCGCGTGACCACCACGTCGTCTTCGATGCGGATGCCGATGCCGCGCCATTTCGCCACCACGCCTTTGGCATCCGGCGCGATGTAGATGCCTGGCTCGACCGTGAGCACCATGCCCGGTTCGAGCTCGCGGAATTCACCGTCGACGCGATAGTCACCGACATCGTGCACGTCCAGGCCAAGCCAGTGTCCGGTCTTGTGCATGTAGAACCGTTGATAGCTCAACTCCCGAATGTTTTTCTCGACACTCCCCTTGAGCAGACCGAGCTTGATCAAGCCCGCGGTAATAACCCGCACCGCGGCATCGTGATAGGCACCGAATGCATTGCCCGGGCGAATCTGCGCGATCGCCGCGCGCTGCGCCGCCAGGACGATGTCATAGAGAGAGCGCTGCTCGGCGGAAAATTTGCCATTGACGGGAAACGTGCGGGTGATGTCGGAAGCGTAGCACTCGTATTCGGCACCGGCGTCGATCAGCAACAGGTCGCCGTCGTTGAGTACCGCGCTGTTGGCGCGATAGTGGAGCACGCAGCCGTTTGCGCCGCCGCCAACGATGGGTTCGTACGAAGCCACTGCGCCCTGTCGCCGGAAATCGTGCAACAGCTCGGCTTCGATCTCGTGTTCATTCATGCCCGGCCGGGTCGCGCGCATGGCGCGCACGTGCGCGGCGGCGGCAATCCTGGCCGCCTTGCGCATCAATCGCAATTCGTCGCGCGTCTTGTAAAGACGCAGATCGTGAAGGATATGACCGAGCGCAACGAATTCGTGCGGCGCACGTGCGCCGCGCTTGATCTGCGCGCGCACGCGATTGACCCAGCCGATCAGCTCGATATCGAACTCGGCATCGCGGCCGAAGTGGTAATAGACGCGGCTGCGGCCCTCGATCATGCCGGGCAGGATGTCGTCGATATCGCCGATCGGAAATGCATCGTCCATGCCGTAAGCGCTTACCGCGCCTTCCTGTCCGGCGCGTGCGCCATCCCAGGCTTCGCGCTCGGGATCGCGTTCGCGGCAGAACAGGATCGCCTCGCCGTGTTCACGGCCGGGAATCAGTGCCAGCACGGCGTCGGGTTCCGGAAAGCCGGTGAGGTAATGGAAATCGCTGTCCTGGCGATACGGATAATGACTGTCGTTGTTACGCACGCGCTCGGGCGCCGCCGGCACGATGCAGATCGCATCGTCGCCGATGATGCGCATCAATTGCTTGCGGCGACGAGTGAATTCCCTGGCTTCGATCATTTGAGTCCTCAGTGCACCGTCGTGCTGCCATGTGCAGCCTTGGTCAATTCCGCATGCAGCAGCAACACGCCGACGCGGATGAATTCGACGACTTCGGTCAATGCGTTTTCGTCTTCCTCGGCATCGGCGTATTCGAAACGGGCGCCGGCAATGTCGGCAAGATCGTGCAATACCTCGGCAGCGTCGCCAGACAATCCACTGCCGAGGGCGGTGCCAGCCAGACCCAGGCCACTGAGAAAGCCGCGACACCATTCCACCAGTGCATCGGCGCGCACATCCAGCGCACTGTTGGCGGAGGGCAGCAAGGGCTCGAAGCGCAGTTCCGGGTCATCCAGCCAAGCCGCGCATTGCTCGTACAGACGGATCAAGGCCGCATGAGGCATATCATCGGTGCCGGCCTCCAGTTGCAGGGCCGCCAGCCAGCCACGCGCGCCAGCACGGCCTCCGCCACACAGGTAACCGGTCAACGAACCGTGCAGATCACTGGCGCCAACACCGAAGCGCAAGCCGGCAAGCACCTCGCCCAGTTGCGCGTGAGTGATGAGGCTCATGGGGTTGCGTTTCGCGAGTGCATGACAGCATTCTAACAGCGGGCGGGACAGCCGGTTACGGGATATATTGCCTGCGGGCTGGCGACACCCCTATTATCCAGTATGCGCTGCCCACCGTTGCGCCCCGACTCCACACACCTTCCGCCTGGACGCTGGCTGGTACGTTTTTGGCTGACGCTGGTCCTGTCGATTCCCGGTTTCACCGCACATGCGGACGAGCGGCGTTATTACTTCGACGAAGTCGGCAGCGAACGTGGCCTGGCCTCACACAGTGTCAACGCCTTGTATCAGGATCGCATCGGCTATCTGTGGATCGGCACCCAGGGCGGACTGCATCGATACGACGGCTATCGTTATGTGCTCTACCAGCACGCCAACGACGACCCGGCATCGCTGCCCGACAACATCGTTACCGCGCTCGCCGAAGATGCCAGGGGCCGCCTCTGGGTCGGCAGCATGACGCGGGGCCTGGCGGCGCTGGATCCGCCCAGCGGCAAGGTCGTGGCCACCTCGCAGGTCGGTGCCGTGCAGGCACGTCCGCGCGACAATATCACCGCGCTCGCCTTTGACGCGTCGCGCGGACTGTGGATTGGCACCACAGCCGGCATCGAACTGATGGACGTCGATAGCGGCAAGCGCCGCGAGTTGTTCCGTTTTCCGGGTGGCCGCCCGGATGTGCGTGTGTTCGATCTCGCGGTCGGCGGCGACGGCACGCTATGGGCCGCCACCAGCACCGGCCTGCTGCGATTTGCGCCGCATGGCGAGACGGCACAAGCCGTCGCCTCGGCCGACATCAAGACTGCATTCGGCATCCAGCTGGGCGCGGATGGTGCCGTCTACGCCGGCACCAATCTGGGTCTGTATCGCATCGATCCCGCGCAGGATACAGCGTTGCGCCTGTGGCCCTCCAGCGACAGCGCACATACCGGACCACAGGTACGCTCGCTGGCGCAGGATCATCATGGACGGCTGTGGCTCGGCGTGTTTGGCACCGGCCTGGACGTCTACGATCCAGCCACCGGCAGCACCGAGTCGATGCGTCACGCCGTGGACATGCCCGGATCGCTGCCGGACGATTACACGACGCGCCTGATGATCGATCGCTCCGGTCGACTCTGGATCGGTGGCCAGATTGGAGGCGTGGCGACCGCCGACCCCGATGGCGTGCAATTCCGTTATGTGATGGATCCGTCGACGGCACGCAGCCAGATGTCCAACGTCATACGTGCCATCGGCGAAGATCGGCAGGGACGGCTGTGGCTGGGCACCGAAGGCGATGGACTCAAGCGCTACGATCCGGAAAATGACAGCTTCGAATACTTCGACGACGTGTTCAAATCCGCGGCGGTTCCCGACCCGTATCCGCAACGGCGGGTTGCAGGGGTGGCGCCCGCCGGCGGCGACAAATTGTGGGTAGCGACCAACGGCGGCGTGTTCCTTTTCAATCCAGCCACACGCCACGCCGATGCTCTGGCGGTCGATCCCGATCACGGCAACGGCCTGCCCGATGCCTCGGCGCGTGTGCTGCTTCCGCTTCGCGACGGCAGCCTCTGGGTCGGCACCTACGGACATGGTCTGGCGCATTGGCAGCCGGCGACGGCAACCCAGCCGGAACGTTGGGACGTATTCCATCATCAATCCACACAAGCCGACAGCGTGGCCAATGACCTGGTGTTGGCACTGAGCCAGGGCAGCGACGGCCGGATCTGGATCGGCACCGTGGACGGACTGAGCGTCTACGATCCACAAAAAGGCAGCATGCGCAGTTTCCGCCACGATCCGGCCAACGCGAAATCGCTGGGCGACAACCTGATCCGCACCTTGTATCGGGGCGACGACGGCACGCTGTGGATCGGCACCCAGAATGGCCTGGATCGCGTGGATGTGCCCGAGTCCGACGACTTGACCTTCGTGCATTACTCCACTCGCAACGGTCTGCCCGGCACCACGGTTCTGGGCATTCTCGAAGACGCCGAACACAATATCTGGTTGAGCACCAATCACGGAATCGGCGTGTATTCCCGAGCCTTGGGAAAGTTTCTCGATTTCAACCTCGAAGACGGCCTGCAGGGGTTGGAATTCAACGCTGGTGCTGCGTACAAACGCGCCAATGGCGAGTTGGTGTTCGGTGGTCTGCATGGCATCAACCTGTTCGATCCAGAACATATCCGGCACGATACTTACCAGCCGCCGGTGGTGATTACCGATATCCGCGTCGGCAATCAGGCCGACCCTGCGCGTGTACCGGCCGATGGCCTGGTCATGGCTCAATCCCAGCGTGTGGTGCGTATCAATTTCGCCGCACTCGATTACGCCTCACCAAACCGCAACCGTTTCGTTTACCGCTTGCAGGGGTTCGACCCCGACTGGGTGGATTCCGGTACCCGGCACGATGCCACCTACACCAATCTGCCCGCGGGCGACTACCAGTTCGAGGTGCGCGCCAGCAATCGCGATGGCGTGTGGAATGAAGCCGGCATCTCGCTGCCACTGAGGGTAACGCCGGCATGGTGGGCGACCAGGTTGATGCAAGTCCTGTGCGCCATCGCCATCGCCACCCTGCTGTGTCTGCTTTGGTTCGGATACCGCAACCGCCGCCAGAAGGAGCAACACCATCTGTATGAACTGCACGAGCGCGAAATCCGCCTGCGGCTGGCGCTGTGGGGTTCGGGCGACGAATTCTGGGATTTGGACATGCGCACCGACACACTCTGCCGCATCGGCGCGGACCAACTTGTCGGCGGCCATGAGGAAGAAACCCTATCGGCCGACGACTGGCGCCAGCGTGTGGTGCATCCGGACGATCTGCCCCAAGTCGAGCAGCGTCTGTCCGACCATGTCGAGGGACGCAGCGACTTCTTCGAATCCGAACATCGCATTCGCAACGCCGGCGGCGACTGGATCTGGGTGCTGTCGCGCGGCAAGGTGGTCGAACGCGATGCCGATGGCGCTACCCTGCGTGTCTGCGGCACCTCGCGCAACATCACCGCATCTCGCCTGGCCGAACGCGATCGTCGCATCGCCAGCAGCGTGATCGGCAGCATGAGCGAAGCGGTGAGCGTGACCGATCTCGATTTCCGGTTTGTCTCGGTCAATCGCGCGTTCATCCGCATGCTCGGCCATGAGGAATCCGAAATCCTGGGCCAGTTCTCGGAGATTCTGGATTCCTCCCGGCACACGCCACAGCATTACCGGGTAGTACACGAAACTCTTCACGCCAATGGCCATTGGCGTGGAGAGTTGTGGCAAAAGCGCAAGAACGGGGAAGAATTCCTGTGTTGGATCGAGATCGTCGAGGTGCGCGACGAAACCGGCAACCGCACGCACTACGTCGCGGTCATGGCCGACATCACGGATCGCAAACGCGCCGAGCAGGAATTACGCTATCTTGCCAACTACGACACCTTGACCGGCCTGCCCAATCGCGCCCTGCTGGGCGAGCGCCTGGCGCATGCCGTGATCCGCGCGCGCCGCACCTCACGCAAGGTTGCCGTGCTGTTCCTCGACCTGGATCGCTTCAAGCACGTCAACGATTCGATGGGCCATGCCACCGGCGACCGCGTGCTCAAGGCCGTCGGTTCGCGCCTGCGCGCCAGCGTGCCCGAGGCGGCAACGGTGGCCCGCCTTGGCGGCGACGAGTTCACCGTCGTACTGGAAGACATCGAGCACGCCAACGAACCGCAGAACCTCGCAAGCAAACTGCTCGATGTCTTTTCGAACCCACTGACGCTCGACAGCGGCCAGGAAGTCGTGATTTCGCCATCGATCGGCATCAGCCTCTATCCCGACCACGGCCAAGTGCCGACGGATCTGCTCAAGTACGCCGATACGGCGATGTACCAAGCCAAGGAAGACGGCCGCAACATGTACATGCTCTACACCCCGGCAATGGATGCCCTGGCGCGCCAGCGCGCGAGCATGATCGGCGCCCTGCGGCTGGCGCTGGAGCGCAACGAACTGTCCCTGGTCTATCAGCCGATGCTGGATCTGGATGAAGGCCGCATCACTGGCACGGAAGCGCTGCTGCGCTGGCACAACCCGGAGCATGGCAACGTGCCGCCGGCGGTATTCATCCCGCTGGCCGAGGAAGCCGGACTGATCGGTCGGATCGGTGAATTTGTCCTGTATCGTGCCTGCACGCAATTGCGCGAGTGGCAGGAACGCGGCCTGCGCGGTGTCACCATGTCGGTGAACCTGTCGGCTCTGCAATTGCTGCGCGACGAACTCACGCAGCGCCTGTGCGAGATTCTGGCCGAACTGCAACTTGAGCCGCAGCAAATCGAACTGGAATTGACCGAAAGCGTGTTGATGGCGAATGCGGAACTGGCAATTCACACTCTGGACCGGCTGCATACGCTCGGTGTCTCCATCGCCATCGACGATTTCGGTACCGGCTACTCGTCGCTGAGCTACCTCAAACGCCTGCCGATCGATACGATCAAGATCGACCGCAGCTTCGTCGGTGACCTCACCACCGACCCGGACGACGAAGCCATTACCAAGACCATCATCACCATGGCGCATTCGCTCGGATTGAACGTCATTGCCGAGGGCGTGGAAACGCTTGAGCAACTGGAATACCTGCACGAGCAGCGCTGCGACGAAATCCAGGGTCACTGGCTGTCGCCGCCGCTCAACGCTGCCGACTGCTTCACTTTCGTGCGCGAGTTCGAGCATAGCCGGTCGCCGGTACGGCCACGACGATCCGTGCGTTGACCGTTCCCTGGCCGCCGCCTATAGTCGCGTCATGTCCAATCCGAATCCGATCCTGACCGATCTGCACGACATCAGCGGGCGCCTCGATCGCCTGCTTGAACTTTGTCAGCGTCTGGCCGAGGAAAACCGCAGCTTGCGCGTGAGCCAGGAGCAGCTCGCGACCGAGCGTTCCAACCTGCTCGCCAAGAACGAACAGGCGCGTTCGCGCGTCGAAGCGATGATCGCACGCCTGCGCTCACTGGAGAACGGCGCATGAGCGCGGAAACGCCGGTTGCCGTCAGTATTCTGGATCGCGAATTCCTGATCGGCTGCACGCCGCAGGAGCGCCCCGGGTTGATCGCCGCCGCCGCGTACCTCGATGGCAGGATGCGCGAAATCCGCGATGCCTCGCGCGCGCAGGGTGTCGATCGCATCGCGGTCATGGCCGCACTCAACATCGCTCACGAGTTGATTCAGCTCAAGCAAGGCAGTGAAGCCGATGCCGGTATGTTGGCACAACATCTGCAAATGCTGCGCGCAAAGCTTGATGGCGCACTCGCCGCACCGGTAAGATAGGCGCGCGTCCCCTGCGGTGCGCGACAGCGCATCCAAACATTATTGCCTTGGCCCTATATACGACCCCGGGATTGCAGTGCCCCAGTCCGTGTGCAAGTCCGCCGTGAGCGGAAAGCCTGAAGACCGGCGAGCTTTCCCACCTGATCCTCGGGATCAAGGTCGTCTGGTGTGCACCGGCATCGCGGAGGGCGCCATGATCTTTGGTCGCTGCATCAGCGCGTGAACGCGATTGTCGAACGAACCGAACTACGTTCGCGCCTGCGCACAGCACGCACACGGTTGACGGCCAGCGCCCGCATCGCCGCTGCCGACGGGCTGGTTTCCACTTTAGAGCAATTGCCGGAATTCCTGATCGATGCGCGCGTCGCTGGATATTGGGCGGTCGCTGGCGAACTGCCGCTGCACAACATTTGCGCACGGCTGCACGCACGGAAACAGAGCTACTACTTGCCCATCGTGACCGATGCAAACGCGCTGCATTTTGCGCCTTGGCAACCAGGCGCGGCCGTACAGCCGAATCGCTACGGCATTCCGGAACCAGACTGTGACCCGGGCAGTCAGGTGCATCCTGAAGTGCTCGACCTGGTGCTGCTACCCCTGCTCGGCTTCGATCGCCGCGGCAATCGTCTTGGCAGCGGCAGTGGCTACTACGACCGCAGTTTCGCCTTTTTGCGCAACGAACCACGTCCCGCGCGGCCATTGCTGGTCGGTATCGGCTACCATTTCCAGGAAATGTCCGAACTGACGCCGGAATCCTGGGATGTGCCGCTGGATTTCGTCGCTACCGATCGCGAATTGATTGATTGCACAGCGCATGCGCCCTGAACTGCAGGAATTCCACAATGAACTACTGGTTGATGAAATCCGAACCGGACGATTTTTCCATCGACGACCTTGCGCGCAAAAAAATCGAGCCGTGGAGCGGCGTGCGCAATTACCAAGCACGCAACTTCATGCGCGATGGCATGCGTGTCGGCGATGGCGTGTTCTTCTACCATTCCAGTTGCGCCGAGCCAGGTGTCGTCGGTATTGCCAAAGTCGCAACGGCTGCATATCCCGATCCTACCCAGTTCGATCCGCGCAGTGATTATTTCGATGCCAAAAGTTCACGCGCCGCGCCGCGCTGGATGCTGGTCGACGTGAAATTCAAGCGCAAATTGAAACGCACGATCTCCTTGACCGAGCTGAAGGAACAATCGCAATTGCAGGAATTTCCGTTGCTGCGCATCGGCACTCGGCTGTCGGTGATGCCGGTGACGAAGGCGCAATGGGATTTCATTCTCGGACTGGAATGACCTCAGACTGGAATGACGGCACCATGACGACACGCGAAGAACAAAAACGCCTGGCCGCCCAGCGCGCAATCGCTTACGTGCAGGACGGCAGCATCGTCGGCGTCGGCACGGGCTCGACCGTGGCGCATTTCATCGACGAGCTCGGCAAGATCCGCAATCGCATCGAAGCCGCAGTATCGAGTTCGGAACAGAGTACGGCGCGACTGAAGGAACGCGGCATCCGCGTGGTCGACCTCAACAGCATGGGCGAACTGGCGCTGTATGTGGATGGCGCCGACGAATGCGACCCGCACAAGCACCTGATCAAGGGCGGCGGCGGCGCACTGACGCGCGAGAAAATCATTGCGGCGGCGTCGAAGAAATTCGTGTGCATGGTCGATGCAAGCAAGCGCGTGGACGTGCTCGGAACGTTTCCGTTGCCAATCGAAGTGATTCCAATGGCGCGTAGCCACGTCGCGCGTGAGATCGTCAAACGCGGCGGTACGCCGGTTTGGCGCGATGGCTTCGTCACCGACAACGGCAACTGGATTCTCGATGTGCACAACTGGCGGATTGCCGATCCGGCCGCGTTGGAAACCGAACTGAACCAAATCACCGGTGTGGTCTGCGTCGGTCTGTTTGCGCGACGCCCGGCGGACATCGTGCTGATCGGCGACAGCGTAATGACCTAGCGCAACCGACCGCCGTTTCAGGCTTGCTTTTCCAATTGCCGGATCATTCCGGAAAGGCCGCCTTGCAGGGCGAATACTTGGAAACCGAGTTTGCTCAAGATGAAAGCTGCAGCCGCGCTGCGTTCGCCGGTGTTGCAATAGACGATGTATTTCTTCGTCTTGTCGAAATCGATCACGTTTTCACGCAGGGTATATAGCGGTGCATTGATCGCACCCTTGATCGTGCGTTGCTCGTGTTCCTCCGGCATCCGCACGTCGAGCACAACGGCGCCTTGGCGCGCCATGATCGAGGCCATGCCCGGCGTCAACCATTCCACCACAGGCGGCTTGAGCACTTCGTCGAAGGCCTTCTTCGCCAGCCGCATCAGTTTGCCGTCCTTGATCATCGTCACCGTCGCATTGCGCACGGTGTTGGCCAACAGCGCGTCTTCGCCAAACGTGTCGCCACGCACCAGATAGGCGACGATGGCGCTGCCGGTTTCCAGGCTCTTGGACACCGCCGCGGCGCCGTCCTTGATCGCGTAGTAATAATCCGCCGCCTCGCCTTCGTGGATGATCACATCACCGGACTTGACCTGGATTTCCTCGAAACGCTGGAACATTCGCTCGATATTGCCGGTGGGAAGCTTGTGCAAGGCGCGCGATTGCAGCAGTCGAAACACCCAGCGGTTGGCATCTGGCGTCGGATCGTAGTGGCGAAAATTTTCCGCACGCGAAAGTTGATCCCAGGTCTGGATCTTTTCCGTGTAGCGGCGATCGAGCTTGACGATCGTCGCCGTGAATGACGTCACCGTGGCGGTGAAGCGCCGCGGTTGCAAGTCACCCAGCGCGTAACGTCCCTGCAGCGTGCTCGCGTCGATCTCCTTTTTCTTGCCGTCAGGATAGTCGCCACGCACGCGCCCGCTGCGCACGAAAATGGTGTGATCGTCTATGTCGCCGGCATTGAACAACACGTCACCCTTGGCCACTTCTTCGCTAACGGCTTCGCGCACAAGTTGTTCGAGGTTTTCAGGCAACAACTTGTCGAGCGGATAGAACTTGGCGAGATCGCTGGAATCGACACTCATGACTCACCCCTGCACTTGGCTGGCAGAAGTGTAGCTGCGGACTCGGCCAGAAGAAACCGGATCGAACGATTGCGCGCGCTAAGGTGTACCAGCCGATTCACCTCGGATTGGCTCTGGAATGCGCGGTGCGATTTGCTAAGGTGCGCGCATGACCGATACTCCGGCGACAACACGTGGCGATCTGCCATCGACCCTGATGCGCGACGGCTTCGCGTTCGTCGATGCCGGGTCGATGCGACCGTCGCTTGAACCCGGAACCGTAACGATGGATTGGTCGGTATTCGCGCAAAGCTGGAACGATCTTGCCATCGATGGCTACCTGGCCGATCACGGGCGCTATCGACGGCGACGGCATGCCGTTTACTCGGCAACGTCTGCTGGAATGATCCAGCGCAGGGCGCATCAGCCGCATTTTCAGAGCCGCGACTACAACCGTTTGTACGGTGACATCGAACGCTGGTTCGAGCCAATCGCTCCCGACATCGGCGACAGTCCCGGTATGCACAGCATCCTGCATTTTTGCATCCGGCTATTCGGCAAATTGTCTACCGATGTGCGCACTTGGCATGTGGAAGCGCATCAGTTCCGCATCGAAGCGCGCTCAGAGGAATCGGGCCAACCGACCCCTGAAGGCGTGCATCGCGACGGCGTCGATTACGTGCTGGTGCTGTTGATCGCGCGCTGCAACATCGTCAGTGGCACCACGACGATTCACGCGCTGGATCACAGCATGCTCGGCAGCTTTACGCTGCGCCAGCCGTTCGACGCGGCTTTTGTGGACGACTCCCGCGTGTTCCATGGCGTCACGCCGGTGGAACCGCAGAATCCGGAACTGCCCGCCTATCGTGATGTGCTGGTAGTGACGTTCAAGAGCGCCGATAACTGAGTGAATGGCTCCGCGGCAATCACCGCGGAGCCGCAGACAAGCGCTTATGGCAGCAATTGCACACTGGCACCGAATACCGACGAACCATAGTTGTAGAACGCATCGAACCAGCTCAGCGCGTTGATATCGCCCGGGCAACTCTGGCCATCCGTGATCGCGGTGAGTACGCCAGCGGCAGACGCAATCTGGCTACTGTAGCAAGCACCAAAGGGATCGGTGTACGTATACGTCTGCGTCGAACCCGTCCCCACGTTGCCAGTCGGATTTCCGGAAGCATCGAAATTCCACGTGTCGCCCGCCGTGACGTGATTATCCAGCGACGCGCTGCGCGCGGTGAATCCCTGGTTGCCGACACTGACCTGCTGCTGGAATTCCTGATCGATGGCTGTGATCTGGCTGAAGCTGCCATCGGCGGCAAAGGGCAAGTCGATATTCACGGTCAGGGGATAGCTGCGCTGCTCGTTTACTACGGCCGTGGTCGCCCCCGACGTGATCGTAGTGGTCGAGTCAACCGTCGTTCCCTGGGTAATGTGCTGACTGTACAGAGCATCCGTTATGTCGAATGTTTGCGCGTTCGAGAAAGTCAGCGCCTGCTGAACCTGCGTGCTGACCACGCCGTGGGAGGTCGTTACCGATCCGGCTATCGCGAACTGGCGATTGGAAGTAACGGTTACCGTGCCGGTGATATTGCCGCTGGCATCGGTTGCGAGGTTTTCCACGACATCCGGCGTTGGTGCTGCGGTCAGAGTATTCGACGTGACCCTCCAGTAACCTGAGCGGACCCATGATCCAGATACAGCAGCAGGTTGGCTGCGGCCGAGAAGTAACTGTCGGCATTGAACACACTGACCGCGATCGTATGCGGATTGCCATCATCGAGCGTGCCGGCAAACGGAGTCAGGTCGACCCGGTACGGCTCGAACGACAGTGTCTGCACGCCGGGAATCGGACTCCAGAGGTAAGGATCGAGACCACCGGTATAGATCCACGGATAAATCGGCGCGACACCGGCCGGCTGACCATCGACACTCACTTCGGCTTCGCGGAACCCGCTGCCACCGCAGGACTCCAATTCAGTGGCAACATCGTCGGGCACGCAGGTGTACCAGAATTCATCATTGCTCTGACTCTGCGCAAAGACATCGAGAAACGCACGCTCGATGTTGGTCGGCAGGGTGAACGTCGCCGTCAGCATGTCAGTCGTCGTATTCAACGTTGTGGTTCCGGCGGTGAGGCTTGCCGACAGCGGTAGCACCTCGTCCGGGCGCGCCGGATGGTCGAATACGGTTGGCGCAAGCGGATAGAACGTCAACGTGGCCGTGCCGTAGAGGATACCGGTGTAGGTGGAATTGACCGTATTGCCCAGGTCGGCATGGCCAGTCTGCGCCGTCGCGAACAAGGCGCCGTAGTCGGTCAGGTCGCGCTCGATATGCCAGGAAGGACCGAGCGTCGGCGTCGGCTCGGCTGTCGTGCCGAAGTATACAATCGCTCCTCCCAGCCAGATTTCCGCCGTACGGTCGTACTGGATACCCATCGTCACCGAGTAATCTGCGCTCAGCACGACCTTTTGCCACGGCCCGGGACAGTTCGCCGGCGGCGCATAGGTAAACGGTTTCGCGTTGTAATCGGCGAACTCTTGATTGTCGAATAATGTGACCGTGCAAGGCGTCGTGAGCGGCGGCGGAATCAGCGGGTCCGCAACTGCGTCGTTTTCCGACCCCAGTGCAGGCGGGTCGGCCAGAGCCAACTGACTGCTGGCAAGAACAAAGGCCCCGCACACGGTCCAACGGAGTATGTTTACCAGTACTGACTGTGTCCGTAACATAAGTTCACCCTCCCATCGTTGCGACATTCCACAACGATAGCACGCCGCACCAAGCGCATAAACGCTGATGCGCTTCCTCGATACTTTCGCATGGAAGTTTTGCCAGGAAGACATTCCAAAGTTCCAAAACACAACGCCCTCCACGAGGGAGGGCGTTGTGTTTTTTTAGGCCCCTGGCAGTGACCTACTCTCGCATGGCTTAAGCCACACTACCATCGGCGCGGGCGCGTTTCACTGCCGAGTTCGGGATGGGATCGGGTGGTACCACGCTGCTGTATCCGCCAGGGAGGCGGGGGAGTCGCGCACAGGTGCGCGGACTCACATTGGGTTGGGACGTAACAAGGTTGTTCTTCTATCGATTCGATGCGTCATGAGGTTGAAGCGACTTCGAGTTATATGATCAAGCCACACGGATCATTAGTATCGGTTAGCTCGGCCTTACTGCGATACACACCCGACCTATCAACCACCTAGTCTTGATGGTTCCTTCAGGGAGATTACTCTCCGGGATGTCTCATCTTGAGGCGCGCTTCCCGCTTAGATGCTTTCAGCGGTTATCGCTTCCGAACATAGCTACCCGGCAATGCCACTGGCGTGACAACCGGAACACCAGAGATTCGTCCACTCCGGTCCTCTCGTACTAGGAGCAGCCCCTCTCAAACATCCAACGCCCACGACAGATAGGGACCGAACTGTCTCACGACGTTCTGAACCCAGCTCGCGTACCACTTTAAATGGCGAACAGCCATACCCTTGGGACCGGCTACAGCCCCAGGATGTGATGAGCCGACATCGAGGTGCCAAACACTGCCGTCGATATGAACTCTTGGGCGGTATCAGCCTGTTATCCCCGGAGTACCTTTTATCCGTTGAGCGATGGCCCTTCCATACAGAACCACCGGATCACTAAGACCTACTTTCGTACCTGCTTGATCCGTCGATCTCGCAGTCAAGCACGCTTATGCCTTTGCACACAGTGCGCGATGTCCGACCGCGCTGAGCGTACCTTCGTGCTCCTCCGTTACTCTTTGGGAGGAGACCGCCCCAGTCAAACTACCCACCATACACGGTCCCCGACCCGGATTACGGGCCCAGGTTAGAACGTCAAGCACTTCAGGGTGGTATTTCAAGGTTGGCTCCATCCAAGCTAGCGCCTGGACTTCAAAGCCTCCCACCTATCCTACACAGAAGAACTCAACGTTCAGTGTAAAGCTATAGTAAAGGTTCACGGGGTCTTTCCGTCTTGCCGCGGGAACGCTGCATCTTCACAGCGATTTCAATTTCACTGAGTCTCGGGTGGAGACAGCGCCGCTGTCGTTACGCCATTCGTGCAGGTCGGAACTTACCCGACAAGGAATTTCGCTACCTTAGGACCGTTATAGTTACGGCCGCCGTTTACTGGGGCTTCGATCAAGAGCTTCGCCTTGCGGCTGACCCCATCAATTAACCTTCCAGCACCGGGCAGGCGTCACACCCTATACGTCCACTTTCGTGTTTGCAGAGTGCTGTGTTTTTGGTAAACAGTCGCAGCGGCCTGGTCACTGCGGCCCAAGAATGCTCAGCTACGCGTGTGGCCACACTCCTGGGCGCACCTTCTCCCGAAGTTACGGTGCTATTTTGCCTAGTTCCTTCACCCGAGTTCTCTCAAGCGCCTTGGGATTCTCACCCTGCCTACCTGTGTCGGTTTACGGTACGGTCCTCGTGATCTGAAGCTTAGAGGCTTTTCCTGGAAGCGTGGTCTCAGTGACTTCGTCCAAATAGGACTCGTCTCGGTGCTCGGCGTAAATGACGGCGGATTTGCCTAAGCCGTCAACACCTACCTCCTTTCCCCGGGACAACCAACGCCCGGTACACCTAACCTTCTCCGTCCCTCCATCGCAATCACGAGCGGTGCGGGAATATTAACCCGCTTCCCATCGACTACGCGTTTCCGCCTCGCCTTAGGGACCGACTCACCCTGCGCCGATGAACGTTGCGCGAGGAAACCTTGGGCTTTCGGCGTGGGGGCTTTTCACCCCCATTATCGTTACTCATGTCAGCATTCGCACTTCCGATACCTCCAGCAGACTTCTCAATCCACCTTCACAGGCGTACGGAACGCTCCTCTACCGCGTATACCCCGAAGGACTGCACACCCCGAGCTTCGGTATACCGCTTAGCCCCGTTAAATCTTCCGCGCAGACCGACTCGACCAGTGAGCTATTACGCTTTCTTTAAAGGGTGGCTGCTTCTAAGCCAACCTCCTGGCTGTCTATGCCTTTCCACATCGTTTTCCACTGAGCGATAATTTGGGGACCTTAGCTGCGGGTCTGGGTTGTTTCCCTTTTCACGACGGACGTTCGCACCCGCCGTGTGTCTCCCGTGTAGTACGTCTTGGTATTCGGAGTTTGCCATGGTTTGGTAAGTCGCGATGACCCCCTAGCCATAACAGTGCTCTACCCCCAAGAGTATTCGCACGAGGCGCTACCTAAATAGCTTTCGAGGAGAACCAGCTATCTCCAGGTTCGGTTAGCTTTTCACTCCTAGCCACACCTCATCCCCTACTTTTGCAACAGGAGTGGGTTCGGGCCTCCAGTGCGTGTTACCGCACCTTCACCCTGGGCATGGCTAGATCACCTGGTTTCGGGTCTACTGCCTGCGACTATTCGCCCTGTTCAGACTCGGTTTCCCTTCGCC
>CAWDRH010000003.1:1940000-2666967 GCA_963804695.1 uncultured Gammaproteobacteria bacterium
ATCCACTCGCGCGAGGTCCGAAGATCCCCCGCTTTCACCTCTAGGTCGTATGCGGTATTAGCGTAAGTTTCCCTACGTTATCCCCCACGACTGGGCAAATTCCGATGTATTCCTCACCCGTCCGCCACTCGTCAGCACCATTGCGGGCCTGTTGCCGTTCGACTTGCATGTGTTAGGCATGCCGCCAGCGTTCACTCTGAGCCAGGATCAAACTCTTCAGTTGAAATTGCAGATCGTATTGCTACGACCAAATTACTTCAGAGAGTGACCCCAAGCTGCTTTGATTACTCAAATTGATCGATTGCTCGATCGAGGCTTGGGACGCTCTTGTATCTCGATGGACTTGCATCCATCCCAAGGCGCCCACACAAGTCACCTGCGCACACTGTCAAAGAACCAAAGGTACCCCGAACGTTTCGTCCGCGGAGCCGCGTATTATACATCTGCTCCGCCATCCGTCAACAATAGAAGTGCCGGAAGTATGTACTTAGCGAAACGGGCTAAGCGCAGGCTGCGTGGAACAGGATATGATGTATACTTTTACCCAATCCTAAACGTCCGCTTCCACCATGAAGCCTTTGCGGTTGTTAGGGGTCGCGCCTCCCAACGCGCAACCATTTCCCCAAAATCTTGATATAGAGTCGGACGTTCTGACCGCTTTCGCGTCGCCTCGATGAATGGGAGCGCCCCCTTATAGAGGCTTACTATGGTGTTGTAGCTGGCCCTCCGGAACATCTCTTCATCGTAGATGCCGGATCGGATTCCGATGGCCACATATTCATAATGGTTGAGAACATAGAAAATAAGTTTCGTTTCTGGTGAATCGCGCTTCTCAGACACAGCGAAGGATTGGATTTTCTTATCCTCAGCCACATGAAGCGCGGCAACGCAGCGCAACCCTTTAATTAGTTCGTCGTCTTTTCTGCTAGCAAAGATGGCGTCCGCTGTTTGTTTTTTCCGCGCAATCGTTCTAGCGCTTACAACGGATGTGATGGCGACAAACACGCCAAGAGTCAGCACCACACCGCGATAAGTCTCTCCACCGATTGCGCAGGCGATAGACGTTAATACATCTGACATACCCCCTCCCAAAAGAATGGGAGCCTAAGCTCCCATTCTCAACTACTTTCGGCACAAAGAGCTTTAGAAGCCCTCGTAATCGTCACGATAGTTAGTCATATGACTTCTCCTTGGCAGTTGGTATTCATTAGACTCAGAAGAGTGACTGCGGTTCCCTTACGCGACGCACTATAAAGCTTTGCTTTAGACAATGCATGTGCTGTCCGACACATTCCAGAACCTACTCTTCAATACGCAAAAGTATGCGCCACTTGCGCCAAACAGACCATGACTGCCTATTTTTTTGCCATCTTGGCAGCAGTAGGCCAACCGCTGACCGGTTTATTTCGCTTCAGAGCTTGCCCAACTGCAACCTCCCAGTCACCTGCCAACTTTACACGTTCAGGCTTCGGCCCCGTACGCTGCTTGGGTTTTTGGGGAGTCTTCATAGGTCAACCGCTTTCCTTCGGATGCTCTGATAACCGCAGTCGTGCGCTCACCATCATCAAGATGGCGATGGTTGTATCGAAATTCAAACTCACACAAGTAACGATGTAAGTGTTCTTTGCTAACCGCATGATAGATGCCGTTTAGCCCGCGTTTCACGATAGAAAAGAAGCCTTCGACCGTGTTGCTGTGAACGTCGCCACGAGCATACTCGTGTGCGCTGTGCTTGGTCGTGTGATGACCTCCAGCAAATTCTCGACCGATCCGACGATAGCCCATGTGTTCGTCGGTGTAAATTGTGGCCGAACGGTCTACGTTCTCGCGGATCGCATCCTTGAGGTTCTTGCCCGTGACTTCGGCTAGAACGCCAGTGCGCACGCGCCCGCCCCGTTCGACCAACGCCATAACCGCTGGTTTCTTCGCATGCCATTTAGCATTGTCTGCGCTACGGAATCGCGGCTTGCCGCCAATATAGGTTTCGTCCGCTTCAACCTTGCCGCTCAGCAGCCCCGGCATGGAGTTATCCATTGCAAACCGGATGCGGTGAAGTAGGAACAGGCTGCTCTTGTAGCTCAAACCCGTCTGCCGATGAATCTCCAAAGCGCTTACGCCTTTCTTTGAGGTAGCGGCGCGCCAGAACGCATAGCACCAATGGCGCAATTCAATGCGCGAGTCTTCAAACACGGTGCCAGTGCGTACGGTGAACTGCTTCTTGCAGCCCAAGGCAGCGCCAGCGGTAGTTAACTTGGCGCTCGCCGGTCTTGGAATCCTTCATCGTGGTAAACGTCCATGTCGCCGCACCGCGGGCAAGCTGCGTTGATCGCCCCACCGCTGCTTTTCCATGAACTCGACCGCTGCGCTTTCCTGAGCGCAAGCCAGTGGCAGCGCTTCTAGCACTGGGTCGTTCTTAGTCGAGCGGTTCTGAACCTTGGACATGACGTTCTCCTACCTTGGAGAACATTTTACTTGACGAAAAAGATCATGTCAAGGAAAACTTGACGTTACATCAATATTGGTGCTAGTGTCCGTATCCCAAGGGGAGCGGCGTTTGAGTCATTGAGTCACTTTCTTTGGGAGGTGGGTGTCTTGATCGAGAATAATGTAAAGGCGTTACATCAAGCCGAATTGATCGAGTTAGCACATGAAATCGTCAATGATGAATTTTCACTCGCAACGCGAGCATTGGCTGACGAGTCGATGGCAGAACTCAATATAGACCTGATGGATGTGATCAATGTTTTACGAACTTGCAACGCGGTTACGATGGACTTTGCGAAGTGGCCATGTGCCGAATATCACGGGCGCACGCTCGATGGCGATCCGCTGGTAGTAGTGGCAGTTATTCACCACCCGGAGAAAACTGTGAAATTTGTGAAAGTGTGGAAGAAGTTGAAATGTCCGCACTAACCAGGAGCACGTAATATGATGCCGCAAATCAACATTGCTGTATGTTCGAGTTGTGGCGGGAATTTGAATTTGCCAGTGAAGGCGCACAACTATACTTATAAAGGCTTTGGATTCCCCGTCCTACTCATTAATGCTGTTGCCGTCTCGAAATGTGAGGCGTGTGGTGAGTCGGAAATAACCATTCCGAATATTCCAGGCTTGACGGCCGCCGTCGCGCTACAGCGCGTCTTGCTGCCGTTCAAGCTCACCGGGAGTGACATTCGCTTCGTAAGGAAGGCCATTGGCGACAATGTGTCTTCTGCTTCGCTTGCTAAGCACCTTGAGGTCACACCTGAGACTTTTTCTCGCTGGGAAAATGACAAGCTACCGATAAGTCCGACGACAGAAAAGCTGTTGCGGATTGTGGTTGGCTTAATGTTGCAGACCAAGGCCCCCGCTATGGATTTTGACGTTCAGAAATTGGCTGACCTGAGCGTCCAGTCATGGGACAAGCAGTCCGTCCTTCCGCCGATGGCGTTTGAACTGGTGAAAGTTCGAACTGCCGAGAAACGGGTTGAGGAGGGCTATTCCCTGCAAGAAGCGGCCTAACGCTTAAGCAAATAGTCTGAAAAGCCCGAGCCTGATCAGCTCGGGCTTTTTTATTTGCACGCCCTAGTGGTGGAAACGGTAGACACAGCGAGTTTGGAACTCGCCATCCTGAGCGGGATTTTGTCGGTTCGACTCCGGCCTAGGGCACACAAATTGTAGCATTTTGTCGCTACTGGAACTAAGCACCGCAACAAAGCCCCAGTAAGGCTTTCGCACAGATTTGCGCGGCACTGCATCATGGCGCTTTTCGACTCATTGAAAAGGGCGTTAGAACACGGGGTTTTCGTCAAGTACATACTTCCGAGAAGTGCCGGAAGCATGTACTTAGCGAAACGGGTCTGGTGTATTTGTATACCGAATTCCAAGGAAAAGCCCGCACTAAGCGGGCTTCTTGGTTTTCCACCCCTAAGAATCGGCGTAAGGCCGTGGGGTTTCGTCAACGACATACTCCCGCGAGGTTCAGGAGAGTTTCAGCCGGCAGGTACCAGCCGCACGCGCGCATAGCCGCGCTTGCCGAGCTGAAGCAGGTGCTCGTCGCCAGCCATCAGCGTCAACTCGCGATTCTCGATCACAGCGCCGTCGATACGCACTGCACGCTCATTGAGTTTGCGCATCGCTTCCGATGTGCTCGGCGCCAGTCCGACTGCCTTGAGCAAGGCGCCGATGCGGATGCCATCGGGGGGTACCGGAACCGTCTGCACGGCAAGATCCTTGGGCACGCCGCCGCCCTGCACGACGTCGTGCCAATGCCTGATCGCCGCTTGTGCCGCTGCCTCATCGTGAAAGCGCGCGGTCAATTCCGCGGCAAGCTGCATCTTGAAGTCACGCGGATTGGCGCCAGCCGCAACGCGTTCACGCATGCCGGCAATGTGAGCCAGCGATTTTGCGAATGACAGCAATTCGTAGTAGCGCCACATCAGATCATCGGAAAGGCGCATCACCTTGCCGAAGATTTCGTTCGCCGGCTCGTTGATGCCGATGTAGTTGCCCAGAGATTTCGACATCTTGTTGACGCCGTCCGTGCCTTCGAGCAAGGGCATGGTCAACACGATCTGCGGCGGCTGGCCGACGTCTTCCTGCAATTGCCGCCCGACCAGCAGATTGAACTTCTGATCAGTGCCGCCCAGTTCGACATCGGCCTTGAGCGCGACCGAGTCGTAGCCCTGCACCAGCGGATAGAGGAATTCGTGGATCGCAATGGGTTGTCCACTTTTATACCGCTTGTCAAAATCGTCGCGTTCGAGCATGCGCGCAACGGTGTGTTTCGCGGCCAGCCTAATCATTCCGGCTGCGTCCATCGCACCGAACCATTCGGAATTGAAGCGCAGCTCGGTGCGCTCGCGATCAAGCACTTTGTATACTTGTGCCGCGTAGGTTTCGGCATTGGCGAGCACATCTTCCCGCGTCAGTGGTTTGCGCGTGATGTTCTTGCCGCTGGGATCGCCGATCATGCCGGTGAAATCGCCAATCAAAAAAATAGCCTGATGACCCAGATCCTGGAACTGGCGCATCTTGTTGAGCAGCACCGTATGGCCCAGATGCAGATCTGGCGCGGTTGGATCGAAGCCGGCCTTGATCCGCAGCGGGCGTCCGAGTTTGAGGCGCGCCTCGAGATCGGCCAGCTTGATGATTTCCTCGGCGCCGCGACCGATCTGGTCGAGCGCACTGACGATGTCGTTCATGAATACCTCGGCAAGACCGAATCGCAGTTGCGCTTCGGCAATGAAGTTAGCGCATCGATCAGACCCGCAATTCGGTGCCCAAATCGGCATGCGGCGTTAATTATTCGTTAACCGCACGATCCGCGCAAATCCTTGTGCCATCACGCGTTGACGGGGGTCGACGCAGACGCTAAGGTACCGCGCGTTTGCAGGATATTGACCGTGCCGAAGAATACCAAGCTCACTCATTTTATACGACAGGCCGCGCATCGCACACATGCGGGGTACCGAGTACAACGCCGACATTTCCATTTGTATAGATCTCCCGCTGTGCGCGCGTTGCTGCGCAACGTTGCCACGGCGCCGCTATCGTGGCGGCGTCGGCACTGGATTGTGGCCGGTCTGCTGCTGACGCTGACCGCCGCCATCGGTGTGATCATGCCGCGTTTTGCCAATGCCACGCGCGATCCGTCGGCCGCCGCCCTGACTACACTGACGCTGGACGTACCGCCGCTGCCTGCGGACCTTCCTGATACAGCTACGCCCGCCACGACCGACGCAGACTGGCAGACCGTGACTGTGCATGCAGGCCAAACCGTGGGCGATATCTTCCGCCAGCAAGGCGTCGGCACCGCCTATCTGCAACAACTGCTGCAGGACCCCGACAACGCTACCGCGTTGCGCCGGATTCGTCCGGGTGAAGAATTCGCTTTCGCCCACGCTGCCGACGGTACCCTGCTCAACCTGCGTTTCGACCGTGACGAAAAAAGCCGCGTCGACGTCAGCTTCGACACTACCGGCATGCATCAAACGGTGCTTGGTCGCGATCTCGAACAGCGCACGCAGATTGCCCACGGCGTGGTGGAAAGTTCATTGTTCGATGCCGGACAACAAGCCGGCATGGACGATGCGATGGTGCTCAAGCTCGCCAACGCGTTCGGCTACGACATCGATTTCGCCCAGGACCTGCGCCAAGGTGACAGTTTCACTGTGATTTACGACGAGGTCTATCGCGAAGGCGAAAAGTTGCATGACGGCGACATTGTCGGTGCGACATTCGTCAATCACGGCAAGCGCTACAGCGCAATCCGCTACACCGACAGCCACGGCAATACCATGTTTTACAGCGCAGACGGACGTCCACTGCGCAAGTCGTTCCTGCGCACACCGGTGGAATTCTCGCGGATTTCGTCCTATTTCAGCGCCGCGCGGCTGCATCCGATCCTGGGTACGATGCGCGCGCATCACGGCGTTGACTATGCCGCACCGATCGGCACGCCCATCCACGCCGCAGGTGACGGCAAGATCGCTTTTCGCGGCTGGCAAAACGGTTACGGCAACGTCGTCGTCATCGATCACGACCGCCGTTACAGCACGCTCTACGGCCACATGTCGCGCTTCGCCGCCATTCGTGTCGGCCAGCGCGTGGCACAGGGCCAGACCATCGGTTTCGTCGGCATGACCGGCATGGCTACGGGTCCGCACCTGCATTACGAATTCCGTGTCGACGGCGTGCACCGAGATCCGCTCACGGTGACGCTGCCCAAACCCGAGCCATTGCCGGCGACCGAGTTAGCGCGCTTCGAGCGTCAATCGCAGCCGCTGCTGGCCAGGATCAAGACGCTGGAAGCCACACAACTCGCGCTGGCAAAGTAGCGCCTGGTGTCAGTGGCATCGCAGCCCGCGCTCTATCTCGGTCTGATCTCCGGCACCAGCGCCGATGGCATCGACGTCGCGTTGGCCGATTTCGATCCGCAGCCGAAACTTCACGCGGCACTGACCCAGGCGTATCCCGAGGACCTGCGGCGGCGGATTCTCGCCCTGGCTCAAGGCGATGGCCGTATCCCACTCGATGAACTCGGCGCACTCGATGTGGAAATTGCGCAAAATTTCGCAAATGCCGCATCGGCGCTCTTGCGCAAGGTGAATGCCGATCCAGCCGGGATAGTCGCGTTGGGCTCACATGGTCAGACCGTGCGCCACCGGCCGCAGGGCGCGACTCCGTATACTTTGCAGCTCGGCGACCCGAACATCATCGCCGAGGCAACGGGCATCACCACCGTAGCCGATTTCCGCCGCCGCGACCTCGCTGCCGGTGGCCAGGGCGCACCCTTGGCGCCGGCGTTTCATGCGGCAATGCTGGGACGCACGGCTGCGGTGCGGGTCGTGCTCAATCTCGGCGGCATCGCCAATATCACGATTCTGCCCAGTGACTCCACAACACCCTTGCACGGCTTTGACACCGGGCCGGCAAGCTGTCTGCTCGATGCCTGGGCACAACTCAAGCTCGGCCAGGCGTTCGATACCAACGGTGCATTTGCGGCATCCGGCAAGATCGATCCGATCCTGCTCGCGCGCCTGCTCTCGGACCCTTACTTCGCCGCACCGCCACCGAAAAGCACCGGCCGCGAAGTCTTTCATCTGACCTGGCTGCAGCAGCATCTGCATGGACTTCTGCTCGCCCCCGCGGACGTGCAGGCGACGCTGGTCGCGTTGACGTCGCGCAGCATCGCCGACGCCGTGCGTGCACAAGCGCCAACAACGCACGAGCTTCTGGTCTGCGGCGGTGGTGTGCACAATCCGGTGCTGATGGCCGCGATCGCCGCAGAACTGGCACCGATACCGGTACACAGTATGGCCATGCTCGGCGTCGATCCGGACTTCGTCGAGGCCATGCTCGTCGCCTGGCTGGCGCGCGAACGTATCGCCGGCCGCGCCAGCGAAAATGTATACACAGTTACCGGCGCGCACGGGCCGCGCGTACTCGGCGGCGTTTATTTCGGTGCCTGACCGTCCGCCTTCGGAACATCAACGAACAGCGGCGTGCCCTCGATCCGCTCGAACGCTTCGAGTGCGGTGCGGAACGCGGCGGTCTCGCGCGAATCCCAGGTGCCCCCGAGCGCAGCAATATCCTGGATTTCACGCTTGACGATATCCTCGCCACCCAGTCCGAGGCTGTGGCGCAATACGTAGACGATGACTTCGTTGATCGACCAGTCACGCTCGCGCGCGATCGTCTTGATACGCTCGGCAATGGCTTCATCGATGTTGCGCACGAGTATGTCGGGCACGTTGTCTACGCTCGTTCCGTTGCAAACCCCTGCGAGGTCATTCTCGCAGCAATTGCAACGGATTTCATGCAGTGAGGACCCATTCCTGGAATTCCTGATTTCTGTTAGTTAACCAGCCCTGACGGATACGTGCTCAGGCCGTCGCATCAACCACACGGTAAAGACCAGCGCCGGCAAACCAATCGCTGCCGAGTAGACGAAGAAGGGAGCGTAGCCCCAAGCGTCGACTATCGCCCCCCATTGACTGGCAAGACTCTTGGCCGGCAGGCTCCAAAGCGTACCGAACAACGCGTACTGGGTGGCGGTATAAGCCGTACTCGTCAGCGACGACATGTAGGCGATGAATGCGGTGCCGGCGATGCCGTTGGCAACGTTGTCGAGACTGACGACTGCCGCCAGCCAGCCGAGTGCAGGACTTTGCGCATGAGCATCGTTCGCATGGGCGGCGAGAAATCCCGACAGATGGCTGCCAAGATACGCGTAGAACAAATTCGCCGCCGTAAGCAGCAAGCAGCCGATCAGCAGACTCGGCATGATGCCCCAGCGTTTGACCAGAAAGCCCGCGAGCAGCGCACCGCAGAGCGTCGAGACAATCCCGTATCCCTTGGAAATCAGCGCAATCTGGTCCAGCGAATAGCCAAGATCCAGATAGAACGGAATACGCCGCGAGCGCCTGGGTCATGTAATTGAGCCGATAAGTCAGGATCAACGCAAGAATCGGCAATGCGACGCGCAGGCCGTTGCGCGCGAAGAAGTCGACGAACGGACAGACGACCGCGCCGATAAACCACGCCACGATATGCCGTACGAACATCGGCCAGTTCGCAGAACGCTCGAGGAAGTCAACGACGCGTTCCTCCTGCGCGAGCGTGGCGCGGTCGATCGTCGCCGCAGGTTCGACGATCACCAACGTCGTCACGATACCGACCATGGCGGCAGCAGCCATCAAGGTGTACGCCGCAGTCCATCCGAAACCGGCAGCGGCGAACAACGCACCGGCGCCACCGGCGATCAAGGCGATTTGATAGCCGATTTGATACGCCGCAGCCATCGAGCCCTGCATTTCTCTGCCGACGGCATTCGATGCGGTAGGCGTCGACGGCGATATCCTGGGTGGCCGCCGAGAACGCGGTGAAAACGGCAAGCCACGCAAATCGAGTAGCGTCCTCGGCAGGATTGCCGAGTGCCATAAGCATCAACCCGCAGATGATCCCGAATTGCGGCCAACAGCATCCAACTGCGACGCCGGCCCAAACGATGCAGCAGCGGCAACGGCATGCGATCGACTATCGGCGACCAGAAATATTTGAGCGAATAGGCCAGCCCGACCAGACTGAAGTAACCGATGGTGGTGCGGTCAACGATACCGGCTTGGCGCAGGCGTGCCGACAGCGTCGTCAGTACGAGTGGAAATGGAAGTCCTGACGAAAAACCCAGAAACAGCATTGCCACAGCACGTGGGTGCTGGTAGATCGCCAAGCGATTGCTTCCAGCGGTGCAACACTGGATTCATCCAGCGTAATCGACCGCGTACGGCGCGTGATCGGAAAACCGCGGCATCGGTGCGATCGTGCAGGCTTTCAATTTATCCCGCAGCGACGGCGTGACGATCTGGTAATCGATACGCCAGCCGACATTGTTCGCGCGCGCCGCGCCGCGATTTGACCACCAGGTGTATTCGACCGCCTCGGGTTTCAGCGCGCGGAAGCTGTCGACCCATCCCTGCTTGCCGAACAATAGATCCAGCCAGGCGCGTTCCTCCGGCAGGCAGCCGGAATTTTTCTGGTTCGAGGTCCAGTTCTTGATGTCGTTGCGGGTGTGGACAATGTTCCAATCTCCGCAAAGCACATAATCGCGGCCGCTCTTGATCCATTCCGCGAAGATCGGCGTCAGCCATTCCATCGCCTTGAACTTGAACTGCTGGCGTTCGTCGCCGGACGAACCCGAAGGCACATACAGCGACACCACGCTGAGCTTGCCGTAACGCGCTTCGATGTAGCGGCCTTCATCGTCGAACGGCGCCCAGCCAAGCTGGGTGCGCACTTCATCAGGTTCGCGCCGCGAATAGATCGCCACGCCGCTGTAGCCTTTCTTCGTGGTCGCATCGCGATAGAAACAGTGATGGCCGTCCGGATGGAACATCGGATCGGTCAATTGATCCTCCTGCGCCTTGGTCTCCTGCACGCAGACGACATCGGCCTTCTGCTGTTTCAGCCAGTCGAAAAAACCCTTGGTGGCGGCGGAACGGATGCCATTGGCATTGAACGAAATGATACGCATGGGGTGGCAAACCCGAGGAGGATGCCGGATCATAGCAAGCGTCGCCCTGATCGCGGAGTTCGTCGTTCGCCCTATGCAACATCACCAACGCGAATTCCTTGATCTCGCCTTGCGCAAGAATGCCCTGCGCTTTGGTGAGTTCACGCTAAAGTCCGGGCGTATCAGCCCGTATTTCTTCAACGCCGGCATGTTCGATTCCGGCGCCGCGCTGGCCGTCCTCGGACGCGCCTATGCGCAGACGGCAGCGGATTCCGGCATCGCCTTCGACATGCTGTTCGGTCCGGCTTACAAGGGCATCGTCCTGGCTACCGCAGCCGCGATCACACTGGCGCAATTGCACGACCGCGATTTGCCGGTTGCGGTCAATCGCAAGGAAGCCAAGGATCACGGCGAAGGCGGTATGCTGATCGGTGCGCCGTTGCGCGGCCGCGTGTTGATTGTCGACGACGTGATCAGCGCCGGCACTGCGATCCGCGAATCGCTGGCCTTGATTCGCGCGCATGGGGCGACGCCCGCCGGCATTCTGATCGCGCTCGATCGTCAGGAACGCGGCCAGGGCACACAATCGGCGGCGCAGGAGATCGCCGCAGAGTTCGGCATTCCAGTGGTGGCCATTGCACGTCTGGACGAATTGCTCGCCCTGGTCGCGGAGCGGACCGAATTGGCACCGCACCGCGAGCGCCTGATCGCCTACCGCGCCGCTTACGGCTGCTGAACGGCACGCTGTTAAACCACGCGGGCGGTCGCCTATACTGCGGCTCGGAGGAACCCTTCATGCGCCCGATCGGACTGCTGTTGTCGACCCTGATTTTCACCTTCGTCCTCGCCACGCCAGCGAGTGCCGAGAGCGGCATGCATAATCGCTACAAATGGAAAGATGCACAAGGCAACGTGCATTTCGATGACGCGCTGCCGAACGAAGCGCTGCAGTACGGTTACGATGTCGTCAACCCGCACGGCCTTGTGATCAAGCACGTTGGGGCGCCGAAAACCGCCGCGGAACAGAAAGCCGACGACGAGGCCGCCGCGCACAAGGCGGCCGACAAGCACGCTACGGAGCAACAGGCCAAGAGCGATCAGCAGATTCTCGCTGCGTATCCGGCGGAGACCGATCTGGTACAGACGCAGCAGGCTCAGCTGGACATGCTCGATCAGAATATCAACGCGACCCAGATCAGTCTCGACAGCCAGGAAAAAAGCCTGACCGCGATGCTCTCGCACGCGGCGGATCTCGACCGCACCGGTAAACCGGTACCAACAACCTTGCAGTCGCAAATCGAGTCGCTGCGCCGCAACGTCGAACAGCAGAAAGCCTATATCGTGGAGAAACAGCAGGAAAAAGCCGGGTTGGCGCAGAAGTTCGCCGACGCGCTGGCGCATTACCGGGAACTGCGCGCCAAGGTGCAGCACTGAGACAGTAAGCTAGAACGGCAGCTTCAGGCTCGCATCCACAGCCAGCAATTGTTTGCGGAACACATCCTGGATGCGCAGCAGGGCGGTATCGCTATCGGCATCGAAGCGCAACACCAGCACCGGCGTGGTATTCGACGCGCGCACCAGGCCCCAGCCATCCGGCCAGTCAGCGCGGACGCCGTCGATCGTGGTGACACGCGCGCCGTCGAAGCTGGATTTTTCCTTGAATTTCTCGATGAAGCGATAGTGCTCGCCTTCGACCATCTCGATCTTCAGTTCCGGCGTACTGACACCCTTGGGCAGGCTGTCGAATATCTGCTGCGGCGTGCGCCCTGCGGCATCGGCGGCAAGAATTTCCATCAAACGCGCGGCCGCGTAGATGCCATCGTCGAAGCCGTACCAGCGTTCGCGGAAGAAGAAATGTCCGCTCATCTCGCCCGCCAGTTCTGAACCGGTTTCGCGCATCTTCGCCTTGATCAGCGAATGTCCCGTCTTCCACATGATCGGGCTGCCACCAGCCTGCAGGATCAGCGATTGCAGCTTGCCCGTGCATTTGACGTCGTAGATGATCGTAGCGCCGGGATTGCGCGTCAGCACATCCTTGGCGAACAGCATCAGCAGACGATCGGGATAGATGATTTCGCCACTGGCGGTCACTACGCCGAGGCGATCACCGTCGCCATCGAAGGCCAGGCCAAGATCGGCGTTCATCTGCTTCACCGACAGGATCAGATCCTGCAGGTTGTGCGGATCGGATGGGTCGGGATGATGATTCGGGAAGTTGCCGTCGACATCGCAGTACAGCGGCAGCACTTCGCAACCGATACCTTCGAGCACCGCTGGCGCAACCGCGCCGGGAATGCCGTTGCCGCAATCGACCACGACCTTGAGCTTGTGTTCAATCATCACGTCGCTGGTTATGCGCTCGATGTAGTCGCGCGCGACATCCATCGTCTGCAGGCCACCGCTGCCGCTGCTCAAGCGATTCTCGCTGATACGCACGTAAAGGTCCTGGATCGCGTCTTCGGCCAGGGTTTCGCCACCGAGCACGATCTTGAAGCCGTTGTAGTCGGGCGGATTGTGACTGCCGGTAACCATCACGCCGGAGCCGATGTTCAGGTGAAATGTCGCAAAGTACAAAACCGGCGTCGGCGCGGCGCCGATGTCGATCACGTCGCAGCCGGCGCTGCGCAGACCCTCGATGAGTGCGGCGGCCAGGTCCGGCCCGGACAGCCGACCGTCACGACCGACGGCGATTTCCTTCAGGCCACGATGCTGCGCTTCGCTGCCGATCGCGCGACCGATCTGGCGTGCAACGCCGACGCTCAGGGTTTTGCCGAGCACGCCACGGATGTCGTAAGCGCGGAAGATGCTGCGGTCGACAGCTACCTCAACTGCGACGGGTTTCGCCGCCGGTTTCGGCTTGGCTGTTGTCGCCGTGGAATCGACCGTTGCCTGGGTCTGAGCCATCGCCTGAGCCAGGGTCGGTTCCGCACCTGTCGCCACAGTGGACGGACGCCGCTGCAGGCGATCGAGCGTCTGCCGCCAACCCACTTTGCGCACATACAAAAGCACGAGTCCCGCGCCCAGCAATAACAGGGTCGCTGGCAATGCGATCCACAAGTTGTCCGGAAGCACGATAAAGAATTCCTCCGGCGTACCGCCAATGCGGAACATGCTGTTGGGAATTGCGGTACCGCGATCGTTCAACGAATCGCGTGTCGCCACGTCGCCGATGCTGTCCAGCAACAGATCACCGCGACCTTCGCCCTGCCGCAAATCCAGGCGTGCATCCGACAACTGCGACTGCCGGAAGACCTGCCGCAACGGCGTGAACGGCAATTCGACATAGGCATACCCCACCGTCGCCCTCTCATGCACGACCGGTAGCGCGAACACGAGCGCACGCTGCTTGTTCGCCTGCGACCGCGACTGCAATGGCGCGCCACGCTGGAATTGGTGCGCCTGTACCAGCATGGCGGCTTTGGCGTAGCCGAACTTGGCAAAATCGCTAGCCAGCACATCGCTCAGATCCGCGCGGTAGAAATCCACGACAAGCAGGTCAGGCAGGGCCTGCTTCAATGCTTGTGTTGCGGCGGCTTTCGCCTCATCGCCAGGTTGCATCAGCGCGTTTGCCACCGCATCGCTGTTGACCGCCTGGATCACACGCATGCGTGTATCAGCGACGAACTTTCCCAGCGCCTGGGATTCCTCGCCGCTGATGCGGTCAATCTGCAACCTGCCACTGATCTCGCTGAACATCAGCACGCTTTGCCAGGCACAGAACGCTCCGGCGACCAGCAATACGCAGGCGCCGAGGAACAACAGTACGCGTGGATCGAGCAGGCGTGCGGCGCGGCCCGGTGCTGTTGCCTGAGTCAAGGCACGCTGCAAAGCGGATAACTTGTCGCTGGGCTTATTCATGTTTTTGGGCTGCTTTCCGCTTGGCTTGCGACGTGACGGCCATCACTTGCTGCCGGTATGACCGAAGCCACCGACGCCGCGCTGGCTGGTCGCAAATTCCTCGACCACACGAAACCCGGCACGCGCCACCGGCACGATCACGAGCTGGGCGATACGCTCCCCTGGCGCAATGGTATAAGCCGCCTGCGCACGGTTCCAGCATGAAATCATCAGTGGGCCCTGATAGTCTGCATCGATCAGGCCAACCAGATTGCCAAGCACGATGCCGTGTTTGTGGCCCAGACCGGAGCGCGGCAGGATCATCGCGCAATAGCCGGGATCGCCGATATGGATGGCGATGCCTGTAGCGACCAAGGCGCTGGCGCCGGGTTCCACTGTCAACGGCGCATCGAGCACGGCACGCAAATCCATGCCGGCCGCGTCGGGCGTGGCGGGCGTGGGCAGAGGAATCTCGCGACCGACGCGCGGATCGAGGATTTTCAGTTCGATCTCGATCATCGTTTGCTCCGCCGAGCCGTCGGCTTTACCCGCGCCGCGCCGCGCAGACTGGCAATGCGTGCCATGAGCGCCCGCGCCAGCACGAGTTTTTCGGCGCGCGGCAGATGTTCCTCGCCATCCGCCCACAGCAACAGCAATTCGTTGTCAGCCACATCGAAACCTGCACCTTTGCCGACACGATTGGCAGCGATCAAGTCGAGTCTCTTGTGTCCGAATTTTGCGCGCGCGTAGGTTTCGAGGTTCTGCGTTTCCGCGGCGAAGCCGACCAGAAACGGTCGCACTTTCAGCGCCCCGACTTCGGCCAGAATATCCGGGTTTTCGGTTAGGTCCAGACGTAGTGCGCCGCCGTGTTTTTTCAGCTTGTGCAGCGCGACCTCGGCCGGACGATAATCGCCGATGGCGGCGGCAGAAATGAAAATATCGCATTGTGGAATTTGCTGCATCACCGCTGCGTACATCTCGCGCGCACTGCGCACGTCGCTGCGGATCACGCCCGCCGGCGTGGGCAGATGCACCGGGCCGGCCACCAGATGCACCTGTGCGCCCTGTTCGGCGGCGGCCTGGGCCACGGCAAAACCCATGCGTCCGGAACTGCGGTTGCCAATGAAACGCACCGGATCGATATCTTCGTAGGTCGGACCTGCACTGACCAGCACGCGCGCCCCTTCGAGCTGCCTTTGACCAGGCCGTCCTTGATCAAATACATCCGGGCCATGCAGGGCGGCGAGTTCGGCGACGATGGCATCGGCTTCGAGCAGGCGCCCGGTGCCGATGTCGCCACAGGCCTGACTGCCCGATGCCGGGCCAAGCACATCAACTCCTCGGGAACGCAGCGAATCGAGGTTCGCCTGGGTCGCCGGCATGCGCCCACATCTGCTGGTTCATCGCCGGCGCGATCGCCACCGGTGCCGCACTGGCCAGACACAGCGTCGTCAGCAGATCGTCGGCCAGACCATGCGCCAGACGCGCGATCAGATCGGCGCTCGCCGGTGCGATCACAATGCGCTGTGCCCACCGTGCCAGCTCGATATGTCCCATCGCCGCCTCGGCCGCTTCATCCCAAAGTCCGCTGCGCACCGGCTGGCCGGACAAGGCTTGAAACGTCATCGCCGTGACGAAACGCGCCGCATTCTCGGTGAGCACCACGCGCACCTCGGCGCCAGCATCGCGCAAACGGCGAGTCAACTCAGCGGCCTTGTACGCGGCAATGCCGCCCGAAACGCCGAGCAGGACGCGCAAATTCGCGAGCGCTGATTCAGTCATAGCTGTCTCATGGGGTCATGTAGGAATTCACCGACGCATCGAAGCGCCAATAGCTTACCGGAATTCGCGCGATTTCCCGCTGCCGGTACGGATCGCGGGCGGCGACACTGGCGCCATGACGATCCGTGACTGGCCAGAAGACGAACGCCCGCGCGAAAAACTGCTCGCACGCGGTGCATCGGCATTATCCGACGCCGAACTGCTGGCCCTGTTCATCGGCAGCGGGCGACGCGGTCAGACCGCGGTCGACCTCGGCCGCGAACTGCTGTCGCAACGCGGCAATCTGAAGGCACTGCTCGACTGCGATCCGGCCACACTGGCTACGCACGCGGGCCTTGGCACGGCCAAGGCATGCCGGCTGCATGCATCACTGGAACTGGGCCGACGTTACCTCGCCAGCGAACTGCAACGGCCGGACGCGCTGATCCACCCGTCGGCCTGCGCCGAATATCTGCGCGCGCGTATCGCCGCCTATCCGTACGAAGTGTTCGCTTGCGTGTTTCTCGACAACCGCCATCGCGCGATTGCCTTCGAGGAATTGTTCCGTGGTTCCATCGACGGTGCCAGTGTGCATCCACGCGAAGTGGTGCGGCGCTGTCTGGTGCACAATGCCGCTGCAGTGATTTTTGCGCACAACCACCCTTCCGGTGTGGCCGAGCCGAGCCAGGCCGACCGCGATATCACTGCTGATCTCAAGCGTGCGCTGGCGCTGATTGAAGTGCGTGTACTGGATCATTTCATCGTCGGCGCGGGCAAACCGTTGTCGCTGGCCGAACGCGGCCTGCTGTAATCGCCCGGCCACTGCGCCGATTTCCGTCGCGGCACTCCCGAGCGGAGCTATACTCCTGCCGGGAGTGGATAACAACCGACCGTGATTTTCAAATACCCCAAAGACTATCCCGCCGACGAGTTCGAGCGCAGGGTGCCCGATGCAGCGACTGCGCGACAGTTGGTATACGAACGTCGGCCGGAGTTACTGGCGTTGCTTGAACATCGGCGCAAGCGCTTTGCGCCGCTGATCGCTGCGCGAGCGGATGCGCCGGTCAAGCCCGCGGAAGATGCAGTTCTGATAGCGTTTTGTCGCCTCGCTTTCCGCCACGGCAGTTGGGGCACGGATTTTCATCACTACCATAACGAAAACCACATCTTCGAAATCCTCGGGCCGCGCCTGGAACGCATGATCGATGCGATCGGCCTGGATGCGCTCAGTCTGCGCGACTGGTTTCTGCTGGCGCTGTTTGCTGCCGCCCACGATCTGCGCCAACGCGAAAAACCCGAGTTCGCCGCCGGCATCGGCAGCAACGAGCGCGCCAGCATCGAGGAAACTATCCGCATCCTTCACCAGTGCGGGTTCACCGAGGAACGCAACGGCGAAGTGTTCCTGGCAATCGAACTGATGATCGCCGGCAGCACTTTCGACTCACGGCCGCCGCCGGCGGCGCTGGAATACAACACTGCCGAGGACGTCGTGCAATCCGGCGGTGCACTCGCGCAGAGACTTGCGGAAAAACTCGACAAGCACGCCGCGGGCTGGCGCGCCGATACGCGCATCGCCCACGCACTGGATCTGGCCCTGGTCGCGGCTGACCTCGATACGGCCAATGTAGCGGAAGCGTTTCCAGTATTCATGGCCAGCACCGAACGCTTGTGCCTGGAGCGCGAGATGCGCAGCCACCGCGATCCGGCCAGCGCGGAATCCGCCAAGCCGGTGCTGGACTTCCTCACCACCGGCCAGGAACACTACTTCTTCGACTTGCACCGTTTCTGTTCGGAACCCGGCAAGACCACGTTTGCCGCCGGCAAGCAAGCCAACACCGCACCGATGCGGGCCTTGATCAAGACGTTGCAGGCGCGCGTGTCCGCACCTGTCAACGGCACGCAGGTATTGACGGAATTCCGCAAGATCGTTGCTACATCAGTCTGAGTGCGCATGGGTCAGATTGGGATTTTTGCGCCGATACAGGCAGTTACGCAGTAGATTTATACACAATGCAGCATTGTATGCGGCGTGGTCGCGCCAGACTTCATGCTGGCGCAGATCGCAAGCACAATTTCCATTTATATCAATCACTTATCAAAATACATCTCAACCGTGGCGTGGGCCGAACCAGGCAGGAAGTGAGTGATCCCGCCAAGCGATGGACCGATTACGCACAGACTTATCCACAAGCTGCGCATCGCGGATCGAAGTCGCGCCAGATCAGGATCTTGGCGCAAATTCGTCAGTTCGCGCAGCGAAGTCCGACGCAAGTTCGCGCCGGCACGACACGATTACGACGCGCGCTTTCTGATTCCGGCCCGCACTGACTACAATAGGCCGTTGTTTTCCGGAATCCCCGCGTGAAAGAACCACTGCGTCAACTCGTCCTGCATGGCTTGGCTCGCCTGCAGGAACAAGCCGTGCTGCCCGCCGATGCCGCCGTGTCATTCGTCGTCGAGCGCACGCGCAGCAAGGAGCATGGCGACTTTGCCACCAACGCCGCACTGCTGCTGGCCAAACCCGCACGCAAGAATCCGCGCGCGCTGGCCGAAGCACTTGGTCGCGGCGATGCCGAAAAGTGAACATGTCTCACAAAGTGGAAATTGCCGGGCCGGGCTTCATCAATTTCTTCCTGGGCGCGACGGCCTATCACGACGAAGTTCGCCGCGTCCTGGCCGAAGCCGGGGCTTACGGCCGCAACACCAGCGGCGCGGGCAAAACCGTCGGGGTCGAATTCGTCTCGGCCAACCCGACCGGACCGCTGCACGTCGGCCACGGCCGCAACGCCGTCATCGGCGATTGTCTGAGCCGCCTGTTCGAGGCGACCGGCTGGAACGTCAAGCGCGAGTTCTATTACAACGATGCCGGCGTGCAGATCCAGAATCTGGCGATCTCGGTGCAGGCGCGCGCGAAGGGCCTGAAACCGGAGGATGCCGGCTGGCCGGAAGATGGCTATCGCGGCGACTACATCGCCGACGTGGCCCGCGGGTATCTCGCTGGCGAATCGGTGGAAGCGGACGGCCACATCGTCACCGGCGCGAAAAATCCCGACGACCTCGATGCGATTCGCCAGTTCGCAGTCACCTCGCTGCGCCATGAACAGGATCTGGATCTGAAAGCCTTCGGCGTGAGTTTCGATGTGTACTTCCTCGAATCCTCGCTCTATACCGACGGCATGGTGGAAGAAACTTCGCGCGAATTGATCGCGCACGGCCACACTTACGAAGAAGGCGGTGCACTGTGGCTGCGCACGACAGATTTCGGCGACGACAAGGACCGCGTGATGCGCAAGTCCGACGGCACCTACACCTATTTCGTGCCTGACGTGGCTTATCACCTGAGCAAATGGCAACGCGGCTATGGGCACGCCGTCACCGTGCTGGGTTCGGATCATCATGGCACCCTGGCCCGCGTGAAAGCCGGCCTGCAAGCGCTGGACGCCGGCATTCCGAAAGACTGGCCCGAGTACGTGCTGTACCAGATGATCACGGTGATGCGCGGCGGCGAGGAAGTGAAGATCTCCAAGCGCGCCGGCAGCTACCTCACCCTGCGCGACCTGATCGACGAGGCGGGGCGCGATGCCACGCGTTATTTCTTGATCGCGCGCAAATCCGATTCGCAACTCGTGTTCGATATTGATCTTGCACGTTCGCAGAGCAACGACAACCCGGTTTACTACATCCAGTACGCGCACGCTCGCGTCTGCAGCGTGTTTCGCCAGCTTGGCGAGCGCGGCCTGAGCTGGAACCGCGCCAACGGTCTGGCCCAGCTTGCACTGCTGGACAACGAGCACGAAGTCGCGCTGATGAGCGAAGTCGCGCGCTATCCCGAAATCGTCGAAGCGGCGGCAGCGAATCTGGAACCGAACCTCGTTGCCCAATACCTGCGCGAAGTGGCCAACGCCTTGCACGCTTACTATCACGCACATGCGTTCATCGTGGACGACGCGAACCTGCGCGATGCGCGGCTGGCCCTCATCGCCGCCACGCGTCAGGTACTGGCAAACGGATTGGAACTACTCGGCGTATCCGCCCCGGAGAAAATGTAATGGCAGCCAAAAGCGGTAAACAAGCCTTTCGCCCGAACGATCAAAAGGCATGGCCGGCGTGGGTCTGGCTGGGCGTAGGCGTGCTGCTCGGTCTGACCTTGTCCGCGTTGTTTCTGATCAAGGATTGGGCGCCGATGCTGCGCAAGCACAACCTGCCGCAACCGAATGCGGATGCGACCGCGCCGAAGGAATCCGATCAGGCTGCGGCGGACGAGGCGAACAAAAATCCGGCGCCACCGAAGAAAACCTACGACTTCTATTCGGTGCTGCCGGAGATGGAAGTCGTCATCCCGGATGCCGAACTTTCGGCCAAGGCCAAGGCCGAACAGCAGCGTCAGCAACTCGCCGCGGCGCAGGCGCAAACGACCAATCCTGCGAATCCGGCCGCACCTGCCACGACGCCTCCAGCGCCTGAGGCCGGCGGCCGTTATGTCCTGCTCGCCGGATCCTATGCCGACCCGCACGCGGCGGATGAGGCAAAGGCAAAATTGGCCATGCTCGGCATCGTCGCCAAAGTGCAGACGATCAACATCAACGGCAAGGCGTGGAATCGGGTCATGGTCGGTCCCTACGCCAGCGCCAGCGACACCGAGTCGGCCAAGAAAACCCTGGCCGACAATGGTGTCAAGGCGATCCCGATGAAGGAAGCCGCGGGCGAATAAACCGCGCGGCGCAGCCGTTTCCGGTATCGTTGCCTTTTCCCGTTCGGTACGTCGTCATGACGATCAAGACCATCCTCATCACTGGCGCCAGCGCCGGTTTCGGCGCGGCCAGCGCGGACCGCTTCGCTGCGCAAGGCTGGCGCGTCATTGCCTGTGCGCGCCGCGCAGAGCGCCTGCGACGCCTGATTGATGCGCATGGCGCCAAACGTGTACACGCGGCCGCGTTCGACATCCGCGATGCCGACGCCATGCAAGCCGCGCTCGACTCGCTGCCGTCCGCGTTTCGCGGTATCGACGTGCTGATCAACAACGCCGGGCTCGCGCTCGGCACCGCGCCGGCGCAACGCAACGATCTGGCGCAGTGGCGGCAGATGATCGACACCAATATCACCGCACTGGCGACGCTGACGCACAAGCTGTTGCCCGGTCTGATCGAACGCCGCGGGGCGATCGTCAACATCAGTTCCATCGCCGGCAGTTATCCGTACACCGGCGGCAACGTCTACGGCGCGACCAAGGCCTTCGTCACCCAGTTTTCGCTGAACCTGCGCTGCGACCTGCACGGCACCGGCGTGCGCGTGACCTCGGTGGAACCCGGCCTGGCCGAAACCGAATTTACCATGGTGCGCACCGGCGGCGATCGGGTGGCGTCCGACAAACTCTACGCCAGCGCGCAGCCGATCACGGCCGACGACATCGCCGAAACAATCTGGTGGATCGCCAACCTGCCACCGCACCTGAACGTCAATCGCATCGAAGTGATGCCAGTCAGCCAGTCGTTTGCGGGATTCCAGATCGCGCGGAATGGTGCAGACGCTGGATGAAGTTGTTCATCAATCCAGGAACAGATGATCGTTGTGCGGGTGTCGACCTCCGTTCCCGACCTTCACCGGACTCTGGCGAGCGTCCGGTTTGGGGTGGCTGGCCGTGCCGCGGATAGATGATCGCTTGAAGGCGCCTCTGCAGACGCGTAGCCTTCACTGCGCTGACCCCGGGAATCACGATGTCGCATCCATCTGGCTCGGTTGCCACAACGGCAATGCGCACGCGGGCATGGCCACAGCGTGTCGAGCGTGGAACATTCGCGCAACACTTTGCACGAATGTTCGTGTCAACACTCAGCCTGCTCGCGTTCACCGTGCAGGCATCGGCGAGTGCCTCATTGAGTTGCAGCCCCGCAGGCAGCACGCTCTCGGTGGTCGTGGACAACGGCACCGCGACCGATGATCTACTCATCGCGATCAGTTCGGGCGTCTACGTTGTCACCCTGGACGGGGGCTCGGACCCTACTTGCGCATCGATTTCTGCTAGCGCGTTTCCGACGGTTCAAGTCAGTGAAACACCCGCGACTGTACCGACCACGTTTCAGGTGGGCGCCGACGGCGGCCTGACCTTCGTAGGCGCTGCGGGTGCACCGAACACAGTGGACCTCGGCTCCAGTGCGTCGCTCGAAACGGTAGACATCGGTGTCGATGGCTCTGGAAGCGTTCTCGGATTGCAAGGTGCCACGACCAGCGACACATTTTCCGGCATCAGCGCCGTCCAGGGTTCCACTGGCACAGGAGGAACGACCATCGTGCTTGAGCCGGCGGGCAGCGGGGCAGCAATTCCACTGACCTTGGTCGGGCAGGGAACCGGCACCAACACGCTCAGTCTTGCCGGACTCACGCAATCCATGACACCCGTTGTCATCGACACGCTGCAGGAAACCGTGTCGAACACGGCAGTCCTCGCGAGCTTCGCGGGCTTCACCAGCTTTGAAGCTGCGTTGTGGGATACGACGTTCGCAACGGGTTCGGGCAGCGATTTCACGTTCTCCGGCAGCGGGTCGAGCAGCACGCTTTCCTTTGCGGAAATTCCGGCGAACGGTGGAAACGTCGCGTTTACGCTGAGCGGCTTCTCGGTGGGCGACGGAACCGCCAGCCCTGCTGCAGGCGGATTGATCAGTTATACCGGCGTCCAGAACATCAAGGGGTCGCCGAATGGCGACACACTCAATTATTCGTCGCAGCCGCCCGGGACAACGCTGTCGTTCACTGGCGGTACGGCGACGGTGACGACCGCCAACGGTTCCCTGGAGGCGTCCGGAATCGTGGAATATGTCGGATCAGCTGGCGGCAGCAATTCCTTTTACGCCCCGGCAACCGGGGGCTACGTTTTCATTGGCGGCGGGACTAACAATGTCCTGGACCTCAGTGCCGCCCCGTCCGGAATCACTGTCGGCGCGAATGGACTCGACACCGTGCTGGGTCTCGGGCCAGGGGTCGGCGGATCGACGAGCGACACGTTTCGGGGCATCACGACCTTCAACGGCTCAAACTCAGGGAGCACGACGTTTCTGTCCAATGGGACAAATGGCCTGAGCTTCGTGGGTAATGGCAACGGAGGAAATGCGCTTGACTTGAGCACGGCACCCACCCAAACGCAGGTGCAAGTCACTGCCGGCGGCAACGGGACGATCACCACCGGTTCCGACGATGAAACATTTTCCGGAGTGAACCAAATCAGGGGTTCGACTGGCGGCTTCACGACCTTTGTCCTGGGTAGCGCAGTTCAAGTCGCCTGCGTCGGGCAAGGAACGAACAATGTGCTCAACCTTTCCTCGTTCCTGGCCTCCTCGGGAGGCGGCCCGCTGATCGTCGACGTCGGCGCGGGGAATGTGTCCATCCCGTCGAGCCCGGTAGTGCTCGCCAGCTTCGTCGACATCCAGCAATTTGTCGGCTCGGCTTCAGGCTACACGACTTTTGTAACTGGTGCGGTCGGCGGGTTCACGTTCACGGGCCAGGGCAGCGGAAATACGCTCTCCTTTGCCGAGGTTCCTTCGGCCGGTGGCGTCCAAGTCAATCTCAATCCGAATTCACAAGGCCAGGAAGTGGCCAGTCCAGGGAATGGGTCAGACACGTTCACCGACATCACGACCATCGCCGGATCGCCCGGCACCGACACGTTTCTCGCCGGGCCCGGCAATTACACGCTCGTGGGCCATGCCGGTGACACGCTCAGTTATGCGGCGACGCCATCCGGAATGTACGTCTCCTTTAGCGGCGGAATAGCGACGGCGAACGGAGGATACTCCGGTACCACCACGTCGAGTGGGATCACCACCTTTATTGGGTCGCCTGCCGGCAGCAACACGTTCGTGGCTCCTGCCACGGGAGGCTTCGATTTCGTTGGAGGTGGCACAGGCAATGTCCTGGACCTGAGCGCCACGCCGCAGGGAATAACGGTCAGTGGCACATCGACCGGTACTGTGCAGGGCCTCGCATTCGGCGTTGGCCAATCGACGACCGACAGCTTCGCGGACATCCAGTCGATCGATGGACTCCCGCAGACGATCTCGTTTACTACCACAGCGCCGACCAGCGCCATCGCGGGCGGACCGACGTACACTCCAGCCGCAACCGCCTCCTCGAGTCTGACCGTGACGTTGACCGTCGATGCGGCATCGAGCGGAGTGTGTTCGATGAACGGCGCCGTCGTGTCTTTCACCGCGCGGGGCACCTGCACAATCGATGCGAATCAGGCCGGTAACGGCACCTACCGCGGGGCCCCGCAGTTGCAGCAGTCCTTCGCGGTTTACGGTGTCGCCACACAACTCGCGTTCACCACACAGCCGTCGAACATCGTGCAGGGAGATGCACTAGGTGTGGTTGTCGTGGCAGCGAAAGACAGCAGCGGCTACCCGGTCCCGATTAGCGCTACCGTGGACTTTACCATTGCGGCCTGTGGTGGCAGCTTCAATCTCGGCAGTGCGGGGATGACGAACGGCGTGGCCAGCTTCGACAGCGGTCAGCGGTTCTACACGGTAGTGAGCGGGCAAACCATTCTGGCAAGCACGGGCAGCCTGACAGGAACCAGCAGCAGCTTTGATATAGCTGTCAATTCCGACCTGGTCTTCAGTGACGGCTTCGAAACTTGCCGCCTGTAATTGAGGACACGTAGCCGCAGCGATCAGCCCTCTGCCAGATAGGTATACCCCGTCAATCCCTGTTCCAGCGAAGCCGCGATGCGTTCGGCTTCATCACCGCCGATTCCCGCTGACGCAATCTTGGCGCGATATGCGCTGCGCAGCGCGTTTAGATCATAGCCAACGTAATCGAGCATCACGTCGGTGGTATCGCCGCGTTTCACATGCGAGAACTCGAAGCCACCTCTATTCGTCAGCCGCACGTTGACCGCGTCGGTGTCGCCGAACAGGTTGTGGATGTCGCCGAGCGCTTCCTGATACGCGCCGACGAGGAAAATGCCGAGCCGGTATGCCTCGCCGGCGTCCGGCGCGTGCAGCGGCAGGCTGACATCGACACCATCGGCATCGACGTAGTGATCGATGCGGCCATCCGAATCGCAGGTCAGATCGGCGATGACGCCGCGGCGATCCGGCGCGCGGTCGAGGCCCGCGATCGGCACGATCGGAAAAATCTGGTCGATCGCCCAGGCATCCGGGATGGATTCAAAAATGGAAAAGTTCACAAAGTACTTGTCGACCAGTTTCTCGTTCAACTCGTCCAGCGCCTGGCGATGCGAGCGCTCCTCCGGTTTCAGGCGCGCACGCAGGGCGTTGACGATGGCGTAGTACAGATCGTCCAGCCGCGCGCGCTGGCGCAAGGTGAGCTGGCCGAGCGCAAACAGCGCGTGGCCTTCGCTCCAGTGGTGCTGCGCCTCGTGATACAGCTCGATCACCGAACGCTGGCCGATTTCGGCATGAATTTCGCGGAGCCGGCGCAGCACGGCGGGTTCGTCCGTGTCGGTCGGCGGCACGCGGCCTTCCGGCGCGCGCTCGATGTCGCTGACGTTGACGATGAGCACGGCGTGATGCGCCACCATTGCACGGCCGGTTTCGCTGATCACATGCGGCCGCGCCAAGCCGTGTTCGACACAGGCCTCGGCCAGCGGTTGCACGATCGTCGCCGCGTATTGATCCAGACCGTAATTGATCGAGCAGGCCGAGCGCGAGCGCGTGCCTTCGTAATCCACACCGAGGCCGCCGCCGACATCAACGTAGCCGATCGGCAATCCCAATTTGCACAATTCCACAAAATAGCGTGTCGCCTCGCGCATGCCGGCGGCGATGTCGCGCACGTTGGAAATCTGCGAGCCCATGAACACATGCAGCAATTGCAGCGACGAAGTGAGATTCGCGGTTTTCAGCTCGTCGATCAACGTGAGCAGTTGCCGCGGCGTGAGACCGAATTTGGATTTCTCGCCACCGGTGTTCTGCCATTTACCCGCGCCGAGGCTGGTCAGGCGCATGCGCACGCCGAACAGCGGCTCGACGCCGAGCGCTGCCGCTTCCTCCAGCGCCGGCTTCAATTCCGACGGCTTCTCGATCACGATGAACACGCGCAGGCCGAGCCTGCGTCCAATCAGGGCCAGACGCAGGTATTCGCGATCCTTGTAGCCGTTGCAGATAACGATGCTGCCGGGTTTGGCCAGAGCCAACACGGCCATCAATTCCGGTTTCGATCCCGCTTCCAGACCAAAGCCGCCTTCGCCCGCCTGTGCGAGTTCCCCAGCCACGCCTTTCTGCTGATTGACCTTGATCGGATACACCGCGGTGTAGCCGCCAGCGTAATCCCACTCGCCCATCGCCTTGGCGAACGCGTCCTGCAGGCGCGCCAGACGATCGCGCAGGATGTCAGCGAATCGCACCAGCAGCGGCAGGCGCGATCCTTGTGAGAGCGCCGACTCGACGATATCCGGCAAGGCAATGGCCGGACCGGTCGGGCCACGCGGGCGCGCTAGCAGACGCCCCTTGCTATCGACATCGAAATAATTTTCGCCCCAGTGCACGATTGCGTATTGCGCGCGCGCAGCGTCAGCGTTCCACGAAGTCGTCATCGATTCTCTCCGACAGATAACGAGATGCGAACGTCGCAGCGGCGGGCCTTGACGCGAAGATAGCGCGGCGGCCGGAAGCTTCTCGCGCCGCGGGGCCGTCGCCACGCTATTGTAGCGTTGTGTTCCGGTACATCGAAACCGGTACAATCGCCGGCCCGATGATAACGCGCACGGAATTCGCCATGTCGACCCAAGACCCGGCCTGGTTCAACGAGCAGCACGATTACTCCGGCTCGTCGATCGGGTTCCGCATCACGCAACGCCTGCATGTGGAAAAGACGCCGTTCCAGACCATCGAAATCTACGACACCACGGACTGGGGCAAGCTGATGGTGATCGACGGCTGCACGATGGTCACCACGCGCGACAATTTTTTCTACCACGAGATGATGTCGCACCCGGCGCTGTTTACGCACCCGCGCGTCAAGCGCGTCGTGATCATCGGCGGCGGCGACTGCGGCACCCTGCGCGAAGTACTCAAGCACGACGAAGTCGAAAGCGCGATCCAGGTGGAAATCGACGAGCGCGTGACCCGGTTGGCAGAAAAATATTTCCCGGAGCTGTGCGAATCGAACAATGATCCGCGCGCGCAACTGCTCTTTATCGACGGCATCAAATGGATGGCCGAATGTGAACCGGAATCACTCGACGTGGTGATCGTCGATTCCACCGATCCGATCGGCCCGGCGGAAGGCCTGTTCAACGAGGCGTTCTATCATTCGTGCCTGAAAGCGCTGCGCCACGGCGGCATTCTGGTGCAACAGAGTGAATCACCGCTGGCGCACCTGCCACTGCTGAAGAACATCCGCAAGGCGATGAAGGCGGCTGGCTTCCACGCCATACGCACCCTCACTTTTCCGCAACCGTGCTATCCCACCGGCTGGTGGAGTGCCACGCTCGCACGCAAGGGCGTGGATCTCACCGACTTCCGCGAACGCGGCGCAGAGATGAAACAATTTCCCACGCACTACTACAACGCCGAAATCCACAAGGCCGCACTGGCGATGCCGGAGTTTTTGAAGGAAGCGTTGGGGGAGTAAGCCGCAACCTTGCTAGACTTGGTGCCGTAGTCAACCGAGAGGTTCGGCAATGAGTGCGCGCGCACCGTTTTTCGCAATGTCCTTTTCTTGCATGCTCCTGGCCGTAGCCGCCTGTGCTTTTGCAGCGGATGCAAGTTCCGATGGCGCCTGCACACAGCCCGCAGCGCGGACGCAGGCTGCTGCCGTCGATGTGCCGGACTACGCAGCCGAAGCGAGCGCTCCACCCGATCCCGACGAAACCGCCGCCCAAGCGGCATGGAAGCAGTATGCAGGTTCGGTTCTCGACGCGTTGAAAAGTAGCAGCGATCCGCGCGATTGGGCCATCGCGGCACTGATTGGCAATATCCCCAGCGATGAATCAAACCGCGCTTTTGAGTCTATCCGTGCAAACTCAGCGGTGCTCGCCACACGCGCTGCGGCCGCCGCGCCGAACGACTCACTGGTGCAGTGGTTGGCGCTGGCAAGTCTGCATTCAAGCGACACGAGCGACATCGGACCGTTGCAGGCCTTGCAATCGTTGGAATCCGACAATGAGGCGGTGTGGCTCGAATCGCTAAATGCAGCCACGCACGCCAAAGACTCCACTGGTACGGACATTGCGCTCGAACGCATGGCGGACAGCAAGAGTTTCGATCTGCATCTCGCCGCCATCGCCCAAGCGATTGCCGACGTCTATCGCCGCTATCCGATGCCGGACAGCGTCAACGCCTATGCGCAAGCACTTGGAACGCCGATCACAAAGGACACAATGGCCGACATCATGGGAAGCTCCCTCGCCATGGCCTTTATCTTGCCTGCTTTCCAAGACTTGGTTCTTGCCTGCCGCGTTGACCCATCGACCGGCGACAACGTGTTGCATGCCCCGGATTGTGCGCGCATCGGGCGCATGATGGCGACGCAAAGTGATACCTACCTTGCCAATCGCATCGGCTTCGCCGTATTGCGGACCTCGCAGACTTTTACCGATGCTGATGTGGAATCCTCGCGGCGCATCGACTGGATCATGGCGCAGCACGCAATTGCTGACTCCGCATCCGTGGAGTCGCCTCAAGCCGACATCGCCTACCTGCACGATTGGTATGTAACCGGTAACGAAGTCGAAGCGATGCGCCGTGCAGTGGCACGCGCCGGTAAACCGCTGGAACCGCCAGTCGACTGGATCGACAAGAATTCACCGTTTTCCGCACAACGCCTGCAATCGGACAAAGATCGGTTGAGCAAAGCAGCACCCGCGAACTAAGCGCGCCGAACCCCGCTGCACCCCACTATCTTCAGGCGTATGCTGCGCGGCAGTTCTTTGCTGCGGAGATCGCCATGAATCGCCTCCTGCTCGTTCTCGCCACCGCCTGCCTGTCCTGCACTGCGAATGCCGGCGATCGCATCACGGGATTGCCACTCGCCACGCGCTCGCAGGTGCTGGCCACGCATGGCATGGTTGCCACTTCGGTGCCACTGGCGACTCAGATCGGCCTCGATGTGCTGAAGAAAGGCGGCACTGCCGTGGATGCGGCAATCGCAGCGAATGCCGCACTCGGCCTGATGGAGCCGGTGTCGAACGGCGTCGGCGGCGATCTGTTCGCCATCGTCTGGGACGCGAAAACGCAGAAACTCTACGGCTATAACGGTTCGGGCCGTTCGCCGAAGTCGCTGACCTTGAAGTGGTTCCAGGATCACGGCCACAAGGCGATTCCGCCGCTTGGCCCACTGCCGGTGAATGTGCCGGGCGCCGTTGATGGCTGGTTCGCATTGCACGACCGCTTCGGTAAATTGCCGATCAAGGACGATCTTGCGCCCGCAATCGCCTATGCACGCGAAGGTTTCCCGGTGACGCAACTGATCGCCTATTACTGGAAACTCTCGGTACCGCGGCTGAGCAAATTCACCGGCTTCACCGAGCAGTTCACCATCGATGGGCATGCGCCGGCCGAAGGGGAAATATGGAAAAATCCACATTTAGCAGATACCTTGCAGGCGATCGCCGATGGCGGTCGCGATGCGTTCTACAAGGGCAAGATCGCGCATGTCATTGCCGATTACATTAAGGCGCAGGGCGGATTCCTGAGTTACGACGATCTGGCCAGCCATCACGGCGAATGGGTGCAGCCGGTATCGACCAACTACCGCGGCGTGGACGTGTGGGAACTGCCGCCAAACGGCCAGGGTATTGCCGCGTTGCAGATGCTGAACATTCTCGAAGGATACGATTTCTCCAAAATTCCTTTCGACAGTGCCGAGCATGTGCACCTGTTTGTCGAAGCGAAGAAGCTGGCGTTCGAGGATCGGGCGCATTTCTACGCCGACCCGGATTTCTACAAAGTTCCGCTGGCCTGGCTGATCTCCAAGGACTATGCGGCGCAGCGGCGTGCGCTGATTTCGCCGGATCATGCGATGAAGTCGGTACAGCCGGGCGATCCCAAACTGCACGGCGATACGATCTACCTGACCACCGCCGACCGCTGGGGCAACATGGTGTCGCTGATCCAGTCGAACTACCGCGGCATGGGTTCGGGCATGTCGCCGCCGGGACTCGGCTTCATCCTGCAGGATCGCGGCGAACTGTTCGTGCTCAAGGACGGCTACGCCAACACCTACGCGCCGGGCAAGCGGCCGTTCCACACCATCATTCCGAGTTTCATCACCCGCGACGGCAAGCCGTGGATCAGCTTCGGTGTGATGGGCGGCGACATGCAACCGCAGGGCCACGTGCAGATCGTGCAGAACCTGATCGACTATCATATGAACTTGCAGGAAGCCGGCGATACGCCGCGCATCCAGCACGAAGGCTCGACCTCGCCCGAAGCCCAGGCGACGGAAATGACCGATGGTGGATGGGTCGATCTGGAATCGGGTTTCTCCTACGCGACCGTACGCGGGCTGATGGAAAAAGGCCACGACGTACGCTTTGCCCACGGTCCCTACGGCGGCTATCAGGCGATCGAATGGGATGCCACGAACAAGGTTTACATCGGCGCCTCGGAAAGCCGCAAGGATGGACAGGCAGCGGGTTATTGAAGCGGCGGCTAATGCCGGCTAAGGTTAAACTGCGCATCGAGAACACTGCCAGGAAAACCCCTTATGGAAGGTCTGAATAGCCTCGCTGTCATCCCGGTGCTAAGCCGGGATCCATTTGATCCTCTCGAAGAATCAACGACTAAAGTCAAACTGGATTCCGGCTTGCGCCGGAGATCACGAGCAAAATCAGAGGTTCCTTATGTCGCGCTTTCTATTTTTGCTTGCCGCCCTGCTTGCCACGCCCGCGCACGCGCAACTGCTACCGCCCGCCACCACGGCGCCGCTGACACCGGAAATGACGCCGGAGCAATTGCTGACGCAATACCGCCACGACGAAATCAACCTGCTAGCCCTGCGCGCAGACCCACATTCCCTGCTGGCCGCTGCGCTGATGGCACGCGCCGACGCTCACGACAAAACCCGCCCCGTGGCGCTGCAGCCGCCGGCCCTGCTCAAACGCGCACAGGATGCCGGCCCGAACGATGTGCTGGTCTGGTGGGTTACCGCAGGTGTCGAGTGCCGCAATACGAACAAAGCGTGTCCGGAGCCGGAAACCCTGCAAAAACTCGAAAGCGCCGATGCGGAAAATGCCGGCGTCTGGGCCTTGGCGTTGTGGCGCGCACAGCAAGCCAAGGACAACGTCACCGCCCGCGCGGCCCTGACCAGCGCGGCTCAGGCCAAGCGTTACAACGACCGCTTCGGCGGGATCCTTGCGGCCATCTACGACGCCGAAAGCATCCTGCCGATGAATACGGAATTGCTCAATGCAACTGGACAGAGTGTCAGTGTCGATGGTTACCGGCTAATCACCGCGGCCGGCATCGCGGCCTCGCTGGTGCAACCCGCCGGCGCCGCGATCATCGCCACATGCCGGAAAGCGCCTGCCGACGCGGCCGAAAACGCTGATTGCGTCGCCGTCGCAAAGAAAATGGAAGCCGCCGGCAGTCTCGGTGCGCAACGGCTTGGAGTGAATCTGCTGCAATCTCTGCTGCCACCTGGCCCGGAGCAGGACGCCGTGCTCGCGCACGCGCGCAGCCTGGCCTGGCAAACGCAGCAGATCGAAAGCCTGGCCGATCGCTTGGCCAACGACACCCGCGTGACCCGCGCCTATATGCAGGCGCTGACCGATTCCGGCGATGAAACCGCAGCTGTCTACGCCGTATTGCGCAGCCAGGGTGTAGCCCTGGAACCGACTGCCGACTGGCAAGCGCCGCCGGACGCCGCTTCCCAACCGTAGCCGCTTTCGCCGATTGCGGCCTCGTTGTACTCTTGCCGGCAACGTTGTCCCAACGCGGAGATGCGCTCATGCAGAAGATTCTGGTGGCCAGTTCCAAGGGTGGTTGCGGCAAGACCACGATCGCAACCAACCTTGCCGCGCATTTCGCGCAGGACGGCAAGAACACCGTACTGGTCGATGCCGATCGCCAAGGATCGAGTCAACGCTGGGCGGAGAAACGCGCGGGATTACCCGCACCGGTGCTGGCGTTGTCCGGCCTGCGTCGCGACTGGGTGCAACGGACTCCGACGGATGCGCAGTACGTGATCGTGGATGCGCCGGCGGCGATCCGCGCTGGCGAACTGGCCGAATTTCTCGACGATGTCGATGCCCTGCTGGTTCCGGTGCTGCCATCGCGCATCGATCTGGAGGCAAGCGAAGCGTTTCTGCACGAAGTCGCCGGACTGGCGAGGGTCAAGCGCGGCAAAGTCGCGGTCGGTCTGGTCGCGAATCGGCTCAAACCCTGGACCACGGCCTCGCAGGAAGCCGTCGAGGAGATCAAGCGCCTGCCGTTCCCGCTGCTTGGGCAATTGCGCGACACCCAGGGTTACGTGCTGGTCGCCGGTCTGGGCAAGAGCATCTTCGACTACCATTCCGAGTTGATCCGCACGCATCAGGAAGATTGGGCCAAACTGTTGCGCTGGCTGAAAAAGCAGTGATACCACGCGTGCTGACAGGACATTCAACCATTCAACGGCGCATCGGAGTCGAACATGAAACGTGAAATCATCCTGTTGCGCCATGCCCATGCGGAGAAATCCTCCGAGGACAATGACGACAGCTCCCGCAACCTGAGTCCACGTGGCGTCGCCGAGGCGCAGGCCGCCGGGCAATGGCTGCGCACGCAGTCGGCACTGCCGGCACGCGTGCTCTGCTCGCCGGCAGCGCGTGCACAGCAGACGCTGGAACAAGCCTTGGGCAAAATCGACAAGATGCGCCTGGAACCGCGCATCTACGACGCCACCGCAGGCGATCTGGATGCGCTGATCGACGAGAACGCCGACGCCGAGCGCCTGCTGCTGGTCGGCCACAATCCCGGTTTCGAGACCTTGGTCGCGTTGCTGGCGACAGGTCAGTCCGGCGATTTTCGCGGCGTACCACCGGGTGGCATCGCCTGGTTCGAGCTCGACGGTCCGGCCGAACCCGGCAGCGGCCGACTCAAGGCGTTCTGGTCGCCCTGAGCCACCGTGGCGTTGCGCCCACGTTGGATAATGCTGCTGTTGCTCCTGTGCCTGGGCCTGGCATTGACGGCAACAGGCGCCGCAATTTCCGCTGCCGATCAAAGCACGCTGGCCCTCGACCCGGCACGCTCGCGCGCCGAGTTTGAAGTCAAGGTGATCTGGCTGATCGGTCTGCATGGAGATTTCGGCACCGTGCAAGGCAGCCTCAACGTGGACCGATTCCACGGACAAGCCAGCGTCAACGCCCGCATCAACGCTGACGAGGTGCATATGCGCAGCCACAGCTACGAAAACTGGGCGCGCTCGGCGGAGTTCTTCGATTCGGAGCATTATCCACAAATCCACTTTGTCTCCGAGCCGTTTCCGCTGGCGCGTCTGGTCAGCGGCGGCGAGATCGACGGCACCCTGACCTTGCGCGGCATCCATCGGCAAGTGCGTTTCGAACTCGACCCGGCCGCCTGCGCCAATCCGCTCGATGGCAGATGCCCGGTCGAGGCCGGCGGCTCGATCCGGCGCAGCGAGTACGGCATGCGTTCGCGGCGTGGCACCCTTGCCGACAAAGTCGCCCTGCGGTTATCGGTCTACGTCAAAACCGGTAACAGCGAAGCGGCACCGTGACCGCGCTGCGGGCCATGCCGCTGTTCGTGGTGCTGATCATCACCCTGCTCGGCGGCTGCGCGGTCGATCGCCTACACGCGCAGCGTGCGGCCGCCACCGCCGCCGCAGCGCAGGACCACGCGCTTGCCTGTACTGCCGCCGACACCTGCGCGATCGCCTCGCCATACCAGGACCTGGCCGTACAGGCGCAGCGCGAATCGACGCCGGACGCGCCGGTGCACTACGTCAACCTGCTCGATCGCGGCGAGGATTCGCTGTTGCTGCGCGTGCATCTGATCCGCGCCGCGCGCAAGAGCATCGACGTGCAGACTTTCATCTTCGCCGAAGACGACGCTGGGTACCTGGTGCTCGACGAACTGGTCAAGGCCGCACGCCGCGGGGTCAAGGTGCGCGTGCTCGTCGACCAATTGTTCTCGCTCGACGATACCGAACTGCTGGCACGGCTGGCACGTGCGCATGTGAATTTCGAGCTGCGCGTCTACAACCCAACCTTCCACAAGGCGAGCACGCCGCCGCTGGAATTCGCCGCGGGTATCCTTTGCTGTTTTTTCCGCTTCAATCAGCGCATGCACAACAAGCTGCTGCTGATCGACGGCGCGATCGGCATCACTGGCGGGCGCAATTACGAAAACCGTTATTACGATTGGGACGACGATTTCGACTACCGCGATCGCGATGCGCTGGTGGTCGGGCCGGCCGCGATCTCGATGCGCGCCTCGTTCGAGCGCTTCTGGCAACACCCGCGCAGTGTTCCATTAAGCCGCCTGCGCGACGTTTCCGCCCGCATCCTCGCCGACGGTCTGGATGCATCGGGCTATGCGACGCATACGTATCGCGACGCCGCGCGCGTGGCCTCGCTGTCGCAACATGCCGACGACGCCGACTACATACGTACACATTTCGTCGATCAGGCGTTGCGCGTCGGCGAAGTGGAATACTTTTCGGATGCGCCGGGCAAGTTCGACGACCCGGATCAACCCAGGGACAACCAGCTCAGCCGGCATATCGCCGAACTGTTGCGTAGCGCACGCTCGCAGATCGTGCTGCAGACGCCCTACCTCGTGCTCAGCCGCACGGCACAGCGCGAGTTCCGGCAACTGCGCAAGGCGCATCCCGATTTGCGCATTTTGGTATCGACCAATTCGCTGGCCGCGACCGATGCGTTCTACGTCTACGCACTGTCGTACAAGTATAAAAAGCGCTATCTCAAGCTCGGCTTCGAGATTCACGAGTTCAAGCCGTTTCCTGCCGAAGCGGCCGACATGATCGAGAATTATTCCGCGCTTGGCGACCGCGACGAAACCGATGCCCGCTACCGCAAATACGGCCGCGCACCGCTCAAGCACGGCGGCGTGCGTCTGGGCCTGCACGCAAAATCCATCGTCATCGACGACGCCATCAGCCTGATCGGTTCGCACAATTTCGATCCGCGATCTGATCGCTACAACACCGAATCGGGCTTCATCATTCACGATCGCGCCTTTGCCACCCTGCTGCGCGCATCGATCCTGCGCGACAACGATCCGGGCAACGCCTGGACCATCGCCAAACGCGAGCGCCACGGCTGGCTTGCCCGGCTCAACAATTCGATCAGCGACTTTTCCACGGCGCTGCCGTTGTTCGATCTGTGGCCATTTCGTTACGCCTCCAGCTTCGAGTTGAACCCAGGTTGTGTCCCGCTGCCACCCGGCGACCCGCATTTCTACGCCTGCTACACCGACGTCGGCGATTTTCCCGAAGTCAGCCTGCCGCTGAAGACGATTTACACCCGCATCGTGACCGCATTCGGTGCCGGACTGGTATCGATTCTTTGATTCGAACGGCGGAAATGCCCGTTAGCGCTTGCCGCGATTGACGCGCCGGTGCCGGCTGGCTAGTCTGCACAGTCTGGGTCCCACACAGGCAAACGCGTCATGGCCATCGAATTCAACGTAGAGATTTCCGACGAAGATCTGCCGTTCTTCATGGACGCCATGCAGCGCGCCGAGCAGCGCGCTGCCGGCAAGAGCGCGCAACAGATTCTGGACGAGGCCTCGAAAACCTTCGCCGATTCGCACAATCAGCGCATGCCGGAATTCGTACGTACGCGCCTGGCGTCCGTAGTGAACCTCATCGCCATGGCCGGCGACGAAGGCTGGGGTCTGGCTGCCGACGACCGCAGCCGCATCGTTGCCGCGCTGACCTACTTCGCCGATCCGGAAGATTTGATCCCGGACAATATCCCGGTACTCGGTTTCCTCGACGATGCGATCATGATCGAAGTGGTCGGGCGCGTGCTGCAGCCGGAGATCGAGGCCTACGCCGACTTCTGCGAGTTTCGCAGCGACGAAGCCGGACGCCGCGGCGCCGACGTCGGCAAGCTCGGCCGCGAAGACTGGCTGGAAGCCCGCCGCGCCGAACTGCAGGCACGCATGCGCCAGCGTCGCGGCTCGTATGCGCCGAGCAACGACTGGACGCCGCGGTTCAAGTTTTCCTGATCCGACTTATTTTCCTGATTCGACTTACTGGTCAGCAGCCGGAACCGATTCACCCGCTGGCGTCGCTCGCTGTCGGGATAAAACAAACCCGGCGCGCTACGGCCGTTCGACGATCGCGGTCACGCCCATGCCGCCGGCGGTGCAGATCGAAATCAAACCGCGGCCACCGCCTTTTTCCTCGAGCAATTTGGCCAGCGTCGCGATGATGCGCGTGCCGGTCGCAGCGAAGGGATGGCCGAGCGCCAGGCTCGATCCGTTGACGTTCAACTTCGCCGGATCGATGCTGCCGAAGGGTTTGTCGCGGCCGAGCCGGTTCTTGCAATAATCCGCACTTTCCCATGCACGCAGCGTACACAGCACCTGGGCGGCGAACGCTTCGTGGATTTCGTAGAAATCGAAATCCTGCAGGCTGAGTCCGGCCGCATCGAGCATGCGCGGTACGGCGATCGTCGGCGCCATCAGCAGACCTTCGCCATGAACGAAATCCACTGCAGCGACCCTGGCATGTGCCAGATACGCCTGCGCTTTCAGTCCGCGCGCGGCGGCCCAATCCTCGCTCGCCAGTAACACCGCCGAGGCACCGTCAGACAAACCGGTGGAATTGCCGGCGGTCAGCGTGCCCTGCCCGGAGGTCTTGTCGAATGCAGGCTTGAGTGCCGCGAGTTTTTCCAAGGTCGAATCCGGCCGCAGAAATCCATCACGTTCCAGGCCGCGGAATGGCACCACCAAATCCTTGAAGAATCCGCGATCATAGGCAGCCGCGGCTTTCAGGTGGCTCGACAGCGCAAGCTTGTCCTGATCCTCGCGCGAGATTTTCCACTCCTTCGCCATCAGCTCGCAGTGATCGCCCATCGACATGCCCGTGCGCGGTTCGGCCACGCCGGGAAAACTCGGCTTCAATTCAGCGAAGGAAAATCCGCGTACGGCGGCCTTGAATTTATCCAGCGGCGTCTTTGCGCGATTCATCGCCAGCAGCCGCTGCTGCAATGCGCGACTGTATACAATGGGAACGTCGCTGGTGGTATCGGCACCGCCGGCGATACCGGCTTCGATCTGACCCGCCGCGATCTTGTTGGCGATGATAATGGCGTTGTCCAGCGAGGTGCCGCAGGCGCGCGCCGTGGTGATGCCGGGCGTCAGCGGCGACAAACCCGAAGACAGCGTCGCCTCGCGCGCCAGATTCCAGTCCGACGGATGCTTGATCACGGCGCCGAACGCCACTTCACCCAATTCCACGCCGTGCAGGCCGAAACGTTCGACCAAAGCGCCCAGTGTCTTGACAGACATACCGAAATTGCCAACGTCGGCATAGGTGGTATTGTTGCGGCAGAACGGAATGCGCACTCCGCCAATGATGGCAACGCGATTTGTCGTGGTCACGTGAACGTCCTTCGCAAAACTGGAATCGGGAGCAGCGGGTCAGTGCGCGCTGCCGGTTGTTTGCCGGCTATTGTATGCCTTGTATTTTCCCTGTTGACAGCGCGCGTACTCATTTCGATGAGTCCGTATCATTTGATCTGACAACGAATATCGCCGGCGCTTCGCGCCAGATCTGCCAGGCTTCTGGCGCTGCGCGCAGGCGCGCGTCCAGATGCGCGGCGTAGCGTTGCAGCACTTCATCTGGCGATAGTCCTGGCGGCAGGGTTTCGATGCGCAGATCGCGACGGCCGGTGTCGAAATCCAATCCGAAGCTGAAAACGGCGGTTTGCGCCGAGGTTTCACTGCCGAGGCGCGCCAGACCGAAGGGGAATCGCACTTGGCCATCGAGCAACGGGCACTGGACGGCAGCCTGCTTCTCGCGCGCGGGCAGATCGAGCATGCCGACGACACTGCCGCCACTGCGCAAAACAGCGAACACCGCGTCGGCACTGCCACCGGTGAACAGGGCGCCACGGCTGCCGATGCGACGCAAAGCCCATCCGCGGAAACCGCCGAACCAATGCGAAGCACGGGTCAGACCCAACGCTCGCCCTTGCGCTCGTTGCGCCAGAAAATACGCGTCGAATCCGCGCTCGCGCAACAACGGCCATATCCAGTTGCCGGCGCCCCAGTGATAAGTGAGCAACACATGGGCGCGACCCGACTCCGGCCAAGTACCGCTCTGCGCGATGTAACGCTGCCGCCAACGCTTGCCGCGAAACAGGGTCAGATAGACGTCGGCGTGATCGACCAGACGCAGCAGTCGAAAGCGATATTTCCACATGTCCTCATCGCAGCCCGGGCAATGCGCTCGCGCGGCCGCCCAGGCCGGCTCTACCGCCTCGCGGTACAGACCTTTGCTGCGCGCACAGTGCTTGAGCACCCAAAATCCCAGCGACCAAGGCAACAACGCCACGAACCCCGGCAGCAAATACAGGGTCAGCGCATCGGCAAAAACGCGGCGCAGACGCGCGAGCACGGTTTGTTGTACGGAAGCATTCAAAGCTGCAATCCCGGACGCAGAACTTTCCGATACAGCCGATAAGCCTCCTCGCCCATCCCCAGCGACAAATAAGTTTGTTGCGCGCGGCGGTTGTCCTGTTCGACGTACAAACGCACACCGACCACATCATTGCGCTGCGCTGCACGGCGCTCGACTTCGGCATACAGGGCGCGGAATACGCCGCTACGACGATGTTCAGGTCGCACGTAGACGCTCTGCAGCCACCACCAGTCGCCGTTGCGCCAGTCGCTCCATTCATAAGTGATCATCAGGCAGCCGGCAATGGCTCCGGCGAGTTCGGCGACCAGATAAAATCCGCGTCTCGCTTCGGCCAACACGGCGCTCACTCCCGCCATGAGCACAGCGGCATCGAGCGTCTTGGCTTCGGTCTCCAGTGCCATGGCGGCATTGAATTCCACCAGCGCACCGATATCGGTTGCGCGCGCCAGGCGAATTGCAATCGACGAATCGTGAGGTGACATGTCGCTTATTCCTTGTCGTGTTTGGGTGTGCGACGGCGCGAACTGCCGAGCTTGCGCGTGATGGTATTGCGACCCAGGCCGAGCCGCTGCGCGGCGAGGCCGCGTTGATTATCGGTTTCTGCCAGCGCGGCAGCCAGCAAGGCTTGGTCAAATTCGGCACGTAACTGCGGATAGATGTCGTGATCGCCGCCGGCCAGTCGTTCGCGTGCGAGACGCTGCAACCGCTCGCGCCAATCGTTGCCATCAGCCACCACCGTGCGTTCGGTCGCGGGCAGATCCTGCACGCGGATTTCCCGGCCCGGTGCCATCACCGCCAGACGCCGGCAGAGATTTTCGAGCTGGCGTACATTCCCGGGCCAGGGCATCTGCGCGAGCGCGCCCAACGCAGCTGGCGAAAACCGCTTCGACTCCAGACGCATGCCCGCCGCGGCGCGCGCAAGAAATCGTGAGGCCAGCAGCGGGATATCCTCGCGGCGTTCGCACAAGGGCGGCAGATGCAGACGCACAACGTCCAGCCGGTGCAACAGGTCGGCGCGAAATTCGCCGGCAGCGACCTTGGCCTCGAGATCCTGATGCGTCGCCGCGATCACACGCACATCGGCACGGATCAGTTCGCGGCCGCCGACACGGTAGAACTCGCTTTCTGCGAGCACACGCAACAATCGTGTTTGCAGGCTCAGCGGCATGTCGCCGATTTCGTCCAGAAACAGCGTGCCGCCCTGGGCCTGCTCGAAGCGCCCGGGATGACGTTTGAGCGCGCCGGTGAATGCTCCAGCTTCGTGGCCAAACAGTTCGGATTCCAGCAATTCCGAGGGGATTGCCGCTGTGTTCATCGCCACGAACGACCGCGCCGCGCGGGCGCTATGCCGGTGCAATGCGCGCGCCACCAATTCTTTGCCGGTGCCGGTCGCGCCAGTGACCAGCACGTTCAGATCGGTCGCAGCGATGCGGCCGATTGAGCGGAACATCTCGCGCATCGTCGGCGATTGTCCGATCAATTCTTGTTCCGGTTCCGCCGCCGGCAGCGGGACGGGCGGTGGCCGGGTCTCAGCCAAGGCACGTTCGACAGCCGCAACCATCTGGTCCAGATCGAAAGGCTTGGGCAGATAATCGAATGCGCCGTTGCGGTATGCCGCGGCGGTGGAAGCGACATCGGTGAATGCGCTCATCACGATCACCGGTGCCGCAACGCCACGGGTTTTCAACTGTTCGAGCAACTTCAAGCCACTGGCCCCGGGCATGCGCACATCGCTGACCACGACATCGGGCACGGCACCAACCAAGGCCGCGAACAGCGATTCCGCATCGGCGAATTCGCGCACGCTGGCGCCGGTTTCGCGCAGCGCTTCGCCAAGCACGAAGCGAATCGAAGCATCGTCGTCCGCAATCCAGATTTCAGCCATGCGCACTCTCCAGTGGCAGGGTCAGACTGAACACGGTGCGTCCGGCACGACTGCGATAACCCAGGTGTCCACCGTGCTCGTGCGCGATTTCCTGCGCCAGCGCCAAGCCCAGACCGGTGCCCTCGGTACGCCCGGATACAAGTGGCAGAAACAGCACTTCGCGCAGACTCTCCGGCACACCGACGCCATCGTCGATCACGTCCAGTCGCAATGCCAGACGCACCGACCGGCCATCGAGCACCGTGCTGTGTTCAGCGCGAGTGCGCACAAGTATATTTTTTGCCTGCGCCTGCACTGCATTGCGCAACAGGTTCAGCAGCAATTGCAGCAGCCGGTCGGCATCACCGCGGAACGTCGGCAGGCTGGGGTCGTAGTCACGCTCGAGTTTCAGCTCCGGCACCGCCTCGGCCACAATCAGAGCACGCGCGCGCTCGGCGACTTCGTGCATATTGACCGCGCTCAGATGCGGTTTGCCGCCGGGATGCAGCAGCCGATCGGTCAACGCTCCTAGCCGATCGGCTTCGGCGATGATCAGCTCCGCCAGCCGCACCTGTTCCGGCTCGGCCAGACGGCGCTTGAGCAACTGTGCTGCGCCGCGCACGCCGGCGAGCGGATTTTTTACCTCGTGGGCCAGACCGCGCAGACTCTGCGATAGCCGCGGCGCCGATCCGGCTCCTGCGTCCGCTCCATGCACGTGCAGTTCGAGAAGCACGCCCTGCTGCGCCCACGGACTGACGGCGATGTCCACTCGCAGCGACGGATTGCGCGAAAGCAGTTCGAAGCTGCGCAAGATCAGAGGCAAGTCGGCCATGCGCATGCGCGCGATCAAAGCGGCCAGTTCATCGGCCGGCGCACCGAGAATTTCCAGCGGACAGCCACGCCAGCGCGCCAACGCGGTGGTTTCGACAAAGGCAGGATTGGCATGGATGAAACGCAGATCGCCATCCAGAACGGCGACCGGCGTCGTCAGCAGATCGAGTAGTTCAACGGCCGGCGATTCGACGGCTTGAGAGGCTGGTACAGCGGGCTTTTCGATCGGCATTGCACCAGTTTAGTGCAATGTCGATCTCCGTCCAAGGACCAAATCAGATTGAGTAATACATCTGATATTCGATGGGATGAGTCGCTGCGCGGAAGCGGGTGACTTCGGTCATCTTGGTTTCGATGTAGGCATCGATGAAGTCATCGGAGAACACGCCGCCGGCTTTGAGGAAGGCGCGATCCTTGTCCAGCGCTTCGAGCGCCTGATCCAGGCTGCTGCACACAGTCGGGATGTGTTTTTCCTCTTCCGGAGGCAGATCGTAAAGATCCTTGTCCATCGGCGCGCCGGGGTCGATCTTGTTCAGGATGCCATCAAGGCCCGCCATCATCAGCGCGGTGAAGGCCAGGTAGGCGGAATTCATCGGATCGGGGAAACGCACTTCGATACGACGCGCCTTGGGCGAGTGTACAAAGGGAATGCGGCAACTTGCCGAACGGTTGCGCGCCGAATACGCCAGCATAACCGGCGCCTCGTAACCCGGCACCAGACGCTTGTAGCTGTTCGTGGTCGAGTTGGTGAAGGCATTGATCGCACGCGCGTGTTTGAAGATGCCGCCGATGTAATACAGCGCCGTCTGCGAGAGGCCACCATACAGGTCGCCAGCGAACAGATTGGTACCGCCCTTGGCCAGGCTCTGGTGCACATGCATGCCCGAACCGTTGTCGCCGACGATGGGTTTGGCCATGAAGGTGGCCGTTTTGCCGTTGGCGTGGGCCACATTTCTGACGACGTATTTCAGCGTCAGCAATTCATCGCCCTTGTGTACCAAGGTGCTGAACTTGGTGCCGATCTCGCATTGGCCGGCCGTGGCGACTTCATGATGGTGCACTTCGACGGTCAGTCCCATCGCTTCGAGCGCCTTGCACATTTCGCCGCGCAGATCACCCAGCGAATCCACCGGCGCCACCGGGAAATAGCCACCCTTGATGCCGGGACGATGACCGGAATTGCCTTCCTCGAATTTGCGGTTGGAACTCCACGCGGCTTCTTCGGATTCGATCTCGAACGAGGCGCCACGCATGTCGTTGCTCCAGCGCACCGAATCGAAGATGAAAAACTCGGGCTCGGGACCGAAGTAGGCGGTGTCGGCAATGCCGGTGGATTTCAGAAACGCCTCGGCGCGCCGGGCGATCGAGCGCGGGCAGCGCGAATAGGCCTGCATCGTGCTCGGTTCGAGCACATCGCAGGTCAGGATCACGGTTGGGTCCGCCGTGAATGGATCGAGTACGGCGCTGTCGGGATCCGGCATCAGCACCATGTCCGAATCGTTGATGCCCTTCCAGCCGGTGATCGAGGAACCATCGAACATCTTGCCGTCCTCGAAAGTCGAGGCATCGACAGCATGGGCGGGAAAAGTCACATGGTGCTGCTTGCCGAGCATGTCGGCAAAACGCAGGTCGACAAATTCGACTTTATTGTCGCGGATCAGATCGAGAGCTTTTTCGACAGACACGGCACACCTCATCTCAGGGCGGGGATGGCCTTCCATAGCAAGGCCGATGCCAGAGATAAAACACTAATAGAATCAGCTACATCATGTAATTCAGCGCCTCATGATTCGCACGATTTGCACCAATCATGTTCGCAAGCAGAACCTTATGCATCAAATAGGTGCATAAGGTTCTGCTTGCGCAACAATCTAAGCCGATGTAACTAACACAATTCGAAGGCTACCCGGGCGCTCATTCATGTCGCTGCCATTGTCCTCTCGCCCGCTGGTGGAATCGTTTTTCCATCGCGACACCGGAACCTTTACCCACGTCGCCTGCGAAGGTGATAGGGGTGCAGCAGCCATCGTGGATCCGGTGCTCGATTACGATGCCACCGTGGCGCGAACTGCGACGACTTCGGCCGATGCAGTCATTGCATGGGTACGTGCGCATCGCCTGCGCGTCGAGTGGATTCTCGAAACCCACGCGCACGCCGATCACCTCAGCGCCGGCGGCTATCTGCACGATCTGCTCGGCGCGCCGCTGGCGATCGGCCGCGGCATCACCCAAGTGCAAACCCGATTCAAGACGCTTTTCAATCTGGGCGACGAGTTTGTGCCGGATGGCAGACAATTCGACCGCCTGTTCGATAACGGCGACACATTCCGCATCGGCGGACTGGGGGCTCGCGTCATCGCCACGCCCGGGCATACTGGCGACAGCCTCACCTACCTGATCGGCGACGCGGCCTTCGTCGGCGACACCTTGTTTGCTCCAGACACCGGTACGGCACGCTGCGATTTTCCCGGCGGCAACGCGGCGCATCTGTATCGCTCGATCCGGACGATACTCGCGCTGCCAGCCAATACCCGGATCTTCCTCTGCCACGACTATCCACCCGCATCGCGATCACCAACGGCGGAAACCAGCATCGCCACGCAGACACAAGGCAATGTGCATTTGCAGGGCAACGTATCGGAAGCCAGCTTCGTGGCCATGCGTACCACGCGCGATGCAAGCCTGGCACCGCCGCGCCTGATCCTGCCGGCATTGCAGGTGAACATCCGTGGCGGCCGCCTGCCGGCTGCCGAGAACAACGGCATCGCTTATCTCAGGCTGCCGCTCAATCAGCTCGGGAAAAACGGACCCTGATCTGCGGTACTCGATGCGGCGACGCAGAAATCCGGATCACCGGATTCACTCCTCCGCACCGATACCGCATTCCCGATTGAACGAACCGATCGCCTCAACCAGCACGTTGACCGCATCGCATTCGGCTGCGGTGAGGTGCGGATTCCACGAGTCGAGAATCAACACGGCCCGGGTCTGTCCGCTGCGATTCCACGCTTCATGCTCAAAGGTGTCGTCGAAGGTCATGCAACGGCCTTCCTGCCATACATGCAGTTCGCCACCGACGTTGATTGCGCAATTCTCCGGCACAATCAATGGCAGATGCGTCACCAACCGGGCGTTGGTCACGCCATGATGCGGCAGGATATGCGTGCCGGGCGTAAGCACTGAAAAACAGATTTCCGGCGCGTGCTCGCGGATGTGGACCAGCGGCAGTGAGTCGAGGATTGCGGAAGTACACGGGCAACGCGCGCAGTTTTCGTCGTTGCGCACGCCATGCCGATAAAAGAAAAACGCATCCCAGGTTGGCGCGCCCTGTTCGTCACCAGCGAGATAGCGAGGCACGTCGGCAGGTGAATCGAATTTCAGAAAAGGTTCGATTCCGGCCTTGTCGTCGAGCACGGCCAGCAATTCCGCACGGATCGTTTCGGTCTCGGCTTCCAGCGCGGCATACCAGGGAAACAGATCGCGCGCAAAATATGGTGTAGTGGGCAAGTCGGGAAAATACAGGAATTTCGGCTGCTGGCGCGGATCCGGACCATTGGCCGGGAGTTCGCCGAGATACATCTCGAGACAACGCTGAACCCGACCCATGGCTTCGCTGCCAAACCGTTCGCGCAGCGGCGCCAGCACCGCGTCGAACAATTGCCTGCGTCCGTTATCGACGTAGCGCATGGCGTGCCTGACCAGATCATGCAGGATCGGCGCCGTGGTTTCGGCACTCACCCAGCGGCCATTGGCCTGCGCTTGATGGATCGCGCCGAAATAGTTGGTCAATGCCTCGTGGCCGCGTCCGAGTTCTTCCAGCGCATGCGCGTAATGCAGCCGCGCGATGAAGAATTTCGGGTTCAGCTGCAACGCACGCGCGAATACCCGGCTGGCTTCATCGAAGCGACGGGTGGAAAGGTAGGCCAGCCCGAGATTGCACAGCAATTGCGGATTGGCCGGGTCGAGCGTGGCCGCATGATCGAGAAGCGCAATGGCCTGATCGGGCAACTGTGCAGCCAGAGCCTGCAAACCGAGGAAATTCAGCGCCTCGGTATTTTCCGGCGCCAGTTCCTGTACGCGCGCGTAACTGCGTCCGGCCAGCTCGGCGTTACCTTGCTCGACCAGGGTGCGCGCCGTGCGCAGCACCGCGTTGACATCGGTCAAACCAGGAACCGTAGTCTCGTCCGTCACGGCGCGCGCTCTTCAGCGGCCCTCGCCGACGCCAGTTGCTGGCGCACTTGCGCGGCGTCTTCCTTGCGCCCCAGACGATCGAGCAACAAGGCCAGCGGAATGCGCAATTCATCGGCTTCGGGGTTGCGCTGCAATCCATCCTGAAGATAATTTGCGGCACCAGCCAGATCGCCCAGTCGTTCCATGCACCAGGCGCAGGCATTGATGGCACCGGGATGCGCAGGATCGATGCCCAGCGCGCGTCGGTAAAATTTCAGCGCCTTGACGGTCTGACCTTTCTTGCGCGCTACGTCGCCCAATCCGGCATCCGCACCGAAAACCTGCACCTTGCTTGCCACGAGTTCGTCGAACAACACGCGTGCCTCGTCGAGTTTCTCCTGACGCAATTTCGATCGCGCCAGAAAAAGCTTTGCCAAGCTCAGATCCGGGCGCAGGCGCAGCGCGTTGTCGAAGGATTTTTCTGCGAATGCGAAAGCGCCCTGCTCGAACAATGCGCGACCCAGACTGGTCTGGATGGCTGCATCGTCGGGTTTGCGTTCGGCCGCACGGGTCAGAAACTTGGCAGCATTGGCCGCGTCGTTGCGCGCCAGATAGACATTGCCGAGGCCGAACAGCAGCATCGGATCGTCGTCCTCAGCGCGGCGGCCAATCGTGAAGCGGTTTTCTGCTTCGCTCGTATCGCCATCGAGCATCCACAGATGCCCCAGCAGACCGTGCGCTTCGACAGAATTCGGATCGAGTCGCAACGCAGTTTCCAAACTGGCACGAGCCGCGTCGGTGTCGCCATTGTGTATCTGCACGGCACCCAGCGACAGATGGTATTGCGCACGCTCCGGTGACTGCGCAATGGCGCGGCGAATCAGCTCACCGGCCTCGGCAGAATCGCCGCGGCGGTGGCGCAACACGCCGAGCAGATGCAACGCATTGGCATCGTCCGGCGCTGCCTGCAGAACTTCGCGATACGCGCGCTCAGCGGCGTCGAAGTGACCGTCCTTGTGCAGCTGCAGTGCTTCTTCAAGAGTCATGGAATAAGGTGGATGGTCTGGCTGATCGCGGCAACACGGGCCGCCTATTATGCCGCAGGCGCGCGTGCAAAGCCTTCTGCTAGGCTAGTGGCCTACCACTTCGTGCCAAACCATGACCGAACTTCAAGATCTGGCTACGCTGATCCGCGCCGCCACGCCGCTGCTGGCGATCGAAACCGCGGAAGAAAACCGCGTCATCGACACCTTCCGTCACCTGATCGCGCAGGTGCTGCGGCCGTTGTACCGCTGGAGCATCACTGACGGCCTGCAGCGTCTGGACATGGCCACAGCCGAGTCCACCAGCGACAACGCAGCCGAAGTTGCACCGGACGCCAGCGCCACGCTGCAGGCGATCAAGCATTGCAAGGATCCCGGAATCTATCTGCTGCTCGATTTCCAGCCCTACCTGCGCTACCCGATGACCTTGCGGCTGCTGCGCGAGATCTGCCAGCGCGAAGACTGCGTACCGCATACGCTGGTATTGATCAGCCCGAAACTGGAGTTGCCGGACGATCTCGAACCGCTGGTTACACGCTACGCGCTGCCGGTGCCGGATACGGACGCGCTGGCGCAACTCCTGCGCGAGGAAGCGTTCGCCTATTCACGCGACAACGGTGGCAAGCCCGTGAACGTCGATGCCGACGCGGCGCGTGCGCTGGTGCGCAATCTGCGCGGACTGAGCCTGGAAGACGCGCGCCGACTCCTGCGGCAGGCGATCTACGACGACGGCGCCATCACCCAAGGCGATGTCGCAACCCTGACGCGCGCCAAGTTCAATCTGCTGAACAAGGACGGCTTGCTCGATTTCGAACCGGACACCGCGCATTTCGCCGACGTCGCCGGGCTTTCGCATCTGAAGACCTGGATCGCCCAGCGGCGCGCAGCGTTTCTCGGACTGAAGGCTGCCGCCGGACTCGATCCACCCAAAGGTCTGCTGCTGCTGGGCGTGCAGGGTTGCGGCAAGAGCCTGGCTGCGAAGGCGATGGCCGGGGGTTTCGGCGTGCCGTTGCTGCGGCTGGACATCGGCACCCTGTACAACAAATACAGCGGCGAAACCGAACGCAATCTGCGCGCTGCGCTGGCGCACGCAGTGCAGTTTGCGCCGTGCGTACTGTGGGTCGACGAGATCGAAAAGGCGCTCGCCACCGGCGACAGCGACGACGGCGTCTCGCGGCGCGTGCTCGGCTATTTGCTCACCTGGATGGAAGAACGACGCGAGGCCGTGTTCCTGGCCGCCACCGCCAATCAGGTGCGTGAGCTGCCGGCCGAATTGCTGCGCAAAGGCCGCTTCGACGAGATCTTTTTCGTCGATCTGCCCGACGCGGCCGCGCGCGCGGAAATCTTCTCGATCCATCTCGGCAAGCGCGGATTGAAACCGGCGGTGTTTGATCTTGCAGCACTGGCCACAGCCAGCGACGGATTCTCCGGTGCCGAGATCGAGCAGGCCGTAGTTTCGGCGCAATACGCGGCCGGTACGGAAAATTCCACAGTCGCACAAAAGCACATCCTGGCTGCGCTACACGACACCCGCCCGCTGTCGGTGCTGATGGCCGAACAGGTCGCCGCGCTACGCGCCTGGGCTCAGGGCCGCACCGTTTCCGCCGGCTGAGATCCTGCCGTCTGAGGTCCCGCTGTCGAGGACCTGCCGCATCTGATCGACGATGAAGTCCTCCGCCCAACTGCGCAGGCCCATCCCGCCGATGAAGCCGCAATGGCCGCCATGCTCGGCAATCGTCAATTGTGTCGATGGCGCGAGTTTGAGCGCGCGGAAATCGGCGACCGGAATGACCGGATCGTCCGCGGCGGTGACAATCGTCGCCGGGACGCGCAATTCCGCCAAGGCATCGCCAGCGATCGAATAGCCGTCCAGATAGTTTTCCAGCGTGCCGAAATCCGTGTGCCGTTCCACCATGCGCCGGGTCAATTCACGCATGCCGGTGCGCAATTCGGTCTTGCTGAAAAGTTCGCGTTGCGGAAACTTGGCCTGCTTGCGCTTGAGCGAACCACGCCATTTGCGCATGAAGTAATACTCGTAGAACCATGGCGCGTTTTCTATCGACGCCAGCCCGGCGCGCGGACTGATTACCGGACACACGGCGAACACCCAGCGCAGCGGGATACCCGCCGCCGCCGCGCGCAAGGCCACGCGCAGGGCGAAGTTGCCGCCCAGCGAAAAACCGCCAATCAGCAGCGGTCGTTGCGGAAAACGTTCCGCAACCTGCTTCACTGCGCCGACGACCTCGCCGATCCGGCACGAATGGAACATGTCCTGATTGAGATGGTGGGTTTCGCCGTGATCGCGGAAGTTCAGCCGGAACACATCGCAACCTTCGGCGAGCAGGCGTCCGCCGGTATGCAGGATGTAACTCGATTGCACGCTGCCTTCCCAGCCGTGCAGCAAGACGGCCAGCGCACGCGGTGCGGCAAGCCGGCTTTGGCGCGAATAAAAACCCTGCAGGCGCACGCCGTCGCCGCAGTCGAGAATATGTTCCGTCGCACCGGTTTCCAGCGCCGTGCGCTGACTCCGGAACAGCCAGCGGCGCAAACCGCTCGAAGCCAGCACGGATTGCACATGCGGATTGCGCAGCCACCACGATGGATTGAACCCGGTACCTGCACTCATACGTCGGCGCATCCCAGCGCGGTAGCGATACGTGCGCGCGCGGCCTCGGCGACGGCGCGGCGACCGTCGCCGCTCATTTGCAGCGGCTCAAGAAAGCGCACTTCGGCATCCATGCCCGGACCGCCGAGTACGCGCACCATGTTGGCGAAGAAACTTTCCTTGGGCGCAAACGGTACGCTCAAATCCATTTTTCCATTTTTTCCATAGCACAGCGCCACCGGTTGCACCGCGACCTCCGCATCCGCCGCTACCTGGAAGATGCGCGCGTGAAACGTGCGCAGGCGATCGCCGGGACCGGTGCCGCCTTCCGGAAACACGCCGACTGCCATGCCCTCGCGCAGGCGCGCGACGACACGTTCCATCACGGCACCCAGCGAGTGCGTGCTGCCGCGCTGGTGATAGATCGTGCCGGCACGCGAAGCCAGCCAGCCGACCAGCGGCCAGCGCGCGATCTCGGCCTTGGCCACGAAACTCATGATGCGCTGACTGTGCATCAGCTCGATATCCATCCACGACACATGATTGGCCACGAACAGCACAGCGCCCGGCAGCGGCTCGCCGACACGGCGGAGACGAAAACCGAAGCAGCGCACCAGCGCACCCGACCACCACCGTGTCATCCGGTAATCCAGCCGCTCGCCGCCGATGCGCAGCCGCATGGCCAGTGGATTAAACACCGCCAAAGCCAGCGGAAACGCGATCACGGCCAGCACCAGCAATTGCGGCGTGCGCCACAGGTAGCGAAGTGGGCGTAGCCAGTCGCGGCGCCGTTGCATGGGGGTTTCCGCGATTGCACTCATCGCCACGGATGTTAGCCAAGGCCAGCCCGCGCCGCCAGTGTTGCGGCGCAGCAGGCGCGTTCAATCGTCGATTTCGTTCAGTTGCACGATGGCTTCTTGCAAATCCTCCACATGCTGCTCCCACCAACGTGCCTCGGCGGCAAACGGAAACGCACGCGGAAAGGCAGGATCGTCCCAGCGCCGGGCGATCCAGCCGGCGTAGTGGATCTGGCGCATGATCCGCAGCGGTTCGATCAGGCCAAGTTCGCGGCGGTCGAAATCGCGGAACTCGGCATAGCCTTCGAGCAATGAATCCAGCGCGTGCGGATTCGGCGCCAGCATCCACAGATCCTGCACCGCCGGACCCATGCGCGCATCGTCGAGATCGACGAAATGCGGACCGGCGTCCGTCCACAATACGTTGCCGGCGTGACAATCGCCATGCAGGCGCAGATTGCGGACGCCAGCCACGGCGGCGAAGCGTGCGGCAATCGCCGCATCGAGCGTTGCGATCACCCGCGCATAACGATCACGCAGCGTCGACGGCATCAACGCGGACGCAAGCACTGCTTTCGATGGCAGATCGACGAAGGTCGTGCGATCGATGGTGCCGCGCGAAGCAAACCGCGCGCGCGAACCGACGCCGTGAATGCGCGCCAGCAAGCGCCCCATCCAAGCCAGATGATCGGCCGATTCGAGTTCGGGCGCGCGTCCGCCGCAGCGCGGATACAGCGCGAAGCGGAAATGTCCACTTTTGCAGCAAGGTGGAATCCGCGAACCGCAACGGCGCAACGAGCGGCAATTCCGCTTCGGCCAGTTCCTGCGCAAAAGCGTGCTCTTCGAGGATCGCCGCGTCGTTCCAGCGGCCGCCGCGATAGAACTTCGCCACCAGCGGTGCGGCATCCTCGATGCCGACCTGATAGACGCGATTCTCGAAACTGTTGAGCGCAAGCAAGCGACCGTCGGTATGCAATCCGGCCGACTCGACCGCTGCGAGCACAGCCTCCGGACTCAATTCCGCATATGGCGTTGCCGTGTCGGTCATCCGCCGGTGATGGCCCGCACCGGCACCACTGCGAGGGTCAGGCGCGAGATACACACCAGGCGCCCGGCCTCGTCTTCGATGCGGATTTCCCACACCTGCGTGCTGCGGCCGAGGTGCAGCGCGCGCGCCGTGCCGGTGACCGTACCCGATTTCACACCACGCACGTGGTTGGCGTTGATGTCCAGACCCACCGCCGCTTCCACGGCCGGATCGAGCGTGAGCATGCCGGCCAAGCTGCCCAGCGTTTCCGCCAGCGCAACCGAAGCGCCACCATGCAGTAATCCGTAGGGCTGATGCGTGCGCGCATCCACCGGCAGCGTGCCGCGCACGTAATCGTCACCGATTTCGGTGATGCAGATGCCGAGCGTCTCCATCATCGTTGCGCGAAAGCTGGCGTTGATCTGATCGAGAGAGGTGGATTGTTTCCACAAGGGCATGGCGATCTCCGAATGGTGGAAAGGTTTGTCGCGGGACTATAGCAACATCGGCGACAATCGCGCGGTGAAACATACCGTGACATTGCAGTCCAGCGGCAAGCGCTTCGTCGTTGCCGACGACGAAAGCGTGCTCGATGCTGCGCGTCGCGCCGGACTGGCATTGCCATACAGCTGCCTGGCCGGCGTCTGCGGCAGTTGCAAGGCGACCCTGATTGCCGGCGTCTGCCATTACCCGCGCAATCCACCGAGTGCGTTGAACGCCGCTGAAGTCGCGCACCATCAGGTGCTGCTGTGTCAGGCCGCAGCCTTGAGCGATCTGGTCGTTGCTGCACGCGAGGTGGCTTCGGTCGCCGATATTCCGCGGCGCGTGCTGGCGCTGAAGCTGGTCGAAAAAAGCCTGCTGGCGCCGGACGTGATGCGATTGCTGCTGATGCCACCGCGCGGCGAGTCGTTGAACCGGCTGCCCGGACAGTATCTCGATGTGCTGCTCGAGGATGGCAAGCGTCGCGCCTTCTCGATCGCCAACGCACCGTATCTGGGGCCGGCGATCGAATTGCACGTGCGTCATGTTGCCGGTGGCGGCTTCACCCGTTTTGTATTCGACGATCTTGCCTTGGGCGCCGTGCTGCGCGTGGAAGGCCCGCTCGGAACTTTCGTGCCGCGCGAAGACTCCGAACGACCCATGATCCTTGTCGCTGGCGGCACCGGTTTCGCACCGATCAAGGCACTGATCGAGCATTTCCTGCACCTGGGTTCGCGTCGCCCCATGCACGTCTACTGGGGTGCGCGTTCGCCATCGGACCTGTATCTGCGGGCACTCCCGGAAACCTGGGCAGCGGCGGCCCGGCTCGATTTCGTGCCGGTGATCTCGGATGCAGAAACCGCGTCCGGCCTGCGCGCGGGTCTGGTGCACGAGGCCGTGCTTGAAGACCATCCGGATCTGGCACCGTTCGACGTCTACATGAGCGGACCGCCGGCGCTGATCGACGCCGGCCGTCGCGCTTTCGTTCAGGCCGGGTTGGTGGAAGAACGGCTGTACTACGATTCGTTCGATTACGCGCCGGATGTGCTGGCGCAAATCCTTCAGGCCCGCGCAGGAATCCACGACGCATGAACGCCGCCTCTCGACTGTTCGCTTGCGTCGCTCTGATACTTGCCTGCATGGCGCCCGCCTACGCACTGCGCTGTGGCAATCTTCTCGTCAATGCCGGCGATTACGATTTCCAGGCACGCGACCGCTGTGGCGATCCGTACTGGACCGAGGATCATTATCGACTGCTGGTCACCGACACGGACACTCCGGTACAGATGGTCCAGCAATACACTTACACCGCATGGTTCTACAACTTCGGCGCGGACCGGCTGCTGGTACGCCTGCTGTTCCGCGATGGCCGTCTGGTGCGCGAAGACACGCTCAGCCGCGGGGTCGACACCATTGGCGACTCCTGTGGACCGGCCCGGTTTATCCGCGGCGCGAGCAGCGGCGAACTTGTCGCCTATTGCGGCGAGCCGTTGTCGCGCAACACGCAAACCGGCGCCGTGCTGCGACAACTCGGCCCCGGCGTCTACAGCCAGAACGACGTCTGGCGCGAGGATTGGGTGTACGACCTCGGCGGCGAATTTTTATACTTGGCGCACGTATTGAACGGGCACCTCGACTCGGTCGAGCATGTTCGCCGCTGACGCAGCTCAGTCGCGATCTGCGGCCGAAGGCAACGCCAGCCGCGGTACGCCGTGAGGGCTGCGTTCCTCGATCACGCTCGCGCGCGTATCCAGCGGCGCACGCATCGGATCGGCAAGCGCCTGAGTGGGTTCGCCGCGCGCACTGCGCAGGGCGTTGCGGTAGCAGCGCACGGCATCCGCCGCTTCGCCCTGACCGGTGCAGCAATCGCCCAGGCATTCCCACAGCGGCGCCGAAGGCGCCAGTGCCAGACCGCGTTCGAGATAATCGCGGGCCTTGCCCCAAAGTTTGCATTGTACACAAAGTCGCCCCAACGCCAGCAGCAAGCCGGGATGGTTCGGTTGCTCCGTCAGCCAGCCTTCGGCGTGGCGCAGACGGACAGACGCTTCGGCCTCGCCCAGTTCGCCGTAAGTGCGCAGGAGGCGATCGGACCATTTGCGGCGCAATCCCGCTTCGAGTTCGTCAATCGCCGCCAGCATCTGGCCGAGTGCGGCGGCGCGGCGTGCATACGCCGCCAGCACTTCCGGCACGCCACGCTGGGCGCGACTCAGACCCGACCACAAGGCGTTGAGCCCTTCGCTGTCGGGCGCAGCGGCGAGCGACGCGGCCAGCACCCGGGCCTGCAGCGCAGCCATCGCATCGGGTGCCAGCGCATTGTTGCGCGATAGTGCCGTCATCGCTTCCAGCGCCGTGGCATGGTCGCCACATAGCAAAGCGGATTCCGCAAGCATGCGCCAACCGGTGGGCGACAAGGCAACAGACTTCGCGGCGCCAGGATCGCTTGCCGGTTTGAGCAAGGCCAGCGCCTCAGCGGCCTTGCCTTGTTCCAGCAGAAATCGCGCGCGCAAGGCCTGAGTGGCAGCGGGCGCGGCGGGCGCGGCTTCGTCCAGCGCTGCATTCGCTCGTGCGGACTCGCCGCAGGCATGCGCTGCGCGCGCCGCCGCCAGCAGCGCGGGTGCGCGCAGGCCGCTCTGATGCGATGCGCGTTCGAGATCGCGCATCGCTTTTTTGTAGCGGCCTTCGGCGAGCGCGGTCAGACCGGCGGCAATGCGCTCGCGGCCGCGCCGGTGCGTGCGTCGCGTCCACGCCGCCAACGGCCAGCGCAGCGCGCGCCAGACCAGACTGAGCAAGCCCCACGCCAGCAACAACGCCGCGATCGCGAATACCAGTGTGGTTTCGACCCGCGTGGCACCAAAGCGGATCAGGACGTAGCCCGGATCCGCCGCCAGCGACTGCCAGCCGAACGCCGCCGCCACGGCAACAATCAGCAGGCCGAGCAGCGCAATCCACGGTTTCATTTTTGTGCCTCGTCCGGCTTTGCGGTCGCCGGCTTCGCGGCGGTTTCCGGCGGCGCATGCAAGGCATGCGTGGCGCGCAGGTTGCGCAACTGCTTGAGCGCGGTCCCGACGATTGCCGGTGGCGGCGGCGCCAACTCGGCCTTGCTCAAGGCATCGATCCGGGCAAATACGGCGGCAAGTGCAGGAGTATGCGGATCCAGTGCGGCGCCTAACTGCGCGCGCGCGGCGGCAAGCGCGCCGCGATAGGCTGCGTCATCGCGCGCCAGCATCGCCACTTCGGCATCGCGCAAATCCAGCGCCGCCAGCTCGCGTGCCAGTCCGGCGTCGTGCAACGCCACTTGCGCCTGTGCGTCGTCGTCGTGATGCACCTGCACCAGAGCGCCCAGCAATCGCGCCAGCCGCGAGGCTTGCTCCGGTGCGGGGGCCGGCGCCAGCTGTGCGACAACCGGCAGTTGCCCCACTTGCGTGCGCAATTGCATCAATTGCTCCGACAGTGGCGCCGGATCCGCCGCGTGCAGCGCATCGAAAGCCGCGATCTCGGCGGCGATACTTTGCCGCACTGTGGAAAATGCAGCATCTTCCACTTCGCTCAAGGCGGTATCGGCCAGACGATAGGCCGTGGTTGCCGCGGCGGCATCGTGGAACAGCGCATAGCGTTCACCGCCGAGCGTGAGCAACAACTCCGCCTCGTCGAGCAGCAAGGCATCGTGGCCGGACAAGCGCTTGTCGGCGAGGTTGGCAACCGAATCCTCGAGCAGACGCGCACGCTGACCCAGGGCCAGCAATTGATCGCGCACGGACTTGTCTACCCGATCGCCGTCATCCAGACGCGCGCGCAGGGTGTCGGAGGTGCCGCGCAGTTGCGCGACGGCGTGGGTCAGATCGTCGACCTGCGCGCTCAGTCGCTGCACATCGGTAGTGACTGTGGGAGCCTTCGTTCCGAAACCGAGCGTCGTCCACCACGCGAAGGCTGCGAAGGCGGCCAGCACGGTCAATGCTGCCAGCCACTTCAGCGCGCCGCCGCGACGCGACGGCTTGACCGCGGAAACAGGTACGGCGACGTTCGGGCGGGTGGCAGCGGTGTCGTCCATGCGGCTATGGTAGTGAAAACCGCACGAAAATGCCGCTCAGATGCGATGCCGGGCCAGGGCTGCCGCGGCGGCTTGCAGCAAATCCGACGGCGACGGCGAGCGGGCAAGGTGAATCCGCATGAACAGGCTAGCCTGCGCGACGGCCGCAAGACGTGCGCTGCTGACGATCAATTCGCCCGCTGCCAGACGTGCGAACAGGCGTAACGGTAGCGTTGCGCGCAAATTGGCCAAGGCCTCGGCGCTGGTCAGCAAGGTAATCAGCGGCGCACTGCATTGTTCGAGATCGCGCAGTTGCAGATCGGTCGGTGTGGGTGCCATGCGCTGGTAGACATGAATCGGCTCGACGCGGGCGCGGCGGCCACACAAGGTTTCCGTCAGCACTTCACGCCCGCCGGGTGCGCCGATCAACGCGACCCGGCTGCCACGCAAATTGCGCAAGGGGGCGAGCGCGAGCAGGCCTTCGCTGTCCTGGCGATCCGTCGGCCAGATCACCCGCCGGATTCCGCGTCGCTGTAGCGCTCGCGCCGTCGTCGCGCCCACGGCGCAAACGAGGGTATCGCGACCGAAGCGCAGGTTCGGCCGCAGCGCAAATGCAAAACGCACAGCGGTCGGACTGACGAAAACGGCGACATCGGCGTCACGCGCCGCAGCCAACGCACGTTTCGCCTCGTCCGGATCGGCGCTGGCGCGCAGAGCGATGCCGGGCAACGCGAGCGCGGTCCCGCCCAGCGCGCGAATCCGGCGCCGCAGCGCCGCAGCGGTCGCGGCCGGACGGGTGACGACGATGTTCGCGCCGGCCAACGGACCGGTGCCGGAAAGCAGTCGTGCGCCTGGAGATGACTTCGGTTTCATGGCTACCCATCCTACTCCACGCCCGCGGCTTGATCGCAGCCCTCAGATCTGCGCACACTCGCCCGCCATGACCCCGACCGATGCCTTTGCCACCACCGCCGACTTCGAACACGCCTTGCGCAGCGACATTCCGCTGGCGCGCGCGATGCAGTTGCGCGTGCACGATTACGACGGCGACCGTCTCGGCCTGACCGCACCGCTGGCGCCCAACATCAACGACAAGGGCTGCGCATTCGGTGGCAGTCTGGTCAGTCTGCTGACCCTGGCCGGCTGGGGCCTGATCGTGCTCAAGCTGCGTACGCTCGGCCGCGATTGCGATGTGTATGTTCAGGACAGCCAGATTCGTTATCTGGCACCGGTTTGGACCGACTTCATCGCACAGGCGCGTCTGGCTGAAGGCGAAACCTGGGAAGCGTTCACCGCCGCGCTCGATGCGCGCGGACGTTCACGGCTCCAGATCGCAGGCCGGGTCGCCCTGGAAACAGGCGACGACGCCTGCACGCTGCAAGCGCGCTTCGTCGCGATTGCTCGACGCTGAAGGTGCGGGATGCGCAGCGTTACTGGTAATTTTGCGGCAGAATGCAGCGATGCCCGCTGCCGGAGGTTTCCCATGATGCGTTCGATTCTGATTTTGTCTGCGTTCGCGCTGTGCGCCGGCTGCGGCTCGATATCCACGCAATCGAAAGGCAATGCGCTGGAAGCCACCCTGCTTGCCTACGGCAATGTCGTGCGCTGGGGTGATATGTCGCAAGCGCTGCCGTTTCTCGATCCGGAGTGGCTCAAGCAACATCCGGTGACATCGCTGGATCTGGAGCGCTACAAACAGATTCGTATTGCCACGTATTCGGAACAACCGGTGGTCCCGGCAGGGCCGCACGAGGTGCGCCAGGTGGTTCACATCGACCTGATCAACATCAATACCCAGATTGAACGCAGCATCGTCGACAACCAACTCTGGCGCTACGACGAAAAGAAGAAGCACTGGCACCTGATGTCAGGCTTGCCCGACATAACCCAGCATTGAGTCGCGGACTTATTGAGCCACGGATCTATTGAGTCGTGGATTTCCGCGCCAGACTTGCGCTACTGTGCATCTGCGCCGCCTTCACGACACTCGCGCACGGCGCCATCACGCCCAGCCAGCGCTATGCCCTCGCCGCGCCCGCCGCGCGATTTACCGTGGAAGCGGAAGGCGTGGATCGCCTGCGGGCGCTGGCTGAGGATCTGGGCAAACCGAAATCAGCACCGCTGCGCTATGCGCTGACGCGTGAGATCCACAATGTCGCATTTTCCAGAAATGCGTCGCACGGTGGCGAGTGGCGCGATCTGCCCGACGGCATGGCGTTGTGGCGCCTGCCGGTCCACGCTGCCGGCGCACTGACGCTCGACTTCGGTTTCCGCAGCTTGTTCCTGCCGCCTGGCGCGCAGCTTTTCATCGGCAACGCCACGCAACAACTGGGGCCTTACAGCGACGCCGACAATCCACGCAGCGGACAATTCTGGACGCCGTTGCTCTACGGCGACCACGCCTTGATCGAAGTGCTGTTGCCGCAGACGATGAAGCCGTTCCTGAAGCTCGATCTGGGCACGGTCCACGTGGGGTATCGCGATATTTTCGCGCGGCACGCGCAACCGAAATCATTTCTGAATCCGAGCGCAGGCAGCGGCAGCTGCAATGTCGATACCATCTGTCCGCAAGGCGATCTGTGGCGTAGCGAAATCAATGCAGAAGCCATTCTGGTAATGAACGGAGGTTTCTGTTCCGGCCAATTGCTCAACGACACCCGTGGCGACCATGCACCATTGCTGAGCACCGCCAACCATTGCATCACCGATCAGTCGGACGCGAGCAGCCTGGTGGTCTACTGGAAGTACGCAAGCCCGGTTTGCCGCGTGATCGGCAGCGGCGCCAATGCGCTGCCGGTGCCGACCGCCGACGCGATTCCGCAAACCGGCGGCGCAACCCTGCTGGCGACCTATCAGCCGGCCGATTTCACTCTGGTACGACTGGATTCGCCGATCCCCGTCGCGGCTCAGGTGTACTGGAACGGCTGGGATCGCAGCGAGATCCCGTTCAACGGCGCGGTGGTGATGCACCATCCCGAAGCCGATGCCAAACGCATCAGCTTCGCCGCCGGCACCGTCGTCGTGGACAATTTCGACTACGGCCAGAACGTCGTGCCCGGTATCAATCACTGGCGCGTCGATCACTACAGTCTCGGCACGACCGAGGCGGGCTCATCGGGCTCCGGCCTGATCGATTTGAACCATCATCTGCGTGGCGTGCTCTCCGGCGGCAACGCCGAATGCAGCGATCCCGCCGGCGACGATTTCTATGGCCGCCTGAGCGTCGCCTGGAGCGGCGGCGGCGCGTCGAGCAGTTTGCAGCCGTGGCTCGATCCACTCGGCACAAACGCGCAAACGCTGGAAGGCACCGGCAGTTGCGCCGCCCCCACGGTTGCCCTGAGCATCAGCGAAAATCCGGCAACGTCCGGCGACCGCATTGCCCTGAGCGCGAGTGCCAGCGGCGGCGCGCCACCGTATACCTACGCCTTCGATGTCGATGGCGACGGCCTCCCCGACAACCTCGACCCGAACGCCGCGAGTCTGATCGCGGTGTATCCCGGCGCGTTTTCCGGCAACGTCGGCGCGACCGTCACCGATAGTACCGGATGCAGCGGCAGCGATACGCACGCACTGGTGGTGCAGGCGCCGGATGTCATACAAAGTGCGACCTTTTTCTCTCCGCCGCCGATGCAGTTGTGTGGCAACGGCAATGGTGCGATCGACCCCGGCGAACGCTGGCAGGTTTCCGTGCCCGTGCTAAATTCCAGCACTGCGCCGACCAGCGGCGGCTATGCGGTATTCGCGCAGGACCTGAGCCAGTCCGGTGCGACGGCAATGACCCTGGAAACGCCGGTGGTCGCGTTGCCCGACCTGGCGCCCGGACAATCCACTGCGGTGAATGTGAGTTTTGCCATCGCGGCGAACGCCGTTTGCAATTCAGCGCTCAAAATCGACTATCTCGGTACGGCGGACAACAACGGCTTTGTCAGCGCGCCCGGCAACGTCATCAACACCATCGTCGGCGCGAATGGCACCTGCGTGCCTGCACAATGTGTGGCGCAGGCAGCACCGATCCTGCCGCTTCCGGGCAATTACTACGATCCGTTGCGGCCCGGCAATGGCATGACAGCAACCGTGACGCCGGTTCCCGGCGCCGACCCGGTTTTTTTCGGCGCATGGTTCAGCGGCGACGCCGGCCGCTATCCCACCTGGTATGTGGTCAACGACTCGCTGCATGCCAGCCAGGCGAATTCCACTTTGTGGCAAACTCACCAAAGTACACAAAATTCCTGGCCGGTGCCGGGTCAGGCCGTCGGCAGCGCACAGGTGTCGCTGATCGCACCGGACAAGTTCGTCTACACCTGGACCCTGAACGGAGTCGCCGGCGGCGCGATCTATGTGCCGGTGGTGACCGACCCGGCGAGCAGTCTGCGTGCGTGGTACAACCCGAACGAAAGCGGCTGGGGCACTTTCGACGAGTTCTTTCCGGGTTCCGGCAGCAATGGCCTGCCCTTCCTGTTCCAGCTTGCCTATGTCTACGATGCCGCCGGCAATCCGCGCTGGACGGTCGCGTCCAATGTCAGTTATCGTGACGGCGATACGCTGACCGCGAACGTCGTGCGGCCCGCTTGTCCGGGCTGCGTCTGGCTCGACTACACAATCGGTGCGCAGGCCGTGGGTACAGTCGAATACTTCATCAACGGCACGTCCGACACGATTTCGACCGATCTGGTTTTGCCGTCCGCGTATCCCGGAAGCTGGATCCGCAACGAGCTGCTGCTGACACCGCTGCCATAGCAATAAGCCGGCTGCTGACGGATAATCCGCGCCCTTTCGTTGTTCCTTGCATTCTCCATGTCCGAAATCCTGCATCGCCTGCCCGAGTTCGCTGCCCATCACACCTTGCTGGTGATGCTTTTCGTCGTCCTCGCCCTGGTGCTTGGCGGCAGCGAAATCGCACGCCTGTTCCGCGGTTACCGCGAACTCACGCCAGCCGGGCTGACCCTGCTGATCAATCGCGAAAGTCCGCTGCTGGTGGATCTGTCCAGTCAGCAGGATTTCGACAACGGCCACATCACCGGTGCCCGGCACGTACCGATGAGCCAGTTCGATCCGGAAAACAAGGAACTGGCCAAGGTGAAGGAACTGCCGGTCGCGCTGTACTGCAAGAACGGCAACACTTCCGCGCAGGCTGCTGCGCGCCTGGTCAAGGCCGGCTTCACCCGCGTTCATCATCTTGGCGGCGGCTTGACGGCGTGGCGCGCGGCCGATTTGCCGACCACGCGCGGAAAGTAAGCTCATCCCCGAGGATGCATGCCGGCACCGGGCATGGGATAATTCGCGTCCTTTTCCCTTTGAATCGAATCTGGAGCACGTTTTCATGGCCGACGAAACCACCCAAGCTAACGGCGCCACGCCCGCGGCCAGCGCCCAATTGTCTCTGCAGAAGGTCTATATCAAGGACGTCTCGTTCGAAGTTCCGGGTGCGCCGCAGATCTTCCAGGATCAAGGCCAGCCGCAAATCCAGCTCAACCTGTCGCAGCAGGTCGGTACGCTCGCCACTGACGTCTACGAAGTGGTATTGACCGTCACTGTCACCTGCAAGCTCGCCGACAAGACTGCCTATCTGGCCGAAGTGCAGCAAGCCGGCGTGTTCGGCGTGAGCGGCTTCGACAATCAGAACCGCGAAGCGGTGCTGGCGACGTATTGTCCGAACGTGTTGCTCCCCTACGCGCGTCAGGTCGTGTCCGACCTGATCCAGAATGGCGGCTTCCCGCCGTTCCTGATGCAGCCGATCAATTTCGAATCACTGTACGCCGAGCAGATGCAACGCCGTGCGGCGGGTACGCAACCGAACGCGTGATCGCTGCGCGTTTGCGTGATCCTGCGATCGGCTTCGATCGCGAACCAGACCGATGAGCACGAAATCAAACGTTGTGGTTCTGGGTGCCGGTTCCTGGGGCACCGCGCTCGCCGCGGTGCTGGCGCGCAACGGCGTGCCGACCACGCTTTGGGGTCGCGATGCAGACGCCATCACGCAGATGGTTGCAACCCGGCGTAATGCTCGCTATCTGCCCGATCTCGAACTATCGTCGACGCTGAATCTATCGGCCGATCTGGCCGCGAGCGTGCGCGGTGCCGGTGTCGTGCTGATCGTGACTCCGAGCCACGCTTTCGGCGCCTTGCTTGACCAGCTCGCAGCGCATTTTTCCGCCGGCGCCGGCCTGGCCTGGGCAACCAAGGGCTTCGATCCAGGTTCCAGCCGCTTCCTGCACGAACTCGTCGCCGAACGCCTGCCGGGCGCACCGGCAGCGATCGTCACCGGCCCGTCGTTCGCGCGCGAAGTTGCGCAGGGCTTGCCGACGGCCGTCACCGTACATTCAGCCACGCCGGCATTTGCACAGACCGTCGCGGAAATGCTGCATAGTACACATTTTCGCGCCTACACCGGCAACGACATGATCGGCGCGGAACTCGGCGGCGCAATGAAGAACGTGCTCGCCGTCGCCACCGGCGTGGCCGATGGCATGCAACTGGGACTAAACGCCCGCGCCGGCATGATCACGCGCGGACTCAACGAAATGCTGCGCCTTGGCACCGCGATCGGCGCGCGGCCGGAAACCTTGATGGGTCTGGCCGGTCTCGGCGACCTGGTGCTCACCTGCACCGGCGATCTGTCGCGCAACCGCCGCCTTGGCCTCGCCCTGGGCCGCGGCGTGGCGCTCAAGCAAGCCGTGGCCGAGATCGGACAGGTGGTCGAAAGCGTCGAAACCGCCGACACGATCATGCGTCTCGCCGATCGTCACGGCCTGGATCTGCCTATCGCCCACGGCGTGCAACGCGTCCTGCGTGAGGAAATCACGCCTGCCCAGGGCCTGCGCGAATTACTCGCGCGTGAGCAGAAGCCTGAATATCCGCAGTCGTTTGACGCGGGCTAGGCAACGGTTCCTAAACCGGATCGACGACAATCGGCGGCACCGTGCGTGCGCGCCAGTAGTTGCGCGGCATCAGGCCGCGGCTGAGCAGCCGCCAGGCAATCATGCGCGTGATCCGCGCGACGTCGCGGAATGGCTTGAAATGACTGGCGCGGCGATTGTCGGCATAACGTGCCTCGATCGGCACCGATACCGTGCGGATGCCGCGGCGCGCCGCCTCGATCAGGATTTCGCTCTCGAACACGAAACCGTCGTTGGGCATCTGCAGCGCCAGTTCGACCACGGCGCGCGGGTAGAAGCGCTGGCCGCTCTGGCTGTCGACGACGCGCTGGCCACAGGCCCAGGACACCCAGAAATCCGCCTGCTGATTGCCGAAGCGATTCTTGCCGGGCGTTACATCGCGACTGCGCAGGCGTGCACCGATGACGATGTGCTGCGGATACTGCGCCGCGGCAGCGAGCAGGCGCGGCAGATCGGCGGCGGCGTGCTGGCCATCGCCATCCATCGTCAACACACCGTCGTAACCGGTTTCCAGCGCGCGACGGAAGCCGTCTTGCAAGGCCCGCGCCTTGCCCTGCGGCTGTTCGTGGCGCAGGCATTCCAGCGGCAGGTCGGCAATGACTGCACTGGTTCGGTCCGTGGAACCATCGTCCACAATGATAACTTTTCCACAATGCGCCAGCGCATCCTGTGCAACCGTCCGGATCGCGCGTTCCTCGTTCAGCGCCGGGATGACCACGACGGCGTTTGCTGCCAAGTTCCCTTGGGATGCGTCCCTCACTTCGACCAAGGCAAAATCTCCACGCGTAGAGTCAATTCCGTTGCCGCCGCCAACGCCAGCGTGCGTGGTTCGCGACACGCCAGCGCGCACAGCAACGGCAAGCTGCGCGCGATCGGATTGGCGTAGTACAGAGCGTGCAGCACAGCCGCCTCCGGCGCAAGCTCCGGCGCTGTTCCCGGTTCCGGATTCAGTCGCAGTTGCGCGATCGCGCGCGACGACTGCGGCGCCAACACCAGGGCGACGCCGAAGGCTGCGGTGCAGTCAATCACATCGGCGAGTGGCCCGATCGCGGCAACATCGCAGGCTGCGAACAGCACGGCCGTCGCCTCGTCCTGCGCCAGCGTGGCGGCTTCCAGCAAGCCGGCTCCGAAACTCGACGCGCCAGCACTGAGCGCCGTCGAACTGGCCATGCAGCCGGTCGCAATGCACCAATAGCCGGCTGCGGCATTGTGTACGGAATTGTGGAATCGGGTCGGCGACAGGTCACGCGGATCGCACGCGAGGGTGGCACACAGATAATCGTTGATCACCAGATCGCCGTAGGCCGAAGCGAACACGTTCGGCAGTTCGTGTGGATCGCGCTGCGCCAGCGTACAAGCTTGCTGGGCCACGTCGAGTGCGAGCAGTACCAACTCCGGTGCGCGCCGACGTTCAGCGGATGGCAGGATGGCCGGTGCCGGACGCGACGCCGCATTTGCCACATTATCCACTTTTCCTGCCAGCAGATCGCGGCTTGCATCCCAACCCGGCAGTCCCAGCGCCCAGACGCCGATGCCCTCGATGAAGATTTCCAGTGACGCGCTCATGCCTGCGTCGCCGCAAATGCCAGGCAACAATTATTGCCGCCGAAGCCGAACGAGTTGGACAACGCGACACGCAGCGCACGCTCGCGGTTGTCGATGACGATCTGCGGCCCGCAGGCCGGATCGAGTGTCTGCGCATTCAGCGTGCCCGGCACCAGGCCACGCTCCAGCGCGAGCAGCGCGACGACGGCTTCGAGGATACCGGCCGCGCCGAGCGTGTGCCCGCTCCAGCCCTTGGTCGAACTCGCCAGCGTCGTTGCCGGAAACCGGCGCGCGATCAGGGCTGCCTCGACTGCATCGTTTTGTAGGCTGGCGGTGCCGTGCAGATTGATGTAATCGACGTTGGCAGGCGCGAGCCCGGCACGTGCCAGCGCATCGTCCATGGCCCGCTGCGCGCCGAGGCCTTGCGGATGCGGCGCCGACATATGGTGTGCATCGCTGGACTCACCGTAGCCGATCAGGCGCGGCGCGGATTTGTCCACAACTATACTTTCAAGTACGGCAAAACCGGCCGCCTCGCCCAGCGACAGGCCGCGGCGCTGCGCATCAAACGGCCGGCACGGTTCCGGCGATACCAGTTCCAGCGAATTGAAGCCGTACAGCACGCTGTCGCACAGCGAATCCACGCCGCCGACAATCGCGGCATCGGCGAATCCTGCACGCATCAACCGCTCGGCGCTGGCAAACACTTTTGCGCTCGACGAACACGCCGTGGCAATCGTGATGCACGGCCCGCGCAGGCCGAGCACGGTTTGCACAAAGGCGCCGAGCGCATGGGTCTGATGCACTTCCGCGCGACGCTGCGCGGGAGCGAAGCGACCGTCAACGTCGAGTTCGCGATAGGCGCGTTCGGTTTCGCCGATACTCGATGTAGACGTGCCCAGCACCAGGGCCACGCGCGTCGCGCCGTAGCGTTCGCGCAGCGCCCGCGCGCGTTCGAGGAAGCCGTCCTGATTCAATCCGAGCCACGCCAGCCGATGTTCGCGCGAATCGAAATGCGCCAATTCCGCCGGCGGCGCCATCTGCTCGATGCCGGCGACGCGGCCGATCCAGCACGCCAGCGGCCGAGTACTGTAGTCGTTGGGAGTCAATCCGCTTTGTCGCTTCGCCAGCGCATGAGCGAGCGCCGGCGCGCCACGTCCGGCGGCGCAGGTGGCAGTGAAGGCAGTGATGGCGAGAGGCGGGATGCGGGAAGGCAAGCGGGTCGTCTGTCGAAAGAACCACGCCAGTATAGTTTCGCGCGGCGAAACGCTGCAATGCGGCGCAGGGCTGCTACCATTGTCTTGCGTTATCGCGCGCACGGCTGCAGTGTTGCGGCGCCATCGACGGTTCAATCATCACAAGGAGATTCACATGTTGCGTTCGCGTTTACCGCTGCTGCTGTTGCCCGCCTTCTTGCTGTTGATGGCGTTTCGCCAGGTACCTTTGCACAATCCGGATCCGATAGCGGTGCCTGCAAACGTGACCCGCGCGCAGGAAGTCAAGGCGATCAAGGCGGCATTGTTGCATCGGCAGTGGACCGTGACGGCCGACAAGCCTGGCGAAGTCGATGGCACCTTGCAGCAGAACGAATATTCGGTGCGGATCGCCGTCAACTATGACCCGCAGACTATCCAGATCCGCTATGTCGACAGCGTCAACCTGAAATACGAGAAGAAGAAAGACGGCGTTGAATACATCCACAAGAACTACCCCGGCTGGATACAAAACCTGGTGACCGATATCCAGTCGAACCTGGTCCTGTTCGGCAGCTGATCGCAGCCAGGTTCTTGAAATGGATGCCAGCCGTATCGCCGAGGTCGAAGATTTCCTGCGCGGCCTGCAGGATCGTCTGTGCGCTGCGCTCGAAGCCGCCGACGGCGGTGCGCGTTTTCGCGAAGACGCATGGACGCGCAGCAATGCCGGTGAAGAATCGGGCGGTGGCGGGCGTACGCGAGTGTTGGTCGACGGCACGGTGTTCGAGCAGGGCGGTGTCAATTTCTCGCAGGTCAGCGGCGGAAGTCTGCCGCCCGCGGCAACGGCGCAACGGCCGGAGCTGGCCGGACGTGCCTGGACAGCCGCTGGCGTGTCGCTGGTGCTGCATCCGCAAAATCCCTACGTGCCGACCACGCATCTGAACGTGCGCTATTTCGAGGCACGCAAGGAAGGTGCCGAACCGGTGTGGTGGTTCGGCGGCGGCTTCGACCTGACTCCGTTCTATCCGTTCGACGACGACATCGTGCACTGGCACACGGTCGCGCACGATCTGTGCGTGCCCTTCGGCGCCGAAGTCTATCCACAATACAAGCGCTGGTGCGACGAATATTTCTTCCTCAGGCACCGCAACGAGACGCGCGGTGTCGGCGGACTGTTCTTCGACGATCTGAACTTCGGCGGTTTCGATCGCAGTTTCGCTTTCATGCGCGCGGTCGGCAACGGCTTCCTCGATGCCTACCTTCCCATCGTGGAAAAAAGAAAAAATACACCTTTTGGTGAACGCGAGCGCGAATTCCAGCTTTACCGCCGCGGTCGCTACGTCGAGTTCAATCTGGTCTACGACCGCGGCACCCTGTTCGGTCTGCAATCCGGCGGCCGCACCGAATCCATCCTGATGTCGCTGCCGCCACGCGTGCGTTTCGAATACGCCTATGCGCCCGCTTCCGGCAGCGCCGAGGCAGCCTTGGCCGATTATCTACGTCCGCGCGACTGGCTCACGGTGCACTGAACCGCGCTGCGCCGGGCCTGCGACGGCGACATTGTCTCCAGCCCTGAGATCGGCGTAGCCTAGCCTCCCGGCACGTTCGTCCTTCGCCGGAGACCGATGCCATGACCCTGCGCAGCCTGTTCGTCGATTTCAATTCCTACTTCGCCTCGGTGGAGCAACAGGAAGACGCGACGCTGCGCGGTCGGCCGGTGGGCGTGGTGCCGGTGCTGGCGGAAACCACCTGCTGCATCGCCGCCAGTGTCGAGGCAAAAGCCTTCGGCGTGCGCACCGGCACCTTGGTGCACGAGGCACGCAAGCTGTGCCCGCAAATCGCGATCGTGCCGGCGCGGCCAGCGCTGTATGTCGATTATCACCATCGGCTCAAGGACGCGATCGAAACCTGTATTCCCGTGGACTACGTAGGCTCGATCGACGAAGTCGCTTGCGAATTGATCGGGCGCGAACGCCGGTGCGACAACGCGGTCGCGATCGCGCGCAACATCAAGGCCGCCGTGAACGCGACCGGAGACTGGCTGCGTTGTTCGATCGGCATCGCGCCGAATCATTTCCTGTCCAAGACCGCGTCGGACATGCACAAGCCCGATGGCCTGACCGTGCTCGAAACGACCGATCTGCCGCAGGCGCTGCACCGATTGGATCTGACTGATCTGTGCGGCATCGGCCCGAACATGGAACAACGCCTGCTCGCGAACGGCATCCGCAGCGTGGAACAACTGTGCAATCTGGATAAATCCACAATGCACGATATCTGGGGCAGCATCGAAGGCGAGCGTTACTGGGCCGCGCTGCGCGGCGAATGGCAGGCGCACCGCGTATCGCCGCGCGCCAGTCTCGGTCATTCGCATGTGCTGGGGCCGGAACTGCGCACGGCGCGCGGCGCACGCGCGGTGCTGAAGAAGCTGCTGGCGAAAGCCGCGATGCGGCTGCGCCACGAAAATTATGTCGCTGGCGCGATGACGGTGCGGATCAAGCACGTCGGCGCCGATGGCTGGCACGGCGAACTGCGCTTCGATACCAGCGACGACAGCCGCGAACTGCTGCGCCAGCTCGAATGCGCGCTGCGGCAGCGCGACCGTCACACCCAGCGCTTTCCCCTGCGCGGTAATCGTCCGGCGCCACTCGCCGTCGGCGTGACCTTGCACCGACTGCGCAAGCGCAGCGACAGCAACGGTTCGCTGTTCGCCGACGAGCGCGAGAACCGGGCGCTCAATGGCGTGATCGACCGGATCAACCTGCGCTTCGGCAACAACAAACTGTATTTCGGCAGCACGCAGGACGCGCTGGATGCGGCGCCGATGCGCATTCCGTTCCAGAAGATTCCCGACACGCATCTGGAACGCGATGCGGAACACAACGAGTTATGGCTGGAGCGCGTGCGCCAGTTCAAACGCATCGCCGAGGCCGAGCATCAACGCCAGCAAACGCAGCGCCCGCGCGACACGTCAGCGCCGTCGCACCGATTCCCTTGATTTCCCTGGAACCTATCTCAAAACTACTGCGCTCGACATCTTGTGCGCCGGCGGTGCTCGGAATCCTCATTTACTCTGGGTAAACTCCGGTTCCTGCGCTCCGGCGGCGCACAACCTGTCTTCGCTCGCTACGTTTTGAGATAGGTCCTGGCGTTGTGTCATGTAAGCTGTGCGTCTTAGTTGGCGCACCGGAGGTATTGAATGATCGCTCGTATCTGGCGCGGCATCACGCTCAAGGAAAAAGCGGACGATTACCTGGCCTACCTGCACGAGACGGGTTTGAAGGACTACGCCAACACCCCCGGCAACCGCGGCGTGACCATCCTCCGCCGGGACCAGGGCGAACATTGCGAGATCATGTTGATTTCGCTGTGGGATTCGATGGATGCCGTGCGCGCCTTCGCCGGCGAAAATCCGGATCGCTCGGTCTACTATCCCGAGGACGAACACTATCTGCTGCAGATGGAACCGCTGGTGCGGCACTACGATGTCGCCGACCACATGCCGTCGAGCGGCGAGCCTGCCGCCAAACCCGGCCCGGCGCCGAAGAAGCGCAAGTAACAACTCCCTTCCCCCGTACAACGGGGGAAGGTGCCGGAAGTGGAAAGGGAAGCTGTTACTACGCCGCGTTCTTCGCGGCCGCCTCGGCGTCGAGAGCCACCTTCACCGCGGGCCGCGCATCGACGCGGGCAAAGTATTTCGCCAATGCCGGCCATGCGTTCAAATCGATCTTGAAATGCGCGCTCCAGCGCAGCACAGTATACAAATACGCATCGGCCACGCTGAAATGCGCGCCCATCAGGAAATCCTGTTTCGCCAGCACGGCATTAAGCTCGGCGAAGCGCTGTTTGAGCTTGGCCACATAGATTTCCTTCGCCGCATCCGGCATGGCCGAATTGAACAACGGGCTGAAGGTCTTGTGGATTTCCGTGGAAACGAAATTCAGCCATTCCTGCAACTGGTAACGCGCAAACGTGCCGTTCGCCGGGGCCAGTTTCGCCTCGGGCTTGCGGTCGGCCAGATACTGAACCATCGCCGGGCCTTCGGTCAGAACATGACCATCGTCGGTCCTGATCACGGGCACATAGCCTTTCGGATTGATCGCCTTGAAGTCGTCGCCGTCGGACGTCTTCTTGGCCGCCAGATCGACCTTGACCAGGTCGAACGGCAGGCCCAGTTCGCGCAGTACGATATGCGGCGACAGCGAACAGGCGCCGGGAGAGAAATACAGTTTCATGCGGAATCTCCAATCTGAGTGAAAGCGCCACGGGGCGCGGAACTCCCCTGAGGCAAGGTTAGAAAGTTTGCCGGTGCGGATCAGATTGGGATGTGTGGGCGGGAATCAAGTTGTGTCGTAGCGTGCGCCACTCACTACTCACCGGTGGTGGGCGGGGGCGGAGCAGGATTGGCTTTCAAAAAGCTGATCTGTTTGTTGACGGTCTCCGAACACCAGTTCTCAGAACCATCGCACAGATATGCATACAGCGCCCCATAGGTTTTGCCATTTCCTTCCTCGCGCATACGGATGACCGCGTGTGATCCGAGCGGTGATTTAATCACGAGCCAGCTTCGAGTAGTCATCGGTTTGAAATAGGTGTGAACGTATGCATGCGAATGTTCTTCCAAACTTTTCTCTCCACGAAGGAATGCAAGTTCTGCTTTCACCGTGGAGAACTCCATAGGTTCCGTATCCAACTTAACCGTCCACGAAGCATTTGGCTCTGAATCGGCAAGACTGAAATTGACAGGCAACAATACTTCGGAAGATACAGCTTTACCGCTGCAGCGCTTCGGTTTGAAACGCCATTCTGCTGCACTCTCGACCGCGGCATTATCCAGGTAGACGTTTCCTGTGCTTGTTACGATTCGTATGTCTTTTGGGACACCGTCCGCTCCGACCATAACGTGCAAGATAGCTTTCCCTGTTGCGTGATCCTTGACCGCTTCTTGCGGATATCTTGGCGGTCTCAGTTTCGCGTACTCCACTTCCGTGCACGACATTGTCGCCGACCATCCAGCCATCTGCCATATCGCAAAAATACTCGCGACTGCCTTTGCTATTCCCGACATCGAACTACTTCTTCTTCGGAATATACAAATCCGTAATCGTGCCTTCGTATACTTCCGCGGCCATGCCGACGGATTCCGATAGCGTCGGGTGCGGATGGACGGTCAGGCCGATGTCGGCAGCTTCGCAGCCCATCTCGATCGCCAGCGCGACTTCGGAAATCAGGTCGCCCGCGTTGCGGGCCGACGATGCCGGCGCCGATGATGCGATGGGTGGCCTCGTCGAAGATCAGCTTGGTGAAGCCTTCGGTGCGGCCGATGCCGATCGCGCGGCCGCGACGCGGCATACGGGAATTTGCCGACGCCGATCTTCAGGCCGTTCTTCTTCGCCTCGGCCTCGGTCACGCCGACCCAGGCGATTTCCGGATCGGTGTAGGCCACGCTCGGAATCACGCGCGCGACGAATTCGCTCTTCTGGCCGGCGCAGACTTCGGCCGCGACCTTGCCTTCGTGCGTCGCCTTGTGCGCGAGCATGGGATTGCCGACAATATCGCCGATCGCAAAGATATGCGGCACGTTGGTGCGCATCTGCTTGTCGACAGGAATGAAGCCGCGGTCGGTGACGGTGACGCCAGCCTTGTCCGCGTCGATTTGCTTGCCATTCGGAGAGCGGCCGACAGCGACCAGCACGCGATCGTAAACCTGCGGTTCCGGTGCTTTCTCGCCCTCGAACGTCGCTTTCAATCCATCCTTCTGCGCTTCGATTTTCGCAACCTTGACCTTGAGATGAATGCCGGCATAGCGCTTGCCCAGACGTTGAGCGAGCGGCCGCACCAAGTCCGGATCGGCGCCGGGCATCAACTGATCGAGTAGCTCGACAACCGTGACCTGCGTGCCGAGCGCGGCGTAAACACAGTGCCATTTCCAGCCCGATGATGCCGCCACCGACGACGAGCAATTTCTTCGGCACATCCTTGAGCAGCAGCGCGCCGGTTGAATCCATGATGCGCGGATCGTCCCAGGGGAACCCCGGCAATTTCACCGACTGCGAACCGGCCGCGATGATGCATTTCTCGAAACGCACCAGCTTCTTGCCATCCTTCGTTTCGACTTCGATTTCGTTCGGCGAGACAAATTTGCCGACGCCCTGAACGACCGTGACCTTGCGTTGCTTGCTCATGCTGGCGAGACCGCCGGTCAACTGCGCAACAACTTTGTCCTTGAACGCACCGAGTTTGGCAATGTCGATTTTCGGTGTGCCGAAACTGATGCCGATATCGTCGGAATGCGCGGCCTCGTCGATCAACCGCGCCGCGTGCAGCAGCGCCTTGGACGGAATGCAGCCGACGTTGAGGCAGACGCCGCCGAGCGTCGCGTAGCGCTCGATCAGCACCGTGTTCTGGCCGAGATCCGCGGCGCGGAAAGCGGCCGTGTAACCGCCGGGACCGGAACCGAGTACGACAAACCTGGCATTCGATATCGGCCTTGCGGCCCGAGTTTGACGCGGCTTTCGGTGCCGGTGTTTCCGCCTTGGTGCGTGGTCGCCGACGTTGTCGGCTTGGCCGGTTCCGCGCTCTTGGCCGGTGCGAGCTTCGGTGCATCGGTCGCCTGCGCTTCGATCAGCGCGACGATACTGCCTTCGGAAACCTGATCCCCTGCCTTGACCTTCACTTCCTTGACCACGCCAGCGACCGACGACGGCACTTCCATCGTCGCCTTGTCCGATTCCAGCGTGACCAGGCCCTGATCCTTCGTCACCGTATCGCCGGGTTTCACCAGCACTTCAATCACGGGTATATTTGTGTAATTTCCGATATCCGGAACCTTGACTTCAGTCGTTGCCATCGCGGAACCCCCTCAGAGCAGGCTGCGGCGCATGTCCGCCAGCAGTTGTGCAAGATACGCGGTGAAGCGCGCGGCGGAGGCGCCGTCGATCACGCGATGATCGTAACTGAGCGACAGCGGCAGGATCAGTCGTGGCTGGAATGCCTTGCCGTCCCAGACCGGTTTGATCGCCGACTTCGACACGCCGAGGATCGCGACTTCCGGTGCGTTGACGATCGGCGTGAACGCGGTGCCGCCGATACCGCCGAGAGAAGAAATCGAGAAGCAGCCACCGGACATTTCCGCTGGTCCGAGCTTGCCTTCGCGCGCCTTGGCCGCGAGTGCGCTCGTCTCTTGCGTAATCGCGACGATACCTTTCTTGTCCGCATCTTTCAGCACCGGTACCACGAGACCATTTGGCGTGTCCGCGGCAAAACCGATATGGAAATATTTTTTCAAGATCAGGTTTTCGCCGCCGGCGTCGAGTGAGGCGTTGAAGTCGGGATATTTCTTCAACGCCGCGACGACGGCCTTGATGATGAAGCCGAGCATGGTGAACTTGATGCCAGCCTTCTCATTTTCCTTGTTCAGTGCGACGCGCAGTGCTTCCAACTCGGTGACGTCGGCATCGTCGTGCTGGGTGACGTGCGGAATCATTACCCAGTTTCTTGCCAAATTCGAACCCGATATCTTCTTGATCTTCGACAGCGGCCGTGTTTCCACTTCGCCAAATTTGGAAAAATCCACTTGTGGCCAGGGCAGCAGATTCAGTCCGCCGCCACCCGCAGGCGCGCGCGAGACGCCGCCGGCCAATGCCTGCTTGACGAAATTCTGCACGTCTTCCTTGCTGATGCGCCCCTTGCGCTCGCTGCCTTTCACATGCGCGAGATCGACGCCGAGTTCGCGCGCGAACAGGCGCACGGCAGGACTCGCATACGGCACCTTGTCAGGCAACACCGTATCTGCGCCGAACGCGACCGGCGGCGTGCGCTGCGCGCTGCTCTCCTGCTTCGCGACGGCAACAGGCGGCACGGCTGGCGCAGATTCCGCCGGTTTTGGCGCAGGTGCTGCCGGAGCGACGGGTTCGCTCTTGGCCGGCGCGGTGGATTTTACGGGAGTCGCATCGGCCGCTTCGATCACCGCAACCACCGTTCCTTCTGAAACCTCATCCCCCACCTTGACCTTCACTTCCTTGACCACACCAGCCACCGATGACGGCACTTCCATCGTCGCCTTGTCCGATTCCAGCGTGACCAGGCCCTGATCTCTCGTCACCGTGTCGCCGGGTTTCACCAGCACTTCGATCACAGGAATGTTGGTGTAATTGCCGATATCCGGAACTTTGACTTCGCTGGTCTGGGCCATAATGGTTCTCGTGTTGGCGAAAGGGGGCGAGAGCGCGCTGAAGGTCGGACTGCGAGGATAACGCAAGATGACGATTTCGCCGCCGCCTTGCGTGCCTGTCGGAACGACTTCGTTGTGGCCATAATGGACGCAGCGCCATGACTTTCAGCCCATTCACGGGCGCTCATTCCATCAGATATAGTGTTGTATCAATGTAATACACCTACCACAACCCTGCCTTTCGTCCCGGGAGAAACGCCTCGTGCTCACGATCCATGACTTGTCCAAGACCTACGCCAATGGCGTCCAGGCCCTGAAAAACGTCTCGCTGGAAATCCCCAACGGCATGTTCGGCCTGCTCGGGCCGAACGGCGCGGGCAAGTCCACGTTGATGCGCACGATTGCGACCCTGCAGGACGCCGACAACGGCAGCATTCATCTCAACGACCTCGACGTACTCGCCGACAAACCTGCGGCGCGACGTGTGCTCGGTTATCTGCCGCAGGAATTCGGCGTGTATCCGAAGGTCGCCGCCGAAGCCATGCTCGACCATTTCGCCGTGCTCAAGGGCGTGGTCGCGCGCGGCGAGCGCAAGGCCGTGGTCGAAGCGTTATTGCGCCAGACGAATCTATGGGACGTGCGCAAACGCAAACTCGGCACGTTTTCCGGAGGCATGCGCCAACGCTTCGGCATCGCCCAGGCACTGATCGGCAATCCGCAATTGATCATCGTCGACGAGCCGACCGCGGGACTGGATCCGGAAGAGCGCAACCGTTTTCTCAACCTGCTCGCGGAGATCGGCGAGAAGGTCGTGGTGATCCTGTCCACGCACATCGTGGAAGATGTCACCGATCTGTGCCCGCGCATGGCGATCATCTCGCAGGGTCAGGTGCTGCTCAGCGGCCAGCCCGCCGAAGCGATGCGCGCGCTCGATGGCCGCGTCTGGCGCAAGACCGTGCCGAATGCGGCAATCGAAGACTTCAAGAATCGCTACACGGTCCTGTCCACGCGCCTGGCCGGCGGCAAGACCCTGGTTCACGTACTCGCTGATGCCAGACCCGAAGACGGTTTCGAGGCAGTTGCACCGGATCTGGAAGACGTCTACTTCGGCCAGTTGCGGCATCACGCCGCGACGGCACGTGCGGCCTGAACGGAGAATCCCATGTTCAAGGAAATTTTCCGCTTCGAGCTGCGCCAGCAGCTCAAGAGCCCGCTGTTCTGGATGATCGCCCTCGCCTTTGGCGCGCTCGCGTTCGCAGCCGCTGGCTCGGACAGCATCCAGGTCGGCGGCGGCATCGGCAACACCCACCGCAACGCGCCGTATGTCGTGGTGCAAATGCTCACCTTGTTCACCCTGCTCGGAATGTTTCTGATCACGGTGTTCGTCGCGGGTGCCGCGCTGCGCGATTTCGATGCCGGCACAGCAGAACTTTTTTTCGCCACGCCCATGTCGCGCTCGGCCTACCTTGGAGGACGTTTCGCCGCGGGGTATCTGGCTGCGGTCGGCGTGCTGATCGTCGTCGCGCTCGGTCTGATGACAGGCGTGCTGATGCCTTGGGTCGACCCGGAGCGGCTCGGTCCGACGTCCTTTATCGCCTACGCTTACGCCTTCGCCATGTTCGTGTTGCCGGGTCTGTTTTTCCTCTCGGCCTTTCTGTTCCTGCTGGCGACGCTGACGCGCTCGATGCTGAGCACCTACATCGGCGTGATCGCATTCTTCGTGCTCTGGCAGATCGCCGTCATCACAGCGAGCAATCTGGATCACCGCACGCTCGGCGCGCTGATCGACCCGTTCGGACTCGGCGCCTTTAATCTGGCCACACGTTACTGGTCGGCGTCGGACCGCAACACACGCCTGCCCGAGTTGACCGGCATCCTGCTGGCCAACCGCGCAATCTGGATTGCCATCGGAATGGCGATGATCGCTGCCACGCTGGCGCTGTTTCGTCCCGATCGCGAAGGTCTACGGTTATGGCAGCGCAAGCGGCCTGTACTGGCGGCAACCGCGGAACCACCGCGGCAAAGGCTCGCGCTGCCGGTGATTGCGTTGCAAACGAATGCGGCTGCGCGCTGGACCCAGTTTCTCAAACTCGCCTGGTTTGATACGCGCGGTGTGCTCGGCGGTGTGGCCTTCATCGTGATGCTGGCGTTCGGGCTGATGAATCTCGGCTTCAGTCTCGCCTTTTCCAACATGATTTACGGCACCAGTGTTTATCCGGTGACGCATCTGATGAACACGCAGATGGATGAAAGCTATACGTTCCTGCTGGTCATCATCATCGCGTTCTATGCCGGCGAGCTGGTCTGGCGCGAGCGCAGCAGCCGCATCAGCGAAGTGACCGATGCCTTCCCGCTGCCGGACTGGATCCCGCTATTGTCCAAGCTGGTTGCGATCACTGCGGTCATCGTGCTGTTTCTGCTGGCCGGCTGCGTCGAGTGCATGATCTATCAACTCTGGCACGGCTACCACCATCTCGAGCCGGGACTGTATCTGTCGAACCTCGCCTTGACTGCGTTCAGCTTCCTGCTGCTCGGGGTGCTCGCCGTGTTTCTGCAGGTGATCGCGAACAACAAGTTCCTCGGCTATCTGCTGATCGTGATCTATTTCGTCAGCCGCATCGCATTGAGCCAACTGCATTTCGACCATCATCTTTATAACTACGGCAGCACGCCGGGCACGCCGTATTCGGACATGAATGGCTACGGCCATTTCCTCGCCGCCTATTTGTGGTTCAGCGCGTACTGGGCCTGTCTTGCGATCGCGCTGCTGGTCGTCGCCGCGCTGTACTGGGCGCGCGGCACGGCGCAGGGCTGGAAGGAACGTGGCCGCATCGCGCGTCAGCGTTTTGATGCGCCGTCGCGTGCACTGCTGGCGGCGTCGCTGGTTGGCTTTGTCGCGCTCGGTGTCTGGATTTTCTACAACACCAATGTGATCAATCGCTATATCCCCGGCGATCTGGCCAAGCAGCAGAAGGCCGACTACGAGAAGCAGTATCGGCAATACAAGGATCTGCCGCAGCCGAAGATCACCGACGTGAAGGCCGACGTGGACATCTATCCGCATGAACATCGTGTCGATGTGCACGGTCATTACCTGATCGCGAACAAGACGAACCAGCCGATCAGCGATCTGCACGTGCGACTGCCGGTCGAGATGAAACTGGTCTCGGTGCAATTCGCTCCGCACACCGTGGTCAGCGACGACCGCGTGCACGGCTACACGATCTATCACCTGACGCAACCGATGGCACCGGGCGCATCGATCGATTTCGATTTCACCCTGCAATTCTGGAGTCATGGTTTTCGCAATACGCCCGGCGATACGCATGTCGTCGACAACGGCACTTTCTTCGACAGTTTTTCGTTCCCGCATTTCGGCTATAGCGAAGAGGGCCAGCTCGATGACCGCAACGATCGGCGCAAGTACGGTCTGCCGCAACTGCCGCGCATGCCGAAGATCGATGACGTGGCCGCGCGCCAGTTCAACCTGCTCGGCCGCGACGGCGACTGGGTGAATTTCGAGACCACGGTGTCGACCGTGCCGGACCAGATTGCGCTTGCGCCCGGCTATCTGGAAAAGGAATGGACCGGGCACGATTCATCAGGGCAGGACCGCCGCTATTTCCACTACAAGATGGACAAGCCGATTCTGGATTTCTTCTCGTTCCAGTCGGCGCGCTACACGGTCAAGCGCGACGCGTGGAATGGCATCGCGATCGAGATCTACTACGATCCGCAGCACGCCTACAACGTCGACCGCATGATCTATGCGGCGAAGAAATCGCTGGCGCATTACAGCGCGGCGTATTCGCCGTTCCAGTTCCGCCAGATGCGCATCCTTGAATTTCCCGACTACGAAAGTTTCGCCCAGAGCTTCGCCAATACCGTGCCGTTTTCGGAATCCATCGGCTTCATCGCCGACCTGCGCGATCCAGATGATATCGACTACGTCTATTACGTTACCGCGCACGAGATTGCGCACCAGTGGTGGGCGCACCAGGTCATCGGTGCGTTTCTGCAAGGCGTGACCATGCTCGACGAAACCTTCGCCCAGTATTCGGCCTTGATGGTGATGGAGCAGGAATACGGGCCGCAGAAAATGCGCAAGTTCCTCAAGTACGAACTCGACCGCTACCTGTCCGGCCGCGGCGGCGAAGTCGTCGAGGAACTGCCGCTGGCGCTGAACGAGAATCAGGATTACATCCACTACCGCAAGGGTTCGGTGGTGATGTATGCGCTCAAGGATTATCTCGGCGAAGACGTCGTCGACAAGACGCTGGCGCGTTACGACCGCGAGAAGGCCTTCCAGCAGCCGCCGTACACGACCACGACCGAATTCCTCGACGACCTGCGCCAGGAGGCCGGTCCGCAATGGTCACCGCTGATCGACGACTTGTTCATGAAAATCACCCTGTTCGACAACCGAGTGACCACGGCGACGGCGACGAAACGTGCGGACGGCAAATACGATGTCACGCTCAACTTGCACGCGGCCAAGGTCTACGTCGACGGTGTAGGCAAGGAAACGCCGGCCAAGATCGACACGCCGATCGACATCGGCGTATTCGCGCGTGCGTCCGACGGCAAGGAAGATCACGAGAAGGTGCTTTACCTCGCCAAGCGCACGATCGCCGATGGCGACAGCAGCATCACCGTCACCGTCGACAGCCTGCCCTACGAGGCCGGCATCGATCCCTTCAACAAGCTGATCGACCGGGTATCCGACGACAACCGCGCGCGGGTGAGCTTGCAGTAGCGAAGACTGGTGAAACATATTCCTGCCGGCGCAGCAATGCGCCGGCAGGGGTAGAATGCGCAGCGGAGGTTCGCAATGGACCCAATGCCGCAGACCCTACTTACATCCATCGACACGGCATCCGCGCAATCTGCCGATGCACTGTTTGCGGAGGTGTATCAGCGTCTCAAGGCGATGGCCGGGCGGCACTTGGCCGCGAATGGGCGCGATACAACGCTCGATACCACTGCCTTGGTGCACGAACTCTATCTGCGCATTGGCAAGCGCGAGGAGCTCGCGTTCGCGCATCCGGCACAGTTCTTCGCTTATGCAGCACGCGCGATGCGGCATCTACTGCGGGATCGCGCACGCGATCGCCTGCGCCAGTGCGCCGGCGGCGACTGGACGCGTGTCACCCTGACCGGCAGTGACGCGCAGTTGGCGATGGACAGTGCGACTCAGGCGATCGCCCTTGACGAGGGCTTGCAGCGGTTGGAAGCGGCTGACGAACGTGCCGCGCGCGTGATCGAGCTGCGCTATTTTGCCGGGCTGACGCTGGAGCAGGTTGCATCCATGCTCGACCTGACACGACGCACGATTGATCGCGACTGGCGCTTCGCACGCGCTTTCCTGCACGACGTTCTCAGCTGATGTCGCATTTCGACGCCACTCGGCGTTGATCGTCACCATGCAAAACGACAACAGTTTCGACCTTAATCTCGCGGCCAGAAACAGCGATTCACTCGGTCGCCTGCGCGGCCTGTTCGACGCGCTGGCCGACCTGCCTGCACACGAACGCTCGGCGTGGCTCGATGCCCGGGTTTCCGATCCTGACGAACGCACTGCGCTCCTGCACCTGCTCGCAGCACACGACGGCAGCGGCTTTCTCGACACGCCGGCGTCCGAGCATGCTGCGCGTTTGGCCGCTGATGAAATCAGGCCTCAAGGTTTGATCGGTCAACAGATTGGCGCTTTCCGACTCGTTCGTGCACTCGGGCAAGGCGGCATGGCCGCGGTGTTTCTCGGGGAGCGCACCGGGGCGGATTTCCAGCAACAGGTCGCGATCAAGCTGCTGCGGCGCGGCCTGTATTCCGAACTTGAGCAACGCCTGTTCCTGCGCGAGCGCCAGGTGCTGGCCGCCTTGAATCATCCAAACATCGCCCACCTGATAGACGGTGGGGTAACCGCCGCCGGCATTCCGTATCTGGTCATGGAATACATCGATGGCATGCCGATTACGCGATATGCTGATACGCATCGCTTGATGCCACACGAACGCCTGCGACTGTTCCTTGTGGTATGCCGCGCTGTCGAGTCGGCACATCGCAGTCTCGTCGTACATCGCGATATCAAACCATCAAATATCCTGGTGACAGCAAACGGCGAGGCCAAGTTGCTCGATTTCGGCATCGCCAAACTGCTGGAGGACGATACCGATGGCGCCACCCTTGGTGTATATACGCCGGATTACGCTGCACCCGAGCAGGTCAGCGGTGGTGCAATCACCACTGCCACCGATGTCTATGGCCTCGGTGTGTTGCTGCACGAACTCCTGCTTGATCTGCGCCCGGCCGGCAGCCCGACACGTCGCCCCTCTTCACGCGTCAACGAACTCGCGGCGAAGATGCAATCCGGCACGGTGCGCGTATTCGCACCGGCGCAGTTGCGCAATCTGCTGCAGGGGGACCTCGACAATATCGTGCTGAAGGCACTCGATCCAGAACCCGAGCGCCGTTACGCCTCCGCTGGCGCATTCGCAGACGACATCGAATGTTTCCTCAGTCGTCGCCCGGTTGCTGCGCATCCGCCTTCACGACTGTATAGGACACGCAAATTTATACAACGTCACCGTGGTGGCGTAGCCGTCACCACGGCATTTCTACTCGCGATCCTGGCCTCGCTCGGCTTGGCGCTATGGCAAGCACAGGTTGCGCGCCACGAAGCGGTGCGTGCGAATACCGTGCGTGATTTCCTAGTCAGCGTATTCGACACCGCGCGTGCGCACTTGCCGCGCGACCAACGCCCGACTCCCGAGGCACTTGTCGCGCAGGCGCAGCAACGCCTGGCAAGCAACACCGACCTGGATCCGGTCACACGCGCCGACGTGCTGCGCACATTGGGCGAAGTCGATTTGTCCCTGTCGAACTTCACTCGCGCCGAAACGTCATTCGCATCAGCCTTGACGCTAACCCGCGATAGCGGCGACGACAAGGACACGCGCCAGTTGATTGTGCTGCATGCCGACGCACTGCAACGCGCCGGCCACAATGCCGATGCGCAGCGGGATCTAACCACGCAGCTCGATGCCTTGCGTGCCAAACCATCGCCCACGCTGCTGCGAGCGCTGGGCGTGCTTGCCGCGACGGAGATGGCTCTGGGCACGCCTGATGCGGCGATCGCGCATCGACGCGAAGCCGCTGCGGTGGCTGCGCGTATTTACGGCCCGGATCATGTCGAGGCCCTCGCGGCCGCACTCGATGTCGGTAACACCTTGGCCGATGCGCAGCGCTATCCTGAAGCGATTGCGGTGCTCAATCCACTGCTCACGCGTTGGCGCGCCGGTCACGATGCAGAAGACGATCGTTACGTCGCTGCGCTCGGCAGTCTCGCCACCGCTACCGATGGCGTGGGCAATGTGCCAGCCAGCGAGGCGCGCTTGCGCGAATTGCTGGAACTCAAAAGACGCATCTATCCGGCGCCTCACGACGCAATCGCCAAGACCCTGCGCGAACTCGGCCTGATCGTGGCGCGCACCGAGAAATACGCCGAAGCCGAAGCGCTGGTCAACGAGGCGTTGACGATGGACCGGCAAGTGTTCGGCGACGATCACCGCGAAGTCGCTGCGACCTACGATGCGCTCGGCGAAGTCATGATCGCGCAACGCCGCTTCGCCGATGCTGATGCCGATTACCGTGCCGCGATAGCCGTGTGCGAGAGCGCTCAGATCAAGGAAGAAGTCTGCCCGCGCGCGCGCAACGATCTCGGCATGTCGCTGTATCACCAGGATCGCCTCGACGAGGCCAAACAGGAAATGACCCGGGCGCTGGCCGAACGACGCGCCCTGTTCGGTAACGATCATCCGACCGTCGCTTATTCACTGTCGACCCTGGCCAATGTCGCTGCGAAACAACGGGACAACGCCGAAGCCGTACGCCTGTCTGCCGAGGCGCTTGCGGTACTCGAACGCGGAGGCCGCGGCGCCTCGAACGAAGCCGCGCTGATCCGCACCGGTTACGCCCAGGCGCTGTGGCTGGCAGGCCGCAACAACGAAGCGTTGCATGAGATCGACCGCACACTCACGGACTGGCAACGTCTTGCACCGGATGGCAAGGCACGCCACGTGATGATGCTGGTGCAAAAAGCACAGATCCTGCGCGATCTCAAGCGCGACGATGACGCACGCAAGACGGCCAATGAAGCCATCCTGGTCGGAGCCAAGCCTGACGAACTGGCTGCCGGGACGAAGCAACTGCTGCGCGAACTGAGCGGCCGCAGCGACCTGTATCCCGACGCCACTGCCGCGAAGCCGCTCAAATAGGCGGGATGCAGCGGTACTCCGATTCGTTGCAAATGGGCAATGTCGCAAATTTCTCCAGAACGGCGTTCCTCGACACTGCCGCCATACCGGGCGGTCGTTTGAGGAGCGTTTCCATGTCGATCCATGCTCGCTTGTCCGCACTCGTTCTGCTGTCGTTCGTGGCGCTGCTGTTTTTGGTGCGACCTGCCGCGGCGTGCAATCCCCTGCCTGATGTGCGTTATGTCGGCAACACGGCGACGGATTCGAAGTGTACGGATAACGATATCCAGAGCGCGATCAATAACGTTACCTGTCCCAACACCACGATCTACATCACCAATGAACACACTTACACCGCGCAGCACCTCACCATCGGGCGTTCAATGACGCTGGTGGGTCTGGCGTCTGGCATCGTATGCGATCCGCCGCCGCAGATATGCGCTGATCCGCCTTGCGTCGTTCCGCCGGAGCCGCAGGTTACTCTTGATGGCACCGGCCAGACCGGTGCTGCCGTGATCAGCATCACCGGCAATGCATCCGTTACATTGAAATACTTGGAAATCACGGGCGCCAATGAGGGCTCCGGCAACCACGGTGGTGGCATCGATTTCGACGGCTACGGCACCTTGAACCTGGATTTCGATACGATCAATGCCAACACGGCCGGTTACGGCGCTGGCGTGTATGTGAATGGCGATGGTGGTAATGCTGTGGTCAACGCCAACGACTACACCCTGATCGAGGGTAACACTGCACTAAACTCGGGTGGCGGCATCATGGCGGAAGGGACGTCACGCGTGTTTGTCATGGGCAACCCGGCTTTTGTCGGAATAAATCACGCACCCAACGGATACGGCGGCGGGATTTACGTGACCGATCCGGCACGCGCAGATATCGGTTCGCCGGGCTATGTCGATCTCGGCGTGATCTATGACAACGATGCGGCCTACGGCGGCGGCATTGCCGCCGTTACCCATGATGACAATGGTCAAAACGCCGTAGTCAGACTATTCACTACCGATCCCGAGCATCCAGTAGCCGTGCAATCCAACCGGGCGACGGTTGGAAGGGGGCGGATTTTACTTAAAACCGACTGATGGTTTCTTGAATTCTTCAGGTGCCTGGGCCTGCGTCTACGACAGCCGCATTATCGGAAACTCGGCACCCGAAGGTACCGCAGCGTATGCGGATTTCGATACTCAGATTGGCACGAATGACACGGGTAGCGTCTTCTCTCTCAACCCGGCCGCACAGGAAGCCAATCTACTTGACGATTCAATTTGCGGCCTGGAAGAATCCGCGGCTTCGTTGGGAGCTGTCGCCTGTGCTGCGGATGCACCATGCAATGAAGTGTCGGCAAACACGGGTGTGGATAATAATAACCAGCCCTCGGGTTCTATCCTCTACAGCGGTAACAATAGCGACATTGAGCTTTATCAGGCGACGATGCGCAGCAATAGCGCCATGCATGGTTTTAATGCCGCCGCCTCTAACCAATTAACTCTACAGACCTGCCTGATGGCCGACAACACGTTTGCGCAGCAGGCCATCCTCGCAACGGGAGGCACACCCGTCGTTATCAATTCTTGCACCCTTGTCAACGACATCATCGATGCTACCCACGTGATCAAGATCGACAGTACTTCGACCTTGACGATGCTCGACGATATCGTTGACGAAGCGGGCACGTTGACGCTTGATCAGCCGGGTAGCTTGAGTGGCAATTCCAATCTCAACGTGAGTTATGTGCTGTCGAATGACGCTACGACGTTCCCCAGCAGCTCGAACATCGTGCAAGGCGATCCATTGTTCGTCAACGTCGCCAGCGCAAACTACCACTTGCAGGCCTATGTGCAGAATGGCGTCGTAACCGCATCGCCGGCGATCGACTTCGCGTTGCCGATAACCGGTGATGATCGCGATCTGGATGGCTTGCCCTTCGATCAGGATGTGCCACAGGTTGCCAACCGTTTCGGTGTCCGCGATCTGGGTGCTTACGAAATGCAGCCGATTGTCGACAGGATTTTTACCGATGGCTTCGGCGACCCGATTTCGATCGTGTATTGAGCCGGCGCAATTGGCCTCCACGGATCATCGCGCAATCTGCGCCGGCTTTGCCGCTTGCGAGAAATCGACCATGACTCGTACCCAAGGACCCCTACGCCGAGTTGTTTTTGCCACCCTGCAGCGAGCGAGGACATGGTGCGGGAATATGCGCGCCAGGGTGAATTTTCTGCCAACCGTGTCTCAGAAGTGGTCGACATGGTCGACACGACGGCGGCAGAATCGAGCCGAACCAGCTCACTCTCGCGGAATCGACGGAACACGCGCATGGTCGACACATTGCCCGCCGCAACGAACACTGCACGGTCTGCCGACGCTCTGTTCGCCGTCGTGTACGACCGTCTCAAGCGGCTGGCGAACCGTCAGCTCGGACGCGGGCCACGCCATACACTGGATACGACCGCACTGGTGCACGAAGTCTATCTGCGTCTGGAAAACGGCCGCGACACCGCCTTCGCGCGGCCGGGACAGTTCTTCGCGTATGCCGCACGCGCCATGCGCCACATACTGATCGACCGTGCACGCACACGCATGCGCCAAAAAGCCGGCGGCGACTGGGTCAAGGTCACCATCACCGACGACGACGGAATGCAGGGCGCGATTGAAAGCGCCGAGCAGGCGCTGGCGCTGGAACAGGCACTGACCCAACTCGAGCAGGTCGACGAACGCGCCGCGCGCGTGGTCGAACTGCGCTATTTCACCGGCCTGGCCCCGGAACAAGTGGCGCAGGTACTGCAGGTTACCCGCCGCACCGTGGACCGCGACTGGCGTTACGCCTGCGCGTTTTTGCAGGCCAAGCTCGGCTGATGTCCTAACCACGAGTGTTTGGACGTTCTATCGGCAGCGATGACTGTACGGATCAGGGGGCAATGATCGAACCGCCAAGCGAGCGTGAACTATTTGAAGCCGCGCTGATGCTGCAGCCGTCGCAGCGCGCCGCCTGGCTGCGGGACCACTGCGAAGACGCAGAGCAACGTGCGTCGATCGAACACTTGCTCACCGCGGCTGAACGCGGGCATGTGCGTCTGCTGGACCAGCCGTTCGAGGATCTGTTCCTGCGCATCGGCGAAAGCAGCGAAGATGAGGCGCTGTCACCCGCACAGATCGGCTCCTTTCGTCTGGTCGATCGCATCGGCGAAGGCGGTGCCTCGGTGGTCTATCGCGCCGAACGGGAACAGGCCGGCGTGATTCAAACCGTTGCGTTGAAGCTGCTGCGGCATGCGCTATACACGCCGGACGAGCAGCGCCGCTTCCGTGACGAACGCCATGCGCTCACCCAGTTGCGTCACCCGGGCATCGCTCAGCTGATCGAGGGCGGCATCACCGATGCCGGTGTGCCCTACATCGCACTCGAACTGATCGACGGCGAGCCGATCACCCACTACGTGGACAGTCGAAAACTCGATCTGACGCGACGCCTGGAGCTGTTCGTCGATGTCTGCCGCGCCGTCGAAGCCGCGCATCGCGCCTTGATCGTGCACCGCGATCTCAAGCCGGGCAACGTGATGGTAACGGGCGAAGGCAAGGTCAAGCTGCTGGATTTCGGTATCGCCAAACGGCTCGACGTGGATGCCGACACGCATACCCAGCACGCAGCGCTGACGCCGGCCTATGCCGCGCCGGAACAGTTCAATCGCGGGCAGATCACCACCGCCACCGACGTTTACGCACTCGGCGTGCTGCTCGACGAGTTGTTAACCGGTGAACGTCGCGAGCACGGTGACAAGCGTACTCCGTCGTCACGCATCAGCCAGGATGCCGTCGGGCGGCGCCTTACCAGCGACGACGCGAGCGATGCGACGCCGGTTGCGCGGCGATCTCGACAACATCGTGCTGAAGGCAACGGCGGAGGAACCGGAACGCCGCTACGCATCGGCCGGCGCTTTTGCCGACGACATCGAGCGTCACCTCGCCGGCAGACCGGTGCGGGCGCACCCGCCTTCGCGCCGGTACCGGATGCGCAAATTCGTCATTCGTCATCGCGGCAGCGTCATCGTGACGGCATTGTTCGCCGTCGCCATCCTGGTCACGCTCGCACTGGCGTTGTGGCAGGGCAATATCGCGCGTTACGAGGCGGTGCGCGCAAACGCGCTGCACGATTTCATGGTCTCGGCATTCGAGGAAGCCGAACCGAGCGTGCCGCGCGATGGCCCACCGCGCATCACCGAGGTCGTCAAACAGGCGATCGCAAAGGCACGCAGTCAGCCGCAGATGAACAGTGCGGTCCGTACCGAACTGCTGACCGAGTTGGGCGCCGTGCTGCATGCACAGGGCCAGCTCGACTCCGCGCGCGACAACCTGCAGTGGAACTATGACCACGCGGTAGGTGAATTCGGCGAGGATGCCGAGCTGACACTCAGCGCCGGTCACGAACTCGCGCAAGCACTGATCGACTCCGGCAATTACACCGCTGCGAAAACACTGATCGACAAGTCGCTGGCCTCGACACCGAGCGACGGCGCGGCGCTGCAGACGAAGCTGCTGTTCGATTCCGCCCTGCTCGGCACCAAGTTGCATGAAATGAAACGCGCGCTCGCCGATGGCGCACGTGGATTGCAGTTGGCGCGTGGGTTGCACGACCCCGATGCACTGGGCGACGCACTCGACGAATACGGCAACGTGCAACTCACCGCCAATGACGGATCCGGCGCAATCGTCACTTACAGTGAGCTGCTCGCCTTGCGCGAACGGGAATTCGGCCAGCGACATGTCGAAGTGGCAAGCGCTCACGCGGCTTTGTCGCGCGCCTACTGGCGCACCGGCCGTCTCGATGACGCGGAACGCGAGATCCGCGCAGCGCTGGCCATCGACGCACTGGTCCTGCCCAAGGATCACTGGCGCCACGCCAATCATCTGAACGCGCTGATGATGGTGTCGCTGCAGCAGCGGAACTTCACCGCCGCACTGGACAGTGCCAACGAATCGCTGCGCATCATGCGGCTCGACTACAGCAAGGACAATCCCGTGGTCACGAATGAGCTCAACAATGTCGGCATGATCAACGCGCAGATGGAAAATTACGCCGACGCCGTGCCACCGCTGCGCGAGGCGTTGAGTTTGGGCGAGGCCAAACAAGGCAGCGAGGTTTTCGACACGGCATTGGCTCGCGCCGACTACGGTACGGCGCTCGCGCATAGCGGCGAGTGGGCTGCCGGCGAAGACGAACTGCGCCACGCGGTCGCCACGCTGGAGGCGATGCCCGACCCGGACTTCGACTGGATCGCCACGACCTACGAAAAGCTGGTGCGGCTGAAACTGGATCACCACGAGACCGCCGCTGCCCTGCCGTTGCTCGATCGCATTGATGCGTCGCTGCAGAAGATGCCGTCGCATGACAGCTACTGGGACGGCCGTGCCGCGATCCTGCGTGCCACAACTCTGATCGAACTCAACCAGACCGCTGCGGTGCGGCCGCTGCTCGTCGGCGCGGCCACCGCACTGGACGGTTCCGCCAATCACGATCCCGTGCTTTATGTCGAAGTCGCCTTGCTGCAGGCGCAGACGGCGCAACTTCTCGGCGATACACCAGCGGCGCGGCGCTGGACCAGTGAAGGCCTCAAGCGTTTCGACGCGCTGCGCAACCCGCCTAGTCAGTTGGTACATCAAGCTGAGCCTTGCACCACTGATCGTGTTTGTCTGAATCTGCGTCGAAACGTCGTTCCTCTCCGTTGTCTACCTGCGGAGAAATGCTCATGAATCGCCCCATCTTCCGCGCCGCCTGTTCGTGGTTGGCGTTGCTTGGACTGGCTTGCAGCGGACAGCAGGCGTTCGCGGTCACCTACACTGTCGGTACCGGCATCGGCTGCGACTATGCGGATATCCAGTCGGCGGTGAATGCGACCGCCAACGTCTCCGGCTACAACGCCATCTTTGTCCAGGAGACGACGCAGACCAACGTACATGTGGTCGTTTCCAATCAGAAACTCTATTTCGTCGGCGGCTTCAAGAATTGCACGGACAGCGCCCACACGTCCGGCGACGTGTCGGAATTCAGCGGCCAGTCGGGCCACAGCGTCATCGAAGTTCAGGGCAACAGCGAACTCTATGTGCAGTACATGCAGATCTACCGGCGGCGGAACCTGCGGCGGCGGTGGCGGCATTTCTTTCGAGGGCAGCCGGCATATTGAACGTATACGAAACTCCATCTTCGACAATGCGGCCGCGTATGGCGGCGGCATCGCCATGCAGCCCTCGGGCACGGCGACATTGCAGTTGCAGGGCGTCACCATCGCCGACAACTCGGTCAGCGGCGAGGGCGGCGGCATCTCGATGAGCGGATCGACGACGTTGTATTCCGACGGCACCACCTACATCACCGGCAACAGCGCCGGCAGCAACGGTGGTGGCATCAAGCTGGCCGCGCCGGCGACTGCGTACATCAGCTCGAACATCAACAACAACACGCGCGGCCTACGGCGGCGGCATCGCCGCCTATTCGTCCGGAAGCAGTCCGGTCGACGTCCATCTGTATTCGTCGAGCAATACGGCCTGGGTATCGATCTACGGCAACACGGCCACGAGCTGAAGGCGGCGGCGTCTACATCAAGGCCTCCAACAGCGCACCGGCAGTCGCTCTGCGCGCAGGATTTCTCGATCGACGCCAACAAAGCATTCGACGGGTCTGCGATTTACGCCGACATAAACGGAACCGACGGCGCCTTCATCGACATTAATCCCACTGGCAGCACATGCGCAGGAAGCAGCAATCCGTTTCCACCAATTCCGTGTCCAACAGGGCAGTACTGCAACGAGATCGCCGACAATGTCGATCCCGGCACCAACGGCGATCCGGCACCGGTGCCACCATCACGGTTGCCGAAGGCGGCGGAATCTTCGCCCGCCGTTTTGCCGCACGCCGCAACAGCGCCGCCGAGCTGATCTATGTCGACACCGAGGAAAACTATGAACCACCGCGAGTCAATGTGGCGGAGTTCCACGAATGCCTGATGGCCAACAACACACGAGGTCTTCCCACTCATCTATCTCTACGGCGGCGGCACGAACACGCAGTTGATCGTCGACACTTGCACGATCACGAATAATGTTGTCGACAGCGAAGTCATTCCGGCTTATACCATCCATGCCGAGGTGAACTATGCGCAGCTGACCAACTCGATCCTTTACGATGTGGGTGCGCAGGTCATCGATTTTCTCGGTCCGCAAGCGGACGACCTGACCGTGCAATACGTGCTCGCCAACAACATCAGCACGCTCGGATCGGCCTTGGGCACCATCCAGGGAGCGCCGACGTTCGTGAATGCCGCCAATCAGGACTATCACCTCGCCGGCACGTCGCTCGGTGTCGACTATGCGCCGTCGCTCACCGACACCGATCTCGATGGCAATCCGCGCCCGGTCGATCTGCCGTGCACACGGAACGTGTTCGGACCGACGGATTTGGGCGCGTATGAATTGCAGTCCGATCCGGATGCGATCTTCTGCAGCGGGTTTGAAACCAGCCCGGAGTAGGTGGGTGCGACCGGAAAGCCGCATGTGCGGCATGACGTGTCCACCCGATCTGTCCAAAATCGAAATGAAAAGACGTTCTTCTCCAGCATCCCATCAGATAGGCCGGAGGAACGCCGTATGAATCGCCCCAACTTTCGCACCGCTGCTTCGTGGTTGGGCCTGCTCGGATTGATCTGTGCCGCACCACAAGTGCTGGCACAGACGGTTATTACGGTGGGCACGCAAGGCAACGGTTGCCAGTACTCGAGCATCCAGACCGCCATCAATGCCGCAGCATCAGGAACGGAGATCCACATTCAAGCAGGGTCGGTTCAAACAGGAACGGTTACCTGGAGCTCGATCCAGCTCGTCATCAACGGCAAGAATTTGACCATCATCGGTGGTTACATCAACTGCTCGGACAGCGCACCAACGCAATTCAACCGCACGCAGCTTGCCGGAACCGGAAGCAGCAGTGTGATCGACGTCCAGGGAGCCAGCGATGTCACGCTGGAGAATCTCGAAATTACCGGTGGCGGTGGCGGCAGCACCTACGGCGGCGGCGCTCTCTACGAGGGCAGCGGTTCGCTGACGGTGACCGGTTCCTGGTTGCACAACAACTCTGCTGTCTACGGCGGTGGCCTTGCGGTGAAGCCAACCGGTATCGCCAACACACTGACGTTGCAAAACACCACGGTATCCGGCAATTCGGCCAGCGAGGGCGGTGGCGGTCTTTATCTTTCCGGGTACACGTCGCTCTATTCCGACGCAACTACCGACATCACGAGCAACACCGCGAGTACCAGCGGCGGCGGCGTCTATGTGAGCACGCCAGCCGCCGCATACATCAGTTCGACGATCAACACCAACACCGCGAACTACGGCGGCGGCATCTACAGCAGCGCGGCCTATGTTGGCCTGTTTTCTTCCAGTGCCACGCAACCGGTTTCGATTTACGGCAACACGGCTTCGGAAAGCGGCGGCGGCATTTATCTGCTGTCGTCGAAGACGGTGGCGGCGACATTGTGCGCACAGGATTTTTCCATCGACGCCAACACGGCCGGCAACGGCTCGGCGATCTACGCTGCCGAAACCGCCAATACCACCAACCTCGGCTCATCCATCCAGATCAATCCCGCGACCACAAGCTGTGCCGGCACCGGCAGTCCGTTCCCGGCGGTGGCGTGCGCCACGGGGCCTTCCTGCAACGAAATCGCCGACAACACCAGCGGCAATGCAACGTCGAGCAACACGATACTAATCTCGAAAAGCAGCGAGTTGTTTGCACGCCGGGTTGCCGCACGACGCAATCATGGCGTCAGTCTGATCGATTACCAACCGGCCATCAATTCAAGCGCACTAGTGAATGCGGTGGAACTCCACGAATGCCTGCTGGCCGACAATGTCATGACTGGCCCGCTCATCACAACAGGCAGTGGGGGTAATGTGCAAATGATCGTGGATACCTGCACGATCGTGAACAACGCCGTGGACTACGGAGCGGGGCCGCCTTACACCATCTCCACAGCTCTGGATTCAGCGCAATTGACGAACTCGATCATCGATGACGCGGGCGCGCAGGTGATCGACTTTACCGGCCCGGCCGGCGGACTGACGGGGCAATACATGCTCGTCAACAGCATCAGCACCTTGCCGAACACGGCATATGGCTCGGTGCAAGGCACACCGACGTTCGCTGACGCCTCCAATCAGGATTACCACCTCACCTACCAGTCGCTGGGCATCGACTATGCGCCGGCAGTCGCCGACTTCGATCTCGACGGCAATCCGCGGCCGGTGGATCTGCCGTGCATCAAGAATGTATTTGGGCCCACGGATCTGGGCGCCTATGAACTCCAATCCGATCCGGATCCTGATGTGATCTTCTGCAGCGGATTTGAAGTCGATCAATAAGGCGCGCGATAAACGCAACACAACGAACGATAGTACGTTGAGGAGGATATATGACTGTTCGAACACTGGCTCGTCGCGTTTTTGCATTGGCGCTTTTGACGGCGCTTGCTACGCTCCAAACCGCAAACGCAGCGACGGCAACCTCTCTGTATGTAGGGTTCTGCCCCTATGATGCACCGTGTCCGCCTGGGCCTACACAGGCGGTGGTGGGACAAGCATTCACCTTTTTTGTTGATGCTTTGGACGCTGATAAGCAGTTTGCCACCGACTACACGAGCACGGTCACCATTACGACCAATGCCGGAGTGGTAGCGACTCTCCCGCCCCCAGAGGCGGCGCCAGACAACGCGATGCTGGCGTTTTCCGCCACCATCGATCAGCTGCCAGCCGGCAGCAGCAATCCGGCGCTCGTGACCATAACGGCCACGGACAACAACGGCCTGACGGGAAGCATGCAGTTCCCCGTGAGCCTCGCGCAGCAAACCGATCCAACGCCGGCGCTCTCGTCAGCAATTAAACTCATGCTGGGCGGAACGCTGGTGGCACTCGCCCTGATCGCACTGCGCAAACGCCGTTGCTCGCGTCTTTGAGCGAGCTGCTGCACTCGGCGAATTGAGGATGCTGAAGCGGCAAATGCATCCGCAAAAAAAGCCCCGCAATCGCGGGGCTTTTTTGATCAGTTTTGGACTTCCGCCAAGTTGATCCGTCGCGCAGCGAGTGGATAACTCAGAAATCCATGCCGCCCATGCCGCCCATGCCACCACCGCCGCCACCACCATGGCTGTGCGCTTCTTCCTTCTTCGGTGCTTCGGCAACCATTGCCTCGGTCGTGATCATCAGACCAGCGATCGACGCCGCGTTCTGCAACGCCGTGCGCGTGACCTTGGTCGGATCCAGAATGCCGAACTCGATCATGTCGCCGTACTCGCCGGTCGCAGCGTTGTAGCCGTAGTTGCCCTTGCCTGCGGCGACCTTGTTCAACACCACGCTGGGCTCTTCGCCGGCAGTTGGCGACGATCTCGCGCAGCGGCGATTCCATCGCACGCTTGGCGATCAGGATGCCGTGGTTCTGGTCTTCGTTGTCGCCCTTGAGCTTCTTGATCGCATGCAGCGCACGGATCAGGGCAACGCCACCGCCCGGGACCACGCCTTCTTCCACCGCTGCACGCGTGGCGTGCAGGGCGTCTTCGACGCGCGCCTTCTTTTCCTTCATCTCGACTTCGGTCGCGGCACCGACCTTGATCACCGCCACGCCGCCGGCCAGCTTGGCCACACGCTCCTGCAGCTTCTCGCGATCGTAATCGGAACTGGTTTCCTCGATCTGCGCCTTGATCTGCTTGATGCGCGCTTCGATCGTCTTGCTATCGCCGGCGCCGTCGATGATGGTGCGTGTTTTCCTTCGATCACCTGGATCTTCTTCGCGCGACCCAGATCCTTGATCGTGGCCTTCTCCAGCGACAGGCCGACTTCCTCGGAAATCACCTGGCCGCCGGTCAGGATCGCCATGTCTTCGAGCATCGCCTTGCGACGATCGCCGAAGCCCGGCGCCTTGACCGCGCACACCTTGACGATGCCGCGGATGGTGTTGACGACCAGGGTCGCCAGCGCTTCGCCTTCGACTTCCTCGGCGACGATCAGCAGCGGCTTGCCGGACTTGGCCACGCCTTCGAGTACCGGCAACAGCTCGCGTACGTTCGAGATCTTCTTGTCGTGCAGCAGGATGTACGGATCTTCCAGCTCAGCCTGCATCGACTGCTGGTTGTTGATGAAATACGGCGACAGGTAACCGCGATCGAACTGCATGCCCTCGACGACGTCGAGTTCATTGTCCAGACCCGAACCTTCCTCGACCGTGATCACGCCTTCCTTGCCGACCTTTTCCATCGCCTTGGCGATCAGGTCGCCGATGTCGGAATCGGAATTGGCCGAGATCGAACCGACCTGGGCGATTTCCTTGGAGGTGGAGCACGGCTTGGACAGGTTCTTCAGTTCGGCCACCGCACCGGTCACGGCCTTGTCGATGCCGCGCTTCAGATCCATCGGGTTCATGCCGGCGGCGACGGCCTTGAGGCCTTCGCGGATCAGCGCCTGCGCCAGCACGGTGGCGGTCGTGGTGCCATCGCCAGCGACGTCGGACGTCTTCGATGCGACTTCCTTCACCATCTGCGCGCCCATGTTCTCGAACTTGTCGGCCAGTTCGATCTCCTTGGCGACGGACACGCCGTCCTTGGTGATCGTCGGCGCGCCGAAGCTCTTGTCGAGCACGACGTTGCGGCCTTTCGGACCCAGCGTGGCCTTGACGGCATTGGCCAGGACGTTGACGCCGCGCAGCATGCGCGCGCGCGCGTCTTCGGAAAAACGAATATCTTTAGCAGCCATTGGAATTTACCTCAGAATGGATTTATATACTTTGGATTCGAGACGGGAGAAGCGAGCGGGCGAGGTCCAGACCAGGCGCGCGCTGGTGAGCAAACCGGAGTTGACTTCGAGTCAATGAGGATTTGCGAACCAGTGCAGCAACGACGTATGGACGAGCTCCGCGACGCTTATCCTTCGATGACGGCCATCAAGTCTTCCTCGCGCATCACGAGGAGTTCTTCACCATCGACCTTGACCTCGGTGCCCGAATACTTGCCAAACAACACCTTCTCGCCGGCCTTGACGCCGACGGGGCGCACCTTGCCGTCTTCGAGAATCTTGCCGCTGCCGACGGCAACGACCTCACCCTTGATCGGCTTTTCGGCCGCGGTGTCGGGAATGACGATGCCGCCGGCGGACTTGGTTTCCGCCTCCAGGCGCTTGATGATGACGCGATCATGTAACGGACGCAGCTTCATAGCACTTCCTCAACTGGTTGAAAGAAAAGAAAATATGTTCGACTGTTAGCACTCAGTCGCTGTGAGTGCCAATTTTAGCGGCAGACAAAACCCCTGAAAAGGGGTTTACCGACACGCTGGCTAAATGGGCCCTGGTAACGCAAGATTCAAGAGTCGTTGTTCCGATAGCGCACTCCCAGGGGGATTTCATCGTGAATCGCAACTCCGTGGTTGCCAGTTTGCTGCTGGCGGCAAGTTCTTCTCCGGCGCTGGCCGGCACCCTGACCGTCACCGATCCGGGCGATGCCGGTAGCGGCGTGTGCGACGCGACGTGCACCTTGCGCGATGCCATCGCCAGCGCCGGCAGCGGCGACACGATAGTATTTGCAGCTGGATTGACCTCGCCGATCACGCTTGGCCAAGGGGCGCTGTTGATCAACAAGACGCTGACCATCCAGGGTCCGGGCGCCGCCAATCTGACGGTCAGCGCAAACAACGCCAGCCAGGTTCTCGTCGTCAGCGCTCAGGCGTTGATCAGCGGACTCACACTCGCCGATGGTTTCATCACTGGCCCTACCGGAAGCAATGGCGCCGATGGCGCTCCCGCTGGTACCGGTGCCACGGGCAGTGCCGGCGGCACCGGCGGGAATGGCAACCCCGGTGGCTTGGCCGGCGGCGCCTGCGTGCAAGTCGCCAACACCGGCGTGCTGGTACTTGACCAGGTGGCCGTGCTCCATTGCGTCGCGCATGGCGGACGGGCCGGAAATGGCGGGGCTGGCGGCTCAGGGAACCTGAATCCGATGGATCCCCCGTTTTCTCTGGGTGGTGCCGGCGGGAATGGCGGCGCGGGCGGCGACGCAACCGGCGGTGCCATTCTCGTCTACGGATCCTTGAGCCTGCTGAATTCCAGCGTCATCGATGGCCAGGCCTATGGTGGCAACGGCGGCAATGGTGGAGCAGGCGGCATTGGCGAGTCGGCTAGTGGTGGTAGTCCTGTTTTCGGATCATCCGGAGTCAGCGGCGTCGGTGGCGCAGCCAGCGGAGGTGCCATTTTCGCGGCGGCCGGCAGCCTGCGCATTACCAATTCCACGATCGCCGGCAGCAACGGGACCGGCGGTACGGGTGGCGACGGCGTCACCAGTACATCGGATGTCACATTCGGCGGCGCGGGCGGCGGCGCAAACGGCGGGCTGATTCGCGTGGACGCGTCCGCCACCTTGGCGGACCTCGAATTCTCCACGCTGGCGGGCGGCCAGGTTGTCGGTGGGAGTGGGGGAAGCGGGGTAACCGGCCACGTAGGCTCGCCCGGCACGCCTTCCGGCAATGCGATTTCCGCGGGAAGCACGATCACGGCGTTGTCGAGCGTCATCGTCGATGTGCAGTCCGGTGTTTCGCTGTGCGACGGCCAGGTGGCCGCCGCTGCCGGATCGGTGAATCTCAGCGAAGACACCAGCTGCAGCGGCTTTACCCTGCAGGGAACCTTCGCCGCAGTTGTTTCATCCATTGGACCTGAATACGACACCGTGGCCGGGCTATATTCCGCTTTATAAAAGTGCCGTGATCGATGCCGCAGCGACATGCCTGGATCTTGCATCCCAGACCGTGACGTCGGATCAACATGGCACTGTGCGCCCGCAAGGCCCCGCCTGCGATCTCGGCGCGATCGAAGCGGATTACATTTTTGTCGACGGATTCGAATGACCGCAATACGCCGTGGCGACTGACTCGGCGCCAATGCGCGACATTTGGTATCGCCACCTGCGATCTGGGCGCGATGGAAAGCGACAGGCTGTTTGCAAACGGCTTCGACCAGGAACCGGCGTTACTGGACCAGACTTGCGCTGCTTTGTTCTGCGTCGCCAGTCTTCATGCTGGCACCGCGAACGTTGTCGTCTTCCCAGCCGCCGCCGAGCGCACGGATCAATTGCACGCTTGCACGCAACTGGCGTGTATCCAGATCGAGCGCGTCGCGCTGCGTTTGCAGTGCGGCCGTTTGCGAGGCAACCACATCGAGATAGTTCACCGCTCCCTGGCGGTAACGGTCCATCGAAAAATCGAGCGCATGTTGCGCGGCAGCGACCGCGGAGTTCTCGGCTTCCGCGGCATCGTGATAGTGATCGAGCAGGGCCAGATTGTCTTCGACCTGCTGGAACGCAGCGAGCGCAACACTGCGGTATTTCGCACTGGCTTCATCTAGCGCGGCACGCGCCTGCGCGACCTGCGCCTTGCGCTTGCCGGCGTCGAAAATGGTCAGCAGCGCCGCCGGCCCGATCGCCCAGAACGAATTGGGCGACTGCAGCCAGTTGGGAAATTGAGTGCTCTGATAGCCGCCCGTTGCGTTGAGCGTAATCGACGGGAAGAACGCAGCCCGCGCCACGCCGATATCCGCATTCGCCGACTCCATGCGCCGCTGCGCCGCGGCGACGTCGGGGCGGCGTTGCAGAAGGGTCGAGGGAATGCCGGCCGGCACCTGTGGCAATTTGATCGCGTCAGTCCGCGGCGCTAGCGAGAATTGCGATGCGGACTCGCCGACCAGGGCAGCGATCGCATGCTCCATCAATGCGCGTTGCGCCAACGTCTGCGCGGCTTGTGAACGCGCGACATCATGCTGGGTTTGTGCACGTGCGACGTCCAGACCCGGCGCGATGCCGGCATTGTGGCGCTCGATCGTCAGCTCGAGGGCGCGGCGATAAGCCTTGACCGTGTCGTCAAGAATTGCGCTGTCGCGGTCGAAGCCGCGCAACTGGACATAATCGTCGACGAGCTGCGCGATGAGGCTCAGACGTGCGTTTTCCAGATCGGCTGCGGAAGCCGCAGCTTGCGCGTTGCCGGAAGCGACCTGGTTGCGGATGCTGCCCCACAGATCGAGTTCGTAGCTGGCCGTCGCACCGACCGTGTTCGAATCGTAGTAGGTCGGCGATGACGAGATCGGGCCGCGCAAGGGCTTGTTGTCCGATTGCCGGTCGCGTTCGACATCGGCGCTGCCGACCAAGGTCGGGAACAGGCCCGCGCGCACCTGATCGCTGTAATACCTGGCTTGCTCGTAGCTCGCCAGCGCGGCGGCGAGATCGGGATTGTTGGCGATCAGTTTTTTCTGCAGCTCGTCGAGTTGCGCATCGCCGTACAAGGCCCACCAGGAATCGCGTGGCAGGCGATCGGCAGGTTGCGCAGCGATCCACGGAGCGCTGCTGGCAGGTGGAATTTCCTTGTATGCAGCCGCGGTCGGGATTTGCGGCGTCTTCAACTCCGGCGCGAGCGAACAGCCGGCGAGCATCGTCGCCAGCATGGTCGCTGCCAATAGTAGATTATTAGCCTTTTTCATTTTTACCCTTCCCCGCCGCGTTCGCTGCCGACTTCTGCGCCGAACCAGCGATGCGGACTTCTGCGCCATTGGCGATGCCGTCGGGCGGGTTCTCGATCACACGATCGGTGGCGGCGAGGCCCGAACCGATCTCGATGACCCTGCCGAGGTCGCGTGCGATCGTGATGGACTTGAGCACGACATGATTGCCGGCATCGACGGTGGCGACGGAGAGACCCTTGGCATCGAAGATCACGGCGCTGGCAGGCACGCTCAGCGTATTTGCGCGACCCGCCATGTCCAGGCGCACGCTCGCATAACCGCCTGGCATCAATTCTCCGGCGCTGTTGTCGACCGACAATTGCATCAAGCGTGGTGCCGGATGAAGCGGCGACCGATTGCGAAGACGACTCGACCGTCGCCGCATAGGTCTTGTCCGCATGCTCGGGCACGCTGAGCGTCGCCTTGGTGCCCGGCGGCACACTCGGCACATAGCTTTGCGGCACGCTCACGTAGACCCGCAGCTTTTTCGTGTCGGAGACGACGAACAATTCCGGGCCGCCACCGGCGCCGGCGTTGATCAATTGGCCGACATCGGTTTCGCGCGCGGTGACGGTGCCGTCGAACGGCACCACGATACGGGCAAACCCTTTCATCGCGACGATGCGGTCGACATTGGCCTGCGCCGCCTTGACCAGCGCCTGCTTGGCGGTGAAATCTCCGACCTTCTCGTCGATTTCCTGTTTGGAAACCGAATCCGAACCGATCATCGCCGTCCAGCGCTTGGCTGTGGTCTGCGCGAGCGCGGCATTGGCCTGCGCACTGGCGAGATCGGCGCGCGCCTGGAGCAATTGCTGATCCAGATCGGGCGTTTCGATTTCGGCGAGCAGATCGCCAGCCTTCACCTGGGCACCGATATCGTATTTCCAGCTCTTCAGATAACCGCTCACGCGCGCATAGATCGGCGCCCGTGTATACGCCTCGATACGGCCGGGCAATTCCAGGCCGAAACTATTGGAGCCGCTGTTCGGTGGCGCCACCGATACGGTGGGCAGCGCCTGCGCCTCGGTCCAGTCATGCAGGCGCGAGCTTTCTGCCGCGCGCGTAATTGCGCCATACGCAACAATCACGATGGCGACGATGCTGGCGACGATGCCGGCGCTGCGCAATCCGCGATGCGACGCGGGCGGAGCTCGGGTACTCGCATGCTCGACGGGATCGTGCGCGACGGAATCACGCTCAACAGGATCACGCTTGACAGGATCAGGCACTGACATGGACGGCTCCAAATGAAGGTTGCGGCGTGGGCTTTTGGCCGTAGCGCCGATGAACAATGCTGAAGACGACCGGCACGAAGAACAGGGTCGCGACGGTAGCGAAGACGAGGCCGCCGATCACGGCGCGGCCGAGCGGCGCGTTCTGCTCGCCGCCCTCGCCCAGGCCCAGCGACATCGGCGTCATGCCGATGATCATCGCCAGCGCCGTCATCAGCACCGGGCGCAAGCGCACGAAGCCGGCTTCGAGCGCAGCGGTGGTCGCGTCGCCCAATTCGTTCAATTTCTCGCGCGCGAAACTGATCACCAGCACGCTGTTCGCGGTGGCCACGCCCATGCACATGATGGCGCCGGTCAAGACCGGCACCGACAGTGTCGTGTGCGTCGCAAACAGCATCCACACGATGCCGGCGAGCGCGGCCGGCAAGGCAGTGATGATCACGAATGGATCGCTCCACGACTGGAAATTCACCACGATCAGGAAGTAAATCAACACGATCGCACCGAGCAGGCCGAACAGCAGGCCGGAAAAAGCACTGTTCATCGTCTTGACCTGGCCGAGCATGGCCACTGTGGTGCCCTTGGGCTTGTCCTTGGCATTGACGTCGATGATCTTCTGCAGTTCGGCGGCAATGGCGCCGAGGTCGCGACCCTGCGTTGTCGCATAGATCTGCACCATCGGCTGGATGTCGTATTGAGAAACCACCGCACTCGCATTGCCGCGGCTTATATTGGCGATGCCACCGAGCACCTGGGTGGTCGCGGCACCCGGCGCATTGATCGGCAGATTCTGCAATTCTTCAAGCGAGTCGATCTGATACTGCGGCGTCTGCATCACGATTGGATACGACACGCCGTTCTGCGGGTTGAGCCAGAACGTCGGCGCAACCTGACTCGAACCAGCGAGGTTGACGACGAGACTGTTGGTCACATCGCGTTCGGTCATGCCGGCGTACTGCGCACGCGAACGATCGACATCGACGTTGAGCGTTGGCGCGGTGGTCGATTGCTGGATGCGTGCATCGGCCACGCCGGGGACATGACGGATCTGGTCGAGCAGCTTGTTTGCATAGACGAAATTGGCGTCGATGTTATTGCCGCGAATCTGCAGGTCGATCGGCGCGGGTGCGCCGAAATTCAGAATCTGGCTGACGATATCCGCCGGCAGGAACGCGAAGGTCATGCCCGGAAAACGCCGCGGCAGTTCTTCACGCAGACGACGCACATAGTCTTCGGTCGGCGCATGACCCTGGTTGAGCGAGATCTGGATATCGCCATCCTGTTCGCCGATCGTGCCGGTGTTGTTGTAGATCGTATTGATGCTTGAAATGTAGCTGCCGACGTTATCGACCATCGTGTTCAGTTCGCTCGGCGGAATGATTTCGCGAATCGCCTTCTGCACGTCGGCGAAACGCGCCGCCGTTTCCTCCACGCGCGTGCCGATCGGCGCGCGCACATGCATCAGGATCTGACCGCCGTCGACCTTGGGAAAGAAGTTGCGGCCGACGAACGGCAACAGCAGGAACGAGGCCGCGATGAAGACGAGAAAACCCGCGACGAACATTTTGCGGTGCTCGATTGTGAGCGCAAGCAGATCGTGATAGCCGGCACGCAGGCTGATGAAGCGCGCTTCAAAGCCGCGCTGGAAACGCACCAGCGGATTATTCGACGCTGGCGCATCGATCACATTGCCGTGATCGTCCACATGCGGCGCGTGCTTTTGCAACAGGTACTTCGCCATGGTCGGCACCAGGGTACGCGACAGGATGAACGACCATGCCATCGCGAACATCACCGCCTCGGCCATCGGTACAAACAGGAAGCGCGCGACGCCTTCGAGAAAAAACATCGGTATGAACACGATGCAGATACATAACAGCGAGACAAAGGCCGGCACAACAATCTGCGCGGAACCATCCATGATTGCGGTTTCGACTTCCTTGCCGTGCTCGAGATGGTAATTGATACTCTCGATCGTCACCGTCGCCTCGTCGACGAGGATGCCGACGGCGAGCGCCAAGCCGCCGAGCGTCATGATGTTCAGCGTTTCACCCATGGCTGATAGCGCGATGATCGCGCCGAGAATCGACAGCGGAATCGACACCGTGACGATCAGGGTCGAGCGCCAACTGCCGAGAAAGAGCAGGATCATCAAGCTGGTCAGCGCCGCGGCGATCACACCTTCCTTGATCACGCCGCTGATCGCGCCGCGCACGAACATCGACTGATCGCCAATGGGTTTCACTTCGAGATTGTCGGGCAAGGTCGGTGCCACCTCCTTTACCATCGCCTTGATGCCATCGATGATGTCCAGGGTCGACGTCGTTCCATTCTTGAACACCGACATCAGCACCGAGCGACCACCGTCGACATGGACGATATTGGTCTGCACCGCATTGCCATCGCGCACACCGGCGATGTCGTGCAGGTAAACCATGGCGCCGTTGACCACCTTGATCGGCAGGTTGGCGATGTCCTTGAGATCCGACGGCGCGTTGTTGAGATTGACTGCGTATTCGAGGTCGCCGATTTTCTCCGTGCCGGCCGGCGTGAGCAGGTTTTGCGCGGCAAGTGCATTGGCCACATCCTGACCGGTCAGCCTGCGCGCCTGCAAGGCGGCGGTATCCAGATCAATTTGCACCTGGCGCGACTTGCCGCCGAACGGCCACGGAATTGCCGCGCCCGGCACCGAGACCAGGCGCGTGCGTAGCTGGTTCATCGCAAGGTCGGCAAGGGTCTGTTCGGTCAGCCCTTTGCCCGACAACGCGAGCTGCAGGATCGGCACCGTCGATGCGTTGTAGTTGACGATCAGCGGTGGCGTCGCGCCAGGCGGCATCTGCTTGATCAGGGTCTGCGCGATCGCTGTCACCTGCGCATTCGCGGTGCTGATGTTCACGGTCGGGTGGAAAAAGATCTTGACGATGCCGAAGCCGGTATATGAAGTCGCCTCGATATGTTCGATGTCGTTGACCGTCGTCGTCAGCGCGCGCTCGAACTGCGAGGTGACGCGCCCAGACATCTGATCGGGCGGCAGGCCGGCGTACTGCCATGCCACGGCAATGATCGGGATATTGATGTTCGGAAAGATGTCGGTCGGCGTGCGCAGCGCGGCCAGCGGCCCAATGATCAGGATCAGCAGGGCAAGCACGATGAAGGTGTAGGGGCGCGATAACGCGATGCGGACAATACCGAGCATGCGGGTAATCCATGCAGATGTTGCGGTGCACGAATTATCGGGCCGGCACGATCGCTTCCGAAGGTCGCGCGCATGAAGATTTGTTCATGTTAGACCGAACGTGCGCCTGCGTCCTGGCATGGCCAGCAGTAGAGCGTCATGCGCGAGCCGCCGCGGTTGCTGCCATTGCCAACGTTGTCGGCAATTTCGAAACAGTAGCCGTGCAGCTTGGCAATCGCGGCAACGACGGACAGGCCCAATCCATGTCCGGTGTCGTGCGCTTCATCATCCACCAACGAGGTACGGCTGCGATAGAAGCGTTGCAGCACGGCCTGCCGTTCGTCGGCGGGAATGCCCGGCCCGCTGTCGAGTACGTCGATGCGGGCGCCTCCCACCTGCGCGCCGGCGCGCAACTCGACGCTGCCCTGCGCGGGCGTGAACTTGATCGCGTTGTCGACGAGATTGCTGATCGCCTCGAACAACAGATGCGCATCGGCCCGCAACGACGGCAGGGCATCCGCGGTAAACGTGAAGGCAATGTTTTTTTCCTCGGCCAGCGGCGCATAAAGTTCGTGCACGCGTTGCAGCGTCTCGCCAAGATCAACCTCACCGAATCCGGCACGGCGACGCAGATCCTCCAGTTCTGAAATGCGCAGCAAGGCACGGAAGCGATCGAGTAGTGTGTCGACATCGGCGATGCAATGCTCGATCGTTGGCGTGCGCGGATCGTGCGCATCGCCCTGCTGCAACACGCGATACAACTGCGCACGCAGTCGCGTCAAGGGTGTACGCAGATCATGCGCGATACTGTCGGATACGCCCTTCACTTCGCCGAGCAGTCGCTCGATCTGATCGAGCATACGGTTGACGATGATGGCGAGCATGTCCAGTTCGTTGCGTCGTTCGGATACCGGCAGACGCGCGCCGAGATCGCCGCGCATGATCGGCTGGATTGCAGTTTCGATTCTGCGCACGTGCCGAAGCGGGCCACGGCTGAGCAGGAATCCGCCGATCAGTCCGGGGATCAGCGTCAGCGACAATGCCCAGCCCAAGGCGTTGCGAGTCATCGCACCGATGCGATCAGCAACGCCGGTGTAGCGCGCAAGCACGAGTGTGTCGCCAGACGCCAGAAGCTGTGCCACACCCAGCGCGCGCGCTCCGTGCACGCCGTTCACGCCCTGCACGCCATTGGGCAGCGCGTGAATTGCCCCATCGGGCAGCAAGCCCTCGGGCAGGTGATCGATATTGCCGGACAGATACGCACCCTGGGCATCGAACAGGCCGAAGAACATGACCCCGCGCAGATCCAGTTCGCTGGTCGCCGACATCATCAGTGGCAGACGTGCAGGCTCGACGCTGGCGAGATAATGCACGCGCTGCTCGAGAATCTCGCCGACGATCTGATCCAGATACTGGGTAGTCTGCCAACTGATCGTACCGATCAGCACGATGCTCCAGATCAGGAAGAAAACGCCATAGATGACGATCAGACGCGCCGTGCTCGGGCGCCAGCGTGCATCGATCGGCGCCGGTGCAGCATTACCAGCGGGCAAGCCCGGACTCATCGCGCCATCCCGATCATATAGCCACTGCCGCGCACGGTGCGAATCAGCGGCGGCAGATCGCCGTTGTCGACCTTGCGCCGGAGACGCGCGATATGCACATCGATGACATTGGTACCGGGATCAAAATGGTAGCCCCATACATTTTCAAAGATCATCGTACGCGTGAGCACCTGTCCGGAATTGCGCATCAGGAATTCAAGCAGGCGGAATTCGATCGGCAGCAGTTCGAGTCTGGCCTCGCCGCGAATCGCCGTCCGCGAGATCAGATCGAGTTTCAGGTCGCCGACGACAAGGCTCGTCGCGGCGGTTGGGGCATGACGGCGGCGCAGCAGCACCTCGATGCGCGCCGCCATCTCGTCCGGGGCGAACGGCTTGGTCAAATAGTCGTCGCCACCGGCGCGCAAGCCGCGCACACGCGCATCAACATCACTCAAGGCGCTGATCATGAGCACCGGTGTATCGACGCCAGCGCGGCGCAATTCGGTCACGATGGCCAGTCCATCCAGTCCCGGCAGCATTCGATCGAGTGTGATGGCGTCGTAACCTCCGATCATTGCCTTGCCCAGACCGTCGCGGCCTTCGGCGACGTGCTCGACTTCGTTACCGTAAGCCTGAAGCTCGGCAACAATCTCGCGCGCCGTCACTGGATCGTCTTCGATGGTCAAGATCCTAGCCATGAACCTGCAATCAGCCGGACAAGCATGACCCATGGTATAGCAGACGCGAGGTCTGGTGCCCGAATTCGCCATCGCCACGAACTCGCATGCGTATCGCCATTCCAGGCAGCGAGCGCGCTGGGTGATGCACGCATGCAATTCTTGCGTGCTTGCGCCGGTCTTGCTGCCCGATCCCATTAAACCTGCGACAATTCCCGCATGAACCGATTGCTTGCAACTTTTTTCGCGCTCATCATCGCCCTCGCCGCCTGCGCGCGCGCTGACGATGCCGACAACCCCGGATCAAGTCCGGGGCAGGCTCTGCTGCCGGTGGAGCAGGCGTTCAAGGTACAGGCACGTGCGCTGGATCGCGAGCGCATCAAGATCGACTTCACGATCGCCGACGACTATTACCTTTATCGCGATCGGATCAAGACGAAAAGCGCCGATGCCGACGTGACGTTCGGCGCACTGGATCTGCCGGCCGGCGAGAAGAAGCACGACGAATTCCTCGGCGATGTCGAGGTCTATCACCACGGCTTCAGCGCCATCCAGCATTTCGCCGTGCCCGCGACAGCGGACAAGATCGCGCTGGAACTGCGCTATCAGGGCTGCCATCAGGTCGATCCGAAAATCTGCTTCCCGCCGCAGAAAGTCGTACTCGATATCGCGCTTCCCCAAGCCGCGGAGACAGCATCCTCCGCACCAGCATCGCTGGCGGCGGCGCTGGCGGCTCCGAGCGGTGGTTCGCTGCTTGGCGGCGACCAGCCGCTGCCGGCGGGACAGGCCTTCGTGTTCGAGGCGATTGCGACTGCGCCCAACGAAATACTGGCGCGCTTCACCATGCCGAAAGGTTATTACCTGTACCGCGACAAGACCCAGTTCAGTGTCACCAACGACAGCGGAATAACGCTCGGCGCACCGCGCTTTCCCGCCGGCAAGCCGCATACCGACGCCAATTTCGGCACAGCGACGGTGTATTTCGATCAGGTCGAGATTCCGGTTCCGCTCACGCGCACCCAAGCCACGGTACAGACGCTGGCGCTGACGGCCAGTTTCCAGGGCTGCAAGGAAAACAGCGTCTGCTATCCGGTGATGACGCGCACGCTCGAAGTCGCCCTGCCGCAAGCGGATTCCGGCACGATGGCGGCGTCGGCTCCGGCGCAACTCGCCTCGGCGCCAGCGCCAGCCGGCAACGATAGTCGCTTCCAGCAAGCCCTGGATGGTTCGCTGTGGCTGGTGTTCGGTGTGTTCTTTCTGGCCGGACTGGGCCTCGCCTTCACACCTTGCGTCTTCCCGATGATTCCGATTCTCTCCGGCATCATCGCTGGCGCAGGCGAAAATATTTCCACCCGCCGCGCCATGGTGCTCTCCGTTGTTTACATCCTCGCCAACGCCGTGATCTTCACCCTCGCCGGTGTGATCGCCGGGCTGGCCGGAAAGAATCTTCAGGCCGCCTTCCAGACACCGTGGGTGCTGTGGAGTTTCGCCGGCCTGTTCGTGCTGCTGGCGCTGTCGATGTTCGGCTTCTACGAGCTGCAATTGCCGAGTTCCTGGCAATCGAAGATTGCCAACGTCAGCAACAAGCAATCCGGCGGGTCCCTGGCCGGCGTGGCCATCATGGGCGCGCTGTCGGCGCTGATTGTCGGGCCGTGCGTGACACCGCCGCTGGCGGTCGCGGTTCTGTACATTGCGCAGAAACACGACGCCGTACTCGGCGGCTTCGCCCTGTTCGCGCTTGCACTGGGCATGGGCGCGCCGCTGATCGTGTTCGGCGCCAGCGCCGGCAAATTGCTGCCGCGCGCGGGAGCGTGGATGGATGCGGTCAAGGCCGTGTTCGGCGTGACCTTCCTCGCGCTCGCCATCTGGATGCTGTCGCGCGTGCTTGATCCGGTCTGGATCATGCTGCTGGCAGGGCTTCTTGCACTGGCCTGCGCGGTCTACCTGGGCGCGCTCGAACGCCTGCCCGACGGCGCGTCCGGCTGGCGCAAGTTGTGGAAGACCCTCGGCGTGGTATTGCTGATCGCCGGCGCGGCAGAACTGATCGGCGCGGTCGCGGGATCGAACGATCTGCTGCAACCGCTGCGCGGCATCACCGCCGGTTCCGGCAGTGGCGCAACGGCAAATCCGGCCGCCGCGGCGCTGGCCTGGCACCGAGTGAAATCGGTCGCCGATGTCGAACGCGAACTGGCCGCGGCAAAGTCCGCGGGCAAACCGGCGCTGCTGGATTTCTACGCCGACTGGTGCGTGTCGTGCAAGGAAATGGAAAAGTTCACTTTTTCCAACCCCGGGGTGCAGGTCGCGCTCGCCGGCTTTGTCCTGTTGCAGGCTGACGTCACCGCAAACGACGACACCGACCAGGCATTGATGAAACAGTACGCCATCGTGGCACCGCCGGACACGCTGTTCTTCGGCGCCGACGGCTACGCGAAACCCGATTTGCAACTGACCGGGCCGGAGGATGTCGCGCATTTTCTGCAACGCCTTGCTGCAGTGACGAAGTAAGTTTCATCCATGTTCAATCGGTCCAACCTTCTGATCGTCTGCGTTGCCATTCTCGGCGCGGTGCTGGGACTTCTGGCGGGCACGCATTTCAACCAGCCTGCCGAAATCGCACCACCCATCAGCGTCTCCGTACTCAAGCCGGGCGACCAGCGTGCCGATATGCACCTTCCGCAGGCCGATGGCAAACTCCGTCACCTGAGCGAATGGGACGGCAAACTCGTCCTGCTGAATTTCTGGGCGACCTGGTGCGGACCCTGTCGCGAGGAAATGCCCCTGCTCGACCACACCCAGCAACGCCTGGCGGGCGAGGGATTCGCCGTGGTCGGCGTGGCCATCGACGATGCCGACTCAGTGAAGGATTTTCTCAAGGATAACCCCGTGCGCTACCCTATCCTGATCGGCGGCGATGACGAAACCAATCCCTCGCTGGCTTTTGGCGATACCCGCAGCGTGCTGCCGTACAGCGTGCTAATCGGCCCGGATGGGACGATACTTGCCCAACGCGCCGGCAGCTTCACGGCGGCAGCGTTGGACGGCTGGCTCAAGCCGCATCTGCAGTCGCAACATTCCGGCTAACATCGGCCAACTCCGGCGATCTTGTAGCGATCATACTGGACAACTTGCAATCTGAAGTGCAGACTTCGCCCCCTTGCACGGGCCGTCGCGCTCGTTAGGCGTCACTTGGGTGGCAAAGATTCTCGTCCTGCATGGCCCCAACCTGAACCTGCTCGGCATTCGCGAGCCGGCGATATACGGCCACGCCAGCCTAGCCGACATCGATACTGATCTGGCAGCGCGGGCGAGAGCATCTGGCCATAGCGTCGAAAGCTTCCAGTCCAATGCCGAGCATGCCCTGATCGAGCGCGTGCATAACGCGCGCGACGACGGCACCGACTTCATCCTGATCAACCCCGCCGCATTCACCCACACCAGCATCGCCCTGCGCGATGCGCTGGCGGCGGTGGCCATTCCGTTCATCGAGGTGCACCTGTCCAATGTGCATGCGCGCGAGCCGTTCCGCCGCCAGTCGTATTTCTCCGATATTGCTGTCGGCGTGATTGCGGGCTTTGGTGCGGCAAGCTATCGGCTGGCTCTGACTGCGGCAATCGAGCAACTGGATAAAAGCTGGAGCGTCGCTCGACACGAGAAACATCCATTACCGCGCTGAATATCACCATTTCAACCAGCGAAGAGTCTGGAACAAGGATTCATCATGGATCTACGCAAGATCAAAAAACTCATTGATATTCTCGAAGAATCCAATCTTTCCGAACTCGAGATCAAGGAAGGTGAGGAATCCGTTCGTCTGAGCCGTTTACCTAAGGGCGGATTCACTACGTCCGTGCAGATGCCGGCCGCCGCGCCCATGCACAGCGAGGCACCACGCGTACCGGCACCGCCCGTTGCGGTGGGCAACACGACAGCCACGACGGGTGAGGACCTGCCGGCCGGCCACATCCTGCGCTCGCCGATGGTCGGCACGTTTTACGCCTCGGCGAATCCCGAGGCGGCGGCCTTCGTCAAGATCGGTCAACAGGTCAAGGTGGGCGATACGCTGGGCATCATCGAGGCGATGAAGATGTTCAACCAGATCGAAGCCGATACCGCAGGCAGCGTTCTTGCGATCCTGGCCGTCAGTGGCCAACCGGTCGAGTTCGATCAGCCATTGTTCGTCATTGGCTGAGGCCGGCGGCATGCTCGATAAAGTCGTCATCGCCAACCGCGGCGAAATTGCCCTGCGCATCTTGCGCGCCTGCCACACGCTGGGCATCAAGACCGTGGCGGTGCATTCCACCGTCGACCGCAACCTCAAACATGTTGGCATGGCCGACGAGTCGGTCTGCATCGGCGCCGCTCCGGCGGCGGAGAGTTACCTCAACGTGCCGGCGATCATCGCCGCAGCTGAAGTCACCGACGCCCAGGCAATCCATCCCGGCTATGGATTCCTTTCCGAGAATGCGGATTTCGCCGAGCGCGTGGAACAGTCGGGCTTCATCTTCATCGGCCCGACCGCCAACGTGATCCGCCTGATGGGCGACAAGGTGCAGGCGATCAAGGCGATGAAATCCGCCGGCGTGCCTTGCGTGCCCGGCTCCGGCGGGCCGCTGGGCGACGACGCGACCGAAAACCTCCGCGTTGCACGCGAAATCGGCTATCCCGTCATCATCAAGGCGGCGGGCGGCGGCGGTGGACGCGGCATGCGTGTGGTCCACACCGAAGCACATCTGAACAATGCGATCGTGATGACCAAGACTGAAGCCAAGGCAGCGTTCGGCAACGATCAGGTGTATATGGAAAAGTACCTGGAAAATCCGCGCCATGTGGAAATCCAGGTGCTGGCCGACGGCCAGGGCAACGCGATTCATCTCGGCGAGCGCGACTGCTCGATGCAACGCCGCCATCAGAAAGTGGTCGAGGAAGCGCCCGCGCCCGGCATCAGCGCCGAGCAGCGCGAGGCGATCGGCAAGGTCTGCGTCGAGGCCTGCCTGCGCATCGGCTACCGCGGTGCCGGGACCTTTGAGTTCCTGTACGAGAATGGAAAATTCTATTTCATCGAAATGAACACGCGCATCCAGGTCGAACATCCCGTGACCGAGTTCGTCACCGGCGTCGACCTCGTGCGCGAGCAGTTGCTGATCGCTGCTGGCGAAAAGCTCTCGCTGCGTCAGAGCGACATCAAGTTGACCGGCCATTCGATCGAATGCCGCATCAACGCCGAAGACCCGGATACCTTCATGCCGTCGCCCGGCACGGTCAAACGCTATCTCGCCGCTGGCGGCCCCGGCGTGCGCATGGATACACATATCTACGATGGCTACCGCATTCCGCCGAACTACGATTCGATGATCGGCAAGTTGATCGTGCACGGCCGCGACCGCGACACCGCGATCGCGCGCATGCGCATCGCGCTCGGTGAACTCGTCATCGACGGCGTCAAGACGAATATCCCCTTGCAGCAGCGCATCCTCGCCGATGTCGGCTTCCACAGCGGTGGCCAGAACATCCACTATCTGGAAAAGCGCATCGCCGAACAGCGCGAGAAGGTAATCGGTCTTGGCTAATCGAAACCCACAAAAACTTTTGGCCGGAGCCATGTGCTTGATTGTGTGCACGGGCATTTCAGGTTGCGCAGGACTCGCGCACAAGGAGCCAGCAGGACTTACTCTTCCCTACGTACCCGATGTGCCAATGCAGGTTCTCAGCCTCACAGGTGGAAAATTCAGCGTAGACGGCGACCCAATAACCTGCGATGAGCTGCGCCAGATTGCGCAACATCGCCGGCCGACGCAACTGCTAATTGAGGGCGCCCTGTCACTCGCTGACATCATATGCATCTCCTCAATCGCGTCGGAACTTGGAGTTTCGGCCGCATCGGTAGGGATCGACGGACAATTGCATGAGATTCGCGGGCATCTTTGACGCGTCATGTGGCTAGAACTTTCCCTAACCCTTCACGCCGCGCAGCAGGCATCGATCGAAGCGGCGCTGGAAGACCTGGGCGCGCTGTCGATCACCTTGCGTGATGCCGATGCCGACACGCCCGACGAGCGTGCGATCTTCGAACCCGGTGTTGGTGAAACGCCGGTGTGGAACGACATCGTCGTGCAAGCACTGTTCGCCGCCGACACCGACCGCGCTGGCCTGATCCATGCGCTGACCGATCTGGCGCCGGAACTCACGCCGGAACAGCTCGCATTCAACGACATCGCGGATCAGGACTGGACGCGCGCCTGGATGGATCGATTCCAACCCATGCGCTTCGGCCGGCGCCTGTGGATTTATCCGTGGAACATCGAACCGCCGCCGGACCTGGGCGATGCCGTGATCGTGCGCCTGGACCCAGGCATGGCTTTCGGCACCGGCACGCATCCAACCACGGCGTTATGTCTGGAATGGCTCGATGGCGCCGATCTCGGCGGCAAGACCGTGATCGACTACGGCTGCGGCTCCGGCGTCCTCGCCATCGCCGCGCTCAAGCTCGGCGCAGCGCGCGTGATCGGCGTCGACAACGATGCGCAGGCTTTGGCGGCCAGCCGCGACAATGCGCAACGCAATGACGTCGCAGACAAACTGGATTTGTATCTTCCGCAACATTTTCCACAAATAACCGCCGATGTGCTGGTGGCGAATATCCTCGCCGGCCCGCTCGCCGAACTGGCGCCGCGGTTCGCGCGATGTCTCAAACCTGGCGGCGCACTCGCGCTGTCCGGCATCCTCGGCGGACAGGAAGACGAATTGCTCACGCGTTACGCAGAATGGTTCGACGCACTCGACGTCGCCGTGCGCGAGGACTGGCTGCGGATTACCGGGCGGCGCAAGGACTAGCTCTTCCGGTCCCGCGCTCGCGTACAATCGCGCCATGTACACGCAATGCCCCGAATGCCTGACGATCTACAAGATCACTGTTGCCACGCTCGCGGAAGGACACGGCAGCCTGCGCTGCGGGCATTGCGCCGCGGTGTTCGATGCGCTGCGCACGCTGACGGAACAGCTGCCGCCGGAGCCGGTGCAACATCTGCTGGCTCACCCGGGCGCCGGTGCGCCGCCACAGATGTCGGTACCGGCGCTGCGGCCGCAACCGAACCAGCAGGCAACACTGTTCGATCCGGACGAGCGGCAACAGCGGCCGATGCAACGCCGCGCGCAAACGCCCGCCTTTGCGCGCGCACAACGCAAGCGTTCGACTGCCCGCAACTGGCCGTGGGCCGTGGGTGCGACCGTCCTGCTGCTCAGCCTGCTGGCGCAGATCGGCTATGCCGAGCGCACAGCGCTCGTCGACGACGCCCATGTGCGTCCCTGGCTCGACAGCGCCTGTGCCGAACTGGGCTGTCAGTTGCCGTTGCGTCACGATCCGGCAAAACTCGAATTGCTTTCGCGCGATATCCGTCCGCATCCGTCGGTGCCGAATGCGTTGATCATCTCGGCCACGCTGCGCAATACCGCGGATTTTCATCAGGCCTGGCCCGAAGTCGAAATCACGCTGTCGGATCTGGACGAGAATCGCATCGCGATGCGTCGCTTCCAGCCGCAGGAATATCTGGGAGAAGGCCACAATCTTGCCGCCGGCATGGCACCGGGCGCGACCGCAGCCCTGGTTTTTGAGGTGGCCGATCCGGGCAAAAACGCGGTCGCGTTCGAATTCAAGTTCCTCTGACCTGGCGACGACGTACCCACGCGTCGCGTGGACGAATTTCAGCGGCACTTTACCCGACCGTAAACTTGGCGCTAGACTCGCTTCCCCCCGCCGCCGTCCGGATCGTTGCCCAGATCGCACTGCGGGGACGCCAAGGAAGTCAACACACCTAAAGGGTTGTTCGCCGTTGTGAATGCCGCTCCTGCCCTGCATGCCGATTTGGCTGCCGATGCCGTACTGCAACCGGCGCTGCGCGAATGCGTAGCGCGTGCAGTACGCCGTTATCTGACCGACCTGGATTCGCAGGCGCCCGAGGGCCTCTACGATCTGGTGCTGTGCGAAATGGAAACGCCACTGCTGCACGAAGTGCTCAAGTGGAGCAAGGGCAACCAGAGCAAGGCCGCCTTGGCACTCGGCATCAACCGCGCCACCTTGCGCAAGAAATTGGCCGCGTGCGGACTGGGCTGAGGCGCAAGCCGCTATAATTGCCTGTCAGCCGCTGTGGGAAATCCGATGTTCGACGCCACCCTGGTACCCGTCCGGCGCGCGCTGATCAGCGTGTCCGACAAAACCGGTCTGATCGATCTGGCGCAGGGGCTGGACGCACTCGGCGTTGTCTTGATATCCACTGGTGGCACCGCGCGCAGCTTGCGCGAGGCCGGCATCAACGTACGCGAAGTCAGCGACGTGACGGGCTTTCCCGAGATCATGGATGGCCGCGTCAAGACCTTGCATCCGAAGATCCACGGCGGCCTGCTCGGCCGGCGCGGTGCAGACGATGCGGTCATGGAGCAGCACGGCATCGACGGCATCGATCTGCTGGTGGTGAATCTGTATCCCTTCGAGCAGGTGACGGCCGCGCCCGATTGCTCTCTGGCCGACGCGATCGAACACATCGATATCGGCGGTCCGGCGATGTTGCGCGCCGCAGCCAAGAACCACGAACATGTAATCGCGGTGGCCGACCCGGCCGACTACGCCGAGCTGATCGAAACCCTGCACGCGCACGAAGGCACTACGCTCGATCAACGCCGCCGATTCGCCGCCAAGGCGTATGCGCATACGGCACGCTACGACGGCGCGATCGCAACCTGGCTCGGTACCCGGACCAGCGCCGATCGGGTCGATCAATTTCCGCCCAGCCTGCACCTGTCGTTCACGCGCAAGTCGGTGTTGCGCTACGGCGAGAATCCTCATCAGAACGCCGCGCTCTACCTCGATCCCAAGCACGCCGCCGGCACGGTGGCCACGGCGCGGTTGCTCGCCGGCAAGGAACTGAGCTACAACAATATTGCTGACGCCGACGCTGCGCTCGAATGCGTGAAAGCGTTTCAGAAAGCGCCCGCCTGTGTCATCGTCAAGCACGCCAATCCCTGCGGCGTGGCGCTCGCCGCGACGGCGCTCGACGCCTACAACGCCGCCTATATCACCGACCCAGTATCAGCCTTCGGCGGCATCATCGCCTTCAATCAGCCGCTCGACGTGGCGACCGCACTGGAAATCCTGGAGCGGCAATTCGTCGAAGTGGTGCTCGCGCCGGAAGTGCACGACGACGCGCTGGCCGCATTTTCCAAGAAGCCCAATGTGCGCGTGCTGGCCTGCGGCCAATGGCCCGAGCAGGCGGCGGCGACGCTGGAATACAAGCGCATCGCCGGGGGCCTGCTGGTGCAGGATGCCGACCGCGACACCCTGATGTTGTCCGATCTGAAAGTGGTCACACGGCGCGTGCCGGATGCCGACGAACTGCGCAATCTGTTGTTCGCCTGGCATGTGGCGATGTTCGTCAAGTCCAACGCCATCGTCTATGCGCATGGTGGACGCACCATCGGCATCGGTGCCGGCCAGATGAGCCGCGTGATCAGCGCGAAGATCGCCGGCATCAAGGCCGAGGAAGCCGGACTTGACGTGAGCGGCAGCGTGATGGCCTCGGATGCGTTTTTTCCGTTTCGCGACGGCATCGATACCGCCGCTGCCGCCGGCATCCGCGCGGTGATTCAGCCAGGCGGCTCGATGCGCGACGCCGAAGTCATCGCCGCCGCCGACGAAAACCACATGGCGATGGTGTTCACGGGCGTGCGGCATTTCCGTCATTGAGGTCATCCCGGCATGGTCGAAGCCGCGACCGCGGTTGCGGGGGAACCAGACTGCATGGATGCCAATGTTGTAGAAAGCTGAACTCTGCCTTCGCTGGCAACTGGATTCCGGCAATCCCTGCCGGAATGACGAACAAAGCAACCATCCAGGCACTATGCAATTCACATGAAAATCCTCGTCATCGGCTCCGGCGGCCGCGAACATGCGCTGGCCTGGAAACTCAAGCAATCGCCGCGCGTGAGCGAAGTCATCGTCGCGCCTGGCAACGCGGGCACGGCACTCGAACATGGCGTGCGCAATGTTGCCGTTGCGATGAGCGATAGCGACGGTTTGCTGCGTCTGGCAAAAGTGGAAAATGTCGCATTGACCGTGATCGGCCCCGAAGGCCCACTGGTCGCCGGCATTGTCGATCGTTTCCGCGGCGAGGGCCTGCGTTGTTTCGGGCCGCGCAAGATCGCTGCGCAACTGGAAGGCTCGAAAGCGTTCGCCAAGGATTTTCTCGCCCGCCACAACATTCCCACCGCGCGCTACGCCGCATTCACCGAACTTGCGCCGGCGCTGACCTACGTGCGCTCGCACGGTGTACCGATCGTGATCAAGGCCGATGGCCTCGCGGCCGGCAAGGGTGTGGTGGTGGCGCTGACCCTGGCTGATGCAGAACAGGCCTTGCACGACATGCTGGGTGCGCATTTGCTCGGGGCGGCTTCGTCCCAAGTGGTCATCGAGGAATTTCTCGACGGCGAGGAAGCCAGCTATATCGTGTTGTGCGACGGCCGCCGCGCGCTGCCGCTGGCGACCAGCCAGGATCACAAGCGCCGCGACGATGGCGACTTCGGCCCCAACACCGGCGGCATGGGAGCGTATTCGCCGGCCCCGGTGGTGACGGCGGACGTCGAACAGCGCATCTTGCGGGAAATCATCGAGCCTACTCTGGCCGGCATGGCCGCAGAAGGCGCGCCGTTCATCGGCTTCCTCTACGCCGGACTGATGATCGATCGCGACGGCGCGCCGCGCGTGATCGAGTTCAATGTGCGTCTGGGCGATCCGGAAACCCAACCGATCCTGCTGCGTCTGCGCTCGGATCTGCTTGACCTGATCGATGCGGCGATCGACGGACGTCTCGACCACGTCAGCGTGTCCTGGGATCCGCGTCCCGCGCTCGGCGTGGTCCTCGCCGCTTCGGGTTATCCCAGCAAGGTACGCACCGGTGATGTCATTACCGGCCACGACACTGCATTCGGTGCCGACGTGAAGGTTTTCCACGCCGGTACAAAAGTGGAAAACGGGATCGTGCTGACCAGCGGCGGTCGAGTGCTCACGGTTTGCGCGCTCGGCGCGAATCTGATCGCGGCGCAATCACACGCCTACACGGCAGCGCGGCGCATTCATTTCGACGGCATGTTCTACCGACGCGATATCGGTTATCGCGCGCTTGGCAAACGCTGATCGGCGAAGTCAGCAGGCTCAGCAACGCTTGCGCAGTTTTGTAGGTTGAGATGAGCGATCGCGAACCCCAACAAACCTCCTGACCACGTTGGGGTTCACTGCGTTCACCCCAACCTACCGGCTTGCCCAATCGCGCGCCGCACGACTCGATGAAAGCGCTCAGCAACGTTTGCGCAGATGCACGACGTTGCGGCCGTCGATGTATTCGTGACGGAAATCGTCCATCAAGGCGCGCACCAGGCGGATACCGTGACCGCCAAACTGGGAATCCTCCACGCTGCTACCAACATCGGCGGACCGCCATTGGGTCGGGTCGAAGTCCTCGGCCAGATAACTGACCGTGGCATCGAGCACGCCGGCCGTGCGCGCCAGTTGCAGTTCGATCGGACCCGATGCCTGCTGCGCGTGCAGGATGACATTGGTGAGCAATTCATCGAGTGCGACCTGGAGTGCGCGCAGTGCCGGTTCCGGCACACTTGGCCGTAGCGTCTGTTCGAGCTTGTCGTTGAGACGACCGACGGCCCCACGCTCGCGCTCAATGCGCAGATGCCAAACCACACCCGTCGACGCTTCCGCGCGTTGCGGCTTGCGCACCCACCCTCGCCAGCGTTCGCGCCATCCGGCCATGGCCGAGATGGTGACGAAATATCCGCCATTTGGCAACGCGTCGGCACGGATTCCCGCGCCGGATTCAATGCGCCGGTTTGGCCGCCGGGCTCGCGGCTTGTGGCGGCTGTGGCAACGTACTCATCAGCGGTGGTTTGAACCAGGGATGGTTCGACGGCCACGGACGCGCGGGAACGCGTTTGGCCACGAAGTCGCGCATGGTTTCCCGGTACATCTGCGCGCGCGTCGTGTCGCCCAAGCGCACGGCTTCGTAGATCGCTTCGGCCTGGGATTTTTGCGCATCATCGAACTTGCCGTTCGCCGCCTGCGCCAGCGCCAGTGCCGTGGTGTCGCTTGCATTCGGGCGCTGCTTGTACAACGTCATACCGTAATCGAGTGCCATGCTGCGCTCCTGCGCACTCGCCGCCGGGCAGGTGCTGGCCAAGCGCACGAATACCTGCATCAGATCGCCATCCTGCGGGCGCTTGGCCAGTTCGGCATTGACCTGCGTCAGTGCATCACCGCAACGACCGGCCGCAACCTGAGCCGCCGCAAGACGCGAATCGATGCTCTCGGCGTGCGGATCGATCGCGGCAAGCTGGCGATACTGTTCGACCGCCTGGGCAAAGTCGCCGCGCCGCATCAGCGCGTTGCCGAACAACAGGCGCGCATCCGCCAGTTTCGGATCGGCATGCACGGCACGCTGGTAGAACGCGTACGCATTCGCATCGTCGCCGCCGAACTCGTAGACCATGCCCTGGCTGAGATTGGCGCTGGCGCTGTCGGGCTTGAGCTTGATCGCGCGTGCGGCTTCGTCCCGGGCCACGCCGGACTTGCCCATGAGTGCATCCAGACGCGCAGCGAAAGCGATCGCGTCGACATCGTTGGCATTGGTTTTGACCTCTTCCTCGACCTTGGCCCGGGCCGCGGCGAAACGGTGCATGGCAAGCAGTTCTTCGGCCTGTTGCAGCGGCGTACCGCTCAGTTGCAGACCACGGCTGTACATGCCGGCGACCAGCGGATCGTCAATCGTGGGCGGCGCGGTTCCGATCTTGGCTTTGGCCTCATCGGCCAATTCCGTGTTGCCTTGACCGCTGTAGGCGTCGGCGAGATCCTTGTAGAGCGCGTTCGCCTGCGGCTCGAGTTTCAATGCGCTTTGCAAATGCTCGATCGCCTCGCCGTAGCGTTTTTGCTTGAGCTCGATGCGACCGAGCATGGCGAACAGCGTCGGTTGATCCGGATGCTGCGGCAGTGCATCGAGCAGCAATTTGCGTGCGGCATCGGCGTCGCCCATGTCCATCAGGGTATCGGCCAGTCGATAGCGGATCGGCAGATAGTCTTGATCCAGTGCCAGGGCCGCCTGGAAATCTGCGCGTGCGTCGGCGGGGAGTTTCTGCGCGTTGGCAATGACGCCGCGCAGATACATCCAGCGGCCGTCCTTCGGTGCCAATTGTGAGGCGTCGTAGAACGCGATCGCGGCGACGTCATCGAATCCGTTGCGGGCGTAGGCCGCCCCCATCAAGGCATAAGCGGCTGCTAGAGAATCGCCAATGAGGTTGACGCGGGATTTTTCAAAGGCGCCCCGCGCGTCGGTCAATTCCTTGACTTGTTCGGGTTTGAGTTTCGACGTATCCGGCAGCGGCAAGGTCTTGACCAGCGCATCGGCCGCGAACAGATGTGGCGTGCACAGGCACAACAGCGCGCACAGGACGCAGCCGCGGAGCAAACGTATCGATTTCAGCATGAAGGGCATCGCTTGAGGCTGGCACGAGGCGTGTCAGCGGGTGGCAGGGCTGTACAGTCTAGCGGGCAACGCAGCCGCTCACCAGTTCAGCGGCTGCGGCCCGGGTTTGTTACCCTTCACGCGGCCTTGGGAATTCCATCCGATGTCCGATCGAAACCAGTTTCAGTTGTTGCGTGAGCGCCGGTTCCTGCCGTTCTTCCTGACTCAGGCGCTGGGCGCGTTCAACGACAACGTGTTCAAGAACGCGCTGGTCATCCTGGTCGCGTTCCTCACCGCGCGATTGACCGTCGCCGATGTAAACTTTTATACCAATCTCGCCGCTGGCCTGTTCATCCTGCCGTTCCTGCTGTTCTCGGCGACCAGCGGCCAGCTTTCGGACAAGTTCGACAAGGCGCGCCTGGCGCAGCTCGTCAAGCTGCTTGAAATCGTAATCATGGTCATCGCCTGTGCGGGATTCCTGAGCCACAGCATTCCTCTGTTGCTGGCGATGCTGTTCATGATGGGCGTGCACTCGACCCTGTTCGGCCCGCTCAAGTACGGCCTGTTGCCGCAAGTGCTGGACGACCGCGAACTGGTCGGCGGCAACGGTCTGATCGAGTTGGCGACCTTCGTGGCGATCCTGCTCGGCACGATCCTGGGCTCGGAACTGATCCGCGTCGAGGGCATCGGCGCGTGGTTGGTCGGCGGCACCGCGATCGGCATCGCCATCGTCGGTCTGATTTGCGCGCTGGCAATGCCGCGCGCACCGGCACCCGATCCCGATCTGAAACTCAACTGGAACCCGTTCAGCGAAACCTGGCGCAACGTCGCTTACATCCGCGGCAATCGTTCCGTCTTCCTGTCGTGTCTGGGCATTTCCTGGTTCTGGTTCTACGGCTCGATCTATTTCACCCAATTGCCGAACTTCACCAAGGAAGTCCTCGGTGGCGGCCCCGGCGTGTACACCCTGCTGCTCGCCATTTTCTCGGTCGGCATCGGCCTGGGTTCGGCACTATGCGAAAAATTGTCCGGGCACAAGGTGGAAATCGGCCTGGTACCGTTCGGCTCGATCGGCATGACCGTGTTCGGTGCCGACCTGTATTTCGCCCATCCCGGCAATGCCGGCGAGTTGAATCTGGGCGTCGCGGCGATGCTCGCGCAGCCGCATATGTGGCGCATCCTGATCGACCTGGTGCTGATGGCGATCTTCAGCGGCTTCTTCATCGTGCCCCTATTTGCATTGGTGCAGACACGCAGCGATCCAGCACGGCGATCGCGCGTGATCGCCGCGAACAATATCCTCAACGCCCTGTTCATGGTCGCCGCCGCGCTGCTGTCGACGATCCTGCTGAACAAGGCGCAATTGAGCATCCCCGGACTGCTGCTGGCCACGGCGCTGATGAATGCCTTGGTCGCAATATACATTTATACTCTGGTGCCGGAATTCCTGCTGCGCTTCATCGACTGGGTGCTGATCAACACGCTCTACCGCATCCGCAGTTCGGGGCTGGAAAACATTCCCGAACATGGTCCGGTACTCTTGGTGTGCAACCACGTCAGCTTCATGGATCCGCTGGTCATCATGGGCAGCGTGCGCCGCCCGGTGCGCTTTGTGATGTACTACAAGATCTTCGACATCCCGTTCCTCAAGTTCGTATTCCAGTCCGCCAAGGCAATTCCGATCGCCGGCGCGAAGGAAGATGCCAGCATCATGGAACGCGCCTTCGTCGAAGTGGACAAGGAACTGGCCGCAGGCAATATCGTCTGCATCTTTCCCGAAGGCGGCATCACCCGCGACGGCGAGATCCAGCGTTTCCACCCCGGCGTCGAACGCATCCTCGCCACCCGCCCCGTGCCGGTGGTGCCGATGGCCCTGCGCGGCCTCTGGGGCAGCATCTTCAGCCGCCGCGATTCCACGCTCGAACGCCTGCGCCTGCCGCGACGATTCTGGTCGAAAATCGAACTCGTCGCCGGACCAGCGGTGCCGGCAGCGGAAGCCACAGCGGCGGCGCTGGAAGCGAAGGTGCGGGCGTTGCGCGGCGATGCGGCTTGAGCCGACCGCCGCTTCAGCTTGCCGGAGGCAGGTTGTACGCCAGATCGGCTTTTGCCACACCGTCCGGCCGCTTGGCGCCGGCGAAATGACGCGCCCAGTAATGCTCATTGAGACGATCGACGCGCACGCGCTGGCCGGTGGTGGGCGAATGGATGAAGCGGCCGTCGCCGAGATAGATGCCGACGTGCGAGATGCGCTTGCCGTGGGTATGGAAGAACACCAAGTCGCCTGTTTGCAGCTCGTCGCGGGCGATCCGGGTCCCGGCGTGGAACTGTTCGGCGGAGTTCGACGGCAGGTCGATGCCGAGGGCATGCGCGAATACGTAATGGACAAAACCGCTGCAATCGAACCCGGTGGACGGTGCGCGACCGCCACGGCGATAACGGATATCGCGCAGTTCCATCGCGAAAGCGGCGAGCAGTTGACGCGGATTGCGCGTTGTTTCCGTCACTTCAGCCGCGGCGTCGGCAACGATCGCCGGAGCGGATTCGGCAAAAGTCGGCGCAGCCAGTTCGTTCAGCACGGGAGACTCGAAGACGGCATCCAACGCCTCGGCGAGGCAGGCCGATGGCGCCGATGACAACGGCGCAGCGAAGACGCTGGCGTTTGCCATCATGGCTACGGCAAACACAATCGTGGTAGTCAGTCGTCGCAGTAGCATGCGGATGAAGCCCCGGAGAAACCTGTCGGAATCGACCGCAAACCAATCCGGCCGCGACGATGAGTGCGCGACCGTAGCAAACCAATCGTTGGATTCTGGTTAAACCAAACCTGAACGAATGACTGGCAGGTAGAATCAACCCGTCTGATCCCGTGGAATCGCCCATGCGCATCTGCGTTTACGCCGCATCCAGCCAACACTGCGACCCGCTTTATCATGCCGCGGCCGAGCGCCTGGGCGCAGTGCTCGCCGAAACCGGCTGCACCATTGTTTACGGCGGCGGCGGGGTGGGCCTGATGGGATCGCTGGCCAATGGCGCACTGGCGCGCGGCGGCCAGGTGATCGGCGTTATTCCGCGTTTCATGACCGAAGTCGAGTGGCAGCATCCGGGCATCGCCAATCTCGAGGTGGTCGAAGACATGCGCGAACGCAAACACCGCCTGTTGACGGGTTCCGACGCCGTGGTGGCGTTGCCTGGTGGCTGTGGCACACTGGAAGAGTTGTTCGAGGCGATCACGCTCAAGCGCCTCGCCTTGTACTTCAGTCCGATCGTGCTGCTGAACACGCGCAATTTCTACGCGCCGCTGCAAACTTTCATGCAACAGGTGATCAGCGAACGTTTCATGAATCCCGAGCACGCAGCAATGTGGTCGCTGGTGGATTCACCGGAAGACGTGCTGCCGGCAATCCGCGCAACGCCGCGCTGGGACGAACACGCACGCGATTACGCGGTGGTACGCTGAGACTGTTTACACCCTGTCTGACGCCGGAAATCGCCCTCAATCCTCGACCCCGGCCGTGTGCTCGGTATCCGGATTGTCGAGAAATTCAGCCGTCGCCGGTTCAGCTTCGTCTTCCTGCGGCTCTGGTTTCGACCCGGCGCCGTGCTCGCTGCGTTCGACCTGTTTCTGCCAGCGCGTCTTGATCGGATTGGCCACCTCGGCCGATTCCGCGGCCAGAACCAGCGCGGCCTTGCGCTCGTCGGGCAAATCGGCCCAATGACAGTTTTCGATCGCGCCGGCCAGGGAATAGAGCAGGTTCAGGCTCGGCCGGAAGCCGGCACGCTTGACCTTCATGAAAGCCTCGACCGCTCCCAGCCGCAGCAGATCTTCCTGCGTACGCACGCCGACCTGGCGCAGCCACGCCGCGGATTTGGGGCCAATGTTGCGGATCTTGTCTTTTTCCACTTTGTCGTTCGCCATCGGTCAGGCCTGCAACGAATCGAGAAACACGGCGGCAAGTGCTTCCATGCCGGCGCGATCGTCATCGTCGAAGCGCGCCGGTACCGGACTGTCCACGTCCCACACGCCGATGAGCTTGTCGTGCAGAACCAGTGGCACCACGATCTCCGAGCGCGACGCCGCATCGCAGGCAATATGTCCGGCGAAATCATTGACGTCCCGCACCACCTGCGTCTGCCGCGTCGCCGCCGCCGTGCCGCATACGCCCTTGCCGAGCGCGATGCGCACACAGGCTGGCCTGCCCTGGAACGGACCGACGACGAGTTCTTCGCCGTCGAAAAGATAGAACCCGCACCAGTTCAGATCCGGCAACGCATGCCAGGCCAGCGCGGAGACATTGGCCGCATTGGCGACCAGGTTGCGCTCGCCATGCAGCAAGCCGCGCGCCTGTGCGGCGAGTTCGCGATATTGGCCGGCCTTGTCGGTCGCCTGTAGTGCGGCGGCAGTGAACATGGTGGATTCCGTGAATGCCCGTGCCGCATTCTAGCCGGTAGCTTCGTGCTTTGCCGCACCGTATGCTGCACGCCAATCCGAAATTCTCACCCATGAGCCAGCCGACGAAAATGACCAAAACCCTGTCGCCGCCGCCCACGGCCAACGCATGATGCGTGGAGTGTTCGTCACCGGCACCGACACCGGCATTGGCAAGACCCTGGTTTCTGCAACCCTGCTGGCAGCGCTGAACGCGAGTGGATACCGCGCCACCGGCATGAAACCGGTTGCCAGCGGCTGTGTGGAAACACCGCAGGGCTGGCGCAACGACGACGCCGAGCTACTGATCGCGCACAGCGCCGGCCGACCCGATTACGACTTGGTCAATCCGTATGCGTTGCGTGATCCGATTGCGCCGCATCTCGCCGCGGCCGATAGCGGAATCGAGATCCGGCTCGATCCGATCACCACCGCCTTCGCCGCATTGTCCACAAATTCCGATTGCGTCGTGGTCGAAGGCGTCGGTGGCTGGTGCGTACCCTTTTCCTCGAGCTTGATGCAGGCCAATCTGGTACACGCGTTGAAGCTGCCGGTGATTCTTGTTGTCGGCCTGCGCCTGGGTTGTCTCAATCACGCGATCCTGAGCGCACGCGCCATCGCCGCCGATGGCTGTCACTGGATCGGCTGGATCGGCAACCGCATCGATCCGGCGATGGACCGTGTCGAAGACAACCTGGCCACCCTGCGCGCGCGGCTGCTGGCACCGTGCCTCGGCGTGCTGCCCTGCGCCAGCGCGCTCGATCCGCGCGCACTGGCGTCGCATCTGTACGATGCCGTTAACGCTATTATTTCGGCCGCATATCCGGCGGTGCCTTGATCGGATCGGCCTGACGCTGCGGCAACACCAGCGGGTTTTCCTTGATCTTCGCCATCACTTCGGCGATGCCGCGGTCGAGTTGCGGATCCTTGCCGTGGATGGTGGAGAACACATCATTGTCCACCTCGATATCCGGATGCACGCCTTCGCCTTCGACGTGATAATTGCCGTTGAGATCGGCGATGGCCACGAACTCCGGCACCTCGACCTGGCCGCCGTCGAGCACCGGACCGTAATCGTTGATGCCGACCACGCCGCCCCAGGTGCGCTTGCCGATCGTCGGCCCGAGTTTCGCCTGCTTGAACATGTAGGAAAAGATGTCGCCATCCGAGGCGCTCGACTCGTTGATCAGCGCGGCCATGTAACCGTGGAACACCTCCGGCGGATAGGTGCCAGTGGCGGTCGCGTTGCGATCGAAGTTGACGCCGAGGATCTTGCGCGCCAGACGCTCGATGATCATCGCCGAGACATTGCCGCCGCCGTTGTCGCGCACGTCCACGATCAGTCCTTGTTTGCGGATCTGCGGGTAATACCACTTGATGAATTCGCGGATACCATCGGCGCCCATATCGGGAATGTATACATATCCAATTTTCCCACCGGACTGTTCGTCGACATAACGCCGATTGTGTTCGACCCAGGCGTAGTACTTCAGGCTGTCTTCGTTCGCGACCGGCTTGACCAGAACGCTGCGCGCGTTCGTGCCGTCGGCTTTCGCACTCACGCGCAATTCGACCGGTTGCCCGGGCGCAATCTGGAGCAAATGGTATGGATTGTCCTGCGCCGCCAGCTCGCGGCCGTTGATGGCGAGGATGTAGTCGCCGACGTGCACGTCAACGCCGACTTCAGTCAACGGCGAGCGATAACGCTCCTCGTCGTTTTCGCCGGTCATGATGCTCTGGATGCGATAGCAACCTGAAGCCTTATCCAACTCGAAGCGCGCGCCGAGCAGGCCGACGCTGGGTTTCTTCGGCAACCCCAGGTCGCCGCCGCTGACGTAGGAATGCGAATTGCTCAGTTCTCCAACCATCTGGCCGAGCAGATAATTCAAGTCCGAGCGGTCGCCGACGTATTGCAGTTGCGGTTCGTACTTGGCGCGCAATGCGGGCCAGTCGTAACCGTTCATCTTCGGCGAGTAGAAATAATCGCGGTAGCGGCGCCAGACTTCGCGGAAGATTTCGGCAAACTCCTGGTGCGGATCGCGCGTCAGCGCCAGGCCCGAGGTATCGATCGTCTTCGCATCCTTGGCATCGCCATCGACGTCGTAGACCTTGTAGGTCTTGCCACTGTGCACCAGCAGCTTTTCGCCATCGTCGGACAAGGCCGAATCGTCCACATCCTCGACCAGGGTCTTGTCCTTGCGGTGCTTGAGATTGAAGGCGTGGATCTGCGGCTTGAAGCGACCGTCGCGACCATAATAAGGTGCGTCGCTGACCGTGTAGACGATGTCCTTGTCTGTCACCGCCAGCGACTGGATATTGTCGGCATCGATCGGTGCGCGGGTCAGGCGCGCGGCGAGTCCGTCGAAATCGATGCGCTCGATGACGGGCTTGTTGCTTTTTTCCTTCTTTTCTTTTTCGTCCTTATTTTTTTCGTCCTTGCCGTTATCCTTGTCGTCGCTGTCTCCTTTTTTTTCCTTGGGTTCGTCGTCCTGCAGCGGGAACGGGCTCGGTCCGTCCTTCTGCAAGGTCAGCGCATAGATGCCGGTGGTGCGGTTGGCCGCGTAGTTCCATTCGACCGTGCTCAATTGCGGCGCCCATTCGCGCGCACCGAGGAAGTACAGGAACTTGCCATCCGGCGAGAACGCCGGCGTCGATTCGCCGAACAAGGGATCGGTGACGCGCTGGCTTTTCCCGTCGGCCACGGTCCAGACGAACACCGATGGCTGCGCATTGTCCTCGTTCAGTGTATAGGCCAGATAGCCGCCCTTTGGCGACCAGGCGTAATCGCGCTGCAGGCCGAACGGATCGCGCGCGATTTCGCTCACCTTGCCGCTGGCGACGTCCAGCACCTGCACGCGATTGACGCTGTCGCTGAACGCAATGCGCTTGCCGTCCGGTGCCCAACGCAAAGTATACAAACGTCCGTAGACTTCATGAGTCAACTGCCGCGCCGCGCCGGCGCCATCGGTATCGCGCAGCCAGATGGCTTCCTCGCCGCTTTGATCCGACACATAGGCGATGCGCTTGCCATCGGGCGCCCACGCCGCCTCGCGCTCATGCGCTCCCGGAGTCTGGGTCAGATCGCGGGTGATGCCATGCTCGACCGGCACGCTGAACAGATCGCCGCGGGCAACAAAGAATACGCGCTCGCCATGCGGACTCAGGCCAAACTGCTCGACGCGGTCGGCGACCGGGATGTGTTCGGCTCGCGTCTTGGCGCCATCGGTCGGCACGCTGATGCTGATCGCGCGGTCCTGATTCGCGTTCACGTCATAGACGCGCAGTTCGCCGCCGTATTCGTAAACGATGTTTCCGGCGCGGTCGCCGCTGGCCCAGCGCACGTCGAAATGACGGTGTTTGGTCAACTGAGTGGTCTGGCCACTGCCGATGTCGTAACGATAGAGATTCAGCACATCGTCGCGATCGGAGACGAAATAGATCGCATTGCCGATCCAGACCGGATCGCGGTCGGTGCGTGGATTGTTGGTGATGTTGCGGCCCTGCTGTGTGGCGAGATCAAAGATGTACAGATCTTCCGCCCAGCCGCCCTGATAGCGGTTCCAGGTGCGGAAATCACGGAACAGCGGCGAGTACACCAGTTGCTTGCCGTCCGGCGAGAACTCGCCGACACCGGAAATCGGCATCGGCAACGCTTCCGGCAATCCGCCTTCCTTCGACACGGTATACAGCCGCGGCTGCGCCAGCGCGAAACTGTCGATATAGGAGCGGAACAGGATGTGGCTGCCATCCGGCGTCCAGCCATAGACCTGGTTGTCGAAACCCCAGCGCTGCGGCAGCGGCCCGAGCGCCGGGTAATACGTCAACTGCGTCGGCACGCCGCCATTGGCGGGCATGACATAAACCTGATCTTCGCCGCTGTAGTCGCCGGTGAACGCGATTTGTGTGCAGTCCGGCGAGAACTTCGCCGATTCCTGCAAGCCCGGACCGGCGGTGAGGCGGATCGCCGTGCCGCCCTGTGCGGGGACCGTCCACAAGTCGCCGCCGTAGGTGAACACGATGCGGTCTCCACAGATATCGGGGAAGCGCAGCAATTTGGTCTGCGCAGCGGCGAACGGCGTCAGCGCGCACAGCGCGAGCGCAGCGGCAAGACGCAGGCAACGGTACCGGATCGGCATGGGAAGTTCCTTGCATGAAATGGCAAACGGATGCGGATTCTAGCGCCGGCGCCCGCATCGCGGGCAGGCCGAAAGTCATGCCGGCCGCAGCAACTGCATCTGTTAAACTTCGCCGTCCGCAGGAAGGGAACGGTCCATGTCCGCACAACGCTACTACCTGAGCGTCGACGATCTCGCCAAGGCGCGCGGCCAGTTCAGCGAGTTGTCGTTCCAGGGAAATTCGCCTGACAGTTTTGCCGCGCTGCTCCAGTCGGCCTTGCGCGAACCCACGTTGTGGCGGCGCTGGCGCGCGATGCAACCGGATCCGGACGCCGTCGACCCGGCACTCGGTGCCAGCGATCCGGCCGCCACCGTCGTCGCCGCGCAATCGGATCTGCATACCGACGTCGTCGTCACCACCAATCTGCCGCATGCGATTCTCAAACACCGCCTGACCCTGCTGGTCGGCGCGCACTGGAGCCTGCGTGACGTCAAGGCCGCCTGACGCCACGCACAGCAAATGATTTCTTTGTTTTTTCCACTTTTCCACATCGGGGAGTTCCCAGCATGTTCCCATCCCGCCTGTCGTTGATTGCCATGACCGCCATCCTGACCGCCTGCGCGCAATCGCCGCAGAAAACCGAACCGGCCAAAACCGTCGCCGCGCCGGCGCACGTGAACCCGTTCCTTGCCGCCAGCACGCTGCCGTTCCAGGCACCGCCGTTCGACAAGATCCAGGATGGCGATTACCAGCCCGCCATCGAGGAAGGCATCCGCCAGAAACTGGCCGAGATCGACACGATCGCGAACAATCCGGAGCCGCCGACGTTCGACAATACCTACGTGGCGATGGAAAAAACCGGCGTGCTGCTCAATCGGGTGGGCATGGTGTTCAACGGCGTCAGTGGCGCCAACACCGACGACACCCTGCAGAAACTGCAGGAAGATGAAGCGCCGAAACTGACCGCACTGGACGACGCCATCCATCTCAACGACAAACTGTTCCAGCGCGTCGATGCTGTCTACAAGAAACGCGCGGCGCTGAAGCTCGATCCGGAATCGTTGCGTCTGGTCGAGGTGGTGCACGCGAATTTTGTGCAGGCCGGTGCACGGCTCTCCGCGGCCGACAAGGCCAGACTGAAGGATCTCAACAAGGAAGAAGCCTCGCTGATAGCGGCATTCGGCAACAAACTGCTGGCTGCGACCAAGGACGCGGCGCTGGTTGTGGACGACAAATCCAGACTGGCCGGTCTGTCCGATGCCGACCTCGCCGCCGCCACGCAGGCTGCGCACGATCGCAAACTCGACGGCAAGTATGTGCTGAGCTTGCAGAACACCACCCAGCAACCGGAACTCCAGGACCTGACTGATCGCGCCACGCGTCAGTCCCTGTTCGAAGCCTCGTGGAACCGCGCCGAGAAGAGCGACGCCAACGACACCCGCGCCACCATCGAACGCATCGCGCAAATCCGCGCACAGAAAGCCAAGCTGCTCGGCTTCTCGAACTATGCCGCCTGGGTCTTGCAGGACCAGATGGCCAAGACTCCGGCCAATGTACTCAAGTTCATGCACAAGTTGATACCCGCCTCCACCGCGCGCGCGCGCGCCGAGGCCGGTGATATCCAGGCAGTGATCGACCAGCAGCATGGCGGCTTCAAACTCGCGGCGTGGGATTGGGAGCACTACGCCGAACAGGTGCGCAAGGCCAAGTACGATCTCGATGAAAACCAGATCAAGCCGTACTTCGAACTCGACAACGTGCTGCAAAACGGCGTGTTCTACGCCGCCAACCAGCTCTACGGCCTGACCTTCAAGCAGCGCACCGATATTCCGGTGTATCAACCCGACGTGCGCGTGTTTGAAGTGTTCGACAAGGATGGCAAATCGCTGGCCTTGTTCTATTTCGATTACTTCAAGCGCGACAACAAGAACGGCGGCGCCTGGATGGACAACTTCGTCGGTCAATCGAAGCTGCTCGGCACCCAGCCGGTGATCTACAACGTCGCCAACTTCACCAAGCCGCAGCCGGGCCAGCCGGCACTGCTGTCGATGGACGACGTGATCACCATGTTCCACGAATTCGGCCACGGCCTGCACGGCATGTTCGCCGACGAGGAATATCCGACCTTGTCCGGCACCAACACCGCACGCGACTTCGTCGAATTCCCGTCGCAGTTCAACGAACACTGGGCGCTGAACCCGAAGGTGTTCGCCAATTATGCCAAGCACTACCAGACCGGAGCACCGATGCCGCAGGCACTGGTCGACAAGATCAAGAACTCGAGCAAGTTCAACAAAGGCTACGACATGACGGAAGCAATCGCCGCCGCCATGCTCGACATGAACTGGCACATGCTGAGCGCGGATGCGCCACTGCAGGATTCCGACACGTTCGAAACCGCCGCGCTGAAGAAGGACAAACTCGATCTGTCCTACGTGCCGCCGCGTTACCGCTCCAGCTACTTCCTGCATATCTGGGGCAACGGCTATGCCGCCGGCTACTACGCGTATTCATGGACGCAGATGCTCGCCGACGACGCCTTCGAGGGCTTCAAGGAACATGGTGGCCTCACTCGCGAAAACGGCGACCGCTTCCGCGCCATGATCCTCTCGCGCGGCAACACCGAGGACTTGGCCAAGATGTACCACGCCTGGCGCGGCAAGGAGCCCAGCATCGAGCCGATGCTGATCGATCGGGGTTTGAAGGCTGAGCCGAAGTCGCACAAAACGAAGTAAGGCTTCGTGCTAAAAAGTAGACAAAAGCGGGTTCGGTGACGGGCCCGCTTTTTTATTTGAGTGGCTTCAGCTTGCGCAGCGCGTCAGTAGGCGAATTCCGCAAACACAGGATCGACACTCCCCTTCCACGCATTGTGGAAAAGTTCCAGTTTGCGCTCGGCCGGAGTCTGGTTGGCCTGGGCGAATTCAATCAGCGGTTCGAGGAAGACGGCTTCGCTGGCACCGGTCGAATTGAGCTTGGCGCGGCGGGCGAGGCCGTGACCGGAAATTTCCAGCGCGCGCAAGGCCAGATCGCGCACCGTGCTGTTGCGGAACGGCAGTTTCAGCGCGTGTTTGGGCACGCCGTCGCGCAGGGCGTGGCGTTCGGTCATGCTGAAATCCTTGACCAGATCCCAGGCCGCATCGAGCGCGGTCTGGTCGTAAAGCAGACCAACCCAGAACGCCGGCAGCGCACACAGACGGTTCCACGGGCCGCCGTCGGCGCCGCGCATCTCCAGATATTTCTTCAACCGCACTTCGGGAAAGGCCGTGGTCATGTGGTCGGCCCAGTCCTTCATCGTCGGATGCGCGCCCAGCAATTCCGGTAACTTGCCGGCGAGGAAATCCTTGAACGATTTGCCGGCCAGATCGATGTACTTGCCGTCGCGGTAGCTGAAGTACATCGGCACATTGAGCAGATAGTCCACATAGCGTTCAAAGCCGAAACCATCCTCGAAGACGAAATCGAGCATGCCGGTGCGATCGGGATCGGTATCGGTCCAGATATGCGAGCGATAGCTCAGATAGCCGTTTGGACGTCCTTCCGTGAACGGCGAATCGGCAAACAGTGCGGTCGCAATGGGTTGCAGTGCCAGCGACACGCGGAATTTCTTGACCATGTCCGCTTCATTGGCGAAGTCCAGATTCACCTGCACCGTGCAGGTGCGGGTCATCATGTCCAGGCCCAGCTTGCCGACCAGTGGCATGTAGCGGTGCATGATCGCGTAGCGGCCTTTCGGCATCCACGGCATTTCCTCACGCTTCCACTTCGGCTGGAAACCCATGCCGAGAAAGCCGAGCTGCAATTCGTCGGCGACGGTCTTTACTTCCTTCAGATGACACATCACCTCGCAACAGGTGTCGTGGATCGTGTCGACCTGGCCACCGGACAATTCAAGCTGGCCGGCCGGTTCCAGGGTGATCGAGCCATCGCCACGGGTCAGGGCGATGACGTTGTCGCCCTCGTTGACTGGAGCCCAGCCGAAGCGGGTCAGGCCTTTGAGCATGGCGCCGATCCCGCGCTCGCCTTCGTACGTTGGTGGTCGCAGATCGTCGAGGCGAAAACCGAACTTTTCGTGCTCGGTTCCGATTTTCCACTTGCTCGCCGGACGTGCGCCAGAAGCCATGAACTCGACGAGTTCTTCGCGGCGCGTGATCGGGATTTCCTTGACGGCGCTGGGTCCGGACATGGGTTCTTCCAAAAGTGCGACCAAGGATGGCCGTTTTTGATCTTCGCGATCTATGGATAATCGCAAAAACGCGGAAAACAGGATATTGGGGTCTGATTGCTAACCCGCAAGCAGGCCAAGCAAGGTGGCGCGCGCCTCATCCAGGCCGGTCTTCGCCGGCGCAGAGAACAACTGCGCCGTCGCCGGCCAGCCTTGCGCTGCGCATTCCTTGCGCACGGCGGCCAGCGTACGCGCCGCTTCGCCACGGCCGAGCTTGTCGGCCTTGGTCACCAGGATATGGCAAGCCAGATCGATATCGCGGCAGAACGCCAGCATCTGCCGGTCGAAATCCTTGAGCGGATGGCGGCTGTCCATGATCAGCACCACGGCGCGCAGCGATTCGCGGCCGCGCAGATAATCGTCGATGGCGCGTGCCCATCGCTCGCGCACCGCTTCCGGCACCTTGGCATAGCCGTAGCCGGGCAGATCGACCAGCCGGCGCGCATCGTCCAGAGCAAACACATTGAGCAACTGCGTACGCCCAGGCGTTTTCGAGGTGCGCGCCAAGCCGGTCTGGTCGCAGATCGCGTTCAGGGCGCTGGACTTGCCGGCATTCGACCGCCCGGCAAAGGCGATCTCGGCGCCGCTGTCGGCCGGCAACTGACGCGGTTCCGGCGCACTCAGCAGAAAGCTCGCGTGGCGAAACGGGTTTACCGTCATACTTTGTCCCCGGTCTTTGTCCGTGTTTGACCCTGTCTGGAGCGACTGGGATAATTCAGCCCTTGTGCCGGCCGACCTGACTCGCATTGCGGGCAGACTACCGGATCGGCAACCTTCGGAGTGAAGTGTATGAGTTTTCGGCATGTGATTGCTGTTGCCGCGCTGATCGGCGCCGGCTCGGTCCAGGCACAGACGGCCACGGCCATGACCACGCCCGCCCCGGCGGCGACACCTGCCACCGCAGCGGCACCGACGGCAGAGGCTCCGCTCAAGCCGGGCGACGCCACCGCGGGTCAAGCCAAATCCGGCACCTGCGCCGCCTGCCACGGCATCGATGGCAATTCGATCTCGTCTCAATATCCCAAGCTCGCCGGTCAACACGAACGTTACATTGCACGCCAGATCGAACTGATCAAAACCAACCAGCGCCCCAGTCCGGTGATGATGGGCTTTGCGATGACCCTGAGCCAGCAGGACATGCGCGACATCGGTGCCTATTTTGCCAGCAAGACTTCGCTACCCGGTGTTGCCGATGCCAAACTCGTGGCGCGCGGCGAAGCGATCTATCGCGGCGGCGACAAATCCGAAAACGTGCCGGCCTGCATGGCTTGTCACGGTCCGGATGGCCGCGGCAATCCAGGCTCGGGTTATCCGCAACTCGCCGGCCAGCACGCCGATTACGTGTCGCTGAAGCTCAAGGACTGGCACGACGGCAAGACCTGGGGCAGTGATGACATCGCCAAGATCATGCCTGCCGTCACCAAGGGCCTGAGCGATGCCGACATCGCCGCGCTGGCTTCCTATGTCGAGGGACTGCATAACGCCGACGCGAGCAGCACGGCCGCAAAGTAAACTCGTATACTCCGCATCATCACGTATCAGGGACCCCGCATGATCCTCCGCTGCCTTCCGTCATTTGCCGCCGTCCTGCTGATCGGCACGCTGTCGACCTTCGCCGCGCAGGCGCAACAACCCGCCGGCGACAACTGGGTGGCTGGCAAGAATTATTTCCTGATCGATCCGCCGCAACCGACCACGAGCGGCGACAAGATCGAGGTGACCGAGGTGTTTTCCTACGGCTGCCCGGCGTGCAATTTCTTCCGCGGTTCAGCCGACAAGTTGAAGAAAGATCTGCCACCGAATGCGGTGATGGACTATGTGCCGGCGGCGTTCAACACCGCCGAGGACTGGCCGATGTTCCAGCGTGCCTACCTCGCCGCCAAGGCGCTGGGCATTGCCGAAAAATCGCACGATGCGATGTTCGACCAGGTCTGGAAAACCGGCGAGCTGGCGACCACCGACAAGGCAACCAACCGACTCAAGCAGCCGCAGCCGTCGCTCGAAGAGGCGGCCAAGTTCTATGCGAACTACGGCGTCAAGCCCGAGGATTTCATCGCCACCGCGAATTCGTTCACGATCAACACCAAGATGAAACAGGCCGACGCTTACATCAAAGCCTGCGGCGTCGAGAGCACGCCCACCATCATCGTCAACGGCAAGTACCGGCTGGATCCGCAATCGGCGGGCAGTTGGGACAAGGTCGAGCCGCTCGTCCTGTTCCTGGTGCAGAAGGAATCCGCGGCGAAATAACGGAACTCCGTTCTCGCGAAAGCGTCTTATCCCGGCGCGCCCGCATCCTTAGTCGAGGAGAAACCCGATGCTGAAGTATCTGATCGTCCTGGCCGCTGGCCTGTTCGCGATTTCCGCCTGCCAAGCCGAGGACGCGTCTACCGCCGGTGCGCAGCATCCGTTGCAGGTGGGCCAGGATTATTTTCTGATCACGCCGCCGCAGCCCACGGACAGCGACAAGGTCGTGGTCACCGAGGTGTTCTCCTACGCGTGCCCGCATTGCGCGCATTTCCAGCCGTACGCCGAAGAACTCAAGAGCAAGCTTCCAGCCGGAGCGACGTTCACCCTGCTGCCTGCGGTGTTCAATGCGCAGTGGGAGCCGTTCGCGCGTGCGTTCTACACTGCGAAGTCGCTCGGCTTGCTCGACAAGACCCATCAGGCGTTGTTCGACGCAATCCATCGCGATCACCAGCCGCTGAGCACGATCCAGGATCTGGCCAACCTGTTCTATGCCAACTACGGCGCCAATCCAGGCACGTTTCTGTCCACCGCAACCTCCTTCGTGATCGAAGGCGAACTGGCGCACGGCAATGAATTGGTGCACGACTATCAAGTCGATGCCACACCCACCTTGGTCGTCGACGGCAAATACCGCGTCCCCGCCAACAGCGAGCGCGGCATCGGCTTTCCGGAAATGGTGCAGATCGCGCTGACCCTGGTGCAGCAGGAACTCGCCGCGAAACACGCTGCTCCAGCCGCAAAAGTACACAAGTAAACAATTGGCCCTGCTGCCGTCTGCGGTGGCAGGCGCCTAGATTTCAGGCTTGCGCGATGTGCGCCTCCGCACGCTCCCATCCGGCCGCTTTGCCACCCGATGCGGCCACTCCGGCACTACTGCGTCTGCTGAGCTGCAATATCCTCGCCGGCGGCAGCATGCGCCGCTATCGCGACTACGTGACCCAGAGCTGGAAGCAAATCCTGCCGAGCCGCGGCAAACGCGGCAATCTCGATAACTTCGCCAAATTGCTCACCGACTTCGATCTGGTTGGCCTGCAGGAATCCGATGCCGGATCCTTGCGTTCGGGTTTCGTCAACCAGACCCAGTATCTGGCCGAGGTCGCCGGCTTTCCGTACTGGAGTCATCAACCCAATCGCAAAGTGGCGCAGTTCGCCGCATCGAGCAATGGCCTGCTCGCGCGGCTGGAACCGGCCGAGGTGTTGGATTATCCCTTGCCCGGACGCATTCCCGGGCGCGGCGCATTGTGGGTACGCTTCGGTCGCGACGAATCGGCTCTTGTTGTCGTCATCGCGCATTTGTCGCTGGGTCCGGTTGCGCGCAAGAAGCAGTTCGATTTTCTCGCCGAGCTGATCGGCAAGCAACCCAACGTCGTCCTGATGGGCGATCTGAATTGCAGCGCACGCGGCGACGAACTCAAGCGCCTGTTCCGCCACACCGCGCTGACTCCGCCGGAAGCGGCTTCACCGGCGACGTTTCCGAGCTGGCGTCCGCGCCGCGCCATCGATCACATCCTGGTCTCGTCCAGCCTGCACATCGAACGGTTGTGGACCTTGCCGCACCCGGTGTCGGACCACTTGCCGCTGGCCGCGCGTATCCGCCTGCCCGAGCATATGCGGTTGGCGTGACTGGATTGCGAAGCAGCGTCGCAAGCTCTCAAAAGAAACGGGCCGCGCCAGGCGGCGTCGCAACCTCTCAAAAGAAACGGGCCGCGCAAGGCGGCCCGTGATTTTCCACTTGGGTGTCGCGAATCAGAACTTGACGTTTGCCTCGACGTAGTAGAAACGGCCCGGCAGATCGTAGTTCGACGCATCGTATCCGTTGAGCGAGCACGACAGGCACACCGGCGGATCCTTGGCGAATACGTTGTTGATACCGCCAGAAACTGTAATCTGCGTTGTCGTCGGCACTTTCCATGTCGCACGCACGTCGTGATAGGTCGTGGCGCCAAGCCGGTGACTTCCGTCGGGGAACTGCGCCGTTGGCGTCGGATTGCTGCAGATCGGGAAGCCGGCGGCTGCCGAGCAGTCTTCGGTCAGCGCGGACAGGTAGCGAATCGCCCACGAGGCGCTCCAGTTTTGCAACGCCCAGTTCAGGCGCAAGGTCGACCGGATGCGCATGATGCCGCTGTCGGTGACTTCCACGCCGACGGCCTGCGGCTCGGCCAGGCCCGTCTGGGTATCGATCGCGCTGTACTTGCCGACATACGTACTCTGCCAGCTTGCTCCGGGACGGCCCCAGCCGGTGTCCGGACCCTGCCAGGTGACGCCGAAATCGAAGCCATTGGTCTCGACCCGGCCGAGATTCTCCAGGGTGTCGTTGAGGAAGTTGATGTTGCCGCTGGCATTGCGCGATTGCAGACTGCAGAACACCGGATCGAGCGTGTCGACGCAGCGGTCGAGCAGGGTTTGCGCGTCCTTGGCCTGGATCGCATTGTTGACCGTGATCCGGTAGTAGGTCAGTTCAAAGTCGAGCTTGCGCGACCAGTCGGTGTTTTCCGCCCACGACGGACTGTACACGCCGCCCAGGGTCGTGTTCTTCGACTTCTCCGGTTGCAGATCCGGATTGCCGCCGGTGATCACCGAGATCTGGCTGTTGGCCTGCTCGAACGAACCGGGATTCGGCACACCAAGCTTAGCGCAATTGATCGCGATCTGACCGGTCGCGTTATTGCACGGATCCTGCAAGGTATCGTCGAAACGCGCATAGGAACTGTAGAGCTCACCGATCGACGGCGCGCGGAAACCTTGCGCATAGGTGCCACGGAACGTCAGATCATCGACTACCTGCCAGCGGAACCCGAGCTTGCTGTTGGTAGTCCCGCCGAAGGTCGAATAATCCGAGTAGCGCGAGGCCACACTCAAGTCGAAATGCTTGGCAAAGGGCGCATCAGCGATCAGCGGCGCATTCAACTCGACGTAGAACTCGTCGACATTGTAACCACCGGCGGTTGGCTTCGACGGCACGCCATTGGAATCGCCAGCTACCACGACCGCATCCGGCTGATAATTGCCGTACAGATCGCGGTACTCATAGCCCGCAGCGAAATCGAGCGGACCGGCTGGCAACGCGAGGAGGTCGCCGGATATGTTCGCCGTGAAATCGCCCAGCGACTGATGACTCGTATCATGTTCCTGATACTGGATGTAGTTGAGCATGGCCGGCGTGATCGTGCCAGGGCCGCCGAAGATGTTCAGCGGCACGCAATCGGGATCGGCCTGGCAAACCGACAGCGGCCCCAGCGCTTCCTGAATATGCGCGATATTGTAGGTGCCGATCACGTCCTGGGTGGCGTCGTTGTCGGCGCGGGTTACGTTCACATCCCAGTTGTAACTGTGTTCACTCAGGCTGAAGGTGCCATTGAGGCCGGTAGCGAAATAGCGCGTATCGACGTCCTGGCTGAAAATACGCGGGCCGCCTTCGACCGGGCGCCGGCCGAGTCCATAATTCGGGTCATCCGCGCTCAGCGAAAAACCGAACGGGTTGTATGGATTGGTCACGTCGACGCCGACTTGATTGCACTTGTCGGTGTAGTCGCAGAACAGGCCGAGGAAGATCGGTTCCGGCGCAGCCTGGTTGACTGACTTGCGCGTGTTGTACAGCCCCTTGATGTACCAGTTGATGTCGTCGGTGACCTGGTAATTGGTCTGGGCGAAGAAACCGCTGCGTTCCGATGGCGTCAGTAACAGATTGTAGGGCGCATAGTTGAAGCGGTCGGCGTCGGAGAATCCATGATAGCCGTCCGGAAACGACTGCAATCCGCCCGTCGGCGCGACACCATTGGCGGTAACGTCGCAAAACCCGGGCACGCACAGGCCGCCATAAGTCTGGTTGGGATCCGGCGGCGTGAACAGCACGCGCGTATAGGGCGTTGCCGAACTGCAGTTGGACAAGCCGGTGCCGGGCACGCATGAGCTCGACTGAGCCCAGTCGGCCGAACTGATTCCGTCCTGTTTGTAATGACTGACATCAACGAAGAAACTGTAACGGTCGCCCTTGCCGCCGAACGACATATCTCCGGATACCGTCTTGCCATCACCCACCTGGAAATTGCCGTAATAGGCATTCAACGAAGCGCCTTCCTGGGATTTCTTGGTGATGATGTTGATCACGCCACCGATCGCGTCGGAACCGTACAGCGACGAAGCGCCATCGGTCAGGATTTCGATGCGATCGACAATGCCCGCCGGGATCGTGTTCAGATCGACGGCGGCGGACACGCCCGATGCCGAAGATTCGTTGATCCAGCGCAGACCATCGACCAGAATCAGGGTGCGCTTGGCATTCAGGTTGCGCAGCGAAATCGTCGTCGAACCCGAACCCACGCCGGAGCCGTCCGGCGCGAAACCAAAGTTGCCGGCGGAATTGAACTTGGTGTTGAGGGACGAACCGCTGATCGAGAGCTGCTGGATCACATCGCCGATCGAGCCCAGACCCGTGGCCTGGATGTCGGCGGCAGTAATCGTCACGACCGGCGTCTGTTCCGCGACTTCGGCCTTCTTGATGCGCGAGCCAGTGACTTCGATGGCTTCAAGTTTCTGCGCATCGTCGCCGGGTTTGTCCTGGGCGAACGCTGGCGCGACGCAGGATAGAAGCATCACTGCCCCGGCGACTGCGGAAATGCCGGTGGTGGACAGGCGATGATAGACACGTGCCATGCGATTACCTCCTCGATGTGAAGGGACAACCTAAATGTGGTCTCGATCCGGCGCATGGTGACTGCAGCCGCGATTCGTAAAGATTTCGTAAACCCCGCTCGATAATGACACAGACGTTAAGGCTTGACTAGATATCTGTTACATGTCGAAACATCTGTTAGAAAGCCGCAAACCAGGTCCGAACGTCAGCGCGCCGACAGGCGTTCGGCTAAACTCCACTTGGCCATGAAAACCATCACGATCGTGCCCAAGACCTTGCGCCTGTTCATGTTTTGCGTTATCGGCTGGACTCCGCTCGCCGCTGTGGCCGCTGTCTCGACCGAACTGGCCGCGCAGCGCGAACGTTTCCCGATGGTCTGGGAGACCGCCCTGCACGGACCGGATCTGGCTTGGCGCAAGCTCGCCTCCGGTCTGGAAAGCTATCCGCTATACCCGTACTTGGAACTGGCGTCGTTGCAACAACGGATGTCCGATCTCAAGCCTGCCGAGGTGAAGAAGTTTCTGGCCGCCTGGCCCGACACCCTGCCGGCGCACACCTTGCGCGAAGCTTTCCTGCGTGAACTGGCCAGGCGCGGTGACTGGAAGAATTTCGACGCTTTGTATACTGAATCGGCGAATACGGAACTGAGGTGCGACGCCCTGCAGGCGCATCTCGTGCTCGGGCAGGCGATCGATTTCAAACAGGATGTTGAACCGCTCTGGTTGTCGGCCGGCACCTTGCCGCCAGCCTGCGATGCGGTGTTTGCGTCGGCACAGATTCAGCACGAGTTGACCCCGGCGCTGATCTGGCAGCGCATCGGCGTGGCCATGAATGCCGGACATGCCGCCGTGGTAACGTCGCTGGCTGCCATGCTCGATGACGCCGGGCGCACGGCAGCCCAACGCATCGCTGCTGCCATCGGCGATCCGGCCACGGCGCTTGCCCAGGCCGACGGCTGGCCGGATACGCCACGCACGCGTGACGCGCTGGTCGCCGGCTTCATCCACCTGACCCGCCGCGACAGCGATGCAGCCGAAATACAGTGGGCGAAGCTCAGTACACAATTCCATTTTGATGCAGACCAGCGCGATCGCATTCTGCGCAACATCGCCGTCTATCGCGCATCCAGTTATTCACCGGATGCGCTGGCGCGATTGACGACCTTGCCGGCGGACGCCAACGATGACGTCAGCCACGAATGGCGCGTGCGCGTGGCTCTGGCGGCACAGGACTGGAAGGCGGCGCTGGACGCGCTCGCCGTAATGTCGCCTGCGCAGACAGCCGACGCGCGCTGGCGCTATCTGCGTGCGCGCGTACTGGTCAAGCTCAATCGCAAGGACGAGGCGACGCCGATTTTCGCGAGTGTGGCGCAGGAAGCGAACTTCCACGGTTTCCTCGCCGCCGACTGGCTCAAGCAGCCGTATACGATCTGCGCGACGCAAATCGACCCGGACGCCAAAGCGGATGCCGCCCTGCAGCGTGACCCGAATCTGGCGCGCGCCTTCGAATTCTTCGCCATCAATCGCCTGCCGGAAGCACGGCGCGAGTGGGATTTCGCCAGCGCGCGCCTGGACGACAGCCAGCGCCGGCGCGCGGCGGAACTCGCCTCGAGCCTTGGCTGGTACGACCGCGCCGTGTACACCTTCAACAAGGGCGATGATCTGCGTTTGTACGATCTGCGCTTTCCACTGGCGCAGCGCGATCAGATTGTGCGCGATGCGCGCGACGCCGGCATCGACCCGGCTTGGGCCTACGCCATCATCCGCGCCGAAAGTGCCTGGACCACCGACGCGCGCTCCGGCGCGGATGCCTGGGGTCTGATGCAGCTGTTGCCTGGCACCGCGCGACAATTGGCAAAAGTGGACAATGTGTCATTTTCCGGAGCCGACGCGCTGTTTGATCCGGATCTCAACATCCGCCTCGGCACGCGCTATCTGGGCAATATGGCGGTACGCTTCGACGGCAGTCCCATGCTCGCCACCGCCGCCTACAACGCCGGCGCCGATCCTGTGGGTCGCTGGATCGACGCGCGCGATTCGCTGGAACCGGATTTCTTCATCGAAACGATTCCCTACAAGGAAACCCGCGAGTACGTCGCCCGCGTGCTCGCCTTCGCCGTGATCTACGACTGGCGCCTGCACGGCACGGTGCTGCCGCTGGCCTCGCGCCTGCCGCATATCGGCCAGGCCTACGCGCCGCCTGGCGACGACGCCGTGCGCAAGGCCGTGGTGTGTCCAGCGGCAACCAGCATCGCCAACGCGGCAACGCCATCGACAAAGGCGAAATAGCAGCGCCACCATATGTCCAGAGCAAGACGAGCGCGGGGATGATGCGCATAATGCGCGCATGAAAACCTATCTCGTCGGCGGCGCGGTGCGCGACCGTCTGCTTGGCCTCAGCGTCAAGGATCGCGATTACGTCGTCGTCGGCGCCACGCCCGAGGATCTGCTGCGTCTGGGTTACAAACCGGTCGGCAAGGATTTCCCGGTATTCCTGCATCCCGAAACCCACGAGGAATACGCGCTGGCGCGCACCGAACGCAAGACCGGGCGCGGTTATCACGGCTTCGTCTTCGACGCCGATCCCAGCGTCACCCTCGAAGAGGATCTGCGCCGGCGCGACCTGACCATCAACGCCATCGCCGAAGACGCGGACGGCACGTTGATCGATCCATTCAACGGTGCGGCCGATCTGCGATGCGGGCGTGCTGCGCCATGTTTCGCCCGCCTTCGCCGAGGATCCGGTACGCGTGCTGCGCGTGGCCCGCTTCGCCGCACGTTTTGCATCGCGCGGTTTCCGCGTGGCCGAAGAAACCATGAGCTTGATGCAGACGATGGTACAAAGCGGCGAAGTGGACCATCTGGTGCCGGAACGCGTCTGGGCCGAAACGCAAAAAGCCCTGACCGAATCCACGCCGAGCGCCTTCGTACGCAGTCTGCGCGACTGCGGCGCACTGGCGATCTTGTTTCCCGAAGTCGACGCGCTTTACGGCGTGCCGCAACGCGCCGACTACCATCCCGAAATCGACACCGGCGTGCATGTCGGGATGGTGCTGGACATGGCCGCGCGGTTGGCGCCGGGCGACGCGCTGATCGGCTGGTGCGCACTGACCCATGACTTCGGCAAGGCATTGACGCCACCTGATGTTCTGCCCAGCCATCGCGGCCATGAACACACCGGCGTGGCGCCGCTGCGCGCGCTGGCGTCGCGGCTGAAGGTGCCTGCCGAATACGCCGCCATGGCCGAACTGGTGTGCCGCCTGCATTTGCTCGCACACACGGCGTTCGAGCTGCGCGCGAGCACGATCCTGGAACTGTTCGAGAAACTCGACGCCTTCCGGAAACCCGAGCGCCTGCGGCAATTCCTGCTGGCCTGCGAAGCGGACAAACGCGGCCGTCTCGGCATGCAGGACAGCGACTATCCGCAGGCGAAGTATCTTTTGGAACTTTTCCACAAAGCATCAGAACTGAAAGCGCAGCCGCTGCTCGAACGCGGCCTGCAGGGACCGGATCTCGGCGCCGCACTGCGTGAAGCGCGCTTGCAGGCCATCGCCGCGGCGAGCAGATCGTCTGCCACCTAGGTTCGGGCAGAGCAAACCCAGAACCCTTCACGGACGGCTTGCCCTTACGGGCGGCAGCTCTCGAACCCATTGGCAAAGATCAGGTCGGGGTTCGCGGTCACGTTGAACGCCGAACTGCTATCGCTGCCCGCATTGCTGCTGCTGGCGGTAAGGTACAACGGCCCCGCCACCGTGTAGAAGCGGTTGTTGAACGTCGCCACGCCACTGACCACGGTTGCCGTGCCAAGCGTCACCGTCGTACCACAGGCCGGCACGGTCAGCGTGATGCTCGTCGCGTTGTCGGTGTTTACTGGCTGGCTACTAGCGTTTTCGATGGTCACTTGCACGATTTCAATCACCCCCTGGTCCACATTGACCAGCGGTTGCGTGGTGAACACGAGCTTATCGCCGGTCGAACTGACCGTGAACGGGTTGCTGGTCGCGGTGAAGCTACCCGCCGTCGTCGTCGCGCCGAGTTCGTAGCCACTCGCCGGAGCAGTCAAAGTGATGCTCGGGAAGCTGGCGACACCATTCACGAAGGTGACCGGGCCGCCGCCGCTGAACGTGGGGTCGGTACCTGCGGCCAGTGTCAGCGTGACACTGTCGGTGCTGTCGCCGGTTTCCACATTGCCGGAAGCGTCCACCAAACTGACTTGCACCGCCGGACTGATCGCCACGCCCGGTGTCGTTTCGCTCGGCTGGACGGTGAAGCTCAGTCCGGCAGGCGATCCAACGGTGATATTGAACGTGTTGCTCGTTGCCGTCAGCGCCGGCGCGCTGGCATCGGTCACCTTGAGCGTGTAGTTGGCGCCAATCCTGTTCAACGACACGCCGGCGAACGTCGCGTTGCCGCTGGCGTTGGTCGCCACCGGGTTCGTCGTCACCGTCAGGGTCGAACCACCGCTGTTGGTGCCGATCGACAGGGTGATATTGTCGCCCGATACCGCGTTGCCGGCCGCATCCACCACGTGCGCCACCAGCGGAATCGTCTGGCCGCCGTCGATATTGCTGCCCGTCGCCGGCTGCGTCGTGTACGTGAGCGTCTTTGCCGCGCCCGCCACGATATTGAACGCATTGCTTGTCGCCGCGGTCGCCGCCGACGTCGTGGTATCGGTCGCGGTCAGCGTGTAGCCGGTTCCCACCTTGTTCAGCGATACATTCGCAAACGTGGCATTGCCGCTGGCGTCGGTCGTCACCGGGTTTGCCGACACGGACAAGGTCGAGCCGCCCGCATTGTTGCCGATCGCGAGCTTGACGCTCTGTGCGGACACCCCGTTGCCGCCTGCATCCACTACGTGCGCCACCAGTGGAATGGTCGCCGCGGACGCGACATTGCTGTTCGCCGCCGGCTGCGTGGTGAACGTCACCGCTTTCGCCGTGCCGGTAACGATGTTGAAGGCGTTGCTCGTCGCCGCGGTTGCCGCCGACGTCGTGGTATCGGTCGCGGTCAGCGTGTAGCCGGTACCCACCTTGTTCAGCGATACCGCTGCGAACGTGGCATTGCCGCTAGAGTCGGTCGTCACCGGGTTCGTCGACACTGACAAGGTCGAACCGCCTGCATTGTTGCCAACGGCCAGAGTGATGTTCTGTCCCGACACCGCATTGCCGCCGCCATCGACCACATGTGCCACGAGCGGAATCGTCGCCGTGGCGGCGATATTGGCATTCGTTGCCGGCTGCGTCGTGAAGCTAACCGTCGCCGCGGTACCGACGGTGATATTGAAGGTCGTGCTCGACGCACTGGTCAGCGTGCCGTCCGTTGCCGTGAACTTGTAGTTCGTGCCAACCTTGTTCACCGACAAGCCGCTGAACGTCGCCACGCCGGCGACGGCGTTGACCGTCGTCGTGCCACTCAGCGTCGCTCCCGCAGTACCGCCGGACAACGCCAGCGTCACCGCTGAAGTATCGGTGGTAATCACGCTGCCGGCCGCGTTCTCGACACTCACTTTTACCGCGATCGCCACACCCGAGGCATAGGTGGCAGCGGGTTCGACCGTAAACACCAGCTTCGTCGCCGCGACGCCGGGCCAGTTGTTCACCAGATTTGTGGCGTTGACACTGCCGATGCCCGTGGCGAAATCCCAGCCGGTGCTGGTGCCGTAGGCCTTCTCGTATGCGGAGTTCGATGTCGACAGCACGCCGTTTAGGGTCATGGCACCGTCGAAATAGCAGTTGTAAGCAATAGTGGGGCTGAAAGAAAGGCAATTCACATCCATGTCGCCCTGCGTGATGTCGTAGAAAATGCAGGAACTGCCGACCGCATTACCCTTGCTCGAATTGCAGCTCGTGCTGCCGCTGGTTCCGTATTCGGTTTTGGCCAGCGCGTAATAGGTCGGATTCGGATTGCCCTGACTGGCGGCTGCCTTTTGATTCACCAGCGCCTGGATGCCGGCCATGATCGGCGATGCGAACGACGTGCCGCCCGCACCGGACCACACGCTCGGATTTCCGGCAGTGCATGCCGTACCACCGTAAGTGGCGCTGCCCGTGTAGCAGTAGACGTAGTAGTGCCCCCACACACCGTTCGCGGCGAACAGGGAGACGTCCGGAATATCGCGAACGCCATCGCTTGGATTACCCAGAAAGCCTGATTGCCACGACGGCTTCGCTGTACCTGCGCAACTGCCGCTGACCACGCTGGGAGTGGACTTGGACGGAGTCCCGGTTGCGCAGCCGCTGGGACCGCCGCTGCCGGCCGCTGTGTTCAGAATACCTGTCCCATATTCATTAGTCTTGTTGCAGAAGCCGCTTGTGCCGTATGTCGTGCCGGAGCCCGTTTCGTACGTGGCGAACAGCACGCTGGCGCAGGAATCGTTCCACGGAATCTCGTTGATATAGGACTTGGCCGAGCCGTAATACGTACTATTCGTCGTATTCCAGTAGGTGCCGGTGGTGCCCGCATACGTATCGCCGAAATCGGTGCCGCCCACGGCAACATTGTAGGGAGTCGTGGCAAAGCCGCTGACGGTGATGCCGTTGGTCGCCGCGCTCTCGTCGTCCTGATCGCAACTGGCTGCGCCCGAGTCGCCGGACGATACGAATACCGAGACGCCTCTCGCTGCCGCAGTTTGATAGGTCGATACGAACGCGGCATTTTCCGTCGCGCCGTTTTTTGTCTCGCAGTTGCCGTAACTTACGCTCCACAATCTTGCGGCATCATCGGCGGTGTTCAAGTTCTGCATCGCAATCAGGCCGCCGAAACTGGCAGTGTCGGCGCAGGAGGCCAGCTCAAGCGTCGCCCCCGGTGCCGCAGCGCCGGCCCATTCCACGTCCAGTTCCGCCTCACCATCGTTGCCGGACACGTCTCCCGGATTGGTACAGCTACCCGGGTGTACCGTACTGAAGGTGGCGGCGGATAGTCCGAACGTCGAACGGAAGGTGGTAATGTCCGACGTTGCATAGACGTTCGTATCTTCGATCAGCACGATAGTCTGGCCCGCGCCGTTGTTCGTCGGTGTGGCGTTGAACAGCGGATTCAAGTTGTAGATCGTTGCCAGATCCGCCGGCACCAGGAGATGCTCCGAGGAGCCGACCGTGTAGTCGGGCTTGACCTTGTAATTCGTGTGCGGACGGAAGTCGTTGATCGACACGATGCCGACCACGGCCGGCGCCAGCGCCGTGGGAATCTGCGGCACACTCGTATTGGCGATGTGCATTACTCCATTGACCTTCAGGTTGTGGACTTGCGTATTGAATGCGTCGCGAATCTGTCCGGCCGTGCCGGAGAAATCGATCATTACGCCGTCGGCGTGCACCTGATTGATCGTAAAGCCCTGCGCTTCCAGCCAGTTCGTGATGGAGTCCAGATCCGGCTGCGCCAGACCGTACTGTCCCACCTGCTCGGCGGTCAGCCAGTTGTGATAATTCGGAGCGCCGGGCGTCGTCTGCTCGGTCATGAATTCTTCGAGCGCTTGCTCCTGCGCATCCGGACGATGCAGCAGCAAAAGCATGTGATCCAGCGGCAAGCTGTCGTCGACCGGACCCAGGTCGTTGGTCGTACCCACGGCCGCAACCGCCGCCGGGGGCACATTGTTGGTCATCGAACTGAGCTGGCTGTTGTTGATCGCCTGCGTGATCTGCTGTATCGGCGGCGGCACGACGATGGTGGACGGCTGCGCGGCCCCGCTGTTTTGCGTGGCATAGAGCGCTGCGGCACGTACCGGCGGCAGTGTTCCCGCGCTCAAGACCACGCAGGCAAATGCCAGGATTCCGACGAATGAGTGGCTGCGAAACATGCTATTGCCCCGATTGTGTGTTGTAAGGCCCGAAGTCACAGGCATGCACGGTCGCCTGCAAACTCGCCCGCCGGGACCGTCGATCCAATAGTAATCTCTCGCCGGTTTGCCCGCAGTGAAACCATGACGTGCGCAACCTTGCCTGTCAGCGGACAGGCTATCAGGAAAGCGGGGCTTGTCTGTGAGAGCCTGTTCTCAAGTGGGCACTTCCCCCGAAAATCCGTGGCCTCCGCAACCTGAATGCCGGCGCGGGCAAAAAAAATCCCGCGGTGCAAACCGCGGGATGGATTGACTGCAAACCCGGCGCCGCAGACCGCGGCGCCGGAATGTTGCTTACAAGCGGCAGTTCTCGAAGCCGTCGGCGAAGATCAGATCTCCATTGGCGGTGACGTCGAAGCTGCTGCTGGTCGCCGCCGCTATCGCGGTGGCACCGCTGGTTATGCTGGCGTTGATGCTCAGCGCGCCGCCGCTCGTCACCGTGTAGAACAACTGGCTGCTGGTCAGCGTCGCCACACCGTTGACCATCGTCACGCTGCCGAGATCGACCGTGCCGCAGGCTGTGGTGATGGTGAAGTCCACCGTGCTCGAACTGTCGCCGATCACGTTGCCATTGCCGTCTTCCTCGGTGACGACAACCGTACCCAGCGCCGTACCCTGGACAACATTGGCGGGCTGCGTGGTAAACACGAGCACGTCGGGAGCAAACGTAGCCGTCACGCTGATACTCGCGGTCACGTCCATATCCGTACGCGGATTGGCGGTCGAGCCGTCGCTCCATTGCACGAAGTAGTAGCCGGTGTTCGGCACGGCCGTCACCGGCGTGCCGTTGGCACCCATGCTCACTGTCTGCGGCGACGTGCCGCTGATCGAACCGTTCGCGCCAGCCGTGTAGGTCAGCGTGTATGTGTTGAGCGCGAAGCTCGCGATGACCGTGCAGTTGGCCGATACCGGGTTCGTCGTGTACGTGGTGCCGCTCAGCGTGCCGCCGCAGGAACCGCCCACGCTCGCCACATAACCCGCGTTCGGCGTCACTGTGAAGCTCGGCGTCGCGCCGTAGTTCACGATCTGCTGCGTGGTCGGCGTGATCGTGCCGTTGCTGCCGCTCACGCTCGGCGTGACCGTGTACGTATTGATCGTGAAGCTCGCGATCACCGTGCAGTTCGCCGTCACTGCGCTCGTCGTGTAGGTGGTACCCACCAACGTACCGCCGCAGGTGCCGCCTACGCTCGCCGTGTAACCCGTGCTCGGCGTCACCGTGAAGGTGGCCTGGGTGTTGTAGTTCACCGTCTGCGCACCGCTCGGTGAGATCGTGCCATTGGATCCATTCACGCTCGACGTCACCGTAAATGTGTTCGCCGCGCAGGTCACGATCACGCTCGTTACATTCGACAACAAGTTCGTGCCGCTGCCGCCCGCGATCGAGCAGGTCTGGCCCGCCGGCTGCGTCGACACGTTCACCGCCCAGCCCGACCCCGATTGCAGCGCCGTCGGGAACGTAAAGCCGCCGTTCGCACTGAACGTCCGCGTCTGCGAGCTCGTCGGATTCGTGCCCGTCAGAGTCAAGCCCACCGAACCGGTCAGACCGCTGATCGCGCCACCGATCGTGTAGGTGGGCACGAAGTTCGCGATCACGGTGCAATTGGCCGTCACCGCCGTCGTCGTGTATGTGCTGCCCGTCAGCGTACCGCCGCAGGTACCCGTCACGCTGCCAATCACATTGCCCGCGTTCGGCGTCAGCGTGAAGCTGGCCGTCGTGTTGTAGTTCACCGTCTGCGGCGTGCTCGGCGAGATCGTGCCGCTGCCCGTTACGCTCGGCGTCACCGTGTACGTGTTGATCGCAAAGCTCGCGATCACCGTGCAATTGGCCGTCACCGCGTTCGTCGTGTAGGTGGTGCCACTCAGCGTACCGCCGCAGGTGCCGCCCACGCTCGCCGTGTAGCCCGCACTCGGCGTCACCGTGAAGCTGGTCGTCGTGTTGTAGTTCACCGTCTGCGGTGTGCTCGGCGAGATCGTGCCGTTCGCACCGGCGCTCGGCGTCACCGTGTACGTGTTGATCGCAAAGCTTGCGATCACCGTGCAATTGGCCGTCACCGCATTCGTCGTGTACGTGGTGCCACTCAGCGTACCGCCACAGGTGCCGCCCACGCTCGCTGTGTAACCCGTGCTCGGCGTCACCGTGAAGCTGGTCGTCGTGTTGTAGTTCACCGTCTGCGGTGTGCTTGGCGAAATCGTGCCGTTCGCACCGGCGCTCGGCGTCACCGTGTACGTGTTGATCGCAAAGCTCGCAACCACCGTGCAGTTCGCCGTCACCGCGTTCGTCGTGTACGTGGTACCACTCAACGTACCGCCGCAGGTGCCGCCCACGCTTGCCGTGTAACCCGCATTCGGCGTCACCGTGAAGCTGGTGGTCGCACCCGAGGCCACCGTCTGCGGCGTGCTCGGCGAAATCGTGCCGTTCGCACCGGCGCTCGGCGTCACCGTGTACGTGTTGATCGCAAAGCTTGCGATCACCGTGCAGTTCGCCGTCACCGCGTTCGTCGTGTACGTGGTGCCACTCAACGTGCCACCGCAGGTGCCGCCCACGCTCGCTGTGTAACCCGCACTCGGCGTCACCGTGAAGCTGGTCGTCGTGTTGTAGTTCACCGTCTGCGGTGTGCTCGGCGAGATCGTGCCGTTACTGCCGCTCACGCTCGGTGTGACCGTGTAGGTATTGATCGTGAAGCTCGCGATCACCGTGCAGTTCGCCGTCACCGCGTTCGTCGTGTACGTGGTGCCGCTCAGCGTGCCGCCGCAGGTGCCGCCCACGCTCGCTGTGTAGCCCGCACTCGGCGTCACCGTGAAGCTGGTCGTCGTGTTGTAGTTCACCGTCTGCGGTGTGCTCGGCGAGATCGTGCCGTTACTGCCGCTCACGCTCGGTGTGACCGTGTAGGTATTGATCGTGAAGCTCGCGATCACCGTGCAGTTCGCCGTCACCGCGTTCGTCGTGTACGTGGTGCCACTCAACGTGCCGCCGCAGGTGCCGCCCACGCTCGCTGTGTAACCCGCACTCGGCGTCACCGTGAAGCTGGTCGTCGTGTTGTAGTTCACCGTCTGCGGTGTGCTCGGCGAAATCGTGCCGTTAATGCCGCTCACGCTCGGTGTGACCGTGTAGGTATTGATCGTGAAGCTCGCGATCACCGTGCAGTTCGCCGTCACCGCATTCGTCGTGTACGTGGTGCCACTCAGCGTACCGCCGCAGGTGCCGCCCACGCTCGCTGTGTAACCCGTGCTCGGCGTTACCGTGAACGTCGTCGTCGCACCCGAGTTCACCGTCTGCGGTGTGCTCGGCGAAATCGTGCCGTTCGCACCGGCGCTCGGCGTCACCGTGTACGTGGTCGGCGTGCCCCCACACGCGAGCGATCCCGGCGTACCAGTCCAGTTGTTGACCAGATTGCACGCGTTGACCGTGCCGATGCCGGTGGCGAAATCCCAGCCGGTGGTCGTCGTGTAGGCCGGCTGATAGGCGGAATTCGATGTGGAGAGAACGCCATTCGTGGCGCCGTCCAGGTAGCAGTTATAGGTGTACGTCGTACCACCTACCTTCTTTGACCGGCAGTTCACGTCCAGATCGCCCTGCGTGACGTCATAGAAAATGCAGGACGGATCCACCGCATTGCCCAAGGTCGAATTACAACCCGTGGTGCCGCTGGTGCCGTATTCAGTGGCGGCGAGCGAGTAATACGTTGGGTTCGGATTGCCTTGGCTGGAACCGGTTTGCTGATTCACCAAGGCCTGAAAGCCGGCCATGATCGGCGACGAGAACGAGGTGCCGCCCGCACCGGACCACGCGCCCGGATCGCCGGCCGTGCACGCGGTGCCGCCATAGGTGGCACTGCCCGTGTAGCAATAGATGTAGTAGTGATCCCACGAGCCGTTCGAGGCGAACAGCGAGACGTCCGGAAGATCGCGCACGCCGTCGGCCGGAATGCCGACAACACCCGTCTGCCACGACGGCTTGGCCTGTCCAGCGCAGCTGCCACCACTGCCGCTTTGCGTGGCTGCGGTCCCCGTATAGCAATTGCTCGGGCCGCCACTGCCGGAACCGGTCGTCAGGAAGTAGTACTGGCCCCCGCTTTCATATTCACCCAAGGTACTGTTGCAGAAACCACTTGGGCCATAGGTGGTGCCGTTTCCGTAGGAGGTGAATCCCGAAGGCGGGTTATTGAAGTAGTAAGTCGCCAGCAACTGGCTCGCGCAGGAGTCGTTCCACGGAATCTCGTTGATGTACGACAGCGCCGAGCCGTAGTACGTCCCGTTGGTCGAATTCCAGTACGTGCTGTTGTCGCCCGCATAGGTATCGCCGAAATCCGTACCGCCCACCGCCACGTTGTACGGCGTCGACGCGAAACCGCTGACGGCGATGCCATGCGTGGCATAAACAGCGTTGGCATCGCAACTGGCCGCGCCTTCATCGCCCGAGGACACGAACACCGAAACACCGCGCGCGGCGGCCGTCTGGTAAACGCTCACATAACTGGCATTGGCGGTAGCGCCGTTCGTCGCTTCGCACTCGCCGTAGCTGATGCTCCACAGCATCGACGCATCGTTCGCCGAGTTCAGGTGCTGCATCGCGGTAAGACCGCCGAACGTGGCGCCAGAGTCCTTGCAGGACGCGAGCACGAGAGTCGCGCCGGGAGCGGCCGCGCCGGACCATTCCAGGTCAAGTTCTGCCTCACCATCGTTGCCAGACACGTCACCGGGATCCGTGCAGGTGCCGCCCGTCGTCGGATGCACCGTCGTGAAGGTGTTGGCCGGCAAGCCGAAGGTCGAACGGAACGTGGTGATGTCCGACGCTGCAAAAACGTCGGTGTCTTCGATCAGCGTGATCGTCTGCCCGGTTCCGTCCACACCCGCGTTGTAGAGCGGCGTGACGTTGTAGATCGTCTGCATGTCCGCCGGCACCAACTGGTACAAGCCAGCGTTGTTGGGGTCCGTGTATTGCGGCTTGATCTTGTAGTTCGTGTGCGGTCCGAAGTCGTTGATCGACACGACGCCCTGCACCGCCGGCGCCAGTGCACTCGGAATCTGCGGCACGGTCGTGTTCGAGATGTGCTGCACGCCATTGAAATTCAGGTTGTGCACCTGCGTCTTGAAGGCGGCGCTCACTTGGCCGGCGGTGCCGGAGAACTCGATCGTCATGCCGTCGCCGGCGACGCCATCCACCGTGAAGCCTTCGTCCTGCAGCCAGCCAACGATCGTGTTGATGTCGGATTGTGCCGGGCCGAACTCGGCGATCTGTTCCACCGTCAACCAGTTATGGTAGTTCGAGGAGTTCGGATCGGTCTGCTGGGCCATGAAGGCTTCCAGCGCCTGTTCCGAGGCAGCCTGACGCTGCAGCAGCAGCATCATGCCGTTGAGCGGGGTGCTGTCGTCGACGAGTCCCTGGTCGAGCGAATCGGCAACTGATCCAGGTACGTCGTTCTGCATCGTGGAATACGCATTCGGATTGATCGCTTGCGTGATCACCGGCGTAACCAGCGGTGGCGTTGGCGGCTTCTTGGAAGCCATGGCGACGCCTGTGAAGAGGAAGATGCTGCACAACGCAAGCCCGATACGCTGAAACGTATACTGCTTCATTTCCTGGATCCCCGAGTGAGTGTCGAAACCGAGGCGAAAGGTTACCGACAATTTCCTGACGATACCTGACGATAAGCTGACAAAGCGCAAAAACTGCGATGGCGTAAACATCAAACGATGTAAATCTATGTAATTCGCGCGGCTTGGCGTGCCCTGTCGGGCTCCGCAAGAAAATTCACGCGTACGCAGATGCCTGCAAAGCAAGGACCTTGAACGCCTCGCCCATTTGCTCTGACAAGGTCAGTCGCTTGACCTCCTGTGCGAGCCGATACCGCGCCACCTCGTCAGCCACGGCCGCGTGCGCGGTGGAGAAGACTTCGTCCAATCCGTTATTGATCAGGAAATGCGCCTGGCTGGAAATGGCGGACACGGCGAAACCGGCAGCCGCACCCGCTTGCGCAAGCGCGTCGAAATCGACCCAGGCGGTGATGTCCTGCAATCCGGGAAAGATCAGTGGATCGTCGTGTGCTCGGTGCCGGTAATGGCAACGCAAGGTACCCGCGCGGCGCGAAGGGGCGTAGTAATCCTCGCGCGCATAGCCGTAGTCGATGAACCAGGCCGCGCCGTGTTCGAGATGCCGCAGCACTTCGGCGAGCCACGGTTGCAGCATTGGGCGGACTTCGGAAAGGTAGGGTCGCGGCAAAGCGGTGACATCGCCAACGGCCTGTGCGACCGCGGCAGTCAGTCCCGCATCGGCCGCGCATTCGCGCCAGACGAATTCACGGTTCGCCCCCACGCCGACGCCACGCGCGAACAAACCCTCGTCGCGCAGACTGAACAAGCGTACCGGCAACGCGTCGATCACTTCGTTGGCGACCAGCGCACCGCGCCAGGATTCGGCAGGCGGCGTATCCAACCATTCCGCTAATTTTTCCAGATGTGGACAACGCTGCAAAAGCGTCGCACGCTGGCGTTCCCGCAAATCGGCGCTGGTTTCCAGCAGGCGATAGCGCACAGGCAAGGATCCCAGCCGTTCCAGTTCGAGCAGCAGTTCCGCTGCCAGCGCGCCGCTGCCGGGACCGAGTTCGAGAATGTCGCCCCGCGTTTCGCGCAGCGTCGGTGTGAGCGCACGTGCGAGACAACGCGCGAACACGAAACCCAACTCCGGCGCGGTAACGAAATCGCCGGCTGCACCGAACTTGGCTGCGCCGGCGCTGTAGTAACCCAAGCCCGGCGCGTACAAGGCCAGATCCATGTAGCGCGCAAAATCCAGGATCCCGTCCGCTGCGGCGATCTCGGCACGGATCAAGTCCGCCAGGCGTTCGCTGTGGGCGCGTTCATCCGCGCTGGGTTCGGGCAATTCGATGCGCACGCTGGCATTTTCTCCACAAATCGGCTGCAATCGGCGCATGGCCGCAAACCACGAACCACGTCCCGTTGCCCTGATCACCGGCGCCGCCAAACGCGTTGGCGCTGAAATCGCGCGCACGCTGCACGCCGCCGGTTACGATCTGGCCCTGCATTATCGTCGTTCGCGCGCGGAAATGAATGCGTTGTGCGCCGAACTCGAAGCGGCACGGCGCGGCAGCACCTGCGTCATCCAGGCAGAACTCGCCGACATCGAGCATCTTCCGGAAATTGTGGAAAAGTGCATCTCGCGCTTCGGCCGGCTCGATGCTCTGGTCAACAACGCCTCGACGTTTTATGCGACCCCGATCGGAACTGTCACGCCGCAACAATGGAACGAGTTGTTCGCCAGCAATGTCCAGGCACCGTTTTTTCTTGCCCAGGCCGCCGCGCCGCATCTGAAAAGTTCACAAGGCAGCATTGTGAACATCGTGGATATCTACGCCGAACGCCCATTGCCTGGCCATCTTGTGTACAGCATGGCCAAGGCTGCGCTGGCGATGATGACGCTGGCACTGGCGAAGGAGTTGGGGCCGGAGGTGCGGGTGAACGGGATTGCGCCCGGTGCGGTGCTGTGGCCGGAATCCGGCAAAGCCTACGCGGATCAAGGCGAACTGGTTGCGCGCACGCCACTCAAGCGTGCCGGCACGCCGCAGGATGTCGCCACCACAGCACTGTTCCTGCTGCGCGACGCAAAATTCACGACCGGACAAATCATCAAGGTGGACGGCGGACGTTCGCTGGCAATCTGAACTGCCTTCACAGTACGTAGGGCGTTCCCGGCCGCTCGCCGCATTCACGCCATGACTGCGCAATGCTCAGGCCGGAAACCGGATGCGTCACGTCGGCTGCGATATCGGCCAGCGGTTGCAACACGAAGGCGTGTTTGAGTTCAGCACGGGGTATTTCCAGAGTTCCCGGACCCTTGAGCACGCGCTCGCCGTACAGCACGATGTCGACGTCGAGCGTGCGGCTGGAAAAGCGCGGCACTATCGCGCCGGCGGCCGTTGCGATCCTCCAGTGCGTGCAGCCAGTCGTTGAGCGCAACCGGATCGAGATCGGTATCGAGACCAACCGCGAGATTGACGAAATCCGGCCCGTCGAAGCCGACCGCAGCAAACCGGTACGCCGGCGAAATCTCGATATCGCCGAAGCGTTCGCGCAATTCGCCCAGGGCCGCAGACAGATGTTTTTCCGGCTCGATATTGGAACCCAGGCTGAGATAGACGCGCGTCATGCTTCAGTTTTGCCGCTACGTTCAATGATGACGCCGACCGCCTTCGACCCGCGCACCGCGCCGGGCTTGGCCAGCTTCAAACGCAACCAGCGCACGCCAAACTCGCTCAGCACGATCTCGGCACAGCGCTCGGCCAGAGTTTCCACAAGTTCAAAATGGGAAGATTCCACAAAGCCGATCAGGCGTTTGGCGACTTTCTTGTAGTCGAGCGTATCCTCGATGCGATCGCTTGCCGCCGGCTTGCGGTTGTCGAACGCCATTTCCAGGTCCAGCGCGACGGTCTGGCGGATCTTGCGCTCCCAGTCGTAGATTCCGATGACAGTTTCGATGCGCAGGTCTTCGATGAAAACGATGTCCATTCAAACCTGCTCCGATCCAATGTCTGCCAGCGGCTTGAGCGTTTCCAGATCCCAGCGCGGTGCCACCTTGATTTCCGGGCCATCGTGCAATCCGGCTTGCAGGCGCAAGGCGCCGGCCAGCGCGATCATGGCGCCATTGTCAGTGCAGAATTCCAGTCGTGGAAAGTATACTTTGAAGCCGTCGCGCTGCGCCACCTCGGCCAGCCGCGCACGCAAGCTGCGGTTGGCGCCGACGCCACCGGCGATCACTAGCCGTTCGCAATCGGTTGCTTCCAGTGCGCGCCGGCATTTGATCAAGAGCGTATCGACGATGGCATCTTCGAATCCGCGCGCAATATCGGCTTTCGCTCCCGGATCGTGCGCATGTGCCTTGTACGCGAGCAGCACCTGGGTCTTCAAGCCACTGAAACTGAAATCCAGACCTGGGCGATCCGTCATCGGCCGCGAAAACTTGAAACGTCCCGGTACACCGGATTCGGCCAACTTCGCCAGCGCCGGGCCACCCGGATACGGGAGGCCCATCAGCTTGGCGGTCTTGTCGAAAGCTTCGCCGGCGGCATCATCGAGCGTGTCGCCGAGCAAGCGGTAGCGACCGATCGCGGCAACCTCGACCAACATCGAATGCCCCCCCGAAACCAGCAGCGCGACGAACGGCGGTTGTGGCGGATCGGGCTCAAGCAACGGCGCGAGCAGATGCCCTTCCATGTGATGCACGCCGATCGCCGGGATTTCGAGCGACCAGGCCAGGGCACGGGCGCAGGAAGCGCCGACCAGCAAGGCGCCGACCAGGCCCGGCCCGGCCGTATAGGCCACGCCGCCGAGGTCGCTCATGTCGATCCCCGCCTTGGCAACGGTTTCACGAATCAGCGGCAGCAGCTTGCGCACATGATCGCGGCTGGCCAGCTCCGGCACCACGCCGCCGTAATCGGCGTGCATCGCAATCTGGCTATATAGCGTATGCGCCAGCAGGCCACGGGCAGGATCGGGATGCCCTGGATCAAAGACGGCCACCCCGGTCTCGTCGCAGGAGGTCTCGATGCCCAGTACCGGGCGGGATTTTGCAATTTGCGGCTTTTCCACAGTAAAATACACGGCTCGCCCGACTTCGGGCTTTAGTGTACCAGCGGAGCATCCATGCCAAACGTAAAAGTTCGCGAGAACGAACCTTTCGAGTTCGCTCTGCGCCGTTTCAAACGCACCTGCGAAAAAGCCGGCGTGCTGGCCGAAACCCGCAAACGCGAGTTTTACGAAAAGCCCACGCAAGAGCGCAAGCGCAAGGCCGCCGCCGCGGTGAAGCGCCACCTGCGCCGCGTCGGGCGCGACGTGACCAAGCGTCAGCGTTTGTACTGAGCACAACGTTCAGGCGATTCAAGCAGGCCGGCGTTGCGCAAGCGACGTCGGTTTTTGCGTTTTCAGCATCCGGAAAATGATGCCATGAGCCTCAAAATCAAACTCACCGATGACATGAAAACCGCGATGAAGTCCGGCGACAAGGAACGCCTCGGCGTGATCCGTCTGATCAATGCCGCGATCAAGCAGCGCGAAGTCGACGAGCGCATCGTGCTGGATGACACCCAGGTTCTGGGCGTGCTGGAAAAGGCGCTGAAGCAGCGACGCGATTCCGTGTCGCAGTTTCAGGCTGCCGGCCGTAACGATCTGGCCGACAAGGAAACCTACGAAATCGGCGTGATCCAGTCCTATCTGCCAGCACAACTGAGTGCGGCGGAAGTCGACGCCGCCATCGCCGCCGCCATCGCCGAATCCGGCGCCGCCGGCCCCAAGGACATGGGCAAGGTGATGGGCCTGGTCAAACCCAAGGTCGCCGGGCGCACCGATATGGGCAAGCTGTCGGAGCTGGTGAAGGCTAGACTTGGCAACTAAACTCCAGCAAGCCTCGATAGAATGATGGCCCCTAGGGCCGGAGCCATTCAGGTGACAAACTCATCGCCATTGCGCCGTTCGCGCGGCAACTGCGTGATCGCCGGCGTCCTTGGTGGTCTGGCTCAGCATCTGGGTCTCGATCCGCGTGGCCTGCGGATTGCCTACGTGCTGTTGTCGATCCTGTCCGCTGCATTTCCGGGTATTCTGATTTATCTGATCCTGTGGGTATTGATTCCGCAGGAAGATTAGATCCGCCACCGACCAATCGGTGGATGACATCCAGAGTGTTTCCATGCCCGGCCGCATCCCCGATCAATTCATCGACGACCTGCTCGCCCGCGTCGACATCGTCGATGTGATCGAGCAGCGCGTGCCGCTGAAGAAGTCGGGACGCGACTGGTCGGCGCGTTGCCCGTTCCATGACGAGCGTTCGCCCTCGTTCACGGTCAGCCCGGCCAAGCAGTTCTATCACTGCTTCGGTTGCGGCGCGCACGGCAGCGCGATCAAGTTTTTGATGGATTACGATCGCCTGGAATTCGTCGACGCCGTCGAAGACTTGGCGGCGCGCGTCGGCCTGAAGGTGCCGTACGAAGGCGGCGGACGGCGTGCGCCGCAGGAAGATTCTGCGGATTTGTATACTCTGCTCGATGCCGCGGCAAAGTTCTACCAGCGCGAGCTAGGGCGGAACGAAAAAGCCCGCGCCTACTTCGATTCACGCGGATTGGATGCCACGACGATCGAACGCTTCGGCCTGGGCTACGCGCCCGACGCTTGGGATGCGCTGAAATCTGCGCTCGGCACCAATCCACAACGACTGGCACTACTGGAGAAATCCGGCATGCTGACCAGTGGCGAACGTGGCAAATATGACCGCTTCCGCGACCGCGTGATGTTTCCGATCCAGGATCGCAGGGGTCGCACGATTGCGTTCGGTGGCCGCGTGTTGGTGAAGACCGAGGATGGTCCCAAATATCTGAATTCTCCGGAAACGCCACTGTTCCACAAGGGTCAGCAATTGTTTGCCTTGTGGCAGGTGCGTCAGGCACACAGCAAGATTCCGCGCCTGGTCGTGGTCGAAGGCTACATGGACGTGATCGCGCTGTTCCAGCACGGTGTGACCGAGGCCGTCGCCACGCTCGGCACGGCGACAACCAGCGATCACGCCGAACTGCTGTTCCGCAATTGCGCCGATGTATACTTTTGCTTCGACGGCGACCGTGCCGGTCGCCAGGCCGCGTGGCGTGCAGTGGAATCGATTTTGCCGCGCATGCGCGACGGACGTCAGGCGTTCTTCCTGTTCCTGCCCGACGGTGAGGACCCGGATTCCATCGTGCGCAAGGAAGACCGCGAGGGATTCGAGCGGCGGCTGAAAGACGCCGTGCCACTGAGCGAATTCTTCTTCGGCGAGTTGGGCAAGGACGTCAATCTGGCCAGTCTCGATGGCAAGGCGCGTCTGGCCGAACGCGCGCGGCCACTGCTGACGCAGATTCCCGACGGCGCGTTCCGCGACCTGATGCTGGGCGAACTCGATCGCATTACCAATGTGAAACTGCGCGTCGAGGCACCCGTCACACCGTCGCGCAGAACTGTGCGCCCGCAGGAACGCACTCTGGTGCGCACGGCCGTAGCTTTGCTGCTGCAGAATCCCGGCTTCGCCGCCGCCATCATGCCACCGACGCTTTTTTCCTCGTTACGACAACCGGGAATTTCCTTGCTCGTCGAGCTGATTGCGCTATGCCGCGAGCGCCCGGAGATTTCCAGTGCCGGGCTGATCGAGCATTTCGCGGAACGCGACGAAGCGCGTGCGCTGCAAAAACTCAGCGTCATGGAATTTCCCGGCGATGAAGACGCGTGGCGTGCGGAATTTCTCGACGCGCTGGCGCAACTTGACCGGCAGACGCATCAACAACGACTGGACGATCTGCTGAAGAAACAGGCCGAATCGGCCATCGACGACACCGAAAAGGATGAGCTGCGCCGTCTGCTGACGACGAAAAATCAGCCGCGCAATTAAATGCGTTTCAGAGTCGCCTGCGATCCGCAAGAATCGCTCGCGCTGCATTATGTCCTGGCGCGCCAGTGACGCCGCCACCCGGATGCGTGCCGGCACCGCAGAGATACAGGCCCGGCAATGCACCGCGATAATCGGCATAACCCAGCATAGGCCGTGCGCTGAACAACTGATTCAGCGACAGCGCGCCGTGGAAGATGTCGCCGCCAAGCAAGCCGAAGTCGCGTTCGAGATCCAGCGGTGATTTGATCTGGCAGCCAAGCACTGATTGCCTGAAACCGGGAGCGAATCGGTCGACTGTCGCAATCATCAAGTCCGCGACTTCCTCGCGATGATCGTCCCAACTCCGTCCATCGGATAACGTCGGCGCAACGTGCTGGCAGAACAGGCTGGCCACATGCTGGTCTTTTGGCGCCAGTGAATCGTCCAACGTCGACGGAATCAGCATTTCCACAATGGGGTTTTTCGACCAGCCGACTTCGCGTGCGTCGAGATAGGCGCGATCCATGTAGTCCAGACTCGGCGCCATGATGATGCCGGCGGTCAGATGATCGCCTTGCCCAGGCAACGCGCTGAAACTCGGTAGCGCGGACAAGGCGACATTCATGCGGAAGGTACCCGAGCCGCAACGCCAGTTCGCCATGCGCTCGCGCACCGGTGCCGATACGACAGCAGGATCGAGCAGGCGTTCATACAATAGTTTCGGATTGACGTTGGAGACGATGGCACGCGCGCGCAGCGATTCGCCTTTGTCCGTCACGATGCCTACCGCGCGACCATTCTCGACGAGCACTTCGCGCACGCCGCTGCCGATGCGGATGTCTGCGCCTGCCGCGGTGGCCGATTTCGCCATCGCCTGCGTGATCGCTCCCATGCCGCCGAGCGCATGACCCCAGGCGCCTTTGACGCCATTCACTTCGCCGAACACGTGATGCAGCAGGACGTAAGCACTGCCCGGCGTGAACGGGCTCGCATAGTTGCCGACAATGCCGTCGAAGCCCAGCACCGCCTTGATCGGCTCACTCTCGAAATAGCGATCCAGATATTCGCCCGCCGAGATCGCAAACAGGTCGAGCAGTTCCTGGCGCAGTGTCCCATCAAGCTTGTGCAAGCGCTTGCCCAGACGGCCAGCGCGCAGAAGTTCTGGTACGCCCTTCCACCAGCCGCCATCGGTCACGTTCGGCGGCGGTTCCATCGCCAGCGCCCGCAGCACGTCGGCGATCGCATCCAACCGGCGCTCGTATTCCGCCAGGCGCCCGGCATCACGGCGTGAGAATTTCGCGACTTCTTCCTGCGTACGGCCGCCACCGGTCAGCAAGTACCGATTGTCCGGCAACGGCAGAAAATTGTTGAGTTTGCGCGATACGATCTTCAGCCCATGCGCGGCAAGGTCGAGATCTGCAATCACTTTCGGTTGCAGCAACGACACGGTGTACGCGGCGACCGAATTGCGGAAGCCCGGGTGGAATTCCTCGGTCACCGCCGCGCCACCAACCACATCGCGGCGTTCAAGCACGATGACTTTCATTCCGGCCTTGGCCAGATACGCGGCGCAGACCAGGCCGTTGTGGCCGCCGCCGATCAGGATGGCATCGCAGTCGGATGTTGCATTGCCTGATGTTACGTTGCTCGGAGTCGTCATGCGCTGATTATGGCGACGCGAAGGTATCCGCGCCAGCATTCATCGCCGCTACAATGTCCGCTGGAAAGGTCGTGGGCTTATGGCATTGAGAACGGTCGTTGCAACCCGGTACGTCACTCCGCTGCGCGAAGGCGGCTCGCTGCCGGCAATTGTGGAGGCCGACGATCAAGGCCTCTACGTGCTGAAATTCCGCGGCGCGGGACAAGGCCCGAACGCGCTGATTGCCGAACTGGCGGCGGGCGAGATCGCGCGCGCGCTCGGCCTGCGCGTGCCGGAAATCGTGCTGATCGAACTCGATCCCGAACTCGCGCGCACGGAACCCGACCCGGAAATCCAGCATCTGATTCGCGCCAGCGCCGGCCTGAATCTTGCGCTGGATTACCTGCCCGGCGCGGTGACGTTCGATTCACTGGCCGAACATCCGGATGCGGAACTCGCTTCGGCGATCGTCTGGTTCGACGCCTACGTGATGAACGTCGATCGCACGCCGCGCAACACGAATCTGCTGATGTGGCATCGACGGCTGTGGCTGATCGATCACGGCGCGGCGTTGTATTTCCAGCATCATTGGGACGGCGATCCCGAGCGCGCTCAGGACACCTTTTCGCTGATCAAGGATCATGTGCTGTTGCCGCGTGCGGAGCGCCTGCGCGAGATCGATACGACTTCGATTGCCCGTCTTGCGCCGGACATCATCGCGCGCATTGTCCAGCTCATTCCGGATGCCTGGCTGACTGGCACGGACGATCCGTCGGCGCGCCGCCACGCGTACACGCAATTTCTGCAGCGGCGGCTCGAAGCACCGCGTGCTTTTGTCGAGGAGGCGATCCGTGCGCGATCACTTCACGTATGACTACGCCATCATTCGCGTCGTGCCGCGCGTGGAGCGCGCGGAGTTCGTCAACGTCGGCGTGATCGTGTCATGCCAGAAGAATGATCTGCTCGAGGCACGCATCGAGCTCGACAGCGCGCGGCTGCTTGCGCTCGATCCGCATCTGGACATGAAGGCCGTGCACGAACATCTTGCAGCGATTCCCGCAATCTGCCGCGGTGGTGATACGGCCGGACCAATCGGACGGCTGTCGCGGCGCGAACGCTTCGACTGGCTGGTCGCGCCGCGCAGCACCATGATCCAGACTTCGCCCGTGCACACCGGTCGCTGCGCCGACACGACGACGCTGCTGGAACATCTGCTGCAGACGATGGTGCGGACTCCGCCAGCCGCGCCAAAAAAATGAACAGACCGAATTTCCCCGTTTTGCAGGAACCGCACCCATGACCGCCTCTCTCAGACACATAGACGCCATGAGCCTGTTCGTCGAAGACCTGCAGGCGGCGAAGACCTTCTACCAGGAGGTGTTCGGCGTCGCGGTGATTTTTGAAGACGCGAGTTCGGTTGCGGTCGCGTTCGACAACCTCATCGTCAACCTGCTGCGTGTCGAAAACGCGGCGGAAATCGTCGACCCCGGTGGCGTCGCCGCGCGCGATTCGGGGTCGCGCTTTCAACTCAGCCTCTGGGTGGACGACGTAGACGCCGTGTGCGCGCAGTTGTGCAAGCGCGGAGTGACCTTGCTCGGCGGCCCCAGAAACAGGCCTTGGGGCATGCGCACCGCTAACTTCGTTGATCCGGCCGGCCATAGCTGGGAGCTCGCCCAGCGACTTGCCGCAACGTAGGCGCCGCCTAGAGTACGGCGGCGACGTCCTTCTCGATTTTCGCCGGCGTGTCGGTCGGTGCGTAGCGTGCGACCACCTTGCCGTGCTTGTCGATGAGGAACTTGGTGAAATTCCATTTGATCGATTCGCTGCCGAGTACACCCTTGGCTTCGTGCTTGAGGTATTTGTACAGCGGATGCGTATTCGCGCCATTCACGTCGATCTTGGCGAACAGCGGAAACTTCACGTCGTAATTCAGCGTACAGAAGTTCTTGATCTCGGCCGCGTCACCCGGTTCCTGGTGACCGAATTGGTCGCAGGGAAAGCCGAGCACGACGAGGCCCTTGTCCTTGAGCTTTTCGTACAGCGCTTCCAGTCCCGTGTACTGCGGCGTGAACCCGCACTTGCTGGCGACATTGACGACGAGCATGGCCTTGCCCTTGTAGGCATCAAGTTTCTGTTCGTCGCCATCGATGGTCTTGGCGCTGAAGTCATACACACTGCTGCTCATGGCGATGGTTCCAACGGAAAGGTCGGCAAAGCTTGCGGCCGACAAAGGCGAAAGTCCAGATGGGCAATTCAGCCGATCCGTTCAAGCGGCATCGGCGTGTGCCGCAGCACTGGCACGTCGAGGTAATGATCGATCAGCAGGAAGGCGAACAAGGCCATCAGGTAGACGATGGAATAACCGAATACCTTCATCGCGAAACGTTCGTTCGGCGGATTCAGCAACACGATGGCGTAGTACAGGAAGCCGGTGCCGAGTACCAGCGCGCCGCCGAGATAGAACAGGCCGCTCATGCCGGTCAGGTACGGCAGCACGGTCACGATTACCAGCAGCACGGTGTAGAACAGGATGTGCCAGCGCGTGTATTCGACGCCGTGCGTTACCGGCAGCATCGGCACCTGGGCGCGCGAGTAATCGTCGCGGCGGAAGATCGCCAGCGCCCAGAAATGCGGCGGTGTCCACACGAAGATGATCAGACACAGCAGCAAGGCGTAGGGATCGAGATGATTGGTGACGGCGGTCCAGCCGAGCACCGGTGGCACCGCGCCAGCAATGCCGCCGATAACGATGTTCTGCGGCGTGGCGCGTTTGAGAAACGCGGTGTAGATCACGGCGTAACCGATCAAGCCGGCGAACGTGAGTACGGCAGTCAGCGGATTGACGAACGCGACCAGTACGATCATCGAGACCAGGCCGATCGCACTGGCGAAGATGAAAACCTGACGCGACGTGAGCTGGCCGGTGGCCAGCGGACGCTGCGCGGTCCGCACCATCAGCTTGTCGATGCGCTGATCGATCAACTGGTTGAACGCCGCAGCCGAGGACGAGGCCAGCCAGATGCCAAGCGTGCCGAACAAGGCGGCGCGCCACGGCGGCAGGCCGGGAACGGCGAGGAACATGCCGATCACCGCGCAAAACACCAGCAGCGCAACGATGCGCGGCTTGGTCAGTTCGAAGTATTGTCTGGCGATGGCTCTCATGTCGCACCACGATACGCCTGCAGCGCCTTCGCCGGACGCAAGCGTGCGACCAGCGCCAGCAAGGCCAGCAAAAGCAGTGCGGCGCAGCCATTGTGCGCCGTGGCCACCGGCAGGGGCAGACCGAACACGACGTTGCTGATTCCCAGCGCAACCTGGAGCAGCACGGCCGCAACCAATACCGGAGCGAACGCGCGGGATTCACGCCAGCGCCATGACTGCCATGCCAGCGTCATGACGTAAACGAACACGATCAGCGCACCGAGTCGATGCACGAGCTGGATCGCCGTGCGTGCCGGCGCATCAAGCACACCGCCTTCGTAATCGACACCGATGCCGCGCCAGAGCACGAATCCCTGATGGAAATCCGTTGCCGGCAACCAGTGGCCGAGACAGGTCGGAAAATCCGTGCCGCAGGCCAGCGCTGCGTAATTGGCGCTGGTCCAGCCGCCGAGCGCAACCTGCACGGCGAGCAGGACTACGCCGATCGCCGCCATGCTGCGCAATCTCCTGGTCCGGGCGTTGCCCGCCCCGATCACGCTCAGGCGCAAAGCCGTATAGCCAAGCAGGGCGAACAGGGTCATGCCGCCGAGCAGATGCGCGGTCACCACCAGCGGCAGCAGCTTCAGGGTGACGGTCCACTTGCCCAGCGCGGCTTGAAAAAGTATAAAAATTGCGGCAACGACCGGCACCGCCGCCAGCCCGCCGAGATCGCGCCGGCGCCACCACGCCCAACCTGCCAGCGCGAACGTGAGCAGACTCAATCCGCCGACCAGGATGCGATGCCCCTGTTCTCGCCAGGTCTTGTCTTCCTCGACCGGGCGATCGGGGAAAGCCACGTTCGCATGCGCGATGTCGTGCGCTAACGTCGGCCAGGTCAGCTTGCCGTAGCAGGTCGGCCAGTCCGGACACGATAGTCCCGCGTTCGACAGACGCACGAAGGCGCCGAACACAATCACCAGCAGTGCAAAGGCCGCAGCAATCCAGGCGAGCCGGCGCAAGCCGATAAGTGGATACGTGGAACTTTTCATCAATAGATGACCTGCTGGATATCACTGCGCAAACCTTGTGCAGAATAGCCGTCCGGATAACGCAGCATCAACCAGCCATTAGGGTCGACCAGGGCCAGGGCCAGCGCGTCGTCGCCGTGTGCACGTTCGGCGGCGAACGCACCGGCAACATCGCTGCCCGCCTGCAATGGCGCGCGCGCGGCAACGAAGTCTCCCGGCAAGGCCGCACCGAGATAGACGATGCGCAGACGAGCGGCATTTTGTCCCAGGGTCAGACGCATGCGCAGAGCCTCGTCTAGGCGCGTGCGGCATTCATCGCCGCAGTTCGCACCGGGTAGTGCGATCAGGGTCCAGCGCAGTTGCGGATCGTGCCAATCGAGCCGACTGCCATCCGTGAGCGCTATCACTGTGGCGGCGACATTGCGCGGCGGTTCGACCAGGGTACCGCTGTTGCGGGTCTTGTGCGGCTGCCAGTCCGACTGGCTGAGCAGCAGCGCGGCCAGCAACGGCACCAGAAACACCGCCACGACGCCAATCAGCATCAACCGCTTTCCAGTTCGTGATTCCACAATTTCACCTTTCCACTTTGCGCCAATGCAGGACGACAAAAATCGCCAATGCCGCAATGGCGAACGAAAACCACTGGAACGCATAGGCGCGATGGCGTGCCGGCGTCATCACGTTCGGCGTCCATTCGCGCACGAAACCGCTGCCTGGTGCCGGATCCAGCAGCAGCATGCGCGACTGTAAGAGCTTATCCAGGTCGGCCGCGATGGGTTCCCGATCCAGATGCAGCGTCAGCTTGGGCCATGCCGTCTGCGCCGGCAACGGATCGCCGCCGACGTGCAGGCCGCCGCCGGGATAGGGTGCATAGATGCCGGTCAGCGACACGTCACCGATGGACAGCGCCGGCAGCGTTGGCGTCGTGCCCGGCGCATGGTTCCACGCGATCCAGCCGCGGTCCACCAGCAGCAGACGCGATTCGCCATCGCCTGCGAACACCCCGATCGCGTGCACGCCCAACTCGCCATCGCGAATCTGTTCGTCGAGCAGATAACCGCGATCGGCCAGATACCGCCCCGCGATCCGCACATGGGGATATGTCGCCATCGTCTTGTCGCGTACGCTGTCGAAATCGACCGGTGCCGCGTGTGGCGCAGCATCGAAGGCGTCGAACAGTTGTTCCTTCTGCAGCGCACGATCGAGCTGCCAGATGCCAAGCCGCACGAACGCCGCGATACCGACCATGGTCAATGCCAGCACGAACCAGGTCGGCCGATGCCAACGACGCGTCGTCATCGGTGGCGAGCGTTATACTTGCGCCTGAACTGCCGCCAGGAATTTCCCGCCATGTGGACTACCGTCGTCATCGTCGTATTCCTGCTCGTGATCGTCTACAACCTGGGCGCCGGTCTGTATTACATGATGATCGACAAGGGTCAGACCGATCGCACCCTGCACGCGCTCACCTGGCGCATTGCCTTGTCGGTAGCACTGATCCTGCTTGTCATGCTGGGCATCTGGGCCGGCGTGATCAAACCGCACGGGATCGGACACTGACTCGAAGCGCAACAGACTGCGGTCGCGCGCAGGCGTCAAATCCGTAGAAGCATGCAGGCGTCGCGCTGGCAAGACGCGAAGTCGCGCGCGACCGATTAACGCAGTCAGCGCAAGCTCGTCTTACAACACGTAGACGAACATAAACAGGCCGAGCCAGACCACGTCGACGAAATGCCAGTACCACGCTACGGCCTCGAACGCGAAGTGATGATCCTTGGTGAAATGGCCCTTGAAGCAGCGGAACCAGATCACGGTGAGCATAATCGCGCCGAGCGTCACGTGCAGACCGTGGAATCCGGTCAGCATGAAAAAGGTCGAGCCGTAAATGCCCGAACCCAGGGTCAGGTTCAGCTTGGTATAAGCCTCGATGTATTCGTGTGCCTGAAAATTCAGGAACAACACGCCGAGCACAATCGTCGCGCCCAACCAGACCAGCAACTGGTTGCGCTTGCCAGCGCGCAAGGCATGATGGGCAATGGTAATGGTCACGCCGGAGGACAGCAGGATCAGGGTATTGAGCAGGGGCACGCCCCACGCCGGCATGGTCTCGAACGCGCCACCGATGGCTTCGGGACCATTGGTTGGCCATGCCGGGGCGAACCCTTTCCACAGGAAATAGTTGGTCAGCGCGCCGTCGCCCTCGCCGCCGATCCACGGCACCGAAAGATTGCGCACATAGAACAACGCACCGAAGAACGCCGCAAAGAACATCACTTCGGAGAAGATGAACCACATCATGCCCATGCGGAACGAAGTGTCGACCTGCTTGTTGTAGGTGCCGGCCAGCGATTCGCCGATCACGGTGCGGAACCAGCCGAACATCATCGACAGCAAACAGGCGATCCCCAGCGCCATGACGAATTTACCGATGGTGGCTTCGTTCATCCACAACGCAGCGCCCCCCACGGTGAAGAACAGCCCGAACGATCCCAGGATCGGCCAGTGCGTGCCGTGTGGAATGTAATAAGCGCCTTGTGCTTGAGACATGGTGGCTTTCCTCAGAATTCTAAGTCGCGGGTTTTGCAACGGCCAGCGCCTGTACGGCCAGCTGTTTCGTCGCCGCCTGGTTATTGTAGAACGTGTACGAGAGCGTCAGCGTGTCGATGTCGGCCGGCAACTTCGGGTCGACAACGAACTTTACCGGCATACGGCGTGATTCACCCGACTTGAGCACCTGCTCGGTGAAACAAAAGCATTCGGTCTTGTTGAAATACAGCGACGCGCTGCTGGGCGCGATGCTCGGCACGGCATTGCCGACGATGGCACCCGCCGCGTGATTGGTGGCGTCGTACCAGGCTTCGGTCAGCGCGCCCGGGCGCACCTTGACACTGACTTTCTCCGGCGCGAATTGCCAGTCAAGCTGGCTGTTGACGTTGCCGACAAACTGCACCGTGATCCAGCGCGACTTGTCGACATCAAAGCCGGCCACCTTCGCGCTGCTGTCGGCCGTGTTGTAGATGCGGTTCTTGAACACATGGACACAGGCGATACGGTAGATCGGCACCATGGCGAAACCGAACAGGAACATGCACACACACAGCAACGCCGCGCGCTTGAGAAAGTGCCGGTTGCGTTGTGCAATATCCCTGTCCATCAGCGCCAGATGCCCTGTTTGAGGAAGAACAGCAGGTAGATCGCGACGGCGACGCCAGCCATGATCCATGCCGTGCGTCGCGCTGCGGCGCGACGCCGGTTGGGATCCAATTTGAGTTGCCGGCTATTCATTGCTCAATGACTAACATCGCCGTGCGCCAGATCCCCGGCGTGAATCACCGGCGGCGTGGTGAAGGTATGGAACGGCGCCGGCGAAGGTACGGTCCATTCCAGTCCGTGCGCGCCTTCCCATACCTGCGTGGTCGCTTTCGCACCGTGCTTGAGCGAATGGCGGAGGATGAAGAACATCATGAACGGCGTCAGGAACATGCCGTAGGCGCCCATGGTGCTGATGAAGTTCCAGTCGGCGAAGGCAACGTTGTAATCCGGAATGCGGCGCGGCATGCCGGCCAGCCCGAGGAAGTGCTGGGGAAAAACAACACGTTGACGAAGACCACGCTCCACCAGAAGTGCAACTTGGCCCAGCGTCTCGTTGTACATGTGTCCGGTCCACTTCGGCCACCAGTAGTAGATGGCGGCCATGATCGAGAAGAGTCGCGCCAGTGACCAGCACATAATGGAAATGCGCGACGACGAAGTAGGTGTCCTGGTACTGGAAGTCGGCCGGCACCAGCGCCAGCATCAGGCCGGAGAAACCGCCGATGGTGAACAGGATGACGAAGGCGACCGCCAACAACATCGGCGTCTCGAAGGTCAGCGAGCCACCCCACATCGTCGACACCCAGTTGAACACCTTCACGCCGGTCGGTATCGCGATCAGCATGGTCGAATACATGAAGAAGAGTTCGCCACCGAGCGGCATGCCGACGGTGAACATGTGATGACGCCCAGACGATGAACGACAGGAACGCGATCGATGCGAGTCGCATAGACCATCGCCTTGTAGCCGAACAACGGCTTGCGGCTGAAAGTCGGGATGATCTCGCTGACGATGCCGAATGCCGGCAGGATCATGATGTATACCTCGGGGTGACCGAAGAACCAGAAGATGTGCTGGAACATCACCGGGTCGCCGCCGCCCGCTGCGTTGAAGAAACTGGTGCCGAAATACTTGTCGGTGAGCAGCATGGTCACTGCGCCCGCCAGCACCGGCATCACCGCGATCAGCAGGAATGCGGTGATCAGCCAGGTCCACACGAACAGCGGCATCTTCAGCAGATCCATGCCCGGTGCACGCATGTTGAGGATGGTGGCGATGATATTGATCGCACCCATGATCGAACTGATGCCCATCAAGTGAATCGAGAACACCATGAAGGCGACGCTGTCGCCGCCCTGAATCGCCAATGGCGGATACATCGTCCAGCCACCGGCCGGTCCACCGCCCAGGCATGAACAAGGTCGACAGCAGCAGGGTGAAGGCAAACGGCAGGATCCAGAACGACCAGTTGTTCATGCGCGGCAGCGCCATGTCCGGCGCGCCGATCATCAGCGGCACCATCCAGTTGGCCAGACCAACGAAGCCCGGCATGATCGCGCCGAAGATCATCACCAGCGCGTGCAGTGTGGTCATCTGATTGAAGAAATACGGCTGCACGAACTGCAGGCCAGGCTTCATCAGCTCGGTGCGGATCACACCGGAGAACGCCGCACCGATGCACGCCATCGTGAACGAGAAAATCAGATACAGCGTGCCGATGTCCTTGTGATTGGTCGAGAACACCCAGCGATGCACAAAGCCGTGCGGCTTGTCGTCGTGGTGATCGTCAGCCTGATGTGCGTCAGCATGTTGTGCGGCAGCGGTACTCATGGTGAACCTCGAATTTTATTTGGATGCAAGCGGGGCGGCGGCAGGTGGTGCCGCAGTCGCTGCGGGGGCAGCGGCAGGCGCGTCATTCGCATGCGTCGCGATGGCTTCCTGCTCGTCCAGCCATTTCTGGAACTCCGGCATCGGCACCGCCTTGACCACGATCGGCATGAAGCCGTGATCCTGACCGCACAGTTCCGCGCACTGTCCGCGGTAGATGCCGGGATCGTGGATGTTGGTCCAGTCGTCGTTGATGATGCCGGGGATGGCGTCCTGCTTCCAACCCAGTTCCGGCACCCACCAGGCGTGGATCACGTCATCGCCAGTGACCACAAAGCGGATCTTGGTGTCGGTCGGCAGCACCAGCGGATGATCGACGTCGAGCAGATAGGTCTGCTCGTCTTCGCCATTGCTGCCCTTGTCTTTCACCGCCCACGGATCCAGACCCGATTTCAACTCGCGCGTGCGGTCGCTGCGCGGATCGATGCGGGAAATGAAATGCACGTGGTAGGGCTTGTCGCCGACATTGATGTAATCGTAACCCCACTTCCACTGATAGCCGGTGACCTTCACCGTCATCGCAGAGTCCTGCGTGTAGGCCATGCTGATCATGACCTTGGTCGCCGGCCACGCCAGCCCGACAAGGATGAGGATGGGCACGACCGTCCAGATGGCTTCGGCTATGGTGTTGTGGCTCCAGGTAGCCGCGACCGCGCCCTTGGATTTGCGAAACTTGACCATCGCCACGAACATCGCGCCAAACACGACAACGCCGATCGCACAGCAGACGTAGAAACCGAGCATGTGGAGAGCGTAGACCTCGTGCGAAGTCTGCGTCACACCCTGCGTCATATTGAGCTGCCAAGGCTGCGCCAGCGCATGGGCGCCATTCGCGAATACCGTCAGCACGGCGCCCAATGCCCAATTGAACAATGTCCGATCGAATCCGCTCAGTTTGCTACGCATCAAGCCGGCACACTTCATTAGCTGTCACCTTGAATCGAAATTTCCGATGGCCTGCCGCGAGCTTGAGCGCCACGAAGCAAGTCCGTTAACCGTTGCGCCAGAAGCCGGCGCTCCGCGTCGTTCAAAAACGCTCCCACTTCCACTTCGCGTCCGTGTGAACCAATCAGCAAACGGCTCGGCCAGCCGCTCCAGCGCCCCGGCTCCAGTCGCAACTTCATCCAGTAGGGATGAAACTGCGCCACGGGCACACTGCCGGGTGTACGTGACAACTCGATCCGCTGCGGCGTCAGGGTGATGATTTCGCCCCGGCTCGAAGCACGCCAGACGCGACTCAGACAATACCCCAAAAACACCAGCACCAAGACCGCAAACACCGGCGCCAGCACGATTCCGCGCCAAGCCGCCAACAACGCAAAACCGACAGTGGCGACACTCTGCGCGACGAAATACAGCAGCAAACCCGTGCGCGACATCGATCGATGCGGCAACAACAGCACCGATACCGCGTCGCGCGATGGCGAGCCTGGAGCCTCTTCGATCATGGAAAATACAGCGCCACAGCCAGCCAATGATAGTGAGCGCGCCAATCAGGGGCAAGCACGCCCTGCAAGCGGGTTGCCCGCCCGCCGGGCCCTGCGGGCATTTGCCCGAGGCTGCTAAACTACGCCGCCATGCCTGCGCCGGGACTTGCCGGTCGCATGAAACCGTGCGAAATCCGATGAGCCCCGCCATTCTCAGTCCCGAACTTCCCCCCGCTTCCGACGCCGCGCGCGCGCGCATGACGGCGGCCTACAGCCGCGACGAAACCCTGGCGATCGATGAGCTGCTTGCGCAGGCCGCGCTGCCGCCCGCCGAACGCGATCTGGTGCTGGCGCGCGCAACCGAACTCGTCGCCCGCGTGCGCGCGAAGAAGCACGAGCAGAGCGCAGTCGAATCGTTCATGCGCGAATACGACTTGTCCAGCGAGGAAGGCGTGCTGCTGATGTGCGTAGCCGAAGCGTTGCTGCGCATTCCGGACAAGGCGACGGCAGACAAGCTCATTTCCGACAAACTCGGCGAGGCGAACTGGGAAACGCATCTGGGCAAGAGCGACTCGGTGCTGGTCAACGCCGGCACCTGGGGTCTGATGCTGACCGGCAAGCTCGTTACGCTCGCCGACGAAACCCAGCGCAATGTCGCCGGCGCATTCAAACGTCTGATCGGCCGCGCCGGCGAGCCCGTCATTCGTCTGGCCGTGCGCCAGGCGATGCGCATCATGGGCCACCAGTTCGTCATGGGGCGCACCATCAAGGAGGCGGTCGATCGTTCGACGGAAAAGCAAAATCGTGCCTACCGCTATTCCTACGACATGCTCGGCGAAGCGGCGCTGACGCAGCCGGATGCCGAGCGCTATCACCGTGCTTACAAGGATGCGATCGCCGCACTCGGCGCGCGTGGTCCCGCTTCAATCAAGAATGAAAAAAGTGTACTCGATGCGCCGAGCATCTCGATCAAACTCTCGGCCCTGCATCCGCGCTACGAAGTCGCCAAGCGCGCTCGCGTGCATGCTGAACTGACGCCCAAGCTGTTGGAACTGGCGCAACTGGCGAAGAAAAACGGCATCGGCTTGACCGTGGATGCCGAGGAAGCCGACCGGCTGGAACTGTCGCTCGACGTGATCGCCGCCGTGCATGCCGATGCCTCGCTCGCGGGTTGGGACGGCTACGGCCTCGCGGTGCAGGCCTATCAGAAACGTGCGCCCTTCGTCATCGACTGGCTGGCCGAGCAGGCGAGGACCGCCGGCCGGCGCTTCTGTGTGCGTCTGGTCAAGGGCGCGTACTGGGATTCGGAAATCAAGCGTGCGCAGGAAGGCGGCCATGCCGGTTATCCAGTGTATACGCGCAAGCCGAACACCGACGTTTCCTATCTGGCCTGCGCGCGGCGCCTGTTCGATCACGGCGCGGCGTTCTATCCGGCCTTCGCCACGCACAACGCACACACGATCGCCGCGATCCAGCATCTGGCGAATGGACGTCCATTTGAATTCCAGCGCCTGCACGGCATGGGCGCAGATCTCTATGCCGAAGTCATCGGCGAGAAGAATCTGAATGTTCCCTGCCGCGTCTACGCGCCGGTCGGCAGCCACGAGGATTTGCTGCCCTACCTCGTGCGCCGCTTGCTGGAAAACGGCGCCAATACCTCCTTCGTGAACCGCATCGTCGACGAGTCGCTGCCGATCCGCGATCTGGTCGCCGATCCGGTCGATACGGTGCGCGCCTTCGCCACCATCCCGCATCCACGCATTCCTCAACCGATAGACCTCTATCTCAATTCGAATTCTGCGGGGGCGCAGAATTCTGCGTCTCCACAACGGAAAAATTCCATGGGCGTCAATTTCGGCAACGACAACGAACTGAAAACCTTGGCCGACGAAGTCGCCAAGGTCGCGACCGACTGGAACGCAGCACCATTGGTCCCAGGCGCGACGCTGACTGGCGAAAAGCAGCCGGTGACCGATCCTTCCGACCGTCGCCGCCAAATCGGCACCAAGCAGCAGGCCGACGCGACCACCGTCGAGCACGCACTGGCCAACGCCACTGCCGCGCAGCCGGAATGGGATCGTCTGCCCGCCGCCTCGCGCGCAAAGATTCTCGAACACGCCGCCGACCTGCTCGAAGCGCGCCGCGCGCAATTCGTCGCCTTGTGCGTGCGCGAAGCCGGCAAGACCCTGCCGGCCGCGATTTCCGAAGTTCGCGAGGCCGCCGACATGTGCCGCTACTACGCGGCAATGGCGCGCAAGCTGATGGGCCATGCGGAAAGCCTGCCCGGTCCGACCGGCGAATCGAACGAGTTGTCGCTGCACGGCCGCGGCGTATTCGTCTGCATCAGTCCGTGGAATTTTCCGCTGGCGATTTTCACCGGCCAGGTCGCAGCTGCACTTGCCGCCGGCAACGCAGTCATCGCCAAACCCGCCGATCAAACGGTACTCATCGGCCATGCCGCGGTGAAGCTGCTGCACGAAGCCGGCGTGCCGGAGAATGTTCTGCAATTCGTCCCCGGCAAGGGCTCGATGATCGGCAACACCCTGCTTACGCGCCCGGAAATCGCCGGCGTGTGCATGACCGGCTCGACCGAAACCGCGTGGACGATCAACCGCACGCTAGCCGCGCGCAATGCGCCGATCGCCGCGCTGATCGCCGAAACTGGCGGCCAGAATGCGCTGATCGCCGATTCGTCCGCGCTGCCCGAACAACTGGTCAAGGACGTCGTCGCGTCGGCATTCGACTCGGCCGGCCAGCGCTGCTCGGCCGCGCGCGTGCTGTTCGTGCAGGACGATATCGCCGACAAGGTGATTGCCATGCTGTCCGGCGCAATGGATGAACTGAAAGTCGGCGATCCCGGCCTGCTCTCCACCGATGTCGGCCCCGTCATCGACGAGCCTTCGCGCAAGAGCCTCGCCGATCATGCCGCGCGCATGGACACAGAGGCAAAACTCATCAAGCAGGTTCCACTCGGATCGGAATGCGCCAACGGCACCTTCTTCGCACCACGCGCCTATGCACTGAAATCGCTATCGCAACTCACCCACGAAGTATTCGGTCCTATCCTGCACGTGATCCGCTGGAAGGCGAACGAACTCGACGCCGTGATCGACGCGATCAACGCCACCGGCTTCGGGCTCACCCTCGGCATCCACAGCCGCATCGATTCCACAATTGCGCATATTTCACAACGCGCAAAAGTAGGCAATTGCTACGTCAACCGCAACCAGATCGGCGCCGTCGTCGGCGTGCAGCCGTTCGGCGGCGAAGGCCTGTCAGGTACCGGCCCGAAAGCCGGCGGCCCCCACTACCTGCTGCGCTTCGTCACAGAACGGACCTTGACGATCAACACGACCGCAGCGGGTGGGAATGCGTCGTTGCTTACGCTCGGCGAGTGATGCTGTCGTATGCACGTTTACTACGATCTTTTCGAGGAAACTCTCGAAAAGATGGAAGAGTGGTTTCAGCGACTATTGGAGTTGGTACCGCAGCCACAAAGCGTGGCTTTCGCCGATTCCTTTGTATTCAGATTCGTAGAAAAAACTCCCCAGCAAGCCATCATCCAGAAGCTAGCGAGGATCGTAAGTGGACTTGATGCAGCGCATATACTTCTATTGAACGGCTTCACTCAGGAGCTTGGGGTTCAATCGAGAATTTTTGTCGATCTCGACGCCGAAATCGCTTTTTTGTCCTTTGGCTTGCTTCGGGAGTGGACACAAGCACACGGCAAATTCATCGAATACTTTTATATGGAAGAATTCGATAACGAGTACGAACCGTCGAAGTCCAGCCAGAAGCGACCCATGATCTCTGGCGATAAGATCAGGGCCTACATCGCAAAGCATTTAGGGTCTGATCCAAGCAGTGTGGCCAGCGCAACTCGCTCGCTCAATAAAACTTTTTCTGGCTTTGTCCACTCAGCTTCGCCACAAATTATGGACATGTACGGTGGCAATCCACCGCGATTCCATTTGCGCGGAATGCTAGGAACACCACGTGCTACTGATCATCTTTACGATCTGTGGAATTACTATTATAGAGGTGTGCTGTCATTTTCATTCGCAGCACACGCATTGGGTTCACCGAACCTTGGTAAAGAAATAGCGGCATACGAACCATATTTTCAGAAGACTTCCGCGCGCTACTCGTAGCGGAAACGGAATTAGCGCGACTTCCAAAAATTTGCCGGCGCCCTCAAGCAAACACATCCGCGCTGATGCCAAAGCGCTCCTTCAATTTCCTGACCTGGCGCAGATTGATTTCGCGCTTGCCGCTGATGATTTCCGAAACAACGCCTTGCGTGCCGATCTCCGGCAAGTCGCCCTGTTTCAAGCCGTGCTGCTGCATCAGGAACTTGAGCATGTCCGTGCCGGAAACCTCGGGCAGCGGATAGTGGTTGTCGTCGTAGTCGCCGATCAGTTCGCCTAGCGTCGCGATCAAATTCGCCAGCGGGTGCCGTTCGTTTGCCGCCCCTGCGTCGAGCAACCGGTTCATCGCCGCCACGGCCGCGTCGTACTCGGCATCGCTGCGGATCGGATGCAGCGGCACTTCGCGTTCGATGGCGGCGAAGTGCGTGGCGAGTTTTTTGAGTTGGGCGTTCATTGCCTGGCACTCCATAGATCGTATTCGGCGTGCGTGAACACGTGCCGGACGAACAACATTTGCCGGTTGAAGTGAATCGCGGCTATCACGCGAAATTTGTTGCCGCCAATGTCGAAAACATAAAAGTCGCCGACCCGATCAGTCGCGTTCATGATCGCCTTAAGTTCGGCAAAATTCGTGAAATCGCCGGCTTCGATCGCCTTTCGCCACGCCTGCAGAGGCTTGCCGGCAAGCCGGTGAACCTTCGCAAAGCTCATCAGCGCTTTGTTGGAGATGACTCTCAACGAGGTATCTCAATACGAGATTGACACCCATGATATCTCATTTCGAGATATTTGCAAGGTAACCCGCGACAAACACAACAGCTTCTTGCAACGACTCGTGATACGAACTTTTACGCGCTCTCAAGATAGAACCAGCAGCACGCAGGATGCGGTGAGCAATGCGAACCGCATCGATCGAGAACGATGCGATTCACTTCGTTCATCGCATCCTACCGTGCTCGCCAGCCCTGCTTTAGAACTTGTATTGGCCAGACACGCCCAAGAGATTGCCCTTGCTCTCGAACACACCCGCCAGCGCATCGCCCGTCGCACTGACATCGTCGACGTGCGCATCGTTGACGAACAGGTGCGCAAAACCGAGATCGAAATTCCAGTGCGCATTCGGTTTGTAGCCCAGGCCCAAGGTCACCCAGCGCCGGGTCGCGTCGGGAACGCGCGGATCGCGGGTATCGGCGCTGGTCGGTGTGCCATCGACAGCGAGTCCGCCGCGCAGGGTCCATGCCTGATTGAGCTTGTATTCCGTACCGATCGAACCGAACCAGGAATTGCTCCAGTCGAAGACTTCCGTCGTCGCCGGCTGATAGGGATTCGCGTAAGTCACGGTCAATCCCTTGAGCGTCGACCAATTGGTATACGCCACGTCGGCACCGATGCTCCAGCGCTCGTCGAGCGTGTGCCACCAGCTCGCATCGGCGGTGGCGGGCGTGTCGAAAACCGCGCTGCCGCGTGTATTCTGGAACAACGGCACCGGTGATTGCGCAAGCACGCCGGCAACATTGGCCGGCACGCCAAAGGTTGCGTTGCCCGTGAGGGTGCTGTCGATCTTCGAGTGGTAATTGAAACCTACGCGATCGGCATCGGTCGGTTTCCACAACAGGCCAAGCTGCCAGCCATAACCCCAGTCGTGACCCTTCACGCTGCCATAGCCATCAGCCGATTGCGGCAGGAAGGCGCCGGGTGGCAGTTGCGGGTTGGTGGCGAGGATCGCGCCGAAATCGATCGCCTGACTCAAGGTTGCACTGGTGCGTTGCGCGATCGCGCTGGCGCCGATCGAAAACTGGTCGCTGATTGCATACGCCGCGGAAAACGTCAGCGCCAGTGATTGCAGTTGGGAGTCAAGCGCCTGATAACGCCCGACCCAGCCGGGGTCGTAATTGGTCTGGAAACCGAACGGCACGCTAAGGCCGGCGCCCAAGCTCCAGCGATCGCTGACGGGCATCGCAAAAAACAGCGCCGGCACGGCCTTCGTGGTGCCGCCGTTGCCGCCGTTATCGCCACTCAAAGGTTGACCGATCGCATCGAATCCGCCGCCGCCGAAATGCGTGCTGAAATTCACGCCGGTGACGTTGGCCTGGATGACAGGTTCCTTCAGATCGATCATCGCCGCGGGATTGTTGACCACGACGGCGGCATCGTCCGGTGCGGAGGTCGATCCGGCGTAGGCGCGGCCCAAGCCGGCGGGATCGTCCTCCATCAGCTGGAATCCGCTGGCATGAACAATTTGCGAGGATGTGATGCAAAACAGGATCGCAGCAGGTAAGGCGGCGCGTTTGAATGCTTCGAATCGGGAACTTGTGCACAACATGGCGGTTCTCCTTCAGGGTGGTCACGCAACTCCCCTGTTCAGTACGCAGGCGCACCGGCAACCGCGCAAGTCTGCCGCGCCAAATGTTAACGATGCACTAACAAGTTGTTGTGCCATCGTCGCCGTGCGCGCAGGCAATTCGCAACCATTACGGTAAAGTAGCGTCATGTACCTTGAGTTCTACGGCTTGAAAGAGCCGCCATTTTCGATCACCCCCGACCCGCGCTACGTGTTCCTGTCCGAGCGCCACCGGGACGCGCTCGCGCACCTGCTGTACGGCATCGGCAAGGGCGGCAGCGGCGGTTTCGTGCAGCTCACGGGCGAAGTCGGCACCGGCAAGACCACGCTGTGCCGGCTGCTGCTCGAACAACTGCCCGAGAATACGCACGTCGCGCTGGTGCTCAATCCCAAGCTGTCTCCGGTGGAATTGCTGGAAACCATCTGCGAGGAATTGAAACTCGACGTGGGCGACCGACGCGGCAGCCTCAAGGGCCTGGTCGATACGCTGAATGCCTATTTGCTCGACGCCTATGCACAGGGCTTGCGCGTGGTGCTGATCGTCGATGAAGCCCAGGAGCTGTCGGTCGATGCACTGGAACAGGTGCGGCTACTGACGAATCTGGAAACGCCGACGCAGAAATTGCTGCAGATCATCCTGCTCGGCCAACCCGAGTTGCGCGACAAGCTGAACCAGCCGGAATTGCGCCAGCTTGCCCAGCGCATCACCGCACGCTATCACCTGACCCCACTCGATCGCCACGAGACCGAAGCCTACGTGCGCCATCGCATTGCCGTGGCGGGCGGCCCGCGCGTGCCGTTCTCGCGTCTGGGGCTGCGCGCGATCTATCAGCGCTCCGGCGGCATTCCACGCCTGATCAATGTGATCGCCGACCGTGCGCTGATGGCCGGCTTTGCGCGCGAGCAGGAATCACTGGGCGAACGTCTGATCGACCGCGCGGCGGATGAAACCCTGCCCGGCAACGCACGCTACTGGCTGCACCGCTACGGACGCTGGGCGATGGCCGCTGCCCTGCTGATCGCCGCCGGCATCGCGGCGCAATATCTGCTGCATCGCCCACCACAACCGCCGGCACAGGCAGCGATCGTGTCCCCGCCGACACCGCCGCGTGATGAAGCGCTGACGCAATTGCGCGACGCGATTGCGCACAGCCAGGACTCGGAACTTACCGCGTGGACGCAACTCCTGGCGCGTTGGCAGGTCAATTCCGATCAGGTTTCTGTGCAGGATGCGGCACGCTGTCAGAATGTGGTCTTTCCCGGTCTGGATTGCCTGCACGGTTCCGGCACGATCGAGCAGTTGGCACGCTTCGACCGCCCCTTGATTCTGGTGCTGCGGCAAGGCGATGCGCACGCCGACGCGCTGCTGCAGGATGTCGATGCGCAGCATGCTCGGCTGAATGTAAGCGGCACCAGCCAGTTGCTGGAAAAAAAGGATCTGTCGGCCTTGTGGAACGGTGAATTTTATGCGGCGTGGCGGTTGCCACAGGAGATCCCGGCGTCCCTGCATCTGGGCGATGCCGGCTCCGGTGTCGCCTGGGTCAAGGCGCAACTCGCGCGCATGGATGGCGGCAAATCCGCCGACACCGGCCCGGCCTATTTCGATGCAGCCCTGGAAGAACGCGTACGCAAATTGCAGATCGCCTACGGCATCAAACCCGACGGCATTGTCGGGCCGGAAACCCTGTTTGCCCTGTCCGCACTGGACGGTTCCGGTCCCCATCTTTTCCACAATATAGAATGATAAATGTGAACAACGCATCATGTCGCTGATTCTCGAAGCCCTGAAGAAATCCGAAGCCAAACGCCGCCTCGGCGAAGCGCCCGATCTGGGCACGCCATTTGCTGCACGCCGCGAGCGGCCCAACCTGCTGCCGATTCTCGCCGTGACAATCCTGCTTGCCGGCGGTGCGGGCTGGTGGCTGATGCGTGCGCCGACGCCGGCGTCAGCGCCACCTGCTGCGACCGTCGCTGCGAGCAAAGCGCCGATGCGCGCACTGGCGCCGACTCGGGTGGCGCCCATGCACTCGCCGGTTTCCGGTCAACCGGCGCAGGCAGGCAGCGTACGGACCAACCCCAGATCACCGGCCAAGCTGGCGTCGAACGCCACGTCGCAACTGGTTCCGGGACCAGACAACGCCGTAACGAATCGCTTCCGCCCGCAGCCGTTGTCGCCAGCGGCTGCGGCAGCACCGGCGGCGCCACAAGTTTCTGCGGCGCAGGCGCCGGCACCGGTACACAAGCCTGTAATCTTGATGCCTCCTGCCGCGGGAGCGGCAACTGCGGCAGTCACCACCGCCAACAAGCCGGCGACTCCAATCGCTACTCCGGTCAGGGCACCAACAGCCGCTTTCCCCGATGGCACGAAGGCGTATGCCGAATTGCCTTTCAGCGTGCGCAAAGCGTTGCCCGCGATCAACTTGAGCATGCACGTCTACGCCACCGATCCGGCACAGCGCTTCGTCATCCTCAACGATTCGCGCCTGAGCGAAGGCGACAAGACCTCCGATGACGTCACCGTGCGCGAGATCCGTCCGGATGGCGTTGTACTGGAATTTCAGGGTCAGCGCTTCTTCTATCCGCGCGACGGATTCTGACGCAGGCCGCATGTTCGTCCGTCTCGAACAGCGGCGCAAACAACGCTTGCCCTGGGCGACGATCGCGATCATCGTGCTCTGTGTTGTGGTGTTTTTGTGTCTGGCCGGCATGCCTGTGGACGCGCGCGCGCAATTCCTGCGGCGCTGGGGCACGGTCCCGGCAACCCTGTTCGACAGCAACGTTCCGCTGCTGCGTCAAATGCTCGAACTGCGCGTCGCACGGCTGGTCACCGCCTTGTTCATCCACGTCGACTGGCTGCACCTGATCGGCAATCTGCTGTTCCTGATGATCTTCGGCCTGTCGGCGGAACGCGCCCTGGGGGCGCCGCGCTTTCTGGTTTTGTATCTTGCCGGCGGTGCGCTGGCGAATCTGGTCGGCGCGTTCACCCTGGCCAGCGCCAATGCGCCAATCGTTGGCTCCAGCGGCGCAGTCTCGGCCGTCGTCGGCGCCTATTTCGCGCTGTTCCCGCGCGCCCGCCTTGGCCTGGTGTTGCCGCTGGGCTTGTTCCTCGAATTCGTGCGTATTCCGGCACCGGCGCTGATCGGTTTCTGGATTCTGCTGCAACTGCTGTTCACTTTCGTCGGTCCGGCCTTCGGCGCGGTGGTGTGGTGGACCCATATCGCCGGCTTTGCGATCGGTATACTTTTTGCGCTGGCGTCGCGGCAGGCGGTGGCGCGCCGATTGCGCCTGTGACAGGAATCGCAGCGGCCGGATGCGCGCGCCGCACTCGCGATTTCCGTGCGAAAATGCACGCATGCGCGGCAAGAAACTGTTCAAGGTCACCTTCCTGAGCCAAGGCAAAACCCTGGAGGTGTACGCGCGCCACGTCGCCAGCAGTGCGCTGTGGGGCTTCACCGAAGTCGGTGAACTGGTGTTCAGTCAGGGCGATGGTGTCGTGGTCGATCCGACCGAAGAACGTCTGCGCGAAGAATTCGGCAACACGCGTGTGCTGCACCTCCCGATGCAGGTTATCGTGCGCGTCGAGGAAGTGGAAAAGCGCGGCCCGCTGGCGATTCGCGATCTGCCCGGCGGCGAGAAGACCGTGTCCGATACGATCATGCCCTTCCCCACTTTGCCGCCACGCAGCAGAGGACGCTGAGAATCCGCTCAGCCGCCCGGCACGGGGCGCTTCGCTTCAGTCCTTGGTGCCGGTCAATGCCGCTGCCGGCGACCCTGGTTTGTGCTGCAATGCCATGCCCTTGAGTACGTTCAGGGCCTCGCTGAGTGCGTAATCGTCGAGGTTGTTGCGCGTGGCGGTATCACTGTCACTGTGGTGATCCTTTTCGTGCACGCCTTTCAGGTGATTGGGCAGGTCGCGCTCGCCGGTAATCGGCTCCGGTGGCGCATCGCGCACACTCAGTTTCAAATCGGCCAGTTCGATGTCCGGGCGGATGCCGGCTGCCTGGATCGAGGTGCCGTTCGGCGTGTAGTAGAGCGCCGTCGTCAGCTTGACTGCATGCTCATCGTCGAGCGGCAGTACCGTCTGCACCGAGCCCTTGCCGAAGGTGCGCCGGCCCATGATCAACGCGCGGTGGTTGTCCTTGAGCGCACCGGCCACGATCTCGGCCGCCGAGGCTGTGCCATTGTCGACCAGCACGACCATCGGTGCACCATCGAGCAAATCGCCGGGCGTGGCGCTAAAGCTCAAGTCAGCCTGTTTCAGACGTCCCCGCGTGGTCACGATGGTGCCGCTATCGAGAAAATCGTCGCTGACTTCGACCGCCGACGTGAGCAATCCGCCGGGGTTGCTGCGCAGATCGAGCACCGCGCCGCGCAACGGCCGCTGCTTGGCCAGCAGCTTGGTCAGCTTGTCGCGCAATTCGGTGCCAGTGTCTTCCTGGAATTGGGCAATGCGAATGTAGACGTAGCCGGGATCCAGCGCTCGCGCACGCACGCTCGCCACGCGAATCGTTTCGCGCGTGAGTTGATAATCCTCCGGCACGCTGGCGCCTTCGTGCAGTACGCTGAGCTTGACCTTGCTGCCATTCTTGCCGCGCAGCAGGTTCACCGCCTGATTGACGTTTTCGGAGGTGACCGCTGTGCCGTCGATGCTGACGATGATGTCGCCGGGCTTGATCCCGGCGCGTGCGGCCGGCGTGTCGTCGATCGGCGCGACCACGCGCAGGTTGCCATCCTGCACCAGCACCTCCAGTCCGAGACCGTCGTAACTCCCGCTGGTATCTTCACTCAGCGAATCCATCGCGTGCTGGTCGAGATATTCGCTGTGCGGATCCAATCCTGCGAGCATGCCGTGGATCGCATTCTGCATCAGGATCCTGTCGTCGACGGGTTCGACATAGGCCTGCTTGACCAGGTTGAATACCTCGGTAAAGAGACGAATGTCCTCGAGACTCACCGATTTATCCGGCGGTGGCGCGGGTTGACTGTCGGCGGCGGGCAACACCAGCGGTGCACACAGCAGCAACATGCAAAGAAAGGTTCGTAACATGATCATGGCCGGAAAATCCGTTGGAAGGATTATAAGCACGCTTGTGCGTGGCTCAGTGTGAAGGTTTCAACCAAATTTTCGGGTCGACGGGCTTGCCCTGAAAACGCATCTCGAAATACAGGCCCGGTGTCTTGCGCCCGCCGCTGTCGCCGCTGGTGGCGATCACCTCGCCGGTATTGACCCAATCGCCGACGTCCTTGAGCAGCGTTTCGTTGTATCCATAAAGGCTCAGATAACCATCGCCGTGGTCGAGAATGAGCAGCAAGCCGTAACCGCGCAGCCAATCGGCGTAAACCACGCGGCCATGCGATACCGCGTGCACTTCGCTGCCGGCGCCCGCCGCAATCAGCACGCCCTGACTTGCCTGCGCGCCCTGTTCGGGCGCACCGAAGCTGGCCACGACCCTGCCGTGTAACGGCCACATCAATCGACCACGCAACTGGGCAAAGGGTTCCTCGCCGGCAATGCTTTTGGGGATATCGGCGAACACATCGCGCAGTTTTTCGATCAGTTCGAGCAACCCCTTCTCGTCCTTGCCCAACGCCGCGATCCGGCTGCGCTGATCCGTCAGGGTGGCGTCAAGTTCTTCCAGCACCTTGCGGCGCTGTACGCGTTCGGCGTCAAGCTGCTGCGCCTGCACTGCACGTTCATCGCGTGCGGTCTTGAGTGCCTCTGTTTCATGCTCGATCACGGCCTGCATTTGCGCAAGCGCATCCAGATCCTTGAGCAAGCCGTCGATCTCGCCCAGCCGTGCGCGCTCGAAGTAACGGTAATACGCCAGCAAGCGCCCGACGCGATCGACCCGATCCTGCGCCAGCAGCAACTTCAGTTCCTCGCCGCGGCCCATGGCATAGGCCGAACGCAGCAACGCCGCGAGCGCGTCGCGCTGATCCTTGAGCTTGATGTCGAGTGCGTCGCGCTGAACCACCAGCTTGTCGAGCTTGTCCTGCTGCGCGACGAGTTTCTGATCCAGCGCGCGCAGCTCTTTTGCCGTGGCGGCAAGCTTCAATTCCTGATCGCGCAATGCGGCGGTCGCATCGTCCTTTTGTGCACTTATCGCTTTTTGCGCATCGACAATCGTGTGGATTTCCGCGCGCACCGCATCGAGCTTTTGTTTCGCCTGCGCTTCCTGGGCAGCGTGTTGCGGGTCGGCATCCTGGGCGTGAGCCGAAGTAGCGCTCAGGGTCGTGGCTACGCATAGAGCAGTTGCGAGCATGATTTGCGTGATGATTCTGGCGCAAGTCAGTTCCCGATTTTTATAGGCAGAGCTTCCACTCGCCGTAGGCGAGCGGGTTACTTCTCTTTGTTTGCCCAAAGAGAAGTAACCAAGAGAAATGCACCCCCGGCACCGCGCCTCGCGCTGCGCGCGAGGTTCCCTGCGCTTCTCGGCAGTACGGGGTTGCTCAGACAGTGCATCCCTGCACTGCTTCGCAATCGCGGCGATCCTTCGCCGCGACCCTGCGGGCTCTTTCCCGCACTGCCTGCGATGCTCGGCGCGATGCAGGGGACCCAGGGTCAAGTGCGGAGCCAGAGCGCCGCTTTGCCCTGGCTCTCGGGTCCCCTCTTGCCGCGGCGAGCGCATGGAGGAAAGCTCGTCAGAGTGGCGCGCACGATGCGCGCCAGTTCGTTGCACGTACAGGGATGTGCGTTCAACGAACCCCGCAATGCGTTCGCGCACTTGCCGGGCGCCGCCCGGCAAGCGTGGCATCGGGGTCGCCTTTCTTTTGCTTACTTTTCTTTGGCGAAGCAAAGAAAAATGAGACGCTCGCCTGCAGGCGAGCGGAAGCCTTGCAAGCAAAACAAGCAAAAGTCGCCGGACTCCCGTCTTCACAGGAACAACGATCAAGAGGAAACCCAAATCAATCAATCGAATGTGACCAGCGAGCGGCCGGTCATCTCCGCCGGCTGCGGCAACCCCATCAGCGTCAGCACGGTCGGCGCCAGATCGCGCAACGCGCCGTGCTGCAACGTCGCCTTGCGCCCGACGTAAACCAGCGGCACTGGACCGACGGTGTGCTGGGTATGCGGCTGGCCGTCGTCGGCGCGCATCTGTTCGAGATTGCCGTGATCGGCCGTGATCAGCATCTCGCCGCCGCTGGTACGAATGGCGGCGGTCAGGCGCCCGAGCGCTGCATCGACGGCTTCGGCGGCCTTGATCGCGGCATCGAGCTTGCCGCTGTGACCAACCATGTCGGCATTGGCGATGTTGCAGACGATCAAATCGTATTTCCCGCTTTGCATGGCCGCGACCAGTTTGTCGGTAAGTTCCGGACAGCTCATCTCCGGCTTGAGATCGTAGGTCGCGACTTTCGGACTCGGCACAAGAATGCGGTCCTCGCCGACGTAAGGTTCTTCGCGGCCGCCGGAGAAGAAGAACGTTACGTGCGCGTATTTTTCCGTCTCGGCGATGCGCAGTTGATGCAGGCCGAGTCCGGCCAGATATTCGCCCAGCGAGTTGGCCAGCGATTGCGGCGGATAGGCAATTGCGGTCACCTTGAGATCGTCGCTGTACTGGGTCAGCGTTACGAAGGCGGACAAGTGGATTTTGCGCGTTTGTGGAAATTCCTTGAATGCCGGATCGACAAATGCCTGAGTAAGCTGGCGCGCACGATCGGCGCGGAAATTCATGTAGACGACGGCATCACCATCGACAATCCTGTTGCCTGCGCCGATCACGGTTGGCTTGACGAATTCGTCGGTTTCGCCGCGCGCGTAGGCAGCCTCCAGCGCGGCGACGGCAGTATCGGCGTGATATGCCGACTGTGCATCGGCAATCGCGTCGTAGGCCAGCTTGACGCGCTCCCAGCGCCGGTCGCGATCCATTGCGTAATAACGGCCGCTGACGCTGGCGATAAAGGCATTGGGCAATGCATTACACTTCGCCGCAAGCCTTTCCAGCGAAGCCCGCGCGCTCTGCGGCGGCGTATCGCGGCCATCCAGAAACGCATGCACGGCGATGCGTTCGACGCCCTGCGCAGCGGCCAGATCGAGCATCGCGAGAATATGGTTTTCGTGGCTGTGCACGCCGCCCGGGCTGAGCAAGCCGAAGATATGCAAGGTGGCGTTCCTGGCCGCGGCGCACGCGCCGAGCAATGCCGCATTGTGGAAAAAGTCGCCGTCCGCGATCGCCGCGTCGATACGGGTCAGATCCTGATACACGATACGGCCGGCGCCGATATTCATGTGTCCGACTTCGGAATTACCCATCTGGCCATCGGGCAAGCCGACATTCAGGCCGTGCGTTTCGACCAAGGTGTGCGGACAGGTTTCCAGCAGATGCCGCCAGTTCGGCGTTCGCGCCTGAGCGATGGCATTGTTCTCGCGTTCCTCGCGATGGCCCCAGCCATCCAGGATCAGCAACAGCACGGGTTTTGGTCTGGGCACGGCAAATACTCGCAATGGTGGGTGCATGATAACGGACTTGGATGGTGCGCTCGAAACCTGCCCGCTTAAACCCTGCGCGGCCTGCGTGCATCTGACCTTCGGACTTGAATTGACGGAGACCCGCAATGATTCGTACTGCCTTTTCCCTGCTGCTGGCCTTCGGCCTGATCGGTGCCGCCCGTGCCGACAATGCCAGTCTAGATATCGACAAAGTCAACGGCAGCATCCAGGTACCCGACAATGCCACGGTGGGCGGGCTGACCACCGTGAACGGTAGCATCCATATCGGCGCCAACGCGCATGCCAAGAGCGCCGAGACCGTGAACGGCGGCATCGACGTGGGTGCCGGCAGTACCCTGGCGTCGCTGGAAACGGTCAATGGCGGCATTCGCCTGGCCGAAAAAACCCAGGTCGCGAAAACCGTGGAAACCGTGAACGGCTCGATCAAGCTGAGCCCTGGTGTCGACGTGACTGGCAAGCTGAGCAATGTCAACGGCACAATCACGCTCGACGCTGCACATGTCGGCGGCGGCGTCGAAACCGTCTCCGGCGACATCACCATCGGAGCCAACTCGCGCGTCGAAGGCGGCCTTCTGGTCGACGAAGATCATAGCTGGTTCCACTTCGGCTTCACCCGCAAGCCACGCATCGTGATCGGCCCGCACGCCAATGTGCAGGGCACGTTGACGTTCAAGCGCGAGGTGGAACTGTATGTCAGCGACAATGCGACCATCGGCAAGGTCGAAGGCGCCACAGCCACCAAGTTCAGCGGCGACCAGCCGCCGCAGTAGTTGCCAATGCGCACGGTGCTGGTACTCGCGTCGCGCGCTACCTACAATCGGGGATTCCCGCCGCTGTTGACGGAGCCTTCCGATGCGCCTTCTTCCCAGTTTGATTCTCGCTCTGCCGCTGCTCGCCGCCTGCGGCCAGCAGGCACAGGATTCCGCGACGCCGGCCATCGCCCCGGCCGCATCGAAACCCGTGGCCGTGGTGCCGACGAGCGACGGCCACTTCTCGCCCGAGATCACGGCGGCGGATTTCGCCGGCTACGACCTGCGCCTGAGTTCCGATGAATTCGAAGGCCGCAAGCCGGGCACGATCGGCGAGCGCATGGCGACGACGTATTTGATCGACCAGTTCCAGAGCATGGGTCTGAAACCCGGCAATCACGGCAGTTACCTGCAAGCGGTGCCGGCCATCGAAACCACCCTGCGCGATGGCGACAAGGTCACGCTCGACGTGGCCGAAGGCGGCAATGTGGAAAAATTCGCCTATCGCACGGACGCCATTCTCGGCACACTCCAGGCCCAGCCCGAAGTCGAACTCAAGGACAGCGATCTGGTGTTCGTCGGTTACGGCATCGTCGCGCCGCAATACCAGTGGAACGATTACGCCAGACTTGACGTGAAAGGCAAGACCGTAGTCGTACTGGTCAACGATCCCGGTTATGCGGACGCCTCCCTGTTCAAGGGCCGCGACATGACCTATTTCGGACGCTGGACCTACAAGTACGAGGAAGCCGCGCGCCAGGGCGCGACCGGCTGCCTGATCGTGCACGACACCGGCGCCGCGGGTTATCCGTGGCAGGTCGTGGTCAACAGTTGGAGCGGACCGCAGTTCAGTCTGCCGCCCAGCGACGACGCCGGCCCGCGCCTGCCGTTCGCCGGCTGGCTGACCACGGCGGCGGCGCAGCGTTTGTTCGCCAAGGCCGGTGCGGATTTCGATGCGTTGAAAAAATCCGCCGATGCGAACGGCTTCAAGCCGGTGCCGCTTGCAGCAAAACTGTCGACGCATTTCATCAGCGATATCCGCAACATCCAGTCGACCAACGTCATTGCGATGCTGCCCGGAACGACGCGGCCGGACGAGGCAATCGTGTATTCCGCGCACTGGGATCATTTCGGCAAGGATCCTTCGCTCAAGGGCGACCAGATCTACAACGGCGCCGTGGACAACGGCACCGGGCTGTCCGCCCTGCTCGAAATCGCCGACGCCTTCGCCCACCAGACGCCGCCGCCGCAACGCACGATCCTGTTTCTAGCGCCGACGATGGAAGAAGCCGGCCTGCTCGGTTCGCGCTACTACACCCTGCATCCGGTCATTCCGATGAACAAGACCGTCGCCGACATCAACATGGACGAACTGATTCCCTGGGGCCGCACCCATGACATGGCGATCATCGGCCTCGGCCAGTCGCAAATGGACGACTATCTCAAGGACGCGCTCGAGCCGCAGGGCCGCGTGGTCACGGCTGATGAGGAACCGGAAAAGGGTTTCTTCTATCGTTCGGATCAACTCAACTTCGCGCGTCAGGGCGTGCCCGTGCTGTACGCGCGCGGTGGCTTCGACAAACTCGATGGCGGCAAGACCGCTGGGCGTGCCGCCTATGACGATTTCACCAACAATCGTTATCACAAGCCGGCCGACAATTACGATCCGAATTGGGATCTGTCCGGCGTGATCGAGGATACGAAGGCTCTCTACGCCGTCGGCAAGCGCCTTGGCGACGAATCCACTTTTCCACAATGGGCCGCGGACAGCGAATTCCGTAGCATCCGCGAAGCCTCGCTCAAGAACGCGGCCAAGCCCTGATCCACTGCGTCACGGAATCCCATGTCCGACATCCTCAGTCCAATCGCTTATGTCATCGCCGTCATCGCGCTGCTGTTCGCGGTTTCGCATGGCGTGGCCTGCCGTCGACACTGGCGCGCGCGACGGCGTTTCGCCTCGCTGTATCGCGGCGTGTGGATGCTGGTATTTCTGCTGCTGGCCGCACTCGGCGGTGTCTTCGGTACCGCCCTGCTCGGTTACCGCCGCCTGACTGCGGAAGTTCCGGTGGCGATCTTGAGCGCGCGCCAACTCGGACCACAGCAATTCGCACTGCGTGTGGATTTCGCCGACGGCAGCCACCGCAGTGTCGAACTGCGCGGCGACGAATGGCAACTCGATGCGCACGTGATCAAGTGGACGCCGCGCGCGGTGGAGCTCGGCGCACAACCGCTGTACCGGCTCGACCGGATTTCCGGCCGCTATCGGGATGCGACGCAGGCGCAAACGACGGCGCCGAGCGTCGTCGATTTGGGTGGCGATTCCATACTCGATCTGTGGCAACTGAAACAACGCTTCCCGCAATGGCTGCCCTGGATCGACGCCGACTACGGCAGCGCCGCGTATCTGCCTCTACTCGACGGCGCCAGCTATCGCGCCACGCTCAGCCCGTTGGGTGGTCTGATCGCACGTCCGGCGGATGCGGCGACAGCGGAGAAACTGAAAGCGGGAGGATGGTAAAGCGTATCGCTTGAGCTAAGCAGACGTGCTTGAAACTGATACCATCTCGCCTCAACAGCATGGGAATTGAGCAGTGAAGTTGGTCTTACAGGGACACCATATTTATGGCTGCGGAGTGGCCTGCGTTGCCATGATAGCGAACGTCAGCTATCGCGTAGCGCAACAGGCCATTTTTGGCCAGCCATCCAAACGCTCAACGCAAACGGCGGATTTGATTAAAGGGTTACGTAAGCTGAGCATAAAGACGGCGAGTAAAAGGCTCCTACCACTCGGGAAAACGCCACTTGAAGAATTACGCTGCGATGCAATTGTGAAGGTACCGCGACCTGGGAAAGCGATGTGGCATTGGGTTGTCTGGGACGAGCAGCGCAAACGAGTACTAGACCCGGGAGGCAAGCAGAGAAAGCGCTTCCGAGCGACGTCATACTTGCCGATCAGGCGCGACAACGCCGACCTCGGCACCTAGCGTCGTTATCCGCCGCGAGCAAGGGTGAGTTCCTAATGGGTTACTGCCGGCGGCAGCGCCTGCGCGCGCTCAGTGCAAGGTGCGCAGCATCACATCCAGAACGGGCCAGACATTGTCGAGCACTTTCGGTTCGGCGACGGCGAGCGGATGCAGGCCATCGTCCTGCATGAGCTTCGGATCCTGCGCGACGCCTTCGAGCAGGAACGGCACCAGCGGCACATTGAAATTCCGCGCCTCGTCCCGATACATGTCACGCAAGGCCGTGCGGTATTGCGGGCCGTAGTTGACCGGCAATTCGATGCCGATCAGGACGACTTTCGCGTTCGCATCACGGCAGGCCTTGATGATGCGTTCGAGGTTGGCGCGTATTTCATCGATCGACAGACCGCGCAGGCCGTCGTTTGCACCGAGTTCGATCAGAACCGCGCCGGGAGCATGCGCGGCGAGCAGGCCGGGCAATCGGGCCAGACCTCCGGCCGTGGTTTCGCCGCTGATGCTGGCGTTGACGACTGGTGGACTTTGTGGATTTTGCCGCATCAACCGCTGCGCAAGCAGCGCCACCCAACCGGAATCGGCATCGATGCGATACGCGGCGGAAAGCGAATCGCCGAGTACCAGGATCGGTCCATGCGCTGACGCGGCAAGGGCAGCTCCGCCCGAGCACGCCAGCAGGATGAAGAGGATGAACTTTCGCATGTCCGAAAATACCAGGATCCAGGTGAGCGCCTTCGATGTTAGCAAAAGCGTCGACGGTCCCGATGGTCGCATCGATATCCTCGCTAATGTAACTCTCGAGGTCGCGGCCGGCGCCAGCATCGCCATCGTCGGCGCATCGGGATCGGGCAAGACCACGTTGCTCGGTCTGCTGGCCGGACTCGATTCGCCAAGCCGCGGGCAAATCCTGCTCGTCGGCACGCGCATCGATACGCTGGATGAGGAGCGCCGCGCCTTGCTGCGCCGCCGTCATGTCGGCTTCGTGTTCCAGTCGTTTCATCTGCTGCCGGCGCTGACGGCGGAAGAGAACGTGATGCTGCCGCTGGAGCTCGATGGCCGCGACGATGCGCGCGCTCTGGCCGACGCCGCGCTGGCCGATGTGGGTCTGGCAGCGCGCAGGCATCACTATCCACATCAGCTTTCCGGCGGCGAGCAGCAACGCGTCGCCTTGGCACGCGCCTTCGTTCACCGCCCGCACATCCTGTTTGCCGATGAGCCAACCGGCAATCTCGACCAGCGCACCGGTCGTGCCATTGGCGATCTGCTGTTTGAAATGAATCGCGCGCACGCGACCACCCTGGTGCTCGCCACCCATGACCTTGCGCTTGCCGAGCGTTGCGCGGCCGTGGCACGTCTTGACGGCGGCACCCTGGCGCCGGCTGCTACGGCATGAGACCGGTCGCGTTCGCCTGGCGCACGCTGCGCTGTGAACTGCGGTATGGCGAGCTGGCCACGCTCGCCGTCGCCTTGATTCTTGCTGTGGCCGCGCTGGGCGCCGTCGCCACCTTGAGCCGACGCGTCGAACGCAGCGTGCTCGCGTCGGCGACGGAATTGATCGGCGGCGATCTGGGCATCAGCGCGCGCAACGCCCTGCCGCCGGAATTGGCCGCCGAAGCTGGGCGACTGGGATTGCGCGTCAGCACAACCGCGGATTTTCCGAGCGTGCTGTTTGCCAACGGCAAGAGTCAGCTCGCCGATATTCGCGCGGCCGATAGCGCATATCCCTTGCGTGGCGAATTGCGCGTACGCGATGCCGCTGGCCGCGAAAGCGCTGTACACGCTCCTGGGCCGGGCACGGTCTACGCCGAGTCTCGCCTGCTGTTTGCGCTTGGGCTGAAGCCCGGCGATGCCCTGACCATCGGCAACCACAACCTGCGCATTGCCGGCGAGATCGTGCGCGAGCCGGATGGTGGCGAACTGTTTGCCTTGGCACCGCGCGTGCTGGCACCGCTCGACGATGTGCGCGCCAGCGGTCTGCTCGACGTTGGCAGCCGTGCGCGCTATCGCCTCATGGTAGCGGGCGAGGAAAATGCAGTTTCCGCATTTTCCACTTTTATAAAGAAACACCTGCCGGAGAATTCGGAACTGATCACGGTCGAACAATCGCAGGAAAATCTGCGCAGCACATTCGATCGAGGCGAGGCATTTTTGCGCCTGGCGGCTCTGCTCGCGGCCTTGCTGTCGGGGATCGCGGTGGCACTGGCCGCACAGCGTTACGCACGGCGCAAAATGGATGAGGTGGCGATGCTGCGCTGCCTCGGCGCCAGCCGCAATGAAGTCCTGTCCGCGACCGCCTTGACCCTGCTGTTGCTTGCGATTCCGGCTTGCGCAATTGGTGCGTTGCTCGGATTCGGCATGCAGGAATTCGTCTTCGCCCTTGCGCGCCAGTTGTTGCCGGCAAGCGCGAGTACGGCGCCGATCCAGCCCCTGCTGGCCGCGTTCGGCGTCGGTTTGTCCGTGCTGCTCGGCTTTACCTTGCCGCCCTTGTTGCGCCTGCGCGATGTGCCGCCGGTACGCGTGTTCCAGCGCGCGTTCGACGCGCGCCCACGTCGCTTCGATGCCTTGTACCTGCTGCCGTTTGTGCTCAGTGCAGCCTTGGTATACGTTGAAAGCGATACGCCAAAACTTGCACTGATCCTGAGTTCGAGTCTGGCCGGCGTGGCCTTGTTTGCGATCGGAGCGGGTGCGTTGTTGATGCGCTTTGCGCAACGGTTGCGGCGTTTGCCGGGCGCGCTGCATTTCGGCGTCGCCAACCTGACGCGGCGGCGGGGCTTGAGTCTGCTGCAGATCACGGCGCTGGCACTGGCCCTGACCGCACTCGATCTGCTCGCGGTCGTCGGGCCGTCGCTGTTGGCCTCGTGGCGAGCGGAGTTGCCGGCGGACACGCCGAATTATTTCCTGATCAATATCCAGCCCGGGCAACGCGACGCGGTGATCGCACGATTGACGGCCCTGCACGCCGAAAATATCAGCGCGATGCCGCTGGCCGTCGGCAAACTGGTCGCGATCAATGGCAAGGCGCCGCGCGCGGAAGATTTCGCCGATCGCCGCGCTGCAGGTTGGATCAACGGCGAGACACGCCTGTCGTGGAGCGCTCAGGTGCCGCCGACAAATCGCGTGATTGCCGGCCACTGGTTCGATGCGAAGCCAACCGGCCCAGAGATTTCCGTTGACGAGATGTGGGTCGAGATGTTTCACCTGAAGCTCGGCGACACGCTGACCCTGCGCATTGGCGACCGCGACATCGTGGCACGCATTACCAGCGTGCGCGGCGTGCGCTGGGATTCGTTCCGGGTGAATTTTTTCCTGCTGATCGATCCGGCCACGGCGCAGGGCCTGGCGTACAGCGATATCGCCAGTTTTCATTTTCCGTTGGCGTCGACGGAAGGTTTGGCCGCGTTGACCCGCGACTACCCGAACCTGTCACTCATCGACCTCAACGCCTTGCTCGATCGCGTGCGCGACATCATCGGCCAGGTCAGCAATGCGGTGACGGCGGTACTCGGTTTCAGCCTCGCCGCCGGCCTGCTCGTCTTGATCGCCGCGCTCGCCGCGAGCGCCGACGAACGTCGGTTCGAGTCCGCACTGCTGCGCACCTTCGGCGCCGACAGACGCCAGCTTGCAGCCGCGGTACTCGGTGAATTCGCCCTCGTCGGCGTGCTGTCAGGCGTGATCGCCGCCGCGGGGGCGGGTCTCGCTGGCATCTGGCTTGCGCGACAGGTATTCCGCATCGCCGCGTACGTACCGCCACTGCCCGAGTTGATTCTTTCCGTGCTCGTCGCGGGCCTGCTGATCGCGCTGGCCGGCTTGCTGGGCACGCGTCGCATATCGCGTGCGTCGCCCTTGCTGGTGCTGCGTCGATCCTGAGTTACGCAATGCTCATTGCGAAAGGAGCCATTTGGCTAGCGTGGCTTTTGCCGCTGTCACGATTTCACTTGCTTGGCTTATGCTTGCGACACGACGTCCCGTCGCAATGAGAGCAATTCGCAAACAGACCCAGGCGCCGCCATGCCAACCACTCGCCGCAATATGTTGAAGTTGTCCGCCGCCACCCTCGCCGCTTTGGCGCTGCGCACCATTCGCGCGAGCGATGAACCGGTCAAACCATTGCGCATCCTGATCCTCGGCGGCACCGGCTTTATCGGCCCGCACCAGGTGCGTTACGCCTTGGCGCGCGGACACAAAGTGACCTTGTTCAATCGCGGCAAACAGAAAGAGGCGTGGCCGGGCGCAGTCGAAGAGTTACTCGGCGATCGGAACACCGGAAACTTGAAGGCGCTGCAGGGACGCGAATGGGATGTCTGCATCGACAATCCGACGACCCTGCCGTTCTGGGTGCGCGATGCCGGCCATGTGCTGCGCGGCAAGGTGAAACAGTATATTTTTATCTCGACAATCTCGGTGTACGCCGAAAACGACCGGCCCGGCGCGGACGAGTCCGCAGCGGTGCTGAAATATGCCGGCAAGGATGCGCTGGCCGAAACGGAGGAAAGTTTTCGTCCCCATCTGGGTGAGCTGTATGGCCCGCTCAAGGCTGTCAGTGAAAAAGAGGCGAGCAAGCAATTCGGCAAAGCCACAACCATAGTGCGTCCCGGCCTGATTGTCGGCCCTGGCGATCAGACCGATCGTTTCACGTACTGGCCTGTGCGCCTGGCGCGCGGAAGCGAAGTGCTGGCGCCGGGTGACGGATCCGATCCGGTGCAATTCATCGACGCGCGCGATCTGGCCGAATGGATCATCCGCATGGCCGAATCGCGCAGTTTCGGTACGTTCAATGCGACCGGCCCGCAGGCAAGACTCACGATGCAACCAATGCTCGCCGAGATCGGCGCCGCCGTGCATTCGAGTGCGCAACTCACTTGGGTGCCGACAAAATTTCTCGAGGAACAGAAGGTCGAAGCCTGGAGCGATCTGCCGGTCTGGGTTCCGGCACAAGGCGACAGCGCGGGATTTGCCTCGCGCAATATCAAGAAGGCCCTGGCCGCCGGATTGACGTTTCGGCCGTTGACGGCGACGGCAGCGGATACGTTGGCATGGTTCAATGAACAGCCGCCTGAGCGGCAGGCGAAGCTGCACGCGGGACTGACAGCGGAGCGCGAAGCGGCGATCCTGGCCGCGTGGCATCGCAGGATGCGAACTTAGCGCAGTCTTGCTCACGGAAACGCCGGCGTGCAAAGTGGGGCCTTCCCGGCGGAATCCGGAAGTGCAATTCTCATATCATGCTGGCGTAAGGGAGCTTGAAAGATGGCGATGCAACCGGAAACCCGCAACCTCGCGTTGTTCTGCGATTTCGAGAATGTCGCGCTCGGCGTGCGCGAAGCCAAGTACGCGCAATTCGACATCAACAAGGTGCTAGAACGCCTGCTGCTCAAGGGCAGCATCGTGGTCAAGAAGGCCTATTGCGACTGGGAACGCTACAAGGATTTCCGCGCGGCCATGCATTACGCGTCGTTCGAGCTGATCGAGGTGCCGCACGTCAGCCAGTCCGGCAAGAATTCCGCAGATATCCGCATGGTCGTTGACGCGCTGGACCTGTGCTACACGAAAGAACACGTGGATACCTTCGTCATCATCAGCGGCGATTCGGATTTCTCTCCGCTGGTCAGCAAGCTGCGCGAAAACAACAAGACCGTGATTGGCGTTGGCGTGAAGAATTCCACGTCGAACCTCTTGATCGCCAACTGCGACGAGTTCATCTATTACGACGATCTCGTCCGCGTGCACAAGACCAAACCGGTGCCGAAGAAAAAAACTGAAGCAAAAGGCACCACGACCACGGCGGCGCCTGCCCAGAAATCCGACGTGGCCAGGAAGCAGGAAGCGTTCGATGTCGTACTGGAAACCGTGGAAGCGCTGATCACCGAACGTGGCGAAGACGAAAAACTCTGGGGCTCCATGATCAAGCAGGCGTTGAAGCGCCGCAAACCCGGATTCAATGAAAGTTACTATGGCTTCAAATCCTTCAATGCGATGCTGGAAGAGGCACAGACACGCCGGTTGCTGGAATTGGAGCGCGACGAAAAATCCGGCGGCTATCTGGTGAAAGCAGCGGGAGAGAGATAAACACGCATGAATCGACGGCACTTCCTTCATCAATCTGGTCTTGCCGGTGCATCGCTGATTGCCGCGGCATCGCTGCCGCTGCTTTCCGGATGCGCGTCCACAAGGATCGCTGGCTTCGGCCCGAGCCGAAAATACGCGGCGCCGGATATTTCCTTCACTGGCAGCGCCTGCGGCTTGCCGCCGGTGCGTGTTTCGCCCGAGCGTGAAATCCGCACAGTTGTCGGCCTGCGTCCGTACCGGCCATCCGGATTCGTGGTACGCGCGGAAAAGCTCGGCAATACGATGGTCGTGCACAATTACGGCCACGGCGGCTCGGGCATCACCTTGTCGTGGGGAACCTCGAAACTCGCGGTCGACATCGGTGCGCCGGGACACGACGGAGCGGTTGCCGTGATCGGCAGCGGCGCCGTCGGTCTGGCCAATGCGCGACTGCTTCAGGAAGCCGGCTTCGATGTGACGATTTATACAAAAGCGCTGCCGCCGGAAACGACATCCAACATCGCCGGCGGACAATGGTTTCCCGCCTTCCTGTCCGATCCGGAAAAACGCACGGAGGCATTCAATCAACAATTACTCGCAGCGGCGAACTACGCCTATCGCCGCTATCAGATCATGGTCGGGCCGCGCTTCGGCGTGGGCTGGATGCGCAACTACTACTTGAGCCATCACGATTTCAACGAGGATGGCTACTCTGGCGAGCGCAGTCCGCTGCGCGCGATGATGCCGGAATACCGCAAACTCTCGGCCGATGAGCATCCGTTCTCGGGCTACGAATTCGTGCGTCAGTACGACACGATGATCATCGAGCCGCCGGTCTATCTGGCCGCGATGCTCGACGAGTTCCGTTTTGCCGGCGGCAAGATCGTCGTGCGCGAAATGCCGGATCGCGCCGCGATCGAAAGTTTGCCGGAAAAACTCGTCTTCAACTGCACTGGCCTCGGTGCCAAGACCCTGTTCGATGACGCCGAGCTCACGCCGGTCAAGGGACAGTTGACGATCCTGCTGCCGCAACCGGAAGTCCAGTATGCCGTCATTCCGGGCGACACCTACATGTTTCCGCGCTCCGACGGCATCGTGCTTGGCGGAACGCATGAGGAAGGCGAGTGGTCGCTGGAGCCGAATCTGGAACGCAAGCAGCAGATTCTTGCCGAGCACAAAGCGTTCTTTGAATCGTTTCGCCGGTGTTGAAGGGATATCGGCGTGGTTGCTCATTCGGCGACACGATTGCGACGTGCGCTTATCTGGTGCGAGAGCCCGTTTCCGGGGCCGGCTGGGTATCGTGCAGCCACGTCGCACGCAGCGGATGCGCTTCGGTGTTGAATGTCACGTCGTCGAAGTTCAGTGCCGACGGCGCAAACAGCAGGTAGTAATACTTGAACGTCTCGGCGAGCACGAAGCTCTCCATACGATCCTTTTTCCGCTTGGTGACCACATTCGCAAGCGCCGCATAGCCGGCATCGGTACGGCAATACTTGACGAAGTCGTGGAACATCGTTCGCCCCATGGCGAGGTATTTCGGATCCTGCGTGTAGTGATACAGGTAGAACGTCGACTCGACGATTTCGGGCCGCAGCGCATAGCCCGGATGGATGATTTTCGATTTTCGATAATCGATCACTTCCGGTTCGATGCCGTGCATCTGCCACATGAGGAAGGACGAATCCTGCAATCGCGCGGCACGCACCGTGTCGCCCGAAAGCGCCAACAGACCAGGGAAAAATGCATCCAGCGCACCGTAGCGGCTATGTGTGCGCTTGCCGCTGTCCATATCGGCATAGCCATACCAGAGTGCGCCGTTCACCTCGTCGGCAAGATAGCGGTTTGCCGCCGCGATACTCGGCTGCCACATGTCCAGGCAGTCGTGGTCGCCGAACAAGCGCCAACATTTCCACAAGTACTCATAGTACGAATCGATGCCGCCAGCGATATACGATTCCTTGTCCAGCCACTTCCCGGTATTGACATTGATGGACGAACCGACCAGCCCGATCGGCGACCGCCGCTTCCAGGTCTCGACCAGGGTGCGCTTGGCCTTGGCATAGAACTCGGGTTTGCCGGTGAGTTTGCTGAGCGTGCCGAATTCCAGCAGGAGGGTGCCGGTTTCGGCGGGATTGGTCTTGGTGCCGCGCGTCTTGCCGGTGCGCAGATTGACTTTGACGTAAGGCAGCCCGGTCGGCGAATCGAATACCGGCAACAGACGCGTTCCAAGATCTTCGGCCTTGCGCAGCAGGCGTTCATCGCCGGTCAACTCATAGCCGGACAGCAGACCACCGAGCAGGCGAATTGTGACCTCGAAATTCTTGACGTAGATATCCTTGTCGAAATCGAGTTTCGTCGCAATCAGCTCGCGTGCGTCATCGGCCTGCTCCTTGAGTCCCATCAGCACCAGCGTATCGAGCGCATCCACCGGCGTCATCAGCAGGGATTGCCCGTACCAGTCGTGCGGTTTGCGGCTCAGTGGAGCGAGATCGTCGTGGCCCCAGGCATAGCGCCGGTATCCCAGCCACGCATGCAGGAATTCCGCCTTGACTTCGCTGGCGAGCTGCGCGGACTGAATGGCGTCGTCGTTGGCTGCCGCAGGCGCCGCTGTTGCGATGCATCGCCGCGAACAGCGTGAGGAGCATCAGTCCTGTGTGAAAAACGAAGGGCATATTCGGTTCCCGGAATCGCAAATCGGCGTGCGACGATCGGCACGCATCGTTGACCGGACGATGCCGTACAGTCAATGCAATGCCAACGGGACGCGTGCCGGCAGAGTTTGCGCCGTTGGCACAGTCCCGCGGATCTGCGAGCCACGGAATCCGTAGAACAGGATGAAGACGTAGCAGGCCAGCGGGAGCACAAAGGCATGCTGCACTCCGATCCAATCCGCCAGCACGCCCTGCAGCAGCGGCACCACCGCGCCACCGACGATCGCCATGATCAGCAGGCTTGCGGCCTTGTCGGTCATCGGTCCGAGCTTCTCGATGCCCAGCGTGAAGATTGTCGGGAACATGATCGAATTGAACAGACCGATCGCCACCACACTCCACAGCGCCGTCTGGCCACGCGTCAACATGGTCGTCAGAACCAGCAATGCTGCAGTGGCTGCGAACGCACCGAGCACGCGCCGCGGATCAAGCCGGCGCAGCAGCGCGGAACCGACGAAACGGCCAACCATGGCACCACCCCAGTACAGCGATACATAACCGGCCGCCGTGCTCTCGCTGATATTGCCGATCGTCGGCATCGACAGATAGCTGATCAGAAAACTGCCGATCGACACTTCCGCACCGACGTACAGAAAGATCGCGATGATGCCGAGGCGCACGTGGCGCAAATACAGCACATCGGCATAACCGTGGTGTTGCGGGTCGGCACTCGCGGTCGCTTCGGTGAGCGGCGGCAACCGGAATAGCCGCACGACGAAAGCGAGCACGAACAGCGTCGCGGCAAGACCAAGATAGGGCCCAGTAACCAGTTGCGCTTGATGCAGGCGATACGCGAGTTGTTCGGGCGGCGCCAGCGCCGCGAATGCAGCCGTACCAAGTACCGTGCCGGAAAGAATCAGCAATCCACCCAGCTTCGGTGCGAGCGTCGTGCCGAGGGAATTCAGTGCCTGGGCGAGGTTGAGCCGGCTCGACGCATACTGCTCTTCACCGAGCAGACTCACATAGGGATTGGCGGCGACCTGGAGCAGGGTGATGCCGCTGGCGAGAACGAAGAACGCGCCAAGGAACATCGCGTATGAAAGCAGATGTGCGGCCGGCACGAACAACAACGCACCGAACCCGGTGATGACCAGACCAATGATGACGCTGGTGCGATAACCGAAGCGCGCGATCACCCGGCCTGCCGGCAGCGACATCAGAAAATAGGCGCCGAAGAAAATGAATTGCACGAGCATCGCTTCGGTATAGTTGAGCGTAAACAGTGACTTCAAGTGTGGGATCAGCACATCGTTGAGCGCGGTGATGAATCCCCACATGAAGAAAATCGTGGTGACAACGCTGAACGCGACGGGTTGGCTGGCGGTGCGTTGATTCATTGGCGGCGGCAAATCGTCTACAAGAAGGCGGGCGCGCCCGGAGCTGGATGGTATAGCGGTCAGCGCAGCTTTCCAATCTGGAGCCGCAGAAAGATGAACTATGCTTGCCGATCACCGCGGCCGGATTCGCATCGGAAAGCAATCTGCTCTCGCCAATCGCTCAACCACCACACGCCCGGCAGACTGCGGCCATGAGTTGGGACCTAGATGCTGCGTTCCGCTTGCTTCAATGCGGACATGGGAAAGAACTGCTTTGCCGGGATATCAGGTCAAGGTACGGTGACGGCCTCGCGGTGCATCGGCGCGAGTTTTTCCAGCAACTTGTTTTGCGCGCGGAATGGAATGTCGTGTTTGTCCATGGCCTTCTGCAGGTCCTCTACCAAGGCATTGAAGTCAGACTCATGAATGGCGAGCTTGGCATGGACTTCCTTCATGCCCTTGCCCGTGTAAGTGCAAGGTCCGCCGAGGATGACGCAAAACTGATCGACCAACTCAGCCTTGATATGCTTCTGATCTGCGTCGGCAAAGAACGGCCGTGTGCGCGGATCAGCAATAAGGTCGATCATGAAGTCATCCATTAACGCAACCAAGCCGGGCTTCTCTCCGAACTCCTTGTATACCGGTAGCAACGACGGATCGGCTGGGGCAGGATTTTCGTCTGCGAAAATGTTGGCGACACCAGTCGCGGTCAGGAAAAACACGACCGAAAGAATCAGCAAGCGGACGCGCGAGGAATTTCTGTTCATGTGCTGCTCCGGAAATGAAAAAGTCAGAAGCCGACCTGCACAGAGGCATAGAGGCCGCGCTGGTTGTCCCTGATCACGATGTTGCCGAGATCGGCGTAGGCCAAGGTAATCGACACGTGCTTGGTCAGCGCCCAGGCGATGAAGGCGTCGTACCAATTGTCTTCCCTGGCAATGCTGAGGTTGTTCGGTTTGGTCCGGTACTCGGTTCCAATGGCCAGATCGCGGCTGAGCAGATACGCCACCGAGCCTTCGAACTCCGGCTTGTAGCTGTCGTTGAGATCGCCGCCGAAGCCGAGGATGCCGAGCTGGTTGGCCTTGGTGAAGCGTACAGTGCCATCGAGCAGCAAGCTCTGGCCCAGATACAACTTGGTTGCGCTGATGTAAAAATCGGTGCCGCTGTCGCTGCGTGCACCGATGGCATTCAAAACATCGCCTTGATCATTTTTCTTGTACTGCAGACCAACTGCAATCTGCGGCAACCAGCTGTCTTGATCGAGCACCGCATCGCCGGCGATCTTGACCTTTACGCCAAAAATATTTTGCTGAAACGTGAAGCCGCGACCGAGCCCCAGTGCAGCACCGACATCTTCGGTGTCAAAGCGTTGTTGCGCGAAAGACAGCTCCACTCGATCATAGATTCCGACCAGAACACCGGCTTCGTTGAGTTGATAGTCCTGTACATCAACATGCGTGTAGAAAGCGTTCGCGCCAATCTCATCCTGTGTGCCGTAACCACCGATCACCGCCCACGGTGTGAGACCGCCACCGGCCGAGCCCTCAACCTGACTCACACCGCCAGTCAACAGCAGCTTGTCGCTACCTATCGGGTTTTCATCGTTGGATTGAGTGGGCGCCGGCGCAGGCGGATCGCTGCCGGAGTCGTCCGCACGCGCTGGCCCGCTCATCGACATCGAGATGCCTGCCAGGATCAGTGCGCAATAAAATGAATGCAGCTTCATTCGATGTCTCCCTCGGAAATTAGTGCATCGCTGGATCGGCACGGATCGCAAATAATTGGTCTCTGCCATGCAATACGCTTGATGACCGCACTGCGGATGCACGCGCGGGCCTTCATTTGATGACGTGCCAGATGTCGTTCACGCCGTCGCCGGTGGTATCGCCTGGCTTCTGATCGCCCGCCCAGCGGTACAGTGGCTTGCCTTTATAGGCCCATTGCCTGCTGCCATCGTCACGCGTTGCAATGCTGAAATTTCCGGCCGGCTGTGCCCCGTTGTCTGCCGCATAAGGCGGCCAGAGCGCAGCACATGTGCCGTTGCAGGCACTCCGTCCGAGCGTGGTGTCCTTGTCGTAGATATACAAAGTACGTCCGGATGTATCGGCCAATACACCGCCTTGCGGACTGGCGGGAGCGTCTGCCGCATAAGCGGCGCCTGCAAACAACAGTAGTGCAGTAACCGTGCTGACAACTCGTGGGCACATCGTTATTTGTCCTGATTACCAAGGCTATGCAAACTCACGAGCTTAATACGCACGATCTTGCAAAGCGGATGCGCCCACGAACCGCTGCACGTAGCGCAGAGTCGAAGACACGGCGACGCGTTTCAAATAGTGCGCGAACTACCCTTTGCGCGCAGACAAGAGCTTTTGGTCAGTCACACGCCTGTGCGGCCCTCCGGGAGCGGGACGGTAACGACGAAGCTCGCTCAGCAAGTGATTGAACAAGATGCCGAGGCGCACGATCGTTCCACTGGCGCTCGACCGAAATTCGAGTTCATAGTCGCCGTGTAATGCACGCTCGGAAAGCTTCGACAAGGACGCTAGTGGCCGCACCCATCTTCGCCAAATCATCAAGGCAAACACCAGCAGAACCAGCAAGATCACGGCGCTGGCGATAAGTAGCGGCTGCACGACGGCGTGGGCTGCCGTCTCATGAGACATGGGAGGAACCATGGCGAGAAGCAAGGCTTTGCCGCCTGACCCCTCTAGCTGTGCCAGTCGTGCCGACCAGTGTTGACCGCCCAAATTCAGGCCGAATGTCGGTGCTGTGTATGCGTCATCGGTTGACCGCTGTATTTCATCACCCATTATTGGCAGTGCCGTGGTCAACTGTTCAGCCATGTGTGGGTCCAGGTTGGATGCCAGCACACGCGCTCCTTCCTGCGCCCGAAGAAGCAGTGCGATATCGCCATGACTGACCCGGGCAATTTCCGCGACCAAGCCGGTGTCCGCCCGCTGGCCTATCAACAGCAACGCCTCGATGTCACCGCCGCGCACCAACGGCGTAAGTGTCACCAGAAAAGCACGCCGGTCGTCAGCAAGAATGCCGGAAGCGGACTTGAGTGTCGCACGCGCATTTGCGACTAATGGATTTGTGGACAAACTCTGGTAGTTCAGACCGTCGTCGCCTGAGCTTGCGACGAGACGTCCGTTCGGATCAAGTATCGCGATCGAATCAAACCCCAGCTCGTTGCGCCGCTCCTCCAGCAGATCGCGAATCGAGGTGGTGTCGATCGTCGTTCCAACCACACTGCTCGCGTTCAAAGCCTGCGTGATATATCCGACGAAACTCGCATTGCTTGCGACGACACTGGACGCCTGTTCGAGCAGGCGCTGATTTTGTTTGGTGACGTATGTTTGAACCGCTTGACAGGTATCGAGCGCTTGCATGGCCAACGGCTCACCAAAAGCACGATACTGCCAGATCGCAACACCAGCGAATATGCCAGCGAGGATGCTTGCCAACAGAATGACGAGAGCAATGAATCGTATTGTGAGTGTAGATTTCATTGGACGCTCTCTATCAGAGACGATCTATCTGATACTGCTGGCGTTCCTTGTTCAGATGCTGGATCACCCGCGGTTTGGTCACGGTCAGATGCAGCCCGACAGGTGCCAATGCGGGAGCCGTTACCCTGACCGATTGCATCGCCGCCCGCGGATGCCACAGCGTCAGCTTGCCGCTTCCTGCGGGCACATCGGTCAACCGAAATTCGCCGTCTTTCGACGGATGTGCAAAATAAGGCGTGTCCAGCACGAGAATCGTTGTTTGCATTGCTTGATGCACATTGCAATTGACTATCGCCAGACCCGGTTTCTTGAATGTATAGCTGCCGCTGCCGCCTTCCCCGTACAGACCAAGGTCGAATTCCGAACCGGGAGTGGCCGAGAACACATTGTGGATAATTTCATCCTGATTCGGGAAATTGACCGTGCTGCCCACGGGAATCACCAAGGACGTCGGATCGAATTGCTTGTTATGTGTATAAATCCGGAATTCGCCAGGCTTCGGTCGGGGGGCGCCCGCATCGGGAACGAAATAGACCACCGCATCGGTGACTTCGTCGGCATCAACGCTTTGTCCGGCACCGACGATCAGATCGACGTGGCCGCGCAAGGTGCTGCTTGAACTTGCGCCCGACACGCTTGTGTCGACGGGCTTTTTTGCAACGACACCGGGTTTGAGTTGTGCGGACGGTTGGGCTTGTGCAGTTTCTTGCGCTACGGGTTTGGTGCTTTTTGCGTGCATGCTCGACGCGGACGTAACGCTCGCGGCCGCATCGGCAGCTGACGCCACTGGTGCAGGCGTCAGAGGCGCCACTGGTTGCTGAACGGCAGCATTGCCGACGCTTGGTTCGGAAACAGCTTGACGCGTGTCCGGAGGTGATGCTTCCGGAGTCGTGGGCGACGAAACGGTCGGCGCGGGTACGGTCGTTTCAGCCGGCACTGGCTGCGGAGTCGTTGCCGTATAAGGCTCGCCCGCGCAAGCTGCGAGGGCCAGTGTCAGAAGAGCTGGGATGAAGCGCGAAGTCATAATAATTTCCCCCTGGGAAATACCGGTTACGTCGTGAATAGGTTCAATCTTGCTCGATTGGAATACGCAGCATGATCCGATCTGGATGCACGTACGACAGATTTGCCCGAGCAAAAACCTGATTTTGATTGACTTTTCAACCCCCGCCACCGAGCCGGAAACGGGTGGCTGGCGGACAACAGCCTTACACTCTCCGGGGTTGCTTTGGTGTCACGGCGTCTTGAACGAGTTCGCCACGAATGAACAGCAGCGCACCCTGTGGAGTAATGAATTCCAGATGCCGCACACCGGCTCGTGTGAATAGAAAATCGCCTGCGCTGTATGTCATGTCGCCGTGAACTACGTGACCCTCCAGAACCAGGCATTCTTCGTCCTTGATATGCGTGTGCGGCGGTACGCATGCGCCGTGGCTGAGCCGCAACAGCGATGTCTGCGTCGCGCTTCGTTGATCGCAGCGCAAGATTTTGATCATGATCCCGGGAAGAAGCAGTCTCCATTCACCCTCGCCGGCCCGCACGACGTCAATATATGGTTGACGCGTCGACCCTAGCACGCGGGCGCGCATGCGTTCGCGCGTCTCCGGCGGCAACGGCGCGAGTTTCAGTGCTTCGCTCAAGCATGCTGCCGTTGCGTCGTCGAGTTTGTGGGTTGTCGTTTGCCGTTTCTTCATCACGCACTCCGAACCCGCTCAGATCGACTTTCATCGCGCTCAATCCGCGCCTGATATGTGACTTCACTGTACCCAACGCCAAGCCAGTGCGCGCCGAGATTTCTTCGTGCGAAAGCCCTTCAAGAAACGCCAGCCCGATAACAGCCCTGCGCGTGCGCGGCAATTTGCTCAATGCGCGGCGGACGAGCGAGGTTTCCTCAAATGACATGATAAACCGATCCGCGGATTGGTCTTCACAATCCGTATACGCAACATCAGAGCCCACTGGATGCACGAACTTATTATTGTGAGTTGACTTTTTTCGACAACAATCGAGGGCGCGGCTTCGTGCGATCAGCAACAACCAGGCAGTTGCTGATCCCCTCTCAGGCGCAAAGTCGTGTGCGTTCTGCCATATCTGCCGATATACATCGCAGGTTATCTCCTCCGCATCCTGATGGTTGCCTGCGATGCGCAATGCCAGGCTGTAGACCCGCGTCACCGTTGCATCGTACAGCGCAGCCAAAGCTGCCTCATCGCGTGTGGCTATGCAGAGAATCAGGCGATCGAGACAGAGTGTCGAACCGGAATTCATATCTTCCCGGCGCGATCGAGTCGACAGCAGCATGGGTTCACCCCTGGTGAGCAAGACGCGTTGCCAAACTTGGATCAGGTGACGTCTTTCAACATTCTTCAACAGCGGATGTGTAGGCGATGTCAAACCCGTGCCATGCACTCGTCGATCAGGCGCACGAACGCTGCCAATGGCCTGGAAAGATTAGGTGAAAGAACTCTGCGTGATGGCTGTCGGGTACGGGTGTATGCTGCGCGAACTTCCACGCGATCCAGCTTGAACCGGGGATAAGGGAGTGGGTGCATGCGCGATATGCTGGCGTTCGCAATCGCGGCGGTGGTATGTCTGCGTGGCCGTATCGCCTAGGCATTCGACGTCGGACCCTTGGTCCAAATCGATTGGGCACGCCTGAGTCAGCCGCGCGCCTGGGTTGATCCAACGGTCGTTCCTATCTGTTGACGCTTGGCTGTTTGCCGGATTTCTGAGTGGCAGCTTTCGTCACGCCCAACTGATCAAGTACAAACGCAAATTCCTCGGCCACTTCGCGATAGCGTTGATAGCGACCGGACGCGCCGCCGTGCCCGGCCTCCATGTTCACTTTGAGTAAAAGTGGATTTTTGCCGGTTTCCAAGGCACGCAGCTTCGCCACCCATTTGGTCGGCTCGTAATACTGCACTTGCGAATCCCACAGGCTGGTCGTGACCAGCATCGCCGGGTAGGCCTGCGCGACAACGTTGTCGTAGGGCGAATACGACAGCATGTAGTTGTAGTACAGCGTGTCCTTCGGGTTGCCCCATTCGTCGAACTCGTTGGTGGTCAGCGGAATGCTCTCGTCCAGCATCGTAGTGACGATATCGACGAAAGGAACATGCGCGACGATGCCGCGATAATCCTGCGACGCCATGTTGGCGACAGCACCCATCAGCAGGCCGCCGGCACTGCCGCCTTCGGCAAAGGTCTTGTCTTTGGCGACATAGCCCTGTTTGACCAGGTAGTCGGTGACGTCGATGAAATCGGTGAACGTATTCTTCTTGTGCAACAGCTTGCCGCTCTCGTACCAGGCGCGTCCCATTTCCTCGCCGCCGCGGACGTGTGCGATGGCGTAGACGAAACCGCGATCGACCAGCGAAATCCTCGGCGACGAGAAGCGCGGATCGATGGAAATGCCGTAGGCGCCATAACCGTACTGGTACAGCGGTGCGCTGCCGTCGCGCTTGAGTCCCTTGCGATACAGCAGCGACACCGGAATCTTCGTGCCGTCGCGCGCGGGCGCCCACACACGCTCGGCGATGTAGTTGTCCGGATTGTAGCCACCGAGCACGGCATCACGTTTCTTCAGCGTGCGCTCGCCGGTTTTCATGTCGAGGTCGTAGACCGTATTCGGCGTGACCAGCGAGGAAAAATCGTAGCGCAGCGTGTCGGTATCCTGTTCGCGGTTGTCGCCAATGGTCGCGGTGTAGTCGCTGTCGTCGGATTCGACGAAGTAATCATGGCCGCCGTGCCAGGGTTTGATCAGGATGCGCTGCAGGCCGTCGCTGCGTTCGCCGATCGCAAGATAATCCTTGAACAGGGCAAAGCCGCCGATGAATACCGTATTGTTTGCCTGGACCAGCTCATGCCAATGCCGCTTGTCGCCCGCATGCGCGTCGTCGACTTCCATCAGGCGGAAATTCTGCGCGTTCCAGTTGGTACGGATCACCCAGCGCCGGCCGATATGGTCGGCGTGGTATTCGAAATCGTGTTCGCGCGGGGCGAGCACATGGAAATGCGCGCGCGGCTGGTTGGCGGGGACAAACCGGATTTCGCTCGACAGCGTGCTGGATTCGTCGATCACGATGTACTTGTCGTCGCCACTGCGATCCACGTCGAGGTAATAGCTGTGGTCGCGCTCTTCGTAGACCACCGGGTCTTTCGCCGAGTCACTGCCGAGCACATGTTTTTTCACGCGTATCGTTAACAGCGTGATCGGATCGTCCTCGACATAGAACAGGGTCTTGTTGTCGTCGGCCCAGGCCATCGATGCCGGCGTGTTCCTGATTTCATCGGCCAGCGTTTTCCCACTACTCAGATCCTTGAAACGAATCGTGTACTGGCGCCGTCCGACCGTATCCTCGGCATACGCCAGAATCTGCTCGTTGGGGCTGATTTTCTGCCCGCCGATCTGGAAGAAATCGTGGCCATGAGCCATGACGTTGCCATCCAGCATGACCTGCTCCGGCGCGTTCTCGCTGCCGTGGCGGCGTGCGTAAACCGGGTATTCGCCGCCTTGTTCGAACCGGGTGTAATAGGTGAAATGTTTATATTTGACCGGGACGGTCGAATCGTCCTGCTTGAGCCGGCCAATCATCTCGTTGTACAGCGTGTCTTCCAGCGGCCTGGTGTGTTCGGTCATCGCCGCGTAGTAGGCGTTCTCGGCTTTCAGATACGCCAGCACGTCGGGCCGGCTGCGGCTGTCGTCGCGCAACCAGTAGTAGTTGTCGATGCGAACGCCATTGGGCGACTGCACCGCAAACGGACGCACGGCAGCGATTGGCGGCTGCGGCAATGCGGGTGTCGCTGGTTGCGGTTTCTGTGCGGCGCAGCCGATCAGCAGCACAACGAACATCGACAGGCACAGGGCACGCAAATCAAAACGGATCATGCGAAATCTCCGATGTTCTTTTCGTACCGCCAGGCATCGGCGCCATCTTCGTAATAACCGGTGCGTGCGCTGAAACGTCGATACCCCAGCCGTTCGTAGAGGCGCACCGCTCCGGCATTGTCCTGACGGACTTCGAGGCGCAGCGATACACACCCGCGTTTGCGTGCGGCGTGCTCGGCGGCTCTGAGCAAGGCTTCGCCCAGGCCGCGGCCACGCGCCACATCGGCCACCGCAATCGAATACAAGCGTGCGATCGAGCTGTTGCCGCGAAAGAAAACGACGGCTTTGCCGAGCAGGCCGGATGTATCGACGGCCGCCAGCACGGCAGCGGTCGGGCTGTGCAGATGCTTGCGGTATTGACGGCGCGACAGGTGATCCGTGGTGAACGCTCGCCGTTCCAGCGCGACCAAGGCATCCAGGTCGGCAAGCGTGGCGCGACGGATGCGGAAGGTGGAGGTCATGGCGTCCAGCGTAGAGGACGCCCGACGCCGGCGCAACGGTGAACGGCGCTTGAATACAGTCGACGCCGCCACTGCGTGGCTGTGTCACACTATTGCGCCATTCCAGCCGGCGCATCGCGCCAGACCCGACCATGATGTCCGAACCTCCATCTGCGATTTCACTATTCCGCTCCGGGTCTGACCCGGCATGAGCAAACTCGTCATCGTTGTGGAAAAGGCGTCGGACTGGGGTTCGTACTATCCATCCGACAATGTCATTTCGGCGCAGGATTATCTGAAGGAAACGATCGCCACCGAGGATGAGCGCGTGCAGGTGATCAACCTGTGCCGCAGCTACAAATACCTCGGTGTCGGCTACTACGTTTCGCTGCTTGCGGAAGCGCGCGGGCACCGCGTTATTCCGTCGGTACGCACGATCAACGATCTGCGCAAGCGTGCTCTGTATGGCCTCGATATCGAGGACCTCAACCAGAAACTGATCAAGTTCCTGCCCGAAGGCGGGCGCGATACCACCGATTTCGGTGTCCTCGTCTACTTCGGCGAAACCAGTTACACGCCGCTGGCTGATCTCGTGCGCCAGGTGTTCGAGACGTTTCCATGTCCGATCCTGCGACTGGAATTCGAGCGCGAAAAAGTCTGGCAGATCAGCGCGATCAAACCCTCCAGCCTGCATACGCTGGCGGATACCCAGGAAGATTCGTTCGCCCAGGCGCTCGACAAGTTCTCGAAGAAACTCTGGCGCAAGCCACGCATGCGCAAGAAATTCCGCTACGACATTGCCATGCTCGCCGATCCGAACGAGACGATGCCGCCATCGAACAAGCGCGCGCTCAAACAGTTCATCGAAGCCGGCAAGGAAATCGGCATTGAGGTCGAGACGATCAGCAAGAACGACTATACGAAACTCGCCGAATACGACGGCTTGTTCATCCGCGAAACCACCGCGCTCGACAATCACACCTACCGCTTCGCCAACAAGGCGGAGAAGGAAGACATGGTGGTGATCGATGATCCGGGCTCAATCCTGAAATGCACGAACAAGATCTACCTGCACGATCTGCTCAAATCGCGCAAACTGCCGACGCCGCGGACCGAAATCATTTACCGCGACGATGCGAAACATCTGGCCGAACTGCCGGACATGCTCGGCTTTCCGATCGTGCTGAAGATTCCGGATGGCTCGTTTTCGCGCGGCATCGTCAAGGTGGAAACGCCGGAGCAATTGAAATCCGCCGCCGAGGATTTGTTCCAGCACACCGCCCTGGTGCTTGCACAGGAATTCATGTTCACCGAATTCGATTGGCGCATCGGCATTCTCGATGGCCAGGCGCTGTACGCCTGCCAGTACTTCATGTCGCGCGGTCACTGGCAGATTTACAACCACAACGGCAATGGCGCGCAACGATCTGGCGGTTTCAAGACCCTGCCCGTGCGCGATGCGCCTAACGAGGTGGTGAAACTCGCGCTCAAGGCGACCGCGCCGATCGGCGATGGCCTTTACGGTGTGGACCTAAAACAGGTCGGCGACCGCGTCGTGGTGATCGAGATGAACGACAACCCCTCGATCGACGCCGGTGTTGAGGACGCTTACCTCGGCGAGGATTTATATCGTCGCATCATGGAAGAATTTCTGCGCCGGATGGAACGCAAGCGGCTGGGAATTACGGATTGAATGATGGCTGGTCCGGTTCGCTGGCGCAGCGAAGACCATGCTATTTCACCCAAACCATCCACCCAGCACAATCAGCGCAATCAGGGTCAGCCACACCACCAGCACGCGTCGCACCAGCACCATCGCGTCGCCGAGTGCGACCAGCGGGCTGTGGGCATCCTGGGTATTTTCGTCGGCGGCGACATCGGCAACGACGCTGGCGCGGGCGATGTCATCGAGAAATCCGGGATCCAGGCTGGCATAGCCCTGCGGATGCGCATGGTGATAGTCGCGCCAGGTCTTGAACACGGCATCGAAGTTCGAGCCCAGGGCGAGTGCCAGTGCCATCAGATGCGCCGGTGCCCAGTCGATGATTGCAGCGATGCGGTGTGCCAATGGGCGCTCGATTGTCTCCGGTGTAAAAGTGAACATTTGTACCAGACGATACAAAAGCGCACCGCAGGGACCGAGCAGGCCGAACCAGAACAATACGCCGAACCAGCGCTTGAGCGCGGCGTTGAATGTCGCCGCAACCAGCGCCTCGGCTTCGAACGCCAGCTCCGCGGTTTGCCCCTCCGGCCGCAGCACCTGCGCAGCGGTGAGCCGCTGCGTGCTGTCCGGTGCCTTGGCAACGGCTTCGGCATCGCGCTCCAGATCGCGCGGTCCCCAGCACAGATACAGCACGATCACGGCAAACACGAGGGCAGCAACGCCGAAAAGACCGTTGCGCAGCGCGTATTGCAGCAAGGCGCAGATCAGCACCGGCACGCCGACACCGAGTGCGAGCGCCGCCGTCTCGGACGACGCGCCAAGTTTTTTCAGCCAGACTTGCCACCACGAGAAATCGCGCAGACGCACAAGATCGGGCAGGCCGCGGCAAACCAGCAGCACCAGCAAGATTGCGACGAGTTTGGTGGCCATCGATCAATTCCGCGATTGCGCCCGCCGATTCTAGCAGCCGGATCAAGGTCGCGTGGCAATCGCGGGACTATCCTGCGTCAGCGTCGCGAGTTCCAAGCCGGCTGTTTGTCGCAGCCAATGCTCGATCAGGCGATACGATACGGATAACGGCGACGACAGCCCCAGGGTGCCCGCTTTCAGGCCATCCACCAGCTCATCCACGCTGAACCAGTGCGCCTCGGCCAGTTCGGCACCGAGGCGGATGGTAGCGTCCTCGGCCTGCGCGGTGAAGCCGAGCATGATCGAGGCCGGAAATGGCCACGGCTGCGAGGAATGGTAATCGCAGTCACCCACGCGCACGCCGGATTCTTCCAGTACTTCGCGGCGTACCGCATCTTCCAGGGTTTCACCGGGTTCGACGAAACCCGCGAGCGTGGAATAACGCCGTTCCGGCCACTGCGGACCGCGCCCGAGCAGGCAGCGGTCGCCATTGCCGACAATGACGATGATCGCCGGATCGGTGCGCGGGAAATGCTCGATGCCGCATTGTGGATTCGTACACTTGGCACGATGGCCGCCGGCTTCCAGCGCGAGCGGCGCGGCGCAAGTGGCACAGTAGCGAGTACGACTCTGCCAGAGCGCCAGTCCGCGTGCGTAGGCGAACAGACCGGCATCGAAAGCAGGCAGGATGGCGCCGGCGCGGCGCAGATCGAGTGCGACGGCACCCGATTCCGCCGCGGCGCGCACGGCAACGGCTTCGTCCACGCGCAGCAGGAAATAATCGCGGCCATCCGCGCTGCCGAGAAAACCCGGCACAACCTCCGCCGCCAGACGTTCGCGGTCGACGGCGCTAAATTCCTGCAGCGCGCGCCGATCCGGCGCAACCAGCGCACGGCCATCGGAATCCAGGATCAGGTGACGCGCCGTCGGCGCAGCCGCACGTGCGGCCAGCCAGACCGGATCGTCGCGGTGTTCGCTGCCACGGTCCAGTTCCAGGGCGGCAAAGGCATTGTGGCGGCTGCGCGTACTCGAAGTCATGCGTTCCTGTATCCATCCATGGCTGCGCTATGCGTTGTTGCACCCGACCCCGATCGCAAAGATCAGGGCGAAGATCAGCACGAAGATCAAATCGGCGTCCACCCACGACCGCATTCTTCAAACCGTAAACGATGACCCGCAACCACAGGTGGTCTTGGCATTGGGATTGCGGATAACGAACTGGGCGCCGTGCAGGTTTTCGGTGTAGTCGACTTCGGCGCCCATCAAATATTGCAGACTCAGCGGATCGACCACGAGGGTGACGCCATCCTTGATCACGGCCAGATCGTCCTCGGCGCTTTGTTCATCGAAAGTGAACCCGTACTGGAAACCGGAACAGCCGCCGCCGGAAATGTATACCCGCAGCTTCAGATTCGGGTTGTTTTCCTCGTCGATCAGCTCGCGCACCTTGTGCGCGGCCGCATCGGTGAACAGCAGCGGCTCGTCGAGTGCGTTGCGATAATCGGGTGTGTCGTTCATGGCGGATTCCGGCGATCGGGCCATTGTATACCTTGCGCCGGAAGCGCGAATTTCAAGTTGTCTTGGCGTCCGTGGCGCTGCCGGACTCGGGCTTGGGCAATTGCCGCGGTGGCTCGGCCCGATGGACCATCTTGCCGTTGATCTGCGCACCGGCCGACATTTCCAGCAGCTTGTAATAGACGTTGCCCTCCACGCGCGCATTGCTTGCCAGTTCCAGGCGTTCGCTCGCGGTCACGTCGCCGGTGATGGCGCCATTGATGACGATATGCGGCGCCTGCACTTCGCCGGTCACGCTCGCGTGCGCGGACAAGGTCAGCATAGCCTGCGACCCCTCGCCGCGGATCGCCCCTTCGACCTTGCCATCGACATGCAGGCGGCCCTTGAAGTGGATATCGCCGCGAATCTCGGTGCCCGCGGCAATCAGGGTGGTGGCCTCGGCGACCGCTTGCGCGTCCTTCTTAGTGCTGAACATCGGGAACCTCCTGAGTCGTCTGGTCGGCGATGGCGTCCGCCCAGGCGAACTCCTGGTCGACGTGGCCCATGTCGCTGCCGGCATCGGCCTCGACGCGAATGCGATTGGGGGTGAAATCTTCCGGCAACATCAGGGTGCCGGCGATCTGCTGGAAATACTTGAACGAAAAGGTCAGGCCGGTCGCATCCTGGTTCGGCGCCAGCTCGTTCCAGGACAGCGTGGTCAGCTTGCCCGCCTGCACGCCACTGACGCTCAAGCGCACATGTCCGCTGGCAACCTGGCCGGATTTCAGCGTCTGGGTCAGGGTCACGGTGAAATTGTATACCCGTGGCGCGGCACCGACCTGCAGATGAATGCCGTGTACGTTGAGCGCTTCGAGCTTGCTGCCGCCATCCGTTAGACGGCTGTAGAACGCCAGATCCGCGCGCAGTCCGGCGATTTCCTCCTGGCGATCGCGCAAGCTCTGCTGCAAGTCGCCGTTGGCCGCCTGTGCCACCTGCTCGCCGCGTTTGAGTACGGCGACTTGTTGCAATAGCGCGTCGCGTTCCTTCGTTACGCTCGTCAGTGCGGCTTGATCGGCAGCGCCACTGAGCCACTGCCGCGTCATCAGACCCAAGCCGAAAGCCAGCGCCAGCAGCACCAGCCAAACCAGCGCAATCAGGACACTGAAGCGGCCCGCCCGCGATGACCGATGCGTCCGGACGATGAGTACTGGTGGTGGCGGAACATGAGCCATGCGGAATTCGTGGACGCGGCGTGAAAGCTGCGAGGGATCGGCCTTATAGCCTCGCCACTGCGCAGGCGTCAAGTTTGGACAGATAGCCCGGCGCTATACTGTGCCGTCCCTTTCCTGCTGGTCAGTACCGATGATGTGGCTCTGGATCAAGGCCCTGCATGTGATCTTCGTGGTGACCTGGTTCGCCGGACTGTTCTATTTGCCGCGTCTGTTCGTCTATCACGCCGAATCGAACCAGGACGCCGTGCGTGCGCAATTGAAGGTCATGGAACGGCGGCTGCTCGTCATCACCCACATCGGCGCCGCACTGACCCTGATCTTCGGCATCTGGACCTTGCTGCTCGTACCCGCGTATTTGCAGCAGGCCTGGTTGCACGCCAAGCTGGCCCTCGTTCTGGGTCTGCTCGGGTATCACTTTTATCTGGTCAGGTTGAAGAACCAGTTCGCGCAGGATCGCTGCACGCGCTCGCCGCGCTGGCTGCGATTGTTCAACGAACTGCCGGCACTGTTTCTGATCGCGATCGTGATTCTGGCCGTGGTCAAGCCGGGCTTGTGAGCACCTCCTTGACCGGCCGGCTGCCGACCGTCTTGCTTCAAAGGCTTGAAACGCAAACTTGAAGCCGTGTGGAAGGCTGCGGGGCTGCGCTGGTATAGTCCGACGACCGGGGCGGAGACCATGCAAAAGCAAGACGACACCCAACAGGCGGCGGAATTGCGGCTGGCGTTCCTGCGGCACTTGCCCAAGCGCCTGGAAACCTTGCGCAAGCGCGGCCAGCGTCTGTGCACGCAAGGCTGGGACATCAACGCGCTGTCCATCCTCTTCCGTGAGGTACAGACCCTCGCCGGCGCCTGCGGCCGCTATGCCCTGCTCGATATCGGCGAACACCTGTTCGCGCTGGAAGGTTTTCTCGCACCGTTCGTCGAACGGGTAGCGATTCCCGATGCCGGTCAGACCGCAGCTTTCGCTGCGCAATTGCGCGAACTCGAACCGCTGATCGCTGCAACACGAACTGCGCTACGGCGAGCCGACCGCGACCCAGTCCGCTGCCGCACTTACGGTAGCGAACGTGCAGGCCGGCCCATTCGCATTGCAAGTCACGCCGCCGCCGGAATACTGGAAACGCTTCACGCCCGTTGCCAAACCGGCCGTCACGGCGATGCCGCAAGCTACTCCGCCGCCCGTCACAGCGCCCAGCGCTCCGGCCGTTGCACCACCGATTGCTGCGCCCAGCGTTCGAGTCGCCACACCGCCACCTACAGCGGTCATGGCGCCTATCGAAGCGGTGAGACCCGTCGTAACCACCGTACCTGTCGAGCCACCAGCAGCGGAAGCCATGGTCGTCGCCGCAGCGGCAACACCAGCGACTACACCGTCGCATGGCGTTGAACTGCACAAGGTCTATCACTTGAGCGACGGCAATCCGCTGGCTTGCGAAGTCGACCAGAAAATCGAGGGCGCCGGTTACGAACTCACCCTGCTCGACAGTGTTGCCGAGCTGAAGGAAGTTCTGGCCGCCTTCGCGCCACATCTGGTGGTGATCGATGCGCCGTTCCAGGATTCGCTCGAATCCATCGGTGAAACGATCAAGGCGGCGCGCCTCCGGCTCGGCCGTCGCCTCGCCCTGCTCACGTTCTCCGATTCGGGCGAATTGCCGGTGCGTTTGCGCGCCATGCGTGCCGGTGCCGACACTTTCATCGAGCTGCCAGCACAATCGGGCGACGTGATGGCGCGCATCGCTGAACTGCTGGATGCCGACAGCGCCGATCCTTTCCGCGTGCTGATCGTCGAGGATGACCGCGCGCAGGCGATCTTCGCCGAATCGATCCTGCGCAAGGCCGGGATGAGCACCTGCGCGGTTACCGATCCGCTCGCCGCGCTCGATCAACTGGAATCGTTCAAGCCCGAACTCATCCTGATGGATCTGTACATGCCGAACTGCGACGGCATGGAACTGACCGCGATCATCCGCGAGCGCGAGGCGTTCATCACCACACCGATCGTATTTCTTTCGGGCGAACACGATGAGGAAAAACACTTCGAGGCGCTCAATGCCGGCGGCGACGATTTCCTGTCCAAGCCGATCCGGCCCAAGCACCTGATTTCCGCCGTGACCAACCGCGCCCGCCGCGCACGCGCGTTGGGACGCCGCGCGCAAGCGCGCAATCCGCGCGACCCGGTCACCGGCTTGTACGAACGCGCGCATCTGCTCGACCGGCTCAATGTCCTGCTTGCAGGCGAGGATCCGGCCGAACATGGCGGCGGTCTGCTGTACGTGGAAATCGACAGTGCAGGACAAATCCGCGAGCGCGTCGGCTTGACCAGTTTCGACGCCTTGCTCAACCAGGTTGGCGCGTTCATTGCCTCGCACATCCAGCCCGCGGACCTGACTACGCGTTATGGCGACACCAGCTTTGCCCTGCTCTGTCATACCGGCGACGAAGCCGCACTGGCGCGTCTGGCTGGCGATCTGCGCGAACGCACCGCACGCGAAGTGTTCGAACACGAAGGCAAGACGCTGACGGTGAGCCTGAGCCTTGGTATTTGCAGCTTCGCCGTCGGACTCGGCGATGCCGGCGCCATGCTCAATGCCGCCGAGCGCGCGATGGCCGATGCGCGCGCGCCGGGCCAGAATCACGTCGGCGTGTTCCGCATTGCGCGCAGTATCACGCCGGGCAGTGCCGATCAGGCTCTGGTGCAACGTATTCGCGACGCGCTCAAGGCCGAGGACTTCCAGCTTTTGTTTCAACCCGTCGTGGCGCTGCAAGGCGACGACGAGGAGCAGTTCCAGGCCCTGTTGCGGTTGCGCGGCGACGGCGGGAAATTGTATACCGCGACCGAAATCCTGCCGCTGGCCGAGCGCGAAGGTCTGGCCGCCGATATCGACCGCTGGGTGCTGTCGCGTTGCCTGCAGGTGATGACCGAACGCGCGCGCCATCGTCGTCCCGTGCGCCTGTTCGCCAGCCAGTCGATCGAAGCCGCGCGCGATCCGCAGCGCATCGGCTGGCTCGGGCAAATGCTCGAAACCCGGCGTCTGGCCGGGGCGCAACTGGCACTGGAATTCCGCGTGGCCGAGGCACAGGCGAATCTTCGCGAACTGACCACGTTTGTGGCAGGGCTGCGCGAACTCGGCGTGCACCTGTCGTTATCCATGTTCGATGCCAGCCCCGCGTCGCTGCAGTTGTTGCAGCATCTGCCGGCCACGTTTCTCAAACTTTCGCCGCGTTACAGCGGCGAAGGCCTGCGCAACGAGCAGTCGCGCGAGGAACTGCGCCAGATCGTCGCGAATGCGCACGAACACGGCAGCAAGGTGATCGCGCCGCGCATCGAAGATGCGCAAAGTGCATCGTTGCTGTGGACCACCGGTGTCGATTACATCCAGGGCGACTTCGTCCAGCAGGCCGGGCAGGATTTGAGCTTCGATTTCCATGCCACCAGCGCCTGACCACCGTTTCAACGATTCACTGCGGCGCCTGCACCACGCGGCGCCGTGGATTGTGCGTATCAGCCTCGGCATCGTCGTTGCTATCGGTCTGGGTGCGCCGTTTGTTCTGCCGCCAGAGCAGGCGCAGTGGATTGCGCCGTTGCTGGTGCTTGCCGCACTCGGTGGCTGGATCGGCTGGCGCGCCTACGCCGCCGAACCGCCGCAACTGGAAAGCGAAGCGGCCCCCGAACTCGTGTCGCGACCGCTGCCACCCGTCGCGGCCACGGCCGCAACCGCCGCTATGCAGTCCGAGCTCGAAAAACTGCGCAGCGTGCAGGGAGAATTACTGCAAGCCAAGCAGCAAGCCGAAGCGGCGATGATGGCCAAGAGCGAATTCCTGGCCACGATGAGCCACGAAATCCGCACGCCACTCAATGGAATTATTCCACTACTGGATATTTTGCTTTCTACCAAACTGGCGCCGGACCAGCTCGATTACCTGCAGACGGCCTACAAATCTGCGCGCGAACTGCTGCGCATCGTCGATGACATCCTTGATTATTCCAAGATCGAAGCGAAAAAACTCGAACTGGAAAACGTCGGCCTCAATCTGCGCGAGGTAACGGACTCGGTACGCCGGCTGATGGAAAAAGCGCCGAGGCCAAGGGCCTCGGCTTCAACGTGACGATCGAGCCAAGCGTGCGCCTGGCGGTACGCGGCGATCCGGTGCGATTGCGCCAGATCCTGACCAATCTGGTGAGCAACGCGATCAAGTTCACGCCGCGCGGTTCAGTCATGATCCATGTGAGCAAACGCGGCGAGACGCGCACGCATTACGAAACCCTGTTTGCAGTCAAGGATACCGGCGTCGGCATCGCGCCCGATGCGGCGGCGAAACTGTTCCAGCCGTTCTCGCAGGCCGATGCCTCGACCACGCGCATCCACGGCGGCACCGGGCTCGGCTTGGTCATCTGCAAGCGCATCGTCGAGCTGATGAACGGCAAGATCGGCGTGCGTTCCGAGCCCGGCAAGGGTTCGCTGTTCTGGTTCAGCGTGCCCTTGCTCAAGGCCTTCGGCGATCTGCCCAACGGCCGCCGCGATGTGCACGGTTCACGCGCCCTCGTGCTGAGCAGCGACACGGCGTGCCTGCGCCGTCTGGGCGGCTATTTCACTTCCTGGGGTGTGACCTTTCTGCAAACCGCCGCCGCCGCCGATGCACTCGCCAAGCTGCGCGCGGCGGCAAGCATGGGCGATAGCTGGACTTACGATCTGCTGATCCTAGATCTCGGCGCGCTCCCGGCCAGCGCCGCGCTCGGCTTGCTGAAAAACGTCAGCCGTGATCCCGCGCTCAATACTATCCGCTTTGTGGTCATGCTAGGCGAGGAAGCGGCACCAGCCGAACTCGCTGCCGAAACGCGCGTGGTGTGTCTGTCGCGCCAGTATAGCGAGGGCGAGCTGCGCGGAGCACTGCTCAAGCTGCTGGGCGCCAGCGATCATCCCGCCACCGGTGTTGGCATATTTGCACCGTCACCAATCGAACCCGTTGCGCAGGCACATGGCAGCGAGCCGGCCGCTGCGACCGCGCCACTCGGCGGGCATGTGCTGCTGGTCGAGGACAATGCGGTCAATCGCCAGGTCGCGCAGCGCCTGCTCGGCCTGATCGGCGTGAGTATGGTTCTGGCGGAAAACGGCAAGGAAGCGCTTGACGCGCTCGATCAACAGCCGTTCGATGCCGTGCTGATGGATTGCCAGATGCCGGTGATGGACGGCTATACGGCCACACGCATTCGGCGCCAGAACGAAGCTGGCCAAAACGAGCCCAACAAGAACGAGCCTGGCAAGAGCAGCAAACATATTCCGATTATCGCGATGACGGCGAATGCGATGGCCGGGGATCGCGAAAAATGCCTCAACGCGGGCATGGACGACTACATGTCCAAGCCGCTCAATCGCGCCCTGCTTGAACAAACCCTGCGGCGCTGGCTGCCAGCGGGAGCGAAATCACGGACCGTCGCGGCACTATCGTCATTCGAGAAACCCACGACGATATCGGCCGTCAAAGCTTCCGCAGTCACTGCCCTAGCACCGCCGACTGCGACGCGCGAAGGCGTGCTCGATACCGATGTCGTGCGTGATCTGCTCGATGTAATGGGCGACGAGTTCACCGATCTGGTACGGGTCTATCTGGAAGACACGCCGAAAGCCATCGCCGCACTGGAACAGGCCGCGGCGCGCGCGGATACCGAAGGCCTGATCGCGCCAGCGCACTCGCTCAAATCCACCAGCGCCAATCTTGGAGCACTCGGCCTGTCGGAGCTGGCCAAGCGTCTGGAGCACGATGCGCGCACCGGCAACCTCGGTAACGCCGCTCCGCTTCTGGTCGCCGAGATCCAGCGCAGCTTCCAGCAGGTTACCGTCGAACTGAATTCGCTGCTGGCGAAAAGTGCGGTTTGACGCCGATCAACTGGCGATCTTGGTCTGCAGGTAATTAGCTTCGCCGAGTTGCACGATCAGTCCAAGCTGGGTTTCCAGCCAGTCGATATGTTCTTCCTCGGATTCGAGAATGCGATCGAACAGTTCGCGGCTGACGTAGTCGCCACAGGATTCACAGTGCGCGATCGCGGTTTTGAGATCCGGATGCGCGATCAGTTCAAGCTTGAGATCGCACTGGATGACTTCCTTTGGCGTTTCGCCGATCAAAAGCTTGCCGAGCGTCTGCAGATTCGGCAGTCCATCCAGAAACAGGATGCGTTCGATCAACGCATCGGCGTGCTTCATCTCGTCGATGGATTCCTTGTGCTCGTGCTCGGCCAGCTCCTTGTAGCCCCAGTTGCGGTACATCTTTGCATGCAGGAAATACTGGTTGATCGCGGTGAGTTCGTTGAATAGCACCTTGTTCAAATGCTTGATGACTTGTGGATTGCCTTTCATGATCGCGCGCTCCAGCGTGTACTCATGTGAGCACTATAACGCTACGGGGCGAGCGGTGTAGAAACGCGAATCGTGATCATTTGCGCACGAATGCGCGCGCAATGTGTCGGTCAGGCGGCGGCGACCAGCGGCAAGGAAAAACGCCGGCGCCCCAGTTCTTCGCGCAGCACCTGTTCGGCCAGTTCGGCGCAACTGCCGCAGGCTCCGGCACAGCCGGTGCGATGGTTCAACTCGGACAGACTGCGCACGCCCTCGGCAACCGCCTGGCGGATGGTTTTGTCGGTGATCGCATTGCAAAGACAGACGTACATGGCCGCAACCGCGGAAGGACTGCCTACTATTTAATTGCAAATGAGAATGATTGTCAACTGCGATGCTAGGCCAATGACCTTATCTCGGCCTTGTCGCTCAAACGGGTGCGGTGCGCGGCTCCAGTTCGCCCGAGTCGTCAATGACTGAAATACGGCAAAATCCCTCAGCGAGTGGAGCCAGATAGCGTAATGCACGCTCATAGACCGTGCGCTTGAACGGAACCACGTGCTCGGCCGGATACCAGAAATCGACCCAGCGCCACAGATCGAATTCCGGCGTATCGGTCAAATCCAAGCGGACATGCGATTCGTCGCCGACAAACCGCAGCAGGAACCAGACTTGTTTCTGGCCGATACACAGGGGTTTTTCGTGGTGACGCAAATACCGCTGCGGCAACTTGTAACGCAGCCAACCGGGTGTTGCACCCAGCACCTCGACATGCTCCGCCCGCAGCCCGGTTTCTTCCTGCAACTCGCGGTACATCGCCTCGAGCGGCGTTTCGTCGCTGCGCATGCCGCCTTGCGGAAACTGCCAGCCATCACGGAACGCGCGTCGCGCCCAGAACACGTGGCCATCGTCCCGCAACAGAATGATGCCGACATTCGGCCGATAACCATCAGGATCAATCACGTCCATAATCCAGAGCCTCTAGCGCAGGATTCTTCCACAGCACCATCCGGATCGGCAAGCGCTTGAACGAACAGACCATTTACCTAGCCTCTGGCCGCCGCTACACTAAGTGATCCGGTTTCCCGCTTCTGGCTATGTAGCTCAGCCGGTTAGAGCACAGCACTCATAATGCTGGGGTCGGTGGTTCGAGTCCACCCATAGCCACCAAAACGCCGTTTCAGGCTGTTGTCGGTTTCAATGTCAACGTGGACCCGGCTTTCATGGTCGACACGCTGAATCTGGACAATAGGTTCGTCGGGAGGTGTTGCTAGCGTGCGGTAATTGCCGCGAGTCCCTGGATGGTCGGAATCTATCTCGCGACCCAGCGCATCGGCCCAGAACTTAGCGGCCTGATCAATATCCGATACGCGGCAATCAATTAAAAGAGCGCAAAGGCGAGAAGAATGCATGGCAGTCTGGCTCTAGGGATCGACGGTATATGGCGTGGCACCTAACGCTGGAGCTAAGGGGCCACGTAGCTGCCCACCTTGAACGAATTGCTAGGTACCAGACGTGATCAGCTCAACATCCGGAATCCACAGTTGCGACCATCGTGCGACCTTTTCACCAGGGTCCAGCAATTGCGGCGAAGCCGGGACCGCACTCCCAAAGCCAATAGGCTCCTCCAAGGATAGCGCGTTGACAGCTCCGTAAATGCGAGCGTTGTGCACAAAGACGACTGCAACCAGGACGCCACATCGATCGCAGAGTAGGAATTCGGCAGTATTCGATCCCTGCTGATACCGACGCAGCGCATCCGAGCTCTGCATGATTACGGACAGTTGTCCGGCCGGATCTGAGACGTAGGTGGCACCGTGCTTCTGACAGAACGAACAGTCGCAGGCTCGAGGAATAATGCTTGCCGGCTCCAGTGCGGTTGAAAAGGCCACGCGAAGCTGGCCGCAGTGACAGCCGCCCCGAAACACAAATGCATTACTCAATAGCGACATCGTTGCACTTGGGACTAAATGCCTGAATTTTAAGCCGCGCCGCGGAGCGGCGTCTGCTTGAATGATTGAATGGACTCCTCTCGCCGGTATATCGGCATCGAAGTGCCAAACTGAGCGTGTTGCATTTCAGTTGACCTGTCACGAGAGGAGTCCGTCATGCATGCTACGACCGTTGCTATCGATTTGGCAAAAGACGTTTTCGAATTGGCGTTCGCCGATGCGCAGAACCGGATCGTGCAGCGCACACGCTTGTCGCGTCGTGCGTTCACGCACGCCCTGGACAATCGCGGGCCACTGCGTGTGGTGATGGAAGCGTGTGGCAGCGCGCATTACTGGGCGCGGCGATTCGCCGCCCAGGGTCACACCCCGCGTTTGCTGCCCGCACGCGACGTGCGCCCGTACGTGCGCCGCAACAAGACCGATCGCACCGATGCGGCCGGTTTGCTCGAAGCCGATCGCTGCGGCCAGATCGATAGCGTGCCGATCAAGTCGCCCGAGCAGCAAGGGACATTGGCGCTACACCGGATTCGGGAACGGCTCAAGGCGCAGCGCACCGCAACGATCAACCTGGTGCGCGGCGTGCTGCGCGAGTTCGGCATCGTGATCCCGCTCGGCGCGGCGAAGGTTCGTCCGGCGGTACTGGCTGCACTCGAAGATGGCAGCAATGAGGTGCCGATGGCATTGCGCGATACGCTCAGTGAGATGCTCGAGCGGCTGGTCGATCTGACGCGAGGCATGGCGGCGATCGAACAACGGTTATCGCAGCTCGCGTGCCACGATCCGGTCAGTGCGCGTTATCAACAAGTTCCCGGCATCGGCTTGCTGACCGCGACGGCCCTGCACGCCAGCGTCGGCTCGCTCGACCGCTTTCGTAGCGGTCGCTACTTCGCCGCCTGGCTCGGCCTGACACCGCGTGAACATTCCTCCGGCAATCAACGTCGCCTCGGTCGCATCAGCAAACGCGGCGACGGCTATCTGCGCCTGCTCCTGATTCACGGTGCACGCGCAGCACTGCGAGCCGCGCGTCTACGACAACAACGTGCTCAGCCCCTGACCCAAATGCAAGCTTGGGTCCTGTCCTTGGAACAGCGTGTCGGCCACAACAAAGCCGCGGTCGCTCTGGCCAACAAGACCGCGCGTCGATTGTGGGCCATGGAGCACCACCGTGCGGCATTCGATTCCAATCACATCAGCGTGCGAACACACTGATCCCACTCGATCTCACCACCGAGTTGCCTGCGATCACAGTCATGGCGAATGTGTCGGTCCCGAATCGAATCAAGCCGATAACTTTTCTGGCTCACGAAGCCGCTTGTACCGATTGGCTTTCGATTCGCGGATTCCATGATGGCCCGAGCTCACGACGCTCACCCCAAGGCCGAATACACGACTGCAACCGATCTCATTCCCCAACGCTAGCAGCCATCCGAAAATCGATCTCTTGCGCGAGGAGTCCATACATGAATTGTTAGGCGATTCTCCAAGCATCTGTTTCCGCCGCCTAGTCGAATACAGGATGCAAGCTGGTTTGAGCACGGTTCGCCAGTTCTTGTTCGACATACGAAACAAAGCCGGAGTTGAATACATCCTTGGCTTTGCTCCACCAAATGCGACCGCTCTTACTCGCAATTATTGATATGTGGGATCGTTCAAATCCTTCAATAAATGCGCGATCGACCAAGCCCAATGACTCCTGGAAGTACACACCTTCAAATCGGCGAATGGCCATTACGAACCAAAAATGGAGTCTGGCTAGCTCGACCTCGGTCAGTTCCTCTGGGCTGGTATTTGCCTTCAACGCAATTGCAATAAGACTTTCGTTCTCAACCCAGCTCTGCGCATTAGCACTGAGGCTCTGCACCAAGCTCTGAATCGAGGACGCTCGCACTGCATTTGTGTTTTGCCGCAATTGAATGGCCAAAAAGATTAAAGAAGGGACCACTGCGACAGCGGCGATCACCTGCGAAATTGCTACTAGTGAGTCAAGGCTCATAACCTCTCCAGAATCGCCTAACGCTTGAGGCAAGTGGCCGCTGCCGCGAATGATTGTGATGTTACTGCAACTACTCCGCAGCTATAGCTATTGGAATCCACCCATACCAAAAAAGTCGCGATATGCGGCACCGTATCGCAACGATAGCGCGCGCTACATCTCGGTGAATTGCTGGCGCGGGTGATTGCCGGCTTACCGGTGGTGACTTCCCCAAACAGTGTTTGGCACGAATTCTGAGGCGCCATCTCGTACAGCACGAGCCATGAAGCTAGGCAAGCGAGAACCAAGGGCAGCTATACCGACTCGACTACTTCTTCCGCCGAATTGCCACGCGTGCGCATAAACACAGCGCCCGCTGCGGCCGCGAGCACGGCGAACAACGCGCCTCCAAAAAATGCGACGTGGTAGCCGCTATTGAGCGCGGCGAGGTGATCACTGCCGCCCACAATCAGGCGATTCGTACGCGCCGCGGCCATGCTTGCAAGCACGGCCAGACCCAGCGCACCGCCCATCATGAAAGAAGTATTCACGATGCCCGACGCGAGACCCGATTCGCTAGGCGCGACATCGTTCATCGCCGCCATCAGCACGGGATTGAACGCAATACCCGCGCCGAGGCCGAGTAGCAGCATCGGTGGCAGTACGTCGGCGACGAAACTGGCATCGACCGGCGCACGGGCGAATAGCAGAAGTCCCACGGCCGCGCACAACAGTCCGGCCACCAGCGGTGGCTTGATGCCAAAGCGCATGACGAGCTTGGCGGAAACTCCGAGCGAGAACGCCGCCATGATCAGATTGGTGGGCACGAACGCGAGTCCGACCTGCAACGGGCTGTAACCAAGCACTAGCTGCAAATAAAGCGCAGACAGGAAGAACCAGGCGAACATGGCGGCCGCCCACAGCACACCGACGACGTTTGCCGTGGCGACGTTGCGAAGACGGAACAGACCAAGCGGCATCAGTGGTACAAGAACGCGCGATTCGATGGCCAGAAACACAGCAAGCAGCACAGCCGCTGCTGCGAGCATGCCGAGCGTCTGTGTCGAGGTCCATCCGGCATCGTTGCCATTGATGATCGCATAGATCGCGAGCATAAGCGCCGTCGTCACGGTTACCGCGCCGCCGACATCCAGATGTCGGTCGGCGCCCTGGCCACGCGAGGCCGGCAGCAGCGACAGGGAGAGCACAACGACAGCCACGCCAATCGGGATGTTGACGAGGAAAATCCAGTGCCAGTCAAATGCATTCGTCAAAAAACCGCCGAGCAGCGCACCGATGGTGCCGCCGCCTGAACAGACGAAGCCATAGACGCCCATTGCTTTTGCGCGGTCACCGGTTTCAGTGAACAGGTCCATGATCAGCGACAGCGCGACCGCCTCGACGACTGCGCCACCTAGTCCCTGAGCCGCACGCGCTGAGACGAGGACCAGCTGCGAACCGGCAAAGCCGCACAGCAACGAAGCGAGCGTGAACAACGCGATGCCGATCAGGAACAGTCGGCGATGACCGTAGAGATCACCGAGCCGCCCGCCCAGCAACAGAAACCCACCCGATGTAAGCAAATAAGCATTGACGACCCAGGCCAGCGAGCTTTCGGAAAATTTCAGGCGCTCGCGGATCGTCGGCAGGGCGACGTTGACGATCGTGACATCGAGCACAATCATCAGCACACCTAGACATAGCACGGCGAGCGCGAACCAGCGGCGGCGGTCGTGATTCGCCCGCGTCGCAATCGAAGGGTCGTGGATGCCGACTTCGTTCATGTCCACTCACCACTCCATCCGATTATTGAAGCGCTGGCGCATCACTATCGGTGTTCGCATTCATCTGCATGTCCATTCCGGCCCATACCGCACTCGGATCCTTTGCGTTGGGATAAACATGAGTCATCCAGCCGAAGACCACGGGAATCCACAACCCGTGAGCTCCTTCGCACGCCTCTTTGGTATGTATGCTCCCCTGTGGCCCGAATTGCGCTTGCGCCCCGAACTGGTCTTTGATTGGAAGGCTGCGCGGTCCCCCGCAGAAGTCCACGTGCCGATGCCAGGTCGCTACGCTGAGTGGAGCGACGGCATTCAATTGTTCCGCATTGGAATTTTGTGGTGCCGTGTACATCACACCGACAACCTCCATGCCCGCGGGCGTGCGCTTGTACAGGATGGATCCCGGTTGATCATAGTTGACGTGCCGCTGCTCAAGCCTCGCATAACGGTAGTCGGTGTAGTGGACTTCCTCGCCCATCCTGCCGGTCGGATGAAACGGCTTGTAACCGTCGTGTAGAGCCGCATTCACGTCAGCGTAGTGAGCCACCACTCTCTTCGCCGCGGCGACGATCTGCTGGGCACGCTGTTCGTCACCCGGTTGCGCACTGGCCTTCAGCGACATTTGCATATGATTGCCCATCTTCATCGAGGGCACTGGCGTTTCGTCGGTCTTGCCGCCGTAGTGCTGAAGCAGCCATTCCCAAGCCGGATATCGTTGCGCCATGGCAGAGCTCAAGGCGCAGAGCAAGCAGACACCGAAAAAAATCGCAAGACGTTTTGCCATGTGACCTCCCTACACACCATTGTTCGCTGAGCTTATGCATAAAGCCGTACAAGAACGTGCGCTTCGGACTGCTGTTGTTCCGAGGACACCCTCGTCAGCCTGCACATTACTATCAGCCCAGACGCACTGCCAATCCACCGGTGCGGCGGATGGAATGCGCCAGCGCGGCAGCCACACTTGCATCGGTCGCCCACAGTTCCACTTCTGCCTTCGCGCGCGACAGTCCGGTGTAGAGCAGTTGCCGTGACAGGATCCGGTGCTCGCTATCCGGTGGCAGCAACGCCGCCGCGCAGGCATATTCCGAACCCTGACTTTTGTGGATGGTGATGGCAAAAGCGCCATCGTGCGGCGGCAGCATGCGCAGCGGCAAACCACGGGCGGCGGCGTGGCCATCCGCCGACGTCGTCTCGAACCACACTCGCAGCGTACCGTTTGTGTCTGCCAGCACCAGACCGACATCGCCGTTGAACAAACCCGTTGCATAGTCGTTGCGCGTGACCAGAATGGCCCGGCCGGGATACCAGACATCCTCTTGCGCAATTCCCCAGGCGCGTTTGAGACGTTGCTCGATCGCGTGATCGACGGCAACCGCGCCGAACTCATCTTCGCGGAGTGCACAGAGCAATTGCCGTTGCGCCAGCGCGCGCAGCGCCGTGACGGCGATGCCGATATTTTCCTGTTCAATCCGCTGCCGCACGCTGGTGTCGGCGTTGTCGACACTGGTCGCGAGTGTGGGTCGAATCGGCAGCCCGGCAAGCGCGTTCGCCCAGCGGTCCAGTTGCCGTCGCAACGCAGCGGGCGTATCGACAATCACATGGCGCGCATCCGGGCCGGCAGCGGCGATCGCAACAGCAAGCGCGTCTTTTTCACCATCGCGAACCGCTGTGTTGATTCGCACCAGCGCTTGCTTAGCGCGAAAGCTGTGCTGCAGACGCACGCATTCCGGTGCCCGGTCGCGCTCCAGCGCGGCGACGAGGTCCATCAGCACCGAACCGGCGGCGACCGAGGTCAGTTGATCGGCGTCGCCGACCAGGATCAGGATTGAGTCAGCACGCACCGCGCCGAGCAGCGCGTGCAGCATGCCGATATCCAGCATCGAGGCTTCGTCGATGACCACGACATCGGCGGCCAGCGGGTGCGCGGCGTCACGCGTGAACACGTTGCGGCGCGGATCGAAGCCGAGCAAACGATGCACCGTCAGCGCCTCGATATCGGGAATTCGCGCGAGCAGCGGCTGCCAATCCTGCGGCAACGCCGAACCACTCGTCGCGGACAACAACCGTTTGCCTTCGCGCAAGGATTGCACCAGACGCTGCGCGGCCTTGCCGGTCGGTGCGGCAACCTGAATCGTCAACGATTGCAGGCAGTGCCGTTGCAATATCAACAGCATGCGCAACACCGTCGTGGTCTTGCCAGTGCCGGGGCCGCCGGTCAGTACGAAGAAGCGTCGACCCGCGACGCTCGCCACTGCGCGACGCTGACCCTGCACCGCATTCGAGCGATCGGCCTGAAGCAGATCGGCATGAAACAGGACGTCGAGATCATCCGCAAACACAGCCGAATCGACGGCGCGTGCCGCACCGCGCCGCGCACGGATTTGCTCGGCGATGCACAGTTCGTGCGTATGGTTGCGCCACAGCGCGAAGCGGTCATCCGCATCCAGCACGAACGGCGTCGCCAGCGTCGATACGCCATCGCCAACCAGCGCTTCGGTTCGCAACGCTGTCACGGCGGCGGCCGTCAGTGGCGGCATGCCGTGCCGGCCGGCGTCCTCGCCGGTCAGCGGCAATGCCGTGTCGCCGCGACCATCGGCCAGACTCGCCCAACCCGCCACACTTGCCAGTTGCGCCGAGCCGCCGTGCGCGCGCACCCACTGCGCCAACGCGCGATCGAGCGGGCGCCAGGCTTCGGGTGCCGATGCATCCCCGGTGTGCGAAAACCCGGCGTGCGCGAACGCGTAGCCGCTCATGCTGCCTCCTGCGTGGATTTCGCGCCGAACACGCCATCGACGGCATCAATCAGCGCATCGTCGAAACGATGGCGCCAGATGCCGGCATCCGGCAGGACTCCTGCTGCGCGCACGAACAGATAGATTGCGTCGCCCAGATGCAGGCCACGTCGATATCCGGACCGACGCTGGCGCAAGTAACGATCGAGAGCAACGGTGTAGAGCAAGGCCTGGAAACGATACCTGTGCGCGTCCATTGCCACAGTCAGCGCATCCGGTGCGTAGTTGGCGAGACTGCCACCGAGATAATTGCTCTTGTAGTCGAGTACATGAAAGCGGCCGGCATGCTCGAATACGAGATCGATCTTGCCGGTCATCAGGCCACGCAGTGTGGCAACGGGAATTCCCGCGGGAATGAGACCGGCGTCGCCATGGCGTGCACAGACTTCGCGCAGACGCTGGATGGAAACCGCATCGAGCATGAAATGGAAGGCCATTTCAGTGCGCTGCTGCGACGCAGGCAAGGCGCCGAGATGCAGACCAGGCAAAAGTTCTGCAGCGAGCGTGGCATCCAGACGTGTGGCGATGCGCGCGACCGCCACTGCCAAAGGCATCTCTCCCAGGCGCACACCCGCATCGCGCAAGGCGCCTGCGATCAAATCGGCTTGCGTGGACAGCGGCGCACCGATCGCACGCTGCTCGAAAATCGTGTGCAAGGCGTTGCCGAATTCGGTGCCGCGCAGCATCGCCAGTTCAGCAAGGATCGGATTCGGCGCTGTAGTAACAACGTCAATCGCCAGCAAGGCATCGCTGTCGACGTCGACAAGATCGCTGCGCGCGCGTTCATCGTCGGCCGGTTCGTCTTCGCGCGCCGGTGCGTAACGTACACTGGTCAGGGCGGAAAAACTCCAGGTGCTTGCGAACGCGGGCGATCCCGGTTCCGGCAAGGATTGGAGTGGACGCTGCGGCGACGTTGCCACAGGACGATGGATTGTTCGCGGCCATGCCCAACCGTCTTCGATCCAGCGCACATGCTGCAATGTGGCGAGATCCGGCACACGTGCCTGCAATCGTTCGATCAAGGCATCGAGCGCGGAACGCTCAGGATCGGCCAACGCCTTCGTCGAGTTCGCTTTTGCCATGCGTTGCGGTGGCAATACATAAACGTGGCAGGCATGAATCGCGCGAGTCAACGCGACATAAAGGACGCGGAACCGTTCGTCCTGCCCTTCGCGATCGTATTGCGCCTGCGCTTGGCCACCGAAACCGATCACGCGCTGTCCGCACAACGGCTCGTGGATCACCGGCGTGTCTTTGCGCTGTGCGTGATTCCACATCAGCGGCAGGAACACGATTGGAAATTCCAATCCCTTGCTCGCGTGCAAAGTCATCAGACGGACGCGCCGCGCGTCGGATTCGATGCGCAATTGCTGCTCCTCGGCGGCGTCGCTGGTATCGTCACCATCGCCGCGGCGTTGTTCGGCCAGCCACGCCAGCAATTGATCGCCGCCGTGGATGTGTTCGCTTTGTGCCTGCAGCAATTCGCCAAGATGGCGCAAATCTGTCAGCGCACGCTCGCGGTCGGCCAACTCAGGCACCTGCGCCATCGCGCGCCGGGCAAAGTCCAGCACCACGGCAAGAACGCCGTCGCGCTGCCATCGGCGCCTGAATTCGGTGAAGCGCTGCAGTTGCCGCTGCCACGCGTCCGGCGCATCGCACAACTCGCGCAACTGCGCAAAATCCAGGCCACCCAGGCGCGTGGCCAGCGCCGCGCTTACCGCAGCTTCATCGTTGGCGTGTTCGACGGCGTACAACACGATCTGCAACTCACGCGACCAATCGGTTTCGAACACGTTGCTCTTGCCCGCACCGACGCAGGGCACGTGGCGATCCTGCAGCAATCTGCGCAACTCCCGGACTTGCGGATTGGTGGGCAACAAGACGGCAATGTCGCCGGATTGCACAGGCTGATCGCCGATGCGGTAACGCGCGTCATTGAGCATCGTCGCGATCTGGTCGGCGCAAGCAACCAACGCCTGGCGCTGCCGCTCGGGCGCAGAATCCGCAGCCACAGGATTGAAGTGCAGCACCAGTGGCTGCACGGCTTCCTCGTCCGGCGTGGCGTACGGCGTTTTGTCGCCGCGGCCGCTGGCCTTCACCGGCTGGACGCGGATAGGATGATCGACGTTCGTGCTCAGGGTTGCACCACCGCGCTCGAACAATTCGTCGACCGCGGCGACATAGGCGCGAGAGGAGCGGAAATTGGTGTCGAGTTCGAGTTTTGCATCGGCCTGGTGCGCGGCGGCGAGATAGGTTTCGATGTCGCCACCACGGAAACGATAGATCGCCTGCTTGGGGTCGCCGATCATCACCAGACGGCCACGCGGTGCGCCATCGGCATCGCGATAAATGTGATCGAGAATTGCGTACTGCAGCGCATCGGTATCCTGGAACTCGTCGATCAGCGCCACCTTCCAGTCCGCGAACAACCGATCGGCAAGGGCACGCGAATCGTCGCGCAACGCGGTATCGACGCGCGTGAGCAGATCGTCGAATGTCAGCATATCAGCGGCAGCAAGGCGCTCATCACGCAACGTCCGGATTTGTTGCGTCCACGTTTGCCAGGCGGTTATCTCTCCAGTCGCCCCGAGATAACCGAGAAGGCGACAGGCATTTACAAGGAAGGCGTGGTCTTCGCGGAAATCGGCCTGTGTCCCGAGATGTTCAACGGCCTCTTCGACATGTTCGGTCTGCACCGATGACCACGCCGTTGTGTGGTCGCGCAACAAAGCAGCTAGATCACGCAAGCCTTTCGGTGCATTTCGTTTTTTGCCCCAGACGTCCTTGCGCTCCGCCAGCGCGACGATCCGATCCGCCCACGTTGCAGGCAGACAGCGTTCAAAATCGGCCTGATTCGGCACCCACAAACCTACACCGGGTTTCAGGCAGAGTTTCAACCGATCCTTGAGCGCGCTTAGCGATTTCGTCGTAGCCAATATCGGGGGTTCGTCCCCGCCCTGCTGCAAGCGCCGCCACAAATCCTCGGCCAGCTCGTCGAGCAGACGATCACCGGAGGCGAGCTCGCCAGAACGGAATGCACCGCCACTTTCGAACGGATAATCGGCGATGATGCGCCTGCACAGACCATGCAGCGTGGTGATCGGTGCGAGATCGAGTTCGGCGAGTGCCAGACGCAGACGCTGGCGATCACGTCTGACGCGATCTTCATCGCGATTCCAGCGCGTGCGCAGCCAGGCTTCGTCCGACGCCATGCCACTGTCGACTGCAAAGACACTGGATGCGATTGCAGTCGCAGCGATCTGCTCGGCCCACGACAACCGTGCACGGATGCGCGCGCGCAATTCCTGCGCTGCAGCATCGGTAAACGTCGCCACAACGATCTGGCGCGGCGTCAATGGTAGGGTCGCACTCGTCGCGGGTTCCAGCAGCAGACGCAGATACAGCACCGAAATCGTCCAGGTCTTGCCCGTGCCGGCGCTGGCTTCGATCAGACTGCGGCCGCCCGGCCCGAGCGGCAAACCGGTCCAGCCGCCAACGCTGTCCGGCTTTTCCCGCTTCGCCTCAGACATACGTCACCGCTTCGCCAGCATCGAGATCGATCAGCGCGAACAATTCGCGCGCCTTGGCCAGCAAGGCTGCGTAATCGGTTTGTCCGGGCTCGAAGCGAGCGTCGCGCGCAAGTACGGCGGCGTAGCCGGGAGCGTAGTCGCGCTCGCCACGCTGAAATCCGCCGCTCCACGCGTTCTCGATTTTTGCGCCGTCTGTAGAAGTCGCAGCCGCCCAGCTCGTCTGTGGGAAATACCACGAGGGCCGCGCTTGGGCAGCGGCCCAGAATGCGACCAAGGCTTCGACACGACGTTGCAGATCGGCCAGCAGGCGGTCAGCCGTTGCATCATCGCCGCCACGCAGCGCAGCGATGAACGCCTCGTCCCGGCGATTCAGCGCATCCTGCCACGGCGACGACTTGCCGGCGGTCAATAGCAGTATACGCACCGGCGACACGCCGGCTTCATCGTTCAGACGCAACGAGGCCCATTCAAGAAATGCGCCGATTCGCTCCTTGAAGCTGAAATCTTCTTCGCTCTTCTTGTCCGGAAATACGTCGAACAACCAACTCGCATCCGCCGTGCGATACACGCGCATCAATTCGCCCTGCAACCGGTAGCTGCCGATCGTACGATTTACCGGCAACGGCATTGCCACGGGCAAGCCATCGGCAAACAGAATCTGCTGGCTGGCGATGTCGAGCAGTTTTTGTACTTTTCCCGATTCATCTTTCCACGCCTTTTCGCCGGCGTGTCCCGGTGGCCACAGACCGTCCAGACGCAACCAGTCCGGCGGTGCCTCCGGCATATTCCATTGCGCCGCCGGTTCGCTGGCGGCGCCGAGAAAGAGCCTGCGCGCAACGCGTTCGATCCCGGCGAATTTCGCTTCCAGTGGCTCGCTGGTGCGCAGGCTGTCTTCCTCAAGCGCGTCCAGGCGCAGATGCAGGTCATTGCGCAGAATCTGCCGTGCCGGATCGCGGTAATACGCCAACACTTCGGCCAAGGGCACGCAGACTGTTTCCGCCGACACGGGCGCGGGCGCCGCAGCGGTGTCGGCAAGGAAAGGCCGTGCATGACGCGGCTCGTCGCCGCCCAGACGTGCCAGATCCGCGCGAAAGGAATACAGGCGCGCATCGCTGTCATCGAAGTAACGTCGATCGAACGGTTGCAGCGGATGCCGGACGATCCACGGCCGATCGCGCTTGTCGTCGGATATGTTGTCGTCGCCTTCGTCGCGCAGACCGGCGCGCTCATCGAGCAGACTCAGCAGCTCCGCGAGCGGCGTCGATGGATTGCGTGGCTTGGCATCGCGCACGCCTTCGCCGATATAACTCAGATGCAACACACTGCGCGCGGACATCACGGTTTCCAGGAACAGATAACGATCGTCGTTGCGCACGTCACGATCGCCGAGCCGCGGATGACGTGCCATCGGATCCAGCCCACCATCTCCTGGCGCACGCGGAAATTCACCATCGTTGAGACCGAGTACGGCGATCACCTGAAACGGAATCGCGCGTTGCGGCACCATGCCGCAAAAGGTGACGCCGCCCATCAGGAACCGCTGTCGTTCGGGTGCGGCGGCCAGTTGGTCGCGCAAAACTTCGCGCACCACACTGAACTCGATCACCGGATCGAGGGCGCCGACGCCGGCTTCCGTTTCGATGGCGTGCACGAAGCGACGCAGCAGGGCGAGTGCGTCGCGCGCCTCAGTATCGAACGGGTCGATGCGGAACAACGCATCGATCAGCGCTTCCAGCCGCGCGCCCCAGGCCGATGCACTGCGTGGCTGTGTCAGGTCGCGGCGCAGCGCCGCCAATTCGCACAGGAAACGGTCGAGGACGCCGACGAGCTCGGCCTGCGATCCGTGCACTCCCTCAATCGGCAGCACGCGGGTGCCATCAGCCAGATGTCGCGCAATGCGCTCACCCTCCGCAGCCTCGCCAAAGACGTAACCGGCCAGCAAACGATCCATACCCCAGGCAAAGGTGTTTTCGGCAATGCCCGGTACGCCGAACGCCTCGCGAAATGCGGGATCGAGCGCCCAGGCCATGCGGCTGCGCTGCATGCAGCCATCCAGAATCTCGATGTCTGTCCGATCCAGTCCGAGCGCACGCGCGATCTCGGGCACGCTGATCAGGTCCATGACTTCCGGCGCGGTCAACCGCGATTGCGGCAGCGCGAGCAAATTCTCGAACGCGGTGAAGATGCGATGCGATCGGGCCACCGCCACATCGGCCAGATGGTAGGGCAATGGCCCTTCGTGCTTGCCGGCCTCACCAAACACCGCGCCCAGCAAGGGCACATAGTCCTGGATATTCGGTGCCATGACGACAATATCGGACGGCGACAATTCCGGGTTTTCATGACGCTCGCGCAGCAATGCGTCACGCAACACTTCGAGTTCGCGCAGGCGTGTGTGACAGACGTGGATGCGCAGTGAGCGATCTTCCAAGGCTTTCTTGTCGCCGGGTCGTTCCGGCGCAATCAGCAGCGGATCGAGATGGCGCAGGCTTTCCTGCAATTGCTGCAGCCGGTTCAGCGGCGCCGTGAGCTGGATTTCGTCGCACCAATGGCGCACGTCCAGGCGCACGTCGGCACCTTCGGGCAGGGCCAACATCAGATGTTGGCCGACCCGGCCCCAACTCGCGAGCAACGGATGACCTTGTTCAAGGAAAGGTTCGTCCGCTTCTGGCGGCAATGAATCCAGCGCTACGAGTTCACGCAACTGCGCAACCTCGGTGCGCAATCCGGCCCAATACCGGGTGCAGGGATCGGGAAGATAGAGCACGACCAGCCGATGCCGTGCCGCCGCGCGCAGCATCCCCAGTTCGGCAGGCGCGAGATGGCTGATGCCGAAGATGTGCAGCGGTTCCTGGTCCATCGCCGGCGGCGCGGCACGCTGCAGGCGCGCGGCTACGCGGCCCAGCAATTCGCCGCGATGCGGCAGCCTGATCTGCTGGCGCACACGACGCCACAACGGCGCAAGGAAGGTTTTTTCCGGCACATCGTCGCGTCCGTGCGCCCAGGCATCGAGCCAGTCGGGTCGGTACACCAGATAGCGCGTGTAGATGCGCGCTACGCGATCGGCAAGTTGAAAACGGCGGCGCGCAACGTCCTCGCCGTGCAGATAAGCGTTCACCTGGACATCGTCGATGCCATCCAGACATTCGTGGACGCGCCAGCGCAGCGACTCGCTGCGATAGGGCTGCAGGGAAACTGCCGATTCGTCGAGTACTTGCGTTGCCACATCGTCCAGCCAGTCGCTCGGCAACTGGATTTCGACGTTGGCCACGATACTGCCGACGCCGCGCTTTTTCGCCAGCGCACGCAGCAGCCACTGCTTCATTCCCGGGTGTGCGGCAACCACGCGCTGTGGATCGAGCACGTTGTCTGGCGGCGACTCGTCCAGCAGCAAGATCAGTGGATCGAGCAAGGCTTCGAGCCGGCTGGCGCGGTACACCGCGATGCCGGCAATGGCGTCCTTGTGCATCGATTCACCAGCCATCGCAATTCCTGTCATTGCCGTAGTCTGACCTGCCGGCGTCGCGCACCCTGCGACACCGGCCAATCATTTATCATACCGTTGCCGTTTGCGGCTTCCCTATCCACCTTTTTCCTATCCGATGGACATCTTCAAGATCTTCCAAATCGAGGCCGCGCACCGGCTGCCGCAGGTGCCACCGGGGCATAAATGCGCGCGCCTGCACGGGCATTCGTTCCGGATCGAAGTGCATGCACAGGGCGAGCTTGACTCCAAGTTGGGTTGGGTGATGGATTTTGCCGATATCAAGTCCGCGTTCGCGCCGGTGTTCGAGCGACTCGATCATCAGTATCTCAACGAGATTCCCGGGCTGGAGAATCCCACCAGCGAGCGGCTGGCCATCTGGATCTGGGAAGCGCTCAAACCCACACTGCCGGTCTTGAGCAAGATTGTGGTGCATGAAACCTGCACTTCTGGCTGCGCCTATACGGGTTCGCATCCCGACACTAAATCCCGCGCATAACGCACTGCGTCAATTGAATGCGTCAGGCGAAATCACTCCAGCCGCGGCATGCTGAATAAATAACTATAAATCATTTACTTGCAGTGCATGATCTTTGCACGAACAAATTATGTTGCATCGCAGCAAACACTCATGTATAGTGCGCCTCACACTCCCCACCACCCATGCGAGGGCACTACCATGTACGAGCAGATCAATTCGCAAGTCCTGGCGTTCAGCAAGAGCTTTGCCGACAACGCGTTCAAGGCTCAGAGCCTGGCGCTGGAAGGCTTCGAGCGCATCACCAACCTCCAGCTCAAGACCCTGGAAAACCGTGCTACCGCGGCCGCCAGCTTCTGGTCAGAAGCCGCCGAAGTGCGTGATTTCGACGGTATCAAGGCGATCTGGCCGAAGGGCGTCAACCTGGCCAAGGAAACCACCGAGAAGTTCTACGCCAACGGTCAGGAAGTGTTCGGCGTGAGCCTGAAGACCTCCGAAGCGCTGGGCCAACTGGCCAAGGGCAGCTTCGAGGCCGCCAACGACAACTTCACCAAGCAGGCCAATGCGGTCAAGAAAGCCGCGTCCGGCAAGTAAGTCATAAACGAACACGCTGCGCGACCCTCCCTCCCCTGGAATTTCGCAGCGTCATCTGGCCAGGTGGTCATCCATCTGGCCATTTTTTTGTCCGGATTCCACAACGCAAACAGGGCGAAACCCAGCCGGCGGCTCACTCCTTGTTGTGGACAATCATGATAGTCGGCGTGCGATCGACCAGCGGCGGCGAAAAATGCCGGTATTTCCGGGGCTGGGCGCTGCCCCACCGATCCAGAATCGACTTCCAGCTGTCGCTCGGATCATCGACGATTGCGCTCTTTTTCTTGAACACGGCAAGCGAGAACGTTTGGCGCATCAGCTTGTTGCCATCCTGGACCCAGTCCGATGCGGGCGTTTGGTTGAGCCATTCGAAGTTCATCGCGAAGTTCCTTGGTAAGACGATCACTCATTGTACGCCACGCAGTGAGCCAAGTCGGTATCCGTGGCCGCGCACGTCGCTTGCCACATCCCTATCGCGGGGGGGCCACCCGACTGTCCCAAGTTGGGCTTGGGTTATAGTATTTCGACCTTCGGGGGGTTGGCCGAAACATCGGCTAAGCGAGTGCCTGCTCGCCTGACGACTCCCCAACCAGCCAACTGATGGAGCCGCGACGCCGATGAACTCTTGCAAATTCAAATCTCTGGCCTTGGGCCTGATGCTCGGCTTGGGATTGTTGGGTGGCATGGCCTACGCCGATTCCACGCCGCCAGCGGCCACCAGCCAGAGCGAAAACGTGCTGCGCGCCACGCTCGACAACGGCCTGCGCGTGGTGATCGTGCGTGACACGCTGGCACCGATGGTGACTACGCAAATCACCTATCTGGCCGGCGGCTATGAAACGCCAGAGGGCTATCCGGGCACGGCACACGCGCTGGAACACATGATGTTTCGCGACAGCAAGGGCATGAGCGGTTCGCAGTTGAACGAAATGACCGGCAAGATGGGCGGCGACAACAACGCCTTCACCACCAACGATGCCACCCAGTATTACTTTGTCGCGCCATCGGCCTATCTCGATGTGCTGCTGCATATCGAAGCCACGCGCATGGCCGACGCGGAACTGAGCGACAAGGACTGGAATCTGGAAAAAGGTGCGATCGAGCAGGAAGTTTCGCGCGACATTTCCGACCCCGGTTTCCTCGCGTTTGAAAAGGCTGAAGCCGCGCTCTACGCCGGCACCGGTTACGCAGACGACCCGCTCGGTACGCGACCCTCGTTCGACAAAACCACGTCGGCCGTGCTGCAAAAGTTCTATCGCGACTGGTACGTGCCGAACAACGCGATTTTCGTGATCGTTGGCGATGTCGATCCGCAGGCCACGCTGGCCAAGGTCAAGCAACTGTTCGATCCGATTCCCAAACGCGCCACGCCTGAGCGCGCGGCGGTCAAGTTGCAACCGGTCAAGGCGCAGGGCATCGCCAGCTCCACGCCGCAAGGCACCGGCACGGTGCTTTACTACTTCCGCATGCCGGGCATGCAGTCGAAGGACTATGCCGCTTCGCAAATCTTGATGGACGTGCTCAACAATCCGCGCAGCGGTCTGTCGGAACTGGCCGCGCAAGGCAAGGTACTCAGTGCCGATGCCGGGGTGCAACCGTTCAGCCACGGTGGCATCGGCGGCATCGAGGTCGGATTTCCCAAAGGCGGCGATGCGAAGCAGGCGCAGGTCCATCTCGATGGCGTGATCGCACAGTTGCTCAAGGATGGCGCGACGCCCGAACTGGTCGATGCGGCCAAGCGCTCCGAATTGACGCAGTTCGAATTCAACAAGAATTCCGCAGTGACGCAAGCCAGCGCGTGGTCGCAGGCGATGGCCTGGCAGGGCCTGGATTCGCCGGCGCAGGCCGAGCAGCAGATTCGCGACGTCAGCGTGGACGATGTCAATCGCGTGGCTCGCGAGTATCTGAAATCCGATCAGCGCGTCACTGTGGTGTTGACGCCGAGCGCGGATGGCAAGCGGCCACCGGACAGCGCCGGGTTCGGTGGCTCGGAATCCTTCGCTGGTGACGACAAGCTCGATGTGCCGCTGCCGGACTGGGCCGAGAACGCGCTGAGCAAACTCGAGATGCCGCACTGGACACTGGCGCCAGTGGACATGAAACTCGCCAACGGCATTCGTCTGATTGTGCAGCCGGAATCGGTCAGCAAGACCGTCACCGTCGTCGGCCATGTCGATCACGACGCGCATCTGCAGGAACCCAAGGGTCAGGACGGCGTCGGCCGCCTGCTGTCGTCGCTGTTCGACTACGGCACCACCAGCCTGGATCGCACTGCATTCCACAAGGCACTGGACGATATCTCGGCCACGCTAGGTGGCGGCGCAGATTTCAACCTGGCCGTGCCCAGCGACCATTTCGATCGCGGCATGCAACTGCTGGCCGAGAACGAACTGCATCCGGCGCTGCCGCAAACGGCATTCACCGTGCAACAGCAAACTCTGGCGCGCACGCTGTCCGGAGAAATGCAGTCGCCACAGTACAAGATGATGCGCGCGCTGACCCTGGGACTGCTGCCGGCGAACGATCCGGGCACGCGCGAAGCCACGCCGGACACGGTGAACAAGCTCAACCTGCAAAACGCCAAGGATTATTTCAGCGCGACGTACCGCCCGGATCTCACCACCCTCGTCGTCGTTGGCGACATCACGCCCGAGCTGGCCAAGTCCACTGTCGAAAAATATTTTGGCAACTGGAAAGCCAGTGGTCCAAAGCCCGACGTGATCCCGAAACCGGTGCCGCTCAATCCCGCTGCTTACACCGTGGTCGCCAACTCGTTCGCCTCGCAGGATCAGGTACTGATGGGCCAGGTGCTCGATTTGAACCTGTTCAACCCGGATCGTTACGCGATGAAGCTCGGCAATGATGTGCTCGGCGGCAACGGCTTCGCCTCGCGCCTGATGGTCGACGTGCGCGTCAAGCATGGCTATGCCTACGGCGCCGGTTCCGGCATGAACATCGATCGTTCGCGCTCGATTTTCTATGTGCGCTATGGCAGCGATCCGGACAAGGTCGCGCCGGTGGATGAACTGATTCGCAAGAATCTTGCCGACATGCAGAACACGCCAGTAAAGGCGGAGGAACTAGGCAATGCGCGTCAGTACGAAATCCGCTCGATTCCGGTCGAAGTCTCCAGCGTCAACCGGATCGCGCGATCGCTGCTGTCGTGGGGCTACAAGGGCCAGCCACTGAATGAACCGATGATCGCGGCGAAAGCCTATCTCGATCTGACCCCGGAACAGGTGCAGGCGGCGTTCAAGAACTACCTCAAACCGCAAAACCTGGTGCAGGTGGTGCAGGGCCCGACGCCACCCAAACACTGATGCGGATGAAGCATCCGGCCTGCGATGGACGCGGGCCGGATGTAACGCCACGGAATCCGGTTTCCGACGATGCGTACCCTCTTTGATGTTCACCCCGGCCACACCGGCTTCCCGGTGAATCAGGCGCCGATAACGAACAACGCGATCGTGCAGGCCAGTCCTGCAGCCCAGACCAGACTGCGCAAGGTTGCCACGTCGGCCAGATAGCACGCACCGTAGATCAACCGCAGCACCACGAAGGCCATGGCCAGCGCATCGATCCTCCCCTGCGCGGCGCCAAGCTGTTGCGCGATCAGCACGCCAGCGGCGAACGGCGGAAAGGCCTCGAACGAATTCAGATGCGCCCAGTGCGCACGTTGCGCCGGGCCGGTCAATTTCGCCTGAAAATCGCGCGGAGAGCGATTGTTGAAATGCCTGCGCTCGATGCCCTTCGCAATGGCAGTGAACAGGAACGGCAGCAGCGCCGCAATCAGAACACACCAGTAAGACAGATGCATGGCAAACCTCCGCTGGCAATCTCGCGCTGATCCACAACTCGATGATCCACTACCGCGGGGTTTATGCCAAACTCGCCGGCAACGAGCAGCCGCGATGCCGCCATGCCCAGCCTGATCGTCACCTCGGGAGTTCTCACCGGACAGGTTTTCAGCTTCTCCGGCACGATCGTCGTCGGCCGCGGCCAGTTGTCCGAAGTGCGCCTGAACGATGCGACCGTTTCGCGCCGCCATGCCCTGATCCGGCACAATGGCGATAGTTACGAGCTGCGCGACCAGGACAGCGTCAACGGCACCCGTCATCGCGGCCGGCGCATCAAGGACGTGGTGCAATTGAGCGATGGCGACGAGTTGCAATTCGGCGAAATCAAGACCGTGTTCCGTCGCAACGACAGCGATCATCCGTCACTGCAGGGACTGACCCTGCCCAGCGACAATGCCGCCAAGGCACCGGCCATCGGCAGCCTGCAAGCACCCGCATCGGCGCCGGCGCCGGGATTGCGCGAGCTGCTGGCGCGCCTGAAACTGTTCTGCGATCTGGGCACACTCGCGCGACGCAAGCAGCCGTTGCGCGAGCAGCTCGACCACGCGATCGAAGCGATTCTGGCGGCGTTCCCGCAAACCACGCACGCGGCGATTTATAGCCATGCCGCCGGCAACGAGCATCTGACGCTGCTGGTACAGCGCGGCAACGCCACCGATGCTGTGGCGTTCACCCGCGTTGATCCCTTCCTGCGCGAGGCCCTGCGCCTGGAGAACGGATTGAACGTCGCCGATGCCGCAAGCCGCGACGCCCTTGCCATGCGCCTGCGTGAAAGTGCGATTCCGGCCGCGTTGCTCGGCATGCCATTACGTCTTGGCGACGATGTCCTCGGCGTGCTGTATCTGGAAAGCGCCAGCGCCGAAAACGCCTGGCGCGCGGCCGACCACGAATTGTTTCTCGGCGTCGCCGGACAACTGGCCTGGATGATCGCCAGCGAACGGGCGCAATCGCCGGAGCGCGCGATCGAGGCCTACGACCTGGCCCTGGCACGGCGCATCCAGCAGCGCTTCCTGCCACAGTCGCCTCCCGCGCTGGTTGGCTATCGCATCGCCGACAGTTACGCCGCCGCGCGCGTGATCGGTGGCGATTACTACGATTTCTTCCATTATCGCGATGGCCGCCATGGACTGGTGATCGCGGATGTTTCCGGCAAATCCGTCTCCGGCGCGCTCTACATGGCGCGGCTGAGCGTGCAAGTGCGGGCGCTGGCACGGCATCTGGGCGGACCAGCGGAATTGCTCGCGGGCCTGAATCGCAAGTTGTATCAGGAAATTGAGCCGGGCATGTTCGTGACCATGCTCGCAGCATCGCTGGATCCGGAAACCGGCACCATGGAATTTGCCTGCGCCGGACACCCATCGCCCCTGCTGCGTGCGCCCGATGGCAGCGTGAGCGAATTGTGTGCACCCGGCGCGCTGCCGCTGGGAGCGCTGGCCGACACGACGTTCATGCAGCACGCAGTGGTACTCGCACCCGGCAGTTGCGTACTGTTCTACACCGACGGTCTGGACGAGGCGCACAATGCAAAAAAGGAACTTTTTGGAAAAGAGCGCATTGTGAAAACCCTCGCCGAGAACGGCGGCAACGCGCTAGCCACGCTTGATGCACTGCTGGCCGATGTCGCGCGTTTCGCCGAGGGCGAGCCACAAAGCGACGATCTGACCCTGATCACGTTCGGCCGCGAGCGTTAGAGCATTTTCGATCGCAGAATTTACGGTATTGGGCCCACCCCCTCGCGGGGGAGAGGGGTTCAAGAGCGTGACACGGCAAAAGTACGCAGTTGTATCGAAAATGCTCTAGGATTTTCTGCCGAACAGGCGCTTAAGCTTGCCGATCACGCCGGTTGGCGGCGTTGTGGGCACAGCCGCTGGCTGTGACATATTGATTTGCGGATTCGAAAGCGCCGCTGGTTTGACCAATACCGCTGATTTCGGCGCAACGACGCCGGCCGATCCAACGCCGAGCAACTTCGCCGCGACCCGCGCCAATTCCGCCGCTTGCGCATTCGCTGCAATGGGATCGGGTGCCTTCAGCCTGAACAACTGCACGACTTTTTTTGCTAGCGCATCGTCGACGGGTGGTTTGCTCGGCCTGGCTTTCGCCACCTGGGCCAAGGCCGCGGCGCGGTTGGGAAAGATCGCAAACAGCTTGCTGAATCCGGCCACCTCGAACACCTGCATGACCGAGGCATTGAGACCACACAGACGCAAGCTGCCTTTGCCACCATCGAGCTGCTTGGCCAGCGCCAGCAACACGCGCAAGCCAGCGCTGCTGACATAGCCAATGCCGGAAAGATCGACCAGGAATTGGCGCTCGCCGGCGCCGAGCAGATCCTGCAGGGCGAGTTCGACATCGGCCGCAGTTTCGGTGTCCAGACGTCCGCTCAGGGCCAGAATCCGGATGTCGCCTTCCTGTTCCTGCTGGATCGCGATTGCCACGTCGCCTCAGCCCTCGCGAAACACGAAGCGCGCGGCGCCGATCTGGATGACGTCTTCGTTGCCCAGCGGCCGCTCGCGAATTTTTTCCGCGTTCACCCGGGTGCCGTGCTTGCTGCCAAGATCGGTCAGGGTAAAGCCCGCCATGCTTACCGTGATCTGCGCATGTTTTGGATCGACACCGGGTCCACCGATGCGGATATCATTGCCGCTGTCGGCACCGACACTCATGGGTTTGAGCGTGAGCGTATAAGTCTGCTTGCCGGCCTCGGGATTTTGCGGCACCAGTCGCGCCGCGCGGAAAATCTGGGTGGCACCACCCGCGGCCGCAACCGGCGCGGCGGGTACTGGCGGTGCCGGAGGCGGTGCAGTGGGCTTCGCGGCGGGCTCCGGGATATTGATCGCCGACATGATCTGGGTCTTGTTCGGCGGCGCATCGCCGACAATCGTCGCCACTTCGTGGGTGCGCGCTTCGGCTGCATCGATATCCACCCTGCTGAGTGCGACAAAGCGATTCGTGCTGGCGGTATCCACTGGCGCAGACACCTGTGGCGGTGCGGTCGCGTCGAGTTCGCTTTCAGCGTGGAATGCGCCGATGAAACGGGATTTCAATTCCAATGCGCGCGCGCGCGCTTCGGCTTTTTCCTTGACCGTGGCGTCGATGAGCTTGATCCGGCGCTGGAATTCCTTGTCGTCGAATTCGCCGAGCTTGTTGCGTAGCTCGAGCTCTTGCTGATCCAGTTTCACCGCCTCGTGATCGGCTTCAAAACGATCGAGCAAGCCGCGCAGACGCGCGTATTGATCGCGCGCAGCCTGCTTGAGTGGCGCGGCCTGTTCGTCCAGCCCCTGCATGCGTTTTTCGTAATCCCCGCGCACACGCAGGTAGACCGGCGTGGGATAGCCGGCCTTGAGCCCATCCATCGTCTGCAAGCGTTCGCTGAGCTGATCCTGCTCCTGCTTCAGGGTCTTGAGCGCATCGATCGCGGACAGATCGATGACGCCAAGTTCCCGCTGCCAGTCGTTTGCCTTGTCTGCCATGCTGCCTCCTAAGCGGCGGCGAGTTCGACTTCGATGGAACCGAAGCGCAACTTGTCACCAGGTTTAAGCGCAACGGAGGTACCGGTGATCAGCCGTTCGCCGTTGACGAAGGTGCCATTGGTGGTGGCAGTATCTTCGCGCACAAAGTATACGCCGCCCTCACGCAGGATTTTTGCATGCCGGCGGCTCAGGGTGCGGGCAAGATCGAACGGCCCCAGATCGATTTCCGGCTGAGTGCCGGTCGCCGGGTCGGGACGGCCGACTAGCCATTCGCTGCGCGCCGCATCAAGCGGCAGGATTTGCCCACCAGCGACCATGCGCAGCACCAGATTCACCGCCGCCGCCTTGACCGGCGCGGGCGCGGCGGCAAGTGTCGGCGCTGGAATGGGTACGGCAACAGGGGCGGCGTGAACCGGAGCGGCTTCCACCTTGGCCGGCGGCGGCACGACATTCCTGGCGGGTACGGATTGAACCGGTAAGTGGCCGGCCTTTGCCATTTCGCCCTGCAGGTCGCGCAAGCGCTGTTCGGTGCGCCTTTCGCGCGTGACGACCTTGCGCAGCATATGCAACGCGATATCGGCATTCTGTCGGACAACATCGGCAAAAGCCGTGCGCTCGATCCGCAGCAGCCGCGACGCTGTCTTCGCCCGCGCGGTAACCACGTGCGGTTGGCCGTCCAGCAGGGCCGCTTCGCCGAGGAAATCACCCGGACCCAGAGTCGTCACCGGCAGGTCCATTCCCGGCTGTACCAGTTCGATCTGCCCGGCTTCGACGATGAACACGTCGCTGCCGATATCGCCCTGGGTAAACACCGCCGTTCCAGCCGGGAGGTCGAGGAAAGCTTCTTTGGCGATGCTCATGAACGCACTCCGCCGACGGCCGGGCCGTCTGTCGGTCGATTATGCCGAGGCGTACACGCCAGCCGCAAGGTAAATGACCCTGCGGGTTAAGGTTCCGTAGACATTCCCACCGCTACAGTACCCTCATGTCCACTATCCGATCCCGTCAGCTTGGTGCGATCTGCGCGAGTGCGCTGGCGCTGGCCGCCACGAATGCCTGCGCCGTGCAGGGTGTGGTGCTTCCGGCCTGGGTCTGCGCCCAGCCGGATGCGATTTTTGTCGATGGCTTCGAGGCCGGCGAAATCGCGATTCCGCACACTCCGTCTAATGGTAGTGGCGGGGCGTATCCCGGCAATGTCACGCGACATGTCCTGGTTTCCGGACTCGGATCGCAGCCTTACTATTTGTACCTGCCCAGCAACTACGAGCCGAATCACACTTGGCCCTTGATGCTGGTGCTGCATGGTTCTGGCGGCCCCGGCACCTCGAAGTCGGCCGCACAGCAGGTTCGTACCAACTGGAGCGCCCTGGCCAGCGCGCAAGGGTTTATCGTCGCTTCTCCCGCGGGCACCGACACCCAGGGCGGCGGCTGGAACCAGCCGGCCGCGAACGGCGCCGGACCTTCAGACTACAACATCATCGCCGACGCGATCGCCGATGCCGAAGCCGCCTACAACATCGAACTCACACGCATTTATGCCTGGGGATACTCAGCTGGTGGTGAAGTGCTTGACGACATCGTCCTGACCGGTTGGGTGGGCTTGAACGCCGATTCGTTCGCCGGCTACGCGGTGACCGGCACCGCACTCGCCGGGTGTCCAACCTACACTTCGGTGCAAAGCTGTGTTCCCGCCAATGCGGCACGCATCATTCCGCTGGATATCCACATCGGCGATGCGGACCCGATCTACACACAAGGTTACGCAAGCACTGACGAAAATGCATTCCTGGCGGCCGGCTGGAGTCTCGGGACGACACTGTTCTACACCGTATTTACCGACGGCAATCCGCCGGGCGGCCATATCTATACTGCCGCGGATTTGCAGCAGGCCTGGAATCACTTGTGCCCGAACGCGATTACGCCCTGATCGCGGGCATTTTCCTGTTGCAGGCGGGTATTTTTCTGTTGCAGGTTTATTCGGCCGATTGCTATAATTACCGGCCTTGTCGACGGCCTGCGCTGGCTCGTGATTCGAGCCGGAGCCGAACCAGAGTTTTTACCGTTCCGATGCAAAATTCCATTGCTGCCGGCCGGCGGCTCGCTATCCGCGTCGTCTTGACGCAGCTTGGCGTGACGGCCTTGGTAGCGGCGGGTTTTGCATTGCAGGGATGGCGCCCGGGTCTGGGTGCGCTGATGGGCGGTTCGGTAGTCGCACTGGGGACAGCGGTGTTGGCGATTCGGCTGTTTGCTGGAGCGCCTGCGTCTGCCGGCACGGTGTTCATCCGCCTGGTCATCGGCAGCGTGTTGAAATGGGGCGTGATCGCGCTCGGCCTGTATCTGGCGATGGTCAAAGCAGGGTTGCCAGGATTGGCCGTGGTGACCGGAGTGATTGCAGCGCTGGTCCCGCAATTGCTGGGCCTGCACGAGGGCTGGACGAAGCGCAGCTGAGCCGAAGGCCGGATGCGAATCGCGGTGCTTCAAAACGAATATTTATTGACGTTGTTTTCGGGACTGGATCGATCGAACTATGGCGACTGAAGTCACCCACGACGCCGGCGGCTATATCGTGCACCATCTGACCTATCTGCAGCTGGATCTGCGGACGTGGAAGATCGTCGAGAATTCGACCGGTTTCTGGGTGCTCAATCTCGATTCCGTGATTTTTTCTCTCGCTCTGGCCCTGATCTTCGTTCTCATGTTCCACACTGCGGCGCGCAAGGCGACCAGCGGCGTGCCGGGCAAATGGCAGAACTTTATCGAGATGTGCATCGGCTTCGTCGACAGCCAGGTGAAGGATGCCTATCACCACGGCGCGCGCTTCGTGGCGCCCATGGCGCTGCTGATCGGGTTCTGGGTGTTCTTCATGAACTTCATGGATCTGCTGCCGATCGACCTGCTGCCGAAACTCGCCGGCAGCGCAGGCGTGGAACATCTGCGCGTAGTGCCCTCGGCCGATCCGAACGTCGCGCTGGGCATGTCGATCACGGTCTTCCTGATCGCATTCGCCTACAGCTTTGTCGCCAAGGGCTTCAAGGGCGTCGGCGCGGAATTCCTGTTCCACCCGTTCAGTGCCAACAATATCCTCGTCAAGATTTTGTTGATGCCACTCAACTTCATACTCAAGACCGTGGAAGAACTGGCCAAGCCCGTCAGCCTCGGCCTGCGACTGTTCGGCAATATGTATGCGGGCGAGATTATCTTCATCCTGCTCGCGTGTTTCACGCTCAACTATTCGTTCACCAGCATCGGCAGCAACCTCGGCTTCCTGGCGCAGGTACTGCTTGCCACCGGCTGGACCATTTTCCACGTCCTGATCATTTCGCTGCAGGCTTATATTTTCATGGTGCTGACCGTCGTCTACATGTCGATGGCCGCCGATCATCACTGACGTTTTTCCTTCACTCACCTGCAAAGCTACACGGAGACAACAATGGATATCAGCGCACTCGCTTCAGTTGAAGGCATGACCGCGATCGCGGCCGGCCTCATGCTCGGCCTCGGTGGTATTGGAGCGGCCATCGGCATGGGTCTGATGGGCGGCAAGTTCCTCGAAGGCGCCTCGCGCCAGCCGGAACTCGTACCGATGCTGCAAGGCAAGATGTTCCTGCTGGTCGGCCTGATCGACGCGATTCCGATCATCGGCGTGGGTATCGCGCTGTACCTGACCTTCGTCGACCCGTTTGCCGGCAAGGTTGCCGCGGCCGTTGCCGCTGCCGCCCACTGATACCGCGACAACATCGAGCTGCACTACTTCCGCATCGCTTGACGAGGGTTGACCCGTGAGCATCAACGCAACACTCATCGCCCAGATCCTGGTCTTCGGAATCCTGATCTGGTTCACGATGAAATTCATCTGGCCGCCGCTGGCCAAGGCGATGGACGAGCGTGCGCAGCGCATCGCCGACGGCCTGTCCGCCGCCGAGCGCGCGCAGGCAGAACTCAAGGACGCCGACAGCCGTGCCGCCGACGAGGTCAAGAAGGCGCGCGTGCAGGCCAGCGAGATCATCGATCGCGCCCAGCAACAGGCCAACCAGATCCTGGACAAGGCCAAGGCTGACACCCTGCTGGAAACCGCACGGTTGAAAGCAACGGCGCAAACCGAGATCGACGGCATGGTCGGCAAGGCACGCGAGACTCTGCGCGGTCAAGTTGCCGCACTCGCAGTGCAGGGCGCGTCGAAGATCCTCCAGCGCGAAATCAATCCCGACGCGCACAAGCAATTGCTCGATCAGTTGGTGGCCGAGATTTAATTGGTGAGGATCTAGGCAATGAGCGAAACCCTTACCATCGCCCGCCCGTATGCGCGCGCCGCGTTCGAATCGGCACGCGCCCATGACGCGCTCGCCGCGTGGTCGGACAAACTCGCGTTCACCGCACGGATACTGGGCGATGCACGTGTGAATGCGCTGATCGGCGATCCGCGTCTGGGCAATGCCGATCTGGTCGGCTTGCTGCTGCCGCCGGGCGACACGATGGACTCGCCGTTCGCCGCGTTTCTCAGCCTGCTGGTCGAGAACCGGCGCGCGGGCCTGTTGCCGGATATCGCCGCGCTCTTCGCTGAACTCAAGCGTGAAGCCGAGCATGTGCTGAAAGTGACTCTGCGCGCCGCCAGCGCGGTGCCGGCGCCGCAAGTCGATGCGATCAAGGTGGCGCTGAAAAAGCGTTTCAATCGCGACATCGAACTGGATCAGATCGTCGATCCATCGGTACTCGGCGGTGCGGTGATCGACGCCGGCGACACCGTCATTGACGGCTCGGTGCGCGGCCGCCTGGCGCGGCTGGAAACTGCTTTGACTCAGTGAAACTCCGGCCAAGAAGAATTCAATAGCAACGCGGCGTCGCACACGGCGACGACCCCACAGGAAACCGAATCATGCAAACGCTCAACCCCTCCGAAATCAGCGAACTGATCAAGGGCCGCATCGAGAAGGTCAAACTCGCCGCCGAGGCGCGCAACGAAGGCACCATTGTTTCGCGTGTCCGACGGTATTGTGCGCATTCACGGCCTGGCCGACGCGATGTCTGGCGAAATGATCGAGTTGCCCGGCAATGCCTTCGCTCTGGCGCTGAACCTCGAACGCGACTCGGTCGGCGCCGTGGTGCTGGGCGAATACGAACATCTGCGCGAAGGCGATACGGTCAAGACCACCGGCCGCATTCTCGAAGTGCCGATCGGCCGCGAGCTGCTCGGCCGTGTCGTCGATGCGCTCGGCAATCCGATCGACGGCAAGGGTCCGCTGAACAGCAAGCAGACTTCGCCCATCGAGAAAGTCGCGCCGGGCGTGATCTGGCGCAAATCGGTGTCGCAGCCGGTGCAGACCGGTTACAAATCCGTCGACGCGATGATTCCGATCGGTCGTGGCCAGCGCGAACTGATCATCGGCGACCGCCAGACCGGCAAGACCGCGCTCGCGATCGACGCGATCATCAACCAGAAAGACTCGGGCGTTAAGTGCATATACGTCGCCATCGGCCAGAAGCAGAGCTCGATCGCGAACGTGGTGCGCAAGCTCGAGGAGAACGATGCGCTGGCGCACACCATCATCGTCGCCGCTTCCGCGTCGGATTCGGCCGCGATGCAATACATCGCGCCGTACTCGGGTTGCGCGATGGGCGAATTCTTCCGCGACAGCGGCGAAGACGCGCTGATCATCTACGACGATCTGACCAAGCAGGCTTGGGCTTACCGCCAGATTTCTCTGCTGCTGCGCCGCCCGCCGGGCCGCGAAGCGTATCCGGGCGACGTGTTCTATCTGCACAGCCGCCTGCTCGAGCGCGCTGCGCGCGTCAACGAAGAATATGTGGAGAAGATACGAAAGGTGCGGTCAAGGGCAAGACCGGTTCGCTGACCGCGCTGCCGATCATCGAAACCCAGGCCGGCGACGTGTCCGCCTTCGTGCCGACCAACGTCATTTCGATCACGGATGGTCAGATCTTCCTGGAAACCGACCTGTTCAACGCCGGCATCCGCCCGGCCGTGAACGCCGGCATTTCGGTGTCGCGCGTCGGCGGCGCGGCGCAGACCAAGATCATCAAGAAGCTGTCTGGCGGCGTGAAACTGGCGCTGGCGCAGTACCGTGAACTGGCAGCATTCGCGCAGTTCGCATCCGATCTGGATGCCGCCACGCGCGCCCAGCTCGAACGCGGCCAGCGCGTGACCGAATTGATGAAGCAGAAACAGTACGCGCCGCTGTCGATCGCCGAGCTCGCAGTGTCGCTGTACGCCGCCGAGAAAGGCTATCTGGACGATCTGCCGGTTGCACAAGATTCTGCCGTTCGAAAAAGGTCTGCACGCGCACTTCGCCAACAACTATGGCGACTGGGTGAAGACGACAAACGACAAGGCCGACTGGAACAACGACATCGAAGCCACGCTGCAAGAAAGGCATCGAAGAGTTCAAGAAGACGGGCGCTTGGTAAGAACGTTTCTGGTAAGAACGAAAAACCGACAGCCGGCAAGCGGTTGCCGGTAACGCAAGCGAAGCGAGCAGAAGCATGGCAGGCGGCAGAGAAATCAAAACCAAGATCAAGAGCGTGCAGAACACCCGCAAGGTGACGCGCGCGCTGGAAATGGTCTCGGCTTCGAAAATCCGCAAGGCGCAGGATCTGATGAAGGCCTCGCGCCCTTATGCGCGTGCGATGCGCCAGGTGATCGGCCATGTCGCACAGCGCCAATAGCGAATTCAAGCATCCGTTCCTGACCGCACGCGCGGAAATCAAACGCGTCGGCTACATCGTCGTCTCGACCGATCGCGGCCTGTGCGGCGGCCTGAACTCGAACCTGTTCCGCAAGCTGCTCGCCGAAATCCGCGAGTGGCAACGACAAGGGTGTCGAAGTGGACGTCGTCGCCATCGGCACGAAGGCCAATGTGTTCTTCCGCCGGCTGAAAGTGAACCTGGTCGGCAGCACCACGCAGCTCGGCGAGAAGCCGAAGATCGAACAACTGATCGGCGTGATCAAGGTCATGCTCGACGCCTACAGCGCCGGTCGCGTCGATCGTCTGACCCTGGCCTACAACAGCTTCGTCAACACGATGACGCAAAAGGTCGACACTGCGATCAGCTGCTGCCCTTGCCGCCATCGGAAACGCTGGCCACCGCGCACGACTGGGATTACTCTACGAGCCGGATGCCGAATCCGTGCTCGAACACGTGCTGACGCGCTATATCGAATCGCTGGTCTACCAGTCCGCGCTGGAAAATCTGGCGAGCGAACACGCCGCGCGCATGGTGGCGATGAAGAGCGGCCAGCGACAACGCCAACAAGGCGATCGACAGCCTGACCCTGATCTACAACAAGGCGCGCCAGGCAGCGATCACGCAGGAGATTTCGGAAATCGTCGGCGGCGCGGCGGCGGTGTAATTCTTAATTTATTCCTTTTCCGAGGCGGAAAAGCGAATGGGTCTTTTCCTTCTCCCATTGGGAGGAGGAAACCAGTTTAAATTTTTGGAGTCACCAATATGAGTCAGGGCAAAGTAGTCCAAATCATCGGCGCGGTCGTCGACGTCGAATTCCCGCGCGATCAGGTGCCGCAGGTTTACGACGCGCTGAAGGTCGAAGGCGCGGCGGCTCCGATCACGCTGGAAGTGCAGCAGCAGCTCGGCGACGGCATCGTGCGCACGATCGCGCTCGGTTCCACCGACGGCCTCAAGCGCGGCCTCGTCGCGACCAACACCGGCGAAGGCATCAAGGTGCCGGTCGGCAACGCCACGCTCGGCCGCATCATGGACGTGCTCGGTAACCCGATCGACGAAGCCGGTCCGATCGGCGAAAAAGAACGCTGGGTCATCCATCGCGCCGCACCGAGCTACGACGAACAGGCGGCAGCCAACGAGCTGCTCGAAACCGGCATCAAGGTGATCGATCTGGTCTGCCCGTTCGCCAAGGGCGGCAAGGTCGGCCTGTTCGGCGGCGCCGGCGTCGGCAAGACCGTGAACATGCTCGAATTGATCAACAACATCGCGACCCAGCACTCCGGCCTGTCGGTGTTCGCCGGCGTCGGCGAGCGTACCCGCGAAGGCAACGACTTCTATCACGAGATGATCGAAGCCGGCGTCGATCAAGCTCGACAATATCGGGAGTCGAAAGTGGCGATGGTGTACGGCCAGATGAACGAGCCGCCGGGCAACCGCCTGCGCGTCGCGCTGACCGGCCTGACCATGGCCGAATACTTCCGCGACGAGAAGGACGCCTCCGGCAAGGGCCGCGACGTGCTGTTCTTCGTCGACAACATCTACCGTTACACGCTGGCCGGCACCGAAGTGTCCGCGCTGCTCGGCCGCATGCCGTCGGCCGTGGGTTACCAGCCGACCCTGGCCGACGAAATGGGTCGTGCTGCAGGAGCGCATCACCTCGACCAAGACCGGCTCGATCACTTCGATCCAGGCCGATTTACGTGCCCGCGGACGACTAGACCGATCCGTCGCCGGCCACCACGTTCGCGCATCTGGATTCGACCGTGGTGCTGTCCCGCGACATCGCCAGCGCTCGGCATCTATCCGGCGGTCGATCCACTGGACTCGACCAGCCGCCAGCTCGACCCGAACGTGATCGGCACCGAGCATTACGACATCGCGCGCAAGGTGCAGGCCACGCTGCAGCGTTACAAGGAACTCAAGGACATCATCGCGATTCTCGGCATGGACGAGCTGTCGCGAAGAAGACAAGGCGACGGTGTCGCGCGCGCGCAAAGTCGAGCGCTTCTTCTCGCAGCCGTTCCACGTCGCCGAAGTGTTCACCGGTCGCCGGGCAAGTACGTGTCGCTGAAGGAAACCATCCGCGGCTTCAAGATGATCGTCGACGGCGAATGCGACCATCTGCCGGAACAGGCGTTCTACATGGTTGGCGGTATCGACGAGGCCTTCGAGAAAGCCAAGACGATGCAGGCGCCAAGAAGGCGGCCTGAACCTCGTTGGCGGACCATCAATCCGCCCGGTCCTACCATTCGAATCGAACATGACCACCATCCGCTGCAACATCGTCAGTGCCGAGGAAGAAATCTTCCACGGCGATGCCGCAGATGGTCATCGCCTCCGGCGAACTGGGCGAGCTGGGCATCGCGCCGCGCCACGCGCCGCTGATCACGCGCCTCAAGCCGGGCCAGGTGCGCGTGATCCAGGAAGACGGCGAGGAGCAATTCTTCTACGTCTCCGGCGGCATTCTCGAAGTGCAGCCGCAAGTCGTCACCGTGCTCGCCGACACCGCGATCCGCGCCAAGGATCTCGACGAAGCCGCGGCGCGTCACGCCAAGGAAAAGCCGAGCAGCAGATCGCCAACCGCGCCGACGCGGTGGAAATTGCGCAGGCACAGGTCGAAGCTCGCACAGGCCATCGCCCAGTTGCAGGCGATCGAACGCCTGCGCAAGCTGGCCAAGCACTGAGTCGGATCGACACCGTTCGCGATTTGCAACGCCGGCCCTGTGCCGGCGTTTTCGTTTGTGCCTGTTTGCTTGCCCGTATTTGCGCCGCAAAAAAACTCGTATGCAACCCGATGTCTGCGCTATCGTAAGCGCATGACTACAGCCACTCCCCTGCATGTCCTCATTCTCGCCGCCGGCGAAGGCAAGCGCATGCACTCGGCATTGCCGAAAGTGCTGCTTCCGCTGGCGGGCCGGCCGATGCTCGCGCATGTCATCGCGACGGCACGCGAATTGAATCCGGAAAAAATACACATTGTGTACGGCCATCGGGGCGATGCAGTGCGCGCGGCATTCGCCGATCAGCCCGATCTGGGCTGGGTACTCCAATCCGAGCAGCGCGGCACCGGTCACGCCGTGCGACTGGCGCTGGCGCAGGTGCCCGAAGCGGCACGCGTACTGGTGCTGTATGGCGACGTGCCGCTGATCCGCGCGGAAACGCTGAAACCACTCGCTGAAATCTCCGCGCCGCTGGCCGTGCTGACTGCGGAACTGTTCGATCCACGCGATTACGGACGCGTGATCCGCGATGGCCTCGGTCAGGTGCGCGCGATCGTCGAAGACAAGGATTGCACGCCTGAACAACGTGCGATCACGACAGTCAACACTGGCATCCTCGCCGCCGACGCGCGCCGCCTGCGCGTGTGGACACACAATCTTACCGATCATAATGCCCAGGGCGAGTTCTACCTGACCGATGTGTTTGCCCAAGCCGCGGCGGAAAGCGTGCCGGCAACGCTGCTGAATTGCCGCGACGAGCGCGAAGCGTTCGGTGCCAACGACGCCTGGCAACTCACGCAACTGGAGCGTCAATACCAGACGCGGCTGGCGCAAGCCGTGTGTGCGCAAGGCGTACGTCTGGCCGATCCGGCGCGCTTCGATCTGCGTGGCGAATTGAATGCCGCCAGCGATATTGAGATCGATGTCGATGTGGTGCTTGAAGGCCGCGTTCAACTCGGCGACAGCGTGCGCATCGGTCCTTTCTGCCGGATCAAGGATTCAATTCTTGCCGCCGGCACTATCGTCAATGCGCATTGTGACCTGGACGGGATCGTTACCCACGGCGCCTGCGTCATCGGTCCGTTCGCGCGGCTGCGGCCGGGTACGGAACTCTCTACCGGCGCGCGTATCGGAAATTTCGTCGAGGTGAAAAATTCCACACTTGGACAAAATTCCAAAGCCAATCACCTGAGTTATCTCGGCGACGCAACAGTCGGCGCGGACGTGAACATTGGTGCCGGTACTATTACGTGCAATTACGATGGTGCGAACAAGCATCGTACCGTAATCGAAGACGGCGCCTTTATCGGCTCGAATTCCGCGCTGGTCGCACCGGTGACGATCGGCAAAGACGCCACGATCGGTGCTGGCTCGACGATCAGTGCAAACGCACCGACAGGCGTATTGACCGTGGCGCGCGCAAAGCAGGCGACCTACCCAGGCTGGAAGCGCCCGCAAAAAACCGGCAAATAGGCGGCGAATAAGCCGCAATCCTCTGGACGAACCGCTAAAATAGGCGATCTGTCTCGAGGACAAACTCATGTGCGGAATTGTCGGTGCCGCCGCGCGGCGCGATGTGGTCGGAACCTTGATCGCGGGGCTGAAGGCGCTGGAATACCGCGGCTACGATTCCGCCGGTATCGCGTTGCTGACCGACCACGGTCTGGAGCGTGTGCGCACCAAGGGCAAGGTGCGCGAACTGGAACAACTTCACGCGACCCAGCCGATTGCCGGACTCACCGGCATCGCGCATACGCGCTGGGCCACACATGGCGCGCCGAACACGGTCAATGCGCATCCGATCGCCTCGCGCGGCAATGTTGCCGTGGTCCACAACGGCATCATCGAGAACCATGAGGAATTGCGCGAAGAGTTGCGCAAACTCGGCTATGAATTCGCCACCGAAACCGACACCGAAGTCATCGCCCACCTGATCGAACATCATCAAACGGCGGGTGCGAGCCTGCTCGACGCCGTGCGCCTGGCCATCACACGCCTGCGCGGCGCCTACGCGATCGCGGCGATTTCGCGGCGCGAACCGGGCCACGTCATCGGCGCGCGCCGTGGCAGCCCGATGGTCGTGGGCTTGTCGGAAAACGAACAATTCATCGCATCCGACATTCACGCCTTGTTGCCGGTGACACGCCACTTCATCTATCTGGCCGAGGGCGATGTCGCCGAGGCAACGGCAGACGGTGTACAAATATACGACGAACACGGCGCGGTTGTGCAGCGTCCGATCAAGCAGGCGCACTTCGGCGCCGACGCGGTGGAACGCGGTGAATACCGTCATTACATGCTCAAGGAAATCCACGAGCAGCCGCAGGCAATCGTCGATACGCTCGAAGGCCGCATCAGCGGCGGCCATATCCTCACCGAAATTTTCGGTGTCGGTGCGCGCGATCTGCTGAGCAAAACCCGTAATGTGCACCTGATCGCTTGCGGATCAAGCTACCACGCTGCACTGGTGGCCCGCTATTGGATTGAATCCTTGGCCAACGTGCCGTGCAATGTCGAGATCGCCTCGGAATACCGCTACCGCGAAGCGGTCGTGCCGGCCGACACCTTGTTCGTCACCATCAGCCAGTCCGGCGAAACCGCCGATACGCTGGCCGCGTTGAAGCTGGCCAAGACGCGCGGCTACGTGACGACGCTGGCGATCTGCAACGTGCCCGAATCCTCGATCGTGCGCGAATCGGCGCTCACGCTGATGACCCGAGCCGGTCCGGAAATCGGCGTCGCCTCGACCAAGGCCTTCACCACGCAACTCGCCGCACTCGCACTGCTGGCGTTGGAACTGGCGCGGCATCACGGCCTGGATCCGACGCGTTACGAAGCCTTGGTGCACCAACTCGAAAGCCTGCCCGGCGCCGTGCATGGAGCGCTCGCACTGGATACGCAGATCAAGCGGCTGGCCGAACGTTTCGTCGCCAAGGATCACGCCCTGTTTCTCGGCCGCGGCACGCAGTTTCCGATTGCGATGGAAGGCGCGCTCAAGCTCAAGGAAATTTCGTATATCCACGCCGAGGCGTATCCGGCCGGCGAACTCAAGCACGGCCCGTTGGCCCTGGTCGATGAAAACATGCCAGTGATAGCGGTCGCGCCGAACGACCATCTGCTGGAAAAACTCAAATCCAACCTGGAAGAAGTCCGCGCGCGCGGCGGTGAACTCTACGTGCTGGCCGACGCGGATGTCGCCGCGCATGTGCCGCACGGCGGCGGTCATTTGCTCGTGTTGCCGGCCTGCGGCGAAATGATCGCACCGATCGTATTCACGATCCCGCTGCAACTGCTCGCCTACCACGTCGCCGTGCAGCGTGGCACCGACGTGGATCAGCCGCGCAATCTGGCAAAAAGTGTAACTGTGGAATAGTATAAATGATAGTTTGAAATTATACCGCCACCGGCGCCATTAATGTCGTCGCCGCCTTTCCGCCGCGCTCAGCCTTCTTCTGCCAATCGCCGGTATTGAAGGGCCATGAAATCGATGAGTTCACGCACCGCCGGCAGCAGCCCGCGACGTGAGGGGAATACCGCGTGAACCTTGCCGGGCCGGGGCGCCCAATCCGGTAGCACGCGCACGAGCGCCCCCGAGCGGAACTCCTCGCCTATCGTCATCGTCGGCAATTGCACGACGCCGACGCCGGCGAGCGCCGACTGGCGCAGGACCATCATGTCGTCGGTGACCAGGCGCGGTGTGTGCGGCATCACGACGGCGGCGCCGTTGGGACCATCGAGTTGCCATGCGTGTTCATGCGACGGACGCCCGAGATCGAGACTGGGCATCGTGTGCAGATCGGCGGGAACACGCAGTGGCGCGTGCTGCTTGAGCAAGGCCGGGCTGGCGACGAGGCATTGCGTGCTGTCACCGAGCACCTTCATCACCAGATCGCTGTTTTCCAGCGGCGGAAAGCGCACGCGCAACGCCAGATCAAAACCTTCCTGGATCACATCGATGCGACGATTGGTGGCTTCCAGATGTATCTGCACGCGCGGATGCTCGGCCATGAATTGCACCAGCATCGCGCCCACCTGGAAATGCAGCAAGGCCACCGGGCAGGCGATGCGCACGACACCCTGCGGATCGGTGCGGGTACGATCGATCGCTTCCTGAGCCGCTTCGGCTTCCACCAGCATCGCCTTGCAATGCTGGTAGTAACTCTGCCCCAGTTCGGTCACGGAAAACTTGCGCGTCGAACGCTGCACCAGACGCACGCCCAAGCGTTCTTCCAGAGCGGCGACGCGCCGGCTTAACTTCGATTTCGGCACGCCAAGTGCGCGCCCAGCGGGCGCGAAGCCATGATGCTCGACGACTTGCGCGAAGTAGTACAGATCATTGAGGTCTTGCACGACGACAACCCTGGCGTTCTGAAAATAGAACGCTGAGGATAAGCCACGATGGCTGGTGAATGCAGCATTCCGGGCCTATGTTGCACTCATTCCAAACGGCCATTCGGCCGCGAACCAGGAGAATTGCATGAAGAAGATACTCGGCGTCTACGCAGCACCGCGGCAGCATTGGGTCGGCGACGGCTTTCCGGTCCGTTCGATGTTTACCTATGACACCCTGGGCAAACACATCAGTCCGTTCCTGTTGCTCGACCATGCCGGTCCGATGAAGTTCGAGCCGGCCGCGAAACCGCGCGGCGTGGGTGAGCATCCGCACCGCGGTTTCGAAACCGTGACCATCGTCTACGAAGGCGAAGTCGAGCATCGCGACTCCACCGGCGCGGGCGGCAAGATCGGCCCCGGCGATGTGCAGTGGATGACGGCGGCGTCCGGAATCCTGCACGAGGAATTCCACTCGCACGAATTCACCCGCAAGGGTGGCACGCTCGAGATGGTGCAGCTGTGGGTCAATCTGCCGGCCAAGGACAAGATGGCCGCACCCGGTTATCAGACCCTGCTGAACGCGGATATTCCGGTGGTCACGCTGCCCGACGGTGCTGGCAAAGTACGCGTGATCGCCGGCGAGTACGCGGGTCAGCGCGGTCCGGCGCATACGTTCACACCAATCGACGCGTGGGACATACGGCTGAACTCGGGTCACACCAGCAATTTCGTGGTGCCGCAAGGGCGCACGCTCGCGCTGATCGTCTTGCGCGGCACGGTGATGGTGAATGGCGCACAGGTCGCACGCGAGGCGCAGATGGTGTTGTTCGATCGCGCAGGCGAGGAGATCGCGGTTGAAGCGAACAGTGATGCCACGCTGTTGCTGCTCAGCGGCGAACCGATCGACGAGCCGATTGTCGGCTACGGACCATTCGTGATGAACAGCGAGGCAGAAATCCAGCAGGCATTCACCGATTTCAGCCAAGGACGCTTTGGCCGCATGGCAGCGGCCTGACGCAGTGAAGGTATCGCAAAATTCAAATCACCCGATAGAGGAAGACCCACGTGGAACGTAGCGTCGCCCAGATCCTGCCTGCACAAGACCTCATCGACGATGGCGACATGCACCTGCGCCGTGCGCTGCCACAGGAACAGCGCACGGCCCTGGGTCCCTTCGTTTTCATCGATCATTACCGTCACCACAGTCAGCGCGGCATCGGCGATCGTCCACATCCACACGCTGGTATCGAGGTGGTCAGCTACCTGCTCGAGGGCGGCGTGGAGCATCGCGACAGCATGGGCTTTCGCGATCGCCTGGGGCCGGGCGATGCGCAGTTCATCCGCACCGGGCGTGGCATGCTGCACGCCGAACAACCGATGGGTGGACGCCACGGCCTGCAGTTGTGGATCAGCTTGCCGCCGGAACTCAAGCAGGTGGAGCGCAGTTATACCTCGCTGCGGGCAGCCGAAATACCCGACATTGCAGGCGCGGGTTCGCACGTGCACGTCATCGCTGGTCGCGTGAACAGCGTGCAAGGCCCGATGGCACTGAGCGGTGGAGCAATCTTTGCTCAAGTGCATCTCGATGCGCAGGCGAGCACGACGCTGGAAGTGGATCCCACTCCCACTCCGGAATTGGGGATTTATGTGCTGCAGGGTCAGATCAAGATTGGCGACACCTTCCTGACTACCGGCATGCTCGGTTTGCTGAGCAGCGGCACGCTCGTGCAAATTGCCGCGCAAGGCGACGAGACCGTTGAGCTCGCGCTACTCGGCGGTCAGCCGGTGCAGGGCGACGTACTGTTCTCCGGCTCCTTTGTCATGGACACGCCTGCACGGCTCGAACAGGCGAAGCGCGACTTCGCCAGCGGCCGCATGGGACGCCTCGAAGGAGTGCCATTCTAAAAGCGTATCACCGCGACCTGAAGCTGCGGCCCGTGACTGCGGTGACAGGGTGGATCATGCGCCACGATGGACGCACAGGGTTCATCGTGCTGCGTCCATAACGCCAGCGCGGCAAATGACGTGCTTGCCTCCGTGTTGGCTGGTAACGGCGGCGTGTGCGGACGAGGAACGCACACGCCGCCGCCATCAGCCAGCATCGACGCAAAATCGCCAGATCGATCAACGGTGCGACGATGAGCCAGAACGGCAGCCAGCCCAACCGCGGATCGCTGCCGCGCAGACCGGGAAACAGTGCCATCACCGCAATTCCGAGCGTGAGCCATATCCACAGCGCGGTTGCGGCGCCGGTGGTGTATTCGTGCGGTTTCGATTGAATACAATGCATTGACGTCTCCCTCAGGTCGGCACTGATTCTGGCAAGACCCGATCTCATCGATTGAGACCAGCGCGCGCACCGTTGTCCCGCCTATAATCGGCAGAGCGTGGAGATGCCTGTGGAAACTTCCCACTTCCTGCAATATGCGGTGATGTTTCTCGCCGCGGCCGTGGTCGCGGTGTCGCTGTCGAAGCGTTGGGGCTTGGGTGCTGTGCTCGGCTATCTCGGTGCCGGCGCGCTGATCGGACCGCATCTGCTCAACCTTACACCGGACATGCGCCAAGCCTCGGAATTTTCCGAGTTTGGCGTGATCCTGCTGTTGTTCATCATCGGCCTCGAGCTTTCGCCGCAACGCCTGTGGTTGATGCGGCGTGCCGTGTTTGGTGCCGGCGCCTTGCAGGTGGTGGTATCGGCGCTGTTGCTCGGCGGCGCGGCGCTCGCCGTCGACGTCGGCTGGAAACCCGCGTTGATCGTTGGCTTGGGTCTGGCCTTGTCATCGACTGCAATCGGCTTGCAGACCTTGGCCGAGCGCAAGGAACTGGGCAGTCCGCATGGCCGCCTGGCATTCGCGATCCTGCTGTTCCAGGACGTCGCCGCGATTCCCATTCTTGCTCTGATCCCGCTTCTGGGCGTGCATGACGCCAGCGCCAGCGCGGCGTCCGACGGCATCGCAGCGCTGAAGATCGTTGCCGTCATCGCTGCGGTCATCATCGGCGGTCGCTATCTGTTGCGCCCGGTGCTGCGCATCGTCGCCAGCACGCAAATTGCCGAGGTGTTCACAGCCACCGCGTTGCTCGTCGTACTCGGCACCGCGTGGCTGATGCAACTGGCGGGCATGCAGATGTCGCTGGGCGCGTTCCTCGCCGGCATGCTGCTGGCCGATTCGGAATATCGTCACGAGATCGAATCGCAGATCGAGCCGTTCAAGGGTCTGCTGCTCGGTTTGTTTTTCCTCAGTGTCGGCGTCTCGCTGGATCTGGATCTGGTGCGCCGGCAGCCGCTGGAAATCGGCGCGATCGTGATCTGCATTCTGGCGCTGAAGTCGGGCGTGCTGATTTCGCTCGGACGGCTGTCCGGCAAACTCGACTTTGCCCAGACCCTGCGCCTGGCCGCCGTGCTGGCCGGCGGTGGCGAGTTCGCTTTTGTCGTGTTCAATCTTGCGCAGCAGCACGCCTTGCTCGACGCCGCACAGCACGATGCTCTGGTCGTAGCAGTCACCCTGTCCATGGCACTGACGCCGCTGTCGGTGATCGCGATTGGTCGCTGGCTGGCGACGCACAAGGCTGCGCCGGCGCGCGAATTCGACCAGATCCAGGATATTTCCCCGCGCGTGATCATCGCCGGCTACGGCCGGGTCGGTCAGATCGTTGCACGCATCCTGCGAGCGCAACACATTACATTCACTGCGCTGGAAAGCTCGGTCGAGCAAGTCGATTTCTCACGCCGTTTCGGCACGAACATCTATTTTGGCGATCCGAGCCGTCCGGAATTGCTGCGCGCCGCCGGCGTCGACAAGGCTGAGGTGTTCGTGCTCGCCACGGACGATCCGGAAGCAAACATTCGCACTGCGCGCATCGTCAAGCGGCTTTATCCACATTTGAAAATTGTCGCGCGCGCGCGCAATCGCCAGCACGCCTTCCGCCTGATGGACATGAGCATTGACGCCGTCGTGCGCGAAACCCTGTATTCAAGCCTGAAAATGGCGCGTCTGGTGCTGGAAGATCTTGGCCTCGACCCGGCGCTGGCTGCCGATCGAGTGGAGAAATTCCGCGTGCACGACGCGAAGCTGCTCAAATCGCAATATCTTGTCTACGACGACGAAGCCGCGCTGATGCAATCGGCCAAGGACGCACTGGATGATCTCGAACGGCTGTTCGAGGCGGATACCGCAGGCGAGAGCGAAACGCCGACTTAACGTGCGGGTGTACGCAAGATCTGCCCTGCTGCGGGCATCGTCATTGTCATCGCGCCCAGCTCGGTGGCGACGTCGATGAAACCGAGGAGGTGCGCGATTTCTCGTGGCGTCCGATCGAGAGTATCGCGGCGCTCCGGATCGGCGCCGGCCGCGAGCAGGGCGCGCGCCGGCAGCAGCAATCCATGGATGGCGCAGGCGTGCAAGGCACTGACGCCACGCTGATCCTGCACATTCAGATCCGCGTGATGATTCAACAGAATCGACAACAGGCTCGACAACTGCATTTGATCTGCACGAATGCCCGGATTGACGCGTGCTCCCAGGAGCAAGAGCAAGGCGGTCTGACCTGACAGGTTGCGCGCATCGACCTGGGCGCCATGTTCGAGCAACCGGCTCAACAGCTGCCGTGCGCAATCGCCATCGCCGTTCTGGAAGGCGTATTGCGCCGCCGCATGCAAGGCGCGCTCACCGCGTTGGTCTTCGACATTGGCGTCAGCGCCGTGTGCGAGCAGTTGGGCTGCGACATCCGCATGCCCCAGTGCGGCGGCAATCATCAAGGCCGTGCCGCCGCCCGTCAGACGCTGATCAACGGCGACATCATGCCGGAGCAGAACTTCGATCACGTCGCTCCGCCGCGCGCTCACCGCGGCACTCAGTGCCGTGGCGCCCGTTGCGGCAGCCTGTGTTGGGTCGGCTCCGCGTTCGAGCAGATACGCCACCATCGCCGCGTGACCATTACCGGCGGCACGTACCAAGGCGGTTGCACCCTGGGCGTCGACATGCGCGATCGGCAAGCCGAGCGCGAGCAACTTGCCGACAGCATCGGTATCGCCGCACGCTGCCGCTGCAACCAGATCGGACGCGCGCAATCCGCCCCGCGGCAGTTTCCACGCGGGCCAGTTGAGCCAGCGTTGCAACTCCGGCTCGTTGCGAGTCAAAGCCAAGCCCAGCGGCGTCTCGCCACTGGCCGATTGCGTCTCCGGATCGGCGCCTGCCCGCAATAGCGACTGAATCATCGTCAGTGCAGGAGTCAGCGGTAAATGCAACGCAGCAAACAGTGGTGTGCGCCCCTGATCGTCACGCGCTTGCGGATCGATGCCGCGCGCCAACAGTGCCCGAGTGAGGGGAACATTGCCGGTCGCGATGGACTGCGTGAGTGGATTGCGGCCGTTCATATCCGCAGCGAAAGCTTCCGCACCCCGTTCGAGCAACGCAAGACTGAAGGTTTCGAGCGTACTTGACGACTCGGCGACGCCATCGAAAGCCACGCAAACCCGCGCGAGTGCATCGCTGCCACCCGGCTGCGCGCCTGCGTCGAGCAGTTCCATTGCAGCCGCCAGGCTCGCCGGCAATTGCGCCAGGACGAGATCAAACAGCGTCTGCCCGTCCGCCAGAACCGCATTCGCATCGAGTCCGTGATTGAGCAGCCAATATCGCGGCGCAGGATCCGTGTGAGTGATCAGCTCGGCGAATATTCGAGCGCATTCGCTTTGCGGCCACGTGCGCACCGGTTCGGTAAAACTTTCCACAATGTTCCAATGTGAAAATCGCAACGCATCAAGGAGATGCTCCGGCGAATCGTTGCACGGCTCACCCATCGGTTCTTGTATGGCGTGGGTTGCCGGCAAGGGATACTGCGGGTCGAGCATGGCGACGATATTCCAGCGCCCGTTGGCGGCGGCAAAGTCCACTGCCTTGCGGCCATCGGCGGTGGCTGTGCCCCGCGCGGCTCCCATCGCGAGCAGGCGACGGATGGTTTCCTCGCTCGCCTGTTTAGATTGACTGGCGATCATCAGCGCGCTGCGGCCATGGACGTCGATCAGATCGATCATCGGCTTGCGCGTGGCCAGCACATCCAGCACCTCATGCGCTCCGGATCGTGCCGCCTCCATCAGCGCCGTGACGCCGTGAACATCGACCAGATCGACCTGCGCTCCGGCATCCAGCAACGATTGCACGATGGCCGCATTGCCGTGCAGGGCCGCTATCATCAGTGCAGTGCGATCGAGCGCGCCACGCGCATCCACGCGTGCGCGGCGCTTGAGCAGCAGCCGGATTCCCTGGTTGTCGTCGTCCGCTGTAGACGCTGCGGCGAGCAGAGCCGGCTGCGACTGGGCAACTTCGACTCCAGCTCCCCGGTCGAGCAGGAAACGTACCAGTTTCCAGTTGGCAGCAGTGCAGGCTACGCAGAGCGGCGTTTGGCCATCCCGATTGACTGCATTCAGCGATGCTTCGCCATCACACAGCAATGCGGCGACGATCGGGCGCTCGGCAAGCACGGCAAAATGCAACGGCGTATTGCCATCGGCGTCGGTACAGCGCGGATCTGCGCCGTTGGTAAGCAAGGTCATGACCGCATCGGGACGACCTTCATAACTGTCTCGCGTGGCGGCAATCAACGGGGTCAGGCCGGCGTGTGCATGGTTGAGATTGGCCTTCCTGGCGATCAATCCGCGCAGCAAACGCAGGTCCGGACTCAACGCTGCCAAGACAAGCACGGAGCGTTGGTCGCGATCTGCAGCCGCTGGCACACCATTGGGATCGGCGCCATGATCCAGTGCCGCCAGCGCGAGTTTTGTCTGTCCCGCACGTGCACAGCGCAATAGCATCGCATCCATGTCGGGTGGATTCAAATCGGCGGACATGTCTTGATCGAGCAAGGTTTCCACCGCCGGCGAATCGACCTGTTCTACTACGATGGCCCGCTCATTGCGGACGCGTCGATTTTCAACCAGCAAGGCATCAGCGCAGCGACCGGCTATCAGCCACTGCGCCAGCGGTGAGAGGATCAGCGCGTAGGCGCCCAACCCGATCAGGAACAGGCGATGCGGAATCTGCGCATCGACCCCGGCCACGCTCAGTGCGCCCTGCGTCAGCGCGAGCAGGCTGACCGCAACGACAAGACCATGGCTGAAGAACAGTTCGTTGTCTGCAGTCAGGCTCCAGGCAAAACGTATGCTGCGTACCGCCGCGAAGGATATTCGTGATGGCGGCGGTTGCCGGGAACAGGCTGCTTTCCAGACAAAAACGAAACCGAATGCCGGCCACACGCGCCAGACGCCAAGCAACGCAATCGCTGCGCTGGCAGAGACAGCAAGCGCGGCACCAAGTGAGCTTTCCTGCCCCAGCCATTGCAGCGGGTACCCGAGGATTACCGCTGCGAATGCGGTATATGTCGTCAGTAGAAACAGATAGGCCAGTCCGCGCTGGCAAAGACAACGCAGGATCTCCTGTTGCTTCACGAAACCGAGCCGGCAGCAGACCGCGACCATCGTCAGCGTGTTGGCAACCAGCAGCGATGGCAATGACCATGGTGATGGCAAGAACGCCACACTCAAGAACGCGATCCCGGCAGGAATGAACCACAGCAACGACGCCAAGGTGGAGTGTCCGCGCTCCGAAAACGTCTTCAACATCGTGCCTGGGAATCCGAAACTGATGCGCGCGAGTATACCGGCATGTCGCCATTACTGGTCAGCGGCCGATCAAAATCGGACAATGCCGTCATTGATGTCTGTTGCGTTGAGTCCATTCCAAAGTTCCAAAACACAACGCCCTCCACGAGGGAGGGCGTTGTGTTTTTTCAGGCCCCTGGCAGTGACCTACTCTCGCATGGCTTAAGCCACACTACCATCGGCGCGGGCGCGTTTCACTGCCGAGTTCGGGATGGGATCGGGTGGTACCACGCTGCTGTATCCGCCAGGGAGGCGGGGGAGTCGCGCACAGGTGCGCGGACTCACATTGGGTTGGGACGTAACAAGGTTGTTCTTCTATCGATTCGATGCGTCATGAGGTTGAAGCGACTTCGAGTTATATGATCAAGCCACACGGATCATTAGTATCGGTTAGCTCGGCCTTACGGCGATACACACCCGACCTATCAACCACCTAGTCTTGATGGTTCCTTCAGGGAGATTACTCTCCGGGATGTCTCATCTTGAGGCGCGCTTCCCGCTTAGATGCTTTCAGCGGTTATCGCTTCCGAATATAGCTACCCGGCAGTGCCACTGGCGTGACAACCGGAACACCAGAGATTCGTCCACTCCGGTCCTCTCGTACTAGGAGCAGCCCCTCTCAAACATCCAACGCCCACGACAGATAGGGACCGAACTGTCTCACGACGTTCTGAACCCAGCTCGCGTACCACTTTAAATGGCGAACAGCCATACCCTTGGGACCGGCTACAGCCCCAGGATGTGATGAGCCGACATCGAGGTGCCAAACACTGCCGTCGATATGAACTCTTGGGCAGTATCAGCCTGTTATCCCCGGAGTACCTTTTATCCGTTGAGCGATGGCCCTTCCATACAGAACCACCGGATCACTAAGACCTGCTTTCGCACCTGCTTGATCCGTCGATCTCGCAGTCAAGCGCGCTTATGCCTTTACACACACTGCACGATGTCCGACCGTGCTGAGCGCACCTTCGTGCTCCTCCGTTACTCTTTGGGAGGAGACCGCCCCAGTCAAACTACCCACCATACACGGTCCCCGACCCGGATTACGGGCCCAGGTTAGAACGTCAAGCACTTCAGGGTGGTATTTCAAGGGTGGCTCCATCCAAGCTAGCGCCTGGACTTCAAAGCCTCCCACCTATCCTACACAGAAGAACTCAACGTTCAGTGTAAAGCTATAGTAAAGGTTCACGGGGTCTTTCCGTCTTGCCGCGGGAACGCTGCATCTTCACAGCGATTTCAATTTCACTGAGTCTCGGGTGGAGACAGCGCCGCTGTCGTTACGCCATTCGTGCAGGTCGGAACTTACCCGACAAGGAATTTCGCTACCTTAGGACCGTTATAGTTACGGCCGCCGTTTACTGGGGCTTCGATCAAGAGCTTCGCCTTGCGGCTGACCCCATCAATTAACCTTCCAGCACCGGGCAGGCGTCACACCCTATACGTCCACTTTCGTGTTTGCAGAGTGCTGTGTTTTTGGTAAACAGTCGCAGCGGCCTGGTCACTGCGGCCCAAGAATGCTCAGCTACGCGTGTAGCCACACTCCTGGGCGCACCTTCTCCCGAAGTTACGGTGCTATGTTGCCTAGTTCCTTCACCCGAGTTCTCTCAAGCGCCTTGGGATTCTCACCCTGCCTACCTGTGTCGGATTACGGTACGGTCCTCGTGATCTGGTGCTTAGAAGCTTTTCCTGGAAGCGTGGCCTCAGTGACTTCGTCCAAATAGGACTCGTCTCGGTGCTCGGCGTAAATGACGGCGGATTTGCCTGCCGTCAACACCTACCTCCTTTCCCCGGGACAACCAACGCCCGGTACACCTAGCCTTCTCCGTCACTCCATCGCAATCACGAGCGGTGCGGGAATATTAACCCGCTTCCCATCGACTACGCGTTTCCGCCTCGCCTTAGGAACCGACTCACCCTGCGCCGATGAACGTTGCGCGAGGAAACCTTGGGCTTTCGGCGGGGGGGCTTTTCACCCCCCTTATCGTTACTCATGTCAGCATTCGCGCTTCTGATACCTCCAGCAGACTTCTCAATCTGCCTTCGCAGGCGTACAGAACGCTCCTCTACCGCGTATAGCCCCGAAGGACTACACACCCCGAGCTTCGGTATACCGCTTAGCCCCGTTAAATCTTCCGCGCAGACCGACTCGACCAGTGAGCTATTACGCTTTCTTTAAAGGGTGGCTGCTTCTAAGCCAACCTCCTGGCTGTCTATGCCTTTCCACATCGTTTTCCACTGAGCGGTAATTTGGGGACCTTAGCTGCGGGTCTGGGTTGTTTCCCTTTTCACGACGGACGTTCGCACCCGCCGTGTGTCTCCCGTGTAGCACGTCTTGGTATTCGGAGTTTGCCATGGTTTGGTAAGTCGCGATGACCCCCTAGCCATAACAGTGCTCTACCCCCAAGAGTGTTCGCACGAGGCGCTACCTAAATAGCTTTCGAGGAGAACCAGCTATCTCCAGGTTCGGTTAGCTTTTCACTCCTAGCCACACCTCATCCCCTACTTTTGCAACAGGAGTGGGTTCGGGCCTCCAGTGCGTGTTACCGCACCTTCACCCTGGGCATGGCTAGATCACCTGGTTTCGGGTCTACTACCTGCGACTGTTCGCCCTGTTCAGACTCGGTTTCCCTTCGCCTTCCCTATACGGTTAAGCTTGCCACAGACAGTAAGTCGCTGACCCATTATACAAAAGGTACGCAGTCGCCCTTGCGGGCTTCCACTGCTTGTACATCTACGGTTTCAGGTTCTATTTCACTCCCCTCACCGGGGTTCTTTTCGCCTTTCCCTCACGGTACTGGTTCACTATCGGTCGGTCAGGAGTATTTAGCCTTGGAAGATGGTCCTCCCATGTTCAGACAGGGTTTCTCGTGCCCCGCCCTACTCACTTTCATCATGCATGCCCTTTCACTTACCGGGCTATCACCGTCTATGGCCGGCCTTTCCAGACCGTTCAATTAAAACATGCACAACTTTTGGGCTACTCCGCGTTCGCTCGTCGCTACTTGCGGAATCTCGGTTGATTTCTTTTCCTCCAGGTACTGAGATATTTCAGTTCCCTGGGTTCGCCTCTCTACCCTATAAATTCAGATAGAGATCCTCCTTGCGGAGGGGGTTTCCCCATTCGGACATCGCGGGATCAATGCTTGTTGCCAGCTCCCCCGCGCTTTTCGCAGGCTGCCACGTCCTTCTTCGCCTCTGACCGCCAAGGCATCCACCGTAGACGCTTATTCGCTTGACCATATAACCCGAAGTCGCCTCCGAGTTCGATCAACTCTCAATATTTCGCCTAATTGCCTCAACGACACATCTAAACTCGATAAAAGTTCAGACGCTTGTTACGTCCCAAATTGTCAAAGAACGCACCCCGGCCTCAACGCCGGACTGCTTCCAATTCTTTTCGTGTGCGCAGTGTAGAAGATGCCAAAACTGGTGGAGCTGATCGGGATCGAACCGACGACCCCCTGGTTGCAAACCAGGTGCTCTCCCAGCTGAGCTACAGCCCCTTGATCACCCCCTTCCCATCCGGGCAGCCCGAACGGCCGCGCTGGCTGAGAAGTGCGCACACGCCGGTGCGCTTTATGATCTGCTCTTCGCGAACGGATTCGCGTGAAGTCAATGGTGGGTCTGGGAGGACTCGAACCACCGACCTCGCCCTTATCAGGGGCGCGCTCTAACCACCTGAGCTACAGACCCAAAGAGTGGCGGTTGCCCGCGCGAGCTTGTCAGCTATGACCCAAAGGCCGAGCCCCAGGCCCTAATCTTCTACGTTGCAGGTGTCTTGTGTGGACGCCATGAGATGGCGAAGTCGTTCTCGAAAGGAGGTGATCCAGCCGCACCTTCCGATACGGCTACCTTGTTACGACTTCACCCCAGTCATTGACCACTCCGTGGTAAGCGTCCCCCTTGCGGTTAGACTACCTACTTCTGGAGCAACCAACTCCCATGGTGTGACGGGCGGTGTGTACAAGGCCCGGGAACGTATTCACCGCGACAATGCTGATTCGCGATTACTAGCGATTCCGACTTCACGTAGTCGAGTTGCAGACTACGATCCGGACTGAGAGGGGTTTTCTGGGATTGGCTTCACCTCGCGGCTTCGCAACCCTCTGTACCCCCCATTGTAGTACGTGTGTAGCCCTGGCCGTAAGGGCCATGATGACTTGACGTCATCCCCACCTTCCTCCGGTTTGTCACCGGCAGTCTCCTTAGAGTTCCCACCTTTACGTGCTGGCAACTAAGGACAAGGGTTGCGCTCGTTGCGGGACTTAACCCAACATCTCACGACACGAGCTGACGACAGCCATGCAGCACCTGTGTTCCGATTCCCGAAGGCACCCGCCCATCTCTGGGCAGTTCCGGACATGTCAAGGCCAGGTAAGGTTCTGCGCGTTGCATCGAATTAAACCACATACTCCACCGCTTGTGCGGGCCCCCGTCAATTCCTTTGAGTTTCAGTCTTGCGACCGTACTCCCCAGGCGGCGAACTTAACGCGTTAGCTTCGACACTGAGTGCCAAATTGCACCCAACGTCCAGTTCGCATCGTTTAGGGCGTGGACTACCAGGGTATCTAATCCTGTTTGCTCCCCACGCTTTCGTGCTTCAGTGTCAGTGCTGGTCCAGGTAGCCGCCTTCGCCACTGGTGTTCCTCCCGATCTCTACGCATTTCACTGCTACACCGGGAATTCCACTACCCTCTACCGCACTCTAGCTGCCCAGTATCCATTGCCATTCCCAGGTTGAGCCCGGGGCTTTCACAACAGACTTAAGCAACCACCTACGCACCCTTTACGCCCAGTAATTCCGAGTAACGCTTGCACCCTTCGTATTACCGCGGCTGCTGGCACGAAGTTAGCCGGTGCTTATTCCTCCGGTACCGTCAGTTCGCAAGGCTATTCACCCTGCGCGTTTCGTTCCGGATAAAAGTGCTTTACAACCCGAAGGCCTTCTTCACACACGCGGCATTGCTGGATCAGGGTTGCCCCCATTGTCCAATATTCCCCACTGCTGCCTCCCGTAGGAGTCTGGGCCGTGTCTCAGTCCCAGTGTGGCTGATCATCCTCTCAGACCAGCTACGGATCGTCGCCTTGGTGGGCCTTTACCCCGCCAACTAGCTAATCCGACATCGGCTCATCCACTCGCGCGAGGTCCGAAGATCCCCCGCTTTCACCTCTCGGTCGTATGCGGTATTAGCGTAAGTTTCCCTACGTTATCCCCCACGACTGGGCAAATTCCGATGTATTCCTCACCCGTCCGCCACTCGTCAGCACCCTTGCGGGCCTGTTACCGTTCGACTTGCATGTGTTAGGCATGCCGCCAGCGTTCACTCTGAGCCAGGATCAAACTCTTCAGTTGAAATTGCAGATCGTATTGCTACGACCAAATTACTTCAGAGAGTGACCCCAAGCTGCTTTGATTACTCAAATTGATCGATTGCTCGATCGAGGCTTGGGACGCTCTTGTATCTCGATGGACTTGCATCCATCCCAAGGCGCCCACACAAGTCACCTGCGCACACTGTCAAAGAACCAAAGGTACCCCGAACGTTTCGTCCGCGGAGCCGCGCATTATACATCTGCTCCGCCATCCGTCAACAATAGAAGTGCCGGGAGATTTATATCACATTGTCGGCTCATTGCCAGACCCGTTGTCATACCAATGCGGCGCACATCCCATACTGAATACAGGCCCGGAAACCACCGCACGGATGCGTGTGATAGCATCGCAATATCGGGCCATCGCATACATCGTCATGGGCGAAATCTACGAAGACCGCAGACAGGAGCCGCGCTTTACCACAGCCGGAAACTATCGCCTGCAAACAGCCCGCGCTGGCGCTATCGAAGGCAGGATTATCGATCTCTCGCTCAACGGTGCGTTGCTCGAACGCAACGGCAGCACCGAGCTGCGGACCGACGCGCGCCTGCCGGTTTCACTCGAGTTTGCCGGACAACCGCCTTTTCGCGGCGAGGCCCTGCTGGTGCGTATCGACGACGCGCACATCGGCATCGAGTTTTACGATATGGACCCGCAGAATTTCGCTGCGCTGCGCGCCTTGATCGACGCGTTGACACGCTCCCATCGATAATCCCGGAGAATCCCCGCATGCACATTCGTCTTCCGCGTGCGCTCGGCGCGTTGCTTGTCTGCCTGAGCATCGGCTTGTGCGCCTGTGCGGCGCGGGCCGCCGGGCCCTCGGTCGATCTGAAGGGTCATCATTTCCAGATCGAGATTGCCGAGGATGATGCCGCGCGCGCGCGCGGTCTGATGTTCCGCGACAGCATGCCGGCCGACCACGGCATGCTGTTCCTGTTCGATCATCCCGCTGTACAGACGTTCTGGATGAAGAACACGCGCATCCCGCTGGACATTTTATACTTTGATGAAAATTATAAACTGGTCAGCGTGTCGGAACGCACGCCGCCGTGCCAGAGCGATCCCTGCCCGGAATATCCATCCAGCGGGCCGGCGCAATTTGTGCTGGAGCTCAACGCCGGCACCGCAGACAAGCTGGGCGTCAAGCCAGGCGACGTATTGAAGGTGACGCGCTGAGCAACTCGGCGTCGCTGCGCACTGTGCCATCGGTTCCGGAGCGCACAGGCACATTACCCTCATGACGCCACACGCGCGAACATAAAACGCCGCATTGATACGGAACCAATGGGCCGGGCGGCCCACCACTGCGATAGAGCAACTCATCGGTAACCGGAACGAACTGTTTCATTGCCGCATCTTCGTCTTGCCTTGATCACACCTATTTCATCACCGCGACATGCAAGCAGAATGACAACCTGCGGGCGATTTGCGGGCAAGGTGCCGGCCGTCTTGGCTGTGCCGGCTGTCTTGCGCAAATTCCGTCTTCGCGTAAGATCGAAATCACGCGGCGATGGCGCCGCCGGAGGACGTCGATGCAAAATCCCTGGCTCGAACTGAGCGCCGCGAACGATGCCGACATTCCGCTGTTCGATACGGCGCTGCTGATCGCCCAGGACGAGTATCCCGAACTCGATCGCGGCGATTACGAGGGGCGCCTGCAAACCTACACCGACGATCTGCGCGGACTCCTGCGCGACGCCGATTCGACGCCCGCACAATTGCGTTGCCTGAACCGATTCGTGTTCGACGAACTCGGATTCAGCGGCGACGATCAGGATTATTACGATCCACGCAACAGCTATCTCAACGATGTGCTTGATCGCCGCATGGGCAATCCCATCTCGCTCGCCGTGGTGCAGATCGAGCTGGCGCAACGTCTGGGTGTGCCGCTCGAGGGCGTTTCGTTTCCGGGGCATTTTCTCGTGCGCCTGCCGCTCGAGGAAGGCATTGTCGTGCTCGATCCGTTCCAGAAGGGCCGCTCGCTCGACGCCGCCGAATTGCGCCGGCGCGCGCGCAGCCATCTGGATACGCACGATATCGACGATCAAGACTTGGCGCGCATGCTCGAACCGGCCAGCCATCGCGCCATCCTTACGCGCATGCTGCGCAACCTGAAATCGGTATACAGCGGCCGCGAACAATGGGACAAGTCGCTGCGTTGCAGTGACCGGCTGCTGACCCTGGATGTGCACCAACCGGCGGAATATCGCGATCGTGGCCAATGCTATCTCAAGCTTGGCCATCTGCGTGCCGCGCACGCCGACTTGCGACGCTATCTGGCGCTGGTGCCGCAAGCCGAAGATGCCGAGGCCATCGGCCAGCAACTCATCGGGCTCGGTACGCGACTGCCACGGCTCAACTGAGTGAGCCAGCGGAAACGAATCAGCGCAGCTCAACCATCTCGAAATCGGACTTGGTCACCCCACAGTCCGGACAGGTCCAGGTTTCCGGCACATCTTCCCAGCGCGTGCCTGGCACAATGCCATCGGTCGGCCAGCCTTCCGCTTCGTTGTATATAAATCCACAAACTACACACATGAAGGTGCGGAATGGCGTGGCGGAAGGCGCTAGGGTATTCATGTGGGACGGGCAGGCAACGTAGGCCGCACATTCTACCTTTACACTATCAGTCATGCATCCCGTCACCCACTGCCAACCGCTGTTGCCCGCACACGGCTTGTATGCAATCAGCAACGGCCCACGCCCGGATTTGATCGCTGCCTGCGCGGCGGCAATACACGGTGGCGCAGCCTTGCTTCAGTACCGCGATAAAACTGGCGATGTTGCGCGCCGCCGCGATGAGGCGCGTGCGCTGGTGGCGTTGTGTACCCGCCATGCCGTGGCGCTGATCGTCAACGACGATGTCGAACTCGCCGTGGCCGTCGGCGCTGCCGGCGTGCATCTCGGTGAACACGACACCGATATCGCGGCTGCGCGTGCGCGCCTGGGCGCCACCGCCATCATTGGCGTGTCCTGTTACGATTCGCATCGATCGTGCCCGACAGCTCGCTGCAGCCGGCGCGGATTATCTTGCCTTCGGCACGTTCTACCCTTCCACCATCAAACCCGGTGCGCGCCGCGCCCACCCGGATCTGCTGCGTGCAGCGAAATCGCTGGGCCCTCCGCTGGTGGCGATCGGCGGCATAACTGCGGACAATGCACAGCCGTTGCTCGATGCTGGCGCCGATTTTCTCGCCGTGATTTCTGGCGTGTTCGGCGCAGACGACCCAACCACCGCCGTGCGGCGCTATGCGGCATTATTCCAAAAGTGAAAATGTGGATTCCATGACCAGCAATCACGAACTGTTCCAGCGCGCGCTCAAGCTGATGCCCGGCGGTGTCAATTCTCCGGTGCGCGCGTTCAAATCAGTCGGCGGCGAACCGTTTTTCACTGACCATGCCGATGGCGCTTATCTGTGGGATGTCGAAGGCAGGCGCTACATCGACTATGTCGGCTCGTGGGGCCCGATGATTGCCGGTCACAATCATCCGAAGGTACGCGCCACGGTCGAACAGGCCGCACGCGCCGGGCTGTCGTTCGGCACGCCGTGTTCGGCTGAAGTGCGCATGGCCGAGGAGATCACGCGGCTGATACCGTCGATCGAAATGCTGCGCATGGTGAACTCCGGCACCGAAGCGACGATGGCCGCGATCCGTGTGGCGCGCGGCTGCACCGGTCGCGACAAGATCGTCAAATTCGAAGGCTGCTATCACGGCCATGCTGATGCCTTTCTGGTGAAGGCCGGCTCCGGCGCACTGACACTCGGCGTGCCGACATCGCCCGGCGTGCCGAAGGCACTGGCCGATCTGACCCTCACGCTGCCGTACAACGATCTCAACGCAGCGCGGCAATTGTTCGCCCAACAAGGCTCGGATATCGCCTGCGTCATCATCGAACCGGTCGCCGGCAACATGAACTGCATTCCTCCGCGCGCGGGTTTCCTGCAGGCCTTGCGCGAGCTGTGCACGCAATCACGGCGCGTTGCTGATTTTCGATGAAGTGATGACCGGCTTCCGCGTCGCCCTTGGTGGCGCGCAGGCGCTCTACGGCGTCGCGCCCGACCTGACCACGCTCGGCAAGATCATCGGCGGCGGCATGCCCGTGGGCGCCTATGGCGGAAGACGCGAGCATTATGGAAAATGTCGCACCCGCAGGCCCGATCTATCAGGCCGGCACGCTGTCGGGCAATCCGGTCGCGATGGCCGCCGGACTGGCGATGCTGGAATTGATCCAGGTTCCGGGCTTCTACGAGGAAATCGAGCGCAAGCACCACGCCTGCTCACCGACGGCTGCAGCGCGGCGGCGATCGAAGCCGGCGTGCCGTTCAGCACCAATCGCGTCGGCGGCATGTTCGGCTTGTTCTTCACCGACGCGAAAGTGGAAACGTATACCCAGGCTACCGCCTGCGATGGCGCCGCATTCAACCGCTTTTTCCATGCCATGCTCGAACGTGGCGTGTATCTTGCGCCGTCGGCGTTCGAGGCCGGCTTCATGTCGTCCGCACACAGCGACCAGGACATTGCCGACACCCTGGACGCCGCGCGCCAGGCATTCCGGAAGGTGAAAAATGCCCATGCGTCTTGAGTCGCTGGCGGTGCATGCCGGCGCGCAGCCCGACATCGAAACCGGCGCCGTGGCGCCACCGCTGCACCTGTCCACCACATTTCAGCACGGGCCGGCGGCGGAGCGCATCGCAGGATTTGAATACGCGCGCGAAGGCAATCCTACGCAGGCGCGTCTCGAAACCGCGCTGGCGGCACTGGAAGGTGGAGCCGCCGCGCTGGCATTCGCTTCCGGCATGGCGGCTGCTGACGCCTTGCTCAGCTCATTCCCGGCCGGCAGCGACATCCTTTTGCCCGCCGATGTTTATCAAGGCGTCCGCACGCTGGCACAGGATTTTTTGCCACGCCTCGGCATTCGTGCCGTGACCGTGGATGTGACTGATGCGAAAGCCGTGGCTGCCGCACTGACTCCGGCGACGCGCTGCATCTGGCTGGAAACACCGTCGAATCCACTTCTGCAGATTACGGACATTGCGGCGATTGCCGCCATCGCGCATCGCGCCGGCGCGGTCGTCGTGGTCGACAGCACCTTCGCCACACCCTGTCTGCAACAACCGCTCGCGCTTGGAGCCGATGTGGTGATGCATTCGACCACGAAATATTTCGGCGGCCACAGTGACGTGATGGGTGGCGCACTGATCTTCGCGCGACACGACGCGCTGTTCGATACGATCGCGCACGCACGTCATCTGCGCGGTGGCGTCATGGCGCCGTTCAATGCCTGGCTGACCTTGCGTGGACTGCGCTCGCTGCCGGCACGCATGGCCTGGCACTGCCGCAACGGACGCGCCGTGGCAGAGTTTCTCGCAAGTCATCCGCGCGTCGAAGCGGTGCATTGGCCCGGACTGCCGAACCACCCGAATCATGCAATCGCCACACGCCAGATGCGCGACTTCGGCGGCATGCTCAGTGTGCGCATCTGCGGCGGCCGCGACGCCGCGCTGGCGGTTGCCGGAAAAGTGAAGCTGTTCACGAATGCCACGTCGCTTGGCGGCTGCGAATCCCTGATCGAGCACCGCGCCTCGGTGGAAGGGGCGAATCCGGTCTCGCCACAGAATCTGCTGCGTTTGTCGGTCGGGATCGAAGCAGCCGAAGATCTGATCGCGGACCTCGATCAAGCCTTGGGTTGAACGCTGTCGTCGTTCACCAGACGCCAGTATTCGCCATCGACATCCACGGTTCGGTTGGCGGCAACGCGTCGCCTGCCTGCAACAGCTCGATCGAAATCAGATCCGGTGAACGCATGAAAGCCATGTGTCCGTCGCGCGGTGGGCGGTTGATCGTCACTCCCATCGCCTGCAGGCGTGCACAGATCGCGTAGATATCGTCGACGCGAAACGCGAGATGGCCGAAGTTGCGTGCGCTGCCATAATCCTCGCTCGAATCCCAGTTGCAGGTGAGCTCGATTTCGGCGTCCGGCGTCGCCGGTGCGGCCAGAAAAATCAGGGTGAACTTGCCTTGCGGGTTTTCCATGCGCCGCTTTTCGATCAGCCCCAAGCCTTGGCAAAAGAATCGTAACGACGCATCGACGTCACGTATCCGGATCATCGTGTGCAGGTATTTCATCGCGAGGATTCCTTTGCGGAAGGATTGGGCGGCGAGCGATCATCAGCTGCGTGACAGTTGCGCGCACAGGCGAACCATGCCGCCCTGCCCGGGTAGTCCAGCGTCATGACGAAATTCGCGAATACATTCGCGCCCAGCGACCCGTCTATTGGTCGATCCATCCATTGCGACATGAATTCGCGAAACGCCGCGTCGGGACGTTCGGTGAACCACGCCGGCCCGATATTCCAGCCGGCGACCGTGATCTCGGGCACCTCGATCAGTCGAGCCGAGCGCTTGCCGGTGAGCAGATCGTCGCCGTCGTCCACCACGCGCCATTCAGGATGCCGTTGGTGCCAGCGATCGAATGCGCTGGTCGTTATATACGACGTCACGCCGATCCCATGCACGGTCGGAGTACCGCTGGCCTGCTCGCCAGTTACCGTGGGTTTTGCTGTGGCGCCTGTATCGAGCAACAGATCGACGGGCTGCGCATCGACTTCGATGGCAATGCGTGAGAACCCCGTCGCGAGGTCACCGTGCCGGTTTACTTGGAATCCGAGTACGGTCGGATGCGCCCCTGCGTCTGGCTGCCACGACGCCGGCTCCAGCCACAATCGTTCACCGGGGTAGTCGAAGGTCCACAGGTGCCCCGGCAGATAGCCCGCACCGAGCGCGCCGTCGTCGCCGCTGTCCAAGTCGAACTGCTTCGATACCAGTGCGACGGCATTGCACAACCGATGCGTGGATGCCGGCAGCGACTTGCCGTCGCGATATGGAATAACCGCGACGACATCTACTCGATCGTCGTCAATGCCACACGGCATCACTTTAAGGCCCAGCCTCTGTGCCGCGCGCTCGTTGATGACGTAGCGACCGCCACCACCCGCACCACCTGTATCGACAAGCAGTCGCAGACGCCGTCCCGCAACCGTTTCCGGGACGGCATAGAAATGTCCCGCCTCGTACAGTGTTGGAATCTGCCAACGTTCGCCGGCACATGCTCCTGCGGCTGGCAGCAGGAGCATGCAGGTGCAGACCGTTGACAGCCGAGACATGGCGGGCATTCCATCAGTCCAGAAACAAATCCGGCAGCAACCGTTGCGACGGAGCGACGGCGTAGCCGGAAAAATCCGTGACGCCCGCAGCGCGCAACACTTCGTCATCGATGAAAAACTGGCCGGTCGCCGTGCGTGCGGGTTTGGTCAGGATCGCGTGCGCGGCATCAGCCATGATTTCCGGTTTGCGGCCACTCGCGCCGCTCACACCCGGAATCATTTTGAGCGCGTCGGTGGCGATCAGCGTGCGCGGCCATAGCGCATTGATCGCCACGCCCTTGTCGGCAAACTCGGCGGCAAGGCCCAAAGTGACGAAGCTCATGCCCATTTTTGCCAAAGTATACCCGGTGTGTGGTGCCCACCATTTCGGATTGAGCGATGGCGGCGGCGCCAGCGTGAGGATATGCGGGTCTGCGGATTTCAGCAGATGCGGCAAACACGCCTGCGAACACAGGAACGTGCCGCGCGCATTGACCTGTTGCATCAGGTCGAAACGCTTCATCTGCGTGTCCAGCACGCCGCGCAGCCAGATCGCACTGGCGTTGTTGACCAGAATGTCGATGCCGCCAAAACGTTGCGCCGTCAGTTCAACTGCCGCACGGACCTCGACTTCCTCGCGGATATCGCATTTGATCGCGAGCCCATGGCCGCCGCTGGCATCGACTGCCGCCGCGGCACTGTGAATCGTGCCGGGCAGCTTCGGATTCGGCACATCGGATTTCGCCGCAATTGCAACGTTGGCTCCGTCGCGCGCAGCACGCAGGGCAATGGCGAGACCGATACCGCGCGAGGCGCCGGTGATGAACAAAGTCTTGCCTTTCAACGTCTGCATGATCTTCTCCAGGCGGAGCGAATTTATGCGCGCTGGAAGCGCGGCAGGTAATGCATCATCTGGGCGAGGCGCTCACCGGGATCGGTCATCTGCAACAGATGCTGACGCTCGCGATTCTCCAGCGGCAACGCCTCGGCAAGGCGGAAACCAACCCAACTTGCGTCGTCGAAGCATGCGCGTCCGGCCTTGGCATGCGGGCTGCCGAGTTTCTCCAGCAGGCGCTCGAGGATCGTCGCCAGCAAACCGAACTCCGCTGACAGCATCAGTGCTGCTTCCGCCTGCCATAACTGCACTTCGCCATGCACCAGACCGTTGTCGCGCACGCGTGAACGCGCGACGCGAAACCGGTCGCCGCCCTCGGCGCGGATGCCGAGCAGGCCGTCCGGGAGAGTATAGAAATCCACAATGCGCGCCAGCGTGCCGACCGCTGCGGGGACCGCCGCCTCGCCGGCCTCGTGACCGTGCAGGATCAGACAGACACCAAAGCTCTCGCCCGAGCGCGCGCAATCGCGTACCAGGTCCAGATAACGGCGCTCGAAAACGCGCAGGCTCAGCACGCCACCGGGAAACAGCACCGAGTTCAGCGGGAAAAGCGGGATATCGGTCGCGGTCACACGCAAAGTGTAGGTCGCTGGCTCGCCTGTGCAAAGCCGGACATTACGTGCGCGCTTTCAGGCCTTGAAAAAACCGTCGCGGCGCATTCTCAAACCCGCCGTTGGACATGAACACGACATGGTCGCCTGCGCGCACGACATCGTGTAATGCAGTGATCAAACTATCGACATCGGGCACGGTGCGGCCTCGATCTCCGAGTGCAGCCGTCACACGGGCAGCATCCCACGTCAGTTGCGGGCGCTGCAATAACACGACGGCATCGGCATCACGCAGGCTCGGCGCCAGTTCATCGGCATGTGCGCCCGAACGCATGGAGTTGGAACGCGGCTCCAGGCCGACCAGGATGCGCGCGTGACCGACGCGCGCGCGCAAACCGGCGAGCGTGGTCGCGATGGCGGTGGGATGATGGGCAAAATCGTCGTAGACGTGGATGCCGCCGGATTCGCCGATCAGTTCCAGGCGGCGCTTGGCGTTGCGGAAATCCGCGAGTGCCGCGATCGCAGGCGCGGCATCGACGCCCGCAGCGTCAGCGGCCGCCAGCGCGGCGAGTGCGTTCATGACGTTGTGGCGACCCAGCAGATTCCAGCGCACCTCGCCCAGTTCGCGACCGCCGCGCAGCACGATGAAACGCGAGCCGTCGGAATGAATCAGGCGCGCGCGCCAGTCGCCGCACTCCATGCCGAAGCTCGTCACCGGCGTCCACGCGCCCATCGCCAGCACTTCGGCCAGGCGCATGTCTTCGGCGTTGACGATCAGACGGCCGTTGCCAGGCACGGTGCGCACGAGTTGGTGGAACTGACGCTGGATCGCGCCAACGTCCGGAAAAATATCGGCGTGATCGAATTCGAGATTATTGAGAATGGCAATCTGCGGCCGGTAATGCACAAATTTGGAACGCTTGTCGAAGAACGCCGTGTCGTATTCATCCGCCTCGATCACAAAATCGCCGGCCGCCCCGAGTCGCGCCGATACGCCGAAATTCTCCGGCACGCCGCCGACCAGGAATCCCGGTGCACGTCCACAGGCATCGAGAATCCAGGCCAGCATCGACGTCGTCGTGGTCTTGCCATGGGTGCCGGCGACGGCGAACACGCGGCGCGAGCCTAGTATGTTGTCGCCAATCCACTGCGGGCCGGAAATATAGGGCAGACGCGCATCAAGCATGCGTTCGATCACCGGATTGCCGCGTGACAGTGCATTGCCGACGACGATCAGATCGGGCTGGGCCGCATTCAGATATTCGGCTCGATAGCCCGCATCAAGCCGGATGCCAAGCGCTTCGAGCTGGTCGCTCATCGGCGGATAGATGTTGGCATCGCAACCGGCAGCGTCATGACCGAGTTCGCGCGCCAGTGCGGCGACGCCGCCCATGAAAGTTCCACAAATGCCTAAAATATACTGCTTCACGATAACCCTCGCGACTCAGGCGCCGGCTGCGGGTGCACTGCCGATCGCCGCGCCAAAAGCCAACTCCGCAACCAGCCACAGCACGGCGACGGCAAGACCGCCGAGAAACGGCAAATTCATGCTGTGCCGCAGGATATGTGCGTCGACGACCAGCTTCCAGACCACGATCGGCAGCGCAACCAGGCCCAGCAGCAATTGCAGCGGCGTCATCTGTTCCGGCACCGTCGGGTGATTGCCGGCGAGCAGCACGATGGGCAGGCTGAGCAACGAGAAGATGATCGCGCAACACAACAGCGCGATGCCGGCCTGGACGAAGCGGCTGGTCAATCCGCGCAGGTTGAGCAGCAGGTAAAGCACGCCGAGATTGAAGGCCAGCGACAGCACACCGGCACCGAGGGTGTCGCCGGCGATTCCCATCACGCGCGCGATAGCCAGTTGCAGCAGCAGGGTTGCCAGGCAGACTGCGGCCAGCAATCGCGGCGAATAGGGCAGATCCTGCGGGCCGCGACGCAGCCGGCAAATATCGCGCAGGAGTAAAAACAGTTGTTGCATCGTAGTTTCTGCTGCGCCGCCGCGCCGGGCGCTTCGGCATGTCGACTGCGCCCGATCGGCGCGCAGTCGCGGGATTGCGGAATCGAAGGGTGTGAAAACTCAGGCCGCCACGCGCGGCAGCACCGCGAGTATGCGCTGGAATACCGTCGCCACTTCGCCGACGCCATCGACCGTGACGAGTTTTCCCATGTCGGCGAAATGCGCGGCAACCGGAGCGGTCTGCTGGCGATATACATCCAGGCGTTTGCGCACGATCTGCGGATCGTCGTCGGGGCGATGTTCGGCCTTGAAACGCAGTTCGCAACGCGCCAGGATTGCTTCGTCGGGTACGTGCAGTTCGATGGCGATATCCAGCGGCTGCCGCAGGCGATCGAGCAGCGTCTCCAATGCGGCGCACTGCGCCAGATTGCGCGGATAACCGTCGAGGATGAAGCCGCCGCGTGCATCGGGCTGAGCCACGCGGTCTTCGAGCATACCGAGCACGATTTCGTCGGAGACAAGTTTGCCAGCCGCCATCACGACCTTGGCTTGCAGCCCGAGTGGTGTGCCGGCCTTGACTGCTGCGCGCAGCAAATCGCCGGTGGAAATATGCGGCACGCCGAGCTCCACCTTGAGTAGTGCCGCTTGGGTACCCTTTCCCGAACCGTTCGGACCGAAGAAAACGATGCGCATTTCCCTAGTTTTTTCCCGTCGTGGTGAAGCATGGCGCAGATGCGCAAACCGCGGCCGCAACAGCCCGGCAGCGCAATCGGCTAGACTTTCGCGCTGCCGACAATAAGCTAAGCTAACGGCAGCAGCGGGCTTAGTCAAACTTGATGGTCAACCCGGACGGAACAAGCATGGACAAAGGCAACCTCCTTTACGCCCAATCCGGTGGCGTCACTGCCGTGATCAATGCCACCGCAGGCGCCGTGATCCAGGCCTGCCGCAAACACCGGATCCGCGCCTACGCCGCGCGCAACGGCATTCTCGGCGCGCTGCGCGAGGAGCTGATTGACTTGGCGCGTGAGGATGCCGCGGCGATCGCTGCCTTGCGCCATACACCCGGCGGCGCCTTCGGTTCGTGCCGGTTCAAGCTGAAGTCGCTGGAGGCCGACCGCGCTCATTACGAACGCCTGATTGAAGTATTGCGCGCCCACGACATCCGCTACTTTTTATACAACGGTGGCAACGATTCGGCCGACACCTCGCTCAAGATCGCCCAGATCAGCCACAGCCTGGGTTATCCGTTGCGCGTGATCGGTGTGCCCAAGACCGTCGACAACGATCTGCCGGTGACTGACACCTGCCCCGGTTTCGGCTCGGTGGCCAAGTACACCGCGGTATCGGTACTCGAGGCCAGCCTCGACGTCGCTTCGATGTGCGAGTCCTCAACCAAGGTGTTCGTCATGGAAGTGATGGGCCGCCACGCCGGCTGGATCGCCGCCGCCGCGGGTTTGGCGGGAAAGCGCGCCGACGATCCGCCGCACATCATCCTTTTCCCCGAAGTTCCGTTCGACGAAGCCGCCTTCCTCGCGCGCGTCAAGACAACCGTCGAACGCGTCGGCTATTGCACGGTCGTCGTTTCCGAAGGCTTGAAGAATGCGCAAGGCGGATTCCTCGCTGAGGCCGGCACGCGCGATGCGTTCGGCCACACCCAGCTTGGCGGCGTCGGCCCGCTGATTGCGCAACTGGTAAAAAGCAAACTAGGATACAAATACCACTGGGCAGTGCCGGATTACCTGCAGCGCTCGGCGCGGCATCTGGCCAGCAAGGTCGACGTGGAGCAGGCCTGCGCAGTCGGCAAGGCTGCGGTCGAATATGCGCTGGCTGGCCAGACCGCGGTGATGCCGGTGATCAAGCGCGTATCGAACAAGCCGTTCAAGTGGAAGATCGTGCCGGCGCCGCTGACCGGCATCGCCAATATCGAAAAGAAACTGCCGGAAAACTTCATCAGCGGCGACGGTTTCGGCATCACCGCTGCCGCGCGCCGCTATTTCGAGCCGCTGATCCGTGGCGAAACCGCACCACCCTACGATGCGACGACCGGCCTGCCGAAGTACGCACGCCTCAAACGCGTGCTGGCGAAGAAAAAATTGCCGGCGTATTCCATAGCAGACAAATGACGCGCACGCCCAACCGGCGCATCCCGAACAGGGATGGCGTGATCCTTATTGCGTCGCACAAGCCTTCCGCCCCGTGCATCGTTATACTGCGCGGGTTTTGCTGTTCCCACGTTGCATCACTTCGCTACTGCCTGACGTCCTAGGGAGAATTCGATGTTTTTTCAGCAATATGCCATCTGGATCGCGCTGGGGTGTGCGCTGCTCGCGATCCTTTACGGAATCTGGTCGCGCAGCTGGATCCTGGCCAAACCCGCCGGTAATGCGCGCATGCAGGAAATCGCGCAAGCGATCCAGGAAGGCGCACGCGCGTATCTGAATCGCCAATACCGCACCATCGCCATCGTCGGCGTCATCCTGTTCCTGATTATTGGTTTCACCAAACTGGGCTGGCCGGCCGCCATCGGTTTCGCCATCGGTGCGGTGCTGTCGGGCCTGACCGGCTTCATCGGCATGAACATCTCGGTGCGCGCCAACGTGCGCACGGCCGAAGCCGCGCGCAGCGGCATCAATGCCGCTCTGCAAGTGGCGTTCCGCGGCGGTTCGATTACCGGCATGCTGGTGGTCGGCCTGGCCCTGCTCGGCGTCGCCGGATACTATGTCACCTTGTTGCATTTTGGAAAAAGTCAGGAAGAAGCACTGCACGCGATGATCGGCCTGGCATTCGGCTCGTCGCTTATTTCGATCTTCGCGCGCCTTGGTGGCGGCATCTTCACCAAGGGTGCCGATGTCGGCGCAGACTTGGTCGGCAAGGTCGAAGCCGGCATTCCCGAGGACGATCCGCGCAACCCGGCGGTGATCGCGGACAACGTCGGCGACAACGTCGGCGATTGCGCCGGCATGGCCGCGGACCTGTTTGAAACCTACGCGGTGACCTTGATCGCCACCATGCTGCTCGCCGGCGTGCTCGGCAAGGACAGCGTCGGCGATTTCGGCGTGCTGTATCCCTTGGTGCTTGGCGGCGTGTCGATCATCGCCTCGATCATCGGCATGTTCTTTGTCAAGGCACGGCCTGGCGGCAAGATCATGAATGCGCTCTACATGGGCGTTGGCGTCTCGGCCGTGCTCGCCTTGATCGCCTTCGTCCCGGTTACCCAGGCGATGATGGCCGGTTCGCAATTCGGCGTGTGGAATGTCTACTACTGCACCGTGGTCGGCATCCTGCTGACCGTGGCGATGGTGGTCATCACCGAGTACTACACCGCGACCGAATACTCGCCGGTGCGGCACGTGGCGAAAGCCTCGACCACCGGCCACGCGACCAACATCATCGCCGGCCTCGGCGTGTCGATGAAGTCCACCGCGCTGCCGGTGCTGGCGATCTGCGCCGCGATATGGGTCGCGAACTATTTCGCCGGCCTGTACGGCATCGCCATCGCCGCCACGGCCATGCTGTCGATGACTGGGATGATCGTCGCGCTCGACGCCTACGGCCCGATCACCGACAACGCCGGTGGTATTGCCGAGATGGCCGAGCTGCCGAAGGAAGTCCGCGCGGTCACCGATCCGCTCGACGCCGTGGGCAACACGACCAAGGCGGTGACGAAGGGCTACGCGATCGGTTCGGCCGGCCTCGCCGCGCTGGTGCTGTTTGCCGACTACACGCACAACCTGAGTACCGCGCCGAATTTCGTTTCTGCGGACGGCATCCAGCAAATTTTCACTTTCGATCTTTCCGATCACATGGTCATCATCGGCCTGTTCATTGGCGGCCTGATTCCGTATCTGTTCGGCGCAATGGCGATGGAAGCCGTCGGTCGCGCAGCCGGCGTCCGTGGTCGAGGAAGTGCGCCGTCAGTTCCGCGAGATCAAGGGCATCATGGACGGCAGCGGCAAGCCGGATTATTCCAAGGCCGTGGACATGCTGACCAAGTCCGCGATCAAGGAAATGCTGGTGCCTTCGCTTGTTGCCGGTACTGGTGCCGATCGTGGTCGCGTTCGGCGCCACCTGGATCACCGGATCGAATCTGGAAGGCGCCAAGGCGCTCGGCGGCGTGCTGATCGGCACCATCGTCACCGGCCTGTTCGTGGCCATCTCGATGACCACCGGCGGCGGTGCCTGGGACAATGCGAAAAAGTATATCGAGGACGGCAACTTCGGCGGCAAGGGTTCGGATGCACACAAGGCCGCCGTCACCGGCGACACCGTCGGCGACCCCTACAAGGACACCGCGGGACCTGCGGTGAACCCGCTGATCAAGATCATCAACATCGTGGCGCTGCTATTGATTCCGCTGCTGTAGACGGAACTCGAACGTCGCCGCAAAAGCCCCGCTTCGGCGGGGCTTTTCTTTCAGTGCCATTCGGCCTATGGACAGGCTCCCAGGCTTCATCGACCATTGCGCGCACAATTTCATCTGGAGGACGACCCATGAATCGGATCTGGACGCTGCTCATCGGCGCTGTCACGCTCGCCGGCGTGGCTCATGCAAACGACAACAAGCCGGCTCCACCGCCCGCTGCGGCGGTCGCCGCCAGCGACGATCCCTACTTGTGGCTGGAGGATGTCCACGGCGACAAGCCGATGGATTGGGTCAAGGCCCAGAACGCGGTAACGGCGAAACAGTTCGCCGACAACGCGCAGTTCGACACAGACTCGCGATCGCATTCTCGAAGTGCTCGACTCCGATGCGCGCATTCCTTACGTCGATCGCATGGGCGACTATCTGTACAACTTCTGGCAGGACAAGACGAACCCGCGCGGCATCTGGCGGCGCACCACGCTGGACGAATACCGCAAGGCTGAGCCGAAGTGGGACGTGCTGATCGACATCGACGCACTGAACAAGACCGAGAACGCGCACTGGGTTTACAAGGGCGCACAGTGCATGAAGCCGAAATACGAACGCTGCCTGATGTCGCTGTCTCCGGGCGGTGGTGACGCGGTTGAAATCCGCGAATTCGATATCCCGTCGAAAGCCTTCGTCAAGGATGGATTTCATTTAGCCGTGGCAAAGACCGAAGCCGGCTGGATCGACGAGAACGCAATCTACGTCGGCACCGATTTCGGCCCCGACTCGATGACCGAGTCGAGCTATCCGCGCATCGTCAAGGAATGGAAACGCGGCACACCGCTGTCGGTGGCGACGCTGGTGTACGAAGGCAAGAAAACCGATCTCGCGGTAAGCGCTTATCACGACCGTACGCCGGGCTTCGAGCGCGATTTCGTCAACATCGCCAAGGATTTCTTTCACAGCGAGATGTATCAGCGCAAGGACGGCAAGCTGATCCGCGTCGACGTGCCCACCGACGCCGAAACCGATGTGCACCGCGAATGGCTGCTGGTGAAACCGCGCACGGCATGGACCGTCGGCGGCGCAACCTATCCCTCGGGCACGCTATTGGCGACGAAGTTCGACGACTTCATGGCCGGCAAGCGTGCGTTCACCGTGCTGTTCAAACCGGATGCGCACACCGCACTGGCGTCGTATAGCTGGACACAGCATCATCTGATTCTCGACGTGCTCGACGACGTCAAGAGCAAACTCGAAGTGCTGACGCCACAAGCCGGCGACTGGAAACACGCGCCGATGGAAGGTGCGCCTGCGCTGAGCACGATCAGCGTGGTCGATACCGATCCGGACCACAGCGACGAATACTGGCTGTCGGTCACCGGTTTCCTCACACCGTCCACACTGCAACGCGGCGTGCTGGATCAGACCGAACCCGAAACCATCAAGCACGAACCGGCATTCTTCGATGCCTCGAAGTTCGATGTGAGCGCAGCATTTTGTCACCTCGAAAGATGGTACGCGTGTGCCGTACTTCGAGATCGCGCCGAAGGCGATGAAACTCGACGGCTCCAACCGCACCTTGCTGTACGGCTACGGCGGCTTTGAGGTTTCGCTGCAACCGCATTACAGCGGCAGCATCGGCCGCGCCTGGCTGGAGCGTGGCGGCGTCTATCGTGGTCGCCAACATTCGCGGCGGCGGCGAGTACGGCCCGGCCTGGCATGAAGCCGCGCTCAAGGCGAACCGCCCGCGCGCCTACGAGGATTTCGCCGCCGTCGCCGAAGATCTGGTCAAACGCGGCGTGACCTCGGCCAAACATCTCGGTGCCGAGGGCGGCAGCAACGGCGGTCTGCTGATGGGTAATATGCTGACCGAATATCCGCAATTGTTCGGCGCCATCGCCTGCGAAGTGCCCTTGCTCGACATGAAGCGCTATTCGCACCTGTCGGCCGGCGCGTCGTGGATGGCCGAATACGGCAATCCCGATACCGCAGACTGGGATTTCATCAAGACTTTCTCGCCTTATCAAAATGTGGAAAAAGACAAGAAGTATCCGCCGGTGCTGTTCTACACGACGACCAGCGACGACCGCGTTGGCCCGGTGCAGGCGCGCAAGATGGCGGCAAAGATGGAGGGCATGGGCTACAAGAACGTGTGGTTCTACGAGAACCTCGAAGGCGGTCACGGCGCTGGCGCGGACAACAAGCAGGCCGCGTACATGCATGCGCTGGCCTACGAGTTCCTGTGGGATCGGCTCGAGTAAGAGCCGTGCAGTGCATATGACTTGAGTTGTCACAGAAAACCCCGCTTCATGCGGGGTTTTTCTTGCGGCATCTGCTACCGCAAAGAATGCATGGGTGCAGCGTTTCGCGTATCCTTCGCGCCCGCGCAATTGTCAGGAAGTCAGTCATGGGCCTCGACCTCGTAGCATCAGGCAAGAACGTGCCGAACGAAATCAACGTCGTCATCGAAATCCCGAAGGATTCCGAGCCGGTCAAATACGAGGTGGACAAGGCCTCCGGCGCGATCTTCGTCGATCGCGTGCTGTCCACACCGATGCGCTATCCCTGCAATTACGGTTACGTGCCGCGCACGCTCGGCGGTGACGGTGACCCGGTCGATGCACTGGTGCTGATGCCGCTGCCGCTGATTCCGGGAGCGGTGATTCGCTGCCGTCCGGTCGGCCTGCTGCGCATGACCGATGAGGCCGGCGAAGACACCAAGATCGTCGCAGCGCCGGCGTTGAAGGTTTTTGCCCACTACGATTACATCAACGATATCGTCGACGTGCCGCAGCATTGGCGTGATCGCATCACCCACTTTTTCGAGCACTACAAGGATCTGGAAAAAGGTAAATGGGTAAAAGTGGAAGGCTGGAATGATGCCGCGGCCGCGCGCAAAGAAATCCTCGATTGCGTCGCGCGCTATGAGCAGTGTTTGGAGAAGCCAAACTTCTGACTTGAGATTGGAACCCTTATGTTCTGACGCTCAATCGTCCGGAGTTTCGTCCTCGTTCGGAGCTGGCGTACCCGACGGCCATGGCGCCGCGAGCAAATCCGCCGCGCGCCAGAACAGGATGCGATGGAAGCGATACGGCAACTCCAGTTCGGGTTTTGCCGTGATTGGGTACTTTGTGTAAAAAGTGACAATTTCACCGGTAGGGTGCGCCACGCACCACGCATGCAAATCCACGTAATCCACCTTTTCCAGCGGCTGGGTCAGGCGCCCGGCAAACTCGAACAGGCCGTGATGCCAGCCCAGGTGCGCAATTGGTGTGCCGATATCCTGGTCGTGCTTGATGCGCGCGGCGGCGGCGCTCACATCCACATACGGGCCGATGCCCTGGGCCAGCGCCAGCATGCCGATCGTGGCGGTGGCGACGCTGGTCAGCGCGAGATTTTGCGGCCCGGTAAAGGTGCGGCCGCGCCACAATAGCCACAGGCCCAGCGCAGTGGCGAGCGCACCCCACAGCGGCCAGATGTTCGCGAAGACCTGTAGCGCCGAATCGGTAACGTCGCGCGCGCGCGCGAAACGATCCAGCATGGCAATGTCATGCGCATGCGCAGCCAGATACGGCAGCGCCGCCAGGGCGATGCCGGCCAGCAGCACCAGGGCACCGAATAGACGGCCGCGCAAGACTGCGCCGTCGCGACCAAGGACGACCGCCAGATATAGTGCCAACCCCGGCAGCAGCGGCAGCAGGTAATGCGGCTGCTTGCCGCTGACCAGACAGAATACTGCAAACGCCGGCGCGAACAGAGCGATGCCGAAACGTGCACTTTTGGAAATGCGGAAACTTTCCTGCCAAATCCGCCACGGTGCGCGCAGCGCCAGCGTCCATGGCAGTACCATCGCCGGCAGTACCATGAAATACCACCACAGCGGACGCCGATGGGCAAAACTCTTCGTCATACGATCCACGGTCTGATGCAGAAAAATCGCGTTTGCATAGCTTTCGCCGCCGGCGATGGCCGCCGGAATCGCCCAGGCCAGCGCAATGACCGCGCCACCGAGAATGCCTAGCCCAAGGGCGCCGTACCAGCGGCCCTTGTGCGCGGCTGCGGTCGCACTCCACCACGGCCCGCAGACGATGACGAGGCCAGTGTCGAGCAATACCACCGGGCCCTTGGTCAGGATGCCCAAGCCGAATCCCAGCGCCAGCAGCAGTGTGCCACGGCGCCAGCGTTGCGCGTCCAGATCCAGTGCGCCGTGCAGCGCAACCAGCACCCACGTGGCCAACACCACATCGAACATGATCGCGCTGGAAAACAGCGCAAAGTAGATCATTCCCAAAAGCAACAATGTCGCATTGCGCGCCAGCACGGGGTCAGGATCGAGCCGGCGCACCAGACGCTCGAACAGGAACAGCGACGCGAACGACGCGGCGAGCACGCCAAGGCGCACCGCCCATGCGTGCAATCCGGCGATCAGCCAGCCGAGATTGATCAGCCAGAACAGCATCGGGGGTTTGTCCGAATACGGCGCTCCGTTCAGATGCGGCACTAGAAAATCGCCATGCAGGCGCATTTCCCAGGCAACCGCCAGATAACGTGTCTCGTCGATCGGCATGGCCGGCAGGAACAAGACAACCGGCAGCAGAAGCAGAAGCCAGAGGATGCGCCAGTCGGCGCACAGTGCCGCAGTGATTCGCGCGGCCAAGGATTGCGAAGTAGTCAAATCAACCTCGGTCGAGCAGGGATTTCAGATCGATCACGGCGGCATTCGCCCGCGACACGTAATTCGCCATCACCAGCGAATGGTTGGCGAAGAAACCAAACGGACTGCCGTTGAGAATGATCGGACTGCGTACCGGCCGTTGCGACTCTTCGAGTTCGCGGATCACCTGCTTCAAGCTCACCATCGCGTTCTTGCGCTGCAAAATGGGCGCGAAATCCACTTGTATAGCTTTCAATTGTTCGAGCAATGCCCAAGTGTAGCCACGCGATTCGTAGAACACATCGTCGATCTTGCTCCACGGCGTCTTGACTATTTGCGGACCCTTCGCATTCGCCGATGTGTCGGGATCAGCCGACGCATCGCCTTCCAGCTGCAACTGACCGACGCTGGCCGATAGCCGTTGCGACAGACTGCCGAGGCGCGTCGATACCAGGTCGAAATAATCGGCCAGACTGTCCGCACGCGCATAAAACTGCGCGCCGTTCGGATCGTTCTTGCCCAAGCGAACAAAATAACCGTCGACGTGCGTGATCGCCTTGCGGTACTGGCTTTCGGAACTCGGCAATAACCAGCGATCGTTGGGGCTGGAAAACAGCGGATCCGCCTCCTTTAGATCGACGTCTTCCTCGGACTGCGACTGCGAACGCGCAAACTTGTTGCGCATCTCGCGCGCCAGATCACGGGTCGCGGTGAGCACGCCGAATTCCCAGTTCGGCACGTTGTCCATGAACAGACCCGGCGGAAATTTGTCGTTGGAAATATAGCCGCCGCGCTTGTCGAGCAGGGTTTCGGCACAGCCCATCAGCGTACTGGTAACGACGGATCCCGTCACTATCTGTTCCTGATGCGTCGCCGCGCGCCACTGCGCACGCTGCATCACGTCGAATTGCGCCGGCTCGTAACTCCACCACCACATCAGGGCGAGCACGATGATCGCGTAGATCGCCAGCAGCGCACCGGCACCGCGCAGAAACCAGCGTGTGTTTGGTGCGCGAAGGCGATCGAAAATGGACATGGCAGGAACTCCGAAACTGGTGCACATTGTGCCGCAAGCACATGCCGCTTACACGTAGCGGCGACAGCGGGTATTCTCACGCAGCTAAAATGCCTGCCGACCGACAGGCCCCGATTTTGCGTCCGCCGGGATAATGCGTAGACAAGCGTCATAGAAAAGCGCGGCAGGCATCTTTATGTCCGGAGGATTCGAACAGTGAGGATAATCTTTTATCGGATTCTCGGTAATGACATCCCTATTCGGCACCACCCCCAGCAAACACTGAACACCCTGTCGTTCATCCTGAAGAACGAGCCTGGGCTTCCGGACTGCGAAAAGCGCTTTCTACTCAACCGCATCGTGAATCCGCAACTGAAGGAACGCCTGATATCGATAATCAGCGAGGCTGGCCTGCGCTGGCATGACATTCCCTTCAACTCGTCCGATTTCCGCAGTCTCGACACGATCGAAGCGAAGTCTCTCTACCTCACCAACCAGAACGCGGCCAGAAATCGATGCATCGATCTGGGGCTTGCGGAGGCCGATGTCGTCCTGCCGTTTGACGGCCAGGTGTTTTTCAGGGCGGAAGGCTGGTCCGGCATGGTCGACGCGCTGAATGCGGATGGATCCAGCAAGTTCCTGACCGTACCGATGTTCAGGCTGCGCAGCAACCAGCATGCGCTCGGGCCATGGCATCACCCCGGGAGCGCGGACGAAGATCACTTATGGGCCGAACCGCAGGTCGTTGTTCGGCGCGGCCATGACATCCGGTTCAACGAACGCCTGACTTACGGGCAAGCCAACAAGATCGAACTGCTGATGCGACTGGGCGTCAAGGGTCCGTGGGACGAATGGATCGGCCCTGTGTATCAGAGGATACGCGCGGACATGGCGACCACGCGATCGCAGAGCTTTGGCCAGGTACGTGACGCGGGTTTTGTCTTTCGTCTGGAATCGGGCAACTGGAAAGCAGAGCGGAGCGTCTCGATCAGAGTTAATGCAAGAAAGTTGGGTTTGGCGGAATTCGTCTTGCGGATCGACAAGGAATATCGGCAATAGATTCTCCAGCCCCGAACTCACCGAGCCCGCACAGCGTCCGCATGCAGGAAGGATTGCACCCGCGCGACGCCGACGAACCCCACGTTGCTGTCTTGTTCATTCAGCCAGATAAACCTCGCCGCCCTGCTCGCGGAATTCGCGCGCCTTCGCGGCCATGCCTTCCGCAAGTGCAGCCGCTTCGTCAGCGACACCGTGCTCACGCGCGTAATCGCGCACATCCTGGGTGATCTTCATCGAGCAGAAATTCGGCCCGCACATCGAACAGAAATGCGCGGACTTGTGTGCGTCCTTCGGCAGGGTTTCGTCATGGAATTCCTGCGCTTTTTCCGGATCGAGGCCAAGATTGAACTGGTCCTCCCAGCGGAACTCGAAGCGCGCCTTGGACAGCGCGTTGTCGCGCACCTGCGCGCCGGGATGACCCTTCGCCAGATCCGCCGCATGCGCGGCAATCTTGTAGGCGATGATGCCGTCGCGCACGTCCTGCTTGTTCGGGCAGGCCGAGATGTTCCTTCGGTGTGACGTAGCACAGCATCGCCGTACCGAACCAGCCGATCATTGCCGCGCCGATGGCGCTGGTGATGTGGTCGTAGCCGGGCGCGATGTCGGTCGTCAGCGGTCCCAAAGTATAAAACGGCGCTTCGTCGCAGACACGCAACTGGCGTTCCATGTTTTCCTTGATCAACTGCATCGGCACATGGCCGGGACCTTCGATCATGGTTTGCACGTCGTGCTTCCAGGCGATCTGGGTCAGCTCGCCGAGGGTATCGAGTTCGGCGAATTGCGCGGCGTCGTTGGCGTCGGCGATCGAACCCGGGCGCAGGCCGTCGCCGAGCGAGAAGGCGACGTCATAGGCTTTCATGATTTCGCAGATGTCCTCGAAGCGTTCGTAGAGGAAACTCTCGCGGTGATGCGCCAGGCACCACTTCGCCATGATCGAGCCGCCGCGCAGACGATGCCGGTCACGCGCCGCGCCGTCAGCGGAATGAACGGCAGGCGCACGCCGGCGTGGATCGTGAAATAGTCCACGCCCTGCTCGGCCTGCTCGATCAGGGTGTCGCGGAAGAGTTCCCAGGTCAGGTCTTCGGCCACGCCACCGACTTTTTCCAGCGCCTGATAGATCGGCACGGTGCCGATGGGAACCGGCGAATTGCGGATGATCCATTCGCGCGTTTCATGGATGTTCTTGCCGGTGGACAGGTCCATCACGGTGTCGCCGCCCCAGCGGATCGACCAGACCATCTTCTCGACTTCCTCGGCGATCGAACGACGACACCGCCGAGTTGCCGATGTTGGCGTTGATCTTCACCAGGAAATTGCGGCCGATGATCATCGGCTCGGATTCCGGATGATTGATGTTGTTCGGAATGATGGCGCGGCCGCGGGCGACTTCGTCGCGCACGAATTCAGGCGTGATGATTTTCGGAATCGCCGCGCCGAAACTTTCGCCCGGATGTTGAGTGAGCAAGCCACGATCGCGCAGCGCGTCGATCTGTTGATTCTCGCGGATCGCGATGTATTCCATCTCCGGCGTGATCAAGCCGCGACGGGCATAGTGCATCTGGGTGACGTTGGCGCCGGCCTTGGCGCGGCGCGGTTTGGGCAAGGCCGGGAACCGCACCGAATCCAGTTCGCGTGCGGTCGCGTGGCGGCGCGTGAACGGCGAGGTGAAATCCGCCAGCGCTTCGGTATCGCCGCGCTCGGCAATCCAGCGCGCGCGCAATGCGGGCAAGCCGGCGGCCAGATCGACGGCGTAGTCGGGATCGGTGTAAGGACCGGACGTGTCGTAAACCGTGAACGGCGCATTGTGCTCGACGCCGGAAGCCGTTGGCGTGTCTTCCAGCACGATCTCGCGCATCGGCACACGCAGATCGGCGCGGTTGCCCGGCACATGGATTTTGCGCGAACCGGGAATCGGCCGGGTGACGCTGGTGGACAGTTCGCTGGTCTGACGAACCAGATCGGAGGCGAGTGCGTTCATGACGAAAAGTCCTGCTTTGTTGAGAAACCCACACATAGTTATGCGGGCTTTTTGCGAGAGACTCGCAGTACAACGAAGCGGCGGCTGGTTGGTGTGCCGAAGCTCCCTACGCCGGCATGACCCGGATCAGGTGCGAAGGGACTTTCTCAGCTCGCGACGCCGTCGCAAACACCCCCGCTTCTTCAGTACATTGAAGCACGAAGCAGCGATCATGGCGAGAGCTTGAGGCGGCGAGACGAATTTTCGCTCCCGCTCGTCTTGTTTCCATGGAAACCAGGCTGCATCTTGGGAAAGTGCACGTGTTTTTGCATCGAACGAGGTATCGCAATGAACACCCTCTCACGTTTGAATTGCCACGGGCTGCGTATTCTGGGCGCGGCGCTTATCGCGCTCGCTGCCAGCACGGTTTTTGTCCACGCCAGCGATGTGCCTTCCGCGCGCGTCGATGTCGCCTGGGCACCGACCGACACGCTGAGCGAGGTCAAGGACAATCCGATGCAGCGTGGCTTGCTGAAGCCCGCCGACTGGATGAAGAGTCTCGGCGACTATCTGCGCCTGCGCGCCGACCGCATCCTGCCGCCGGGGCAACAACTGCAAGTCACGATTGACGACATCAAGCTCGCGGGTAACTACGAACCCTGGCACGGGCCGGATTCGCAGGACATCCGTTTCATGCGCGATCTGTATCCGCCACGCATCGATCTGCATTACAAACTGCTCGCCAGCGACGGTTCGCTGATTCGCGATGGCAAGGACAAATTGCGCGACATCGCTTATCTGCAGCGCATCGCACCGACGACGTCAACCGACCCGCTGCGCTACGACAAGCGTCTGATCGATGATTGGCTCAAGCGGGAGTTTGCGCGCGCTGCGCCTTGATGGTGCGCGCGGTCTACCGCGTCGCGCTAAGCGGCGGGAAATTGCGGCGACCCGTCACGGTCGCGTTGGACGAGTTAGCCACCGCTCGGCGCTGGAACGAGTACGTGATCTTTCGGAGCGGGGTCGTCCCAGTACCGGAAGCGTTCGTACGCTGGCACCAAGTCAATTTGAACTGCACCGAGACGTTGGGTGACGTAATCGAGTGTTTTCCCGTCCGGAGTGACGCATGCGGAAATTGGAGCTAGCGCAGCCTCCGCAATCTGCACAGACTTTCCGTCCGCAAGACGATGCAAGAACCACCCGCTGTCTTTCGGGTACTTTAAGTTAGCGAGAAAATAGACTACATAGCCAACATCACTAGCGCGCTGGGCATTTGAAATAGGAACTGCCGACCGCAGAATGGGCTTTTTTGCTTCGTTCGTTTTTAAAGAGAGAAGCCAATCTCGACCCGATTTCTCTACGACCAACTCAGGCGAGTTGTTCTGTGAAGGCTTGCACGCAAGAGCAGCGAACTCACTAGGCAGTTGTGCAAGTGCCGACGTGGACGCAAGCAGTGCCGCAGAGAATGTGAATGGGCGCAATTGCATAGGTGCCTAACGTGGCGAGTAGGCGCGCAGGAAAAAATCGACGGTGGCGTTGAGATGCTCTTCGATTTCACGCGGATTCGGCGCACCGCAGCCGAACTCCAGACGCGCATGATATTCGCCCTTGAGCAGGCAGAAGAATTGCGTCGCGGCGCGATGCAAGTCGGGGATATCGAGCTGATGTGCGTTGACTTCCTCGCGCAGGAACGAGGCAAACGCTTCCTGCAGCCGCGCCGGGCCTGCGTCCCAGAATAATTGCGCCAGCTTCGGCGACTGTTGTGCGTTGGCGACGATCGTACGGTGCATGGCCATCGCATCCGTGCTCGCGATCAGGGCAAAGAAGGCGTGGGCGATCGTGAGCAATTGCTTGCGGATGGGACCTTTCAGATCCGCCGCGAAAATTTCCGCCGGCATCTGTTCTTCGCACTTGCAGCGGACGGCCTCGGTGAACAGCGCTTCCTTGTCGCGGAAATGGCTGTAAACGGTGAGCTTGGATACCCCGGCGGTAGCGGCAATCGCATCCATGCTGGTGCCATCGAAACCCTGGGTCGTGAACAGGTGCTTGGCCGCATCGAGGATGGCAGCGCGCTTTTCCAGATCCTTGGGGCGACCGGGACCGCAGGTTTTGGCGATGGCGGAATTTTTCATCACAATACTGGACAGTACAGTTTACTATTGATAGTATACCACATAGTTCACTAATTGGCGGCAATGCCGTTGCCCAGGATTACACCCATGCCGACTACCACCGACATCAGGAGCTTGGCCGACATCATGCGCCTGGGTGCCGCCGTTGCGCTGATCCTGGCCGGGATCGTCACGTTGTCCGCCTGCACCAGCACGGCCGCCATGCCTCCGCCACCGCGCCCAGCCATTGTGACACACCCACAGACGGACGCGGCGTCCAGTGGCGAGGTCTACTCCGGTGATGTACGTGCGCGCTACGAAAACCAGCTCGGGTTTCGCGTCGCCGGCAAGATCAAAACCCGCCTGGTCGATGTCGGCGCGCATGTCGACGCCGGCCAGGCTCTGGCGGAACTCGATCCGCTGGATTTGAAGTTGCAGGCCGCCAGTGCGCAGGCAAACCTGACTTCGGCGCGCGCCAACCGCGATCTGGCGCAGTCCGAATACAACCGCTACCGCGCACTGCTGGACAAGCACTACGTCAGTCAGACCCAGTTCGATACCACGGCCAACGCGCTCAAGGCGGCGCAGGCCCAGGTCGAACAGGCGCAAGCGGCGATGGCAGTGGCGCGCAACCAGGCTGAATATACGATGCTGCGAGCCGACCACGCCGGCGTCATCACGACCATCACCGCCGAGGCGGGCCAGGTTGTCGCCGCCGGTCAGACCATCGCCACCCTCGCCCGCGACGGTGCAGTTGAAATCGAGATCGCCTTGCCCGAAAACCGCATCGCCGATTACCGCGAAGGCGAGCCGGCGACGATCGAGGCCTGGGCCGATGCCGGCACGCGCCTGCAGGGACATCTGCGCGAGATCTCTCCCGAAGCCGATCGCGTCAGCCGCACCTATCGCGTCCGTGTCGCACTGGACGACTCCAACGCGGCGCTGCGGCTCGGCCAGACCGCACGTGTCTACTTCGTCGATCCGGCGCGAGCGTCGCAGATGCTGATTCCGCTGACGGCATTGTATGGGCACAACAACCAAGCCGTGGTCTGGCTGGTCGATGCCAGGACCCATTGCGTGCGGATGGCGCCGGTTACCGTGCTTTCCTATCGCGAGCAGGGCGCGGTACTCGGCAGCGGTATCAACCTGCAGGACTGGATCGTTGCTGCCGGCGTGCACAAGCTGCGCGACGACGAAGCGATCGCGCCAGTGGATACGCTGAATCGCCCTGTAACTTTATAGTTTTATACTTTTTTGCCTCGTCCGCCGTTTGTTCCAGACTCCCTCCCCGGGTTTTGAACGGACGGCGGCGCGAGGCACCCGGTTAGCGTCATTCCGGCAGGGACTGCCGGAATCCAGTGGCCACGGAAGGCATGCTCGTTGCGATCCCAACATGTCGAACAAGAAAATGGTCCGCGTCCATCGTACTGCCTCGCGCCATTCGCATCCATGCAGCCTGGATTCCGGCAGTCCCTGCCGGAATGACAATCCATGGAAGTTTTTCGCACAACTGACGAGACGGTTATCCCCGTGACCGCCTTCAACCTGTCCGCCTGGGCCCTGCGCAATCGCCCGTTGCTGCGCTACTTCATCGTCGTGCTGGCGGTGCTTGGCGTGTGGTCGTACCTTGGCCTCGGCCAATCCGAGGACCCGCCATTCACCTTCAAGGTGATGGTGGTGCAAACCCTGTGGCCAGGAGCGACTTCGGCCGAGGTGGCCGAGCAGGTCACCGAAAAGATCGAGAAAAAGCTGCAGGAAATTCCCGAGCTTGACTACCTGCGCAGCTATTCCCGCCCCGGCGAATCGCAGGTGTTCGTGGTGATCAAGGATTCGACGGCGGCGGCGCGCGTGCCGGACGTGTTCTATCAGGTGCGCAAGAAGATTGGCGATATCCGCTACACCTTGCCGCCGGGAATCCAGGGTCCGTTTTTCAACGACGAGTTTGGGGATACCTACGGCAACATCTACGCACTGACCGGCGACGGCTACAGCGATGCGCAACTGCGCGATTACGGCGAACGCATCAAGCTCGAGTTGCTGCGCGTGAGCGATGTCGCCAAGATCGAACTGATCGGCGAGCAGGACGAAAAAATATACATCGAGGTGTCCAACGCCAAGCTCGCCACTCTGGGCGTCAGCTTCGATCAAGTTCAACAGGTGCTGGTCGCGCAGAATGCAATCACGGCCGCCGGCAGCTTCGAAACCGCGACCGACCGCATCTACCTGCGCCCATCCGGCGCATTCGCTTCGGTGGATTCAATCCGCGACATTGCGATCCGCGCCAATGGCCATCTGTTCCGTCTCGGCGACGTTGCCGACGTCCGCCGCGGCTACGCCGATCCGCCGCAACCGCGCATGCGCTACATGGGCCAGGATGCGCTCGGCATTGCGGTGTCGATGCGCGACGGCGGCGACATCATCGCGCTCGGTCATGCGCTGGATGCCGCAGTATCGCGCATCCGTCCCACCCTGCCGGTCGGACTGGAACTGGATCGCGTCGCCGACCAGCCGCGCGCCGTCTCGCGTTCGGTCGGCGAATTCGTCGATACCCTGGGCGAAGCCTTGCTGATCGTGCTGCTGGTGAGTTTCTTCTCGCTCGGCTGGCGCCCGGGCCTGGTCGTGGCGCTGTCGATTCCATTGGTGCTGGCAATGACGTTCGCGGCGATGAAAGGTTTCGGCATCGATCTGCACAAGATTTCGCTCGGCGCACTGGTGCTGGCGCTGGGCTTGCTGGTCGACGACGCGATCATTGCGGTCGAGATGATGGCAATCAAGATGGAACAGGGCATGGACCGGCTCCAGGCCGCGGCGTTCGCCTACACGTCAACCGCGTTTCCAATGCTGACCGGCACGCTCGTGACCGCTGCCGGATTTCTGCCGATTGCGACCGCGAAATCCGGTACCGGCGAGTACACGCGCTCGATTTTCGAAGTGGTCACGATTGCGTTGCTGATTTCATGGTTCGCCGCCGTGATCCTGATTCCGTATCTCGGCCACGCCCTGCTGCCCGAGCGTGACGCGCCACCGCCGCGCGCAGACTCCTTCGCTGCGCGTGCACGGTCATGGCGCGCCAGACTTTTGGTTCGCCTGCCGGATTTCTTGGGCAATTGGCTATGCGCGATGAACAGGTTCGTGACCATCACGATCCGTATGCGACGCCGTTCTATCGTCGCTTCCGTGCGCTGGTGGAATGGTGCGTCGGCCATCGCCGCCTCGTGATCGCGGCAACCGTGCTCGCCTTTGTGCTGTCGATCATCGGCTTCGGTTTCGTGCAGCAACAGTTCTTTCCGGATTCGACCCGGCCGGAGCTTCTGGTCGATCTGAAACTGGCGGAAGGTTCTTCACTCACTGCAACGCAAGTGCAGGTGAAAAAGCTCGAAGCGTGGCTGGCGAAACGTCCGGAACTGGAAAACTACGTCAGCTACGTCGGCTCCGGTGCGCCACGCTTTTATCTGCCGCTGGACCAGCAATTGCCGCAGGCGAGCTTCGCCGAATTCGTGCTGCTGACCAAAAATCAGCAAGACCGGGAAAAATTGCGTGCCGATCTGATCACGTTGTTCGATCACGATTTTACCGAACTCCAAGCACGCGTCTTGCGCCTGGAGAACGGCCCGCCGGTCGGCTATCCCGTGCAATTCCGCGTTTCCGGCCCGGATATTCCGACCGTGCGCGAACTGTCGCGTCAGGTTGCCGGCGTGATGCGGCAAAATCCACATATGCGCAATGTGAACCCGGATTGGGACGAGCCGAGCAAGGTCGTGCGTCTGAACATCGACCAGGAACGCGCACGCGTGCTCGGCGTCAGTTCGCAGGATCTGGCCAACTTCCTGCAAAGCTCGCTGTCCGGCGTGCCGGTGACGTATTACCGCGAACGCGACCAGTTGATCGAGATCTCGCTGCGCGGGCCGCGCGAGGAACGCGCGCAGTTGTCGCTGCTGCAAAGCCTGGCAGTACCGACCGGCAATGGCGGCAGCGTGCCGCTGCGCCAGATCGCCGATATCGATTACGGTTTTGAGGACGGCATCATCTGGCGCCGTAACCGGCTGCCGACGGTCACCGTGCGCGGCGATATTTACGGCCAGCTTACGCCCGCGACAGTGACCGCGCAGATCCTGCCGGCGCTGGCGCCTCTGCGTGCGCAATTGCCGCCCGGCTATCTGCTCGAAGTCGGCGGCGCGGTCGAGGAAAGCGCCAAGGGCCAGGCGTCGGTCACCGCCGGCATGCCGCTGTTCGTCCTCGTGGTGCTGACCGTGTTGATGATCCAGTTGCGCAGCTTCCAGCGCGTGCTGCTGGTGGTACTCACCGCTCCGCTGGGCCTGATCGGCGTGACCCTGTTCCTGCTGGTATTCAAGGTGCCCTTCGGCTTCGTCGCCATGCTCGGCACGATCGCGCTGATGGGCATGGTCATGCGCAATTCGGTGATCCTGGTCGACCAGATCGAACAGGACATCGGCGCCGGCCATGCTGTCCACGACGCCATCGTCGATGCAACCGTTCGCCGCTTTCGCCCCATCGTATTGACCGCACTGGCCGCGATCCTGGCGATGATTCCGCTGTCGCGCAGCGCATTCTATGGACCGATGGCAGTGGCAATCATGGGTGGATTGTTCGTGGCGACAGCCTTGACCTTGCTGTTCCTGCCCGCACTGTATGCGGCATGGTTCCGCGTCCGCGACGACAGCATGAGAAACCGGTAGGGGTGTCGGCATGAGCCAAAGAACCGCGCATAGCATGGCGCAAAAAGGTTTAGATGACTTCCGGCACTTCGGCAATCCGCTGCTACAGGCGATCTTACAATTGCCGGAAAGCCCGCAAACACCTATTCTTTTCGATTGTTTTCGACTGGAAGCGACAGCATGTCCCTGAATATCGAACTGGCCCGGCACAATATGGTCGAGCAGCAGGTACGCCCATGGGACGTGCTCGACAGTCGCGTGCTCGAGGCGCTCACCGCAATCCGGCGCGAGGATTTCGTGCCGGCGGCCTGCCGCAATCTGGCGTTTGCCGATCTGTGCCTGCCGCTGGGACATGACGAAGTGATGATGAAACCGGTGGTCGAGGGCCGGCTGCTGCAGGCAGTGTCACCGGTGCGCACGGAGAGCGTGCTGGAAATTGGCACTGGCTCGGGATTTCTCACCGCTTGCTTGGCCCGCCTGGCGGGCGATGTCGTCAGCGTCGAACAACATGCCGATTTTGCCGAAAGCGCGCGCAGCCGCCTGCTTGCCGCCAACGTGCGCAACGCGAAAGTCGACGTTGCCGAGGCGATGCGTGGATTCGACCCCACTGACCGCCGCTTCGACGTGATGGTTGTCACTGGTGCGATCGGCGAATTGCCGCAACACTGGCGCAGCTGGATCAAGTCCGGCGGACGGATATTTGCCATCGTCGGCGAGTCGCCGGTCATGCGCGCCATGCTGTACACGAACCATGACAGCAGCGGTTGGGACGAACAGGTACTGTTCGAAACCGATCTGCCGTATCTGAACCATGCCGCTCCGCCCAGGCGTTTTGCATTCTGAAGCCGCAGCCGAACTTACTTTTCAAGGAACTGCAACAATGCATACTCGTTTTCGATTCACTGCACTCAGCCTCGGCCTGACCCTCGCCGCCGCGATCTCGCATTCGGCAACCGCCGAGGATCTGATGCAGATCTATCAGGAAGCGCATCAGGCCGACCCGACCCTGGCGACCGCCGAAGCCACCAAGGGCGCGGTCGGCGAAGGTGTCGACCAGGCGCGCTCGGCGCTGCTGCCGCAGATCGGCGCGAGCCTTGGCTACACTCACAGTGACAGCGGCATCTACACTACCAGCCCGTATGAAGACGCCAGCGGAAATCTTGTCCTGCTGCCCGAGCAGGTCACCCAAGGCGACCGCGAACGCCAGACCTTGGGCCAGTTGACCCAATCCCTGTTCAACTGGGGCAACATCACCCGCTTACGCGGTGCGCGTGAGACCGCGCAAGCTTCGAGCAGCGATTTCGATGCGGCGGTACAGGATCTGATGATACGTACGGCCACGGCTTACTTCGGCGTGCTCACGGCCGAGGATCAGCTCAGCTTCACCCAGGCCAACGAAAAAGCGCTGGCGCGCCAACTCGATCAGGCCGAACAGCGCTACAAGGTGGGTCTGTCGGCGATCACGGACGTGCATGAAGCACGCGCGAATCACGATTCGGCCGTGGCCCAGGTCATCGCGGCGCAGAACGCGGTCGACCAGGCGCGCGAATCCGTCAGCCAGATCACCGGCAAGGATTTCGGCATGCTCAAGAAACTGCGCGAAGAATTGCCGCTGGAAAAACCCGTTCCGGGTGAATTGCAGGCGTGGGTCGACACGGCGCTGAAGCAGAGTCCGGCCCTCGCCTCGACGCAGCATTCACTGGATGCCGCCGAATACAACATCTCGACCCAGCGCTCGGGGCATTTGCCGACGCTCAATGCCTCGATCGTGCGCACCGACACGCCGGCCTGGGGTAACGAAACCGATACCATCCCAGGCTCCAGCAGCATTCCTTTCCACTACAACAACCTGACCGGCAACACCACGATCGGCATTACTCTGAACGTACCGATCTTCACTGGCGGTCTGGTTTCCTCGCAAGTGCGTCAGGCGGTGTTCCAGCGCGATGCGGCGCAGGATCAGTTCGAACTGCAACGCCGCGCCGTGGTTGCCAATACGCGCAATGCCTACCGCGCTGTGATCGCCGGCATCAGCGAAGTCGAGGCGACCAAACAGGCGGTGATCTCGGCACAAAGCTCGCTCGATGCCACACAGGCGGGTTTCGAGGTCGGCACGCGCACGATCGTGGACGTGTTGAACATCCAAGAGCAGCTGCTCCAGGCGCAGAGTGCCTATTCGCAGGCGCGTCACGCTTTCGTGCTGAGCGGGCTTCAGCTCAAGCAATCCGCTGGCGTCGTAGGGGTGAAGGATATCGAGGCGGTCAACGCCCTGCTGGACTAGCCTCACGCTCTCTCAGCACCTTTTCCACGATTTCCACGGTACGCAACACGCCACCCTGTTCGCGCTCGAATGCCGCACGTGCCGCTGTGCCGATCTTGTAGCGCAACGGCGCGTCGGCCAGCAATTTAATGACGGCGGCGCCGAGCTCGGACCCGTCATCGATGCATAGTGCCGCACCCGCTTCGATCAGACTCGCGGTGATCTCGGTAAAGTTGAAGGTTTTCGGGCCAACGATCACCGGCACCGACAGGGCGGCGGGTTCGAGTACGTTGTGGCCACCGATCGGCACCAGGCTGCCGCCGACGAAGGCGACATCGGCGCAACCATAGAAGCGCAACAGCTCGCCGAGCGTATCCACCACGAAACATTGCGTGTCGGCGACGGCTGTTTCATTTTCACTGCGCGTGCGGGTGGCGAACCCGAAATTGGCGCAAGCCAACGCCACCGGCTTGAAACGTTCCGGATGCCGCGGCGCCAGCAATAGCAGCGCATCGGGAAACTGGCGCAGCACCGCTGCGTGCGCCGCGAGCACCGGTTCCTCCTCGCCTTCGTGCGTACTCGCGGCAATCCAGACCGGCCGCAGCGCACCCCATCCGGCCCGCATCGTTTGTGCCTGGGTCTTGAGTTCGGCCGGCACGGTCATGTCGTACTTCAGATTGCCGACAATGCCAAGACGTTCCGGTTCGGCACCCAGATCGCGCAGTCGATCGGCATCGGTTGCCGATTGCGCGGCAATGTAATGCGCACTGGCCAGCGCGCGACGCGCCAGCGGTCGCACCGGACCATAGCCGCGCAAACTTTTCTCCGACAGCCGCGCATTGGCCACGATCAGCGGAATGTCGCGTGCTGCGCATTCCAGAAACAAGTTCGGCCAGATCTCCGTTTCCATCACCACGACCAGACGCGGCTGCACGCGGTCGAGGAAGCGCCGGATCGACGCCGGCAGATCGTATGGCAGATAGACATTGAACACATGCCCGTCGTAGACCCGCCGCACGCGGTCCGAACCGGTCGGCGTCACCGTCGTAATCACGAAGGGCGTGCCCTGGTAGCGCTGCATCAGCGCATCGATCAGCGGCAACGCGGCGTTGACTTCGCCCATGGAAACCGCGTGCACCCAGATGCTGTCGCGGATATGCGGATCGCTGAAGAATCCGAACCGCTCGCGCCAGCGCGAGAAATAGTCGGGATAACGCAAGCCGCGCACAGCCAGCCGGTACAGGATCACCGGCGTCAACAGATACATGGTCAGCGTGTAGATGAAACGCCGTATTCGCATGAGGTCGCGCATGATGTGGCAAAGTATAACCGGCCGGCCCGATTTGCCGACCCGATTTGCCAGCAGGATCCCAGCCTGCCGGTTTTGCTACCATTGTTTGTCGGCACTCGCGCGGCGGCGCGCCCGAACGATACCCAGCAATCCATTCCGAATGACGACAACGCCTGCTTCCGCAAAACCTGGCCGGCGCTGTGGTTGTGCAGGCGTCATTTCGTCTGACGCGACGATGCGCCCGCGCCCGCACCTGCTACATTGCGCATGATGGCCACTTCGCAAACGAATCCACGCACTGGCTTGCTGCATCCGCGCTACTGGCCATCGTGGCTTGGTCTTGGCGCCATCTGGCTGCTGGCCCGCCTGCCGTTCCGCGCCCTGCTCGTCGTGGGTCATGGTGCTGGCGCGCTCACAGCGCATCTGCCCGGCGAACGCCGGCATGTTGCCCTGCGCAATCTGGAGCTGTGCTTCCCCGGCCTTTCCGACGCCGAGCGCGGTCGGCTTTTGCGCGCCAGCTTGCACGATCTTGGCTTGATGCTGGTCGAATTCGCGCTGGCGTGGATGGGCAGCGATCGCGCGATCGCGCGCGTGCCGTGCGAAATCGAGGGTCTCGAGCATCTGGAACAATGCCGTGCGCAAGGCCGTGGCGTTCTCTTGGTCGGCGCGCACTTTTCGCATCTGGAACTGTGCGCGCGCCTCGTGTCCCAACGCATCCGCATCGCCGGCATGTACCGGGTCATGGACAACGCGGCATTCGAGCATGCCGTGCTGCGTGCACGCCTGCACTACGCCGATGCAATGTTCACCAAGGACGATATCCGCCGCACGGTGACGTATCTCAAACGCGGCGGCACCGTCTGGTACGCGCCCGATCAGGATATGCGCGGCAAGGATGCCGTCTTCGTGCCCTTCTTCGGCGTGCCGGCGGCGACGATCACTGCGACCCATCATCTGGCGCGCCTGTCCGGCGCTGCAGTGATTCCTTTTTTCCACCGGCGCCGCGAAGATGATCGCGGTTATGTCCTGCATCTGGAAGCACCATTGGAGAATTTTCCAGGCACCGACGTGATTGCAGATACGGCTCGAGTGAACATGGCGATCGAACGCATGGTGCGCGAAGCACCGGCGCAGTATCTGTGGGTGCATAAACGCTTCAAGTCGCGACCGTCGGGAGAAATGCCGCTTTACTGATTCGCCGGGGAGAAGACGATGACGTTCCTGTTCATGCTGATCGGCGCCCTGCTCGCGCCCTATCTATGCGCCGCGGTGTTTGGTGAAAACACGGGCTGGACCAGTGCGGTATTCGGCGCGTGCATCGGTTTCCTGTTTGCGCAATTGCGCAATGCGCTTCGGCGCCTTGCCGATCTGGAGCGCAACCTGGTGCAATTGCGCGGAACACCGACCGCACAGAGAAACGAACGCAACACCGCGACTGCCGACGCATCGGAACCGGCATTCGCGCCGCCAGCGACAAAGCCTGCGGAAGCGGTCGCCGCGCCAATTGTCAGCACATCGCAGCGACCAGCGGAAAGCAGTGCCGTGCAAGCGGTCGCCGCATCGCCTGCAATCGCGCCCACGGCAATCCCGCCGAAACCCGAAATACCAACTGCCAGACCCGCGGCAAAGCCATCGACGCCGTCGCGTCCGGATCCGCTCACCCAGGCATTCGCGCGCGTGAAGCGGTGGTTCACCGAGGGCAATGTGCCCGTGAAGGTCGGCGTGATCGTGCTGTTCCTCGGTGTCGGCGCCCTGCTCAAGTACGCGGCCGATTCCGGCTGGCTGCGCGTGCCGGTGGAGTTCCGCCTCGCCGGCATCGCCGTCGCCGCACTCGCGGCCCTCGTCTTCGCATGGCGCAAGCGCTCGGCGCAGCGCGCGTTCGCGCTCAGCCTGCAGGGTGGCGCCATCGGTGTGCTGATCCTGACAATCTTCGCCGCATTCCGGCTGTATCAACTGCTGCCTGCCGGTTTTGCGTTTGCGCTGTTGATCGTGGTCGTCGCCGGCGCCGGCGCGTTGGCAGTATTGCAGGACGCGTTGTCCCTGGCCGTGCTGGCCATCGTCGGTGGCTTTCTCGCGCCAATTCTGGTGGCGACGGACAGCGGCAACCATGTAGCCCTTTTCAGCTACTACGCCGTGCTCAATGCAGCCATCTTCGTAATCGCCTGGCTGCGGCCCTGGCGCGCACTGAACCTGCTCGGCTTCGCGTTCACGTTCGGCATTGGCACCGCCTGGGGTGTGCTCAAGTATCGCCCGGAGTTGTTTTCGAGTACCGAGCCGTTCCTTTTGCTATTTTTTGCTTTTTATCTTTTGATACCGTTGCTGTATGCGCGCCGACTGGCGCCGGACCGGCGCGATCTGATCGACGCCGCGCTCGTGTTCGGCATGCCGCTGCTCGCTTTGCCGCTGCAGGCGGCTCTGCTGCACGGTGAACGCATGCCCTTGGCGTGGAGCGCGCTCGCCGCCGCCGCCATCTACACCGTTCTGGCCGCGCTCGAACTGCGCCGCCTTGGCTACCGCTTGCTTGGTCAATCGCATGCCCTGCTCGCGCTTGGCTTCGCTACGCTGGCGGTGCCGTTGGCGTTGTCGGCGCGCGCGACCGCCTGCACCTGGGCGATCGAAGGCGCCGCCCTGCTCTGGCTCGGTCTGCGTCAGCAACGCCGACTACCGCGCTGGATTGGTTATGGGTTGCAAGCCTGCGCCGGACTTGCCTTCGTCTACGGTTACGACGGCGCGACCGACGCCACAGCGATTTTGAACGGTGAATTCTTCGGCGCAATACTGATTGCGCTCGCCGGGTTGGTCAGCGCACGCCTGCTCAGCCGTGCCAACGAGCGCGCGCCGCTGACCGTGTCGTTTTTCGTCTGGGCATGGGGCTGGTGGCTGGCCGCCTGGGGCAACGAGATCGAGCGTTTCGCGCCCATCGCATTGCAGTGGGATTGGTGGGTGGCCTTGATCGCCGTCACCGGCGCGCTGGGTGCCGAAGCTTTTCGGCGTCTGCACTGGCGCGAAAGTGCGTGGCCGGCGCTGGCGTTGTTCGCGCTCGCACCGTCATTGCTCGCAGCCATTGTGGTAGACGACCGCGGCCCGCTCGAAGGCTGGAGTGCCGCTGCGTGGGCTGTATGGCTGATCGCCGCATTGATTGCACTCAACGGTCTCGCCGCACGCCAGCATCGGTTTGTCCACATTGTTCACTTTGTGTTTTTGTGGACCGTCGCCCTGATCCTTGGCGTCGAATTGAGCCACGTTGCCGATTCGCATTTGGCACTCGATGATGTCTGGATTGGCCTGGCCGCATTGGCGCCCCTGGCCGCACTGTTCTGGCTCGTGCTCGCCCGTGCCGCGTTCGTGCGTTGGCCCGATGCCGCCGCAGCCGAACGCCTGCGTCATTGGCTACTCGTCAGCATCGCGGCGACGCTTGGCATCGCCTGGTTTGCCGGGCTTTTCATTGAGGGCCAGCCGGCGCCACTGCCGTATCGGCCCTTGCTCAATCCGCTGGAACTCTCGCAGTTCGGCTTCCTTCTGCTGCTGCTGGCCTGGTACCGGCGTGCCGACGAAGAAGGTCACGCGCTGCTGGATGCCGAATTCCGCGCCCGCGCGTTGGCTGTGGCCGGCGTGATCCTGCTCACCGCGATCACCCTGCGCAGCGCTCATTTCCTCGGTGGCGTGGCGTGGAGCGAGGCCCTGTGGACTTCGGCGCTGGCGCAGGCTGCGCTGTCGATCGTATGGACCGTGGCCGGCATTGTCGCCATGCTGCTCGGCAAACGGCGTGGCTCGCGCGCGGTCTGGATCGGCGGCGGCGCGCTCATGGGTATCGTGATCCTCAAGCTGCTGTTGATCGATCGCCAGCATCTGCAGGACCTGGCAGCGATCATCGGTGTACTTGTCGTCGGCGTGTTGCTGATCGGCGTTGGCTACTTCGCGCCGGTGCCGCCACGCAACAAGGGAGAGCTTGCATGAATGTTCGATGCGTTGCCGCATTTTCCCTTTGGGTACTTTTTGCGTCCGCGCCCGCCGCCACGCCGGACGACTATGCGTATGCATGGCCACTGCAAACCACGGGCGATAGCGTCGCCTGGCAGGTCGAATTGACCCCGGAGATCTATGCGGCGATCAGTACTGCCGATCTGCGCGATGTCGAAATCGTCGATGCCGCTGGCGAAGCCGTACCGCTGGCTTACTACCGTGTGCAGATGAACAACACCAGCCACGATACCCTGGTCAGTCTTCCAATGTTCGTCCTGCCAACAACGTCGGCTGCGGAAACGGCAAACTCCGGCGACGAAGCGATCCGTCTGCATATCGAGCGCGGTCCGGACGGGAAGCTGCGACGCCTGGATGCTGACGTCGGTGGCGCAAATGCCGGCAACACAATTCCGATGCCAACCGCCAAGGCGGAACTGTTGCTCGATGCCAGCGCGTTGCACGAACCGCTGGCAGGATTGCTCGTCGGCTGGGGCGCCAGCGAGGCCAATGTGAGCGCGCAATTCGCGATCAGCGGCAGCGACGACCTCCAGCAATGGCGTACTCTCGTCGCGAGCGCGACGGTGCTGCGGCTCACCCAGGATGGCAACGTGCTCGACCGGCACGAGATTGCACTTAATGGCGCAGGCGCCGCTTATCTGCGCCTGCGCAGGCTCGACGATGGCCCCGCGTTGCCCCTTCTCAATATCCGTGCACGCACCGTAGCGCACTCGACGGCCGCACAACCCGCGCGTTTGTGGATTGCCGCCGCGCTCGATGGTAGCGATACCCAGCATCTGGATCACACGCTGCCAGCCGGTGATGACCAGCACCCGATCGCATACCGCTACCATCTGCCGGCAGCCTTGGCGATCGAGGCTGTCAGAGTGGAACTTGCCGACGACAATTCGCTCGCTCGCCTGAACCTGCTCAGTCGCGATCATAGTGGCGCGAATGAGCGGGATCTGTCTGCATGGGCGCAACGCGGTGAGTTTGTAGCTTTCCGTCTGCGCGAGGGCGACGCTGTCGTTGGCAACGATGAATTTCCGGTATCCGGTGCCGGCCGTGCCCGTGATTGGCGCATCGAACTTGCCACGCCGCTCGCGCATGCGCCGACTCTATCCTTGGCCTATGAGCCGGATCGTTTTGTGTTTCTGGCCCAGGGCAATAGCCCATATCGCCTGGTCGCCGGCAGCGCACGCGCACGCCGCGGCGATTACCCCGTCGATACGGCACTCGCCCAGTTGCGCAGCAAGCTGGGTAGCGACTGGCAACCGCCGCTGGCGATACCGGGAGCACGCTTGGTGCTGCAAGGTGATCACGCGCTCGAAGCTACGCCATCCGCACCGATCCGGTACGACTGGAAAACCTGGTTGCTGTGGGCTGTGCTGGTCGCAGCGGCCGCGCTGATCGGCGGACTCGCACTGAGCCTGCTGCGCGAACCGAAGCGCAAGGATTGACGGTAAGAATCGAGGCCAGCCTGAACCGGCTCGAGTTCCCCTAGCGATTCCCGTCGCCACGTCGCCGCGCTTCGTATACTTTGGCGTATTTTATAAAAACGTAGAACGCGCCGGTAGCGGCGCTGATGAAACCGGCCCAGCCGTTAAGAAAGTAGCGCTTGAAAATATACTGGCGCAGAAAGAATACCGGCGGATAGAACAGCATGCGCGGTCCGAGAAAGCGCTGTCGTCGGCGCAGTTTGTCGGCGACCAGCCCGCTCGAATACGCGTTGATCTTGTCGACCTTGGTGCGGATATCCGGTTCGCCGTAGTGCAGCAGGACCGCACCACGCAGTCCACGGACAGGCCCATCGACTACGGGCGCGGCGTGTACCGGCACGCTGTTCATGCGTCCGCGGCGACGGTCGAACAGACGCAGATGCGCATTCGTCCAGCTCCAGCGGTGCTGGAAGGTCCAGAACATCTGCTCGCGGCGCGGCAGACGGAACCCGGCGACCGCCGGCGACTGCAAGGCCTGCTCGATTCGCGGCTGCGCTGCGGAAGTCAGCGCCTCATCCGCATCCAGCAACAGCACCCAGGCATGCGCGGCCTTGTCGATTGCCGACTGTTTCTGCGCGCTGTAGCCCTTGAACACTTCAGTAAAAATGCGCGCTTTATACTTTGCTGCAATTTCCAGTGTCGCATCGGTGCTAGCGGAATCGAGCACGACGATATCGTCGGCGAAGGCGGCGCTGGCCAGACAACGCTCGAGTGTCGCCGCGTTGTTGAACGTGGTGACGACCAGCGACAAGGGCTCACGCGCCATCGCCGCTCTCCGCAGCCAGCGCGGCGCAGTACAACGCCAGCAACCACCAGAACAGCAGGCCCCACCACGCCGAGTAAAACGCCAGATGGGTGTTCAGGGGAAAGCACATCACGGCCAGCGCCAGCGCCGGCGCCAGCGCACGCTGGCGGCCGAGCGCATCGGCACGCCGCCAGGCACGAATGGCGCAGCCCGCGCCGATCAGCCACAGCAGCAGTCCCATCGCTCCGGTTTCGCTCAGCACCTCGAGCACGATCTGGTGCGCGTGCAAGGCGCCTTCGTCGTTTTTTACATCGACAAAGCTGTCGCCCGGACGCGCGAACTGCGGGTAGACGTAACGGAATCCACGCGCGCCGACACCGGTGATGGGATGCGCGACAATCATGCGCTCGGCCGTACCCCAGATGCGCAGCCGTCCGGCACCGGCATAGTCGATCGCCTGTTCGTTGCCTTGCAGCGCGAGCAGGCTGCGCTGGATGCGCGCATCGAAGGCGCCGGAATCGTGCCAGGCCACGACAGTGGCGAGACCGGTCACGCACAGTGCCCCGGCGCACCATCCTGCAAAACGCAAGGGCGCGCGGCTTTCGCGCCAGGCAAACGTCAGTGCCACGAGGATGTACATCAACCAAGCGGCACGCGATCCTGCCAGCAGGATCGGTATCAGTTGAAATACGAAGGCAACGACCAGACCACGCCAACCGAAACGCGCCCGTGCCGCAACGAACACGAAGGGCGAGAGCACGGCGAGTACCGGCCCGAGTTTCAGATTGCCGGCACCGAAGATGCCGGACAGGCGCCCGGGATCGCTGGCGCCGGCCAGACTGTAACCGGTAAAAATCTGCGCCCACGCATCGAGCAGCCAGAGCAGGACGATACCGGCGGCGGCATCGACGAGGCGCGGCCACGACGCGGCTGCACGCAGGCGCAGGCAGCAAAATAGCGCAAAGGGCAAAAAACGCAAAAGTATAGCGACCGTGCTCCAGGTCTTTTCCGGCGCCACCGCCGCAGGTGCCGATATCAGCGCGGCCAGCCAGTAACAGGCGAACAGGATGCAGGCCAGACGCACGCCCGCATTTGTCCACAGAACATCGCGCTCGCGCCACGCCAGCACGATTCCGCCGATGGCGGCTATCGCCAGCGGCGCTTCGGAACTGCGTCCGACCGGCAACAACGCCAGCACGAGCAGCACAACCATCGCGGGCCATGTGGTACGCAGAGAGGCAAGGAGCTCAGTCAAGTTGCGGCATCTGGGATTGTGGATTGTGGATTGTGGATTGTCAGTGAAGCGTACGGGCTGCGCGGCTATCCCACAACCCGGGCTCGCCCCGCATCAAGTTCCTGCCACATCGGCATAGACCTTGAGCGTCGCCGCCTGCATGTCGACCAGCCGGTAGCGGGTCAAGGGCGTGATCGGCGGCGCGACCCGGAGCAATTCGGCCGCCCGCTCGACCAGACGCGTGGCATCGCCCGGTGGCACGCGGCCTTCCGGATACAGTTCAGCCAGCAATTCGCCAACGCCACCGTGCGCGTAACCGAGCACCGGCTTGCACAAGGCGAGCGCTTCAATCACGGTGCGGCCGAAAGCCTCCGGCTGCGTCGACAGTTGCAGGATCAAGGTCGAGATTGAGAAGATCTCGCGTACATCGTTGCGCGGTACGCTGATGACGACGCGTTGGGCCACATTTCGGCGCAATGCCAGCGCCTCGAGTTCGGCGACATAGGCTTCGCGCCCTGACTCGCGTGCACCAAGCAGCAACAGCCGGCAATCCAGTCCGCGTGCGACCAGTCCGGCGAGCAGTTCGATCGCGTCGTGGTGTCCCTTAAGACGCGTGCCGCGACCCGGCAAGGTCAGCACGAAACCGCCAGCGAGTTGCGGAAAATCCATCAGGAATCCGCGCCGCCACGCATCGTCGGGTTGGTAGCCGAATGGAAATTCCGCCGGATCCACGCCACGCGGAATCACGGTCAATCTCGCCGGATCGGTGCGCGGGTAATGGCGCAGCACGTAATCGCGCACCGTATTGGAAACACAGATCACGCGCTCGCCGCGAGTCAGGATGGCGCTGTACGGGCCGGGCGAGTTGAGTCCGTGAACCGTGGTCACGAAATGCGGTTTCGGCGCACGCATTCCGCTCAGGGTGAGTCGCGCCAGCCACGCCGGCAGGCGCGAGCGCGCATGCACGATATCCGGACGAATTTCCTTGAATAGCCGTCGCAGCGTCCAGACGTGGCGCAGGGTCGTCAATGACTTGCCGCCGATATCCAGAACAATATGTTCGCTGCCCTGCGCCTTGAGCCGATCGAGCAGGCGCCCACCCGCGGATATCACCACCGAACGATGTCCCGCAGCCACCAGCGCACGGCCGATTTCGAGCGTGGATTGCTCGACGCCGCCGGCGTTGAGCTTCGGCAGCAGTTGCACAATGGTGAGGCGACGCCCCTGCACGCCAGACCCTTCAGTCGATCAAGCTGTACTGCGCACCGCAGTAGGGACACTGAGCGCTGCCGGTCGCTTCGATCGCCAGATAGACCTTCGGATGCGAATTCCACAGGCTCATGCCGGGCATCGGACACGCCAGCGGCAGATCGGCACGATGTACCGTGTAGCGGTTTTCGGCATTGGCGGGAATCGGACCTGGCCCGTAGGGCAGCGGGTGGGAAGCGGCAGTTGCGGACATGGTGTGCGACCTGTTGAGAATCGTCTGGCCAGCATCGAAGTCTAGCAAGTTGCGAGCCAGCACGCGCGTACTGTGAACCGGCTCACCTTGCCGCGGTGTTTCGATGCACAACCGCTTGCGCCGGGAAGCAGGTAAGATTCGGCTTCGTCAAATTCTTGGGGAGGAGCAGATCGTGGACATCAACAAGCTGATTGCGCGCATCAAGAACATCCTGTTGACACCGAAGACGGAATGGCCGGTGATTGCGGCCGAGACGGATACCGTTGCGGAGGTCTGTACAAGAACTACATCATCTATGTCGCCGCCTTGGCGCCGGTGGCAACTTTCATCGGAATCGTCGCTGTTCGGCATCCACGTTCCCGTTCATGGGCACGATTCACATCGGTTTCTTCAGCGCGCTGACGCAGATGATCCTCGGTTACGCCGTCTCGTTGCGGTACTTGTGTTACGTCATGGCCTTGATCATCAACGCGCTGGCGCCGAGTTTCGGCGGCACTGCAGGATCTGACCCAAGCGCTGAAAGCCGCAGCTATACCGTTACACCGCGGGTGGGTGGTTGGCGTACTGCACATCCTACCCGGTCTCGGATTCCTTGTCGGTCTGCTGGTGCTGGCCGCCGCCATCTATTCGATCTATCTGATGTATCTCGGGCTGCAACACACGATGAAGAGTCCGCAGAACAAGGCCGGGGGCTATACCGCGGTGGTTATCATTATCGGTATCGTGCTGGGTTGGATCCTGGCCATCGATCGTCGGCATCGGCGAGTGGCGTGTCGGCGATGACCAGCGGTGCCTTGTTGCAAGGTTCGTCGCTCAGTGAGTCGTCACCCAGCTTCACGCCGGACAAGAACAGCGCTATCGGCGCACTCGCCGCGATCGGCCAGCAAGCCCAGCAGGCCAGCCAGAAGATGGATGCGGCGCAGAAATCCGGCGACGCCAACGCGCAAGCCGCGGCGGCGACGCAGATGCTTGGCGCAGTACTCGGTGGCGGCGACAAGGTCGAAGCGCTGGCACCCGACGTGCTCAAGCCCTTCGTGCCCGACACGCTGGCCGGCATGAAACGCAATTCGATGTCGGTGCAACGCAACGGTGCGATGGGAATGCAGGTCTCGGAAGCCGAAGGCCAATATGGCGACGGCAACGGTCATAACCTGCATCTGGAAATCAACGACCTGGGTGGCGCCAAGGGCGTGCTGGCGATGGTCGGCTGGGCCGGCGTCGAAGCTGACCAGGAAACCGATCACGGCTACGACAAGACCTATCGACAGGGCGGCCGCCTGATCCACGAACAGTGGAACAGCCAGAGCAAATCCGGTGAATACGGTCTTGTACTCGGCGACCGTTTCAGCGTGAAGGTCTCCGGCAACGCCGACAGCGTGGACCAACTCAAGTCCGCCGTCGCCAGCCTGAACCTGGCCGGACTCGAGGCCCTGAAGAATCAGGGTGTGCAGAAGAACTGAGCTTCATGGCGCGCCTTTTCGCATGAGAAGGCGCGCTTGTCAGTGCGGAACCTTATTTGACGAGATGCGAATCCAGCGTGATATGCACGTGGATATCGTCGCTGACATTCGGTACGTATTTGTCGACGCCGAAATCGGAACGCTTGATCGTCGCCTCCGCGTCGAAGCCGGCTGATTGCGATTTCATCATCGGATTCTCGCCGATCTTGTTGATCTTGACGGCGAGCGTTTCCGGTTTGGTCACGCCGTGGACGGTCAGATCGCCGGTGACCGCCAGCGTGTCCGCGCCGGTTTTTTCGACCTTGGTGCTTTTGAAGGTGATGTCGGGATACTTTGCGGCATCGAAGAAATCCGCCGTCTTCAGGTGTTCGTCGAGCTTGGGCACGCCGGTATGCAGGCCGTCCAGTGGCATCGTCACCGTAATAGAGGATTTGGTCAGATCGGCGGTGTCGAGATTAAAACTTCCGCTGATCTTCTCCAGTGTGGCGCTGGGATTGGAAAACCCGAAATGGTTCCAGGTGAACGTGACTTGAGTATGGGTGGGGTCGATCTCGTACTTCTGTGCGGCGGCAAACGCGGGCAGACTGGCGGCGGCCAACAGGGAAACCAACAGAACACGACGTAACATGACGTACTTCTCCTCGTTGATGATTCACTCGATGCGGCACGCCTCATCAAAGGCGTAGCGCTCTTCGCGCGGACGGATGACGGCGGGATTGCCGTAACCGATATTGATCAGAAAATTGGATTTGATGGCGGTGCCGGCAAAAAACAAGTCGTCGATGGCGGCATTGTGAAAACCGGACATCGGCCCGCAGTCCAGCCCCAGCGCGCGCGCGGCAATGATCAGATACGCACCCTGCAGGCTGGCGTTGCGGAATGCCGTCGCCGCGATGACGTCAGGCTTGCCGGCAAACCAGCTCCTGGCCTCGGGCGATTCCTTGTACAGCCGCGGCAGGGCCTCGTAGAACGCCTGGTCGCTGCCGACGATCGCGGTGACTGGCGCGGCCATCGTCTGGGCGACATTGCCGGGGCCCAGCGTGCTTTTGAGTTTTTCCTTGGCCTCGGGCGATTTCACGAACACGATGCGCGCCGGCGAGCAATTGGCGCTGGTCGGCGCGAGCTTGGCCAGGTCGTAAATGTCGCGCAATTGCGCATCGCTGACCGGCTTCGGCAACCAGGCCTCGGCGGAACGGCGGTAAGTACGCGCATGGCGAAAAATCTGATCGAGCGCGGCAGGATCGAGAGGCTGGTGCATGGGGGTCTACTCCGGAAATTGCGTGCGCGAGCGGCACTGATTTTATCGGTATGATCCTGCCAGTATAGCGACCGTGCCAACAGGCGACACCTTTCGCCACCGGATTCTCGTGACTGCGCAAATTTCCACTGCCACTGCGTCCGTCCACAACCTGCACACATTGGCCGGCGTCTGGGTGATCAGCGATGGCGCCGCCGGCAATGAGCGCCAGGCCATGGCACTGGCCACAGCAATGCATCTCGCTCCAGACATTGTGCGTCTTGGCTTGCGCGCGCCGTGGTCGTGGTTCGCCCCGCGCATGACTCTCGGCGCGCGTATGGTGCTGCCGGCCAGCGTGCGCAAACGCCTCGACCCGCCGTGGCCGGCGCTGGCCATCGGCTGCGGACGCGACGCCGCCCTGCTTACGCGTCTGTTGCGCCAGTGCAGCGGTGGCAGGACGTTCGCCGTACAGATTCTCGATCCGCGCATCGACCCCGGGAATTTCGATCTAGTGATTGCGCCGCGCCATGATGAACTGACAGGCGCCAACGTGATTCAAACCCTGGGCGCGCTCAACCCGGTCAACGAGTCCTGGCTGGCGCAGGGTCTGGTGGAATTTTCCACTTTGCAGCAATTGCCGCATCCACGCACGGCCGTGCTGATCGGTGGACCGCGGCGCGGCATGGCGATGGATTCCGCCTGGTTTGACGGATTTCTCGCCCGCGTCGGCGCCTTGGTCGCCCGCGATGGCGGCAGCCTGATGATTGCGTCCTCGCGGCGCACGCCACCCATCTGGCGCGCGCGCTTGCATGGCGTGCTGCGCGACGGCTGTGCGCACCTGTGGAATGGACCCGAAGACGGCGTCAATCCCTACCAGGGTTATCTCGCCGCCGCTGACCGCATCGTGGTCACGCCGGATTCGGTCAACATGCTCTCGGAAGCCTGCGCTACCGGCAAGCCGGTGTATACGTCGCTGCCGGATGACGCACGTGGCCGCTTGCGTGCGCTCCACGACGAGTTGCGTACACAGGGCTGGCTGCACGAGCTGACGGACAATATGGACTTCTCCACATTGCAGCAACCGCCGCCGCTGCGCGAACTCGCGGTCGTCGCCGGCAAGGTCTGGCATACGATCGAATCCACGCGGCCGGACGTGGCGGTGGCGCTCGGTAGTGTTTGAGCAAGCCACCTGAGCGCAACGTTCAGGCGAATTCCAGGCCGAGCGCCGAGGCAATCGCCAGCACGGCGGCCGTGTGCCGCAGCCATTCACCATCGCGCGGTGCCAGGCGCGGGCGCGCGTCGAGCGTGCAGGCAAGCGAGCGGGCGAGCAAGGCCGCATGCGCATCCGTCAAACTCTGCGTCTGCGCCGCATTGAGTACTCCAGTCTTGCCGGCGAGCGCAATCAGGGCCGCGCTATTGCCGGTTTGCAGCAATTCCGGATGGCGGTTCGCCTCCAGCAGCACCAGGGTCTGCAGGATGAATTCGATGTCGAGCAGGGCGCCGGCGCCTTGCTTGAGATCGAGCTGGTTGGCAGTCGAGCGGTCGCGTTCTGCACGCCAGCGCGTGCGCATCGACGTCACTTGCGCGCGTACCGCGTCGCCATCGCGTGATCTTGCCAATACATGGGTGCGAAGGCGCTCGAAGCGAACCATCGTCGTGCCGTCGCCGGCAATGGTTCTCGCCCGCACCAAGGCTTGGGTTTCCCAGACCCAGGCGCGCTCGCGCTGGTACTCGGCGAACGCTTCCAGCCCGACCACCAGCAGGCCCTTGCCGCCGTCCGGACGCAGGCGTACGTCCACTTCGTACAAGCGGCCGGCGTGGGTCTGCGTCGTCAGCCAATGCACCACGCGCTGCGCGAGGCGCGCAAAATAACGCGCGGCTTCGAGTGGACGCGCGCCATTGCTTTCGCTTTGCGCCAAAGTATCATCGTATACAAATACCAAGTCCAGATCGGAAGCAAAGCCGAGTTCAGAACCACCGAGACTGCCATAACCGATCACCGCGAGTCCGCCGCCGATGCGGCCATGCTGACGTGTCATATCGCGCTCTGCCAAGGCGAGGGTTTGCGCGACCACGACATCGGCAGTTTCGCTCAAGGCGCGCGCCGTGGTGATCGCGCCCAATCCGTCGCGATATGCCAGGCCCAGTCTGAAAGTCGCACTTTGTCTGGCTTCCTGCAGGATTTCGATTTCCGCTTCGCTATCGTCGCTGTCGATCTGCGCGATACGGCGTTCGATCGCGGCTGCCAGGGTCGCGCGATCGGGTGGCGCTGCATCGAGGCGCGTATCGAACAGGTCATCGAGCAACAACGGATGCGCGATGACGCGTTCGGCCAACAAGGCGCTTTCAGCGAACAAGGCCACCAACCGCGCGCGCGACGCCGGCTGTTCTTCAAGCAACGCGAGATACGCCGAACGCCGCAGCACGCCATGGATCAGACGCAACAGACGCTCCAGGCACAGAGCCGGCGCGACGCTCGCAGCCGCAGCTTCGATCAGATGCGGCAATAGTCGCTCGAAGCGTGCACGCGCACGCACCGACAACGTGCGCGCCGCCGGGCTGTTCTGCAGCGCGAGCAGCTGCGTGTGCAGATTCTCCGGAGCAGCGAAGCCGAGCGCAGCCAGTTCTTCCGCGGCGGCTTCGCCGGCAACCATTCGATGCCAATAAGCTCCGGCCGTATCTGTTTTGACCACAGTTTTTACCGCGCGGATCGGTGCGAGCAGCGCCGCAAACTCCGCAGCCACGCCGCTGCGCACACGGGCAACCTCGGCATCAAGCGCGTCCGCGTCGGCATAACCGAGCGTCGCGGCCAGACGTGCACGCGTGTGCGCATCCTCCGGCAAGGTGTGGGTTTGCTCATCGTCCAGCATCTGCACCCGGTTTTCGATCCTGCGCAGAAACCGGTACGCCTCGCGCAGGCTTCTGGCGCTTGCCGTCGGCAGTGCACCGATGTGTTCGCAAGCGGTGAGCGCCGGTAGCAGACCGGATTCGCGCAATCCGGGCTCGCGGCCACCGCGGATCAATTGCAGCAACTGCACGATGAATTCGATTTCGCGGATGCCGCCGGGGCCAAGCTTGAGATTGCGCGCCAGATCCTTGCGCGCAACTTCGGCATCGATCAGCGCCTTCATCTCGCGCAGGCCGGCGAACGCCGTGTAGTCGTAGTAGCGTCGGTATACAAAGGGACGCAGCGCCGCGATCAGGCGCTTGCCGGCCACCAGATCGCCGGCCACCGGACGCGCCTTGATCCAGGCATAGCGTTCCCAGTCGCGGCCTTCGCGCTGGTAGTACTGTTCCATCGCCGTGAAGGACAGCGCCACCTGCCCGGCGTTGCCGTACGGACGCAGGCGCAGATCGACACGGAACACATAGCCGTCCGCCGTAATTTGCGCCAGCAGCTTGACCAGTTGCTGGCCCAGGCGCGCGAAGTAGGCTTCGTTCGCCAGCGCGCGCGCGCCGTCGCTGTGGCCGTTCTCGGGAAACGCCAAAATCGGATCGATGTCCGACGAGAAATTCAGCTCGCCGCCACCGAGCTTGCCCAGGCCCATCACGACCAGTCGCTGCGCTTCGCCGGCAGCGTTGCGCGGCGTGCCATGGCGTTCGGCGAACTCGCCTTCCGCATAATGCAGTGCTGCCGCGATGCAGGTTTCGGCCAAGGCGGTCGCGCCGGCCAGCGTCGCCTCGACCGTGTCCAGTCCGTTGACGTCGCGCCAGATCAAGCGCAACGCTTCACGCCGGCGATATTGGCGCAGCACGCGCATTGCCTCGGCTTCGTCGCCCCGCGCTGGCATTTGCGGCGGGCGGGCGTCGGCGCTGCGCGGATCGGCCATCAGCGCGAGCCGTTGCGGATCGAGCAGCTCGGGCGCGCGCACGAAACTGTCGTAGGCGAAATCGCTGGCCAGCAGCACGCGCTGGATATGCTCGGCCACGCCGGCGTCGTCGTGCAGCACGACGCCCGCCTCGCGACAACGCGCGATCAGGCGCGCATAGCGGTCCTGCACGAATTCGCTGAGCGTGGGCGATAACGGCATGCGGCGATTAGACGACGAAACCGCTAGCGGAAGAAACCACTATCCGGTTTGCGCCAGGCAATCCCGCTTGTCCAGGCAAGCGAAAAGCCGTCAGATGCTCTCTTGTTGATCTTTGCGATCGTGAGCGATGGAAAAGAAAAAGCCTGCCGCGATTGCTCGCGGCAGGCCACCCTCCCCCACATGCTGTGCCGGCTTTTTAGCCGATGCCGCGGGATTTGCCACGTCGCGGTGCAGCAAACCGGGGGAGGCAGTGCAGGAAACTGCCGCGCCGGCCGTTTCCGAACCGGCGCATCCTCTATTCCGCGCGGGTCCTGTCGTTGTGCTTCTTGTCATAGATGCGCCCGCTCTGGCGGTTCTCGCGGCCCTGGATACGCCCCTGCTCGCGCGCGTTGACATGGCCATTGGCGGCGGCGTTGGCCTCGTTGCGGTCCACGCGTTTCTGTCCGGCTTCGAGCTGGCCGGTTTCCCGGTTGGTCAATTGACCCGACTTGACGCCATTCGCGATGCGCTGCTGTTGATTGGCATTGCGCTGCACGTCCTGTTGCAGACGCTGTGACGAAGCCGAATCCGGATTGCCGGTCGTGGCGTTGTGCTTGTCCTGATAGATCTGTTTGCTGGCCTGATTCTGCTCGTGCTGGATCTGTGCCTTGTCCTGCGCCGTCAGCGGGCCATTTTTCATATCCTGCGCCTGGGTGCGATCGACGCGTTGTTCGTCGTGTTCGAGCTGACCAGCTTCCTTGGTCGAAAGCTGGCCGGACTTGAGTCCCTGTTCGATGCGATCCTGTTGGTTGGCGTCGCGCTGGGTGTCGGTCGCCGCGTTCTGGGCGTGGGCGCAGATCGAGAAAGCGGCGCCCAGGGCGAGGGCGATAAGGGTGCGTTGCATGGTCGTCTCCGGTCGTTAGATGGTTTTTCGGGCATGAAATCTCATGCACTGGCCATCAACAACGCACACCACGAGCGCCGGTTGACGCGAGGCTGGCTGCCGCAGGATTGCCCCATGTTGGATTGCAGCCGGCCGGCATGCATCACTTGGCGGTAACTGGTAACGGTGCGTTCGCCGTCGGGTTGTCCTGGTTTTCCTTGAGCCACACCATCGATGCATGCACGCGGTCGTAACCGCTGGGATGATCGTAGAAGACGACTTCCTCGAGCGCGCCGGGATGGATCTTGCGATAGGTCGACAGCCGCATGGCCGCCATCGCGAAGCCGTTGGGTTCGCGCGCCGCATTCAGACCGAAGGCATCGGCCTCGGCTTCCATCTGGCGTGTGATGGAATTGGTCAGCGGTGTGGCGAGGAAAAAGAAGATCGACAGGATCGCGAACGCCAGTGGCAACGCAGCCGGATCGGCACGGTCCTCCAATCCGAGCCACCGACCCCAGCGCGCCAGCGACCAGTCGAGCAGGCGATGGGTGAACCAGAATGCGAATACCAGCACGAGGCTGAAATAGATCGTGCCGCGCAAGCCGTGATTGAGCACGTAGTGGCCCATCTCGTGGCCGAGCACGGCCTTGATCTCGGGCAGCGAAGTCCGGTTCAGCAGATTGTCGTTGAGCGCGACACGCGTGGTACCGGCAAACCCGTTCACATTCGCGCTGATGCGCGTGGTTTGTTTCGAGGCATCGAACTCGACCACATGATCAGTCGGAATCTGGTTGGCGCGCGCCATCGACAACACCGCCTCGCGCGCCGGACCTTCGCGCAACGGTTTGTAGGTGTTGAACAGTGGCTCGACGTAAACCGGTGCAAACATCATCGCGAACAAAATGAACACGAAGGCGATGCCACCGGCCCAGATCCACCAGCGCGCTCCGGCGCGGCGCACCGCTGCATAGATCGCGATCAGCAGCAGTGGCAGGACAATGGCACTGACGATCAGCGATTTCAGCGCGTCGCCAAACCAGCCGCCGAAATCCTGGGTGGCCAGGCCGTACTGATGCTCGCGCAGGAAATCGGCATAGATCGACCACGGCAGGCTGAGCAGGAAATAGGCGATCACGAACAGCACCGCGTAGACCCAGGTGTACAGCCACGGGCGCGGACTCACCCGCCGGGCGATATCCCGCAGCCGTCGCGAAATGCCGCTCCACAGCAGCAACGCGGCCACACCGAGACCGTAGACGAATCCCCACAATTGCAGCCAGTAGCCACCCTCGAAATAGGCATTCGAAAGCGCCCGCTGTTCCGGCGACAGCAGATTCAGGTATGCCTCGGCGGCATGATCGACATCGAAATTCGGCCCCGGCCGCGCCGCATCGGGAATCTGCAATCCCGGTGGCAAATCGCGCGCGACCAGCGTATCGGCCTGCGCGAAACTCGCGCCCAAGCCGATGAAAAGAGCAAAAACGAGCAAGGCGATAACGGCTTTCATTGGCGCTCCCCGAAGGCTGTGGCTGACAGGCGCAGCGTCGACGCAACAGTGATCCGCCGTCAAGTACCGGTTGTCCTAGTGCACGAGAACCTTGAGTCGGGAGATTGTTGACGATGAGGCGTCGGCCTTTGGTTTTCAGACACGGAGCTCACTGTCCCGGAGGCGGCTGCCAAAGTTCAACCTTGTTGCCCTCTGGGTCCATGACCCAACCGAACTTTCCATAGTCGGAATCGTCCGTCTTCTCCAGGACATTGCATCCTTCGTCTCGAAGCGCCTGAAGTAGGGCGGCCAAATCTTCGACGCGATAGTTGACCATGAAGGTCGACTTGCTTGGTGCGAAGTGCGTACCGTCGGCGGCGCCAATCGACCACGCGGTCGTTCCCTTTGTCGGATTGCCCGCCGCATCGGTCCAGTCGAACGCGGCACCTCCCCATTCCTGGACGTCAATGCCCAGGTGCTGCTTGTACCAAGCTCGCAGCGCGACCGGGTCGCTCGCGTTGAAGAAGATTCCTCCGATGCCTGTGACTCTCTTCATTTGAGCCTCCTAAGTGTGGCCAAGTTGGAGCGTACCGCGTTTGCGATGCTTAACGCCTGAGTTAAGCGGCAGACAGTATGCCCGTCCGTTTGGACGAGTGGTTAGACACTGGTGAGAGCGTCTACGCCACACACTGCGCTTGCCACAAATGAGACGAGGCTAAGTCCCGCCACAAAAACCGTAAACCATAGCCAAAAAAGTGGAATGTGGCAGCTTGGCTTGGCCAAGATACGCAAGAAGAGCCATGATGGCACCGCCATTGAGGAGATGAAGCGCTTTAAGGACCTCTGTGCCGAACGAGATCAGTGATTTGTAAGTCTCCAATGCATGATCGTCTTCAATCGACATGGCTGGTTCCAGCGCCTAACAGAAATAGGCCCCGCCTCCGGGACGTTGCAACCGATCGTTCAGCAAGTTGCAGTGGCCGTCAAGCGAATTTCCTTTCGCAGCGCTGCGTTGTCGCGTAGCACGTCGCGCGGACAAATACGCCACGAAGCTGCCGTCCCGGTTTTCCCGGCCGAAGTCCCCAAACCGGCAACCAACACTGCGATTTTTGCCCTCGATTAACCCTTTACCTGTTTATACTTGCCGCCGTTCGGGAGGTGTCCACCATGACGCTCTGGATTGTGCTGATCGTGGTACTGCTCGCTGCCTGCGGCTGGCTGGCGTGGATGCTGCAGCGCGCGCAGCGGCAAAAGGCCGTGCTCGAAACCGGGCAGGCCCAGGCCGAAGAAGAGATCAAGCGCCTGCAGGCGACCCAGTCCCAGGTGATCCACACGACCAAGCTGGCCTCGCTCGGCCAGATGGTCGCGGGCGTGGCGCACGAAATCAACACCCCGCTCGGTTTCGTGAAAAGCAATGTCGAAGTGATCGGCGATCTGCTCGACGACTATCGCAAACTGGTCACCCAGTACGACGCCGCGGTGCAGTATTGCCTGCAGCCGGTCGATCTGATTTTCGGCGCCGACAAGGCCAGTCTCGACAAACTGGTCAAACATGTCGAAGAAGCGCGGCGCAAGCTGTTCGAGGCGCGCACGAGTCTGGAAAAAAGCACCCTGCTCAAGGATGCGAAGGAATTGCTGACCGACGCCAGCGAGGGCCTCGGCCAGCTTGCCAGTCTGGTGCAGAACCTGAAGGGCTTCTCGCGGGTGGATCGCGATGGCATGGATTCAGTCGATCTGAACGAAGGTCTGGAAAGCGCGCTGGTGATCGCGCAACATCAATTGCGCGACCGGGTAAAGGTGGTCAAGCACCTGGAACCGTTGCCGAAAGTGCGTTGCATGCCGTCACAGATGAACCAGGTCTTCCTCAATCTCATCACCAACGCCGGCCAGGCAATCGACGGCGACGGTACCCTGACTATCGCCAGCAAGGCCGCCGGCAACGCTGTCGAGATCAGCATCGCCGATACCGGCAGCGGTATTCCTGATGACATCCTGCCGAAGATCTTCGACCCCTTCTTTACCACCAAGCCGGTCGGCGAAGGCACCGGACTGGGGCTTTCCATCGTGCACAAGATCATCAAGGGTCATGGCGGCTCGATCAAAGTGAGAACGACACCAAGGAAAGGTTCCGAATTCATCATTAGCCTGCCGGTGGATGGGGCCAATGTGGCCAACCCGGTTCCGGCGGTGAGCGCCTGATGCCGATATCTTGTCCGGGACGATCGTGAGCGAGCCGCTGCGCATTCTGTTGATCGACGACGAAGCGCGCATCCTGCGTGCGCTCAGGGCACTGTTGCGCGACTACGTCACGTTCGAAACCACCGATCCGCTGGCCGCCGCCGGCCTGGCGAAACAGCACGATGTTGACGTGATCATCTGCGACCAGCGCATGCCGGGGAAGCCGGGCATCGAGGTACTGCGCGACCTGAAGGAAACCCATCCGCGCGCGCTGCGCGTCCTGCTCACCGGTTATTCCGATCTGAAGGCCGTATTAGGTTCGGTCAACGAAAGCGAAGTGTTCCGCTTCGTCAACAAACCCTGGAACAATACCGAACTCAAGGCACTGGTGGCCGAGGCTGGCCGGATTGCGCGCGAGGCGCCGGTGATCGTGCGCGATGCGTTGCCGCCGGTCGAGCACGACCGCGCCCGCGGTCAGGTCGGCGTGGTCGTCATCGAAGGCGACGTCGCCGTGCAGCAGCGCCTACGCGAGATTTTGCAGCCTTATTACAAAGTAAACTTTGTCAACACCGCCGAACGCGCGCTGCAGGTCATGGAGCAACACGAAACCGGCGTCATCATTTCCGAAACCCATGTCGGCCGCAGCGATTTGACCGCCTTGCTAAAGGCACTCAAGCAGCATCATCCGCACATCGCTACCGTGGTCATGACCGAACGCGCCAACGCGCAGACCGCGATCGAGTTGATTAACGAGGGCCAGGTTTACCGCATGCTGATCAAGCCAGTGCGCATGGGCACCTGCCGGCTGAGCGTGGATTCGGCCATCGGCCGCTACTGGCAGCTCAAACAGAATCCGCAGGCCGCACGCCGTTTCACCGCCGCGGCGCCGTCCGAACATAGTCTGCATTCGTCGCTGCGCTTGCCCGCTGCGTTGTTGAACCGCATTCGTTCGTTGCCAGGGCGGCTGCTGGGGACGATGCGGGCTTAAGGAACCTCTGTCTATCCTGCTGTCATTCCGGCAGGGACTGCCGGAATCCAGTAACCATGGATGGTAACTTCGTACGTCCCTCACGAAAAGCATCCATGCAGTCTGGATCCCGGCAATCCATGCCGGGATGACAAGCCTTTAGCCGAAAAACCAGTAACACACCGCAATCGACGTGATGACTCCGGCCAGATCCGCCAGCAGCGCGCAAGGCACGGTGTGCCGGATATTGCGGATGCCGACAGCGCCGAAGTACACCGCAATCACGTAGAACGTCGTCTCGGTGCTGCCCTGCACGGTGGCGGCGACCAGGGCGGGAAAGCTGTCGACGCCCTTGGTCTGCATCGTCTCGATCAGCATCGCGCGCGCCGCGCTGCCGGAAAATGGTTTCACCAGCGCGGTCGGCAGGGCATCGACGAAGCGCGTATCCCAGCCCGCCGTGTTCGCCAGCCAGCGGATGCCGTCGAGCGCAAAATCCAGCGCGCCCGACGCGCGCAGCACGCCGATCGCGCACAACATCGCGACCAGATAAGGCAGCACATCGCGGGCCACTTCAAAACCCTGTTTCGCGCCGTCGATGAAGCACTCGTAGACCGGCACCTTGCGCACGGCACCCGCGATCAGGAACAGCAGGATGACCGCCATCATCGCCAGATTGCCAAGCAGCGACGAGAATGCCGTCAGGGCTGCTGGCGTCATCGACGCCAGCAGGGCAATGAACGCCGCCAGCAGCACGGCGAATCCGCCAAGGTAAGTCAGCACCACCGGATTCCACAATTTCAACTTTTGCACAAAGGCGACGCTGAGCAGACCGGTCAGGGCGGACGCGCACGTTGCCAGCAGGATCGGCACGAACACCAGGGTCGGATCGTGCGCGCCCTGTTGCACGCGATACATGAAGATCGTCACCGGCAACAGCACCAGCGACGAGGAATGCAGCACCAAGAACAGGATCTGCGCATTGCTCGCCGTCGTCGCGCTGGGATTCAGCGTCTGCAATTCGCGCATCGCGCGCAGGCCGATCGGCGTCGCAGCGTTGTCCATGCCGAGCATGTTCGCGGCAAAGTTCAGCGTGATCAGGCCGATCGCGGGATGCCCACGCGGCACTTCCGGCATCAGCCGCGCGAACAACGGCCCCAGCGCACGCGCGAGCAGATCGACCAGTCCTGCCGACTCGGCGATGCGCAGGAAACCCAGCCAGAGTGCGAGCGTGCCGAACAGCAGCAAGACGACATCGACCGACAACTTGGCCATGTCGAACAGGCTGGCGACCATCGCTGCGAACACTTCCGGATGGCCGCCGACCAGCCACTGCGCCAGACCAGCGAGCATCGCGACAAGAAAAAAACCAAGCCAGAGGCGGTTGAGCATGCGGGCACATCATCTCTGTGACCACGCAAGCATCGCACAACTTCTGCGTATCTGGAGTCCGATCAGCGCGTCGATTGAAGCGGAGCTACCGACTCCGCCGGCTCGGGCCACTCCAGCCGATAGCCAACGCCGTATACCGACGCAATCGGATCGATGCCGAGTTCCACGAGTTTGCGGCGCAGATTCTTGACATGGCTGTCGACCGTGCGGTCGCTGACGACACGGTGGTCGCGGTACAGGGCATCCATGAGTTGCTGACGCGAGAACACGCGTCCGGGCTGCGCGGCGAGTTTGTCGAGCAGGCGAAACTCGACCGGGGTTAGCATCAACGCACGACCACGCACACGCGCTTCGAAACGTTCCCTGTCGAGTTCGACCGGCGCCGCGATTGCAGTGGTGTCGGCACGCACGCGCCGCAGTACGGCCTTGACCCGCGCCACGACCTCGCGCGGACTGAACGGTTTGCAGATGTAGTCGTCGGCGCCGAGCTCCAGACCGAGCAGGCGATCGATCTCGTCGACGCGCGCCGTCAGCATCAAGATGGGAATTGTGGAAAATGCGCGCACGCCGCGGCAGATCGACAGGCCGTCTGCGCCGGGCAGCATGACATCGAGCAGGATCGCATCGGGCGTGTGTTTGCGCACCCAGTCGACTGCACCGGCGCCGCTGGCCAGCACGCTGACCCGATAATTCGCGGCGGCGAGATAATCACCCAGTAGCGCGGCGATTTTTGGTTCATCCTCGACCACGAGAATATGCGCGCTGCTCATGCCACATCCGCCGCTTGCGGCAAATCGATCACTACACGCAACCCGCCGAGTACCGAGGCTTCGGCCACGATTTGTCCGTCATGTGCATCGACGATCGCACGGCAAATCGCCAGGCCCAATCCAGCGCCGCCGGCCGCGCGGTTGCGCGAATCCTCCACGCGGTAAAGACGCTCAAACAGATGTGGCAATGCAGCCGCAGGCACGCCCGGCGCAGTGTCTTCGATGACCAGGCGTACTCGCCCTTCTTTTTCCGCCAGCGTGGCGCGGATGCGCCCAGGTGCATCGGTGTAGCGCCGCGCGTTCGCCAGCAGATTGTCCAGCAATTGCGCCAGACGCCGCGCATCGCCGCGCACCCGCGCTACGTCGGCGAGATTTTCTTCGAGCTGCAAACCCGCATCGGCGCAGGCCGCCCGCTGCAGCTCGAACGACTCGTGCACCAGCTCGGCCATATCCAGCGACTCGAAGTGGTAGTCGAGAGCGCCGGCGTCGGCCAAGGAAAGCTGGTAAAGATCTTCGATCAGATGGCCCAGGCGTTCGCATTCGGCCTGCAACGAATCCAGCGCCGGCGGCGTCAGCGCACGCACGCCATCCTGCAATGCCTGGATTTCGCCACGCAGGATACTCAGCGGCGTGCGCAATTCATGCGCGATGTCCGCGCCCCATTGCCGTCGCGCTTGCCGATGCTGTTCCAGCGTTGCGGCGAGATGATTGAAGTCGCGCGACAGCGCACCCAGTTCGTCACTGCGCGTCGCCACGATGCGCTGCGCATAATCGCCGGCCGCAAGCGCGCGTGTGCCAGTAGCCAGCGCCCGCACCGGGGCGAGCAGCCAGCGCGCGAGTGCAAAGGCCAGCACCAAGGCGCCGATGAGGATCGCTACGCCGGCGACCAGCGCGCTGTGCAACTGCGTCTGCGCGAAGGCAAGATCGGTCGCGCCGCTGAGCTGCGGCATCGGCGCCAGCCGCAAGCTGCCGATCTGGCGGCCGTCCAGCATGATCGAAATTGCGGCTGCATTCGCCGGCACATGGGGATTGCCCGCCACACGCTCGCCGCCGGCATCCAGCAGCAACAGTCGCGGCATCAGATCCGGCGGACCGCGCGGTCGTGGTGGTCGTGGGGGAAGATCTCCGTGTGGCGGTGGACCGATCGCCTCTTCGCGCGCGTCCGGCGGCGGACGATCATCGGGTTCATCCGGCGGATGCGCTTCCCTGCGCCATGTTTCGGATTCGATGAACTCGCCCAGACGCGCCGGATCGTTGCGCAGAAAATCCCAGTTGCCGTGTTCGGCATAGGCGGCAGCGAGCCGTGCATCGGCCGGCACCAGACGCTGCAGCATCACCTCGTCCAGATAACCCAGAAACCCGCGCCGGAAATTCTGCTGCTGCCAGGCGGCAAAACCGAACAGAGCCACGCCGCTGAGCACGGCGAAAGCAAGAAACAAACGTTGCCACAGATGCAGGCGCATGGGCACACGATAGGACGTTCGACGTTGCGACGGAACTGTTGCGTGGCGATCTCCCCGATTTCTCCACAGTGTCTGCACTGACTCTGCGTAATTCGGCCGTAGTGTGGGTAGCGCCGGAGAACCGGCGAAAAATCCAGGAGTACGTCATGAAGATCATTTCCCTTTCCGCTGCTTTATTTGCCGCGCTGTTCGCCGCCAGCGCCGGCGCGCAACCGATGCCACCGGGGCCACCCGGCGGAGTACCACCTGCAGAGGCCTTGGCCACCGTCCCGAGCCTGACTGCGGCGCAGCAGGTCGAAGTGCGCAATATCCTGATCCAGCGCCGCGATGCACTGGAGGCCGCGCAGACCCGGGCGCGCGCCGAGTTCGATGCACTGCGCGTAAAGGAACGCAACGAGCACGAGCGCGTCGATGCGCAGACCAGCGAGCAATTGCGCAAGTTGCTTGGTGACGAGGGCTATCGCAAGTACGCCGAGTGGGATCTGGCACATCGTAGACCCCATGACGGCGGCCCCGGAGCACACCCGCCGATGCCACCGCGCGGCGAACATGAGCACGGTCCGGAGCGCGACGCGCCACCTGCGCCCGATGTCGGCGGTACCCACGATGCGCCACCCGAGCCGCCGAAAGAATAATGATGCCGGACCACGCCGAGCGCGCCTGGGTACGCTCGCTCGGCAATTATTCCTCATTGCCGCGAACTGCCCAGGATACGCTGCAGTTCGCGGCCATCTTTTCGGACGCGTTGCCGGCAAGAGCAGCGATGGAGGTATTGCGACCGAGCGACGACGCATCCGGTTCCGACCGGCCGGACTGATCTCGGCGCGCGGAATACGGCACGAAAATCCCTCACGCGAATCCGTCACAATGGGCGCATGACCGACAAGCCTTACTCCGCCGCCTGCGAGCGCAACCGCAAGCCCATCCTCGCGGTCCTGCGCAAATATTTTGCGGGTCGCCGGCACGTGCTCGAAATTGGCAGCGGCACCGGACAGCATGCGGCGTATTTCGCCGCGGCGATGCCACATTTGATTTGGCAGGCTTCCGACCGCCGCGAGAATCTGCCGGGCGTACAGTCGTGGCTGAGCGAAGCCGCGCTGCCGAATACGCCGGTGCCACTCGCGCTCGACGTCGCTGCCGGAGCATGGCCGGTCACGCGTTACGACGCGATCTTCAGCGCGAATACCCTGCATATCATGAGCTGGCCGGAAGTAGAGGCGCTATTCGCCGCTTTACCCGCAGCGACGACGGACGACGCCATGCTCGTGGTCTATGGCCCGTTCAATTACGGCGGAAAGTATACGAGTGCGAGCAATGCGTCTTTCGATGAATCCCTGCGACTGCGCGCCCCGCATATGGGCATCCGCGATTTCGCCGAGGTCGACGCGCTGGCTAGCCATGCGGGCTTCGGGCTGATCGAAGACGTGGCGATGCCGGCGAACAATCGTTGCCTCGTCTGGCGGCGGCACGCATGAGCACGCCAATCAAGCCCGTTCTGCTGGCATGGAGCGGCGGCAAGGATTCGACCCTCGCGCTTGAACGCCTGCTCGGCGATCCGCAATGGCGCGTCGCGGGATTGTTGACCACGGTCACCGCCGGTTACGAACGCATCGCGATCCACGGCGTGCGCCGCTCGATCCTGCACGCCCAGGTCACACGGCTCGGATTGCCCCTGATCGAAGCGGAAATTCCACCGCAAGCCTCGAACGAAATCTACGAAGCAGCATTTTCCAGTGCGCTCGACCGCGCCCGCGAGCACGATCCCGGCATCGCCGACATCGCCTTCGGCGATCTGTATCTGGCCGACGTGCGCGCGTATCGCGAGACCATGCTGGCGCGCCTCGGTTGGCGTGGCGCGTATCCGCTGTGGGGCGAAGACACCTCGCGTCTTGCGCGTTACTTCATCGACCGCGGTTATCGCGCGATCTTGAGCTGCGTCGACACGCAACAGCTTGCCGCGGAATTCTGCGGTCGTGAGTTTGACGCGACTTTGCTGTCCGAGCTGCCGCCATCCTGCGACCCTTGCGGAGAGAACGGAGAGTTCCATACCTGCGTGTACGCCGGCCCGTTGTGGAGCGAGCCATTGGCACTCGCGTGTGGCGAGCGCGTGCTGCGCGAGCAACGGTTTCAGTATGTGGATCTGATCGAGGCGGTTCGCTCTCCGGACCGACGTTAGGCCCGTTCTGGATCGGGCTTGGGGATTCTTTACGTACCCGAGCGCATGCTCGCCCGCAGCGTGGTCATTGTGTCCACGGAGGATGGGTGTGGGTGCGAACTCGCCGGCAATTCCCTTGCTGATCCGCTTCGGCCGCGTCGGCGACATGGTGCTGCAGACGCCGTTGCTGCATCTGCTTCATCATCGTTTCGGCCACCCCTGCCGGCTGCTGACTTCGGGCCCCTGGTCGGTGGCGCTGTTTGCGGGCAATCCGGATGTCGGCGAGCTCTGGCAATTGCAGGATCGCCACGCCCCGTTCCTGCTTAGTCCCGAGCGCTGGCGCATGGTTCGTTTGCTGCATCAGCATCGTGGCCCCGTCTATATCAGCGAAGATTCGCAGCGCCAGTTGCCGAAGATCCGGCGTTTGCTTGCGCTTGGCGGGGTCGGCAACGATCGTTGCGTGTATCTCGACCAGATTCCCCACACGGACGACGAACACTGGATCGACCAGTTGTTGCGCCTGGGACAAACCACGCCGCAGGTATTTGACGCACCGCAAGCTTTGCCCGAAGCCCTCTGGGCCTCACCGCAACTTTACGTCCGCCCTTGCGACCGGGATGATCGCGAAGCCTGGCTGCGGCAACGCGGCTTTTCCGGCCGCCCGCTCGTCATCCTGCAACCCGGGAACAAACGCGCGATCAAATGGGGGCGCGCACGTCCGGACGACTCCAAAGCCTGGCCGATTGCGCGCTGGGCAGGATTCATGCAAGCAATGCATGCGCATTTACCCGACGGAATTTTTTTACTCTGCGGCTCACCGGCGGAACAGAGCCTGCTGCAGGAAATTCGTGCAGCCGCGACCGTGGATCGCGTGACGATTGCAACCCACGAATTGCCGCTGCGCCGACTACTGGCCGTGCTGGAAACCGCGCACAGCATGATCTCGGTCGATACCGGACCCGCGCACATCGCGGCGGCAGTCGGCTGCCCGCTGGTCGTGCTGTACGGTGCAGAATCCCGCAAGCGTTGGAGCCGCCGCAGTGCCTCGGGCCGTCCAGTAATCGAGTTGGGCGGAGCACCTAATCTGACCGCAGAGGACATTCCGCTCGAATCCGTGGTCCAGGCCTGGATGGATGTGCAGGTCGCAGCGACGACGAACCCTGCTCTTGCGTACGTGCAAAAACACGCCGAGATCGTATCGGTCGACTTGTCGGCCAGGTCCACCTTGGCGTAAAGTCGGAATCGCCGCAGCGATTGACCGTGACTTCGGATTCTCCTGGCGCGCGGGCAATGGCCGACGCAGCATCTTCAACGAAAGACTCGTTCAATCCCATCAGGTTTCCGCGAATCTCAAGCGGTGCATACGCCCAATCTGCTTGAGTTGCGCATCCGGCACGGCTGCCTGTTGCGCAAACCCGCGCCACCCTCGAACGGCATCGCACACCTCACCCAGAATGACCTTGTCGCGTCCCCGCTTCAACATCACCGTCTTCGCACACGCGCGGAAATCGGCCAGCGTGAAATTGTCGCGTTTGCCATTGATCGTCATCTGATGCTGCGCGGTCCAGATGCCGGCCGGGTTGTAGCTGTAGCTCACATCGAAAGCCGGCGCCAGCGACCACTGGCCCTGTTTGTCCATCAGGAAGGCGATGTTCTTGACGTGATCGTCCTGGTTGCGCGCCACGACGTTGAACAGCATGCGCCGGAACTGCTCTTCCAGCGCCGCCATCGGCAGGCCCAGTTGCCGGATCGCCTGCAACGCCTGTTCATAGGAATACGCGCCGGGTTGGTTGTAGTCGAAATGCGCCAATGCGCCCAGCGATTGCATATGCAGCTTGCCGCCGTCCGCCAGCCGATCGAATCGGCGTGTCATGAAGTGCCGTCGTCCATTTTCCTCCAGCAATCGGCACTCGTTCATCGTGATGCCCGCCGCCTGCGCCATCAGCGCGTAAGCGTATTCGATCGCGCCGTAGCCTTTCGGATCGTCCAGCTCCTTGTCCTTGTTGCCGGTAACGCCGTCGAATTTCAGCAACCAATATTCGAAGCCCGCATCGGCCTTGACCTGCCCCGAGCGCACTTCGTTGGTTTTCGGGTTCCACGCGATAACCGCCTTGGCCCGCGCGCCGCCCGCGGACGTGCCCACGCGCAGGATGCCCTGTAGTGCTTCCTTGCGCACTGCGCTGCGGAAGCTCGACTTCAAACCTTTGCGTTGCGTGAGGATCTCGGACGCCAGCGCAGCCAGCGCGGCCACATCCACCTTGCCGGCCTTGCGGGTCTTCGGCCCCAGCACCGGCCTGAATTCCAGCGCGCCCATGCCGCGTGCGCCGATGTAGCAAAGGCGCTCGACCGAGTTGAAACTTCCCGGCGTCCTTCCCTGCGTCGCCAGCCATTGATCAATCAAGGCATTACCGAAGCGATCCGGCAGCGAGTCCGCCAGCAGGCCCGGCAGACCATGAAAGGTTTGCTGCGACAACTCGGGAAATGTATACACGCGCCGCTGCAATGGCATCCGCAGCGGCGACAGTTCGATGCCGCTGCCGATGAACGCCGGCATGTATTCAAAGACCGCCGCGGTGTGCCCTTCCTCCAGCGACACGGCGCCGATCGCGCGACCCCATAGTCGGACTTCTGCTACGGTCATGATTCCCAGACCCAGCGTTTGGGTTTGGGCTCATTCACCGCTGCAACCTCGGGCTGTCGGGAAGCGCGCTTGCGCGCATTGCCCTTCAGCTTGAGCTGCGCTACCGGACTCGTCGCGGGTTCCGGCACCAGCAGCTCGATCCGGTCCTGCAAGCCCAGCACACGACACGCGCGCAGGAAGGACGAAAGCTGCGTCGCCACGGCGCCGGACTCCAACCGCTCCACAGTGCGCTTGGATATCCCTGCCTGCGTCGCCAGTTCGGCCTGGGTCAGGTTGAGCGCCAGCCGCTGGGCCGCCAGTCGCGACCCCAGCTCCTGCAGTTCCGCCGACTCCGATACGTATCTGTCACCTTTCATGATTCGCCAAATCTGGCGACTAAAAGCTAATTTGTCAAGTTAATCGCCATAAATGACGACTCATAATATTGTACTTAATCGCCATACAAGGCGACTTATATAGAATGGCAAATGTCGATCCATGGCGATCAACGTTTGACCACGCGGTTGATGTTGCGATCGGTTGCCGACTTGGCGCTGCCTGCAGCAGTTTGTTTCTGACCTGCGCGAGGCATCGGTGGTTGTCAAAAACTCGGCAACGGAATGGCGCGCCCGGAGGGATTCGAACCCCCGACCAATGGCTTCGGAAGCCACTACTCTATCCAGCTGAGCTACGGGCGCGTGGATGGATTGTCGCACGAAGCCGCGCGACTGCCCATAATCCGCGAACGCGCGACTATGCTTTTCCCGCTTCGGGTTTCTTCACCTCGGCTTTCTGCGCGACGATGAATTCCTTGATGTGATCTTCCAGCACCGGTAATGGCACCGAACCGATGTCGAGCACCGCATCGTGGAATTTGCGGATGTCGAATTTGTCGCCGAGTTCCTTTTCCGCGAGTGCGCGCAATTCGAGAATCTTGATCTCGCCGAGCTTGTAGCTGAGCGCCTGGCCCGGCCAGGAAATATAGCGGTCGACTTCGGTTTCCACTTCGTGTTCGCTGAGCGCGGTGTGGTCGGCGAGATACTTGATCGACCGCGCGCGGGTCCAGCCCTCGTGATGGATGCCGGTGTCGATGACCAGGCGCGCGGCGCGCCACATTTCGTAGGACTCGCGGCCGAATTCATCGTAGGGCGTCCGGTAGATTCCCATTTCCTTGCCGAGTTTTTCGCAATACAACGCCCAGCCTTCGCCGTAGGCGGAAATGTATTCGTGGCGAAAATCCGGGACGCTTTTCTGTTCCTCGACCAGCGAGCCCTGGAACGAATGTCCCGGCGAGGATTCGTGCAGTGTGAGCGCGGTGAGGTTGTACAGCGGCCGCGAAGGCAGATCGTAGGTGTTCACCCAGTACGTGTGCGCACTACCACGGCCAGCGGTCCAGAATGGCGCGATCGCCGCCGGCACCGGTTCAATGCCGAAACGTCCGCGCGGCAGCAGGCCGAAGAACTGCGAGAGTTTGCCGTCGACACGCTTGGCGATCCATGACGCGCGCATCAGCAGTTCGTCAGGCGTCTTCGCATAGAACTGCGGATCGGTGCGCAGGAATTTCTGGAACGCGGGGAAATCACCCTGAAATCCCGTGGCCTTCATCGTTGCCTGCATTTCGGCGTCGATGCGCGCGACTTCCTTCAGGCCGATCTGGTGGATCGCTTCGGGATCGAGATCCAGTGTCGTGTATTCAATGATCTGCTGGCGGTAGTAGGCCTTGCCGTCCGGCAACGCTTCGGCTGCGAGCGTAGTGCGCGCGTGCGGCACGTAATCGTCGCGGAAAAACTTGAGCAATTTCGCGTACGCGGGAATCACGCGTTCGCCGATCGCCTTGGCGCACTTGGCGCGGAGTTTTTCCTGCTCGTCGGCGGAAATGTTTGCCGGCAGCTGCCTGAACGGTTTGTAGAAATCGCTGTCCTGCGGCGTCTTTACATCGATAAATGTGGAAATGGATACATCGCGCCCGGCCAGCACTTCGCGCGGCACGGAAAATCCGCGCTGGAGTCCCGCGCGCATATTGACGATGTTTTCGTCGAAATAGCGCGGCACGTCGTTCAGGCGCGCGATATAGGCTTGCGCGTGTTTCAGGTCACTGATCGGCCGGCTTGCCATGAAGCCCAGATCCGACCAGAACTGCGAATCGCTGTTGAACGGCATCTCGTAGCTGCGGAAGCGGACATCGGCGGCGAGGTTCTCGATCTGCGGCTTGTACACGGCCAGATTGACGCGGTTCTCGGCCGACAGTTGGTCGATCGGAATCGCGGCGATTTCGCGCAGTACATTGTCCCAGTACTTCAAGCGCATCTGCTGCGTGGCCGCATCGACCGCGGGCAAACGGTCATCGTGCGCGCTAGCGGCACGATCCTCGTCGTCGAGGCCGGGAAACTGCTGCTGTCGCCATGTCCATTCGGCGGTGTAGATCGCCTTGAAGCGCGCATCGGCCGTATCACTGCGTGGTGCATCCGCATAAGCCATCGTCATCGCCGTCATCCCGGTAAGCAGCAAACTCATGATCCAGCGTTGCATACAGTCTCTCCGATCGTTCTTTCGCTCATGATCGCACCAATTCATCGCCGCGCGTGTGCCAATGGATGGGCTGGCGTCGTGTCGCTGTCATCGCCCGACCGCCTCGCGCGTTACAGGGATCAACGCACGCCTCGCCATTCACGGAAAATCCATGCCGACAAAATCCCATCGCCTAGGTCAAAACGTTTTCATCCTCGGACTTTGCGCCCTGCTGCTTGCGGCCGCGCCGGCCGCCCGTGCGCAACCGCCGTCGCCACCCGCGCAGCCGCCGCATGGACCCGGCGGCGCCGACTACGCGCATGCGCAGGTGATCGCACACGAAGTGCAATCGGGCGCCCACGGCTGGTGGCTGTTCGCGCCGGCCGACCCGGTGCCGGCCACCGCGCCGGTTGTGGTATTCGTCCATGGCTGGGGGGCACTGGATCCGAAGGGTTATCGCGCCTGGATCGATCATATCGTCCGCCGTGGCAACATCGTGATCTGGCCGAATTACCAGAATAGCCTGTTCACACCCGGCGGCGATTTCCTGCCCAACGCCATCGCCGGCGTGCGCGCGGCGCTGGCCGAGCTGGCCGCTGGCCGCACCAGCATTCGTCCTGATCTCACCCGTGTCGCTATCGTCGGCCACTCTGCCGGCGGCGTGCTCAGCGCGCAGCTCGCCGCGGCTGCGGCCAGCACAGGCCTGCCCGCGTTCCGCGCGGTGATGCCGGTGGAGCCCGGCGATGGAAGCCGCGATGGAAGCCGCCGTATCACGGTTCCGCATACCGATCTTGCGCCGATGCCACCGCAAACCCTGTTGTTGATCGTGGTCGGCGCGGACGACCGCCTCGCCTACGAATCGCTGGGCTTGAGCTTCTACACCGCCGCCGCGCAGGTACCGGCGGCGAACAAGAACGTGATCGAGCTGGAAAGCGATGATCACGGCAGTCCGGCATTGATTGCCAATCATGCCGCACCTTCGGCAACGCTGAATTCCCATCCTGCCAATTCACGTCGGGCACTGCTGCGGGACTTCGAACACGCCGGGACAGTCGATGCGCTGGATTGGTACGGTACCTGGAAATTGTTCGATGCCTTGAGCGACTGCGCCTTCTATCGCCACGAATGCAATGCGGCACTGGGCGGTTCTCCGGCCCAGGTGTCGATGGGCATGTGGAGCGACGGCATGCCGGTCAAGCCGATGCGAGTGTTGCGCTGAAGCGGCGCGGAACTTTGCGGCGAATTATACTTGTGTAAACCGCTCTACGAATCGATCGCGTCCGCTCCGGCGCCCATCGCGCGCAGATAGGCGGCCAGGCCGCGCTCAGACGTTTCGGTAAAGAGTTCACCGGTCACTTCGAAGCTGGCGATGCGGTCGGGGCGGAAATTGCGGAAGTCGCGGCGCATCCGGCACCAGGCGCCGAGCGTCCAGGCACCGCCCCAGAACGCCAGACACAGCGGTTCGACTTCACGTGCGCTGGCGCTGCCTGCCTTGTCACGGTACGCCAGTTTGAGCACATGCCCTGCGATGATGGCTTCGTGCAGTCGATCGATGATGCCGGTAACCTCGATGCGGTCTTCACGCGGTGGTGCGAAGATGCACGAACGCCGGGTGCGTGCACGCAATTCCGGCGGCAGCACCGCCTCGATCTTCAGCAGCGCGGCAGCGGCGTTGCGGGTCAGGCGCTGGCCGCCGAACGCACGCACGAAACGCGTGCCGACGACGAGTGCTTCGAGCTCATCGGCGTTGAACATCAGCGGCGGAATGTCCGCGCCCTTGCGCAGCATATAGCCGATGCCGGCCTCGCCTTCGATGGGCACGCCAGACAACTGCAAGTCGGCGACATCGCGATACACCGTGCGCAAGGACACGCCCAGTGTTTCGGCCAGACGCCGCGCCGGCAAGGCCGTGCGGCGTCCACGCAGGGCATGAATAATCAGGAACAGGCGGTCGGCGCGGCGCACTCATCATTTTTACCATATCGCCCGCCGATCGCGCAGCGCCGCGCGCGGCTCATTCGTGCAGCCCTTTACTTCGGCGACCACAGGCCGACGCGATTGCCCTCGCAGTCGCGGAACTGGGCGAAGAAACCCATCCCCTCCGGCAATGCCGTGCGCGGCATCAGGGTGTCGCCACCATTTTTCTGCGCCCGCTCCAGCACGGCATCCAGATCGGCGACACTCAAGTACACGATGCTGCCCTGTACCGAGGGGCGGCAATCGTCCATCGCAATCAAGGCGCCGCTGGAATTGGGCTTGGCGCCGCCGCGAAGTACGGCGATATCGGTACCGCCGAAGCGCTCGCGCAGCAGCGGCTGCGCCAGGATCGTCTCGTAGAATCGCTGGGCGCGATCGAGGTTGTCCGTGGGGATTTCAAACCAGGCCGGAACATTGGGATTCAACATGGCGATTGTCCTGCGTCGTTGCGTGCGCAATTGCACGGGCAAAGCATGCGCAGGGGCTGCTGACAGCCTGGTGGCAGCAGGGTGACGCGACGCCAGCCGCGACAATGCGATGCCTTGCATCGCAGATTCGCCGACGCGAGCCGTAATCCCGGAACCGATTCCATGAGCAATGATTTTATCGAGGTCTATGAAAACGCATTGGACCTCACGAGCTGCGCGACCTTGATCCGGCACTTCGACGCCAGTGGCGAAGCCGTGCGTGGCGCGACCGGCGGCGGCGTGGACGTAAAGCTCAAGGACAGTTGGGATATCCAGATCAGTGGTCGCTCGCCGTGGCAGGATGCCGAGCGCGCCCTGAATGCGGCGATGATGACCGGCCTAATGCGCTATCTGCGCAACTATCCGTGCACCCTGCTCGCGCCCTTGTCGCTGAGCATGCCCGATCCAAACACGGGAGCTGCGATACGGCTGGATGAACGGAGTCTGGCGGCGTTACCGGATGCGCTGCTGCGGGCCCTGATCCGCAAGACGCTGCGGCCCGGCACGATCAATCTGCAAAAATATCTGGCCGACCAGGGCGGCTATCCGTACTGGCATTGCGAGCTGTATCCGAAGCTCGGCGACGCAACGTCGGAAACCCTGCACCGCACCCTGTTGTGGACAATCTATCTCAACGATAGCTTCGCGGAAGGCGAAACTGAATTCTTCCACCAGCAGCGCAAGATCGTTCCGCAAACCGGTGCACTACTGATCGCACCGGCTGCCTTCACCCACACTCATCGGGGCAATATGCCAAGAAGTGGAAATAAATACATTGCGACCTCATGGGTATTGTTTCAGCGCGCGGAAATCGTGTACGCGGTGGAATAGAAGTCGCATCAAAACAGATCGCGTTGCGGTGAAGCCGGCCGCAGCGGCTTGAATTGCGTCGTATCCAGTGTCAGCGAGCGGCTCAGACCAAAGCCGTAGCTGCGCGCGGCAATCGCGAAGCGCTGCCGGATCAAGTCGGCGAACTCGCCTTCACCGCGCATGCGCGTGCCGAAGCGCGGATCGTTGTCGCGTCCGCCGCGCATCTGCCGCACCAAACTGAGCACGTGTTCGGCGCGTTCCGGAAAATGCAATTCCAGCCATTCCTTTACCAACTGCTTCAATTCCCAGGGCAGGCGCAGCACAGTGTAGCCGGCCATGCGCGCGCCGGCCTCGTGAGCACGTTCGAGGATTTTTTCCAGCCAGCGGTCGGTAATCATCGGGATGATCGGCGCGACCAGCACACCGCAGGGTACGCCGGCGGCATTCAGTGCACGGATTGCTTCGACACGCCGATGCGGCGCGCTCGCCCGCGGTTCGAGTTTCGCGGCAAGGCGATTGTCCAGTGACGAAACCGAAATGAATACACGTACCAGATTCATCTTCGCCATTGGCGCGAGCAGATCCAGATCACGCTCGACCAGCGCGTTCTTGGTGACAATCGTGAACGGATGCCGGCATTCGGTCAGCACCTCAATCACTTGGCGCGTGATGCAATAATGCCGCTCGATTGGCTGATAAGGGTCGGTGTTGGCGCCGAGATTGATTGGGCTGACGCGATAGCCGGGCTTGGCCAATTCGGTGCGCAAGAGTTCCGCGGCATTGGTCTTGGCAAACAATTTGGTTTCAAAATCCAGACCCGGCGACAGATTGAGATACGCGTGCGATGGCCGCGCGAAGCAATACATGCAACCGTGCTCGCAACCACGGTACGGATTGATGCTCTGGTCGAACGGCACATCCGGCGAATCGTTGCGGCTGATGATTGAGCGAGCACGTTCCTCGGTGACCTGCGTCGTTGGACGCGGCGCGGATTCGGCTTCGCGTTCCCAGCCATCATCGACCGCCTCCAGCGCCGTCGTCTCGAAACGGCCTGCCGGATTGGAAGCGGCGCCGCGGCCCTTGATCGGGCCACGCGGCGCAGGACTTTGCTCAGCGGAGAACTTCATGACGCAACTACATTGCATGGCGCACGTCTCAGCGCCTGCGATTCACTCCGGACTGTATTCAGTGCTCTGCGTACATCGCCATCACGTCGCTTCGCAGTGCGGCCTGGCTGTCCGGTCGCGCATAGAACATGTGGCCGCCGGGATATTCGTGTACCTGTACGCGATGGGTGTCGCCCATCACCGGCATCTGGTCGGCGATCAGCAGCGACGCCATGAACGGGCAGGACAGGTCGTCCCAGCCGTGCGCAATCAGGACATGCAGCTTCGGGTCGATCGCGACCGACTGACGCAGCTCCTGCACCGAGCCACGATCCTCGTCCTTGTCGCTATGCCACAGGCGATTCACTTCATAGCTCAGCGCGTTGTAGCGCGCGTCGAATTTCCAACCAACCGTGTTCGTGATGAAATTTACCATCGCCGTGGTCGTCGGCGCGATGATCGAATCGAGGAGAGGATCGCCGGTGCGCTGTTCCGGCGCGAACGGGAACGGATCCCATTCGGTGACGTTGGAATCGTAGCGGCTGCCGAGTTTGCCTTCGCTGCGATAAACCTCGCGCAAGTACGCCTGCGTTTCGAGACGACCACCCGAGCGGCGGACGAAGGTGGGATCAAGCCCGGAAAGTTCGGTCACGCGTTTGACGATGCGCTCGAGCGCTTGCGGGTCGGAATGGCCCTTGAGCAGATCGGTGACGTAATCGCCGCGGGTGTAGGCAATGATGTCGGCCATTGCCGCCGAAGTCAGCTTGCCCTGGCGTTCGAGGTTTGCCGCAGCGATGCTCGGCAACGTCAGCATCCACGGCAGCGGCGACAGATCGCCGTTTTCCGAAGCACTGGGATCCAGATACGGCGACACCAGCACCACGCCGTTCATCGCCACGCCGAGTTGCGTCTGCAGATAGTGAGTGATGCGCGGGCCACGGAAACCGCCGTAGCTTTCGCCGGCCAGATACTTGCGCGCCATCAGGCGGTCGTTCTTGACCAGCCAGTCGTAAATGATGCGCGACAAATACTGAATGTCGGTGTCGGTCGAATAGAAATCCTTCTTTGCCTGATCCTCGGGCACAAGCGCGCGGCTGAAGCCGGTGCCGACCGGATCGATGAAGACCAGATCGGTGAAATCGAGCCAGCTGCCGGGATTGTCGATCAAGCTGGCCGGATCCGATGGACTGTCGCCGGCGGTGCCGAATTTCACGCGCTTGGGACCGATCGCACCGAGATTCAGATACACCGACGAAGCGCCGGGACCGCCGTTGAGTGCAAACGTGACTGGCCGATCCTTGCCGGGCACGGTGTAGGCAATGAACATCACGTCGGCGGTGACCTTGCCTTTGGCATCGCGCACTGGCAGCGAGCCGACGGTCGCATCGTAGTTCAGCGTCTTGCCGCCGATCTGGGTTGTCTGATGTACGGTCTTGTCGGCCGGAAAGGGTGGCAGTTTGGAGAAATCATCGGCCTTGGCCGAATCGGCGGCATCGTGGGCCGCCGGTTTCGCTGCGTCGGCAGCAAGTACCGCAGGCGCGGACAAGGCGAGCGTCAGACACGCCGCGAACAGGGCGACGAACGGGGCGATCGGGGGCCGGATGGACATGCGTGTTCCTTGCCGAGAGTGAATGGATTGTGCGCCAGCTTAGCGCGACACCAACCAGCGAAGATGTGCCGGAAGGGACAGTTGCGCCGGTTTTTTGGCGGCTGCGTTCAGCGTGGCGGCGGTTCGATCGCGGCCTGCGATATCTTCGCGCCCGTCAGTTTGCGCCACAACCGCGACAGGAACCGGAAGATCTTCGGTATCAACCAGATCACGAAGACGAGAAAGACGGCAAGCAGAATCAGGAATGCCAGCGGATGATGGAACACCAGCCACAGGTCGCCGAGCAGGATGCCGTCCTCGCTGAAACTGGCGGTCCAGTTGCTCACCGGCTCCGGCGACGTGTTGATCGCCGCGCGCGTGCCCATCTTGGCCAGATGCGTACCGCCGGTGATCGCACCACCGAGAATCGCGGCCGCCATTTGCACGTCGGGCGTCGCATCGCCCATTGCGCCCCAGGCCAGCAAGGCGCCGATCGGAATGCGGATGAAGGTGTGGATCGCGTCCCAGGCAGAATCGAGCGCCGGTATCTTGTCTACTAGAAATTCGACGACGAGCATCACGCCCGATGCACCCAGCACCCAATCGTGTTCCAGCAACAACAGATGATCGGGCAGATGCACGTAACCAAAGCGGCCGAGCAGGCCGACAACGAAAATCGCCGCGTACAGACGAATGCCGCTGGCCCAGGCCAGTCCGCCGGCCAGAGCCAGCGATTGCAGGTTTTCCATCGTCCCTCCATGCAGGGTGTGCAGCATCCTGCAACACCGAATTCTACGCGTGAATTTTCTACGCGCGGATTTTCCACGCACGAATCGGATCGTGTTGCTCCGCCACGGCGACCGCGCCACCCAGCGTCAAAGTTCGTCTCCCCGCCGGCCGGGACTCGCGCAACGAACGGCTCTGTGGCAGCATTAATCAACGTCTGAGGTCGGGGAACGACGATGCGCTGGATCCTGCTGTTACTCGCGGTTTTGGGCTTCGGCCTGGGCTTCTCGGCAAAGACGCCGGGCCTGATGGGCATTGGGTTGCTGCTGGGCTTCGGCGGTCTGTTTGCCGCGCTGTTCGCCTTCGCCGCAGCGCGCATCGCCGCGACCTCGCAACCGGCGGCCGTGCTGCTTTCCGACAAGGACATCAGCGCCTTGCGTGCGAGCCTGCGCAAACCTGCCGTCGCACCGCCGACTCCGCAATCGCCAAGCCATCCGGCGGATACGGCGCCTCGATTCGCTGCACCGCATGATGGCTAACGCGCCGGGTTCTGGTACACAGGCAAGGTCGCAATGCGCGACCTTGGCTGAGGAAGCAATATTATGGATATTCAAGCACTGATCGTCTTTCTTCTCATCGGCGCCATCGCCGGCTGGCTCGCCGGACTGATCATGAAGGGGCGCGGCTTCGGTCTGCTCGGCAATATCGTGGTCGGTATCGTTGGCGCATTCATCGCCGGCTGGTTGTTGCCGATGGTCGGCATCGTCATCGGCGGCGGCATCATCGCCTCCATCATCGACGCCGTGATCGGTGCCGTGATCCTGTTGTTCCTGATCAGCCTGATCAAGAAAGCCTGATCCCACCTGTTCGCACAACCAAGCGGAAGGGCTGGACGCGCGAGCGCCGGCCCTTCGATTTAGACGCCCTTGTGTTGAGGCTTCACCTATCTGGAAATATCCACATCCTTGGTTTCGCGCAAGAACAACGCGCCGATAACCAGGCTCATCGCCGCGACGATCACCGGATACCACAGCCCATAGTAGATGTCGCCCTTGAACGCGACCAGCGCAAACGCGGTCGTTGGCAGGAAGCCGCCGAACCAGCCGTTGCCGATGTGATACGGCAGACTCATCGAACTGTAACGGATGCGGGTCGGGAACATCTCGACCAGCCAAGCGGCGATCGGGCCGTAGACCATGGTCACGTAAAGCACGAGGATGGTCAGCAGCAACAATACCATCGGCGCATTGATCTGTGCGGGGTCCGCCTTGGCCGGATAGCCGGCGGACGTAAGCACGGCGCCCAATTGTTTACCGAAAGCTTCGGACCGGGTCTTGAATGCCGCTGCCTCCATGCGGCCGCCCTCGAACGCGGCAATGTTCGTGCTGCCCACCTTGAGCGAGGCGATGGTTCCGGGCGTGGCCGCTTCATTCGCATAAGGCACACCGCTTTTGGCCAGCGCGGCCTTGACGATATCGCAGGAATTGGTGAAAACCGTCTTGCCGACCGGATCGAACTGGAAACTGCAACTGGCCGGATCGGCCGTCACGACCACCGGATTGTTCTTGCTCGCCGACTCGATCGCTGGATTGGCGTAATGGGTCAAGCCCTGGAAGATCGGGAAATACGTCAGCGCGGCGAGCAGGCAACCGGCCATGATCACCGGTTTGCGCCCGATGCGGTCGGACAGTGCGCCGAACACGACGAAAAACGGCGTGGCGATCAGCAACGCACCCGCCTGCAGCCATTGTGCGGTCGCCGGATCCACTTTCAGCGTCTGGCCAAGAAAGAACAGCGAGTAGAACTGGCCGCCATACCAGACCACGGCTTCACCCGCCGTAGCGCCAAACAGGGCCAGCAACACGATCTTCAGATTGGGCCAGCGCAGGAACGACTCGGTCAACGGCGCCTCGGAACCTTTGCCCTCAGCCTTCATCTGCTGGAATAGCGGCGACTCGTGCAACTGCAGGCGGATATAAACCGATACCACGAGCAGCAGGAACGATACCAGGAACGGAATGCGCCAGCCCCAGACCTCGAAGTCAGCGCCGGTGAGACTGCGGCAGAGCAGGATGACGATCAGCGACAGGAACAGACCGAAGGTCGCTGTGATCTGGATGAAACTGGTGTAGAACCCGCGCTTGCCCGCCGGCGCATGCTCGGCTACATAGGTCGCCGCACCGCCGTATTCACCGCCCAGGGCAAGCCCTTGCAGCAGACGCAAACTGATCAGCAACACCGGCGCTGCGACGCCGATGGTCGCGTAACTCGGCAACAAGCCCACCAGAAACGTCGATGTACCCATGATCACGATGGTGATCAAAAAAGTATACTTTCGCCCGATCATGTCGCCCAGACGGCCGAACAGCAGAGCGCCGAACGGCCGCACAGCGAAACCGGCCGCAAACGCCAGCAGGGCGAAGATGAACGCGCTGGTCGGATTCAGGCCCGAGAAAAATTGCTTGGCGATGACCGCGGCAAGCGATCCATAAAGATAGAAGTCGTACCACTCGAAGGCGGTACCGAGGCTGGACGCAAAAATGACACGCGCATGACTGTGGGTCAGTGCGCCATCTGGAATCGTGGTTGCCATTGCCATCTTGTTCTCCCCATGACCTTGGTTATTTATTGCCGCGGACATGCGCGGCCGTTGCTGCGTGAGCGACTTTGATCTACCTACGCCGCCTTGATGACATTTCGATGACAATCTCCCGCGAGTCGAAACTTTGACGCGATTGAACTACAGTTACATTACAACGTTCGCCGCGCGCCGGCATAGATCGGACAGCGCAGCTATTGTTCGCGGAGGTGCTCCATGTCCAAGCTCTATACCGTTCCGGCCGACTTCGCCACTCGCAGCAACATCGGCGCGTCAGACTACGAAAAGCTCTACGCCGAATCGGTGCGCGATCCCGATGGTTTCTGGGGCCGCATCGGCAAGCGTCTGCATTGGAGCAAGCCGTATATGCAGGTCAAGGACGTATCGTTCGCCGCCGATAACCTGCATGTCCGCTGGTACGCCGATGGCGAACTGAATCTTTCCGCGAATTGCCTTGACCGCCATCTGGAAAAGCGCGGCGACAAGACCGCCATCCTGTGGGAAGGCGACGATCCGGGCGAATCGAAGGCGATCAGCTATCGCGAACTGCACGCGCAAGTGTGTAAATGTGCAAATCTGCTCAAGCACCTGGGCGTGAACAAGGGCGACCGGGTCACGATCTACCTGCCGATGATTCCCGAAGCCGCCGTGGCGATGCTGGCCTGCGCGCGCATCGGCGCTGTGCACACCGTGGTGTTCGGCGGCTTCTCGCCGGATTCGCTGGCCGGACGCATCGCCGATTCCACTTCCAAACTCGTGATCACCGCCGACGAGGGCCTGCGCGGCGGCAAGAAAGTGCCGCTCAAGGTCAATGTCGATGAAGCTCTGACCCGGCCCGGCACGACCAGTGTAGAAACCGTGCTCGTGGTCAAGCGCACCGGTTCACCGGTTGCCATGCAGGCGCCGCGCGACCGCTGGTGGAGCGACCTGATGTCCGCGCAGAGTGACGAATGTGCGCCGACGCCGGTCAATGCCGAACATCCGTTGTTCATTTTGTATACCTCGGGTTCCACCGGCAAACCCAAGGGCGTGTTGCACACCACCGGCGGCTATGGCGTGTTCGCGAGCTATACGCATGAATGCGTGTTCGATCTGCACGAGGACGATGTCTACTGGTGCACCGCCGACGTCGGCTGGGTCACCGGCCATAGCTATATCGTCTACGGCCCACTGGCCAATGGCGCGACCTCGCTGATGTTCGAGGGCGTGCCGAACTATCCGGACTCGGGCCGCTTCTGGCAGGTCATCGACAAGCACCAGGTGACGCTGTTCTACACCGCGCCGACCGCGATCCGCGCGCTGATGCGCGAGGGCGAGGCGCCGGTGAAGAAATGGAAACGGACGTCCTTGCGTCTGCTTGGCAGCGTCGGTGAGCCGATCAATCCGGAAGCCTGGGAATGGTACTGGCGTGTCGTCGGCGACGGCCGTTGCCCCATCGTGGATACCTGGTGGCAGACGGAAACCGGCGGCATCCTGATCACACCACTGCCCGGCGCGATCGCGCAGAAGCCCGGGTCTGCAACCAAGCCGTTCTTCGGCGTCCAACCGGCCATCGTCGATGCCAATGGCAAAATTCTCGACGGCGAATGCGAAGGCAACCTGGTGTTGCTGGATTCCTGGCCGGGCCAGATGCGCACGGTCTACGGCGACCATCAGCGTTTCGTCGACACCTATTTCAGGACCTATCCCGGTACTTATTTCACCGGCGACGGCGCGCGCCGCGATGCCGATGGTTATTACTGGATCACCGGTCGTGTCGACGACGTCATCAATGTGTCCGGGCATCGGCTCGGCACCGCCGAAGTCGAAAGCGCCCTGGTCGCGCATCCGAAAGTCGCTGAAGCTGCGGTGGTCGGCTATCCGCACGATATCAAGGGTCAGGGCATCTACGCTTATGTGACCCTGAAGACCGGTGTTGCGTCCGACGATGCACTGCGCAAGGAATTGATCGCGCATGTGCGCAAGGAAATCGGTCCGATCGCCACGCCCGACCAGTTGCAATGGGCTCCGTTATTGCCGAAAACGCGCTCGGGCAAGATCATGCGCCGCATCCTGCGCAAGATTGCGGAGAACCAACCCGACCAACTCGGCGATATTTCCACCCTGGCCGATCCGTCGGTGGTGCAGCACCTGGTCGATACGCGCTTGCTGAAATAGCACTGGTGATGGCGAACCGGGAACCTGTGATCGGGAATCCGCAGCGGCTGATTTCCGCTGAGGCATTCCTGCCGCGTTCTCCGCCGCAGCCTCTGGCTGATGGCGAAATCCATTTGTGGTTTTTCCCACAATGGTCCGACGCAGCGGGTGCGGCAGCAGACTCGGTTCTGGTGCGGAATCTTCTGGCTGCTTACGTCGCGGCGAAAGCCGCCGATCTGCGCATCGAACGTGGCGAACATGGCAAACCGCGGCTCGCGTCGCATAGGCTGGAATTCAATCTGTCGCACAGTGGCGGCGCCTTGCTGGTTGGCGTGAGCCGGCGCCTGCCGCTGGGCGTGGATCTGGAAACACCACGCCGCCTGCGGCCGGTACTCGAATTGGCACGACGCTGGTTCGATCCTGCCGAAGCCGCCGCGTTGTCCGCGCTGCCGGATGCGCTACGACAAATTGCTTTCCTGCGCCTATGGTCGGCCAAGGAAGCCGTGCTCAAGGCAGATGGCCGGGGCATTGGTCATGGGCTGCATCGAGTCAGCTTCGATCTGGATACGACGGGAGAAATCGTCGCCCTGCGCGAGGCCGATGTCGCATCCGGACCGTGGCAGATCGTGGGCCAGGCACCCACGCCGCTGCATGTCGGCGCGCTCGCCTGGACAGGTTCACCCGTGACGGTGCGCAGTTTCCTTTCCTGCCCGGAGTGACTCGCGGGCATTGCCCCGCGACCCCATTAGGGCTAAGTTTCAGACTCTGCGCGGAGCGCATCCGAGATGTTGAAACTGCTGCGTAATCTTGCACTCGCCGCAATTCTGCTGGCAGGTGCCCTGAAACTGCTGGCCTGGTATGCGGTCGGGCAGGACGCGCAACGCGTGGCCGCGGCGTTGTCGCCCTACGCGCTGGTGAAATACGACGCTATTTCCGCCGGACTCGATGGCAGCGTCAGTCTGAGCGGCGTCAGCGCTGACGCCTGCAACCACGCACACGGTGTATCGGGCCGATCGGGTGGAACTGGATTCGCCCGGCCTCTTCTGGCTGTTCAAACATGCGCTGGGCGGCGAATCTGCGCTGCCGGAACATTTCAGCGTTTCCGTGTCCGGTCTTGCGCTGCCAGCCTCGTTGTCGTGGCTGGATCCCCACTGGCTCAATCCGGCGACCTTCGTGCCCTTCGAGACGCTGGGCTGTGCTGCTCCCGCATTCACCGCCGCCGACTACAGCCGGATGAACGTGGCCGCGGGAAGCGGTCACGAGCGCATCGAATACGCCTACGATCCGGCTGCACACAGCCTCGACCTGAGCGTAACCCTGGCCTCAACGGGAGTTGCCAATCTGGTGCTGGATGCCGAGTTGCGCCAGTTCGATCCGCGTTCGCTGCAGGCGCCGGATTTTCTGGACAAGCTGCACATTGATCAACTTTCAGTCGATTACACGGATCTGGGTTACTTGCAGCAGCGTAATCGATACTGCGCGGCGCGCGACGCCATCACGCCGGGGCAATTCACCGAGCGTCATCTCGATGCCGTACAGAACCTGCTCCAGCAACATGCCATCGTGGCCGGCAGCGAACTGCTCAAACTCTACCGGCAATTGATCGAGCAGGGTGGGAAAGTCAGCATTCTGAGTTTGCCCAGCCGCAGTTTCGCCATAAGCAATTGGCGCGATATCTCAGCGGACGAGCTTTTGCGCCAGCTCAACGTGACCGCACGCTATAGCGACGCGCCGCCGGTCATGTTTCGTTTGAGCTTTGCGCCAGCGGCGGAAGTGACGCCCGCAGAAGCGGCGCCGGGCAGCACCGCCGAAGCAGCCACGCACAACTCCGCTACGGCACCGCCTGCGCAGGCTGCGGATATCGCATCGATCTCCACGCCGGGAACAAAGCCGACGTCCGTCGCCGCCATCCCTTCGGTTGCTGCGCAGGTGCCGGCCGCGGTACCGCCAACCGCCACGACCGCGGTCAACGCGGTAAACCCGCTGGCCGCGGCTACAGGTCATGCCGCAACTGCCTCGGTGCTGCACGACAACCTGGGCCTGCATGGCCTGGATCGCGCGGAAGCCCGGCTGGTTCCCGTCCGGCTGCCCATCGTCGCCGTACCAACACCTCTGCCAGCAATGGTTGTGAATATGCCCGAGCTCGCGTCCAGTCCCCCGCCGCCGCCGGATTCGACCCTGGCCCTGGTCTGGAAACCGACCATTGAACGACTTCCCGCGGCGGCGCCGGAACAGCACGATTATTCGGTAATCGACTACACCGGTCTGAAGAACGTGCTGGGGCAGCGCGTGCGCCTGATCACCGAAGGCGGCAAGCGGGTGGAAGGCGAAGTCCTCGCCGCCGATGACAGCGGCGTGCAGTTGCGGGTGGATCGCGCCGGTGGTGACGCCCAGTTCACAGTGCCCAGAGCGCGCATTCGCCAGGTGCAACTGCTGCAACGCTATCCGCCACCGGCATGACTGCGACGATAATTGCCGCGCTCGCGTCTTTACGTCAATGAATGACCCATGCGGCCCGACCGTCGGCTTTGCCCAGCCGGTTGAGGCAATGATCTTGTCGCGGGCACAGCGTGGGGACATGCAGGCATTCGCACAGCTTTATCGCTGCTTCGGACGCGCCTGTTTCGGCTTGGCGCTGCGTATGCTCGGCCACCGCCAATTGGCCGAGGATGTCGTGCAAGAGGTGTTTTTGAAAATGATGGATTCCATTCGCAGTTACCGCGGCGACGCACCCTTCGGAGCCTGGCTCAAACGCCTGACCGTGAACGCCTGCATCGATCAGTTGCGCCGGCTGCGTCATCGGGACGGCGAAAAAAATGCCGAGGCCCTGTTTGTGCAAACGGCTGGCGGCGACAGCGAACCATCGAATCTCGTCGATGTGAATTCCCTGCTCGCGCGCTTGCCCCCAAACGCGCGTGCGGTCCTGGTGCTGCACGAACTCGAAGGTTACACCCATGCCGAACTCGCCAGGATGTTCGGCCAGAGCGAAAGTTATTCCAAGTCCATCCTCGCGCGCGCACTCAAACAACTCCACACACTGATTACATCGCGTCCGCCATCACCACAGGCATCGTCATGACTACACCGGAATTGAACTTCCGCGATCTTGCCGGGCACCTGCCGCCGGCTGCTACTGTCGCGCCGATCGACCTGTGGCCGCAGATTGCCAGCGTTTATCAACAGCACCGGCGTCGGCGCCAACTGCGCCGCCTCGGAGGTGCTGGGCTGGCGCTGGTCGCCGGTTTGGTCGCGGTCGCGCTGGTTCCCGGGTTACGGCCCGGCGACACGGCCGCGATCGACTGGCAGGCACGGGCGCAAGCGCTGGAGTTGCAACTCAATGCCGCGCCACTGGCAGCCGCATCCGCGAGCATACAGAACGATGCCATGTCCGATACGGAAACCGAACTTGCCCGCACCGACGCGACATTGCAATCGCTCTACGATCACGGCGCGAACAAAAGTGAACTTGTACCTTTGTGGAAACAACGCAGCGATCTTCTGAGCACCTTACTGGTTTCGCGCCGGCAACAGCTCTCGTTGACGCGTATCTGAGGTGATCCCATGAATCGATTCATTCCATTTTTGCTGTTGCCGATGACATTGACGCTGAGCACTTCGGCGCTACGCCGGTGAGCTGACCCCGACCGGCTCGACACAGTCGGGCATGGCCCAGCCGATAATGCACGGCTACGACCAAGCAACGCCTGCATCAGAGCGTGGACATGATGCTGGCGCGGCTAGCTGCCAGCGGTGAACTCGGCCAGCATCCGGAACAACTCGATCTGAGCCTGGACCTGCCGGCGCGCCGGGTGACCGACCTCGGCGTACTGGTGGACTCCACCAGCGCCGCCCATGCGCGCGATGGTCTTCGTGTGCTCGGCACCACGCCCGGCGGTACGGCCGCGCGTCTGGGACTGCGGCCAGGTGATGTCGTGCTGGCGGTGAACGGCACGTCGCTACGCAATCTCGGTGCCGATACCGAGGGCCGGGCGTTGGCGGCATCGACGCTGAAATCCGCGGTCGAGGCTTTGCCGGAATCCGCACCACTGCATCTGGATGTGCTGCGCGACGGCGTCACCGTCGCCTTGAATGCACCGGTGCAAAGTGTTTATCTGCCTGCTCTGCGCATGCAGCTCGGCGCCGCCGCCTTGGCCGCTGTGGCGCCAGCAACTACCAATCCTCCTGCTGCCAGCTGCGGCCGCATCAGCACCTTCGACGTCGCGCCGCGTGGCGATCGTCAGTACCACGCACACATCGTGCAGCTCGATGGCACGACGCCAGGTCCCACCGGCCAGGAAACGTATCGCGTGCGTGCAGGGGAACATCATCTGCTGGTCACCGAGGACATTCCCACCCAGCAGATGGGCGTGGGCGAGATAGCCACGCTTCGGCGCAACACGACCAAGCCACTGACGATGACGGTAGCCGCCAACACCACAGCGATGGTGGCGGCGCAATTCCATCCCGACAAGGCTTCCGATTTGGCTCACGGCACGTACTGGGATCCAGTGGTTTGGCGCGCGATTCCGCAATCCTGTCCTTGACGCAGAGCTTTGACGTAGAACTTTTTACGGCAGTTGCAGTCCAACTCCGTACACTCTCCACAGGAATGCAGGCGCCACAGGGATGTGGCGCCGATAGTTTTGTGTCGCCTGACACACCGGTTTCCTGCAACGATGCGTTATTCTTCGTGCAACGGAACGTCGGGAGCGCCGGTTCTGACCAAATCGCTTTTCATCCTCGCGCTTGCCTTCACTGCCGCCTGTGCCGCACCGGTAGACACCGCCGTCTACCGAGACGCGCTGGAACAAGGCGTCGCCAGCGGGGTTTATTGCGACGTCGCCGCAGGCTGGGTCGACGGCACGCAACACGACACCTGGTTTTTTGGCCGGACGCCGAAGCCGGCAGCCGACAGCGTCTTTGAAATCGGCGCCGTCACCGAAGTCTTCACCGGATTGTTGCTCGCACAGGCTGCCTATGCTGGCAAGGTGCGGCTGCAAACCCCGATTCGGGAATTATTGCCGGTGGATTTTCCGTTCGCGGATCCCACGCTGGGCACCATCACGCTGCAGGATCTGGCAACTCATCATTCCGGATTGCCCGCCCTGCCGCCGAACCTGATGCCGGACAACATCGACGATCCGTATGCGGATTATTCCGAGCACGATCTGCTCGCGTTTCTGGCCAACGACCGCTTGCAAGGTCCCATCGGCGAATATGCTTATTCGCCGCTCGACGCTGGCCTGCTCGGATATTTGCTGGGTCGTGCCGACGCGACTGGTTATGCGCGAGACGCTGCACGACCGGATTCTGATTCCTCTCGGCCTGTTGCACACGACATTCGACGACACCGGCCTGCGCGATGGGTATAGCCGCGGTCTGCCGTCGGCACATTGGCATTTCGGTGTACTTGCCGGCAGTGGCGGGCTGCGTTCAAGGCTTGCCGACCTGCTGGCGTTCCTGCAACTCAATCTGCGTCCACCCGATTCGCCGGCGCGGCCTGCCCTGCTGCTGGCGCGTCAGCCACGGACCTCGGCCGGAGCGCAGGAATTCGGACTCGGCTGGAATATCGTCGAGACGGGTGCGTCGGGGCAGACCTGGCCGCTGGTCTGGCGTGCGAGCGTCACTGGCGGTTTTTCCGCGTTTATCGGCTTTCGCAGCGACCGCCAGCAGGCCTTGGTCCTGCTCGCCGATTCGACCCGGGATTTAAGTCCACTGGGCATCGCCTGGCTGAAGCAGCAACCGGCGCCGCCGTTGTCGTCCGCGCCGCCGTCGCCTGCAGCGGCAAGTTTTGCGCAATACTCCGGCCTGTATCAGGTACGCGACGGCGCGGAGATCATCGTTCGCGACGGCACCAACGGATTGACTGCGCAACTGCGCGGCGAGCCGGTAGTGCCACTGTATCGCGACGCCGAAGACGAATTCGACTCCGGCGCGGGTCTGGGACTTTCGTTCCAGCGTGTGGCCGGTAAGGTGACCAGCGTCATGATCAGTTCCGCCGGCGTGAATTTTACTGCGCCGCGCTTGAGCGATCGGGCGCCACTACTTACGCGCGTGCCGATCGCACTGGATGCGAAGTCGTTGTCTGCGTACGCCGGCGACTATCGCCTCGATGCAGATACGCTTGTGCGCATCGCTGTCCGCGCCGATGCTCTCAGCATGCAATTCACTGGTCGTGCCCGCCAGAGGCTGATCGCTTTCGCCAGCGACCGATTCAGCAGCGCCGACGGCAGTTGCGAACTCACGTTCCAGCGTGATGCCGGCGGCCGGATTGCCGCGTTGGATCTCGATCTGGCCGGCGGTGAGCGCAGCGCCGTCCCGGTACGTTGGGACGCACCGCCAACGCCAGTTCGGTAGCCGTAGCCGAGAGCCTTGCGTATGCTGGACGCAGGTCCGTCATCCGATATCGCCATGACTTTGCTCAGTGTCAACGTCAACAAGATTGCGGTACTGCGTAATTCGCGCGGTGGCGACAAACCCGACGTCGGTTCGGCCGCTGCTGCCTGCATCGCCGCGGGCGCCGGCGGCATCACCGTCCATCCGCGTCCGGATCAGCGTCATATAAAACCCGACGACGTGCACTTGTTGAGCACACTTTGCCGCGGACGCGCCGAATTCAATATCGAAGGCAATGGCTTCGCTCTAGCCCGCAACGGCTATCCAGGTCTGCTCGCGCTGGTGACGGCAACTCAGCCAACACAATGCACCCTGGTGCCGGACAGCGATGGTCAGATCACGTCGGATCACGGCTTCGATCTGCGCGCTGACGGCGCGCGATTGAAGCCGCTGGTCGCCGAACTCAAAGCCTGCGGTTGCCGCGTGAGTCTGTTCATGGATGCGGACGCGGACGGAATCGAACGCGCTGCCGAGTTGGGCGCGGATCGAGTGGAAATTTATACCGGCCCGTATGCCGCCGCCTTCGCGCATGGCGATTATCAGCGTGAACTCGCCGCCTGCGCAGCAATCGCGGTGCGTGCGCAGCGTGCGGGCCTAGGCGTGAATGCCGGCCACGATCTCAACCAGGCCAATCTCGGTGCGTTCAAGGCCGCGATTCCGTTTCTGGCCGAAGTTTCGATTGGTCATGCGCTGATTGGCGAAGCGCTCTATGCCGGTCTGGCGCCGACCGTGCGCGCGTATCTGGAAATTCTCGCCAGCTGAAACACAAAACGCCGCAATCAAAGCGGCGTTTTTGAAGCGGCATGTAGTGCGTGCCGGCCGCTATTGGTCCGCGGAGACGAATCCGATCTTGACCATGCCGGCATTCTTCGCATCCGCCATCACCGTTGCGACCAATTGATACTTCACGGTCTTGTCGGGCTTGATATTGAGTTCGGGTTGCGGATCCTTCTGTGCCGTCACCCGCAACTGCGCCTGCAGCGCTTCCTCCGTAATCGGCTCGTCGTTCCAGTACAACTGCCCGGTCGTCTTTACCGTCAATGCGATCGGTTCGGGCGGATTGGGTGGCGGCGGCTGATTGGTCGGTTGCGGCAGATCGATCTTAATCTTGTGCGACAACATCGGCACCGTGATCATGAAAATGATCAGCAACACCAACATCACGTCGACCAGCGGCGTGACGTTGATTTCCGACATCGGACCGCTGCCACCACCTGAACTGAAAGCCATCTTTGCTACCTCTCGTGAACCCGCACTGCCGCGTTACCGCCGCAACGCGTTATTCATTACTCTGATTTGTCGTGACTACTGGCCTGGGTAATGAACCCGAGCTTGATCATGCCGGCGGCCTTGGCATCGCCCATGATCGTCGATACCAACTGGTATTCGGTATCACGATCGGCGCGGATTTGCAGTTCCGGCTGTGGCGTACTCTGTGCCGCCACTGCCATTTTTGCCTGCATCGCCGCTTCGGTAATGGGTTCGTCGTCCCAGAACAGATCGCCAGTGTCCTTGATCGACAACGTGATCGGCTGGTTGGCGACTTCGTCAGGCGGCTTGTCCAAGGTGGCAATCGGCAGTTCGATCTTGATCTTGTGCGCAGCCAATGGCGCCGTGATCATGAAGATGATCAGCAAGACCAACATCACGTCGACGAGCGGCGTGACGTTGATTTCCGCCATCACCCCGCCGCTTGCGCCACCGCTACTGAACGCCATGACTTACTTCCTCGGAGCCGCCGGGGCTGGCTTCGGCGCAACCACGGTCGCCGCCGCGCCGGTATCGACGCGCGCACCGGTGGCGAAGAAGTCGTGCAGGTCGTGCGCGAATTCGTCGAACTGGGCGTTGGTCACACGGTTGGCACGGACGAAGAAGTTGTAGGCCAGCACTGCCGGAATCGCAACGCCCAGACCGATGGCGGTCATGATCAGCGCTTCGCCGACCGGACCCGCTACGGTTTCGATGCCGGCATTGCCGGAAGCGCCGATGCGGATCAGGGCGTGGTAGATGCCCCACACGGTGCCAAGCAGGCCGAGGAACGGTGCGGTCGAGCCAGTCGTCGCCAGCCAGGTCAGGCCGCCTTCGAGGCGCGCGCTTTCGTGGGCGACGCCTTGACGCAGGGCGCGATCGATGAACTCGGAGCGGTTGAGCGCTTCGACCATGCGACTGCCTTCATGACGCTGGTGATGCGCCGCCGCCGAAGCGCACTCGAGCGCGATCTTGGAGAACGGCTCCCATTTGGGCTGTTCTTCCATCGTGCGCACCGCTTCCTGGGCCGACGTGGTCTCCCAGAATACATGGCGCACACGGCTGGAGCGCGAACGGATCGCGATGGCTCGCCAAGCGTTGATGACGATGAAGAACCACGAACCCACCGACATGACGACCAGAATCCAGAACACGGCGAAGCCGAGTACGTCGAAGTTGTGGACCAGATGGTCGAAGCCCATCTGCGACAGGGCAGCGGCATCGCTGTGACCCGCGGGCGTCATGCCCACCGGTGCTGCCGTGACCGCTGCGGCATCCGCTGGCGGAGGTACGCTGCCTGGCGCGGCAGGTTGAGTCGAAGCTGCATCTTGTTGCATAACGCTACCCTTGTGTGGAGGCTCAGAGTGTTACTCGTACCGGCAAGTCGCTGCCCGCCGGGCCATCATAGTTCATTCAAGTTGAAATCGAACGGTACCAGAGCATACCCCTCATAGGGTTTGCCGTTGTGCATGCCCGGATTGAACGTCCAGGTTTTCACCGCAGCGATCGCGGCTTGATCCAGTTCGCGGTAACTGCTGGATTTCTCCACCGTGATTTCTTTCGGCGACCCATCCAGCGCGATCAGCACTTTCAGAATCACTTTGCCGGTGTGGTGCTCGCGCATGGCCTGCACCGGATAGCGCGGCGGCCGCATCTTGCGGTAACTGATATTTTCGCTAGGCGCGATGTCCTGCGGCGGCGCTGGCGGCGCGGGTGGCGCCGGCGGCGGAGCCGGAGTCGACATCGGCGTTGCTTCCTCGGTCACCACTTGCGGCGGCGGCGGCGGCGGCGCAACCGGCGGCGGCTTGATCTTTTCGATGATCTTCGGCGGTGGCTTCTTCGGCGGCTCCGGCGGCGGCGGCGGTGGTGGTGGTGGCGGTGGTGGTGGCTCGATGAATTCCACCGTGACCACGTTGTCCTTGGTCTTTTCCTTCGCCTGCGGCGGTGCCACCGGGGCCAGCAACATCATGATCGCGAACGCATGTAACGCGAACGTGGCCGCCAACCCAATGGTTCGCCTCCAGTTGAACGGCTCGATTGGGTCTAGATATGCGTCGGACGCCATCAGATTGAACCAGTGTTTATGAACGGTTGCGTAGTGCGCGAGCCGCAGGCATTACGCCCCGGCTGCCCGCGTGTCCAGTCGATCAATCGACGGTGAGCGAAGTAAATTACACCAGCTTCCCACATTTGTATAGATACTCTAATTTCCATCTTGGCGAATGATCATGGCGAGCGCGCTTATTTTTTCCTGGCTTGCAATTTCTGGAGTTGCTGCTCGGCATCGCTGCGTGTTTCGGCATCCTGCTGTGCCTGCTGGAACGCGGTCTTGGCCGCCGCCTTGTCGCCGAGTCCGAGGTTCAGTTTGCCCAACAGAAGATACGCCTTGCCCTGATGCGTCGTCCCGCGGGAAATCGCTTTCTGCACGGCGGTCTTTGCCGCCGCCCACTCCTGCTGCGAACCCAAAATCTCGCCGCGGCGATAATCGATGTCGCCGTTGGTGGCCAGCGGTGACGCCTTCTCGTAGGCTGCCAGCGCCTTGTCTTCCTGTTGTCCGATCAGGTACGAATCGCCCATCAGCTTGTAGTTGTCGGCGCTTGCCTTGACGATGCCTTTGCCGATACCTTCCTGCAACAGATCCGCGCCCTTGATCGCGATCGCCGGCTTGTCGGAACTCTGGCCGATGCTGGCATAAAACTTTGCCGCGGTGACGTAGTCGTCTTCGTCGGTCATCAGCCCTTGCGCGTGTTCGCGATCAAGCAAAGCCAAGGCCTTGTCGTCGTCATTGGACTGCTGATACACGACCAGGGCGTTGTGGATCAACTGCTTGTTGTTCGGATCCTTGATCAGTTCTTGCTCGATCACGCCAGCGGCCTGCGAACCCTGACCACTTTCCGCATAGCTGGCCATCAGGACGCTGTTCCACGAATCCTTGGGTTTGTCGGTCATCGATTGCGCTTTCTTGATCGCCGCAATCGCTTCCGGATATTTTTTCTCGCGATAGTAGATATTGCCTTCGATCGCGTAGGAATCAGCGGTTTCGCGCTTGCCCTGATCGCGCCAGATCTTGAGCTGATCGAGCGCCGTCTGGTATTGCTCGTCGGCCATGTAGGCGTTGACCAAGTTGAACATCGAATCGAAATACGGATCGTTCGGCAGCGAGTTCAAGTCCAGCAACTGTTTGTAGTCGGCGATCGCCGCCTTGTAGTCACCGGCGTTGAACTTGAGGTTCGCCAACCCTTCCAGGGCGAGGCCCTTCGCGTATTTGCTCTTGCTCGAATCCAGAATTTTCTGCAAGTTGGTCTGCGCCTTGGTGTCATCGCCGGAATTGATCGCGTCAATGCCCTCCTGCAGGGTCTTCTGTTCGGAACTGCTGGTCAGATCGGTTTTCGGCGAGGTGCGCGTTGCGTTCGGATATTCGGTCTTGTCCTCCTTTTTCGCCAATGCGTTGAAGCTCGCGGCGACGAAGAACAAGGCCACGCTGGCGCACATGAAAGCCCGAATCCAACCGCCATTTTTCATCGACATGATCCACTCCCGAAAATTTCTGACACCGATTGAAATGCAGCATCACCGCAGCCAGATTAACCTCGCTGCGGGTCAAGCTCAAGCTGCGGTGCAACTGCGCGGCAACAAATTATTTACACATCCAGATTACTGACTCGCAACGCATTCTGCTCGATGAATTCGCGCCGCGGCTCGACCACATCGCCCATCAAGGTCGAAAAAATCTGGTCCGCCGCGACAGCATCCTCGATACTGACCTGCAGCAATCGACGCGTTTCCGGATTCACTGTGGTTTCCCACAATTGTTCCGGATTCATTTCACCCAGGCCCTTGAAGCGCTGGATCGTGCGGCCCTTTTTGGCTTGCTCCAGCAACCACGAATCGACTTCGGCAAAGCGCGCAATCTTGTTCACCGCGTTGTCGCGGCGGATCTCGGCGCCATCCCGAACCAGTCCGTCGAGCGTTTGCCCAATGTCGCGGATCGGCTTGAAATCGCCGCCGTTGAAGAACGCCGCCGGTAACACCTGAATGTTACGTAGGCCGTGATGGTCGCGCTCGATCACCAGCGCAGCCGGATGTTCGGACGTGGCCGTTCGCAGTTGCAAGCGATAGACCGGTTTGCCCAGGCCCTGGGAATTGATCTTGCCGGCCAGACGCGCGACCCACGCTTCCAGCACCTGCGGTTGCTGCCATTGTTCGGCTGTGGGCGCGGCGACATCGAGCATGGCTTCGAGTACGGCGCTGTCGCACCGTTGGCCCAGACGTGCAATCTGCGCCACGGCCACGTGGTAATCGAGCAGCAGCCGTTCCAATGCAGCGTCGCGCAGCGGTGGTGCGTCGGCGCTGTAGCGGAATTCGGCACCCTCGACCGCGTTGGCAATCAGATAGGAATTCAGCGCCGCATCGTCCTTCAGATACAGTTCTTGTTTGCCCTGCTTGAGTTTGTACAGCGGCGGCATGCCGATATAAATGTAACCATGGTCGATCAGCTCCGGCATCTGCCGGTAGAAGAACGTCAGCAACAGCGTGCGGATGTGCGAGCCGTCAACGTCGGCGTCGGTCATGATGATGATGCGGTGGTAGCGCAGCTTGCCCAAGTTGAATTCTTCCTTGCCGATGCCGCAACCCAAGGCGGTGATCAGCGTACCGACTTCGGCGGAAGACAACATTTTATCAAAACGCGCTTTTTCCACATTTAAAATTTTACCCTTCAGCGGCAATACGGCCTGGGTCTTGCGGTTGCGGCCTTGTTTCGCCGAGCCGCCAGCGGAATCGCCCTCGACGATAAACAGTTCTGACAATGCTGGATCCTTTTCCTGGCAGTCGGCCAGCTTGCCGGGCAAGCCGGCGATGTCGAGTGCGCCTTTGCGCCGGGTCATGTCGCGCGCTTTGCGCGCAGCTTCGCGCGCACGCGCCGCATCGACCACCTTGGCCGCAATCGCGCGTGCCTCGGCCGGATTTTCCAGCAGGAATTCCTCGAGCTTGGCATTGATGATCGATTCGACCGTGCCCTTGATCTCGCTGGATACCAGTTTGTCCTTGGTCTGCGAGGAAAATTTCGGGTCGTGCATCTTGATCGAGAGCACCGCAATCAGACCTTCGCGCATATCGTCGCCGGTCAGCGCCACCTTGGCCGACTTCTGCAGATTGCTGGCTTCGATGTAATTGCCGAGCGTGCGCGTCAACGCGGCACGAAAGCCGGACAGATGCGATCCGCCATCTTTTTGCGGGATGTTGTTGGTGAAGCAGAACACCGTTTCCTGATAAGCGTCGGTCCATTGCATGGCGACATCGACGGTCGTGCCTTCATGGCTGGCACTCAGGGTAATGACGCTCGCATGCAGCGGCGCCTTGAGCTGGGCCAGATGTTCGACGAACGAACGAATGCCGCCTTCGTACTGGAAGATATCGCTCTTGCCGACGCGCTCGTCGATCAACTCGATCTTGACGCCGGAATTCAGGAAAGACAGCTCCCTCAAGCGTTTGGCGAGGATGTCGTAATGGAACTCGACGTCAGAAAAGGTTTCCTGGCTGGGCTTGAAGCGTACCGTGGTACCCCGCTGGCTGGATGGCCCGATCCGCTTCAGCGGGTACAAGGGTTCGCCCAGATGGTATTCCTGCTGATGCTGGTAGCCATCGCGATCAATCGTCAGACACAGATGGTCCGACAAGGCGTTGACCACCGATACGCCGACGCCATGCAGGCCACCCGAAACCTTGTACGAGTTGTCGTCGAACTTGCCACCAGCATGCAGGACGGTCATGACCACTTCGGCGGTCGAGCGGCCTTCTTCGTGCATGTCCACCGGAATGCCGCGACCATTGTCCGCGACGCTGGCCGAGCCATCGTTGTGAACGGTGACGATGACATGATCGCAGTAACCCGCCAGCGCCTCGTCGATCGCGTTGTCGACAACCTCGAACACCATGTGATGCAGGCCGGTACCGTCGTCGGTATCGCCGATGTACATGCCCGGCCGCTTGCGGACTGCTTCCAGACCCTTCAGAACCTTGATGTTGCTGGCGTCGTACTGATCGTGCGCTGAGTCTGAATGGGTCATCCGGATCACATTGATAGTTGGGGGCCGACCACGCGAGGTCGTCTGCGAATATCCGATTATAGCAAGCCGCGCACCTGGCCATGTTCCACATGGAACACACGGACCGGCAGGTCGGCAGCGTGCAGGCAAGCCGGCACATCGATGCCTGAGATCAGAATTTGTGCGCCGCTGGATTGCAGGGTTTGTACTACGCGACGCTGATGCTCCGGGTCGAGCTCGGAGGCAAAATCATCCAGCGCGATGACAGGCCACTGCCCGCGTACAGTCGCGTGCAGCGCGGCCTGCGCCAGCACGCAGGCCAGGGCGCAGACTTTCTCCTGGCCGCGTGACAGATGCTCCCGTTGCGGTGCGGCGGCGAAGCGGATACTCCAGTCGGCACGATGCGGCCCGCGCGTCGTGTGTCCGCGCACCCGATCGCGGGCGCGGGTCTGTCGCAGCGCGTCGTCGAGCGTAGTCTCCGCCGGCCAGCCGGACGCAAACAATACCTCGGCTGCGCCGAGTTCGGGCAGATACTCCGCCAGCCCGGCCACGAGCAGCGACGCGTAACGCGCAAAATACTCTCGCCGCAGCTTTTCCAGTGGTGCCGCAGCACGGCTCAGTTCGGCATCCCACAAATCCAGATCGGCATCGCCCGCGCCCTGTTTCAGCAAGACGTTGCGCTGACGCAGGGTTCGCCGATACTGGCGCGAGCGCGCCAGAAAATCCGGTTCCACGTGAAACACACCCCAATCGAGGAAGCTCCGACGCACTTCGCTGCTTCCTGCAATCAGTGCGTGGCTGCCCGGTTCGAAACAGACCAAGGCGAATTCCCGCAGCATGCTACCCAGATTGGCGACGTTGGCGTGATTCACCCGCGCCGTCCACGCCCCAGCCGTTCGAGCCAGTCCGATCTGAACCGTGCCGGCGGCATGCTTGACACGGGCGTGTAGCGACATTTGTTCTGCGCCGTGACGGATCAGGGTCTCGCTCGATCCGGCCCGGAAACTCTGCGCATGAGAAAGCAGATACGCGCCTTCGAGCACGCTGGTTTTACCGGCGCCATTGGGCCCGAGGAAAAGATTGATGCCGGGCGCCAGCTCCAGATCCTGCGCCAGAATATTGCGCAGGTTGCGCAAGCGTAACTCACTCAATACCACTGCAAACTACCGCGCAAATCCGGGTTCAGCGACTGCCGTGGTTGCGTGCCAAGGAAACGCGTCAAAGCCGCAATGGCATGATGACGTGGCGCGAGCGCTCGCTGTCGGGCGTGCGCAGAAGGCAACTGGAGTTGCCATCGCGCAGGCACAGCAGAACCGTGTCACCTTGCAGCGCGTTCAAGGCATCGAGCAGGTAATTCACATTGAATCCGACGCTCAGATCGCTGGTCGTTGTATTGGCTTCGAGTTCCTCGACGGCCTCTTCCTGCTCGGGATTGTGGGCGACGATACGCAGCTTGTTTGGACTGACCTCAAGCTTGACTCCGCGGTATTTTTCGTTCGACAGGATCGCTGCGCGCTGCAGTGCACCGCGCAAAGCCTCGCGCGAAATATGTACCTGTTTGTCCGCACCGATCGGGATGACGGCTTCGTAGTCGGGAAAACGGCCATCGATCAATTTTGAGGTAAAGACCACGGCGTTGCGGCGCACGCGCAAATGGTTGCGTCCGAATTCAAGATCGACGCTACCTTCACCGGTCTCGAACAAGCCTTGCAATTCGAGTACGCCCTTGCGCGGAATGATGATCTGCTTCTGTGCTGTACCGCCCGTAGTCAGCTCAGTTTCGGCCAGTGCCAGGCGATGACCATCCGTGGCGACACAGCGCAGGATTCGTTCGCGCAGATCCAGCAACAGTCCATTGAGGTAATAACGCACGTCCTGGTTCGCCATGGCGAAGGCGGTGCGATCCATCAATTCCTTGAGCGAGGCTTCAGGCAAGCTCACGCGCTCGATCAGCTCGATATTGTCGATGACGGGAAATTCCGTGGCCGCCAGCGTCGCCAAGGTAAACCGGCTGCGACCGGAACTGACAGTGGCGCGATCGCCATTGAGCTTGAAATCCACCTTGCTGCCATCGGGCAAGGCACGGCAGATGTCGAACAGCTTGCGTGCGGGAACCGTGACTTCTCCAGTCTGGACGTCCTGCGCTTCTGCGCTGGCGGACATCTCGACTTCCAGATCCGTACCGGTAAACGTCACTCGATTTGCACTCGAAACGACGAGCAGATTCGACAACACCGGCAAGGTTTGCCGCCGTTCCACCACGCCGATGACTTGTTGCAATGGTTTGAGCAAGATTTCGCGTTGGATAGAAAAGCGCATGTCCGGATCCCGTCTGCGGTTATTGGGTTTAATTAGAGAATAAAAGCATTAGTTGCTGTACGCACACTTTTGGGGACAGCTATTTTTTTTGTTTGCTATCAATGTGTTAAATAGATATTTCGCTTTCCCTTCTTCCCTGCCCGTTTGTGGAAAACCTGTGCATGTTTTCACTCTTCGGGTTCATCCACAACTTACCCACAGCAAAACCTAACCTGTCAGTTCGCGCAGGAGCTTTTCCCAATCCTGGCGCAATTTGCCGTCGATCAGACACAACTCGCGGATGGTCTTGCAGGCATGCATCACCGTGGTGTGATCTCTGCCCCCAAACGCCTTGCCGATTTCCGGAAGACTGTGCTCGGTCAATTCCTTGGCCAATGACATCGCGATCTGCCGCGGCCGCGCCAAGGACCGGCTGCGATTCATCGACAGCAGATCCGACAGCCGCAACTGGTAATAGTCTGCCACCGTTTTCTGGATATTCGATAGAGTAATCGATTGACTGTGCACCGTGAGCAGATCGCGCAAGGTTTCCTGGGCGAAATCCTCTGTGATTGGTTGGCCGAGAAAATTCGCACGTGCCGCCAGCGTGTTCAGTGCGCCTTCGAGGTCACGCACATTCGAGCGCATGCGTTTTGCGACCAGAAACGCCACGTTTTCCGGTACATCCAGACCGCGCGCCGCTGCTTTTGCCAGCAGGATGGCCGCGCGCGTTTCGAAATCCGGCGGCTCGATCGCCACGGAAAGGCCCCAGCCCAAGCGTGATTTCAACCGCGGCTCGAGGTTGTCGACTTCCTTCGGATAGCGATCGCAAGTCAGGATGATCTGCTGCTTGCCGTCGAACAAGGCATTGAAGGTGTGGAAGAACTCTTCCTGAGTGGTGTTTTTCCCGGCGAAGAATTGAATGTCGTCGATCAGCAAGGCATCGACATCACGGAAGCGCCGTTTGAAGTCGTCCATTTTCTTCGTACGCAAGGCATCGATCATCGCGCTGACAAACTGCTCCGAGCGCAGATACATCACCTTGGTGGCCGGATTGTTGGCGCGGATCAAGTTTCCGGCAGCGTGCATCAAATGGGTCTTGCCCAGACCGGTGCCACCGTAGAGCAACAAGGGGTTGTAAGCGCGGCCGGGATTGTTCGCCACCTGGATGGCCGAGGCCTTGCCCAGTTGATTGGACTTGCCTTCGACGAACGAATCGAAAGTGTAATGTGGATCCAGGTTGTGCTCGAACTGTGCGATTTCGTTCGCCAAGCCTTTGCTGGCGGGCTTGTTGGTGCGACGGCCGGCGAGGGTGCCGACCTCCATGCGCAACCGCAGTGGCGAACCGTTGAGGTAATCGAGCACGTTCCCGATGCGCGGCAAAAACTCCGCCTTGACGAAATCCAGGGTATAGGCATTTGGCGCGAGCAGACGCAGACCTTCGGCGTCCTCGCTGGCCTGCAAGGGCATCAGATAAGTGTGCAGGTCCTCGACGCTCAGTTCGCCTTCCAGGCGCTCCAGGCAGCGTCGCCACAGTTCGCTCATCGATGCCTCGATCCTTCCGGTAGTTTCACTTGCGCAAGCCGCAGTCTACCCCGCGCCATCGGGTACGCCAAGCGCGATGATATTGACACAAATACACTTTTTCCCCTATCCTCCACAGTCTTTTTACCGCTTTCCAAGGCACGCACATGAAACGCACCTTCCAGCCGGGCAATCTCAAGCACGCACGCACGCACGGTTTTCGCGCACGCATGAAAACCCGTGGCGGTCGCGCCGTGCTGAACGCACGTCGCGCCAAGGGCCGCAAGCATCTGATCCCGTAAGCAGCGCTGCAATGGCGGATCTGCGCCTGCCGCGCACAGCGCGCTTGCTGCGACCCGCCGACTTCACCGCGCTGCGCGGTCACAGCCTGCGCATTGCCACCCGCAACTTTGTCGCGGAATATCGCAACACATCCAATCCCGGTCCGCGACTCGGCATGGCGGTGTCGCGTCGGGTTTCCAAACGCGCTGTGGTACGCAATCGCATCCGCCGGACGATACGCGAGAGTTTTCGCCTGCATCGCGCAAGTTTGCCGCAGATCGACATCCTGCTGATCGCGCGCACGTTTGCCGCAGATCAAGTCAATGCCGTGTTGCGTGCCGATCTGGAAACGATCTGGCGCAAGCTCGCGGCGGCGGATGCGGCATTGAAGCAAAATACGACATTGAAGCAAACGGGCGCGACCGGCACAATGCGCGCCGAACCTTAGGCTTAGGTAGCGGGACGCGACGAAGGCCAAGGCAAGACCATTGCATTCGCGCTGCACGCGCGAACCCTGTTCCACAGCACGCAGCGCCAACCACGGCAAGCCTCTCTCCATGCTCATCACCCGCCCGTTCCTGCTCGCCGCACTCACCTTCGTTGCTTTTTTATTGTGGCAAGCCTGGGATCAGGACTACGGTGCGAAATCGCCGCCGATCCAGGCTGCTGCCGAAACGGCGGCCACAACACAAAGTCCCGGCGCGGTTCCGCCGGCAGCTGCTGCGGGCGCAGACATCCCTCACGCCGATATTCCCCAAGCCGCGGGCACGCCACCGGCAACGGCCCCGGCGCCGAGCTCGGCGACTCCGGTGGCACCCTCGGCCAGGATCGAGGTGCACACTGATCTGTTGCGCCTGACGATTGATACTCGCGGTGGCGCGCTGATCCAGGCCGATCTGCTGGATTATCCCAAGGATCCGAAAGACAAGACCCATCCAGTACGCCTGCTCGACGATGCAGCCGCGACTTATTTCGTTGCCCAGACCGGTCTGGTCAGTGCGACTTCGCCGGCGCCGGATCATCAGGCCATTTTCAGCGCGGACAAAACTTCCTACACGCTGGCCCCCGGCAGCGACAAGCTTGAAGTGCCGTTGACATGGCAGGATGCTTCCGGCTTCAAAGTACGCAAAGTATACGTTTTCACCCGTGGCAGCTATTTGATCGAAACCCGCGAGGAGATCGACAACTCCGGCACCACCGCCTGGAGCGGCAACGAGTACCGCCAGTTGCAGCGCGTGCCTCCGGTGATCGCCAGCAGCGGTTTTTCCTTCAACAATCCGGAAAAATACGCCTTCGCCGGCGGTGCCTGGTACAGCCCGCAGGACAAGTTCAAGAAACTCGCCTTCGACAAATTTGCCGAAACCCCGCTCAAGGCCGATTTCGCCGGCGGCTGGGCGGCGATGCTGCAGCATTATTTCTTTGCCGCCTGGATTCCCGCCAAGGACGAAACCGACGCCTACTCGACGCAGATAGTGGAAAGTCCGGGACTCGCGCCTCGCTACCTCATCCGCAGCTTTTCGCCCGTCATCACCGTCGCGCCCGGCCAGAATCACACGATCGCCTCACATCTGTATGTTGGTCCGACCCTTGACAGCCAACTCGCCGCCATCGACGCCGCCGGTATTGCCCACGGTCTGAACCTGACCGCCGATTACGGCATGCTCACCGCGATTGCCGAACCACTGCACTGGATCCTGGTCGAACTGCACTCCTTCGTGGGCAATTGGGGCCTGGCGATCATCCTGCTGGTGCTGCTGATCAAGCTCGCGCTGTTCAAGCTCTCAGAGGCGCAATACCGCTCGATGGCGAAGATGAAACGCCTGCAACCACGCATGCAGGCGCTCAAGGAACGTTACGGCGACGACAAGCAGAAACTCAGTGCGGCGACGATGGAGCTGTACCAGAAGGAAAAAATCAATCCACTCGGCGGTTGCTTGCCGACCCTGATCACAGATTCCGGTGTTCTTCGCGCTGTATTACGTGTTGCTCGAAAGCGTCGAACTGCGCCAGGCACCCTTCTTCGGCTGGATCCAGAACCTGTCCGCGCCGGATCCGTATTACATCCTGCCGATCCTCAACGCGCTGATCATGCTCGGCGCGCAGTGGCTGTCGCCGGAGAGCCCGGGCATGGATCCAATGCAGCAGCGCATGATGAAAACGATGCCGCTGATCTTTGCGGTGATGTTCCTGTTCTTCCCCGCCGGGCTGGTGCTGTATTACGCCGTGAACGGAGGCTTGTCGCTGCTGCAGCAATGGATCATCACGCGGCGCATGGAAGCTTCGCAAAAACCTGCTTGACGGGATGACTTCCAAACCTGCCGATACCATCGCCGCCATCGCCACGCCGCCTGGCGCCGGCGGCGTCGGTGTGCTGAGGGTATCCGGGCCGCAAACGGCCGCCATCGCGCAGGCGATCGCGGGCAAGCGGCCACAGCCGCGCAGAATCTACAATTCCACATTTCACGATGCTGCGGGCGCCGCGCTCGATCGCGGCCTGATCGTATACTTTGCCGCACCGCGCTCGTTCACCGGCGAAGACGTGCTCGAACTGCACGCGCACGGCAGTCCGGTGATGCTGAATCTGCTGTTGCAGCGAGTCTGCAACCTGGGCGCGCGGCCCGCGCGGCCCGGCGAATTCTCCGAACGTGCGTTCTTGAACGGCAAGCTCGACCTGATCCAGGCCGAAGCCATCGCCGACCTGATCGCGAGCGGTTCCGAAGCCGCCGCCCGCGCCGCACTACGCAGCCTGGAAGGCGAGTTCTCGGAAAAAGTCCGCGGCGCTGCGCGATGCCTTGGTGCAACTGCGCGCCTGGTTCGAAGCCGCGCTGGATTTTCCCGAGGAAGAAATCGACTTTCTCAGCGCCCCGCAACTCGCCGACGGGCTGGCCATGTTGTTGGCGGATACGGCCGACGTGCTGGTCGCCACGCGGCGTGGTGTCGTGTTGCGCGATGGCCTGCATGTCGTCATTGTCGGTCGGCCGAACGCGGGCAAGTCGAGTCTGCTCAATGCACTGGCGCGCAGCGATCGCGCCATCGTTGCGGCGATCCCCGGCACCACGCGCGACGTGCTGCGCGAGAACGTGCAGCTCGACGGTATTGCCTTGACCCTGGTTGATACCGCCGGCCTGCGCGACTCGGACGATCCGGTCGAGCGTGAAGGCGTGCGCCGCGCCCGCGCGGAGCTCGATCGCGCCGACGTGGTGTTGCTGGTGACGGAAGAAGCTGCACGCAATGGCGATCGCGAATTGCTCCGCGAAGGCACGGCCACGGCCACGCGCCTTGTCGTCCATAACAAGATCGACCTCGCCGGTGGCATGCCGCGCAGCGAACGCATCGACGAAAAGGAAATCCACCTGTGGTTGTCGGCACAACGCGGCGACGGCCTGGATTTGCTGCGTGCGCAACTGGCGTGCCTGGCAGGCCGCGGCGAACAAACGCAAGGTGCGTTCAGCGCACGCACGCGCCATGTGCAGGCGCTCGAAGCATTCGCGCTGCATCTGCACGCTGCCACGAGCCAGTTGAAGCACCGCGCCGGCGAACTGGCGGCCGAAGAATTGCGTCAGGCTCAGTATGCATTGGGCGAGATCACCGGCGAGTTTTCCAGCGACGATCTGCTCGGTGCGATATTTTCCACATTTTGCATCGGCAAATAGGAGAACCTCATGATCGAACTTTTCTACTGGCCCACACCCAACGGTCACAAGATCACCCTGTTTGTGGAAGAGGCCGGCTTGCCGTACCGGATCACGCGCGTGGACATCGGCAAGGGCGAGCAGTTCGCACCGGAGTTTCTCGCCATCTCGCCGAACAACAAGATGCCGGCGATTGTCGATCACACACCAGCCGGCGGTGGCGCGCCGGTGAGCCTGTTTGAATCGGGTGCGATCCTGCTCTACCTCGCGGACAAGATCGGAAAATTTGTGCCCGCCGATATACGCGGCCGCGCCGTCTGCACGGAATGGCTGTTCTGGCAGATGGCAGGATTGGGGCCGATGACCGGACAGTACGGTCACTTCAACGTCTACGCGCCGGAAAAGATCCCGTATGCAATCACGCGCTATACGAACGAGGTCGAACGGCTGCTCGGCGTGCTCGACAAACGCTTGCAGGGACGTGAGTTTATTTGTGGAAAAGACTACACCGTTGCGGACATGGCGTGTTATCCGTGGATCAATCCGTATACCAAGGCGCCACTTGATTTCGCGCCTTTCGCCGAGGTGCGACGCTGGCACGCAGCAATCGCGGCGCGCCCGGCGACCGTGCGTGCCTATGCGCAGGGCGATTTTCGCGCGCCGCAGACGGAACTGTCGGAAGCCGAGCGCAAGGTTCTTTTCGGCCAAGGCAAAGCCCAGTAAGACGACGCGCTTGCGAAACGCTGGCAATCGCACGCAGCGCAGGCTTTAATTGACCTGCGTAAGAGAGGAACTGCCGATGCGTACCTTGTTTCTTGCCCTCGTGCTGCTTGCGGCCCCTGCCATGGCCAATCAACTCACAATTGAAAGCATTGTCCGTGGCGGCGGACTGACCGGCCCGCAACCGCAGGCGCTGAAAATTTCGCCGGACGGCGCGCGGGTCACGTTCCGGCGCGCGAAGGCCGGCGACCAGCACACGTTCGATTTGTGGGAATTCAATCTGAAGGATCATGCCACGCGGCTGCTGGTGGATTCGAAAACGCTGGAGCCTGAAGGCGAAATGCTTTCGGATGCCGAGAAAGCGCGCCGCGAACGCGCACGCACGGCAGGAAGCCACGGCATCGTCGATTACGTATGGTCGCCGGACGGGAAAAAGCTGCTGTTTCCACTTGGCGACAAATTATACTTGTACGATCTGACGGCCGCGGCCGGCAGGGCACTGCGCACGCTGGATACCGGCGGCGAAGCGATCGATCCGAAAATCTCGCCGAAGGGCAATTATGTTTCCTACGTGCACGGACAGGAGCTTTGGGTCATCGACCTCGCCGATGGCAAGCCTCGCCAACTGACGCACGACGGTGGCGGGGTCATCCACAACGGCGAGGCCGAGTTCGTCGCCCAGGAAGAAATGCGACGCAGCACCGGCTACTGGTGGGCGCCAGACGATTCCGCCATCGCCTTCGAGCGCTACGACGAAACGAAGGTACCGGTGGTCAAGCGTTTCGAGGTGTATCCGGACCGCACCGCCGTCGTCGAACAGCGTTATCCGGCCGCAGGCGATGCAAATGTGGCGGTCAAGCTGGGTTTGATCTCACCGCATGGCGGGCAGGCGCGCTGGATCGATCTTGGCGACAATTCCGACATCTATCTGGTGCGGGTGAAGTGGCTGCCGGACGCCAGGCATCTCAGTTATCAGCGCATGCAGCGCAACCAGCAACAGCTTGATTTGAGACTGGTCGATGCGGCTACGCTCGTGCAGCGCGCCCTGCTGACCGAAACCAGCAAAACCTGGATCAATCTCAACGAAGACCTGCATTTCCTCGAACATCAGGCAGCTTTCGTCTGGGGCAGCGAACGTTCCGGATTCCATCATCTTTATCTGTACGGCCTCGACGGCAAACTTCAGCACGCGATCAGTGCGGGTGAATGGAATGTCGACGGCGTGCTGGCGGTGGACGAGCACAAAGGTGTCGTCTACGTCGACTCGAATCGCAACTTCGTGCCGGATCGCCAGATCTATGCGCTGAAACTCGATGGCAGCAGCGCCGATGCACCGCATCGCATCAGCGCGCGCGACGGCAACCATGTCGCCGAATTCGCCAAGGATGCCAGTTTCTACGTCGATACGTTTGCCGATCCGCAAACTCCGCCGCAGGTCAGCGTGCACAAGGCAGATGGCCAGTTCGTCGCCTGGATCGAACAGAACAAGCTGGACGACCGCCATCCATACTGGCCCTACCGCGACAGCCACGTTGTGCCCGAATTCGGCAGCCTGCAAGCCGCCGACGGACAGACGCTGTACTACCGCGTCTACAAGCCGCTGCATTTCGACCCCAACAAACGTTATCCGGTTTTCGATACTTACTATGGCGGTCCGGACGCACAATTGGTAACGCGCGGCTGGATCGTTTACTTTCGCCGAATACATGGCGCAGCATGGCTACGTCGTGTTCACCCTCGACAACCGCGGCATGGCACGACGCGGGCGCAAGTTCAGCGACGGCATCTATCAGCAATTCGGCAAGGTCGAAGTTGAAGATCAGCTCGCCGGCATTGCCTGGCTGAAAAAACAATCCTTCGTTGACCCGACTCGCATCGGCATCTTCGGCTGGAGCTACGGCGGTTACATGACCGCGATGCTGCTGGCCAAGGGATCGGATCAGATTGCAGCGGGTGTCGCGGTGGCGCCGGTGACCGACTGGACGCTCTACGACACGTATTACACCGAGCGCTTCCTCGGCACGCCGCAGAACAATCCGCAGGGCTACGAATTATCCGGCGTGCTGCACTGGCTGGACGGATTGAAATCGCGGCTATTGCTGGTGCACGGCATGGCTGATGACAATGTACTTTTTGCCAATTCCACAAAGTTGATGGCGGCGCTCCAGCAACGCGGCACGCAATTCCAGTTGATGACCTACCCCGGCGGCAAACACGGATTGTCGACTCCTGCGATGCAGGAGCACGTTTATCATCTCATTGCCGATTTCTTCGAGGCGAACGTAAAACGCGAAGAACGCGACAAGTCTGCCCCGTAGCTCAATGCACCCAGCGTCCGCCGCGGCGACGGCGGGTGCTGGGGTCACCGCCTTCCGCGGTCGCGCGTCCGGCCAATTCTTCGGGCGTCGGTGGAAGTTCGCGCCAGTAATGCGCCACCGCGGCGACGGCCACCGGCAATTGCGCCAGGCAATCGTCGTATTCCTGTTCATTCAACGGGGCGAAATCGGCGTCGGTTGCAAACACGCCTTCCTCGACGGCGAGTGCCATGATCGGACCGAGCAACTCGGTCAGTTGCGAGTCCGCGCCCAGGCGCGTTTCCCACAGGCGCGCACGCAAATCCACACCGCGTGAGAATCCTTCGCACCAGCCTTGTGCGCTCAGCGCGGTGTCGCCGTCGTCGAGTTCGATTTCGCCCAGGATAGGCTCGTAGCCATCGGCCTCAATTTCGAGTTCGACGCTCTCGTCGCAGGCGCGCGAGCAGTTCGAGCACGCGCTTGCCTTCGTCCTCGTCATCGAACGGATCGTGCAATACCTCGGGCAGCCATTCCTCCGGTGTCGCCTGTTCCGGGCCGATGGCGATGGCGCTGAGCAAACCATGCACGCCATCGAGCAGCAACGCGTCTTCGCCGGCGTGCGCACGCAGAAACTGATCGAGTTCCTCGAGCTCGACGTCATCGAGACCCTCCGGCCAGTCGGGATGATGAATGATGTCAGGCATCAGCAAGTTCCAGTATCACCGGCGTGTGATCCGATGGCCGTTCCCATGCGCGCGGCGCGCGATCGATGCTGGCGCCACGGCAGCGCGAACGCAGCGCATCGCTGACCAGGATCAGGTCGATGCGCAGGCCGAGATTGCGTCGGAACCCAGCCTGACGGTAGTCCCACCACGAGTAATGACCGGCGCCGGACTCGAACAGACGAAAGCTGTCGTGCAGACCCAGGTCGAGCAGGGATTTCAACGCCGCACGTTCCGGCGTCGAACACAGAATCTGTTCGTGCCATGCTTGCGGATCGTGCACGTCGCGATCATCCGGGGCGATGTTGAAATCACCCAACACAATCATTTGTGGAAAACGCTGCATTTCAGCAGCGAGGAAATCGCGCACCTTGGCCAGCCAGTCGAGCTTGTAGGCGAACTTTTCGCTGCCGACCTCCTGGCCATTGACCACGTAGAGATCGACGACGCGCAAATCGCCGATCGTCGCGGCGAGAATCCGCCGCTGCGGATCGTCGAGACCGGGTATATCGGTCACCATGTCGCGCGGCTCCGCGCGCGCAAGGAGGGCGACACCGTTGTAGGTTTTCTGCCCGGAGAAGACGCAGCGGTAGCCCGACTCCGTAATCGCCGCGACCGGGAATTTCGCGTCCTCGGTCTTGGTTTCCTGCAGGGCGATTATGTCTGGCGCGGCCGCGCCGAGCCAGTCATGCAAATGCGGCAGGCGCACGTTGAGTGAATTGACGTTCCAGGACGCGATTTTCATCGTGCAGTTCCAGCTTCGATTCTTGAACTAGGCATCGCTTGTCGCCTGCACTTTCTGCCACAACTCCAGGCCATGAGTTGCAGATATCCTTGCCGCGATCAACGCTTCGTCCGGCAGATTGCCAAAAAAGAACGGACGCCGCGGAATGCGCGCAAAGGGTTTTCCGTGGATGCGTGCGTACTCATCGTGAAATTCTTTCCACGGATGTTCTGTTTTCGGCGCATTGCTGGCGACGCCGCCATGGAACTGATGAAAGCTCGCTTCGCCCAACAGCATCACGTATTGCAAATCCTGGCGCGCCACGGCACGCTGAAAAATATCGAGATTGACGAGCCCGCCACCACGCTTGACGAAACGCTCGTCAAAACCACCCAGCGAAAAATAGTCGGTCTTGCGCAGTCCGAAGCAGCCGGATTCAAATGGACAGCCGAACCAGCCCATACCCGCGTCTGCAAACGCTCGGGCGATGGAATACAGACGATATCCGTTCTGCTTCCAGCCGCTGCGTCCGAGCAACTCGTCTTCAGCCTGTTGATTATAACCTTCGAGCATGGACTGATTTTGTTGCTTGGGTCCGAGATGGATCGGCGCTGTGGCAAGGAAGGGCGCGGGGAACTGCGCGAACGCCGCGTCGGCGAGCGCGAGAACACCAGGCGAGAGAATATGTGCGCCATCGATCACGATGAGCAATCGATCGCCTCGCGCCTCGCGGCAGACGGCATTGAGCGCCGGCGCGGGTGAAACTGCCGTGGTCTGGACGTAGCGATAGTGGAATTCCGGTCCAAACGCGCGCACCTGATCTTCCGACAAGGGCTGGCTCGAACCGTTGTCCACGGCGATGGCTTCGTAATCGAGATTCTCGCTGCCGCGTTGATAGGCGCGGGTCAACGAATACAGTGTATTCATCGCCTCGCGACGATTATTGTAGAAATTGACGACGACGGACAGCATGGTGAAAGTTTAAGCCGTGAGGCCATAACTGCGCAGCAAGGCATCCGGTTGCGGCTCGCGGCCGCGGAATTCGACGAAGGATTCCAGTGCCGGTCGCGAACCGCCGACCGCGAGAATCGAGCTGCGATAGGCCGCGCCGGTCGCGTGGTCGAATACACCGGTTTCCTCGAACCGGCCGAATACGTCGGCCGACAGCAGTTCGGCCCACAGATAACCGTAGTAACCGGCCGCGTAGCCACCGGCAAAGACATGCGCGAAGCTGTGTGGCATGCGCTGCCAGGCAGGCGGCGTCATCACCGCGACTTCTCGCCGCACGTCGGCGAGCAGATCCAGCGCACGCGCGCCGCGCACCGGATCGTATTCCAGATGCAGGCGAAAATCGAACAGCGCGAATTCGAGCTGCCGCATCAGGAACAGGCCGGCGTGGAAATGCCGCGCCGCGAGCATGCGCGCGAACAAATCATCAGGTAGCGCTGCGCCCGTTTGCCAATGGCGCGCGAACAAGTTCAGTACCTCGCGCTGCCAACAGAAATTCTCCATGAACTGGCTCGGCAGTTCGACCGCGTCCCACTCCACGCCGCTGATGCCTGCCACGCCCGGATAGTCCACTTCGGTGAGCATGTGATGCAGGCCATGACCGAACTCGTGAAACAAGGTGGTCACTTCATCGTGCGTAAGCAGCGAAGGCTGCTCGTCGGTTGGCGGCGCGAAATTGCAGGTGAGGTAGGCGATCGGCGGTTGCGTCGATCCGGCGCCGCGGAAACGCGAACGGCACACATCCATCCAGGCGCCGCCGCGTTTGCCGGCACGTGCGTACAAATCCACAAATGCCCCCGCGCGCACCTGGTCGTCGCCATCGAGCACATCGTAGTAGCGCACGTCCGGATGCCAGACCTCGACACCGTCGCGCGCGCGCAGACGCACGCCAAACACCCGTTTGGTGATCGCGAACAAGCCGTCGAGCACGGCCGGCAGCGGAAAATATGGTTTGATCTCTTCTTCGCTGATGTCGAATTTCTGCAGGCGTAATTTTTCCGCGGCGTAAGCGAGGTCCCAGGGCTGCAAATCGGCGATGCCCAGTTCCGTCCGCGCAAATTCGCGCAACTCCTCCAACTCACGTTCGGCTACGGGTTTTGCACGGGTGGCGAGATCGTGCAGAAAGGTCAGCACACGCTGCGGCGTGCCGGCCATCTTCGTCGCCAGCGATTCCTCGGCGGCATTGGCGAAACCGAGCAGGGTGGCAGCTTCGTGACGCAAGGCCATGATCTGTTCGATGCGCGCGGAATTGTCGAAGCGACCCGCGTCCGGACCCTGATCCGAAGCGCGTGTTTGATAAGCCGTGTACACGCGTTCGCGCAGATCGCGATGGTCGGCGTAAGTCAGAATCGCCTGCACGCCCGGTTGTTTGAGCGTCGCCAGATAACCTTCGCGCCCGGCATCCTGCGCATACTGGCGCAACACGGCGCGTTCAGCCGCAGGCAGACCGGCCAGTGCGGCTTTGTCGACGGCTTCGCTCCAGGCCTCGGTGGCGTCGAGTAAGGCTTCCTCGAATTCCGTGGCCAGGCGGGTGAGCGTATTGGCGATGTCCTTGAAGCGCGAACGTGCCGGTTCTTGCAGAGCCACGCCGGACAGGTGGAAATCGCGCAGTGCGTGTTCGACCAGGGTTCTTGCAGCACGCGGCAACGTGGAGAATTCCACATTGCTGGCGACCGCTTTCACCGCTGCGTACAATTCGCGATTCTGGCCCAGTTCGGTTGCATGTTCGCTCAAACGCTGTTCGGCGTCGGCGTAAACCGCGCGCAAGGCGTCGGAATCGCGCACTGCGTGCAGGTGCGACACCGGCGACCAAACCTGTTCGAGCCGATGTTCCAGCGCCTCCTGCGGCAGCATGGTGTTGGCGAACGTGCGCGGTGCGGGATCGGCCAGCAGCGTGTCGATGCTGGCACGGTAACCGGCGAGCGTGGATTCGACCGCGGGCAGAACTTGTCCGGGTTCGATCGCGGCGAAACGCGGCAAGGCACAATCGGTTAGCAAGGCATTAGTGCTGATATCGGTCATACGAGGATGATCGCAGAAATTCCATTTGATCTTCGCAATCAAGAACGATCGCATGAACTAACCTGATGGGTCGCAGCGGGAAAATCAAGCTGGCGTACGCGGGGTGCGCTGTTTGCGTTAGCATTCCCGCAGCTTTGGGGAGCGATGGGCGTGACGAGCGAAGCATCCACCACGAACACAGATGGCCCGGACACTGACGGCTTCATGCACAAGCTTTTGCGCAGCCTGCCGCTGTTCCGACATCTGGATGAAGCCAGCCTGGATGCGCTGGCGCAAGAGCTGGAATGGTTTGCGCTGCCCGGCGGCGCCAAGCTGTTCGACATTGGCGATATTTCCGACGCGCTCTACGTACTCAAGTCGGGCAGCCTCGGCGCGTTCAAGCCGGATGCCAACGGCGACTTGCACTTGGAAGGCATCGTTGCCGCTGGCGAAACGGTCGGCGAGCTTGGACTAATCGTCGACCAGCCGCGTTCGGCCACGGTGCGCGCCTTGCGCGATTCCGAACTATTGGGATTATCGCGCAAAAGTTTCCAGAATCTGGTGGAACGGCATCCCGAAGCGATGCTGGCCTCGGCGCGGCTGGCGGTGAAGCGCCTGATCGATCGCCGCAGCGGTGCACTGCTTTCCACGCCGCGCACATTTGCCATTCTACCGCACGACGCTGGTGTGGACGGACACGACCTTGCGCAGCGGTTGAGCGCGGCTCTGGGGCGCTACGGAGAATGCGTGGTGATCGACGCGGTCGCGGGACGGGGCCAGACGAGCGCCTGGTTCAGTGCCCTCGAGGCGCGGGTTCGACATGTGCTGTATCTGGGCAATACCGACGACACTGACGACTGGCGTGAGCTTTGCGTACGCCAGGCCGATTGCCTGCTGTTGCCGACTCACGCTTCGCAGCCGGCAAGCGCATGGCCGCAGACAGCGTGCCTGGATGCCGAACAGGCGTTGCACCGGCCGCGCCATCTGTTGTTGCTGCATGCCGGCGAGATCGAAGCGGGCGCTGCGCTGCGCTGGCTGGAGCAACTCCCGGGCGTACAGCATCATCATGTCCGCAACGATGGCGATATCGCACGCGTCGCGCGTTTGCTGATTGGCCGCAGCATTGGCCTGGTGCTGTCCGGTGGTGGCGCGCGCGGCTTCGCCCATATCGGCGTGGTGCGCGCGTTGCGCGAGGCCGGCATGCAGATCGATTGCGTCGGCGGCACATCGATCGGCGCGATCATCGGCGCCGGCGTGGCCGCGGACTGGTCGAACGAGGAAATGTTCGAAAATTACCGGCGTTCGTTCGTGGCCGGCCGTCCGCTCAGCGATTATACCTTTCCATTTATTTCACTGGTCGCCGGCCGCCGCGTCTCGCGGCTGCTGCGCGAAGAATTCGGTCCGCGCGATATCACCGATCTGGCACTGCCGTTTTTCTGCGTTACCGCGAACCTCACCGCGGGCAGCGCCGAAACGCATCGCTGCGGGCCGCTTTGGTTCTGGCTGCGTGCCACCTGCGCGATTCCGGGCGTGCTGCCGCCAGTCTTCCATCACGGCGAGGTCTTCGTCGACGGCGCGGTGATGAACAATCTGCCGACGGACGTGATGCGTGAACAGGGCGTCGGCGAAATCGTCGCGGTGGACATCAGCGCCGACGACATCCTGCATGTCGAAGTCGAGGAATTTGCGTTGCCGGCGTGGTGGCGACTGGCGTGGCAGCGGCTGTTCCACAAGGATCGGCGGCCGGGAATCCTCAGCATCCTGCTGCGCTCGGGCATGGTCAATGCCGAAGTAGCGAGTCTGCAACGCCGCGCGCAGACCAGTCTGTTGCTGACGCCGCCTTTGAGCAACGTCGAATTGCTCGACTGGTACGCCTACGAACGCGCCATCGATGCCGGCTATCGCTATGCGCAACAGGTGCTCGGGCGCGCAAACGCACCGCGCGAATTGCCGTGAAATCGCGGATATTCACGGGCGCGGCGCACTCTCCGGCGCCGCGCGCACAAGCTCAGCCGCGATTGCCCTTCGGGCGATAGTCGACCAGCCGTTCGTCGACTTCGTGCAGCATCGGCGTGATCGCTTCGCTGGCTTTCTCGGCGGCATTGAGACTGGTGAAACTGACCTGCTCGCTCCAACCCGGGCCGAGCAGACGTTGGCCGTCGATCGAATAGGCACGCACGCCAAGCTGCACGGTATACAGCGTCGAGCTTTGCCCATAGTAGGTCAATTGCTGGGTGCCCACCGGCCGCGCATGCACGATGACCACGGCATCGATGCGGCCATTCTTGGCCAGGGCTTCGAGCACCGCGCCGAAATTCGGCCGTTCGCGGCCGAGCAGATGCGCGACGCGCGGCATCGTGTCCTGATCCATCACGTGATAACCACGGCGTGCTAGCATGTTCTCGATCGCGTGTTCGGCCGGCTCGGATACGGCATCGTCACCACCGGCGACCACCGCAATCGTCGGAATATGCGGCCGCGGCGGCGCACTGACTCGCGGCGGTTCGCTGGCGCGGGCGAGTTGTGTCGGCGCTGCGGCTTCAGCGGCCTGGGCCGCGGCCAGTTGCTTGAGTGGCTCGACTTCCGAGGCGCGTGCCGCGGGACCGGAGGTGACTGAGGTTTCAGCCGTGGCGACATTCGTAGCGACGGAATTTGCCACCGGCGCTTCACCCACGGCGGGTGCGGGGCTCGCCGCATCGGCCGTCACCTGGGTCGATGCGGCGGGCGTAGCGGCTAGCAGAGCGGTGGCGGTCGCTTGGGCGTTCGCAGCGGAAGCGGCTGGCGACGATGTCTGCGCTACTGCTGCCGGCGCCGTGACGGGTGCTGCCGTGATAGGTGCTGGTGCCGTCGTGGCTACGGACGTCGGCGGTACCGCCGGGCTGACCGCAGCTTGCGATGTGCCGAGATATTGTTGCAGCAACGGAATCCGGTCGCGGAAGGCGAAAGCGCCACCGGCCAGTCCCAGGATCAGGATGGCCGCAATCGCCAACGGCAAAATGGACGAGCGCTGCGGCTGGGCGGCCGACGGTTGCAGCACCGAGACGTGTGCCGGCGCTTCCGCCGGCAACGGTTGCGGTCGCGCTGGCGTCGCTGCGGACAACTGTACTGGCAACGGTTGCGGGGTCGGTGTTGTGCTCGGCAGTGAACGCTGGCCGGACACCGGGGTCTTCTGGCCGATCACGGTCGCCGCCGCGGGCGACATCTTGGTCATCACGGTAATCGGTCCGCCCTTGGCGACCAGCGGATGCTTGGCCAGATCGGCTTCCAGTTCCTGGCAACTCTGATAGCGCTCGGCCGGGTCCTTGGCGATCATCCTGCCGAGGATGCGCGAAAGCTCCGGATCGACTTCCGAGTTCAGTTGACGCACGTCGGGAATATCGGCCTTGACCACTTCCAGCATCAGGCCCAGCGGCGATTCGTCAGTGAACGGCATGCGCCCGGCCAGGCATTCGAACAAGACGATGCCGAGCGAGAAGATGTCCGAGCGCTGATCGACGGGTTTGCCCAGGCAAACCTCCGGCGACAGGTAGCCGGGCGTGCCGACGAACTCGCCGGTCGAGGTGAGTTTCTTGGAGAAATCCTGGGTCTTGAGCGCAATGCCGAAGTCGGCGATCTTGACGCTGCCGCGGCTGCTGATCATCAGGTTGCCGGGCTTGATGTCGCGATGGATCACGCCCTTGTCGTGCGCGGTGGCCAGACCTTGTGCGGTCTGGTAGACGATCTTGGCGGCCTGTTCGGGCTTGAGTTTGCCCTCGCGCTTGAGCAGCGAGCCGAGCGATTCGCCGTCGACGAACTCCATCACGAAGTAGGTCTGGCCGGCATCATCGCCGATGAAATAGATCTGGATGATGTGCGGATCGTTGAGCGCGGCCATGCTGCGTGCCTCGCGCAGGAAGCGTTCTTTCACACTTTCGTCGTGGGCCAGCGATTCGGCCAGCACCTTGATCGCGACGTAGCGGTTCAACGACGTCTCGTAGCCCTTGTAGACCACACCCATGCCACCGCGTCCGAGTTCGGCGACGATGTCGTAATGCCCCAGTTGCTGCTTCATGACCGACTCCACGGCGCTTGCGCCGGCTGACAGGTAACGAAATACTACCACCGCTGGCTGAACCGGCCCCGTGCCAGGCTTGGCAGGTGTCAGGCTGCGTGGTTGGCAAGGGGAATGCCAACTGGATCACAACCGGGAGTTTGTTGCAGTTGTGACAGTCATGATTCCGCACCTAGACTCGGCGGCTTGACTTGCCACTTGGGAATTCGAGGCCTTGTCGATTATCGCTGCGACCGCCCCGCTCCGACGCAAGACCTCAGGCCAACCGCTGTGGCTGACGTTCGCGCTCGCGGCCTGTCTGTTAGGTGGATTGCTGCGGGTTGTTCCGTTGCTTTTGCATGCACCGCTGATCGCCTTGGCCAACAGTTACGACGAAGTGCGCTACAGCGCCTGTTTCGATCTGTATCCGCAGCGCCCCGACAGCATTCCGCCAGACCGCAACAGTCCGCAGGCGCCATTTTCGCATTATGTCTTCCGCACCGGCGAGCAACCGATATGCTACTGGTCGAGCGAGCTGCTGTTCCAGGGCGTGGGCGCGGCGGTGTATCGCGCGCAGGCAGCGCTGACCGGGCAAGCGGGATTTTCCGCGCGCTGGATCGGGCTGCTGAAGTTCGCGGCGTTGTTGTTGCTGTGGATGGCGTTTTCGCTGGCGTGGTGGCGGCGCGGCGAGCCGTGGCCGGCGCTTGCCAATGGCCTGCTGCTGCCCTTGCTGTTCGCCGATCCCGCGAACACGATCTATCTGAATACGTTCTACGCCGAATGGACGGCATTGCTGGCATTGTATACTTTGTGCAGTCTCGCCCTGCTCTACGCCAATGCTGTGCGCAGCCGGCATGCGTTCTGGCTGTTGGCGCTGGCGGCCGCGGCCTTGGCCTTGGCCAAGATCCAGCATTTATTGCTGCCTTGCGTGTGCGCGCTCGTCGTGCTCGGTCTGGGTTACCGGCGTGGCTCGCGGCCTTGGCCCTGGCAGGGTCAGGCTTTGCTGCTTGGTGCGCTGGCGGGACTGGCGTTGCAAGTGGTGCAGTTGCAACGCGATAGCCCGGCGATCCGCGCCATCGATCAATTCAATCGTGCCGATGTTGCCTTCACCGGCCTGCTGCCGAATGCGCGTGATCCGGCCGTGACCGCACACGCGCTGGGACTCGCATCGGATTGCCTGCGCTTCAGCGGCCTGCGCGCCTGGCAATTGCCGGACTATCCCGGAGTCGCGTGTCCAGGCCTGGCGAACCTCAGCCGCGGCCGCGAACTGGCGGTATTGCTGCGCGAACCGGACTTGACTTGGCGCTTGTTGTGGCATGGCGCCGTGGCGCTTGATCCCTGGATGGCGCCCGGACTCGGTCTGGTGGAGGGCGGCAATTTCCAGACCTTGCCCAATGGATTTTTCAGCATCAGCTCTGTGCTGACGGCATCGCCGCCCTTACGCGCACTGCTGTTGGCCGGTCCCCTGCTGGGCCTGATGCTGTTCCTGTTCTTGGCGCCGCGCCGCTGGCCGCGATTGCTGATGTACACCGCGTTGACCGCGGCGACGATGTTGCTGACTCTGGTAATCACCATGCTCGGCGACGGCCTCGCCGACACGCCCAAGCAAGGGCATCTGATCGTCAACGCCGCGCTGGCCTGGTGGATTTGTATATTTGTGTTCAGTGCCGGTGCGTGGTGGTCGCGTCGCGCTCGCCGCAGGGCCGACCAAGGCGCAGCCGACTGACTCAGCCGTTCTGCACGCCGTCGATTTCGACCAGCAGTTCGGCGCGGCACACATCGCCATGCAGTAGCAGCAACGAGGTATCTGCGCCCAGTCGCTCACGCAACAGCGTGCCCAGCGCGGGCACGTCGACGCCGCGACGGAAGTAGATTTTCCACACACTGCCTGTGCCGTAACGCGCCACAGCATCGATCCCTGCGACGGCGAACAGACTGTCCAGGTTGGCAAGCGCCTCGCGCAGTTGCGCGCCGGCGTCGTCGGGATGGTGCGAAGCATGGCCGACAACTGCCGCCGTTCCGGAAATGTATAACTGTGGATAATGCGTGGGAGCAAGCATGGCACGCGCAAATCCCGGCGCAGACGGCCCGTATCGACGCGGGTAGCGCCAGGCGCTGAGCTGACGTGGATTCTCCAGTGGTGTTCCGGCGTGGCGCGCGGCGAGCCAGTAGAGCTGCACGCAGCGGCGGCCATCGCGTACGCCGATCGCCGTCGCAGCGGGATAATTCTCCATCGCGTCATTCTCAATCACGTCTGCAATCCCGTTGCCCATGCCGGCAGCGCGGCCGGCGCAGAACTGGCGATAGCGTTCATTGTCGCCTTCACCGAGATTGATCGCGTCGAGATAGTTCCAGACTCGTAACAGGTGTGGCGTCGCGCTGGCGCGGCGCCAGGCGTGCAGGGTTTCATAGGCCCGGTTTGCGGCGGCGGCAAGGCCGCCGTGTGCGGCTTCATCCAGTTCGATCGAGCCGAAACTGTAGTTGCCATCGCTGGCCCAGGCGCTGGCTCCGTCGCGTCCGGCTTCGATCCTGCCGTGCGTGCGCCAAACTTCCAATGGTGCGGGATAAATGGCGGGTTCGAGCGCCACGCGCAGAAAACGCGGATCGGCCGAAGTGGGCGCCGCGCTGCCGAAACCGATGACGGCAAGCACACCGGTATCGCTCAGTACCGTTTCTGCGCTGCATTGCTCATAACTGACGTGCAACAACGGCAGCCTTGCGTCGGCGTTGCGTGCGGGTTCGCAATCTGACGCAGAATGAGTCGAGAGTTTCATTGGCGAAGCGGTCGGTCGGTGATGCTGCGCATGATACACTGCGCAGCACTTACGGCCCGACACAAATGGACCAGCGTGGTGCTATCGCGCTCATGTGGGATGGCGTCTGCCCTCAACTTTTCAAGCTGTTTTTTGACCCAACGAAATGCACCCATGAATTCGCAAACACCTGCCGAACACGAACTCGCCGAATTGATCGTTGCCAGTTTGAATCTGGAAGATTGCAACGCTGGCGCGATCGACCCGGAGGCTCCTCTTTTCGGCGCGGAGCTGGGGCTGGATTCCATCGACGCTCTAGAACTGGCATTGGCGATTTCCAAACGCTATGGCTTCCAGTTACGTTCCGACAACACCGACAACCGGCAGATTTTCGCCAGCCTGCGAGCGCTGTCTGCGCATATTGAGCAGCGTCACGCGCAGCCGGCTTGAGCGCAACCGGTTCGAGTATTGGCGGCCACGACCGATGATCCGCGTCGTCGGCTGGCTCGGTGTCATCGCACTGGCTTTGTCTGCGCGCTGGTTCGACAGCGATATCTGCCGAGGCGCCAGCGTGCTGGCGGCATTCGGCCTGATCGCGTTGCTCGCGCCACGAGCGCTGCGGCTGTCGATTGCGTGTCTCGCCACGGTCGCGCTGGTTCTGCTCGCGGCTACCGGGATCGGTGGCTTGCTCGACGCCTTGCCCGCGTTGATCGCGGCTTTCGTCGCCTGGCTGTTCGCCCGCACGCTGCGATCGGGGCAGCGACCGCTGATCGCGCGTGCCATCGCGCAACTCGATGGCGCAAGTCAGCTCGATGATCCGGCAACGGTCTGCTACGCGCGGTGGCTGACCTGGATCTGGACACTCTGGCAAGTTGCGCTCGCAGCGTTCGGTGTTGCGTTCGCCCTGCATGCGCGTGGAGGATTCAGATGGATGCCGGCGTGGACACCAACCCCGGGCCTGTTCGGCGCACTGATTCTGCCGCTGGCCGTGGCCGGGCTGTTTCTCGGCGAGTTCGCATTGCGTCCGCTGTTGCTGCCGCAGGCGCCCCGGCATCAACTGTTCGGCTTCGTCGTCGCGCTGCTGCGCGCGTGGCCGCGCCTGCTGAACAATTGACCGCGGACAGCAAAAGCCGCGATGCTGGTGCCCGCGCCGTAATCCACATCCATGAACGCAATCACAGAAAAAATCCACATTGCCGCATCGCATCCAGCACTGCCGGGACATTTTCCCGGCAATCCGGTGGTGCCCGGCGTGGTCCTGCTCGATCGCGTCGGTGCGGCGATCGAGCGCGCCTGGGGATTGCGAGTGAAGGGTTTGCCGCAGGTCAAGTTTTTGCGCCCGTTGCTGCCGGATCAGGAAGCCGAGTTGGTGATCGAGAATGCCGGGAAAAGTATACTTTTCAGCATTACGCATGCTGGCGCCACGATCGCCAACGGCAGTATGGAGTCCGCAGAATGAGCCCGCATTGGAGCGAGCGTCGCGAGGGCGGTGGACGTTTCGCATTGTGGCTGGTCCGCACGGTTTGCCTGCGTCTGGGACGGCCGTGCGCGCGCGCCCTGCTGTATCCAATTACACTTTATTTCTTTTTCCGCCGCGGTCCTGAACGCCGTGCGTCGCGCTCTTTTCTCGGCCGTGTCAGGGGCACGCCAGTCGGCATCTGGTCAGTGCTGCGTCACATCCATGCCTATGCCGCAACCATTCTTGATCGCACCTTCCTGCTGACCGACGCCTTGCGCGGTTTTGATGTGCGCGTGCACGGACTCGACGCGCTCGAAGCGCAGATCGCGCGCGGTCGCGGCGTCCTACTGCTCGGCGCGCATATCGGCAGCTTCGAGGTGATGCGCGCGCTGGCCGGTGCCCGGCCCGATGTGCGCGTGCGCGTAGTCATGGATTGCCAGCAGACGCCGGTGATGACCGAGCTGCTGCATGCGCTCAATCCGGCAGTCGCTGCGGAGGTGATCGATGTTGGTGAAAGCGGCGGCAACATCGGCCTGGCCATTCACGAAGCAGCGCAGCAGAACGCGCTGATCGGCCTGCTCGCCGACCGTGCACGGCCAGGCGAGCCGACGCGCGACGCGATGTTCCTCGGCGCTCCCGCTGCGTTTCCGGTGGCGCCGTACCTGATTGCCTCGACGCTGGAACTGCCCGTGGTGCTGTGCTTCGGCCTCTACGCCGGCGCCAATCGCTATGATTTATACTTTGAAACCTTTGCTGAAAATATACAAATTGCACGCAATCAGCGCGCGAGCCTGCTGGGCGAATGGACCCAACGTTACGCGGCGCGGCTGGAACACTACACGCGCCTGTCTCCCTGGAACTGGTTCAACTTCTATGATTTCTGGCAACGCCCTGCTGGGCACGATTCTGATCAAAGCCGTCCTGATCAAAGCCGCCCTGCTGGCGAGCGCGCCAACGTCCGCTCCGCGGCCTGAAGCGGCAGCTTTGATCGCGCAACTGGCCAGGCCGGCGCCGTCGAGCACCGGCTACGCCGAAGTGCGCTTTGTGCACATGCTGAAACAGCCGCTGGTACTGCACGGTGAGCTCGACTACGGTGGCGCTGACAAACTCGGCAAGCGTGTCGAGCAACCGTATCGCGAAACCACAACCATCGTTGATGGCGCCGTCGATATACTGCGTGAAGGCCGTGCGCCACGACATTTCTCACTGGATCGCGCGCCGGAATTGCAAGGCCTGCTCGCGAGTTTCAGCGCCCTGCTGGGCGGCGATGCTGCAACGCTGGAGAAATTCTACGCTGTGGAACTTGCGGAAAATGCGACAAATTGGAACTTGACCTTGACTCCGCACGCGCCGGGTCTGGGCAAACATCTGCGCGAGATCGTTGTAGACGGTGTGGGCAAGGAGCCGCGCTGCTTCACTCTGCACGAACGCGACGGTGATGCCAGCGTGATGTTGCTCGGTGCATTGGCCACAGTGAAATTGCCGGATCCGCTCACAGAAACGGCGCTGGCCACATTGTGCCATTCAGCGCCGTGAACGGATTCCGCCGCATCGCCCTGATGGTTGCTTGGTGGTTGCTGCTCGGCGCGCTGACATTGGTGTTGCGGCATAGTGTGGTGATCAGCAGCGACCTGCGCAGTTTCATGCCGCCAGCGCAAACTCCGGATCAGAAGTTGCTGCTTGACGAGATCGGCGATGGCCCGGGCTCGCGTCTGCTGCTGCTCGCCATCGGCGGTGAGCTGCCGGAACGCCTGGCGTCGCTAAGCAACGGCCTCGCGCAATCGCTGCGCGATGACGCGCATTTCAGCGCCATACTCAATGGCTCGACCAATCCGGACGAACTTGATCCGGCGCTGTTGCCCTATCGTTATCTGCTTTCTCCCACTTTGGATAGTGCGACTTTTGATACAAAGTTCCTGCGCGACCAGCTCCAACAGCGCGTGGAAGATCTAGCCTCGCCGGCGGCCGATGTGCTCAAGCCCTTGCTGCCACGCGATCCAACCCTGGAAGTGCTGAAACTCGCTCAGCGCTGGACACCGGCGACGACGCCGATCACGCGCGACGGCGTCTGGTTTTCGCCGCAAGGCGAAGCACTGCTGCTGGCGCAGACACAGGCGACGGGTTTCGATCCGGCGGCGCAGGCGGTGGCGATCGACCGCTTGCAGGCAGCCTTCGCTGAACTACCCGATGTTGGCAGTACGAAGCTCACGATCAGCGGGCCGGGCTATATCGGCGTGCGCGTCGCCGCGGCGACGCGCGCCGAGGCCGAACGTCTGAGCGCAATCGGCACGCTCGGTTTCGTCGTGCTCATGCTGCTGGCCTATCGCAGTCCCGGCGTACTGATGCTTGCCGCATTGCCGCTGGCGAGCGGCGCGCTCGCGGGGCTGACCGCGATCGCACTCAGCTTCGGCAGCGTGCATGGTATTACCCTGGCCTTCGGATTCACCCTACTTGGCGTGGCGCAGGAATATCCGATCCGCGTATTCAGCCATCGTCGCAGCGGCGCAGATTCGGCGACCAGCGTGTGCGACGTCTGGCCGCTGCTGCGCTTGGCCATCGTCTCGGCCTGCATCGCCTACCTGGCATTTTTCGCCTCGGGTGTGCCCGGTTTGCAGCAACTCGCCGTGTTCACCATCGTTGGCCTGCTCGTGGCCGGAGTGGCGACGCGCTGGTTGCTGCCGATGTTGCTGCCGCCACGTTTTCGTGACGCTGCGAATACGCCGGGACTCGAACGCCTGCGCATCCGGCTCGCCACACTGCCACGGCCGCGCTGGTTGCCGTGGGGCTTGCTGGCGGGCGCGCTCGTGGCGTTATGGATCGCACCGACACCGTGGTGGCAGAACGATCTGGCCGCGCTGACACCGGTGCCGCCAGCCTTGCTTGCGCGTGAAGGCGAATTGCGCGACGCGCTCGGTGCGCCGGATGTGCGTTACCTGCTGGTGCTGCAGGCGCCGACTGCGGATGGCGTGCTTTTGCTGTCGGAGAAAATTTCTCCACAAGTAGACAAGTGGATTTCAACAAAAGCCGTTGATGAAGTCGACTTGCCGAGCCGTTATCTACCCAGCATCGAAACACAGCATGCGCGCCAGGCAGAATTGCCGGATCGCGCCACCCTGCAAACTGCACTGGATCGGGCATTGCGAAACCTGCCATTTCAAACCGGACTGTTCGCGCCGTTCGTCGACGATGTCGAAACCGCGCGCGGTCTGCGATTGCTGACACCGCAGGCGTTCGAATATTCACCGTTCGGCGCCCGTCTCGAAGCGATGCTGGTTCATCGCGATGGCCACTGGCTCGGGCTCGCCACGCTTAGCGGTGTACATGATCCAAACGCGCTTGCCGGCATCGCTGAAAGCACCGACGGCGCGGCACGCCTGCTCGATCTGAAAGCCGCCTCGGAATCGCTGGTCGCGAGCTACCGTGCGCGCATCGGCGTGACCCTGATCGTCGCTTTGCTGCTGCTCGCCGTGGTGGTGTCGCTTGCTTTCCGCGATCTGCATCGCGCCTGGCATGTGTTGGCGCCGATGTCACTGGCGACCCTGCTCGTGCTCGCGGTGCTGCGCATCGAAGGCGTATCGTTGTCACTGTTTCACCTCGTCGCGCTCACGCTTGCGGCCGGACTGGGCCTGCACTACGCGCTGTTCTTCGAGCGCCGCGTGGATGATGCCGCCGAAGCGCGCCGCACCCTGCACGCGACTCTGGTTTGCGTACTCTCGGCACTGCTCGTGTTCGGCTTGCTCGCCACCTCCAGCGTGCCGGTGCTGCGCGCGATCGGGGCAACGGTTGCGCTTGGCGTCGCTTTTCATTTCTGTCTTTCGATCCTCATGGCGCAGGGCTCGTTAAAAACCATGAAGGGACCTCGAATAACTCCGCTTTCGGCTGTAATCCCGGCGAAAGCCGTGATCCATGTTGCTGCTGCACAAAGACAAAAATGGATTCCGGCTTTCGCCGGAATGACGAAAACCAGAGGTTTTTCGAGATTCCCATGAGTCTGGACAAGAGGCAGTGGCAACACCTGATCCCGCATCGCGGCGCAATGTGCCTGCTCGATGCCGTCGTCGCCTGGGACGAGACGCACATTCATGCAACGGCAATCTCGCATCGCGATCCCGCCAATCCGCTGCGCAGCGACGGCATCCTGCGCAGCGTGCATCTGTGTGAATACGGCGCGCAGGCAATGGCGATCCATGGCGGCCTGCTTGCGCAGCGCGCTGGCCGCGTCGCCGCGCCCGGCATGCTGGTATCGTTGCGCGAGGTGAAATTGCACGTTGCGCGCATCGACGATTTGCCGGGCGATTTGGATGTCTATGTGGAGAAGTTGCTTGACGGCGAAACGTCCTGGCAATACGCATTTCGTGTCGAACACGATCGCCAATTGATTGCGCAAGGACGAGCGGCAGTGATGATGAAGGAGACACCATGAGTACGATGGCTGTTTCTCGACGCGCCATCGTCACCGGCGGCAGCGGCGATATTGGTGGCGCGATCTGCCGTGCGCTGGCAGCGCAAGCTTGCTTTGTATACATTCACGCCAATGCAAATCTCGCGCGAGCGCGGGCGCTGGCGGTGGAGATCGTGTCGGCGGGAGGACACGCCGAAGCAATTGCATTCGATCTGACCGATGCGGCGGCAACGCACGCAGCGATCGAGGAATTGCTGCAAGCCGGGACGATTGACATTGTTGTACACAACGCCGGCATCCACGATGACGCGCCGCTGGCCGGAATGCGCGAGGAACAGTGGCATCGCGTGATCGATGTATCGCTGCATGGATTTTTCCACATCGTCCAGCCGCTGCTGTTGCCGATGGCGCGATTGAAGTTCGGGCGGATCGTGGCGGTGTCGTCGGTTGCGGCGGTGCTGGGCAATCGCGGCCAGGTCAACTACGCGGCGGCGAAGTCGGCGCTGCACGGCGCGGCCAAGTCGCTTGCTCGCGAGATGGCTTCGCGCGGGATCACGGTCAACGTGGTTGCGCCGGGCGTGATCGAAGGGTATCTGGTCGAGGCGGCGTTCACTGGTGAACAGATCAAGGCGATGGTGCCGGCCGGCCGCGCGGGTACGCCGGATGAAGTCGCCGCATTGATCGGGTTCTTGTGTTCGGATACAGCCGGTTATATCAGTGGGCAAATCATCGGGATCAACGGTGGCATGGCCTGAAGGCGCGGTCCGCTTCCTTGCGCGGCGCATGGCCGTTATACTTCGCCGCGACCTTGGGCGCCGAAGCCGGCTCCCGCTGCCTCTGGGTGATTCCGTGACCAATCCCGTTAGCAAAACCGATCAACAATTCCTCAAACAGTTTTCGACACTGATCGGCTTTCTGGTGCTGGTCATGTTCTCGTTGATTGGCTTTGCAATGTATCTGTACGCGAATCACCCGCCGCCGGTGAATCCGGTATACACGCAGGAAATTCAGGCGCGTATCGCGCCGGTGGGCACTGTCTATGCGGGCGACACCGGCCGTGCGGCCTTGTTGGCGGCACAGGATGCAGCGAAGAAGGCCGCGGAAAGCCAGGTCGCGTACGGCGGCACCCTGGACGGCAAGACGATCTTCGGCGATCTGTGCACGACCTGCCATACCAACGCCGCCACCGGCGCTCCAGCCATCACCGACAAGGCCGCCTGGGCACCACGCGTGGCCGAGGGACTGGATACCCTGGTCAAGCATGCGACCGAAGGCTATACCGGTCCGGACGGCAAGTTGATGCCGGCCAAGGGCGGCAATCTGTCGTTGACCGATGCGCAGGTGAAAGCCACGGTCGAGTGGATGCTCAGCCAGGTCAAGTGACGCGTGCTGGTGATGCGATAGTAGCGGTTGCTCCGGCCACTACCACGACGCGATGATTCGGCTATTCTAGGTCGCATGCCCGACGATTCCCTTCTCAATCCCGCCGCGTTTCCGGCGAGTGCGTCCGCGCTCACGCTCAGCGGATCCGCCGGCGCATTGGAAGCGGCGGTCGATGTGCCAGCCGCCGGCAATGCGCGCAGCGGCACCGCCATCGTCTGTCACCCGCATCCGCTGCACGGCGGTAGCATGCACAACAAGGTCGTGACGATGGTTGCGCGCGCCGTGCGTGAGCTCGGCCTGGCTGCGGTCGTATTCAATTTTCGTGGCGTTGGCGCCTCGGCCGGTGAATACGACGATGGCCGTGGCGAAACCGAAGATCTGTTGAGCGTCGCATCCTGGGTACAGCGTGTGCGGCCACGGGATGCCCTGTGGCTGGCGGGATTCTCTTTTGGCGCCTATGTCGCCGCGCGCGCCGCAGCGCAATTGCCGGCGCGACAAATGATCTCGGTCGCACCGCCGGTCGGGCGCTGGGATTTTGCCACCTTGGCCTCGCCGTTGTGTCCGTGGCTGGTGATTCAAGGCGAGGCCGACGAAGTGGTGGATCCCGAGGCGGTGTATGCCTGGGTCGCCGCGCAGCCGGAACCGCCCACGCTGGTGCGCATGCCGGAAACCAGTCATTTCTTCCATCGCCGGTTGATGGATCTACGCGGTGCGATCAAGAATGGCGTGCGCACGAACCTGCCGCCGCGCCTGGACGGCAAACCCGATCCGGATGCGCAGGGCGGATAAGCATGGCCGATGAGCCGGGGCCGACGGACGCGCCAAGCATCCTCTATGCCCGCGGCGTTGCGCAGCGGCGCTGGGATGACGATCCGGCGCAGCGCGAGATGCTGATCGTGCTGGATCGCATGCGTGCCGAGCTGATTGCGGCAAACGCTGGTGGCTGGTGGAAAAGTATACAATCGCGCATGGCGCCGGCTCCGGTGCGAGGGCTTTATCTGTGGGGTGCGGTTGGACGTGGCAAGACGTTTCTCGCTGACCTTTTTTTTCAATCGCTGCCCTTCGAGCGCAAGTTGCGTCTGCATTTTCATCGCTTCATGGGCCGCGTCCATGCCGGGCTGACGGCCGCGCAAGGTCGCAGCGATCCGCTGCGCTACGTCGCGGCGGACTTTGCCGCGCAGGCCCGGGTGTTGTGCCTGGACGAATTCTTCGTCACCGATATCGGCGATGCGATGATTCTGGCCGGCCTGCTGCGGCACCTGTTCGCACGCGGTACGACCTTGGTGACGACCTCGAACATCGCGCCGGAAAATCTTTATCGCGGTGGTTTGCAGCGCGTGAAATTTCTGCCCGCGATTGCCCTTTTGGAACGTTATTGCGAAGTGCACGAATTGCTCTCGCCGCAGGATTACCGTCTGCGCAGCCTGACTCGCAGCGGCGTGTATTTCACTCCGCTGGGCGACGCTTCCGAGCGCGCATTGAGCGCGTGCTTCGAACGCATGGCGCCGGGCACGCGCCGCTCGGAGCCGAGCATCCGGGTCAATGGCCGCGACATCGCAGTCAAGCGTCGCGCCGACGGCGTGATCTGGTTCGACTTCGACGCCTTGTGCGAAGGCCCGCGCGCGGTAGCGGATTACATCGAGTTGGCGCAGAGTTTCAATACCGTATTGATCTCCGGTGTCCCGCAGTTTTCGCCACAGACCGACGATGCCGCAAGGCGTTTCGTCGATCTGGTCGACGAGTTTTACGATCGCGGCGTGAATCTGGTGCTGTCCGCGGCGACAATGGCGACCGAATTGTACGAAGGCGAGCGGCTGCGTGCCGAATTCGCACGTGCCGAGAGCCGGCTGATCGAGATGCAGAGTGCGGAATACCTGGCCGCCGCGCATCGGCATTAATGACCTTCGACCCATTGCGGAAAACGCAGCGAATGGTTATTATTGCACCAGTAAGTTCATTAATTAGCTCGATGCTTGCCGGCATGTCGCGCCGAGCGACGTGCACCAACCGACTACGTTCTGTACTCAGGATCGAGAAACCACCCATGCCATTTCTGAACTCACGCACCCGGATCATCGGTCTGGCTGTCGCCCTGGCTCTGGCCGGCTGCGGCAAGGCACCGCAACAGCAACAGATGCCACCCGCCGAGGTTGGCGTGGTGAAGGCGCAGTCGGCCAGCGTACCGCTGGTGCAGGAACTGGTCGGCCGCCTGTCCTCAGTGCGCAGCTCCGATGTGCGCGCACGTGTGGCCGGCGTGTTGCAGAAGCGCGTCTACACCGAAGGCAGCGACGTGAAGGAGGGCCAACTCCTGTTCCAGATCGATCCGGCGCCATTGCGCGCGGCATTGAATGCGCAACTGGCGAACCTTGCCGCCGCCCAGGCCACTTACACAAACAACCACGTTGCCGCGGACCGTGCCCGCGACGTCGGTGCGAAAGGGCTGATTTCCAAGGCCGACGTCGACACCGCTGTGGCCGCCGAACGTACGGCTGCAGCGGCGGTCAAGCAGGCCCAGGCCACGGTCGATACAGCGAAAATCAATCTCGGTTACTCCAGCGTCACGGCGCCGATCGCCGGTCGCGCAGGCCAGCAACAGGTGACCGAAGGTGCGCTGGTGGGTCAGAGTGACGCCACCCTGCTGACGACGATCGATCAGATCGATTCACTGTATGTGAATTTCAGCCAGGCAGTCGGCGCGCTCGACGCGCTGCGCAGCGCCGCCGCCAGCGGCAAAGTGCAGATGTCCGAGCCGAACACGGCCAAGATCGAATTGCTCCTGCCTGACGGCAGCGTTTATCCGCACAGCGGCACACTGGATTTCTCCGATGCCGTGGTGGATGCCTCCACCGGTGCCGTGAACCTGCGCGGCATCGTGCCCAATCCCGAGCACAACCTGCTGCCGGGCATGTACGTCAATGTGCGCCTGACCATGGGCGATCTCACGCACGCCTGGCTTGTGTCGCAGTTGGCGGTACAGCGTGATTCGAACGGCCCCTATGTGTTCGTCGTTGGTACCGACGGCAAGGTTGTGCAGAAACGCATCAAGGCCGATACCCTGCGCGATGACAACTGGGTCGTGACCGATGGTCTCGCCGATGGCGATCAGATCATTGTCTCCGGCGTACAGAAAGTGAAACCCGGTGCACCGGCCAAGGCGACGCCGTGGCAGCCCCAAGCGACCGGTGCCGCCGCTCCTGCTCAGGCCGCGCATTAAAGAACCCTGCGGTCAATTGACCGCTTTTTGATTCCTGCGATCCAGGACGAGCGCAAAGGTACCGATCATGTCCAGTTTTTTTATCGACCGTCCGATCTTCGCCTGGGTTATCGCGATCCTGATCACCCTCGGTGGCGCGATTGCGATCACCAACCTGGGTATTGAGTCTTATCCGAGCATTGCGCCGCCGCAGGTTGCGATTAGCGCGACGTTTCAGGGCGCCGACGCCAGCACCGTCGAGAAGACCGTCACGCAGGTGATCGAACAGCAGCTCTCGGGCATCGATCATCTGATGTATTTCAGCTCGACCTCGAGCGCTAACGGCAATGCCTCGATCACCCTGACCTTCGAGCCCGGTACCGACCCGGATATCGCCCAGGTGCAGACCCAGAACAAGGTTGCACTGGCGACGCCACGCCTGCCGACTGAAGTCACGCAACAGGGCGTCACGGTGGTCAAGACCAATCCGGACTTCCTGATGTTCTTCATGCTCAAGTCCGATGACGGCAGCATGGATTCGTATGCGCTGAACAACCTGCTTTCGTCGACCGTAGTTGATCAGATTGGACGTCTGCAAGGCGTTGGGCAGACCTTCCAGATCGGTTCCGAGTACGCGATGCGTATCTGGCTGGATGCGGACAAGCTGCACGGTTACGGCCTGTCGGCCGCGCAGGCGCTGGCCGCGGTGCAGGCACAGAACGTGCAGATTGCGGCCGGTTCGATCGGTGCCGAGCCGGCGACCAAAGGCAGCGGCTTTACCGCCACAGTGACCGCAGAAGGCCGTTTCAGCACACCAGAGCAGTTCAAGAACATCATCCTGCGCACGAACAGCAACGGTACCACCGTGCGTTTGCAGGATGTCGCGCGTGTCGAGCTCGGACCGTTCGTCTACGGCCTGCGCGTGGTTTACAACGGCCAGGGCGTCGCCGGCCTCGGCGTGCAACTGGTCAGCGGCGCCAATGCGCTCACGGTCGCGGAAGAGGTGAAGGCCAAGCTCGCCGAACTGCAGCCGAGTTTTCCGCCAGGCGTATCCTGGTCGATTCCCTACGACACGACGCAGTTCGTCAAGATCTCGATCGAGGAAGTGGTCAAGACGTTGCTTATAGCGATCGTGCTCGTGTTCTTCGTCATGCTGATGTTCCTGCAGAACGTTCGCGCGACGGTCATCGCGACCTTGGTGATCCCGGTCGCGCTGATGGGCGGTTTCTTGAGCATGTGGGCAGTCGGCTTTTCGATCAATCAATTGTCCTTGTTCGGCATGGTGCTGGCGATCGGCATCGTGGTCGACGACGCGATCGTGGTGATCGAGAACGTCGAACGCATCATGACCGAAGAAGGCCTCTCGCCGAAGGACGCGACGCGCAAGGCAATGCAGCAGATTTCCGGCGCTGTAGTGGCGATCGCGGTCGTGTTGATGGCGGTGTTCATTCCGAGTGCGATGCAGTCCGGATCGGTCGGCGCGATCTATCGCCAGTTCGCGCTGACGATTGCACTGTCGACCGCGTTTTCAGCGTTTCTGGCTCTGGTGTTCACGCCAGCACTCTGCGCGACGATCATCAAGCCGGTGCATGCGGATAACAAGAATGCACTGTTCCGCGGCTTCAACCGTTTGTTCGATTGGGCGCGCAATACCTACACCGGACACATCACCGGCGCGATCCGGCATATGTGGGTGTGGATGGGTGTGTTTGCGGTCGTCGTGGTGCTGTTCGTGGTCATGTTCCGTTATCTGCCTTCGAGTTTCGTGCCCGATGAAGATCAGGGCTATGCGCTCGCGATCGTGTCCCTGCCGGCTGGCGCGAGCATCCAGCGCACCAATGTGGTCATGGACCAGGTTGCGGCAATCATTCGCAAGAGCCCGGAAGTCGAGGGCGTGTTCGCGATCTCCGGTTTCAGTTTTGTCGGCAATGCCGAGAACGTTGGCATGGCTTTCGTGCGGCTCAAGCCATGGGACGAGCGCACGCACACCGCGTCGCAACTGATCCAGCAATTCCAGGGTCAGTTGTTCATGCAGGTCAAGGACGCGATGGCCTTCGTCATCAACTTGCCGACGATCCGCGGCCTCGGCCAGTTCGGCGGCTTCGACATGTACTTGCAGGATCGCGCCGGTGCCGGCCATCAGGCACTGATCAACGCGCAGAATATCCTGCTCGGCAAGGCGGCGCAGGAAACCAATACCCTGGTCGGCGTACGTCCGAATGGATTGCAGGATACGCCGCAGCTCTCGATGACGGTCGATCGCGTGCAGGCGCAATCGATGGGGCTGTCACTTTCAGACGTCTATACAGCCATTCAATTGATGCTGGCGCCGGTCTACGTCAACGATTTCATCTATGGCAACCGGGTGCTGCGCGTGAACATGCAGGCCGATGCCCCGTTCCGCACGGCAACCGACGCGCTCGCACATTTTTACGTGCCGAGTTCCACCCAGAACACCGCGACGACCGGTGGCAGCAGCGCGACGCCGGCAATGATTCCGATTTCCAATGTCGTGCACACCGAATTGGACCATGGGTTCGCCGAGCCTGGTGCGCTACAACGGCTATGAGTCGATCGAAATTGTCGGCAGTCAGGCACCGGGCAAGAGTTCGGGTGAAGCGATGACCGCGATGTCCAACATCATCAAGAACGATCTGCCGCCGGGCTTCGGTTTTGATTGGGCCGGTCAGTCATTGCAGGAAATCGTCTCCGGCAATCAGGCGCCGATGCTGTTTGCGTTGTCGATCCTGGTCGTATTCCTGTGCCTTGCGGCATTGTACGAAAGCTGGTCGATTCCGATCGCGGTCATGCTGGTCGTGCCGCTTGGCATCACCGGCGCGCTGCTGGCAACCTGGAGTCGCGGCCTGAGCAACGACGTGTATTTCAAGATCGGCATGTTGACGATCATCGGTCTTGCTGCGAAGAACGCGATCCTGATCGTCGAGTTCTGCGTGGCCGAGCAACGCGCCGGACGCAAGCTTGGTGCCGCCGTGATCGACGCCGCCCGCCTGCGCTTGCGTCCGATCCTGATGACCTCGTTCGCCTTCATTCTCGGCGTGTTTCCGCTCGCGATCTCGACCGGCGCGGGCGCAAACGCACGCCACGCGCTTGGCACGGGTGTGATCGGCGGCATGCTGTTCGCAACCTTCCTCGGTGTGCTGTTCATCCCGGTTTTCTATGTCGTCGTGCGCAGTCTGCTTGGCGACAAACTCGAATCCGTTGAGGAGACGCTGGAAGCCACCCGCGACGAACACAGTCACGGTTGATCGGGTGTCGCAAGCGATTGTTGCAACGCGGCGGAAATAAATTTTCCGCTTCACCTGAACGGCGCAAACGCGCGACAATAGCGCAGCAAAAGAACCGGCTCTCGTCGCCGGTCCGCTCACCATTCCGGGAGGAACCCATGACCGAGCCAACGCTCACGCCGCCGGCCGGACGGCGCAAAGATCACGCACCGTCAACGGCCGGCTCAACGTGCCGCTCTAATCCGATCGTTCCCTTCATCGAAGGCGACGGTACCGGGCCGGACATCTGGCGCGCAGCAGTGCGCGTGTTCGATGCGGCCGTGGAAAAAGTATACAAAGGCCAGCGCAGAATCCACTGGATGGAAGTCCTCGCCGGCGAGAAGGCATTCAACCAGACCGGCAACTGGCTACCCGATTCCACCGTAGCCGCCTGCCGCGATTATCTGGTGTCGATCAAAGGGCCGCTGACCACGCCGATCGGCGGTGGCATCCGCTCGCTCAACGTCGCACTGCGGCAGATGCTGGATCTGTACGTCTGCCTGCGTCCGGTGCGCTGGTTCAAAGGCGTGCCCTCGCCGGTGCGGCATCCAGAAAAAGTGGACATGGTGATCTTCCGCGAGAACACCGAGGACATCTACGCCGGCATCGAATACGCCGCCGGCAGCGAGTCCGCGCAGAAGCTGCTCGATTTCATCGCTCAGAACGATCCGAAATCCTTCGACAAAATCCGCTTCGGCACTCAGGCCAAGTCGGCGGCGTGGCAGAAACAGCTTGAGACCATCGGTGCGCCGCATCGCGAGGTCGACGTACAGGTCGGCATCGGCATCAAGCCGGTGAGTTACCTAGGCACCGAACGTCTGGTGCACAGCGCGATCAGTTATGCGATCGCCAACAAACGCAAATCGGTGACGATTGTCCACAAGGGCAACATCATGAAATTCACCGAAGGTGCGTTCCGCAACTGGGGTTACGAGGTCGCCGAGAAGTCCTTTCGCGGCAAGGTGTACACTTGGGAACAGTGGGAAAAGACCAAGGCGGCGAGCGGCGAGGCCGCAGCGAACGCGGAGCAGAAGGCCGAGTTGGCGAAGGGCAAAGTGCTGATCAAGGATTCGATCGCCGACATCACCTTGCAGCAGGTACTGACGCGTCCCGACGAATTCGATGTGATCGCCACGCTGAACTTGAACGGCGATTATCTGTCCGATGCATTGGCAGCGCAGGTTGGCGGCATCGGCATCGCACCCGGCGGCAATATCAATTACCTCACCGGCCACGCCGTGTTCGAGGCCACCCACGGCACCGCGCCAAAGTACGCGAACCTGGACAAGGTCAATCCTGGTTCGGTGGTGCTGTCCGGTGAGCTGATGCTGCGCTACATGGGCTGGACCGAAGCCGCCGACGCGATCATCGTCGCCATGGACAAGGCCATTGCCAACAAGCACGTGACCTATGATTTCGCGCGCTTGATGGAGGGCGCTACCGAGGTCAAGTGTTCGCAGTTTGCGGATGAACTGATCAAAGGGCTGTGATCCCGGCAATGCCGGGCCTACGCGTGCCGGCATACGCGGCACGCAAACGAGGAGACATCAATGAACAAATATACTATTCCACTTTGCATGATCCTGGCGTTGTCTGCGTGCAGTCAGGAAACCGCTCCGTCGCCGGTTGCCCAGGCGCCCGCGCCTGCGGATCAACCCGCCAATCCGCCGCCACCGGTGAGTGCCGAGCAGGCGTTCGCGACAAAGATCGACACGGTTCTGGCCGGCATCTGGCGCGAACCGGCGAATGCGGCGCGCGATCAATACCGACATCCGAAGCAGACGCTGGAATTCTTCGGCCTCAAGCCGGGCATGAACCTGATCGAGATCACCCCTGGCGGCGGCTGGTATGCGGAAATCCTCGCGCCGCTGATGAAGGGCAATGGCAGCTATACCGCTGCGATCACCATCCCGAAAAAGCCTGAAGGCGAAGCGGCGCAGGACAAGACCGCGCTGGAGAAAATGTTTGCTGGCGACGCGGCACAGTACGGCGAAGCCAAGGTGGTTCAGTTTGATCCGAAAGCACCGAATCTCGGGGCACCTGGTTCGGCCGACATGGTGGTCACCTTCCGCAACGTGCATAACTGGGTGATGGGTGACACTGCGCCGGCGATGTTCAAGGCCTTCTTCGACGTACTCAAGCCCGGCGGCGTACTCGGCATCACCGACCATCGCGCCGCAGTCGGTGCGGATCTGGAGAAGATCAAGCAATCCGGCTATCTGCCGGAGGATTTCGTGATCAAGCTTGCCACCGAAGCCGGTTTCAAACTCGACGGCAAGAGCGAGATCAATGCCAATCCGAAAGATACCAAGGACTACCCGAAAGGCGTATGGACCTTGCCGCCGACGCTGCAACTGGGCGAGACGGACAAGGACAAGTATCTTGCCATCGGCGAATCCGACCGGATGACACTGAAGTTCGTGAAGCCAGAAGCCGACAAGATTTTTGCGGCACCGGTGGATGCGAGCAAATCACGTTGATGCGTCATCCCGGCAGGGAATGCCGGGGCCCAGGCGCCATGGACGGCAAAGCCTGCATGCGATGCGTCGCCAGAGATGGCATCCTGCGGCCTGGATTCCGGCATTCCCTGCCGGAATGACGAGCAAACATGCTGATCGCCTTCAACAAGCCGTTCGGCGTGCTTTGCCAGTTCACCGATCGCGGCATGCCGGATCAAAGCCGGCAGGATCAAGGCCAGCTCGATCAGAGCCGGCCACCGCGGCGCACACTGGCGGAATTTGTGCACATTCCAGATGTATACCCAGCCGGCCGGCTCGATTTCGATTCCGAGGGCCTGCTATTGCTCACCGATGACGGTATCGTCGCCAACCGCCTGACCGATCCGCGTCACAAGACGGCGAAAACCTATCTGGTACAGGTCGAAGGCAACCCCGGTGATGCACAATTGTTGCAATTGCAGCAAGGTGTACTTTTGCAGGATGGCCCGTGCCAGCCGGCGAGAGTCCGCCGTCTCGCTGCCGCGCCGGACTGGCTGTGGCCGCGCGATCCGCCGGTGCGCTTTCGCAAGACCGTGCCCGACGCCTGGATCGAATTGACCATCCGCGAAGGCCGCAATCGCCAGGTGCGGCGCATGACTGCGGCGGTTGGCTTGCCGACACTGCGGTTGATCCGCACCCAGATTGGCGATGTCGGACTGGATGGATTGCTTCCAGGCGAGCACCGAATTGTGGGGAAATAAACATGGCCGAATTCAAGGATCATTTCTCCGGACACGCGGCAATCTATCGTGAAGCACGACCGACCTATCCACCGGAATTGTTTGCCTGGCTCGCGCAGCAGGCACCGGATACGACGCTGGCCTGGGATTGCGGCTGCGGCAACGGCCAGGCGACTGTGGCGCTAGCCGAACACTTCACGCGCGTCGTCGGCACCGATCCGAGCGCGAACCAGATTGCTGGCGCAGAACCCGCCGTAAATGTCGAATACCGTGTCGAGCCGGCCGAGCATTCGTCACTCCCCGACGGCAGCACAAGTCTTGTGACCGTTGCGCAAGCGCTGCACTGGTTCGACTTCGAACGTTTCTACGGCGAAGTGAAGCGCGTGCTGAAACGCGGCGGCATATTCGCGGCCTGGACGTATTCCGATTGCAGCGTCGACGCCGCGATCGACAAGATCAAGGACAGGTTATACATCGATCTGACCGGCCCGTACTGGCCGCCAGAGCGGGTGCATGTCGATGCCGGTTACAAGACCTTGCCATTCCCTTTTGTGGAACAGGCGACTCCGGAATTTCGCATGACTGCGCAGTGGGACATGGAACATTTCCTCGCTTACCTGCGTTCATGGTCGGCGACGCAGCGTTATCTCAAGGCCAGAGGCGAAGATCCAGTAACACTGATTGAACCCGAATTGCGCGCCGCCTGGGGCGATTCTACGCACATGCGCGAAGTGCGCTGGAATTTTCACCTCCGTTGCGGACGCGGCTGATTGGGTTGTCGCAACACTAGCCGGCCTCAATCCAGCCCGTTCCAGTCCAGCCCAAGTGCAGAGAGTCCGGCGTGTCCGCGCGGCGTGATGCCGAGCGCGCGGGTGTCTTCGCGCCGGCGCAGCCAGCCAGCATCAAACAGGCGGCGCGTGAGGTGGGTACCGAGCGGGCCGGCGAGATGGAAACGGCGCTCGGTCCAGTCGAGACAGCCGCGTCCGGGCAAGGTCTCGATCGTGTCGTCGACGAGGATCAAGCCGCTGTCGGTCAAAAATTTGTGTCCGCGTCTGCTCAAACGCACGGCATCGGCGGTCAGTATCAGTCCGCGTTGATTGCGCAGCCGCTCGAAGAACGCCACGCCAAGCCGACCTGCCAGATGCTGATAACAAGTGCGGGCGCGCATCATCGCGGGATCGGCAGCAGAGGCTACGGCTCGTGACGGTCGCGCGCGCGTCAGCGCCAGGGTTTCGACCAGATGCGCGATGTCTTCGCCGGCAAGCCGATAATAACGATGCCGGCCTTGCGCGACGACGCCGAGCAAGCCGCCGTCGCACAGCTTGCGCAGGTGAGCGCTCGCGGTCGCGGGCGCGATCCCGGCGAGCAGGCCGAGCTCCCCCGCCGGCCGCGCACTGCCGTCCATCAGCGCGAGCAGGATCGCCGCGCGCGAAGGATCGGCAAGCAGGGCGCCGATCTCGGCAAGTTGGTAGCGGGTGACCGGCGCGGATGTGCTTGATGCGGACGTCTTCACAATGGCATTAGCATAGCCTTTGGCGAGGCAGAACATTTCGCTGTTTGACGAAGCTTCGTAACCGTGATTGCGGCATCATGGCGCCACGACGCGGCAACCACGTGAGTGAATCGGGCAGCGGCACAAGGAAAACCAGGATCCCATGACACAGACTCGCATGACACAGAATCGTATGACAGCCGTCAATCTCACCGATGCTGGCGATCCGCGGCGCGATTGGCGCACGCCGCTCGAACTGCTCGCACTCGGCGCGATCTGGGGCAGTTCGTTCTTGTTCATGCGCCTCGCCGCGACGGACTTTGGACCGTTCGCCTTGGTGGAATCGCGGATCGTGCTCGGCGCGCTGATCCTGCTGCCGTTTCTGTGGCGCGCCCGCGCCCGCCTGACGCGTGCGCACTGGGTGCGGCTGGCCATCATCGGCGCACTGAATTCGGCGATCCCGTTTTCGCTGTTCGCCTGGGGCGCCGAGCGCGCGCCGGCGGGCATCGGCGCGATCGCCAACAGCATGACCGTGCTGTTCGTTGCCCTGATCGCATTTTTGGTGTTCGGCGAACGTATTGGCGTGCGCCGTGCCGGAGCTTTGCTCGCGGGATTCGTCGGCGTGGTCGTGCTGATGAGCGGCAAGACAGCGGGCGAGAGCGTCGCCTCCGCCGCGCTGGCCGGCACCCTCGCTTCGCTGTCGTACGGTTTCGCAGTGAACTTCACCAAACGCTGGCTGGCCGACCTGCCGCCACTCGCTGCCGTGGCCGGCACGTTGAGCTGCGCTGCCGTCATGCTGGCGCCGTTCGCGTTCCTCGCGTGGCCGGCAGTATCGCCGCCGCTGCTGTCGTGGTTAAGCGCGCTTGCGCTCGGCGTGCTTTGCACCGGCATTGCCTACGCGCTGTTCTTTCGCCTGATCCAGCGCGTCAGCGCGCCGCGCGCGGCCACCTGCAATTACCTGATCCCGCTGTTCGGCGTTGGTTGGGCCTGGTTGCTGCTCGGCGAGATGCCGACACCGACAATGCTCATCGCCGGCGCGCTGATTCTCGGCAGTGTGATTCTGAGCCAGCGTGAAGCCGTGCCACTGAAGAATCCCGCGCCCGCCGCGAACGAAACCTAGGTCACGGACTCAACGGTTGGTGAGCTGAATCTCGATCCGCCGATTCTTCGCGTAAGCCTCCGGCGTATCCGCGGGATCGAGCGGTTGAAACTGGCCGAAACCGTTGGCCGAAAGCCGGTTCGCGGGAATGCCCTGCACGACGAGATATTTCACGATCGCCACAGCGCGCGCGGTCGACAGTTCCCAGTTCGACGCGAATTGTACGGTGTGGATCGGACGCTTGTCGGTGTGACCGTCAATGCGCACGACCCAGTCGAGAGTCGACGGAATTTCCGCGGCGACTTCATTCAGCGTCTGCGCAAGTTTGTTCAAGCTCGTTTGCGCAGCGGGATTGAGCTCCGAGGAACCCGTATCGAACAGGATATCGGTCGGCACGATGAAGCGATCGCCAACGACGTGGATATCGGCGCGATTGCCCAGGGCCTCGCGCAGCTTGCCGAAAAATTCCGAGCGGTAACGTTCGAGCTGGTTGACCTTGTTCGCCAGTGCGAGATTCAACTGCGCGCCGAGATCGGCGATCTTCGCATCCTTGTTCTTGACGTTGGCATTCGCCAGTTCCAGTGCGGCAGAGAGTTTGCTCAACTGATCGCGCACCGCAGCGAGCTGGCGGTTGAGCAGTTCGACCTGCGCAGCGGATTTGGCGTTGAGATCGGTCGCGGCGACGAGATCTTTCTTCGACGTATCGAGCTGACCGGAAAGACTGGCGACCTGTTGTTCCAGTTGTTGTTTGAGCGCGGCCAGCGCCGCAATATCGGCGTTGAGCTTGGCCGCTTCCGTCGTGGCAGTGTCGAGTTGCGTCTTCAATGCATCGCGCTCGCTGCTCGCCGTGCCGAGCGAGGCGGACAGTTCCGTCGTCTTCGTTTCGAGTTCGCGGTTGGCGCCTTCGGCGAGCGAGAGCGTCTTCGACAATTGCGCGATCTGACTGTTGAGTTCGGCCAGTGCCTGATTCTTGCCGGCGATGGTCTGCGACAACACGAACTGGCCGATGGCGAACAACAGCAACACGAACACCATGACCAGGATCAGCGACGACAGTGCGTCGACGAAGCCCGGCCAGATATCCAGTCCGCGCCGGCGGCGAGCGAGCGGATGCATCAGTTGATCTCGCTGCGCTTGGAATCGACTGCCGCCGCGATCGTGCGCGAGAGCAGACGCAATTCGCCGCGCAGTTCGTCCGACAGACGCGCGCCCGCATTCGGCGCACTCGCCAGCGTTTTCAGCACGTTTTTCAATTCTTCCTGAGTCTCGGCCATGCCGCGGATTTCGCGCGACTCGCGCCCGAGCAAGTCGGCGAGCCGGCCAAGTTGGGTATTGAGTTCGACAAATTGGGCGCTGGAATTATGCCGCTCGCGTTCGGATTCGGTCAGCGCACGCTGCATGCGTTCAAGACCGTCAGCGGTCTGTTCGAGCAACGCCTGAACATACGCCGGCACGCTCGCTTCACCGTCACCGTGCAAGGTACCGGACGACAATTTCGTCATGCCCGACAGCCATTCTTCCAGTTCGTTGTAGAAGCGGTTCTGTGCATGTCCGGCCTGCAGGTCGAGAAAGCCGAGCACGAGCGAACTGGCGAGACCAAACAGCGAAGTCGAAAAACTCGTCGACATGCCGGACAACGGTTGTTTCAGGTTTTCCTTGAGCTGGTTGAACATCGCCGCCGGGTCGTTGCCGACGCCGAGCGAGCCGATGATTTCGGCGACCGAGCGTATCGTCACCAGCAAGCCCCAGAACGTGCCGAGCAGGCCAAGGAAAATGGCGAGACCGACGAGATAGCGCGACAGGTCGCGCGATTCCTCCAGGCGTAGATAAACGCTGTCTAGAATCGAACGCAGCGATGGCGTCGACAGCGAAAACTTCGCTCGCTCACGGCCGCCGAACATGCGCGCCATTGGCGCCAGCAGTTTCGGCTTCGGCAGTGGCCGGTCTGGCGGCGAACGCTTGAACAGTTCGATCCACTGGATTTCGCGCGACAGCAACAGCACCTGGCGCAGGTTGACGAAAATGCCGAAGACGAGCACTGCGAGGATTACGCCGTTGAAAAACGGATTGGCCTGGAAGTTCTGGGTCAGTTGTTTCGCCACCAGCGTCGCGAGCAAGCCGACCGCGATCAGGAATCCAGCCATCCAGATCAGGGCTTGTGAAGGTTTGGTCATCGGGATTCCTGGGTTTCCATATGGGATGCAATCGAACTTCGACTGGTTGCGTCGACGATGGTTCCGCGCGCGAATGCCTGCCGTGTGTCAGCGCCGTGGCTTGGCGCGGGCAGTGGGTTGCGCTGTCCACGGGTCATCGGGCCACGGGTGTCTGGGATAGCGGCCCTTCAATTCCTTTCTGACTTCCGGATAGGTGCGTTCCCAGAAGCCACGCAAATCCTGCGTCACCTGGATCGGCCGTTGCGCCGGCGACAACAAGTGCAGAGTGACAGCAATGCGGCCTTTGGCGATGCGTGGCGTGTCGGCGAGGCCGAACAGTTCCTGCAATTTGACCGCGAGCACCGGTGGTTTGCCGGTTTCATACTGCAGGCGTTTGGTATTGCCACTCGGTACGGCGAGCGATTCCGGCGCCAGTTCATCGACGCTGCGGCGTTGCGCGTAATCGAGGCGCGAGCCGAGTGCTTCGCCGAGGGCCTGCGGACTGAGTGAATCCAGGCGTGTCTTGCCGGTCAGGTACGGCGCCAGCCAGAGTTCCAGAGTAGACAACAGCGCGGCATTGCCGAGATCGGGCAGATCAAGTTCCGGACACCACTCGCGCAGGCAGGTGACGCGCGCCCGCAAGGCGAGTGCGTGCTCGCTCCACGGCAACACATCCAGACCCAGCTCCCGTAATGCAGCCAACAGCGCCGGCAGCGCATCCTCCTTGTTCGCTGGAACGCTGCGTCGTTCCAGCACGAGTTCTGCGAAACGACGCTCTTCAAAGGCCTCGACAGCACGGGTCTCGCGATTCCAGCGCACGCTGCGCTCGCTCACGAAACGTTCGGCAAAATCGAGTTCGAGCACGTCCGCATCGAACGGCGCTGCGGCGAGGATGAGGCTGTCGCCCTCGTCGTAGCGCAGATCGGTCACGATCAGCCAGTGCTCTCCGTATAATTGTGTATTTTGATGCAGATGCGCGCCGCGGCCGTTGCTCAACCGGTAGCGGCGCGGGTCATTGGCGTCCTGGCGGGCAATGCGATCGGGAAACGCATGCATCAGCAGATTGCCAATCGCGAGCAGCGAGTTCTCCGCTGTTGGCGCATCGCGAAGACCGAAGCGCCGCCGCCAGCCTGCCGCAATCTGGTCGATCGTCGCCAGCGCACCCGCATCCGCGCCCAGGCTGCGCGCACTCGCGCGATGACGCCGGAAGCCGACAAGCGCGGCATGGCGCTGACGGAAATCATCACTGCGGCCCTGATCGCCGCGCAGCGGATTGCGTGCTTCGATCAAGGCGATCAGATCGCAGGCCAGCGCGCGTTCCGCGTAGGATGCGCGCAAGGCGGCAGCGGCCAAGCGTGGCGACGCACCGCTGTCGAGCATGGTGCGCCCAAGTTCGCTCAGACGTGCGCTGGCATCGACGGCACCGAGCAGGCCGAGCAACTCGCGCGCACTGGCCAGCGCGCCCGCTGGTGGCGCTTCCAGCCAGCGCAGTTCATCCGAACCCCAGACCGCCAGTTCCAGCGCCAGGGTAGACAATTCCACCTGTGCAATTTCTGCGCGGCGCGCTGGTTCCAGGCGCTGGCTTTGTGGCCACAGGCGGTAAGCAACACCTGCGGCGACTCGTCCGGCACGTCCTGCACGTTGGTCGGCCGAGGCTTGTGAGATGGCGACGGTTTCCAGACGCGTGAAGCCGGATTGCGGGTCGAAACGCGGTTCGCGCGCCAGACCCAGATCGATCACGGCGCGAATGCCCGGCAAGGTCACGCTCGATTCGGCCACGTTGGTTGCGAGGACAATGCGCCGCGTTCCCGGCGCCGCCGGTGCCAGCGCCGCATGTTGATCGGACAACGCGAGTTCGCCGTGCAGCGGAACGAGTTCTGTCCGCACGACTGATTCTTTTGCTTCCTCTCCACCAGCGCCAGCGATGGAAGACAGGATTTGCATTGCGCGCTCGATCTCGCGCCGTCCCGGCAGGAAGACCAGTACATCGCCGTCCGTCTCGGCTAGCGCTTTTTCCACAATGCGGCGTAGTTGAAACGGCCATTCTTCCTGTGCGCGTGCTGGCGGATATTCGATGCGCACCGGGAAGCTGCGTCCGGCGCTGGTCAACCGCGGCGCGTCGAACCAGCGCGCGATGCGTTCGCCGTCGAGTGTGGCCGACATGATCAGCAGGCGCAGATCGGGCCGCAGCGAAGCTTGCACATCGAGCGCGAGCGCCGCGCCGAGGTCGCCATGCAGATGGCGTTCGTGGAATTCGTCGAACAGGATGACGCCGACGCCGGGCAACTCCGGATTGCTCTGGATCAGGCGTGTGAGTATGCCTTCGGTGACAACCTCGATGCGCGTGCGCGCGGAGATTTTCGCCTCGAAGCGGATGCGGTAGCCGACGGTTTCGCCAACCTTCTCGCCGAGCTGCGCGGCCATGAATTCGGCTGCGGCACGCGTGGCGATGCGGCGCGGTTCCAGCACCAGGATTTTGTGGCCAGCCAGCCACGGCGCACCGAGTAGCGCCAGCGGCACCTGGGTGGTTTTGCCCGCGCCCGGCGGCGCTTCCAGCACTAGCCGCGGCGTGTGTTCCAGTCGCGTCAGGAGTTGCGGCAGAATTTCCGCGATCGGAAAGAGAATGTTCTTGCTCAAGCTGGCGTTGTGCGGAAACGATTGTGTGCAGTGTGACCCAGCTGCACGGTGTTAGGAAATCGAATGCTGGAAAAAACGATCCCGCCACACGGCGGGATCGGATTGCTGTCTGGCGATGAAATTACTGGCAGGTCAGACTGTTCAGATCCGCCACGCGCTGGAATGTAGCGCTGGCGCCGCTGGCTACCGGACCCTGCACGGCCGAAGCATCACCGCTGTAAGTGATGTTCATGTGGCCGCAGTCGGGGAAGGTGAAGGTGATATTGCCCCAGGGTTTGTAACCCACGGCCGGGCTGGGCGACAAAGGTGCGAATGTGCCACCCTCGAAGTACACGGTGGGCGCCGTGACCGTGGTCGCGCCGATATCAAATGATCCCTGCCCGTACAGCCAGAACGGGCTGCCAAGGTCATCGTAGGTGAACCAGGCAAACGACAGCGTGCGCGTGAGGCCATCGCCGTTGTCGTACACCTGCAGGAGCATGCCTTCGCCGCTCTGGTTCGGATTGCTCCAGTTCGTGCTCATGTAACCGCTGATCGGCATCGCGGGGTTGGTTGGAGGTACGTACGCAGGAACATTGATGATGAGATTGGTACCGCCGGCGTTATTGTTTATTTGCAGAGTGAAAGCTTGATTGTAGTTGACGGTAGAAGTCGTAGCCGCGCCGGAGGGGATAGCCGGATCCGCCGGGTTGTAGTATTCCAAAACGTAGATCGTACTGAAGTAAAAATAACTTTCTGCTTCCGTCTTTTCAAAAAGCGTGTTCGGCTCCCCCGCTATGCGGGGATAAATGAGGGTAGTGCTGGTGGGGGTGGAAGTAATATAAATCTCGGGAAACTCCGGGTACTGGGTTGTGCTCCCGTCGAGTGCACTGGGTCGGTCCATCTCAACTACCACCGCCGAGACGCCACCACTGCAAGGAACCCGCCAGACGCTCACCGAGTCACCAGTCTCGGTAATGTCGCCACCCGTGCCGGAGGCGGCGGTGGTGGAATAAGCATACAAATCTATCGGACTCGTTATGGCATTTGGGTAATTGCTGGCTTGACCGAACGGCAAACCGTTGCTGAAACAGCTCGGCGGATAGGCCCGCCAAGTATCGACAAAACTCTCGCCGGGGCTGGTGCTTGCCTTGACCCGGGACGCACCGCTGCCGGCAGTGGCGGCATTGAGCGAGGTCGTCGAGAACACAGCGCCGAGTGCCAGGATTGCCACACTTGCTGCATGCGATGCGAACACATTTTGCTTGAACATTGGATGATCCTCAGCGAAAACGGCGGGGCCAGTGGACATTGTGCCTGGGTGATCGACCCCGGTTGAAAGCAATTGTATCAGCGCAGGCGTAGTGGCATGACATCGGCAAATTGCAACCCGGAAAAACGATCCCGCCACATGGGCGGGATCGGGTTATGCGCTGGCGCAGGAATTACTGACAGACCAAGCCGTTCACGTCTGATACGCGCTGGTATGTGGCGCTACCACCGCTGGCTACCGGGCCATTGACCGCCGAAGCGTTGCCGCTGTAGGTGATGTTCATATCGCCGCAGTCAGGGAAAGTGAAGGTGACATTGCCCCAGGTCTTGTTGCCTACCGCCGGGCTGGGCGACGACGGCGCAAACGTGCCGCCCTGTAAGTAAATGGTGGGCGCCGTGACTGTGGTCGCCCCGATGGGAAAGGATTGCTGCCCGTACAGCCAGAATGGCAAGCCCTGGTCGTCGTAGGTGAACCATTCAAACGATAGCGTGCGCGTGGCATTGTCGCCATTGTCGTACACCTGCAAGACCATGCCTTCGCCGCTCTGGTTCGGATTGCTCCAGTTCGTGCTCATGTAACCGCTGATCTCCATTGGATTGGCTGCGGAGGGATAGTTATTGAAGCTGGCAGGGCTGTAAGCCGGGACATTGACCGTATCGATGATGTAGTTGTTATTGCTGTCTGTAGCAAGCGTATTGATGTTCAGCGTGAACGCCTGATTGTAATCTGCTCCGGAAGCCGAAAGCGACGCGACGGGATTGTAGAATTCGAATACGTAGGCGCTGCTGTAGATCAGAGGGCTCGTCGGCTCGGTGTCCGAAAACACGGTATTTGGATCCTGGGGCAAACGCGGATAGTACGTGGTCGAATTCTGGGTAATCGAGATATTTGGGAAGACCGGGAATTCGCTGGTATCTCCGTTGGCTGAAGTGGAGCGGTCGATTTCAAGCAGGGTCGCCGATACGCCGCCGCTACATGGCACTCGCCAGACGGTGACGTTGACGTTTTCCGGATCGTAGCCGCCAGTGGTGGAATCATAATCGTACAGCGTCACCTGAATTGACTGGGCATTCGGATCGTTGCTGAATTCCCCGTAAGGCACGCCGTCGTTAAGGCAGCTCGGCGGATAGGCAAGATAAGGATTTGCAAAAGCTTCTTTGGGAATCGCGGTTCCCGCGCCGGTTGCAGTTTTGGCTTGACGTGTCGCGGCGAGCAGAGGTTGGCGTGCGGCCAGCGCCTTCTGCACGGCTGCGGGGCTGAATTTTGCCCCGGTCTGTCCGCTATCAGCCGCAAAGGCCGCAGCGGAAAAAACGCTGCCCAGCACAAAAACTGCGAGTGTTCCTGCGCACAACGAGAACGCATTTTGCTTGAACATGGTAATGATCCTTGGTGAAGACAACGGCGACTGCGAACACTGTTGTCTGAGCGATTAACGCTGCGTGAATAGGAATGAAAAATTTTGTATCGACGGGTATGGGATTGAAGTTGGCATAATGCCAGTTCAGACCGTCCTGTACCTGTGAGCGAACGCGAATCCATGCAACTCGTTGACATCGGGGCCAACCTCACCCACGGCGCGTTTGCACATGATCTGGACGCGGTGCTGGCCCGGGCGCGTGCGCATGGTATTGCGCAGATGGTGGTCACCGGCGCGGATGCCTCCGGCGTACGCATGGCGCATGCGCTGGCGCTCGCACATCCGGGCCGGTTGTTTGCGACCGCTGGCGTGCATCCGCATCATGCCGCAGATTTCGATACGGATATTGAAAACCTGCTGCGTGAATATCAGGCGAAGCCTGAAGTCGTTGCGGTCGGCGAAACCGGGCTGGACTACTATCGTGATTTGTCGCCGCGCGCGACGCAGTTGTTCGCATTTGAGCGTCAACTTGGCCTCGCGATGGAATGCGGCAAGCCGCTGTTTCTGCATCAGCGTGATGCGCACGCGGATTTTCTTGCCTGCATGGACAATGTTCAAAGCCGCATCGGCCCTGCCGTGGTGCATTGTTTCACTGGCGAGAAGCAAGAACTGTTCGACTATCTCGACCGTGACTTCTATATCGGCATTACCGGCTGGATCTGCGACGAACGCCGCGGCACGCACCTGCGCGAACTGGTGAAAAACATACCGGCCGACCGGCTGATGCTGGAAACCGACGCGCCGTATCTGTTGCCGCGCAACGTCGCGCCGATGCCCGCGCACCGGCGCAACGAGCCGATGTATCTGGCGCATATCTGCGCCGAAGTGGCGCGCGATCGCGGTGAGGAGATCGCCGTCACCGCCGCCAATGTCACCGCGACAACACGCCGGTTTTTTGGTTTGTCGCAAGCCTGATCGGCTACGTGCGCAAACCCACACCGCGATGCAGCAGGTTCAGGCAGATTGCGCCGAACACGACGACGAAACCGAGCATCACCGCGTAGGCCCAGGCGATATTGATGTCGGACACGCCGAGCAGGCCGTAGCGGAACGCGTTGACCATGTACAGGATCGGATTGGCGTAGGAGATTTCCTTCCACGGCGACGGCAACAGCGAGACGTTGTAGAACACGCCGCCCAGATACGTGAGCGGCGTCAGCACGAACGTCGGGATGATGGCGATGTCGTCGAACTTGCGCGCGAAGATCGCATTCATGAAACCGAGCAGGGCAAAGATCACCGCCGCGAGCAGGAACGTGCTCAGCGTCACCAGTGGATGGTACAAGTGGATTTTGGTAAAAAACAGCGAAATCCCGAGCACGATCGCGCCGACCATCAACCCGCGCAGCACTGCGCCGGATACGTAGCCGGTCAGGATCGTCCAGCTCGGCATCGGCGACACCAGCATCTCTTCGACAAAACGCTGGAATTTCGCTCCGAAAAAGGAACTGGTGATGTTGCCGTAGGAATTCTGGATCACGCTCATCATGATCAGGCCGGGCGCGATGTATTCGATGTAAGAGATACCGTGCGCCATTTCGCCGATGCGGCTGCCGATCAGGCTGCCGAAGATGACGAAATACAGCATCATCGTGATCGCGGGCGGCAGCAGGGTCTGGGTCCAGATGCGCAGGATGCGCGTGACTTCACGGCGCACGATGGTGCCGAGTGCGATCAGGGTGCCTTCGGCGTTCATGCGGCCTCCTTGTCATTCGCATCGATCAGACGCACGAATAATTCTTCCAGCCGGTTGGCCTTGTTGCGCAACGAGGTCACCGTGATGCCGCGCGCGGTCAAGGCGGCGAACAGTGAATTCAGATCGTGAGTGCGCGACATTTCCGCTTCGAGCGTGCGCTCGTCGATGCGGGTGAGGCGAACGCCGTCGACGGCCGGCAAATCGCCGCAAACCGTGGCCAGATCCAGCACGAAGGTTTCCACATCGAGCTTGCCGAGCAGGGCCTTCATCGCCGTGTTCACGATGATCTGGCCATGATCGATGATGGCGATGTTGCGGCACAGCGACTCGGCCTCCTCCAGATAATGCGTGGTCAGAATCACGGTGGTGCCGGCGTCGTTGATGCTCTTGATGAATTTCCACATCGAACGGCGGATTTCGATATCGACACCGGCCGTGGGTTCGTCAAGTATCAGCAGGCGCGGCTCGTTCATCATCGCGCGTGCGATCATCAGGCGGCGTTTCATGCCGCCGGACAGGGTGCGCGAAATCTCGAACGCCTTGTCCCACAACGCAAGTTGCTTGAGGTATTTCTCGGCGCGCACGGCGGCGATCTTGCGATCCACGCCGTAGAAGCCGGCCTGGTTGACGCAAATCTGGAACGGCTGCTCGAACAGGTTGAAGTTCAGTTCCTGCGGCACCAAGCCGATCAGTTGCATGGCCTCGCTGCGGCGAGTATGGATCGGCACGCCGAACACGCAGGCTTCGCCGGATGTTGCGTTGACCAGCGAACTGACCACGCCGATCAGGGTGGATTTGCCGGCGCCGTTCGGGCCGAGCAGGGCATAGAAGTCGCCCGGCTGCACGCTCAGCGAAACGCCCTTGAGCGCCTCGACGCCGTTCGGATAGGTTTTCCTGAGATCGCGGACTTCGAGCGCGGGAACCGTGCTTGGGGAAATGCTCATGGCCGCGTAGTATAGCGGGCCTTTTCATTGTCTTAGTCGAATCTTTGTGGCTGATCATTTCCCGCTTCGCCTCGCCGCCAGCCGCATGCTCGCACCTGCGGTGCGGCATATGGAATTTGCTCGTGCCGACGGCATGCCGTTCGCGTTCGTTCCGGGTCAGTTCGTGCAGATCCATTTCCATTATCCGGATGGCAAACCGACCAAGCGCAGCTATTCGGTGGCCACCGTCGGCGCGGGCGACGGCGACGCGGTCGAACGTATTGAGGTCGCGGTGTCTTATGTCGATGGCGGCGCAGCAACGGCCCTGCTCGCCAATCTCAAGGAAGGCGACAGCATCGACGGCAGCGGGCCGTATGGACGGTTTTGTCTGATGGATGCAGACGTCAATCGCCGCTATCTACTGGTCGCGACCGGCACGGGCGTGACGCCGTATCGCGCGATGTTGCCACAGCTCGAAAAACTCGCCGCACGTGGCGCCGAAGTCGCGCTGATCTACGGCGCACGCAACGAGACGGAACTCCTCTACGGTGACGAGTTCGAGACCTTTGCGCAGAAAAATCCCCATTTCCACTTTTACGCCTGTTTCAGCCGCGCCCCGCGTGCGCAGCCGCGCGCACACGACCGCAGCGGCCGCGTGCACGTCGCACTTGAAGAACTCAAGCCCGATCCGGCACACGACATCGCCTATCTCTGCGGCAATCCCGACATGGTCGATCAGGCGTTCGCGCAACTGAAAGAAGCGGGACTGCCGATTCCGCACATCCGCCGCGAGAAGTACGTTTCGTCGCGGTGAAGGGAAACGCCGCCTGGTGCCATTATACGTGATCGACTAGTAGTTGACGTTGACCTGGACGGTATCGGTGTAAGTGTCCGGCTTGACGTCGGTACTGCCGGTAGCCTTGGCGTAGACGGTCAGCGTTTGCTGCGCACCGGTGCCGGTGCCAGCCACGCCATTGCCTACCGCGGTGGACGTGGCGGTATTGCCCCAGACGGTGCTGAGTCCTGCGTTCGAATAAAGTTGGTACGTAATGGTATTGGTATTCGTGCCCGTCCCCTTCATCGTGCCTGCGCCGGTCGTGCTGGCAACATTCAGGGGAGCCATCCCGACAAAGTACGGCGTGGTGCCCGAGCAGGTCACAAAGACGGAGCTGCTGTTGGAGGCCGGGGTGGCACCGGCAGCCACGCTGCCCAGGCTGAGGTTGTTGGCCGTGACCGTGCAGTTCTTTTCGACCGTGGCGGTGACATTGAACGGAAAAAAGACTGTGCTCTCCGTACCACCGCACGTGCCTGGCGCGGTAGCTCCTGCCACATCGTTGATGGTCAGGGCCGTGTCGCCGTTTGCATAATCGTCGGCGTAGGAGCCGGGTATGGTGGTGGTCTGACCGGCCAACACCTGGGCATCCAGCGTTGCAGTTCCATTCGTGGTTCCACCACTAGCGAGTGTGACGTTGACCATCAGCGGTGTATCGCTGCCGAAATACTGACTGCCCCAGATCGTGATGTAGCCAGGACTCTGGTAAAGCTGGAAACCCAGCGTGTTGGCGCCGCTTTTCATCAGGCGCGGATTTTCCTGGCCTCCCCCCGGCTCACCGATGCTGAAGCAGAGCGTCGCGGAATGCGTGCCGCCGCCCGTTGAGTTTGCGCATGTGTAAGAAAGCGTGGCCGTTGTTTGCGTAAGACTGGAAAGCGGGTTCACGATACCGAAACTCACCGCGCCCATCGTCGCGGTGCTGCAGGTAATGGTGGCATGTGCCGGCACAACCCAAATCAGCCCGCAGCCGATCAGCAGTGGGATGACTACGTAGCGCAGCAGGGTCGGTCTCATGGCGATACCTTGTGGCAGGTCAACGGTCCGATCTGCGGAATGCCGTCGCCTTGTTTGTGATAGTCGAAGCTCGCATGGCAGGCGCCGGAGGGCGTGTCAACGTCGAGTGCATTGTGGACGTCGAGCGTATCCAGATAAACCACGCCGTCAAAACCCACCAGCGCCGGCTCTCCTGCCTGACCGTGCAAGTGTACTTGGCTGCCAATGGGTAGCGGCTTGCCGGCGTCGTCGACAAGGGCAATGGAAGCTGCTCGGATTGGCGTGATGCCGAACTTCACCAGCGTGCCGGAGCGATCGGTGGGCGTCGCCATGGCATTGACCCGACTGATATTCACATCGGCCGGCAGGTCATTGGGATCGATGCTGACTTTGTTGTTCTGGTAGGAATTGAGCGGCGTGACCAGCAGGAGACCCTGGCCGTTCGTCGTGCCGACGGGATTGTTCTGCAGGCTCACCGGCACGCCAGCGATGCCGTCGGTAGAAACCACGGCAAAGCCATCGGTTATCTGTCGTGCCGCGAACACGCCGCCGCCCATCAGCACCACCGAGCCCATGGCACTGGCATAACCGTAGCGGTCGTCGCTTACGTCGTAAACGCCAGCCTGCAACTGCCCGTTGCGCCCGAGGTAATCCAGTTCGCCGAACCCCCCATTCTGCCCATCACCTTGGCTCAATGATGCGCGCCAGCCAAGTCCGCCCTGACTTGGCACCGCCTGCGTAGCCGTCACCGCGAGACCCGTGTGACCGTCTTCGCTCTGCACCCCGCCGCTTACCGTAGTGTTGTGGCCCAAGGCGAGTGTGGCAATCAGAAAGACGGTACGGTCGTGACTGTTCACCAGATCCTGACTGAAACTGAGATTCAGCGAGAGCGATCGGTTGATCGATTTGTACCAGTAGGCGTTGGCGTAACGCGATGCGCCTGGAAGGGCGGCGCTCGAATTTATGCTGTTCAGATTTGTAGTGCCGACGCCCAGTACGCTTTGCTTGGGATAGCTCAGGTCCAGGTAACTCACGCCAAGGTTGCCGATATGGTCGAAGTTGTAGCTGACGTAAGCCTGTGCACTCAGACTCGGCAATGGAGAGCCATACAGCGTGCCCACATCGCGGTAGCTGCCGTTGGTGCGGGTTCCGCTGAAGCCAAAGTTGAACAGGTTGTTGCTCCAGTTGTAGCCAAGACCGTATTGCCCGCCGCTTTGACCTGCATTCTCACTATGTGCCAGCGAGGCGGAGAGTATGCCGCCCGTGCTGCCGAGCAACCAGTTGCCGCCCATGCCTTCATCCGTCAGGGCGTTGGTGGCTTCGCCATGCGCCTCAATGGTGAAGTTGTTGGTGATGCCGTAGCGCCAGGTTCCGCTGCCGACGACATCGTGGCCATAATCGAACGAATCCAGACCGTAGTTCTCGCGCACAAAACCGATTTCTCCGGACCAGTCCGAGAGACCCTGCTGCAGCAACTGGTGTTCGCCGTACAACGAGAAATTCAGCGTCGTAGTCTGGCCAAGTGCATTGGTCAGCACCACCTGGGCATTGCCGGCGCCGTTGATGTTGGGCAGCGCGTTGAGCTGGAACGGGCCGGCCGGTACCTGACCGCTGTATTGGCGCAGGCCGTTCACATACAGCTCGATATCCGAAGGCAAGGTCGCCGAGCCGATGAACGACGGCAGCGGGGCCGTGACCAAGTAAGGCTGCAACGCGAAATTGGTGCCGAATTGGATACCGCCGATGCGGGTGGAACGCGACCACGACAGCGCATCAGTCAGTGTATCGCCTAACCGCAACGACAGCAGATCATCCGGAAACGAGGTGGTCCAACTGGTGTCCAGGCGCACCGAGTGATCCTGCCATTCATCGTTGCCGGAATTGGTGTCCTGCATGAGCTCGGTAGAGCTGAATACACCCCAGCTATTGAACGCGCGCAGTTCGGTGAAGGCGCTCAAGCTGCTCGTATCATGCTCGCCATACGAACCGTAAACGTCGTAATTCAGCAGCATCCCGGGCGAAGCTGTGGCAACCGGGCGGATATTGTTCGCGGTACTGAGCACCGTGTTGCTGACTTTCAATAACTGCAGCGGTGCGATGAAAGTCACCGTCTGGTGGCCGGCATCGTAGCTCACCTGCAGGCCTTGCAAGCCGTTCAGACGCACCGGATCGGGGGTGTCGGTCGGCAGCGCAAACCCGAGTTGGCGCAGACTGGATGGACTGGCCCACAACTGACCGTCGCGATAACCGAAATGGGCAAGGCCCGCATGCGTGCCGTTGACGGTCACGTCGAGATACAGATCCGTGCCACCCAGACCGACCGCACTGTCGCTGCCATCCACCTCGAGCGCTGCATCGGCAGCCGTGGCCGAGGCGGTTGCAGTCGCCGCCTCTGCGGCATGGACGCCCGAGAGCAGCAGGCATTGCAACAGCAGCGTGTTAAGGAGATCGACCGGCCAGCGACAGGTCTTGCGATGTCTTCTGGCCATTGACCATGACCTCCAAAGTGCCACCGGCGGCGAACACAGCGACCGGTGGCTTCAGCCCCCAGCGCATGGTCGATCCCGGCAGGACATAGCCCAGCAACCCAGGATCGATTTCCGTTCGACGCCCCGCGGCATCGATGAAATTGAGAGTGGCAATCTGCGCATGACCATTGCCATGATTGCTCACCTGCAATATCGCATGCGGCCCGTCCTGCTGCAGATTCCATTGCAGTTGTGGCGATGTTTCCTTTACACCGAGCGGCTCGACAAAAACAGGTACGGAGAAGTGAACGACAAAATGCAGCCCGGGCCCTTCCGGCGCATCGATCGGCAGCTCATCAATCGCCAATCGATAGGCGTCTTCGACCGCGCCAGCCCCGTTCGGCGGCGGCCCGGTGCGGATGACCCGGATCAATTGCTGGTCGCCCGGCTTGACCTCGAGCATGGGCGGGCTGATGACCAGCCCGCGCGATGACACAAGGTGATCGCCCGTTCCGTCCTGCGTCCAGTGGTACACACGCACTTGCGCGTGTACCACGTCATCGCCCGTATCACCCAGCGTCAGACCATCCGCATTCTGCGAGGCTTTCAGGCTCAGCGTGGTCGGTGTGACCTGCAGCCCGGTGGCGCCGGCTATTCCGTTGACCGCCGTCAGGCTGGCAAACAGGGCAGGCCGCCAGCCACATCGCAAGAATGATTGGGCCATGGTCCGTCAATAGTTGACGTTGATGGTGACGGTATCCGTGTAGGTGCCCGGCGCCACGTCGGTGCTGCCCGTGGCGTTGGCATAGGCGGTGAAGCTGACTGCACCCGTGGCCATGCCGCCGCCCGTGCCAGACTCGCCGTTGCCCGCAGAGGTCGAAGTGGCCGTATTGCCCCAAATCGTGGTGCCTCCACTATTCTGATAAAGCTGGTAGGCAATAGTATTAGCGCCGGACGTCAGCACGCCCAAACCTGCCGTGTTGGCATTCGAGGGAGCCAGACCGACATAGAAGGGCACCGTTTTTGCGCAATTTACAGTGAAAGTGCCGCTTTGAGTGGTCGTCGTGCCGCCCGCGTTCACGGGGCCGAGGGTGATGTTGGAGGCTCCGGTCGTGTTGACGACGCAGGTCTTGTTCACCACCAGCGTCACCGTGAAGGTTCCGGTGGCTGGACTGGCGGCTGAAGCATTCGTGGCAAAACCACCGGCGATCAGCGCGGCGGCAAGGGTGGCGTAGCGAAATTTCATGTTCATCTCCAAAGAAGTAGTGGTGGTGGACGATCAATCCCGCATCAACCGAAATTCAAGCCGATTCAGGCTCTTGTCTTGAGCAGGCAGGATCGTAAAGCAACAGATGTGCCAACCACCAAGCATCAGGAGATCGATGGAAAACTGGTCACCTTACAACTGCATTGGTCAGTATATGACAACGGCTGCAGGACTTAGCGGTCGCTGATTCGAGCTTTGTCTTCGCTATTGTCTCTAACAATTTCCTTCGAGGCATCGAGATGTGTCAAGTGTGCTTGACATACGGACAATGCCTGCTATAACCTGTGTGTCAAGGTTACTTGACATGTTTTCAGCAGGAGCATCCCTTGAGCAAGACCCGTTCAATCCACCAGCGCTATCAGCGCGAATTCTGGCCGGCGATGGTGGCCTACATCGTCATTATGTTTGCGCTGTGGCCACTGCTGTCGCAAGTGCACAGCGAGCTGTTGAAGATCGTTCTTGCCCTGCTGCCGGTCGTACCCTTGCTGCTGGTGGTGCGTGCAATGGTGCGGCTGGTGCTGGGCAGCGATGAACTCGAGCAGCGCACCCACCTCATTGGTCTGGCGATAGCCGCCACGGTAGTCAGTGCGCTCAGTCTGGTCGGTGGTTTTCTCGCCGCCGCCGACATCATCACGCTGGATGGCGCGGTCCTGATCTGGGTGTGGCCGACCCTGGCCGTAGTGTATGCCGTCGGTCGCGCCTGGGCTAGTCGTCGTTATGGCGGCGATGGCGATGTGATGTGTAACGACGGCATCGCCCTGCATTGGCGTCTGATATTTGTGGCCTTGGTGTTCGTCGCGATCGTCGCCATCGGCTGGCATCAGATGAGCGACTACCAGCTCGGCATGCTGTGCGGCATGAGTGCGGTGTTCATGGCATGGGGGCTGATGCTGGCAGTCCTGCGCTGGCGCCGGCGTCAGCGCGGCGGCCCCGAGGCATTGTGATGCCACCTCGGTGCTGGATGTCGATGGACGCCGATGAATAACCACGTGCGCAAACTGCGTGGCGAAAAGAACTGGTCGCAGGCCGATCTTGCCGAGCAGCTCGACGTCTCGCGCCAGACGATCAACGCGATCGAAACCGGCAAGTACGACCCGAGCCTGCCGCTGGCGTTCCGTATCGCGAAGTTGTTCCGTCAATCGATCGAGACTATTTTCGAACCAGGAAAGGATTGAATCGTGAAGAAACAAAATATCCTGCGTATCGTTGTCGTCCTGGGGGCGCTTGCGTTTTTTGCCTATACGCATTTCAAGCCCGGGTCCGACGCTACGGCGAAGATCGAATTGGCCGCTCCGATCGCGGTGAATGCGAAGGCATTTACGCTCGGCACGCTGGCATTCAAGGCCTGCGAACTGCCGCAGAAAAATTCGGGCGCGACGACGAGCGCATTCTGTGCGCCGTTTTCAGTGCCTGAAGATTGGGATGCTGCCGATGCCGACAAGCACGCCGGACGCAAGCTCGATCTTCGGCTCGCCCTGATCAAGAGCGATGCGGCGGCCGCCGACCAGGACATCGTCGTCTATCTGGCCGGTGGTCCCGGGCAGTCCGCGATCGACACCTGGCCGCAGATGGCCGGGGCTCTGGAGCCGTTGCGCAAGCATCATCACATCCTGCTGCTCGATCAACGCGGCACCGGCGGCTCGCACGCGCTGACCTGCAAGCCTGCCGAGGATGACGTCGGCAAGGATCGTTTCGATGCCGACGCGCTGCGCGCGCATATCCACGATTGCCTCGCCGAAGTGGAGAAAACCGCCGACCCGCGCCAGTACACCACGACCGCGGCCTCACGCGATCTGGAAGCCGTGCGCCTGGCACTCGGTGCGCCGCAGTTCGATCTGGTCGGAGTCTCCTACGGCACGCGCATGGCGCAGCAGTATCTGATGCGTTATCCACAAAGTGTGCGCAGTGCGGTGCTCGACAGCGTGGCGCCGAACGAGCTGGTCTTGGGCGAAGATTTCGCGGCCAATCTTGAAATTGCGCTGAAAGCGCAATTTGCACTTTGTACACAAAGTCCTGTTTGCGACAAGGCGTTCGGAGATTCCTACGCCAGCCTGATCAAGCTGCGCGATGCGCTGCGTGCGCAGCCACAGAATTATGAATACCGCGATCCGGTGACGTTTGAGCCAGCGCACAAGCACCTCAACGATTACACCCTGGCCGGATTGGTGCGCATGTTCGCGTACACGCCGGAAACCGCAGCGCTGCTGCCGCTGTCGATCGCCGAGGGCCTGAAGGGCGACTACACCCCGCTGGCCGGACAAACCCAGGTGCTGAGCGGCGATCTGTCCGATCTGCGCGACAACGGCATGCAGATGTCGGTGATCTGTTCCGAGGATGCCGACCTGCTGACGCCACGGCCGCAGGATGCCGGTACCGTGCTCGGCACCTCGATGATCGATGCGATCACGACGGAATGTGCGGTCTGGCCACATGGCACGCGCCCGGCCGATTTCCACGCGCCACTGAAAACCGCGACGCCGGTGCTGATCCTGGAAGGCGATCTCGATCCGGTCACGCCGCCGCGATACGGCGAGCAGGTACTCAAGGGCTTGTCGAACGGACGCCTGCTGATCGCCCACGGCCAGGGCCACAACGTGATCGGCCGCGGCTGCATCCCCAAACTCGTCGGCGAGTTCGTGGACAAGCTGCAACCGAAAACGCTGGACGCGAAATGCGTCGACCAGCTCGGGCCGATGTCGGCCTTCGTGAATTTCAATGGAGCCGCACCATGATCGAAGTCAAGGATTTGCACAAGCGCTTCGGCAAGGTCGTTGCCGTCGACGGCGCCTCATTCAGCGCGCGTGATGGCGAGATCACCGGCCTGCTCGGTCCGAACGGCGCCGGCAAGACCACGACGCTGCGGTGTTTGTATACTTTGATGCAACCCGATGCCGGCCAGGTGCTGGTCGACGGCATCGACGCGGCCGCCGATGCCGTCGCGGTTCGCCGCCGGCTGGGCGTGCTGCCGGATGCGCGTGGTCTGTACAAGCGCCTGAGTGCACGCGAGAACATCGCCTACTTCGGTCGTCTGCACGGACTCGACGAAGCGACGATCCACACGCGCAGCGATGCCGCCATTGCAGCGCTGGACATGGCCGATTTCGCCGCCCGCCGCACCGAAGGTTTCTCGCAGGGCCAACGCGTGAAGACTGCGATCGCACGTGCGCTGATCCACGATCCGAAGAACGTCATTCTCGACGAACCGACCAATGGCCTCGACGTGATGGCCACGCGCGCGATGCGCGAATTCCTCAAGCGTCTGAAAGGCGAAGGCCGCTGCGTGCTGTTTTCCAGTCACATCATGCAGGAGGTGGCTGCGTTGTGTGACCGCATTGTGGTGATTGCCAAAGGCAAGGTGATCGCCGACGAATCCCCGGACGCATTGCGCACACAAACCGGCGAAGCGAATCTCGAAGACGCCTTCGTCAAGCTCATCGGTTCGGACGAAGGACTCGCAGCATGAAATCCGCACTCATCGTTTTCCTCAAGGAAGTCCGCGAAAACCTGCGCGACCGACGCACCGTGATCAATACGCTGGTGACCGGACCCTTGATGGCCCCGCTGCTGTTCGTGCTATTGATCAATACGCTGGTGACGCACGAACTCGACAAGGCTGAGAAACCGCTGTCGTTGCCCGTGGCCGGCGCGCAGTACGCGCCAAACCTGATCGCCGCGCTCAAGCAGCAGAATGTCGAGATCAAGCCGGCACCCGCCGATCCCGAACGCGCGGTGCGCGAGCAGGATGCCGACGCGGTGTTGCGCATCCCGGCGGATTTCGCCAAATCCTGGGACAAGGGCGAACCGGCGCAAGTCGAGATCGTCTACGACGAATCGCAGCGCGATTCCAGCAGTGCGGTGTCGCGCCTGCGCGGCATCCTCGATCACTATGGTCAGCGCACCGGCGCGCTGCGTCTGCTCGCGCGCGGACTGTCGCCGTCGATACTCAAGCCGGTGGCGATTGCCGACCGCGACCAATCCACGCCGCAAAGCCGCTCCGGCATGATGTTTGCGATGTTGCCGTATTTCTTCATCCTCGGCGGATTCATCGGCGGCATGGCGCTGGCGATCGATACCACGGCCGGAGAGCGCGAACGCCAATCGCTGGAACCGCTGCTGGCCAATCCGGTGCCGCGCTGGCAGATTCTCGCCGGCAAGCTCGGCGCCACCACGGCGTTCGCGATCACCACGGTGCTGCTCAGCATTCTCGCCTTTGCCGTCGTCGGCCAGTTTCTGCCGACGGAAAAAATCGGCATGAGCCTGACCATTGGCGTGCGCTTCGTCGTTTTCACGATCCTGGTCATGCTGCCGCTCGCCGCCCTGCTCGCCGCGCTGCAAACCACGGTCGCGGCCTTCGCCAAAAGCTACCGCGAGGCGCAGACCTATCTGTCGCTACTGATGTTCGTGCCAATCATTCCAACCATGCTGATGTCACTGATGCCCTTCAAGACCCAGGCATGGATGTATGCGACGCCGTTGGTTGGCCAGCAAGTCATCATCACGCGTCTGATGCGTGGCGATGCCGTGCCACCATCGGCGCTGGCGATCTGCTTCGTCTGCACCGCCGTGGCAGCGCTGATCGTGTGCACGATCGCGGCGCGGATTTACCGCAGCGAGCGGCTGGCGATTTCGGCGTGAGTATTGCGGACTTGAAGTACGGGATCAGGTACCGTTGAGCGCCCGCCGGTACTGGATCGCCTCGGTGAGATGCGCGGTGACAATGGCGTCGCTGCCGGCCAGGTCGGCAATGGTGCGGGCGACACGCAGGATGCGATGGTAGGCGCGCGCGGACAGGCCGAGCTTTTCCAGCGCGTGTTCCAGCAAGCTGCGGTCATTCGCGGTTAGTACGCAATCGCGCAGGACTTCGCGATTGCCGAGCGCGGCGTTCGGTTTGCCGGCACGCTGCAATTGACGGGTACGCGCGGCGATCACGCGTTCACGTACGCAGGCGCTGGATTCGCCTGCGGCAGTAGTGTCGCCGAGCTCGGATAGCGCTACGCGCGGCACCTGTATTTGCAGATCGATGCGATCGAGCAACGGACCGGACACGCGGCCGCGATAGCGACGAACCGCTTCGGGCGTGCAGGCGCAGCGGCCGGAGGGATCGCCAGCGTAGCCGCAAGGACACGGGTTCATCGCGGCGACGAGCTGGAACGCGGCCAGGAATTCCGCCTGACGCGCGGCGCGCGAAATCACGATGTGGCCGGATTCGAGCGGCTCGCGCAACACTTCGAGCACGCGCCGATCGAACTCCGGCAATTCGTCGAGAAACAGCACGCCGCGATGCGCAAGCGAGATTTCGCCGGGGCGCGGAATCGAACCGCCACCAACGAGCGCCGCCGCCGAGGCCGTGTGATGCGGTGCACGAAACGGCCGCATTTTCCACTTGTGGAAATCAATACCGCAGCCGGCGACTGAACGAATCGCTGCGGCCTCAAGTGCCTCGGCTTCACCCAGTGGCGGCAGGATGCCCGGCAGGCGGCTGGCGAGCATGGTTTTGCCGGTTCCTGGCGGCCCGACAAAAAGCAGATGATGGTTTCCTGCCGCGGCGATCTCCAGCGCACGCCGCGCATGCGGCTGGCCGCGCACATCGGACAGATCAAGGCCAATGCCATCGAAGGATGGATCCGTGACCGGTGCGGCAGCCGTCGGCAATTCCGCAGCACCGCGCAGGAAGGCGCAGACTTCCAGCAACGAGGTCGCGCTGTGCATGACCGCGCCCGACACCAGCGCAGCTTCGCCGCCGTTGTCGCGCGGTACGATCAGCGAGCGCCCTGCCTTCGCGGCCTTGAGTGCGGCCGGCAGTACGCCGGTGATCGCACGCAGTTCACCCGACAGCGCCAGTTCGCCGAGGAATTCGTAGCGTGCGAGCGCCTCTTTCGGCAAATGCCCGCTGGCTGCAAGAATACCGAGTGCGATCGGCAGATCAAAACGGCCGCCGTCCTTGGGCAAGTCTGCCGGCGCCAGACTGACGGTGACGCGGCGCGAGGGATATTCCAGTTGCGCGTTCTGGATCGCCACGCGCACGCGGTCGCGCGCTTCCTTCACCGCGGTTTCCGGCAAGCCGACGATGGACGTGCCGGGCAGCCCGCCGGACAAATGCACCTCAACCGTTACCGCTGGCGCGGTGACGCCTTGCTGGGCGCGGCTGTGGACGGTGGCGAGACTCATGTAGCACTCCGTAAAACGGTATAACCGTATGGTTCAAAGCACGGCTCCGGCACAGGGATGTGCCGCGCATCCGGCGCACCAGTGACGGATGCGACAAACGAGGCGCGGCTTTGCCGCGGCCGTTTGCTTGCGAACCGCGGCAAGATGCCCGGCTTCGCAAGCAATCAAATAAAAATTCCGCGCACGGTCGTGTCGGTGCGTTTGTTCTGTCCTGCGCAAACGCTGGCTGCCGAGGGGCAGTCGAGCCGGCAACGTCGGGCCGTAAACCGCCGTGCCGCCAACGCCGGGGTGAGCGTCGCCAGCGGGCGCGACCGTCCGCGGAAAATCGTGAAGAAAGATGAGACTACTGTGGCAGGTTCAATGCGGCGGGTTCAATGCGGCGTTGCCCGCTGGTTCGGCAGGCGGTCGAGTTCGGCGACACGCGCTTCCAATGCTTCGACTTTTTCGCGCGTGCGCAGCAATACGCAACGTTGCACGTCGAATTCCTCGCGCGTTACCAGATCAAGCTTGCGCAGACCGGCGCGCAAGGCATCGCGAAAATTGGCAGTCAGATCGTCATGCGCCTCGCGCACGCCGGGCGGAACGAGTTCGGACAGGCGCCGGGCCAGTTCGTCGATGGCGGTTACATTGATCATCGTGGTTTCCCTCGGTACGGCTTACGGACGGCAGCAGTGTAGCCGGACGTACGAATCGGCGCTGTCGGCCAGATGCGGATTTTCGTGTAGGCAATTTCGTACAATCGCCATCGCACGGCGGGTTTCGGTATAGTTCAACCGGCGCTGGCAATCACGAGACACCCAATGAAAATGGTGATGGCGATCATCAAGCCGTTCAAGCTCGACGACGTGCGCGAGGCGCTTGCCGAGGCCGGCGTGCAGGGCATCACCGTCACCGAGGTCAAGGGCTTCGGCCGACAGAAGGGGCACACCGAGCTGTATCGCGGCGCGGAATACGTGGTCGATTTTCTACCCAAGATCAAGCTCGAGATTGCGGTGGCCGACAATCTGGTCGAGCGTGTTGTCGAGGCGATCACGCAATCGGCCAACAGCGGCAAGATCGGCGACGGCAAGATTTTCGTCTACGCAATGGATCAGGTGATCCGCATCCGCACTGGAGAGACGGATGCGGATGCGTTGTAGCGTTGCAGATCAGTCGGCGAACGCATAGTCGAACTCGTAGGAATGCGCCCCATCCGCGGCGATATTGATCGTCATCTTGCCGCTCAGGCCGCTCAATTCTCCGGTACCGGAGCCGGGCACGACGATGATGTTGAGGTAGGGCACGCGGTGCGTCATCGTCGCGTTGTGCTGCAGCGCGAAACTTCCCTTGCGTCCTTGCAGGGCGCCGCTGACGCGTTCGATCGCGACATAGCCGCCCGAGTCCTTGGCGCTGCCCGCACTGAGCATTTCGCCCTGACTCGTCGCGTCGAGGTCGCCATGGAAATGTTTGTCGAGCGACATCCGTGCGAGGCCGGAGTTTTCGCTCTTGTTGTAGGGTTCGAGCGGACTCAATTTGACGTCGAAGGGGCCGCTGGCGTGATGGTTCATGGTGTTTTCCTTTGCGGTTGAGTTTGGCGAGTGTGCATCAAGGCCGACGGCGAGAGCGGCAAATGCGATAATCGCGGGAATTCGAAGGTTCATCGGCGTTTCTCGATGCGTGCTTGAATGTGCGCCGCAGCTTAGCCGGATCGGCGATCGCCGGATTGAAAAAACACGACATGCGCTACCGCCCCAAGCACGATCCGCACAACGGCCTGCTGCATTTCAAGGCGTCGACGCCGTTGTCCGGCTATTGGCGATATTTTCCGTCGCCCGATATCGAACCGTTCGTCGAGCACTACTGGACGATCGAATGGAACCAGACGAAACCGACATTGCGCGAAACCTTGCCCTATCCGTCGGCGCACATCATCCTCGAATCCGGCGTCTGCGTGCTGAGCGGCGTGGCCACGAAAAAATTCAGCCGGGTTCTCGAACCGAAGGGCCGCGTGCTCGGCGCGAAATTCCGCCCCGGCGGCCTGCGTCCGTTCGTCGACCGGCCGGTGTCGGCATTCACCGACAAGGTGTTTCCGCTGCATGAAATTTTTGGCGAGCCGGCGAAGGAACTCGACCGCCGCGCGCTCGCCCATGCGGATCACCACGCCGCGATTGCGGTCGTCGAATCCTTCCTGCGCGAACTGCATCCACGTCAGGATGAGTCGTTTCCGCTCGTGAGCCGCATCGCCGGGCGCATCGCGAACGATCGCGAGATCAAGCAAGTCGAGCAGCTTGCCGGGGAATTCCACGTGGGCATGCGCACCCTGCAACGCTTGTTCGGCGACTATGTCGGCGTCAGCCCGAAATGGATGATCCGACGCCATCGCCTGCAGGAAGCGGCCGAACGCCTGGCGGCCGCGGAGACGATCGACTGGCCGCAGACCGCACTCGACCTGGGCTACGCCGATCAGGCGCATTTCATCCGTGACTTCAAGAAGCTGGTTGGCAAGGCACCCGCGGATTATTTCCGGGCCTTGTCGAAACCGCCTCGCACCTGATCCGAAAGCGAAGGCTGCCGGCACGGCTGGTACAATTGCACTTCGATCACGCGCCCGGTGCCCGCCATGTCCGTCCCTGCCGTAAAACTCGACCTCGACTACACACTCGAGCATAAATACACGCGCGCCGAGGGCCGTATTTATCTGTCCGGCGTGCAGGCCCTGGTGCGCTTGCCTTTGATGCAGCAGATGCGCGATCGCGCAGCCAAGCTCAATACCGCCGGTTTCATTTCCGGCTATCGCGGCTCGCCGCTGGGCGGGTTCGATCTGGAATTGTGGAAAGCGAAGAAACACCTCAAGGCATCGAGCATCGAATTCCAGCCCGGCGTGAACGAGGATCTCGGTGCGACGATGGTCTGGGGCACGCAGCAGGCAAACCTGTTCCCGGGCGCCAAATACGACGGCGTGTTCGCGATGTGGTACGGCAAGGGGCCGGGAGTCGATCGCTGCGGCGACGTGTTCAAACACGGCAACGCGGCCGGCACCTCAAAACATGGCGGCGTACTCGCGCTCGCGGCCGACGATCACGCCTGCCGTTCGTCCACCCTGCCGCATGGATCCGAACTGGAGTTCGTCTCGGCAATGATGCCGGTGCTCAATCCGGCCGGCGTGCAGGACATTCTCGACATGGGCCTGCTCGGCTGGGCCATGTCGCGCTTCACCGGACGATGGGTCGGCTTCAAGACGATCGCTGAAACGGTGGAATCCTCGGCCAGCGTCAACGTCAATCCACATCAGCTCGACATCGTGTTGCCGGAGGATTTCGCGCTGCCGCCGGGTGGCTTGAACATCCGCTGGCCCGATCCGCCGCTGGATCAGGAAATGCGCCTGCATCAGTACGCGGTGAAGGCCGCGATCGCGTTCGCGCGCGCGAACCGCATCGATCGCCTCGTCATCGATTCACCGAAGGCGCGACTGGGCATCGTCACCACGGGCAAGAGCTACCTCGATGTGCTGCAGGCGCTCGAATATCTCGGCATCGATGCCAAGGCGGCTGCCGATATCGGTATACGCGTGTACAAAGTCGGCATGACCTGGCCGCTTGAGCCGACGGGCATCCGCGAATTTGCGCGTGGGCTCGAAGACATCATCGTGGTCGAGGAGAAGCGTTCCTTCATCGAATCGCAGATGAAGGAATCGATGTACAACTGGCCCGAAACCGATCAAGGCGGAGCACGGCGCCCGCATATCGTCGGCAAGTACGATGAAGCCGGCGAATGGATTCTGCCGTCCACGAACGAACTGACCCCGGCGACGATCGCGCTGGTCATCGCCAAACGCCTGTCGCGCTTCTTCACCAGCGATGCGATCAAGGCGCGCGTCGCCTGGATCGGGGCCAAGGAACACGAACTGACCCTGCCGCGCGCGAATTTTCCGCGCGTGCCGCACTATTGCCCGGGCTGCCCGCACAACACCTCGACCGCCGTGCCCGAGGGCTCGCGCGGACTCGGCGGCATCGGCTGCCACTACATGGTCACCTGGATGGATCGGCGCACCGACACGTTCACGCAGATGGGCGGCGAGGGCGCGACCTGGTGCGGGCAGGCGCCGTTCACCGAAACGAAGCACGTGTTCCAGAACCTGGGCGACGGCACCTATTTCCATTCCGGTTCGCTGGCAATCCGCCAGGCGGTCGCGGCCAAGGTCAACATCACCTACAAGATTCTCTACAACGATGCGGTCGCCATGACCGGCGGCCAGCCGGTCGATGGCACGTTGAGCGTGCCGGACATCGCGCATCAGGTGCGCAGCGAAGGCGTGCAGAAGATCGTCGTGATGTCCGACGACATCGAGAAATGGTCCGATCACTCGATCTTCCCGAACGACGTCGAATTCATCCATCGCGACGAACTCGATGCGGTGCAGAAGCGCTTGCGCGAAGTCGAAGGCGCGTCCGTGCTGATCTACGACCAGACCTGCGCCACCGAAAAGCGCCGCCGGCGCAAGCGCGGCAAGCTCGAAGATCCGAAGAAGCGCGTCTTCATCAATTCGCTGGTCTGCGAAGGCTGCGGCGACTGCGGCAAGGAATCGTTTTGCGTCTCGGTGTTGCCGAAGGAAACCGAATACGGGCGCAAGCGCGAGATCGACCAGTCCAGTTGCAACAAGGATTTCTCCTGCGTCAAGGGCTTCTGTCCCAGCTTCGTCACCGTGCACGGCGGCGGCGTGAAGAAAGCGCAAGCCGTCGGCGAAAGTGGATTTTTCCACTTTGCCGCAACCCGTGTTTGCCACCGATCTGGCGCAGCCGTGGAATATTCTTGTCACCGGCATCGGCGGCACCGGCGTGGTCACGATCGGCGCACTGATCGGCATGGCCGCGCATCTGGAAGGCAAGGGCGCGACCGTGCTGGACCAGACCGGACTGGCGCAGAAAGGCGGCGCCGTGACCTGCCATTTGCGCATCGCGCGCACGCCGGAAGATATCCATGCCGTGCGCATCGCCGCCGGAGAAGCCGACCTCGTACTTGGCTGCGACATGGTCGTGGTCAACGATTACTGGGCGCTGTCGAAAATCCGCGCCGGCCGTTCGCGCGTGGTGCTCAATACCTACGAAGCGATGCCCGGCACGTTCACGACGCGGCCGGACATGCAGTTTCCTGCACAGCAGATCGTCGCAGCGGTAAAGACCGCACTTGACGGCGGCGCACCGGAACTGGTCGATGCGACCGAATTCGCCACCGCCCTGCTCGGCGACTCGATCACGAGCAACCTGTTCATGCTCGGCTACGCCTGGCAGAAAGGCTGGGTGCCGCTGTCGCTGGAAGCGCTGATGCGCGCGGTAGAACTGAATGCGGCCGCGGTGGAAATGAACAAGGCCGCGTTCAACTGGGGCCGCCTCGCCGCGCACGATATTGCCCAGGTGCGTGCCGCGGCGGGTCAGTCTTCCCTTCCCCCGCAAGCGGCGCAAGCTGCCGACGGCGGAAGGGGGCAAGCCTTGCCGCTGACGACAGCGCCCTCAGCACCACCCTCGACGAACGCATCACCCGCCGCATCGTCTTTCTCACCGGCTATCAGAATGCCACCTATGCGGCAAAGTATAAAATCCTCGTCGACAAGGTCCGCGCTGCCGAACAAGTAAAGACCCCCGGCGCGACGGCACTTGGCGAAGCCGTCGCCCGCTACGCGTTCAAGCTGATGGCCTACAAGGACGAATACGAAGTCGCGCGCCTGTATACCAGCGGAGATTTCGAGAAACGTATTCGCGGATACTTTCGACGGCGGTTACAAGATCCACTTTCACCTTGCGCCGCCGCTGCTCGCGCGCCGCGATTCCGAAGGCCGACTGCGCAAGGGCGAATATGGCCCCTGGGTATTCACCGCATTCAAGCTGCTGGCGAAATTGCGCGGCCTGCGTGGCGGCACCTTCGACATCTTCGGCTACACCGCCGAACGCAAGCTGGAGCGGCAATTGATCGACGACTATTTCCGCAACGTCGACGAGCTGCTGGCTGACTTGAATCGCGACAATCAAGCACTCGCTGTCGAGATCGCCTCGATCCCGGAACAGATCCGCGGCTACGGCCACGTCAAGGACGAACACTACGCCAAGGCGAAGGCGCATTGGGACGAATTGATGGCGGCGTGGCGCAATCCGCAGGCGAAGCGCGCAGCGGCGTAGCGCCGCATGGATCCAGGAACGATCGACTGCGCTCAGGCACATTTGCAGACTGCTTCGCTGCCGATCGCGATTGCGGCCGGCGCCAACCGATCGACTATAGGCGATCAAGCAGAGAAGCCATCCAATGTCATCGTGCGTGGCGGCCACTTGCCTCGGCCCGCAAAAATGTCAGAGTTGTGCCCGCAGCGAGTCACGTGAGACGTCGATCCTGCACGTTTCCACAAAACGGAGTTGAGCATGCACTTATTGATAGCAGCGATCCTTGTTTCCGGTCTGCTCGCTCAGAGTGCGTATGCGCAGCCGCCTTCGGCAGCGCAGGCGAACACCGGGAGCGATCACTCGTGCACGAACGATCCATCCTGGACGGCTGCGCAGGCGCCGTTTCGAATTTACGGCAATACCTGGCACGTCGGACCTCGTGGCCTCGGCGTCTTCCTCATTACCGCTGCTACAGGCGATGTCCTGATTGATGGCGGCGTGCCGGAGGACGCGCCGTTGATCGAGGCGAATATCCAGAACCTGGGCATCGACCTGCGCAACATCAAATGGATTCTCAATTCGCATGCGCATTGCGATCATGCCGGGGGCATGGCGCAACTCGCGCGCGACACGGGTGCGCAGGTGATCGCCGGCGCTGCGGATATCCCATTGCTGGCCCGCGGTGGTCGCGACGACCCTGAATACGGCGATGGATTCCTGTTCCCGCCGGTGCGGGCGACGCGCAAGGTGACGGACGGCGAGCGCCTGCGCTTGGGCGATCTGGTGCTGACCGCGCACTCGACGCCGGGCCATACCAAAGGCAACACGACTTGGACGTGGACGTCATGCGAAGACAAACGTTGCCTGCAAATGGTCGATGTCGGCAGCCTGTCGGCGCCCGATTACAAGCTGATCGGCAACCCGATGTACCCGGACATCGTCAAGGATTACGAATACAGCTTCGCGATGGTCGCGGCGTTACCTTGCGACATCGCGCTCGGTCCGCATCCGGAAATGGTGAATTTCTGGGCACGTGTGGCCAAGCGTAAACAAAGCGAAGCGGATGCGCTGATAGATCCCACGGTATGCCGTGCATACGCGAAAGATGCGCGTGAAAGTTTCGAGGAACAACTGGCGAAGCAACGCGCGAATACTGCTTCGGCAAAGTAGCGGAGATCATCAGATCAGAGTCGATGGCGCTCCCTCCGGCAAGGCCGAGGCTGGGCGCCGGCAGCCGTGGCTGCCCCCCAAAGCCAATGATTGTCAGCGCCGCTTCGTCCCTTCAGCGCTCCTCGATGCGCAAGCTTTTCAGCAACAGATCGATCTTGGCCTTCATCGCATCCTGCGGGCTGATTCCCGAAACTCCCACGAACGCGGTGTACAGCACGGAAGGCGCGGTAGCACCGGGTGCATCGGCGACCGCCGTTATCTTCGTCTCGTCGTTTTCGTTGCGTGCAATCGCGTCGTACGGATGCTGCCGATGCAGGATCTTGTCCCAAGTGCTCTTGTAGGCATCGTCGAGATCGTCGGAAGCGGCCACGTGGCGCTGGATATTGATCGAGCCGCGATCGTTGGCGCTGGCTCTCAGGCGGATATCTCCGACGTCCCACACAACCTTGCCGTTGTCGTGGAAGTAACCAAGCCCCAGTTCGAGTACGCTGTTCGCACCGATCGGCTGGAGTTCCTGGGGCACCGAAAAGCTCAGACGTTTCGACGCGTAGCCGAAGCGGTGGCCGATTTCAAAATCCATCTTGAGGGTCTTGAATAGTGCGGGCAGCAGCGCAGTTTCACCCAGATAGTCTTTCCACTGTGCCAGCGTGCCGGTGTAGGCGACGTCGATGAAATCCGTCATCGCCTCAAGATCGATCAGGTGATCGTGCTCCTGGTTTGCCGGCGCGAACCGCGCGATGGTTACATAGCCGTCCGGCACCGGCAGCGACAAGGTGACGATCAGCGCATTGATGAACGGCAGCGGCCAGACGCGCACTTGCCAGCGACGTTGCCAGGCATCGGTATGGATGCTGTCCTCGGTTGGCTTGCCCAGGGCTGTGACCTTGATCTGCTCGGTGCCGACAGGCCGGTAGACAAAGCCGACTTTGAGCAGTTGATCCATGAGTTGGTCGGGGTTGGGATAGAGCTGCGCGGCCGTTACGTCGTCAGGTTTGCGTAAATGGAAAAGCATGTTGCGCCCGACACTGCCGGACATCACATACCCGTTTGCCGACAGCGGTGTCTTGCTGCCCGACTTCCCGGAAGCAGCCCAATCGCCGTTGCTCTCGCGCGTGATCAGGGCGGGGAAACTTTCCGTTCGCGCTACATTACTGTGCAGCAAGCGACTGGACCCGGCGCCATTCGGAAAGAGCTTGTCCGGCTCTTTTGCAAGCAGGGCCTTGAGTTGTGTATCCGCATAGGCGCTTTCGAGCTTGCCGAAGGTTGCGCTGAATTCGGCAAAGCTCAGCGGCAGCGCAAACTGCGTCTTGAACGTGCCGGTCTGCACGGTATCGAAAATATCGAGTCGATACGGCGCGCGGTTGTCGATCTCGGCCTCGTGATCCGGTGCCTTCAATACCTCATCGATAGGCAGCGCGTAATTGAGGTTTTCGTTTTCCGATTTGCGCAACACGACGCCGATGACCTTGCCGTCCTTGTCCAGCAGCGGGCCGCCGCTGTTGCCGGGCGATGCCGCCGCGGAGAAGCGTATCCAGTTCCAGCGACCATCCTGTTCTTCGGGCGTGTTCGATGTATACAAGCCATCACGGACGACCACGCCGGTACCGAGGGCATTGCCGACTGCGTAAACCACTTCATCCAATTCGGGCTTGATGTCGCTCTCAAGCGCCATGGCTTCAGGATGATCGCTCAGCGAAAACACCGCGAAATCCCGCGACAGCGAGAATTTCACGATCTTGTCGATCGAATAGACATGGCCATTCGCATCGCGCAGCGCCGGAGGTCCCCACAGATTGCCGATCCCGATATCGAGTACATGTGCGGCAGTGACGTAGCGATTGCCGCCGATGGCGAATGCCGTGCCGATTGAGAAATACTTGTCGTTGCGTTCCTGGAACGGCAACAAATCCAGTGGCAGCGGCTTTGCGTAGGTCAGTGTATCGGCAACCGGCTTGGCGGCAACAACTTCAAATGTAGCGGCCCGGATTTTTGGCAGCAACGTCGGGTCCAGACTGGCGGTGTTGGCAGCATTTGCGCAACCCGGGCCAAAGCATCCAACCAGGACAAGCAGAAAGAGGCTTGACGCAAATGCGGAAATGCAGCAGCCGGCAGTACGGTCATGCATAAGAGTCCTTTGGCGAAAGCGGGCGTATGAGCTTCGAGTCCGGCTATCAGGACTGCGGGCATCGGACGCGGATTGTGCCACGACTCGGAGGTGGCGGGCCGGAACCGCCACCGCTCAGCTTCCCCCGGCAAACGCCAGTTGTCGCCATGCTTCGTACACCACCACGGCAACTGCGTTGGACAAATTCAGGCTGCGGTTGTCGGGACGCATCGGCAGGCGCAGGCATTGTTCCGGCGGCAGGGTATCGAGCAGAGCCTGCGGCAACCCGCGCGTTTCTGGGCCGAAGATCACCGCATCATTTTTGGTAAATTGCACGCTTGTATACAATGTGCTGCCACGTGTGGACAGCGCCAACAGCCGCTGCGGCCGCACTTTGGCGGCGAAGGCATCCAGATCGGCGTGTACGTCGACGCTGGCGAATTCGTGATAATCCAGTCCCGCGCGGCGCAGTTTGGCGTGGTCGAGATCGAAACCCAACGGCTGGATCAGGTGCAGGCGCGCACCGCTATTGGCGCACAGACGGATGACATTGCCGGTGTTGGGAGGGATTTCGGGCTGATAGAGAACGACGTGCAGCATGCGTGGATTATTCCGCGCGTTGCGTGATCGTGGCAACTGCTGCCGCTGCATTCGCCGGTTTCGCGCTCCACCGCAGCAATCGCAACTTGCATGGCTGCGGCAACGATGCGTCGGGCCATCGGCGATTCGAGCGGCGAGGCAGGTGCAGGCGCAAGCACTGCGCTGTGTGCCGCGGATTGGATCCGGGTTGGTGCGATCAGGCTCAATCCTCCCAGGATCAGCCCGATGACCAGCGCGAGCAGACCGCGCAGGATTTGTCGATGCAGATTCATGACGCTTCCTCTCGTTAAGTAATCCGGTTGCCTGAATCGACAGAGCAAGCGGTATGCCAGTGTCGCGTGCGATCGATTCCGTGCTATCTCGGATGCGCAAGAGTGCACGAACGTTGCATTCACGCCGCCCGGCATGACTTCCGGCAGGGGAACTCAGGGCGGACTGGCGGCCGCTGCAGTGTCCGCGCGGACGACCGCACAGCTCGTGGTCAGTGGTGTCGCCAACGCCAATGCGCGCTGTTCGGAAGTCAGCGCCGCCGGTGCTTGCGAAAACTCGATGCGCACGCGGTAGTTCTTGAGCGACTCGTCGCGCACATTCGACACACCTTCGAAGCGCAGCAGGCGGCGTGTGCCGCGATCGTAGACAACATCGATGTGCGGTGCCAGAAACGCGTACCAGGCGCCGAGCGAGAGGCGCAGCGACAGCGTTGCCGTACTTGCTGCATTTTCCACTTCTGCCAATTTGAAGGTGTAGAACGTGCGCTTGCTCGGCACCAGGAATGGCAGGCTCAAGGCGTCGCCGCGCGCGAGCGCGTCCCAATGCCGTCGCACGTACTCATTGAAACCGGCGTCGATCACGCCATCGGTCGGCAGCTTCAACGGCTCGGTCTTTTCCGCCAGATCCGGCGAGCGTTGCACGTAGACGACGCGCTCGTGGCCAGTATTGCGCACGCCTTCACGATAGCCCAGGCGTGCATCGACCAGGTCGAAATCCGGCGCTTGCGCGTTGCCGTCGTCGCGGATCTGCTTGCGTGCAAAGGCGCGGCCGTCCGCGCAGCGATACAGCACCACGCGCTGATGTGCGCCATCACCGTCGAACAGATAGTGCGATTCGCGGTACAACAGAGTACCGCTGTCCAGATCATAGGCATCGCCGGCGTAGGTCTCGTCGGCATTCGCCTTCGCGCCAATGACAAGTAGCGCAGCGAGCAGCACAGGGAGCACAAGGGCGCCGGCTATAATCGTCAAAATCTTCATGCTTTCGCCATGCCCACGATTCAAGTCAATGCGACCGAACTCTACTACGAATGTGTTGGTCAAGGCGGCCCGCTGCTGCTGATTCACGGCCTGGGTTCCAGCGGTGACGACTGGGCATTCCAGCGCGACGACTTTTCCCGCGAGCACCGTCTGATCCTGCCGGATCTGCGCGGCTCCGGACGCAGCGCAAAACCATCAGGGCCCTATTCTATCGCGCTATTCGCCGCGGACTTGTGGGCCTTGCTCGATGGGCTTGACGTCGAGTATACAGATATACTCGGGTTTTCCCTGGGCGGTGCGGTCGCGCTGGAGATGGCGCTGATGCGGCCCGGGCGCGTGCGCCGGCTGGCGCTGTGCAATGCGCTCGCCAATTACCGAACCGATACTTGGCGCAAATGGCTCGAAGCACGCGTGCAGGTCGCGATGGTGCATGTGCTGGGCCTGAAACGCACCGCACGGCTGATAGCCAACCGCCTGTTTCCGTACGAGGATCAGGCGCCCAAACGCCAGCGGGTGATTGACGTGGTTGGCGCCAATCCGAAAGCCGCCTATCTCGCCACGGTCCATGCCCTGATCGGCTGGAGTGCGCTGGAACGGCTATCCGGCCTGCACTGCCCGGTGCTGCTCATTGCCGCCGAACACGACTACACACCACTCGCCGAAAAGCGCATCGAGGCGCAGCATTTTCCACAAGTGGAATTCGCCGTGATCGAAGGCTCACGCCACGGCACGCCGTTCGACTCGATCGAGCAGTTCAATGCGTGTGTGCTGGACTTCATTGCCATGACAACCGAGCTTCACCAGGCGATCGCGGCACCGGTGTAATCGACAAACTGTCCGGCCATCGCAGGCGTTGCCGTGTCCAGTACCTTGAGCAATCCAGCGACGGCAGCGTGCGGTGTAACCGGCGCGTTGGCACCACCCATGTCGGTGCTGACCCAGCCGGGGCTGACGCAGAACACGGTGATGCCATGCGGCGCGAGCGCTGCCGCGAGTTGGCGTGTCGCCATGTTCAGCGCCGCCTTGCTGATGGCATAACTTGGGGTGCCGAAAGCCGAAGTCAGGGCGAGCGAACCAAGCCGTGACGACAAATTCATGGCTTTTGCATTTTTGCCTTTTTCCAGAAGTGGAGAGAGTGTCTGGGTCAGCAACACTGGACCGGCAACGTTGGCAGCGAAGCTGTCGGTCAACGAGGAAGATGCAATGGCACCGTAGTGTTCGCCCGAAATCAGCATGCCAGCGTTGTTGATCAGCACATCGAGCGTGTCGGTGAGTGCGCCGAGTTCACGCGCGAGTTCCACGATCGAGCGCTCCTTGGTCAAGTCCAGCGGCAACACGGTCAACCGTCCGGGATGCGCGGCGGCGAGTCCGGTCAAGGCCAGCGCCTTGCCTGAATGCCGGCAGGTGGCAAACACGCGCTCGCCGCGCACGAGCAACTGGCGGACGAACTCCAAGCCGAGTCCGCGATTGGCACCGGTGACGAGGAAGCGTTGCATCGGACGACTCCCGAAAGACCGCAGTCTAGCGCGAATTGCCGGGCGCGTTGATCTGGATCGCCGATTGGAACCGGAGTCCGCGTGCGTTGAACATCGACAGGAATGCGAGTTCTCGATATCGCGCTTAGCTCGTGCATTGATGCTCGGCGTGCATTGATGCGCAGGCGGGGTTACGATGATCGCGGTATCCCTTGCGGTCATCCTGTCCTCATGAAAGCCTCCGGAACTTGTATATTTGTAATATTTGCCGCAACCGCGCTGGTCTTGTCCGCCTGCACCTGGGTCGATCCAACCTACAGCGGCAAGGCCGTGCATGTAGCCTACGGCGGTAATGTCGCCGGTTGTCGTGATGCGGGATCAGTCAGCGTGTCGGTCACCGACAAGATCGCGTTCTACCATCGTTCGGAGTTGAAAGTCCGCGACGAGCTCGAAACCCTTGCGCGCAACCAGGCTGCCGGAATACCCGCCGACACGATCAAGCCGTTGGGCGATCCGCAGAACGGCTCACAGAACTTCGAGGCCTACGTCTGCGGCAGCGTGCATTTGCAACAGCGCGACGCGGCGCCGGCCAAGGACGGCGTGCAGACGTTTCCGATCAAGGATCACTGAGCGCAGGCCAGTACGCCCAGCGGGGTCGTGATCCGCACCAGATTCTGCGTTGGCGCAATATAGCCTGGCGCGCCAGATGCGGCTTGAAATTGCGCGCCACCACTGCTGCACTGAAATTGGGTCTGGCTCAGATTGCCCTGCACGCTGAAATGAAAGGCCGATGCGGCATAGGCGCTGCCGAAATGCGGTCCCAGGCCCTGCGCCAGCGTGCCACCATACGTACCGTTCGCGGCCGCCTGCAGCACGCCGTTCAGCCAGACCGGATTGCCGCTGCCGTCGAAACCGAACCAGATCGTCGCGATGTCGGCAGGGTCAACCTGATCGAACACGAAGCCACTGCCGTAATGCGCAGGGTCATACCAGGCGCCGCTGACTTGCGCCGGCAGGGTCGTGATTGGCGCGGCACAGCTTGCGCCTTGCAATGCCGTGATGCGTGCCAGCGGCACTTCCAGCGAACCCCAACCGGGCGGGCCGTCCCAACGCATGCCGCCGTCGTTGCAATCGCTGAACGTGATACCGATGCGGCCCCAGTGCTGGCTCTGCAACTGACCGCTGGCGTCGAGCGATGGCAGTTGCACGTTGGCGAATTCAATGCCGCTGTCGGTCACGTCGCCGACCGCGGTGAGCCAGGTCTGCACGCCCGGCGCGCCGGCTGGCGGATAAGTGAAAAAGTATAAAAGTGCCTGATTGCCCGGCAGGATTTCCAGCGAGATGCCTTCGCCGTTACGCGCCGGATCGTACCACTGGCCGCTGTAATGCGCGTCGATGGTCGGCGTAGCCATGGTTTCGCGCGGACGTACCTGACTATCAAACGTGGGTATCTGGATGCTCGCATCGTAACGGCAGGGTCCGGCCGCGCCGGTGCCGATCGCGGTCGTGCAGGCGTTCTGCACATCGTTCACACTTGGCTGTGTTCCACTGGCGATCCACGTACGCAGTGCCTCCCAGCCGGCCACGCCCTCGGCCAGGGTAAATCCGCAATGCGTTGGCGTGGCCTCGTTCACCAGTGCGCTGGTCAATTGCGTACTTGGCAGGGTTTGCCGCAACACGTACTGATTCGCCGGAATCACCAGTTGATCCTCACTGGTCTGGATCGAAATCACCTTGGTTGCCGGATCGATGCGACCGCGGAAATCCGAGGCCCAGCGGAAATACAAGGTTGCGAACGGATCGTTCTGGATCCGCGCGATGTCCGCGTTGAGCGTGGCGTCGCCGTAATCGACACCGATGTTGGTGAACGGGCTGAGGTCGTCGAGTTTATCCGGCGCGCGCACCAGATCGCTGAGAGCGTAGGTTGCGTAGCCCATGTTGATGACGAAGAAATCCTCGTCGGTGATGTGGACCAGATTCATCAACTGCGCCAGACGTCGCTGCATGGCACCGTTGCGCAGCCACGACGGCAGATTCACGCCGGTGCATTGGTTGAGCGGCAGCAGCGTTTGCAGAAGCTGCGCTTCGTCGAGCAAGTCGGAAAGATTGGGCGGAATGTCGCCCAGGTTGTAGGCCCAGGGATATGGTTGCGCGCCGGTAGGCAAATTGCCCGCGCCGTTGCATACCTCGTCGTAGGCCAGACGCAGATCGATTGCCGTGTCCCACACCCGCGAACCGGCAGCGGGTGGACACGCCGAATACACACCGGGCACCGGTGCGAAGCGCGGATCTTCGGCGAGCTTGAGCGCGATCAGACCGCCGAGCGAGCCGCCGTAGGGAATGATCGCGCCAGGTGCGCCGACCTGCTGCTCGAACGCGGCAAGCAGGTCGGCATTGTCGTCCGGCGCGGTGAACAGCGCCCACGAGCGCTGGCTGTAGCTCGACGCCGCGATCGCGTAGCCTTCGCTCAATTGTAGTGAAGCGATTGGTCCGAGACTCGGATTCGGGCCGGGCGGCTCGAAGGTCAATCCGTGCTGGAACAGGATCAGGGTGTCGCCGGGTTTCCAGGTATCCGGCACGGCGATGCTGTAGTACGCGCCCGCGGCGGTGGTGCCGGAGAAATCGCGTTCGGCGTGGGCGGATAGGGCGAACAACACCGCAGTTGCGCTGACGAATGCCGAAATCGGTGACATGAGGCGTCTCCTCGGGCAGACGCCCAAGGTAGTCCTGCCAAACTTAAGCTTGCGTAAATCCCGGTTGCAAACCGGCAGAATCGCTACAATTGCCGGACTCGAGCAGGCGGTCGGGCTATGAAAGTTCTGGTGACAGGCGGTGGCGGCTTCCTCGGCCAGACGATCTGCAAGCAGCTCGTCGCCGCCGGGCATGAGGTGTGCGCGTTCAACCGCAATCGTTATCCGGCCCTCGACGTATTGAAAGTCGAGCAGCGCATCGGCGACATCGCCAATCTCGACAGCGTCGAGCTGGCCAGCAAGGATGTGGACGCGATCGTGCACAGCGCCGGCAAGGTCGGTGCCTGGGGCCGCCTCGAGGACTATTACGAAACCAATGTGCGCGGCACCGACAACGTGCTCGCGAGCTGCGAGTTGAACAAGATCCGCAAACTGGTGTTCACCTCCAGCCCAAGCGTGGTGCATGACGGTGGCGATCTCGAAGGCGTCGACGAATCCGCGCCTTACGCGAGTCATTTCAGCAGCGCTTATGCGCAGACCAAGGCCGCGGCCGAACAACGCGTGCTGGCCGCCAACGGCCCGCAACTGGGCACGGTCGTGCTGCGTCCGCATTTCGTCTGGGGTCCGGGCGATCCCAACCTGTTGCCGCGCGTCCTCAGGCAGGCACGCGCCGGACACCTGCGCCTGATCGGCGACAAACCCAAGAAGATCGACACGACGATCGTGGACAATGCTGCCGACGCACATGTCCTGGCGCTGGAGAAACTGGAATCCGGCGCGCCGGTTGCGGGAAAAATTTACTTCATCAGTCAGGGCGAGCCGATCACGCACGAAGCCTTGATCAATGCCTGGCTCAAGGCCGATGGCTTTCCGCCGGAGACGCGGCACTTGCCGCTGGGACTGGCGAAATTCCTCGGTGCGACACTCGAGACGATCTACAGCGCCTTGCGCATCCAGAGCGAACCACCACTGACCCGTTTCACCGTCGAACAACTATCGACCGCGCACTGGTTCAATATTTCGGCAGCGCGCCGCGATCTCGGCTACGCGCCGCGCGTGAGCATGGCCGAGGGTCTGGCGCGGCTGTCGCAGTATCTGGCGCGTGAGCGCATGCAGCGGCGCACTTGAGCGCAGTCACCGCGATCGCATGCGAACCGCTAGAATCGGCAAATGAGTGCCGCCGCCGATCCGACCCGCCAACCCAACCCGCTGCTTGTCCGTTGCGGACGCCTGCTCGAAGCGACGCTCAACCGCGCGCTGGCGCTGGACACGGAAACACGCACGCGGCTGAGCACACTGGAAGGCCGCCGCATCGGCGTCGAATTGCGCGGTCTGAATCTGGCGCTCGCGATCTCGGTGCGCGATGGCCGGCTGTGCGTCGGCCCGCACTGGGAAGCGCGCGGTGATCTGAATTTGCGCGCCTCGCCCGGAAGCCTGGCCGCGATGGTTTTGCGCCGAGGTGAGGATTCGTCGCTGCCGCCGGGGAAAGTGGACATTTCCGGCGACGCCGAACTGGCCCATCGGGTCGAAAAGCTGTTGCGCGATTTCCAGCCCGACATCGAGGAAGCATTCGCGAAAACCTTCGGCGATGTGCTGGGCGTGCCGCTGGCACGCGCCCTGCGACGCGCATTCGAGTGGTCGCGCGAATCCGCTCAGGCGCTCGTGCAGGACAGCGCGGAATATCTGCGCGAGGAGAGCCGTGACCTGATCGCGCCGGCCGAAATGGAACAATTCCTCGACGACGTGGATGCCTTGCGCGAACGCAGTGAACGCCTCGAAGCGCGTGTGCAGCGGCTCGCTCGCAGCCGTCGTGGAGATGCGGCGTGACGCCGTTGCGCCAGTTCCCGCGACTGCTGCGCATCGCCGCGGTGCTTGTGCGTTATCGACTCGATGAGTTCGTCGACCGTGTGCATCTGTTCCGTCCGATCAAATGGCTGCGCCCGCTGCTGCCGAAGCCGCGCGCCGATGTCGCCACGCTGGCGCGCGGCGCGCGTCTGCGCCTAGCTTTGATCGAACTGGGGCCGATCTTCGTCAAGTTCGGCCAGATTCTATCCACGCGCCGCGACCTGTTGCCGGCCGACGTCGCCGACGAACTGGCCCTGTTGCAGGATCAGGTGCCGCCGTTTCCCGGGGTTGAGGCGCGTGCCGCAATCGAAGCCGCACTCGGCGCGCCAGTGGCTGCATTGTATAAAATGTTCGATGAAGTGCCGCTGGCCTCGGCGTCGATTGCGCAGGTGCATGCCGCTCGCTTGGCTGACAGCTCCGATTCAAGCGGACCGGATTCAAATGGACGCGAAGTCGTGGTCAAGGTGTTGCGGCCGGGCATCCACGAACGCATTGCCGCCGACATCGATCTGTTACGCGCGCTCGGCGAACTCGTGCAACGCTGGCATCCGGCTGCGGACAAGATTCGCCCGCGAGACATCGTGGCCGAGATCGAAACCACGTTGACGAACGAACTCGACCTGCAACGCGAAGGCGCCAATGCTTCGCTGCTGCGACGCAATTTTGCGACGGCTGAAGACCTGATCGTACCGGAAGTCTTCTGGTCGCATACGACGACGGCGGTGCTGACGCTCGAACGCGTGCGCGGTATCGGCGTGGACGATCTCGCCGCACTCGATGCCGCCGGCATTGATCGCATCGCACTTGCCGAGAAAGGCGTGCGCCTGTTCTACACCCAGGTGTTCCGCGATAATTTTTTCCATGCTGACGCGCATCCGGGCAATATCTGGGTCGATGCCGCACGCCGCGAAAATCCGCGTTTCATCGCGCTGGATTTCGGCATCATGGGTTCGTTGCCCGAGCGCGATCAGTTCTGGCTGGCCGAGAATTTCATGGCGATGTTCGAGCGCGACTACAGGCGCATCGCGCAACTGCACCTCGCTGCCGGTTGGGTTCCCGGACATGTGCGTCTGGACGAACTCGAAGCTGCGGTGCGCACCGTGTGCGAGCCGTACTTCACGCGCCCGTTGTCGGAAATCTCGCTGGGCGAAGTCGTGATGAAAATGTTTTCGGTCGCACGCCGCTACGAGCTGACCCTGCAGCCGCAATTGATCCTGCTGCAAAAGACACTGCTGAACATCGAAGGTATCGGCCGCTCGCTGCATCCGAAGATCGATATCTGGGCGACGGCAAAACCGGTACTGACGGATATCCTGCGGCGTCGCTACGGTTTGCGCCGGACTCTGCGCGAGCTGCGCACGCGCCTGCCGGAATGGTTGGCTGCGGCGCCGGAAATGCCGGAACTTGTTCACACGGTTCTGAAGAAAGCCGCGGCGGGCGATTTCGACCGTCGCCGCTCTGGCGACGACAGGATGGTTGCGGAGCGTCGTGCGCGTGCAGGCCGGCAAAGCCTGATTCTGGCCTTGCTGGGTGCGACGGCTCTGGTTGTGGCGACCTTGCTGTACCTGGCGGATGCGCACACAGCGCAAGTCCTTGGTCCGCCAATGCCCGCGGTCATCGCCGCGCTGATCGGCGTTGCAGCCTTCGTGCTGGCATGGCGGCGCGTGCGTTGACGCAGACAGCGGCCTGCTAGAATCCGCAGCGATCACGGGACCTTGCCACATGCCATCGTTCGACGTCGTATCCAAACTCGATTTGCACGAGCTGACCAACGCGCTCGATCAGGCCAATCGCGAGCTGGCCACCCGCTTCGACTTCAAGGGCACCGGCGCGGAATTCGCACGCGAGGAAGAGTCTGTGGTCATGCTCAAGGCGCAAGCCGAATTCCAGCTCAAGCAAATGCTGGATATTCTGAAGCAGCGCCTTGCGGCCCGGCATATCGACATCGGCTGTGCCGAAATCGACGATCCCGAAATCAATCTGGCGACCGCACGCCAGAAGGTGACGCTAAAGCAGGGCATCGACCAAACCCTGTCCAAGGACATCGTCAAGCGCATCAAGGATTCCGGCCTGAAGGCACAGACCCAGATCCAGGGCGACAAGCTGCGCATCACCGGCAAGAAGAAGGACGACCTGCAGGCTGCGATCGCGCTGCTGCGTGGTTCGGATATCAAGATGCCCTTGCAGTTCGAGAATTTCCGCGACTGAGCGGCACGGGCATGCTGCAAGTCACCGCCACGCTGCATATTCCAGAAGGCGAACTGGTGGAAAGTTTCGTGCGCGCCTCCGGGCCGGGCGGGCAGAACGTGAACAAGGTCGCCTCGGCGGTCGAACTTCGTTTCGATGTCGCGCAATCGGCGGCGCTGCCCGAACCGCTGCGCGCTCGCCTGCTCGCGCGCCGCGACCGCCGTCTCACAGCGGGCGGCGTTTTCGTGATCCAGGCCAGCCGTTTCCGCGACCAGGCGCGCAATCGCGAGGATGCGCGCGAACGCCTGGCCGAGATCGTGCGCGCAGCCTTGCATGTGCCGAAGAAACGCGTGGCGACCAAACCGACCCGCGCCTCGAAGGAACGCCGCATCGCCTCGAAGAAAAAGCGCGCGCAGCACAAGCAGGGCCGCGGCAAAGGCTGGAGTCTGGAATGAACGCTCCACGCTTTCCACCGGTGCCTGCAAACATGCCGCAGTTCGCGCCTTCCGTCGCCGGCGCGGTCTGCCGCTGGATTCTCGTCCGCTGTGGCTGGCGCATGGCCGGAGAAATTCCGGACGTGGCAAAACTCGTCGTGATCGCGGCACCGCATTCGAGCAATTGGGACGTGGTCTGGGGCCTGCTGTTCAAGGTCGGCCTGCGCCTCGAAGTACATTTCATCGGCAAGCGCGAGGCGTTTTTCTGGCCGCTCGGACCGCTATTGCGTTCCTTCGGCGGCATTTCGATCGATCGCAAGGCCGCGCACGGCGTGGTCAGCGCGATGCGTCGTCAGTTCGAGGCACATGACCGTTTCTGGCTGACGATCGCCCCCGAGGGTACGCGCAAAAAAGTCAAGGAGTGGAAAAGTGGATTCTGGCGCATCGCGCGCGAAGCCGGTGTGCCGATCCTGCCGGTATACTTTCACTATCCGGAGAAGATCATCGGCTTCGGCCCGCTGTTCCATCCCAGCGCAGACCTCGATGCCGACATGGCGCGGATTCGCGCGTTCTATGTGCCGTGGCAGGGCAAGAATCGCGGCACGGTTTAGGAACTTCTGCCTGACCTGCTGCGCTCGACAGTTTGCGCTCCGGCGATGCTGGAATGCTCATGTACTGAATCGTACACTCCGCTTCCTGCGCTCCGGCGGCCCGCAATCTGTCTTCGCTCGCGACGGTCAGGCAAAAGTTCCCTAGCGCTCCGAATGCCCCGGCTCGTCATAGTTGCCACGCAGAAACAGTCCCGGTTTGATACGTTCGACGAAGGCGCGCGCCTGCGGCGACAAATACTTGCCCTTGCGCACGACCACACCATAACTGCGCTGCGGAAAATAGCGGCGCATATTGTGTATCGCCAAGCGGTCGCTATCGGTTTCGTTGATGCAGATGCCGGTGACGATGGAGATGCCCAGGCCCATCGCCACGTATTGCTTGATGACTTCCCAGCCGCCGACCTCGATCGCCACGTGGTATGGCACCTTGCGTTGCTGGAACACCAGATCGACCAGGCGGTACGTGGTCAGGCGTTGCGGCGGCAGGATCAGGCCGTAAGGCGACAGATCCTCCAGCACGATGTCGTCTTTTCTCGCCAGCGGATGATCCAGCGGCAGAATCAGCATCGGGTCGAACCAATGCACCGGTGCATAGGACAGGTCATGCGGTACATCGAGCATCGAGCCGAACGCGAAATCGACCTGATCCGAACGCAGCAAGGCGAGGCCATCCTTGCCGGTGACATTGGACAGTTGCAGGCGCACGTCGGGGAATTGCTCACGGTAACTGCGCACCAGCGGCGGCAGCAAATATTGGATGGTCGAGGCACCAGCGGCGATGTTGACCTCGCCCGCATCCATGCCCTGGCGCTGGGCTCGGAACTGCTGATCCAGATTCTCCATGCCTTCGACCAGCGGGCGCGCCAGGTCGTATAGCATCTGCCCTTCCGGAGTCAGGGCGAGGCGTGGCCGGGTGCGTTCGAGCAAGCGTACATTTAGCTCATTTTCCAAGGCAGATAGCTGCAAACTGACCGAAGATGCGGACAGAAACAGTGCGTCGGCGGCGCGCGCCACGCTACCGAACTTGACCGCATAGCAAAACGCGCGCAATTGCTTGATCCGGTTGCCTTTGTAATAGAACCGCGCGGTTCCGGGCGAAGTTTTGCGCTTGCGACGGATCTTGGGCTTGGCGCTTATGCGCTTTGCGGCGTCACTGGACTTCAAACGGTCGTTCGACATTGCTTCGCCATTCAATCGATTAGATAGTATTTGACAATGTCAATCTAATAGATTGAAACATTCAGTTTGTCAAATGCCGGATTCGAGGAATAGTCTGCTGCCTTGCAACATGAACCAAGGCAGCAACCGATGTCGGCAGCACCTGAATACGTCGTGCCTGATCACACCAACCTCATGCCCGTAGAAATTCGTGGCGCCATGCATTCAGGCTACGAGTCCATCCTGACATCCGATACCCTGGACTTCCTGGCCGGACTGCATCATCAGTTCGACACTCGTCGACTCAGCCTGCTCGCCGCCCGCTGTGAACGTCAGGCCCGGTTCGATGCCGACGAGTTGCCGGATTTCCTGCCCGAAACCCGCGCCATCCGCGAATCGGATTGGAAAGTTGCGGAAATCCCCGCTGCCTTGTGCGACCGCCGCGTCGAGATCACCGGTCCGGTGGATCGCAAGATGATTATCAACGCGCTCAATTCCGGCGCCAAAGTGTTCATGGCCGATTTCGAGGACTCCACGGCGCCCGCCTGGGACAATCTGATCGAAGGCCAGATCAACCTGCACGATGCGTGCGCAGGCACGATCGCGTACCAGTCGCCCGAGGGCCGCGAGTACCGGCTCGGGGCGAATCCGGCCGTGCTGATGGTGCGGCCACGCGGCTGGCATCTGCCGGAAAAGCACGCGCTGATCGACGGCGAAGTCATGTCCGGCGCGCTGTTCGATTTCGGCCTGTTCGTTTTCCACAATGGGAAAACGCTGCATTCCCGCGATCGCGGTCCGTATCTGTACCTGCCGAAACTGCAAAGCCATCGCGAGGCGGCGTTGTGGGACGAGGTCATCGAATTCACCGAGCGCCGACTCGGGCTGCCGGTCGGCACGATCAAGGTCACCGTGCTGATCGAAACCCTGCCTGCGGCGTTCGAGATGCACGAAATCCTGCACGCACTGCGTCGGCGCTGTGTCGGCCTGAACTGCGGCCGCTGGGACTACATTTTCTCGTACATCAAAACCTTCCGCCGGCATCACGGCCGCGTGCTGCCGGAACGCGGCCAGGTCGGCATGACCGTGCCGTTCCTGAAAAACTATTCCGAGCTGTTGATCCAGACCTGCCATCGACGCGGCGCGCTGGCGATGGGCGGCATGGCGGCGCAGATTCCGATTTCCGGCGATGTGCAGGCGAACATGCAGGCGCTCGCACGCGTGCGTGCCGACAAACTGCGCGAAGCCATTGCCGGCCACGACGGCACCTGGGTGGCGCATCCTGGATTGATTCCGGTCGCGCGCGAAATCTTCGATGCGCAGATGCCGGGACCGAACCAGATCGGTGTTGCGCGTGCGGACGTGCACGTCGCGCGCGATGACCTGATCGCCGCACCCGCTGGCACGATCACGCGCGCTGGGTTTCTCAACAATATCGATGTCTGCGTTCGCTATCTCGCGGCCTGGCTCGACGGTTTGGGCTGTGTGCCAATCCAGCATCTGATGGAAGACGCCGCCACCGCCGAAATCGCACGCACGCAGTTGTGGCAGTGGACGCATCATTCCGATGTTCCGGCCGGCGAGGCGCCAGCCGCGCCGCGACTGACACTCGACGACGGCACGCCGATCGACTTCGCCCTGTTCGATGATGCCATCGCGCACATCGGCGAACGCCTGCCGGATCACGGCCTGCCCGGACAACAACGCATCGCCGAAGCCGCACGGATGCTGACCGAACTGACGCACGCGAACGAACTCGCCGATTTCCTGACCCTGCCGACCTACGCCCTCCTCGGCTGACTTTATCCACAATGCTGCAAATTCCCATCTTCCACTTTCATCGTCGCAACGAGGATTCGCCATGAAAACCACGCTCCCCTCCGCTGAACAGATCAAGATCGACTGGCAGAACAATCCGCGCTGGAATGGCGTCAAGCGCCCGTATCCGGCCGAAGACGTCGTGCGTCTACGCGGTACGGTCGCAGTCGAGCATTCGCTGGCGCGTCGCGGCGCCGACAAATTGTGGAGTCATCTGCATAACGAACCCTTCGTCAATGCGCTCGGCGCGCTTACCGGCAACCAGGCCATGCAGCAAGTCAAGGCCGGCCTCAAGGCGATCTATCTTTCCGGCTGGCAGGTTGCGGCCGATGCCAACAGCGGCGGCGAAATGTATCCGGATCAGTCGCTGTATCCGGTGGATTCGGTGCCGAATGTCGTGCGCCGCATCAACAACACCCTGCTGCGTGCCGACCAGATCCATCATGCCGAAGGCAAGGACGACATCGATTGGCTGCAGCCGATCGTGGCCGATGCCGAGGCCGGTTTCGGCGGCGTGCTCAACGCCTACGAATTGATGAAACACATGATCGAAGCCGGCGCGTCCGGCGTGCATTTCGAGGATCAGCTCGCCAGCGCCAAGAAATGCGGCCACATGGGCGGCAAGGTTTTGGTGTCGACCGGCGAGGCGGTGCAGAAACTTGTCGCCGCAAGGCTCGCGGCCGATGTCGCCAATGTGTCGACCCTGATCGTGGCGCGCACCGACGCGATGGGCGCGGGTCTGCTCACCTCGGATATCGATGCCAACGACAAGGCGCATTGCACCGGCAAGCGCACGCCCGAAGGTTTTTTCGAGACGAAACCGGGCATCGAGCAGGCAATCTCGCGCGGCGTAGCTTATGCGCCGTATGCAGATCTGGTCTGGTGCGAAACCTCCACGCCCGACCTGAAACAGGCGCGCCAATTCGCCGAAGCCGTGCACGCCAGATATCCGGGCAAGCTGCTTGCGTACAACTGTAGCCCAAGCTTCAACTGGAAGAAGAACCTCGACGAAGTCACCATCGCGAAGTTCCAGCGCGAATTGGCGGCGCTGGGATACAAGTTCCAATTTATAACTCTGGCCGGTTTCCACGCGCTCAATTTCTCGATGTGGAAACTCGCCAACGGCTACAAGGATCGCCAGATGGCCGCCTATGTCGAATTGCAGGAAGCCGAATTCGCTTCCGAAAAACTCGGTTACACCGGCGCCAAGCACCAGCGCGAAGTTGGCACCGGCTATTTCGACAAGATCAACGAAGTCATCGCCGGTGGCGTCAGTTCATTGACGGCGCTGTCGGGCTCGACCGAGGAAGAGCAGTTCCACCTTCCCCAGGTTGCGCACGCCAGCGCGGCGTAGGCCCTGAGTGCCTGGAGTTTGGCAGGTTGGGGTGAGCGATCGCGAACCCCAACGGACCACCTGGCCGCGTTGGGGTTCACTGCGTTTACCTCAACCTGCCGGTCGGGGCCGCCGGTCATCCTCACGTCCGACGCTGCCGGAGGATTCGGGTACCATACCTGCCGCGATTGGACTTTGGGGAGCAGCACGTCGTGTCTCAACAGCCTTCCGCTCCGGATGCAACCGTAGCGGAGTCACCTGCGAAAGTGCGTGCGCCGCATCTGCCGCGGCATCTATCGGATGTCGAATTCGCCATGCTGTGCAGCGCAGGCCCCAGCCGCCGCATGGCTGCGGGTGATACGCTGTTCCGCAAGGGCGAGATCGGCCGCAGCATGTATGTTATCGAGAGCGGCGAAATCCGTCTCGAATTCGGTGATGGCATACCGCATAAACTGCTTGGCCCGCGCGAATTCTTCGGCGAACTCGCGCTGTTCATCGGCAATCACGCGCGTGTGGCCGGCGCGGTCGCGCATACCGAGTGCAGCCTGCGCGTGATCGAATACCCCGCTTTCGACCATCTGCTCGAAAACGAACCCGTTCTCCTCGCCCAGTTCATGCGCCGCTCGTTCACCTATCTGGTGTCCAGCGAACAGAACCTGATCGCCAACCTCAAGCGCCGCAACGAGGATTTGCTGGCCACACTGGATTCGCTGCGCCAGACCCAGACCTTGCTGTCCACCGCCAACCGCCTGGTGCGCACTGATGAGTTGACCGAACTGACCAACCGCCGCGGCCTCTACGAATATCTGGAAAACCTCGCCGAGCACCGCATCGCCGGCACGCATCTGGTCCTGCTGCTGGTTGATCTGGATCACTTCAAGCACATCAACGACCATAACGGCCATCTGATCGGCGACGACGTCCTGCGCGCGGTCGCCAATGAAGTCAGTCAACTGGCCGCATCCTGCGATCTGGCCTGCCGCCTCGGCGGCGACGAGTTTGCCCTGCTCGCGCAGATCGACGACGCCAGCGGGCTCGAAGCACTCGCGGCGCGCATCGTTACCGCCGTGCGCGCCCTGCGTTTCAACGCAGTCGACGATGCCTTGGCGATTACCGTCAGTGTCGGTGCCAGCTTATGCGCCGACGATGCCGATTGGGCGGTTTGGTACAGCCAGGCCGACGCCGCGCTTTACCGCGCCAAGGGCGACGGCAGCAATACTTGGTGCGTGCACGCCTGAGTGGGCGCATAAAAAATCCCTGCTCCCGGGAGTAAAGTGGCGCTTAGCGCCGGATGAGGCGCGCCTAAACCCTGTCCACATCGATGCCGGAAACACTGTAAAGCTGGCGTCAGACAGACGTTTGGCGCAGAATCCGGCTGTGCGGCAGCGGTCGCAAGCTGGCCGCACCTCTATTTGGGCGCAGCCCGATTGGAGCTTGATCCGCTTGGGGCACGATGAACGCAATTCCAACGGAGCCATTGGAACAGCCTGAGCCGACACTTGAGCCGGCGCCAGTGGTTTTGGCTGCGCTCAAACCTACGCTGCTGCTGCGTACGCTCCTGGTTTGCGATCTGGTCGACAGCACCGCCCTGGTACAGCAGCTCGGCGACCGCCGGGCTGCCGAATTCATGCACCAGTTCGATCGCCACTCGCGCGACCTGCTCTACCGCCACGACGGCCGCGAAATCGACAAGACCGACGGCTTTCTGTTGTTGTTCGACCGCCCAATCCAGGCGGTTGCCTTCGCGCTGGATTACCAGCGCATGCTGCGCGAACAGGGCGAGGCCGAACTTCTGCCCCTGCAAGCGCGCATCGGCATCCATGTCGGCGACGTGATGCTGTGGGAAAACCCGGCCACCGATGTCGTGCGCGGGGCCAAACCCGTGGAACTGGAAGGCCTGGTCAAACCGGTGGCCGCGCGCCTGATGAGCATGGCGCTGCCCGGGCAGATTCTGCTGTCGGGCGTTGCCGCAACCCTGGCCCAGCGCGCACAGGACGAACTCGGCACGCAAAGGTCGATCCACTGGCGCACACACGGCAGCTACCGCTTCAAAGGTGTGGCCGAGCCGGTGCCGGTATTCGAAGTGGGCGAAAAAGGCCTCGCGCCGCTCAGGCGTCCTACCTACAGCGGCAAAGCGCATCGCGAGGTGCCGTGGTGGCGGCGTCCCGGCGTGCTGGCGGCCGAACTGGCGGTCCTGATTGCGGCGATTGCGGTTCCCGCCTTCTTTTTCCTGCGCAGCCCGCCGGCTATCGCCTTCAGCCAGCGCGACTGGGTGGTGGTCGGCGATCTGAAAAACCTTACCGAAGAACAGGCCTTCAACGATTCGCTGCAGACCGCATTCCGCATCGGCCTCGAAGAGTCGCGCTACGTCAATGTGCTAGCCGATCTGAAGGTGCGCGACACGCTAGCCGAAATGCAGCGCGATCCCGAGAAGACCGCGATCGATCGGGAGAACGGTTCCGAAGTCGCGATCCGCGACGGCGCACGTGCGCTGATCCTGCCGAGCATCGCCGAAATCGGCGGCCGCGTACGCGTCACCGCCGAGGTGATCGATCCGCGAACCCAGGCCACGGTGTATTCCGAGTCCGCCGACGGTATTGGTGCCGGATCGGTGCTGCCGTCGATCGACAAGGTCAATGCGCAATTGCGCGTGCGCCTTGGTGAGGCGCTGGCTTCGGTATCGAAGGAATCGCAGCCGCTGGAAAAAGTGGCGACAAAAAGTCTCGACGCGTTGCGCGCGTTTACTTTGGCGCGGAACGCCTACTCTGAAGATAAGTTCGCGGAATCGATAACGCTATTCAAACAAGCGCTGTCTATCGATCCCGGTTTTGCGATGGCACGAACCTATCTTGGGCGCTCGTTGCTTATGGTTGATCGCAAGCAAGAAGCGCTCAACGAATTGGACTTAGCGACCAATGAGCATGATCGGCTCAGCCCGCGAGACGCGCTTTATGTTGATGCTTGGCGCTTGACCCTCGCCGGCTCTCAGCGCGAGGCGTTGGACAAGCTGCAGCTTCTTGCGAAGCTGTACCCCGACTTTTTTACCGGACAGAGTCAGTTTGCCTATTTCAGCTTCGAGTTTGCCAATCGTTTCGGAGAAGACGTCATTGCGGCGGCAGAGCGAGCAACTTCTCCGCAAAATCCTCGTCCCACGCCCAACGAACTTTTACTCGGTCAACTTTATCTCTCCAACGAGCAATATGATCGGGCGGTCAATGTATTCACCGCGGTTGAACAACATACTGCGGTCAGGCATTTGGTAACTGCTTTGCCTTACGCAGCGAAACGGCAGTTCGATAAAGCTGATGCTGCTATGGCGCGAAGCACCCCAACCGATTCACCGGCAGCAAACATCGTTCGATTCATTTGGCAAGCTGCCATTGCGTTCGATCGCGGCCAGCGCGACCAGGTTTGGGCGATCCTCGCCGAGGCCAAGCTCAGCGCGTCCAAGGACGATCCACGCTTTGTGTTGATATACAGTGGCATCGAACTGAGCTTACGTTCATTGCTCGATCCGCCCGAAAAGTTGTCTGCGGCGTTAGCCGACTATGCGAAACATACGCGCGAGGCAGCCAGCAAAGCCGAACCCAGCTATCGGTTCGAAGCGCAATTTCAAGTGTTATTTGCCGCGTACTCCGCTGCGCATTTAGGCGAGACGGGACTGGCGAGTTCGCTGTTGAGCAGCGCCGGTCCGGATCCCACAAGCGGTGATTATCCTGTTCTTGTGAAAATGCTGGCAGTGGCGCAAGCCGAAATGCTGCTCGCAACGGGCAAACCCGAAGATGCGATTCAGCGACTCAAGCCCACGCTTGATGGCAGCGAGCTCTATCTGAGCCACGCCGTATTGATGGATGCTTACACGGCAAAGGGCGACACAAGGTCATCCCTGATCGAGGCGGAATGGTTGGCGAAGCGTCGTGGCCGGGCATATACCGAAAATAATTTGTACTCAATGCTAATGCCGCTCAATGCCGCCTTGTCGGATATCGCGCAACGCCACATCGCCGGATCGACGCCTCGGTTAGGGGTTCCCGATACGCACTAGCATTTGGTTTGTCGCATGCGCGTAAGTCGTGTGGGCAGTGATTCCACCGCTCGACTGGTTAAGTAATGTGACGATAGTTAAAGCTTCGCGTCGGGAACGACGAAGTTAAGTACGCCTGAGTCCAAATTCGCCGCAAGCTGTCTTTTGGCTTCCTCCATCTCTTCCTTGGACGCCAGCTTGCGTCGACAAAGACACGACTCAGGCAAGCAGACAATCAATTCCGCCGGAATTCCCATTCTAAAAAGCGCTTCGGCTGGCTTCTCTTCAAAACTTTTGCGAAACGCATCGTCGCTCGCGAGTTTGGTCAGCAGGGCAAGTCCCTGTTCTTTCGTCAGTGCCGTATCAGCCATGAGTTCCCCCTGTGGTTATGGCTCCCGCAGTCTAGCCCCAGTGCAGCGCCTTTGCCAAGATCACGCGCAGGTCACGACGTGCTAAGGTGCGGCGTTTTGATTTCGGGGGTTTCTTCATGCGTGTCCGCCGTTGCGTCATCGTACATCTCGAACTGCGCGAACAGCTCGATTTCGATCTCAGTTTGCTTAGTTCGGGCAGTACTGGTCTGCGTTATCGCGTCGAATGGATTGCGCTCGCGCCGCATCTTGATGACGAAGTCGTGCTCGATGCGGACGAGGCTGCGCTGCTCGGCAGTTTGTCTCCATCGCAATGGTGCGAGTTCGACGATCTCATTGCACAGCATCCACGCGCGACGCTCGACGCGCTGCGCGACAAGGGGGTGCTGATCGAAGAACATTCCGTGCACGCCGCGCGCGACGAAGCGCTGCGCGCCACGCATTGGCGTGGTACGTCCGCTGTGCTGCATCACGCCTCGCGCTGGCGCGATGTCGATACGCAGGAAGCTGAGCAACGCCGTACCGAACTGAACGAGGGTAGCCTACTCGATCAGCTTGGTCCTGCACCTGCGTCTGCGCGTGAACGTGTGGACGCATCCGCACGTGTGACGTTGCCGCAAGTGGAATTTTCGCCGCTCGAAAAATTACTCATGGGTCGCGTGACCTGTCGCAACTACGATCTGGCCACGCCGCTAACGCTCGCACAGTTTTCGACTGTGCTGTATCGCGCGTTCGGTGCGCGCGCGGTGCACGATTATGCGCCCGGCGTGCAATTGCTGAAAAAAGGCGTGCCTTCCGCGGGTAGCCTGCATCCGACCGAAGCCTATCTGCTCGTGCAGCGCGTCGATGGCATCGCACCGGGCCTGTATCACTATCATTCGATCGACCATGCGCTGGAGCCGTTGCAAGCGTTGGATGGAGAGGCAGCGGCAAAGCTGGCGCGCCGCTTCGTCGCCGCACAGCAGTATTTCGTCGATGCGCCGGTACAGGTGATCGCGGCCAGCCGCTTCGGACGCAATTTCTGGAAGTACCGCAATCACGCCAAGGCGTATCGCGCGACGATCCTCGACGTCGGCCATCTGTCGCAGACACTATATCTCGCCGCGACCGAACTCGGCCTCGGTGCCTTCATTACCGCGGCGATCAACGAGGTCGATATCGAGCAGGCTTTTGGTCTCGATGCGATGCAGGAAGGCCCGCTCGCGGTCTGTGGTTTCGGCGCGCGTGGCGCGGAACGCTGCGAAGTCGAATTCGATCCACTCAACAATGTCTGGCCGGCCCACGCAATGACGTAAGTTGCGAGACCACTTCCGCGCACCGGCAAGTCAGTGCTGATCGGGCGGGTTCACCGGAACAGGTGCGGGCGCCACGGACTTGTCCGTCGATACGGGTACGTTGCCGACTCCCTTCAGCGCACCAACGCTCACGGTCGCCTTCCATAGCGCATCGCGCGAGGCGAAATACTTCTCCGGTACCCAGCGCGACTCGGCGTAGATATCCGCGCCTCCGCAGCCGGCTTCCGGGGCGTCGACGTTGCCGACGACGGTGCCACCGCTGCAATTCTGCTTCACTGACTGGTGGTAGGCGCCGAAGTCGAAACCGGTATGTGAGCCGGTCATCTGCTCCATGCCAAGGCGCAGTTGCCGGGCCATGCGCGGCTTGGCCACGGCATCGCCGTAGCGTGCCTGCAAGGCCGTGAGGATTGCCACCGAGTTCTGCAATTGTTCCGGTGTCAGTCCCGCCTTGACGCGGTCGCGCGTGGCGACGAAATCCGGGTAGTCACGCTCGGCGGCAACGCTCAGCCACGCGTACGCCGTGACCGGATCCTTCGCCACACCTTCGCCGTTCAGATACATCAGGCCGATGCTCAACTGCGACAATTTGTCGGCGTAGTAAGCCCCAATCTTGAAGTACTTGAGTGCAGCCGGGTAGTAATGATGTGCGTAACGCCGCATGCCGGCGAACTCGCCGAATTGATCCGGGTGATACCAGATCGAGGCGTTGGACATCGCGCGCAAGGTCTTCTGCACGGCGGGATCCCGCAGCGGATCGTCGTCGGCGTGCGCGACGCCGAGTGTTGCGGTGAGGATGAGGCCGATCAGCAGAATGGGCTGCAGGAAGGACTTGAGCATTGGTTCGTCTCTCGTGAATCGGCTGGCAACGGCTGCAGCTCGTCGCTGGCAAAGTTATTGCGCTACTCGTTATGGAAGTACAAGCTGCCGACTCACACATCCCCATCCCGCGCCCAGCCCTCTCCCGTGCCGCGATTGTATACAAAATCATTTTGCAGCACGTTGCCGGCGGGAATCGATTCCTGCCGTGCAAGCTCTGCATAGATCGGTGTGAAATCGGGCTTCGTCGCATTCATCAACTGCTCGAAGCTGTCAATGACGAAGTAGGTTTTCTGGTAGGTGTCGATGCGGTAGCGCGTGCGCATGATGCGCTGGAGATCGAAACCGATGCGGTTCGGCGCGGGCGATTCCAGGCAGTGAATCGATTCGCCTTTCGACGAGACGATGCCGGAACCGTAGATGCGCAGACCATCGTCTTGCTTGATCAGGCCGAATTCTACAGTGTACCAATACAGCCGCGTCAGGTTCACCAACGCATCGGCGCCGATGGCGTGCGCTTTCACGCCACCGCGTCCATAGGCCTGCATGTAATCGGCGAACACGGGATTGAGCAAGAGCGGCACGTGACCGAACAGATCGTGGAATAAATCCGGCTCACTGATGTAATCGATCTGCTCGGGTTTGCGAATCCACCAGGTCACCGGAAAGCGCCGGTTGGCGAGATGATCGAAGAATGTGAGTTCGGGCAACAGGCCTTCGACGCCAATCAGTTCCCAGCCGGTGACTTTTTTCAGCACGCGGTTGAGATCGTCGAATTTCGGAATCGCCTGCGGCGACATCTCGAACTTTTTCTGGTTGTCGATGAATTCGCGGCAGGCACGGCCGACGAGGACTTTCTGCTGACGCTCGAATAGTTCCGCCCAGATAGAGTGGTCCTCGCGGCTGTAACTGGCCCAAGGTTGTTCGACCACGGCGGTGGTGTAGACCGGCACGCTGCCTTTGTCGGTCTGCAGATGTTCTACGCGGCGTGGCTGGGCGTCCATGGCGATGATTTTAGCACTGTGCTCAGTGCAGGGTCTGGCCGTCGTGACGCCGTCTGGGAAATGCGACGATATTATCGCCGCCGCGCACCTGCGGGCCGTCCCACAACACCGGCACATCGGTCGGTGACGGCGGTTCGAGTTCGGCATCGACGGAAGCGAGGGTTTCGTCTTCTTCTTCTTCGTCTTCCCAGTCATAGCGTTTGCGCGGTGGGGCCGGATCGTAGCGAAACAGAAACAGCGCCGAGGCGATGCCGGCAAGTGCGCCGAACAGGTGATATTCGAAGGAGATGCTTGGGTCACGCGGCAGCACGGTCATCACCATGCCGCCATAAAGAAAGAAGACGACCAGGGCGATGGCAACGCCGAGACGATCACGGCGCAGCAGGCCCATCACGAACAGGAAAAACATGAGGCCATGCACGATGCCGCTGATGCCCACGTGCACCGACGGCCGTGCCCACAACCATACGCCAGTGCCCGAGGCCAGCCAGATGAAGGGCAGCGCGTAGCGCGTGGCGCGTGGATAGGCGTAAAGCGTCAGCGCCGCGAGCAGACCGAGCGGCAGCGTGTTCGACATCAGATGCGCGAACGAGGCATGCGCGAACGGCGCGGTGAGAATGCCGATCAGGCCGGCGGTTTCACGCGGACGGATGCCGAGATCGTCCATGTTCCAGCCCAGCATCCAGGCACCGAACCAGGCCAGCCAGATGCCGGCGACCAGGACCAGAGCGCCGAGCACGGCATAGCCCATGCGGGTGCGGTCGTAGGCGACGGTGGCGGCGGTCGGTTCCGGGGTTGGCGGGGCGATGTTCATTCCACGATGGTGGGGGCGCGAGTGCCCGGCAACAAGTCTGCCAAGGTCCGGCCTGCCAACGCCCGAATTACCGGCGTGCGGCCCGGGTCAACCGATGGGAGGCTGACCCGTTGCTTGCCGGAGGTGCCTTTCCGGCGCAGACTGCGCCCCGCGGCGAAGGTGGAAACCGTGATTCTCGATATTCGCACCATGATCATGCTGGCGGCGACGCTTGCGCTGATAGTTGGCGTGAGTCTGCGTTATGCCTTGCTCGATTATCCCACCTCGCTTTGGCCAAGTATCCGATTGTGGATACTCGGCACCGTGCTGCAGCCGACCGCGTGGGTGATGTACGGCATGCGCGGCAGCATTCCGGATGCGTTGGCGATGGTTCTTGCCAATGCCTTGCTGAGCTTTGCCTACGCCAAGCAAATCCAGGCGGTGCGCACCTTCGTCGGGCGCCCGGTCAATCCGATGCTGACCTACTTGCCCGTCGCCGCGATTGCCGCGCTGGAAATTTTCTTCACCTATGTCACGCCGAACATGCGCTGGCGCCTGGTTCTGGTGTCGGCAGTATTTTGCACGCAAATGCTGTGTGCGCTGATCGCGTTGCTCGACTGGAGTCAGCCGCGGCGGCGCAGCCATCTGCTGACGGCAGCGGCGTTTCTCGGCATGGCCATCGTACTGATCGTTCGCATCGCGTATGAAGGTCTACGTGTCGGCACCCTCGCGTCTGCGCTCGCACCGACGCCAATGCAGACTGCCGTGTTTGCCCTTGCGGCGTTTTTTCCGACCATTGCCACGCTGGGATTCGTGCTCATGTGCAGCGACCGGCTGCATCAGGAACTCGAACGTCAGGCGACGACCGATTCGCTGACCGGAATCAGCAGCCGGCGCACGCTCGACGAGCTGGCCACGCATGCGATTGCGGCCGCGCATCGGCACAAGCGTAGTCTCGCCCTGCTGCTGCTGGATGCCGATCATTTCAAGCGAATCAATGACGTTTATGGTCACGAGGTCGGCGATCAGGCCTTGCAGACGATCGCGGCGACCTTGCAGTTTGCGCTGCGTGGCGAAGATCTGCTCGGTCGCCTCGGTGGCGAGGAGTTCGTCGCCGTATTGCCGGATGCCGACGAAGCCGCCGCGTGTGCCGGCGCCGAACGTCTGCGCCTGGCAATCGAGAACGCGGAGTTCAGCGTGCATCACCGCGCCGTACCGATGCGGGTGTCGATTGGCGTTGCCGTGATCGACGCCGGCGACGACTTCGCCAGCCTGTTGCGGCGTGCCGATCAGGCCATGTATGCGGCCAAACGCGCCGGCCGCAACCGCGTGGTCGGGCCGGCGCAACTGGGTTTGCGCCCGGTCGTGGTTGAAGGCCATTTCGCCGGCTGAACCGGCTGTCACGGTCCAAGTCCGTTATCATGCGGCGATGAATCATGTCGCCGCGAATCCCATCGTTCATCTGAAGATCGAACGCCGCTCCAACCATCCCTGGATCTTCCAGAAGATGGTCGAGAAGCCCGAAGTCAAACCCAAGCCGGGCAGCATTGTCGACATCGTCGATCGCGAAGGCACATTCGCCGGCCGCGGTTTCTACAACGGTCATTCGCGTATCGCCTTGCGCGTACTTACTGCCGATCCCGACGAGGCCGTCGACGAAGCGTTCTTCGCGCGCAAGATCGCGCAAGCGGTGCAATTGCGTCGCGACATCCTCAAGCTCGATGCGATCACGCGATGCGTATCGCGTGATCCATTCCGAAGGCGACGGACTCTCCGGCCTGGTCGTGGATCGTTTCGCCGATACCCTGGTGATCGAATACTTTTCCGCGGGCATGTTCAAGCAGCGCGACCTGATCAAACGCTGCCTGCTCGAACAATTTCCCGGACGCACAAATTTACGCCTTCGCCGAAGACCATGTGCAGAAGCAGGAAAGTTTCGATCTGGCGCATCCGCCCGCACCCAAACCCACGGTGATCCACGAACACGGCGTGAAATTTCATGCCGCGCCCGGAAGCAAGCACAAGACCGGCTTCTTCGCCGACCAGCGCGACAATCGCAAAACACTGACCGAATTCTGCAACGGCGCGCGCGTGCTCGATCTGTGCTGCAACTCCGGCGGCTTCGGCATTTACGCGAAAACGCTTGGTGGTGCGAGCGAGGTCGTCGGCGTCGATCTGGATGAGGAAATCCTGCAGATCGCCGAACAGAATGCGCGCCTGAACAAGGCCAAGGTTCGTTTCATCCAGGCGGATATCTTTGCCTGGTTGCGCGATGTCGCCGTCAACAACCGTGCCGACAATGAAAAACGCTTCGACGTCGTCGTGCTCGATCCGGCCAAGATGACGCGCGACCGCGAACAGGTGATTCCGGCGCTGAAGAAATACCTCGACATGAACAAGCTCGCACTGGCGGCGGTCAAGCCCGGCGGCATCTTGCTCACCTGTTCCTGCACCGGCCTGGTCAGCGAGGAACAATTTCTGGACATGCTGCGCCGCGCCGCGTTCTATGCCAGCCGCACGCTGCAAGTCATCAAGGTATCCGGCGCTGGGCCGGACCATCCGTGGCAGGCGCACGTGCCCGAAAGCCGTTATCTCAAGGCAGCGTTCTGCCGGGTGGAGTAGCGGTGTCAACCGGCCGCGGGCCGGCGCGTTGTGGTGGGCTCCGTTCGCTGCCAGGAAACCTCCGTGCGCACGCTGTCATTGTTTTTTGGATTGCTCGTCACGGCATCTGCGCGCGCAGCCGTGATCTACGATTTCACGCCGGTCACGCAGCAGATCGACGCGATGATGCAAACCTATTCGCTCAACGGTGCTTCGTTGATCGTGATTCGCGGCGGCGCGGTCATCTACGAACAATATTACGGCAGCTATATTTCCACGACGCGCATTGCGATCGCCTCCGCGAGCAAATGGCTGTCGGCGCTGGCGATCGAGCGCCTGGTCGAGAAAGGGCAGATGAGCTGGAGCGACACCATAGGGCAGTACATTCCGACTGCGCCGGCCGACAAGCTGGCCATCACGCTGGGCCAGCTCTTCAGCCACACCTCGGGCCTTACGCAGAACGACGATGCCTGCCTCGGCGACGAGACCAACTACACGCTGGAGACTTGCACCGAAGAAATTCTGGCGACGCCGCTGCAATATCCCACGGGAACCGGCTTCGCCTACACCGGCAACGGCATGCAGGTCGGCGGCTACATGGCCACCCTCGCGACCGGCAAGACCTGGGACCAGATTTTCCAGGACGAAGTGACCACGCCTCTGGGCATGCCCGACACCGATTTCGCCACGGATTCGCTCCAAGCCGCCGTATGTGACCGTGCCGAATCCGCAGATCGCCGGCGGCGTGCGCTCGACCATGCTCGACTACGCCAATGTCGTTCAGATGGCCGTGCAACAGGGCCAGTGGAACGGCACGCAGTATCTGTTCGCCAAGGACATCGCGGACATGCAGCTTGATCAAACGCACGGCGCGCCGATCATCTACACGCCCGATCCATATGCGTATGGCTACGGTTACGGCGAATGGCGCGATCTGGTCGATGCGCAAGGCAACGCGGTGCAGGTGTCGAGCACCGGCAAGTTCGCGACTTCGCCGTGGATCAACAACCAGACCGGCGTAGCCGCGGTGTTTCTGACTTTCAGCAGCTACAGCTTGCTCGAAAGCGACCTGCGCACGCTCTGGGCCAACGTGAACAGTGTGGTGACTGATCCGATCTTCAGCGACGGCTTCGAGTAGCGCCAAGGACTTGCCTGCGCGCCGCAGCGGACCAATCATCCGCGATTGGCGCCGGGTACGGGGCGCGCTGTATCAAAGCCGCTTCTTGCCGGGTGGAGTAGCCGCATCGAGCGATGGCGCGCGCAGCCATTGCGCGATCATTGCGATTGTCACCAGCGCCCAGACCAGCAGGCTGACATAGACGCCGACGGCCGGAATCGCCAGCAGAAAATCCAGCCGCAGCGCCAGCGCCAGCGCGTAGGTGCCGACCGTGTACATGCCGATCGGAAACACGATGTCCCAGTCATCGGATTCATAGCGCAGCGGCACATACCGCCGGCCGTCACGCCAGATTTCGAGCATGATCAGCAGCGGAATCCAGGCGCCGGGCGCGGCCCAGGCGAGCAGGCTCGGACCTTTCGCGAACGGGATCAGGTCGGGCAGGATTCCGGCCGCTGTCGCGCGCGGCACGAACAGACTGCCGGACAGGGGCGTGACCGACTGCCGAGCACACAGGTTGCCGCCGTGAGGGTGAGAAAGCCCGCGCCGCGGCAATCGCGACTGCGCAAGTAACCATGCCGTAGTAGGATGCAGCGCGATGTTCGATATCCGCACCCTGATGCTCATCACCGGCGTGACATCGCTGCTGCTGGGCGCGATCATGTTCGCGACCGTGCGCAATTATGCCGGCAGTTCGCGTGCGGCCCTGCGCATCTGGGCTTGCGGTCAGGGCGTGCAGCCGGTGGGTTGGGTGCTGATTGCGTTGCGCCATCAGATTCCCGACGTGCTGTCCCTGGTCCTCGGCAATCTGCTGGTGGTTGCCGGGTTCAATGCCTGTGCCCACGCCCTCGACGTTTTCGGCGGACGGCGCGCGCGCCACCCGATCTTCGCCGCCCTGGTCCTGCTGCAACTGGCGGTGACAACGGCTTGTATGTTGTGGCCGCCGTCGCCGCAGATGCGCCTGATCAGCCTTTCGCTGATCCTGATCCTGGTGTTCGCACTCATTACTCAGGCGGTACTGGCTGTTGCCGGACGCCGGCGCGAACGCCCGGCCAGTCACTGGATCACCGCCGGTGTTTTCGCCGCGGGCGTGCTGGTGCTGACGGTGCGGATCGGTGCCCTGCTCATCAATGGCGCCACCGATGCCGGACCGCTCTTCATGGAGACGCGGGTCGAGCAAGCGGTTTTTGCCTACACCAGTCTGGTCAACATCATCGGCACCTTCGGTTTCGTGATGATGTGCAACGACCGCTTCAACGCCGAACTTGCCCGGCTCGCTGCGGAGGATCCGCTGACTGGTGTGTTCAATCGGCGCACTTTCGAGCAGCAGGCGTTGACCGCGTTTGCCCACTCTCGTCTCGTTGACTCGCCTCTGAGTCTGTTATTGATTGATGGCGATCATTTCAAGCGCATCAACGACGTGCACGGACACGCCGCCGGCGATGCTGCGCTGCGCAGCTACGCACGTGTATTTCGCGACAGCCTGCGACATGGCGACGTACTCGGGCGCATCGGCGGCGAGGAATTTGCGGCCTTGCTTCCAGGCTGCGACGAGGGCGCGGCACACCGGTTGGCTGAACGCCTGCGTGCGGCGATCGAAGCCTGCGCATTCCAGCACGAAGGCAACAGCGTGGCGCTGTGCGTTTCCGTCGGGGTCGCGGCAATGACGAGCGAGGATGTCAGTTACGAAAACCTGCTGCGGCGCGCCGATCGTGCGCTGTATGCGGCGAAAAACGGCGGACGCAACCGGGTCGTACCGGCATCGACGATGGCTGCGCGAAGCCTGGCGTCATAACGTCGACAAGCCGCGGTTTCCACGGCGCGCAGGCGCACCAATGCGGTAGCATGCGTCACCCGACCGCGTTGTACCGGAGCATTCGCATGAAACGTCGCAAGCAACCTGCCGTGACCCGGACCCAGGCCGAAGACGCCGTGCGCACTCTGCTGCGCTGGGCCGGCGATGATCCGCAGCGCGAGGGTTTGCTGGACACGCCACGGCGCGTAGTCGACGCCTACGGCGACTGGTTTTCGGGCTACGTCATCGAACCGGCGGAATACCTGCGCCGCACATTCGAGGAAGTGGCCGGCTACGACGAGATGATCGTGCTGCGCGACATCGAATTCGAATCGCACTGCGAGCATCACATGGCGCCGATCATCGGCCGCGCGCATGTCGGTTACGTGCCGACCGACAAGGTTGTCGGCATTTCCAAGCTCGCCCGCGTGGTCGAGGCTTATGCACGTCGCTTCCAGGTACAGGAAAAGCTCACGGCGCAGATCGCGCATTGCATCGGCATGGTGCTCAAGCCGCGCGGCGTCGGCGTCGTCATCGACGCCCGCCACGAATGCATGACCACACGCGGCATCCACAAGACGCGCGTGTCGATGATTACCAGCCAGATGCTCGGCAGCTTCCGCGAGGATGCGCGGACACGTGGCGAGTTCCTGCGCTTCATCGACATCGACACCGGACGCTGACGCGGACTCGCGCCACGGATATACTCGCGGTGTTCACTGACCCTGCATGGTGAAATTTGTGGATAATGCTGCTTTTTCCGCGCAGCCGCGCCGCGCCGCGCTGATTTTCATCTTCGTCACCGTGCTGCTCGACTGCTTTGCATTCGGCCTGATCATTCCGGTGCTGCCGCATCTGATCGAGAGTTTTCTTGGCGGCGACGTGTCGCGCGCTGCGGTCTGGTACGGCTTCTTTTCGACTGCATACATGGTCATGCAGTTCTTCTTCACCCCGGTGCAGGGCACGCTGGCGGATCGCTTCGGCCGGCGTCCGGTGATCCTGCTGTCGAACCTGGGCCTGGGTCTGGATTTCCTGCTGATGGCACTGGTCAATACGTTGCCACTGCTGTTCATCGGCCGCATCATTTCCGGCATTACCGCAGCGAGTTTCAGCACGTCCTATGCCTACGTGGCCGACGTCACTCCACCGGAAAAGCGCGCCGCCAGCTACGGCATGCTCGGCATGGCGTTCGGCATCGGCTTCGTCGTTGCGCCTGCGATCGGCGGATTTCTCGGCGGTATCAATCTGCGCCTGCCGTTCTGGGTGGCGGTCGTGATGTGCCTGACCAATTTCCTCTATGGGTTTTTCGTACTACCTGAATCGCTGCCGTCGGAAAAACGCAGCGCGCGTTTCGAGTGGGCTCACGCCAATCCTCTGGGCGCACTGAAATTGTTGCGTCGTTATCCGCAGGTGCTTGGCCTGGTCGGCGTGCTCTTCCTCATCGCCCTGGCGCACATGGTCTATCCGACCACGTTCGTGCTGTATGCGGACTACCGTTTTGGCTGGGGTCCGCAGATGGTCGGCTACACGCTCGCGCTGGTCGGCGTGCTTTCCATCATCGTGCAGGGAGGCTTGATCAAGAAGATCGTCGGCCTGCTTGGCGAACGGCGCGCGCTGTTGCTCGGTCTGGCTTGCGGCACGCTCGGATTCATGTTGTATGCACTCGCCCCCACGGGCTACTGGTTCTGGGCCGCGATGCCGATCGCCGCACTCTGGGGTATTGCCAATCCTGCGGCGCAGGCCTTGGTCTCGCATCAGGTCGATCCACGCGAGCAGGGACGTTTGCAAGGCGCGATCGCAAGCCTGTCGAGCATCGCCGGCATCATCGCGCCGACCCTGTTCACGCGCTTGCTCGCGCTCGTGACCGAATCCCGCGAGCATGGCCTCTGGGCCGGTGCCACCTTCATGCTGGCCGCTGCCATACTTGGCGCGGGGTTGTTGCTCGCCTGGTACGCATCGGCCAAATTGCCGGCATCGGCTATCGCGCCTCCGCCGCCCGAATCGATCGTGGCGTCGGAGATCCTCTCCAGCACCCTGGATCTTCAGCCGCCGATTGACGAGAGCGAAACCCGCGCCTGATTGCAAAGCCGCCGTCAGGAACCATATTTCACTGAACAGCCGTACGGTTGCGCCGTCGTCACGCTGACGGGTTTGCCGGCGGCAAGTTCGGCCAGCACTTGCGGCACGTATTGGGTTGCCCTGGCGAGGTCGTCGATGTCGGTACTGGCGATGGAATCGATGCCGCCCATGTAACGCAATACGCCGGCCTTGTCGATCACGAACATATGCGGTGTCGTCTTCGCGCCGTACAGATGGCCGACCACGCCGTCGGCATCGAGCAGGTACGCGCTCGGCGCTGCATGATATTGCGCGACGAAGGCGTTCGCGCCTGCGCCATCCAGATGGCCCTGCTTGCCTGGCGCGCCGGAGTTGATCGTGAGCCAGATCACGCCCGCAGCCGTTGCATCGGCCTGCTGCTTCGGAATATTGCCGCTGACATAGTGTTTGTGCACGAAGGGACAGCCGGGATTGTTCCATTCCAGCACGACGATCTTTCCCTTGTAGTCCGACAGGCTGTGTACTTTACGGTTGCTGTCGATCAGGCTGAAAGCGGGTGCCGACTGGCCGATGGCGGCGTTGGCAAACACCGGCACCGGAAAACAGGAAAGAAGCAGAAGCGCAAGCAGGAATCTATGCGGATTCATTTTGGACTCCTTCAGGGTGGGTTCGAAGCTGCAGATGGCGCGACGGAGAACGGCAGCGTGACGCTCCAGGCCTGCGGACTTGTGCCCGATTTCAATACCAGACCGAGCGCCGCTGGCGCTGAAGTATAATAATCACTTTTTGCAAAAGTCAGCACAAGTGCATTGTCGCGCCGCGCGATCTGCGGAGGTGTATACGCGACAATGCCGGATTGCACCGGAAAAACCTCAAGTGCTGCGGCTTGTGGCAAATCCTTTCCGTGCAACGCCACGTCGACGCAATCGCCCTGCAGACGGGCCTGGCCGCTCCATGCCGAGGGCCGTGGCTGCGCCACATGCGCAGCAGGGAATTGCGCTTTCCAGCGTACGTCGGCTGCAGCGGTCATAGCCACCGGCAGATCCAGGTCCAACTGCGCCTTGCCGGGCACGCACTCCTCATGGCACACCAGCCATTTCACCATGGCGGAAACATGCACCTTGAATCCCGGCTTGGCATCGGCGGGCACTTCGATGGGTACCGGCAACAGAACGTCGCCGTCGTAGCCGAAATTGAACAAACCGCCGACATCGAAACGCTTGGGCGCGGGCCAGGTGATTTCGCCCGCACGGAAACCATCGGGCAGCGACCAGGTCACCTTGGTCGGCAAACCTGAATCGCCGGGATTGACCCAGTACGTGTGCCATTGTGGTTCGTGCACAAGATGAATGCCCAGCCATGCAGTCTTGCCGGGAACGACGGCGGTCTGCTCGCTGACGAGGGTCACGGCGACGTGATTTTCGTCAGGCGCAGCCGCTTGCGCTATTGCGGCTGCCAGCAGCAGCGGTGCCAAGCCGGTCAGTGTCGAAATCATCATTGCTGAAAACGCATGCATCGTCTTGATGGCCGCAGTCACGACAAAAGCTTTCGCATCCAATTTAACGCCGCTCAGGGTTACGGCAGCCTAAACACTGCTTCCGCTGAGCGCGCATGGCTGCGACAATCCTTATTCTTCCCTTGCCGGATTGCGTGAATCGATGGCCAGCGTCGCGATTACCTTTGCCGATATCGAGCTCGCGGCGGCACGCATCGCCCCGTACGCATACCGCACGCCGGTGCTGCATTCGTCGTCGCTGGACGAAATCGCCGGTTGCCGGCTGCTGTTCAAGTGCGAGAACTTCCAACGCGTGGGCGCGTTCAAGTTTCGCGGTGCTTGCAATGCGGTGTGGTCGCTGACGGACGATGTCGCTCCACGCGGTGTGGTCACGCATTCGTCCGGCAATCACGGTGCCGCGCTGGCGCTGGCGGCAAAGACCCGCGGCATTCCCGCGCACGTCGTGGTGCCGGAAGGCGCGGTGGCGGCCAAGGTGGCGGCGATCGCGGCCTATGGCGCAAGCGTGCATACCTGTGCGCCGACACAAGCGGCGCGCGAGGCGGCAGCGGCGCAGCTGGTGCGTGAAACCGGCGCGAGCCTGGTGCATCCATTCACCGACCGGCGCGTCATTGCCGGGCAAGGCACGGCGGCATTGGAACTGATCGGCGAGGCGGGCGAACTCGATGCCTTGATTGCGCCGATCGGCGGCGGCGGTCTGATCGGCGGCAGCGCGATCGCGGCCAGGTCGCTTCTTCCACAAATCCACCTTTTCGCCGCCGAACCCGAAGGTGCGGCCGATGCACTGGCATCGCTGCGCCGCGGCGAGCGCGTGACCGACATCGTGCCGGACACGATCTGTGACGGCCTGCGCGCAACCCTGGGCACGATCGACTTCGACTTGCTGCGCGAATATGTGGTCGAAGTCCTGCCGGCGAGCGATGCCGAAACCGTCGCCGCGATGCGCCTGATCTGGGAGCGATTGAAGATCGTGGTCGAGCCGTCGTCGGCGATCGTGCTGGCGGCCATCCTGCGCCATCGCCAGCAGTTTGCCGGAATGCGCGTCGGCGTGATTCTGACCGGTGGCAACGTCGATCTCGATCGATTGCCGTGGATGCGATGAGTACATTCTGGACGCAGAGCTTCGGCGGAGTAGAATCGGCGCGTACGACGGGGAATTCCGCATGATCATCGACGGCGCGCGTGCGGCAGATCGCACCAGCGCACTCATACTGCGCTACTGCACGGCCTTCAATCGTGCCGATTGGGATGCCGTGGTCGATTGTCTGGGCGACGATGTTGTCCATGACATCAACCAGGGCGCGCGAGAGATCGGCAAGGCGGCCTTTCGCAAATTCCTCGAACGCAGCGGCCGCAGTTATCGCGAGGAACTGCGGGATATCGTGGTGATGAGCATCGACGACGGCACCCGCGCCGCCGCGGAATTCACCGTGCACGGCACCTATCACGCCACCGAATCCGGCATGCCGATGGCGCGCGGACAACGCTACACCCTGCCCGCCGGAGCGTTCTTCGCCATCCATCAAGGCAAAATTGCGCGGGTGGCGCATTGCTACAACCTGCACGAGCGTACGGCGCAGATCGCGCGCGCGGCCTGATTTAATTTGACTCGATTCAATTCGACTCGATTCAACTTGCGGCGCGCGGTCTAAGCACGCCGAATAGCGCCGCGATCATCAAGACGATGCCGGCGGCTTCGGCCATATCCGGGCGCTCGCCAAGCAGCATCCACGCGAAACCCACGCCAAGCAACGGCGTTACCAGGCTGGCGAGTCCGGCAACATCCGCTGGCAGCCGCTGCACCACGAACAGCCACAGCGCCCAGGCCAGGCCCGAGGACAGCACGCCGTTGTAGGCCAGCGCCGCGAACAATTGCAGCGACCATACGATGCTGCGTTCGTGCGTGCATAGCGCCAGCACGACCAGACCGATCGTGCCGAACAGCATCTGCCAGGCGGTCAGGCGCAAAGGGGAAATTGCCGCATTGTGGAAAAGCCGCTTGGCCAGCACGGTGCCGATCGCCCAGCATGCGCCGCCGGCCAGCGCGAGTGTCGCGTTGAGCGCACCGCCGACACCGTTCCACGGTTCCAGCACCAGCAGCAATCCGGCCGCGGCCAGACCGATGCAGAGCCATTGCCGCGCCGCGGGACGGTCGCCAAGAAAAAACCACGCCAGCGGGATCACCCAGAACGGCATGGTGTACGCGAGCAAGGCGGTTTTGCCGGCGCCACCGGCGACCAGCGCCAGCTGCACCAGAGCCTGGAATCCGGTGGTCTGGGCTACGCCGATCAACAGCGTGTCGCGCCAAGGCGTCGGTGCCAGCGACTCGCCGCGCAACCATAACACGAGAAAAAGCACGAAGGTGCCGAGCACATAGCGCAGTGCGGAAAAACCGAAGGGACCGATGAACGTCAGTACCGACTTCATCACGATCCAGTTGAATCCCCAGACCAGGCTGAGGATGGCCAACGCAATCAGTGCGCCGCGGCGCGGGTCGGATTCGTTCATCGGCGGGATACGCTAACAACGGGCTGCGTATGATACGCGTTCCGTCCACGTCATCTGCGAGAAAAGCGATGTCCCGTGCTCTCATCCGTTGCGACTGGTCCGGCGACGATGGCGCCATGCGCGACTATCACGACACCGAATGGGGCGTGCCGCTGCACGACGACACCCGCCTGTTCGAGTTCCTGGTGCTGGAAGGCGCACAGGCCGGTTTGTCCTGGCGCACGGTGCTGAACAAGCGCGATGCGTATCGAAAGGCATTCCACGGCTTCGACATCGCCCGCGTAGCGCGCATGAGCGATGCTACATTAGATAAATTGCTGCAAAATCCCGAATTGATCCGCAATCGGCTGAAGATGTATTCGGCCCGCAACAACGCCCGCGCGGCGTTGCGTGTCATCGGCGAATTTGGCAGCCTCGACGCCTACTTCTGGTCCTTCGTCGACGGCGGCAAGCCAATCCGCAACCGCTGGCGCGAACGCGGACAGGTACCCGCGCGCACCGAATTATCCGATCGAATCAGCAAGGACATGCAAAAGCGCGGTTTCAACTTCGTCGGCTCGACCATCGTCTATTCGCATATGCAGGCGACCGGGATGGTCAACGATCACTATGTTGAGTGCTTTCGGCACAAACAGGTATGAATTGAGCTAACCGTCGGTCACCCCGGTGAAGGCTGGAATCGCGTTCCCCAGACGGCCGCAGGCCGCAGGCTGAAGCGGGCGCTCTGCCGGTATCGTGTGCGTTGCGCCCTCTGGCGTTCGCCGCGAAACAATGACACGATGGCAGCGGCCAGCCGCGAAAAGTGCCCTAGTCCTGCTGCAATCAAACCTTTTTCGGGGGGAGCCGGAAATGGTTTTCAACTCACTCACCTTCATGGTGTTCTTCGCGATCGTGCTCGCGCTGCACTCGTTGCCGCTGCGCTGGACCACGCGCAAGATCAATTTGCTGATCGCGAGCTACATCTTCTACACGGCGTGGAATCCGCCGTTTGTGATCCTGCTGTGGGTCTCAACCGTAGTCGATTGGTACGCCGCACAGGGTCTGGTGAAAGCGCAGCGGCAATCCGCACGGCATGCCTGGATGCTGCTGTCGGTAGTAGCCAATCTCGGCATGCTCGGCTATTTCAAGTACGGCCAGTTCCTGCTCGACAACTTCAGTGCCTTGATGGCGGCGATAGGGGTTGCCTACCAGCCGGCGCATTCCGACATCGTGTTGCCGGTAGGAATATCCTTTTATACATTTGCTACTTTGTCCTACACGCTGGACGTCTATCTGCGCCGTGCCTTGCCGGCGCGCAACTTCCTCGACTACGCGCTGTTCGTCACGTTCTTCCCGCACCTCGTTGCCGGGCCGATCATGCGTCCGACCGAGCTGGTGCCGCAGTTCGCCGAACCGCGCCGTGCCAGCGCGGATCAGTTGCGCTTCGGCCTCGCCTTGATGACGCTGGGCCTGTTCAACAAGGTCGTGCTCGCCGACAGTTTCCTGGCGAATGTTGCGGAAAAGATCTACGACAGCGACAAGATTCCCGGTGCGCTCGACGCCTGGGCCGCGACGCTGGCATTCAGCGGTCAGATCTTCTGCGATTTCGCCGGCTACTCGACCACCGCAATCGGCGCGGCGATGTGTCTGGGTTTTGCAATGCCGGACAATTTCCGTTTTCCGTATGCGGCCGTGGGTTTCTCCGATTTCTGGCGGCGCTGGCATATCACCTTGTCGTCGTGGCTACGCGATTACCTGTACATCCCGCTCGGCGGCAACCGTCACGGCGAGCGTCGCACCTATGCGGCGCTGATGACGACAATGCTGCTCGGCGGCCTCTGGCATGGCGCGAACTGGACCTTTGTCGTCTGGGGCGGATTGCACGGACTGTATCTTGCGGCAGAGCGCGTGCTGCGCGCGCGCTTCACGACCTATCGACCCGGTCCGCTTGCGTTTCTGACACTCGGCCTGCTCACCTATGCGCTGGTGAATCTGACCTGGGTATTCTTCCGCGCCAAGACCTTTGGCAAGGCCTGGACCGTGCTCGGCGGCATGCTCGGACAGCATGCGACGGCGAAACCGATCCTTGCCACATTTTCGCTGATCTCGGTCGCGGCCATCGTCACCGGCATCGTGGTCACCCACTGGCTGATGCGCGAGCGCACGCTGGAGTCGGTGGTTGCACGCGCGCACCCGATGGCGATTTGCGCGGTATGGGCGCTGATGGCGTTTGCCATTGTCATCGCACAGGGAGAAGGCAATGCCTTCATCTATTTCCAGTTCTGATCAAATCCGATCTGATCGAGACCGATCCAATCAAGCCCGATCCAATCAGGCTTTGGCAATTGAACGCGTTGTCAGCGTATCGGGCGCCGAACGCCTGACTGCGGCGGATCGCCCCGGTGTCGCCCAACCGGTACCGGTACGCGATGTGCCGACGCAACCTTGGCGGCCAATTTTTCTTGGCGCGCTGACCCTGCTGATCCTGCTGTTAGCGGGGTGGGAAGCGTATTGGCGTGCCTATGGCGTCACTCCGGGGTATTACAACAGCAACGGCGAATGGGCGCAGCAACGCCGCCGCATCGATGCGGGCGAAGGCGACCGGACCGTGCTGACCGGCGCGTCACGCGTCTTGTTCGATGTGCAATTGCCGGTCTGGGAAAAAGTCACTGGCGAGCGCCCGATCCAGCTCGCGATGGAGGGCACGTCACCCTTGCCCGTGCTCGAGGATCTTGCCGCGGATCCGCATTTCACCGGGCATGTGCTGGTCGGCGTGGCGTCGGATATATTCTTCACCGGTTTCACCTTCCGCGGCGACATGTTGCCCTACTCGCGCAAGGAGACACCATCGCAACGCGTCGGCAACTGGTTGTCGCAGCACCTGATCGAGCCGTATTTCGCGTTCGACGACGCCGACTTTGCGCTCGCGACCGTGCTTAAGCGGCAGGCGTGGCCCGCGCGGCCCGGCTTGCCAATGCATGTGAGCGTGCGCAAGCTGCTGGTGCAGCAGGCCGATCGTGACTCTCATCTATGGAGCAAACTCGAAACCGACTCGGAGTATCGCGCGCTGGCGCGCAGCATCTGGGCGCAGGAGTTCGATGAACCGCCGCCGCCAAACATGGATACGCCGGAAAAGTTGCAGAAGATCATCGATGCGCAGATACAGCGCGCCGTTGATGTGGTCGCGAAGTTGCGTGCACGCGGCGTCCAGGTTTTATTCGTGCGTCCACCGACTGCGGGGCGCTATCTGGAGTTCGACGACAAGGTGTTTCCGCGCGCAAAGACCTGGGATGTGCTGCTCGCGCGTACCGGCGCGCCGGGCATCCACTTCGAGGATTATCCCGAGATGCAAGGACTGGAGTTGCCCGAGTGGTCGCATCTGAGGGCGGCCGACGCCGACCGTTACACCGTGGCTCTGGCGACCATCATCCATCGCGATTTCTGGAAGCCATGATGAAGATGGGATACGACAGCGTCTGGCAGACTTCACTTTGACAGGAAGTGCTTCAGCGCGTTACCGACGCGATCCGCGCAGCCGCTCGATCGGAAAGCTCGCGATCTCGACACCACCGCCGCGCCGCGGCTGGCCCGGCTCCGGACCCCAGGCGTGGGCGGAGAGAACCTCGTAGGTTGCCGGCAGTTTGCCGTCGCGGCGGAAACTTTCGTAAGCATCCAGCGCACGGCGAAGATGCGATTTGCCGGTCAGGCCGCGCACGCGGCGCGAATCGGCGTTGGTCGCGCCGATCGCCTTGAGTTCGCGCATCAGTTCGGCGGCATCGGCGTAGGTGAGGGTGAAATGCTCCGAATCGAGCACCGGGTCACGAAAGCCGGCCGCCATCAGCGCATCGCCGATGCGTGCAATATCGGCAAAGCCGCTGACATGCGGTGCGCGATCCGCCGCTGCCCAGGCGGTGCGCAATTCGTGCAGCGTATCGGGCCCAAATGTGGAAAAGGCTAAATATCCACCGGGACGCAGCACGCGCCGGAATTCGTCGAACAGCGCCGGCAGATCCTCGATCCATTGCAGGCACAGATTGGAAAACAGCACATCGATGCTGGCGTCCGGCAGCGGCAATGCGCGCGCGTCGGCGCACACGCGCAGCAAGGGACGCCGCCAGCCGGTGCGTGCCCGGCGCAGCATCGGCAAGGCCAGGTCCAGCGCGATGACCTGCGCGTGTTTCCAGCGTTTGCGCAGCAGACTGCTGGCACGGCCGGGGCCGCAGCCCAGATCCAGTACACGCTCCGGCGCGCGCTGCACATGCTCCAGGCGTTCCAGCAGGCGGTCCTCGACTTTACGTTGCAACGCCGTGTTCTGGGTGTAGGTAGCGGCGGCGCGACCGAAGGCACGGCGGATCTGTTGCGAGTCGAACGATGGCGTCATTGCATCGATCCTGCGGCGAACGCAGTAATCGCCTTGGCGACTTCCGGTGCGTAGCCGATGAACGGGGCGTGGCCCGAGGGAAATTCCATGAAGTATCCTTGTTTGCATTGTGCGGCGGCCCAGCGCATCGCAGCCGGCGGCACCAGCCGGTCGCGGCGGCCGGCCAGCCACAGACTCGGCACGGCCAGTTGCACCAGGCGTGCGCGCAGGTCGATCGAATCCAGTATGTGCAAGCCTTGCTCCAGTGCAGGCAGCGATGGCTTGCCGCGCTCGAACACCTGGGCCTTGAGTTCGCGCAGCTCGGCCTGGGCGTGATTCGAGCCGAGTGCCTCGAGTGCCAGAAAACGTTCGATGGTGCCGCGGTAATTGTGCAGCAAGCCAGCACCGAATTGTGAGAAAATTTCGCCGCTCACGCCGTGCGGCCAGTCAGGCCCGAGCACAAAGCGCGGCGATGCAGCAATTTCCACAATGCCACTTACCTTGTCCGGCCGCGCGAGTGCGGCATGCAAGGTCACGACTCCGCCGAGCGACCAGCCGACCCAGAGCGCACGCGGCAAGACTTTAAGCAAGCTTGCAGCGCAAGCGGCAGGATCGAGCGCGGACGTGCAGGCGATGCTGTTGCCGTGGCCGGGCAGATCGACCAGGTGCAAACGAAATCGTGCGCGCAACAAGCGGGTCAGCGGCGCAAATACACCCGCATGCATGGCCCAGCCATGGACAAGAACAAGATCCGGACCGCTGCCAACGCTGTCGATATGCATGTCAGCCGGCTCTGTTGGCGCCGAACGCAAGGGCCAGCGCGTCGAGCAGTTGTTCGATGTCGGCTTCTTCGTGCAATGCCGAGAGCACGATACGCAGGCGTGCCTTTCCCGTCGGCACCGTTGGTGGACGTATGGCTGGAGTATAAAATCCGGCATTTTCCATTTGTCTGGAAATGCGCAGGACGCGATCGCTGGCGCCGACGAGCAGCGGCTGGATCGGTGTGCGCGACTCCGGCAGCGCCAATCCGCGTGTCGCGGCACCAGCCCGGAATTGCGCAATCGAAGCTTGCAGCTTGTAGCGGCGCCAGGTTTCCGTGCGCGCCAGATCGACGGCGACGGCGGCGGCGGCGGCGAGAGCCGGCGGCGGCGCCGTGGTAAAGCAATAAGTCCGCGCAAATTGCGCCAGACCATCGATCAGCGCCGCGCTGCCCGCGACGAAGGCACCGGCGACGCCAAGTGCCTTGCCCAGGGTAGCCATCAGCACGGGAACGTCGGCCTGCGTCAAGCTGGCTTCAGCGACACTGCCCGCACCGTCCGTGCCGAGTACGCCCAGGCCATGCGCATCGTCGACCATGAAAGTCACATTTTGCCTTGTGCACAAAGTCGCAAGTTCGCACAGTGGCGCGACGTCGCCATCCATGCTGAACACGCCGTCGGTAGCAAGCAGGGCGGGGGCATCGGGGCGGCCCGCAAGATGGTGGTCGGCCGAAGCGATATTGCCGTGCAGGTAGCGTTTGAGCTGCGCGCCGGATTGGCGAGCGCCATCGATCAGGCTGGCGTGGTTGAGTCTGTCCTGCAGGCACAGGTCGCCTGCGCGCAGCAGCGCCTGCATCACGCCGAGATTGGCCATGTATCCGGTCGAGAACAACAACGCCCGCTCGCGTCCGGTCCACTGCGCCAGCTTGGCCTCCAGCGCGGCGTGTTCGTCACGATGGCCGCCGAGCAGATGCGCGGCGCTGGCGCCAACGCCGCAGCGCTCGGCTGTGCGCATAAAGGCTTCACGCAGGGCGGGATGCTGGGCGAGACCGAGGTAATCGTTGCCGGCGAAGTTGAGCAGAGTCTTGCCGTCGACGACGATGCGTGGGCCATCGATGGCCGCAATCGTGCGAACCTGGCGCAGCAAGCCGTCGCGCACGCGCGCGGACCGCGCAAGCGCAAGGCGATCGAACAGATCCGGCCGCGACATGGTGGAATTTGCGCGGGCGTGCTTTTCAGGCCGCTGCGCTGGCCAGGATATCCGCGTGCACACTACCCGGCTCGAGCTCGACATCCATCGCCGCAATGCCCAAGCGTGCGAACAAGGCCCGATCGTGCTCGGTATCGGGATTGCCGGTGGTCAGCAGTTTTTCGCCGTAGAAGATCGAATTGGCACCGGCAAAGAAGCACAGCGCCTGCAACTCATCGCTCATCTCGGCACGACCGGCCGACAGGCGCACCATCGACGCGGGCATCAGCAGGCGCGCTACCGCAATCGTGCGCACGAACTCGAACGGATCGAGCAATACCGTGCCAGCCAGCGGCGTGCCCTCGACCTGAACCAGGCGATTGATCGGCACCGATTGCGGGTGCTCGGGCAGATTCGCCAGCGTCTGCAAAAGACCGGCGCGCTGCGCCCGCGTCTCGCCCATGCCGACGATGCCGCCGCAGCAGGTTTTCATGCCGGCATCGCGCACGTGTTCCAGCGTATCGAGACGGTCCTGGAAGTCACGCGTGTGAATGATCTCGCCGTAGAATTCCGGCGCGGTGTCGAGATTGTGGTTGTAGTAATCGAGTCCCGCCGATTTCAGGCGCTGTGCCTGCGCCGCACTGAGCATGCCGAGCGTCGCGCAGGTTTCCATGCCCAGCGCGCGCACGCCGCCGACCATCGCCGCGATCTTTTCCACGTCGCGATCTTTCGGCGAACGCCAGGCCGCGCCCATGCAGAATCGCGTCGCGCCCGCGGCCTTTGCCAGGCGCGCCTTTTCCAGCACGGCATCGAGGCTCATAAGCTTTTCGGCTTTTACGCCGGTGTGGTAGCGCGCGGCTTGCGGACAGTAGGCGCAATCCTCCGGACAACCGCCGGTCTTGATCGACAACAACGTGGAAATCTGTACTGCATTGGCATCGTGATACGCACGGTGCGCGGCGTGGGCGCGTTCGAGCAGATCGTTGAACGGCAGCGCGAACAAGGCAAGAACTTCGTCCCGGCTGGAATCATGGCGCAAGGCGGGCTTGTGTGAATCAACGGTAGACATGGCAGACTCGGCTGTGCGTGACTTGGCGCGAGTGTGGAGAGCGGTACCGTGGCTGTCAACCTGGCGAAGCGGATTTCAGTTGACGGTCTCTGGCAGCGTCTGCAATTCGCACTGCTGCCGCCGCATTGTCTGCTCTGCGGCCAGCGCGGCGACTACGCACGCGACTTGTGCCCGGCGTGCGCGGCGGACCTGATCCGCAACCGCATTTGCTGCCCGCGCTGCGCGCTGCCGCTGTCGGCGCCCGCGCCGTTGTGCGGCGAATGCCTGCAGCACGAACCGCCGTTTACTGCTGCCTGCGCGCCCTTCGTTTATGGCCATCCGCTGGATTTGTTGCTGACCCGGCTCAAGTTCGGCCGCAGTCTCGCCGCCGGACGCGTGCTGTCCGAGCTGTGGATCGAGGCGCTGCGCGAGTCGCCGCCGGCACTACCCCAGGTCTTGATCCCCGTCCCCTTGCACGCGGGGCGTTTGCGCGAACGTGGTTATAACCAGACCCTGGAACTGGCCAAGCCGCTGGCGCGGATTCTGGATCTGCCCTTGCACGGCGATGTCCTCGTGCGTGCCCGTGCTACGCTGGCGCAATCCAATCTCGATGCAAAAAAACGCCGCCAGAATCTGCGCGGCGCTTTCCACATTGTGGAAAATGCAGCCTTGCCGGCGCATGTCGCGGTTGTCGACGACGTCATGACGACCGGCGCCACGCTGCGCGAATGCGCCCGCACGCTCCGGCGTGCAGGCATTGCGCGCGTGGATGTCTGGGTACTGGCGCGGGCACCGAAACTGCACAATTGAAGGCAAGGATTATTTCAGCGCCATAGCCAACGCGATTCCCACCCACAGTACGCCGCCGACCCAGTTGTTGTTGCGGAATGCGGCGAAGCAGGCGTCGCGGTCGCGTTTGCGCATGATCCATTGCTGCCAGGCGAACAGCGGGGCGACGGCGGCGACACCGACGAAATAGATCCAGTGCAGATGGCCACGCTGGGCAACGAGCAGCATTGCCAGCAGGAACGTCGTCATGAGTATACCGAGAATCGGCAGATCCGCATCGCCGAACAGGATGGCGGTGGATTTCGCGCCGACGCGAAGATCGTCGTCGCGGTCGACCATCGCGTATTCGGTATCGTAGATGGTCGAAAACAGCACGTTGCCGAGAAACAGCAGTCCGCACAGCGGCAGCGAGGCGACGAAGGCGGCGCGGTCGCCGCCATGCACCGCCGCGAACGCCATCGGGATCGACCAGCCGAAGGCGGCGCCCAGGTATACTTGTGGAAGATAGGTATAGCGTTTCATGAACGGGTAGGTCACGGCGAGAAATGCGCCGACGAACGACAATTCCACCGTCAGCGTGTTGGTCAGCAGCACCAGCAGGAACGCCAGCGCGATCAGGACGAAGAACACTGCGATCGCCTCTCGCGCCGTGACCTTGCCGCTGGCCAGCGGACGTTCGCGCGTGCGCTTGACCTCCGGATCGAGCTTGCGGTCGGCATAGTCGTTCATCACACAGCCGGCCGAGCGCATCAGGAATACGCCGAGGGTAAAAATGCACAGCAGCCCCCATGGTGGAAAATCGCCGGCCGCCAACCACAACGCCCACCAGGTCGGCCACAGCAACAGGGCCGCGCCGACCGGGCGATGCATGCGCGCCAGTCTGGCGTACTGGGTCAGGCGTTCGCGCACATGCGCCCAGTCCACGCGCGTTAGCAGCCGCTTGAGTGCGGAAGGCGGAGTCGCGACTGCTGATCTACGCCGGGCAGATGGATTTCGCGGCGCAGTCTTCGTCGCTTGCGGCGGCATACGTAAGCTGGCCGGGCGTGGGCGGGATTTCGGCGGTGCGGGTTTTTCGGTCATGGTGTAAGTGTAATCGCGCCGGGGTATCCTCGTGCGCTCGCCAGGGGAGAAACGGACGATGCAACGCCTGCTGCCGGTTCGCTATTTTGCCTTTGCTTTCTGTCTGCTGGTGTGCGCCTTGTCGCTGGCGATGTTGTGGGACGGCCCGCCTCATATCAGTATTTTCTGGCGTTGGCTGGCAGCAACTGCTGGCGCGCTCAGCTTGGTCGGCGTCTGCGACGTGATCCAGCGCAAGAGCACGCTGCGGCGCAATTTTCCGATCACCGCACACATCCGCACCTTCTTCGAATTCTTCAGGCCGATGCTGCGTCAGTATGTGGTCGAATCCGATACCGATGAAGTGCCGTTTTCGCACACCGAGCGCACGCTCGCCTATCAGCGCTCCAAGAACGTCGAGGACAAGCGTCCGTTCGGCAGCGAACTGGATTTGTACGCCACTCAATACGAGTGGATCAATCATTCGCTGGCACCGGCGAAAATCGATGGCCACGATTTCCGCATCGTGGTCGGCGGACCCGAATGCACGCAGCCCTATTCGGCCAGCGTGTTCAATATTTCGGCGATGAGTTTCGGCGCGCTGTCGGCGAACGCGATCCGCGCACTCAACGAAGGCGCGCGCCGCGGCGGTTTCTATCACGACACCGGCGAAGGCTCGTTGTCGCGCTACCACCGCGAAATGGGCGGCGACATCTGCTGGGAAATCGGCTCGGGTTATTTCGGCTGCCGCAACCCCGATGGCACGTTCAGCGAAGAACGCTTTGTGGAAAATGCCAAATCTCCACAAGTGAAAATGATCGAAATAAAATTGTCGCAGGGCGCCAAACCCGGCCACGGCGGGGTTTTGCCGGCGGCGAAGGTGAGTGCAGAAATCGCCGAGGCGCGTGGCGTGTCGATGGGCGAGGATTGCGTATCGCCGGCCGCGCACAGCGCATTTTCGACGCCGCTCGGATTGCTGCAATTCGTCGCCCGCCTGCGCGAAAAGTCCGGTGGCAAACCGACCGGGTTCAAGCTCGCGCTCGGTCATCCCTGGGAATGGTTCGGCATCGCCAAGGCAATGCGCGAAAGCGGCATCCTTCCAGATTTCATCGTCGTCGATGGCGGTGAAGGTGGCACCGGGGCGGCGCCGCTGGAATTCACCGATCACGTCGGTGCGCCGCTGCGCGAAGCCCTGCTGCTGGTGCACAACACCCTCGTCGGCCTGAACCTGCGCGACAAGATTCGCATTGGCGCCAGCGGCAAGATCATCACCGGCTTTGATGTCGCGCGCATTCTCGCGCTCGGCGCGGACTGGTGCAATGCCGCGCGCGGTTTCATGTTCGCGCTGGGCTGCATCCAGTCGCGGCAATGCCATACCGACCGTTGTCCGACCGGCATCGCTACGCAGGATCCGTCGCGCTGGAAAAAGCTCGATGTGCCGGACAAGGCCGCACGGGTGGAGATGTTCCACAACAATACCCTGCGCGCGCTCAAGGAGCTGATCGCCGCGTCAGGCCTGAGCCATCCCAGCGATCTTGGTCCCGAACACATCATCCGCCGCGTGACCTCGACCGAAGTGCGTTCGCTGTCGGCGTTGTATCACTTCGTCAAACCCGGCGAACTCATCGGCGGCCTGCCCGACCACGCTGTGTTCAAGGTGTTCTGGCACGTCGCCCGCACCGATAGTTTCGCGCCGCCGCGCAATGTGCTGGAAGCGCATCACACCAAGACGCGCTGACTGCGGTTTGCATCGATTTCGTACGGAACATTCTCTTCCGCTCCGGGTCTGGGTATGCTTCGGCGAAAGGGACTTGGGGTTCCGATGGTTTATCTTGAGGGTGTGCAGCGCCGCTACCAGGTCGGTGGACAGGTCGTGGCGGCGCTGGCCGATGTCAGCGTGGAAATTCCTCATGGCCAGTTCGTAGCCGTGCTCGGGCCGTCGGGCTCCGGCAAATCCACCTTGCTGAATATTCTCGGTTGCCTGGATCGTCCGAGCGGTGGCAGCTATCGTCTCGACGGTACCGATGTGTCCACCTTCGACGATGAGCGTGCCAGCGATTTCCGCAATCGCCGCATCGGCTTCGTGTTCCAGTCATTCCATTTGCTGCCACGCTTGAGCGTGCTGGAAAACGTGTTGCTGCCGCGACGTTTTCTGCGCGAACCGCAACCGGAACTGGAGCAACGTGCGCACGACTTGCTCGAACGCATGGGTTTGAGCCAGCGCCTGGATCATCGCCCAGAGCAGTTGTCCGGCGGCCAGATGCAGCGTGTGGCGATCGCACGCGCGTTGCTCATGCGGCCGGCGTTGCTGCTCGCCGACGAGCCGACCGGCAATCTCGATTCCAAGAGTGCTACGGACGTACTGGCGCTGATCACGGAGGTTCACACGCAAGGCCAGACTGTGGTGCTGGTCACGCACGATGCGGATGTCGCCGCGCGCGCGCAACGGCAGATCCATTTGCGCGATGGCAAGGTCGAGCGCGATGTCGCCGCTTAGCCTTCTGTTGGTATGCGCCTGTGCGTTGCCGCTGCCTGCGGCAGCCGTGGTGCTCACCGGCGAAGTGCGCTCCGACGGCGCGCAGGCGATCCTGACGCCGCCCTCGATGAACTCGCCGGTGGTGCTACGTTTCTATGCGGCCGACGGCACACGGGTGAAAGCCGGCGATGCCCTGCTGCGCATCGACGCCAGTTCTGCGGCCGCGCAACTGCATACCTTGCAGGATCAGATCGAACACACCAAAGCACAGGCGGATAAAGACGTCGGCGATCTGGAACTCAAGCGCGCGGATGCGGAACTGGCGTTGACGGATGCCGAGGCCGCGCGCGACACCGCCGCGGTGGATGCGGCGATTCCGAAGAAATTGCTGTCGGCGCTGGATTACGATCGTTATCAAGGCACCGCCGAAAGCACGCGCCGCGATGCTGAATTGAAACGCAGCCTGCTCGACGATGCGCGCGCCGCGGTGGCGCGGCGGCGCGAGGACGGCGCGCTGGAGACGAAAAAATTGCAACTGCAATTGGGTTTTCTGCAGGCCCAGGTCGATACGGCAACGGTCAGTGCCGAACACGAAGGCATCGTGGTGCATGGCTTCCAGACGGTGTTCTTTGCCGGCAGCAACGGCAGCGGACGTTACGAAGAAGGTTCCACGGCGTATGTCGGCAGCAAGGTCGGCGAAGTGGTTGACGCTGACGGCACCCACAGCGTGCGCGCCTGGACGCTGGCGCCGGACCGGCGCGGACTGAAGGTCGGGCAGAGTGTGCATCTGGAGTTCGATGCGCTGCCCGAACACGCGGTCGCGGGCAGTATTCGCCGCATCAGCAATGCGCCGGAGGCCAAGCCGGAATGGAGCGACGGCCGTTACTACGCCATCGATATCGCGCTCGATGCCGCGGCGGAAAAACTTCCTCTGCTGCCTGGCATGAGCGTGCGCGTGGACACCGATGTCGCCAGAATCGATGCCGCTACGACGACGGCCGCGCCAGCGCGGCGCAACGACAGCGCGCTGCATGCCGAAGGAGAAATCTATGCACAACGCTCACAGGCGATTTCGCCGCCGGAAGTCGAAGACTTGTGGCAGATGAATGTGACCCAGATGGCGGCCGATGGCGCGACGGTGAAAAAAGGCGATCCGGTGGTGACTTTTGCCGGCGGCGATCTGGCGCAGAAGCTGCCGGCCAAGCAGAGCGAACTGGCCGAAAAACAGCGCGCGCAGGAAAAGTTGCGTCTGGAACTGGCCGATCGCGCACGCACCACGGCGCTGGCCACGGCGCAGGCGCGCGCCGATGCGGAAAAGGCGCAGCGCAAGGCTACCCAGCCCAAGGATTATGTGCCCGGTATTGACTATCAGAAGCTGGTAATCGACCGCGCGCGCACCGAAAAACATTTGCAGTTGACCGAAGAACGCGAACAGGTCGATGCGCAGGCGCGCACGGCAACGCAGCGTCTTGCCGATCTCGATGTGACTCAGCTCAAGCGTCAGGTTGCCGAGATGCAGTCTGCGTTGGCCACGTTGACTGTGCTCGCGCCGAGCGCAGGCATCTTCGTGCATCACAATAGCTGGAACGGCGACAAGATCGACACCGGTTCGCAGGTGTGGCGCGGAATGTCGGCGGGCGAGATTCCGGACATGACTTCGTTGGCGGTGCGCGCCACCCTGCCCGAGCGCGATCTGGAACGGGTGCGCGTAGGCCAGAACATACGCATTACGCTCAACGGCGGCGCCGGGTCGCTGGATGGCCGTATTGACGACATTGGTAAAAGTATACACAGCAAATCGCGGGTCGAGCCGGTGCCGGTGATCGATCTGCGTATCGCCCTCGACGCGACCAAGCTCGTGCTCAAGCCGGGTCAGCCGGTGCAGGTGGATATTCCCATCGCCGCAGCGGAGTCGCCTTGATGGCACGTGCATTTGGTTCTGCATCGCTTTGTGTTGTGTCACTGGCTGTGGCCTCGCTACTGGCTGCGTGTGGAAACTCCACCGACGAATCGCCGCCGACCGTGCGCGTCACCGACGCGGCGCTGACGCTTTCGGTACAGGGCGACGGCGAACTGCGCGCGATCACGGCCACGCCCCTGCTCGTGCCCGGGCCACAGTGGACGCCGCGGCAACTGGCCTGGATGCTGCCAGATGGCAGTCAGGTAAAGAAAGATGAAGTCGTGGCGCGTTTTTCCGCCGAGCAGAGCAAGCAGGATCTGGCCCAGGCCCTGGTCGATCTGCAGCGCAATCTGCTCGCGCGCGCCGGAAAGCAAGCCGAACTCGGAGCGAACCTCGGCCAGCTCGGCGTGGATTTGAGCGACGTCAGCACACAGCTGGCGATCGCACACCGTTATGCCAACGCCGGCTTTCAGGCGCTGGCGCGCAACAAGGTGCTGGACGCGGTGCAGGACGAGCATTTTCTCGACACCAAGCAGGGCATTCTCGATTGGCGCCGCGATCAGTCCAGTGCGCGCGGCAAAGCCGAACTCGCCGTGCTCGACGCGCAGCACGCCACCTACGATCTGAACGAAAAACAAAAACGCACCGACCTCGACGCATTGGAGCTGCGCGCACCGCACGATGGCGTGCTGGTGCTGGAGGCCGACTGGAGCGGCGCGAAACCGAGCATCGGCGGCAGCCTGTGGGCAAGCATGCCCTTCGCCAGCCTGCCCGATACCCATGCGATGGAAGTACAGATTGCGGTGCCGCAGGTGCAGGCGCAGGGCATCAAGCTGGGCGACAGCGTCGAACTGCATCCGTTGGGTTTGCCGGCGCAGACGGTGACGTCGAAACTGAGTTGGGTGGCGGATGCCGCACAACCGCGCAGCCGGCAGAGCCCAGTGAAGTATCTGCTGATGAAGGCGCCAGTGCCCGCCGATGTAGTCCAGCGCTATGCCTGGGTGCCGGGTCAGCTTTTCGCCGCGCGCGTGACCCTGCTCGACGTGCCGCACGCGCTGAGCGTGCCGAATCTCGCCATCGACAGCAGCGGCGATAGTGCCACAGTAAAGGTGCGCGAAGGCGGCCGTACGCTCAGTCGCGCAATCAAACTCGGTGTGCGCGGCGCGACCCGTTCGCAAGTACTCGATGGCGTGAAAGTCGGTGACGACGTTGTGCTTGATATCAGCGCGCTCGATATCAGCACGAAGTGCGACGGCGTCAAGGAAGCGCCACCATGATTTTCCAGCAGTGGATTTCTCCGCCCTGGAGCGAAGCCATTGCCGAGTTGTCGCGGCGCAAGTTGCGCACCGGCCTGACCTTGCTCGGTCTGGTGTTCGGCATCGGCGCCATCGTGGCCATGCAGGGTGTCGGCGAAGGCAGCAAGCGCGCGGCCCTGCGGCTGGTCGAGAGTCTCGGTCTGCACAACCTGATCGCCGAAACCAAAGCGCCGCAGAGCGACGACGCGCTCAAGGAATTGCGCGCACGCAGCCTCGGTTTGAGCGTATCCGATGCGCACGCGGCACTCGACGTCGTACCCGGCGCACAGAGTTTCGCGGCCGAAAAGCACATTCGCACGCACGCCGTGTTCAGCGACAGCGGCAGCGGCGAAGTGCAGGCCAGTGGTGTCAGTCCGGAATATTTCTCGCTGTCGTCGTTGCAGATCGCGCAAGGCCGTGCCTTGAATGCGGACGACGATGCCAGCCTCGCGCCGGTTGCTGTGCTCGGCGCACAAGCCGCACGTGAGTTGTTTCCCGGCGGCATTGCGCTGGGGCGGCTGGTCAAGGTCGATCAGGTCTGGCTGCGTGTGGTCGGTGTGCTGGCCGACCGCGATCTCGGCGCCGACAAATTCGAGGGCGTGGCGCTCGGCGCCGACAGCAATCGCGTGTTCGTGCCACTGGCCAGCGCCCGCGCGCGGTTCCGCTTCCAGCCGATGGAAGATGAGGTCGATCGTTTTCTGCTGTGGATCAATGATCCATCCCGTCTGGGCGAGGATGCGAGCGTGCTCGGCGCCCTGCTTGGGCAACGTCATGGTGGCGCCGACGACACCGCGCTCATCGTGCCGCAACAGTTGTATCAGCAGAACCAGAAGACGCAGCGCATTTTCAGCATCGTGATGGGCGCCATCGCCGGCGTCAGTCTGCTTGTCGGCGGCATCGGCATCATGAACATCATGCTCGCCAACGTACTCGAGCGGCGTCGCGAGATTGGTTTGCTGCGTGCCTTGGGTGCGCGGCGGCAGGATATCGTCGTGCGTTTTCTGCGTGAGGCTGTGGTGATCTGCACAGCTGGCGCGATCATCGGTCTCATCTTCGGCGCACTGCTGGCGTATCTGATTGCGGCCTTCGCCGACTGGCAAGTGGCGTGGTCGCCGTTGACCATCCTGGTCTCGGCATCCGCGTGTGCGCTCATCGGCCTGGCGTTCGCGGTCTATCCCGCGCGTCAGGCCGCGGCGCTGGATCCGATTGCGGCGATCCGTGCTGAATAGCGTCCGCGCTGAATAGCCGGAAATTTGCTCGTATTACGCTCGTAATTCGCCCATAGCACACTCATTTTCGGGGCAAAAAAAACCCGGGCAGCTCGCACTGGCCCGGGCCTAGGGAGTTCGGTAATTCCGAGTCGGGTCAGGCCGAATCAGATCATGCGGACAGCCGGTTCAGCGCTTCGTTGATCCGCGCCAGTTTGGTTTCCAGCGGCGCGAGGGAATGTTGGTCGTTCGCGGAGGCGTGGCCACGGACGTCTTCGATCGCCATTTCCAGGCGGCCGAGTTCGATCATCAGATCATGGCGCAGGAACAGGGGATTGACGGTAAGGGCGGCGGCGGTGGCGAGCATTTCGTTCTCCGGATTTGCGATATAGTTCACACAATGCAGAAGCTGTGCCAACCCCAAGGATTCCTTGAAACCAAGCCATTCGACTCTGAGTAGCGGCATCCGGTGACGTACTGCGGCGCAAATTGACCCACTCCGGACTGACGTGGCCCTGAACACATGACAATGTTCACAGTTCGCTAATCCTGAATTGCGTTATGCTATGGGCGTATTAGAGTATTTGGCACCTGCGGCAGCTCTCCAGAAAGGCCGTAGCGCAGCCGCCGAGTCGCTGGCGCCCGGCATACGGTCCTCTTGGATTCCCCCTGTTCCTAAGACCGCCGGGCGCCAGTCTTTCTTGAAGCAGCCGAAGCCAGCTTCCGAATCGATCCTCCTGCTGCTCTTGTATAATCGGCGCCGGGTTTTCAGCGCGCGCAAATACATGAATTCAGAGCAGCGATTCGACGTCATCGTCATCGGCGGCGGCCACGCCGGCACTGAAGCCGCGCTGGCGTGCGGCGCGGCTGGGCGCGCGCACCCTGTTGTTGACGCACAACATCGAAACCCTCGGGCAGATGAGCTGCAATCCAGCCATCGGGGGTATCGGCAAAGGTCATCTGGTCAAGGAAATCGACGCGCTGGGCGGCGTGATGGCTTGGGCGGCCGATCGCGCCGGCATCCAGTGGCGCACGTTGAATGCGTCGAAAGGGCCGGCGGTGCGCGCCACCCGCTGCCAGGCCGATCGGGCGCTGTACAAGGCGGCGGTCCGGCGCAAACTCGAAACGCAGCCGAATTTGTCGATCTTCCAGCAAGCGGTGGATGATCTGACTTTGGACGGCAATCGGGTGGCCGGCGTCGTCACCCAGATGGGTCTGCGTTTCCAGGCGACGACCGTGGTGCTGACTGCCGGTACCTTCCTCGCCGGCAAGATCCATGTCGGCATGGAAAATTTTGCCGGTGGCCGCGCCGGCGACCCACCTGCCACACACCTGGCTGCGCGCATGCGCGAACTGCCGATCCGGGTGGATCGCCTGAAAACCGGCACGCCGCCGCGCATCGATGGCCGCAGCATCGATTTTTCCGGTTTGCAGGAACAGCCCGGTGACTCGCCGATGCCGGTATTTTCGTTTGCCGGCACGGCGGCCGATCATCCGCGCCAGGTCAGTTGCTGGATCACGCACACCTCGGCGCGTACTCACGACATCATCCGCGGCGCGCTCGACCGTTCGCCCCTTTATACCGGCAAGATCGAGGGCGTCGGTCCGCGCTATTGCCCGTCGATCGAGGACAAGGTCGTGCGTTTTGCCGACAAGACCTCACATCAGATTTTCATCGAACCGGAAGGGTTGGAGACGACCGAGATTTATCCGAACGGCATCTCGACTTCGCTGCCTTTCGATGTCCAGCTCGAACTGGTACGTTCGATCAAGGGGTTCGAGCAGGCGCACATCACCCGTCCCGGCTACGCCATCGAGTACGACTACTTTGATCCGCGCGGCTTGAATGCCAGTCTGGAAACCAAGGCCATCGCTGGCCTGTATTTCGCTGGTCAGATCAATGGCACCACAGGTTATGAAGAGGCAGCGGCGCAGGGAATCATCGCCGGCCTCAATGCCGCGCGTGCGGCGCAGGACAAAGCACCATGGACACCGCGCCGCGATGAAGCCTATATCGGCGTGCTGATCGACGACCTCATTACCAACGGCACGATCGAGCCGTATCGCATGTTCACCTCGCGCGCCGAGTATCGGCTGCATCTGCGCGAGGACAACGCCGACCTGCGCCTGACCACGAAGGGACACGATCTGGGTAGCGTCGATGATGATCGTTACGCCGCCTGCTGCCGCAAGCGCGATGCCGTCGAGCGTGAAACCGAACGCCTGCGCAGTTTGTGGGCAGCACCCGCCAATGCGCTGGGACGCGAGCTCGAAACTGCGCTCGGCGTGGCTGTATCGCGCGAAACCAGTGCTCTGGATCTGCTGCGCCGGCCGGAACTGGACTACGTGCAATTGATGCGTGTCTCCTCGCTAGGCCCTGCGGTGAGTGACGCGCAGGTCGCCGAACAAGTGGAAATTGCGGCAAAGTATTCCGGCTATCTGGAACGCCAGAACGAGGAAATCGAACGTCAACGCCGGCATGAAGATACCGCGATTCCGTCGAATTTCGATTACGCCGGCGTGCACGGCCTGTCCGCCGAAGTGCTGCAAAAACTGCAGCGCAGCCAACCGCAATCCGTCGGTCAGGCCATGCGCATCTCCGGCGTGACTCCGGCCGCGATCTCGCTGTTGCTGGTACATCTCAAACGCCACGGACATCGTCGCGTGGCTTGAGCGAAAGATATGGATTTGATGCACGTGCGGTGGTGCAACGTCAGCTTGTTGCAAGGTGACTACAGGTATAGTGCCTGTCGCGGCACGGAGCTTTCCGCAGCGTTTTCCCCAGAACGCCTTCCGGTCGCAGTCCCCAACGGCCCGCTTCCCCAGGCGGGCCGTTTCTTCGAGTCGATTTGAAAACGAAAATGCATCGCGGTCTGCGAATTCTGCTGTGGATCGTTCTGCTCGGCACGATGAGGTTGTCCACTGCTGTTGAACCTGTCGGTGTTCCAGTGGATGGGCAACTCACGTTGATGCAGGCACTCGAACTCGTGCGAGTGCGCGATCCGAATGTGGTCGTGGCGCAAACTGCGGTAGATCAGGCCCTGGCCGACAAGATCAGTGCTGGCGAGCGCCCGAACGCAACGCTTGCCTACAGCACGGCGCAAATCAATCCGGCCGGACACAACGGTCCCGGATCGCTGTGGGACAAACAGTTCGATACGATCGTCAATCTCAGCCAGCCGCTCGAGCGCGGTGGCAAGCGCAAACACCGACTTGCGCAGGCAGGCGCGAACGCCGATGCGGCGCACGCGGACTTCGCCGATACTCTGCGTACCGAACGTCTGGCCGTGGCGCAGGCGTATTGGGAACTCAAGCGCGCCGAGGAAAAGTATACGAATGAACAAGCCCTGGCCGTCATCGAGCAGCGTTCGTTGCAAGCGTCCGAGCAACGCCTGAAGCTCGGCGACATGCCGCGCCTCGACGTCGAGCGCATGCGCATCGAAGCTGCCGAAACCGACAACGACGTCGATGCCGCGCAAGGTGGGCTGCACGATGCGCAGGTCGCACTCGCTGCCCTGCTCGATACGACCACGCAATCCGATGTTCTTTCCGCGGCCGATACCTGGCCGCGCGCTGCACAGATCGCCGGCATCGACCCCGAACACGCGCTGGCGCAGCGTCCCGATATGCTGGCGGCGAGCCATCGCGTGCAAGCCGCCGAAGCCGCGCTCGATCTCGCCCATGCCCAGCGCGCACGCGATGTCACCATCAGTGGCCAATACGAACACAACCCGGATCCGTTCGGGCATACCCTGCTTGGCGTCGGCGTATCCATTCCGCTATTTACCGGCAACAGTTACGAAGGCGAAATCCGCCGCGCCTATACCGACATCGATGCGGCCAAGGCAAACCTGGCGAAGACGCGTGCCGCCGCGCTTGCTGACGTGCGCCGCGCGACCGCCGACCTGCGCGCCGCGGCGCAGCGAGCGCAGCGCTTCGATGGCGATCTGATCGAACGCGGCCGCGCTACCGAACGAGCCGTCGAAACCGCCTACGCTCATGGCGGCCTGACCCTGGCCGATCTGCTCGATGCGCGCCGCGCGCTCGAGGCATTGCAGGACGACGCCACCGACGCGCACGCCGATTACGCCGAAGCTGTGGCGGCCCTCCTCGCAGCGGCAGCACAGGACGACCTGGTATCCCTGCCATGAATTCGCGTTTACCGAAAATTCTCGTGGCCATCGCCGGCGTGCTCGTACTGGCCTTGCTCGGTCATTGGCTGCTGTCAGGCAAGGCGACGTTCGCGCCTGCAGCGGACAAGCCGGCGGCGGCCAGCGATACCCTGCATTACGCGCCCGGCGCCGAGCAACTGAGTTATCTGGATATTGCGCCGGTCGAGGAACTGGTCGCGCCGACCTTGCAGGCGCTGCCCGGCAAGTTGAGCTTCGACGAAGACCACACCGTGCGCGTGAATTCGCCGGTACTTGGCCGCGTCGTGCAACTCGTGGCACAGCCGGGCGCAGCGGTCAAAGCCGGTGACGTGCTGGCTTGGCTCGACTCGCCGGACTTCGCCCAGGCGCGCTCCGATGCGCGCAAGGCTCAGGCCGATCTGACGATGAAGAACAAGGCGTTCGAACGTACCGAGGAACTGACCCGGCTTGGCGTGCTCGCGCAGCGGGATCTGGATGGCGCCCGCGCCGATGCCGCGCAGGCGCAAGCCGAACTCGACCGTGCGCAAAGCGTACTGAAGAACCTCGATCCGACCGGCACGGGGACGCGTTACGCGCTGCGCACGCCGATCGCCGGCATCGTCGTCGATCGCAGCATCAATCCGGGCATGGAAGTGCGTCCGGATGCAACGACGCCGCTGTTCATCATCACCGATCCAACGCGGCTCTGGGCCAGCTTCGAGCTGTCCGAGCAGGACGTCGGCAAAGTACACAATGGGCAAAAAGTACGTGTCGATGTCGATGCCTTCGCCGATACGCACTTCTCCGGCAGCATCGTCTATATCGGCGCCGCGCTCGATCCGGCCACGCGCCGTATCAGCGTGCGCGCGGCGCTGGATAATCCGGATTCACGCCTGAAACCGGAAATGTTCGCGCGCATCAGTCCGCTCGAGGACGACGGCCGCAAGCAGATCGCCGTACCCGACGCGGCGCTGGTCAGCATCGGCCTGCATCACTTTGTCTTCGTGGAAGAAGCACCGGGCACGCTGAAGCGGCGCGAAGTGCAGCTCGGCGTGGTTGGCGAGCGCAACGCCTTCGTGACTTCCGGTCTCAAACCCGGCGAGCGCGTGGTCACGCGCGGCGCGGTCCTGCTCAACGGCGAACTGGGTCAGGGCGACTGAGATGTTTGCGGCACTGATCGAGTTCGCACTCAAGCAACGGGTTTTCGTCGTCGCGATTACGCTGCTGATCGCGATCGCCGGCGTGTATGCATTCTCGGAACTGCCGGTGCAGGCATTTCCGGACGTGCAGGACGTGCAGGTGCAGATCATCACTCTGGTGCCCGGTCAGGCACCGGAGGAAGTCGAACGCGCGGTGACCCTGCCGATCGAGCGCGCCGAATACAGCGTGCCGAACCTGACCCAGTTGCGTTCGATCTCGATGACCGGCCTGTCGCAGGTCACCATGACCTTCGCCGATGGCACCGACGATTATTTCGCGCGCGCCCAGGTGCTGGAGAAACTATCCGAGATCACCTTGCCGAACGGCATTCAGCCTACCCTCGCGCCGCTGTCCACGGCGGTCGGTGAAATCTATCGCTATATTGTCGAAGCTCCGCCAGGCATGCCGCTCGACCAGGTGCGCGCGATCGAGGACTGGACCATCGAACCGGCCCTGCGTCAGGTACCCGGTGTGGCCGACATCAACGCATTCGGCGGCGCCATCCGCGAATACCAGGTACGCGTACATCCGGAACTGCTGCGCAAATACAATATTTCGCTGGAACAGGTGGCGCAGGCGCTGCAGGCGAACAGTTCCAACACCGGCGGCGGCCTGCTCAAGCGCGGCGACGAGGATCTGGTCGTGCGTGCGATCGGCCTGTTCGACAGCCTGGATGATATCGGCCGCGTGCCGGTGGCAGTGTTCGGCGGCCAGCCCGTGCTGGCGCGCGATATCGGCGAAATCATGGTCGGCGCGCGCACCCGTTACGGCATCGTCGGCTACAACCATCAGGACGATGTGGTCGAAGGCATCGTCGACATGACCAAGGGCGACGATCCGGCCAAGGTCATCGTCGCATTGAAGAAACGCATCGCCGCCCTGCAGATCCAGTTGCCGCCCGGCGTGACCATGCACACGATCTACGACCGCACCGAACTGGTCGATCACACCGTGGACACGGTCACCGAAAATCTCGCCGTTGGCGCGTTGCTGGTGATCGCAGTCCTGCTGGTGTTCCTGCGCAGCTGGCGCGCGGCATTGATCGTGGCCGGCGTGATTCCGCTGTCGCTGCTGACCGCCTTCCTGCTGATGCGCCTGTGCGGCGTCGATGCCAACCTGATTTCGCTCGGCACGGTGGATTTCGGCATCATCATCGACAGCGCCGTGGTCCTGGTCGAGGCCTTGATGGTGCGGTTGGCGCTGGATGCCGCACATGGCCTAGCAGACGCGGCGTCGCGCCGGAACCTGCTCGGCCAGACCGCGACCCGGCTCGGTTCGCCGATCCTGTTTTCCAAGGTGATCATCATATTTGCATTTTTACCCATTTTCACTTTTCAGCGCGTCGAGGGGAAAATCTTCGCGCCGATGGCGTTGACACTCAGTTTCGCCTTGCTCGGTGCGGTAGTGTTTACCCTGACCTTCGTGCCCGCGTTACTGTCCTGGGCGACCCAGCGCGGCGGCATGGAAGATCGCCACAGCGCCTGGATGGAGCGGCTGCGCTTGCGTTACCGCAGCGATCTTGGCCGCTGGGCGAATCATCCGCGGCTGGTGATTGGCGGTGCGATCGCCGTGCTCGTGATCGCACTCGCGCTCGCGCCGCTGCTGGGCAGCGAATTCCTGCCCAAGCTCGACGAGGGCAACATCTGGCTCACGGTCGATCTGCCGCCGTCGACGGCGCTGGAAAAAACCAAAGACGTCGAGCGCCATATCCGCGCCATTCTGCTGTCGTATCCGGAAGTCACCCAGGTCGTCACCCAGACCGGCCGTCCGGACGACGGTACCGATCCGAAGGGGCCGAACAACATCGAGATCATGGCCGATCTCAAGCCGCATTCGCAGTGGCGCTTCGCGAGCAAGGAAGCGCTGATCCGCGACATGGAGAAAAAAATCCACGCGATGCCCGGCGTGCCGACCAATTTTTCCCAGTACATCGAGGATAACGTCGAGGAAGCGCTATCCGGCGTCAAAGGCGAAATCGCCGTCAAGATCTTCGGCAGCGATCTCGACGTGCTCGCGGCCAAGGGTACGCAGATCGCGCAGATCCTGCGCGGCATCCACGGTGCGGCCGATGTCGAGGCGATCGAAATCGGCGGCCAGACCGAACTCGATATCGAACTCGATCGCGCGGCCTTGGCGCGCTACGGCATCAACGTCAACGACGTGACCACAACCGTGGCGACCGCGCTCGGCAGCGCGGTGGTCGGCAGTTTCTATGAAGGCGACCGCATCTTCGATGTGACCTTGCGCCTGGCCGAGCCCTATCGCAATTCGGTGGAAAAGGCCGCCGAGCTGCCGGTCACCTTGCCTGGCGGCGCGGGCACGATTCCGCTCGGCCAGGTCGCGCATATCGAAGTGCGCCAGGGCGCATCACGCGTCCTGCGCGAGTCCGGCAGCCGCATCGCCGCAGTCAAGGTCAATGTGCTCGGACGCGATCAGGGCAGCTTTGTCGACGAAGCCATGCGCCGCGTCTCTGCCGAGGTGAAGCTGCCGCCCGGCTATCACATTGCCTGGGGCGGCCAGTTCGAAAACCAGAAGCGCGCCACCGCGCGGCTGATGGTCATCGTGCCGTTGTCGCTGGTTGGAATTTTTATACTTTTGTTCTGGGCATTCCGCTCGATCCGCAAGGCGTTGCTGATTCTGGCGACGGTGCCGTTTACCCTCATCGGCGGTCTGGCCGGACTCGCCCTTGCCGGCCTGCACCTGTCGATTTCCGCTGCGGTGGGATTCATCGCGGTCGCCGGCATCTCGGTGCAGAACGGTGTGATCATGGTCGAACAGATCGTCGCTTTGCGTCATCAGGGATTGGCCTTGAACGATGCCGTGCTCGACGGTGCCGCCAGCCGTCTGCGGCCGATCGTGATGACCGCGCTGATGGCCGGCTTCGGCCTGCTGCCGGCTGCGCTGTCGCACGGCATCGGCTCGGAAACCCAGCGGCCGTTTGCGGTGGTGATCGTTGGCGGCATCGTCTCGGCCACGATCATTGCGCTCAATTTGCTGCCGCTGTTGTACGAAGCGGTAACAGGCAAGGACGAGATGCAAGCGCATTCGGCGATGGCGGATGCACGCTAAAATCAACGACCCGCCACAGCCGCGCGCACCAGGAATTCGCTCAGCATGCTTGCCATCGAACAACGGATTGCCGAGGAAATTGCCGCGAAACCGGCGCAGGTCGCTGCTGCAGTCGAGTTGCTCGATGGCGGCGCCACCGTGCCGTTCATCGCGCGCTATCGCAAGGAAGCCACCGGCGGACTCGACGACACGCAACTGCGCATGCTCGAAGAACGCCTGCGCTATCTGCGCGAACTGGAAGATCGACGGGAGGCAGTGCTCGCCAGCATCGCCGAGCAAGGCAAGCTCGACGACGCATTGAGGGCGCAGATCCTCGACGCCGACACCAAGGCACGGCTTGAAGACCTCTACCTGCCGTACAAACCCAAGCGCCGCACACGGGCGCAGATTGCGCGCGAGGCGGGCTTGCAGCCGCTGGCTGATGCGCTGCGCGATAATCCTGCAGAAACGCCCGAAGCACTGGCGCTGGCGTATGTCGATGCGGGGGAAAATGTCGCCGACATCAAGGCGGCGCTCGACGGTGCGCGTGCGATCGTGCTGGAAGAATTCTCCGAAGACGCGGCCTTGGTCGGTGAACTGCGCGAGTGGCTGTGGCAGCACGGCCAGATTCGCGCCAAGGTGATCAAAGGCAAGCAGAACGAAGGTGCGAAGTATCGCGACTACTTCGATCACGCCGAGGCGATCCGCGCGATTGCTTCGCATCGCCTGCTGGCGCTGTTTCGCGCACGCAACGAAGGTGTGCTGGATCTGGAATTGGAACCGAGTGGGGAAGTGGAGCAACGTCACGCCGAGGCCGAAGGCCGGATCGCCGCACACTTCGGCATCGCCGAGCGTGGTCGTCCAGCCGATGCGTGGCTCCGGGAAACCTGCCGTCAGGCCTGGCGTATTAAGCTACATTTGCAGCTCACGCTTGAGCTGTTCGGTCGCGCGCGCGAAGCCGCCGAAGACGAAGCCATCCGCGTGTTCGGCAGCAATCTGAAAGACCTGATGCTGGCGGCGCCAGCGGGACCGCGCGTGGTCATGGGGCTGGATCCCGGTATCCGCACCGGCGTGAAAGTAGCCATCGTGGATGCGACCGGGAAACTGTTGACCACGCACACGATCTATCCGCACGAACCCAGAAACCAGTGGGATCAATCCATCGCCCAGCTCGCGGCCGCGTGCAAGCATTGCGGCGTGAATCTGATCGCGATCGGCAATGGCACGGCTTCGCGCGAAACCGACAAACTCGTCGGCGAGCTGATGAAGAAACATGCCGATCTCAAGCTCGCCAAGGTCGTCGTCAGCGAAGCCGGCGCATCGGTCTATTCGGCATCCGAGTTTGCGTCGAAGGAATTTCCTGTGCTTGATGTATCGCTGCGCGGCGCGGTATCGATCGCGCGACGCTTGCAGGATCCACTCGCGGAACTGGTGAAGATCGAACCCAAGGCGATCGGCGTCGGTCAATACCAGCATGACGTGAATCAGGTGAAGCTGGCGCGCGCACTGGACGCCAGCGTCGAGGATTGCGTCAACGGCGTCGGTGTCGATGTGAACACGGCCTCGGCACCGCTGCTCGCGCGCGTGGCCGGGTTGTCGTCGACAGTGGCGGATAACGTGGTGAAATTTCGCGATGCCCATGGCGCGTTCCGCACGCGCGCGGCGATAAAGAAAGTGCCACGGCTCGGCGACAAGGCCTTCGAGCAATGCGCCGGATTTCTGCGCATTGCCGCAGGCGACAATCCGCTGGATGCTTCCAGCGTGCATCCAGAAGCCTATTCGCTGGTCGAACGCATTGCACAAAGCAGCGGGCGCGACGTGCAGCGGATCATCGGCGATAGCGCTTTCCTGCGCGGACTCAAGGCCGATCAATTCACCGACGGGAAATTCGGCCTGCCGACCGTGCGCGACATTCTCAGGGAACTGGAAAAACCCGGTCGCGATCCGCGTCCGCAGTTCGTCGTGCCGACTTTCGTCGATGGCGTTGAAAACCTGGGCGATCTCAAACCCGGCATGGTGCTGGAAGGTCGTGTGTCCAACGTCGCCGCATTCGGCGCCTTTGTCGACATCGGCGTGCACCAGGACGGTCTGGTACACGTTTCCGCATTGTCCACAAAGTACGTCAAGGATCCGCGTGAAGTCGTCAAGGCGGGCGCCGTGGTCAAGGTCAAGGTGCTGGAAGTGGACCTGGCGCGAAAACGCATCGCGCTGACGATGCGTCTGGACGATCCGCTGCCGGTAGCGGCGGGTGGGGAGCGCGCCGCGCGGGAGAGTCGAGTAGGTGTCGAAGTAACGCGATTGCCGGCCAAATCCGCCGCTCCGGCGGCCAATGCGTTGGCAGCCGCGTTCACGCGCGCGCGCCGGAATTGAGCACCGGAATCAGCGCGTGACGGCACGCGCTGATTCCGGGATTGGATTTTCGGCCTACTTCTTCGGCACACGTGCCTGGGCGGTGTTGAACGCCTGCTGCGCGTGATTGAAGATCGCGGTGGCTTCGTCGACCGAAGCCTCGCTGCGCTGGCCGTTGGCAATCTTGTCCTTGAGCACGAGATTGCCGTTTTCATCCCAGCCGACGCGGGTCGTTGCAAACGGGCGCGCGCCTTCGCCGCTGGATTCTTCCTTCACCACCACCCAGGGCTTGTCGTTCTGGTAAATCATTTTCAGGGTGACGCGGCCGGTCTCGTTGGCCTTGTCGTCATACAGGGCGGTGATCTCGCGGACTGCCTTGATCTTGCCGTTGCTGTAGAAACCGTCCCAGGCGGTCGAGGACGTTGGTGTCTCGCCGGTGCCACTGATCGATTTCAGCGAGCCGATCTGTGCGAAGGCACTCTTGTAGGCCTCGAACATTTTCTCGGCCGGCGTTTGTTCCGGTTTCAGAATGATCTGCACGCTTGAGGTGTGCTTGGCATCGGTCAGCACGGGAAGTTCCAGCACCGGCAAATAACGATGTTCGCCATCGGTCAGCACCGCATCCACCGCATAGATGTTGCGCGGGTTCACTTGGCTCGGATCGATCGGCAGATTGAACGAAATCGGCGGCTGGCTGGCGTTCGGGATGACGGTTTGCGCCAGCGGCGTATCTGGCTGCTTCACGTCGATGACGCGTAATTGCAGGCTCGCCTGACTGGAAAGCTGACGCGGCTCGCTGAGCATGACTGTACCGCCAACGCTGTTGGCGATCTGCGGGGCCGCGGGCGCAGTGGGCGGCGGCGGTGCAGTGCAACCGGCAAACAGACCGAACGCGGCCAACGCAGGAAGAAATGGAATTCGCATGGGAAATCTCCAGAAAACATTTCATGCCGCAATCCGGCGATGCGGCGTCGAAGAATCGTGATTGGGCGCGGGACGCAGCCCTGCTGTCAAGCAGTGGATGGTTCGGGCACCTATTCTAACGACCAACACGCGGGTTTGAAATACGAATATATTCGTATTTATTCGAGTACTCTCTTATGTATACGCATGTAGCGAAATATGCGGATGTAGCGGAACCGCGGCTGAATAAATTGACACGCTGGTTAAGTATTTGTTACGTTCGGTGTGCGGCTGGCGCCAGCGATGTTGGGGGAGCGAGCTCGTACGCGTGGGGATCTTGCCTGGAAGGGAATCAAGAGGGTGACTCGACGCTTGGCTTGATCGCAAGTGCGTAATGCACCGGCGAGCGGGTTTTGTCCGACTTGAATTCATTTTTTGGAGTCAACCATGAAGCAGAAATTACTGGTTTCCTCGATTCTGATGGGGCTGGCCGTTGCGGCGTCGCCGATCAGTTCGTTGTACGCGCAGAGCACGGGCGATCAACCATCCGATCAGTCGTCGCAGACGCAACCCGATACGACCAAGAAGAAAGAAGATCAGAAGTTGGGCACGGTGGTCGTCACCGGTTCGCTGATTCCGCAATCGCAGATCGAAACCGCTTCGCCGGTGATCACCATCACCACCCAGCAACTCGAAAGGTCGGGCTTCGGCTCGGTCTACGACGCCCTGCGCGCGCAGCCGATTGCAACCGGCGCGGTGCAGGACAACCAGTTCGCCGGCGGCTTCACCCCGGGCGCCACAACCATCAGCCTGTTGGGTCTTGATCCGGGCTTTACCCTGTACCTGATCAACGGCCATCCGATGGCCGACTTTCCGTTGCTGTACAACGGATCAAGCAACTTCGTCGATCTGTCCGACATCCCCGTTGGCATGGTCGACCACATCGACATCCTGCCCGGTAACCAGTCGTCGATTTACGGTTCGAGCGCCATCGCCGGCGTCATCAATATCATCCTCAAGGACAAGATCGACGGCTACGAGCTGAACGTGCGCGGCGGTGGTTACACCGGCGGTGGCGGCGCCAACGAACGTTTTGAGTTCCTCGGTGGGCATAGCTGGGGAAACTTGGATGTGACTTTCGGCATCCAGTTCAGCAACCAGCGACCGATCTACGGCTATAACCGCGAGCCTACGATTCGACGTCGGAGAACCCCGACCCTGCCTTGCAATACGCCTCGCGCAACTTCCTTTTGGCTCATATAATTTCAGTACGGCGCTCCTCGATTACAACGATCCAGGCGCTGCGGCTTGCGCCCCGCTATCCAATCTTTACGGCGGCACCACCGGCTACGAAACCCGGCCGGGGCCAGGGCATGGTAATTATTGCGGCAGCCAGGACGATGCCGGTTATCCAGACCATCCTCAATCAGGATCGCGCCGGCACTGGTTATCTGAACTTGAAATACAAGCTCAATGACGATGCCGAGTTGTACGCCAATATTTTGTACAACGTCAGCCACCCAGCATTTCAGCGGCGGTCCGTATTTCTGGGAAAGTCCAACATCAGCGGCGGCGGTTATTTCTGGAATCCGCAACACGCAATCGCTGGATTTGTTCCAGCACATCTTCGCGCCGGAGGAGATCGGCAATTCGGATCTGTACTCGAGCCACGAAATCAACCGTACCTTACCGCCTGGGGTGGCGTACGCGGCACAGTCGGTACCAATAACGATTGGGATTACGACATCTTTTACGCACGCTCGCAGGACAATCTGGATGAGAAGCAATATTGGCCGCTGGCGAAGATCAGGTCAACAGTTTCTTCGAGAACCAGTTTCTCGGCCCGCAGCACGGCACCTACTACGGTTATCCGATATATAACACCGAACGTATCGAACTTCTACAAGGCGATCACGCCGGCCCAGTACGCGACCTTCAACGGCCTGATCGACTACCACAATGTCACCTGGACGCAGAACGCCAATATCCAGGTCAACAACACCGATCTGTTTAATATGCCTGCCGGTGCGGCCGGCTTCGCTGGATCTGATCCAGATGGGCAATCAGGTCTGGCAGAACCCCACCGATCCACGCGTCATCGCCGGCGATTTCTACGGCTTGACCGGCACCTCGGGCGGTGGCACTCGCAACAACTGGGCCGGCGCGGCGGAATTGCGCGTGCCGATCACCAGCATGCTGACTGCCGATGGTTCGGTGCGTTACGACCAATACAGCAATCAGGGCACGGGTGGTGGCGACAACAAGGCAACATACAAGCTCGGCCTGGAATTCCGTCCGCTTGATTCACTATTATTCCGCGGCAACTACGCCACAGCGTTCCGCGCACCGGACATGTCCTATACCTTCGGCGGCCAAAGCGGTTTTTACCAGGCCGGTGTGACAGACTATTACCGTTGCGCTAAATTGCAGCCGGACGTTTCGCTGCACCAATGCCAATATTATGCTGATCAGGACGCCTTCGCCTGCACGAAGGCAATGCCGCAGTTGAAGTCGATCACCGCAAAATCCTACGGATTCGGCTCGGTGTGGTCGCCGACCTCGGACTTCGACATCAAGGCCGACTATTACAACATCCGGATCAGCAACGAAGTGGAGATTCAGAGCATCGACGAGTTGCTCAAGACGAAGTCGGCCTGCCTTACAGGGCAACTCGACATCAACTCGCCTACATGCGTGGCAGCGGTGTCACAGGTGACTCGCAACCCGGCTACCACGGGCCCGAACGCCTATGCTATCCAGCAGATTGTTGTGTTACCGATCAATATCGCCAACGAGCGCGTATCGGGCATTTTGGCTTCTTTGCATTATCGCCACGATATTGGCAGTTGGGGCAGCTTGGGCTTCCAGGCGCAGTACAACGTGACCTTGAAACACTCACAACAGCAGTACCCGTTCGATCCCACGATCAATTTGTTGCAAAATCCCTTCTATTCCAGCGAGTTCAAGACCATCGGCAACGCGTCGATTAACTGGGATATTGGCAAGTGGTCAACGACGCTGTATGGCACGCGTTACGGCAAGACACCGAACTTCTATGCGCAGGATAATCAGACCGGTTATGCGACGCCCTGCACCATTCAGGATACATAAGTCCCCGGTACGGTGGCGCCGTGGATGCTCTATAACGCCAGTCTCAGCTATAGCATCACGGACGGCATGAAGATCAGCGGCATCGTCAACAACATCAAGAACTCGATGCCGCCCAAGGATTCGACCTACACCAGCGGCCCGTACTACAACTTCGTCAATTACAACCCGTACGGACGGCAGTTCTGGCTGGAATTCGACTGGAAATTCGGCAAGAGCGGTCAGTAAGTTCGCAGTTGCATCGATGCATGAAGGGCTGGCCGTGAGGCCAGCCCTTTTTTATGGCTAATCGGATTCGGAAGAGCCGCTAAAAGGATTCAAGATGCGGAGCTGTTGATCTATGACGAGGCCATCTTGCATGTCTTCCGAGTACAAAGTCTTGCAGCCGGCCAGAAGTGCGGATGCCACGATCATCGCATCGTAAACGGAATGCCCGTAGCGCTCTGCGATCCGCCGTCCTTGATCATGTGTTTCGATCGTCAGGGGCACGGTAGAACACAATTCACGGATCAGCCGGAGCGCTTCGCTGGTCTGTTTCCATGACATGCCGGATTTGCGCCGCAGAACATTGGCGACTTCATTGAGTACTTGCACGCTGATGATTGCATCCGACGCGATGACCGACTCTGCACGGTCGGCTTTTCCGGAGTCAGCCGAGAACAGATACAACACGACGTTGCTGTCGATAAACGCTTTAGCGGCGTTCATTGGCCGAATCTCGGTCGAAAGTGAAGTCGGCGGGCAGCTGATCACGGAATTTTCTCAATCGAGCGAGAAACTCCGCGGAACCGGGCTTCTTCTTCACCTCGAAAATACGGTCGGCTGCGACAAGCACTTCGATGTCATCGCCCTCGCGCAGCTTCAGTGCTTCGACAACAGCGACAGGAAGGCGCAGCGCAAGGCTATTGCCCCATTTGGATACTTGCATGACGCAATCTCCGTCTAGATATACTCAAGCTGCAAGTATATCATGAGGCGAGGATTACACCGTGCAATCCGAAAAGCCTTTTACCCGCCGAGTCCGGATTTCAGCGCCGCTTGCAGCGTCGCAAGCTGTGTTTCGTAGCGCCGCCATTCACCCAGTGTGCGGGCGTGGATCGGCTCGCGTACCTGGGCGCTACTGAGCGTATCCACGGCCGTGGTGTTTCGGGTGGTATCGGCGCAGCCCGGCTCGTAGGGCAGACCGCAATACGCAAGCATGCGGCGCACGACTTCGTCCGGGTTGCGGACCAGTTCGTTGTAAGCCACGTCAAAAATCCGGCCCGGCATCGCCGCATGCCAGTGCTGCATCAGGCGGCGGTATTCGCCGTAATGTGCCGCCAGGGCCGACAAGTCGTAGCTGTAGGGATAGGAATCACCGAACATCGCCTTGTAGTTGGAAAAGCACACGTCCATCGGATCGCGCACCATGTGCAGGATCGGCGCCTGTGGCAGCGCGCGATGTATCAAGCCGGCCAGCATGTAATTGGGCGGCAGCTTGTCCAGATAATACGGCTTGCCTTGCGCGCGCCATTGCGTCTGCGCCAGATAACGGCGGCCGAGTTCGGCGTAGTCCAGTCGATCCAGACGTTCGATCAGGGCTTCGTCGATCAATTCCTGGCCGTGGCGATCGGCAACCCAGCGCAACTGGCGCGGGAAATCGGTGCGTTCGCCGGTGGAAATCACCTGTGAATGATTGTCGAGAATGCGGTCGAGCAGGGTCGTGCCGCTGCGCGGCAGGCCGAGGATGAAAATCGGCATCGGGCCGTCGAACTTCACGTCGTGAGGCCGCAAAAATTCCGCCGGCGTGTGCGCGATCAGATTGTCGAACAGCGCGCGTTCGCGGCCGATATCGTGCTGCTGACGCGCGTACATGATCGCGTTGCCGCGTTCCAGTGCGGCGAACGCTTCGTCGTGGCGGCCCAAGTCTTCCAGTATCTTGAATTGCGCGAATTCGAAAGCGGCATGATCCTCGCTGCCGCGCTCCACGGTCTGCAATTGCTCGCGAACGTAGCCCAGATGGTTGGATTCTGCGGTCTGCGTGCGCATCCTGGCCAGAGTCAGCGAGGCGCGCCCGTAGGTTGGGCCGAGCTTGAGGCAGGCTTCAAGTTCGCGCCGGGCATCGGCAAGGCGGCCGTTGAACTGCAATTGCAGGCTGTGGAAATAACGAAAGTCCGGATTGTCGTAACCATTTACTTGGGCACGATCCATCAACGCCAGCGCTGCGCGATGGTCGCCAAGCATCTGCTGGGCATGCGCCAGTCCGGTCAGCATGCGACCGTCGTTGGTAGCGGCCGCGTCGGGGCGATTCAGGCAGTCGCGGGCGGCGACCGTCTCGCCGATGCGCAGCAGGCAGTGCGCGGTGGTGCTGATCGCATCGGCGTCATTGGGCAGGAACTTTGATGCGAAGATGGCATGCGTCGCGGCCTCGCGTACACGGCCTTCGCTCAGAATCACGCTGGCCAGCAACATGCGCGCGGCGACACGTTCGGGATCGCGCTTGAGCAGGGATTCGAGCGTGATCCTGGCTGCGGTGATCTGTTCGCTTGCAATGTACTGCTGCGCGCGCAGCCATAGACGTTCGGTGGAAGCGCTCATCGGCAACTGCCCTCGTCATGCATGTTGTCGTTACACAGCCTGCAGCAGGGAAATATCGGCGACGCGCAGGAACATCCGCCGCAGCGTGGCGAGCAGAGTCAGGCGGTTGCTGCGTTTGTCAGCGTCGTCGGCCATGACCATCACGCTGTCGAAGAATCGGTCGATGGGGTCGCGCAGTGCCGCAAGACGGCGCAAGCTGTCGACATACTGCCCTTGCGCGATCAGCGGCGTCACGGCGGCGTTGGCAGCGGCGATAGCGGTGTGCAAATCAGACTCCGGGCCGACGTCGAGCAGGGCCGTGTCGATCGAGCCGCCGGCTTCTCCGGCCTGGCGCAGGATATTGCCGATGCGTTTGTTGGCGGCAGCGAGCGCTTGCGCTTCAGGCAGCATGGAAAATTCCGCGACGGCGCGCAGGCGGCGATCAAAATCGATCAGGGTTTCCGGATCGACAGCGCGTACGGCGTCGAACTGGTCGCTGCGGAACCCTTGATCGGCGTAATAGCCGCGCAGACGTTCGAGAATGAATTCATGCAGTTCGTCGGTGAGCGTCGTCTTGGCATCGGCGGCGGCAGGAACTTGGCCCGGCTTGGGTGGTAGCGCAGGCAACAGTTCGACCGCCTCGCGCAGCAGCGCCTCCAGATCCAGATCGAGTCCCGCTTCGATCAACGTGCGCGCCAGACCAAGGCCCGCGCGACGCAGAGCAAATGGGTCCTTGTTGCCGGAAGGTTTCTGACCGACGGCGAAGATGCCGGCCAGCGTATCCAGGCGTTCGGCGATGGCCAGGACCCGGCCGACTTTTCCCTCGGCAATCTTGTCGCCAGCGAAGCGCGGGCGATAAAACTCGTCGAGTGCCTGCGCAACATCGGCGTTCTCGCCGCTTGCGCTGGCGTAATAGCGGCCCATGACGCCCTGCAGCTCGGGAAACTCGCCGACCATGCGTGTCATCAAGTCGCATTTGCTCAAGGCTGCCGCGCGCGTCGCCAGCGCCGCATCCACGCCGAGGCGATTGGCGATCACCCGCGACAACTCGGCCACGCGGACACATTTGTCCCAGACGCTGCCCAGCTGTTGCTGATAGGTGACCGATTTAAGCTCTTCCTGCTGGCCTACCAAGGGCGTCTTCAGGTCTTCGTCGTAGAAAAATTTCGCATCGGCAAAGCGCGGACGAATGACACGTTCGTAGCCTTTTCGGATTTCGCCGGGGTCCTTGGAATCGATGTTGGCGACACCGATGAAGTGCTCAGTGAGCTTATGGTTTGCATCTCGAACCGGAAAGAATTTCTGATTGTTCTGCATGGTCGCGATCAAGGCTTCGCTCGGCACTTCGAGGAAACTTTTATCGAAGGTGCCATGAATCGCAACCGGCCATTCGACCAGGTTCGAGACTTCCGCAACCAGTTCGACCGGTTCCACGAATTCGAGCCCAAGCGCACCAATCGCCTGTGCGACGACTGTTGCGACCCTGTTTCGCCGACTGACCGGATCGGCAACGACCTTGCGTTCGAGCAACTTCGTCCCGTAAAGATCGGCGGACACCACATCGAATTTTTCCGGCGACATGAATCGATGCCCGCGCGAGAAACGTCCCGATGCGATACCGAAAATTTCAGCGTCGATGACCTGATCGCCGTGCAGGATCACGAGCCAATGCACCGGCCGCACAAAACTGAAATCGTGATCGCCCCAACGCATCGGTTTCGGGATCGGCAGCGACTTCAGCGCGTCGGCGATGATTTCCTGCATCAAGGCAGCGATCGGCTTCCCCGTTTGCTGGGCACGATGAACGAACCACGCACCCTTGTCGGTCTGCAATTTTTCCAGTTGTTCGACGCTGACGCCGCACGAAGCGGCAAAGCCGGACAGGGCCTTGGTCGGTTGACCGTTCGCATCAAGTCCGGCATTGACCGCGGGACCGCGGCGCTCAACGATTTGATCCGGTTGCGCGTCGGCAACTGCCGGAATCAACGTGGCCAGACGTCGTGGAGAATTATACGTTTGCGCATTTGCCGCATCGGCGGCCACTCCGCGCTTGGCCAGGCCGGCACAGATAGCAGCCGTGAACACCTGTGCGAGTTCGTCCAGCGCCTTGGGCGGCAGTTCTTCGCAACCAATCTCGATCAGGAGCGGCTTCAACTCAGACATGCGCCGCCTCCTTGCGCTTGAGTCCCGGAAATCCGAGCTTCTCGCGCTGGGCGAAATATGCCTCTGCGACCGCGCGCGCAATCGTGCGCACGCGCAGGATGTAGCGCTGGCGTTCGGTCACACTGATCGCGCGGCGTGCATCGAGCAGGTTGAAGCTGTGCGAGGCCTTGCAGACCTGGTCGTAGGCCGGCAGCGGCAGATTGAGTTCGACCAGCTTTTTCGCCTCGCTTTCGCAAACGTCGAACCAGTGCCGCAGTTCCGGCACGTTCGCGTGTTCGAAATTGTAGGTGGACTGTTCGACTTCGTTCTGGTGGAACACGTCGCCGTAAGTCACCGTGCCGTGCGGTGCGACGGTCCACACCAGGTCGTAGACGTTGTCCACATTCTGCAGATACATCGTCAGGCGTTCGAGACCGTAGGTGATCTCGCCGGTCACCGGTTTGCATTCGAGGCCGCCGGCCTGCTGGAAATAGGTGAACTGGGTGACTTCCATGCCATTGAGCCAGACTTCCCAGCCGAGGCCCCAGGCACCGAGCGTCGGCGATTCCCAGTTGTCCTCGACCAGGCGCAGATCATGCACTAGCGGATCGATGCCGAGCGCCTTGAGCGAGCCGAAGTACAAATCCAGGATGTCGTCCGGATTCGGCTTCATTACCACCTGGTACTGATAATAATGTTGCAGGCGGTTCGGATTCTCGCCGTAGCGGCCGTCGCTTGGGCGGCGGCAGGGTTGCACATAAGCCGCCGCCCACGGCTCGGGGCCGAGCGCGCGCAGAAAAGTCGCCGGGTGGAAGGTGCCGGCGCCGACTTCGGTATCGAGCGGCTGGATCAGGGCGCAACCCTGCCCCGCCCAATAGCGGTTCAGGGTCTGGATCACATCCTGGAACGTCGGACCTGGCATGAAAATCACGGTAATGGGCGAAAAGCGCGTTAGTATAACGGCTTGCAAGCGAATCCCAAGGTGGGGCAAATGGCCACCGTTCCGCAACGGCCAAAACTTGTCGACCCGATCGCCGATGCGCCGGAACTCGGTCTGCATCGCAAGCTCGAATTGGATACGGTCCTGGCCGCGCTGCGGCATGACGGCCTGATCGATGAGGCCGGCGCGCTAAAAGTTCGCGCGGATGCGCGCAGTGCGCGCGGCAAGATGGAACTGCACCCGATCGCCTTGATCGCGAATCAGAAGCTGATCAACCCGCAGGACTCCAAGCCGCTCAGCCTGGAAGTGCTGACTCACTGGCTCGCCGCGCGCGCCGGACTGCCTTATCTGAAGATCGATCCGATGAAGATCGATGCGTCGGCGGTGACCCAGGTGATCTCGCACGCCTACGCCCAGCGTTACCGGCTGCTGCCGGTGGCGGTAACTCCCACTCAGGTAGTGCTGGCGACTTGCGAGCCGTTTGACACACGCTGGCTGGCGGATCTCGGCCATATCCTGCGCCGTGACATCCAGCGCGTGGTGGTCAACCCGGTCGATCTGAATCGCTATCTGCTCGAGTTCTACGGCGTGCAACGCTCGATCCAGAAAGCACAGGACGCCAAACTCGACGGCGGCGACGGCCGCGGAATTCTCAACTTCGAGCAATTGCTGGAACTGGGCAAGGCCGGCGACATTGGCGCCGATGACCGCCACGTCGTGCATATCGTCGACTGGCTGCTGCAATACGCCTTCGAGCAGCGCGCGTCCGACATTCATCTGGAGCCGCGACGCGACACCAGTCCGATCCGGTTCCGCATCGACGGCGTGATGCACAAGGTATTCGAATTGCCGACGCCGGTGATGACGGCGGTGACCGCGCGCGTGAAGATTCTCGGGCGCATGGATCTGGCCGAGAAACGTCGTCCGCAGGACGGCCGCATAAAGACGCGTTCCGCGGAAGGCCGTGAAGTCGAACTGCGCCTGTCGACGATGCCGACGGCATTCGGCGAGAAAGTCGTGCTGCGCATCTTCGATCCGGACATCGTGGTCAAGGAATTCCGTCAGCTCGGGTTTTCGATGGACGAGGAAATCCTCTGGCGCAGTCTCGTTGAACGGCCGCACGGCATCGTCCTGGTGACCGGCCCGACGGGTTCCGGCAAGACCACCACCTTGTATTCGACCCTGAAGCATCTGGCCACGCCCGACATCAATGTCTGCACGGTCGAAGATCCGATCGAAATGGTGTCGCCGGAATTCAACCAGATGCAGGTGCAGACGTCGATCGACCTGGATTTCGCCACCGGCGTGCGCACCCTGATGCGCCAGGATCCGGACATCATCATGATCGGCGAAATCCGCGATCTGCAAACCGCGCAGATGGCGATCCAGGCGTCGCTGACCGGCCACCTGGTGCTGTCGACCCTGCACACCAACGATGCGCCGACCGCACTTTCGCGCTTGCTCGATCTGGGCGTGCCGCATTACCTGATCCAGTCCACGCTGAGCGGCGTGGTCGCGCAACGTCTCGTACGCACGCTTTGTCCGCACTGCAAGGTGCAGACGGAACTCGATGTGCGCGCATGGGATGCGCTGGTGCATCGCTGGCGCCTGCCGCCGCCGGCGCACGCCTACGGCCCGAAGGGCTGTCTGGAATGTCGCAATACCGGCTTTCTCGGCCGCACCGGCATCTACGAGATGATGCGCATCACGCCGCATATCCGCCAGATGATTACTGCGAATCTCGATCTGGCGAAACTCACGGAAGCCGCACTGGCCGATGGCATGCGTCCGCTGCGCGTGAGCGCCGCTGCGCAGGTCGCACGCGGCGTCACTACGATACCCGAAATTGTCGGCGTGCTGCCGCCTGTGGAAGAATAATGATGCAAGATCGGGCGCCCTGCCGCAGCTTGCTGCGCCGGCACATCCTTGTGACGCGATGAAACTGCTGATCGTCCAGACCGGCAGCGCCTTGCCGGCAGTACGCGAACGCTTCGGCGATTTTCCCGCATGGTTCCAACGCGGGCTGAGCTTGCCGCCGGATCGAATCGAGATCGTGCGCGTGGATACGGGAGGCATTCTGCCGCCGCCGCAATCGGTCGCCGCCGCAGTGATTACCGGCTCTGGCGCGATGGTGAGCGAGCGGCTGGACTGGAGCGAACGCACGGCCGACTGGCTGCGTGGTGCCGCGCAGGAGGGATTGCCGATGCTTGGCGTCTGTTACGGGCATCAATTGCTCGCACACGCGCTGGGTGGCCGCGTCGACTACAATCCGCGCGGCCGCGAAATCGGTACAGTCGAGATCGAGTGTCTGCCCACGACCGTGGGCGATCGTCTGTTCGGCGCGCTGCCGGCGCAATTTCCCGCGCACGCGACGCATGTGCAAAGCGTCTTGCGACCGCCGCCGGGAGCTGTCGTGCTGGCGCGCTCGGCGCAAGACGATTGTCAGGCGGTCCGCTATGCGCCACGCACATGGGGCGTGCAGTTCCATCCCGAGTTCGGCGTTGCGCAGATGCGCGGTTATCTGCGCGAACGCGCAGCGGTGCTGGCTGCGGAAGGTCTCGATGCGAGTGGCGCCTCGCGTGAGGTGCGCGCATGCCCACGGGCGCGAGGATTGCTCCGTCGATTTGCGCGCAGCGCACGTGGCTCAAGTGAACAGGATTCGGCCTCGTGGCGGGCTTCTGAGCCAACATCAACAGCCTGAAAAGCAAAAACGGCCCTTGAGGCCGTTTTTGCCCATGCATTCGCACCGACAGCATGCGAATGCGGAGTGTTCTGAGAGCTTACTTCTTCGCCTTGCGCGGGCCGCCGGCCTTGACCGAAGCCAGATAGTTGCTGATCGCTTCGTTGGTGACGTCGTACAACGGCCGGCCCGAAACCGCGGCAGCGGCCTTCAGGCTGTCGCGTACGCGCTTGGATACGCGCAAGCTGGCGTCGCGTGTATCTTCATTGGGTTTTGCCATGATCATGACTCCTGTTTGAGGGATTCTGGAAAAGTGAGTAAGTGGAAAAGTGCAGTAATTGCGTAGCGAATTTTATGCCGGAATGCCGCAAAAGACAAATTGCAGCGTCGTCCAGTTTGCGTTCAAACGTACTTGTCCACAAGTCTACTTCGTGGCGGATGCATCCGCGTTGTTGCCGGTCTGCGTCGGGCGCAGAAACACGCGCACGGCGATAACGCCGAATTCGTAAAGCAGGCACATCGGTACTGCCAGCATGATCATCGACAGCACGTCGGGCGGCGCGATGACAGCCGCGACCACGAAAGCGCCGAGGATGACATACGCGCGATGCCCGGCCAGTTGCGCCGGCGTGACCCAGCCGAGCAGGGCGAGGATGAACACGCCGACCGGGACCTCGAAGCACAGTCCGAAGGCGAAGAACATGGTCAGGACGAAATCGAGATATTTGCCGATGTCGGTCATCATCGCCACGCCGGCGGGAGTGACGCCGAGCAGAAAGCCGAACACTCTGGGCAGCACCAGAAAATACGCGAAGGCGCAGCCCAGGTAGAACATCAGCACGCTGGATGCCAGCAACGGCAGCGCCAGGCGTTTCTCGTGGCGGTACAGTCCCGGTGCGACGAAGCGCCAGAGCTGGTACAGCAGGACCGGCATGGCCAGAAACACGGCGACGACGAAGGCGAGTTTGACCGGGGTCAGAAACGGCGATGCCACTTCGATCGCCACCATCTGCGAACCTGCTGGCAGACGCAGCAGCAAGGGTTCGGCGATGAAGTGATACAGCCGGTCGGCGAATGGCAGCAAGGCGACCAGAATAATCAGGATCGCCGCGATCGCCTTGAGCAGGCGTTCGCGCAGTTCGATCAGATGCGAAATGAACGATTGCCCCTGGGCTTCTTCCTGTTCGCCGTCTTTACGTTCAGCGTCGCTCATCGTCTGCGGGCTCGGCGGCCGTTGCCTGGGTGACGGACGTCGGCGGTTTTGCCGTCGTCGCGTTAACCACGTCGCGCAAGGCAGCATTGATATCACCGCCGGGATCGGCTGCCGCGGCGCTGCGTCGGATCGTGTTCTTGAGTTCTTCGGCGGCCAGCTCGCGTTCGATCTCTGCGCGCACGCCCTGCCAGCTTTGCCGCGCCTTGCGCAACAGCGCGCCAGCGGTGCGCGCTGCGCCCGGCAACCGCTCCGGGCCGAGTACCAGCAAGGCGATGACTGCGATCAGGCCAATTTCACCCATGCCGACATCGAACATGGCTCAGCCCTGCGGCGGGTTTTCTTGCTTGGTTTCCGTGCCGGCGGTGGCTGCCGGTGTCGTTGGTGCGTCGGCTTTCAACTGCGACGGCGGCGCTTGATCGTCATCCTGCAGGCCCTTGCGGAAATTCTTGATCGCCGCGGCGACGTCGCCGCCGATATTGCCGAGTTTCTTGGTGCCGAACAGCAACACCACGATGACCAGCACAATCAACCAGTGCGTAATACTCATGCCACCCATGACTGCAACTCCGGATATTTTGTGTTACGCAGCCACAACGCATGCGACCGCGCGACGACGACATATCGTCGCATCAGTGGGCAGTGTACTCCTCCAGGCGGTCGCGGAAATCGACCACCGCATTCGGCACGTTGCTGACGCCGCCGGCGAAGATGCGGCGCGGCGTTACGCCCTGGCCGTAGACCGCCTGATTGGCGTCGTTGTCGATGGACAGTACCGAGCCATCCAGTGCCACGCCGGCGAACAGGCCGCGCGAACGCGAGTAGGAATAGATTTCGGCCTTGAGCTGCGCATCCGTTGCGGCTTGCGCGTTGCGGCCGACCGGGCCTGCGGCCACCGAGGCGTCCGCGCCCAGGGTGAACTTGCCGTGCACGATCGAATCCACGCCGCGCTGGGTACGGAACACGAGTATGACGTCGGTCGATTGCACGCCGGCCTGAAAGCCGATGCTGCCGCCGGTCATGCTGATGAAACTCGGATTGCTCCAGGTGCCATCGGCGGTCTTGATCGAAATCAGACCGACGCCGTGCCTGCCGCCGATCACGAAGCCGGCCTTGATCACGTCCGGAATCACCGCGATCGCATAGGCGTTGGTCATCAAGTCCGATGGCACGCGCTTGTCCGGCGCCATCATGATTTCCTTGAGTACGCGCACGGCATTGGTGGCGCGGGCGTCTTCCTGCTCACCGGCGCGCGCGCTGCCGGTATGCAGCAAGGCGAAGGAGCACAACGCAAAAGTCAGAGTCAGCCAACGGTGCATAGGTGGTACCTCGGAGTGCCGAAAAAGGTGGACGGCGTGCGGATTGACCGTACGCCGACGCGCGGAGTCAGGCGTTTGGACGGCGCGGGCGCAGGCGAGTTCCCGTAAACAGCATCAGCAAAGCGATCAAGACCACCATTCCACGCCACGACAAGGCCGGCGTTGAATCGACAGAGACGGGCGGGCTCACGCTGCAGGCAGTTGGCGCGATCGCCAGGCCCTTGAGACCGATGTATTCCAGATTCGATGCCGACAGACCAGTGGCCATGATCGGGCCGAGATCCGATAGCGTGCCGGCGGTGCTGCTGATCGTGGCCAGGTCGCTCCATTCCGCGACGCTGTTGCCCGAGGGCGGCGGCACATAATCCAGAATTGCCCACAAGCGGCCGGTCGCATCGAAACCCGGGCTGGCGGTGGTGATATAGCTGGCGTTGGCACCATACGCGCCGATCAACGTAGCTTGCGCATTGGCTGGATTGATCTGGTAGAGATTGTTGTTGCCCTGGCTGCCGGCGCCATAGACCTGATTTCCGCTCGCTGCCAGGCCCGTGACCTTGACCCCCAGGTTGCCGACCAGCGTCGTGGCGCCCGTTGCCGGATTGACCTGCCAGAAATTTCCATCGCCGGCCGACAACCATAACCGGCCATCGCAGGTGAAGGCCATGCCGAGATCGAGTTGCTGGCTGATATTGTTTTCGCCAGGCAGGTTCAAAGGACCGATCACGGTTGCCGCGCCCGTGGTGGGGTTGATCTGCAAAAAAACCTTCAAGGCATCAGAGACGGCGTAAAGGGTACCGTTCGGGCTGTAGGTCAGCCCCTCGATGTTGCTGATGAGCTGGCCATTGAGGTAGCCGGCGAGTCCGACTTGCTGCGCTGTTTGCGTGGTAAGGTCGACACGGAAAAGCATGTTGAACGCCTCGCCGTAACCGATGATATCGGCGGCGAGTGCCGGGCCGGAGGCTACGGCGAGCACAAGCACTGCGATGAGCGCGCGCAGGGACATGGAATTCTCGTTGTCTTTCTAGTTTTGGTAATCATCAGCCATATCGGGCGCGATACGGCAAACTGAGTCTAGCAGCTAGATCATGTAAAACAAAGTCTTAGCGCGAGGTGTTACACTGCGCGCTGCGATAGTGAAATCCCTCGTAACAACTCGCCCGGATGCGATCTGCACGGGAATGGCACACTCGCGGTCACAACAGCGCGGACACGACGGGGATTGGGCGCGGCCCAGCCGCGTTCTTGCCCGTGAGACGGCGCCCGGACTCAATGCAAAATCCGATCCACGAATCGTCCGGGCAATCTGCGCCGGCAGACACCGCGGTCCTGCTGCTGAACATGGGCACTCCCGCCGCGCCGACGCCGTCCGCCGTGCGGCGCTATCTGGCTCAATTTCTCAGCGATCCGCGTGTTATCGACTACCCACGCTGGCTGTGGTTGCCGCTGCTGCATGGGGTCATCCTGCGCGTGCGTCCACGGCGCTCGGCGCGCGCCTACGCAAAAATCTGGGGCGAGCACGGTTCGCCGCTGCTGGTTCATAGTCGGGCCTTGGCTGACAAGTTGGCATCGACCTGTGCCGGCAGCGGCATCCGCGTCGATCTGGCCATGACTTACGGGCAACCGGCCACGCCGGCAACGCTTGAGGGCTTGCTCGCCGCCGGCGTGCGCCGGGTGCTGGTGTTGCCGCTGTATCCGCAGTATTCGGCCGCCTCCACCGGCGCAGCGTTCGACGCGGTATTCGCCGCACTGCGACGGACGCGCTGGTTACCGCAATTGCGCTGCATCGACGACTATCATGCCGAGCCCGAGTATATTTCTGCACTCAGCCGCAGCGTGGAAAAACACTGGAAAGTTCATGGCCGCGGCGAATGCCTGTTGCTCTCGTTCCACGGCATTCCCGAGCGCTACGTCCGCGCTGGCGATCCGTACCTGGAGCAATGCCGGACGACATCGCGGCTGTTGCGCGAACGGCTGAATCTGGACGAATCTGCGCTCACCATCGCGTTTCAATCGCGCGTTGGCCGCGAAGCCTGGCTGGCGCCGTACACCGACGCGGTGCTGGCACGGTTCGCCGCCGACGGTGTGCGCCATGTGCAGGTGTTGTGTCCCGGGTTTGCGGTCGATTGCCTAGAAACGCTGGAGGAAATCGCGATCCGGGGACGCGCGCAATTCCTCGCTGCCGGCGGCGAACGGCTGGATTACATTGCCGCGCTCAACGACAGCGATTCGCAGGTGCAGCTACTGCGCGGCCTGATTGAACACCATACTCAAGGCTGGCCGGACTGGGCGAGGGCTGCAGATGCGTGAGATCGAGCTGACACTGCCGTATCTGTGCCTGACCGCGCAGGCCTGGGGAGATCCGGCGCTGCCGCCGCTGTTGGCGCTGCACGGCTGGCTTGACAATGCCGCATCCTTCGACCGTCTGGCCCCATTGCTTTGTAAACATTTCCACATTGTCGCTATCGACCTGCCCGGACATGGCCGTTCCGGCTGGCACGCGCCGGGAGCCTGGTACCACTTCGCCGATTTCCCCGGCGAAGTTCTTGCCGTGGCCGATGCACTCGGATGGGAACGTTTCAGCCTGCTCGGGCATTCGCTCGGCGGTGGAATCGCAAGCATGCTTGCGGCCGCGTGTCCATCGCGCGTGGACCGGTTGCTGCTGATCGAGGCGCTGGGGCCGATTGCTGGCGAGGCGGATCAGGCACTGGCGCAATTGCAGCGCGCCGTGGTGGAACGTGCTGCGGTCGAAGCGAAATCCCTGCGCGTTTTCACCGATCTGGCTGATGCGATCGCCGCACGCATGCAGGCCAATGGACTCTCGCACGATGCTGCGGCCTTGCTGGTGGCGCGCGGCATCAAGCCGGTGACAGGAGGCTACAGTTGGTCGACCGATCCACGCCTGACCCTGTCCTCGCCGCTGCGTTTTACCGAGGATCAGATTTTGGCGATTTTGCGCGGCATCCACGCGGCCACTCTGCTGATTCTGGCGCAACCTGAAGCGCCCTACCTCAAGCGCGAGACGATGCAACAGCGCATCGCCGAGGTTGCGGATATCCAGGTGTTGCGGCTGCCTGGCAGCCATCATCTGCATCTGGAAGATCCGCAGCCAATTGCGGCTGCGATCCTGGATTTCGTCAGGCTTGAATCAGCCGCGCCAGCTCGGCCTTGAGCGCATGTCCGCTGGCCTTGAGCCAGTCGCGCTGCACTTGCCAGTCCGGATACAACGAGCCGACCAAGGCCCAGAAACGCGGCGAGTGATCGCGGATGCGCAGATGGCACAGTTCGTGGACGACGACGTAGCGCAGCGCATCCAGCGGCGCCAACGCCAGCGCGAGATCCAGCGTTACCCAATCGCGCGTATCCAGACTGCCCCACAGACTTTTCAGCGGTTTGACCCGCACACCGTTCGGAGCACGACCGAGTTCGGTGGTATAGCGTGCCAGATAGCGCGACACATCGCGGCGGATCTGCGCCTGCAAGTAAGCGTGCAGCAGTGAGCGTGCGGCGGTGAGCGTTTGTTTGTTGTGCGGCTTGGGTAGCGACAGCACCAAGCGGTCGCCATCTTGCTCGACTCGTGGGTAGGCGCCATCGCGCCATTGCAGGCGCGTGGTTTCGCCGCGCAGCGGAATCAGTGTCGGCACGCCGGGCTTGAGCTGGGGCGGCCCCGAGGCGTCAAACTTGAGTTCGCCGAGTTTGCGCTCGAGCCAGTTCGCGTGCTTGCGCAGGAAGGCGAACACTTGCGCAGGATGCGTACCTTCCGGATACGACACCCGTGCGCCGCCCGAGGTCACGGTCAGCCGCAGCCGGCGCGCACGAGGGTGCGCGTTGCGCAACACCTTGATGGTGTCGCCGGCGGGCGTGGCCAGCTCGAGGTACAGGTTATTGTCGGCAGAGGCTGTCATCATCATGTTCCAGCCCCGGTAATCGCACTATTATTTCTTGTCGTTCGGCCGGGGCAAGCCGAACCAGTGTTCGAATTTTTCCAGCAGGCGTTCCAGTTCCAAGGTCATCAAGGTAAATTGCGCATCCAGTTCGGCGATGGCCGATTCCTGCGTCGTCTCGCCGAGTTCGTCCTGTACCTGATCGAGAAAACGCAGCTTGCGCACGGTCAAATCCTCGCCGAGCACAAAGCCGATGCGGTCGTCGAATACCAGACCGAGCTGAAACACCTGCTTGCCCGACTTTAGATGCTCGCGCACCTCGTCGGTTTCAAGGTCTTGGTGACGGCAACGCACCACGGCGCCGGTTTCGGCCGGGTCGCGCAGCTCGCACTCGTCGCCTAAACCCAAACCTTCGGGTAGCTTGCCACGGATCAGCCAATCCGTCATCAAGGCGCGCGGGGATTCCTCGGCGGCCATCGGGACCGCAGGGAAGCTGCCTAGGGCCAGGCGCACTTGGGTGACGGCCTCCTCGGCTGCCTTGCGACTGGCGGTATCCAGGGCTAACCATCCGTTTTTCAAGGAAAAATACGCGTTCAGTTTGGAAAGCTGGGTGAAAGCTCGGGGCAGGAAATCGGTCAGGATTTCTTCTTTCAACCGTTTGCGCTCTTTCGATCCGACTTTTCTGCCTTCTTTTTCAGTGATCTTCTGCAAACGTGCAGCTAATTCATCGCCAATTACCGAACTAGGCAACAAACGAACCTCTCGTGCCACCGTCAGCAAGGCATAGTTGCCGATGCGATGCACCAAGGACTCTTCGGTGCGGCCATAAGGGGAAATGAATCCCTGTGTAGCCAATTCCAATGGCCCACACGGGCGCAGGCGTTGCTCATCGAGCTTGGAATCCAGGGATTTGAGGGTCTTGGCGATGCTTTCGGAATAGCGGAACAGGGTCAGGTTGCGAAACCACATGATGTCAGCTCAGGTCGGGAATCGGATGGGCGCGGACACGAATGCGGGACCGCGATAAGGAAAGCGATCAGGCAGCGGCGGGTTCCGCTACTTCGGCACTGGCATCACCCAGCAGCCAGTCGCTCTGACTGGGTCGCCGATCTGGCGTGTGGCTTCCCAGTGCGGCGAAATCGAACAGCTCGCGGTCGGCCAACTGCGAAGGCGCGACACTGGTCAGGGCGCGGAACACATTTTCGCTACGACCCGGATGCTCGCGCTCCCAGCCGGCGAGCATCTGTTTGATCGCCTTGCGTTGCAGGGTTTCCTGCGAGCCGCACAGATTGCAGGGCATGATCGGAAAGCCCTGCTGCTGCGCGTAGTCGGCGATATCGGTTTCCTTGCAGTAGGCCAGCGGCCGGATCACCACGTGCTTACCGTTGTCGGACAGCAGTTTCGGCGGCATCGATTTGAGCGCGGATTGATGGAACATGTTCAGGAACAAGGTTTCCACCATGTCGTCGCGGTGGTGACCGAGCGCGATTTTGCTGAAGCCTTCGCGTTCGGCGTGCTGATACAACACGCCGCGCCGCAGTCGCGAGCACAAGCTGCACATGGTCTTGCCCTCGGGCACGACGCGCTTGACCACGCTGTAAGTATCCTGTTCGAGAATCCGGAACGGCATGCCGATCGAATTCAGGTAATCCGGCAACACGCCTGCATCGTAGCCCGGCTGTTTCTGATCCAGATGTACGGCGACCAGCTCGAAGCGCACCGGTGCCTTGGCCTGCAACTGGCGCAGCATCGTCAGCAATGTATAGGAATCCTTGCCGCCGGACAGGCAGACCATGATGCGGTCGCCGTCCTCGATCATGTTGTAGTCGGCGATTGCCTGCCCGGTCTGGCGGCGAAGACGCTTGGCCAGCTTGTTGGCATCGATTTCGTGTTTGCGCGCGGCAATCGTCATGGCGGCAGAATCAAGGACAAGGCGATATTGTAAGCCAACGCCATCGCGTTCACTCGCGCAGTCGCCATGGACGGCGGTAGACTGGTACGCACGATTATTCAGGCGCGAACCGTGAGCGACGATCCCACCGAAATCGCCCGACGACTGGTCGACCTGCGCATCGAACATCGCGATCTGGATGGCGCGATCGCACGCCTGTCCGCCGATGCGCGTGGCGACGAGCTGCAACTGCGGCGGTTGAAGAAGCGCAAGCTCAAGCTCAAGGACACGATTACCCGGCTGGAGAGCAAATTGATTCCGGATCTGGATGCGTAGCTTTTGCGATTGTCCTTGATCGCGAGAATCAGCAAGCGGCCATTCATTCGGGCGGCGCTGCGGGGCCGTCCTCGGCAAGACTTTCGCGGCGTTCCGGCGTGAGCTTGAGGATGCCGTGACGGATTTCGCGGCTCAGGATCACGCGTGCATCGTGGGTGACGAGTTCCAGCGCGCTGTCGAAATCGAGTTTGCCGGATTCGTCCGCCCAGACGACGCGGCGTTCGCGCAGCTTCTGGATGAATCCGCGGAACAGGGATTTATCGAAGAACTCCGGAGCATTGAGTTCGTGCAGCAGACTCAGGCGTTGTGCCGTGAGTGTGCACAGGTTTTCGAGTTCCGCAGCGCTGAGCGTGTGCGGTCCGCTGCGCACCAAGGCCGCGATGGCGATGTAATAACGCTCGAATGCCTGCAACATGCTGTGTGCGATGACGCGCAACTGGTATGCACCGTCGCTCTGGCCGGGGCCACGGCCGAGAATGCGACCGTCGGCCGAGGGTTCGAGCAGGCCACGAGCGACGAAAAATCCGATCGTCGCATCGATCTGCGCGGAGAACCCGGCTTCGTCCCAGGGCAGAAACAGTTCGGCCTGGATGAATGGATAGATCATGCGGCCCAGGCGCACGATCGACGTGCGCGCCATGCGCCGGCTGTTGAGAAAGCAGCAGGCCACCCATGCCGAGGTGGCGAACAGATGCAGTACGTTGTTGCGGAAGTACGAAAGCAGCACGCCGGTCTTGCCTTCGCAGACCAGCAAGTCGCCAAGTGGATGGGCGATGCGCTGGATCGCCTGCATGCGCTCGCCATAGGCGATGATCTCGGCCGCACTCATGTCGGTGACGCTGATGCGATCCGAATACGGCAACGCGGTGAGCAGGGCGCGGTTGAGTTCGAGTTGCGCCAGCAAGTCGGTTTCGGTCATCGCGTGCTTGGGCGTGGACAGCAACGCCAGCGCCAGCAGATTGATCGGATTGACGTCCGCGGCGCGATTGATGTTGATCTGGATGCGTTCGGACAAGGTGCTAACCGCGGCGCCGAACCACGCCGGCTTGTCATCAGGGCGACTCGCAGCCTCGCGCCAATCTGGGGTAATGACGTCAAGCAGACTACCGAGCAGAATGGGTTCACCGAAACTCACGGCGACCTTGCCGTAGTGTTTGCGCAAAATGCCGAACGACCGCAGAATCCCGAAGATGGATTCTTTTTCCTTCGGTTTGCCGGACAGCTCGCCGATGTAGGAATTGCCCTCGATCAATTTCTCGTAGCCGATGTAGACCGGCTGGAACATCACCGGCCGGCGCGATTCGCGCAGGAAACTTTTCAGCGTCATCGCCAGCATTCCGGCGCGCGGCGCGAGCAGGCGTCCGGTGCGCGAACGGCCGCCTTCGATGAAGTATTCCATCGACACGCCGCGGTCGATCAACTGCGCCATGTATTCGTTGAACACGACCGAATACAAGGCATTGCCCTTGAAGCTGCGGCGCAGGAAGAACGCACCGCCCCGACGCAGGATCGAGCCGATCACGGGCAGATTCAGGTTCACTCCGGCGGCGATATGCGGCACGACGAAACCGTTCTGATAGAGCAGCCACGACAGCAGCAGGTAATCGATGTGGCTGCGGTGACAGGGCACGTAGATGATCTCGTGTCCGGGTGCGGCTTCGCGCAGCTTGTCGAAATGATGCATGCGCACGCCGTCGTAGATCTTGTTCCAGAACCAGATCAGCAGGAATGAGATCGAACGCACCACCGGATGCGACAAGTCCGCGGCAATTTCCCAGGCAAAGCCGCGCGCCTTGGCGGTAGCCTTGTCCAGGCCAAGGTTTTCCTTGCTTGCAGCAGTGGCGATTGCCGCGCGTACCGGCTCGGTGTTGAGCACAGCGTCGATCAAGGTGCGCCGATGCGACAGATCCGGCCCGATCACCATCGCGCGGATGCGCTGGAAATGCGCGCGCAAAACACGCGAGAACTTGCGCAGCGTGTTCGCCGCATCGCGTTCGTCGGCGAGCATCTGCCGCAGCGATATCGGTTTGGAGAATTGCACGATGGTGCCGCGGCCATTCAGCAGCAGCGAGAGCAGACGGCGGAAGCGGCCGACCACCACCCAGTTTTCCGAAAACAACACGCGGAACCAGCCGGTCTGGCGGTCCGGCGCACGGCCGACGAAGATCGACACCGGTACCAATTGCAGATCCAGTTCGGGTTGCGCGCGCACCGTGTCGAGCAATTGCGCCAGGGTTTCGGAATGGGTGCGCGAACGCGGCCGCTGGAACAACCAGCCTTCGCGGCGCGACAACGCGAACATCGAACGCTGTTTGCTCAATGTGCCGAACACGAGCGGTTGCAAGGGCTCGGTCAGGCCGGCTTCGCGGCAGGCCTGTTCCAGAATCAGGGTATCGGACAGGCCATAGCGCTCGGTGACGTAGCACACCGGCAGGGCCGGATCGAGCTGGGCAACGGGGTGTCCCGGTTCAAGGCGAATGCGCAGCCACGGTTCAAGCACGGCGCCGAGCGTGCGTATCCACCACGGCGCGTGAGTCGCGGCAGTCGCTGCGGGAGTGGGTAGAGGTTGATCCATCGACGGATTGTAACGGCAGCGACGTTACCGCGGCTGCAATGACGTTTTCAGCGGATGAAACGATCAGGCCCGCGCGCGGCGGGCCTGATGGGTCGAGATGCTGCGAAACGCCAAGGCTTATTTGCCGGTGGCGGCATCGGCCGGCTGGGTAGCGTCGGCGGATTTGGCCGCCTTGGCCAGTTCTTCCTGCTGCTGCTTGTGCCACTGCTCAAGTGCCTGTTTGCCGTACCATTTGCCATCCACGCGGACCAGGTCGCTGTCGGTGGTGAAGGGCTGATCGAAGGCGGTGTAAGTGATTTTTACCTTGGCCGCGTCGCCGGTCGTGGAAACCGTTTCCGCCTTGACCGAATCCAGTGCCTTGTCCATGTTCAGGCCGTAAACGGCAAATACCTGCTTGACGCCACCCAGCATAATGCCGGCCTTCTGCATAGCCTGGTCATACGACAGCGCGCGCGCCTCGTCGATCGACTTCAGATTGAGCGCACGCGCGGTCTTGCAAATCTCCGCGATGGCCCCCTTGACCAGAGCCGGATCGGTGAATTTGACCGTGCCCGCCCACTTCGCGGTTGCGCTCAGCAGGGCTTCGGCCTGCTGTTTCTGCTCGGCGGTCATGTCCTTGTTCTGCTCGATCGCGCTTTGGGCAAAGCTTTGCCCCATGCCGATCATCATCGGCATCTGCTGCGCGGTCTTGGCGTCGAATTCCTTCAATTGCGGTTCGATCTCGGCATACATCCTGGCTTCGGCGTCAGGCGCGGTCAGCTTGGTCATGGTGTCGGTGAACTGCTTGCGATCCTCGTCCGTCACCGGCTCCTTGTTCATGTCGTCGTGCCAGTCGGCCTTCATCTTGGCCACTTCAGCGGCCGGCAACGCGTTTTCGATCAAGGCGGCGACATTGTTGTTGCGCAATGCACTGGCCGAAGCGCTGATGGCGCCGTCGGGCGTGCTCGGGGCCATGATGGCCGCAGGCGCGGCGCTAGTGCCGGTTGGAGTCTGCTGATTGCAGCCGATGCCGGCGGCAGCCAACGCCGTGAGCAGGGCAATGCGGACAAGTTTGCTGGACATGATTTTCCCCAGTGCGTCGTAGTATTTGCGGGACGGCCACTCTAGTGAGCGACCCGCAGCTTGGCAAGAGCGGCGTGTTCGCCGGTTAATTGGCATTCAATTGGCGTTCAATTGACGCGCAATGCCGCATGTTTGGCGGCGCGCGGGTCGCTGCGGAGTTTCACGTTGGCATTGTATCGGGTCACGGCGTTTTCCCACGAACCGTAATCCGGATTCGGCAAGGCGAACCAGCGTTCGCCGAACCAGTCCAGATACGGCTGTACACGCTCGCTGCGCGTGGCATTGTCGTCATCGGCACCGTCGATGAAATCGCCGAGCTGGTCGCCGAACATCTGCAGCACGCGGTAATGCACGGCGACGAGTTTACGCCGGCAGCCCTTGTTGCTGCCGTGCGCAACGCAGCCGGGCGTATTCACGCCCTTGCCGAGTACGGTTTGTACGTCATCGGTCAGCGGAAATCCCAAGCTGGCGAGATTGTCGCGGGTCGGCGTCGTCATCGACTCATCGCGGTTGGTCAGATAAAACATCGTCACGCCGTGCGCGGCGGCGAACTTGGCGAATTCCAGCGCTCCCGGCAATGCGTGCGCGGACTTTTGTTCGACCCAGGCGGTCCACGCGGCTTCATTGAAATCGCTGTTGTCGCGGATCATGCGTGCCTCGAACGGCGAGTTGTCGAGGATGGTTTCATCGACATCGACGATGACCGCCGCTGGCAACGCCGACGCATCGTTGCTGCGCTCGCCATGCGGCAGCGCGTCCCATTGCGGATCAGCCAGTGCCTGCACCAGTTTCTGCTCGGCTACGCGGTACACCTCGCGGAAGACCAGATCGTGTTCGATCGCGGTCTGCATCCACAGCACGGCGTCGAGGCGGTCGTCGCCGGCGTATTTTCCGCTCGATGAAGCGCCGGAATAAATCGCGGGCTTGGGCGATGGCGCGCTGGAACAGGCAACGATCGCGAGGGTGGCGGTCAGGATCACGACGAGACGATGGCGCATGGGATTCTCCTTCACGGTGCAATGGTACGTTGTGTCAGTCCGCGAGCAAACTCGCCAGGTGCGCGATGTGGGACGACGCCAGTTCGCGTTTGGACTCGGTATCCTGTTCGGCGTCGCGACCGTCCCAGTGCAGATCGTCCGCTGGCAATTCCGCGAGAAAACGGCTCGGCTTGTTGGCCAGGATCTGGCCGTAACGGCGTGAACGGGCGGTGTAGCTCAGGCATAGACGCTCGCGCGCACGGGTAATGCCGACGTACATCAGCCGGCGTTCCTCGTCGAGCCGGCCCTCGTCGATGCCGCCGGCATGCGGCAGGATACCGTCCTCGACGCCGACAATGGCTACAAAATGGAATTCCAGGCCCTTGGCCGAATGCAGAGTCATCAAGCGCACGGCGTTGCCGGGGTCGTCGCGGTCGGCGTGAGTGAGCAGAGCGAGTTGCGCGGCGAGATCGCCGGCGCGCGTGCCATCCTTCTGCAGCGCGCGAAACCAGTCGGCCAGTTCACGCAGATTCTCCAGACGTCGGGCCAGCACCGCTTCGTCTTTCGTCTCGGCGCGCAGATGCTCGGCAAAGCCGGTGCGGCGCACGATCTCATCGACCAGATCCGCCGCCGTCAATCGTCGCGAGGCGTTGCCGAGTTCATCGATCAACGCGGCGAAACCAGCCAGAGCGGAAGCCGGGCGCGGCGCGAGTTGCGCGAGTGCAGCGTCGCTGTGCGCGGCGCGCAGCATCGACAGATGCCGCGACTGGGCTGCTTCGCCGAGCTTTTCCAGCGACGTCGCACCGATTTCGCGCCGCGGCACATTGGCAATGCGCAGAAACGCGGCGTCGTCGTCGGGATTGGCGATGAGGCGCAGGTACGCGAGCACGTCCTTGACCTCGGCGCGTTCCAGAAATGCAGTGCCGCCCGTCAGGTGATACGGCACGCGCGCCAGGCGCAACGCTTTTTCCAGCGGCCGTGACTGGTGATTGCCGCGATACAACACTGCAAACTCGTGCCACGGCACCTTCTGCGCCTGCTGCTGATGCGCGATTTCGGCGGCGACGCGCTCGGCTTCGTGCTCGTCGTCGCGGCAAACCAGTACGCGCAATGGCGCGCCCTCGCCGTGTTCGCTCCACAGTTTCTTTTCGTAAACATGTGGATTGTGCCGGATCAGCGCATTCGCCGCGCGCAGGATGCGCCGGCTGCAACGGTAGTTCTGTTCCAGCTTGATTACCTTGAGCGCCGGATAATCGCGCGCCAGCTCGTCGAGATTGCCTGGGTTCGCACCCCGCCAGGCGTAGATCGATTGATCGTCGTCGCCGACCGTGGTGAGCGCGCCGCGCGCGCCGGCAAGCTGTTTCAGCAGACGGTATTGCGCGTCGTTCGTGTCCTGATATTCGTCGACCAGCAGATAACGGATACGCTCCTGCCAGGCGCTGCGGGTTTCGTCATCGCTTTCCAGCAGCGCCAGCGGCAGGCGGATCAAATCGTCGAAATCCACCGCGTTGAATGCGGCGAGTCGCTTCTGGTAATTTATATACAGTTCCGCCGCTTCGCGCTCGCGTGCGCCGTGCGCCGCCGCCAGCGCCTGCTCGGGTGCGAGTCCATTGCCCTTTGCGGTCGACAGCAGATGGCGCAGCCCGAACAATTGATCGGGTTTCGCCGCTTTCGGCGCCAGATCCTTGACGATGGTCGCACTGTCGTCGGCATCGAGCACGGAGAATCCGCGCTTCAAACCCAGTCTGGCGTGCTCGATTTGCAGGAATTTCAGGCCGAGTGCGTGAAAGGTGCAGACGTTCAATTCCCGCGCCGGCTCGCCCTTGACCAGACGCGCCACGCGTTCGCGCATCTCACGCGCCGCCTTGTTGGTGAAGGTGATTGCGGCGATCTTGCCGGGCGCCAGATGCTTGCGTGCGACCAGATGTGCGATCTTCTCGACGATCACGCGGGTCTTGCCCGAGCCGGCGCCGGCCAGCACCAGCAGCGGACCTGCGGTGTACTCCACCGCGGCGCGTTGTTGCGGATTGAGGTTCATCGGACTCGCGGACCAGGCATCAGGGCGGATTCTACCGGATCGTACTTGCCGCCCGCGTTACACTGTCGCCGCGAACGAGGAAAGACGGATGGCAAAATTATACTTTTACTACTCGGCGATGAACGCCGGCAAGACCACGACCCTGCTGCAGAGCGCGCACAACTACCGCGAACGCGGTATGCGCACGCTGATCCTGACACCGCAACTCGACGATCGCCACGGCCGTGGCGTGGTTGCCTCGCGCATTGGCCTGAAGGCGCACGGCCGCGCGTTTGTGCACAGCGACGACCTGCTGCTCATCACACGCAACGACATCGCCGCGAACGGCGCGCTGCACTGCGTACTGGTCGACGAAGCACAATTCCTGAGTCGTGCACAGGTCTGGCAATTGAGCGACATCGTCGACACGCTGGGGATCCCCGTGCTTGCCTACGGCCTGCGCACGGATTTCCGTGGCGAGTTGTTCGAGGGCAGCCAGTACCTGCTGGCCTGGGCGGACAACCTGATCGAGATCAAGACCATCTGCCACACCGGCAAGAAGGCAACGATGGTCGTGCGCGTGGACGATCACGGCCGCGCCGTCACCGACGGTCCGCAGGTCGAGATCGGCGGCAACGAGCGCTATGTTTCGGTCAGCCGCGCCGAGTTCAAGAAGATCGCTGGCGGTGAAGGCCGGATCGAATTGCAGCAGGCGACATTGCCACTGGAAAACCAGCGCAGCACCTGACAATTTCTCCGTCATGCCGGCAGGGAATGCCGGCATCCAGATCGCAGGGATGCGAATGCTGTAGAGCGCGAAAGCTTGCCATCCATGGCCCCTGGATCCCGGCATTCCCTGCCGGCATGACGAGCAGAGCTCAGTGCTGGCAGCACGGGCAGTAAAACGTCGAGCGCTGCCCGAGCATGACCGCCCGGATCGGCGTGCCGCAGACCTTGCATGGCGCTTCGGCACGGCCGTAGACGAACAATTCCTGCTCGAAGTAGCCGGGCGTGCCATCGGGACTGATGAAGTCGCGCAAGGTCGTGCCGCCGCGCCGGATGGCGTGGGCGAGAATGCGCTTTACTTCGCCGGCCAGGCGTTCGCAGCGCGCCCGCGAAACTGATTCCGCCGCACGACGTGGATGAATGCCGGCGGCGAACAATGCCTCGGCGGCGTAAATGTTGCCGACGCCGACCACAATTTTCTGATCCATCAGCAAGGCTTTCACAGGCGCGCTGCGGCCGCGTGATATTTTCCACAAATATACGCCATCGAATCCGGTGTCCAACGGCTCGGGGCCGAGCGCGGCGAGCAAGGGATGCGTGGCCCCGGATGCCTGCCAGAGCAAACAGCCGAAACGGCGCGGATCGGTGTAACGCAGGATGTGGCCGGAATCCAGGCACCAGTCGAAATGATCGTGCGCACCCGGCGGGGTATCGGCGGCGAGAATGCGCAGCGATCCGGACATGCCCAGGTGCAGCAGCGCACTGCCGGCATTGGTGTGCGCGAGCAGGTATTTTGCGCGCCGTTCCACGGTCTCGATCTTCTGGCCAGGCAGTCGCCGCCGCAACACGGATGGAATCGGCCAGCGCAAGTGCGGCTGACGGATTGTCAGTGCAACGACGCGATGGCCGACTAGGTGCGGCGCAATGCCTTGGCGGGTGGTCTCTACTTCAGGCAGTTCAGGCATGGCTAGGTCGATTTGCCCAGCAAAATCTGCGCTTGTGCTTCGTCGATCACGTAATCCAGCGCCGGATCGCTACGGCGGGCGATGTATGCCGTGCCTGCATGCATCAGCGCAAAGTGGATTTGTGTACCTTCGATGAGATCGATGCTGATCGGAATGGATTTCTCGCCGACCGCCTCTGCCGCGGCCCGCACGCCGCTGGCGGTTGCCTGCCGCCAGGCCGGCGCCAGATCGCGGCGCGCCTCTGCCGTGCCGATGACGATGTCCGCAACGACTGCATCCGGTGGCACCAGATGCCGGTCGATCTCACTTTCCGGCGTGGCCAGCAGGCGTGCGCTGAAGCGATCCGGCACGCGCAGCAGTTCATCACCGACGCGCACATAGCGGTCATGTTCAATCGGATCTTCGCCACCAATGGCGATGACGCTGTCGTCCAGCGTCAGCGTCATTTGCGCCGGATCAAGCCCGAGCTTTGCCGGATCGTAATCGCGCAGCGGGTGTCGCTCGCGCACCCGCGCACTCGCGATCGCGAGCAAATGCGCGATGGCATCGGGATTGGCCGACAGCGCATACGGTTCGAGCATGCGCCAGCCATTGGCGGTGCGCGCGAAGCGGCGTGTGCGACAGCCGCTGCATTGAACTTCGATGCGCTGCACCTTGGCCGGATCGAGTGCGATCACGGGCGCTGGCGCCAGCGCTCGCTCGCGCCCAAGCTCGGCCCACGCGCCTGCCGCTAGCAACACAGTCAGTGCCGCAAGAAAAAGTACACTTCGCGTGTTTTTGCGCATCGCCGAAATATCTTCTCAGGCGCGCCGCCGCCGCCACCAGATCGTGCCGCCAGCAAGCAGCAGCAGGCCGGGCAGGAAAATCAGGAAACCCAGGCCGATGATGCCGAGTCCACGTTGACTCAGGTGCAATTGCCTGTCCGGAGCGCCCTTGTCGGCAATCTGGATCAAGGCATCGTCCTCCAGCAGCCAGTCGAACACGCGCTGACCGAATTCGCGGTTGCCGCCGTTGCCGAGAAAGGAATTCGACAGAAAGTCACCGTCACCGATCACGACCACGCGCTGTTCGCGTTTGACCGGGCTGGGAGACAGGCGGTTGAACGCGAAACCCAGATCCAGCGGGCCGGGGATTTCGCCCTTGCTCGCATCGAAGCTGATGGTGGTCGGATCGCCTTGTTTCGGGATCGCTCCGGTTTCGGTCCAGGACTTGGCGCTGGTGCGAAGCAGCGGCGTCGCCTGCCATTCGTTCCCCGTCACGACGGCCAGCGCGGCGGCCTGGGGAAACAGGGTGGTCAGGGAAAAGTCGCGGGTAACGACGCTTTGTGGGTAAGTGGAAATTGCGACAAAACTCGGATCGCCAATGCCGAATGCGGCACCGCTGTCGTCTACCGCGACGCCGGCCAGCACGCGCAATGACAGGGCTTTGGCCAGCGGCTCCAAACCGACGTTTTCGCCAGGCTCGGTCAACCACAGCAGGTTGCCGCCGCGGTTGATGTAGTCGACGAGTTCCGTGACTATGGCCGCCGCGATCGTCGCGCGCGGTCCGGCAATGGTCAACAAATCCACATTTTCCGGAATCTGCGTGCCGGCATCGAGCGTGAGTGGAATCGTGCGCACGCCTTGCGCCTTGAGCAGGGCAGCGAAATTGCCCAGATCGGCATTGGCTTGGCCATCGGGACTGCGCTCGCCGTCGCCGGACAGGAACGCGACCAGGCGCTCTCGCGCACGTGCCAGCCGTGTCAGCGTGTTGTCGAGCTCGCGCTCGGTCAGCACCTTGAGCTGCTCGCTGCGGCCCTTGTAGCGGATCACCAGTTCGCCATTGGTCAGGATGCCGGCTTCGCGCGTCGCTGCGGGGTCTGCGTCGGGATCGACGAAGTCGAGCGAGATATCCGGCTTGATGCGCTGATAGCGCGCGATGACATCGGCGACGGCACCGCGCAGTTGGTTGTCGCGTGGCGCGTACGACGTGATCGACACCGGAGCGTCGAGATGATGCAGCAGTGCCACGGTCTGGGCATCCAGGCTGGCGCGTTGGGCATAGCTGAAATCGTGCTGCCAGCCGAAGCGCGTACTGAGAAAGGCCAGCATGATCGCCACAGCGATCAGGAGGATCGCGAACAACCACTGACTCAGGCGCTCGCGCAGATTCACGGTTGCACCCGGATGGCGCCGAGGCGGCGGGTTGCCAGTGCCAGCGCAACCGTCGCCACCAGCACAAAGTACACAATGTCGACTGTCGCGACGATGCCGTTGAGAAAGGGTTCGAGATGGGTTGGCAACGCCAGATAGTTTATGAAACTGCTGGTGATGCCCTCGAAGCGTGCGCCGGCATCGAGCATCCACAGTATGAGATTCAGGGCCAGGGCAACCATCGCCGCCACCGCCGGCTGCTGCACGTAGCTCGACACGCACACAGCCATTGCGGCCAGTGTGGTGGCGAGCAGCAGCAGGCCCAATGCCGCGGCGCATAGACGACCAAGATCGAGTGTAGTGCCGACGTCGAGGCTGAGCGGCATCGCCAGCGCCAGCACGATCAGTACGGTCAGAAAGATCGTCAGACCGGCGAATTTTCCGAGCACGATCCGCGCATCGCCTACTCCGGAGGCAAGCAACAGCGGCAAGGTGCCGGACTGGCGTTCGCCTGCAAACGTGCGCATGCCGAGCAACGGTACGATCAACAGCAGCAGATTGGCGATCGCACGCAGCAACGGCAACGCGACCAGATCCGTGACGCCGGGTGCCGCGGCATTGCCGGCCAGTTTCGGCATCACCAAGAGGAAGGCTTGCAGTGCAAGCAGGAAGAAATAGGCCAGGATCCAGAGTACGGCGGCAAGCACGGCCCAAGCCAGCGGCTGCAGGAACAACCGGTGCAGTTCGTTGCGGGCGAGGATCACGATACCGCTCATGCAGCCACCCGCGCGCTTTCTGCACTGGCGATGCGCAGGAAAATCTCCTCAAGCCCGGCGTCTTCGGCGCGCAATTCGCTTAAGCCCCAGCCGGCGGCGACCACGGCCTGCGCGAGTTGTGGCGGCGTAGCTTCGGGCGCGAGGCGCACGTGCCAGGCGCCATCGGCGAATTCCGCGCTTTGTATACAAGTCAGCGTTTTCCATTTTGCTTCATCAAGCGCCGCGGCAGTCACGATGCGCAGTACGCCAGTTGTTGACAGCGCCCGCAATAGCCCATCGTGGCGCAGCCGGCCCTCATGCAGGATGGCGACGCGGTCGCAACAGGCCTGCACGTCCGGGAGCAGATGCGTGGACAGGATCACGGCGTGCTCGCGGCCGAGCTCGCGCACGAGGGCGCGGATGCTCGCCGCCTGCACCGGATCCAGGCCCGAGGCCGGTTCGTCCAGCACGATCAGGGCGGGATCGTGGGCGATCGCCTGAGCAATGCCAACACGTTGCTGAAAGCCCTTCGACAGATTGCCGAGCAGGCGCCGGCGCACGTCGCCCAGTGCGCAGCGTTCAATGACGGCGGCGACTGCGCGATCAGCGGAGTTGCCGCGCAGGCCATGCAAACGGACGCAGAATTCCAGATATTCCCCGACCCGCAGTTCGAGGTACAACGGCACCTGCTCGGGCAGATAGCCGAGTTGCCGGCCTGCAGTTTCTGGATGCTCGCGCAAATCTTCGCCTGCAATCCGCACCTGACCGGCACTCGGGGCGAGTACGCCGGCAATCATGCGCAAGGTGGTCGATTTGCCGGCGCCATTGACGCCGAGCAAGCCGAGTACGCCGCCGCGGTCGAGCTGCAGATTCAGATCGGCGACGACAGTACGGCCAGCGAGTACGCGGCTGACGTCGTGCAATTGCAGCAGGGGCGATGCAGACATGAAAATCCCGTTAAGGCCGGCACGAGTGTTGCAGCCGGCTGGCGCGATTGTTGCTGCTAGTTTGATTTGCGGCAAGTGCGGCCACATATCGTGGTTGCAACAAGCTCGCTTCACTGGCCTGCTTCACTGGCGAGGGCCAGCCGGCTCACGTACAATTCGCGTCCTTTCTGCGGTACCTCGACATGTTCGATTTGGCAATGAATTTCCTCATCCATGGTGTGACGCATGCCTCGTGGGTGGTCAAGCTGGTGTATTTCTTCATCGTCACCCAATTGACGATTTTTTCGGTGACCTTGTACCTGCATCGCAGTCAGGCGCACCGCGGCGTGGATTTCCACCCGGTGCTGGCGCATTTCTTCCGCTTCTGGTCGTGGTTGTCCACCGGCATGGTGACCAGGGAGTGGGTAGCAATCCATCGCAAGCACCACGCCAAATGCGAAACCGAAGAGGACCCGCACAGTCCGAAGGTTTTCGGCATCAATACCGTGCTGCTGAAAGGCGTTGATCTGTATCGCGTTGCTGCGCACGATGCGTCGACCATGGACAAATACGGTCATGGCACGCCGAATGACTGGCTTGAGCGTCATTTGTACGGCAGCCACGAGTATTGGGGTCCGACCCTGATGTTCATCATCAATATTGCCCTGTTCGGCATCTGGGGCGTTGCCATTTCCGCGTTGCAGATGATCTGGATTCCGTTCTGGGCCGCCGGCGTGGTCAACGGTCTGGGTCATTGGTGGGGTTACCGCAATTTTGAAACGTCCGACATGGCGACCAATCTCACGCCGTGGGGGTTTTTCATCGGCGGCGAAGAACTGCACAATAATCACCACGCCTTCCCGAGTTCGGCCAAGTTCGCCTTGCGCAAATTCGAGTTCGATATCGGCTGGGCCGTGATTCGCGGTTTGGAGAAATTGAATCTGGCCAAGGTGCTGCGCGTGGCGCCGGCGCTGGACGTGCGCCCGAACATGTCATTGCCGGACGCGGAAACGCTGAAAGCCTTGCTCACGCATCGATTCCAGGTGATGACCGATTATTTCCGCGGCGTGATTACCCCGACGCTGCGTGAGGAAGCCGCGAACGCCGGCGCCAACCTGAAGGCGTTGCCGCGCGCGCTGCGCAAGGCCCTGGCCAACGGCGGACGCTGGCTGGATGAGCGTTCGCGCGAACGCTTGCAGGATGTGGTCGAACAGCGCCCGCTGCTGGCGACGGTCTGCGAATTCCGTGCGCGCCTGGCGGGTGTGCTCGAACGCGGCAACGGCGGCGCCGAAGTGATGCTTGCCAGTCTGCAGGACTGGTGCCGTGAAGCCGAAGCCACCGGCATCCGCGTCTTGCAGGAGTTCGCTGCTCGTCTGCGCGGCTATGCCGTGGTGCCCGTGCGTCTATCCTGAGTTGCGAAAACTCGGCCAAGAAAAAACCCGCCGTATGGCGGGTTTTTTATGGATTGAAAAGTGCGGTCATGGATGACCGCTTTTTGATCCTGCCATCAAGGAAAATGGCACAAATACCGGCTTACTTGATCTTCGCTTCCTTGTAAGCCACGTGCTTGCGCACGACCGGATCATATTTCTTGATTTCCATCTTGTCCGGCGTAGTCTTCTTGTTCTTGTCGGTGGTGTAAAAGTGGCCGGTGCCCGCGGAGGACACGAGGCGAATCTTGTCGCGCTTGGATGCCATGGTGTGTTCTCCTTAGATCTTGTCGCCGCGACCGCGCAATTCGGCGAGCACGGTTTCGATGCCATTCTTGTCGATGGTACGCAAGGCGTGGGCGGAAACTTTCAGTTTCACCCAACGGTTTTCGCTCGGCACCCAGAAACGGCGCTCGTGCAGGTTCGGCAGCCAGCGGCGCCGGGTTTTGTTGTTGGCATGCGACACATTGTTGCCGGATTGCGCGCGCTTGCCGGACACTTGGCAGACTTTGGCCATCGTTGCGTACCTCGATCATGAACGGACCGCCCATAGCCTGGACGGTATCGGCCCAGCGGATTCAATGAAACTTTCGCTGGATTTCACGCCACGCGGACGCAGCGAGCCGCGCATTACAGCAGAATCAGGGGGTTGCCGCAATACATTCGCCGTCATGCCGCATGGATTGCCGGCATCCAGTTGCCAAGGAAAGCAACGCCGAGTTCTATGTCAAGACACGATTGCTTCCGTGCAGCCTGGATTCCCCTCAACCGCTGGCGCGGCTTCGACCCTGCCGGAATGGCGAGCTCCTATATTTCCTCGACTTCTGTGCGCTTGCTGCGCCGGATCAGCCAGGCCACCCCGCGCAAATCGGCAATGCCGACCAGGGCGCGATCGAGGTTGTTGTAGTTCGACACGCCGCTGCCGCGCGGACGGTGGTTGACCGGGACGCTTTTGACCTGCCAGCCGGCACGCAGCATCAGGGCGGGCAAATAGCGGTGCATGTGATCGAAATAGGGCAGATCGAGGAAGGCTGCACGTTCGAACAGCTTGATGCCGCAGCCTGTATCGGGGGTGTCGTCGTGCAGCAGGCGGCCGCGCAGGGTATTGGCGAAGCGCGAGGCGAGGCGTTTGCTGCCCGAGTCTTTCCGGTTCACGCGCCATCCGGCAAACAATTTGATCGCTGAGGGCGATTCGTCCCGCATGGCAATAAGCTTGGGAATATCGGCAGGATCGTTCTGGCCGTCGCCGTCGAGGGTGGCGATCCACGCGCCGCGCGCAGCCTTGACGCCGCTGCGGACCGCGGTGCTTTGTCCACTTTGCACGACGTGGCGAATTACGCGCAGTTCCGGGAACTGTGTCTTCGCGGCTTTCAGCACGGCGAGAGTATCGTCCTGGCTGGCGTCGTCCACGTATACGATCTCGAATTCGCCACGGCCACGCAGCGCCCCGGCGATCTCGCTCAGCAGCGGCGTGATGTTGTCGCGCTCGTTGTGCACCGGCACGACGACGGAAAGCTGAGGCATGACCGATTTCCCAAAAAATTCGCGATGCCGATTATCGCGTGGATGGTTTGAATCTATCTCAAAACGCAACGAGCGAAGACAGATTGTGCGCCGCCGGAGTGCCGGAACCGAAGTTTACCTAGAGTAAATGAGGATTCCGAGCACCGCCGGCACACAAGATGTCGAGCGCAGTAGTTTTGAGATGGGTTCTAGATTCTGTCGCCGAAATAGTCGCGGCACCAGGTTACGACATGGGGTAATCCGTCATCAATGATCGTGCGCGGCTCGAAACCGAACGCAGCGCGTGCGCGTTCCACATCGGCGCTGGTTTCGGTCATGTCGCCGGGCTGCATGGGTTTGTCGATGCGTTGCGCGCGGCGTCCGGCGGCGCGCTCGATCACGGCGATGAAATGTTCGAGTTCCACCGGGCGATGATTTCCCAAGTTGTAGATGGCGCAGGGCGGATCAATGCCGTCATCGGTCGGTGGACGATCCAGCGCGCCGAGTACGCCGGTAACGATGTCGTCGATCCAGGTGAAATCGCGCCGCATTTTGCCGCCGTTGAACACTTCGATCGGACGTCCGGCAAGAATCGCGCGCGAGAAAAGCAAAGGCGCCATGTCTGGCCGGCCCCACGGGCCATAGACGGTAAAGAAGCGCAGGCCGGTGCAGCGCAAGCGGTACAGGTGCGCATAGCAGTGCGCCATCAGTTCGTTTGAGGCTTTCGACGCTGCGTACAGCGACAAGGGCTGATCGACGGTCTGCGCTTCGGAAAACGGCGCGACCGCATTGCCGCCGTAAACCGATGACGACGAGGCATAGACCAGATGCTGGATGTCACCGTGCCGACAGGCTTCAAGCACATTGAGAAATCCGGCCCAGTTGCTGTGCAGATAGGCGTAGGGATTCTTCAGCGAATAGCGCACGCCAGCCTGCGCCGCGAGATGGATCACGCGAGCGGGTTTGATTTCCGCGAACAACGCATCCAGCGCGGCCTTGTCAGCCAGATCGAGTATGCGCAGTTCCAGCGCCGGACACAGTGCAGCGACGCGATCGCGCTTGAGTTGCGGGTCGTAGTAATCATTGAAATTGTCGACACCGACGACGCGCTCGCCTCGTGTCAGCAGCGCGCGCGCAACATAGGCGCCGATGAATCCGGCTGCGCCGGTAACAAGGATGGTCATGGGGATTCCGTTCTGGCGCCGGCTGGCGCACGCGGTGGATTTTACCGGGTTATGCAGCGGCGAGCAGCCGGACAGGACTCAGATACGCACGTTGCTGGCCGCGCCGGAACCTTGCAAGGCATCGCGCCAGACATTTTCGACATGATCGAAATGACTGGCATCGTGACCGAGCATCACCAGGGTGCCGTGCGCCAGTGGCACGCTGCGGCCGCTCCAGCCGGACTGGGTGAAATCCTTGCGCTGTTCGTGGTCGTCGTTGGCCAGATACAGCACCGTGACCGGGCCATCGGCCTGCGGCATCACCATGTGCACGGATTTGTGGCTGCCGACCGGGCAGCAGGCGACGTAGCTGATATCCGCAGGCACCTTCATCAGCGCGACGCCGCGTTGCGCGAACGCTTTGCGGACATCGCCGTCGGGAACGGGCGTGGTCATGGCGAGCGCGAACGCCTCGTCCTTGCTCATCATGTGATCGACCGCAAGGACCGGAAGCGGCTCGGCCTGAACCCGCATGCCAATACCGACGGCAAGCACGACGGCAGCGGCCATCGCCAGCAGGGCGCCGCCGCGGCGATAGCGCTGGCGCTGGCGCTGTTGCGCGGTGGCCTGGGCCAGCAGGATCGATTCGGCCAGTTGCGGCGGCGGTGCCACGGCAAGCGTCTGCCGCAACGACTGTTCGAAAGCCTGGGCGCGCTCGAACGCTTCGGCGCAACGCGGACAATCCTGCCGGTGGCGCACGAAATCCGCCGCGCCGGAATGCGGGTCGATGTTGAGCTGGCGGCGGAATTCAAGACAATTCATGGATGGCCGCCTCCTGTGCGCCGCCGTCCAGCATGGACTTGAGCTTCTGCCGCGCGCGAAAAACTTGGGTCATCACCGCCGCGGGCGTGATCTTGAGTTCGCGTGCGATTTCCTCGCAGGAAAAACCGCCCAGCACCTGCATCAGCAGTGGTTCGCGGTATTTGGGATCGAGCTTGCGCATGGCGTTGTGGATCAGGTTTTCCTCGCCGGCGAATTCCGGCATGTGTGCATTGCGCTCGTCGGCCACTTCGATGTCGTCTACGTCGGCAAATTGCGGCGTCTTGCGTTCGTACAGACGCGCATGCTCGCGGCGCAGGATCGTGATCAACCAGGCCTTCGCCGCTGCCGTGTCGCGCAGCGAATCCAGCGAACGCCACGCGCGCAGGAAAGTTTCCTGAACCAGATCGTTGGCCAAGGCGTGATCGCCGCAAAGCCAGTATCCGTAGCGGAACAGATCGCCTGACAAACTGCGGACCAGGGCATCGAACTGGCGCTGCTTGCTGCTCACGGATGACATGACCGTCAAGCTGTCGTCGATCTTTCAGCGAATGCGCTCGAGGATGCCCTCGAGTTCGTCCACGCTGTGATAGCCGATGACCAGTTTGCCGCGTCCGCCACGCCCATGCTGGATGCTGACTTTGGCCGCGAGCTTTTCCGCCAGTTCACGTTCCAGCGCAACGATGTCCGCATCGCGTGCACTTGCCGCCGGCCTGGTTTTGCCTTTGTGTGTGGTCTGCGCCTTGCGCGCCGCCTCTTCAAGCTCGCGCACCGACCAGCCCTGTTCGGCGGCCTGACGTGCAAGACCCAGCGCCAGCTTCGGTTCCAGCGTCAGCAATGCACGCGCATGGCCCATGTCGAGCTTGTGTTGCTCGAGCAGCTGCTTGATCGGTGCAGGCAGGTCGAGCAAACGCAGCAGGTTCGATACGGCAGCGCGCGAGCGGCCGATGGCATCGGCGACCTGCTGGTGGGTATGCTTGAATTCGGCAATCAGGCGCTGCAAGGCGTGGGCCTCTTCCAGCGGAGAAAGATCCTCACGCTGGATGTTCTCGATCAGCGCCATGGCGACGACGGCCTGATCGCGGACATCGCGCACCAGCGCCGGAATGTCCTTGAGCCCGGCCAGTTGCGCGGCACGCCAGCGGCGTTCGCCAGCGATGATCTCGTAGCGATCCGCGCCGATGGCGCGAACCACGATCGGCTGGATCAGACCCTGCGCCTTGATCGACGCGGCCAGTTCCTGCAAGCGTTCTTCGTCCATGCTCTGGCGCGGCTGATATTTTCCCGGCTGAATCCGGGTCACGCCGAGCAGACGCAAATCGCCTTCGGCTTCCGCAGGGCCGGCGTTCTCCTCGGTACCCAGAAGGACATCCAGATCGCGGCCCAGACCGCCGCGCCGTTTAGCCGCCATGTTTTCTTCCTTCAGTTTGCATGCGCTACCGCGGGCGAGCGCTCGCGCCGGATCATCTCGCCGGCCAGGCCGAGATAGGCGATCGCACCGCGCGATTCGCGGTCGTACAGGTTGATCGGCTTGCCGTGGCTCGGCGCCTCGGCCAGGCGGATATTGCGTGGGATCACCGAACGCAGGAGCTTGTCGCCGAAATGCTTGGACAATTGCGCCGAGACGTCGTTGCCCAGGTTGTTGCGCACATCGTACATGGTGCGCAACAGGCCCTCGATTTCCAGATGCGGATTCAACCTGGCGCGCACGGCTTTGACCGTGTCTAGCAGGCTGGACAAACCTTCGAGCGCGAAGTATTCGCACTGGATCGGAATCAGCACGCCGTGCGCGGCGGTCAGCGCATTGATTGTGAGCAGATGCAGCGACGGTGGACAGTCGATTAGGATGGTCTGGTAGCGATCGCCGAGTTTGGCCAGGTGATCCTTCAAACGCGATTCACGGGCTAGCGCGTCCATGAGCTTGAGTTCCGCCGCCGTCAGGTCGCGATTGCCGGGCAGCAGATCGAAGCCGGCTTGAGTCGAGACGATCGCGCTCTCGATGCTGGCTTCGTCGAGCAGCACTTCGCAGCCAGTCGGCTTGGCCATGCGCTTGTCGATGCCGGAAGCCATCGTCGCATTGCCCTGCGGGTCGAGATCGACCAGCAGGATTTTGCGGCGCGTCTCGGCTAGCGCTGCGGCGAGATTAACCGCCGTCGTGGTCTTGCCGACACCGCCTTTCTGGTTGGTGATGGCGATGATGCGGGTCATTGCATTGCCTTGTTCATGCGGCGTGGTCCTGCGCCAAGGCTTGAGTGTGCCGGATCACTACCAAATGCCGTGCGGCACCTAAGCCCGGCACCGCAAGCGCATGCACATCAGTGACCTGGAAACCCGGCGGCAAGGTGGCGATTTCATCGGCGTGCAGCAGGCCCTTGAGCGCCAGCCAGATGCCGTCGGGCCCGAGCAAATGACCGCCGAGAGTGAGCATGTCGTCGAGTGTGGCGAAAGCGCGTGCGGTGATGCAATCGTAGCTGCCGTGGGCAACTTCCACACGCGCCTGCTCGATCCTCACATTATCCAACGCGAGCGTGCGCACGGCTTCGCGCAGGAAACTCGCCTTCTTGCCATTGCTGTCGATCAATGTGTGCTGTCGCGAGGGTTCCAGAATGGCCAGCGGAATGCCGGGCAGGCCCGCGCCGGAACCCAGATCGGCCAGACTGTCGCCGCGCACGTACGCCGCAACGGCCAGCGAATCCAGCAAATGCCGCGTGATCATGTCGGCCGGATCGCGTACGGCCGTCAGGTTGTAAGTCGCATTCCAGCGCGCCAGCAACTCGATGTAATCGAGCAGGCGCTCGTACGCTTCCGCCGACGGCGCGAGGCCGAGTTCGGCGGTTCCCGCGCGCAGGCGGGCGTAGAGGGCAGCGCGATTGGCTAAAGGAGTCATGCGGTTCCTTGCACCCTGGCCGCGCGTAGCCGCGACCGTGGGGCCGGCAAGTATCCTTGGGAGTGCCGGCAAAATCCAGCGCTGGACATGCAGCGGCTGTACGCGCGCGTCGTCGGGCGGACGATTCAGTCCCGCGCGATCAGCCCGGCGCGAGCTGGACGCGGGTAATCAGCAGACCACGATCACGCAGGTCGCGGTTGAGTTCAGCCTTTAGGTGCAGATTGCGTGCGGCGAGGTCTTCCTCGACACAGGCGCCAGCGGCCAGTTCGGGGATGCGTTGGCGCAGCAGATCGGCAATGCCGTCGATCACACCGTCCGCGCGTTCCGCGTCCAGAACCTGAAAATACACGCGACCGCTCAAGCTCGAACCAGCGGCGGACGTCGATTGCGCGGTGACTTCCACCACGTTGCCGAGCAAACGGATCTTGTGCGCGACGCGTTCGACCAGTGGCCAGATCACGTGCACGCCCGCACCGACGGTGCGCATATGACCGCCGATTCGGCGCAAGGTATAGGCGTGCCCTTCCGGAATGCGCCGGACCGAAGTCAGGGTCAGCATCACCAAAGCGCTCAGGAGCGCGAAAACCAGTAATTGGGGCGACATATATTTCCTCTTTATCAAGAGGTTATGTAAAGCTATTCAACCATACTCTATAAAAGTATGCCAGCGCAATGAATCTGCGCCGGATTTTCGCAGTATCGCCTGTTCAAATCGAACCGTCGCTGAACCAGTTCGCAGTTTGAATGAGAACCGCGTCGCGCGTGTTAGGGAACCTCTGCAAAACCGTAGCGAGCGATGGCAGTCTTGCGTGCCGGCGGCGCGCAGGAACCGCAGTTTACTTGACGGTAAATGAGGATTCCGAGCACCGCCGGCACGCAAGATGCCGAGCGCAATAGGTTTTGCAGTGGTTCCCTAGCGATGCGGGAACAGTGCCGCAAAGTCGATCGACAGCAGCGGCCGCGGTTCACCGAGATAATTGCCCTGTGCATATTCGGCGCCGCTTGCGCGCAGGGCGGCCAGTGTGGCGAAGCTGTCCACATGCTCGCCGACGACCTGCAATTGCAGCGATTGCGCCAGTTGCGTAATCGAGGTCACCATCTTGCGATCGAGTTCGCTGGTGGCCATGCCTTCGACGAAACTGCCTTCGATCTTGACGAAATCCACGGGCAGATGACGCAGATGCGTGAATGAGGAGAACCCGGTGCCGAAGTCGTCCAGCGCGAAGCGGCAGCCGAGTTTCTTTACGGCCGAGATGAAGCGCCGTGCAACATGCAGACTGGTCAGCTCGCTGGTTTCGGTAATCTCGAATACGAGTTGCCGTGCCGGCACGCCCGAATCCTTGACTGCTGCTTCGATCAGCGCCAGCGATTCCGGATCCGCCAGGGTCATGTTCGACAGGTTCACATGGAACGCGATTGGCGCCTTGATATCTTTCAATCCGGCCAGATGGCGCAGAAGCCGACTGATCACCCATAGGTCCACTTTCGGCATCATGCCGACGCGTTCGGCCAACGGCACAAAGACACTCGGCGAAATCAACTGACCGTCCTTGCCGACCATGCGGATGAGGACTTCAAACAGGTATTCCAGCCCGGCCATGCCGGTACCGTTGACACGCCAACCCTGGCGCTGCACCACGGCGCTTTCCTCGGTGGGCAGCGCCGCCAGCGGCACGATGGGTTGCGCGAGAAACAGGAAGCGTTCCTGCTCCAGTGCCTCGCGCAGGCGATCGGTCCAGCCGGTTTCGATCTCGCGTGCGATGCGTGCATCGTGCTCGCCGACATAGATTTCGGTCTGGTCCCGGCCGCGCTGCTTGGCGCCTTTGCAGGCCAGGCGGGCGTGTTCGAGGGCGTATTCGCTCGACGGCGTGTCCTTGCTGATCACGGCTACGCCGATCGAGGCGGTGGCATGCCGTTTTTGACCGTGGACTTCGTAGTGGCACTGATGCAGTAGTTCGCGAAAGCCATCGGTGACCGGGAACAGGTTTTCCAGTTGCACACCCGCGAGCAGCAAGGCGAAGCGGTCGCCTTCGATGCGCGCCAGCACGTCGCCTTCGCGCAGGCGTTTGCCGATGGCGCCGGCGACTTCGACCAGCAATTTTTCCGCACCGGCTGCCCGGCGCTGTCGATGATGTAGTTGTAGCGGTCGATGTCGATATACAGCACCGCCGCGTAGCCACTCTGGTCGCGCCGGCGGTTGAGTTCGTGGACAGTGCGCGGTTGAAATGACGCGAATTGGCCAGGCCGGTCAGCCGGTCGTGGGCGAGTTCCCAGCGCAGGCGCTCCGCGCTCTTGCGGTCGGAGATATCGCGGAACACCACAACCGAACCCTCGCGTCGTTGTGCGATTGCCAGCGGCAGCACTGTGCATTCGACCGGAATGCCTTCGCCGGACTTCTTCCAGAACACGGTCTCATGCGCGTTCAGCGGTTGCCCATCGGCATAGGCGCGGTTGAGCTGCGATTCGTCCGGTTCGATGAGGCGTCCGTCTTCGGCGGCATAATGGATAGTGGCGTGCGCCGGCTTGCCCACCACGACGGCTTCGTCGCCGTGGCCGAGCAGTTGCAGTCCAGTCGGGTTGATGAAGGTGACGATACCGGCATTGTCCACGCCGTATACGCCATCGCCGACCGAACCCAGGATGCCGTCCAGACGCTGGCGTTCGGATTCGACCGATTTCTGCATCTGGATCTGTCGACCCAGCGAATGCACGCGCGCAAGGAACAACTCCTTGGCCTCGTTCTTGAACATGCATTCGGTGGCGCCGGCGTCGAGACAACGCTTGATCACGTCCTCGCGATACGTGCCGGTAATGATCGCCAGTGCAGGCGCACCGGGCTTGCCGGACAGGCGTCGGCATAGCTCGTCGCCGTTGCCGTCGGGCAGGAAGTAATCGACGATGACCAGATCGAAGTTGCCCTTGCTGGCCGTTTCGCTGGCTTCGGCGAGCGAAGCGGCCGTGGCGACCTGGAAACCGTTGCGCTCCAGCAGTTGCCGGTAAGCCAGGCGGACGCTCTGCGAATCATCCACAAACAGGATGCGGATGCCACCGGGCGCCGCTGCGGTGGGTGCGGCAGGGCTTGATTCGCGGGCATGGGCCGACTCGGGCGCCAATAGCTTGATTACGCCAGGGATGCGGCTGAAATCGGCCCACTGAACCAGGCTTGTTTGCGGGCGGGTGTCGGTAAATTGCACGAGTTCCGCTGATTTCTCGTGCGCCATCAACAGCACGGGCAGGGATGCCGCCGGGCCGCGAAGATATTCCAGCAAGGCCGCAAATTCGCGCGTCATCCGCGTCGGAGCGCCGATCAGAAGCAATCGATAGGGCTGGTCCAGTTCCGCGGAACGCTTGAGATGATCGATTGCTTCGAGGTAACTGGACAATTCACTGCGTGCGCTGAGTGCGGCAGCGCCAAGCGTGCGCTTGAGCAGATGACTCAGCGTGGCGGAGCGTTCGACGACGAGAATCCCGTCCACAGCGGCACTTCCTTTCGGCTTGGAGCGCGATCGGCTGCGCGTTGCTGTCCGGAGACTTGAGTCCAGGCAGCACCACGCAGCGTGCTCGCCACGCGTGCATTCGGCGATTGCGTCGCCCCCTCGAATGCGGGCGCCATCACAACAGTAACCGCGGCGCTTTGCAAGTCGCCGCTGCCATGATCGCGAATGACGGTAAAATGACAGCTTGTGCTGCCGTGGAGTGACCGATGCCCTACCCCCAGATTCGCATGCGGCGCATGCGCCGCGATGCGTTTTCGCGCGCACTGATGCGCGAGACGACGCTCACCCCGGCCGACCTGATCCTGCCGGTGTTCGTGTGCGAAGGTCGTGGCCAGCGCGAACCGGTGGCGTCGATGCCCGGCGTGGAGCGCCTGTCGATCGACCAACTCCTGGTTCTGGCCGCACAGGTGCAGGCGCTCGGCATCCCGGCCATCGCGTTGTTTCCGGTCACGCTGGAGTCGGCGAAATCGCTCGGATGCGCGCGAAGCCTGGAATCCGCAGGGTCTGGCCCAGCGTGCGGTACGCGCGCTGAAATCGGCGTTGCCGGAATTGGGCGTGATTACCGACGTCGCGCTCGATCCATTCACCACGCACGGTCAGGACGGCTTGATCGACGACGCCGGTTACGTAGTCAACGATGCCACCGTCGAAGCCCTGGTCAAGCAGGCGTTGTCGCATGCCGCACGCGGGCGCCGATGTGGTCGCGCCATCGGACATGATGGATGGTCGCATCGGCGCGATCCGGCAGGCGCTGGAAGATGCACGGTCACATCCACACCCGCATTCTCGCCTACTCGGCGAAATATGCCTCCGGTTTCTACGGCCCGTTCCGCGACGCGGTCGGCTCCGCGGCAAATCTGGGAAAAGGCAACAAGTATACTTATCAGATGGATCCGGCCAACGCCGACGAGGCATTGCGCGAGGTCGAGCTGGATCTGGCCGAAGGTGCGGACATGGTGATGGTCAAGCCGGCGCTGCCGTATCTGGATGTCGTGCGCCGGGTCAAGGAACGCTTCGGCGCGCCGACTTTCGCCTACCAGGTCAGCGGCGAATACGCGATGCTGAAAGCGGCCAGCGTCAACGGCTGGCTGGACGAACGCAGCTGCGTACTCGAAGCACTGACGAGCATCAAGCGTGCCGGCGCCGATGCCATACTCACCTACTTCGCGGTGCAGGCAGCGGGCTGGCTGCGCGATGCCCATTGACGCGGTGCCGGCCGCTGCACCGCGCTTCGCCGTCTTCGGTCACCCCGTTGCGCATTCACTGTCGCCGCGCATCCACGCGCACTACGCCGCGCAAACGACGTGTACATTTACACTATTCCACCATCGACGCCGATGCGCGCGAATTCGCGGCAAGCCTGCGCGACTTCGCCGCAACCGGCGGTCGTGGCGCCAATGTCACCCTGCCGCTAAAGACCCATGCGGCAGCGCAGTGCGCCGAACTTTCCGCATTCGCCGTTCGCAGCGGCGCGGTCAACACGCTGTCGCGCATGCCCGACGGCCGCTGGCGTGGCGACAATACCGATGGCGCCGGTCTGGTGCGCGATCTGACTGAACGTCATTCGCTCGATCTGCGTGGACGTCGCAGCCTGCTGCTTGGCGCCGGCGGCGCGGCACGCGCGGCGGCATTTGCCTTGCTCGATGCCGGTGTCGCCGAGCTGGTGATCGTCAATCGCACGCCCGAACGTGCCGATGCGCTGGCCGACGCGGTCGGCTTGCCGCAACGTGTGCATACGCGCTATTGGGAAGATCTGCCCCGTCTCGGCGGCTTCGAGCTGATCGTCAACGCGACCTCGGCCGGGCACGCGCGCGAATCGCTGCACCTGCCGCTGGCATTGATCGGCCCGCGCACGCTGTGCTACGACCTGTCCTATGGTGCGGCGGCGTTCGCATTCCTCGCGTGGTCGCGCGCGGCACGCGCGTCGCAGGCGATGGACGGCCTCGGCATGCTGGTCGAACAGGCCGCGGAATCATTCCGGATCTGGCATGGCGTGCGTCCGGAAACCGACGCGGTCTACGCCGAGCTGCGCGCCGAACTCGCGCTGCACGCGACGGATTGATCCGCGTGGACTGCCGCATCGGTTGCGGCGCCTGCTGCATCGCGCCGTCGATTTCCTCGCCGATACCCGGCATGCCGACAGGGCAAACCCGCCGGCGTGCGTTGTATACAATTGGACAACGACAATCGCTGCCTGCTGTTCGGCAGACCCGAACGACCGGATGTGTGCCGGCGCCTGCGTCCGGAACCGACGATGTGCGGTGGCAGTCGCGACGAGGCGTTGCGGATTCTTGCGGTGTGGGAAAGGGCTAGCGCGCCGCCTTGACCACGGTTGTTGGCGTGCCGAGATACTCGTCCTTCAGCCGCACATAATGCTGCGCCGAATAATAAAGCTGTTCGATCTGTTCGGCGCTCAGCTTGCGTACGCAGCGCCCCGGATTGCCCAGCCACAGTTCGCCCTCGCCGACGATCTTGCCGGGTGTCACTACCGCGCCCGCACCGACCATCGCGTGACGGCACACACGCGCACCATCGAGCACGGTCGCGTGCATGCCGATCAGACAGGCGTCCTCGATCGTGCAGGCGTGCAGGATCGCACCGTGGCCGACGGTGACGTCCGCGCCAATCACCAAAGGAAAGCCGCCCGGAGTGTACGGGCCGTCGTGGGTCACGTGCAGCACGGCGCCATCCTGGATATTGCTGCGCGCGCCGATGCGGATGAAGTTGACGTCGCCACGCACCACGGTGCACGGCCAAAGCGAGGCGTCGTCGCCGAGTTCGACATCGCCGATGAGTACGGCGGCTGGATCGATGTATACCTTGGCGCCAAGGCGCGGAAGCTGTTCGCGATAGGGGCGGATAGTCACGGTGTCACACGTTGTTTGAAGTGGCGCCGATGGTATCACTGTGCTGCGCTGGCGATTCTGCAACCGGGTCCGCTGCGCGCTACACTGGACGCATGAACGAAGCCGCCGTGAAGTCCTCCGATCTGAATGCCACCCTCGCGCGTCTGCGTGCTGCGCACCAGCGCCATATCCCGAATTACGCCGAGCGCATCGCCGATCTGAAACGCTTGCGTGCGGCGTTCAAGGCGGCGGCTTGGACGATTTCGCCGCTGCGATGAGCGCGGATTTCGGCCGCCGCTCGCGCCACGAATCGTTGCTGACCGACGGCATGACGGTGCTCAACGAGATCGATTATTTGTGCCGCCATTTGCGCGGCTGGATGCAGCCTAAACGTGCGGCCGCCGACTGGCTGTTCTTCCCGGCACGCACCGAAGTGCGCTATCAAGCGCTTGGCGTGGTCGGCATCATCGCGCCGTGGAACTATCCGGTGAATCTCGCCTTGGTGCCGCTGGCGACGGCGATCGCCGCAGGCAATCACGTCATGCTGAAACCCTCCGAGCACACACCGCGCACGTCCGAACTGCTCAAGGCCTTGCTCGCGGAAGTTTTCTCCCAGGAGCGTGTTGCGACCGTACTCGGCGGCCCCGACGTTGCCGCCGCGTTCGCCGCGCTGCCGTTCGATCATCTGTTCTTCACCGGCTCGACCGCGGTCGGGCGCAAGGTGATGGCGGCGGCGGCGCCGAATCTCACGCCGCTGACGCTGGAACTCGGCGGCAAGTCGCCGGTCATTGTCGCGCCGGATTATCCGCTGGCGACGGCGGTCGAGCGCATTGCTGCGGGAAAATTCCTCAACGCAGGCCAGACCTGCATCGCACCGGATTACGTATTGTTGCCGTGCACGATGATTCCTGCCTTTGTGGAGGAAATGAAAAAGTATATTTCGCAGCGCTACGCCGATCTCGCTGCGAATCCCGACTACAGCAGCATCGTCAATGCGGCGCAGTACGGCCGTCTGAAAAGTTACCTCGACCAGGCGCATGCTGCCGGCGCGCAGATAGTGGAGTTGGCATCGGGAGATGCCGGCAAGCGCATTTTGCCCCCAACACTCGTGCTGAATGCCCGCGACGATCTGGCGTTGATGCAGGACGAAATCTTCGGCCCTATCCTGCCACTGGTCGCGGTCGATTCGGTCGATGCCGCCATCGACTACGTCAACGCACGGCCGCGGCCGCTGGCGCTTTATCATTTCGACACTGATAAGGTGCGCACCGAGCGCGTGCTCGAACGCACCATCGCCGGCGGCGTCAGCGTCAACGACACGGTGCTGCACTTCGCTCAAAGCGATCTGCCCTTCGGTGGCGTCGGTCCGTCCGGCATGGGCCATTACCACGGTCGCGAAGGCTTTCTCACCTTTACCAAGCAGAAGCCGGTGCTATACCAGGCGCGCTGGTCGAGCTTGAAGATGATGCGGCCGCCGTACCGGCGCACGGCGGATCGGCTGCTGAAATTCCTGACGCGCTAAAGAAAAGCTGACACTTCACTGTCACCGGTGGGCTTTAATTTCTTCGCCAACGCCTTTCTCCACCGCCACGCGTGTCATCGGGTGATAGCCGGGCTTTGCCTCGGCATATACCTTTTCCGCGAACACCTTCCCTTCCGGTGTTTTAGCCAGTCCCTCGTACAACGGCACGACCAGGATACGGCGGCCGATGCGCAGCATGTGTTCGCGCATGGCCGGGAACGCAACGCGGTAATCGCTGCCGATCGCAAGCCGGTACCAGCGGAATGCAATTTCGGCATTGTGCGATCCGGTCAGATGGTAGGCGGCGTCCAGATCGTGCATTTGCGCCGACGTCAGTTTTGGCGGCAGGCGGTCGAGGAAATACTGCCATTCCTGGGTCGTCCACTTCTGCGCCTGCAGGTCGGTGGCGGACAAGTTGCCTGCGAGGAATTCGTCGCGCTGCTTGTTCTCGGCTTCGAAGCGCCTTGACACGGGCAGTGGCGCATCGGCGGGAATGCCGGGCTCATACAGCCAGGCGTTGACTTGCGCCATGCTCACCTTGCCGGGATATTTGTCGAGCAGGTTCGCTTGCAGGTAATTCACAAACTGATCGGTGGTGATGCTCTGGAAGGCGAAGTGGTCGAAGTAGCCGCGCAGGAACACATCGAACGTCTCGCGGCCGAATCTGGATTCGAGCCATTGCAGGAACCACGAACCTTTCGTGTACGGCACGTCGGACAGGCCATCATCCGGATCGCGGCCCTTCAGTTCAGGCACCATGCGCTGATCGGCGGCGGGCGTGTCCTTGAAATCCTCGCGCAATTCATTCACCGCGATGATGAATTCCTCATCGGCCTGCTGTTTGCCGTAGACCGCTTCCACAATGCGGCCTTGTACATATGTGGTAAATCCCTCGTTGAGCCAGATATGCCGCCACGCCGCATTGGTGACCAGGTTTCCCGACCACGAGTGCGCCAGTTCGTGTGCGACCAGGCTGACCAGACTCTTGTCGCCGACCAGCACCGTCGGTGTGGCGAAGGTCAGGCGCGGGTTCTCCATGCCACCGAATGGGAATGACGGCGGCAACACGAGGATGTCGTAGCGGCCCCAGCGGTAGGGTCCGTAGAGTTTCTCCGCGGTTTCGATCATCTTTTCCGTATCTTCGAATTCCTTCGCGGCCAGATCGACCGTAGCGGGTTCTGCGTACACCGCAGTGCGGGGACCAGTTTCCTTGACGGCGAGATCGCCGACCGCGAGTGCCAACAGATACGACGGAATCTTCTGCGGCATGGTGAAGCGGAAATCGCCATCGAGCGCATGCTTCGGATCGTTGTCGGCACTCATCACTGCACGCAGCGCCTTCGGTGTGCGGATATGCGCGGCATAGGTGAAACGCACGCCGGGCGTGTCCTGCAATGGCACCCAGGTGCGCGCGTTGATCGATTCGGACTGCGAGTACATGAACGGATACTTCTTGCCTGCGGTCTGTGCCGGATCGAGCCATTGCAGGCCGAATGCGTCGGGATTGGTTTTATATACAATGCGGACTTTGCCGCTTTGTTCACCCAGCGCGATGTGCAGTGCCGAGCCGAGTATCGCATCGGGCTTGGCGAGCGTGAATTTCGTGGCAAACCAGTGTCCGGATTTGTCCTCGGCCTCGACCTTTTCGATGGTCAAATCGCGCGTATCAAGCACGAGTTCGCGCGCAGCCGGATCGCCCCAGTCCAGCGCCAACTCAGCGCTGCCGGTCAGCCGGTGCTGCTCGAACGAAACGTCCAGATCGAGCGCCAATGCACTCACCCGCACCTTGTCGGGTTGTGCCCAGGAATGCGGATCGGTTTCGGCGTGCAGGGTGGACATGGCGACGAGACTCAGCAGACCCGGGGCAAGGCAGCGCAGGAAAAAAGACATGTCAAAGAATTCCTGAATGACCACATGATGGGCGCAGTATGCCATCCGCGGATTCCGATCGGGGCGATCGTGGGTTTTGGAAAATGGTTGATATTGATCGAAGGCCGTTTTCGGCCATCACAAGCCATTTGAGTTTCGATTCCGACTTCCTAGAACCGGTCGCTGGCGATTATCCAAGCCCGTTCTCAGGTCGCATTGCCCGAACCAATTTTATTCAAAGCCGTTCTTGAATATCTCATCCGGTTCCAAAATCGCGAAGCCACTCCGAGTTCGTCCATCGACGCTGGTGAATTCGCCACCGATATAGAGCGATTCATCTGGAGCGAGAACCATCGCATGGACCGGTGAAGGTCCGAACCCATCCATGGAGTTTGCGAGAATCGGGTTCCATTGAGAGTCAAGGATGCCGTCGACTTGCGAAAGACGCGCGACACCCGTTCTGGATTGGCCCTGGATGGTCGTAAAGCTCCCAGCCACATAAAGTGAGTCGCCCGTTCCAATCGCCAATGATTCGACGCCATCGACTGCGGGATTCCAGTTGCTATCGACGTTCCCGTTGACGTCCAACTTTGCAATGCCAGAGCGTGCTTGGCCGCCAATGTTTGCGAAAGATCCGGCAGCGTACAAATTGTCGTTTGCATCGAGGCCCAATGTAGTCACTGACCCGTCAGCACCCGGATTCCATAATGGATCGACGGCCGCTGTAATTGCAGATATTCTTGCGATGTGATTCCGAGCTAAGCCGCCGATATTCGCAAAGTCGCCGCCAACATATAGACCGCTTGCGTCGTAGGCCAGTGAGCGTACCGAATTGTCCGGCGTGGGACTCCAGGTTGTGTCGGCAACTCCGCTGATGTCGGAAAGTTTGGCTAGGAATGATTGCGACCTTCCACCGATCGAATAGAAGCTTCCCGCGGCAAAAACGCTCCCGAGAGATGTCGGCACAATTGCATCAATCTCGGTCAACGAATTGAGCCCCGCGTTCCATGACGCGTAAACTGCTCCTGTGCTTGCGATTTTGGCTAAATTGACTTGTTGTTGACCACCAATCTGGGTGAAGTTCCCACTGACAAAAACATCTCCGTTCGAATCTGTGGCGAGCGACCTGACCTCCGGACTGTTAGTCCAAATGCTGTTTTGACCGGGGTCCCAGTTGGGGTCTAGTGATCCACTAGGAAGCAATCGGGCAAGATTGCTACGGGCGGCGCCATTGGCGACCTGAAATGATCCACCGATAATTACTCCACCGTCAGGCTGCTGAGCGAGAGCGGTTACGTATCCGGGAGAGCTGCTGCCCAAATTATTCGGTTGCAGCATGGCTCCCGATGCGTTTAGTGAGCCAAATCCGACGCGGCCCTGGCCGCCCAAGGTACCGAACAGTCCCCCAACATACACGTTCCCTGTCGAGTTGATTGCTAATGCCTGGACGTTGTTGTCGGTATCTGCAGTCCAGGTTGTGACCACCGATCCCGTTGAGGTGGCAGATAGTTTCGCAAAATAGTTCCTCCCAAAATTGCTGTTGATCAGGTAACCTCCAACATAGATCGACCCATGCCCGTCTAGAGCAAGTGCGTACGTAGTTGCCTGACCAAATCCCGCCGGGTTCCACGTCGTGTCGAGCGCCCCTGTCCCTGTTGCCGAAAGTTTCGCTAGTCCCCCGCGGTACAAGCCGCCGGCTAAGCTGAAGTCCCCACCCACGTAGAGATTGCCACTTGCATCAAGGGCTATCGCGTGGACTGAAGTCTCGACATCTGGATTCCAGTTGGCGTCCGCAGCGCCAGTTCCGCTGGTCGAAAATTTTGCGATACCCTGCTGTTGTCGCCCTCCGATGCCAGAGAAGTACCCGCCGACAAAAATTGAACCTTGGTTGTCACTCTTTAGCGCGTAGACCGCGATGGTGCCGGTACTAGTGCTTGCAGGATTCCATGCTGGGTCTACCACACCTGAGTTCAACGAAACTCTTGCAAGATCAGCTCGCTCAAGTCCACCGACGCTGCCGAAGCTTCCCCCTAAGTAGACCCACCCGTTGTTGTCGGTTTCCAATGCATCGACGCCCCAGCTATCGACTTCAGGGCTCCAGGTCGGATCAACATTGCCTTGGCCGCTCGGATCGAGTTTTGCTACGTGAGTACGGGTTACGCCGCCAATGACACCGAATTGTCCGCCCACAATGAGTTCTCCCGACGCGTCGAGGGCAAAAGCATACACACCGAAATCGGCTCCCGGATTCCACTCCGGATCCAAAGTACCATTCGGCCGCAGTCGAGCAATGTTTGATCGCGCAACTCCATTTACCGTACTGAAATTTCCACCCAAAATGACGCCGCCATCTGGCACGACGATCAGCGCATTGACGCTCCCACCGAGCGACAACTGAACCGAAGGAACATCGAATGGCAGCGGCGTCTGAGCATTCGCGGTCAGACAGGTGAGTAGAAAAAAGGTCGCTAGAATTCTGACGATCATGAGACTTCGCACGATTGAGAATGGTCTAAGCATACTTTTCCAGCCTGAGCACCAACGGCATGGTGGCTAAGTAGACTTAAGTAGGGCGGTTCGAGACTTTACTGGTGTCGGAGTAGTTTTTGAAGAGTTTGTATCCCAATTGCTGCCCCTCGCGACGGGCAGCTCAGGGTCGGAAGCGGTCAGGCACACCGATCAACCCCAGCAATGAGAGCAACGCCGCGGTCACGTCGGCGACCGCAGCAGGTGTGATGTCTAGCGCGGAGCAGCGCTGTCGTAGAACCTGGCCAGGTCGGCCTTGAACTGTTTCAGCGCATCGACATTCAGATAGACCATGTGCCCGGACGGGTAGTAGTCGATGGTCACGTTCTGGCGCAGTTTGGCATCGATGCCCAGATGCGCCAGATCGTACTCGGTGGCGAAGAACGGCGTCGCCAGATCGAACCAGCCGTTGGCCGACAGCACCTTCAGGTGCGGGTTTTCGCGCATTGCGGCGCCGAGATCATTGACCATGATCGGCAGCGGCACCGTGCTCATCCAGCTTTCGCCGCCGGGCAGCTTGTGCTTCCAGTCCCAGGAACGAATTGCCGTGGCCTCGACCTTATACGGTATGTCGCTGGGGTAGTGCAGTTCGCGCACCAGGTAGTCGTTGAACGCGGCAGTGAAGGCACCGGCGATGCCGGTGTCGGAAGCATCGGTTTCCGGATTCTCGCCAGCGGCATCGCTGTCGACGCCCTCGAAACGCGCATCGTAACGGCCCATGGTGAGGCGATCGTCGCGCAACAGTTCCTTGCGGAAACGGCTGGGGTTCACGCGCAGATCGGCTTCCTTCAGGTAAGCCACACTCAGACCCGTGTACGCATGCAGTTTCGCCGCGATCGCATCGCGTTCCTGATCGCCGAGCGCGGCGCCCTTGCTCAGCGCCACTTGGTATTCACCGCGCGCGAAATCGCGTACTTCGGTGAGGAACGGCTCCAGCGTCGCCGGCTTGTTCGGCAGCTTGTCGTGATACCAGGCGATTGCCGCATACGAAGGCAGGTAGTTGACGTAGTTGATGTCAAGGCCCGGCAGATGCTCGGCATAGTTGAGGATGGACGACAGCAGGACCACGCCGTTGCAGGCAATACCATGGTCCTGCAGATACTTGACCAGGCCGGCCGAACGCGGCGTGCCATAGGATTCGCCGAACAGGAATTTCGGCGAGTTCCAGCGGTTGTTCACTGTGATGTAACGCTGCACAAAGCGCCCGAACGCATCGATGTCCTCATCGGTTCCCCAGAACTTCTTGTCCGGGTCCGCGTCCTTCTCGGTTTTCTCTTTCTCGTTCGGCAAGCCTTTCGAATAGCCGGTGCCAATCGCGTCGACGAACACCAGGTCGGTCTTGTCGAGCAGACTGTCGGAGTTCGGCACGAGTTGATACGGTGCGGGCGGCGTGGCCTCGGGACTTGCCGTGGAGACGCGAACCGGTCCGAACGAACCCATGTGCAGCCAGATGCTCGACGAACCCGGACCACCATTGTATAAAAATGTCAGCGGCCGCCGGCTGCCGTCTTTTTCACCGTCGGCGATGTAGGCGACATAGAACATGTTTGCTTCGGGCTTGCCCTTGTCGTCGCGGATGATCAGCGTCCCGGCCGTAGCCTTGTAGGCCATGCTGCGGCCGCCAATCTGGACGCTATGCGACGTCGTCACCGCTTTTTCCTTCGGCGCCGGTTCGGACTTGTCCTTGTCCGATTTCTGCACGTCCACTTTCACCGATTCATCGGATTCACCGTGATCGGCGGCGACAACCGCTGGCGCGAGAAACGCCAACAGCGTTGTCACCAAGGCGATGGATACGATCTTTCTGTGCATGGCAATTCCCCCGAAGGTTGAATGTGACAGGTTGCGCCGTTGGAAAGTGCCCGATTATCCCCGGTTGGCGCGGGCGCGCCTGTGTCGAAAGGACTAGTCCCGCGCCGGCATGCCGGCTTCGATGTCAAATCCTGTAACCGCGATGGATCGCGACAATGCCGGCGGTCAGAGATTGCGCACATCGACCTTGGCGAAACCGGCGGCTTCCATCATTGCCTTCAACGTGGCCTGATCCGGGTGCTTGCGGATCGATTCGGCGAGGTACTGATAGCTTTCCGCATCGCTGGCGATGAACGCGCCGAGCCGCGGCAACACCTTGAACGAATGGAAGTCGTACAACGGTTTGAGCAGTTCCGAACGCACCGTGGAGAATTCGAGAATCAGCACACCGTCCACCGGGCTTCAATACACGCCACATCTCGCCGAGCGCACGCTGTTTGTCGGTGACGTTGCGCAAGCCAAAGGCCATCGTCACTGCATCGAAGCTCGCATCCGGAAACGGCAATGCTTCGGCATTCAACTGCGCATAATGCAAATTGCGCACAAATCCACAATCCAGCAAGCGGTCGCGGCCTGCATGCAGCATCGCGGCATTGATATCGCCGAGCACGACACTGCCCGACGCGCCGACGCGCGGCAGCAGCAGGGCGGCGATATCGCCAGTGCCGCCGGCGAGGTCGAGGACGTGGTCGCCCGCGCGCACGCCGCTGGTCGCCGCGAACCAGCGTTTCCACAATCGATGCACGCCGAACGACATCAGGTCGTTCATCAGGTCGTACTTGGTGGCGACCGAGGTAAATACCTGGCCGACCAGTTTCTCCTTGTCGGCGAGCGGCACGTCGCGGTAACCGAAATGCGTGGTGGCTGTTTCATTCATGCCGGACGCGCTCATCTCAACCCCCGAGAAACGCCCAGGCGAAGACGCCGCAACCGACGATGCCCAGCAAGGCCGAACCCACCCACACCAGTTTCCGGCGCGTGAGTGCGGCGACTGCGCCGAGTGCGATCGACACCTGCAGCAGTGCAACCGACTGCGCGTAGAAATGATGGTGATGCATCAATTCATCCGCTTCCTTGCCATGTTCGTCGCGTTGACGTTCGAGGTCTTCAGCTTTGTCCTTGCTCTTTTTCTGATCGGCGAGGTAACGCTCTGCGTTCGCGGCCAACTCCGTTGGAGGTGGCTTGTCGAGCGCGGCCCAGGAATTTTTCTCGGCTTCGGTGATGGCCGCCTTCAGGCCTTTCGCCTGATAGTAGGCCCACTGATCCGAAGCCTCGGCCTGCAGTCGGGTCGATTCGGTCTTCAATGCCAGCGCTTCATTGACCGTACCGCCGGCTTCAAGCGAGGCAATTGCCGCCATCGCCGCGAACAGGGCCGTACTCAGCGCAATTCCGCGCAACAGGTTGCCGCCTTCCTTGTCGATTTCCTCATCGATGGCTTCGCGCAGCTTGTCGGTGTCGATTTCGGGACCTTCGGGCACGGTGGCTGTCTCGCATTATTTGAGTGGCGTGCATTATCCATCAAGCGCAAAACTGCTGCATTGACAGGTCAGCGCGACAAACCCGCTGCCATGATCGCCTCCAGATAGGCCTGCCAGTTCGCTGCCTGACGCGTACCCAGATCGTGCAGCACATTCCAGGAGTAAATGCCGGTGTCGTGGCCGTCATCGAATTTCAGCACCACGCCGTAGTGGCCAACCGGAACGATTTCCACGATGTTCACGTGCTGCTTGCCGTGTTGAAGCACGCGCTGGCCCGGGCCGTGTCCCTGTACCTCGGCGCTGGGTGAATGCGTGCGCAGGTATTCGCAGGGGAGCTGGAAGGTTTCACCCGTGTCGAAGGCGACTTCGAGTACATGCGAGGCGCGATGCAGAGTGATGCCAGTGGGGTGCGGGTTCATTTCAGGCGCTTTCATCTCAGGCGCTGAACTCGCCGACTGGCGCCGGCACTGGCGGCAACCCGGCGATTTTCGCGAGCAATAGCATGTAGGCGGTGCCGAAGCCGATCGAGCCGACACCCTGGAATTCGTAGGCGCCGGTATCCGGATACCACACCGCATTCGGGTCGACTTCCTGCAGCACCAGGGCATCGTGTTCGGTGCCCGTGAGGCGGCCGATATAGCTGACTTCGCCATCGCCCTCATCGAGCATGTTGAGTGAAATCAGTGGAGTTTCGCGCGTCGCCGATTCGGCGATGGTCTGCCAGTCATCGAGCCTGAACTGCGGTAGTTGCGGCAAGGTTTCTTCGTTGAGCTTCAGTGCGCGCTCGACGAACTCGCGACCGGGATCCTGCTCGACCATGCTGATATCGCTCACCGCGAGCGCAAGGAAACCATCGAAGCGCATGGCGTCGCTGACTTCGGCAACCAGGCAGAACTCGGCGGACAAACCGATCACGAAGCCGTGCACCCAGCCCGGGGAAATGCGTTCGCGCGCGATCTGCACCGGCACGCTGCCCTCCAGCGCCTCGCGCAACTGCGCGCGCACGCCGCGCCCGCGGAACTGGACGACGTTGCCTTCGCGATGGTGTTTGATATTGGCCATAGTGGAATTTTACACCGTCATTCCGGCATGGAGTGCCGGAATCCAGTGACCAGGGATGGAGCTTTTTGCAAGGAGCCACATCCTTGTGTCCTGGATCCCGGCACTCCATGCCGGGATGACAAGCAAGAACTCGCAGTTCCAAAGGCGCCGGATGGCGCTAAAGAATATATCGACTCAAATCCTGATCCTGCACCAGCGCAGCGAGATGGCCGTCAACATAAGCCGCATCGATAGTATAACTTTTGCCGTTCTGATCCGGTGCCTCGTAGGAAATCGTGTCGAGCAGGCGTTCGAGCACCGTATGCAGACGGCGCGCTCCGATATTTTCCGTACGCTCGTTCACCGCATGCGCGATTTCAGCAAGGCGACGCACGCCATCGGCGGCGAATTCCAGCTTCACGCCTTCGGTCGCGAGCAGCGCGCTGTATTGCTTGGTCAGCGCACTGTGCGGTTCGGTGAGAATGCGCTCGAAATCGTCCGCGCTCAGCGCGGATAGTTCGACCCGGATCGGGAAACGTCCCTGCAATTCCGGAATCAGGTCAGATGGCTTGGCCAGCGAAAACGCGCCCGAGGCGATGAACAGGATGTGGTCGGTCTTGACGATCCCATGCTTGGTCGACACGGTGGAGCCTTCGACCAGCGGCAGCAGATCGCGCTGCACGCCTTCGCGGCTCACGCCCGCGCCGCTCCATTCGCCGCGCTGCGCGACCTTGTCGATCTCGTCGATGAAGACGATGCCGTTCTGCTCGCATGCGGCAAGCGCCTGCGCCTTGATCTCCTCGTCGTTGAGCATCGCCGCCGCCTCCTCGTCGATCAGCAGCGGCCGCGCCGATCTGATCGCCAGCTTGCGCTTCTGCGTCTTCTGTCCGGCCAGTCGAGGAAAACATCCCGCGCAACTGGCTGGTCATTTCCTCCATGCCGGGCGGCGCCATGATTTCGACGCCGACATTCATTGCAGTTTCGATTTCGATCTCGCGTTCGTCCAGCGTACCTTCGCGCAGCTGCTTGCGCAGTTTCTGCCGGGTATCCGAATCGCTGGTGTCGGGCAGTTGCGGTTCGCCCATGAAGCCGTGCAATTGCCGCTTAGGCAACAAGGCATCGAGAATGCGCTCCTCGGCGCGATCCTCGGCCTGGCTGCGTACTTGCGTCTTCGCTTGTTCGCGCGCCATCTTCACCGCCGCATCGGCGAGATCGCGCACGATCTGCTCGACGTCCTTGCCGACATAGCCGACTTCGGTGAACTTGGTCGCTTCGACCTTGACGAAGGGTGCGTTCGCCAGATGCGCAAGGCGGCGCGCGATCTCGGTCTTGCCGACACCGGTCGGTCCGATCATCAGGATGTTTTTCGGCGTGACTTCGTCGCGCAACGCCGGATCGAGCTGCATCCGCCGCCAGCGATTGCGCAGCGCGATCGCCACCGCGCGCTTGGCCGCATTCTGGCCGATGATGTAGCGGTCGAGTTCATTGACGATTTCGCGGGGAGTGAGTTCGGACATTCTCGAAAACCTTCAAAAGATGTTTTTGTCATTCCGGCATGGATTGCCGGAATCCAGACTGCATGGACGCCAGAGTATCGCCAAGCGCAACAGCAGGATTGCCTTCCCTGGGGCCTGGACCCCGGCATTCCCTGCCGGGGTGACGAGCGTTAAAGCTCTTCAATGGTCACATTGTGGTTCGTGTAGATACAAATGTCGCCCGCGATCTTCAGCGCTTTTTCCACAATGGCGCGCGCCGGCAGATCGCTGTGTTCGAGCAAGGCCTTGGCCGCGGCCTGCGCGAACGGTCCGCCGGAGCCGATCGCGATCAAGCCATTTTCCGGTTCAAGCACATCGCCGTTGCCCGAGATCAGCAACGAGGCCTCCTTGTCGGCAACCGCGAGCATCGCTTCGAGCCGACCCAGGCGCCGATCGGTGCGCCATTCCTTGGCCAGTTCGACCGCCGCGCGGGTGAGATTGTTGGCGTGCTTGTCGAGCTTGGCCTCGAACAACTCGAACAAGGTGAACGCATCGGCAGTCGCTCCCGCGAATCCGGCGATCACCGTACCGTCCTTGCCCAGGCGGCGCAGCTTGCGCGCATTGGCCTTGACCACGGTATTGCCGAGCGTGACCTGGCCGTCGCCGCCGATCACGACCTTGCCGTCGCGGCGAACGGAAACGATGGTGGTGGCGTGGAAGGAATCGGACATGGGTGCGCCATAAGACTGCGAAATGCCAAACGTGGGGGCTGGCCTGCAAATTCCAAGTCAGCGCTTATGCCTTCCTGCGTCGCGCCCTTGGATGCGCCGCGTCGTACACCCGCGCCAGGTGCTGAAAATCCAGATGCGTATAAATTTGCGTGGTGCCGATATCGGCATGGCCGAGCAGTTCCTGTACGGCACGCAGATCGCCGGAGGATTCGAGCACGTGGCTGGCACAGGAATGGCGCAGCAGGTGCGGATAGACCCGCTTCCACACGCCCTGGTCCTTGGCGCGGCGCTTGAGTCGCGCACGTACACCATTCGGCGTCAGCGGACGGCCGAGTTTGCCGCGCACGAGCGGATCATCCACACCGGGCCGATCCTGTTTGCGCAGCGCGGCAAGCGCGGCGATGGCCTTGGCACCGACCGGGACAATGCGCGTCTTGCTGCCTTTGCCGGTGACGCGCACCATGCCGTCACTCAGGTCCAGATCGCGCCAGCGCAGATCGGTGAGCTCCGAGACGCGCAGGCCGCTGGAGTATAAAAGTTCCAGAAGTGCACGATCTCGTGTCGCTTCAGGATCATCGGCGGGAAAATCCAGCAGCGCGGCGACTTCATCCACGTCGAGTACCTGTGGCAGCTTGCGCGGTGCTTTCGGCGAACGCACGCCGAGCGCGGGATTCGATGCCGCCTCGCCTTCACGCGCGAGGTAACGATAGAAACTGCGGCAGGCGGCAAGCATGTGCTTGAGCGTGCCGGGCGCCAGGCCACGGCGGTGTTCGTTGGCCACGAAGCCTTGCACTTGCTCGGAACGCAGATCGCGCCAGCGGAGAACGTGCAGTGCTTCGGCGTGTGCGCTCAATGCCGCAAGCGAGCGTGCGTAGTTGTCCAGCGTACCCTGCGAATAACGGCGCTGATGACGCAGGTAGTCGAGGAATCGCTCGACCGCGCCGTTCAGCGATTCTGCGGCCATTTCAGTCTTGTGGAAAACGTGCGACTGCCACGGCAACCGCTTCCGCGATCAACTTGAGGAAAACGGTGCCCATGCCGGGATGAAAGCGGTTGGCGTCGTTGCTGCCGATCGCAAGCATGCCGACGCCGTCAATCGGCATCAGCACGGACGAATGCACGTCGGCCGCGTGTGCGCCGAACAGTGCATCAAGCTTGTCCTGCTGCAAACGGCCGCACAGCGGTTCGTTGCGCTTGATGAACTCGGCGAACGCCGGCAATTCGGCGGCGGCGCCGGGCGCGAGGATCAGCCAATCTGCTGCAGGCAGTTCCGCGTTTGCGCTACGAAACAACACCAGGCGCACCAGATCGGTGTGGAAATCCTCGGTCAATCCGGCGGCCACGCGGCGCACGCTGCCGCCGAGCGTGGGCTCGCGCATCAGCGCGACGGTGAGCGAATGCACACGCACCATCAATTGTTCGTTCTCTCCGGCGATCTCGATGAGTTCGTGCAGGCGTCGATTGAGTTCGCGGTTCTTGTCGCGCAGTACGTCGAGCTGGTAACTCGCCAGCGATGTCGTCGCGCCGTGTTCGCGCGGCATCGAAAGGCTCAGCGCAATGTCGGGAAATTCGCCCAGGAATTCCGGATGACGGCGTAAATAGCTCGCGACTTCCATGGCGGTCAGTCCGTCCTTGACGCTCATTTCGCTCATAACTGAATTTCTCCCTCAAAGACGAATTCGACCGGACCACTCATCCATACGGGCGCATGAACACCGTCCCAGTGGATGTCAAGCGTGCCGCCGGGCAATTGGACGACGACATCGGCGTCGAGTTTGCCACGCCGGCGCAGAACCGCAACCGCCGCGCAGGCGCCGCTGCCGCAGGCCAGGGTCGCGCCCGCACCGCGTTCCCACACGCGCAGGCGCAGATGCGAACGGTCAATGATCTGGGCGAATTCGACATTGCAACCCTGCGGAAATGCGGCATCAGTCGACAAGGCTCGACCCAGTGTCGTCAGCGGTGCAGCGGCAACGTCGGCGATTTCGACGACCACATGCGGATTGCCCATCGACACCGCGCCGAATTCGATATCGATATCATCGATTTGCAGCCAGTAAAGGTCCGATGCCGGCATGCGCAGTGGAATTTCCTGCGGCTCGAAACGCGGCACGCCCATGTCGACGCGGACTCTGCCATCGGCCAGCAATTCCACACCGACCGACCCGGACGGACTTTCCAGGCGCATCGCACCCGTCGCCACTGCGCCCGCGCGTTGCAGCCAGGCGGCGACACAGCGCACGCCATTGCCACATTGCGCTGCCGGCGAGCCATCGGCGTTGTATATTCTGTAGCGAAATGCACATGTGGAATCGCGCGCCGGTTCGATCGTCAGCAGTTGATCGAAACCGACGCCGAAGTGTCGATCGCCGACGCGCGCGACTTGCGCGGCATTCAGGGCGAATGGCCGTGCACGGCAATCGACGACGACAAAGTCGTTGCCGAGTCCGTGCATCTTGGAAAAGCGCAAGTTCATCGCGACGAACGTAAAGCCGTCCGCTGATCCACTGTCACCGCAGCGGACCCGAATCATCGCTCGACGGAGGTGTCGGTGCCGGTGTCGCTGGTGCAGATGTTGTCGGTGCAGGCGCTGAAGCCGGAACAGGTGTTGTCGGTGTGGAGGCGGGTGCCGTTGCAGGCGTTGCCGGTGCAGGCACCGGTGGTTTTGCCGCCGCATGCTTCTTCTTCGACGTGGTCGGCTGGCCGGGCATTACCAGCGGTCCCTTGTTGCCGCAGGCGGCGAGCAGCGACATGGCCAACGCCAGTAGCAGTGCGAAACGGAACGAGCGCAGCATAAGCAATCCGGAGTTTTGATCAGATGCGAGTATACAACGCGCGAGGCAATCACAGCGCGGCAAGATTGGCATACGCCAGCACCAGCCACTTTGCTCCTGCGTTCTCGAAATTCACCTGCACGCGTGCGTGCGCGCCGGAGCCTTCGGCGTCGATCACGATGCCGTCGCCGAAACTCGCATGGCGCACGCGCTGGCCGAGCTTGAGCGGCGAGGCGTCGCCGCCATCGTCGACGAAGCGGCCGGCGTAGGCCGGCCGCGACACCTGCACGCGCGGCCGCACTTCGTGCAGCAGATCGCGTGGCAGCTCATGCAGGAAACGCGACGGGCGATTGTAGGTTTCCGCGCCATGCAGACGGCGTGACTCGGCGTAGGACAGGGTCAGGGTGTGGCGTGCGCGCGTGATGCCGACGTAGGCGAGGCGGCGTTCTTCTTCCAGACGGCCGGGTTCATCCAGCGATTTCTGGCTCGGAAACAGACCGTCTTCGAGGCCGACTAGGAATACCAGCGGAAATTCCAGGCCTTTCGCCGAGTGCAGCGTCATCAACTGCACGCAATCTTCCCAGGCTTCGCCTTGGGTTTCGCCAGCTTCGAGTGCGGCGTGCGCGAGGAAGGCGGTCAGTTCGGAAAATCCCGCTTCTATATCTTCGGAGGTGCGCTCGAAGCGGCTGGCGACATTGACCAATTCGTCAAGATTCTCCACACGCGATTCCGCGCTGCCGCGCGAATCGGCCTCGTAGAAATCGCGCAGGCCGGAACGCTGGATCGCGTGATCGATCTGTTCGGCCAGCGGAAGCGGTGCATCACTATCGGCGACGCAGGTTTTCGCCAGCTCGTCGATCAGCGCGAGGAAGGATTTCAGCGCGTTCTTCGCGCGTCCTGCCAGACCCGCATCGGCGAGCTCGGCCAGCGTCGCGTTCCACAGCGAAACGCCATCGCGGCGAGCGCGTTGTCGCAAGCTGTCGAGCGTGCGTTCGCCGATGCCGCGCGTCGGCGTGTTGACCGTGCGCTCGAATGCGGCATCGTCGTTGCGGTTGGCAACCAGACGCAGGTAGGCAAGCGCGTCCTTGATCTCGGCGCGGTCGAAAAAGCGCAGGCCACCATAGACGCGATAGCGGATGTCGTGCTGGATCAGTTGTTCCTCGAAGTTCCGCGATTGCGCATTCGAGCGGTACAGAATGGCGCATTCGCTCGCTTTTCCGCCTTGCTGCAGGTGTTCGCGGATGCGCTCGATGACAAAACGTGCCTCGTCCTGTTCGTTGTAGGCGGCATACAGAGCGATCGGTAGGCCGGTCTCGCCGGCGGTCCACAGCTTCTTGCCGAGGCGTTGCGGGTTGTTGGCGATGATCGCGTTGGCGGCCTTGAGGATCGTGCCGGTCGAGCGGTAGTTCTGTTCCAGGCGGATGGTTCTTGCGCCGGGAAAATCGCGCAGGAAATGCTGCACGTTTTCCACCCGGGCGCCGCGCCAGCCGTAGATCGCCTGATCGTCGTCGCCGACCACGAACATCTGTCCGCTGCTGCCGGCGAGTACACGCAACCATGCATACTGGATCGTGTTGGTGTCCTGGAATTCGTCGATCAGCAGATGCCGGTAGCGCTCGCGGTAGTGTGCGAGCAAGGCATCGTCGTGCAGCCACAACTCGTGCGAGCGCAGCAACAGCTCGGCGAAATCCACCAACCCGGAACGCTGACAGGTTTCCTCGTAGGCGCGATAGACATCGAGCAGGGTGCGAGTCTGCGGATCGCCGCTGTTGTGGAAGTCATCGGGGCGCTTGCCCTCGTCCTTGGCGGCATTGATGAACCACGCGGCCTGGCGTGGCGGAAAGCGTGCTTCGTCCAGCCCCAGGCTCTGGATCGTGCGCTTGATCAGGCGCTGCTGATCGTCGGAGTCGAGAATCTGGAATGTCTCCGGCAGCTTCGCTTCGCGCCAGTGCTGGCGCAACAATCGGTGCGCGATGCCGTGAAACGTGCCGACGGTCAGTCCGCGCGTGCCATGCCGGATCAAGCTGTCGCAGCGCGCGCGCATCTCGCCTGCGGCCTTGTTGGTGAAGGTGACTGCCAGAATCGACCACGGTGAAGCGTGCTCGACTTCGAGCAGCCAGGCAATGCGGTGAGTCAGCACGCGGGTTTTGCCGGAACCGGCGCCAGCCAGCACGAGGTAATGACCCGGTGGCGCGCTGACTGCTTCGCGCTGCGCCGGATTCAGATCATCCAGAAGATGGGAAACGTCCATACCGCAATTGTAATGGGCGCACGGCGAATCAGGTCACGCTTCAGGTCCGTCGTGCAACTTTGTACGCGCGGCGTGTTCCGATTTTTGCGATAGTCTGCGGATATGGCGATGACTCGATGCTTGCGTTGTCTGATGCTTGCTGCGCTGCTGGGCACGGCGATGCGTGCCCAGGCGCAGGATGCGCCGTATTACGAACTGCATTTCGATGCGAAGACGCTGGGTTTGTCGGTGCGCTTGTGTCTCGCGCAGGCGCACACGCAGGTGATATTCGCGGCCGATTCGGCTATGGCAATGCAGTATCTGCACGACGTCAAACGCAGCGATGGACAGACACTGCAAACCAGCGATGCGTCGTGGTCCGCGGCGCACTGGAGCGCGGGCGAATGCCTTGCCTATCGCGCCGACCTCGCGGCGATCGTTGCAATGCACCAGCAGGATGTCGGCTGGCGTCTCGGCGACGATCTGATCAGCGCACCACAATTGTGGTTGTTGCGGCCAGATGTGCAAGGCACTGCAGACGCCGATGCCGATGTGTATTTGCCGCAAGGATGGAATATCTCCGCTCCGTGGCTGGAACGCGGCCGCACGAAGCAGAGTATACATTTTCGCATTCCGAATACACCAGCCGACTGGTCGGCGACTGTGGCCTTGGGTCATTTTGACGATGAACGCATCGTCTTGCCTGGCGGCGTGTTGCGGCTGAGCATCCTGCATGGCGCCGACGACACGCAGCGCATCAAGTTGCGCGACTGGCTGACGCATGTCTCGCGCGCGGTGCTGTCGGCCTATGGCCGGTTGCCGCTGGCCGATGTGCAGGTGCTGATGATTCCAGTGGGCAAGCACGACAGTGCGGTGGTGTTCGGGGAATCCACGCGTGGCCAGGGCAATGCCCTGCATCTGCTGGTCGATCCTTCTCGCCCAGCCAGCGAATTCGCCGACGACTGGGTCGCGGTGCACGAACTCAGCCATTTGATGCATCCGTATCTGGGCGATCGCGGCAGCTGGCTGGCCGAGGGACTTGCGACTTATTATCAAAATATACTTCGTGCCCGTTCCGGACTGCTGACCCCGGCGCAGGCCTGGCACAGATTGTACGAAGGCTTCCGCCGCGGCGCCGCAGCAGGCAGCGAAGGCACGCTGGAACAGGCGGCGGTGGACATGCATCGTACGCATGCCTATCAGCGCATCTACTGGGCCGGCGCGGTGTATTGGTTGACCGTCGATCGCGATCTGCGTCGTGACAGCGGCGGCAAACTCGATCTGGAAACCGCACTGTCGCGCTTCCGCGACTGCTGTCTGCCGGATTATCGCGGCTGGAAGCCCGAGGACTTCGTCGCCAAGCTCGATGCCCTGCTGGGCATGCGCACATTCTCGCAGCGTTACCACGAATTCGCGGCGATGCGGAAATTTCCGGATTGGCAAAAAGTATACACAGACCTCGGTGTCCGCGACGACGACGGTCGCGTCGTATTCGATGACGCACCGGATGCAAAACTGCGCGGCGCGATCATGGCGCCGCCGTCAGCACTACCCTGATTCACCCGGATTCGACCAAGGTCACGCCAGGCAATTTCAGCACATAATCGGCGCCCATCAATTGCGACGGCGTGAAATAGCCGCCCGCCGGTGGTTGCATCTGGCTCAGCAGGTGTTCGGCGATACCGAGCGATGCGGTCACCGTCAGGTCGTAGCCGTTCGGCGCACTCAATCCTAGCTTGACTTCCTTGCCACTCGCATTGCGCACCTCGCCCCAGACGTAACTGCCGCTGTCGCGGCGGCGCTGCTCGGATGGTCCGGGCGTGGTTTCTTCGACCTTGCGTTTCATGTAATTCTGTACAAATCCTAATTTCATCAAAGGTTGCATATGCCGCATCCAGCGCATGCGCTGGATCGTCTTCGGCGGCACTGCCATGTAGGTTTCGATATTCGGAATGTGCGTGGAAACGAAGGCGGTGTAGACGTCGCCCCACGGGATCGTCATCGCGCTGCGCGGCTGGCCGTCGCGCACGAACTCGCGCGTCTTCCATGCCAGCGGAACATTGGTCAGTTCTCCGTTGATGCGCGCGCGGCCACCTTTGCGCAGACCCTCGACGCTGGTCTTGGCCGTGCCCGGACTGGGTCCTCCGCCGGCTTCGAAGGCCAGTACCAGTGCGGTCGCATCGGGCAGGCGCCGCTTGAGCATCGCGGCCATGCAGTCGGTCGGCACGACGTCGAATCCGGAGCCCGGCAGCACCACGATGCCTTGATGCTGGGCGCGCACGTGGGAGCGATGGCACAACTCGAACACATCGATCTCGCCGGTGATATCGAGATAGTGGACGTTGAGATCCAGACAGGCATTGAGCATCGGCGCGGCGGTGCGCGAGAACGGTCCGGCGCAATGCAGCACGACGGCGGCGCCGGCGAGATTGCGCGCGACTTCGTGCGGATTGACCAGTTCGAATACGCGGCGTGGAAGATTCAGTTCCTTCGCCAGCGCATCAATCTCATCGCGATTGCGCCCGGCCAGCAAGGGTTTCAGGCCGCGTTTGGCGGCTTCGCGCGCGATCAATTGGCCGGTGTAGCCGTTGGCACCGTAGATCATGAAACGACTCATCGCGATGATCCTCTCTGACGCATGATGGCAACCATCTTGCGGAAAAACAGCTCGGGGAAAAAGCGCTTGATACGCCAGCGTCCGCGTTCGCCCTTGGTCGGCAGGATCAGGAAATCGCCGCGCTGCATGCTGGCATAGATCACGGCGGCGACCGCATCGGCGCTTTGCGTAGCATTGGCCATGAGCTTGCTCGCGGTCGCCTTGTCGGCGGCCGGAGCGCGTGCGGTCTCCATCAGATTGGTTTGAAAAAACGCCGGACACACGACCGACACTTTGACTGCACTGTTGATCAGCGACAGCTCGCCGCGCAGGCATTCCGACAGCGAGATTACGCCAGCCTTGCTCGCCGAATACGCGGCCATGCGCGGCGCATTGGCGATGCCGGCGAACGACGCAATGTTCACAATGTGACCTTTTCCCTGTTCGATCAGGATCGGCAGGAACGCACGGCAACCGCGCACCACGCCCATCAGATTGATGTTGAGCGTCCAGCGCCAGTCGTCCAGTGTGGTTTGCGCCAGCGGCCCGGCCGAAGCCACGCCGGCATTGTTGACGACGGCGTCGACACCGTCCCACGCGGCGAGTATCTCGTCGCGCATCGCCTCGACCGAAGCGTCGTCGCCGACATCGACCTTCAGTGCCATCGCGCCAACGCCGAATTCGGTGATCAGGCGCACGGTGTCCTGGGCGCGATCAAGGCGGATGTCGGCGCAGGCGACACGCCAGCCATTCTCGGCAAAGCAGAACGCCAGCGCCCGGCCTAGTCCGCTGCCGGCACCGGTGATGACAACGCGACGTTGTTCCATGCGGCCTCCGCGGCTTGCTATGCTCGGATTGTATGCCACTGTGGGGGGATCGTGATGGAAACCGATGCAATGTTCGATCTGCGCGGCAAAACTGCCTTGGTGACGGGCGCCAGCCGCGGTATCGGTGCCGCTACCGCGCAATTGCTGGCGCGGCATGGCGCGCACGTCATCGTGTCCAGCCGACGGCTCGATGCCTGCGAGGTCGCCGCCGCCGCGATCCGCGCCACAGGCGGCCAGGCCAGCGCATTCGCCGCGCACATCGGTGAGATCGCCTCCATCGAAGCGCTGTTTCAGCAACTGGCCGTCGCCGGGCTGACGCCCGACATCCTGGTCAACAATGCCGCGACGAACCCGTATTTCGGACCGATGCTGGACATAGATCTGGCGGCGTTCGAGAAAACCGTCGAGGTGAATATCCGCGGATACTTTTATACTTCGATGCTGGCCGCGCGGGCGATGCGTCAGCGCGGTGGCGGTGCGATCGTCAACGTGGCCTCGGTCAACGGCCGGCGTGCGGCGCCTGGCCAGGGCGTGTATTCGCTGACCAAGGCGGCGATCTTGTCGATGACCGAAGGCTTCGCAAAGGAACTCGCGACGCACGCGATCCGTGTCAACGCCGTAATGCCGGGTCTGACCGAAACCAAGTTCGCCAGCGCGCTGACGCAAAACCCGGACATTCTCAAGCCGTTGCTGCGCATGATTCCGCTCGGCCGCGCTGCGCAACCGACGGAAATCGCGCCGATGATCCTGTTCCTGTGTTCGCCCGCGGCGAGCTACATCACCGGTGCGGGTTTTGCCGTCGATGGGGGATATTTGACTTAGACGTCCAAAAAAATGCCCCGGGAGCTTAGGGGGAAGCTCCCGGGGCGGGGATCGAAGATCGATCTGGGGAGGGACCGATCCTCGGGATTCACTCAGGGAGGAGAGTGAATCAGGCGCCGTTGCGTGCACCTGTCAAGTTAGATGAGGCAGGGCAGCGCAAGTTCAAGGCTTTACCTCGATTTACAAAGACGAATTCAGAATTCGTTCATGCGCTTTTTAATCAAGCGTTTGCACGTTGATTGCGATCAGTGCGCTTCGTCCCAATTCGCACCGACACCGATATCGACGATGAGCGGAACGCGAAGTTCCGCCGCCGTGGCCATGCGCTCGCGCACGCCAGTTTCGATTTGCTGCACGCGATCCGCACGCACCTCGAATACGAGTTCGTCGTGTACCTGCATGATCATGCGTGCCACATCGCGTCGCTCCTGTTCACGCAGTTCCTGCAGCCAGGCATCGACGCCGATCATCGCGCGCTTGATGATGTCGGCGGCGGTGCCCTGCATCGGTGCATTGATCGCCGCGCGCTCGGCGCCAGCGCGCAGGCCCTGATTGCGCGAATGGATTTCGTGGAGATACAGGCGCCGGCCGAACAGGGTCTCGACATAGCCGTCGCGATGCGCCTGTTCGCGCGTCGCGGTCATGAACGCCTGCACGCCCGGATAGCGCTCGAAATAACGCTTGACGTACTCGTTCGCCTCGCTGCGATCGATGCCGAGCTGACGTGCCAGACCCCAGGGGCTCATGCCGTACATCAGGCCGAAGTTGATCGCCTTGGCCGCGCGGCGCTGGTTCGCATCGACCTGTTCCGGCGGCACGCCGAAGACTTCGGCCGCGGTCGCGCGATGCACGTCCTGATTGCCGTGGAACGCGGCGAGCAGTCCAGGATCGCCGGACAGATGCGCCATGATGCGCAGTTCGATCTGCGAATAATCGGCGGCAAGAATCTTGTAACCATCGGGCGCGACGAAGGCCTGACGGATGCGGCGGCCTTCTTCGGTGCGGATCGGAATGTTCTGCAGATTCGGATCGTTCGAGGATAGTCGCCCAGTAGCAGCGACGGCTTGGTGATAACTCGTATGCACGCGGCCACTGCGCGGATTGACGTGCTCGGCCAGCTTGTCGGTGTAAGTTGAGCGCAGTTTGGCCAGCGTGCGGTAGTCGAGAATCAGGCGCGGCAACTCGTGCTGGTTCGCCAAGGCTTCAAGCGCCTCCTCGTTGGTGGACGGTTGGCCGGTCGGCGTCTTCGATGTGACTGGCAGCTTGAGTTCGTCGTAGAGCAGGATCTGCAACTGTTTCGGCGAATCGAGGCTGAAATGCCGCCCGGCAACTTCGTAGGCGTGCTGCTGGATTTCAAGCATGCGCCGACCAAGTTCGCCGCTCTGCACTTTCAGTTTTTCCACGTCGATCAGCACGCCGGTCTGTTCCATGCGCGCAAGCACGGGCACGAGCGGCATTTCGATCTGTTCGAAGACTGCGCGCAGCTTCGGCTCCGATTCGAGTTTTGGCCACAGTGCGTGGTGCAGGCGCAGGGTGATGTCGGCGTCTTCGGCCGCGTAATCTGACGCACGCTGTACGTCGACCTGGGCGAATGGAATCTGCTTGGCACCCTTGCCCGCCACGTCCGCGAAGTGGATCGTATCGACACCCAGGTATTTCTTCGCCAATGTGTCCATGTCGTGGCGGTTGCCGGACGAATTCCACACATAGGATTCGAGCATCGAGTCGTAGCGCACGCAGCGCACGCTGATGCCGTAGTTCGACAGCACGTTCATGTCGTACTTCATGTGCTGTCCCAACTTGTCCTTGCGCGCGTCTTCCAGCAGCGGACGCAGCGCTGCGAGCACGGCATCGCGGCTGAGTTGGGTCGGCGCACCGGCGTAGTCGTGTGCCAGCGGAACATAGGCCGCGCGGCCAGGCTCCACGGCGAAGGAGACGCCGACGATTTCCGCACGCATTGGATCGAGGCTAGTAGTTTCGCTATCGAAGGCAATCAGGTTAGCGCCGTACAGCTTCGCCAGCCAGGCGTCGAATTGCACCTGGGTCAGCACCAGTTCGTATTCGCTTTTGACAGCGAGTGCGGGATCAATCGTCTCGGCCGGACCGCCTGCAACGGCAACTGCTGCCGCACGTGGCGGCGTCGGTACACGCGCTGCTGGCATCGCCGGCGCATCGTTTCCGGAGGCGCCATCAAGCTCGCGCAAGGCAGCGTTGAATTCGTAGCGCGAATACAGATCGCGCAAGGCTGCCGTATCTGGATCGCGCAATTTCAGTTCGGACGGCTTTACGTCCAAAGCCACATCGGTCTTGATCGTCGCGAGCCGGCGCGACAGCGGCAGTTGCGGCAGGGTTGCGCGCAGGCTCTCGCCGATCTTGCCGCCGATCTTGTCGGCATTGGCGATCACGCCGTCGAGCGAGCCGAATTCGCCCAGCCACTTCGCCGCGGTTTTCGGGCCGCACTTGGGTACGCCGGGAATGTTGTCGGCGGTATCGCCGACCAGGGCAAGGTAATCGACGATCTGATCGGGGGCCACACCGAATTTCTCCTTCACGCCGGCCGGATCGAGCGTCGTGTTGGTCATGGTGTTGACCAGGCGAATATGTGGATCGACCAACTGGGCCAGATCCTTGTCGCCGGTCGAAATCACCACGTCCATGCCGTGGGCAGCGGCTTGCCTGGCGAGCGTGCCGATGACGTCGTCGGCCTCGACTCCCGGCACGCGCAGGATCGGAAAGCCGAGTGCCGCGACCAAGGCCAGCATCGGTTCGACCTGCGCGCGCAGGTCGTCTGGCATTGGCGGTCGATTCGCCTTGTATTGTGCGTAAAGTTCATCCCGGAACGTGGGGCCACTGGCATCGGAGACGAAGGCGACGTTGTCTGGCTTGGCTTTCAAGGTCGCACGTAACATGTTGACGACGCCGAACAGGGCGCCGGTCGGTTCGCCCGACCGGTTGGACAAGGGCGGTAGTGCATGAAAGGCGCGGTAGAGATAACCGGAACCATCGATCAGGGTAAGGGTAGGGCGCGGCATGGTTTATGCGACGAATACGGGACGGCGAGCTTGGGCCAGACGCGGGGCTTTTGCAACGAAACCGCGGATGCGAACGTCTGTCCAAGTATCGGCAAACCCGCGCGCGCAAGTATTTGCTATGCTCGCTGCAACCACGGAGGTGCGCCATGAAATCCGCATGCCTGTTGTCACTCGTGCTGTTGAGTGCGTTCGCCGCCGCCGACGCGCAGAATAATCCAGACACGACCTTGCCGCCGGTACAGCCACCGCCGACGATGAACGATCCGGGCACAAAGGCGGTCGTGCCGCCTGCGTCCGCCACACCGCAAGCTCCCGCTGCTGGCAAGGCAGCGCCGGCAAAAACCTTGTCGAGCCCCGGGCTGCCCGCCGATGTTCAAGCGGCGGCCGAGGCCTCCGAATTGCCGGTGGTGACGGTACGCCAGGATGGCTCCGACACGGTCGAGGAATATCGCAAGCACGGTCAATTGTATTTCGTGCGGGTGATATCGAAGGAAGGCCCGACACGCTACTACGTGGATGACCTCAGTCAGGTGCCACCCGACATGCGTCAGCTTTCCGGGCCGTCCGGCGTAGTGCAGCCGGTGTATTACAAACTGTTCGAATGGAAATAGCCCAACGCCTGATCTGACGATTGCCCGCGATCATGCAGGCCATCGCAATCCGTGACGGCTCGGGGCCAGCTGTTGCGCTGTACCTGACCGAACGTCCGCGTCCCGAACCTGGTAGCGGCGAGATTCTCATCCGCGTGCGTGCAGCCGGCGTGAATCGACCGGATCTGTTGCAGCGTGCCGGACACTATCCGCCGCCACCGGGCGCGCCGGATATCCTGGGACTGGAAGTCGCCGGCGATGTCGTTGTTGGCGCAGGGCGTTGGCGCGGGGGTGATCGCGTATGCGCCTTGCTTGGCGGCGGTGGTTACGCCGAATTCGCCGTTGTCGATGCCCGCCACGCGTTGCCGATCCCGCCGGGCCTTGGGTATGTTGAAGCCGCAGCGTTGCCGGAAACGCTGTTCACCGTGTACGCCAACGTATTCGAACACGGCGCGCTCAAGCGCGGCGAAACCTTGCTCGTGCACGGCGCCACCTCGGGTATCGGCGTAGCGGCGATCCAGATGGCGAAAGCCGCGGGTGCCCGAGTGATTGCCACTGCGCGCGGCAGTGACAAGGCGGCGCGTGCGCGTGATCTGGGCGCCGATGTGACCGTCGATACTACATGCGAAGACTTCGGCGCGATCGCCAAAGCCGATGGTGGTGTCGATGTGGCGCTCGACATGGTGGGCGCCGCGTATTTCGCCGCTACTCTCGATGCGCTGAGAATGGCCGGCCGGATCGTCTATATCGCTGCGCAGGGCGGCGGTATTCTCGAGGTGCCGGTGAGTCTGCTGATGCGCAAGCGCGCGATCCTGACTGGATCGACCCTGCGCCCGCGCAGCAGCGACGAGAAAGCGCGGCTATGTGCCGCCCTCGAACGGGTGGTCTGGCCGTGGGTTGCCGGCGGACATGTGCGCGCATTGATCGATCGAACCTTCCCGCTGAGCGACGCGGCTGCCGCGCATGCCTGCCTTGAGGCTGGGAAGCACGTTGGCAAGATTGTCCTCACGGTCTGACGCGAGCCATCCCGAACCTAGCTGTGGGCGCTGAAATGCATCCCGCTCAGATCGGTGTCTTCCTGCGCGACGCGCAGCCGGCAGTGTGCAGCGGTGCGCGATGGCGAATTCCTCGTCAGCCAGCGGCGGCGCAATGCGGCAAGCGCACGCGCCAGCCATGAAACGCGTTGTGGCAAAGCCGAACTGCGCAGCAGGCGGCTGAGCAGTCGCTGCGGACCGCTGCGGTTTTCTTGCGCGCTTTGTGCAACCGCCAGCCGGGCGGCGTCCAGTGATTCGAACAGTTCGAGTTGCGGCGAGGCATACCGCGGCAGCCACCAGATCAGCGCGTAGCGGTCCGACCACGGGCCGGAAATTCCGGCGATTGCCTGGCCGTTCTGGTACGCAACGCAGGCGATGCCGTTGTAGCGTTCCTGCCAGACAATCCGGCCGCGCGTGCATGCGCTGCGTATTTGTGCGGCGTCGTCAAGGTCGTATGCAAGATTGGCTAGCAGCATTGTTGCGAGGTCTGTCCGGACGAAATTCCGGATTGAGCAAGCAAATTACGTGCCAGTTAATAATGACAGAGACTGCATAACTTCGCGCTACGGTTGGTGTGACGCCGCGACTTCGGGTCGCATTGCGGCGATCATTGACCCGTTGCGACAGTTGAGCTGGATCGCCGCAGTTACGCGCTTTGAGCATCGGCCTGACGCGAATTCTGCCTCAGGTCCGCGCCGGGTCCTGCATGCGCAGTGCCGCGAGCAAATCGGCCCGCGGCAGCTTGCCCGTGCCGTTGCGCGGCAACGCGGCGACGCAGCGCAAGGGCCGCGGCAGGAATACCGGGTCGATCCGCAGGCGCAGCGCTTCGAGAATGTCGCGGTCGGTCAGCGTGGATGCCACGGCCAGGGCGGCGAGTCGGCGCACGCCTCGGGTGTCGGGGTCGAGTGTGAAGACAACGCCGTCTTCGACGCCGGGAATCGCCAGCAGATGACGGTTGAGGTCGCCGAGCGAAGCGCGTTTGCCGGCAATTTCAAGCAGATCGCTGTTGCGGCCCCGGAGTATAAATTGCCGCGAAGGCAATAATTCCACAATATCCTGAAGTAGCGTCGGCGCTGCGAAATGTGCCGCTTCCACCAGAGTGCCATCCGGTTGTGGGTGCAGTTCGATGCCGGGATACAGCCGCCACGGTTCGCGATGCACGGCGCGACGGTAGGCAATGACGCAGGTTTCGGTCGAACCGAAGACTTCGACGACACGGGTGGCGTAACTGCGTTCCGCGCGCGCGGCGAGGTCGGCATCCAGCGGTGCGGTGGCGGTCACGATCGCGTCTAGCGCGGGTAATGCCGGCGCTTCGCGCAGCAGCGCGCGCAGATGGATCGGCGTGGTCACCAGCAGGCGCGGCGCAGGTATCTGCTCCAGCGCAGCAGCGATATCGGCAGGGAAAAACGGCTGCCCGGCATGGATGGCGGCATGACTGCGCAACGGCAGCAGCACGGACATTTCCAGGCCGTACATATGCTGCGCAGGGACGGTGGCAACGATATTCGGGGTCGTGCCGGCACAAAGCAGCGTATCGACACAAAGCAAATCGGCATTCAGCGCGCTGCTGGCGCAGAACGAGCTCCAGGTCTTGGGATTGGCCTTGGGCTGGCCAGTGCTGCCCGAGGTGAAGCCGATCGCGACAACCTTGGCGCCGGCGAGTGTCGGCATGCAAACTGTGGAATTGTCCACATTGCCGCAAATTGGCGGAATCAGGAACAGGCGAGACGGTACGCAGTCGGGTCTGCGATCGGCCAGCGCGTAACTTGCAGGATAGGCAAGCAGGGTTTCGGCGATAGTCTGGGGTACGCGCGACGTTGGCAGCAGGTTGATCTGACCGGCCACGGCCACGGCGCAGAACGCGACGGCAAAATGATAGCGATCCTCGCACAGATTGATCGCGTAGCGTGCCGATGGCAAGCATGCGGCCATCGCGTGAACATCGACCAGAAACGCGCGCGCGGAAACCGCATGGCCATCGCGCCATGCCAGGGTGCGATCCAGACTGCCGGCAGCCAGCAACGGCAGCAAGTGCGTTGGATGCGGCGCGCGTTCGGGTTGAGAAACCGCAGGCATACCCCTTTCCCCAATCAAGTTCTCAATAGTTCTCCGCTTACGGCATCGCGAATCGGCGTCGGCTGGTCGAGGCCGCCGACAGCGCCGATGAGAATATACCCAAGTTCGGCGCCGAATGTTGTCCGCACCTCGTCGGCGTTACGCGCAGGCGGTTCACCATGACGGTTGGCGCTAGTCGATACCAGCGCGCCACCAAAAGCGTGACATAGTCGTGCCGCAAGCGTATGTGCGGTGACGCGCAGAGCGATCCCGGCGTGAGTGCCCGCGAGCCACGCAGGTGTGGGCGCCGAGCGTGGAAACACCCAGGTGTGGGGGCCGGGCCAGGTCGCGTACGCGCGCGCGACGGCCTCGCGCGGAGCGGCGCCGATGAACTTTTCCACTTGGGAGAAATCGGATGCAATCAGCAATACGCCCTGATCCGGCGAACGCTGTTTCAGTGCGAACAGCTGCGCAACAGCGCTCTGATTGAACGGATCGCAACCGAGGCCATACACGGCTTCGGTTGGATAGGCGATCACGCCGCCGGAGCGCAGCGCAGCGACGGCTTCGGCAATCGCAGCGTCCATAAAATCAGGCGGGTGCGGTTTGCTTGCGCGCGGAGGTTTTCTTTTTGGCGGCATTTTTCGCCGGAGTTTTCTTTACCGCCGCTTTCCTTGCCGCGACTTTTTTCACTGGCGAGGCTTTCTTCGCCGCCGGAGCCGCTTTCGCTCCTTTCACGGACTTGCCGAAACGTCCGCCGCCGCGTTTGGGTTTGATCGGGGCCGCGGCGAGCAGCTCGGCGCATTCGCTTTCCGTCAACGAACGCGGTTCGCGGTCTTTCGGAATGCGCGCGTTCTTCTCGCCATCGGTGATATAGGGACCGTAGCGACCGTTGAGCACCTGGATGGCGCCGTCGCGGAAACTCGTGATCAGGCGATTGCGCGCGATCTCGGCTTTCTCGTGCAGCAATTCCAGCGCGCGCGCAAGTTCGATCGTGTACGGATCGTCAGTGGGTTTGAGCGATGCGTAGACCGTTCCATGCTTGACGAAGGGGCCGAAACGGCCGACGCCGACGCTGATCGTCTCGCCGTCTGCTGCGGCGCCGAGATCGCGCGGCAGTTTGAACAGTTGCAGCGCGTCTTCGAGCGCGATCGTGTGGATGCTTTGCCCCGGCCGCAGGCTGGCGAAGCGTGGTTTTTCCTCGTCGTCCTTGGTGCCGATCTGGGCCATTGGTCCGTAACGTCCGAGTCGCACAGTGATGGGTTTTCCAGAAACTGGATCGATGCCGAGTTCGCGCGATCCGGATGCTTCAGCGCGATCGACCGATTCGCTTTTCTCCGTCGACCAGGGTCTTGAACGGCGTCCAGAATTTTTTCAGCAAGCGGCACCCATTCCTCTTCGCCGCGGCTGACAGCGTCGAGTTCATCTTCAAGTTTCGCGGTGAAATCGTAATCGACATATTGGGTGAAGTGGCCGGACAGGAACTTGGCCACTGCGCGGCCGACATCGGTCGGGCGGAAGCGGCGGCTGTCGAGCGTCACATACTCGCGCCCGAGCAGGGTCTGGATGATGCTGGCGTAGGTCGACGGCCGGCCGATGCCATATTCCTCCAGAGTCTTGACCAGACTGGCTTCGGAATAACGCGGCGGCGGCTCGGTGAAATGCTGGTCGGCGAGGATATCAGCCAGCGGCACGGCTTCGCCGATCTTCATCGCAGGCAGCTTGCGCGCCTCGTCGTCGTCCTCGGCATTCTTCTGGTCGCGGCCTTCCTCGTAAACGGCGAGAAAACCCGGGTCGACTACGGTCGTGCCGCTGGCACGGAACGCGGAGTTGTCGCCGGCATCCGAGATCGACCGACACCGTGTTCAAGGTCGCGTACTGCATCTGGCTCGCAATGGCGCGTTTCCAGATCAGGTCGTAGAGCTTGCGTTGATCGTCGTTTAGAAACGCCGCGACGCTGGCTGGCGTGTGCAAGGCGGACGTCGGCCGGATCGCTTCGTGCGCTTCCTGTGCATTCTTGGATTTGGAGCGGTACAAATTCGGGGTTTCCGGCAGAGCCTTCGCGCCAAAGTCACGCGCGATAACCTTGCGCAGTTCGGCAATCGCGTCGTTGCCGATGTTCAGCGAAGTCGGTACGCATATATGTGATCAAGCCGACCGTGCCTTCGGTGCCGATCGCGACGCCTTCGTACAAGCCTTGTGCCAGACGCATCGTGCGGCTGGTGGTAAAGCCGAGTTTGCGCGCGGCTTCCTGCTGCAAGGTGGACGTCGTGAACGGCGGAGAGGGTCGCCGTTTGCGTTCCTTCGACTGTACTTCGGTAACCACCAGCCGACCCTGCGCGGATTTGAGCAGGGCGTTGCGCGCGGCGTGCGCGTCGGTATCGTTGGTGAGGTCGAACTGCTCGAATTTCTTGCCGTCGCAGTTTCAGACAGGCGCGCGGAAAAGCGCCGGTCCGGATGCGCGCAATCGGCTTCAATCGTCCAGTATTCGCGTGCCTTGAACGCTTCGATTTCCTCTTCGCGCTCAACGATCATGCGCAGCGCCGGCGACTGCACACGGCCGGCGGACAATCCACGCTGCACCTTGCGCCACAACACCGGCGACAGATTGAATCCGACCAGATAATCCAGCGCGCGCCGCGCCTGCTGCGCGTTCGACCAGATCCAGCGACAGCTGCGCGCGGATTCGCCACCGCTTCCTTGATCGGCGTGCGGCGTGATCTCGGAAAACACGACGCGATGCAGCGGTCTTGCCCTTGAGTAGGCCGCGCTCGCTCAGGATCTCGGCGATATGCCAGGAGATCGCTTCGCCCTCGCGATCCAAGTCGGTCGCCAGATAGAGGGCATCGGCTGCTTGGCCGCGGCTTTGGCGATGGCATCGACGTGTTTCTCGTTGCGTTCGATGATCTCGTAAGCCATCGCGAAATCGTTGTCCGGTATCGACCGCGCCTTCCTTCGGCCGCAGATCGCGCACATGGCCGTAGGAGGCCAGGACGGTGAAGTCCTTGCCGAGGTATTTGTTGATCGTCTTGGCCTTGGCAGGCGATTCGACGATGAGCAGGTTTTTTGCCATGAGAATTCCATTGCCGTGCTGTGCCGCGGACGAATGCCCGCAATATCGCGCTGTAAAAACGGGCGCCGAAACCGCGGCGCCCTTATTTCAGTGTGGTCATATAGCAGGGCGCGCTGTCAAGCACGCCGGTGTTCAACGGCGGGAATAGCGCCCGTTTTCACCAATGACGGCACCGTCGAGTTCCAGCACCAGCAGCATGGAAGACAACGCGGCGGCAGACAGTCCGCTGCGCGCAACCAGTTCATCCAGCGCAGCCGGCGTATCCGCCAATGCGGCCAGCAGGCGTGCATAGTCCGGATCATCGGCATGGCTCGAAAGCGTGACTGCAGATTGCGGTTGACTGCCCGACTGGGCCGCGTCCAGGCGCTTGCGCAGACCCTCAGCCAGCAGGCCGCCGACGCCGCGCAGTTCCTCCAGCACTTCCTCGGCAGTTTCCACGAGCTTGGCGCCATCGCGGATCAGTTTGTGGCAGCCGCGCGCCAGCGGGCTGTGGATCGAGCCGGGCAGCGCGAACACTTCGCGACCTTGTTCGGCCGCCAGACGCGCGGTAATCAACGAACCGGAATTGAGGCCGGCTTCGATGACCAGGGTACCCAGACTCAGGGCGGCAATGATGCGGTTGCGGCGCGGAAAATGCTCGGGCTTGCCCGGAGTGCCGGGTGGAAATTCCGAAACCAGGGTGCCGTGGGCGGCGATGCGCGCGGCCAACTCCTGATGCTGGCGTGGATAGATCAGGTCCGGGCCGGTACCGAGCACGGCGATGGTTGCACCGCCGGCATCGAGTGCGGCCGCATGTGCGGCGCCGTCGATGCCTTCGGCCAAGCCGCTGGTGACGACATCGCCGGCTTGCGCGAACGCACGCGCGAACGCACGGGCATTGGCCAGCCCGGCGGCGCTGGCGCTGCGTGCGCCGACGATGGCGATCTGCGGTGACCACAGCCAAGCAGGATCGCCGGCCACGAACAGCGCGGCCGGCGGATTCTGCGCATCGCGCAGCAACACGGGATAGTCGGCGTCGCCGAAGATGATCAGATGATGATCCGGATGATCCAGCCACGCTTCGTCGGCATCGAGCACATCTGCGTCGGGTGCAGCCAGCCAGGCGTGCGCCGACGCCGGAATCTCGCCCCTATGCCCGACCCGCGCCAGCGCCGTGACCGCATCGCCGCTGCGCGCGAGCAACGCACGCAATCCCGCTGCGCCGAGTCCTGGTGCGCGCAGCAGGGTCAACCAGGCGCGGGTTTGGTTGTGGGGAAGATCGGTTGGCATCGTTGAAGTTTAGCAGCGCCCAAAACACCGACGGCGCGGAAGTCCGCGCCGTCGTCATATCCAAATCCCAATTTCTTGCCCGATTACTTGTGATCGGGTTCGTACAGATGGTCGCCCAAGTGCACCGGCCGCAGGTCGTCCATGATCAGGCCATAACTCACGCGATCGAAGGTGCGGAAGATCATCACGTGACCGACATATTCCTCGGGCAGTTGCACCTGTGCATCCTTTGGATGCAGGAACGCTCGGGTACTGTCTTCCGGATAATCGGTGTAGTCGTTGACGACATCGCCGGGACTGAAGATTGAATACACCTGGCCGTTCTCCACGCCGTCGCGGCTGCCGTCGGACAAGGCCACGACCTGCAGACGACCAACGGCATTCAGCGCGTCGGTGAATGCGATGACCTGCATATTTGGCGGCACTTGCTGTGGCGGATGCGGCACGTACTGGAAGTCGTAATTCATGGTATCGAGCGGCAGCACGTAGTCGCCCTGGCGCACTTCGTAATCGCTGCTCATCACCAGAGTGGATGCCGGATTGCCGCCACGCGTGACCTGGACGATGCCGAATTGCATCATCTCGTAACCGAGGAAATGCACGTTGCCGTGCAGGGTGAAATGATCCGGGCCACGATGCCAGAGCATGTCCGGGCGGCCTTCGCGGTCCTCGAGGTTTTGACGGTAGACCGGGCTTGGATGACCGTCCTTGCTGGTGATTTCGTAGTAGCGGCCGATCGGGCGTGCCAGCACGAATTGCTGGCCGGGCTGTGCATCGAGTCCACGAACATACGCCAACATGCCAGTGAGGCCGTTGATATGGTGATCCTCAATGGCCACGACATGCGGCGCATGCTTGAATTCATCCTCGCCAACCAGACGCGGTTTCTTGAGAAAATCTTCGATCGCCGAAAGCGGCAGCGGCTTGATCGCCTCGTCGAGCTGCTCGGCACGTACCCGCGGCCCGCCGTTGCCTTCGTCGGTCAGACGCGGCTCACCATTGATATAGGCCAGATTGATCACGTCGCCGGGATAGATAAGATGCGGATTGGCGATTTGCGGGTTCGCCTGCCACACCTCGGGCCACTCCCATGGGCGTTGCAGGAACTTCGCTGCAATGCTCCACAAGGTGTCTCCCTTGCGCACCGTGTAGGTGTCGGGATGATTTTCGTTGAGCTGCACCGACGCGGCAAAAACCGTGAGGGTGAGCAGTAGTCCGGCACAAACCGCAGGTAGTTTTTTAAGCATGGCCGCCATGTACCTGATTCCCCTAGGGCTTCGCGAGTGTATACGAAAATTTTACCGGAGAAAACGATCCTCAAGCAGAAATTGCCGATTGGCTCACAAAATGGCCCGAAAATGACTCGAAAAGTCGCCTCAAGTATTGAATCGGCGTAGAATTTTCCCCTGACTTACCAGATTGGCTGCCGGCCCGGTTGAGACCCTTGAGGTCCGCCGCTGTGGCGCAATACCCATGACCATGCTCGATATTCTGGAATTTCCCGACCCGCGTTTGCGCACCAAGGCGCAGCCTGTTCGCGTGTTCGATCAGGCCCTGCAGGACCTGATTGATGCAATGTTCGCGACCATGTACGCCGCGCCCGGCATCGGCCTGGCCGCGACGCAGGTCAACGTTCACAAGCAATTGCTTGTCGCCGACGTGTCGGAGGAGAAAAACCAGCCGTTGGTACTGATCAACCCGAAGATCCTCAGTCGCGAAGGCAGCCAGGTCTACCAGGAAGGCTGTCTGTCGGTGCCCGGCATTTTTGCCGATGTCGAGCGTGCCGACCGCATCGTCGTGGAGGCGCTCGATCGTCATGGCCAGCCGCTCAAATTCGAGGCCGACGGTTTGCAAGCAGTGTGCATCCAGCATGAGATGGATCATCTGATCGGCAAGCTCTTCGTCGATTATCTGTCGCCGCTCAAGCGCGAGCTGGTGCGCAAGAAACTCGACAAGCAGCGCCGCGCGGCGCCGGCCGCCTGAATCCGGCCATGCCTTCGCGCCTGCGTCTGGCGTTCGCGGGAACGCCTGAGTTTGCCGTGCCGCATCTGGCCGCCTGCCAAGTTCCCAATGTGGAAATTGTGGCGGTGTATACACAACCCGATCGCCCTGCCGGGCGTGGCCGAAAACTGGTTGCCAGTCCGGTCAAGCAGGCAGCGATTGCCGCGGGGTTGCCGGTTGAACAGCCGGAAACACTGAAAGCCGTCGATGCACAACAACGCCTGCGCAAACTCAATCTGGATTTGTTTGTCGTCGTCGCCTACGGCCTGATCCTGCCGCGCAAGGTACTGGCTATCCCGCGCCTGGGCTGCTGGAACGTGCATGCCTCGCTGCTGCCGCGTTGGCGCGGCGCAGCGCCGATCCAGCGTGCCTTGCTCGCCGGCGATAGCGAAACCGGCGTGTGCCTGATGCAGATGGAAGCCGGACTGGATACCGGCCCGGTGCTGCTGCAGCGTTCGATTCCGATCGCGCCCGACGCTACCGGGGGCAGTCTTCACGATCAGCTTGCCGGCCTCGGCGCACAAGTATTGGGTGACGCTTTGCAACGGGTTGTACGTGGCGCGGCGATGACGCCGACGCCGCAGCCGGCGGAAGGCGCCAGCTACGCGCACAAGCTCGACAAGGCCGAAGCACGACTGGACTGGAACGAACCGGCCGTCGTGCTGGAACGCAAGGTACGCGCCTTCGATCCCTGGCCCGTGGCCGAGACTGGTATCGGCGGTGAACGCCTGCGCATCTGGTCCGCGCAGGCGTTGCCGGCGCGGGTGGCGACGACGCCGGGTCGCATCGTTGCTGTCAGCCGTGACGGTATCGATATCGCCTGCGCGGACGGCATCCTGCGCATCACCGCGTTGCAACGGCCCGGCGGCAACCGCATTGCGGTGCACGATTATCTGAATGCGCGTCCCGATCCCGGCGACGTCGCATTGTGAACAATGCTGCAAATCCGCGCGCACTCGCCGCCCAGGCGCTGGCCGATATTGTCGCCGGCACGTCGCTGCGTCCGGCGTTCGCTGCGGCCGCGGCGAAGTTACGCGATCCGCGCGATCGTGCCCTGTTGTCGTCCCTGTTGCACGTCGGCGCACGCTGGTGGTTACGCTTCGACGCGGCGTTGAACGCGATGCTGGAGCGTCCGTTGCGCGACCGCGATCTGGCCGTGCATGCGCTCTTGGTGCTGGGCCTGGTGCAGATCGAAATTCTGCGTGTGCCGGAGTACGCGGCCGTGGCGGCCTCGGTCGATGCGGTGCGCGCGCTGCGGCGTCCGGCATTTGCCGGACTCGTCAACGCGCTGCTGCGGCGCTGGTTGCGCGAACGCGAACGCATCAATGTGCAACTCGACACCGATGCCGTCAGCCGCAGCGCCCACCCGCGCTGGCTGCTGGATGCGCTCAACGCCGATTGGCCGGACGCAGCCACTGCCATTCTCGCCGCGAACAATGCCGAAGCGCCGTTGTGGCTGCGGGTGAATCGTCGGCGTGGCACGCGGGTGGAACTCGCCGCACGTCTGTCCGCCGCCGGAATCGCCAGCGAAGCATCGGTGGCGTTGCCGGATGCCTTGATGCTCGCGCACAGCGCTGACGTGGTTCAATTGCCCGGTTACGCCGAAGGTCTGTTTTCGGTGCAGGATGGTGCCGCTCAGTTCGCACCGGTGCTGCTTGATGCGCGCGCCGGCATGCGCGTGCTGGATGCTTGCGCCGCGCCGGGCGGAAAGGCCGCACATCTGCTCGAAGGCGCTGATATCGAATTGCTTGCACTGGATCGGGATGCGCAGCGCTTGCCGCGGTTGCGCGAGAATCTCGCGCGGCTGGGTCTGCACGCGGATATTCGCGCCGGCGATGCCGCCGAACCACGCGACTGGTGGGACGGCCGGGCATTCGACCGTATCCTGCTCGACGCGCCCTGTTCGGCCAGCGGCATCATCCGCCGCCAGCCCGATATCAAATTGCATCGCCGCGCCACCGACATCGAGGCAATGGCGACGACGCAGGCGCGGCTGCTGGACGTGCTGTGGCCTTTGCTCAAACCGGGCGGGCGCTTAGTCTATGCCACCTGTTCGGTGTTCGCAGCCGAGAATGCGCGGCAGGTCGCGGCGTTTCTGGCCGGGCACGCCGATGCGCGGCCGCTGTCGCTGCCATTGATCTGGCATGCTGCCGGAGACGGTGCGCAAAACCTGCCGGGCGAAGGCGGCATGGATGGTTTCTTTTATGCGATTTTGCAAAAGTATAATTATTAATTGCATCTGTTGCTGTGTGCTCGGCGCCTGCGCGCCTGCGCCGAACGCGTTGAGCGTGCGCGCGGCCAGCATCGATGCGGATGTGTTGAACACGCGCCTCGACTGGCAGCCGGATACCAACGTGCTGGAAGCGCTAGATCACGGCATCGCCTTGACCTTCGTAGTGACGATCCGGGCACAGGCTGCCGAGATCCTGGGCTGGCATCGAACCCTGGCATCGCAACGGCGTTACGTCGAATTGCGCTACTACCCGTTGAGCCGGCAATACCAGTTGCGCGATCTCGATCGCGGCCAGGCCCGCAGTTACACTGCGCGCGCGCTGGCACTGGCGGCGCTGGACGATTTGCGCCTGCCGCTGGCGGACTGGAATGCACAGGGCGCGCAGCGCTTCCAGGTCACCATTGCGCTCGATCGCGACCGTCTGCCCGGTGCTCTGCGCCTGCCTGCGCTGCTGCGTCCGGCGTGGCGCCTTTCCGGAGAATACGCATGGCCAGCGTGGGCCGGTTGACTCGCTGGCTCCGGCGCATCCTGCCGATTGCGGCGGTGCTGGTGTTGCTGGCTGCGGCCTTGCTGCTGGCCAACGATGCGGCCGGCGGCAGCAGCCAACTCGGGGCCTGGTATCCATGGATGCTGGGAGCATCGGCGCTGGCGCTGCTGGTGCTGATCGTGGTCATCGCCCAGCGTCTGTTTCGCTTGCGCGCAGAATTGCGATCGCGTGCGTCTGGCGCGCGCCTGAATCGACGCGTGCTGGCGATGCTGATCCTGCTGGCACTGCCACCGGTGCTGGTGGTGTACGGATTCGCGCTCAACTTCATCGACGCCACTGTGGATACCTGGTTCAACGTGCGCACGGAACATGCGCTGGACGATGCGCTGGAGATCGGCCGAATTTATCTGGACGAGCGCCTGCATACCGCGCAGCAAACCTGCGCCACGCTGGCGCAGCGTTTGTCCGATGTCGCCGATGCGGATTTGCAAGCGCAGTTGGATACCACGTTCGATACCCAAGGTGCGACCCAGCTCACCGTATTCGGCGCCGATCAGTCAGTGCTGGCGACGGCAAGTTCCGATCCGGCCATGCTGTCGCCGTCGTTTCCGGATTCGACCGCGCTGCTGCAGGTACAAAGTGCCGGCGGCTATGCCGCGGCCGAGCCGATCGGCGATCGTCTGGCGCTGCGCGTGGTGTTGCCGTTGCCGCATGCGACGCCGGGTGCAGAACGCCTCTTGCAGGCACTGTATCCCGTGCCGGCGAAAATCCAGCCGTTGACAGCGGGTGTGGAGCAGGCGAGCTTCGATTTCCAGCGCCTGAAGTACCTGCGCGGTTCGCTCAAACTCACGTTTACCCTGGTGCTCACCTTTGTACTTTTGCTCTCGGTGCTGTTCGCGCTGCTCGCCGCATTCGGCGTCGCGCGTCGCCTGACGGCGCCGATCGGCCGACTCGCCGCCGCTACTCGCGCGGTCGGTGCTGGGCGTTACGATACACCGCTGCCGGTGCGCAGCGATGACGAACTCGGCTTCCTGCTGCACTCGTTCAATCAGATGCAGCGCGAACTCGAACTGACCAGCTCGCGCCTCACGCGCAGCGCGCAGGAAACCGAAAACCAGCGAGCATATCTGAAGGCGGTACTCGAACGCCTGTCGGCCGGCGTGCTGGGCCTGGATCGCGACGGCGTGTTGCGCACGATCAATCACGGCGCCGAAAGTATCCTCGCCATGCCGCTGGCGCGCCATGTCGGTCAGCATCTGAGCGCGCTGCGCCGCGAACAGCCGGCACTGGCGCCGCTGCTCGATCCGATTCTCGCGCATATGCGCGAGGGCCGGCGCGAATGGCGCGAGGAAGTCGTCATCGAGCGCGAGGGTGAACGCCGCGTGCTGCTGCTGCGCGGCGCCGAGCTTGGTGGCGATGCCGGTGTAGTCGCGGTATTCGATGATCTCACCCTGCTCGATCGCGCCCAGCGCGACGCCGCCTGGGCTGAGGTCGCGCGCCGGCTCGCACACGAAGTCAAGAATCCGCTGACACCGATCCAGCTTGCGGCCGAGCGTCTGCGCCGGCGTTTCATCGGCCGCCTGCCGCCTGAGGAAACCGAGTTGCTCGATCGCGCCACCCACACCATCGTCAGTCAGGTCGAGGCGCTCAAGGCCCTGGTCAATGCGTTTGGCGATTATGCGCGACCGCCACAGATCGACGTGCGCCCGTTGTCGCTGCACGCCTTGGTCGGCGAGGTGCTGGATTTGTACGAGAACGATCAACGCATCCAGCTCACACGCCACTTTGCGCCGGTCGATCCGGTGTTGCGCGTCGATGCCGGACGCCTGCGCCAGTTGCTGCACAATCTGTTGAAGAATTCACTCGAGGCGATCGGCGATACGCGCAAGCCGCATATCGAAGTCAGTACTTGCGACATTGTGGAAAATGGGAAAAACTGGATCGAGTTGGGTGTCGCCGACAACGGCCCCGGTCTGCCCGAAGGTTTTGGCGAGCGCTGGTACGAGCCGTACACGACCAGCAAGGCGCGCGGCACCGGACTCGGCCTGGCAGTGGCGAAGAAGATTGCGGAAGAGCATGGCGGCAGCATCCGTGCCGAGAATCGGCCCAGCGGCGGCGCGGTGTTCACCTTGCGCTTGCCGCGGGAGAATTCGTGAGTTCCGTAGCGGCGCGCGATCGCCGTGCGTTCTGGCTGTTTCTGCTGCTGGCTGTACTCGTGCTCGGCGCGGGGATCGGTATGCGCGACCCGTGGCCGGCCGACGAACCGCGTTTCGCCCTGGTGGCGAAACAAATGGTGGAAAGCGGCGATTGGCTGATTCCGCATCGTGGTACCGAGTTGTACGCGGACAAGCCACCGTTGTTCATGGACTTGCAGGCACTGGCGTTCGAGCTGACCGGCAACTGGCGCATCGCTTTCCTGCTGCCGTCGCTGCTCGCGGCATTGGGAACTTTGGTACTTGTATACGATCTCGGACGGCGCCTGTGGAACCGGCGTGTCGGTCGCCTGGCGGTGTGGCTTGTCCTGTTCACCATCGGTTTCACGTTCCAGGCCAAGCGTGCGCAGATTGATCCGACGGTCACGTTTCTCATCGTCCTCGCCGTCTATGGTTTTTTGCGACACCTGTTGCTGGGGCCGGACTGGCGCTGGTGGATGCTCGGCGGATTGGCGGCAGGGCTCGGCGTCGTCACCAAGGGTGTCGGCGTGCTTGCGTTTCTGCTGTTGTTGCCGTGGGCGTGGTGGCGTTGGCGTATGCGTCAAGGTGGAATCGCCGCATCCGGCACCGCGGATCTCGCCAACGTCGGTGGTTGGCGCTGGCTGCTGGGGCCGATGGCGTGCGTGTTCGTCATTGCCGCATGGCTGGTACCGTTGCTTCTGATAGTGCAGACGCATCACGACCCGGCGTATGCCGCCTACCTCGACGATCTGCTGTTCAAACAGACAGCCAAACGATACACGGCGGCCTGGCATCACCAGCAACCTGCGTGGTACTACGTGGAAGTCATCGCGCTGCAATGGTTGCCGCTGAGTTTGTTCCTGCCCTGGTTGATTCCCGCGTGGTGGCGCCGCCTGCGTCGCGGCGATCCACGCTACACCCTGTTGCTGGGATTCGTATTCCTGTTTATGTTGTTTTTCAGCTTTTCGGCCGGCAAGCGCGAAGTATACATTTTACCTGCGCTGCCGTTTCTCGCTCTGGCAGCGGCGCCTCTGCTGACGGGGTTGCTGGCGCGCCGGCGCTGGCCCGGACGTTTGCTCTGGGGCCTTTGCGTGGCATCGGCTGCCGCCGCGCTGATCGTCGGCGTATACGCCTGGTGGATCGCGCCGGATTGGGGCTTGCGGCAACTCGACAGCTACGACATGGGCCGCGCCGCGGCGGTTCTCTGGATCTGGTTGAGTGTGTGCGGTGCGACAGGACTTGCCGCCTGCGCGATCGCCGGACCGCGGCGACCACTGCGTGCGGCCACGGCGACGCTGGCCATCTTCTGGATTTGCGTTGGCATCGGCATCATGCCGGCGCTGAGCGATTCGAGTTCGGCACGCGGGCTGATGCGTGCGGTCGGTAAGCGCATCGGCGATGATGCGGGATTGGGCCTCGTCGGCTGGCGCGAACAGCAGTTGTTGCAGGCCGATCGTCCGGCACAAACCTTCGGCTTCAGCCGCGATCTGGATGCGCAACTGCGCGACGCGTTGATCTGGCAGTCCGCCTCGGCGAACCGCTGGCTTCTGGTGCAGGCGCAAGCGCTGACCGCATGTCCGCCGCGTCCGGATGCGATCGACCTCGGTATCGGCAATCGGCGCGAATGGTTGTTGCTGCCTCCGAATTCCAGCTGGCGCTGCCCGGAGCTATCGCGACAATAGCGAACGCCAAGCGGTAATCACCGCTGCGGCAGGAATATCATCCACACGGCTATCCGCCGCGCGCTCGCCACCGAGCACGCGAATTGCGGCTGGCCCCAACGGCTGCCACAGGGAAATCGGCGCCGCACCGAAAAGTACCACCAGCGGACAACCCAGTGCCGCGGCGGCATGCGCCGGACCGGTGTCGACCGACACCATGCTATGCGCTGCATCCAGCAGCGCGATCAATCGCGGCACCGGCAATTCACGCGCCAGATTCAGGACCCGGTCGTCGTTGCAAACGCGACGGATATCCTCGAGCACGCCGTATTCGCCCGGCGATCCGCACAGGACGATCCGGCCATCGCCGTGTTCAGCCAGCACTGCGCGCGCGACCTGCGCCCAGCGTTCGGGTGGCCAGAACTTGTTCTGTTGCAGCGTGCCCAGCTTGCCGCGCTTGTGCGTGCGCTTGTTGCCGGGCTGGAACAGGATCAGCTGTCTGTCGATCCCGCGCTGCCGGCGCCAGTGTGCCAGCGCGCTGCGCTGTTCCGTATCCACCGGCAGCCGCGGCAGGCGGAAAGCCGCGGGATCGGCAATGGCGCGCGTCGCCTGTTGCCGCAACGGATCACGCAAGCCGACATCGATCCAGCGATCGGGCCACGGAATCTCGCCGTACTCGCCGGCACGGCGTGCCAGTCCGTCGACGATCGTGTCTGCAGCAACACCGGCGCGCGCGAGCAGGCTGCGGATCTTGGCGCCGGCATCGCATAAATACACCGGGCCATCCCCACGCTGCCGCAGCCAGCGCACGGCGGCCCACTGGTTGGGCCACAGCGCGTAGGGCGCATTGCGGCTGGTCAGAATCTGGATATGCCCGACTTCCGGCATGGCCTCGAGCAGGGGAAGCGTCCACGCACCGGCACTGAGCAGATCGACCGCCTGACCGTAGCGCGCGGCCAGCAGGCGGATCAGCGGCGTCAGCAGCACCATGTCGCCGAAGGCACCACAGCGCACGATCAGGGGTGATGCGTTCATGGCGGCGCGGCTGGTGGGTGTGGCATGAGAGACTCCGTTGCGTCGGCGCCTTGGTGTACGCTGCGCGACGGCCGCGCAGCAAACCACGACACATGACCAGCGTCAATCTGATCGCCTACGATAACGGTGTCGGCCTGAGCCGCGACGTCGCACTGCTCGCCGACACCCTGCGCGCGGGCGGCCTCGACATTACGGTGACGCGCGTCAGCGGTGATCGCCGCGCGCGCGGCGGGTTCGATCCGCGCACGCGCCTGGCGTACCTGTTCCAGCGGCTGCGCGGCAAGCCGCCGCCGCACTACGACATCAATGTGATGATCGAACGCATCCGGCCGTTTTTCTTTGCTCAGGCGAAGAAAAATCTGCTGCTCGCCAATCCCGACTGGTTCAAGGACAGCGACGCGCGAAATTTTGCCGCGATCGACGCCGTGCTGGTGAAGACACGACACGCCGAGGCCATCTTCGCCGCACGCGGCAAGCCGATCGCGCACATCGGCTTCACCAGCGCGGATCGCCTGCTGCCGGCGGTGCCGCGCGAGCGTGCCTTCTTTCATCTCGCCGGGCGAAGTTCGTTCAAGGGTACCAGCGCGCTGCTCGAACTCTGGTTGCGCCATCCGCAATGGCCACGGCTGACCGTGGTGCAGAATCTGCGCGATGTGAGCACGCCGATAAAGGCGCCGAACATCGACCATCGCCTTGGCCATGTCGACGAGGCGGAATTGCAATATCTGCAAAACCTGCACGCCTTTCACCTGTGTCCGTCGGAGACGGAAGGCTTCGGCCATTATCTGGTCGAGGCGATGAGCGTGGGCGCGCTCGTCATCACCACTGATGCGCCACCGATGAACGAGTTGATCGCGCCGGCGCGTGGCGTGCTGGTGCCCTGGATCGACAGTCGGCATCTGCATCTGGCCACGCTGTACCGTTTCGATCCAGTGGCGATGGAAATGGCGATCGAACACGTGCTGGCGATGGATGCGCAGGAACTCGCCGGCCTCAGCGCGCGCGCGCGCGCCTGGTACGAGGCCAATGACCATGAATTCCGCGCGCGTGCAGCGGCCGTGATCGGCGCCTTCGTCTGATGCCGGGACCGTTCAGATCTTCGCGCCGTGTTGCAGCAGCCACAGCTTGATGAATTTCTGGCGCACGTAATTTGCCTCGACATACGCGTAGACCAGACCGCGCCAACCGTCGAGAAATCCCGCGCGCAGGACATAGCCGCGCAGGAAGCGCCAGAACGGGTTGAGTATAATATTCCACAAATGTGCATGATAGCCGTGTGCGTGCTGGTGTTCAGCCATCAGCTGCGCGTAACGGTCCAGCCGGTCAAGCTGATCTGACAACGAACGATAGGCGCGATGTTCCAGGTCGCCCGCGAGCGTCGCCACCGCGCCGTCGACGCTGACATGCTCGTGAATCTCGCGTTCGCCGCGCCAGCCGCCGTGACGACGGTCGAACAGGCGTAGCACGCGATCCGGATAGGCATTGCCGTGACGCAGAAAGGCTCCGAAATATTCCGTTGCGCGGGCAAACCGGTAACCGGCGGCGCGCGCGAACCCGTGCGCTTGTTCGGCCTGAATCGACGCGCGCAATTCCGGGGTCACACGCTCGTCCGCATCCAGGCACAGCACCCAGTCGTGTTGCGCCGACCGCACGGCAAAATCCTTCTGCGCGCGATAGCCATCGAAATCGCGTAGCAACACACGCGCACCCTTGGCCGAGGCCAGGGTGCAGGTGGCGTCGGTCGATGCGGAATCCACGATGATGATTTCATCGCAGAAAGCCAGCGAATCCAGACAGGCCTCGATGCGGTCGGCTTCGTTGCGCGTGATGATGCAGGCGGAAATCGGCAGCGGCGGTGGTGCAGGCATGGCCAAAGCGTAACGTATCGCGGAGTCAACGTAACGAGCCAGTCACAACGAGCCACCACAACCGGGGCACTCGCGAGCGCGACTTTGCGTTATCCTAGACGTTGTATTTTCGCAACGGTGCGGGCATGGCAGGCGCAACGATTCTGGTGGTCGATGACGAGCCGGATATCCGGACCACGGTTCGAGAAATCCTCGAAGACGAGGGCTACAGCGTGATTCTCGCTGGCGATGCGAACGAGGCACGCGAAGCGCGTCTGCGCGAACGCCCCGACGTGGTGTTGCTGGATATCTGGATGCCGGGTACCGACGGCATCAGCCTGTTGCGTGAATGGGCTGATGGCGGAACCTTGGTGGCGTCTCCGGTGATCATGATGTCCGGCCACGGCACGATCGAGACCGCGGTCGAGGCCACGCGTCTGGGCGCCTACGATTTCGTCGAGAAACCTATTTCGCTGGCGAAGCTGCTGCTGACCATCGCGCGTGCGCGCGAAGCCAGCCGGTTGCGACGCGAGAACGAAGGCCTGCGTCAGCACTTGGCGCTGCCGCTCGAACCGGTCGGTACGAGCAAGGTGATGACCGCGTTGCGCAGTCAATTGGAAAAGCTGGCGCAGCACGACACCTCGATCCTGATTCAGGGTGAGCCCGGCACCGGCAAGGAATCGCTGGCGCGCTGGCTGCACGAACGCGGCGCGCGCCGCGGCGGTCCGTTTGTGGCGGTCGCGCCGGGCAGCATTCCGCGCGAGCATCTGGTTACCGCGTTGTTCGGTGCGGAGACCGCGGACGGCATCCAGCACGGTCTGCTCGAACAAGCCAATGGCGGTACGCTGTTTCTTGACGAAGTGGCCGAACTCGACGACGAATTGCAGCAGCGATTGTTCAGCGTGCTGCAGCGGCGCGCGCTGGTGCGCAGCGGTGGCCGCGGTCAGGTCGCACTCGATCTGCGCGTGATCGCCGCGAGTGCGCAGAATCTCGAAGCGCAGGTCAAGGCAGGCCGCTTCCGCGAAGAGCTCTACTACCTGATCAACGTGGTGCCGCTCCTGGTGCCGCCGTTGCGCGAGCGCAGCGAGGATGTGCCCGAACTGTTGCGCCTGTATGCGGATTTCTTCGCCAACCGCGACAAGCTGCCGTACCGGCATTTCCCGGTCGCGGTGCAGAATCGTCTGCGCAATTACATCTGGCCCGGCAACGTGCGCGAGCTGCGCAATCTGGTGCAGCGCCTGCTGGTCATGGGTAGCGCGGAGGAAGTCGACACGGCCGAGGTCGAGGCGGCATTCGGTACTGCTGCCGCGCCGGCACAACGCGTCGATACGACGGGCATCGATTTCGACTTGCCGTTGCGCGAGGCGCGCGAACAGTTCGAGCGCGCCTATCTGTTGCGTCAGTTGCAGCAGGTCGGCGGCAGTGTCGGCAAACTCGCCAAGGCGGTTGGCATGGAACGGACACATTTGTACCGCAAGCTGCGCGATCTGGGCGTGGATGTGAAAACGCAGGCGCGTGACGAGTAGTGCGCGCTACTGAACTTAAGCGCAGGACGCAGGTCACACAGCGCGGTGCTGCGCATCACGTCCTGCCGATGCCATGCGGCAAAATCCACAAATGGATAAAGGAGCAAAGGTCATGAGCGTGAACAACAAGGTCGCCATTGTCACTGGCGCCGCCAGCGGTATCGGCAAGCGCATCGCCGAAGTCTATGCGGCCAACGGCGGCACCGTCGCCATCGCGGACATGAACCTGGATGGCGCAAACGCCACCGCCAAGGAGCTCGGCGGCAAGGCGATCGGGGTGAAGATGGACGTGACCAACGAACAGGAAGTCGAAGACGGTGTAGCTCGCGTGGTCAGGGATCTGGGCCAGGTCGATATCCTGGTTTCCAACGCCGGCATCCAGATCGTCAATCCGATCGTGAATTTCAGTTATGCCGACTGGAAGAAGCTCATGACAATCCACGTCGACGGTGCTTTCCTGACGACGCGTGCCTGCCTGAAAAACATGTACGCGCGTGGCAAGGGCGGTTCGATCATCTATATGGGTTCGGTGCATTCGAAAGAAGCGTCGAAGCTCAAGGCGCCTTATGTCACCGCCAAGCACGGTCTGATCGGCCTGGCCAAGGTGGTGGCAAAGGAAGGTGCCGAGCATGGTGTACGCGCTAACGTCATCTGCCCAGGCTTCGTGCGCACGCCACTGGTGGAAAAACAGATTCCGGAGCAGGCGAAGGAACTCGGCATTTCCGAAGTCGACGTGATCAAGAAAGTCATGCTCAAGGATACGGTTGATGGCGAATTCACCACGGTCGACGACGTTGCCGCCTGCGCGCTTTTCTTTGCCGGCTTCGAGTCGAACGCGCTGACCGGGCAATCCATCGTGGTCAGCCACGGCTGGTTCATGCAATGACGGCGCGTACGCGGGCGACGGGTTCGCGCGGCAAGGCTGCGGCCCTGCGCGCGCGCGGCGGCGTTGCGGATATTTCCACAAGTAAAAAAAGCAAAAAAACTGCCGCGCCACCGACCGACTCCGCACGCCGTTATGAAACCGTGGCACTGGTGCTGCAGGGTGGTGGTGCGCTCGGCGCCTATCAGTGCGGCGTCTACGAAGGTCTGCACGCTGCCGGCATCCGCCCGGATTGGTTCGCCGGTATCTCGATCGGCGCGATCAACGCAGCGATCCTGGCCGGCAACGCGCCCGAACAACGCGTCGAGCGCCTGAACGAATTCTGGAAGCGGATTTCCACGCCCGCGTTGCCTTTGCCGCCGGCGCTGCTCAACTGGCAACGTGAGTGGCTGGATGCCCTGCCGCACTCGGCGCCGCTGCGTGCCTGGACCAATTCGCTGGGCGCGATGAATGCGCTGTGGCACGGCCAGACGGGATTTTTCGTGCCGCGTCTTCCGCCACCCTACGCGGCGCTCGCGCGCGGTGCGGGAGCGACCAGTTTCTACAGCACCGAGCCGCTCAAGCGCACACTAGAGCAGCTCGTCGATTTCGATCGCATCAACGGCAGCACCGAGCGTTTCACGGTCGGTGCGGTAAACGTGCGCAGTGGCAACTTCGTCTACTTCGACAACCGCAAGACGAAAATCCGGATCGAGCACGTGCTGGCTTCCGGCGCGTTGCCGCCGGCGTTCGCGGCGGTCGAGATCGACGGCGAATACTATTGGGACGGCGGCGTAGTCTCGAATACGCCGCTGGAATACGTGATCGAAGCCGCGCCGCGCCGCGACACCTTGGCATTGCAGGTGGATTTGTGGAGTGCGCGAGGGGCCATGCCACAGAGCTTGGCCGATGTGTTCGAACGGCAGAAGGACATCCAGTATTCCAGCCGCACCCGCAGCGGCACCGATCGCGTCGCCGAATCTCAACGTCTTCGCCTGGCCCTTGGCCAACTCGTCGAGCAATTGCCTGGCAAGCGCTTTCCGCCAAAGCTTGCGTACCTTTTCGAACCGTGGACGTGCAGCAAGGTGATCAATATCGTGCATCTGATCTATCGGGCCAAATCCTACGAGGAGCAGTACAAGGATTACGCTTTCGGCGAAGCGACGATGCGCGAACACTGGAGCGCCGGCCTGCGCGACATGCAGCGCACCCTGACCCATCCGGACTGGTTCTTGCCGCCATCGCGCGATGTAGGCGTGGCGACGCACGATATCCATCGCTGAGTCGCGGTAGCCGGCGATGACGCAGGATCCGCTCGAACGCTTGCGTGCGATGTGCGGTGGTCCGCGCGATGGCGCACTGTTGCGCGTATCGCTCGCCAACGCGTTGCTCGCACAGGACGATCGCGATGCCGCAATCGCCGAGTTACGCCATGCACTGGAATTCGATCCGGACTATTCCGCAGCCTGGAAACTGCTGGGCAAAACCCTTGCCGACAACAACGATATCGCCGCTGCCATCGACGCGTGGCGTGCTGGCATCGCCGCCGCGATCAAGCGCGGCGACAAGCAGGCGGAAAAGGAAATGACGGTGTTTCTGCGAAGGTTGGAAAAACTCCAGAAATAATATTGCGGGAGCGAAGTGTGCCGTAGTTTCGAGTCAATCCGATCCGTGCCCGTCCCCCTCCGGTCTGATCGAATAGCGTTTGTACGCCCATTGGTATTGTGCCGGCGCGAGGCGCACGCAGTCCTCGACGCCGCGATTGAGCGCAGCCACGGCGATCGACAGATCGGGATTGGCGATGCCTTCCGGCGCCGGAAGCAAGTGAACGCAATAACCCGCACCGAGCGGCAGGCGTTCGGCGAAGGCAAACAGCACGGTCGCTCCGGTGCGTTGCGCCAGTCGGGACAACAGCACCATCGTCAGCGCCGGCGTGCAAAAAAATGGTGCGAATTCGCCCTCGCCTTGTTTGGGCTGCTGGTCGGGCAGGATACCGACCACGCCGCCGGCGCTCAGGCGTTTGTACAGTTTGCGCACTCCGGCACCTTCGGCCCGCACCTGTTCGGCAGCGAGCGCTCCACGAGCCTCGATCAGCAAAGGTTCGAGCGCCGCTTGCCGCGGCGGTCGGTAGACTATGGCAATCGGTGTACGGCTGCACAACCAGAAATTCAGCAGTTCCCAGCAGCCCAGATGCGGTGCGGCCACGATCAGGCCGCGGCCGGCGGCGAGCGTCTGCTCGAACAGTTCCGCCCCGCGCACTTCGCGCACCAGCGCGAGGGCCGCGTGCGCGTCGCCGGACCAGATTTTGCAAAGCTCGACGGCGGCCTTGCCGGTTTCAATCAGCGCGGGTTGCAGCAATGCCTGACTGCTTTTGCCCCCGAATGACGTTATTGCAAGAGACAGGGTTTGCGTGGCTTTCTGCCGCAGCGGGTTCGGCACGCGCCACAGCAGCCAGCCGATACCCGCGCCGATGCCGTGCAGCCAGTGCAACGGCAGGCGGCCGACGAGACGCATTGAACGATAAACAATGACTATGTACCAGCGCACGCGATCACCGACCGGCAAAGCAAGCGATTCTACCTTTCCGCGGTTGACCCGGAAGCCGTCACTGCGCAGTATCAGCGGAAACCACGGCTATTTCCTTCCTTCACATGATTGCCCTGATCCAGCGCGTGACCCGAGCCCACGTCGATGTCGACGGCAGCACGGTGGGCCGCATCGGGCCGGGCCTGCTGGCCCTGGTCGCGGTGCAGCCGGACGATGGCGAAACGCAGACGCAGCGCATGCTGGAACGCTTGCTCGGTTATCGGGTGTTCGCGGATGCAGAAGGCAGGATGAATCGCTCGCTCAGCGATACGGGCGGCGGCTTGCTGCTGGTGTCGCAATTCACGCTGGCTGCCGATACGCGCAGCGGGACGCGGCCGGGTTTTTCCACGGCGGCGACTCCGGAAGCTGGCCGGCGCTGGTTCGAGCGTTTGGTCGAATTGGCAAAAATCCGCCACGCGCCAGTGGAAATCGGCCGTTTCGGCGCCCATATGGAGGTGGACCTGGTCAACGATGGTCCAGTGACCTTCTGGCTGGAAGCGAAATAAAGGGTCGGAGCTGGTGTAACCCTTTCCGAATCCCGAATTTGACACGTCTCCTATACTCTTAAGTCTTTGCTTGAAGCAGCACAATCCATGGCTACCGAACCCGCAATCCAGCAGCAGCAATCCGAAATCAAGACCCTGATCATCAAGGGCAAGGAACAGGGCTACCTGACCTACGCCGAAGTCAACGATCACCTGCCTGACGACATCGTCGATCCGGAGCAGATCGAAGACATCATCGGCATGATCAACGACATGGGCATCGAGGTGCACGAAGTCGCGCCCGATACCGAAACCCTGCTGCCCGAAACCCCGGTTGCCACCGATGACGAAACCGCTACCGAGGAAGCCGTCGCTGTGCTGTCGGCGGTCGATGCCGAAGTCGGCCGCACCACCGACCCGGTGCGCATGTACATGCGCGAGATGGGCACAGTCGAGCTGCTCACGCGCGAGGGCGAAATCGCCATCGCCAAGCGCATCGAGGAAGGTCTGGGCCAGGTACAGAGTTCGCTGGCCAATTTCCCTTGGTCGATCAAGTTGCTGGTCGAGGAATACGATCAGCACACCGAGGGCAAGAAGCGCCTGTCCGAAGTGCTGACCGGGTTTGCCGACATCGAAATTCCCGGCATGGAGCTGCCCGACGCGCTGATCGAGGCTGCCGAAGTTGTTGTCGTTGCCAAGGATGACGAATCTGAAACCGCCGATGGCGCAACCGAAGAAGCCGGCCCCGGCGAAACCGGCCCGGATCCGGTGGAGGTCACGCGCCGCATGGAGGAGCTGCGCACGCTCTACGGCAAATTCCAGCGTGCCGGCGAGAAGCATGGCCTCGGCGACAAGAAGGCGCAGAAGCTGCGCGACCAGATGGCCGAGGAGTTCCTGAAGCTCAAGTTGCCGTCGATCATGATCGACAGCTTCGTGCGCAAGTTGCGCGAAGTGGTCAGCACCATCCGCGCGCACGAGCGCGTGATCATGGACATCTGCGTCAAGCAGGCGAAGATGCCGCGCAAGGATTTCCTCAAAGCGTTTCCCAGCCCACGAGATCCATCTGGGTTTCGCCGACGAGGTCATCCGCAAGAAACAGAAGTGGTCGTCGTCGATCCGCGCGCACAAGGACGAGATCGTCGCCGAACAGGAAAAGCTCAATCGTGCTGGAAAAAGCCCTGTTCCTGTCGCTGGCCGACATCAAGGAAATCAACCGCGCCATGTCAATCGGCGAGGCCAAGGCGCGCCGTGCAAAGAAGGAAATGGTCGAGGCCAACTTGCGTCTGGTGATCTCGATCGCGAAGAAGTACACCAACCGCGGCCTGCAGTTCCTCGACCTGATCCAGGAAGGCAATATCGGCCTGATGAAGGCGGTCGACAAGTTCGAATACCGCCGCGGCTACAAGTTCTCCACGTATGCGACGTGGTGGATTCGCCAGGCGATCACGCGCTCGATCGCCGACCAGGCGCGCACCATCCGCATTCCGGTGCACATGATCGAAACGATCAACAAGCTCAACCGCATCTCGCGCCAGATGCTGCAGGAGATGGGCCGCGAGCCGACGCCGGAAGAACTGGCGGTGAAGATGGAGATGCCCGAGGACAAGATCCGCAAGGTGCTCAAGATCGCCAAGGAACCGATCTCGATGGAAACGCCGATCGGCGACGACGAGGATTCGCATCTGGGCGATTTCATCGAAGACACCAACGTTGAATCGCCGGTCGAGGCCGCTACCGGAACCGGGTTGACTGAAACCGTGCGCGACGTGCTCGGTGGCCTCACCCCGCGTGAGGCGAAAGTGCTGCGCATGCGCTTCGGCATCGACATGAACACCGACCACACCCTGGAAGAAGTCGGCAAGCAGTTCGACGTCACCCGCGAGCGCATCCGCCAGATCGAAGCCAAGGCCCTGCGCAAGCTGCGCCATCCGAGCCGCTCCGAGCAATTGCGGAGTTTCCTCGATCTGGAATGAGGTGTAGTTCAATCGCGCACGAAAACGCCCGCAACAGCGGGCGTTTTCGTTTATGACAACCGAACAGTTAAACTTCGTTCTGCGACGGGCCTATAGCTCAATTGGTTAGAGCAGCGGACTCATAATCCGTTGGTTCCAGGTTCAAGTCCTGGTGGGCCCACCAAATTCCGCCGCACAAAAAGATGCGGCCGCTCCTGGGGGAGAGCGGCCGCGGGGATGCTGCCGATCTGCTGGGGAACAGAAGGGGTTGGCAGCGGCGCCACTCTACACACAGATTGTTAAGTTAGTCAAAAAATGGACGTCCAGGCGATCAGTCAGGCCGGGCGGACGGTATCGAAGCGCAGGACAAAGGCGAGATCGCCGTTGTCGCCGGCCTGTTCGGCCAGCGACCAGCCCCAGCGCTCGCAGACGCGGCGGATCATGCCGAGCCCGAGCGCGCGATCGGCCTGTTCTCCGGCAGGGCGGCCCGGATTTGCCGGTGCCGCTGTCGTCGGAGCCGGCGAGGCATGGCGATGGTCTATGCGCAGCGCTTCCGCTGACACGTCGACGTGAAGCGTGCCACCGTCGGCGAATTGCACGGTGGCGCGCAGCAGATTGCCGACGACCACGTTGAATACCCGCTGTGGCACTGGCAGGACGATGTCCGGTGCGCCGTGGTGTTCGACACTCAGTCCCTTCTCGCGCAGCGCGTCGGCGCGGTCACGCAGCAGGCCGGTAACGGCGGCATCAGCATCGGCGGTGTGGCCATCGGCAAAATCGCGTTCGTCGCTGCGTGCAAGTACCAGCAGGGCGTCGAGCAGGTCGCGCAATTCGTCGCTGCCGCGTTGCATGCGCTTGAGCCGGGCTTCGGTGACGGCATTGCCGTTGCCGTTGTCGAGCATGACTTCAATGGCGCCGCGGATCACCGCCAGCGGCGTGCGCAATTCGTGGCTGGCGTCGGCGGTGAAGGCGCGTTCGCGGCGTACATACTGGTAGAGTTTTTCCTGATACCGGTCAAACGCCAGCGCCAGCGCGCCGACCTCGTCGGCAGCGAAGCCCGGCGCCAGCTTGGCAACGCCGCGACGCGACGGTTCGAGTACTTCGACTTGCTGGGCCAGGCGGCGCACCGGCTCGATCGCGCGTCCGGCCCAGAGCCAGCCCAGCCACGCCGACAAGCCGGTACCGAACAGCACCAGCGCAATCAGGTCGCGCAACAACCGACGCTCGCGCACGCTTTCCAGACCAATATCGAGTACGACATAGAGGCGCCGGTTATTCACGTTGTAAATCGCAACGTGGCGCTCGCCACGGCTATCCTCGACTTCGTTCTGGCCGAGGTCCAATGCGCTCAGTTCCGGTGGCGGGGCGTCGGCACCACTGGCACCTTCGATGTAGACATAGAAGTGCCGCGTATGCGGATGTGGAATCCGGCCATCATTGGCGAAACGGTCGCGCAAGTAGTCGCCCTCCACGCGCAGCATCTCGTCAATCAGGCGATTCACGTAGGAATCGGAAAAATGCACTGCCATCAAGGCCACGCAGGCGCTGACGACCAAGCCAAGCAGGGCGAACGTCAGCGCCACGCGCGCGCGCAGACCGAGCCTCTGGCGCAGGGCTGGGCGGCTGGCTTCAATCATTGACCGATTCCGCGATGCGATAGCCGAAGCCGTGCACGGTGTGCAGCAGGCGCGTGGCGAACGGGCGGTCGATGGCCGAACGCAGTACCGACAGGTGGGTGTGCAAGGTGGCGATATCGCCACCGTCTTCGCCCCACAACGCATTCGCCAGTTCGGTGTGCCGCACCAGATGCGGCGCGCGGCGCAGCAGCAATTCCAGCAGCACGAAACCGGCACGCGTCAGCGCCAGGCGCTGGCCGGCACGTTCGGCGGACTGGCTCGCCGGGTCGAGCGTCAGGTCGGCCACGCGCAGCAGTTCGCCTTGTTGCTGGTGGCCGCGCCGATGCAGCACGCGGATGCGGGCTTCGAGTTCCCGCATCGCAAAGGGCTTCACGACGTAGTCGTCGGCACCCTCGGCGAACCCTGCGAGTTTGTCGTCAAGGGTGTCGCGTGCGGTGAGCATCAGCACCGGCGTGTCGCGGTGCGCTGCCCGCAGTGCCCGGCACAAATCCAGGCCATCGAGTTTGGGCAGGCCCAGATCGAGCACGATGACATCGTAGCTGCCGTCCATCGCCATGCGCAGGCCGTTGGCGCCATCGGCGGCGTGATCCATGACAAAACCGCGGCATTCCAGGAAATCCCAGATATTCGCGGCGATGTCGCGTTGGTCTTCGATCAGCAGGATGCGCAGCATGGGCGAGCGCAAAGTGGAAAAATGGATTGTACCCGCGCAGCGTTCAGCTCGCCTCGGCCTCAACGATTTGCGGCGCTGCGTCGGTGGTTGGCACCGTCGCGGGCGGAGTCGCCAGCATGCGCGCCTTGCGCCAGTTGCCGTAGCGATAGTAGGCAATCGACAGCGTCATCGACATCAGTGAACCGAGTGGGAAACTCCACCAGATTGCATCGGCCTGCCAGCGATGCACGAGCGCGTAGGCGAACGGAATGCGCACCAGCCACAGCGCGATGAACAGAATGATCAGCGGCGGCACTACGGCGCCGGTCGAGCGCACCACGCCAGCGAGCACGAAGGAAACCCCGAAGAACATGAACGACCAGACCACAATCGCATTGATATGCTGGGCTATATCGATTGCGGGGCTGCCGGCCGGCAGGAACAGGCCGAGCGCACCGCGGTTGAACAGGTAAATCGTCAGCACCAGTGCGCCCGTCAGCAGGAAGTTGAAACCGACGCCGGTCATGGCGACACGATGCACCCGATCCCACTTGCCGGCGCCAACATTTTGCGCCGCCATTGACGACACCGCCATGCCGACCGCGAATCCCGGCATTTGTATATAATTCCACAACTGGAAACATGCTCCATACGCCGAGGTCGTCTGCGAGCCGAAGCTGTTCACCAGCGAGATCAACGCGATCATCGACAGCGACATCACAATCATCTGCAATCCCATCGGAATGCCCTTGGTAAACAAGGCGCGCAGGATGACGGGATCGATGTGCAGGTAGTGTGCCTCGCCGCGTTGCAGGCGCAGGAAATGCTTGCTGTGATATAGGTACGCAACCATTGCGATCAGGGTGACGATCTGCGCGATCAGCGTTGCCGTGGCCGAGCCGGCGATGCCCATGCGCGGCACCGGCCCGAGTCCGAAGATGAACAGCGGGTTGAGCGTGATGTCGAGAACCACGCACAGCAGCAGGAACAGAAACGGCGTGCGCGCATCGCCGGCACCGCGCAGGGTCATGCTGATGAACGCCAGCAGGAACATGAATGGGATGCCGAGAAAAATCACGCGCAGATAGGCGACCGCGAGCGGCAGCGCATCCGCCGGCATGTGCATCCATGCCATCAGGCGGTCGGAAAAAGCGAAACCGAGCACGGACAGCACGATCGACATGACGATAAAAAACGTCAGGCTGGTGCCAATGGTTCGCTTGGCCTGATCGATATTCTTCGCGCCGATGCTTTGGCCGACAAGAATATTGGCGGCCATGCCGATGCCGAACACCGTGCCGATCAGAAAAAACAGGATGGTGTTGGCGTTCGAGGACGCAGCCAGTGCGGCTTCACCCAAGCCATGGCCGATCCAGATCGCATTGACCGAACCATTGAGCGATTGCAGCACATTGCCGGCCAGGATCGGCAGTGAGAACAACAATAGCGTCTTGCCGATCGCGCCTTCGGTGAGTGAACGGCTGGGGCGTTGTAGCGTGGACATGGGCACGGACTCGGTGGGTTCGCACTATCGTGCCCGAACACCTGCGCGGGTGGAAGTGACAGTTATCAGACCTTTGGCAGGTATCGGTATGCGCCACTATCGCTATCATGCACAGTCTGCCTGTTCCATTTCGCCGGGAGTCCGCCATGCCGTCACGCCTGTTTTGCGCCGCATTGCTCGCCTTGATCTGCCTGATTGCGGCCACAGCGACGTCGGCAGCGTCGCCTGCGGGCTCAGCCTGGGGCGATCTGCACTGGCGCAACATCGGCCCGTTCCGCGGCGGCCGCGTGCTGGCGGTGACTGGCGTGCCGCAGCAGCCGCAGCATTTTTATTTTGGCTCGGTCAACGGCGGTGTGTGGGAGTCGCACGATGCCGGACGCACCTGGCTGCCGATTTTCGATGACCAACCCATCGGCTCGATTGGTGCGATCGCGGTGGCACCATCGGATCCGAAGGTGATCTACGTCGGCAGCGGCGAATCCGACATGCGTTCGGACATCGCCGAGGGCGATGGCATGTACAAATCCACCGATGCCGGCAGGACCTGGACCCGCAGCGGACTCGACGACAGCCAGCAGATTGCCATGATCCGCGTCGATCCGCACGATGCAAACCGCGTCTTCGTCGCCGCGCTCGGTCATCCTTACGGCCCGAATGCGCAGCGTGGCGTATTCCGTTCGCGCGACGGCGGCACGACATGGACGAAGGTGCTTGGACCCGACGATGCCACCGGCGCGATCGACCTGGCCTTCGATCCACGCGATGCCAATACGATCTACGCCGCGCTGTGGCAGGTGCGGCGCACGCCGTGGAATGTTTACCCACCGGCCAGCGGCCCGGGTTCCGGTCTGTACAAATCGACTGATGGCGGCGATCACTGGACGCACATCGCAGGCAACGGTTTTCCCGCTGCGCACGTCGGCCGCATCGGTATCGCAATTTCGGATGCCGCACCGGATCGTATCTATGCCATCGTCGATGCCGACGCCGGCGGCCTGTATCGCTCGGACGATGCGGGCAAGACCTGGAAGAAGATGAGTGGCGACCCGCGCATCTGGCAACGCGGCTGGTATTTCGGCCAGATCACGGCCGATCCGAAGAATCCCGATCGCGTCTACGCGTTGAATACCATCGTGTTGCGTTCAGAGGACGGCGGCAAGACGTTTCTGCCGCTGAAGGGCGATCCGACCGGCGATGATTTCCACGAGCTGTGGATCGATCCGCAGAATCCGCAGCGTCAGATTCTCGGCGTCGATCAGGGCGCGGTGGTCACAGTGAACGGCGGCGCGACCTGGTCGAGCTGGCTGAACCAGTCGACTGCGCAGATGTATCACGTCAGCACCGACAACCGTTTTCCGTACCGTGTCTACGGCGCGCAACAGGATTCCGGCGCGGTCGGGCTGCCGTCGCGCGCGCCTTATCACGATCGCATCAGCATGGAGCAATTCCATGAAGTTACCGCCGGCGGCGAGTCCGGCATGATCGCGCCGGACCCCGACGATCCCGACATCGTCTACGGCGGCACCGTGGACAAGCTCGACCTGAAAACCGAGCAGACGCATTCGGTCGATCCGACCCTGGCCGATCCGGATTTGTACCGCCATACCTGGACCCTGCCCCTGGTCTTCAACCAGGTCGACCGCAAGGTGCTGTACTTCGGCAACCAGAAAATCTGGCGCACACGCGATGGCGGTACGCACTGGGACGCCATAAGTCCGGACCTCAGCCGCGAAGATCCCGGTGTGCCACCCAATCTGGATGCGGTCACCGCTGCCGACAATCTCGGCCAAGGCGCGCGTCGTGGTGTCGTCTACACGATCGCTTCGTCGCCGCTCGATGCAAAACTGCTGTGGGCCGGTACCGACGATGGCCTGATCTGGCGCAGCGGTGACGAAGGCGCCCACTGGGACAAGATCACCCCGCCGCAACTTGAGGCTTGGTCAAAAATCGGTTTCATTGAGCCTTCGCACTTCGATACCGGTTCGGCCTACGTGGCGGTAGATCGGCATCGGCTCGACGATCGCAGGCCGTACATCTACCGCACTCATGATGCGGGCAAGACCTGGACGCCGATTGTCGAAGGCATCCGCGATGGCGATTTCGTCAACGTCGTGCGCGAAGATCTGAAGCGGCGAGGCTTGCTGTACGCCGGCACCGAACTAGGTATGTACTTGTCGTTCGACGATGGCGATCACTGGCAACCGTTGCAACAGAACCTGCCACGTACCTCGGTTCGCGACATCGACATGAAAGACGATGACCTTGTAATCGCCACCCACGGGCGCGGCTTCTACATCATGGATGACATCAGTGCACTGCGGCAGATGGACGGCAAGACGTCCAAACCGCCAACGCGATTGTTCGCACCGGCGGTTGCGGTGCGCGTGCGTCCGGCCGACTTCACCGGCACGCCGTTACCCAAGGATGAACCGACCGCCGAGAATCCGCCGTGGGGCGCGTATATCGATTACGTGCTGACGAATACGCCAGGCAAACCCATCGAGCTATCGATCTACGCTGCCGGCAGTACGCTGGTGCGGCATTATTCCAGCGCCGATGCCGCGCCGAAACTCGATCTGGCGAAAATCAACGCGACACCCGATTGGTTCGCCCAGCCGGTGACATTGCAAACGTCGCCGGGACTGCATCGTTTTGTATGGCCGCTGCGGTATCCCGCCTTACCTGCACTTGCGCACGGCAATGCTTACGCCGATGGCGTGTGGGCGCCGCCTGGCCATTATACGGTTGAGTTGAAGGTGGACGGAAAGACCTACACGCAAGCGCTGAATGTAATTCCCGATCCGCGTGTAAAACTGTCAGCCGACGCTTACGCGCAGCAGTTCGATTTCGCCCGCGAGGTCGAGGCATTGCAGGCCAGACTCGCGGCGGCCAACACAGCGGCCGGCACGCTGCACGAAAAACTGACGGCGGCGCAAAAAAGCGCGACGGGTGATTTGGCCACAGCAATCGACGGACTGGATGCGAAAGTCGTGGCCATGGCCGGAATCGTCGAGGCGCCGAACCATTTCAACGCCTGGGCGAAACCGCCGAATTCCACGTCGAGTTTCAGTTTTCTCGACAGCTCGCTTGCCGCGGTCGCCACCGCAGCCGATGATGCCGATGCCGTGCCCTCGCCGGATGCGCGCGCCGGGTTTGCCAAATTGCACTCGATGACCGATGCCGCGCTGCATGCCTGGGATACACTGCGCACGCACGATCTGGCTGCGGTAAATGCGCAATTGCGCAAGGCGGGAGCTAAGCCGATCGTTGTGCCGTAGCGGTTAATTCGCGGATTGCGCGTTGTGCTGCGCCAAGATATCGACGAAGGTACGCGCGAAGGCGTGCACGTCGCCGGGCCAGCGTGCCGAGACGTAATTGCCGTCACGTACGATAAAGGCCGCACGTGCATCTTCGGGTGTGTCGCGGAACAAGCCGCTGGCCTTGCGAAAACGGTTCGGCACAGCGGCTGGCACATCGAGAAAATCTTCTGGCTTCGCAAGGCGGCGCGTCACTTCTGCCTGCACGCTGCGATAGCCAGCCGATTCACCCGGTTCCTCACGATACGTACGGTAGTAGTCGCGATCCCACCAGCGCCCGGCGTAGCGCGACAAGTGCCACGCCGAACGCTCCAGATTCCAGGTCAACGCGGTCGTCTTGCGTCCGTGGAGCACCGTTTTGCGCGTACGCGGTGAAACGCTACGCGCGGCGAGTACGACGCCGTGACAGATTGCCGCCACGGGTTTTTCCGCATCGAAGAATTCCACGACAGTACTTTGCAGCGTCGTGCTTTCGAGATATTCACGCATACCCAGTGCGTGACCGCCTGGCAGCAGCAGGGCATCGAAATCCTCACTACGAATCTGTGCGTACGCCAGCGGCGATAAAAATGCCGCATTGTGTACAAGTGCGGAATACGCCGCACGGCCGCGGCGATCGGCGCGCAACAGGAGCCCGATCAGTTTCAGGTGTCTCAGGCCGGGTATTCGGCTCCAGTAATCCAGGCCGATGCCGTCGACCATCACCGGATCGGCACAGGCGGCCAAGCCATCCGGAGTTGCGAACACCACGTCATGGCCGGCGGCGGAGAGAATGCGCCAACTGACCGCTACTTCGGTTGGATCGAAGTCGCGCGCGGGCAGCGGCATCAGGACTTTCACGGCGCCGTACGACCGCCAGCGCGCGGCCAGCCCGAAGACTCAGGCTTGCCGCGGATGGCGTTTCTGCACGGCGGGATGCAGGGGGTGCGCCGCGTTCGCGCGCTTGACGGCGCGTTGCTGTGCGAGTTCAGCGCGACGTTCGCTGCGTGCCTGTGCCTGCGCAGCCAGACGTTGATTGCGCAGCGCCAGAAGTTGGGCGTTGCGCGCGGCGGCATTGGGGTTGGCACGTGGACCCGCCCCTGCAGGATTGCGGGCGAAGGTCTGGCTCTGCGGACGGAAATTCGGTGCACTTTGCGGATTGTGCACAAATCCACTCTGCACTGGAACCGGGCTGGCGCGACTCGAGCCGGGGCTGACCTGTGCATGTTCGGCCTGCGCCGCGCCGGTTGTCGCCATGGTGTGGGCGGTCGAGAACGTGTTTGCGGCCGCCGCCTGTGCGTGCGGAATGCTCGCCAGGCTGCGGCTTGCAAGTGGGGCGGAAGCGTCGGTCGCGCGCGCGGCCATTGCCGTCGCCACTGCCGCACCCGGCATTGGCGTATTGGCGAAGTTGGGACGTCCGCCAAAACTGGTGGCTGCCACGGTCGCGCCCGGCAGCTGTGGCCGGTACCAGGCGACGCCGGGTTGTTGCAACACGGGTCCGCGATAGAACGGATATGGCGCGATCACGCGCGATGCCCAGTAGCCGATACCGATACCGAAGCCGACGCTGAAATGCCAAGGCGCCGGTGCGTAATAGGCAACTGATGCAGGCAGCAACAAAGGTGCAGGTGCGTAGGTGTAGGCCGGATAGGTATACGCCTCCGGGCCGCGATAAGCAGGGGAATAGTCACCGGCATATCCGGCCGGTGCGCCATCGCCGCCGGAGTCCGGCTCTAGCGCTTCTTCGGGAACGTCGGCGAGCCACGAGGCATCCATCAAGGCGGCGTCAGGATCGCCGGCGTCATTCGCGCGGCCCGACGCGGCGATGCCATTGCCCGTGACGGCAGCCGTGGCAGGTGATGAACCGGAACCGGGCATCGCGGTGGTGGTAGTGGCCAACATCGCGGCGGGTGCTGAGGCTCCGGTTGTAGCCGCGTCCGTTTGCACAGGATTGCTGCGCAACGACGCCGGCAGTGGCAAGTCATCGCGCAATCCCCACGCGCTTGCGGCCACGAGTACGGTTGCGGCGGCAGCGGCAGCCCAGTAGCGTCCGGCGCGTGGCGATGCTGCTGCCACCACAGGCGATCGCTTGACCATCGGATTGGACGCCGCGAGCCGGTTGGTTCGCCGTGCGGTGGGCGTATCGGCTGCATTCGCCAAGGCGGCGGCCGGCGCGGCCGCGGCGACGCCTGCCGCGGTGTTGCGTCGAATCGGCGACAACGGCAGTGCTACGGGTTTCAACCCCAGCGCACCGCCCTTGGCCACCAGCGGATGCTTTTCCAGATCTGTCGCGAGTTCATGGCAACTTTGATAACGTGCCGCGGGATCCTTGGCGATCATCTTGCCGAGAATGCGCGACAGCTCCGGATCGACTTCCGCGTTGAGCGCGCGCACGTCGGGGATATCGGCTTTGACCACTTCGAGCATCAGGCCCAGCGGCGATACATCGGTGAACGGCATCTTGCCGGTCAGCATCTCGAACAGCACGATGCCGAGAGCGAAGATGTCGGAGCGTTGATCCACTGGCTTGGCCAGACACACTTCCGGCGACAGGTAACCTGGCGTGCCGACGAACTCGCCCGAGCTGGTGAGCTTGCGCGATAGATCCTGGTGCGACAGGGCAATGCCGAAGTCGGCGATCTTGACGCCGCCGCGGCTGGTAATCATCAGGTTGCCGGGCTTGATGTCGCGGTGGATCACGCCTTTGTCATGGGCGACGGCGAGCCCCAGTGCAGTCTGATGGATGACTTTCGCGGCCTGTTCGGCATGCAGCCGGCCTTCGCGGGCAAGCAGCGACGACAGCGATTCACCGTCGACGAACTCCATGATGAAATACGGACAGCCCTGATCTTCGCCAACCGAGTATATTTGTATAATATGCGGATCGTTGAGCGCCGCCATGCTGCGCGCTTCGCGCACGAAACGTTCGCGCACGCCGGCATCGTCGACCAGGGCGTCGGCCAGCATCTTGACTGCGACGAAACGGTTCAACGAGGTTTCGTAGCCCTTGTAGACCACACCCATGCCACCGCGACCGATGGTGCCGATAAGGTTGTACGGACCCAGTTTGTTATTCACGATCGGTTCCCCGAATGAAGGACACACGCCTTCCGTTTTCTGTGGCGCTTGAATGTAGCGCACTATGCTGACGCAACACTGACAACGCGCGATCCAATGTGTTGTCGCATTGCAGGATAACGCTGCGCGGCGTGAACGGATGACAGACAAGCGTTGCAGTCGATGTGTGGTTGACCGGCGTTCAGGTCCGGCCGATCAGTGGCTCGTCATTGATGGACGCTGCCTGCCTGCATCAGCAATGCGGGCGACGCGATGTGCCGTTTACTTCGCTTGCGCGCGCTCGCGTAATGCGCGGCGATAGAGTTCGTGGAAGTGGTGCACGCCGCTTTCGCGTTTTGGATTCAGCCGTCCGGCGACGTAAGAACCCGAAGCGAGTCCGCGCTGCACGAGTTCGCAGATGCCGATATCCTCGTGCTGCACTTCGTCGCTGAAATTCTGGTCCCGCAGGTGCTGTTGTGCATCGGTAGCGTCGGCAGGATAAAAAAAGTCGAAGTCGACGCGGCAGCGATCTGCGCCCAGCGCCACCACGCGGTTGGTCTGCAGGCGTCCCGGCAGGATATTCAGCATCGTGTTCGGCCAGATAAAGTAATACAGCGCTTCGCCGTTCGCGTAGATGCCGCCGGAGTTTTCCAACGGGCTGTGCTGCAGCGAATGCCACGCCGTGGTTTCGGTGGTGTAGCTGCGGTAATCCAGCATCCGGTTCAGCCCCGGATGGATATGCGGCACGTGGTAGCCTTCAAGATAATTATCAATGTATACCTTCCAGTTGCAGCGCACCTCGTAGCTGCTGCGGTGATGGAAGACGTAATCGGCCAGCGTGTGTCCGCCGAGGCGCGCATCAATGCCGTCGAGCAGTTCGGAAAGCGGCGGTGCCGCATCGAGCGCAACGAACACTTGCCCCTGCCACGATACCAACTGAGCTTGCGGCAGACGGATCGCGGAAGCATCGAAACCCTGCGCATCGCCCATCTCCGGCGCGCTGCGCAACTGGCCGTCGAGCGCGTAGGTCCAGCCGTGATACTTGCAACGCAGCGCGCGCGCGCCGCGGCCATCGCAGGTCGCCAAGGGTCCGGCGCGGTGGCGGCAGACGTTGTGCAGCGCGCGCAGCACGCCATCGTCGCCGCGCACCACCAGCAGCGGCACGCCGGCCACTTCGGTAACGACATGATCACCAGAATCGCGCACTTGCGCCGCGTGCGCGACGAGCTGCCAACTGCGCGCGAACACCGCGCGCCGCTCCAGCGCGAGAACCGACGCATCGGTATACAAAGTCGCAGGCAGGGCCAGCGCCGTCGGCAGCGGCTGCGGCTGCAGCCAGGCGGGATCAAGGCGATTAGATTCGGTGGCAATCGGCATGCAACCTGACATTGAGCTAAGGAAGGTCTGAACAAGCCGTTTTTTGCCGTCATTCCGGCGAAAGCCGGAATCCAGTTTATCTTTTTGCTTTGAAAATACAGGATCAAGATGGGTTCCGGCTTTCGCCGGAATGACGAACGTGAAAGTTGCGCAGCGTTTCCTTAAGCGGCGGCTACCGCGATGTGCAATAGTCTAGCGCAACCTCACCGCGGGGCAGTTTGCTTAAGCGCGATTGGCTTTCGATTTGCGGATTCCATGATGGCCCGAGCGTTATCTGCTCACTCCAAGGCCGAATACACAACTGCAACCGTTCCATTCACCAAACACCAAGATCACCAAGCGAACCGATCACTTGTGCGAGGAGTCCATACATGAATTGTGAGGCCCAACTCGCAACCCGAAAGGTACCTACATATCAAACAAACTCACCCCGAAGATAAGCTTGGGAAGAACAACAACTGCCAGGCCAACAAGTGCAATCGTAAGGCGGAAACTGTGCACATAAACCGCAGCGCCAAGATCACGTTTCCACTTGGATTGATCGCGCACTCCTGCTGCGTATAAGTGCCTCCCGATTAGCCGTGCCGGTAACCTGATTAGGAATATTGCTGCTACTGCTATTGCCATTGCTACGAAGATTTTCATTTGCTGTGCTCCAAGGCCTAACACTTGAGCTAAACGGCTGCGACCGCGAACGTAACAGGAAACGCCGTACCGACATTCGCAGCCCGCTTGAGCAAATAGTTAGATGACAGGCTCACTAGCTGTATGCGACAAGCTTGTAGTGCCGTTACCATCAAACGAGCCACAGGCGGAACATATCTTGCCCTTGGCCTGCTTGTTAGTAAGCGACTGCTTGCACTTCGGACACTGGTAGGGCGTGAACGCCAGAACCAGAAGTGCTAGGAGCGGAATGAGCCACGTGAGTGCACCCGCAGCACCACATAGCCCCCAAGCCCACGGGTTTCGATTCTTTCGCTTGGCGAGAAGGCTAACAATGGCGCCCCAAATAATTGCGACGATCACTTTTGCAGCAATTGCAACTTCCAAAGGACTTCTCCTGTTGTCTACGCTTGAGTTAAGCGACGCGCAGCTTTCCGCGCGTTGCAACATATGATCAATCCTCTAGTCGTAATTTGTCAAGATATTGTCAGGAATGGAAGTATCCACGCTATTTCAAATTCGCCTCGAACAACCGATAGATGCGCTTGTACTCGTCCAGCCAGGAATCGGCGTTGGTGAAATTGTGGCGATCGAGTGGGTAGGGAGAAATCGTGAAGTTGTCCTTGTGCAGTTCGATCAGGCGTTCGTACAGGCGCATGGAATCTTCGAACAGCACGTTGTCGTCGATCACGCCGTGGCAGATCAGGAGTGGGTCCTTGAGTCCCGCGGCGAATTCGATCGGTGAGGAGCGCAGGTAGGCAATGGGATCGATCTGCGGAGGATTGAGAATGTCGGCGGTGTAGCCGTCGTCGTATTGCGTCCAGTCGGTGACCGGCCGCAGTGCCGCGCCGGCAGCGAATTCACCCGGTGCGCGGAACAATGCCATCAGGGTCATGAAGCCGCCGTAGGAACCGCCGTAGATACCGACGCGCTTCGGGTCGATATTCCACTTTTCCACAAGCCAGCGTTTGCCGTCGAGCAGGTCTTCGAGTTCCGGATGTCCCATGTTGCGATAGATGGCGGTGCGCCAGTCGCGGCCGTAGCCTTCCGACGCGCGGTAATCCATGTCGAGCACGACATAGCCGTGCTGCAACAGCAGGTTCTGGAACATCTGCTCGCGGAAATAGTACGACCAGTTACGAGTGACATCCTGCAGATAGCCCGCACCGTGCACGAACAGCACCGCGGGATGTTTGGCCGAGCTGTCGAAATCGGCCGGCTTGTAGAATTTGGCCCAGACCGCGCCTTTGAAATGCGTGGACGGCACTTGGACAAATTGTGGATCGACCCACTGCAGTGCCTTGTACGCGGCCGTGCGCGTGTCGGTGAGTTCGCGCGGCGCAGCCGAGCCGTCCGCCGCGACGACGGCGAGTTGCGGCGGCACATAGCTGGACGAATGCGTCACCAGCAGTTGCGTTCCATCGTGCGACAAGACGAAATCGTCCATGCCCTGATAATGGGTGACACGCTGCATTTCGCCGCCAGACACGGGCAAGCGATACACGTCGTAGGCGTAAGGCGCTTCGGCATTGCTGCGCACGTAGAACCAGCGGCCATCGGCCGAGACTTGCGGATGCGACACCTCGAATTTTCCCTGAGTCAGCGCGCGAGCCTTGCCGTCCAGCGTCTTGGTATACAAATGCGCGTAGCCGGTTTCCTCGGATTCGTACCACAAGGTGTGGCTGTCGTTTTCCCAGCCGAAGCCGTTGAAATCCCAGTTGATCCAGGCGTCGTCGTGCAGGCGATGCTGAGGCTTGAGCGTGCGTTGGCCAAAATTCAAACTCGCTATCCAGCGATCCTTGTTGTCGTCGGCACGCACTTCCACCGCAGCATTGGCGCCATCGCGCGAGAAGCGGATACCGTCAATTTCCACCGGACGCAGGACGGGTTTGGCATCCGTTTTCGGCGCGGGCGTTTCGTTCTTGCCGGATTTGCCGGCAGCCTTTGCGTTTTCCTCGCGTACCGATTTGAGAGGATCGTCGTGGATACCGGGCAGGCCGTCGACGGAAAGCTGGACTGACGTGTGTGCGATCAGATCGAACAACCACAGCGTTTGCGGCGCGGGAGGATTGCGGCCGACACGGGTGCGTTCGGTTTCGAATTCCTCGTAACCGGAGTCGGTGACGTAACGGGTGAGCTTGCCTTGCTTGCCTTCGTTGTAACTCTTGGCTTGAGTGACGGCCAGCAGCCAGCGCGTATCCGGCGACAGGCGGGTGCTGACCAGTTTGACGTCGTCGCCCAGATAGAACGGCAGCGGCGCACGGCTGGCATCGCCGCGTTGCATTTCATCGGCATGTTCGCGCGTCGTTTTCTTGTTGGCGTCGATTTTTTGCAGAGTGGAGAACAGGCGCAACTGCATGTCGCGCAGATCATCGGGTTTGGGTGCGGCGCCCGGATCTTTCTCCGTCTTCAACACGGCTGCCGGCATGGTCACACGACTGGCCAAGTCGTAGACGAACCAGTTGTCGTCGCTGCGGAAGCTCAGCTTGTCGCCATCGGAGGAAAACTGCGGCGAGGTTTCGCGCTGTTCGCTGCGCGTGACCTGGATCGTGCTGTCGTTGCGCAGATCGCGCAGAAAAATATCGCCATTGCGTACAAAGGCCGCGTGCGTGCCGCTGGCGTTGTAGACCGTCTGCGTGCCATCGGCGGCGGTCATTGCCGTAGCATCGATCAGGCTGTCTTTGCCGTCGGCCAGATCGATCCTGTGCAGATCGAACAGCGGCGAACCCTGGCGTTTGAGCCGGTAATAAATCGCTTTTCCGTCCACGCTGAAATACGGCGCAACGCGAGCAGGTTCGATCGATACGGTTGCATCGATCTCGCTGGCGATCCAGTCCGGATCGGCCATGATCTGTTCGAGCGTCAGCGGTGCCGGCGATGCGGCCGCAGCGGAAAAGGTGAACAAGGCAGACGTGGCGGCGACGGTAGAACGATTCACGGGCGGCTCCGGACAAGTCGAAAACGCGCAGCATAGCCGGTTGTCGTGGTGCCGCAAGCCGCCAGAAGTCATTGCACGCTGGCGGCACGGCGCCGAATCCGGCACCATCACCGGATCATTCCCAGGAAAGCGATGTTCCATGGCTTTGCCCACCAGCGAAATCGAAACTCGCGCCAATCCGCGCCACGCGGTGATCTGGCTGCATGGCCTCGGCGCCGACGGCCACGATTTCGAGCCGATCGTGCCGCAACTGGTCGATCCGGCGTGGCCCGCGTTGCGCTTCGTGTTCCCACATGCGCCGGTGCGGCCGATCACGATCAATGGCGGCATGCCGATGCGCGCGTGGTACGACATTTCCGGGCAGGAGATCGCCCAGCGTCAGGATGAAACCGGCATCCGTGCCTCGATTGGCCTGCTCGGGGAATTGATCGAACGCGAAGTGGCGCGAGGTGTGCCGGTGCAGAACATCCTGCTGGCTGGATTCTCGCAGGGCGGCGCCATCGTGCTTGCCGGCGGACTGCGTTATACAGGTAAACTTTGCGGCATCATCGCCCTGTCCACGTATCTGCCGATGGCGGAGAAGACCGACGCCGAAGCGAGAGCAGCCAATCGCGGCACGCCGGTGTTCATGGCTCATGGCATGCTCGATCCCACGATCTCGCACGCACTCGGCGAGATGAGCCGCGACTACCTCGTTCAGCGTGGTTACGCCGTGGAATGGCACGCCTATCCGATGGCGCACCAGGTCTGCGTCGAGGAAATCGCCGACTTGAAACGCTGGATCGGCGCACGTCTTATCTAGCCTCCGAGGATTGCCAATTGCCGTGAGCGCCAACGTCCCCGCACCGAATCCACGGGATGCGCACATGACGGCACCGCCCTGGCTGCCGGATTTTTGCAGCTTGCCGGTGTTGTTCGCGGTGATGGTCGTGGCCGAATTGCTGGTATTGGTGATTCTGATCGCACCCAGCGACGAGGCGCGCCCGTTGCTGCCGCGCCTGACTACGGCCAGCGTATTCGTGCAATGGCTGGCGCTATTGTGTGCAGTGTGTCTGTGCAAACTCGGCTCAAAGCTCAAGCGCCTGGCACGGTTGCCCGGCGTGCTGATTGCGTATGCGCTGATGTTGCTGGTCACCGTGCTGGGCAGCACTCTGGTGTTCAGCATTGACCATCAGCTCCAGCTTGGTCTGACCTTGCCGCAGCAATTCGAGGGTCGCTTCGTCTGGCGCAGCGCCGCACTGTGCGCGCTGATCGGCGCGGCCCTGCTGCGCTATTTCTACGTGCTCGAACAATGGCGTGCGCGGGTCCGCGCCGAGGCCAAGGCGCGCTTCGAGGCACTGCAGGCGCGCATCCGCCCGCATTTCCTGTTCAACAGCATGAACGCGATAGCCAGCCTGATACCGTTGCGTCCGGATGAAGCCGAGCGCGCGGTCGAGAACCTGTCCGATCTGTTCCGCGCCGCGCTCGGCGACGACAGCGCGCGCAGCACGCTCGGCGCCGAACTCGATCTGGTACGGCGTTATCTGGATCTGGAAAAGCTGCGTCTGGGCGAGCGTCTGCGCGTGGATATGGCGGTGGACGATTTGCCGCTCGATCTGCCGCTGCCATCGCTGCTGCTGCAACCGCTGGTAGAAAATGCGGTGTATCACGGCATTCAGCAATTGCCGGAAGGCGGCACGGTATCGATCCACGGGCGGCGCGAACCCGGCCGCATCGAGATTGCGATCCGCAATCCCTGTCCGCCGCTGGCGGCGCGTGCGGCCACCGGCAATGGCATGGCTCTGGCCAACACGCGTTCGCGTATCGAGTACCATTTCGGCGCGCGCGGCACGCTCGACGTCGATGCCGGCACCGATTGTTTCGCCTGCACCCTGAGATTGCCCGATGAAAGCGCTCATAGTTGACGACGAACCCTTGGCGCGCGAACGCCTCGCCTCGCTTTTGCGCGAATGCGGCAATGTGGAAATTGTCGGCGAGGCTGGCGATGGCCGCGCAGCGGTCGAAGCGGCGGCGCGTCTGGCACCGGAACTGGTGCTGCTCGATATCCGCATGCCGCTGATGGATGGTCTGGAAGCCGCGCGTCATCTCGCCGGATTCGACAAGCCGCCCGCAGTGATCTTCTGCACCGCCTACGACGAACACGCACTCGCCGCGTTCGAGGCCAGCGCGGTCGATTATCTGGTCAAGCCCGTTCGGCTGGAGCGCTTGCGCACCGCACTGGAGCGCGCACGCCGGTTCGGCGCCGCGGCGCTGGACAGGGTTGCCGCGGCATCCGGTGCGCCGTCACGTCAGCGCAGTCACCTGTGCGCGCGCGTGCGCGGCAATCTGGTGCTGGTGCCGGTAGTCGATATCGTCTACCTGCTGGCCGAGGACAAATACGTCGTTGTGCATCACACGAAAGGCGAAGTGCTGATTGAAGAAGCATTGAAGTCGCTGGAAACCGAATTTGTCGAACGCTTCGTGCGCATCCACCGCAATTGCCTGGTTTCGCGCGATCGCCTGGCGGGCCTGACGCGCGCGGCCGATGGCCGCATCTTCGCGCAGATCGATGGCGCCGCCGTTGCGCTGGAAGTCAGCCGGCGCAATCTGCCCGGATTGCGCAAGCTGGTGCGCAGCCTGTGAGCGCGCCCTTGCGCATTGCCACGCGTCAGAGTGCGCTTGCGCTATGGCAGGCCGAACATGTCGCGGCGCGTCTGCGTGCGGCACATCCGGGCCTCGATGTCGAACTGTTGCCGATGACCACACGCGGCGACCGGATAGCCGACCGGCCGTTGTCGGAGATCGGTGGCAAAGGCTTGTTCCTGAAGGAACTCGAAGTGGCGATGCAGCAACGCCGCGCCGACATCGCCGTGCATTCGTTCAAGGATGTGCCGATGGAACTCGACGCCGGTTTTGTCATCGGCGCCGTGCTCGAACGCGCCGATCCGGCAGATGCCTTCGTCTCGGTACACTTTGCACGTTTGGATACTTTGCCGCAAAACGCCATCGTCGGCACCTCGTCGCTGCGTCGCCAGGCGCAACTGCGAGCGCTGCGGCCGGATTTGCAACTGCGCGATCTACGCGGCAACGTCAATACGCGGCTGGCGAAACTCGATGCCGGCGATTACGCCGCCATCGTGCTGGCCTGCGCCGGACTCGAACGCCTTGGTCTGGCGGCGCGCATCCGCAGCCGGCTGGAGCCGCCGGGCTGGCTGCCGGCAGCGGCCCAGGGTGCGATCGCGATCGAGTGCCGGCGCGACGATGCGCGTTCGGCGGCCCTGCTCACCGGGCTTAACGATGCCGATACGGCGCGCTGCGTAGCCGCGGAACGCGCGCTGACGCGGCATTTGCAGGGCAGTTGCCAGGTGCCGGTCGCCGCGTTCTGCATCGAGACCGAGGCCGGTTTGCATCTCAGTGGCATGGTCGGTGATGCCGCAAACGGGCGGCTATTGCGCGCTGCAAGCGCAGGTACCGGTGGTGATCCCGAGGCGCTGGGCCGAATCGTCGGCGAGCAACTGCTGGCACTTGGCGCCGGCGCGCTGCTCGGGCGCTGAAAAAGCAACGGGCCCAGCGGGCCCGTTGTGGAAAAGTACAATCAGTGCAACTTAGAAACTGTAGACCAGATTCGTCGTCAGCAATTGATCGGTCTTCTTGAAGCCCAATTCCACCTCGGAATTGTGCTGAACTTGATAGCCGACTTTCAGCGCCAGCTTGTCGCTCATCTTCACTGACAGCCCGGCATCGTTCTGGATGAACTTGTCGCCGCTGCCGGCTTCGACCAGGAACGTATCCGTGAACGATACGGTATCGCTGAAGTTGTGCTTGTAGTTGATCGCGCCGCGCGCGACCACGTTGCTGTCCGAGTCCGGCTTGATGCCGATGAGAGCAGGCGGCGGTGTCGGGTTGACCACATTGAACGAAGCGGCTTGCACCACCTTGTAACCTGGGCCGATTTCGAACGAAAGTTCATCGCTGGCATTCTTCAGTACCTGGTAGCCGTAGCCGATCGAGGCGATGTACTGATACTGGTAGGGCGAGAACGAGTCGTGCTCATAACGCAGTGCGCCGACGATGTAGCTGCGATCATCCAGCATATAGCCGGCCGAAGCGCCTGCTTCATAACGGGCGGCGGTCAACTGGTTGCTGGTCGCACCTGTGGTGACATCGGTTACGTTGCTTTTGTTGCGCAGCGCGGTCAGGTAGAAATCGTCTTTCCAGCGATCGTCGTTGTATTTGATATCCAGCTTGACGTTCAGGTTCTGTGACTTGGTATTGCCGCTGGAATCGGACAGGCCGGCTTCGCCGCTGCCGGACCAGCCTTGTGGCGGTGGCGGCGGCGCGTCGGCGAGCGCAGCAAGCGGTAGGGCAAGCAACAGGGTGGATACGAGCAGGTTGCGTGTCATGAGATCTCCTTGATCTGGGGCCGTCGACGCTGACGGGTGCGGCATTGTATCCGCAGCTTTTGGAATAATTGCACTTGTGCGCAGCCCGGTTTGCCGCGGTTCAGCCGGAGTGTGTCTGGCCATTCGCACCGTAGTAGAGCATGACCACATGCGTGGCTTCAGCGAAGAATAACCAGCGCTCGACGAAGCTTCCCGCCGTAACGCACAGGGCGGCAGCGCAGGCGCAGATCGGCGTCAACGTTGACCACGTGACCGGGGCCGCGAGTGCGGGCAAGACCAGCAGCACGGGCAGCGGTCCGATCAGGACCAGGCAAATCGTGCGCAGCCGCGCCGCGTGCTTGCGCGCAAGCACGAAGCCCATTTCGCGGGTCAGATAATTTTCCTCGGTATGGGGCGCCTCGACGCTGCGCACCGCGCCGAAGCGGCCGAGGCCGGTGGCGGATTCCGGCGTTGCAACATGCCGCGTTCGGTCGAGAAACCGCCAGCACAAAGCCTTCCAGAGCGCGCAGGCCAGAGCGAGCAGCAACACCATAAGCGCAACGATCCATTGTATGGACAGGTGATTCACAACGGGCACGATGACCAGCTTCAATTCCGAGTAGGTGAACGCACTGTGGCGCAAACAAGCCGTGCACAAAAAGCAACCAAACCGAACCCCCGAGCAAACCGAGCAGCAGATAGCCGGGCAATACATAGTGATTGTTCCAAGCATGTATCGTTTTCAGCGAAGTATAAATTTTCGCCGTGCAGCAGACGGTGACGACGGCCAGCACGGCGAGCAGCGCACCGAGTTCGCGTAGCGTGTCCACATCGGTGCCACGCCACAGGCAGAATCCGATCGCCAGCGCCGGCGCGAAGCTGCACACCGAGGCGACGCCTTCGCGCGACAGCCACGAGGAACGCCACTGACTGAACGCCCGCCGTGCGCGTTGCGGCTGGCCGAGATGAAGGGTTGACGATAATAAACCCGCGGCGACGAATACCATACCGGTGGCCAGCACGGTCAGCGCTTCGTTGCGGCCGGCGATCTGCGGATCGACCGTCAATCCGAGTCCGAGCAGAAACAGCAGCCCGTAACCGGTGCCGGAAACGACGGTGAAGAAAATGACGGAGAGGGCGGGATGCATGATCCTCGGTTCTTGTCAGCGTGAAAGGATGCGATCTATCCATCGCAGCAGTGGCGATGCGTTGGAAAAATCCACTTTTTCTTCCGCCGGTTGAGTTGCTTTCGATGCACAGCCATCGCGGCGTGGGCGCGGAGGCAAGTATTGGTTGACCGGCTTGTAACCCATCTCCGGCATGAGATCGTAGCCGCCGCGGTCGGCGACGAGTTTCGACACCGCGGAATCCGGATCGCCGAGATCGCCGAAATGACGTGCGCGCGTCGGGCAGGCCATCACGCAGGCGGGCTGGCGGTCGATTTCCTCGAAGGATTCGTTGTAAATGCGATCCACGCACAAAGTACACTTTTGCATGACACCGCGGACTTCGCTGTATTCGCGCGCACCGTAAGGGCAGGCCCACGAGCACAGCTTGCAGCCGATGCACTTGTCTTCATCGACCAGGACGATGCCGTCTTCGGCGCGCTTGTAACTGGCGCCGGTCGGACATACGGTCACGCAATCCGGCGTTTCACAGTGCAGGCACGAGCGTGGAAAGTGCACGGTCATCGGCGGTTTGTTTTTCTCTGTCGGCTCGACTTCATACGAATGCACGCGGTTGAACCAGACGCCGAGGGGCTCGCGGCCGTACGGATTCTCATCCGGGAGCGGACCGAATTCACCGCCGTCGTTCCATTCCTTGCACGCAACTGCACAGGCGTGGCAGCCGACGCAGATGTCGAGATCGATGACGAGGCCGAGTTTCTTAGGCGATGACGGCGGCAGCATGGTCATGGCGGAATTTATCGGGAATTGAGCGGCCAGAAGTGCGGGATCAGCAGCATCGACAGCGCACAGAACAGCGCGATCAGCGGAATGCCGACCTTCATGAAATCGGTAAATTTATATCCACCGGCGCCGTAAACCATCGTGTTGGTGGGATAGCCGACCGGCGTCGCGAACGAGGTCGCCGCGGCAAAGGCGACGGTGATGACGAACGGCACCGGATTCGCGTGCAGCGCATGCGCCATCGAGATGGCAATCGGCACCATCAAAACGACGGAAGGATTGTGTCCCATCATTTCAGTGAGCAGGGCGGTGAGCAGATACACCATAAGCAGCACGGCGAGCGGACCGTGCTGGCCAACGAGTTGCATGCCGCCGTCGACGATGTGCTGGGCGAGCCCGGTCTTGTCCAGGGCGATGCCGAGTGGCAGGATCGCACCGAGCAGGATGATGATTTTCCAGTCCATCGCTTCGTAGACATCTTCGAAACTGAAGCAGCCGGTCAGTGCCATCGCCGCGCAGCCGACCAGTGCGCTGACCACGATCGGCAGCAGCCCAAGTCCGGCGACGGCGATCACGGCGACGAGGATCGCGATCGCCAGCGGCGCCTTGCGTCGCGATTGCCGCGTGTCGCCGCGTTCGCTCAGGACGACCAGACCGGATTCACGGCGCAGATGAGGCAGGGCGGGTTCGTCGATCAGCAGCATCAGGATGTCGCCGACTTCCAGACGCGCGTTCTTGAGTTGTTCGCGCACGATCCGGCTGCGCCGTTGCACCGCGAGCACGCTCGCCTTGAAGTTCCACTGGAAGTCGATTTCCTCGACGCTCTGGCCGGCCAGACGTGCGCCGGGCGCAACCATCGCTTCGATCAGCAGGCGGCGACGGCCGGTTTGCGTGGTGTCGGCCAGATCCAGCACAGGCGCGATTTCCAGCTTGAGATGTTGCTTGAATTCCTCCAGCCGCAACCAGTCGCCGCGAGTCAGCAGTACGTCGCCTTCCTGCAATTGCTGTTCGCGCGGCGCCCACAGGTGCTCGTCCCCGCGCAATAGTTCGAGTACGTACACACCGTATTTTTCCCCGAGCTTCAGCGCTGCCACGGTCTCGCCGATCAGCGGAGAATCGGCCATCACTCGCAATTCAGTGACGAACTTGCCGAGTTCGAAGCTCTCGGCGAACTCGGTATCGATATGCCGCGGCAACAGCCAGCGTCCGATAAAAAGCAGATAGATGATGCCAACGATCGCAAGAAGGGCGCCGAGCCGGGTGAAGTCGAATACGGAAAATCCGGCCATGCCGTGCTGGATCGCCAAGCTGTTCGCGAGCAGGTTCGACGATGTGCCCAGAAGGGTGCACACACCGCCCATCTGCGCCGCGTATGACATCGGAATCAGTACGCGCGCCGGCGAGGTCTTGCTGCGCGCGCAGACGCTGAGCGTGACCGGCAGGAAGGTGGCGACGAGGGCGGTATTCTTTACAAATGCGCCAAGTATACAAACGACCAGCATGATCGACAGCGTCAGCAGCCACGGTCGCCGAATGCGCGACAGCACACGGATCAGCGGCTCGAGCGCGCCCGTGCCGACGACGCCGGCGTTGAGCGCGAACATCGCCGCGACCACAACGGTGGCTTCGTTGCTGAATCCCGAAAGACCTTCGGCCGGCGTGATGATGCCGCACACCAGCAGTGCCGCCAGCACCAGCAGGCCGACCACGTCATAGCGCAGCCTCTCGCTGATGAACAAAGCCATCGCGCTGGCGACGATGGCGGCAACTTCCCAGGCCTGCCAACTCATGCTGTGACCTCGGCTGCGGCCACGACGATCGTGTTGGCGGCCCGCGATGGCTCGGTATCACGGATCAGGCGCACGCGCAGATCGAACCATGCCGCCTGGCCGGTCACCGGGTCGGCATTGGCGTAACGATGGCCGTCGCTGCGCGCCGGCAACAGGTCATCGATCACGTGATTGAGCAAGAATCCCTTCGTATACTCCGGTGCATCGGCGGAGAGCTTCCACGCGCCCTTGTGCTTGCCGATCGCGTTCCAGCTCCATACCGTGCCCGGCGCCGTACCCGCATGCAGCTTCGCTTGCAGGCGGATACGCCCATGCGCGGACTCGATCCAGACCCAGTCGCCGTCAGCAACGGCGTGCACACTGGCAGTATCCGGATGCAGGTATAAAAAGTTGCGCGCCGCGATCTGACGCAGCCAGGCATTCTGCGAACCCCAGGCGTGGTACATGAACATCGGGCGTTGGGTGATGGCGGATAGGTTGAAGTCGGTATCGGCACTGGAGTCGGACGCATACCAGAACGGTAACGGATCGAAATAACGCGCCACACGTTCACGCTCGCGCGCCGGCGGTTGTGCCGCGCCATGCCCAAGCGCCGCGAGGCGGAATTTCTGCAAACGCTCGGAATACAGTTCAAGCACGATGGCGTCGGTCGAGCCTACGAAGCTGAGCGATTTTGCCCAATCCAAGTAATCGCGATTCGCCATCTTGTAGTAACGCGCCGCTGCCGGAATTTCTGCGTGCCAATAGCAATTATTGGCTTTGTATATTTCAAGCTGCCGCGGGTTCGGATCGCCGATGCCTTGTTTTTCACCGTCCTTGCCACGCCATCCGGCCAACAAGCCGACGCCCGGCGTGCGTTCGTGCTCGACCATGTACTGCGCGTAGCCGCCAGGGTATTTCGCCGCGCCGTCAGCGTCGACCATGCCGGGCAATTGCAGGCGCGCACCAAGATCGAGCAGGACGTCCTGAAAGGGCCGTACATCCCGATCAGGCGCACATACCGGTTGCCGGATCGCATCGCTCGCACTGTCGGCGTCGGAAATCGGACGATCCAGCAGCGAGATGCAGTCGTGACGTTCCAGGTAAGTCGTATCCGGCAATACCAGATCGGCGAACGCGATCGTCTCCGACGAATAGGCGTCCGAATAGATGATATGTGGAATTCTATACTCGCCGCTTGCGTGGCGATCGCACAGCATCTGCCGTGTCTGCGTGGTATTCATCGACGAGTTCCAGCCCATGTTGGCCATGAACAGGAACAGGGTATCGATCAAATACGGATCGCCGGCCCAGGCATTGCGGATCACGCTTTGCAACATGCCGTGCGCGGCCAGCGGATATTCCCACGAGAACGCCTTGTCGATGCGGCGCGGTGCGCCATTCGCATCGACGACGAGATCCTCCGGCGCATGTACATAACCGAGCGGCCCCGCATTGAGTGCGCCGTTGTCCTTGCGTGATTTGCCCGGACGGTTCGCGGGCGGCACCGATTTCGGATACGGCGGCTGATAACGGAAACTGCCGGGAGTATCGATGGCGCCGAGCAGCATCTGCAAGGTGTGCAGCATTCTGCAGGTATGAAAACCGTTGGCGTGCGCGGCAATGCCGCGCATCGCGTGCATCGACACTGGCCGACCAATCATTTCTTCGTGTATCCGGCCATGTGCATCCGTCCAGCGCTGAGGCAAACGAATTTCCTGCTTGAACGCGACGTCCGCTATTTCGGCGGCAATGCGGCGGATTGTCGTTGCTTCGACTCCACAGGTTGCGGCAACGGCATCCGCGGAATACTCCGGTGCGAGCAAGCGTTCCGCAAGCAGATGAAAAACGGGTACGGTTTCGCGGCCGTCGGCGAGCATGAATTTGCCGGCAATGGCGGGCGTGACGTCGATGCTCAAGGCGGATTGCGCGGCGTCGCTGCGTTTGTCCCAGCACAGCGGATTTCCGCCTGCGTCGCGCGCGATCAATCCGTCGTCCGCGCCACCCGGATTGCGCACAATGAGATAATGCGCATTCGTATACTTGGCCAGATAATCGAAATCGATCCAGTCGTGGATCAGCAATTCCTGGATCAGCGCGCCGACGAACAGACCGTCGGTTCCGGGCCGGATGCCGATCCACTCGTCCGCGATCGCCGCATAGCCGGTGCGCACCGGATTGACTGCGACGAGTTTCGCGCCGCGTCCCTTGATCTTGCCGAGACCGAGCTTGATCGGATTGGAATCGTGGTCCTCGGCGACGCCGAACATCAGTAGGTATTTTGTCCGTTCCCAGTCGGGCTCGCCGAATTCCCAGAACGAACCGCCTAAAGTATACATTCCGGCCACGGCCATGTTGACCGAGCAGAAGCCGCCATGCGCCGCGTAGTTGATCGTGCCGAACTGCTGTGCCCACCAGCTAGTCAACGCCTGCGACTGGTCGCGGCCGGTGAAGAAGGCAAGCTTGTCGGGATTGGTCGCACGGATATCGCCGAGCCACTTCGTTGCGAGCGCCAGTGCTTCGTCCCATTCAATTTCGCGAAACTCGCCCGCGCCACGCTCGCCAACACGCAGCAGCGGTTTCGACAACCGCGCCGGCGAGTAGTGCTGCATGATCCCTGCCGAGCCCTTCGCGCAGAGCACGCCCTTGTTTACCGGATGCCCGGAATTGCCCTGGATATAGCGCACGCGGCCATCTTTCAGATGCACTTTTATGCCGCACCTGCACGCGCACATGTAGCACGTGGTCGTCTTGACCTCGTCGCCGACGGGTTCGTTGAGTTTTAGATTTGCGTGGGGCATGTGTGCCCATGATAGCGGATGCGCTGCATTCGACCGCAGCCCCCCAAGGTTGCATCGCGAATCGGAATAGGACTGCCGTATATTTCGGGAACAACCGAGCTTGTCATCCCGGCAGGGATTGCCGGGATCCAGACTGCATGGATGCAGTATTGCCAACGACTGAACGCTGCCATCCCTGGTAACTGGATTCCGGCAATCCCTGCCGGAATAACGCTTCTATCGAGCCGGCACGAGACTCACGCGACGTCGGTCGCCGCAACGTGCACAATAGACGTATGGACCGCTACGAACGCATCTCGACCCTGCACCGGCTGCTGAAATCTGCGCGCTATCCGGTACCGCTGGCACGATTGATGGAAGAGTTGAGCTGCTCGCGCGCCACGGCGTACCGCGATATCGCCTTCCTGCGCGACGCGCTCGGTGCGCCGATCGACAGCGAAGGCGACGAGGCCGCGTTCCGTTACGCCGCCAACGAAGCCGAGCGCTTCGAGTTGCCGGGCCTGTGGCTCACCAGCGAGGAATTGCAGGCGCTGCTGGCGCTCAACGAACTTGTCGGCCGCACCGGACCGGGCATTCTCGCGACCACGCTGGCGCCGTTCCGCGCGCGCATCGACCGGTTATTGTCCGACCAGAACGACGGCCGGAATTTCCCGCTCGAACGCATCCGCGTGATCGGCAGCGGCACGCGCAAGGTGGACGAATCCACATTCAGACACGTCGCCAGTGCCGTGCTCGGACGCAAGCGGCTGAAGTTTCAATATCGCGCGCGCTCCACGAATGAAGCGACCGAACGCAGCGTGTCGCCACAGCGACTGACCCATTACCGCGACAACTGGTATCTCGATGCCTGGGATCACCGACGCGAGGCGCTGCGCAGTTTTGCGCTCGACCGCATTGCGAAAGCGCAAGTCAGCGACGAAGCCGCCGAAGATCGCGACGAAGCCGAACTCAACCAGCATCTGGCGTCGAGCTACGGCATTTTTTCCGGCGCACCGAAAGCCACGGCGACGATCCGCTTCTCGCCGCACGCCGCACGCTGGGTCGCCGACGAACACTGGCACTCGCAGCAACAGGGCGAATGGCTCAAGGATGGCCGTTACGAACTGCGCGTCCCTTACAGCAATTCGCGCGAGCTTTTGATGGACGTACTCAAGTACGGGCCAGATGCCGAGATCGTCTCGCCGGTATCATTGCGCGAGGAAATGAAGATCATGTTGCAGTTGGCGATTGGGGCGTATCAGTAAATTTTGCACACAAATGGCGGGACACGCCGTTGTGCGGCCATTCCCGCCGTTCGTGAGCCTGGGTAGGTTGGGGTGAGCGAATGCGAACCCCAACATCTTCGCTGGAACTGTTGGGTATCGCTGCGCTCAACCCAACCTACGAAAGCGGTCACGCAGTCGGCGAAGGTGCAGGTGCTGGCGTCACCACCTCCCGCGCCTTCTGTGTCAACGTGCGGAATTTTGCCGACATCATTTCCAGTTTGCCTGCCCATTCCGGATTCGGCGATTGCCCGGCGGTGATCTTGTCGTAGACCTGGATCAGGGCGACGGTGGCGAAGGGATCGATCAGCGCAGCTTTGAGGCTGAGCGCGGTGATCAGGGCCAGGGCGAAGGTCCAGAATCCGGCGTGAACATGGAACAGGCCGATCAGTGCGGCGATCGGGGCTGCGATGACGATCCAGATCAGCAGGGTTAGCCCCCAGATGATGAGGGTCAGGAACGCAGCGTTCTTGAGTACACCTTTATAATTTTGCGCATACAGCACGGTGCTGTCGCGCGCGACTGCCCAGGGATTATCGGACTGCTTGCGCAGGATCTGGGCGAGAATCACCTGATCCAGATGGCTGAGGCCGGTGTTGATTACCGCATCGACCAGCTTCACCAGTACGTCGAGGCCGGGAATCGGCAGCCACGAGGCGATGCTGACGGTGAGGCGGTTGAACACACGCAGGACGCCGCGGATCAATTGATGCAGGCCGAACAGCATCGATGATGTGGCGAAATGCTGCTTGACGATGTTGGTCGCGTAGTCGATCTGGCCCTTGCCTGCGGGAACCTGACGACCATCCAGCAATTCCACCAACACGGCGATGTGGCCGGCCTTGACCAGATACAGCAGATACTGGCGTGCCCAGTATAAAATTCCACTGACAATGCCGAAGCCGAGTAAGCCGCCAATGCCAGCTCCGCCACCGCCATTGCCGCCGATCCTGCCGAACAGCAGACCGATGCCGCTGCCGACGCCGACCGCGAGAACGTAGGCGATAGTGATGCCGATATAGACGACCAGGCGCAGCGCGAGAAACGGCAGGGTGCGCATGAGCAGGCCGAAAATCTGACCAGTGCGGAAATCGAGCATGGCGGATCTCTCAATAGGCGGCAGGACGAGTCTATGATATTGCCGGAGTTGTTTCCTGATTGATACGACGAAAGGCACCGCCACATGACATCGCCCACAATTTCTTTGGTCCTCGGCTCCGGCGGCGCACGCGGTTATGCACACATCGGCGCGATCGAGGAACTGGTTGCCCAAGGCTACGACATCCGCAGCATTGCCGGCAGCTCGATGGGCGCCCTGATCGGCGGCGTGTATGCGGCGGGCAAACTCGACTTGTATCGCGATTGGGCCAAGGCCTTGCAGCGCTTCGACGTGTTGCGCCTGCTCGACTGGACGTTTCGCGGCGGCGGCCTGATCAAGGGCGACCGCATCATCGACAAGCTCCGCGACCTGATCGGTGACGTGAACATCGAGGATCTTCCGCTGAGCTACACAGCGGTGGCGGTGGATCTACTGGCGCAACGCGAGGTATGGTTTTCGCGCGGACCCTTGTTCGATGCGATCCGCGCCTCGATCGCGATTCCGACCGTGCTTCGCCCGCATCATTACCAAGGTCGTACCTTGGTCGATGGCGGCCTGCTCAATCCGGTGCCGGTCACGCCGACCTTGCGCGACCTCACCGATTGCACCATTGCGGTCGATGTCAACGCACCTGCCGAAGTGAACGCTGCGGATGCCGCCACCGGCGATTCGTCCTCCGGCGACGTCGTCGATGCAATGGCTGGTGGAACCGGTATCCGTCTGCCTTCGGTCGATGCGTCGCCGTTGGTCGATCCGCTACCGGTTTCGGCCGAGAGCGATGCAGCTGCCGTGTCGGCTGCCGAAACTATTCTGGTGCCGACGTACCGCCAGAAAATCGCCGAGTTTCTTGGCGGCCTGGTCGAGAAGCACGAGAAACCGCAGGAAGCTGCAAGCTATCCGGGAATTCTGGAAACCTTCGCGCGTTCGCTCGATGTCGTGCAGGAAACCATTACCCGTTTCCGCTTGGCCGCGCAGCCGCCGGACCTGGTGATTCCGATCCCGCGCAATGCCTGCGCGTTCTACGAATTTCATCGCGCCGAGGAATTGATTGAACTTGGCCGTACACGCACGCGCGAGGCGTTGCGGCATTTCCGGAGCAACGACCGGCATTGACCCGGCCTTCATCTATCCGGCAAAACACTCGGCAAAACGAAAGGTGAACGCGCATCGCATCTGCGGTCAACGCAAATCGCGCCTGCGCATTATTGGTGATCAGGACAGCGGTATCGACATCATGCGCACACAGCGCAGACAAGAGCCGCAACCCTTTCACCAACCTGAGGAGAACAGCAATGCGTATGCAAATTCTGGCAAGTGGTCTGTTGTTGGCGATCGGCGCTGCGGTCGCACCGATCCACAGTCAAGCGGCCGTGGGTGTATTCATTGGCGTGCCGCCGCCACCACCGCGAGTTGAAGTCGTGCCCGCGGTTCGTGCGGGTTATGTCTGGGCTCCCGGCTACTGGCGCTGGAATGGCCGTGGTCATGTTTGGGTGTCCGGCTACTGGCTGCATGCGCGGCCGGGCTGGCACTGGGTAGCACCGCGCTGGTCTGCCTATGGTCCGCGCTGGCGTTACTCGGCGGGTTATTGGGCTCGGTGATCAGGCGTAGCGGACGATGCGCCTTGCACTGTTCGCGGGGTGCATCATCCAAAACGTTTGGATTCCGCGCGGTCGACTCAGGCGCTTCGTTCGGCCGTAACCTGTGCTGGAAAACGCACTCGTACCCGCGTGCCGCGTTGGCCGGTGCCCGTACCGATCTCGAGCTTTGCGCCATGCACACGGGCGATATCGTCGACGATCGCCAACCCCAAGCCGCAGCCGTGGCCGCCCGTGGCCGGAACGCGATAAAAACGTTCCACGACGCGTGCGCGTTCGGATTCGGCGATGCCGGGGCCGTCGTCCTCCACTTCGAGGAACACGTCTTGCGACGGCGCATTTTTCACTGTTCCATAACGGACTGTTCCACAACGTACGGTGACATGTCCCTGCGGCGGCGTGTAACTCAGGGCGTTGTCGACCAGGTTGGCCAGCAGTTCGCGCAGCAACCAGGCGATGCCCTGGATGCGCGCCACGGCGGTATCGGCGCCCAGATCGATGTGGCGTTCCAGCGCGCGGTCCAGGTTGCCGGTGACCGCATCCTCGACCAGGCCGCGCAGTTCAATTTCATGGAAATCGTCAGCCAGATTGGCTGAGGGTTCGGCACGCGCCAGTGCCAGCAACTGATTCGCGGTGTGGGCGAGCCGTTGGCAACCGACATGCAGGCTTTGCAGGCGCTCACGCAGCTCGCCGGCAGAGGGGTCGCGCGCGAGCAATTCAAGTTGCGCCTGGATACCGGTCAGGGGCGTGCGCAACTGGTGCGCGGCGTTGGCAAGAAACTGTTGCTGCGCCAGCGTCGCTTCGCGCACGGTTGCCAGCAGCCGATTCACTGCGCCGGTCAGCGGAATCACCTCATCGGGTACGCCGCGCTCGTCCAGCGGTGCCATTTCGCGCGCTGGCCGCGCGAGGATCTGGTCGCGCAGGGCGAGTAATGGCCGCAGCCCATAGCGCACTCCGAACCAGATCAGCATCAACGTGGCGCTCATTTGCAGCAGATCGGTGACCACGGCGCCGGTGAGGATGTGGTAGATCGCATTTTCGCGTTTGTGCAAGGTTTCGGCCACGGTAATCGTGACGACGCCGGCAGCGGTGCGCGTGCGATGGGTCGCCGTGCGGATCGCATGATCGCGGAAGCTGGCGAAACGATAAGCGGTTTGTTCGATCGCGCCGTCAGCCGTGGGCAGTCCGGCGTCGCCAGCGATGAATTCGCCCTGCGGACCCTGAACCAGGTAGAAGATCAGGTCGTAGCTGTCAGAGCGCAGCACTTCCACCGCCTGTGGTGGCAGGTCGGAATGAATGACGCCGCTGGCATCCAGGTGCAAAAGCGCGACGACTGCCACGGTTTCGTTCGCCAAGCCCTGATCGTAAGCGGCGCGTACCGTGTTGCTGCTGTTGAAGAAGTCGACGAGTACACCGAACGAAAGCAGCAGCGCGAGCGGTACCAGCTGAGTCAGCAGCAGGCGTCGGCGTACCGAGGTTCGCGCATCAGTTGCCGGCATCGTCGAGCCGATAGCCGAGTCCGCGCACCGTGCGCAGACGTACGGCGTCGCCGAGCTTGACGCGCAGCCGGGAAATGTATACTTCGACCGCATTCGCGGTAATTTCGTTGTCCCAGTTCGCGATGGCCTGCAGCAGGCGGTCCTTGCCGACGACTTCTCCGGCGTGCAGGGCCAGGCATTCCAGTACCGCCCATTCGCGCCGCGTCAGTTCGACTTCCTGATCGCCGATATGCAGATTGTGCGCAGCCAGATCCAGGTGCAGCGCCCCCACCGTCATCGTCGAGCTGCCCACCGACGCGGCACGGCGGATCAGGGCGCGGCAGCGGGCGGCCAACTCGGGCACGGCGAAAGGCTTGACCAGATAATCATCCGCGCCCAGATCCAGCGCATTGACGCGGTCGGCCAGAGCGTCACGCGCGGTCACGATCAACACCGGCAGGCGGTTGCCGGAACGGCGCAGGCGTTGCACCAGCTCAAAGCCGTCGATGCCCGGCAGGCCGAGATCGACGAGGGCCAGATCGAAGTGTTCCCGAGTGACCGCAGTTTCGGCAAGTTCCGCCGTACTCAGGTGATCCACCGCAAAGCCCGCCTGAACCAGTCCCCGGCGCATCGCGTCGGCAACCAGGGCGTCGTCTTCCACTACAAGTATGCGCATGAACCGGTTCGATCTGTCTGGACTACGGCAGTATTGCACTGAATCGAAGGAGCGGATGCCCGGCAACACAAATTTTTGCAAAGTTCCATGCCGACGGTCACTCGGACCACGTGTAGAATAATTGCACACGCCACGATATGCGGGTGTAACGGAACGTGATGAACGCAACGCCTGCAACCGTCCGCAATGAGGCAGTTTCCACCACGGTGCTGACCATACTCGGTACGGTCAGTTTTTGTCACTTCCTCAATGACCTGATCCAGTCACTATTGCCGGCCATCTATCCCTTGCTCAAGACCAGTTTTGCGCTGGACTTCGGCCAGATCGGCCTGCTGACTCTGACCTATCAGATCACGGCGTCGCTGTTGCAGCCGCTGGTCGGCTATTACACCGATCGACGGCCGACGCCCTACTCGCTGCCGATCGGCATGAGCTTCACCCTCGCCGGCCTGTTGCTGCTGTCGCTGGCCTCGAATTTTACCCTGCTGCTGTTCGCAGCTGCGCTGGTCGGTACCGGATCGTCGGTGTTCCATCCGGAATCCTCGCGCATCGCGCGGCTGGCCTCCGGCGGACGGCATGGTTTTGCGCAATCGTTTTTCCAGGTCGGCGGCAATCTCGGCTCCGCGGCGGGGCCGTTGCTCGCAGCGTTCATCGTGCTGCCCTACGGCCAGCGCAGCATCGCTTGGTTTTCGCTCGCTGCACTCATCGCCATCGTGCTGCTGACTCGGGTCGGCAGCTGGTATCGCCGGCATGCGAAGGCGAGGGTGCACGCCGCGACCGAGCAGGCGCATGGCTTGCCCGCACGCAAGGTGGCATTGGCGATTGCCGTTCTGCTGGCACTGATCTTCTCCAAGTATTTCTACCTGGCCAGCCTGTACAGCTATTACACCTTTTACCTGATCGAGCGTTTTCATGTCTCGGTGCAGAGTTCACAATTGCACTTGTTCCTTTTTCTCGGCGCCGTCGCGCTCGGCACCCTGGTCGGCGGCCCGGTCGGCGACCGTATCGGTCGCAAGTACGTGATCTGGGTGTCGATCCTCGGTGTGCTGCCGTTTACGCTGATGCTGCCGTATGCGGATCTGTTCTGGACCAGCATGTTGACCGTCGTCATCGGGCTGATCCTGTCCTCGGCTTTTTCGGCGATCCTGGTCTACGCGCAGGAATTGTTGCCGGGCAAGGTCGGCATGATTGCCGGCCTGTTTTTCGGTTTCGCCTTCGGCATGGGCGGCATCGCCGCCGCCGTGCTCGGCCACATCGCGGATGTATCCGGCATCGAATTTGTCTACAAGATCTGCTCTTACTTGCCAGCCATCGGCTTGTTGACGGTGTTCTTGCCGGATTTGCATAAACGCGGATGGCATCAGCCCCCGGCGACTGTCTGAATCCGGTCGACGCGAGCCGGGCAATCTACTGCGGTTCTTCCACCGTAAAACCTGCAGTGCGCAATTGCGCGAGATAGCCCTTCGACGAAGTGAGTTGCCATAGCGGCACCACGGCGAACGTGCTGCGATTTTCCGCCAGCGCCGAAGTCGCTGCCGCGATCCATGCGGCGTTGATCTGCGCAAACGCCGATTCGACGCGCTTTTGCAGTCGCGGCGGGTTGGTTACCGCGGCGAGACACGCGCCGATATCATCCGGATGCGTCAGCCGGCGCAAGGTATCCAGATCGCCGGTGGACCAGGCATTGGCACGCTGACGCATCGCGTCCATGTCGGTTTCAATGCGCTCGATCGTTGTCGCCAGACAGGCAATATCGAGTTTTCGCGACGAGTTTTCGAAATCCTTGATCAGGTCTTTCGGGTCGTCGATGGGAATGTCGACATGCGGAGTCACGACGCGCACATGGTGTTTGTGCGCCGATTTTGCGAGGACGTCCCAGACCTCGTTGTCGTTGGTCAGGTCCGATTTTGCGATGGCACTATGGAACAGTTCGCGTGCAGCCAGCATCGGACGCCGGCGTTCGACGCCATTATCGTGACCGATATAGCGGCGTTTCAGAACTAACCAGCGTGCGTACAGATCGGGTGACAGGATGTCCTGAAGCCGGGCACCATCAGTGTTCTTGCGCGCATGCAGCAGCGACGGCAGCAAGGTGAGGGTGCGAAAGAAACCGACGTCGATCTTGGCATAACCGTCCGCGAGAAGTTCCTGCGAATCGACGAGGATGTCTTCGGCCGGCTTCGAGCGCCAGGTCATGTGTTTCGGCAGCGGCGAAAGCGTGCCGAGTATCCACAGCACGTGATCGCCTTTCGAGACTTTCCACAGACCCGGCCCCGGCTGCTCGCCGGTGACGAGCACGGTATCCAGCGTCTGTGGTTGCGGCGGCGCAGCGGTCTGCGCGCGAGCGGCAGCGCTTCCGAGCAGCACGACGACGAAGACGAAGAAAATCGCGCGCACGCTGCAACTTTCCCGGACGAACTCGCGCCGTCAGCGCTTCATCGAATTGAAGAACTCGTCGTTCGACTTGGTGTTCTTCATCTTGTCGAGCATGAATTCCATCGCGGCAAGCTCATCCATGGGATGCAGCAATTTGCGCAGAATCCAGATTTTCTGCAGCATGTCTGGTTCGATCAGCAGCTCCTCGCGGCGCGTGCCTGAGCGGTTGATGTTGATCGACGGATAGACACGTTTTTCCGAGATGCGCCGATCCAGATGCACTTCCATGTTGCCGGTGCCCTTGAATTCCTCGTAGATCACTTCGTCCATCTTCGAGCCGGTTTCGACCAGCGCGGTGGCGAGAATGGTCAGCGAACCGCCTTCTTCGACATTGCGCGCGGCGCCGAAGAAACGCTTCGGCCGCTGCAGCGCATTGGCGTCGACTCCGCCGGTGAGCACCTTGCCCGAGGCGGGCACGACGGTGTTGTAGGCGCGCGCCAGACGCGTAATCGAATCGAGCAGGATGACCACATCCTTCTTGTGTTCGACCAGACGCTTGGCGCGCTCGATCACCATTTCAGCGACCTGCACATGGCGCACCGCGGGCTCGTCGAAGGTCGACGAAACGACTTCGGCGCGCACGCCGCGCTGCATTTCGGTGACTTCTTCCGGGCGCTCGTCGATCAGCAGGATGATCAGATGCACGTCCGGATGGTTGTGCACGATCGCCTGGGCGACGTTCTGCAGCATCATCGTCTTGCCGGCTTTCGGCTGCGACACGATCAGGCCGCGCTGGCCGCGGCCGACCGGCGCGATCAGATCCAGGATGCGGCCGGTGATGTCTTCGGTCGAGCCGTTGCCGCGTTCGAGATGGAACACCTTGCGCGGAAACAAGGCGGTCAGGTTTTCGAACAGAATCTTGTTCTTCGACGCTTCCGGTGGCTCGTCGTTGATATTGTCGACCTTGAGCAGGGCGAAATAGCGCTCGCCTTCCTTCGGCGGACGGATGCGGCCGGTGATGTAGTCGCCGGTGCGCAGGTTGAAACGGCGGATTTGCGAGGGCGAGACGTAAATATCGTCGGGACCGGCCAGATACGATTCGTCCGGACCACGCAGGAAACCGAAACCATCCTGCAAGATTTCCAGCACGCCTTCGCCGTAGATGCCGCCGCCGGCACGGGCGTGGGCCTTCAGGATGAGGAAGACGATGTCCTGCTTGCGCGCACGCGCGACACCTTCCTGGATACCGAGGGTCTCGGCGAGTGCGAGCAATTCGATAGCGGGCTTGCGCTTGAGTTCGTTCAGGTCGATGACGACGCCTGAGTTCGGGCCTTCACGTTGCTCGTAGGTTTCGTCGCCGTCATCGCGCATCTGCTGCTGTTGCTGACGCTGCTGCCCGCGATGCGGACGTGGCCCACGATCGCGGCGGCCCTGGTTCTGGCCTTGGCGGTTATTGTCCTGGCGGTTGTTGCCGCCATTCTGCGGGTTGGCCTGCTCGCCATTTTCTGCGGGCGGTGCATTGGCGTTATCGCCGCTCGCTGCAGCGTCGCCTTGCGCTTGCTGGCGCGGCGGGCGTGGCTGGCGTTCGGGACGGGGCTCGGATGGACGGCTTTCGCCGTTCTCTTTGGTTTCGGGGGTGTTGCTATTGGGATCAGACACAGACGGACCTCGTGGGTGCCGTGGGAGGACGGAAGATTGAAGGATCGGGGATGGAAACAGCGGGGGCGATCGCCCCGGCAGATGCCATTAAATTAGCACTATGGTGCGCAGGCGTCCAGCGCTTTCGCACGCTGCATTAGATATTTTTAGCTTTTTTCACCTGCTGTGCAGGTTCCAGCGTCGTGCCGGGACCTGCATGTTGCGTGGGTTCAGGACGCTGCAGCGAGCGGCGATATTGCCTTGTCGATCATCTGCGCCAACTGGGTTTTGCTCACGGCGCCGATCTGAGTGGCCTCGACCTTGCCGTTCTTGAAGATCATCAGGGTCGGAATACCGCGCACATTGTAATTGCGCGGCGTCTTCTGGTTGTGATCGATATTGATCTTGGCGACCTTGAGTTTGCCGGCATAGCTGGTGGCAAGTTCGTCGAGAATCGGTGCAATCATCTTGCACGGTCCGCACCATTCCGCCCAGAAGTCGACCAGTACCGGCTCAGCGGATTTGAGTACCTGTTCCTCGAATTGATCGTCGCTGATCTGGGTAATGGCTGCGCTCACATTCTGTCTCCACTGGGTTCACGTAAATGCCGCAATAGCGGCGGTCGGGCCGCGCATGGGCTACACTTGGCCGCTGCACGCCGTGCCGGAGCCTCAAGCTGCGGTTGCCGCGTGCGCCATTTCAGCCCAAGCGGCGGAGCAATTCAAGTCGGGTCAGATTAGATTGGACCAGAAGCCGTCGATTCAAGACCGCGCCACGCCTCGCCACCTTACACCCATCGCCGCTACGACGGCCAAGATTTCCCGAGAATGCAACAACAACCACTTACCGATATCTTCTTCGACAGCTTCGATCTGCAGCCGAACCTGCTTTCCGGTTTGCATGCCGCCGGTTTCACCCGCTGCACGCCGATCCAGGCGCTGACCCTGCCAGTGGCCTTGGCCGGGCGCGATGTCGCCGGTCAGGCCCAGACCGGCACCGGCAAGACCGCCGCCTTTCTGGTGACGATCATGCAGCGCCTGCTCACCCAACCGGCATTCGTCGAACGCGGGCGCAGCGATCCGCGCGCAGTGATCATTGCGCCAACGCGCGAGCTGGCGATCCAGATCGAAAAGGATTTCCAGAACCTCGGCCGCAACAGCGGACTCAAGTCGGCGCTGATCTATGGCGGCGTGGATTACGACAAGCAGCGCCAGCAGTTGCGTGATGGTGTCGACATCATCATCGCTACACCCGGCCGTCTGCTCGATTATTTCAAGCAGCACGTGTTCTCGTTCAGCGCCGTGGAAATCATGGTGATCGACGAGGCCGACCGCATGTTCGACCTGGGCTTCATCAAGGACGTGCGCTACATCCTGCGCCGCCTGCCCCCACGCGAACGGCGTCAATGCATGTTGTTTTCCGCCACGTTGTCTTTCCGCGTGCTCGAACTGGCTTACGAGCACATGAACAAGCCCGAGAAGATCACGGTCGAGTCCGAGCACGTCACCGCCGACCGCGTGCGCCAGTCGATTTATTTCCCGGCGACCGAGGAAAAGATTCCGCTGCTGATCAGTCTGCTGTCGCGCGTCGAAGCGCAACGCAGCATGGTGTTTGTCAATATGAAAGTTGCCGCGGAACGGGTTGCGCGCAGGCTCGAGCGCCAGGGTTTCCGGATTGGCGTATTGTCCGGCGACGTGCCGCAGAAGAAGCGCCAGAGCCTGCTCGGCAAATTCCAGCGCGGCGAGATCGAGGTCCTGATCGCCACGGACGTCGCCGCGCGCGGATTGCACATCCCCGATGTCAGCCACGTCTTCAATTTCGACCTGCCGCAGGATGCCGAAGACTACGTGCATCGCATCGGTCGCACCGCGCGCCTGGGTGCGGAAGGCGACGCCATCAGTTTCGCCTGTGACCAGTATGCGATGACGCTGCCCGAAATCGAGGCTTACATCGGCCAGAAGATTCCGGTGCAAACAGTCGATCCGGCGCTGCTCGTGCTGCCGCCGCCAATGCATCGACCCGCGCCGATCAGCGTAACGCCGGATGACGATGACGACGGTTCGATTCCGACCGCGCCGCCACCGCGTCAACGTTCGCGCTCGTCGCGCGGCACGACTCGGCATCAGCCGGCGCCGCGAACGGGGCATGCACCAAAACCTGCGCCACCGGTTCGTCCACCGTCACTGCCTCCCGGCGTAGCGCCGGATGCGGAAGCCGGCACAAGTGAGCGCAAACGCCGCCGCGGTGGCCGCGGACGTAGGCGTAGCGAAGGCGCGGAAACCGCAATACGCAGCAACGAGGCCGTCGTCAACAAACTGCCCGAGAACCGTCAACGTGGCCCTCGCCCCGTCGCGGCAACTCGTGCTGAATCGCCCGCACCACCGGTGCACAAGAAGCCGGGATTTTTCCGTCGTCTCGGGCGCCTGTTCAAGCGTTCGTGAGCGGCGCCGCCGTGCCCCGATCCCAAGGTGCTAGAGTTAGCGCTATCTGCCGTCGCCACGCCATCGCATGCTGACCCTGCCGAGCCTCGCCGATCGTCAACGTTTGTCGCGTTTCGCGGCGCCGTGCGTGTGCGCGCTCGCCGGGCTGGTTTGCTTGTGGCTGCTGGCACGCCTGCTGTGGCTGGCCGTGCCGCAAACCGATAGCGACACTGCCAGCGTACCGATTGCGCTGCCCGCTGCCGCGGCGCCGCAATCGGTCGCCAAATGGCATCTGTTCGGCAATCCGCAAAGCGTCAACCTGGCGCAACTGGCGCGCAATGCGCCGGCGACGACATTGAAGCTGATCCTGCGCGGAACCTTGTCTTTGCCGGATGCAAAACAGGGCATGGCCATGATTGCCGACGAGCACGGTGGCGAGCGTGCCTACAAGGTTGGCGAGGACGTCGCCACCGGCGCCAGATTGGCCGAGGTGTATACCGATCATGTCGTGATCAATCATGAAGGCGCTGCCGAGACCCTGACCTTGCCTCAGCCGGAAGCGCATGCGCCGGAGCTACCGGCAGCCAATCGTCAGGCGCTTGCCGGTGTGCAAGGCAAGGCCTCAAGCGTGCCGCCGAACTATGTGCCGACGCAGATGGCGCATGGCGCGCTGGACGGTAGCCAGGCGCAGAAGAATCTGCGCATCGATCCGACGCAACTGGCCCAGCAGGTGCACATCGAGCCGGTGTTCGAGAATGGCAAGATTGCCGGTGCGCGCCTGTCCGGCGGCGGCGATGTTGCCGCGCTGATGAGCCAGGCTGGGCTCAAGCCGACGGATCTCGTCACCGCCGTGAACGGCACCGCGCTCAGCAGTCTGTCGAATCCGCAGCAATTGTTGGACAATCTGAAAGATGCCTCGAGCCTGCAGGTTACGGTATTGCGTGACGGCCAGCCGGCGACGCTGACCCTGAGTCTGCACTGATTGCGATTCAGTACACTTTTAGAGAATTATACGACGATGATCCGTTATTGCCTTGCCGCCGTTCTCGCCCTTGCCGCCGTCGCTGCGTTTGCGCAGTCGCCTGGCATGTCGGCTGTCGCGTCCGCGCCGACCGCGACCAATCCGGCCGGTACGCATACGCTCAACATGAAGGATGCCGATATCCAGGCATTGATCGCCACGGTATCGGAAATCACCGGCAAGAATTTCATTGTCGGCCCGAACGTGCAGGGCAAGGTCACCGTGGTATCGGCACGGCCGATGAAACCGGATGAGATCTACGATGTGTTCCTCTCGGTACTTCGCGTGCATGGTTATGCCGCGATCCCGTCCGGCAGCATGATCAAGATCGTACCCGAGGCGATGGCGCAGCAGGATGGCTCCGGCGGAATTGACGGCAATCATGTGCACGAAGCCGACGAACTCATCACCCAGATCGTGCCGGTCAAGCATGTTTCCGCGACCGAACTCATTCCTATCCTGCGCCCGCTGATGCCCCAGGGCGCACAGTTGATTGCGCATCCAGCCTCGAATTCGCTGGTGATTTCCGATCGTGCCGGCAATGTCGAGCGCATGGTCAGCATCATCCAGCGCATCGACACCGTTTCCGACTCCGGCGTCGAGGTGATTCCGTTGCAGCATGCCAGCGCCGCCGAAATCGCGCGAACCCTGACCCAGCTTACCGACGTCAAGGGCGCCGACACCAGCGATCAGCCGCGCGTGTTTGCCGACGAGCGCACCAATTCCATCCTGCTGTCCGGCGGCAAGAGCGGGCGTCTGCGCATGCGCGCGCTGATCACGCATCTGGATACGCCAATGACCAACGGTGGCGATACCCAGGTTGTTTTCCTGAGCTATGCCGGCGCCAAGGACCTGGTGCCGATCCTGCAAGGTGTGGCCTCGACCTTGACTGGCGAGGCACCGCCCGGGAAAGCCGGCGGTGGTGGCACGAGTCCGGGTGGCACCACTGCGGGTTCCTCGACGGCAACGATCCAGGCGCATGAAGGCGACAACGCCCTGGTCATCAGCGCGCCGCCGGCAGTATTTCGTTCGCTCGCCACGGTGATTCGCGAGCTTGATATCCGCCGTGCGCAGGTGCTGATCGAGGCGGTGATCGCCGAAGTATCCGACGAAACCGCGAACGATCTCGGCGTCCAGTGGCAGTTGCCGCTCAGTGCAAACGGCACATCGGCAACCGTCGGCGGAACCAATTTCACCAGCGCCAACTCACCGGGCAACAATATCCTTACTGCGGCGGCGGGACTGGCTTCGGGTACATCCACGCTTGGTAATGGCCTCAATCTGGGTTATATCAGCGGCAGTGTCACCTTGCCGGGCGGCACCAAGATTTTCAATCTGGGCGCACTCGTTACTGCATTGAGCAGCGATAGCAAGAACAACATCTTGTCCACGCCCTCGGTAATGACGCTGGACAATCAGGAGGCGATGATCAAGGTGGCCGAGGAAGTGCCGTTTCTGACAGGCTCCTACACCACCGGCACCGTTGGATCGACGTCGACCACGACGGCCGGCTCCACGACCACGACCGGTATCGGCAATCCATTCGAGACCATCGAGCGCAAGGACGTGGGCCTGACGCTCACGGTCACGCCACATATCAATTCTGGTGACGCCGTGCGGCTGGATATTCACCAGGAAGTGTCGAGTCTGTTGCCGCCGGTACAGGGCGCGGTGGATCTGATTACCAGCAAACGCGAATTGAAAACCACGGTGATGGTCAAGGACGATTCGTTGCTGGTGCTCGGCGGACTGATCTCCGACAACGTCAAGGACAGCGTGCAGAAAGTGCCGGCACTCGGCGATATTCCGCTGATCGGCAATTTGTTCCGCTACCGCAGCAACGACCACCAGAAGCAGGACCTGATGGTATTCCTGCATCCGAAAATCCTGCACGACGCGACGACGGAAGCCGCAGTATCCAGCGAGAAGTATAATTATATAAGAAGCGAACTGTTGCAGGCGCGCGAGAGCAGCGAGACGATCACGCCGCGCAGCGAGCAGCCGATGTTGCCGGAAGTGCACGATTTCCTCGCCAGTCCCGCGCTCGACGTTGCGCCCAAGGACGCGCCAGCGGACAAGCATCCGTGAATGCGGCTGCGCGCCTGCCGCGGCCGAGTTTCGGCTTTGCCCGGCGCAACGGCGCCACGCTCACGGCGTGGAACGAGAATAGTGTCGACGTCGCCTGGCGCGAGGGTGCCAGGCCCGAAGCATTGAGCGAGCTGCGCCGCTATCTCGGCGTGCCGCTCAAACTCACGCGCCACGATGCGGCGAGCTTCGAACGCCTGTTGCGCTCGCTATACGAGCAAGGCGACGATGCGCGTGCGATGGTGGCCGATTTCGACGACGAACTGGATCTCAAAACTCTTGCAGACGAATTGCCGGAACCTGAGGACCTGCTCGAATCCGAAGATGACGCGCCGATCATCCGTCTGATCAATGCCTTGCTGACCGAAGCGGTGAAGGAGGGCGCGTCCGACATTCATATCGAACCGTTCGAGAACCGTCTGGTCGTGCGTTTTCGTATCGACGGTGTCCTGCGCGAAGTGCTCAGTCCGCAGAAGGCGATCGCGAACGCCGTGGTATCGCGCATCAAGGTGATGGCACGACTCGACATCGCCGAGAAACGCCTGCCGCAGGACGGCCGCATCGGTCTGCGCATCGCCGGGCGTCCGGTCGACGTGCGTGTGTCGACGATTCCGGCCGGCCATGGCGAGCGGGTTGTACTTCGTCTGCTCGACAAGCAGGCCGGCAAGCTTGATTTGCGCCAGCTTGGCATGGCCGAGGATACGTTGCAGCAACTGTCCGAATTGATCGAACGCCCCCACGGTATACTTTTGGTCACCGGTCCCACGGGTTCGGGCAAGAGTACGACTCTGTACGGCTCGCTGCTCAAGCTCAACGATTCCAGCCGCAACATCATGACCGTCGAGGATCCGATCGAGTACTACATCGACGGCGTCGGCCAGACCCAGGTCAATACCAAGGTCGAGATGACGTTCGCGCGCGGCCTGCGCGCGATCCTGCGTCAGGATCCGGACGTGGTGATGATCGGCGAAATTCGCGATCTGGAAACCGCGCAGATCGCGGTGCAGGCGTCGCTGACGGGACATCTGGTGCTTTCGACCCTGCACACGAATTCCGCCGTCGGCGCCGTCACGCGTCTGCGCGACATGGGCGTCGAACCGTTCCTGCTGTCGTCGAGCCTGATCGGTCTGGTTGCGCAGCGATTGGTGCGCATGCTCGATCCGGCACTGCGGGAAATGTATACCGCAACCGCGCGTGAACTGGCAGCATTCGGCAAACCGGCGGATCTGCGTGCAAGCCTGTATCGCCCCGACGCGCAGCAGCTCGGCCGCCACGCCGGCTATCGCGGCCGCACCGGCATTTACGAATTTGTGCCGGTGGACGAGGAATTCCGCCGTCTGATTCATTCCAACGCTTCCGAGGCGGATCTGGAACGTCACGCGCGCAAACGCACGCCGAGCATCCTCGACGACGGCTGGAACAAATGCGTCGCCGGCGTCAGCTCGGTCGAGGAAGTGTTGCGGGTGACACGCGAGGAATGACAGTTTTCATTGGGGAATGAGTACATGAGCCTGATCGCACAACTCACACGCCACAAAACCATCGAGGCCTTGCAAGCGGAGGCCGGAACGCGCGGCGACTTCCGCCGCGTGCTGGGCTTGTGGCAGCTCACCGCCATCGGTATCGGCGGCATCATCGGCGTCGGCATCTTCGTGCTCGCCGGGCAGCAGGCGGCGATGAACGCCGGGCCGGCGGTCGCGCTCTCGTTCATCATCGCCGGCATCGGCAGCGCGGCGGCGGCACTGTGCTATGCCGAATTTGCCGGCATGATTCCGGTTACCGGCAGTGCCTACACCTACGGCTACGCCGTGCTCGGCGAATTGGCGGCATGGATCATCGGCTGGGATCTGTTGCTGGAATACGCGCTCGTCGTCGCCGTTGTCGCGATCGGTTGGTCCGGTTACGTGCAGGTGCTGCTGGCGTCGGCGGGAATCCATTTGCCGGCATGGGCGCAGGGCGCGCTCGGTACTGGCGAGGGGCATGTGTTCAACGTGATTGCCGCCGCGGTGACGCTGGTTGTCGCCGGGCTGCTGATCGTGCGCACCGAATGGGGCGCGCGCTTCAACACGACGATCGTGGCGATCAAGGTGGCTGGCATTGCACTGGTCATCGGCGTCGGCGTGTTCTATGTCGATCCGGCCAACTGGCATCCGTTCGTACCGGCCGACGTTATCGGCGCGAACGGGCAGACGCACTTTGGTTGGGGTGGCGTGCTCACCGCGGCGAGTGTCGTGTTCTTCGCGGTGTTCGGTTACGACACGCTGACCACGGCGGCGGAAGAGTCCAGAAATCCACAAAGGGATTTGCCGCGAGCGGTGATTCTGTCGCTGGCGATTGCGATGGTGCTGTATATCGCGGTGTCGTTCGTGCTCACGGGCATCGTGCCGTATTCTCAGCTTGGCGGCGACGCTTCCGTGTCGGATGCGTTTGCCGCGCGCGGACTGCACTGGGTCAGCATCGCGATTGCCGTGGCGGCGGTCATCGGCGTGGTCAGTGTCCTGTTCGCATTCACCCTGGGCGCTGCGCGCATCTGGTTTGCGCTGGCGCGCGATGGTTTGCTGCCGGGCTGGTTTGCGAAAGTGCACCCCGACTACGGCACACCCTACCGGCCGACCCTGATCGTCGGCGTGGTAACTGCTGCGGTTGCCGGCCTGTTCCCGATCACCGAGGTTGCCGAGCTCATCAACATCGGCACGCTGGCCGCTTTCATCATCATCTGTGCCTCGATCCTGGTGTTGCGTGTGCGCCGGCCCGAATTGCCGCGTGGATTCCGTACACCCGCAGTGTGGGTCGTCGCGCCGCTCGGTATACTTTTTTCACTGGCGCTGATCTGGGGACTGCCATTCGTTACCTGGGCGCGTTTTGCGATCTGGATGCTGATCGGTTTCGTCGTGTACTTCGGCTACGGCATCCGTCGCAGCCTGTTGGCGCGCAGCGGCTGACGCCAGTGCCCGCGTTCGCCTACCAGGCCCTCGATGGCGCCGGCAAAACCCAGCGCGGCGTGCTCCAGGGCGACACCGCGCGCAGCGTGCGTGCGAGTCTGCGCGAACGCGGCCTTAATCCACTCGATGTAGCTGCGGTCACCGATGCGCAGCAGCGTGCAGGATGGTTTCATCGCGGTCTGAGTGGCGCGCAGCTTGCCCTGCTCACGCGTCAGCTTGCGACTTTGCTCAAGGCCGGGTTGCCGGTTGACGAAGCATTGTCCGCGCTGGCCGAACAGAACGACGATCAGCGCATGCGCGCACTGGTTGTGTCGTTGCGTTCGCGGGTGATGGAAGGTGCAAGTCTCGCGGCGGGACTCGCCGACCAGCCTGACAGTTTTCCGGAAATCTATCGCGCTTCGATCGCCGCCGGTGAGCAATCCGGACGGCTCGATCAGGTGCTGGTGCGTCTGGCCGATTACAGCGAGGCGCGCGATGCGCTGAACCAGCAAGTCTGGGCGGCGCTGGCGTATCCGTTGCTGTTGACCCTGGTCGCCGTCGCCGTGGTCACCGGCCTGCTCGTGTATGTCGTGCCGCAGATCGTCGGTGTGTTCACGCAGATGCATCAGGTTTTGCCGTGGCCGACGCGGGCGTTGCTGGCGCTCAGTGCGTTCGTGAAAATCTGGGGCTGGTTGCTGCTGATACTCTTCGTGGTTGCGGCGATTGGTGGCAGGCTGGCCTTGCGCACCGAGCAAGTGCGCTATGCGTGGCACGGCGTGTTGCTGCGTCTGCCGTTGGTCGGCCGGCTGACGCGTGCCGCCAACACCGCACGCTGCACGCGCACACTCGCGCTGCTTACTGCCAGCGCCGTGCCGCTGCTGGATTCCCTGAATATCGGCGCGCAGGTGATGCCGAACCTGCCGATGCGTGCGGCAGTGAAACGCGCGGCGCTCAAAGTACGCGAAGGCGGCAGTTTCTCGCGCGCGCTCGGCGACAGCGGATACTTCCCGCCGGTGGCATTGCGCCTGATCGCCAGCGGCGAACGCGCCGGCGAACTCGAACACATGCTCGACGAAGCAGCCAACCATCAGCAACGCGAACTCGATCGCTGGATGACCACGCTCACGGCGATCCTGGGTCCCCTGGTAATTTTGCTGGTCGGCGCGATGGTGCTGTTCATCGTGCTGGCGATCCTGCTGCCGATTTTCGACATGAATCAGTTGGTGAAATGATCCGCTTCGAGCAGGTCAGCAAACGCTATCCTTCCGGTCACGAGGCGCTGACCGAACTGAGCTTCGAGCTGGCAGCGGGTGAAATGGCCTTCGTCACCGGCCATTCCGGCGCAGGGAAAAGTACACTTTTGAAACTTGTAGCTTTGCTCGAGCGCGCAAGCCGCGGGCAGATTGAGGTCAACGGCCAGAATCTGAATCGGACTTCGCGGCGCGGCGTTCCCGGAGTACGCCGCGGCATCGGCATGGTATTCCAGGATCATCGTCTGCTGCTGGATCGCAGTGTGTTCGACAATGTTGCCCTGCCACTCGTGATCGCCGGTGTGGCGCGCGATGAAATCGGCAAGCGCGTGCGCGCGGCACTGGACAAGGTGGGTTTGCTCGCACGCGAACAGGCGGCGCCGGTCGCGCTATCGACCGGCGAGCAGCAACGTGTCGGCATCGCGCGCGCGATTGTGGCCAAGCCACCCGTGCTGATCGCCGACGAACCCACGGGCAATCTCGATCCGCAGTTGTCCGCCGAGATCATGGCCCTGTTCGCGCAATTCCAGCAGGTCGGCACCACGGTACTCGTCGCCAGTCACGATCTGGCCTTGGTCAAACGCATGGGCAAGCGCGTCTTGGTCCTCGATCACGGCAAGCTGATCGACGATTTCAGGCCCGGCGCATGAATCGCCGCAAGCCCCGGAACCGCCCAAAACCTGCGGCTCTGCGCGAAATCGCGGCGACACCGGCAAGTGCGCGTCCGGGTTTGCGCGCCTGGCGCGAGCAGCACCTGTACAGTTTTTTCTCGAGTCTGGGCCGGCTTGCCGCGCGCCCCTGGGCAACTGCATTGACGCTGGCGGTGCTGAGCGTGGCACTCGCGCTGCCGCTGCTGTTCTGGCTGCTGCTCGCCAATGCGCGCAGTGTGAGCGGCAATGTGGAAGATGCGCGCGCGATCAGCGTGTTTCTCAAGGTGGACCTCAAACCCGATGCAGTGCAGGAACTCGTACAGCGGTTGCGCGCACGTACCGACGTCGCCGCGGTCGAACTCAAGACTCCCGAGCAGGGCCTGGAGGAATTCCGCAGCCAGTCCGGATTCGCCGATGCGCTCAAGGTTTTGCACTACAATCCCTTGCCGGCAGTGTTGGTGGTCAGTCCGCGCGGACTTGCGACGACAGCCGATGCGGCAGCGGCGCTGGTCGTCGAGCTCAAGCGCGATCCAGCGGTCGACCTGGTGCAGTACGATGCGCAGTGGCGCCAGCGGCTGAGTGCGATCCTGCTTCTGGCGCAGCGTGCCGCCGAGGTATTGGCGGGCCTGCTGGCGCTGGCGGCCTTGCTGGTGGTCGGCAATACGGTGCGTCTGGATATTCAGGGCCGCAGCGACGAAATTGCGGTGATGCAGATGCTCGGCGCGAACAATGGTTTTGTGCGGCGGCCGTTCTTGTATACCGGTTTCTGGTACGGTGCATTTGCAGGAGTGCTGACCTTGATGCTGATCGGAATCGTCGAATGGACTCTGGCCACGCCGCTGGCGCAACTGGCCGCGAGCTACGACCATCGTTTCAGCGTGCACGGTCTGTCACTGCCGGGAATGGCCGTTGTGCTTGGCGCCAGCGCCGCGCTCGGCTGGCTCGGCGCCTGGCTTGCAGCCTCGCGGCACATCGCGCTTGGCCAACCACAGTAAGGATCGCTCATGGAAGCCGCACTCACCCGCCACATCGCCGGCGAAACCCCGAGGGTCATGGTGGTCGACGGTTCCAAGGTGGTGCGGCGCCTGATTGAGCAGTTGCTCAAGGCCGATCTGCCCGGCGTGACAGTGTTGTCGTGCGAGAACGGTGCCGAAGCCAAGCAGCAACTCGAATCCGGCGTCGTCGATCTGGTGACCACGGCGTTGCGCTTGCCCGACATGGATGGTCTGGAGTTGGCGCGCTATGTGCGTGAGCATGCGCCGCAGGCCTATATCCCGATCGTGATCGTGTCCGGCGACGTCAACGAGCGCCTGATCAACCGTGAATTGTCGGAGTACGTCACCGATTATTTCGACAAGTCGCTGGGCTTCAATGCCCTGTCGGCGTTCATTCGTGGCTACGTGCGCCCCGAGTCGCAGGTGACGGGCGAAGTGCTGTATGTCGAGGATAGTCGCGTAGTAGCGCTGGCGACACGCCGCATGCTGGAAAAATACGGTCTGACCGTGCTCCACGTTACCAGCGTCGAGGATGCCGTCGCCCTGCTGGAAACGGCGATGGCGCAGGGCAAGGTTCCCGGCGTGGATGTGGTGTTGTCCGACGTTAACCTGAAAGGTGAACTTACCGGCGCCGATCTGCTGGATCGGCTGCGCAACGAATTCGGCTACGGCAAGGGTCTGTTGCCGGTGTTGATCATGACCGGCGACGACAATCCGCGGAATCAGGCCGCGCTGCTGCGTGCCGGCGCCAACGATCTGGTGCAGAAACCCATCGAGGAACGTCTGCTGATCACCAAGCTCCTGTTCCAGATGCGCGTATCCCAGCATCTGCGGCAACGGGCGGTCGACGCGGCGTGAGCGCAGCGGACAAGCTCAAACTCGATCCTTCGTGGAAAGCCCGGGTAGGAGCGTACTTCGAGCGTCCGGAAATGCAGCGGCTGTCGGAATTCCTGCGCGCTGAACTGCGTGCCGGCAAGACCATCTATCCGCCGCCAAAACGAATCTTTGCGGCGCTGGATGCGACCCCGTTCGAGCAGGTCAAGGTGGTAATCCTGGGCCAGGATCCGTATCACGGCCCCGGTCAGGCGCACGGCTTGTGCTTTTCGGTGTTACCCGGCGTGCCGCCGCCGCCGTCGCTGCTGAACATCTTCGCGGAAATCGAACGCGACCTGCATATCCCACGGCCGGATCACGGTTGTCTGCTGCCTTGGGCACGGCAGGGCGTACTCCTGCTCAACTCGGTGCTGACGGTCGAACGTGGGCTGGCCGGATCGCATCAAGGCAAGGGCTGGGAAGGCTTCACCGATGCGGTAATCGATGCGCTGAATCGTGAGCGTGAAGGTCTGGTGTTCCTGCTCTGGGGAAGTTATGCGCAGGCCAAGGGCAAACTGATCGATAGTCGCCGTCATCGCCTGCTCAAGGCACCGCATCCATCGCCCTTGTCGGCCCACCGAGGATTTATCGGCTGCGGACATTTTTCTATGACAAACAGATGGTTGCGTGAAAATTCCCAGCCAGAAATCGACTGGAAGCTGCCAGCTGCGGCGAGTCTTGGCAGCGCTCTGGAATAGGTGTACTATTCAGTACAGAAACTCTGGCGCGGGTGCGCCAGAGTGGAACTTTCAAGGCGTTTAGCACTCTGATATGCCGAGTGCTAAAATGCGCTCCCTAGGAGACCTGAACATGTCGACTGCGTTGGTAGCGAATAATTTTCCGATTCCGAGTGCACTGGGCAGTCTGGATGCCTACGTCGGCGCCGTGCACCAGATTCCCGTGTTGACGCTGGATGAAGAGCAGGCGCTGGCACGCCGTTACGGCGCCGACAACGATCTGGATGCCGCCAAGCAACTGGTGATGTCGCATCTGCGTTTCGTCGTGCACGTCGCGCGCGGTTACAGCGGTTATGGCTTGCAGCTGGCCGATCTGATCCAGGAAGGCAATATCGGCCTGATGAAGGCGGTCAAGCGTTTCGATCCGGACATGGGCGTGCGGCTGGTGTCGTTCGCCGTGCACTGGATTCGTGCGGAGATGCACGAGTTCATCCTGCGCAACTGGCGTATCGTGAAAGTCGCCACCACCAAGGCCCAGCGCAAACTGTTTTTCAACCTGCGCAAGTCGAAGAAGCGTCTGGGCTGGATGAATTCGCAGGAAGTTGCTGCGGTAGCGAAGGATCTGGGTGTGCCGGTCGCCGATGTGCTGGAAATGGAGTCGCGCCTGAGCGGTCACGACACCTCGTTCGACGCACCGGCCGATACCGACGAAGATGCCAAGCCCGCGCCGGTTGCATATCTTGTCGATCACGCCGCCGATCCCTACCAAACGCTGGAAGTCGAAGATCAGGAAGAATCGGATCTCGATGCGCTCAAGCAGGGTCTGGCCAAACTCGACACTCGTTCGCGCGACATCATCCAGCGCCGCTGGTTGCGTGACGACAACAAGGCGACCTTGCAGGAGCTGGCCGACGAATACGGCGTTTCCGCCGAGCGCATTCGCCAGGTCGAAGTCAATGCGATGAAGAAGATGCGCACGCTGTTTGCAGCGTAAGCTTCGTAAAAACTGTTGTTGCAACGGCCCCGATTGGGGCCGTTTGCATTTTGGGACCTGGTTTTTATGCAAATCCGCGCTAATACAAATCCAGCGGATCCACATCCAACGACCAGCGCGCACGCCGCGCATGCGGCGACTCGCGCACGCGCGCCATCCAGCCCGGCAGAAAGGCGTGCAGCGGCGCTCGCTCGTCCGCACTCGCCAGCAACTGGCCGCGAAACATGCCGGCGCGTCGCGGCATCGGCGCCGGCATGGGGCCGAGCAGGCTCACGCCGATGGGTTGCCCGGCAACGGTTGACGCGTGCGCGAGAAATTCATCGACGTCGATTTGCGTCTTCGCTTCCGCGCGCAGCAATGCCAGATGCGTGTACGGTGGCAAACCTGCAAGCCGCCGTTCGGCCAATAATTCCTGCGCAACCTGCGCATAGCCATGGCGGATCAGATCGCGCAGCAACGGATGATCGGGATGATGCGTCTGCAACCAGACTTCGCCGGGCTTGCGCGCGCGGCCGGCCCGGCCGGAAACCTGGACGATCAACTGGCACAGACGCTCGCTGGCGCGAAAGTCGACGCTGAACAGGCCTTCGTCGACACCGACGATGGCAACCAGGGTCAGGTTCGGCAGATCGTGGCCCTTGGCCAGCATCTGCGTGCCGACCAGAATGCCTGGCCGATCCGGCGCCAATTGGCCGAGCAAGTCGTCCAGGGCATTCCGCCGCCGCGTCGTTTCGCGATCGATACGTACCAGCAATGCCTGCGGAAAGCGGGCGCTCAGCGCTGCCTCCAGACGTTCGGTGCCGAGTCCCTGCGGCGCCAATGCCGCATTGTTGCATTGTGGACAATGCATCGGCACGCGCTGTTCTGCACCGCAGTGATGACAGCGCAGACGCGCCGCGCCGCGATGCCAGGTCAAGGGTTTGTCGCAGCGCGCGCAGCTGGCGTGCCAGCCGCAATCGTGACATAGCAGCACGGGCGCGTAGCCGCGGCGATTGCGGAATAGCAGGGCCTGTTCGCCGCGATCCAGGCAGGCACGCACGGCGGCGATCAGTTCCGGCGCAAGCCCGTCGCTCAGACGCTTGCCACGCATGTCGATGCAGTGGAATTGCGGCATCCGCGCTGCGCCAGGCCGCGATCCGAGATGCAGGTGACGGTAGCGGCCGCTGGCGACATTGGCCAGGGTTTCCAGCGACGGCGTGGCTGAGCCGAGCACGACCGGCACGTCGAGTGCCTTGGCGCGCACCAGGGCGAGATCGCGCGCCGAGTAGCGCAGACCGTCCTGCTGCTTGTACGAGGCATCGTGTTCTTCATCGACCACGATCAGGCCCGCGCGTGGCAGCGGTGCGAAGATCGCCGAGCGCGTGCCGAGGATGACGCCAGCTTCGCCGCGCGCGGCAGCCAGCCAAGACAAGCTGCGTTCGCGGTCGCCGAGATCGGAATGCAGCAGATGAATGCGGCCGGGAAGACGTTCGCGCACGCGTCGGAGCAACTGCGGTGTCAGGCCGATTTCGGGAACCAGCATCAGCACCTGACCGCCGCGTTCGAGCACCTGCCGGGCGAGTGCCAGATACACTTCGGTCTTGCCGCTGCCAGTGATGCCATCGAGCAGACAGGGTGTGTAACTGCCGAGTCTGGCCGTAAGCGCAGCGACGGCCTGCTGCTGCTCGGCGGTCAACGGTGGCGGATCGATGCGTACACGTGGCGGCACGGCCATCGTCAGGCGGGTGGTAATGACCAGCCCGCGCCGGCGCAGATTGGCCGCGGCACCGCGCCAGTTCGGCAACGCGGCATCGAGCATCGAGAAACTTTGCGTACCTTGCACCAGCAGCGCCAGCAGGTATGCACTGGCCGAGCCGGTGCGCGCCTTGTCGACGCAGGCCGATCCATTTTTGAGCATCAACGCCGGTTCGCCCGGATGCGGCAGCGCCCGCGCGGTGCGCAGTCCAGCCGGCAACGCCGTCTCCAATACTTCACCGAGTGGATGCACGTAATAGCTCGCCAGCCAACGCAGACTGGCCAGCAGCTCGGCGGAAATCAGTGGCTGCGGATCGAGCAGAGCAATCGCCGACTTGAGCCGTGCCGGATCCAGTGCGGATTGAGCCGGCGTGTCAATGACGATACCGACACGTTGGCTGCGCCCGAAGGGCACGGTCACACGGGTGCCTGCAGCGATGGTTGTCGCATCGACCCCTGCGGGCGGCAAGTAGTCGAATAACTGCGGCAACGGGACGGGTACGGCTACGCGCAGAATCGCCGGCATGGGTGCTCCGCTCGCATGCGACAGCAAGGGTTGTATGCAGGAATCACGAGTTGCGCACAAATCGTAAGTAAAAGCTCAAGAAGCACCTTCAAGTGACTGTGGCTACGGCAGATTTCCGCTTATCCACAAGAGCTGTGGATAAGTCTGTGCATGGGCCTTTGGATTGGCCGGTAAAAAGCGCATGGCGACGCGCCTCGGCTCGGCTTGGCGAATCTTTAACCAATCTGAAATAATCTTTGATTATCAATTATTTGGAAAGTGCTAATTGGTATATTTTAGCGCATTTCACAAAACCACAATGACCCGCCAACGGGTCGTGTCCGGGCTGTGCACAACCCCGCTTGCGCCTTCCAAGCTTCAGTACGGTCGCGGCGACCGTCAACCGCGCGCCACGACGTGCGTTTCTTGTCGTGGACGAGGATACGATATCGTGGCAATGACGCATACAATTACCCTTGAGCCTTTTTCAGGCGCGCCCTTTTCGAGCGCGCCCTTTTCGAGCAGGATGCCTGAACGCGTGGACGCGGCCAAAGCGGACGAGCGCACGCTCGATCAGTTTCTCAAAAGCGTCGAGCGCCGCGCCCTGCGTATGGCCGAGTTGGCCACGGGCCAGCGCGACGAGGCGATGGACTTGGTGCAGGAGGCCATGTTCGGCTTCACCCGCCATTATGCTTCCAAGCCGGCCGCCGACTGGACGCCGCTGTTTTATCGCGTACTCGACAGCCGGCTCAACGACTGGCATCGTCGACGCCAGGTGCGCAGCCGCTGGATGTCGGTGTGGACGCGCAATCCCGACGATGACGAAGCCGACGAGATCGCGCAGGCACCGGACACCAATGACCCGGGTCCCTTGCTGCGGCTGGCGGGTGAGCAGGCTGGGCAGGCGCTGGAAGTCGCCTTGGCGCGGTTGCCGTTACGCCAGCGTCAGGCGTTTTTGTTGCGGGTCTGGGAAGGACTCGATGTGGCCGCCACCGCGCAGGCGATGCAATGCAGTCAGGGCAGCGTGAAGACGCACTTGTCGCGCGCGCTGGCGTCCCTGCGCGGGCAATTGGAGGAATTCGCATGAACACATCCGGCATGAACCCATCCGAACAACCATCCGAGCTTCGAGTCGATCTTCAGGCTGAATTTCCAGCGTGGGTTGCCCAAGCCAGGAATTTACTCGACGACTCGGCGCAGCAGCTCGATGCGGCCACGTTGTCGCGGCTGAATCGTGCGCGCCAGGCCGCGCTGGAGCAACGCCGTGCGCACTTGCCGCGGCCGTGGTTCTTATCCGCGGGGCTGGCCAGCGCCTGCGCGCTGCTGCTGGCCGTGGCAGTATGGCATGTGCGCACGCCGGCGCCCGGCGTACCGGCGGCGGCGATAACGACGGGCGGCGGCACCGGCTTCAATGCCAGCGATATGGACATGGTCTCCGGCGACGACAGTCTGGAGCTTTATCAGGATCTGGAGTTTTACGCGTGGCTCGAAGCGCAGGATCAGGATTCCGCAGGCTGACCGGATTGATGGTCGCGGCGGCACCGCTGCTGGCGATCGCGCAGACGCCCGTTCCGGCGCAACCCGCTGCAGTGGCGCCAGTGCCGGCAACGCCGACAGCAACGCATGCCCCGATCACCCATTCCGCGAAGATGAAAAAAAATATACAAGATAAACGCCCCGATACGGCTCTGATCGAGTATCTGGGCGATTACGAAGACGCCGCGGACGGACTCGACCCGATGGGGCTGGCCGCTCATCCCGAAGCGGTGCCGCAAACTGGAAAGGATGGTCATCAGCAATGATCCGCTCACGCATGACCATGAAGATGCAGGCGGCATTCGCCGTAGCGCTGATCGCTTGCGGGGGAGCGGTTTGGGCGCAAACCGAACCGCCCGCGATTAGTGCCAATGCTCCGGCGACACGGCCGCTGGCGTGGTCGGCCCTGAGTGCCGACGAGCAGCAATTGCTGGCGCCGATGCGCGAGAAATGGGCACAGCTGCCGCCGGTCGAACAGCAGCGTCTGCTGCGTGGCGCGCAACGCTGGGCGAGCTTGACTCCCGAACAGCGCGACAACGTGCGGCAGCGCTACGCCAAATGGAATGCGATGACGCTGGAACAACGCGCCACGCTGCGCCAGCGCTACGAACAATTTCAGCGTTTGCCGCCGGCGCAGCAGCAGCGCATACGTCAGGCATTCAAGCGTTTCAGCAGTCTGCCGCCGGCGCAGCGCCAGCAGTTGCGCGACAAGTTCGCGCAGATGAGTCCGGCCGAGCGTCAGGCGTTTCTGGCTGGTGCCGCCGCGCAGAATCGCGCTTCGATGGCGCATGAATTTGTGCAGTCGATTCCGCCCGATCAGCGCAAACCCACGATGCAGATGCTGCGTGCAATGACACCGGAACAGCGACGCAGCTTTCATCAGACCTGGCGCAGCCTGCCGCCGGAACAGCGCGACAGCTATCGGCGTCAGTTGTTGCAGATGTCACCGCAGCAGCGCAGCGCGGAACTGGCCAAGCCGCCGCGACCGCCATGGCACTGAGCCGGCGATGTGCCGGGTTCAACGTACTGGATTCAACGTACCGGATTAAAGCAGGTCGATTGCGGATTCGATCAGTGCAGAATCGATCAGGTCGTTGCCAGACTGACGATGAAGGCGGCAGCAATGCCGAACCCGATCATGATCATGTAGCCGATGCCGATGCAGCTGTACTTCAGGCTGGTGAAGAACCAGCCTTGTCGGTAGACTTTTTTCTGCATCAGGAAAAGGTAGATCGGCAGCCACCAGCCCATGACGAAGATCAGTAGGCCCAGTGGCGCTTCCAGCCAGGCCGCGCCGGTGCGTGCCCAACTGCGGGCGATACCGGCCAGGGTCAGCAGGAACAGCGACAGGAAGATGAAGGCGTGGCTGTGCAGCGCGACGATCAGATGTTCCATGTACAGGCGGCGCTTGAAGATGTAGAAAATCTTCAGCAGCAGCGCGAACAGCGGCATCAGCACGAACAATACCTGCGGCAGCATGCCAAACGCGCCGATCAGGAAGGGTTTCGGGTCTTTGCGGATGCGCGGCAGATTTTCTTTCATGTGCGCGGCGACATCGTTGAGCCGGTCGTTGGCAAACTGCGGCAGCCAATCGATCCGGATCGGGTGGGTTTTCGGATCCCAGGGAATACCGTCGAAGTCGAGATCGTCCTTGTCAGTGTCGGAATCGGGTTTTGCTTCCTGATCCTTGGTCGCGGCGGGCGCACTGTCTTTTAGTTCGGCGAGACGCTTGTCGGCTTCGCGGCGGATTTTTTCGGCGGCCTTGTCCATCTCCGCCGCCGGCACGAAGGGCTGGGACTTGGCCACGGCGAGTCCGGCCAGCGCCTTGTCTCGGCGCGCAATCACCTCTTCAGCGGTCTGCGCCGAGCTGATGCTGTGACTGTTATCCAGATTGATGATATTGCCGTGGTTGCTCAGATCGACGAACCCGGCCAGGCTCCACTGCATCAGCAGGAAGGCGGCGACGCTCAAGAAAAAATACAGGCGGAACGGCGTGACATAGCGCACGCGGCGGCCGGCGAAGTATTCGTTGGTCAGATAACCGGGCCGGAAATACAGCGGGATCAGCGTGCGGAAAATGCGCGAGTCGATATTGAAGATCGTGTCGGCCACGTCACTGAGCATGCTCGACAGCGGCCGGATCATGCCTTTGACCGGCTGGCCGCAATCGTGGCAATGCGGACCGTGCAATTCGATACCGCAATTGGCGCACAGGATTTTCGGCGGCGCGGGCGGTGGCGGCGGCTTGTCTGCGGCGTTTGGCGCGGCGTCTGCGGCGGGCGCGAGGTTGCTTTCGTTTGCCGTATTCATCGGCGCACTTTAGCTGATTCGGCGCCAGCGTCGTAGCGGGCGAAAGTCATGGCTTGGGCTACACTGCTCAGCCCGGTTTGTTCGGATTTCCATGCTTTCCTTGTTTCGCCAGGATCCGGTGCGTTTGCGCCGGGAATTTCGCGATACGCTGACCCTGGCGGCTCCACTGGTGCTGGGCCAGTTATCGGCGGTCGGCATGAACGTGGTGGATACGTTGCTCGCCGGGCACTACAACGCGGCGACTCTGGCGGCTGTTGCCGTCGGCACCAGCATCTGGATCCTGGCGATTGTCGCGGCGATCGGAGTGATGCTGGCGCTGCCGCCGACGGTCGCCCAGCTTGCCGGTGCGGGCGAGGACGAGCGCATCGGCGCGGTCTTCCGCCAGGCCCTGTGGCTGGCGTTGGCGCTCGGCCTGCTACTGTTTTTCGCCGCCCGCCATGCCTACGGATTGTTGCATGCGATCGGCATCGCACCCGGCGTGGTGGACGATGCGCAGAAATTCCTGCATGCCATTTCCTGGGGCGCACCCGCACTCACCGGATATTTCGCGCTGCGCGGATTTTCCGAAGGCCTGGCCTTGACGCGTCCGACCATGTATTTCGGTTTTCTCGGCCTCGTCTTGCTGGCGCCGATCGGCTATGTCCTGATGTATGGCGGCTTCGGTCTGCCGCCGCGCGGCGCCCAAGGCTCGGGCATCGCGACGGCGAGCGTGCTCTGGTTGCAGTTCGCCGCGTTTGCCAGCTATATCGTTTTACGCCGCCATTACCGCAAGTTTGCACCGTTCGCGCGCTTCGATTGGCCGTATCTGCGCACGATCCTGAGCCTGCTGCGGCTGGGTGTGCCGATGGGCGTGACGTTGCTGATGGAAGCCGGCCTGTTCGTGGCCGCCGCCTTGCTCATGGGCACACTCGGTGCGACCACTGTCGCCAGTCACCAGATTGCGATCAACGTCGCCTCGGTGGCATTCATGTTGCCGCTCGGCGTGGCGATGGCGACCACGGTGCGGGTCGGCCGCGCCGCCGGTCGCGGTAATGCCGACGACGTGCGTTATGCCGGATTCGTCGGTATTGGCGCATCGCTGGGCACGCAGACCCTGACTTGCGCGACAATGGCGCTGCTGCCGCACCAGATTGCGGCAATGTATACCGACGACCCCGGCGTCGCCGCGCTGGCCGCGCAATTGTTGCTGCTGGCCGCGGTGTTCCAGTTTTCCGATGGTATCCAGGTCACTGCGAACGGTGCGCTGCGCGGTCTGAAGGACACGACTGTGCCGATGGCGATCACCACGCTGGCTTATTGGGGTGTCGGCATGCCGATAGGCTATTCGCTCGCGTTTCACGCCGGCATGGGGGCGCGAGGCATGTGGATCGGGCTGATCGCCGGTTTGAGTGTCGCGGCGCTGCTGCTGTTTATGCGTTTCGCCCGGCTCGCCGGGCGAAACTGATAGACGTGCTGCCCGGCTCGCCGGGCGAAACTGATAGACGTGTATCCGGCCTGCCGAGCGAAATCAGTAGCGTCATGTGACCTTTGGAGCGTGCCAGCCCACGCGCTATCGGGTAGGCTCGCAGTTCTTCTGTGGAGAAATGCGGCATGGCGGATCAAAAACGCGGCGCAATTGCAGGCCTGTTCGTCGGATTCTGGAATTTGCTCAATTTCACCCGGCGCCTGGTGTTCAATCTGATTTTCCTGTTCCTGCTCGTGGTGTTCTTCCTTGCGCTGCGCAGTGGTGCGCCGGCATTGCAGGATCGCACCGCGCTGGTACTCGATCCACAAGGCACCATTGTGGAACAGTATACAAATGACGCCGCCCAGCGCGCACTGGCCAGCGTGGCCGGCAACAGGGTCAAGGAAGTGCAATTGCGTGACATCCTGCGCGCCATCGACGCGGCCGCCACCGACAAGCGCATCGAACGTCTGGTGATCGAGCCGGACGACATCGACAGCGCCGGCATCTCGACCCTGCGCGAAATCAGCGCGGCGATCGACCGCTTCAAGCAGAGCGGCAAGCAGGTCATCGCGATTTCCAACGGCATGACCCAAGGCCCATATTATCTGGCCGCGCACGCAAACAAGATTCTGCTGCATCCGGATTCGCTAGAGGGTGTGCTGCTGACCGGCTTCGGCGCGTATCGCAGTTACTTCAAGGACGCGCTGGATCGGCTCGGCGTCGACGTGCACCTGTTCCGTGTCGGCGAATACAAATCCTACGCCGAACCCTATACGCGCAACGACCAATCGCCCGAGGCGCGCGAGGCGGATCTGTACTGGATGAATGGCGTCTGGGGCGATTACCTCAAGGACGTCGCCGCAGCGCGCCACCTCGATCCGGCGCAGTTGAGCGCGCAGATTGAAAATTATCCGACTGCGGTCAAGACGGCGGGAGGCGACATGGCCAGGCTGGCGCTCGACAGCAAACTGGTCGACGAACTGGCCACGCCCGATCAGGCCCGGGCCATGCTGATCGCGCAAGGCGCACAGCAGAAAGACACGTTCCGCCAGATCGATTTCCAGGATTATCTTGGCGAATTGCCACAAGAATCGCAGATGGACGCGCGGCCGCAGGTCGCGGTCGTCGTCGCCGAAGGTGAGATTCTCTCCGGCGACCAGCCACCCGGCACGGTCGGTGGAAAATCGACAGCGAAGCTGATCCGCCAGGCGCGTGACAACAGCCACGTCAAGGCGGTCGTATTGCGGGTGAATTCGCCCGGCGGCGATGCGTTCGCATCCGAGCTGATACGGCGCGAAGTCGAACTGACCAAACTCGCCCACAAACCCGTCATCGTGTCGATGGGCGACGTGGCCGCGTCCGGCGGCTACTGGATTTCGATGGACGGCAGCGAAATTTTTGCCGACCCGACCACGATCACCGGGTCGATCGGCATCTTTGGCTTGTTCGCGACCATTCCCAACACGCTGGCGAAGCTCGGCATCCACACCGACGGTGTCGGCACCACGTCCCTGGCGGATGCGATCGACGTGCGCCGGCCGCTCGATCCGAAAATCGGCGACACCATCCAGAGTGTCATCGACAAGGGTTATCAGGATTTCATCGACAAGGTCGCGGCGGGGCGCCACAAAACGCCGGAGCAAATTGACGCCATTGCACGCGGTCGCGTGTGGAGCGGCGAGCAAGCCAAGGAGCGCGGTCTGGTCGATCAACTCGGTGGGCTGCAGGATGCGATCACCGCGGCGGCGCAGGCAGCAAATCTCGGCACGGATTACCAGGTGCGCTACGTCGAAAAACCGCTATCGGTCTGGGAACGCTACGCACTGAGCCTGAGCAATGATGCCTTCGCGCGCTTTGCGAAAATGGCGCTGCCGAATTTCTCCAGCAGTTTGCTGGCCCAGCCCGAGGTGCAGGATCAGGTGAAATTATTGCAGACCCTGAGCCGCAACAAGGTCGGCGTGTTCGCGTATTGTTTTTGCGAGATGCGCTGACAGAGTTTTTGCGGCATTCGCCGTGAGCCGGAATCTGGCGCAGTAGAGAAAGAACAACGCCTAGTTACCCGATCACTCTTCGGCCACTCGTTTGCGTTTCAAGCGCCAGTCGAATTCGTGCTCGGATCGCGTGTAATGCCTGGCAAGAAATCGCTTGCCATTCCCGCGCGGAAACTTGCCCTTGGCAGGCGCAGGCTCGGGTGGTGGGTTAAGTTCCATCGGTACGAGGCCATCCGGCAATTTGCACAAGCGATTCCAGGTGTCGTCCTCCATCGCCGCATAACGGTATGAGGGCATGTGCCTGACGTTCCACGCAACGATCGTGTGATGGAGCGCATGTTCGATGAGGGCCTTGAAGCGGCCCACGGTCATCTCCGGATGGCCTATATTGCTCAGAATACTGTCGAGTTGATGGCGAGCATCGATGAGATTGTCCGCAATGAGTTCCCAGTTCATGGATTTGCCGCGCATCGGACTTTTCATTCCATCCACACCGTGGCTCCATCGTGCATCTGGAAAGCGACAACCTGTGTCGGTTGTCGACCGTTGCACCTTGCGCCACCGGAATTAGCATTTTGACTTGAAGCTCTGCATCGGTTTGTCGAGGGTGAGCCACTCTATCGTGTGCACGAATCTGTGTTCGGCGTGCTAGCGTTGGAGAGCAAGCCGGTTGATCCGCGGTTGTAGCTGCCATTTTCGGTGGCCACTGGGGCGCAATTGCTCTCACTTTTTACTTATCTTGGCGGACGCAGCATTTGGCTTTCGCGCCTCAATGAACAGGCAATAAGCTTGCCGTCCATCGTCATGATCCCCGGATTTGAACTTTTTGTGAATCTTGCAGGTCAGGTTGCTCCCCTTGAGTAGCTGCCTAGCGAGTTTGTCCGTTGAATCAGCTAGAGAATCCAGCGAATCCTTTGCGCTGTTATGCTTCCTCTGCGGTTTTGCTCTTTCAGAATAGAAGCCAAGCGCAGCGCAACGAAGAGTGCTACCACGATGTCGGCGCAGAACGGTGTCACGCAGCCTGACTATGTCAGCAGACAGATGGGTCTTCGGACTCCATATCCTAGATTTGATCTCAATTGCGCACCATGGATTTCCGCTGCTGTGCGACAGCAAAATGTCAAACCTGCCGTTCCTTCGCAACGCTTTCTTCGGACGACCGCGCCTAATCGCACCAGCATCTTCAAGTGCATCTTTTACGGAAAACTCAAGATTGATGTAACGATACGTGAGCTTGTCGAAAAGCTGCTTTGCAACCTCGACAGTGATCAAATATTCCGGTGCCTCCCAGAGCCAGGAATCCCCTAGTGTCCATTTGTTGTACGTCTTGAAGGCTTGTTCAATTCCAGCGAGTACCAGTCTTGGTATTTTGTCAGAACGTTCTCCGCGTGACATTGTAATTTCTCCTGCAGTTGAACCGCCTCGGGAATCCAGGAAGGTTAGCCGTTATCGTTATTAAATCCGATCAAGAACCATATTTTCCCGAAAGCGTCTTCGCGTGAGCAGCCATCCTCTTCCGTAACGCCGCCGGCTTCACCACCTCAACATCTGTCCCCAAACTTCTCAACCACCACAGCAACTGTTCCGTATCCATGACGGTTGCAGTAACGCGAGAATTCTCGCTGCCGCGAATTGGCGCAATGACCTGATCTTCGGACAACCGGCGTTCTTCAAGATGCCGCGCGAGCCAGGGCTCGACGATGAGTTCGAGGTGAATGGTTTTCCCAGCCGGGTATTCGAAGGACTTTTCCTCGCGGACGTACCGCTCGAAATCGAATCCCTTGACCGCAGCTGCCGCTTCGTCCAACGGTGCGGCGTTGCTCATGCGATGCAGCGCGAATTGACGGATATCGGTGTAATCCCAAACGTCGAATCAGGTCCAGGACGCCTCGAACGTAGACTAGGCCCAGTGGATTAAATGGATAGCGCGCCATTTCTCGGCGTTTAATGCACGGTAGTTCGCTTCGAAGCGCTCGCTGTTGGCAGGGCATCGTAGACCACATCGCTCACAACGGCTTCAGTCCGGCGGAAGCATGTGTCCGAACGGAGCACGGCGATGCGCTTTGACCATCGACCGAGCGGCGATCCGGCAGTTGATCGAGCACGCTCCTCGCCTGTGCAAAATCAGGCTCCAGATGCTTGCGCATACTGCGCGGCAGAATGGGAGCGAGGTAGCGCGCGAGCATATCGTAGGTCAGCGCTGTTCCTGCATCCATCCGCGGGAAAGTGACGCGCATGCCCCTGGATTCCCAGGACCATCCTGCCGGCCGTCCCGCGTCGCTGAGCAAGGGAAAGGTATCCGATAGTTTCTGCAGGTCGCGCTCGATACTGCGGACATGCACATCGTAGCCCTGGCTCTTGAGCCGGGTATGCAATTCACGCGATGTGATCTTTCCCGGTCGGCCAGGGATGAGGCTAAGCATCGCGATCTGACGCAAGGTTGTATCCGGCATACGCTTATCCCACGCACGACGCGTGACGACTCTAGCGCATTTTCGACAACTGATGTCGGAATGCCAATTTCATAGCGACACCAGTAGTCGCTCATGCGGCAGAAACTGGATCCACTAGCGGCCCGGTGACTGCCGTCATGACCATGGATATTCGAATAGACCAAAGGGCCGCGTTCTGAAATGTTTCGTTACGCCGGCCAACATTCTCTCCACTGGCACGCGAAGGTGCTTTGTATGCCGTGCGCATGATTGACGGGTTGCACTGGCACCCGCGCCTGATGGGCCGCGACGGCGGTATTCGTATCGCGATGTTTTTACGTTGATCGGTCTTCAGATGGAGGATCGAGCGGATGGAAAGTTGACGATCGACGACGCGAAAAGCGATTACTGACCAGCGCCGTGATTTAGAGGCGCGCCAGCCCTCGTCTTGACCACTGGCCAGAAACATCGACAAGCTTGGCGATATCCTGAAACTCAATTCGACCGAGCGTGCCGTATTGCGTGTGGCCGTGATCGCAACGCGCGTCAGATATTTCGACGATCTTCTCAATCTCACGATTATCAGCCAGTGGGATCTAGTACGTGCGCTGCGTTATGCCACGGGAAAACGTCTGTACGACGTCCAACAGGCGTTGTCCGAGAATCACATGTTGCGCCGCTCCGGCTTTTTCGAGAACAGTCAGCTTCCGATCAACGGTGGCAATCCACTCGCCCTGGATGCGGCTGTAGTCGATGTCCTGCTGGCGCATCAGTTCGATGAAGAACGATTTCTACGGCGACTCGTGCGTCGCGGAACGGCGTCAAGCCTTACTTTGACGGACTTTGCCCATCTTGCCGACCTCGATCTCATGCAGCGCTACCTGGCTGATGCGGCGAAACGCCGGCGCAAGGGAGTCAATCTTCTACTCTACGGTGCACCCGGCACGGGCAAGACCGAGTTCGTGCGAGCGTTGGCCCCGGTACTGAAGCTCGATTTGTACGAGGTCCCCAACGAGAACGCCAGCGGCGATCCCATTTCCGGCAACAGACGATTCAGTGCCTACACCATCTGCCAGAACCTGTTGGCCAATCGCCGCAAGCAGTTGCTGCTCTTCGATGAAGTCGAAGACGTGTTTGGCGCGAGTGATTCACGATTTGGCTCCATGTTCGCGATGTTCGGCGCACGGCGTATGCGAGATCCGGACGAATTGAAAAAAAGCTGGGTCAATGAGACGCTGGAGTCGAATCCAGTACCTGCAATCTGGGTGTGCAATTCCATCGATGCGATCGACCCAGCATTTCTGCGTCGATTCGATCTAGTGGTCGAGTTCCGTACGCCGGGCCGCAACGTCCGCAGACGCATTATCGACCGATATTCCACGCCGGTGAGATATCGAGTGCGTGCGCCGAACGCATTGCCAGCATCGAACAACTGCCGCCGGCGCAGGTCGAGCGCGCCGCGCGCGTCACGCGCTCGTTGCGTAGTCGCCATGTCGAGACCCGCGACAGCGAGGTGGAGCGAATTCTGACGGCATCGCTGCGCGCAATGGGGCATCACGAAGCGATTCCAGCGCCATCCCTACCTAAACACTACGATCCGACGTTCTTGAACACGGATTGCGATCTGCACGGATTGGCGACGGGTCTGCGTCGAAACGCAAGCGCGCGCCTGTGCTTGTATGGGCCACCGGGTACAGGCAAGACGGCGTTTGGCCATCACCTTGGCCGCATGCTCGATCGTTCTGTCGTGGTGAAACGAGGCTCCGATCTGTTGAGTATGTGGGTCGGCGGCACCGAAGCAAAAATCGCCGAGGCATTTGCCCAAGCGCGTACTGAAAATGCCATCCTGGTGATTGACGAGGCCGACGGGTTTCTGAGAGATCGCGCGAACGCGGATCGCGGCTGGGAAGTGACCCAAGTCAATGAGCTGCTGACGCAGATGGAAGCGTTTCAGGGGATCTTCGTTGCATCGACCAATCTGGTCGACACGCTCGATACTGCCTCATTGCGCCGATTCGACTTCAAGGTGAAGTTCGATTACCTCACACGCGAACAGCGGCGGGATTTCTTGCACAAGGTTGCCTGCGACGCAAACGGCGATCCTACCCATGCAGCGGCCGCATTTGTGTTGCTCGACCGGCTGGAAATATTGACCCTCGGCGACTTCGCGAATGTGCTCCGCCAATTGCACGTCACGGGTGAACTTCCAACCGCGACCCGCATCACGAACCTGCTCGCACACGAAGTCGCGATGAAGCCTGAGGGTCGCCGCCGCGGGATTGGCTTTACGAACGTGTAACAATTGAGGATACGGCATTATGGAACACGACGTTAACAAGGGTGAGGAACAAGCGCCGCGCCCTGCCAAGTGCCGACAACTTCTGAATGCATTGATCGAAGTAACGCGAATCGCGAAAGATGCCGAACTAGGCCCGGAGGCCGTAGCCCAGATCGGCAAATATCTGAATCGGGAACAGTCCAATGATGTTCCGGTCGTCACGATGCAGAGCGCTGCGAAGGACGCGTTCCAAACCTTGCGTCGCCGTTATAAGGACAAACGGCTGTGACTGGCGTGGCCACCGGTTTTGTCGACTTGGACGAGATGACGACGGGCCTGCAACCCGGCCATCTCATCGTTGTTGCCGGACTCCCGGCGACCGGTTGCACCACGCTGGCCCTGAACATTGCTGAAGCCGCGGCACTCAAAGGCAAAACGCGAATGCTGATTTTCTCGACAGACACGAGCGCCGAAAGCATCGCCATGCGCATGATGTCGTCGCTTGGCCGAATCAGTCAGCAGCATCTGCGCACCGGCGACGTTGAAGCGGAAGAATGGCCGCGTGTTACGAGTGCGTTACTGCTGGCCGAAAGCCGGCTTTCATCGTGATACAGCGAATATGTCCATCAAGACAATTTGCGAAACCTCGTATCGCCTGACGCTGGAACACGACATCGGCTTGATCGTGATCGACGATCTGCAAGGGATACAGTTACTGGATGACACCGAAACCATTGCGCGTGTGGCCGAAATTCGTGCAGCACTGTGCGAGCTGAAGATCTTGGCCCAGACGCTGGATATTCCGGTGCTCGCCACCTCCACGCTTGATCATTCCCTGGAGCGGCGCGAGAACAAGCATCCTGTGCTGGCCGACCTCGGCGAATGGGCAGCGTCGGTCGAGCAGCATGCCGATGTCGTTGCACTGATTTATCGCAACAAATACTACAACCGCGACGCCCCCGAGCACGGCATCGCAGAAGTCCACGTGGCCCGGCATCGCAATGGCCCTACCGGAGCGATCACGTTGACTTTTATTCCAGAGCTCGCCAGATTCGAATCGTTCAGTGGTGGCCTGACATGAAACGCAACACATCGACGGGTTGTCGACCGCCGCTCATGAGAAGCAATTTCATATGGCATCCGAGTTTGAGCACGATCTCGACCCGCGTTACACCTTCGATTCCTTCGTCGAAGGAAAGGCAAACCAAATCGGCATGGCCGCGGCCATGCAGGTCGCGAAGAATCCCGGATGGCTGTACAACGCGCTTCTAGTTTATGGGGGTTCCGGGCTGGGCAAAACGCATCTGATGCATGCAGCCGGCAATTGGATCCGCGCCAACAATCCCATACAGCGCGTGCTGTGCCTGCGTTCGGAGCCGTTCGTCAGCGCAATAATCTGTGCCTTGCGCTCGAAGAAGATGGATGATTTCAGGCGTCGCTTTCAAGCTGTGGATGTGCTGCTGATCGACGATATCCAGTTCTTCGCCGGCAAGAGCCTGGCCCAGGAAGAAATCCTCCACATCCTCAATGCAATGATCGAAGGCGAGCGGCAAATTATTCTGTGCTGCGATCACTATCCGGCGCAGATCGAAAACACTTGAACCACGCCTGAAATCGCGACTTGGCTCGGCTTTAAAGGTGGCGATCGACCCACCAGATTTCGAGACGCGGACGGCCATTCTGCTGGCCAAAGCCGCCGCATGCGGTATGGACATGCCGGAAAACGTGGCATGAATTATCGCCAAACACCTACGCCACAACATGCGCGATCTGGAAGTTGCATTGAACACGCTCGCTGCGCGCGCAAACATCCTCGACGTGCCGATTACCGAGGACTTCGGACAGGAGACGCTGCGCGATCAACTCGTCGCGAGAAGTCAGACAATCATACCTCTCCGTCTACGAAAGATCGACCGAAACGGAATGTCATAGCGAAATCGCAGCCTTGGCGCCTAGGCGAATGCCTCGTCGTGCCGGCGCGCAAGGCAGTCGACGCCTGCGATTGCTGGTTGACATCGCTCAAGCGAGATCGAGTATCCCGCCGCAGCGCTGCTGGAACCTAGATGCCATCTGCACGAAGCGCCCTGATATTCCGGACGGCTCGATCAAAGCTTGCCAACGCCTGCACAATGATAGCGTTCGCTTGGGCGCGTGCCTTAGGCTTTCCGCGAGAGAAATTTATTCCACAGCTCGTCTCGCTTTTCATCGCCATTGCACGTCGCGCATGAAAGCACATGGTTGGAAATGATGTTGCTTCTGGTGTGCCGAGAACGCATATGACAGATTGGTACGGGAAGGCTCAACCTATCACGCAATATGCACACGAGATGTAAATATTGCCAAAGTGATTGACCCGGATTTGGATGGAAGCGGATCAAGAATAGCGTTGAGGCTTTTCTTCATCATGTTTTTCGCAATCGATGGTGTGTATTTGGCCATAGCCCGGCTCTCTCCAGAATGAGCGAATACTACCCCCTGACTGGCTGCGGGAGTTTGTACCAAGTTTTTATCGGACCATACTGGTGCTCGATCATTTTCTTGGCTTGAACATGATCGTTGGCTGGAATCTTGATCGTAATGGACGATCCACCAACGGCGGGAATGAATTTCACCTCGAACATTCTTTGACCTGCCATGACAAAGTCTCCTGTAGTGTCAGCACCATGTTAGTACGCCGCGCGGCGCAGGGAAAAATCGCGCCGCCCATCAACACCAACTTCTGAGCTAAGGAAGGTCTGCATAACCTCGCCGTCATCCCGGCGAAAGCCGGGATCCATTTTGGTCTTCTCGAAGAATCAACGACTAAAGTCAAACTGGATTCCGGCTTTCGCCGGAATGACGAGCAAAATCAGAGGTTCCCTAACTAGGATCTGCGCGGACTGGCGCCAGCGCTTCCGCGTCCACGTCACATACAGATCGCGTTCGTCATCCATCGAGTCGTTCCAATCGCCGGCAACGCGAATCGCAGGGCAACCCTCATCGCGTCCACAAATTTGTTTTGCGCATCCTGCCCATCGGGGAGGGGGCTGTTCCATCCCGCATTTGGCAGTCTATGATAAGTTCGTCAGCATCCTGATGTAAGTCGGAAAGGTTGTTCAGATCAAGAGCCGATGCTTGCGGGAGCGATTCCACAATTCGTCGATGACCGGTTCCAAATCGAGGAAGAAGGATTGCAAAACCCGCGGTTTCATGCACGAACAGAGCTTCGTCTTCGAACTTCAGTGCGACGGTTGCCAATGACTTGCTGCTCTCGGCGTCGCGAATCGAATATATCTGCAGGCGGTTACTCGCGCAATCACGGCCATAAGATGCAACGCAATGCCGCATTCGTTTGCCCTCTTCACGCAGCGCGGATCTGCTGTTGAGTGGCTCAACGACATAGGCGCCTGTTCGATAAGCATCGATCACCGACGGCCAGATGGCAGTCGTCTCGTAGTCCGCGAGACGGCGAGCTTCAATCGGCTCGTATTGTCGTAGCCACCAGTTCCAACCTGCGCCTCGCGGAATGGCATGCGGCGAAGGTGGCTCGAAGCAAAAATGGTTGATAACCATAACCATGCGCAATCCATCGAATACGTCACCGTTCGTGATGCGCTGGTGAACATGTTGAACGGCTGCGCGTAGCAAGTCCGGCATTCGCCACGCCGCGGGGTGAACGTGTTCTGCGAGTGTCCATAGCACGTACTTCTGCGCAGTCGACAAGATCTTCCAAGAGTTGTCCGACGCAATCAGTTTCAGGTACGCGCGCACATCGCGATAGCGCTTACTGCCTTCCATGTTAGTGATCGCGGCTGGAAAAATTCTCGGTCCGTATCGGCACAGCATCCGCCAGATACGCGGCGGAATTCTTCTCTGCCGAAGACGTTTCCGGAGCGATCGGACGGCATAGGGCTGTGGTGTTCCTGGCTTCCAGTATTCGTCCCAATCCTGTTGTGCAACCAGGTTGATACCGCTCCACAACCATACCGGCAATAGCTTGATGTTGTCGTTCGCAACGGCGCGCGCTTCCTCGAAATACTTCCACAGCCGGGCGATGTCGGCGAACGTCAGCCACGGAAAGCGCATGTGGACAATCCAATCGGTTACCGCGCAGGGCAGTTGCCCAACCAACACCCGGCGGATGGCACGTATCTGCGCTCGGCGGAATCGGCTAACCGCGTCGCAAATAGCAAGCTCCTCGTGGGTGGGATAACCGATACCATCTTCGTCATCGCTTCCATTCGGGTTGATCTCGTCCTCATCTATTTCGTCATCGTCGATTGTGGGGTCGGTCCGGTAGTGGGCGGCCAGACCGCCCCAGAAGGGACGGTGCGTTGCATCCTCAGTGACGACTGGATTCCCAGCGCCCACGTCATCCACATTGCACGCGAAACCGTGATCTAGCATGGCCAACTTTCTCGCGCCGTAGGCGATCCTAGCTCGAGATTGCCGGCAAACAGCCAGCTCGTTTCCTCGCCTAGTTGCCGCATGATCGGGGGCAGCGCAAGACGCGCTCTGGCGCCCTCGATCCTGGATAGCTTGTCGCTGAATTCGGTCGGTGTCATGGTACGTTGCAGGCCAGCCTCCACCACCTCGCGCCGGCAGCCGGCAAGAGCGGCCAACGAGGGGCGTGGGAATTTCCTGCACCATATATCGGTGGAGCGACAGCCGCTGTCGCTCCGGCTTTGTACATTGCGTACGATTGGCCGGTGGCGCCACGGCAAGGAGATGGCAATGGAGGAATGCGCAGCAGTCGTGGCGTTGGTAGGCCGGGCGCAGAACATTGCTGTGGGTGCCCGATGCCAGAAATGATCTGCTTCACGCGGAAAATTGCATCGCCGATCCTGATTAGCCCGAATCTCAGCAATGGCATCCGGCAAAACTGGCATTGGCTCGTCATTCCCGCGTGCTCTTGGCAGGAATCTAGTGTTTTTGCGCTTTGTCACTACTGCCTGGCGTGCAAAAGGCTCTGGCATTCCCGCTTCTGCGGGAATCCAGAGCTGAGGAAAGGGGCTAATCAGGAATGAAAAGATAGCTGAATAGAGATAACTGAACGAAGCAACCTGCTTGCCGCAGGTGAGCGAACGTCTGAACATCCTGCTCTATTCAGCGTGAGCGGGGTATCACCCTCCCGCATCCTGCAGCGCCTTGTCGGTATCGGCCTTCTGCTGATCGACGGTTTTCTGTACATCCTTGGCTTTCTGTAGCGCCCTAATGTCGCTGCTGAACACGTTGGAATTCGGCAGTGGCGTGGCCGGTTGTGCGGCAGCGCTGGCAGGCGGCGGCGGTTCGTCGACGGAGCACGCGGCCAGCGTGCAAGTCAGGCTGAGCATCAAGATCGTGGTGGCTTTCATGGCATCCTCCCGGCGGAATGCGTAAAGTCTGCGCCGTAGCCGCGACCATCTCAAGCGGCATGGAGGATGGCGATGACGACGAGCCCGGCGCGTTGGCGTCTGGATGGCCAAACCTGCCTGATCACCGGCGCCAGCAAGGGCATCGGTCTGGCCTGCGTGCGCGAATTCGCTGCGCTCGGTGCCGATGTGCTGATGGTCGCGCGCGACGAGGCGCATCTGGAAACTGTGCGTGCGGAACTGGTTGAGGAATTTCCCGAACACGAGATTTTTGCCTTCGCCGCCGATATCGCCCAGCGCGAGCAACGTCTGGAAGTATTCGACTGGATCGCCGATCTTGAAGTCGCTCTGTCGCTGCTGGTCAACAATGCTGGCGCCAATGTGCGCAAGAAAACATTGGACTACAGCGAAGACGAAGTACGTGCCTTGATCGAGGCCAATGTGATGTCCGCGTTCGAGATGTGCGCGTCTTGCGCACCCGCATCTGAGCGAACATGCGAATGCGGCAATCGTGAACATCGGCTCGGTGTCGGGACTCACCCATGTGCGCACCGGCGCGCCGTATGGCATGACCAAGGCCGCACTGACGCAACTCACGCGCAATCTCGCCTGCGAATGGGCCGAGGACGGCATCCGCGTCAATGCAGTGGCGCCTTGGTACATCCGCACCCAACGCACGGAGCCAGCACTTGCCGATCCGGATTATCTCGAGGAAGTGCTCGCGCGCACGCCGATGGGTCGCATCGGCGAGCCCGAGGAAGTCGCTGCGGCGGTCGCGTTTCTGTGCCTGCCTGCCGCGGCCTACATCACCGGCGAGTGCATCGCGGTCGATGGCGGTTTCTTGCGTTACGGATTCTAAAGTGCGGCCATGGATAGGCGAACGCAAACAATGCCGGTCATGACGTCATCTCCGCGCCCGCATCGTTTCCGCTTGCCCTATGTGCCGCCTTACGATTTTGCGGCATTGCTCGCTTTCTTCGAGCGCCGCGCGATTCCGGACATCGAACAGGTCGATGCGTTCAGCTACCGGCGCTCGTTTGCGTTTGACGGAGTACGTGGCTCGCTGCGGGTGGCGCAGAAGGCGAACGACAACGCACTAGTGCTGACTACGGATTTTCCGGATGCCGCAAGAATGCCGGAAATCCGCACGCGGGTGCGGCGGATGTTCGATCTGGATGTCGACATCGCCGCGATCAATACGCACCTGGGTAAATCCGTGCCACTGCGATCCTGCATCCGGCGTCATCCCGGTCAACGCGTACCCGGCGGCTGGGATGGTTTCGAGATCGTCGTGCGTGCTGTGCTCGGCCAGCAGATCAGCGTGTCTGCCGCGCGCACGCTGGCGTCGCGGCTGGTGCAGAACTTCGGCGTCAGCATGGGAACAATGGAAAATGTGCAATTGTTCCCGATCGCCAGAAATGCTGGCGGATGCGGACTTGACCCATATTGGTATCATGCGGGCCCGTGCGGCAACGCTGAATGCGGTCGCACGCGCGGTATGCGACGGTCGAGTCAGTTTCGATCGGCAGCAATCGCTGGAGGAATTCGTTGTGCGTTGGACCCGGTTGCCCGGCATCGGCGACTGGACCGCACATTACATCGCCATGCGCGCAATGGGTTTTCCCGACGCCTTTCCGGCCGCCGATCTGGTGCTGCGCAAGGCGGTGGCAGGCGATGGGATACCGGTATCGCCGAAGGGTTTGCAGACGATGGCCGAGGCTTGGCGGCCCTTCCGTGCCTATTCGGTGCTGCATTTGTGGCGCAGTCAGGGGTAAAGTTCGCGCGATGATGTACTACGACTACCTCGACACGCCGGTGGGCCGCCTGTTGCTCGCGCTGGATGGCGAGGGTTTGCGTCACATCGATTTCGAGACTGGCCGGCATCCGACGCCGATCGGTGCCGACTGGGAACGTGGACGCGGCGCCTTGCATGAAGTGCGCGCGCAACTTGCCGCGTATTTCAACGGGCGCCTGACCGAATTCGATTTGCCGCTGGCGCCGCGGGGTACCGAGTTCCAGCAGCAGGTCTGGCTGGAGTTGCTGCGGATTCCTTACGCCACGACGACCCACTACGGCGAACTCGCGCGCCGCCTCGGCGATCCACTGGCGTCACGCGCCGTCGGCGCCGCGAACGGACGCAATCCCTTGCCGATCGTGGTGCCCTGCCATCGCGTGATCGGTGCCGATGGCAGTCTCACCGGCTTCGGCGGCGGTCTGCCGGTCAAGCGATTCCTGCTCGATCACGAGCAGCGCAATTCCACTTTTGCACTTTCGCCCTGACGTTCAACAGCCGTCGAGTTGATTGCGGAGTTCGTCGTCCTGCGGCTGCAACACGGCTTGTTCGTCCTTGAACGCGCGGATGAGCTTGTGCTCGACCTGGTCGTATTGCTTGCGCAGATAATCGCAGGTCTGCTCGCGCGAGGCGGGCAAGCAGCGATCCTGCAACGGTGTGTAGCCGCTGGCGAACGCAGCGTTTGGCGAGGTGTTGATCGGGATATTGCGTTCGCCCGACGCAGACATGCCGAGGCCGCCTGGTGGGGAATAGGTCTGATCCAGACTTTGCCCCGGATACCCGAGCACGCCCAGTGGTACGTAGCGCACCGGCGGGTTGCCGTTGCGGCTGAAATAACGCGAGCCATCGTCGGCGCTTTGGCAAAGCCATATAGGCGGCAGCGGCGTTTGACGTCGCGCGGCGGCGACGGGAGGTGGCGCGCTGGGCTGCGGTGCGTTGTCATCTGGCGCAGCCTGAGACGGTGTTGCCGGCACATCTGGCAGATAAAGCCGGGATTGTTTTACGTCGACCGGACAGGGAAAATCCTGGAAAGCGACGCTGCCTTGCGCATCGGTACACTTGTACACTTCGCCCGCCACAGCAAGACACGGCATGCACAGGGCGATCAGCATGGCGATAACGAGAGGCAGGCGCGGCATGGGTTGGCGATTCCGTCTGTAGCCAGTGTAGCGCGTTGACTTGCCGCCGGCGTGAAGGGCTGCGATGCTAGTGCCACTTGCGCGCCCTTTTCGTGTGAACTCGTGCGCGGTCGCAAGGAAAACCGGTAATGCCCTCAACACTTGAAACTGTCCGCCCGATAACGCTGGCCGAAATACGCGAAGCGCGGCAGCGCATCGCCGGGACCATCGTGCGCACACCGCTGGTCCGCCTGGAACTGGGGCCGGACTATCCCGATATCCGGCTGAAGCTCGAAAACCTGCAGCCGATCAATGCCTACAAGCTGCGGGGCGCGGCCAATGCCGTGGCCATGCTGCCGGAGTCCGAACGCAAACGCGGCGTATGGACGATCAGTGCCGGCAATGCAGGGCAGGGCGTCGCCTACGCGGCGAGAAAAGCAGGCGTGCCGTGCACGGTCGTGGTGATCGAGACGGCGCCGGCATCGAAGATCGAGCGCATGCAGGCGCTTGGCGCGAAACTCATTCCGGTGGCATACCACGTTGCATGGAAGGCGCTGGAGGAGCGTTCGTTTGCGGGCGTCGAAGGCACGTTCGTGCATCCGTTTGACGATCACAATTTCATCGCCGGTCATGCAACGATGGGATTGGAGATTCTTGAAGACGCGCCGGATACCGTGGCCGTCATTGCCGGCGATCGGCGGCGGCGGGTTGATTACCGGCGTTGGCAGCGCCATCAAGTTGCTCAAGCCGGAAATCAAGGTTTGGGGCGCTGAACCGGAGACGGCCGCTCCCGCCGCACTCTCGTTTGCCATGGGATCGCCCCAGGTGTTCAAGCAATGGCAAGCGTCGTTCGTCGACGGCGCCGGTGGCCAGAGCGTGTTCCCGCGCATGTGGGAGCGGATGAAACCGGTGGTGGATGGCTACATCGTCGTCAGCCTGGACGAAACCAGGAGCGCGATGCGGTTGATGGCGGAAAAGGCGCGAATAATCTCCGAAGGCGCGGGCGCTTTGCCGCTCGCCGCCGCGCTGACCGGTAAAGCCGGTCAAGGCCCGATCGTCGCGATCGTCTCCGGCGGCAATATCGATCTGAAGAAGTTCGCCGAACTGGTTGGATCGTCAGCGAGTTGACTGAATCGCGTCCGGTATTCGAATGGTGGCCGGCTAAGCCAATCGGCGAGATGCCATTGTCTCGGGATGCGCGAGCCAATCATCCAGTTGCTCTGCGGCCTGGCTGCCGTAGAAAAGCTGGCTGCCGACCCGCATCGTTGGCACCACGGAAACGCCGATCGTCGTCGCCGCTTCCGTGTTGATGCGCAATTGGGTGGCCGTCTCGATGGCGCCAATCGCTGCTTCCGGGTCCGCAATTCCGAGCGCGTGGCCGACGGTACGCAGTTCCTCTGCCGTGCTGCCCGCCAGGCCGTCACGCCACAAATGCGCAAAGATGGTTTCGATTGCGGTCCAGTTCACCCCGCCGGCGATACACAGGCGCAAGGCCGCAAGCGAGTTGAAAGGGTAAGCCGGCGGGTAGCGCAGTGCCACGCCTGTCGTTTTCGCCCGCCATCTGACAAAACCGGCGACCGAGCCGCTGATGTTGCGCGCTGCAACTTCGTTATCGCCGATCGCGTTTGACAAGGCGCGCGCGGCGATCGGCACGGGTGTCACCAGCAAGCGCGCGCGCCACTCGTGCATCTTCGCCAATTGAAGATACGAAAACGGCGAGGCGAAATCGAAGTACCAATAGGCTTGCATCGTGTCTTCCAGTGTACGGACTAACGGTGAGCTAGCGTTAAATTTTCAGTAATTCGAGACAACAAGCCGACGAGTGGGCGAAAAACCTGTCGATCTGTCTGATATTAACCTGAAATCGAAGCCGCTTACTGCCTGCAGAACCCGATCTCAGCGCGGCCGCTTCGCGCCGATCGGCAGAGTTGCGATGCGGCGATATTTCTCGCCCGCGAAGCGATCGGGGTGCGCCAGCCAGTCCTCGATCATCGGCGAAGCATCGTTGCCCCAGAACCATTCCTCGCCGACACGCAAAGTCGGGACACCAAACACACCGGCGGCGATGGCTGCGTCGGTATTCACGCGCAAGGCCGATTTCACTTCTGCGGCATTTATCGCATTTTCCACATTGTCGATACCGAGCGCGTGGCCGACTTCGGTCAGTTCCGTCGCATCCGTTCCGGAGCGGCCATCGCGCCAGAGATGACCGAAGATCGCGTCGACCGATTCCCATGTCGTTCCGGCGGCAATGCACAAGCGCAATGCGGCCAGCGGATTGAACGGATGCGCCGGCGGGAAACGCAACGGTAGGCTTGCTTGCTCCGCCTGCCACTGCACAAAGCGATAAGTGAATTCGCGCCGACCCGGAATCTCCGCCGGACCGAGGTTGCCGTTGTGTGCCAGCACCGCACCGAACGCGATCGGCACTGGCTTAATGTCTATACGCGTGCGCCATTCACGCAGCTTCGGTAATTGCAGATACGAAAACGGCGAGATGAAGTCGAAGTACCAGCGGCCGTTCATCAGTGCAGATTCTTGTACGTTTCCGGATCGAACGCATCCACGGCGACGACTTCATTGCGCGCGGCGTCCGCGTCTTGCAGCACAGCGGTACTCATCTTGTGTGATCACGCCGGCCTTCAGACCCATCTCGTCGAGCATGTAGCCGGGTGCGCGGTCGAGCGTGCCCGCGCGCACCGCGTCGCGCAGTTTGGTTTCGACCGGAATCGCGCGCACCGCTTTCGCCAGTGCGGCTTCGAGCGCACCCAGACCGACTTCGGTCGGAGGCGGTACGAAGATATCTTCGGTGAGATTGATGCGCGCCTCGCGGTCTTCGAGGATGTCGCGTGCCACGCGCGTACCGAGTTTGTCCGACGGCGGCCGGAAGCGCGCGCCGAGCGGGAAAATCGCCCAGGACAAGCCACCACGCCGCTGCCCGCATCGGCAGGTTTTCGAGCACGCCGAGCAGGGCTTCCTGGATGCGATACAGGCACAATTCGGTGCTCCAGCGCACCAGGTTGTAGTTCGCCGTGGTCTTGCCTTCGTCGTGATAGCGCTTGAGTGCAGCCGAGGCGAGATACATGTAGGCCAGCGCGTCGGCGAGGCGTCCGGAAATCTTCTCGCGGCGCTTGAGCGTGCCGCCGAGCGTGCCCATCGCCACGTCGGACAACAGTTCGAACGCGGCGGAAAAGCGCGACAGGTGCTGGTAGTAGCGCGCGGTGTCTTCGGTGCGCGGCGCGCCTGCGAGACGGCTGCCGGTCCAGGCCAGCAGCTTCGCGCGCGTGGCGTTGCGGAACAGCAGGTTGACGTGGCCGAAGATCGCCTTGTCGAATTTCGCCAGATTCTTCTCGGCGATGGCGTTGATCTCGTGCTGCACGAACGGATGGCAGCGGATCGCGCCCTGGCCGTAGATGATCATCGAGCGCGTGAGGATGTTCGCGCCTTCCACGGTGATGCCGATCGGCACCGCATCCCAGGTGCGCGCGAGCGGATTGCGCGGGCCTTTCTGGATTGCCGCGCCGGCGCGGATATCCATCGCGTCGGTGACGACTTCGCGCATGCCTTCGGTGAGATAGGCTTTCGCGATCGCCGAAAGCACCGCGGGTTTTTCGCCGGCGTCGAGCGCGCCGCAGGTCAGCGTGCGCGTGGCCGTCATCATGTAGGTCTTGCCGGCGATGCGCGCCGAGCGGTTCCTCGATGCCTTCGAACCGGCCGATCGGCGTGTCGAACTGCTCGCGCACGGTCGCATAGGCGCCGGAGATGCGCGTCACATCTGCGCTGCGCCGACCGCTCAGCGCCGGCAGCGAGATCGAGCGTCCGGCGGCGAGGCATTCCATCAGCATGCGCCAGCCGTGGCCGATGCCTTCGCGCGCCGCCGATGACGCAGTCCAGCGGCATGAACACGTCCTTGCCCGACGATCGGGCCGTTCATGAACGGCACGCCCATCGGATCGTGGCGCATGCCGATGTCCACGCCCGCCAAGTTCGCGCGGGATCAGCGCGCAGGTGATGCCGAGATCTTCCTTGTCGCCGAGCAGGTGGTCCGGATCCTTGATGCGGAAGGCGAGGCCGATCAGGGTCGCGACCGGCGCCAGCGTGATGTAGCGCTTCTTCCAGTTCAGACGCAGGCCGAGCATTTCCTTGCCGTCGACCATGCGCTTTTCGACGACGCCGGTGGATTGCGTCGCCGCCGCGTCGGAGCCGGCGTCGGGCCGGTCAGGCCGAAGCAGGGAATCTCCTCGCCGCGCGCCAGGCGCGGCAGATAGTAGTTTTTCTGTTCCTCGGTGCCGTAGTGCAGCAGCAGTTCGCCGGGGCCGAGCGAGTTCGGCACCATCACCGTCACCGCCGCCGTCGACCGAGCGCGAGGAAATGTTTCATGACCACGCGCGAATGCGCGATCGCGGAGAAACCGTGGCCGCCGTATTCCTTCGGAATGATCATGCCGAAGAAGCCGTTGGCCTTGAGGAATGCCCAGATGCTCGCCGGCAGATCGCGCTGCTGGTTGATCTGCCAGTCGTCGAGGCGTCGCGCACAGCTCCTGCACCGGGCCATCCATGAACGCCTGTTCGTCGGCGGTCAGCGTCTGCGGCTGTGAAAGCCGAGCAGTTTTTCCCAGTGCGGACGTCCGGAGAACAGTTCCGCGTCCCACCACACCGTGCCGGCGTCGAGCGCGATGCGCTCGGTTTCGCCCAGACGCGGCAATACCGGCGCCATCAATTTCATCGCGAAACGCGAAATCAGCAAACGCCGCAGTGGTGGCAAGCCGAAGATCAACGCGATCACGATCAGCACGATCGTCGTGATCTCGAACAGCAGCGGTGAGGCAACGCCGACGATGCGCCAGCCTATCAGCCAGATTGCGGCAGCGCCGACCCAGCTATAAAAGCCATAGCCGAGAAACAACAGGGCGCTCAAAAAAACCAGGGCGAGGACTAAGGTAATCAGCATGGGAACCCCGGGTCGGCTGCGATCGGCCTATCATCCGCAGCAAGCGCGGAAAAGCAACCAGCAGATTCAATCGGCCTGCTTCAGTCAGCTTTCTTCAGGTCCGCCGTGTTCCAGTTGAATTGCAGGTAGAGCACACTTGGCGTGCCGATCTTGTCGAAACGCACGCGGCATTCGTAGGTCTGTTTGTATTGCGTCGACAGACCCTTGTCGAAGGTGGCGGTCGAGCTGAGCAGCAACGTATCGACGGCTTCGGACTTGGCGTGTTGCGCCAGGTCGCCCAAGTCGATCTCGTAGGTTTTTCCCGCCAATCGATTGGCGATTTCGGCGCTGCACGCCTTGGCCGCCTGATCGTTGCGGCCGTTGCCGCAGGCGCCGAGAACCAGCGTTGCCGCCAGCACCAGCAGAATTTGCGCGCGCATGTTCGCCCTCCTCTATGCGCCCGCCGTGGATCCTTCTCTTGCCGCTCCGTGATGGACGCGATACGTACTGCTCGCCACCCAACTATAACAGCATGCCCCGTTGTCGCAACCACGGCGCAAGAAGCGCCGATACGACGGCTCATGGGATGGTTTTCGCGCCATGCCTGCGCCGATGTGCGCCTGGATATTGTATACATTGAGTCACGTCGCGCACTGCGATGTCCCAATTTCCGCGGCTCGGGCGGCACGGAATTTCGGTCGAAAATCCGCTTCGATACTGCCGTCGTCCGCAGGCCGAGAATGCTGCGCTGCAATATGTAAATATGCTTGAACAAGGGGTTGCCACGCGCTGATTGCTGACATAGGATGCGCACCTTGGAATAGTGTCAGGTAAATGTCAGAAACTGGGTTGGGTGAGTTGGCAGTGCGATGCGGGGATGGTGCGGGGTATGGGGCGCGGTTGCAGTGTGCTGGTGGGAATCGGTAGTCCGGGGCGCAGCCCCGGACTACCGGATTCATCGGCGACAGGATCCGTAATCGACGGATTCAACCACGATATTCCGTGAAGTTATCATCATCAAATCGAAGCGCGCTGCTTCCGAAATCGTTTTGCTCGCGAGGCCTGGCAGATATCACGCGTCGTGCTGTGACGACGGGGTACTGCGGGTTACTGTTTTGATCGAATCACAATGGGGTAGTCAATGGTCCTGCCGAAGAATAGTCGTATGAAACCGCTGGCCGGCGCACTCGCGCTGACCTTCTTTGCCGGATTCACCGATCCGGTATCTGCTGCCATGAATCCGCACCTGAGTGCGGCGCATCTTGCCGCAGTCGCCACGATGGCGGTCGGCGAAGATGACAATGCGCTGGCGATCGATCCGCGCGGAGTGCAGTACTCGCCGGAAATCGACGGCCGGGGGCGCTATATCATCATCCTGAAGGAAGCCCCGCTGGCGTCCTACGACGGAGAAACTAAAGGCTTGGCACAGATACCGAAGCAGACCGCGAGCGTCCGCCCGGGACGTCCCGATGTGCATTCGGCGCAGGCCATGAGCTACGTGTCGCATCTGGCAGCAGTGCAGCAACAGTTCATTGGCGAAATTCGCAGTCAGCTTGCACGCAATTCGATCGACTCGGTTACGACTTACCAGTACGCCATCAACGGCCTCGCGGTCGATCTGACCGCCGAGGAAGCCGAGCAAATCCGGCAGCGCGACGATGTGCTGATGGTCAATCGCGAACAGGTACGCAAGTTGGTGACTTACGACACGCCGAATTTCATCGGCGCGACAACGATCTGGAACGGCACCTCCACACCGAACGGCCTGGCCTCCAAGGGTGAAGGTATCGTCATCGGCGAGATCGATTCCGGCATCAACTGGGCCAGCAATTCGTTCAAGGCTACCGGTTCGGATGGTTTCACGATCACCAACCCGCTCGGTACCGGCGTTTATCTCGGCAACTGCAAAGCCGGCGGCAAGGATGTCGGCCATTGCAACGACAAGCTGATCGGCATCTACAACCTTGAGGGCAACGTCTCCGGCCAGGATCTGGATGGCCACGGTTCGCACACCGCCAGCACCGCGGGCGGCGACAACTATTCCGCCGCGCCTTATGCGGGCGGCACGTTCAACGTTTCGGGCATGGCCCCGCACGCCAACATCATTGCGTATCTGGCCTGCGGTACCACGGCCAATTCGTGTCAGGACACCCAGTTGACGGCGGCCGCGAACCAGGCTGTCGCCGACGGCATCGTCGACGTCATCAACTATTCGATCGGCGGCCCGACCCCCACGCCGTGGGGCGATACGATCCAGCTCGCCTTCCTCGGCGCAACCAACGCCGGCATTTTCGTCGCGACTGCCGCCGGCAACGATGGCCCGACACCCGCCACCGCCAACGAGAACGAAGCACCGTGGACGACGACCGTGGCGGCGAGCACGCCGCGCATGATCCCGGCGTTCTCGTTCAGCCTGAGTTCGCCCTCGGGTCCGGCCAACACCCAGGGCTTGGCGGCGATTCCGGGCGCAACGCCCTATCCGACCCAGGCCTACAATAATCTTCCCCTGATCCAGAGCCCCAATTTCGCCGACGGCAGCAATGACGGTTGCTCGGCCTATCCGCTCAATTATTTCCGTGCCGGTGGAGTGGCCGGCGGGGCGCAGGGCATCGCGGTGTTGAACCTGAACCAGAACGCCAGCAATTGCGGCAGCGGAGCGCGGCGCACCGCCGCTGCCACCGCCGGTGCGCTGGTAGTGGTTTACGTCGATCCGGCCTTCATCAATCTCGGCGCCACCGGTGCTTCGTATTCGATGTTGCTGTCGGACTGGAACAACATCAAGGCAGCGCCCGGCGTTGACGTCACACCAACGGGCGGTGCGACTGCCTCGATCGGCTTTCCGATCTCCACCGGTCCGCGGCCGTTCGACGATATCACCGGCTTCAGTTCGCGCGGGCCGATTCCGTTCGCCAACCTGAAACCGGATATCACGGCGCCGGGCGATACCATTCTTGCATCGCTCTCGCCGACGGCAACCAGCGGTTACAACGCCGCCAATCTCACCGCCAGCGGCAATATCTACGGCACCGAGTCCGGCACGTCGATGGCGACGCCGCATATCACCGGTTCCGCCGCGCTGGTGCGTTCGATCAATCGTTCGTGGTCGCCGATGCAGGTGAAATCCGCGCTGATGACGACCGCAGTGCCGGTGCTGAATGAAGACAACAGCACCCTGGCCAATCCGAACACTGCCGGCGCCGGCCGAGTCGATCTGACCCGGGCCGCGAAGGCCGGTCTGTTGTTCGACGAAACCTATAGCAACTTCCTCGCCGCTGATCCGGCGCAGGGTGGCAAGCCGGAAACCTTGAACATCGCCAGCCTCTATCATCCGGATTGCACCAACAGTTGCGTGTTCAAGCGCACGGTTCAGAGCAGCGGCAGCACCGGCACCTGGACGATTGCCGTGACGGGCTTGCCCGCCGGCAGCTACAACCTGGACAAGACCTCGTTCCCACTCGGTAGTTCGGGCAAGACCTCGTTCACGCTGACCATCAACGCGCTGAATCTGACCCCGGGCCAGTGGTACTACGGCCAGATGACCTTGACGTCATCCAACCCCGCGGTGCCGGTATCGCAGTTGCCGATTGCCTTTCGTCCATCGACAGCGAAATTGCGCGCCGATACCACAGCCATTGCCGCAACGGCGACGGCCGGCAGTTCGGCAACGAAGACACTGACCGTGTCCAACGCCGGCAATCCGACCCTGAACTGGAGCTTTTCCACGACCACCCTGGCCGCCAATATTGTCAATCGCCCGGGAACCAACAACGGATTGGCCGACAAGACCGTCGGCAGTGGCGCCGTGATCAGTTCCACCAGTACCGGCAACGCTTACGGCGCGGATTACTTCGATATTTTCAGCAACGGCAGCACCGTGACGAATCTGGAAATGTCGGGTTTCAACAGCGCCGGCACCGCGTTGAGCAGCATTGCGACACAACTGGCATGGCGGATATTCGGCGATGCTTCCGGGGTGCCGAATGGCCGCCCCGGCGTGGCCGCGGATACGCAGCCGGTATTCCTCTATAACTCGGCGCCGACCGCAGCAGGCACCACATACTCGGGTAACGCTGTACACCTGGATATTGCCGCTGCCGGTACAACGCCGCCCGCACTGAATGCTGGTCGTTACTGGTTCAACATGGCTCCGACCGTGGCCAGTACTTCCGCAGCGTACAGCTGGTACTGGTTCCTTGCCACTGTTTCCGGCAAGACACCTTCGGCGCAATACGCAACCCCGAATGCGTCAGGTACGAAGACATGGCAGGCAAGCACAACCTCGTCGCTGGGCGGTGCCGGTTTCAACGGCTTCGCCATGAAAGTCGATATCAATGCGGTCTGCAGCGCGTCATGGCTGAATTACAGCGTTTCGAACGGCAGTCTGGGGTTGAATGGCTCGAAGCCGGTCACCGTCACGCTGGATGCGACCGGCCTCGCGGCGGGCACGTACACAGCGTATGTCTGTCTGAGCGGCAATGGCACCTCGCCAGCGAACAATGTCACCGCCGATACCGACGCGTTGTTGGTGCCGGTGACGTTCGTGGTGACACCGGCGGCGGCGCCAACACCGCCGAGCGCAACTGGTCTGGCGACACCATCCAGTGCGCCGATCACCACGCAAACGTTGCTGACGGTGAACGTGATACTGGGCGCCAATCCGGCCAGCACGGGTATCGCCGTGGCAGCCGACCTGTCGGCGATCGGCGGAAGTGCACGCAGAGCGTTCCACGATGACGGCTTGAATGACGATGCGGTAGCCGGCGACGGCATCTATTCCTACAGCGCCACCGTCGCGGCAAGCACCACGCCCGGCAGCCTGAGCCTTCCGGTCACGATCACCGATGCACAATCGCGCAGCGCCTCGACCACGATCTCGCTCAGCGTGCCCGCACCGACGGCGATCAGTGCCAATGGCTCGGCCAGCCCGGCCACCGTCGCGCCCGGCGATTCGACCCTGCTCTCGGTTTCGGTTGCCCCAGGTGCATTGCCCGACAGCAGCGGCGTCACTGTGACAGTCGACTTGACGACCATCGGCGGCAGCGCGGCGCAAGCATTCAGTGGCAGTGGCAACACGTTCACCTTCAACGCCACTGTTGACCCTGCGACCAGCGTCGGTGCCGAAAGTGCTGCCTGTGAGCATTGCCGATGCACAAGGACGCAGCGCGAGCGCCGAGATCGACTTGACCGTCGCACTTGCCGCGACGTCACCGACTGGTGTCGGCAGCGCCGATCCGGCTTCGGTCAGCCAGGGCAATATGACCTTGCTGACCGTGGCGACCACGGCCGGTGCCAACCCGACCTCCACCGGGTTGACCGTGTCGGCGGACCTCAGCCTCATCGGCGGCAGCGCCAGCCAGACGTTCTATGACGACGGCACCCACGGTGACGCGGTCGCCGGCGATGGCGTGTTCTCGTATCAGGCGACGGTGGATCCGGCGACGACCAACGGCGTGAAATCGCTGCCGGTCACGATCGGCGACGATCAGTCGCGCACTGGCACGACAACGATCAGTCTGACGGTCGACGATGTCATCTTCAAGGGCGACTTTGAATAAACTGCGGTTTGTTCAGCAGTAGCAACAAAGAAGGGCGCCGATAGCGCCCTTCTTTTTTTGTCTTTGCCTCAGTTCAACCGCGCGGTTCCTTTGAATCCGCGGAATGATCGATCAGTAGCGCGGCACGTCCGGATCAATCTCGCGCGACCACGCATCGATGCCGCCTTCGACGTTGTAGACCTTGCGAAAACCGAGGCTGCGGAAATGTTCCGCGGCATTGGCGCTGCGTCCGCCGCTGTGGCAGAGAAAGGCGAGCGGTGCATCCTTCGGCAGCGCCGCGGTCAGCGCCTCGACGCCGTTGTCGAGAGTGCGGAACGGCTGTGCGAGTGCAGCCCGCGCGCGCTCTTCGGGCGGTCGCACGTCGATCAGCGTGATTGAGCCGGCATCCAGCCGTGCCTTGAGTTCGTGCACTGGCAGCAACTTGACCGCGGCCGGCGCGTTGGGATTATCGATCGCCAGTCCCGCTCCGCTCGCGGTTTCCACCCAGTCGATGTGGATTCCGCGCGCGCGTTGCGCGGTGGCGAGATCCATGCAGATTGCGATGCCGTTGGCCTCGCTGCGGATCGCATGATCGTCGGCTTCAGCCAGATGGAACTGCGCCTGATAGCGGGCATCGATGGCCAGATGCAGGGCGAGGCCGGGTTCGGCATCGGCCAGCGCCGCGCGGATCGCATCGGCTGCCGTGTCGGTGATCGTGATCAGCGGCGGCGTGCGATCGGGCTTCGGCAAGCCGAGCAGTTCCTGCAATTGTCCGTTTGTAACCATCGACTGGACGATATCGGCGCCGCCGACCAATTCGCCCTTGACGTACAACTGCGGAATCGTCGGCCAGTTGCCGTAGGCCTTGATGCCGTCGCGGATTTCCGCGTCTTCGAGCACGTCCACGCTCAGATAATCCGGCAACAGTTCGTTCAGCGCACCGGCAGCGGCGGCGGAAAAGCCGCAACGTGGTGCATCGCGCGTGCCTTTCATGAACAGCACGACCGGATGTTGCTGCAACAGGTTTTCGATACGCGTGTGGACGTCGACGGCGGACATGGCGAGACTCAATCAGCAAGAGGCGAATCACTATTGTAGCGCCACCTGCGCTTGCGGCAGCACCAACTCGGCCCAACGCCGGTACATCGCTGCGGAAGGATGCAGGCCATCGGCTACCAGCATGTCCGCGTGGCTGCCACCATCGCGCGATGCCGCAGTTACATTGACGTAGCGAACATGCGCCGTCTGGGCGATCGCGGCAGCTGCAAGGTTGTACGCATTGATCTCACGTGCGATCTGCGTGGTGTCGCGCCCGCTGTCGCGGCCGAAGCGGGTGACGCCCCAGTCCGGAATCGAGACCACGATCACGTGCTGCGGGCGCTTGCCGGCCAGTTTGATGGCGCGTTCGAGCAGGGCGCGGAATTCCTCGCGATAGTTTTCCAGATCACGGCCGCGATACTGGTTGTTGACCCCGATCAGCAGGGTCACCAGCGCGTACGGTGGTCGGAACGCGTGCGCGTCCATCGCCGCGGCGAGTTCGTCGGTGGTCCAGCCGGTGCGGGCGACGGTTTCTGGTGCGTCGATCGCGATGCCATGCGCGTGCAGCATCGCCGCGAGCTGCGCCGGCCAGCGTTCGTTCGCGGCGACACCTTCGCCGATGGTGTAGGAATCGCCGAGCGCGAGAAAACGTGGATGGTCGATTGCGGGCGCTGCGGTTGTTGCGGCCGCGATAGGGACGATCGCGGCCATCAGGCTACGCCACATGGCGTGCGCGTGCCGGTGTCGCGGCAGTGCGTGCAAGTGTGCGCTCGATGCGTGCGAACACTTCGCGCAATTGCGCCGGCTGCGGCAGCAGGGTGATGCGGAAATGATTGCGTGCGTCGAGATTGAAGCCGGAACCCGGCACGATCAGCACGTTTTCGCGTTCCAGCAAATCCAGAGCGTAGGTCTCGTCGTCAAAATCAGGCAGCGCTTCCGGGCGGACCGAAGGGAAGGTATACAGCGCGCCTTGCGGTGCGACAAGTTGCAGAAATTCGCTTTGTGCACATTGTTCGATTACGGCGCGGCGCGCCTCGTGCAGACGTCCGCCCGGCGCGGTCAGCGGCGCGATGGTATCGGGGCCGGTCAGTGCCGGCTCGATGGCGAATTGACCCGGCACATTCGCGCACAAGCGCAGGCTGGCGAGCAGATCGAGCGCCTGTTCGAGGCCGCTCAGTGCCGACGCCGCGCCGGACAGACAGGCCCAGCCCACGCGCCAGCCGCAGGCGCGATGGATTTTCGACAGGCCACCGAAACTCAGACAGGGCAGCTCGCCGGCGAGTGCGGCCAGCGGTACGAATCGGGCGTCGTCGTAAACGATGCCGTCGTAGATTTCATCGCTGAGCAGCACCAGGCGATGGCGTTCGGCCACGCGCACCAACGCTTGCAGCAGCGCGTGCGGATAGACAGCGCCGGTGGGATTGTTCGGATTGATCACCACCAGGGCACGCGTACGCGGCGTGATCAGTGCTTCGATCTCGTCAGGATCGGGCAGATGTGCGCGCGCGGCCGGGCAGGAGTAGTACAGCGGGCGGCCGCCGTTGAGCACGGTCGCCGCACTCCACAGCGGATAGTCCGGACTCGGCAGCAGGACTTCATCACCCAAATCGAGCAGGGCGCGCAGGCTCAGGTCGATCAGTTCGCTGACGCCGTTGCCGATGAAGACGCGTTCCGGGGCCGCACCGACCGCACCGCGCGCACGTTGCTGCGCCGCGATCGCCGCACGCGCTTCCGGCAGACCCTGCTGGTGGCAATACGCTTCGCTGCGTTCCAGGTTTATGGCCATTGCGTGACGCAGGTGCGCAGGCGTCTCGAAGCCGAACAGGCCTGGATTGCCGATGTTGAGTTTGACGATCTCGCACCCCTGTGCCTCGAGTTCGAGCGCACGGCGGGCGAGTTCACCGCGGATTTCGTAACGCACATCGCCAAGCCGGGCGCTGGTACGCACCGGAGCGTTCACACTGGACATCGGCATCGGGGCAGGCCGTATTCGGATTGTTGTAGCGCGGAATGCTAGCCGAACACGGCGCAAATTCAAGCGCGATGACATTGTGGACGTAGCAAACGCGTAAAATGGGACTTATGGAATCGACCGACGAATACGAGCGCCGCCTGCGGCAGATCGGCTGGCGCGTGGGTTCGGCACCGGTCGAAGTACCGACAGGTCAGCGTGTGGCGCGGGTGATTGCCCAGCATCGCAACGGTTATCGCCTGCACGACGGCGCCGCCGAATTCGGCGCGCAGCCGGCGCCGCGATTCCTGCATCGCCGCAGCGATCCGTCCGCACGTCCCGCGGTCGGCGATTTCGTACTGGTCACCGTCGCGGCCACGCCCGTGATCGAACAGGTATTGCCGCGCCGCACAGTCCTGAGCCGCGCCGCCGCCGGTGAACGCCACCAGCGCCAGATCATCGCCACCAATATCGATACCGTCTTCGTGCTCATGGGACTGGACGGCGACTTCAACCCGCGTCGCGTCGAACGTTATCTCGTGCTGATCGAAGGCAGCGGTGCCATCGCGGTGGTCGTGCTGACAAAAGTAGACAAAGTGGATAATGCGACATCGATGCAGGCCGTAGCAGAACTGCGCGCTGCGCTGCCCGCCACGGTCGAATTGCTCGCGATCAACGCCAAGGATCGCGCCAGCGTTGCGCCCTTGCTCGGGCATCTGCAAACCGGTGATACGGCCGTGCTGGTAGGTTCGTCCGGCGCAGGCAAATCGACCTTGACGAATACCCTGCTCGGCGTCGAGCGCCAGGCGACCGCTGCCGTGCGCAGCAACGACAGCCGCGGCCGCCACACCACCACGTACCGTGCCTTGATCCAGTTGCCCAGTGGCGGTTGTCTGATCGACACGCCGGGCATGCGCGAACTCAAGTTCACCGGCGATGAGGATCTGGGTGCGGCGAGCTTTGCCGACATCGAAACCCTCGCGTTGGAATGCCGCTTCGGCGATTGCGGACATGGCAACGAGCCTGGCTGTGCAGTGCGCGCAGCGCTGGAATCCAGTGCGCTCGATCCGGAGCGTTGGCGGGCATTTCTGAAACTGCGTGGCGAGTTGTCGGCGGCCAGCGAAGCGCTGGAAGCCCAGCTCAAACGCAAGGCGCAGGCGCGTGTCGCCAACAAGGCGCTGGGCAAGCGCCTGGTGGACAAATACGGCCAGCGCTGAAGTCTCTCGCTGGCGTTGGGTGGCAATCCTTTCCCGAGAGACATTGCATAGAGACATTGTATAAAGTCCGCCCGTTGCTGAATCACGGAATTCCCTATTGGCTTCGAACACGGTGACGAAAGACAATCAAACCCAGTTATCGCGCATGGATGGAATTCCGCCACCGGCCGCTGTGCATGTCGCCGCGGGCGGCCACGCCTTGCAGGCGCAACAGGCTGCGCAAGCCGAACAATCCCTGCGCACGGCGTTGGCAATGGTGCCGGAGCATCCGGAAATCCTGCGTCTGCTCGCCATCGCGCTGCGCTTGCAGAATCGCAATGCGGAAGCGCTGGATGCGCTGCAACGTGCCGCCGCACAGCGTCCTGACGATGCACTGATCCAGAACGGCCTTGGAACCGCGCTGGACGCGGGCGGCGATGGCGATGCAGCAGTCGCAGCGTTCCGTCGCGCCTGCGAACTGGCGCCGCAAGTCGCGCAACTGTGGTCGAACCTCGGCAAGACCCTGAGCGATCATGGCCATTTCGAGGAGGCGTTGCCGGTGCTGGAACGTGCCGCGCAACTGGCCGATCACCCGTCAACCCGATTACGTCTTGCCTATGCGCAGCGCGCGGTGGGAAATATCGATGCGTCGGCGCAGAGCTTTCGCGACATGATCGCGCGCAATCCCGCCGATGGCACAGCTTGGCTGGGCTTGGCTGGGTTGAAAACCCTGCGATTGAGCAGCGACGACATCATTGCAATCGAACGTGCGATGCGGCACCCGGAATTGAAGGAAGGTGAGCACATTTCGCTCGGCTTTGCGCTGGCCAAGGCGCTCGATGATCACGCTCGTTATCCGGAGGCATTTGTGGCCTACGTTGAGGCCAACACAGAAACACGTCGCATTCATCCGTGGCAGGCGCAGCATTTCACATCACTGGTCGATGCTGTGCTTGATGCGTTTGCCAAAGCACCAACGGGTGCGCCCGGCACGCAAGGCGACGACACGATTTTCGTCGTCGGCCTGCCGCGATCCGGATCGAGTCTGACCGAACAGATTCTGGCTTCACATCCGCGCATCGAAGCCGCCGGCGAAGTGGAAGAATTGACTGCCGTCATCAAGGCTGAATCCGAGCGGCGCCGGCAGCCTTTCCCGCTTTGGGTCGGCACTGCAGGGGCGCAGGATTGGCTGCGGCTTGGGCAGGATTATCTTGCGCGCACCGCACGTTGGCGGCAGCCCGGCAAGCTTTTCACCGACAAGCTGCCGGGCAACTGGTCGCGTACGGGACTGATCATGGCGATGCTGCCCGGAGCGCGCGTCGTCGATTGCCGGCGTGATCCGGTAGAGTCATGCTTTTCGTGCTTCCGTACCTTGTTCAGCCAGGGCAATCAGGAATTCAGTTACAGCCTCGACGATCTCGCGGTATATTGGCACGACTACGATCGCGCCATGCGGCATTGGTACATTTTGTATCCCGGGCGCATCCGCGTACAAAGTTATGAGGCGCTGGTGGCCGACCCCGAAGGTCAGACCCGCGAATTGTTGCGCTTCTGCGGCCTGGAGTTTGATCCCGCCTGTTTGCGCTTCCACGAAACGCGGCGCAGCGTGCGCACGGCCAGTGCCAGCCAGATACGCGAGCCGATCAAGCGCGACACGGGCCGCGCGAATAAGTATGGTGTGCTGCTGGATCCATTGCGTGCGGCGCTGGGCCTACCCGCGTTTGCTGGCGAGTCGCGACAATCAACCTGAAAATCTGCATGCGCGGTGGCGCTGCAACGCCAAGGAGAATCGATAGATGTCGACTCAACAACAACATCTGACCGGGTTGACGCTGAATGCGGCGCAACGCGCGCAGTCGATCGCGCAGGCGCTGGAGCAAGGTCGCGTGGAAGAGGCCGAACGCGATGTCGTAGCGGCGCTGGCCTTGACGCCGAAGGATCCGGAAATCTTGCGCCTGCTGGGATCGATCCAGGTTGCGCGCGGTCGTTACGACGAAGCCGTGGATACGCTCGTGCAATCGCTCAAGCAGCGCCCGCTTGATGCTGGAACCGTGCACATGCTCGCCAACGCCTACACCGGGCAGCGCGATATGGCCAACGCACTGGCCGCCAGCCGCCGTGCCTGCGAATTGGCGCCGCAGCACCCGGAACTCTGGTTCAAGCTGGGCCAGGTGCTGTTCACCAACAGCCGACTGGAATTGGCCATTGTTGCTTTGAAGCACACTTTGAAGCTGACGCCCGGGCATGCGGGTGCACTCATCATGCTCGCGCATGTGATGAATGCGGATGGGCGCGTGCAGGATTCCGCTGCGCAATACCGCGAAATTCTCGCCGGGAATCGGTCCAATGGTCAGGCTTGGTGGGGATTGGCAACACTCAAGCCGATGCCACTGGATGCTGGTGATATCGCGCGCATGCATGCGGTACTGGGAGCCACCGACATCGGTCAGTACGACCGCAGCGCCATCGGTTTTGCCCTGGCGCATGCGCTCGAACACGCTCACGATTATGTCCGCGCCTTCGACGCACTGCGCGAAGCGAATGCGGTTGCGAGCAAGGCGCATCCGTGGGAGCGGGATAAAGCCGACGCGCGACTGGAGAAGATCGCGGCGGCATTTTCCGGCCCGGTTGCATGCGCAGATAACGATCAGGGCCGGGAGGTCATCTTCATCGCAAGCATGCCACGCTCCGGTTCCACCTTGACTGAGCAGATACTTGCCTCGCATTCGCAAGTGGAAGGCACCAGCGAATTGCCGGACCTGGTGCAAGTCATCGTGGATGAATCCGACCGCGTGCGGCAGCCATTCCCGGACTGGGTGGCCACCCACACGGCCGCTGACTGGCGCACGCTCGGTCAGCGCTATCTTGCGCGAACTGCACGTTGGCGCAAGCAGCATCCGCGTATGACCGACAAGATGCCCGGCAATTGGCTTTATGTCGGCGCCATCATGGCCATGTTGCCGCAGGCGCGCGTCGTCATCGCCCGTCGCGATCCACTGGAAACCTGCTTCGGCTGCTATCGTTACCTGTTCACGCGCCACGACTACACCCACGATTTCGGCGATCTGGGACACTTCTGGAAGGGCTTCGACCGGATGTGCAATTTCTGGGCACGTCGGCATCCTGAGAACGTTCGTCAACAGCAGTACGAGGAACTGATCGCGGATCCGGAAAGCCAGATTCGCGAACTGCTCGCGTTCTGCGGTCTGCCGTTTGAGGAAAACTGCTTGAATTTCCACGCTACCGAACGCCGTGTCACCACGCCGAGTGCAGGACAAGTGCGCCAACCAATCCGCCGCGACACCGCGCGCGCAGACAAATACGGCGCCTTGCTCGATCCTTTACGCAGTGCGCTCGGCCTGCCGTCGTTCCGAAGTGAATAGTACGCCTGCGCAATCGCGTTATAGTGAGGTCAATCCGATTGCCGGCCCGCGCCGATGGCAGATTCGCAAGCAAGCCTGATCCGGTTCGCCGAGCTTGACCGCCGCCTGGTCGCGGTAGTCAAGGGCATCAAGTTGCTGGCTTCGGTAAGCTGGCCGGCGAGCGTGCAAAGCGAATTTCTTGCCTCCTGGCACGTCGGTAATCCACTTTTGCCCAAAGTGGATTATGCGAAAGGAGATTACACACGCACACGTGAGGAGCTCGAAGCCATTTTCCTCGGCACGGATTGCGATCATCCGGTCGGTGACTATCTGAGGCGCACGGCGCAATCCTGGCGCACGGCGACCGAGTTGCTCGATGCAGTCGGCACGCCGGCGATCACGGAACATTCGATCCGCCTCTTCGGTCGTCCCGGCGATCGCCTGCCGGGCGGCACGGTCAGCAATATCGACGCAGCCCGGCACTTCATCGAACTGGCCGACGAGCTCAACCGCGAGATCGTCAGCAACGATGCGGACTACTGCATTCCTGCGGAATTGTTGCGCGAGGAATTGCAGGAACGGATCAGCGCGTTCTTCAACCATCACAAAGTCGTGGTCGAAATCGATCCCAACCTGATTGCGAAGGCGGCGGCAGGGCCAACGCGCATCCGGTTGCGCTCGGCTACGTGTTTTTCCGAGTACGACAAGCACCAGTTGCTGGAACACGAGGCGTTCGTGCATTCGCTGACCGCGCTCAATGGTCGCGAGCAGCCGAACCTCGGCTCGCTCGCGCTGAGCTCGCCGCGCATTACCGCGACCCAGGAAGGACTGGCCACATTCGCCGAGCTGATGTCCGGTTCAATCGACATCGGCCGCATGAAGCGCATCAGTCTGCGCATTCTCGCCATCGACAAGGCGTTGGCAGGGGCGGATTTCATCGAAGTGTTCAAGTTCTTCCTGGATTCCGGCCAGACCGATGCAGACAGTTTCACTTCGGCCATGCGCGTGTTTCGCGGTGCACCGCTGACCGGCGGCTGCGCGTTCACCAAGGACACGGTGTATCTGCACGGTTTGCTCTCAGTACACACGTTCTTCCGCTGGGCTTTGAAGAACCAGAAGCTGCAACTGTGCCGCAATCTGTTCGCCGGCAAGATGACCCTGCACGACGTGATTGCGCTGGAGCCATATTTCACGTCCGGTTACATCGTTGCGCCGTTGTATCTGCCGCCGTGGGTGCAGCATGCCAGCGGCATGGCTGGCACGCTGGCATTTTCGCTGTTCGCCAACAAGATCCGCCTGGATCGGGTCGAGGCGGAAGATCTCGTGCTCGGAATCTGACGGGGAGAAGATGAAATGTACAAAAATATACTCATGACGGCATTGTTGTTCGCGCTGGGCGCCGGCGCTGCGCCCGCCGCGGAAACGAATGCGCAACGCGTGCAGGCCGAACTGCCGCAGATCACTGCCTGGCGGCGCGATCTGCACCAGCATCCGGAACTGAGCAATCGCGAATTTCGTACTTCGAAGATCGTTGCCGCGGAATTGACACGGTTGGGCTACGAGGTGCGCACCGGCATTGCCCACACCGGCGTCACCGGCATCCTCAAGGGCGGCAAACCGGGACCGAAACTGGCGATCCGCGCCGACATGGACGCGCTGCCGGTGACCGAGGAAGTCGATCTGCCGTTCGCCTCAACAGTCCACGGCGAGTATCTGGGCAAAACCGTCGGCGTGATGCATGCCTGCGGACACGATGCACATACGGCGATGCTGCTCGGAATCGCGAATATCCTGGCGGCGCTGCGTCCGCAATTGCCGGGCGAAGTCATGCTGATCTTCCAGCCTTCCGAGGAAGGCGCGCCGCCGGGCGAGGAGGGCGGTGCGCCGCTGATGGTCAAGGATGGCATCTTCAAGGATTTCAAACCCGACGCCGTGTTCGGCATGCACGTGGTCAGTTTTCTGCCGGTCGGCGCAGTCGCCGTGTTGCCGCGTGGCGCCATGGCGAGTTCCGACACCTTCCGCATCGTGGTGCACGGACGCCAGAGTCATGGCGCGATGCCGTGGCTGAGCATCGATCCGATCGTCACCGCGGCCGAAATCGTGACCGACGCGCAGACCATCGTCAGCCGCCAACTCGATATCAACAAGGATCCTGCGGTCATCACGTTCGGCATCTTCAATGGAGGTCAGCGTTTCAACATCGTGCCGGAGTCGACCGAATTGCAGGGCACCGTGCGCGCGTTCGACGAGGACATGCGCAGGCAGGCGCTGGCGAGTCTGCGCCGTATCGCGGAAAACGTCGCAGCGGCAAATGGCGCAACAGTCACCGCGGAAATTCCGACCGGCGACAGCAATCCGGTCAATTACAACGATCCGGCATTGACTGCACGCGTCCGTGCCAGCTTGGTAACGGCGGTTGGCAAGGATCATGTAATCGAATCGCCGCGCTGGACGGCTTCGGAGGATTTCCCGCAGCTTGCTCTGTCCGTGCCGGCGCCGAGCGTCTACTTTTTCGTCGGCGCTACATCGAAGGGAATCGATCCGGCAACCGCGCCGAGCAACCATTCGCCGAAGTTTTTCCTCGACGAAGGCGCACTGGATGTCGGCGCCCGCGCCATGCTGCAGGCCAGCCTTGACTATCTGGGTTACCACGACGGGTGAGCGCATCGGCCTTCGTGGCACGGATCTGGCATTCCATTCACGGCTCGTGGCTGTGCCACTATGGGCGCAGTACATGGCTTTGCAAAGGAGAACCATCATGCAGCACAGAACTTTGGCCGTCTTGATTGCTGCCTGCTTGGGCGTCTCGCAAGCTTGGGGTGCGTCACCGGTATTCCACACCAACGCTTGTTCAGTATCGGTCGACAACAATCGCCTGGATACCGTGTTGACACCTGGCGGTGCCGACCAGCGCAATACCTTCGCATACGAGCCGTCGCGCCACTTGTGGCATTTTTGGGGTTTTTTGCAGGACGACATTTCCTTCGAGCAAAACGACAATCCCACGGTGTTGTCGTCGCTGCGCTCGGTCGTGCATGCCACGTCCACCGATGGTATCCATTTCACCAGCGACAGCAATTTGAGCTACGCCTTCGGCAGCGCCAGCTATACGAGCTACGGAGCAACCGTCGATCCGCCGCTGGATTTCTTCCGTGCCGTCTACGACACGCAGACAGGTACCTGGAAATTGTTCAACTGGTCGGAAAACGACTACACCGTCAGTCCGTCGCGGTGGGGGAGTTACGACTACAACACCTCGGTCAACGATCTGGGCACCATCGCCAGTACGACGAATGTCGTGCATCAAGGGCCGCTGAATTCGCCGGTATCCGGCAACCATGTGGGTACGTTCGGCTTGGTGGACGGCATGCTGTATCTGCGCGCGGATACGGACGGCGGCGCGGATCAGTTTGCCTACACCGATGGTGCTTACCCGTGGACGGGCGCCAATCAACCGTCGACAGGGAGCGAGATCAGCAGTGCCAATCTGTTTGCCGGCACGCCGTATTGTTGGGGACTAAGCGCATCCTGCGATCCGAACACGGATCCGAACGCCGCGTATGTGCATAATGTCGGTCGTACTTTGCTCCAGCCCGACGGAACACTCGGTACCTATTATACGTTTCGCTACTGGAACGGCTCGCGTGCCGACCAACAGATCTGGTACGCCGAATCCGGCGACAATGGCGCGACCTGGTCGACCTCGATCGGAGTCTTTCCTAACGCAAGCGCGCTCACGATCGATGGCCAGGCACAGGACAGCACGGTCGGCAGCGCGGATTTCAGCGATGTAGATCTGGTGCTCAATGGCTCGCGCTATCAGCTTTACCTGAGCACCCAGGACGCGAACGGCAACTATGTGATGGTGTCGACGCAGGGCCGCCCGAGCGACGATATTTTCTTCGACGGATTTGACAGTTGCGATTGAACCGGATGCGTAGCGCGCTGCGCGTGGGGCAGCACGCAGCGCTATGCTAAGCTCGTAAACCCCGTGCCACGGTAGGCGCAGGGCTTATGTTACGGGCTTCCCCATGTCCAGCGCCGACGATCTCAAGCAAGCTGCCCTCGACTATCACCGTCGTCATCCGCCCGGCAAGATCAAGATATCGCCGACCAAGCCGCTGGTGACCCAGCGCGATCTGTCGCTGGCGTATTCGCCTGGTGTTGCCGCGGCCTGCGAGGCCATCGTCTCCGATCCGGCCGAAGCCTTCACCGTCACTGCGCGTGGCAATCTGGTCGCGGTGATCACCAACGGCACCGCCGTGCTCGGTCTGGGTGCGATCGGTCCGCTCGCGGCCAAGCCCGTGATGGAAGGCAAAGGTGTACTTTTCCAGAAATTCGCCGGCATCGATGTGTTCGACATCGAGATCGACGAGCACGATCCGGACAAACTCGTCGATATCATCGCCGCGCTGGAACCGACTTTCGGCGGCATGAATCTGGAAGACATCAAGGCGCCGGAGTGTTTCGAAGTCGAGCGCAAATTGCGGCAAAAGGTAAAAATTCCGGTTTTCCACGACGACCAGCACGGCACCTCGATCATCGTCGGCGCCGCCGTGGTCAACGCGCTCACCGTGGTCGGCAAGGATATCGGCAAGGTCAGGGTTGCCGCATCCGGCGCCGGCGCCGCCGGCATCGCCTGCCTCGACATGCTGGTGCAGCTCGGGGTCAAACCCGCAAACATTTGCGTCAGCGACCGCGACGGCGTGCTCTACAAGGGGCGGCCGGGTCTGGATCCGCAGGGCATGCGCTATGCGTGCGACACGTCCGCGCGCACGCTGGCCGATATCGTCAAGGATGCGGATGTCTTTCTCGGCGTTTCCGCCGGCGGCGTGCTCACCCAGGCGATGGTCAAGACCATGGCCGCGCAACCGGTCATTCTGGCGCTGGCCAATCCGACGCCAGAAATCCTGCCGGAGCTGGCGAAGGAAGTGCGGCCGGATGCGATCATCGCCACCGGGCGCTCGGATTATCCCAACCAGGTCAACAATGCGCTGTGCTTTCCGTACATCTTCCGCGGCGCACTGGATGTCGGCGCGACCACGATCAACGAGGCGATGAAAGTCGCCTGCGTGCAGGCGATCGCGGAACTGGCACGGCGCGAATTGTCGGATATTGCTGCGCGCGCTTATGGCGATCAGTTGTTGTGTTTCGGCCCCGAATACCTGATTCCGCAACCGTTCGATCCGCGCCTGCTGGTATCGCTGGCGCCGGCAGTGGCCAAGGCAGCGATGGATTCGGGCATCGCGACGCGGCCGATCCATGATCTGAACGCCTATCGCGAACGCCTCAGTCAGTTCGTGTTCCGCACTGGCCTGTTGATGAAACCGGTGTTCGATCGCGCGCGTGCTGATCCCAAGCGCGTGGTCTATGCCGAAGGCGAGGAAGACACCATCCTGCGCGCCGTGCAATATCTGGTCGATGAAGGCATGGCACGGCCGATCCTGATCGGCCGCCCGGCGGTGATCGAACGCCGCATCCAGCGCCTGGGTCTGCGTCTGCAAGCCGACAAACACTTCGAGTTGTGCAATGTCGATGAAGACCCGCGCTACAACGATTACTGGAACCTGTACCTGCGCCTCAACGAACGCCGCGGCATCACGCCGTCGCTGGCCAAATCGCTGGTGCGTTCGCGGCCGACCCTGATCGCGGCGCTGATGCTTGCGCGCGGCGAGGCCGACGCGATGATCTGCGGCAACGTCGGTCGCTACCAACGCCAGTTGCGCCATATCCTCGATGTGATTCCGCTTGATGCCGGCGTCAACGCCGCGTCGGCGATGACCGCCGTGCAGAATGATCGTGGCACCTGGTTCTTCGTCGACACCCATGTGCAATACGAGCCGAGCGCCGAGCAAATTGCCGAAGCCACCTTGCAGGCGGTGCTGCGGCTGAAACTGTTCGGCATCACGCCGCGCGTGGCCCTGCTGTCGCATTCGAACTTCGGCAGCCACAACAACGCCAGTGCAGCAAAGATGCGGCGCGTGCTGGAACTGGTGCAGGCCAAGGATCCGCGCCTGGAGATCGATGGCGAGATGCAGGCCGATACGGCGCTCGACGAGGAAATCCGCGGCCGTATTTTCCCGAATTCGCTGTTGCACGGTCGCGCCAACGTGTTCGTGTTTCCGAATCTGGATGCCGCCAACATCGCCTACAACATGGTGCGCCAGTTCACCGAGGGCGTTGCCATCGGCCCGATCCTGATGGGTGTGTCGAAACCGGCGCATGTACTTACCCCGGCCTCGACCGTGCGCCGCGTGGTCAATGTCACCGCGATCGCCTGCGTCGAGGCGCAGATCAGGTTGCAACAGGCGGGCGCCGGAGCAGGGTGATTCACCGGCTCGTCATCCTGGCATTTCTTGACAGTGTGATGGCGATTGCAAAAATCGACGCCGCGGCCGGGCACCGGTAAACTCGACGCACACCAATCGAAGAATCAGCGACTGGCACAACGGCCGCAGTGGAGGGATCGCATGAACCAGCTCAACGACATTCTCGATCAGGATCTGGATCCGGTCGAAACCCGGGAATGGAGTCAGGCCCTCGATGCGGTCATCGCCGCCGACGGTACCAATCGCGCGCATTTCCTGCTCGAACGCATGGTCGATGCCACGCGCCGCGCCGGTGGGTACCTGCCGTTTTCGCCGACTACGGAATACATCAACACGATTCCGCCGCAGCTCGAAGCCAAGATGCCCGGCGATCCGAACATGGAATGGCGCATCCGTTGCTTGATTCGCTGGAATGCGATGGCGATGGTTGTTCGTGCCAACCGCAAGCCGGGCGAACTCGGCGGTCATATCGCCAGCTTCGCCTCCAGCGCGACACTCTACGATGTCGGCTTCAATCATTTCTGGCGCGCGTCGAGCGAGGCGCATCCGGGTGATCTGGTTTTCCATCAGGGCCATTCCAGCCCTGGCGTCTATGCGCGCTCGTTTCTCGAAGGCCGCATCGGCGAAGATCAACTCGACCTGTTCCGCATGGAAGTGGCCGGCCATGGCCGCGGCCTGAGTTCGTATCCGCATCCGTGGCTGATGCCGGATTACTGGCAGGTGCCGACGGTGTCGATGGGTCTGGGTCCGCTGCAGGCGATCTACCAGGCGCATTTCATGAAGTACCTGGAACATCGCGGCCTGATTCCCAAGTCCGACCGCAAGGTCTGGTGCTTCATCGGCGACGGCGAATCCGACGAACCCGAATCGCTCGGCGCGATCTCGCTGGCCGGCCGCGAAAAACTGGACAATTTGATCTTTGTGGTAAATTGCAATTTGCAGCGTCTGGATGGCCCGGTGCGTGGCAACGGCAAGATCATCCAGGAACTCGAAGGCGTGTTCCGCGGCGCCGACTGGAACGTGCTCAAGGTGATCTGGGGCAGTTACTGGGATCCGCTGCTCGCGCACGACAGCAAGGGTCTGCTGCGCAAGTTGATGATGGAAACCGTCGACGGCGAATACCAGGCCTGCAAGGCCTTCGGTGGCGCCTATACGCGCGAGCATTTCTTCGGCAAATATCCGGAGACGCTCGAGATGGTGCGCAACCTGTCCGACGACGACATCTGGCGCCTGAATCGCGGCGGCCACGATCCGCACAAAGTCTATGCGGCCTACCACGCCGCAGTGAACACGCAAGGGCATGCCGACCGTGATCCTGGCCAAGACCGTCAAGGGCTATGGCATGGGCGCGTCCGGCGAATCGCAGAACCCGACCCATCAGCAGAAAAAACTCGACAACGACGCCGTGCGCGCTTTCCGCGACCGTTTCCGCATTCCGATCGCGGACGACAAAGTCGACGACGTGCCTTACTACCATCCCGGCAAGGATTCGCCGGAAGTCAAATACATGCTGGAGCGTCGCGCCGAACTCGGCGGTTTCCTGCCACAGCGGCGGCGCAAGAGCAGCGTCTTCGTCGCGCCCGAATTGTCGGCGTTCGAGCAGATCACCAAGGGCACCGGGGAGCGCGAAATTTCCACGACGATGGCCTTCGTGCGCGGCATCAACCTGCTGCTGCGCGACAAGGCCATCGGTCCGCATGTGGTACCGATCGTCGCCGATGAGGCGCGCACCTTCGGTATGGAAGGCATGTTCCGGCAAATCGGCATCTATGCGCCGGAAGGCCAGAAATACCGCCCGCAGGATGCCGATCAGTTGATGTACTACCGCGAGGATCAGAAAGGTCAGGTGCTGCAGGAAGGCATCACCGAACCTGGCGCGATGTCGGCGTGGATGGCGGCGGCGACCAGTTATTCAATCAGCAATGTGCCGATGCTGCCGTTCTACATCTATTACTCGATGTTCGGCTTTCAGCGCGTCGGCGATCTGTGCTGGGCTGCTGGCGACATGCGCGCGCGCGGATTCCTCGTTGGTGGCACGGCCGGCCGCACCACGCTCAACGGCGAAGGTCTGCAGCACGAGGACGGCCATTCGCACCTGCTCGCCGGCGCGATTCCGAATTGTCGCGCCTATGATCCGACGTTCTCTTATGAAGTGGCCGTGATCCTGCAGGATGGCGTGCGCCGCATGCTGCACGAGCAGGAAGACTGCTACTACTACGTCACCGTGATGAACGAAAATTACACACATCCGGATATGCCGAAAGGTGCCGAGGCCGACATCATCAAGGGCATGTATCTATTCCGCGACGCTGGCAAGGCAAAGAAGAACGAACCCCGCGTGCAACTGCTCGGCTCCGGCACCATCCTGCGCGAAGCCATCGCCGCGGCGGATTTGCTGGAGAAGGAATTTGGCGTCAGTGCCGATATCTGGAGCTGCCCGAGCTTCTCCGAACTGCGCAAGGACGGTTTCGACTGCGAGCGTTGGAACCGCCTGCATCCGGAAAGTCCGCCGCGCGTATGCCATGTCACCACGTGCCTGGCCGATCGACAGGGTCCGGCCATCGTCGCCACCGACTATGTGCGCGAATATGCCGACCAGATCCGCGCGTTCATGCCGGATGGCAAAAAGTACACCGTCCTCGGCACTGATGGCTTCGGTCGCAGCGATACCCGTGAACACCTACGCAGCTTCTTCGAGGTCGACCGCTACTGGATTGCCCAGGCCGCCGTCGCTGCGCTGGCCGTGGAAGGCAAGATGAGCGCGAAGGATGTCGCCCGCGCGATCAAGACCTGGAAGATTGATGTGGAGAAAGCGAATCCGGTGGGGGTTTGAGTATGTTCTTATCGTTTTTTGCTGAATTTCGAATGTACTCCGGGCGTAAAAACGTATTTCTATTCGGCAATCTCGTTAAAGATTATGGATAAATCAGATTGTCTGACACGCGTAGCAGAGCTTCATAAAGCCGGGAATACTTCGCAGGCCGCTGAACTGTGCGAGACTAGTCTTTGCTCCGGAATACCTGATTGTCAAAGATTTCTTGGATGGTTCTATTTTAAACAGGGAGATTTAGAAAAGGCTCATGGCTGGTATTTGAAAGCGGCTGCACAAGGCGATGCTGGGGCGCTGGCTGACTGCTGGAAAATAATTCTTCAGTTCGACGCAAAAGGGGACAAACGAAAGTCGGCAGAGCTATGCGAAACTGTGCCATGCTGTGAATTTTTAGATTGCCAGAGATATCTTGAGAATTTCTTTTTTGTGCAAGGAAACATGGAAAAAACGCTGCATTGGTCTCTGAAAGCAGCAGAGCATGGTGAAGCAGATGATCTTTTTTTGCGTCGGTACTCTATACCGTTCGAGGAATGAGCCAGTTTTGGCGTTGGATTTCTTTAAACGTGCGGCAGCTGCCGGAAATGACCGTGCCAATCATTTTATTGGCGACATCTACGCCTATGGCATAGGGGTTCCAAAGGACGCAGAATTAGCTAAGCAGTACTATGAAAAAAGTTCCAAACATGGATTTTTCATTGGGAAGACACGTTTGTTGCATCTTAGAAGATCGGAAGGCGGAATTGCGGCAAATCTGGTCTTCCTCATGCATTTCCCGTTTTTGATAATTGAAGTAGTCCTGGTCTATCTCCGTAACCCTAAAGATGCACGTTTGATTGACATTCCAGAATGTAAGCACTCGACTCGTTAAATCAGTACCAAGTCGCGCTCCAGAGCAAACGAAAGCGCAACTCGGTAGGATGGTTGAGTGCAACGATATCCATCGATCGCGAATGTTGGGTTTCGCATTCGCTCAACCCAACCTACGTTTTTCCCGTTCACCGCGGCCGCGACCGCTTCAACGCCGGATCGATCCGATCCAGATCTGCCTGCACCAGTTCCGGGCTGCGTTCGTAGACGATCTCGCGCCCCAGCGCCTTGCCTGAAAATGCCGTCTTGTTCGGAGTTGGCGACAACTCGCATTTGACGCTGTGCACGCCTTCGCCGAGCACGACTTCGATCCGGTGCGCGCGTTTGCTGAGCACGACGACATCCATGGTCTTGCCGCTTTCGGTGATGCGTACGGTGATTTTTTCGATTTGCATGGTGGCACCAACTCTGTGACGGCAAGTTCCGAAGGTGTTCGGACAAATCGCAGTCTACTACCGACATGCTGCATTGCGGTGGATGCGTGTGCGGCCCCGATGCCCGTAGGTGCGCCCGCGTGACGTAAGTTTCGCGATGCGGCGTATACTCCAATTTCCCTGGGCCAATGGGTAATGCAGATGAAACGTATTCTTTCCGCCTCAATACTTGGGTCTTTCGCTTTGCGCAGCATCGGCGTTCGCTGCCGATGGTTTCGTGACCGGCAATGTGAATTTGCGTGCCGGGCCGGATGTAAGTTATCCGAGCGTCACCGTCCTGCCTGCCGGTGCGCCGGTTGCGATTTACGGCTGCGTCGACGGTTGGTCGTGGTGTGATGTGTCCCTGGGTGATGATCGCGGCTGGGTCGCAGGAAATTTCCTGCAGGATGAGTATCAGGGCCAGCGCGTTTTCATTCCGGAGTACGGCGTACAGATCGGCATTCCGATCGTCGGTTTCGTATTCGGCACCTATTGGGACACGTATTATCGCAACCGTTCCTGGTACGGCAACCGCGAACGCTGGAGTAACTTCCGGCCAAGCTACCGACCGATAGTCGGTCATGGCGGGTCATACGGCGGTTCGCATGGCTATTCGCATTCGGCATATCAGCACGGTGGTCCCTCGGGTTATGGATCAAGACAGCCCGAGCACGTCATGTCATCTTCGTATCATCAAGGCGGCCCCGTGAACTCGATGCAGCGCAATGCAGAACACCCCGCGATGCAAGCGAGACCGGGCGAAGTGCACGGAGCGCCACACAATGCGGCGCCAGCAAAAGAATCGCATGAGCATGGGGATGACAAAGACCGTCATTGACACCCAAGGGGCGCACTGATCGCAGACGCGGCGGCAGGTTCGTGCCGCCGCGTGCGAAAGAATCCGGCAGCTTCGATGGTCTTGTCCTGCAACAGGTTCAAAGGAACATGCCGATGCTGCGTCGATTCTTTATCACCGGATTGTTGATAGTTACCACGATCCTCGCCGCGAATGCGGCGGAATCTCCTGCGCCGACGGTGGTTACGCCGACCAGCGAAACCCTGACCTTGGGTGGCGGCTGCTTCTGGTGCCTCGAAGCGGTGTTCGAGGAACTCAAGGGCGTGACCGGCGTAGTGTCCGGCTATGCCGGCGGTCACGTCGCCAATCCGGATTACGAGCAGGTGTCGAGTGGCACGACGGGCCATGCCGAAGTCGTGCAGATCACTTTCGATCCGCGCGTCGTGAGTCGTGACGTCGTATTGCAGGCATTCTTCACCATCCATGATCCGACGACCTTGAATCGCCAGGGCAACGATGTCGGCGAGCAATACCGTTCAATTGCCTTTTACCGCAATGCCGAGCAGCGAGCTGCCATCGAGAAAGCCATCGCGCAAACTGCCGCAAGCCAGGAATGGAACGGCAAGATCGTCACCCAAGTCGAGCCGTTTACCCAATTCTACAAGGCGGAAAACTACCATCAGGAATACTTCAAGCTGCACGGCGAAGAGCCATACTGCCAGCTTGTCGTCGCGCCGAAAGTGGCGAAATTCCGCAAGCTCTTTCATGACCAGTTGAAGTCCAGTTAAAGTAAGGCGGCGCGTCAAGCAAACAAGTCCGCCTGCGGCAACTCGTCCGCGGCGTGGAAATTGTGCAAGCCCACGCCGACCAGGCGGTAACGTGTCGACTCCGGCAATTCGACACGCGCGCGCAAAGACACGGCGATATCCACCAGTTCGCGTTCGGTCTGCGGCGGCAGTGGCGGCGTGTGACTGCGCGTCAGGATGTGGAAATCCGAAGTCTTGAGTTTCAACACAATCGTGCGCCCGATGCGTTCGGTCTTGCGCGATGCGATCCAGGTTTTGGCAGCCAGTTCGCGGATCATCGGTTCGATGGCTTCGAGCGGCTGGTCTTGCGCGAAGGTATCTTCAGCCGATATCGATTGCACTGGCTGATCGGGGTCGACGGCGCGCTCGTCGATGCCGATGGCCAATTCGCTCAATCGGCGTCCATAACGGCCAAAACGCTGCTCGAGTTCGCGCACATGGATAGCACGCAAATCCGCACAGGTGCGGATGCCGAGTGCGGCGAGCTTTGCGTCCATCACGCGGCCGACGCCGGGAATGCGCGCCACCGGCAGCGGCGCGAGGAAGGCCTCGATCTGATGCGGACGGATCACGAACAATCCATCCGGTTTGCGCCAGTCCGAGGCGATCTTGGCCAGAAACTTGTTCGGGGCCACGCCTGCCGATGCCGTCAGCGAGGTTTCATTGTATATTTCTTGCCTTATGGACTTCGCCACCGCTGTCGCTGAATCCAGTGCTGATTTCGGCGCGGTGACATCGAGGTACGCTTCGTCCAGCGACAGCGGCTCAACCAGGTCGGTGTGGCGCAGGAAGATCGCGCGAATCTGCTTCGATACTGCGCGATAACGGCTGAAATCCGGCGCGACGAATACCGCATCTGGGCATAGCCGTTGCGCACGCATCGCCGGCATTGCCGAACGCACGCCGAACTGGCGCGCTTCATAAGAAGCCGCGCACACCACCGAGCGTTGTCCGCGCCAGGCCACGACCACGGGCTTGCCGCGCAATGCCGGATCGTCGCGTTGCTCCACCGAGGCGTAGAACGCATCCATGTCGATGTGGACGATTTTGCGCATGGCGCGGATTGTGCGACGCCGGCGCGGTTTTGCGAAGCTAGAGGGTTTCCGCGTTCCGCTCGATTTGCTCGTCGGCGGAGGCGGGATTGCATTGCAGGCGCTGGCGCTTGCGCAGCGCTGGGAACCGCCACGCCCACAGCGCGACGACGGCGAGTGTGCCGAGGCCACCAATCACGGCCGCGGGCACAGCGCCGAACCAGGCCGCAGTCAGGCCCGACTCGAATTCGCCTAGTTGGTTCGAGGTGTTGATGAAGATCGAATTTACCGCGCTCACCCGGCCGCGCATCGCGTCGGGCGTTTCCAGCTGCACCAGCGCCGAGCGGATCACCATGCTGATCATGTCGAACGCGCCGAGCGCGACCAGCGCGGTCAGCGACAGCGCGAACGACCTCGACAGGGCGAACACGATCGTTGCCGTGCCGAAGCCGGCGACACAGGCGAACATGATCGCGCCGACGCGGCGTTGCAGTGCGTGCTGGCCCAGCCATACGCCCATCGCCAGCGCGCCGACTGCGGGCGCGGCACGCAGCAAGCCGAGGCCCCACGGCCCGGTGTGCAGGATGTCGCGCGCAAAGATCGGCAGCAGTGCGATCGCGCCGCCGAACAGCACCGCGAACAGGTCGAGCGAGATCGCGCCGAGCACGACCGGGCGTTCGCGGATGAAATGCACGCCGGCGAACAGCGTCTGCAAAGTCGCCGCCTCGCGCCGCGGCGCCGGCCGCGTGGTGCGCAGACCGGCGAACAGCAGGATCGAGAAAAAGTATAAAAGCGCGGCTGCTGCGTAGACGACATGCGCACCAGCCGCGTAAACCAGGCCGCCGAACGCTGGACCGACGATCGTAGTCGCCTGCGAGGCCGAGGACGCAGCCGCCGTTGCACGTGGGAACAGCGCGGGCGGCACCAGCTCGGGCAGCAGCGCCTGTCGCGCGGGGGACTCGAACGTCCGGGCCACACTGATCACAAATAGCAACGCGAAGATCGCGCGCTCGTCAAACCAGTGCAGGTACGCGCCGAGCGCGAGCAGCGCGATCGCAATCCATTCGACCGCCTGGCCCAGCGCGACGATGCGACAGCGGTCGAACTGGTCGGCGATGTGTCCGGCCGGCAACGCGAGCAGCAGCGACGGGATGAACTGCACCAGGCCGATCATGCCGAGATCGAACGCGCGATGAGTCGTGTCGTAGACCTGCCAGCCGACCGCGACCGAGAGCATCTGGAAACCAAAGTTCGCGGAGGCGCGGGCGAACCAGTAGCGGACGAAGGCGAGATGGCCGCGCAACGCGGCGGATGTGGAGGGTACAGGTGCCGGCGGCATACGCATTCGTTGCGATGGCGGATGCCGCACCGCGCGGCGCGGTCGCGTTCCGCTCAGGATTTCAGTTCTGACTTCAACTTGGTCGCCTGCTCCGGAAACCACGGGCCGTTTGCCTTGAGCGTGTCGGCGACGACCTTCTCAGCGTCGGCGTGGCGATTGAGTTTCAGCAGCGCCTTCACACGCAGGCCGGCGACGGTCAGCCGGTTGACACCGAACGCCTTGTCCGCCGCCTGTTCCAGATACGGCAACGCCTTGTCCGGCTCGCCGCGTTCAAGCAGGCTGCGGCCATAGCGATACGCGTAGACGTAATCGTCGGGGTACGCGGCCATCAGTTTCGGCATCAAGGCGTCGACTTCGTCCGTGCGTTTGGCGCGGGTCAGGTACACGCGCAGATTGTCGGCCAGGTTGCGATCCCTGGCGAGATTGCCACCAAGACGCTGGCGTGCGTCGGTAATGGCGTGATCCAGCACGGCGGTTTCGCCGGCCTTGTCGCCGATGGCCGCATCGAGATCGGCGGCGACGAACACCGCAGTGCGCTGGTCGGCGCAGACCGGCGGATTGACGAACACTTGCATTGAAAGCAATTCGTTCAGCGCTGGTCGCTGCGTTTCGAGCAGGGATTTGCGTTGATCCGCCGGCAGCTTTTCGCTGCAATCGAGCATTTCTTCGAGGACGTAGTAACGGTCACAGCCCACCTTTCCAGCCAGTACTTCTTGAGCCGCAGCAACGCAAGCAGTGTTATCTTTTGCCTTGGATGCTTTTTCCATTTGTAGACGCTCGACCCAGAGCGTGACATTGGAGTCGGTGTCTGCTTTTTCGCGTTGCGTTGTCGGCAGCGATGCGTACCAGTCCAGACCTTGCTGCACCTGATCGCGCGCCAGATAGCTCGACAAGGCTTCGGCGATGGCGGTGTTCGATCCAGCAGCAGCTTTCTGCTTCAGTGCATCGAGCGCATCGGCGCCACCGAGAATGCGGTCGATTTCCGGATAGAACTTCGCGCGCGGCTGTTCGGCCAGAATGCGGCCGAGCTCGCTGCCGTCCGCCTTCAGCACGACGTACGCCGGCAGAGCTTTCACGCCGAGCTTGTCCATCCAGTGCGCGCCGTCGGGCGAGTCGGCATCGGTCGCGACCACGACGACGCGGCGTTCCAGCGCCTGCCATTCCGGCCCATTCAGCACATGCGACGCCATGTAGTAGCAGGAGTAGCACCACACTGCACTGAAATCGATCAGTACCGGCAGATGTTCGCGTTGCGCCTGGATCAGCGCCGCGTCGACCGTTGGCGGCGGCGTGCGCTCGGCGGCGTGCGCGCCAACGGCGGCCAGTAGTGCCATCGCAAGTGAGAGGATTTTCATGGAGAACCTGCGCTAAGGAAATGTCGCCGCATTGTAGGCGAATTCCTACGTCTCGCCACCGCGATTGCCGATAGTGGCAACCGCTGTGCACGGCGAAGATGACGCATCCACGAGAGGACGCGCAATGAAGACGACGAAATTCGAATCGCATGGCCGCAGCATGCGCTGGTACGAATGGCTGACCTTGTTATTGCTGCTGGCGCTCGCCGCCGGCGTGCGTGCGGAGTCGGTATACAAATGCGTCGATGGCGACGGTGGAATCGCGTACCAGGCGCAGCCATGCGCATCGGCGCAGCGACAGAACGTGCTGACGCTGGACCCGGCACCGGCCTATGCACCGCCGCCACAGTATGCGGTCGAGCGCCGCAACGAAAACCTTCCGGCGCGTCGTACGACGACGGCATCGCAAGCGCAGAACCGTCAGTCGAACCGTCAGGCGACATCCTACGAATGCCGTGGCAGCGATGGCGAAGTGTTCTATCGGCATGACAGCTGCCCGCATTCGATAGCTGCGACAAACAGCGGCGGACGCGGGCGTGGTAAAAGCGCCAAGACTTCGGTCAGTGTCTCCGCTCGCGCGATCCCGCGCGACGAAGCCTGCGCGCAATTGCATCGCGCCGGTTCCATTGGACGTGCCGGTCACGAACACGACGAAAGCATCTCGACCTACGAGCGCAATCTCGGTCACGATCCCTGCAATTAGTCGCCCGAAATCGGGTATCGTTGCGGCGTCGCAGTTTGCCGGATCCATCAATGTCGCCACGCAACCCGAGTCTGCTTTGCATCGCCCTCGCGATGGCGCTGGGTGCCTGCTCCAACTCGCCGCCGCCGGTCGATCCTGCTGTCGCTGCGAAGGCCGCAGCCGAAGCCGATGCGACGAAGGAAATGGCGCTCTACGACCAGATGCGCGCTCACGGCAGTTGGGATCTGGCCACGACCCTGGGCAACGAGGTGCTGGCCAAGTACCCCGGCACGACGGCGGCTGTCACGGTAGAAAAAACCCTGGGCGACGTGCGCGCAAAATCTGCGGAACAGGCCGAAACGCGTCGGCTTGCGGGCCTGTGGACCTACACCGCCGTACCCGAAGCGGGCGGCACGCAATACGCTGCCGCCATCGTCAGCAAGCAACCCCTGGCTCGGGCCAGGGCGCGCGTCCGTCTGATCCTGCGTCAGCATCCGCAGTGGGGGCAGAGCGTCTATCTGCTGCTCGACGACGCGACGTTCGATTGTCACAAGGGTTGTGCAACCTTGCCGGTGAGTTTCGATGGCAAGTTCGCACAACGCATGAAGGCGACCATCCCGCCGACCGGCGAACCGGCGCTGTTCATCGACGACGACAGGAACTTTATTGCAAAAATGGAAAAAGCGCATATTGTCGCCATCGACGTGACCATCCAGGGCGAAGGCGACAAGACGGTCGAATTCGAGGTTGGCGGATTCGATCCGGCCAAGCTGCCGAACAAGCCGAAGTAAGTAGTCACTCACGCGCCACACTTGCGAATCGACTGTCGCCGCTGGAGCCAGGCACCGCGGAGTCCTGCGCCCGCAAGGCTGATGTGGCCGCAGCCGTTTTTGCGGCCAGATCGCGCGCCACAGCCGGCGATCCGGACCGGCGTTGACATCCAATCAGCGCTTTGTTTCCTCAGGGGAAATTAGCAATAACCCCATTCCTTTACCAAATATGAAACGGCGGTCACGTCCACGTTGGATTTACAACAATTTACATGTTCAATCCATTTACGGAATCGGGTCCAAGGTATAGCGTGAGCGCCTGCTAGGGGAAGTGCATCAGCACGCGGGCAAAACCCCTTTCTTTATTTTCGAATGGAACAAAGGACTGCGGGCACTTCGCCTGCAGACGGGCAAGTACAACGCAGCAGCACAACCTGACAATTCTCATACAAATGGGGTGGGTAATGAAACGATCGACAACGCTGGATAGCCGCAAGCTGCCGTGGACAATGTTGCAAAGTATAGTTCGAGCGGTTGCGTTCGCCTCCTTGTTCCTGCTCCTCGGCAGCAATATCGCGACGCCGGCCTACGCGAAAACGATACTCGGACCACCGACCCTCAACATTTACCCGGTCGCCCGCGTGGTAGGGCAGGTAAACAACAGCCAGCGGACAGTCATCACTGGCCAGACCCTGTCTTTTCTGCACAATGCCACCGATCTCGGCACCACCGGCTTGCCGAGCGATACGGCGATGGATCACATGATCATGGTTCTGCAAGCCAGTCCGCAGCAGGACTACGCCTTGAAGGCCTTGATCGATCAGCAGCTCGATCAAGGTCATCCCAACTTCCATCACTGGATGACGCCGGATGAATTCGGTACGCAGCTCGGCGTGGCCGATTCGGATATTACCCAGGTAACGGACTGGCTGGAGAGTCAAGGCTTCACGATCGATCAGGTTATGCCGGGCAAGCGCTTCATCCAGTTCAGCGGCACCGTCGGGCAGGTCGATACGGCTTTCCAGACCCAGATGCATCAATACAACGTGGCGGGCGTGACCCACATCGCCAATTCCACCAACATCTCGGTGCCGACCGCATTGCGGCCCGTGATTGCCGGCGTTGCCACGCTGCACGATTTTTTCAAGACGGGCGACATGAAAGGCGCACGTAAGGTTTCGCTGCCTGTCGATCCGCTGACCGGAAAGCTATCCCAGATGGATCCTTCCTCCACGCCGTTCAGTGTACCGGATTACACCAGCGGCACGACGCACTATGTGGGCGCCGCCGATTTTGCGGCCATCTACAACACGACGCCCCTGCTTCAGGCCGGGAACGACGGTACCGGCATCAGCATCGGCATTATCGGACGCACCGACATTCATCTGTCGGATGTTCAGGTCTATCGCGAGTTCTTCGGCCTTAAAAACAACGACCCGACGTTTACGATTGCGGGCGAAGATCCCGGAGTCGTCGCCGGCGACGACGGCGAGTCATATCTCGATGTGGAAGTCTCGGGTGGAGCCGCGCCCGGCGCGTCGATCAACTTCATTACCTCGCGCGCAACCCTCGCCACCGACGGCGTCGATCTTTCGGCCATGTATGCAGTGCAGAACAATCTGACTGACATCATCAGCGAAAGCTACGGGGAATGCGAATACTTCTACACCGCGGTGCAGGCTCAGTTCTACAACGATCTTTGGGCGCAAGCCGCAGCCCAGGGCCAGTCGGTCTTCGTTTCCTCGGGCGACAACGGTCCGGCCAGTTGCGACGATTCCAACGACTCGTATGAAACCTATGGCTACGCGGTAAGCATGCTGGCTTCTACGCCCTACAATGTTGCCGTAGGCGGCACCATCTTCGCCGAAGGCTCCGGAACCTACTGGAACACCACGGGGACGGCGTCGCCTCCCTTCCTTTCCGCCTTGGGTTATATCCCCGAGAAGCCCTGGAACGAAGCCAAGGGCAGCGGCGCCACCGGGGCCTCCGGACTGTGGTCGGGAAGCGGCGGCATCAGTGCCTATTTCGAGACGCCGGCCTGGCAGCACGGTTTCGGCGTACCCGCTTCCGATCCGGCTTACCCAAACGTGCCCACTAGCTCTCCCGCTTCGCCATTCGTCCCCGGGCCGCATCGCTACCTGCCGGACGTTGCCTTGGCCGCCGCGGCGGATCACGACGGTACGCTGTTTTGCGCCGAAGGCGTTTGTCAGCTCAGCTCGAGCAGTCCACCTACCATCGTCGACGCCGGCATCGTTGGCGGCACCTCGGTCGCAGCCCCGTCGATGGCGGGAGTCCAGGCGCTGATCGACCAGTACAACGGCGGCCGTCAAGGTCTGCCCAACTATATCTACTATGCGCTGGCCGATGCACAGCACACGGCGGGTGTTAACTGCTCGGCCGAAGCGCCCGCTTCCAACTGCGCGTTCCAGGATGTCGATACTGGCAACACACTGATCTGCGGCAACTCGACATGCACCGCCGCGGACAAGATCGGCTGGACGGCGGCTGCGGGTTACGATCTGGCTACCGGCCTGGGTTCGCCCAATGCGACCAATCTGGCTCAGCTCTGGTCGTCGGTTACGTTCCGCAGCACCGTCACCACCTTGAACCTTTCGCAGACCACGGGAATTACCCACGGTCAGCCCGTGACCGCCAGCGGTTCGGTCGCTCCCGGTTCCGGCACGGGTGTTCCCACCGGGCAGGTGGCGTTCATCGCCAGCAGCGGCGGCTTGACCGATCCGATTGATCCCGACACGGGCGGATACGTGAATCCGGTGTCGCTTGCGACTCTGGACGGCAACGGCAACTACTCCATCAGTCTTGCCAATCTGCCTGCCGGCACGTATTACCTGACGGCGCGCTACGGCGGTGATGGCACGTTCGCTTCCAGCCTGTCGGCGCCGATCCAGGTGACTGTCACCCAGGAAGGCTCGAGCATCACCATTCAGCCAAATGCCTTCAACGGTACAACCTGTGAAGAAACGCCTTCGACCTCGTTCAATTACGGCGATTATGTCTGGACGGATGTGACCGTGGCTGGCGGCTCTGGTCAGGGCGTTCCGACCGGAACGGTTTCCATCACCGAAGATGGCAATCCGCTGGCGACGACGACGCTGAATGCTTCCGGCGTCGCGCACTTCCTGTCCGGCGCCATTCCGACGACGTCATGCGTCTACGGCTATTCCTTCCAGGATACGGCTCCGCTCATCGGTGGCACTCATGTCCTCGGCGCCACTTACTCGGGCGATGCCAGCTTCGGTTCGATGACGGCCACGCCGGTTACCGTGACCATTGGCCAGGCAACCTTGACCGGCAAGTTGACCAGTGGCTCGACCTACATCGCTTCGGGCGATCCGGTCCAATTGACCATGACGCTGACCGGTCTTTCCGGTGCAGGTCCTGGAACCTTGAGTCCGACCGGAACGGTGACCTTCACCGACACCACGACCTCGACGACGCTCGGTACGGCGACGCTGAGTCCCACCAGCACCTTCGGGGGCGTGGCGGTACTCACGACGACAAGCATTTCCGGCGCCACCGGCGCTCACGCCATCCAGGCGGCGACGTCGGGAGACGGCAATTACAGTTCGGTGACTTCCGCTACGGTCAACGTGACGGTGCAAAGCGGCACGGCCACCAGCGTGGCGGTGACGGCGAGCGCCAATCCGACTGCGGTAGGAAGCCGGCCGACGTTTACCGCAACCATGACGCCGACGACTGTCACCTCCGGTACGGTCAGCTTCTACGATAGCGGGGTGCTGCTCGGCACCGGCACCGTGAGTAGTTCGACGCATGCGGCCACCTACAGACCAGCAGCGAGCGTGAGTCTGGTCGCCGGCACGCACAACATCACGGCCATCTACGGTGGCACCACGACCTACAACGCCAGCCCGGCGTCCCCGGCTCTCGCCGAGGTTTTCACTCAAGCGCCCGAGACTATTCAGCTCACGGTTCTGAGCAGCGGCATGCTGGGTCAGACGTTCGCAATGAGTGGCGCCTTGGGGTTGTCCGGAACGGCAGTGCCTCCGGCGACAGGGTCCATCCTGTTCTTTGACGGTGGCAACCAGATCGGTAGTGGTCCGATCACGATCGTGACGGCGGCCGCTGGTGGGTATGGAATCTTCCAGGGACAGATCGTGCAGGCCCTGTCCGCAGGCGTGCATACGATTACTGCCCAGCTCTCGGATCCCAACTACACGACTCCCGTGTCGAACGCCCAGACGATCACTGTGATCGGGCCGCCGACGATCAGCAATGCGTTCAGCGGGCCGACTGTTCCGTTGAACGGTACGACGACGTTGACCTTCACGATCACCAACCCGAACGCCACGGCCAGCCTGAGCGGAGTCGCATTCAGTGACACCTTGCCTGCCGCGTTGGCGGTGGCCGCTACGCCGAATGTCAACAACACCTGCAACGGAACGGTGACTGCAACGGCGGCGGCGAATCAGATAGCACTAAGCGGTGGCAGCATCGCCAGCGGTAGTTCATGCACGCTGAGCGTGGATTTGACGCCATCGGTGTTGGGAACCGCGAGCAATACGACAGGTCCGGTTTCGTCGAACGAAGGCGGCGTCGGTACGGTCAGCAACACCGCGAGCATCAACGTTCTGGGCGCCAGCCTCTCGGTGACGGTCGATGATGGGCAGCAGTACGCGCGTTATGGCGAAACGCTGACTTACACGGTCACCATCAGCAATGGTGGGCCGGCCGATGCCAACGATATCGGCATCAGCGAAACGTTCTCGCCTGACGTCGATCCGACCAGCATCTCGTGGACGTGTTCCGGCGGCAGCAATGGCCAGAGTTGCACGGCATCGGGCACCGGGCCGTTGAGTGACAGCAACGTGGTGGTTCCGTCGGGGCAGAGTCTGACCTACACGGTTACCGCGAATGTGCTCAGCAACGCACCGGATGGAAGCGTCGACAACACCGTCAACGTGACCACGCAGGAAGATTTGAATGCGCCGTACAGCGCGATCGACAGCGACATCCTGGTCATCTTCCGCGATGGTTTCGAAGGTGCCAATCCGAACGGTACCGAGTCGGCGAAGCCGGTAGTTGGTGTGACCAGGCACTAAAGTCTGGATGAATCAATCGGGGGCGATGCAATCCGCATTGCCCTCTGATTAAGTCCGTAGAAGATCCGCTCGACCCATCGTTCGTGCTGCGGCACAAACGGTGGGTTTTTTTTAGCAATACGCGCGAAAAGCGTGACGACCAGCGCGACCGAACCGTATTCAGTGCGATGGGTCGTCGCGGCAAGTCAACGCTTGCGCACCAGCATGACACCATCGCCGATGGTAAGCAGTGCCGCATCCACCCGCGCATCGGCGTGAATCTTTGTATTAAGCGCGCGGATGGCATCCGTGTCGGTGTCGTGCACTTGTGCGTCGGCGACGCGGCCGGACCAGAGCATATTGTCCAGCGCGATCAGTCCGCCGGGGCGCAGGAGTTGCAGACAGGCTTCGTAGTAGCTGTCGTAGCCGGATTTGTCGGCATCGATGAAGGCAAAATCGTAGTGCCTGCTACCATCGTGTGCGAGCAGATCGCGCAGGGTGTCGAGTGCCGGCGCCAGACGCAGATCGATGCGCGCGGCGACGCCGGCTTCCTGCCAGTAGCGGCGTGCGATGGCCGTCCATTCGACGCTGATGTCGCAGCAGATCAGCTTGCCGTCATTCGGCAGCGCCGACGCCACCGCCAGCGCACTCATGCCGGTGAACGTGCCGATTTCCAGACAGCGCCTGGCGTCAATGCTGCGCACGAGCATGGCGAGAAACGCTGCCTGATCCGGCCCGATCTGCATCTGCGCCTGCGGCAGTTTCGCGGTTTCCGCGCGCAGCCGGCCTGCTGCCTCGCTTTCGCGCGTATGCGACCAGACATACTGTTCGATGGCATCCGAAGCAACGTAACGGCGGGTCATGGCGATCTCCAGCGACGTGTGGGGATTCCGTAGTATGTGCCTTGGTACGAAGGCAGGAAACCACTTGAGGAAAACTCCAGCCAGATGCTGGCCAGTCTCGTACAACTCAAGCAAGCCCGTGGCTGAGGCAATAAAAGCAGACGAGCCGCTCATGCGGCCCGTCTGTGTCGCGTTTGCGTACTGTGATGTACGCGTGGCGGTTATGCCGCCTTCTTCTGCAGCGCGTGTTCGAAGTCGCGGATCTCGCGTTCGGCCTGGTCCTTCTGCCAGCCGTAACGCTCCTGAAGCCTGCCGACGAGATATTGATAATTGCCCTCGGCGCGGCCGAGATCGTCATCGGTGAGTTTGCTCCATTTCGTTTTGAGCGAACCTCTCAACTGTGACCATTTGCCCTGGATGATGTCTTGATTCATCTGCGTTCTCCGTAATGCCTGTGGGGGAGTGCATGCGCGGTGGATTGCCGTGAATGCGATACCAAGGCTACGCGCGGCCGGTAAAATTGCGCTTAGTACGAAGTTAATCGCGAGTTAGTGTCCACGCGTGTTAGTAACTGTTCAGTATTATATATTCGTAAACATTATATAAATATACAAATGAAATATCTCACTGGACATGTCGCCCACCGCATCCAGCAAGCGATCTGTGCAATGGTCTTGATTGTTGTCGGAACGTCGGCTGCGCACGCGCAAGCTGGGCCGCCGATGATCACGGACGATCCGGGGACGCCGGGCGACGGCCATTGGGAGATCAATATCGCCGAACTCTCCGATCGCACTGGCAATGTCGATACCTACCAATTGCCGTTGCTCGATGTCAACTACGGCGTCGGCGACCGCGTCCAGCTCAAGTATGAAATGCCGTGGATAGCGCAGTACGGCACCGGCGATGATCGCTCGGGTGTGGGCAATGGTCTGGGCGGCATCAAATGGCGGTTCTTCGATGCTGGCGAGGATGGCTGGCAGATATCCACCTATCCACAAGTGGAATTCAACCCGCCGGGATCGAATTCGCCGCAACGTGGACTTGCCGATGCCGGCACGAACTGGCTGCTGCCGTTCGAGTTCCAGCGCAAGTTCGGCAGCATCGAGGTCGGCTTCGAAGGCGGCCGCTGGTTCAGGTCGGCCGCGCAGACGGATTCCTGGATTGCCGGCCTCGTTGTTGGCGAGGAGGTGAGCAAAGGGATCGAAGTCGTCGCCGAACTTCACGATGAAGCTGCTGTGAACCACGGTGGCGGCGAGTTGATCATGAACTACGGTGCACGCTGGGATTTTTCCGAGCGCTACACCCTGCTGTTGTCTGCGGGACGTGATTTGCACAACAGCTTGAGCGAGACCAGCAGCCTGATCACCTACGCCGGTCTGCAAATGCGCTTGTGAGGCTTACACCAGGCGCAAATCCACGGGTTTCGATTGCGGAAAAACGTGATCGAGCTGGGCTGCATTCAGGCCCCACAGCCGCGCAAACGTGCCGCCGAGCAAACTGCGGTAGTTGTTGAGCACTGGATAATCGCGGTTTTGCAACAGCATGGATGCCTGTACTTTTACCTGTTCGCCCGCGATGCGTCCACCGCTAATACCGCCGCCAAGCACCCAGTAGACCGAGCCGTGGCCATGATCGGTGCCATGATTGCCGTTTTCGCGGAACGTGCGGCCGAATTCCGAGACCACGACGACGACCGTGTTGTGCCACTCGTCGCCAAGCTGCTGCGAAAATGTGGCCAGGCCGCGGCCGAGATTGCCCAGGTTGTTTGCCAGCGCGCCCTGGGCACCGCCTTCGTTGACGTGGGTATCCCAGCCGCCGATGTCGACAAAACCCAGGCGGTAACGATCGGTCATCAGCGTGGCCATGCGCTCGGCCTGCGCTTCGAAACCACGTGCGCTGACCGCGCCGCGATTGGCATTCTGCATCTCGGTCGCGAATTCCTGCGCGACCTGCTGACGCAGCTCGAGGCCATCGGTGACCGCGCCGTGCAAGTGGCTGTCCTGGTACATGCCCGCAAGAATCGCGGACTGGCGCTCATCGAATGCCGGCTTGGCAACGCTGCGCAGGGAGATGTTCGGGATATCACCGCTGCCCCGGAAACTCAAGGGCAGGGCGTCGGTGAAGGCAATCGGTGGTGCCTTGCCGCTGAGCACGCTGGCGAGCCGTGCAAGGAAACCGGAACTGAAATCGTGACGATCCTGCGGCTGGCCACGTTCGATGTCGTCCTGAGTCTCAAAATGGCTGCGCGACAGATCTTCGGTGCCGGCAAACGGCACGAACGCTACTTGTTTATTCCTATACATTTCGCCCAGAGATTCGCGCAGCGCGGGTGCCAGTGCCCACTCGGCATCGAGCGCGAGCGCACCGGTGGCGATATTGGGGTCAGGCCTCGCCACCGCGATATTGGGCCGTGATGCGTAATAGAAATCACTGGTGTACGGCACCAGCATATTGGCGCAGTCATAGCCGCCACGCAGAAACACCAGCAGAAAGCGCGGCGACGAAGGCGGCGCGGCGAACAGACGCCCGGCGATAGTGAGTGCCGGTAGCGAGGCGGCGAGCGATCCAAGAAACTGGCGACGTTGCATGATCGTTGTCCTCAACGGTAATTGAAATCCGGCGACGCCAGCAGGAACGCATTCCATTCCTGCGGCGACTTCGCCTGGTCGAGTGCAGTCAGCGTCTGTTTCGACAGGTACGGTTGGATCGCGGCGAAATACACCGGGTTCGAGAGGTTCGGAAATCCTGCGGCCGGCGCAGACGAACCATCCGCCGGTTGAAATAGCGTCGCGTTGCCGGCGCCGATCGCGCGCGCAATCTCGAATCGCCGGCTGAGCTGACCCGAGCTGGCCCAGCCAGCTTCCACCAAGGGATAGCCGTCCGGAGTCAGGTGGCCGAACAGCGCTTCGCCCTGGCCGTTGAGCCAGTTGGCGACCGGCTGCGCATTGGCGATCGGCTTGCCGTCGTAGGCCAGGCGCAGCGACGACACCACGTAATGCATCGGGTCCTTGAACTTGTGCCCGAGCGACGCGGCGAATTCCGGCGAATCGAACAGCGTGCGCAGCACGGCGGCGATGTCGCCATCACTGCGCTGGAAGGTGCGTGCCATCGCGTCGACCAGCCTCGGGTTTGGATCGTCGGCCACGAAATACTGAGCCAGTTCGCGCGAGATGAAATGCGCGCAGGCCGGTTGCTGCACAAGCAGATCCACGGCCTGCTCGATCTCGGGCCAACCCTGGCCGCGGATCGTGTGGCCGAGCAAGATCTTGTCGTCGAAATCGTGGCGCGCGGGATTGAACGCGAACAAACCCCGGCGCACGTACAGTTGCTGCAACTGCGGACGCAGCCGTGGTGGCTCGTGCTGCAGTGCGATGCCTGCGCCGGTGAGTACGTGGGCCAGCGCCTGCACATCGGCTTGGGTATAGCCCGCATCGACGCCGAGCGTGTGCAGTTCCATCAACTCGCGCGCGTAATTTTCGTTGATGTGGCCGACGGCATTGCGGGCGTTGTCCAGGTACAACTGCATGGCCGGATGCATCAAGGTGGCGATGACCAGATCGTGAAAATGCCCAAGTGCGTGCGGGCGGATCGCCGTTTCCTCGTAGTCGGCCACCAGCCAGCGCTCGGCGCCCTTGCGCGCGAATACGTTGAAGTGATTGAGCCAGAACCAGTCCATCTGCTGCTCGAGCTGGGCTGGCGAATAGATGGCGCGCAACAATTGGCGGCGCGCCGTTTCATCGAGGAGTTGGTTGCCAAAGGCATTGAGTTGCATGCGCGCGCGCTTGCCGGCTTCATCGCTGTCCGAAGCTTTCATCTCCTTGATCTGTTTCTGTTCGGCGACGGCCTCGCGGAATAGTTGTTCGGTCGACTGACGCGAAATATCCATCGCGTCGATTTGCGCCTGGATCGATGCAGGCAGGGTATCGTTGGCAACGGTAAGTTGTTCGTCGAGAAATCGGCGCTTGCCGAGTTGCCGAAAGCGTTCAACCGTTGCGGTGTCCAGACCGTAGGTGACGCGGTCGAGCCAGAGCGCATCGCTGCGGCTGAGACTGGCATCGCCGGCATGGGCGGTGAGCGGTTGCGTGACCGCGCCGATCAGGGTGAGCGCCCAGGCGACAACGAGATTTCGGAACCTGAAAGAGTGCTGGATCACGGATGTACCGGGCCTGCGGCATCGAAATGGATGCCTCTCCTAACGAACCAGCAGGCAAACCGATGACACGCCGGTGCATTTGGCGTTAAGGTGCCGATGTGTCCGTACCAGCGACCGCTATCCAAAACGCGCCATCGGCTGCGCCTAATAGCGGCGATATCCGCAGCCGTATCTCCGCCTTGGCGGATCAATGCGTCAAATGCGGCTTGTGCCTGCCGGTGTGCCCGACGTATCGCGTCGCTCGCAACGAAGCTGAATCGCCGCGTGGGCGCATCGCCTTCGCGCAGGCGTTGGCAAGCCGCCGGATCGCCACCTCGCCGGCAGTCGAGCAGCATCTGGATCAATGCTTGGCTTGCATGAGTTGCGAACACGTTTGCCCATCTCAGGTGCGTTATGGCGAATTGATCGTCGCCACCCGCGAGATGATGCACGACTCGGCAACACGCGCCGGTCACGCGCGATTGCTGCGCACCCTGGTGGCACATCCGCGCTTGTTGCGCGCAGGATTGCGCCTGGTGAACCTTCCCGTTCTGCGCACTTTCATACAAAGCCGCATCATTCAAGCCGCGCTGCGGCCATTGCGGCTGGATCGCCTGGTGCGCGAGCTGCCACGCTTGCCACGCGTCACCGCGCAGGCGCGGGCGACTGCACCGGCATCGCGCGGCCGCGTCGGATTGTTCCTCGGTTGCGTCGCGTCGGCCGTTGATCGCGACGTGCACGCGGCAGCTTTACGTCTGCTAGACGCGCTAGGTTATGACGTGGTTTTGCCGCAGGGGCAGGGCTGTTGCGGTGCGCTCGCGCAGCATGCGGGGAATCGCGTTGGCGCGGATACGCTGGCCGCGCCAACCCGCCGTGCCTTCGTCGACTCTGGCGTCGGCATCGTACTGGTATCGGCATCCGGATGCTTCGGCACCCTGCGCGATCTCACGTTTGCCGGCACGTCGATCCGCGTCCGTGAAATTCACGAATTTCTCGACAGCAGCGAAGGTGTCGGCGATTTGTCTTTCCGTCCGCTCACGTGTCGTGTGGCATTGCACACGCCCTGCACCCAGGCGAACGTGTCGCGCGCAGGCGAGGCGATCCGCCGCTTGCTGGCGAGGATTCCACAATTGGAAATTGCGGCGTTGCCCGTCGAACCGCGTTGCTGCGGCGCCGCCGGCGATTATTTTTTGCAACATGCCGAAATCGCCGACACGTTGCGTGAGGAAAAACTCGACCAGGCCCTGGCTCTGGGGCCTGATCTCCTCGTCACCAGCAATGTCGGCTGCCGTCTCTTCCTCGACAATGGCCTGCACCGGCGTAGCGAGCATATGCCGGTGACACATCCGGTTGTGTTGCTGGCACAACAACTCGATAATTGATTCCATGTTCGCCCGCCAACTTACCGGTTTCGACCGCGCCCTGATCGAGATCGAACGCGCCTTGTCCACCGCGCTCGGAGCAACGCCGGAATCGACGCGACCTTCGCCGGCCATCGGAGTACCCGAAGCCGACCTGGATGAGTCCGCGCGCCGTCACGCCGCCGGTCTGATGCGCGTGAATCACACCGGCGAAGTCTGTGCGCAAGCCTTGTATTCCGGCCAGGCCGCGGTTGCGCATGATGCGGGCACGCGGGCGCAATTGCTCACTGCGGCGGCCGAGGAAACCGATCATCTGGCCTGGTGCGGCGAACGCCTCGACGCGCTTTCCAGCCGGCCGAGCCTGCTCAATCCGCTGTGGTATGCCGGCAGTTTTGCAATGGGTGCGGTCGCGGCCTTGGTGAGCGATCGCGTGAGCCTCGGCTTCGTCGTCGAAACCGAACGCCAGGTCGAAGCGCACCTGGGCGAGCATCTGGAAAAATTGCCGGAGGCTGATCTGCGCAGCCGCGCCGTGGTCGCGCAAATGCAGGCCGACGAGGCGCGCCATGGGCAGATGGCAAAAGCCGCCGGTGGTGTCGATCTGCCGTCACCAATCCCGTCGCTGATGCGCGTGGCAAGCGGAATCATGAAAGCGGTGGCGTACCGAATCTAGCTTTCGCCTCTCCCGCCGACGGGAGAAGGGAACGGCGTCAGGTGAGGTTCCGGCCGTGGAACAGCTCCTCGATCTCGCGCTTGAGCAGCGATTCGATGCGCTGGCGATCCTTGAACGAAAGATCGTCGGCGTGGGCCTCGAACAGATAGGTTTCGAGGTCGAACTCCTTCACGTGCATCTTCGTGTGGAACATGTTTTCCTGATACACGTTGACGTCGAACATCTCGTATTTCTGGCGGATGTGCTTGGCCAGATATTCCTGGATCGAATTGATGCGGTGATCGATGTAGTGCTTCTTGCCCTTAATGTCGCGGGTGAAGCCGCGCACGCGGTAGTCCATGACCACGATGTCGGATTCGAAACTGTCGATCAGGTAGTTCAAGGCCTTCAGCGGCGAAATCACGCCGCAGGTGGCCACGTCGATATCGGCGCGGAACGTGGCGATGCCATTGTGCGGATGCGTTTCCGGATAGGTGTGCACCGTGATGTGGCTCTTGTCCAGATGCGCGACGACGGTATCGGAAATCACGTCGCGGCCGATTTTCTCGACGATCGGGTGTTCCGAGATCAGGATCGTCACCGAAGCGCCCTGCGGATCGTAGTCCTGGCGCGCGATGTTGAGGATGTTCGCGCCGATGATCTCGGCCACATCGGTAAGGATCTGGGTCAGACGATCCGAATCGTATTGTTCGTCGATGTAATCGATATAGCGATCGCGCTGCTCCGGCGTCACCGCGTAGCAGATATCGTAGATATTGAAGCTCAGGGCCTTTGTCAGGTTGTTGAAACCCTGGAGCTTCAGGCGCGGGAGAGGCTTGACCACGGCGATACCTCAATGGGTCAGCGAGGGAAGGGCCGCGGATTATGGAACAAACCGGCCCGGCGGAAAACCTTTTTTGCCGATGCTGTGGGCTATATTTGTACTGGCGCGAATTTCGGCGCCGATTTCGACTAAGATGCGCGATGCCGGTTTCAGCGGGCGACCGGCGCGGCACCACATGCGCATTTTGCCATCGGGGAAACACGAGGTCGGGCATGGCGGAACTTCGATACACGTTGCAACGGGCGGTCAATCGGGTCCAGGCACCGAGTTCGCTTGTGCTCGATCGCGCGGCGCTGGAGCGGGTACTGGCGCAATGCCATCGCCGCCGCTATCCGGGCAAGACGGCGATCATCCGCCCTGGCGACTCCGCGAACATTCTTTACTTCATCATCGATGGCTCGGTCAGCGTGTGTACCGAGGATGAGGAGGGCCGCGAGCTGATCCTGGCCTACATCAATCCCGGCGAGTTCATCGGCGAGATGGGCCTGTTCGTCGAAACCCCGCGGCGCGAAGTGATGGTGCGTACGCGCACTTCGTGCGATCTGGCGGAAATCAGCTACGAGCGCCTGTTCCAGTTGTTCGAGGGTCCGCTGCGCGAGGATTGCGCCAAAGTGCTGTTCACGATCGGCACGCAGTTGACCAATCGTTTGCTGCACACGTCGCGCAAGGTCAGTCGCCTGGCTTTCATGGATGTGACCAGCCGCATCGCCAAGACTCTGATCGATCTGACCGAAGAACCCGATGCCTTGTCGCATCCGAAAGGCATGCAGATCCGTATTTCACGCCAGGAACTCAGTCGCATCGTCGGTTGCTCGCGCGAGATGGTTGGGCGCGTGCTCAAGCAGCTCGAAGGGCAGGGCATGGTTTCGGTCGCGGGCAAGACCATCGTGGTGTTCGGCACGCACTGAATATCCGCATGTCTACCGGCTTATGCCGGAATGACGAGCAAAGAAGCACTCACGTTTCGTCGAAAACCCGCCGCAGTTCCGTTCCCGGATCGTCGGCGCGCATGAAGGCTTCGCCGACCAGGAACGCGTTGACTCCAGCCGCGCGCATGCGCGCCACGTCGGCGCGCGCATGGATGCCGCTTTCGGTCACCAGCACGCGATCCGCTGGCACGCGTTCGCGCAGGGTCAGCGTGGTTTCCGGCGACGTTTCGAACGTGCGCAGATTGCGGTTGTTGATGCCGATCAGACGCGCGGACGTCGCCAGCGCGCGCTCAAGCTCGGCTTCATCGTGCGCTTCCACGAGTACATCCATGCCAAGCGCGCGCGTCAATGTGGATAATTCCATCATCGCAGCATCATCGAGTGCGGCAACAATCAAAAGTATACAATCTGCACCGAGTACGCGCGCTTCATGCACCTGGTACGCGTCGATGGTGAAATCCTTGCGCAGTACCGGCAAGGTGCAGGCTTCGCGTGCCTCGCGCAGATAGGCGTCGGCGCCCTGGAAGAAATCGACATCGGTCAGTACTGACAGACAGGCCGCGCCGCCGGCTTCGTAGCTGCGAGCGATATCCGCCGGGCGGAAGTCGGCGCGGATCACGCCACGGCTGGGACTTGCCTTCTTCACTTCGGCGATCACGGCCGATTGGCCAGCGGCGATCTTTTTGCGCAACGCGTTGGCAAAGCCGCGGGGCGGCGGCACCAAAGCAGCACGCCGTTGCAATTCGTCGAGGCCGACGTGTGCACTGCGCTCCTGAATTTCGACCGTCTTGCGCTCAAGAATGCGGCGGAGGATATCGTCCATGCGCCGACTCAACGCACGGTAATTCGACGCGTCGCCGCAACGAAGACATCGAGTTTCGCGCGCGCGGCACCCGATGCCACCACGCCACGCGCCAGTTCGATACCCGCACCGATGGATGCCGCAACATCCGCCACATACAAGGCTGCGCCGGCATTGAGCAGCACGACATCGCGTGCCGCGCCTGGCTTGTTTTCCAGCGCTTCGAGTACGCGCAAACGCGATTCCGACGCATCGTTCACGCGCAAGTCGTCGGTTGCGTACATCTCTAGCCCGAAGTCGCGCGGGTGGATTTCGTATTCACGCACCTTGCCATCGCGCAGTTCGCCGATCAGGGTGGTATCGCCGAGGCTGATCTCGTCCATGCCGTCGCGGCCCCAAACCACCAGTGCGTTGCCGGTGCCGAGTCGCTGCAATACGCGCGCCTGGATCCCAACCAGATCCGGATGAAACACGCCCATCAAGATATTCGGTGCACCAGCGGGATTGGTCAGCGGGCCGAGGATATTGAACAGCGTACGCACGCCCATTTCCTTGCGGATCGGTGCAACCACTTTCATCGCCGGGATGGTGGATCGGCGCAAACATGAAACCGATGCCGGTTTCCTCCAGACACAGTGCCACCTGCTCCGGCGCCAGGTCGATGACTGCGCCCAACGCTTCGAGCACATCGGCGCTGCCGGATTTCGACGACACGCCGCGGTTTCCATGCTTGGCCACGCGCGCACCAGCCGCCGCGGCCACGAACATCGAGGCGGTGGAAATATTGAACGTATTGGCGTTGTCGCCACCGGTGCCGACGATGTCGACAAAATGCCGGTAGGGCGGGACATGCACGCTTGCGGCCATCTCGCGCATCACGCTGGCAGCGGCGGCGATTTCGCCGACGGTTTCTTTCTTGACCCGTAGCCCGGCCAGGATGGCGGCCACCATCTGCGGCGACACTTCCCCGCGCATGATCTGACGCATCAAGTCGATCATCTCGTCGTGGAAGATTTCGCGATGTTCAATCGTGCGCTGCAGCGCTTCTTGCGGCGTTATCGGCACGGCAGGGCTCGCTCGGATTCGCAACGGGAGCGTGCATGATCCACTGCGGCAATACATTTGTGCAAGCCGTCAGGCCGCGTGCCGCGTCGCACCAAGAAAATTCCGCAGCAGATCGTGCCCGTGCTGGGTCAGGATCGACTCGGGATGGAACTGCACGCCCTCGATCGCGAGCGCCTTGTGCCGCAGTCCCATGATCTCGTCGATGCTGCCGTCGGAATGCTGCGTCCACGCCGTCACTTCCAGACACTGCGGCAAAGTGGATTTTTCCACCACCAGCGAATGGTAGCGCGTTGCCTCGAACGGATTCGGCAGACCGGCGAACACGCCTTTCCCGATGTGATGGATCATCGAAGTCTTGCCATGCATGATCTGCCCGGCGCGCACGACTTGCCGCCGAAGGCCTGGCCGATGCTCTGATGACCCAGGCAAACGCCCAGGATCGGAATCTGCCCGCCGAGCTTCTGGATCAATTCCAGTGACACGCCCGCCTGATCCGGCGTGCCGGGGCCGGGCGAGATCACGATGCGCTCGGGATTCAGTTTCTGGATTTGCTCAATCGACAGCTCGTCGTTGCGCGCGACGCGTACGTCCTGACCCAGCTCGCCGAGGTACTGGACGAGGTTGTAGGTGAAGCTGTCGTAGTTATCGATCATCAGCAGCATGAGTATAAGTAACTTATTGTTTTACATTATTATTTAAGTCAAGTTAAATGAAAAATACCAGAAGGTACCCCCAACGATACCCCCTTTGTATTTCGATACCCCTATAGGCCAGGGCCATTGAGGCGTGCGGGGCATCGCTTAGGTCAATGATACCCTACCGCCAAAGGCCGCTTGGGCGCGCCTGAGCAGGCCACATCGCTCGCGGTCGCTCGCGTGGCCCCCGATGACAGGTATGACCAACTGGGGCGCAGCCGCCGCCCCTTTCATGGCGGTAACAGGGGTTCGAATCCCCCTGGGGACGCCATATAAATCAATAATTTAGGCTCGCGCAACTGCCGAGCCTAACTTACTTGCTTCAAACTTGCTTCGATTGCCGTGCAACCTGCCAATACCGCTACAGGCACGCTGAGGCAGGCCGACTCGCCGCGAACTTGCGTGGCTTTCGGCGAACGTCAGCGAACATATTTGCTGCGCTCAATTCCTCAACATCGATAGTATACGAATGCGCATTTTTGTCATCCGTAAGAAGATGAGGCGCTCGGTGCGCCCCTTCTATAGTGGCCAAGCCAGCACATGAGACTCAGCGTCTCACTGTTTGAGATCGCAGCGGGTAAAATCTGCCCGAGACGAATGTCGAGCATCCGATTGTAGTGGCGCGCCGCAGATTCTGCGGTCAGTTTCGCATTCGCGTTCTTCAACCTCTTGCATACTTTCGAGCACCTGATGTTCAAGAGCGCCCGCATGCTCCTTCACTGATTCTCCCTACAGGCGCAACGAGAGTAGATTTCGACAGCGCGAACGCAGCTCGCGTGGGTGCACAGGCTTAACCAGAAAATTGATGACGCCGGCATCGAGCGCCGCCTGTCGCACCGATTCATCAGCGACCACTGTGATCAGCACGATAGGAACATCACGCGAGGCGAGTGGGCAGCGGAATTGCCGGGTGAATTCCAAGCCGTCCATGCCGGGCATCCGGTAATCGAGCAGCAGCAGATCAATGCAATTATCCTTCGACCAGTGCAATGCCGAAATTGGATTTTCGAAATCAGTCACGTTCAGATTGGGGACGATGCTATCAATGACGTGCCGCAGCATGGTACGCGCGGATTGTTGATCGTCGACGATCAATACATTCATGAAAGTACTCCCATCACCCGATGTCCAAACTCATGCGATCGCCATAGCTCTTGCAGATTCTCGGATGCGACGCTTAATTCGTCGCAAATGTGCAGGGCTTTTGCAAACATTGCAAACAATACCAAGGATTACTCTCGTAATCATCGAAACCACAGCGATTCTGCGGATCGGCGTCAAAGGATTTACTGTTTAGCCCGTTGCTCACGCGTGAACAACTTTGCCTCCAGCAACGGATGCGTGGCTTTCCCTTCAGTGTATAAATGTACGCTAGTAGATGCTGGCGGTTGATCGGATTCAAAACTGAAGCGAAACAGCGATCCCCACGTAAGCTCGTTTTGTTCTGGCCCCACCCAAGTGATCTGCCCGGCTTTTATTGTTGGTAGCCAATCGTTGTTCGAATCCTCGGTCGCGCCCGCAAATGACAGGTGCGATAACTTGTCGTGGGAAGCGACCGACACCGAAAAGCTATTGATCCCATGGGTAGAGATTATGCGCAGGTTCGGCTCTCGTCCCGATGTTTGCGTCTGAGCAAAATCGAAATTCATCACAGCATAATCGTAACGGAAACGTCCCGTGCCGAGCGGCGTTGCGCGCACTGCTACTTTGATCCTCCCGTTGGGCGTCCGAATCTCCTCATTGTCGGCATCTTCGCCGGGCTGCTCCGGGTTGACCCACTGATCGATCACACTGCCTAACTTGACACCGCCCGTGGGCTTGACGATCCAGAGACGGTTCGTCGCATACCAGGAAAATTCGAGGGGGACGTGCGCCATGCTGTTGTAAGGATCGACGTCATCACGCACGACATACCATGCTTCGAAGATATAACGCGCGCCGGGTTCGCGGGTCCCATCAATTTCGGACTCCGGAATCGCGAGTCGGTATTTCCAAGGATCGGAGCCGGCGAACCCTGAGAGCTTGCCCGTGCATTGGGGATCGTAGATCGATCCACATCGCCCCCATTGCCCGGTGGCGGGGATGATTTCTGAGCGTGGTCCCAACGCATCGGCAGCATCATTGTCGCCGGCACCATAAACGTCGCCGCAACCGCGGCCGAGAATATGGTTGCTGCTAGGGTTATCCACGCATTCGCCATTCTGTGCCGTATGCGCGTGCTTGATCCCCGCGCGTCCGACTTGCTCCAACTGTCCCGCCGCATTGATGCGATACAGTGCCCAGGTCAGATACGGGTGCTGATCATTGCCGTACGGTGGGCAATCTCCGCTGAACATGTTGCGCCAAGGGATGTCGGCGGCATAGGCCACGCTACTTGTCCCATGCGCATCGCCAGCCACGGTCGGCTCGAACGTCCCGTCGTTGACATTGTTTCGCAAGATGGTGGTTGGCGTCAGTTTGATTCGCCCGTGACCACCAGGGCCTGTGCAGTCCTGACAACCCGTCAACTGCACGGCGAATGACTGCATAAAGATGTCGGCCACATAGTGCTGCCCCGTGTGACCGGGAACAGACATGCCGGGCCAGCGCGAACTGATCGGGCAGGCCTCCTTTAAAACGGCTGAAGTACCAGCAACGATATGGGCTGTAAGCCGCAATGTCGCCACAAGCCAACCCCGCACTTCGGGCTTGTCCAAACGCGCCGCGAGCGATGGCGATATGCGCAAATCCATCGTTCGCACCGAAATGCTCTGGCCGTCAGCACCGGGCTCGATCAGGAGATTGTCGACATAGAAAGGCGTTTCGCCATACGCCGTCACTAAATCGAATTCCGCTGTCGCACCCGGTCGACGCCGCAGCGTGAAATTTTCCAACGAGATGTTGCCTTTCGGCGTGGTGAGCTGATACCCGCCCTTTATAGCGATTGTGCCAGCAGACAGGGTTTGCACGCTGGCGCCTTGCGTGACTACGCTCAGTTCGGAAGATTCAGAGAGGGCAAACCGGTCAAATCCGGTTGCTGTAACTTCCTTTCGGGCAAGGGGGGCGGAGATTTCCAAGCCTAAATTTGTCAGTAACGAGCGATTCCATGAGATCTCGAAATCGCCACCCAATGCGTGCATCGTCGTAGACGTCGCTGACGCACCAGATACGTTCGAAGCAAATAACAAGCTAAGGAATAGCCATTGTACCGTTCGCGACACACAACCGAGAACCCGAGCTATACGCTCTCGATACGTGCCCGACTGACCGACCAGCACTAAATACTCCAAATGTAAAAAACGGCTTATCGCCAGTCAATGAGACGAACTAGCGCATCGCAGACCTGCTGCGGCGCCGATGTTAGCAATCCGGCCGTGGTTCGCTGCTCGCCACTTGCTTTCCCCGCGCTCGGCGCAAAGATCCGCACGTTTGGTCGCAGGTCAACGCGAATTTCCACTTCCATCACGATTCTGTTTAATAATAAAGAAACCAGTTTCAGTGAGCAAAGAATTTTCGTTGGTGGGCGTCAGCGCATAAGACCATTTAACTGTTACGCTCGTCCTTCGAAGAATATCGGGCAAATCACGAAACCTTCCTGCTAAATTTATCGTGCCTCTATAGACGCGACCTGGAACAAGCATCACTTTGTCAGGGCCAGGATCCGAGATGTATCCAAGCCGCTCTACTCCGGTTTTTTCCTTGTTATTTTGAAAAATCTGAAATGACATTGCACTTGCAGGTAAGTCGCTCTTACGTATCTCTATAGGAACTTTTCCATGATATGTAAGCGCGATGTCAATATCCAAAGAAGTGCGTCCCGCGCCGCCATGGGAGACCATTAACTCTAATGGGCTCGCAGCATAAGCGCGTCCCCCGACCTGAAGTAAGGCCAAGCTCATGCCAAGTAAAATATTATGTATTTTCATGGCGAAACCGGCGGCCCATTGAATTCAGCTTCATAGTTTCGTTCATCTTGAAGGCGTTCATTCAATTTGTCTTGACACTTATCGCAACGTTGAAGCAGAGCCAGTTTCTCTAGCAAGCATCTTATCTCTTCGGCTATTGCTTTTTGCTCGCTCGTCCAAAGAGCACCCGTGTATAAGAATCCTATGTATGTCCCATTTGCTTGCTTGCTGCAAGCGGTCGGATTAAGTGCGAGCAAATCACGTATATGTGATTGTTCGTGCTCTCTCTCGCGATCGAGGATTCCACACTCCTCATTAAGCGGATCGTTTGATGGTGGAACATCTGGAACAAGTATCCCATTTTGGCAGTAAGTGCTACCACTACCACCACCAGGTCCTTGATTGGTGGCGTACGTCCCCCCTGGTAGAGTTTCATATAAGCCAAAATTGTCCAATCTAGCTAATGGCATATTTCCGACATAGGCGTATGTATTGATCCCACTGCCCAACCCACTTAAATCACTCTCGACGTATCTTCCGGTGCCTGGCTCATAATCCCGGAAGTAGTTGTAGTCTAGCGCGCCCGACGCGATTCGCCGCCGGCTTCCGGCGACAACTGTTGCCGGTCGACTACAGATATTTCTGTAGTCTATTATAAGAACCCTCGTCTACGTAAACTGCAACAGGATACCATGGCGCATTTTCTGGAATTTTATCATTGTTGATGCCGCAGTAATCTAAGCAGTTATCCAAATTTTTAAAAAGTGCATATTCATTAAGCTGATAAATATTATGATCTATAATTTCACCAGTGAATGGGTTAATAGGGAAAATTCCTTCACAAGAAGCAGAAGACCACCCATTGCTGGTTGATATATCCCACCCCATAAATTTTAAATCTTTCTCTAAATTTTCATATATCTTCCGAGGAGGAAACGCCTGTATATATTCAGAATACTCAGCGTGCACTCCTCTAAAGCACGCAAATAGCCCTCGCTCTTTTAGTATTTCAAATACAGCAGAATTAATTATTTGTAATAACCCACCATATTTGACGTTATTACTTCCAACATCATCAGTGACATATGACCTAATGTCATCGGGCAATTCTTTTGCGGCCTCCCAGACACCATGATAGGCAGAGAGAATCAGCCTGCCATCGAAATACCTTGGTGGACCGCAAATCATTGCCGATACTATAAGAATGTCTTTCATATTCATCTTCCGGGGTATGGCGGAGGGCGAGGTAATCCATTTAAATCTACCCCCATAGCTGTAGGTGAATGATGCCCACCCATAATACCCTTTGTGTTCTCCTTCCAAATACACTCACACGTTGATTGAATTTGCTGAACTTGAAAAAGAATGTAGTGTGGCACGCCCTTGTCTATTCCCTGCTGACTTACTTTTGGCCCTTGATATCCAAGGTCACCAACAGCATATGGCGTGCAAGGAGGACATGTCTTCTCCTTACACATTTCTTGTATTAGGGGTATCAGCAAGCCCCCTGGGAGAGGTACCGAAAAACCAGGGAATCCAGGAGACGGCGCCGGCCTTGGTCCAGGTCCGGGGAATGGAATAGGCGCCGGAGAATGACATCCACCACTATTACAGCTTGGGAAGAATGGACCTTCGCCATCCGGGTCGATACCGTTTAGCGGGCTGCCATCAACATATGCATAGGTATCGAGACCGCCTCCAAGCCCCATAGGATCGGATTCAACGTATCGCCCTGTTCCCGGCTCATAATCCCGGAAGTAGTTGTAGTCTCGCACGCCCGACGCGATCCGCCGACGACGACGGTGGCTTTGCTTGATGCGGTGCGGCCTGGCGAGTGCAGCGAGCATAGGCACCGAGTCTAGCAGCAAAGATTTTTCCTTGAGGCGGTTTTTCGGGCACGCCCGCACGCCCGGGCCAGGCCCGCAAGATTCTTTTCTTAGCTGCGCGCAGTCAGTCGTCGCGCGGTTCGTGCGGCTTGCGCGTCAGGTGCGCGCTCGGGTGCGTGGCGGTGTGCACGGCCTTGAGCTGGCCGATCGCCACGTGCGTGTAGATTGCCGTCGTGCTGAGCTGCGCGTGGCCGAGGATCGCTTGCACGAAGCGCACGTCGGCGCCGTGGTCGAGCATGTGCGTCGCCATCGAGTGACGCAGGATGTGGCACGCGCCGGGCTTGTCGATGCCGGCTTCGGCGATGAGTTTCTTCATGCGGTCGGTAAGCTGGTTCTTGCGCAACGGCTTTCCATCCGGGCGCAACCACAAGCGGCCGTCATCGAGTCCGGCCAGCCATTGCACACGGACTTCATCGCGATACTTCACGAGCCAGGCCAGCGCACGCTCCCCGATCGGCACCACGCGATCCTTGCGCCCTTTGCCTTCGCGCACGAACACGATGCCGGCGAGTTGATCGACGTCGCGCAGCGTCATCGCGAGAAGTTCCGCCCGGCGCAGTCCAGTCGAGTACAGCGTCTCGATGATCGCGCGATCACGGATGCCCACGTCGCCGTAGATCGCCACGTGTCGCAGCACCTGCTCGATCTCGGCCACGCTCAACCAGGTGCGTGGCAAGCGTTGCGGCAACTTCGGGAACTCCAAGTCGGCCGCAGGATTAGCGGCGAGCTGGCCCGAACGCACCAGCCAGCGGAACAGCGCATTGATCGGCAGCAGTAGTTGGTACTGGAACGCCAGCGCCAACGGCGTGTCGTCGCGTTTGCGCGCGTGGAACAGGAATCGCTGATAGCGTTCCAGGATCGGCAGCGTGATGTCGGCGACCGACAGGCCGCGTTCCTCGCACCAGGCGATGAAGCGCGCCAAGCCACGTTTGCGGGTCGTCACCGTGGCCGGCGTGAGTCCCTTCGCTGCACTCGCGTCAAGGAACTGGCGCAGCAACACGCCCCACGGCGCGCTCATGGCACGACAGCGGCGCCGTTGTGCCTGCGGTACGACGCCGCGCGCGGCGACCGCAGTAGTGGAGTTTCTTCTACAGCAGCAACTAAAGAAGAAGAACCCGCGTCCGTGCTCGCGTTGCGTGGTGTTGCCACAGTGCGCAAGCCGGCCGCAAGCTCACCGCGAGCACCCCGCAAGCGGGCCGCGAGGTCGGCCGTTTCACCACGCGAGGTTACACCGGTTCCCCGCGAGGTCGGCAACGCACCGGCTTGCAACGTTTCCACATCGAGCAAGCCGACCAACTGTGGCGCTGCGTTGTCAGCGTGTCCGTCGAACGCGAGTTCATAGACGAAGCGCTGTCCGTTGCGGCCGGCGTGAGGCAACAGGTAATCCAACTGCACCAGCCGATCCAGGTGCACGCGCAATTGCGTGTCGCGTAACCCGGTCGCTGTGCGTGCCTCGTGTCGTGTGAAGCGCCATGCCTTGCGCTCGATCCGCTGCGTGCGGCACTGCTCGACGGCGAACGCATCGAGCAGCGTCAGCACGCGCCGTGTCTGCGGCGGCAGTTCATCAAGCGAGCGGCCGAGCACGTCGCTCGCCAGGCGATTGGCCAGCGCAATATCGTCCAGCGTGACTTCGACGTACTCGATCGCTTCACCGGCGACCGTCGCCGACTTCACCGGACGCTGATACTGGTGCAGGAACGCGATCGCATCGATCAGCGTCAGGTACTTCGCGTGATCGCGGCGCAGGCGCGTGGACTCGCTGCGGAACGTCAACGCTTCCGCATAAGGGTTCACGACAGCCAGCGGACGCAGCAGCGTTTGCGCCGCGCGATGTACCAACCGGATCGCCTCGGCTTCCTTGCCAGCGAGCAAGCCGCGCAAGGTTTTCGCCTCACGCTGGCGGCGGTGGATGGCTTCAGTCTGTTCCCGCGATTCGTTGATCGTCAGTACAAGACAGCGGTTCAAGAGTTCTTCGTCGATCTCGATCGCCGTCGTCGTCAGGAACAACATCACCGGACCTTCGACCCGGTATTCCTCGGTGACGAGCTTGCCTGTCGTCGGGTCTTTGCCCGTGCTCGCGATTGTGAGCTCGCCTTGGGATTGCAGCAACTTCAACGCATACGCCGCTTGCCGCACGCCTTCTTCCTCGGCGATCGCGAGGATCTTGTGCTTGAGGTCGCCTTCGCCGAGGTAGAACAAGCTCTGTCCGGTCATCGCCGAGTAGTGCACGCGTTCGGCTTCGGGCATCAGCGACAGCAGCGCATCCATCAGCGTGGATTTGCCCGCGGCACTTGTTGACTGGATCAGGATCGCCAGCGGCTTGTCGAGCTTGCGCGACACACAGGCCAGGTATCCGACCAGCGCATTGGCATCCTCGCCGACCACGCCGATCGCCGCCACGCCCTCAACGATGCGCTCTGCAAGATGCGGATCACGCAGCAAGGCCATCGCCGCTTCGTGCTGCGCCGGCGTGATCGTCGGTTCAGGCCTCGATGGCGTGACCGCCGCGCGGATCGTGGTGTCCTGCAGTTCTTCCAGCTTCAACAGCAGCCGCGCGAGGTCGCGCTCGATCACGGCGTCCTCGACGCCGAGCGCCGATGCCGCTTGCTTCACGAACACCTGGCGCGCTTTTGCCGCGTACAGGTCGAAGGTGTCCACGTGCAGTGCATCGCCTTCGCCGCTGATCAACACGTTCACGCGCAAGGTGTCGGCACTCAGATTCTTCGCCAGACCCCGCACGCGATAACGCCGGTCCCCGAACGTCACGATGATCTGCTGCGCGTTCACTTCGGCCGCGAGAGGTTCGGGTGTATCCGCTGATGCAACAGCTACAGCTAAGGATGGATGTTCCACAACGCTGCTTTGTATACTTGCTTCCGGCTCTGCCGGTGACGGCGCGATGGGGGCAGCCGTCACGACAGATTTTGCTTTGCCGATGGGAACGGCTTGCTGCAACACCAGGCCAAGACTCTTGTCGGCCGGCGCAACCTTGAGCGCATATGCGTTCGCGTCCATGCCCTTGGGGAACAGCACGCGCCAACTGTCGATGCCGTGTGCTGTGAGCTTGGGCACCAGGTCTTCGGCCGCACGATCGCCCGCTTCGTCCCGGTCGTAGGCGATCAGCACGCGCTTCACGCTGTGCACGACGAAGGCTTGCAGCAGTTCATCGGTAAATCCGTTCACGCCGTA